>CAUQTY010000007.1:0-5926 GCA_963521395.1 uncultured Sphingomonas sp. | reverse complement strand
GGCGGCGGCGGCGGCGGCGGGGCCGCACCACCAAGGTTGAACGACAGGCTGGCCATCAGCGAGTGCGAACGGAAGCGAGCCTCTGCGTCACCACCAACGGTCGTCACCGGAGCGAAGCTCAGCGTGTCGTCGAGGTCGTGGTTGTAGAAGCGATACTTCAGGCCGAAGTCGATGTTGTCGCTGACCGGGTAACGAACACCGGCCAGGATCTGCCACGCGAAGCCGCTGTCGCTCAGGCGACGGTTGCTCAGCGCGGTGTTGGCGAGGCTGACGCGGGTGCGGGCGTAGCCGGCACCACCGCCGACGAAGCCCTGCCAGCTGTCGTCAGCGCCGAAGTCCAGGAGCAGGTTGCCCATGACCGACAGCGAGGTCGAACGGCCGTCCGCGGGGACAACCAGACCGTTGAGAAGATATTCGTCGTGCTTGGCGCGCTTGTAGGCAACTTCGGCCTCGGCGCGGATCGCACCGAAGTCGTAGCCGGCGTTCACGCCGACGTCGAAGCCATACTTGTGATCGCCAATGGCGTAGTCGTTGAATTCGGTGCCAGCCGCGTTGACGATATCGATCTTGATATCCTCAACGAGGAGGGCGCCGAGGTCGACGCCGACGTAGCCCGCACCATCGCGGGCCATCGCCGGCGAGGTGATGGCGGCCGCTGCGACGGCTGCCAGGAGGTATTTGCGCATGCTTTCCCCTTCTCGCTCGAGAGTTAGTGTTGATGGCGCCCCGAACCTGTAGAGCAGCCGATTAGTTTCGCTCAAGCGAAAGCTGAACGGGCATCGCTCGCCAACTGTGACACTTATGCAACGCTTTGGCGGCTCGCAAAAGCTCGGGAATGGCGGCCAAGATACGGATGTGAAACGAAACTTTCGAGGTTTCCTGGCTTGGCCCATTCTCTTCTCGCGTACAAAACCCGCCACATCGCTTCTCGCGGCAAGCGCGGATCGTTGTCGCTTTCGCCTACCCCCCTCGCCACCTTGGTCGCACAAGTGTAGTGCTTGTTGGGCAGGGGAAGCGCGGAGGAGCTGTGCTGGCTTCAGTAGATGACGAACGACTGGTGCAGACAGTGGGGTTCAGCCCCATTGCCACTGTACTCAGCAACCCTCGCAAGGCGGACAATCCGCTGGAGGTTGCCAATCCTGCCTTTTGCGAGCTCACCGGCTATTCGGAAGGCGAGATCCTTGGCCGCAATTGCCGCTTCCTGTCAGGGATCGGAACCGAACCCTGGCTGACCGAGCGCATTCGCGAGGGTGTTCGCAGCCGCAAGTCGGTGCTGGTCGACATCCTCAACTACAAGAAGGACGGAACGCCCTTCCGCAATGCCGTGCTGGTCACGCCCTTGTTTGACGACAATGGGGAGCTCAGCTGGTTCCTTGGCAGCCAGGTCGAACTGGGTGCCGAAAGCACTTCGGTGTTCAGCGGCCGGCGCGAACGGGCGATCATCGCCGTGAACGGGCTTCCTCCCCGGCAGCGCCAGGTGCTCGAGCTGATTGCCAAGGGACTGCTCAACAAGCAGATCGCCTGGGAACTGAAGATCAGCGAGAAAACGGTGAAGATGCACCGGGCCCTGCTGATGGAGCGGCTCGGCGTGCCAACCAGCGCTGACCTCATCCGCCTTGCCGTGGAAGCGGGGCTCTAGCCTCCTTGCGGGCAGGATACGGTTGAAAGCCTAGCTGGGAGCAGCGGTGCCGCTCCCGCATGGTGTCACCGTTCCAGCGCCGCATTCCCCCTTTAGCTGCCGTGGAACGTTCCGGGTCACGCTTCCCCGCGACCCGGGAAATGGGTGCCGGTCGCAGGCCCGTCTGCGGCCGGCACTGATTGAGGCCGATCTGCCTAGTCCGTCTGACTGTTACCCGGCCGAGCGTGCGAGTTCCTCGTCAACCAGCTGGCTGAGGCGTTCCTCGCCGGGGAACTCTTCCACTACCCAGCGCTCCTCGATCTGTTTCAACGTGCGCGCAACCGCTGGACCGGGCGTCAGGCCGCGCGTGATCAGCTCGCCCCCGCCGACAGGCAGGCGCGGCGGCGACCAGCCCTCGAGCTCTGCCGCGGCCCCCGCCTGGTCAGCGAGCATAAGGCGGTCCTGCGCCTCGACCACTCCGATCCGGTAGGCGAGTGCACGGGGCGGCTCTCCCGCAAAAGACACCACCGCCGAGGCCAGCCGCTTGCGGGCCTTGTTGCTGAGCTTCAGCCGCGCCGCCACCTTTTCCGCGCCAAGGGGATCGGCCGGGAGCAAGGCGGCGAAGCGGCGCAAGGGATCGGGGGCAAGTTCCGCCTGGCCTTCCGCCTGGACCAGCGCCGCAAGTCGCTGCGGCGCCTGCGCGGCAATCTCGGGGAGGACGGGGGTCAGCAGGCCATGGTCCAGCATCAAGGCCACCGTTGCGACCGGGTCCGGCAGTGCCAGCAGCTTCAGCCACTCATCCGCGATCCGCTCCCGCGACAGGGCCATGAGGTCGTTGGCCCGGGCGGCGCAGGCGGCAAGCCCGGCCTCGTCCACCGCCGCTCCGAACCGCGCCGTGAAGCGAAAGAAGCGCAGGATTCGAAGGTGATCCTCGGCGATGCGCTGCAAGGGTTCGCCGATGAACCGGACGCGGCCTTCCGCCAGGTCGGACAGCCCGCCGAAATAGTCGTCCACTTCGCCCGAAGCCGGATCATAGTAGAGCGCGTTGATGGTGAAGTCGCGCCGCGCCGCATCCTCGCGCCAGTCATCGGTGAAGCCAACCGTGGCATGCCGGCCATCGGTCGTCAGGTCCGCGCGCAGGGTGGTGATCTCGATCGTCTCGCCGGCACTGAGCGCCGTCACCGTGCCATGGGCGATTCCGGTCGGGATGGTCCTGATGCCGGCCGCGCCGCAGCGACGCATCACCTCATAGGGACTGAGCGGGGTGGCGACATCGACGTCGGTGACCGCCACGCCAAGCAGCCCGTCCCGCACCGCTCCGCCGACCAGCCGGGCCTGGCCGCTTCCCAGCGCCTCGAACATCGCCGCCACTCCGGGCCGAGCGGCCAGCGCCCGCAATTGGCTGCTGTCCATCACGCGTGCAGACGCCGGCTCAGGTTCACGAGCATCGCAGCGGTCGCGCCCCAGATGTGGCGACCGTTCCAGTTGATGGCATAGTAATGGCGCTTCGCACCGCGGAAATCGGCAGACATGCGGTGCTGATTGGCGGGGTCGAGGAGAAAGGCAAGCGGCGCCTCGAACAGGTCGGCGACTTCATGCTCGTGGGGCTGGAGTGGAAGGTCCGGATCCACCTCACCGACCACCGGAACCACTTGGTAGCCGGTGACGGTCCGATAAGGATCCGCGGCGCCCCACAGGGCAACAGCCGAGCGCGCCAGCCCGATCTCCTCCTCGGCCTCGCGCAGTGCCGCGGCGGCGACATCGGCATCCTTGGGGTCGACGCGCCCCCCGGGAAAGGCCACTTGCCCCGCGTGCGTTCGAAGATGTTCGCGCCGGACGGTGAGCAGCACGCCGGGCTCCTCCCGGCGGGTGATCGCCACCAGCACGGCGGCCGGGATGGCCTCGCCCGCCTCGCCCTCGATCAGGTCGCCGGGCAGCAGGCCGGGTGGGGCAGGGCGCAACAGGGCGGCGCGCAGCCGTTCGGTCAGGATCACGGCGTCGGAAAAGGAAAGAACAGGCCTGCGCTCCACACGCCGGGCGGGTCGGCGGCAAGCGCCAGCTCGGCCAACTCGTACCAGACCGGCCGCTCCAGGCTCGCTTCGATCCCGCCGCGCACCGTGACCAGCGGCAGGCCATCGACAAAGCGCAAGTGGTGGCCGGGACCAAGGATAAGCGCGCCGCCATCGCTGACCTGAAAGGCAATGCGCTGATCCTGGCCGCTGCCTTCATGCTGCATGGCGGTGATTCGCAGCGCGGCCAGGTCCACCTCGATGTCGAGCTTCTCGGCCGGGGTGACCAGCACGTGGCGTCCGTCGGGTTCGCGGCGAAGGACCGAGGCGAACAACCGTACAAGTGCCTCGCGCTCGATCCGCCGGCCGTCGTGAAACCAGCGCCCTTCGCGGTCGATGCGCATGCCGCTGTGGCCGCAGTGCGAAGGGTTCCACTGGTCGACCGGCGGGCCACCGCGCGTGGCGGCGGCGGCGGCGATTTCGTTCAGGCTGCGCCCGGCGATCTCCAGCGGGGAACGGATTTCCGGCATCGGTACCGCAGATAGGCCAGCCGCTTGTTTGCGCAAGGCCAGCCGCTAGACCTGCCGGGCATGAGCAGGGTCGCGATCGTCACCGGGGCAGGCAAACGGGTCGGGAGGGTCCTGGCGGAGGGACTGCTGGCGGACGGCTGGCAGGTCGTTGCCCACGTCAGAAGTCCGCGAGACGACGTGCCGGCGGGCGCGATCAGGGTTGCGGCCGATCTTGCCGGCGGGCAGCAGGCCGCCGCCACCATCCTGGCCGCTTGCCCGGCCGCGCCCAGCCTGCTCGTCAACAACGCCGCGCGCTTTGCGGCCGACAGCCTGGATGATTTCTCCGCGGATGAGCTTGCTGCCCACATGGCGGTGAACGTCGCCGCGCCCGCCTTGCTCACTGCGGCCTTTGCCGCGGCAGGCGGGGAGGGTGACCGGCTGGTGGTCAATATCCTCGATGCCAAGCTTGCGGCGCCCAATCCCGATTTCCTCAGTTACACGCTGTCCAAGGCGGCGCTTGCCACGCTGACCCTGCTGAGCGCCCAGGCGCTTGCCGAGAAAGGTATCCGGGTGAACGCCATTTCGCCCGCACTGATGCTGCTGTCCGAAGGCCAGAGTGCGGAGAATTTCGCCGTCACGCACCGCTTCAATCCGCTGCAACGCGGCGTCGAGCCGGCCGACGTGCTGCGCGCGCTGCAATTCCTGGTGGACTCGCCGGCACTCACCGGCGAGACGCTCACGCTTGATGGCGGGCAGCGCTTCTGGCGGCTGCCCCGTGACGTGCAATTCCTGGAGCCCCACCGCCAATGACCGATGTCATTCCCTTTACCCCGCGTCTGGACGGGCTGATCCCGCCCGGTCTCGCCGTTCGCTCGGCCAAGATCCACCTCGACGGCCTCGCCGTCATGACCGACATCGGCTTTCACGACTTCGAGGTCGGAACCCCGCAGCGCCTGATGATTAGCGTCGAGGTCTGGCTCGACGAGGTAGCGGCGCCCGATGGCGACCTTGCGGCCAACGCCTGGAACTATGACCACCTGCGTCTCGAGATCGAGCGAATCGCCTCGTCCCGGCGTTTCAACCTGCAGGAGACGGTGGCCCGCGAGATTTACGACTGGATCGCGGCAAGGGCCGGCGTACGCGCGCTGCGGGTGGCGACGTCCAAACCTGACGTCTACCCCAATGCCAAGGGCGTGGGTGTTGAAATCGCCAGCTTTTCAGGAGCGGCGCCGTAACGTTCTCGCCATCCGGTTGAGGAGGCGGAACAATATGATTGCACCGCCATTGAGGCCACATTAAGGAAGCGCGCCGACCCCGCTGATGATACTTTGAACCATCGGCCCGTCAGATCGGAACCGCTTTGCTCTGGGCGGCTGCGATTCTGAAGGAAAGGGCACCCCTGAGGAGAATTGCGGCAGGATGTCTTACGCCAATCGCAGGCAGATGAGCGGGAACAGGACGGTCGCGATCGTCTTTGTCGCCTTGCTGCATGTGCTGCTCGGATATGCGCTCATCACCGGCCTCGCGTACAATGTCGTGAAGCAGGTCACTGAAGATCTGAAGACCTTCGACGTCGAGGAGGAGCCGCCACCCCCGCCGGAGGAACCGCCACCCCCGCCGCCGGAGCAGCGGGTTGAAACGCCGCCGCCGCCGGTGGTCTCGCCACCACCGCTGGTGCGCACCAACACGCCGCCGCCGCCGGTCAGCACGGTAAACGTGGCGCCGCCGCCGGTCATCACGCCGACCGCTCCGGTTGCGCCGCCGGCCCCGCCGGCGCCGCCGCCGCCGCC
>CAUQTY010000006.1:0-13513 GCA_963521395.1 uncultured Sphingomonas sp. | reverse complement strand
CGGCGCACCTCGGCATGGGGTATGACTACCAAGTAAGTGACGTATAAGGGCTAAGCGTGTAATCGTTTAAGGCTCGTTTTCTGACAGCGTGCGAGTTCACCCGGTACGTAGATGATGTGCTTCGGACCCCGAAGGTGATCAGGGATTCCATCGATTGGACTGATAAGCGGCACCCTGACTACGTAACTTGCAAGCTTCCTGTTTACGCTCCTGAGCTACCGCACTTCCGGATCAGGCTGGACCTGCAATGCCATGTGCGTCAGCAACCTATGCGGCACAGCATGACGCTGCTCTTCACCGAGCGCATTTTCGGTCTAGACGTAAATCCGGGCTTGACTCATACAAACAGAAAGGGCGGCTCTCGGACGATAGTCCGTGGTACTCACTGGACGAGGTGGCCATGCGACATCGCAGAGCCCGATGTGCGCAATATGGAGCACCAGCAATGGTTCAACCTCTTCCTGCAAGCGGCCAACATTTCGTTTCTTGGCCGCTATGAGCACCCACCATACTTACCCGAACAGATCGGGTTAGACTTGTGACGGACCTCCTATCTGAGGCATTCCTGAAGGCCGCAATCTGTGAACTCACGGAAGTCGTTCGCACGTCGCAGGGCTACGAAGTCACTCTCCCGCAAGCTTACGCGAGCGGTAACGTTGTTGCCGTCGTGATAGCACCTGTAGGCAAGGGCTTTGTTGTGCACGACAATTCCTATGCTGCCATGCTTCTGGAGCGCACTGGCACATCCAAATCTCTTACCTTGGTTAGCGATGTGGAAGCGGCTGTCGCGCACTACGGCTGTAAGCTTGAGCACATGCGGGTCACTCGGAGTTGCGAGACGATAGATGAGGTTGCACTGAGTGCGGTACTAGTCGGGAGTGCTTCGAGGTTGGTGGCTGATCAGGCATTGAAAGCTGATCGACTCCCGGTGTTCGATTTCAAGTCTCGGCTACTTGGTAGAGTCACTGAGATAGTGGGTGAAAGACGGGTCCGGACAAACGAGCAGGTAACGGGTCATCTCGGGAGCAAATACAAAGTCTCAACCGTCGTCTTGGACCCGCTTGAAAGGCAACCGCTGGCGTTCGTTGAGCCCATCAGTGACGCCAGCGCAGTGGCACGTCGATTCAAGGAGTTCTACGATATCAGCCTCAACCCTGCGTACCAACGAGTAGAGCGGGTCTCAGTTATCGACGACGAACGCAGCATACCAGCAGGCGACGTATTGCTGATGCAAGAGGTGGGTGCGCTCGTCCGGTACAGCGACTCATCGAAGCTCTTTCAGCGATGGGCTACACTGCAATGAGGACGATCCGCCGCTTTGCGTCGGCGACCCCTGACCTAGTATACAAGGTCTCGCTCATCGATGCGGTCGCCGACCGTGCTCCATCCTGCGTCGGACCCTGACCTCCACCTCGGCTGGAGAGAGGTCTGGATGATCCTCCCGAACTCTCAACCGCACTTGCTTGTCTCGCTGCGGCATCGCCGGATTTGCAGGGAGTTCGCATTGAACAGGGAAGCCGCAGAATCATAATGCGCCGCGAGTGCCGGTGCAGGCACACTGCTCCTTCAGACAATGGAGCAATGCATGGCAAAAATGGACTGGGAAGCGGCAAAGTTGCGGCGAGGGCCAACACCATTGCTGACCCGTGGAATGATTAAGGAATATCGGCAAGACGCCGAGCACTTCGCTAAACGCGTCGCGAAAAAGAAGGGTCAGCGGGAGAGCGGCACAGGGCGTGTTCTCGGTGAGGAGGAGAAGGCAGCAATCGCCCAGAAGATGGGCTGGGCCATCGCTGTTCCCAGAGCTACGACAACTGACAGCACAGACTATAATGACGTGCCATGGTGGTCGGACGAAGAGCTTGCTGCTGGGAAGAATGGCATCGCGCCTGATTACGAAACTAGCGAGACTTCCCCTTCGCGGCGGGATTCACGACCGCATTCGCGAAGGCAGCGCAAGCGTGGACACTCGAAGTGAAGCGCACGCGATACAAGCCGGGACCGTTGACTGCTGACGCGATGAGAGAGTGGATGGAGTTCGAGCAGCGTCGTCGGGGCGCTCAGGAGCGGCCCATCTCTGAACGGGATCGCAGGCTGGCCAAGGCGCTGGTCGAAGCTGAGCGCGACGTTGATCCGAGCACCAACGCCATCCAAGCGCCGGAAGAACCCGCGCCAAAGCAATACAAGCATGTACGACGTAAGCCGAAGATGCTGCCGGATGATGCAAAGATGTTCAAAGCAAGACGCCATCGTAAGCGTGACTAAATAATGCATCGGCCCACCCCTGCTGTTACAATGGGGACCAGATTAGCTCCGCATGGGGCGTCTATGCTCTTCCGCGACGGTTGCTTGTCGCTGTGCGGCCTTTGGGCCACGCCAACCCGAACAGCGGACGGGATGGTACGAGGGACGGAAGCCCGAACGGGGGATCGTGGGCGTGGCCCTATACTGTAGCGAACAGCTTTGACGGACGGTCACACTCCGATAGGACTTCAAGTCCAGAATACCCGTACTGATAGGTAGCACTGTGAGCAATTCAGGAGACTACCGCCTCATCAGGGATTGTTTGTTCATCGTCCTTGTTGGGAACCGTTACCCTGAGCGAAAGCTGGGGATACAAGACGCGCCAGAGTGGAAAGCAGGAACCAGCACTCGTCGATGAGCGTGATGAACAAGCATGTAAAACGTCGTTGAATGTATCTCTCCTTGTGGTGAGTTCGGACAGCCTAGTCCGCCTCACCACAGGGGGAATAAAAGGCATGTTTCATCGTTGAATGATGCTGATGATGAATGATCAATCCATACAGATACTGCGGACGAAGTGTTACGCGAGCGGAAGCGAGGGAAACACGAGTGCGCTGCACGAACGAAGCGTAGCAAGTTCGGGCCTCACGATGACCTACGAGCCATTAGGGCCTGATTATTCAGCCAATGTATCGTGGGTGATCCGACATGCGCCCGCTCGAAGATCATCCACGCGCTATACATTTGGGAGGGGCCTAGCCGCTCAAGAGTGGGGTCTTGCAGGAAGTTCACTCCTCGATTGAGCACATAGACCCTTGCGAGCGGAAACAACGTGTCATTCCAGAGACGCTGGTATCGATCAAACCCGGTGAGATTGTTGAGTGGCAAGAGCATAGCGATCTTCTCGTCTGCGATGCGCTTCGCATGCTCAATGAACTCGGTTGCGAGCCGAAACGGCGGGTTGGTGATGATTGCCGGGTAGCGCTCATCCACGTCGAAGAAGCATCGTTGCTCCTCGCCTCGACCATTTATGTCGAAGCTCGTGACCCTGTGCCCACGTTCGAGCAGGACCGCTTCGATAGCTCGTGCTTCACCCACAGCAGGCTCCAGAATGTGATCGGGGAACGCCTCCACATCCAGCAAGAGGCGGGTGATCGGGTACGGCGTGCTGTAGTAGTCGGAGGGGTGCCGCTCACGCTTTGATGTACCATTAGCGACCGTTCGGAATGCTTTGCCCGACCAAAGAGGTGGCGGCTGCGGAATGAACTTGGCGTTTGGCGCGACGACCGAGATTACACGCTCAAGCACCCTGACCTGACTGTGTCCAAGTTCAAGAGAGCGCAGCGCCTTTGTGGTCACGCCAGCCTCGCGGGCGACCTTTGCCGCAGAAAGCCCCTTCTCGGATCGCGCGAATCGCACGCGCCCGCCGAAGGTGTCTGCTCTTTCCATGCCTTCAACCCGGAAGTGCAGTCTCGATAAGACTGCTTCGAGCATACGCGTCGAACCCTCACCTCGCTCAAGGCGCAGGATGGTGTCCTCCGATGTACCTACCAGTTCAGCGAGCTTGCGCTGCGACAGTTCAGCTAACTCTCGGCAACGCTTTGCCCCTGCACCAATGTCCAATGGTCAGACCTTTCTGCGGGGTACGTACCCGCAGAATATGTGCAGGACCATCTCAGATTACGAGCGTCTGCGAACATCGTTGGATGGGCGGTCATCCAATCGCGCATGTTCGAGCCCCGCAGCCCGAAGCGTTTCGATGTTGGCTAGAGATCGCATCCTGACCTCTTGCAGCGCCGCAGCCCATAACTGATCCATATTGGCGGCTTTGGGCCGCTGAGGATCAGTGGATGGAAGCTGCCTCATACGCAGCAGGTAGGACAGGATGCTTTCGTCTGGATCGTAGAATGGGGTCATGATGAGGGTATTTAGCTGACCCGATCTGCCGAGTAGCTCTGCCGCACTACATAGGTGCGCCGGTCACAACGAAGAGGGCTAGCGTCTGGTAGTTCGCTGCCGCAAGAACTGCGACCTATGGCGAAACTCTCTCAATCCGAGCTTGAACGGCATCTCTGGGGCGCAGCGGACATCCTGCGCGGCACCGTCGATGCCGGTGACTACAAGCAGTACATCTTCGGCCTGCTCTTCTTCAAACGACTTTCCGACGTTTGGCAGGAGGAGTATGACGCTCTGCTGGCCGAGACCGGGGACAAGGCGGAAGCGGCTGATCCCGACGAGCACCGCTTCCACATTCCGGCAGAACATCGCTGGGAGGCAGTGCGTCAGCAATCCACGCAAATCGGCCAGCGGCTCAACAATGCACTAGCGGCCATTGAAGACGCCAACCTGCGGCTGCGTGGCGTGTTCGGGTCGGTCGACTTCGCCAATCAGGATCGCTTCTCAGACGCGCTGCTGGAGAAGCTGCTCGTCCACTTCGAAAAGCACCGGCTGCGCAACGCCGATGTGCCCGCCGACATGCTGGGTGATGCGTACCTGTACCTGATCAAGATGTTCGCCGAGGGCGCGGGCAAGAAGGGCGGCGAATTCTATACGCCCCGGCAAATCGTGCGGCTGATGATCGAGATTCTCGATCCCCGCCCCGGTATGTCGATCTACGATCCGACCTGCGGCTCGGGCGGCATGCTGCTGGAGGCGGTGCAGTATCTCAAGGATCGCGGCGAGAATGCCCGCAGTCTGTCGCTTTACGGGCAGGAGAAGAACTTCGCGACGTGGGGCATTGCCCAGATCAACCTGTTCCTGCACGACGTGGACGACGCCTTCATCGCTAAGGGCGACACTATCCTGTCTCCCAAGCGGTACGATCCCAAAGCGCGCGAGTTCGTGCAGGGCATCGCAGCCTATGACCGAGTGCTCGCCAATCCGCCTTTCAGCGAGAAGGTCTGGGGCTACGATGTCTGGCAAAACGGCGACCCTTTCGGACGCGACGAATATGGTTGTCCGCCGAAGGGGTACGGTGACCTCGCCTTCGTCCAGCACATGCTTACTAGCCTGAAGGATGACGGAATACTGGCGGTCGTGGTGCCGCATGGCGTCTTGTTCCGGGGCGGAGCCGAGGGGCGGATCAGGCAAGCAATGCTCGACGCAGACGTGATCGAGGCAGTCGTCGGACTTGCGACCAACCTATTCTATGGCGCTGGCATCCCTGCGGCTTTGCTCGTGTGCCGAAGGAGGAAACCTGCCGAACGGCGCGGCAAGGTGCTGATCGTCAACGGCGATGCGACGTATCAACCGGGCAAGGCGCAGAACTTTCTAACCGACGAGCATATCCGCATGCTGGCCAATGCCGTCCGAGGCTTCGCCGACATCGACAAACTAGCCCGCGTGGTCCCGGTGGATGAGATCGCCGCCAACGGCCACAATCTCAACATCAGCAGATATGTGCAGACTGGCGCTGATGCCGAGGCTGTCGATGTCGCGGCGGAGGTAAATAAGCTGCAAGACCTGATCGCCAAGCGCAACGAGGCGGAAGCAATAATGTTCGGGCACCTGCGGAGGCTCGGCTATGTCGAGTGAGGGCGACGAACTGGAAGACGAGGTTGATACCCTTCCGATTGACTGGCAGCTAACGACTTTGGGCGGCGTGCTGGCCAAGTCGGAGGGCGGTGGTACGCCACCCCGAGAAGTCGAAGCATACTGGAATGGCGACATCCCTTGGGCCAGCGTGAAGGATGTCGTGAAGGGTGAGGGTGCCACACCGGAAGAGATGATCACGTCTGACGGGCTTGCAAACTCCACGTCGAAGTTAATCCCCGCTGGCACCAATATCTTCGCAGCCCGAATGGGTGTCGGTGCGGTGGTACGCTATCCGTTCTCGGTAGCGATCAATCAGGACTTAATCGCGCTAACGCCTTCGTCTGCGCTCGATCCCGGCTATCTCTTCTATTGGCTACAAGCCCGGAAGGACGCGTTCGTCGCGGTGGCAACCGGCACCACGGTCAAGGGCATCCGCAAGGATGTTCTGCTCTCGTTTCCGATGGTGCTCCCGCCGCTCGAAGAGCAGCGGCGGATCGCCGAGGTACTGCGGTCGGTGGATGAGGCGATTGCAACCACTGACACACTGTTGAGTGGCGTCAAGGCAACGAAACAAGGTGCAATGGAAGCCGTGCTGTCCGGTGGTTTCACTGAGGTGCGGCTAGAGACGCTACTTGCCGACACTCGCTATCCGATGCGGAGTGGCCCCTTTGGCAGCGCCCTGTTGAAGTCTGAACTACGACCCGAGGGCGTCCCGTTCTTGGGTATAGACAATGTGCATGTCGAAAGGTTCGTGCCAATTTATCGACGGTTCGTTTCAGAAGACAAGTTTCGCGAGCTTGCGCGCTACAGGGTGTATCCCGGTGATGTGATGGTCACGATCATGGGCACAGTCGGGCGCTGCTGTGTAGTTCCGTCCGATATCGGCACCGCGATCTCATCAAAACACGTCTGGACCCTCACATTGGATCAAGCCCGATATTCTCCGGCACTGCTTGCTTGGCAGGTCAACCATTCGCCTGCGGTTTTGGCACAACTTAGAGGCTCGGCGCAGGGCGGGATCATGAGTGCGATCAGTTCGGGAACGCTGCGCAACTTGCCGGTCCCGCTGCCTTCGCCGGATGAGGTGAAGGAGATCGAGAATTTGCTGTTCTCGTTCAACGCGGAGATCGACGATCTAGAAGCCGAACTGAAGCAGTACCGGACAACCAAAGCCGCCCTCATGTCCGACCTCCTCTCCGGTCGTGTGCGGGTGCCTGAATGAGCGAATACCGCCTTGCAGAGAGACCCGTGCTCGATGCGCTGGCGGGAATGGGCTGGCAGGTGATTTCCCCGGCTCGGGCGCTGACGATGCGCGAGGAGGAAAACCGCGTCATCCTAAAGCCTGTGATGATCGACGCGCTGCGGAGGCTCAACGGAATAGCCGCGGAGGATGCCGAGGCGATCTACAACGACCTTGCGACTCTTTCCGACAACGAGGAATGGCAGCGGAAGATGCGGGGCGGCTATTCACGCCGCCTCACTGGTGAGAACCGCGACAGCCCAATTGCGCTGATCGACTTTAAGAACCCCAGCCGCAATGCCTTCCACGTCACCAGCCAATTCCGTGTTGCCGCTCAGCGCCCGCGAGTGCCCGACATCGTGCTGTTCGTGAACGGCATCCCGTTGGTGGTGATCGAGGCCAAGTCCCCGCTCAAGCGAACCGCGACCGGCGACGAGGCGCATGAGCAAATCCGGCAGTATGAGCGGGACATCCCTCGGCTGTTCTATCCTAACGCCTTCAACATTCTCACCGATGGCATGCACACCGAGTATGGCGCGACCGGCGCGCCAGCGCAGTTCTACGCGCCGTGGCCGGACGCATGGCCCCGCAGCCGGGATGACTTTCCCGACGCGCTCACGAAAGACCTTTGGTGTTTATGCGAGCCATCGCGTCTGCTCGACCTGATGGCGCACTTCATCGTGTTCGAGGTGGACCCGGAGCGCGGGAGCAAGATCAAGAAAATCTGCCGCTACCAGCAGTTTCGCGCGGTGAACAAGGCGGTGGCGCGCGTTGCTGAGGGCAAGCACCGTAAGGGCTTGATCTGGCACACTCAAGGGTCGGGCAAGAGCCTGACCATGGTGTTCCTCGCGCTTAAGCTGAAGACGCACCTGACCCTCGACGCGCCAATGTTGGCCAATCCCAACATCCTTGTGCTGACCGACCGGATCGACCTCGACGATCAGATCAGCAAGACCTTCGTCGCCTGCGGCTTGCCCAACCCCGTGCAATGCGGATCAGTGGCGGAGTTGCGAGATGCGGTGAGTCGGAGCGGCAACGGGCAGATATTGTTGTCCACGATCTTCAAGTTCGCAGGGTCGAGGGATGCAATTCCGAACTCGGCCAACTGGATCGTGCTCGTGGACGAATGCCACCGGACGCAGGAGAAAGACTTAGGCGCGTTCCTTCAGGCGACCCTGCCCGAGGCGCACTTCTACGGGTTCACCGGCACCCCGATCAAATCGAGCGACAAGGACACCTACGCGCGCTTCAGCGTGGCTGGGGAAGGCTACCTCGACAAGTACGGCATCGACGATGCGGTGCGGGACGGGGCGACCGTGCCGATCCTTTACGAGGGCCGAAAGACCGATTGGGCCATCAACGAAGCCGAGATCGACATCTTGTTCGACCGCTGGTTCGTGGACCTACCCGACGACAAGCGAGAGGAATTGAAGCGCAACGGCCTGACGCTTGCCACCATTGCCAAGCACCCCGAGCGCGTCCGCCTGATCGCACTCGACATCTGGGAGCACTTTAAGGCCGTTTGCCAGCCTGACGGCTACAAGGCGCAGATCGTGGCCGTGGACCGCGAAGCGGTGATCCTGTACCGGGCCGCGCTCACCTCAGTGATCGCCACTGATCTGGCTCGCGCCGGTAAGGCGAGCGATGACGCGCAGGCCGAGGCCGACGCCATGATCGCTTGCGTCTTCTCCAAAAGCCAAGAGGACAACAAGCCTAGTGAGAATGCCGACATTGCGGCGTTGCGGGCGGGGCTAGAGCGCTTCTACCTCGATGACGAAGCCGAGAAGGAAGCCAAGAAGCGCTTCAAAGTGCGCGGGGCTCAGCCGAGCTTCCTGATCGTGTGCGACAAGCTGCTAACTGGATTCGACGCGCCCATTGAGCATGTCATGTACCTCGACAAGCCGCTGAAGGAACACGGCCTGCTTCAGGCCATCGCGCGGACAAACCGCACGCACGCCTTCACCGACGTGGATGGCGGCACCATCGCGAAGCCGAACGGGCGCATCGTCGATTATATCGGCGTCACCAAGCACCTCGACGAGGCGCTGCAATCGTACCGCTCCGAGGATGTCGAGCATGCGATGCGCGACATCGCTATCTTGAGGAACGATCTCAAGGAAGCGCATGCCCGATACCGCGCGCAGAAGCGGGCGATGAAGCTAGACGGGCTCGACGAGAAGGCTGCGGCTTACGCCGCTGCCGCGCTGGTGGCTCAGGGAGGAGAGGATGACTGGTTCGAATTCCAGCATCTCGCTCGGACCCTCATCAAGGTTTATGCCGACCTGTCGCCCGATCCTGCGATCCTCGATTTCACCACCGAGGTGAAGTGGGCTGCGGCCTTTTTGCGACTGGCCGCGCAGGCCATTAGCAAGGACGAAAGCCTCGATCATCGCAGCTACTCCGGCAAGATCAGGGATATGCTGGAACAGCACGTGCACGCGACCGGCCTTTCTACGACCATCCGCCTGCGCAACATCACCGACCCCGCTTTTGCCGACGACTTCGCCACAGCCGAGAAGTCGGAGGAGGAATTGCAGGAGGCGTTCGTCCGGAAGTCCGCCGAGCTTCGCCGGGTCACCCGTGAACTGGTGGACAAGAACCCGGCGCAATATGGCCGCTTCTCCGAGCGCGTAATGGAGATCATCCGCCGCTTCGAGGAGGGTCAGCTTGCCGCCGCCGATGGTCTCCGCGACTTTGAGGGGTTGGCGGGGGACATCAAGGCCGAGCAAGGTGCGCATGCCGAACTAGGCATGGACGAGCACGCCTTTGCGATTCTGCGGATCGTCGAGGCAATCGTGCCAGATGCGGATCACGCCCAGCTTCAGGATGCGGCCATTGGAATCGGAGCGATCTATTCCGATGCGGCGGCGACCAATCCGGCCTTCGCGCACATGGATGATTACCTGCGCAGGCTGCGGCGAGAGGTGCGGCGTATCCTGACCGAGCATGGCATCGGCGAAACGCCGGTGATCCGCGAAAAGGTCGAGGACTATGCGGTGCACGCCTATGGAGCGGCGCACTGATGCCGACGCTTCAGATCGGCCAATCCCTCATTCCCTATGAACTTCGTCGTTCAATCACAGCGTCCGAGCGCCGGATCACCGTGACGCCCGATCACATCGAAGTGCTTGCGCTGGCCAGCGACGACGACGAGGCCGTTGCCGCCTTTCTCGACCGCAAGCGCCAGTGGCTCTTCACCACCAAGCGGGAGATGGAGAGGGTCATAGCTTCGCGCCATTCGGTCCCTCGACTGATGACGGGATCGAAGATTCCTTTTCGTGGCCGCAAGGTGTCGCTGACCGTGCGCCGCACCGACAGCGAGCGAGCAAGCGTCTGGTACCGCAATGGCTTCATAGTCGATCTGCCTGACTGGGTGGGTCAGGATGCCGATAGTCTTGTTGCCAGCGAACTAAAGCATTGGCTGAAGGCACGCGCTCGCCGCGACGTGCAGGATACGGCTAAGCTGGTCGGTGCGCGCCATGGCCTTGTCCCAAAGTCCGTTCGGGTCGCCGACTTCCGCAATGGCTGGGGATCATGCGGACCCGAGGGCAATATCCTCATCAACTGGCACCTGATCTTCGCCCCGAAGAAGGTGCTGGAGTATGTCGTCGCGCATGAACTCGCTCATCTGCGGGTCCGGTCGCACGGGCCAAGCTATTGGTCACTTCTTCGTGAGGTTGAACCGGATTACGAGAAATCGAAGGCTTGGCTCGACCGCAATCAGTCGGAACTCTCTGCGGCCTTCCTCGACTGAACCCGCAAGAACTTCTTGTCAGATCAGCGATTTGCGATACCCATACTTATATGAATACCAATGATCAGGGGAACGCTCACCTTCGCAGATGAAGGAGAGCGACATGCAAGACATTCTTCCGGTCTCTGGCTGGGCATTGAACAGGATCGTTGCCTTAGACCTGCACGGAGCGGGTCTCGCCGGATCGTTCTTGCGGGCGAGCGCCGAGCGTCGGCAGGTCATCGCCGCTTTTCTTTCTGTGACGCCGCAACCCGGTACACCTGCCGCCGCAATGGAGTTGGCAGCATTCCTCGCCAGCGCCGATCACCGGACGATTCTTTCACGGGCATTTGGGTCAGTTCCGGTCGGTTTTCGGGGGGCGTTGGCCCGAAGCGGCCATCAACCGCATGGAGGTCAATTCTATAGGACGCTCCATAGCACGCTGGAGCACGACGACCGCGCGGCGCAGGTGATCCGCCGCCTGACGAAGGTTGATCCAAACCGGCTCCGTATCGCGAAGCTCCTTCCAGAGCATGTCCTCTCACCATCACTGGTCAGCATCATCGCGAGCCCAGCCATGGCTCGCGATGTTAGTACCATGATCATCCTGCTTGAAGGCAAAGGCATCGACCAGAAGGCGTTCGGACGGGCTTTGGCGAGCCTTAACGACGTGGAACAGTTTCCCAGCTTCTGGGCTCGATGGGCTGGCAAGTGCGCCTTCCCGCCGCATCCCGTTCCTTCGTCAGAGCGGTACGTCACTATCGCTGATGGCTTGTCGCTTCTCTCGCTTTCGAGGCGCTACCGGAACTGTGCGGCTCGCAATTACCTTGAGAAAGCATTGCGTGGCGACTCCGCCTTTGCAGAGTTCCAGCACCCGCTTGGTTATGCCGTGGTGCATCTTACCCGCAAAGGTGACGAGTGGGTCTTGGACGGGCTGTTCGGTCCTTCAAACAGGACTGCCCCACCTCAAGTCAGGGATGCTGCCGTACGCCACCTTCGCGCTCACGGCATCCACGATAAATTTGGTAGGCGAACAGGGCTGGACTGGAGCGCACTCCGCAGGCTGACCGCGATGTCCATGTTCGACTTTGGCTTCGATTAACTGAAGCTTTGCAATCGATGCGGTAGCTTGTGGTATCCACCTAGCTGGATGGAGGGCGCGCGGGCATGCAAGAGCCCAGCCTTAAGATATCGGTCGCGCAACTCGCAACCGCCATGCTTGCTGCTTGTGCATGCCACGCTGGGTGAGGAGCGTTGATATGATCTGGACGAAGATAACTGATGAACGTGCGGAAGCTATCCTGAGGCAGGAAGCCGCACGCAAGCACGCAGAATGGTTAGAGAATGACCGTGAAAACATCGAACGTCTCCGCAAGCTAGAGCGAGAAATCAAGGCTGATGATGCGCGGCGCATCCTCCGGCGACAGTTCCGATACTATCGATGGTTCTTCATGTGTTTGCTAATCGTGATAGCGTACGGACTTGGCTATGCACAGGGTTCCACCGAGAGCCTGTAGCCTGCGTCGCAGGAAAGCCGATTAGATAATCTTTACTCGTTCAGGTCACACCCGTGGGCATTGGTCTGGCCTGAATCGGTGAGAAAAACAGAGCGTATGTTCATTCTTGCGGTAATTATCGGCGCTTTCATCCTCTACCACTTTCTGCCGGAAAGGATTGAAGAGCCTGAAAAGGCCGATCCTAAGCCTCGCTACGTGGCTGTCAGGGAGACCGACACTGATTGGCGGAGCGAATTTCACGCAAATACCGAATCTCCGGCTGAGATTGCCTTTATAGATGCGATGATCGACGCCTTTGATCTGCGCCCGAATTATGGAGCACTCTTCTCGACGAACTTGAGGTTAGACCTCCAAGTTGAACAAGGTCGTTTTCGTACCGACTTCATGGTAAATCGTTGGCTCGTGGTTGAGATTGACGGCGCTGCGTGGCATTCGAGCGCAGAAGCAAGGTCAAGGGACGCTTCTCGCGACCAATACTTTGAAAGTCTCGGCTATACTGTGCTGCGCATTCCTGCGCGCGTTGCTCTGTACGATGCAGCGGAAACAATCCGTAGGGTTCGCGCTGCTGTGGCAATTGGTAAGCGCTCGATGCCCGACGCGGTGCGGCCTGCGCGGAGGTCCGGTTTACAACGCATGGCGCAGACCGGATCGAGCATCATGCAGGCAATCGATAACGTGAATGAGTACACGCGTCAGGCGAGGATTGTTGATCCAGCCCTCTTACCCGCTCAATCAACCTTTGATCGTGAAAGAAAGATCATCGAGTCAGCGCTCTTCAATGCACGTGAAAAGCGTATTGAGAAAGACGCAGGTGGGTGCTCGAATGTTGATTATCGCACGCGCCAACAACTCGACTTAGAGCGGTTGATCAACAAATACGAATATCCGAGCAATTTCGGATATGAGTCCCCACGCTTTCCAGAGGCACCATCAGCGAGTGGAGAATACGCTGATGTTATCGCACGGCGATACCAAGGAATTTGTGAACTGCGAGAGGAGTTCTTCGAACGTACAAGGCGCAAACTATCGGGTAACAATGTTCTCAAAGAGGATACGTTGACGATACTACGTGGGATGAATCACAACGAGCTAGCCCGCTTGATAGCTTGAGCGTTGCGAAATCAATGTTGCGCACCGACGTTGCAAGCACTGAATGTATGCTGATGATCGGAACAGAGCGCTTTAATCGGGCGCCGGTGATTTATCGGACGTAGCGCACTGCAATACGATCTCGTCGCCGTCTCC
>CAUQTY010000005.1:0-194345 GCA_963521395.1 uncultured Sphingomonas sp. | reverse complement strand
ACTTCACCGTGCTCGGACCGATCCCGGACGGCTTCAAGGGCAATCCGAGCAGCTACACGGATCTGAAGACCGCCGGCATAGCCGTGCTGGGGTGGGGTCAGTTCGTCACAGTCCTGATCAACTTCCTGATCCTCGCGTTCATCATCTTCATGCTGGTCCGTTCGGCCAACAAAGTGATGAGGCGGGCGGACGAGGTCGCCGGGCCGACCGAGGTCGAGCTTCTCGCGGAGATCCTCGACGAGTTGCGCCGCAGGCCTTGACCTTCGACTGTTTGGTCTCAGCATCGGCTGGTAAGGCTCTGCAAATGTCGAGCTGCTTTACATGAAGAGCGATCGGCTTGATGTGCCAGTACGCGCTGAATACGCCTCGGCCGTCGGCTTGGCAGTCTATTGCTTCGCAGGCTTAGAGTGGAACGCTGTTTGGTGCTGTGAACGGATTGAACCCGGCAGCATGGAAGACTTGGCAGATCGCACCGCAGGGCGCGTCGCTGATACGCTGGTGCATCTTGTGCAAGGTCTCGAGCACTCTGCAACGCAAAGTGACTTGGAGAGTGGGGCATTGGAATTTCGTGCTCTCGTTGGCGCGAGAAACAACCTCGTCCATGCTAAGCCCGGAACAGCTCACGATGGCGAGCAGGCACTTTTCCGGCATGGCGATCAATGGACGCTATCGGAGCTGGAAGCTGTGGCTGATGCTTTCGCGGCATGCGGGAACCGGCTTAATCAAGCACTGCACGGCCTGCTGGTTGGAAGATGACGGCGTTAATCGAACGACTTTCCAACTAGGGTCGCTTCTTCGCTTTCTTCACCGAGCCCTATCATTCTGCCTTGGGCCAATTACCGACCCTGTAGAGGGCACGAAGCAGGCGCTGGGGTCGATTTGTCCACTCAGAAGAAGACTAGCTGCTCTCAGTCATGAGCGCTTCGATACGCCGAAGTAGCTCGTTCGCTCGGAAAGGCTTCTCAATTCGCGGGACATCGGCAGGGACGTCTCGTGTTGCGCTTGCATAGCCGGTAATCAACAGCGCCTTGGTGTCTGGCGACAGCTCCCTCATCCTCCGTATAAGCCCCGCTCCGCTCATGAGCGGCATCGCATAGTCCGTGACTAGAAGGTCAAAACTTGTGCCGCTCTCAAACGCCTGAATAGCGCTCTGGCCGCTATGCGCCTGAGCGACCGTATGGCCGGCTTCGAGCAGCATGGCTGCGGTAGCACTCCGCACTAGGTCCTCGTCGTCGACGAGAAGGATCCTTAATGGGCTAATCGCAAGTGCGGGTTCAGCCGAAGGTGGTTCGTCTTCTGTAGGAGCGGCGCAGCCAAGCGGAAGCCACAGGTGTATGGTTGTCCCTGCGCCCTTTTTGCTGGTGATGTGCAATCCACCGTTAGACTGAGCGGCCAGCCCGTGAACCATGGACAGACCCAGTCCGGTGCCCTTGCCAACCTCTTTGGTCGAGTAGAATGGCTCAGTCGCCATGCGAAGGGTCTGCGCATCCATGCCGATCCCCGTGTCGCGAATGCTGATGCGGGCATAGTCGCCGGGCAAAAGGCCCGCGCTGTGCAGGTCGGTCACAACTTCCTTGTCACCGCTGATCGTCAGGGTGCCGCCGTCCGGCATCGCGTCGCGAGCGTTCACCGCCAGATTGAGCAGCGCTAGCTCAAGCTGATTGGGGTCGACGTGGACCGAGAGATCTTCCTCAGCAAGATCGATCTCGAGGCGAATAGTGTGTCCGATTGAGCGCTTGAGCAACTCAGCCGTGCCATGCAAAAGGCGTCTCAGTGATACGTCTCGCCCTTCCAGTCGTTGCCGTCTCGCAAAGCTGAGCAGGCGCGCGATCAAGGTGCGTGCTCGCTCTGCACTGGCCAGCGCTCCGGCAATGAGCCGCTGGGATCGGGGCTCATTGTCCTTGCGAGACAGCATGTCGAGCGTACCGATAATAGGCGTCAGAAGATTATTGAAGTCGTGCGCGATGCCACCTGTCAGCTGGCCTAAGGCCTCCATTTTGTGCGCTTGGCGCAATTGTTCCTCGGCAGCAATCTGGCGGGTAAGGTCCCGGCTGCTGCCAATGATGCGATAGACTCGTCCGTCGGAGTCGCGAACAGGGACGAGCACTGTATCCCAGTGCGTAGCTTTTCCGTTCAGCTCGAATTGCTCTCGGTACTGATGAACCTCACCGGTCTCGACGACGATCCGGTAGTATCGTTGAACCTTGTCAGCGGTAGCCTCCGGGAGAAGTTCATCAATGCGTCGGCCACGGGCGGACTCAAGCGGTAGTCCCACCCCAGCTTCGTGGGCGGGATTGAGATCCTCGACGGTGAAGCCGCCATCCTCGAGAACGTTGACGACGAAGAGAGCTTCGGCGGTGTTCTCGAAATATGCGCGGTATTGAGCGTCCGCTTCCCGCCTTGCTCGCTCCTCGGTCGCGATCCGCTCCTGCTCCCTGAGCGCTTCCTCGGCGCGGATGCGGTCGGTGACGTCCTGCCCCTGAACGAAAATACCGGCAACCTTGCCCAGCTCGTTGCGCACAGGTTGATAGACGAAGTCCACTAGCCGCCGCTCGGTCTCGCTCGCGTCAGGTAATGGAAGTTTTACCGCGAGATTGCGCCCGACGAAGGGTTTACCCGTCGCGTACACATCGTCGAGTAGTTCGAAAAAGCCCTGTCCCTGGATTTCGGGGAGTGCTTCCCGAACAGCCTTTCCAATCGGGTCGCGGCCGCCGACCAGCTGGACGTAGGCTGCGTTGGTGAGTTCAAATACATGTTCGGGACCGCTCAGCATCGCCATGAACCCGGGTGCCTGCCGGAACATGTCGATCATTCGTTCACGCTCGGCGGCAGCTCGGAGTTGCCCAAGCACGGTCCCGGTCGTTTCAGAACATGCGCAGAACATACCGGCCACTCGGCCACTTTCGTCGCGCACAGGTGAATAAGAGAAGGTGAACCAGGTCTGCTCGTCGAAGCCCTTGCGATTCATCAGCAGCGGCAGGTTTTCACGAAAGCTCGCCACCCCGCCCAGCGCCCCGTCGATCAGCGGCGAGATGTCCGACCAGATCTCCGCCCAAATATCGTGAAAGTGACGTCCCATGGCGTCGGGGTGCTTGGCACCGAGCACCTCTGCATAGGCATCATTGTAGAGGAAGCCGAGCTCAGGGCCCCAAGCGACGAACATTGGGAAGCGAGAATTGAGCATGATGCCCACGACCGACCGAAGAGATTGCGGCCAGTCTTCAGGGGGGCCAAGCGGTGACTTTGACCAGTCGGTGCGGCGGATGAGCTCTTCTGCGGCTCCGCCGCCGAGCAGAAAGTCTAGCTGAGATGATGGGGACTGGACTGAAGACATGCCGCTCGTGCATCGCAACGCGTGAATCACAATTCGGGTTCGTGATGAACTCGAACCGCTAGATAACAGTCGCGATGTGGCACGTCAGCAGCCGCGTTTCGGATAAGCTGTAGGGACGGCAAACGTCCGCTTACGAATGCCGACTGCGACCTGCAGATGGTCTGCTACCGGCCACAAGCAGTCTCTCAAGATCAATCACCCGGATATGAGAAAGGGTGGCACTCGGACATTCGCTTAAATCGTCGCCTCAAGCTAGGCTCCGCTCATGGTGAGGCCTGCTTCTGTTGAGCGCGCATTTGCTCTTGCCCGATCAGGTCAGTGCCGCAGCGTTGCAGCCATCGTCCGGCGTTTAGCCGAAGACGATCGATCCACTGTCGAGGAACACCTGAAGACACCTGCTGCAAGACGAGAGCTCATTCTGGTCTGCAGTGAGGCTTGGCTTGCAGCTCAATGAGATATGCAGACAACGAGGGCGGTCGCAGTTGCACGGGTCCAAGCACCACAGGGAAGTCTTGCTTTCTGCACGAGAGGCCACTGACGCGGTTAGGGTGCCATCGTTGCATTGATCGCAACATAGGTCCTCAACTGGTGGTAGTTTGCCACTTTTGCCATCACTCAGAGTGGGTCGAGCGACAATGAAGGCGATCGCGCACCAGGTTGCCGGAGCCGCAAGCAAATCTTTGTTCAGCCTCACCCTGCGTCTGCTCATGGTGGGAAGCGGACAGGCGGCTTTCGGATCCGCTCCGAAGAAAGCAGACGCTCGTTCATACGGAGCGAGCGTCTGCCATGTTTCGCCCTCGCCCGTTCAGCGCTACTCAGTAACTCGCATAGCAGATGAGCCTTCCGCTGTATGCCTCAGCAATATGGTGAGTTTATTCGCAGCGCATCGTTGGGCGTTGCGGGACTTCGTTTCAGAACGAACGCAGCCGCTCAGAGTGGAGGCTCGAATCCCCTAAGCGAACGTCCAGCTCACCTTGATCGAGGTAAGCCGGCGACCGCGCAAAGCTCAACTTGATCCAAGTATCCGCGTAGCTGCGGACTTCAGGTCCGAGAAAAGAGGGGATAGCTGTTCCTCCCACACGGAGCTGCTTCCAAGAGAACCTTCTCTCAGTGCTTCGAACACCGCTTCCGAGAAAGCATCGACATCGTTCGGAGAGGCTAGGCCGTTGTTTACTAGCACTCGTAAGTTGTGGATCGATCCCCATAGTGATGCCAGGGCGAGAGCTTCTGAGTCTTCCATCTCGATAGAATGGACGAGCGCGGCGACAGCGCAAAGGGCCACATCGAATTTTGTTAGTGGTCTCAAAAAGGGTTATTGTGCACACTCAGCAGGAGGTGGGCATGCCGGACCTTCCCTCGACCTCGAATGTCGTCCGCTGCGCAATCTACACGCGCAAGAGCACCGAGAGCCCAACAGGTCAGGAAATGACTTCGCTCGCTGGCCAGCGAGCGGTGTGCTCCGCTTACATCAAGTGCCAAGCACACAAGGGCTGGGTTGAGTTGCCACAGTCCTACGATGACGAGGGTTTCTCTGGCGGCAATCTGGAGCGGCCAGCACTCCACAGGCTTCTCACTGACGCTCGAGAGGGGCGCATCGATGCCATTGTGTTCTACAAGATCGACCGGCTCACTCGATCCCTAGCCGATTTCGTCCGTCTGATGGACGCGTTCCAGCACTTCGACATTTCCTTCATCAGCGTCACTCAATCGTTCGACACGTCAGACAGCATGGGCAGGATGGTGCTGAACATTCTTCTCACCTTCGCGCAGTTCGAGCGCGAGATGATGGGAGATCGGATCCGCGACAAGAAAAACACGATGCGACGGAGCGGCCTCTTCATCGGTGGCTTGGCACCTATTGGCTATATTTCGAAGAAGGGGCGCTTAGAAAAAATCTCTAGCGAGGCTGAGCTGGTCAAGGCTGCTTTTGATCGGTTCGACGATTATCCGAGTGTCGCAGGCTTGCTGAGAGCGCTCGATCAGGAGGGAATGGGAAAGCTCGTCTCTCGTTTCCGATATAAGACGAAACGCCGGTTACCGCTCTGGTATGGTGGTTCTGCCCAGAAGATGTTCCGGAACCCGATCTACGCCGGTTACCAGTACGTGGATGGAGAGTTGGTCAGGGCCAGCCATGAGGCTTACATCTCGCTTGAGCGATGGAAGCACTTTCAAGCCGTTCTTGCAACACGCACCAAGAAGAGCGGGAAGGTAGACTACGGCGTGCATCCTCTCGCCGGTCTCATTTTCGATGAAACCGACAGAATCCTCGCGCCACGAATGCGGGGCTGCAAGCGATGGCCGCAACGCTACTATGAGACCGTCAGTAGACAATTACGAAAAGGCAAGAGGGTCGACCGCGTTCGCATCAGAGGAGCTGAAGTTGATGGAGTGGTTAGTGGGGCACTTATCGCGTTCCTTCAGGATGCCGAGAAGCTCCGCTCCGCTGTCTGCCGTGCGTACAGCGATCCGCACCTTGCATATGAGATGCAGCGTTTGGGCCCCCTCGCCGCGGACAGGATCGCATCCGCAAAGGGCATAGAGCTCCGGCAGATCTTCGAAGGGCTGGTCAGCCGTGTCGAGGTCGCCAAATCAGAAGTCCGGATCTGGGTCAGCTTGCGAGTCTTGGATGCCTACCTGAATTGGAATGGCATAGGGTTATTCAACGCCGTTCCGGAGTTCTCCAGATCACAGAACGACCTGCACCTGCTGAGGGTAGACACGATCCTAGGTCCGCACCGAGTCAAGCTGGGCCTCCCGTACGAGCACAGGCCGGGTGAGCGCCTCGACAAACAACTAGTGAAGCTCTTGCACAAGGCTGCGCAAGCAGAGGTCACCTTTCTGGAGGACGCCACGCGAGACCTAGATAAGCATGCCCGTTCGCTCAAACTCACTCCTAGCAAGTTCTCGAGGCTTCTGCGGCTCAACTATCTGGCACCAGATATCAAGGCAGCAATCATGGACGGCCGCCAGCCTTCGGACCTCACCGAGTGGAAGCTCCTGTACTCTCCTATGCCAGCGGACTGGCACCAGCAGCGCGCTATTTTGGGCTTTCCCACGCCGCAAGTAGACAAGACATACCTCTCGGTACGCTCGACTGCCTCTGCTACGCCCGCCTGAAATGGCGGGAAGCGAAACGGCAGCTTTCTGGTGACGACTGGCAAATAGCCGACGCTCGTTGGTGCGAGGCGTCTGGCTGTCAGTTTGCTGAAGCAGTGGTCGACATCGAATTGGCATACACTGGCTGGAAGCCGAGCTGCCGTCGCTGCAGTGCCCAGTCAAGCGGTAGGTCCTGCTTCATCAGCAAGCTTCTTGTGAGATCGGCTGGCTGCTTTCCATCCGCTATCGCCGCCAGGATGTCCGGCGCCAAATAGTTTAGGCGCACCAACCGCGAGAAAAGCACCGGCTTCTTGCCGAGCGACCAGGCCAATTCGGTCAGCGATCGATCGCGATACTGGTAAAGCAGGCGCTGAGCTTCTCGCGCATCGTCGAGTAGATCGGTGAGCTGTGTGTCCGGCTGACCCGGCTCGGAGCAGGGAGTCACTGGTAACCAAGTCTCACGGCGCTGGCGGTAAAGGTGGACAGGCACCTCCAGATATTGAAGCTGCTTTGCGCGGATAAGCTCGAGATCGCTCATTCGGAACATTCCAAGTCCGTCCCAGCGAAGAAAGGCTGAAATGGCATCGACACGCAGCAAGATGCGGACACGATCGAAGCCAATCTCCAATCGCGAGATCAGTAGTTTAAAGGTGGGCGCGCGGCGACTGAGTTTTAAATCGCCGAGCCTAACTGACGCTGCTGAGCCTTGCGCCGTCAAAGTGTTTATCTCCGATCCAACCACACCAGTGCTCAGCAGCAGTTCGCGGAGGGCCGCATGGTCACTGAGCAGCCCCTGAAGGGCGTTAAGGACCAGCATTTCGATTTGGCCAGCGCTTACCCGCAGCACCTTGAGTGATCGGCGAACAGCCCATGCCGAGGGTGCAGACTCGTAGTAGCTGTGGCTGCCGCGGCCGTTGCGGCTCTGCCGCGCGTTCATGCGCCGCCCGTACGCATCCCATAAGAGACCAGCCAGCACATGTTCTTGGAGTCTGGGTCTAAACGCCTGCCGCTCCTTCAGTACTGCCTGTGCTTGTTCCCAGAGCTGTCTTTCGACAATCGGTTCGTGCAGGCCGGGGAAGCGCTCACCCCTATAGGTAACTTCCCCGATGTAGACCGGGTTCTTTAGGATATGATGCAATGAGCTCAGACTGATCGGATTACCTCCAACCTTGTCACCGGCGGCAGTTCGCCGGATCTTGCGGCGGTGGCCGCCAGAGATCAGCGCATTGTGGACGGAAGAGATGCGCTGCTCGGTCACGTAAGTCTCGTAGGCACAGCAAACCGCTGCTGCCTCGACAGAGTTTGGCACAAGCTTGCCGCGCCGTAGATCATAGCCGATCGGTGGGTTGCCCCCCGTCCACCGGCCACTTTGCTTCATGACCATCTTCTTGTCGCGCATTCGATCGCTGGCAATTTCGCGCTCGAATTGCGCAAAGGTCAGCAGCACGTTGCGAATTAGCCGCCCCATGCTGTCGCTGGTGTCGAAGTTCTGCGTAATCGCGACGAAAGTAACGTCAAAGCGCTCGAAGAAGTCTATCAAGCGTACGAAGTCGAGTAAGGTTCGGGTGATGCGGTCGAGCTTGTATACTAGCACGACATCTACCAGACCCTCTTCGATGTCGGTGAGAAGCTCTTGCAAGGCGGGGCGGTTGAGGTTGGAACCGGTTCTTCCGGAGTCTTCGTAAACCTTTGGCAGCTCAGTCCAGCTCTTGTGTTGCTGACTAACGATATACGAGGAGCAAATTGTTCGTTGGCTCTGCAAGGAGGTGACCTCCTGCCCCAGAGGAGGAGCCGCGCTCTTCCTGGTATAGATGGCGCAGCGCTGGCTATGAGCAGGTCTTTGCATTGACCGCCTCCTTGTTGCCCGCTCTCAAACATCATAGCAGCTTTGTTCAAAGCTTCAGATAGGGGCGCTTATTGCAGCTACCATCACGCTAGGCCTCTAAGTTGCCAGCGGGCTTGTCTCAGGCACGAACGAACTTCGAATCTGTCCGCGTCGGCGTTTGGTGGAAAGCGGAAGGGCAGCTTGCGGGCGGCGATTGGCGGAAACGGACATTCGTTCAGTCGCGCCGCGCCGGGCAGCAATGCGCCCATTTTGGTCGCTCAAAGCGGCGTAGCGGAGCCCTCAAAGCGGCCGCTCGTTCAGCCGCTGGCTAATGTCTGCTTTCGACCCAAAGCGGACATTTTGTGAGAGCGTGCCACTAGGCTTTAACCAGGCCAAGGTCTCATTTTGCGATCGGATCGGCCGGGCACGTGGTTGGCTCTCGAGGAGCTGAAATCTGGTTCTTTGCCAAGCTCAGCGGCAAGCGGGCCGGCAGGACTGAAGTTCACTATACGCTGGAAGAGATCGCCGCACTGCCCGTAACCGATCTAATCGCTGCGGGTGAAGGCCGAACTTAAGTCGTGCGAACTGATGCAACGATCTCACCAGATCATAAAATTGCTTGCTTATTTTTTGTTAACCATCAAAATTGTCATGACGCGACTCGGCCGACCTGAAGCTGAGCGGACGGCTTCTACGGACAAGGGGGTTTTATGCGTTGGTCATACTCGAGACTGAAAATTGTCCTTCCGCTACTGTTAGCGTTGCCAGCGCCAAGCTACGCAGCGATTGGTGTGCAGGACGGCTTCGAGGATGGCACTCTGTCACCTTGGTTCCAAGACGCCAGCTACAGCTCCGGCACAGACTGGTTTGTGACTAGCTCTGCTGCGCATTCAGGCACCTATTCAGCGGAAGACACCGGCAACAAACTCTTGAAGATCAACTTCGCCGGGATCAATGTTTCCTCGATCTCATCATTAAGTTTTTGGCTGCAACATCCTGATTTAGTCGGCGCACCCGCAGCATTGGAGTTTTACTACTCTGATAACAGCACTGGCAGTGGCTTTATAACAACAACAACTACCGCTTGGCAGTTTTTCGATGTTACCTCTAGCCTCACTGCCGGTAAGACGCTTACGGGCTTTGGACTTTACGGCTATAATGGCAGCTCCCCTAATCGAACTCGGCTCGATGACTTCACAATTAATACAATCGCCGGTGTGCCTGAACCGTCGACTTGGGCCATGATGCTGTTGGGATTCGGTGCGATTGGCGCGAGCATGCGCCGCCGCCGCTGGGTGAGCGCGACTGGTCAGATGGCGTAAGTCTCTGACCTACTCTAAAATAGGAAGGGCACCCGTTCTTCGGGTGCCCTTTTCTGCGCGCGCCATAGCGGACAGCTGCCTTTGCTCTTACGGCTAAGATACGGCCGAGGACCGCAACAACATTATTCTCACTGGCGCCCGCGTTAGCGCCGATTTAAGCGTGCCACGTTCAGACTGGCAAAGACGGAAGATGAGCTGGGATGCCGGCCTAATCGTTCACCGACTTGAACATTCACGACTCCCGTCGAACGTCCGTTTTCCACCCATTGCGGACATTCGCTGATCGTCCGGCTGCCCGGCGCCTGCTTACACGAGCTGGATGATCCTGCCTGATCAAGAAGGTAGCTGAGCAATATCGCTTTCCTTGTTGGCCATCATCAGAATACAACCTGCTAGACCGGTTCGAGCGCCTACTTAGCTTCGCCCGTAGTTCTCCCGGGTAGTCCGGCTACAGCTTCAGCTTATGATTTCCTCATGGGACATGTGGACCTGACGAATCGCGAGCGGCGAGTGACATTGAATCTTCCCGCACGCCTGATTGACTCGACTAGTACCGAGATACAGGTGGTCGTCCTCGACCTGTCTCCGAGCGGCATCCGCTTGCAGATCAGCGAGCCGTTGTTCGTCGGCGAAACGGTGGCAGTGGAGCTTGGGAGGTCAGGCTTCGCGAAGGTGCAGATACTCTGGGTCGCAGGGAACCAGGCCGGAGGCACCTTCGTCGATATCGACGTTTCAAGGGGGATGCAGCTTTGAGCTAAATTGCCTACTCGCCGCCAGCCAAGGCAATAAGCTGAGCCATGTTCACCGCGCCGGTCTTGCTAGTGATGCGGGCGCGATGATCTTCGACCGTCCGAGCGCTGATGCCCAAGAAATTGGCAACAGCCTTGCTAGAATGCCCCTGAACCAGAAGCGCGAAAATCTCGCGTTCACGAGCCGTTAGCGCCTGTAGTCGCAGCAGGGCATCGCGCTTGCGACTGCTCCATTTCAGCCCTTCCTCAAGGCTCCGCAGAAGTCTTCGCTCGTTAAGCGGTTTCGCCAGATAGTCGATGCCGCCATGAAAGCGCACGGCATCAACTGCGGCCGAGACCGTCGGCCATGCGGTCATGAATAGGATGGCAACCGCCGGATCAAGCGCACGCAACCGGTCGGCGAATGCAAAGCCGTCGAGCTCGCGCATCATAATGTCGGATATGACGCAGGCGGCGCCTTGGACTGAGTAGACGGCTAGCAATTGCTCCGGATCGTCGAATGCCCTCGCCTCATGGCCAGCCCGCTTCAGGAACCGAACTAAAGAGCAGGCAAGATCGCGGTCGTCGTCGACGACAAAAATCGCCAAGGTTCGGGCGCCGGCAGGGGTCATGCGCAGGTCGCCTGCCTTGGAATGGAGAGTGTGGCCACCACTTCGCTTGGACTTGGCTGGCTGATCCCAACGTAACCGCCATGAGCGCGGGCAATGGCCCGCGCAATAATCAGACCTACGCCCATGCCCGCAGGCTGCGAATTTCCTGAGCGGAATTCATTCGAGACATGGAAACGGATGTGATGGTCCACGACTTCCCAGCCCACTCGAATTTCCTTCTTTTCCAAGGAGCCACTCGCGGCCAAGGCATTGCGGATGAGGTTCAGAAAGGCTTGTCGAAGCTCGATCTCGCTCGCCTGAAGCAGAATCCATGGTCCTGCGTCCACAATCACGCTCACCTGCAGCTGTCTGCTTTCTCCCCCGACGAGGGCGACAGCGTCCCGCACGATCTGCTCGGCGCTGACCTCACCCAGCCCTCCGGCGCCGCGCTCACCGAAATTCCGCAATCTTCCGATCAGCTCGGTAAGCTCCTGCGATTGTCGGTGAATGATCCGGGCGGCTTGCCCGATCTCAATCCGATCAAGAACGGGCATATCGACTGTCTGGAGCAGCCCATTGGCTTCAAGCGACAGGGTCGAGATGGGCTGCGCGACTTCGTGGATTACGGCGACGGACATGGCCCTGAGGGTGCGCAGGCGGTCGGCATGGTAAAGCAGTTTGTCGCGACGCTTGATCTCCGCGGCCGCGATGCGCTGGCTGTCGGTCAGGCTTCCGGCGAGATAGGCGCTGGCAAGAATGCAGGCGAGCAGCATGTGCCCCGTTATGCGCTCGACGTCGCTGTCGGCGGAGGTGGTGACCTGTAAAACGACGGCCGAGATCGCCAGGATCGCAAGCCAGGCGATCGTCTGGCCGCCCCGCAGGCCGATCCAGCCCGCTGCGAGGATTAGCGGGGCCAATTGCAGTCCGTAGCCGAGCTGCTTCATGAGGAGGATGAGCGCCCAAATCGCTGGCAGGACCAACCCCGGCTCGACGAGGCGCTGCCAGGAGAAGGTCTGGATTGTCCTGAGCGGCGCTCCTTGCGCCAGCCACAGCAAGGGCGGGGCGAGGATCAGGATTCCCAGCGCGTCACCGAGCGAAAAGACCAGCAGCGACGAAAACAGCAAGTTGCTGTCCAGGCGCCCGGCCTGCATCGACAAGGGCAGGGCCCAGGGCATTGCGGCGATACAGGCGAGAACCGGCCCGATCAGCGCCGTAGCAGCAAAGGTCATGGGCGCCTTGCTGGGCATTGAAGCGGATCGATTCAGCCGTGATTGAGCGACATAAACGACCAGGCCGTAGACGAGGCAGGGCCCGAGGACGCCAAGGATGGCAACCGCCACCGAAGGACCGAACTCTACTGTTCCGGCTGCTAGGCTGACCAGCGCCTCGGATAGCGCCGCGAACGGCGTGATCCGGGGACCGGCCCACCATAGAAATGCGAGGCGCAGCCCAGCGGCGGGGAACCACAGGCTGAACAGCCCATGCGTTTCCCATAGTTGCGCAGCCCAACGCAGAAAGGTGAAGCCAACACCATAAGCCAGCAGCAGGAGCAGCCACCGGCCCCAATCGCCGGCGGGAGGGGGAATCAGCGCGCCACCTGCCCCATCGCTGGAGGCTGAGGAGTTAGGTTCGCTTACGCCGAGAAAAGAATTAACCAAGAAGGATTGGGTCACCAGCAAGTCATACCGCCTAGTCTTCACAGACGAACCCGTATTTTCTCCGGATATCTTTGCGCCCCTTGGCACAGCAAAGGAGACCGGAGCGCCGAGCGTCGGGGGACGAGTATCTTGGCCAAGACTTAGGGGGAATTATGTTGCGTATTCTATTGATGTCGGCTGCGTTGTTGACCGGCGCCGCTGCGGAGGCTCAATCACGCAAGCCCGTCGTTGCCGTCATCAGAATTGATGATCTTGCGAACACCGGCCAGTCCGAGAATCTGACTGCGATGATCGAAACGGCGATTGCCTCCACGGGCAAGTTCCGGCTGTTTGAGCGCCAGCAGCTCGGCAAGCTGGTCGGTGAGCAGGCCCGCGCACGCGGCGGCATGGTGACGACCAACACCCCGGGGCGGGTCGGCGGTTTCGAAGGCGTCGACTATCTGGTGTACGGCTCGATCACGTCACTTTCCGCGAAATCCGAAGCCAACATCGGAAGTACGCTGCTCGCGGGCTTCATGAGCGGAAGCGACAGGGCTAAGCCCAGCTGTCAGAATCTGACCGCCACCCTGGCCATGGATGTGAAGATCACCGACGCGGATTCGGGCGAGATCAAGTACGTTACCCGGCTGATGGAGAAACAGAAGGCTGCCGCGAACTGCAGCGGTACCAGCGAAATCGACAAGAGCGCGCTTCTCAGAAGCGCTGCGGACAAGGTGGCCACCGGCTTGCTGACGGCAATCAACCCCATCCAGATTGCGTCCGTACAGGCCGACGGCACCCTGGTCCTTAACTATGGCGAAGGGGCAGTCTCTCCGGGTGCGGTCATGGCGGTCTTTGCCAAGGGTGAGAGCATTCGCGACCCAGCGACGGGCGAAGTCATCGGGAATGACGAAACTAGACTGGGCTTGATTCAGGTCAGTTCCGTGCTTGGCCGCATTTCAAAGGCGAATACGCTTGGCACTTTCGCCTACAAGCCGACCGTTGGCGCGATCGTCCGGAGCGTGTCCGAACAGGAGGCGAAAGCCGCGCTGAAGCCTGCCAAGAAGAAATGAGCATTCTTCAGTTTGGCATCGTTTTCTCGATGCTCGGCTCGGCACAGGGCGCTGTGCAGTCAGGCACTCGCCCTGTAGTCAAGGTCGCAGCGATCGAGAGTGACAGCGACTGCACCCTCTACGAAAGCTATTGGGGAACCTGGCTTGTCATTGAGTGCCAGAAGCAGTTTCGCCAGTTGCGCGAGGGTCTGCAATCAGCGTTGGTCGAGACCGGGCAGATGAGCCTGTCCACTTCAAAGAATGGGGTGGACGTTCCGCGGCCTAATCTCGTGGTCAGTGGGCGGGTGCAGGGGCTGGGTTTCGAGAACAGTCGGACCACGGCAGCGGGCTATTGCGTGGCAGGCACGCGAGTGAAGGGGAGCCTGGATCTCCGGGTTCGCGAGGCCGGCTCTAACCGCGTGATTCACGCTGTGACTGTTTCGCGCAGTGTTGAGGTAAGCGGGCATGTGGTCGCCGGGGGCGGATCTTGTTCCTCCTCGAACGGTCGTCGCGAACATTATGACCTGCTGCAGCGGGAACTTGCGCTCACGGCTGCCCGAACCCTCGCCTTCAAGATCCAACCTCTCCGCGTATCGGGCTCGCAAGGGCGGATGATTAGCCTAAATTACGGATCTCCCTTGCTGAAGCTCGGCACGATCCTTCAGGTCATGACTGCTTCTGGCATCCCGGCCAAATATCGAGTGACCGGAACCCTCGGTGGTCAAAGCTACGCCTCGCCAATGGGCGTAGCGGGGACCGTCGCACCAGGAGCGCCGGCTGATGTGCTCGACGAGGATGATCCCCAGGCCTTGGGACGGCGTTTTGAGCGAGTGGAATTGTGATGGGCAACACTGCGAAACCTTGGCTTGGAGCGATCTTACTCCTAGGTTCTTCTTGCCTGCTGAGTGGATGCGGAAAACCGCAGATCGAGTGCGGCTCTCCCGACGCGCAAGCCGTGGTGGTGGACGTGCTCAAGGAGCAGGTGCGCCGCTCTGCAGCGAAGGCCGGCGAGGATGAGGAAAGCGGAACCAAGCTGTCCCTCTCCAAGATTAGGGCAGCGGTGGAGCAGCTCCGCATCACGCTCGATGCCGTAAGGACGACGCGCGACGACCCGAACAGCAGCAAGCGTTTCTGTGCCGCGAAGCTCGAACTTACGATGCCTGTCGCAACCCTGGACGATGCCGACCGGGCGCGGACCGCACTCGATTTGCAGGGGGTGGCAGCTGCGGCCGACACTCTCGGGATTGAGAACGGCGCCAACCGGTTCGAAGTGAGCATTGAATACGAGGTTCAGCCGACCGACACGGGCGATCGTATTTTCGCGGAAGTCGAGGGTCTAGAAAGCTTCAGCCAATTCGTCGGCGAAGTGGTCGCCTTTGCTCTGAGTCGCACCCGCCTAGAGGATGGTCAGCGCAACCTAGAAGCCGAACAATCACAGCAACGTTCCGCTGAGGAGCAAGCGCTTGCCGAAGGTCAGCAACTGACCCTCGAAAGTGCGCAAGCGGAAAGCAAGCTTGCAAATCAGGCAATCAACGTCCTGTGGCAGCAGCTTCCAGCGACGTCTCGCAGCCAGCTTCTGTCCGCCCAGCGAACCTGGGGCCGCAAGAAGGATGCGGATTGTAAGTTGGAGGGAGCTCGAACATCCACGGTTTCAGCCGAGATGGAAGCTGCGCGGCTTAGCTGCGACGCGCGTTACACGAGGGAGCGCTACACCTATCTGGAGCAGTATCGCGGCTCCGAGACTGAACCAAGTTCACGTGTTCCCGAGGCTCCGGCCGAAACCGAAAGCGAACCCGCTGACGATCTATAGTTTGGCAGCATCCGACGGCGGATGTACCTCTCTGCTGATGGGCAGCGTCCGCTCTTGGGCGGTCGCGATCGAAGCCTGAGCGTCCGAGGGGGTCATTGTGGATTAAACCGCTAGCTGATCGATTGTCCGGTTTTCGCTGCACTCGCGCACAAGCTGCCGTTCCGCTTTCGGCCAATTGCGGACACTAGCTTGCATGAGGAAGGAATCGTTCCCAAGGCCTCAAATAAACCTTCAGACCCATGCGCTCCCATTCGGCCACTGCGCTTTCCTGACCATTCAGAACGCGGGCCACGTGCCAGCGGACAAACTCCTGCTGCTGATCGGGCAAGAGCTTGGCGAAAGCCGCAGGGTCAAAGCCAATGCGGAGAATGGAAGGGCCGCTGGCGATAAGGCTGGGTCGCTTTTCGTCTCTGCTCACCCCGAGAGAGTAAGCGACAGCGAACGATTCGTGAACAAAGATCCTGCGCTGTGTTGCATCTGTGTTGCACGGAGTCGGCGGGAGCGAATTGAATTCGGCGGAAAACTGCGGAACAACACGACCATGGCTCGCAACACGGTTTAACCGCATACCTAGGCCAAGTCGTTGAAAAGATTGGTGCCGGTTGCAGGATTCGAACCCGCGACCTTCGGTTTACAAAACCGCTGCTCTACCAACTGAGCTAAACCGGCGCGGGCCGCCTCTTGGCTCAGACGATGCCGAAGGTCCAGCCCTCGGTGCGTGCGAGCTGCGGTGTGAGGCCCGGCGGGCTGAATGCATCGGGATGCTGTAGGTGCGCGCGCATCCCGGCAGCGGTGACCAGTGCATCGGTCTGGTGATCATCGGGCTCGAAGCGGAGCCGGGCGGGCGGGCTGCCCAGAGCACGTAGTGCAAGGTTGAGATCAGTCCGCGTGCGAAGCTTGGTGCCGGACAGGCCAGCGTTGCGCAGGTAGATCCGGGTGTAGATCTCCACCACCGCGCTATCGCCGGGACGAAGCGGATCCATTGGCCAGACCGCGACCTTGCCGCTGATGCGGTGGAGGAGGCGCATGCCGGCGAAGCTCGCCTTGGCGACCTGCGCCGCGCCGATGGCATCATAGGCACTGGCGGTCTTGCGCCCGCCCGCGGCGTTGAGCCGGTGGTCGCATTGGCGAAAGCGGACGAAGTCGGCCTTCACCCCGTCGGCGATCCCGAAATAGAAGTGGGGGCGGTGAACCTGCTCCAGGAAGCTTGCGGCGCCGAGGTCCTCGTCGGGTGCCTTGGCATCGACATAGGCCCAGAAGTCGCGGGCGTTCTCAGGCACGTCCGCCTCGCCCGGCAGGTAGGCGCCGCGCTCGGCAAAGGGGGGCGCAAAGGAGAAGTCGAAGCCGAACAGGGTCGGCTCACGCGCCGCTTGCGCGACCAACCAGTCGGCCACCTCCGTCCGGCTCCACACGTGGCCGGGGCGAACCAGGCGTGGCGGCCCGCTGGACCCGCAGGCGGCGATGGCGATCCCCCGGTGCCGCCTGCCTTTCGCGCCTGACCAGTCGATGGCGACAGTGCGGGTGAACCCCCTCAGATCAGCGTTCCTCCGTCGCCGCTCGGGGTTTCCTTGGTGCCTTCCAGGCGAGCCGGGCGACGTGGGGCCTGGGGTGGCCGCGGCCCGGTGATGCGGTCGGCATAATGGTTGAGGATGCGGCCCGCCGCTTCGCGCCCGCCAAGACCGAAGGCCAGCGCCGTGGCGATCGCGCCCGCACCGAGGATCAGCCCGAACGCCATGTAAACGATGACGTCAGCCAGACCCATGAAGGTGAGGCCAATGGCGGTGAACAGGGCGATGATCGCGTGGCGGACGATGGTCTGCGCAAAGCCGCCTTCGCCGGTCGACGAGCCGACGAGGTTAGCGAGCAGCCGGGCGAGGAAGATGCCGGCGACAATGATCAGGGTGCCAAAGATCACCTTGGAGCCGAGGCTGGTGACCTGGACCAGGAAGATCGCCACCGTATCTCCGCCAAGCTGGTGCGCGGCCTCGATCGCGGCCGCCAGCATGATGGCGACAAAGGCGACGTTGGCGACGATCCGGCTTGGCGTGGTGGTGACGGGCAGCACGCCGGTGGAGCGCAGCGCATCGTCGAAGCCGGTCGGCGGCAGGATCGCCTCGATGATCGACTTCAGGAACTTGGCGGCGATGAAGGCGATGCCGAGCCACAGGGCGGCCGTCAGGATGCGCGGAATGGCGGCCAGGATGTCGTTCAGCATGGCCACCGCCGGGCCGCTGATGGCCTCGATCCCGAGCACCTGCAGCGCCGCGATGGCCGAGGGGATGATGATCACGGCAAAGGCGAGGATGCCGCCGGCGCGCGCCACGGTTGCGCGGGTCGCGGCCGGCGCGGCGCCCGGCGGAACTGCATCGGGGTTCTGGCGGACGGTGGGCGGATGATCGCCAAGGCCGATTCGGGCCAGCCAGCCGTCGACGTTGAGCGCGCTCAGCAGCGTCTCGATCAGGCGCCGCACGATGCGGGCGACGATCAGCATGACAAAGAACAGGAGGCCCGCACCGATCAGCCGCGGCAGGAAGGCAAAGATGTCGTTAGTGAGGGTGTTTACCGGCGCCAGGATCTGGCCAATCTGAAGGAAGTTGAGCGCGGCCATGATGCCGACCAGCCAGACCAGCAGCTTGGCGATGGTGCCGATCTGATCCCCCACCGTCTCGTGCGCATTGCCGGGCGTGTGCTTCTGGAGGGCAGGGGTGCGGCTGATCGCCTTGGCCAGCGCCCATTTGGCCGCCCGGGCAATTGCCCAGGTCGCCACGATGATGACCAGCGCAACCGCAATGCGCGGTGCCCATTCGACGAGTTCGGCCCGCCAGCTTTCGGTCGTGGATGGTGGATACATCAGCTTCGCTCCCCTTGCTGCTGCTGTTGCCTGCGCATGTCGTTCCACCACGCGAGCCGCTCGGCAAGGCGTTTTTCGAAACCGCGCTCGGTGGGACGGTAGTAGGTCTGCGGGCTCATCTCCTCGGGCCAGTAGTTCTGGCCCGAGAAGGCGTCCGGCGCATCATGGTCGTAGGCATAGCCCTTGCCGTGTCCGAGGTCCCGCATGAGCTTCGTCGGCGCACCGAGGATATGCTTGGGCGGGGAAAGCGAGCCATGCTCCCTGGCGCTTGCCCACGCTTCCTTCTGCGCCACGTAGAGCGCGTTCGATTTAGGCGCGGTGGCGAGATAGAGGCATGCCTGGACGATGGCGAGTTCGCCTTCGGGAGAGCCGAGGAAGTCGTAGGTGTCCTTGGCCGCCATGCACTGCACCACTGCCTGCGGATCGGCTAGGCCGATGTCCTCGACGGCGGCGCGGGTGAGGCGGCGAAGGAGGTACAGCGGCTCCTCGCCGGCGGTCAGCATGCGCGCGAGATAGTAGAGGGCGGCATCCGGGTCGGAGCCGCGGATCGACTTGTGGAGCGCGGAGATGAGGCCGTAATGGCCTTCGCGATCCTTGTCGTAGACCGGCAGGCGGCGCTGGATGAGTTCGCGCAGGGCGGCGGTGTCGAGCGGCTGGTCGAGCCTGGCGGCGAACAGCATCTCGGCCTGGTTGAGGAGAAAGCGGCCGTCGCCATCGGCGCTCGCGATCAGCGCGGCGCGGGCGTCGTCGGCAAGGGGCAGGGGCTTGCCCGTAATAGCTTCGGCGCGCTCCAGTAGCGTTGCCAGTGCGGGCTCGTCGAGGCGGTGCAGGACCAGCACCTGCGCGCGGGACAGAAGCGCGGCATTGATCTCTTCCTCGCCCCGCTCTGCTAATTCTACCGCAAAATCCGTGCTTTGCATCAGTAGTGCTACTCAAACCACCTACTCAAAGTTCTCCAGAGCGTGCGTTGGATTTGCAAAGCGCCACTGCACTTTGCAAATCCAACGCACGCAACCGCCGAAGGCGGAAAAGGCCGGACCTCAAGGTTCCTGAGTGAATCTATAAATCCTCGCAAGCAAGCTTGCAGGCTGGTCGAGGTTCTGTAAGCATCATTTTGTCGGCGTAGAAAAGCTCGCCGGCGGGGCGTGGAAACCCCTGAACTTACGACACCGGTCATTCTGGCCGGGTGGCCGTCGCGCATGTCCAAGGCACCGCCCAAAGGCGGCGGCGCCTGTGCGTAAGTCCAGGTTTCCAACACCCGGCTCGGTCCCGGTCCGCCTCCTGCACATTCGGAAGTCCGGCCTTAGACGTCGGTGTGGAGAAGGTGGCATGTCAGAAGGTATCGATCCAGAACTCCTCCGCGAATGGATGTTCAATTTCACAATCGACCACACTGGCCAAGACTACGCCTTCTACAGTATTCTCGAGCGCCCTTCGTCACGGCAGGACGAGCTGCTTCCGTTCAATGGGCCTGAACTGGACCGGGCCGAACTGTTTCACGAGCTCGTCACGGGGCTGGTTAGTGTGCTCGGGTCAGAAGAAGCGGTGGGTCGGTGGTTGAACCACAGCTCCATCTTCGATGAGTTCGGGGGTGCTCCCCCACTAATGTACCTCGAGGAAGGTGGATTCTGGGCGCTGAGCCTACTCAACGATGTCGTTAAGATAGCACAAGCTCACCCGACCGACCCTCTTGGCTTCAGGTTCGAAATGAGCGGGTCGAAGCGCGACATCGCTAAGGATCTGGAGAGCTGCTTAGATCTTATTCCCGCCGCTTGGGACATGGACGACGAGACCTTTGAGCAGATGTTGGGCGTCGAGGTGGGCTATCTTCTGTCGTGGCGCCATCACGAGGTCGCGGTCACCGCTGATGTGCTGCTGCAGCTCAGACGCGTCTTAATCTTCCACGAGGCACTTAGACTTCACGTCAGACCACGAGGCTATGCTGCTTGGTGGCGAAGGAGTTGGGCGGAGGGCAGTGCAATCGGAGCACGCACTCCTTTTCAGGTGTGGCAGCAAGAGGGCTGGGAAGGGTTGAATTTCATCAAGAAAGTATTCTGGGGAGAGCAATAAACGAATGCATCAGGCGTTCACTGGAGAAGCATTTCGATGATGACGGGAGATTGAACACGCCTTGGGGATTGCGCTTGTGGGTTCCTGACCGGCGGTGACGGACAAACCTCAGGTCTTTTCTATTCTGATTAGCACGCTCCCCTCGCGTGCCTGGCCCGCAGGTTCGACGTTCAGCTCCATCCCCACCAGCGAGCCCTTCACCGTTGCCGCGAGCAGCCAGCGCGAATTCAAAGCCCTGACCTTTATAGAAGACGACGACGCGCTCGTCGTCGCGGAAGCCGTCAGTGTCGGTGCCGAAAAAGGCGCCGGCTTCGCCTTGGCAAAGAAGCGTTCGCGCAGGCGGGCGTAGCTGTTGTCGAAGGATGGCGTCATCGCCTCTCAACCCGCGCGCACTGTCCAAGTTGCGATCGCCCCTGAGTCAGCGTCTTGAGAGCGCCGTCCGCGAGGTGACAGGACCGCTGTTCGTTCCGGCAGCTTCGACCCACAAGCCGAAGTTCAAGTCGTTCTCGCCGTCTCCCGTAAGCAGCCGTTCGTTCTTGTGGGAAATGAGCAATAGCCGCTGCAGCCGACACCTAGGCTCGGCAGCCTTGTTCAAGCGCCAGTCCTACCTATCTGAGGAAAACAAACAAAGAACGGGGATCATCGAGGAATGGCGGCGAACGCGCATCGGCTGCTCTATAATGCAGCTGGGAACGACTCCTACTTGAACCAGCTGACGGTCGAAGAGGAGCGGCGTGAGCTGCTAAGGGCGGCTCGCGAAGACATCAGGGAAGAAATCAGGTCGGGTTTCGCGGACTGGCAGGACGTTATCAAGCGGCAGGAGCTGTTCGAGGACCGGGCTCTCGGCAGCTTGGAGTTCGCCAGCCTGTCTACTCTCCGCCCCAAGTTCCGCATGCAGGGAAGCTGGTCGTATGCGACCCTCAACCGCGCCACTCAGCACCCGCCGCAGGAGATCGACCTCGATGACGGCGTGTTCCTGCCGACGTCCTTCCTGACTGACGGCGGAACGGTTCACCCAGCCATCGTCAGCGACGCCTATTTCACGGCCGTTGAGACCATCCTTGAGCCCCTCTGCGCCAAGAAGGGGTGGGAACTTGGTGAGCCTAAGCCATCCTGTGTCCGGGTCATCGTCGATGACGAGGCTCACATCGACCTCGCGCTGTATGCGATCCCTGACGGGGAATATCAAACCCTGCTGGAGAAGGCAGAGCGCAGCACGACTGCAAGCCTGGGCGGAATCGCCGATGGCACATTCACTGCACTGGACGAGACGGCGCGTTTTGAGCGCTACGTGTACCCGGCCCTGCCGGAAGATCACATCATGCTTGCCCACCGGCACGAGGGCTGGAAGCCGTCCGATCCGCGCAAGCTAGAGGACTGGTTCAAGGCCGCCGTTCGAGAGCATGGCGAGCAGCTGCGGCGGGTCTGCCGCTACCTCAAGGGATGGCGCGACCACGAGTGGGACACCTGCAGGCTCAGCTCCATCGCGCTCATGGCGACTGCGGTATCGGCCTACGAAGCGAGTGCCATGAGCCCGAGCGCAAAACGGGACGATCTCGCCCTGCTGATGGTAGCTGAAGCGCTGCCCGGTCTGCTGCGCGGGAAGATCGACAACCCAGTTGTCGAAGGTCAGCGTCTCGACGAGAATTGGGACGAGTGCAGGGCCGAGTTCGTGTCGGCCGCAGAGGCGCTCAGGGACGGTCTTCGGGCGGCTCTCGCCGAGCCTACGGCGGACGGAGTAGTAGCGTCGTTGCACAACGTCCTCGGGTCTTTCCTGCCGGTCGAGCCGGATTTGGTCGACATGGAAAAGGTCACCTCGGCTAACATCCTCAGCTCCGGCATCCTTGGCGACTTCGACAAGGAGCCGGAATCACGCGCCCCGGTGAAGATCGGCGGAGATAATCGGAATGCCTGAACCGCAGCCGCCCGGCACCAGCCGGGTGGCAGCGGTGTCCAAGCTCGAACGTTGGCTTACTGCGACCCTCGGGGCGACTGAGGTGCCTCCCGGCGATTTCCTCGAAGGCTTCTCTCACGCGTGGGAGATATCGACCAAGGTCGCCGGAACGGACGTCGGGCTGCGCGTGCTGCTCGACGAACGGTTTCCTTGGTCGAAGCCTCGGGTGGCTTTGGCCAATCCGCCTAAGTTCCCGAGCTACCCGCATGTCGAAGCTTCTGGCCTGATCTGTGTCTTCGCCGATGTCGACGAGGCCGACCCCGACGAGCCGATCGGCGTGGCTGCGGCGAGCCTTGCGGGTGCACTTCGCGTGCTCACGGAAGGAATCAACGGTACCAACGCGGACGACTTTAGGTCGGAGTTCCTGTCCTACTGGGATCCGCTTACCAACGGCACCGCACGCTCCATCGTTCATCCGTGCGGGCCCAGCCGGTTGATCCGCTTCTGGGACGGCAAGAAGCTTCTGCTCGCTGCTGAGGATGAAGACGAACTCCGCAATTGGCTCGCCAACTTTCTCCGAAAGAAGAGCGTGGCCGATATCAGGGTCGGGACAGGCCTGCTCGTCTGGTTGCCTGCACCTCTCCTGCCGGATCAGTATCCCTCAACACCTGACGAGGTTTTGAGCCTTGCCATTTCAGTCGGGGCGGGGGAGCAACTGCTCGGACTCCTCCGCGACGTGAAGACAGACCCTCTCGTGCTGTTCGGTGCCTCGACCGGGAATGGTACCTGCTTCGCCGGCGTGAGGCTGGGTGCAAACGGTGTTCACGTCGCGAAACGGATCATGAAGGTCTACGGCGCTGGCGCGATGCACACGCTCAACAACGCATTCAAGGTCGTTCGCCTGGCGGTCGATCGAGCCGATCCATGGTGGGTGCACGGCCGCGACGGCAATGCCGACCTCACCGATCTCATCTCCTCAAGCATCACCATCATTGGCAACGGATCCATCGGCAGTCCCCTTGCCCGGCTCTTGGCACAGGCCGGCGTGGGGTGCCTCGACCTCATCGATCCTGAACTGCTGCAATTCGCCAACATCGGACGGCACGCGCTCGGTGCGGACAGCGTGGGCCAGTACAAGGCCGAGCGTCTTGCCAAGTTGCTCGGGCACGATTTTCCACACGGCCGCTTTAATGCGCACGAGAAGCCTTGGCAGGAGCTTGCGGACGTCATTGCCAACTCCGAACTGGTCATCGCCGCAGTAGGCAGCTGGAGCCAAGAAGGCGAGCTCAACGCCTTGCAGCTGACGCGAGGCACCCCGCCAACCATCTACGCTTGGCTAGAGCCCCACGGTGCTGCTGCACATGCGGTGCTGCTCGGGCGGGGCTCGGGATGCCTGCAGTGCCACCTCGGACGCCACGGTGAGCCAAAGGGCCAAGTGGTCGACTTCGATGAGCGGACTCTCAAGCAGGCTCCCGCTTGCGGTGCCTTCTTCCAGCCATATGGTCCTACGGCGACTATGATGGCGGCCGGCCTCGCCGCCGATCTCGCCCTCGATCATCTTCTCGGGAGAGCAGATGTAGGAGAGCACCGGGCGGTGAGCGGCCGCGCCGCAGCGGTCGAAAGCGTCGGTGGGCAGTGGAGCCAGGCATGGACGACGCGTTGCGGCGCCGGGGCTGAGAGCGGTCGGCTCCAGGTGTTCGAGTGGATGCCAGTGCTTGATTGCCGGGCATGCGGCGGCAACGGGCTCCCATGATGTTCTATGAGGTCGGAACCTCGGGCGAGCGCGTCGTGATCGACCATTCTGTGCTAAGCCACTTCCGCAGGCACCAGCAGACGAGGTTCTGGCATAGGGAGGCCGGGGGACTGCTGTTCGCACGCATCGCCGGGAAAGAAATCAGGATTGTTTTCGCAACCGGGCCTCGACCGACCGACATCCGAACGCCATTCTCCTATCAATCCGATCGTCGAGCCGAGCAGCGGGAAATCGATGCTTATTTTTGCCAGGACCTGCACTATGTCGGCGACTGGCACACGCATCCGCAGAAGCGGCCGTCACCTTCCTCTCGAGACTTAAAGACCTTTTCGTCCCGAGTGCGCCTATCACGACACCGAATGAATGGTCTGCTCTTCGTGATAGTCGGGCGAGTCGAACGGCCGCGCGGCTTGCTGCTGCTCATCCATGACGGAACACGGCATCACGAGCTTACGTCGAGGTCGGATAACAGTTCCTAGTCAGAACCAACCACCGCGATCCTTCCGCGTCACCTCCATCAAGCCCGCAGCGTTGAAGCCCGAGCGCCACTTGCGGCGGTTCCAATACTCACCCTTCAGAGCCCAAGCGCTCGTGTCGACGTCAAGCCGGGCTGAGCCTGGATGAGAAGCCTCGTCGGTAGCGGAAGGCTGCGGCGTCTCCTGAACGTAGACGTAAAACAGCTCAAAACGATCCCGCTTTTCGTCCTTCTGAATGCGCTCGGATATAGAGTGCGACGTACCGTCGACGCCAGAGACCTTCGCTTCGATACGGAAGGTGAACAATGACGCCGTGATCATCAGCTCGATGTCGACCGGCTTGAGCGGAATGTCCGGCAGGTCTTTCTCTTCGAGCTTCTTATTGCGGGCGGTCGCGGCTGAAAGCATCTCCTGAAACACCGACCAGTTAGATTGTAGCTTGCCTTGCCACTTTCCGTTGAGATCCGGAAAGACAAGCTTGTTGAGTGGTGGGATGCACCACCAGATCATACGCCAGGGTGCCAGCTTCCCGGACCATCCGAACAGAATAACCAGCGTCACGGACCACCACGTCAGCGCCGTGGACACGGGGCGCCCCCAACCAGAAAGTCCGCTGGGCATGCCTCGAAGCGTCACAACGATCAGTAGAGCGATCGTGAACGAGATGGCGAGCGCCGAGGACAAGCGTTTCAGCGAAAGGCTGGCGTACATTCAACCTCCAGTGCCGCCGGCAGATCAGGTACGCAACTGCAATGCAGTGAGCGGACGCCGCTTCGGAGCAAAAGAACAGCGCAGTACGCCACCGAGCTGAGCTATCGTCTGCTCTGCGTCCCTCTCGTATCATCGAGTGTCGGCTATTCGCCCACCATGCGCCGAGAGCGGCCATTCCGCTTCCCACCACCAGCGGAAGTACGGCAGGTTGGACCTGAGCGGCGGCACGTGGCCGTTTGCAGCTGGTCCGGTCCTCGAAAGTAAGACGATAAAGCAGTCGTTCTCGGGTTCGGTTCACTATTGAGCGGAGCGCCTCAACGATCATTAGGCCTCGCGAGGCTAGGCACTTTTGCGGGCTGGAAAAGCTTGTCGGACACTGACATCCTCTCATTCGTTGCGCGAGTGTCGGCCGGCTGAAGGATCAATAACGCTTTGAGTGCATCGGAACATGAAGAGGCCGGCGAGCTTCTCGAAGCCCGGGCCGCGCTGCGTGAAAGCGACGCGCGGCACCGCCTCCTTCAGGCCGTGTGGGAAACCGACGGCAATGGTTTCGTCGTTGCCGACAGCCCAAGCTGGCGTGCTTATACCGGCCAAACGCTCGAACAGTGGTTGGGTTTTGGCTGGCTCGACGCCGTTCATCCTGAAGACCGCGAGTATGCAGAGCGGCAGTGGCGGCAGGCCGTCCCAGAGCAAGGGATTGTGGACGCCGAGTTCCGCCTTCGCTCGCCTGATGGCCATTGGCGCTGGACCAACGTCAGAGCCGCTCCCGTGCTCGATGCCGATGGAAAGATCGACAAATGGGTCGGGATGAACATCGACATCGACGCTCGAAAAAAAGCGGAGGTGGATCTGCGCGCCCATGCTCAACGGCAAGCCTTCCGCCTGTCGCTTGAGCAACGGCTTCGCGGTTTAACGGACCCGGAGGAAGCGATTGCGGCTACCACCGAGGCCTTGGGCCGGTTTCTGGACGTTTCGCAGGTCGCCTACGCCCAAGTCGAGCCTGGCGGGAAGACCGTCATCATCAATCGCGAATGGAACGACGGGACGATGGTGGCAAACGCGAGGCGCCATCAACTCGACGACTACGGGCCCGGCTATATTGCCGACCTCAGGCGCGGTGAGAACATTACCATCACTGACGTGAGGCTTGATCGGCGCACTTCGACGCCAGAGGCACTCGCGGCTTTCGAGCGCGCAGGTATCGTCGGCTTCATTAACATACCTGTGGTCAAGAACGAGAGGCTGACGGCGGTACTCGCAATCCACAGCGCCGTGCCGCGCACTTGGTCCAAGGAGGATGTGGCGCTCGCTCTCGAGATTGCTGAACGAACCTGGTCCGCCGCGGAGCGCGCACAGGCAGATATCGAGCGTCGCGAAAGCGAGGCGCAACTCTCAGCGATCTTCGCTCATGCGGCGGTTGGGCTTTCCGAGATTTCGCTCGAAGGCCGCTTCGAGCGTGTCAACGACGAGCTCTGCCGGATGCTCGGCCGGTCTCGTGATGAACTGCTCGCCGCAACCGTGGCGGATGTCACCCACCCCGAGGACGTCGCGTTAAGCCTCGAGACCTTCAGGGCCACAGTCGAAACAGGGGCACCTGCTTCGTTCGACAAGCGCTACTTGAGGCCGGATGGGTCGCTGCTGTTCGCGAACAGCAGCCTTACCTGCCTCCAAGATGAGCACGGCCGACCGCGCGCCGTCCTTGCTGTCTCCGCCGACCTGACCGATCGCCATGAGGCCACTGAAGCGCTGCGCGCAAGCGAGGAGTTCAACCGCCGGGTACTCGCTAGTTCGGCTGACTGCATCAAGGTCCTGGATCTGTGCGGCCGTCTTGAGTTCATGAGTGCTGGTGCCCTGTGCTTGATGGAGGTCGACGACTTCAGCGACGTTGCAGGCCGATCCTGGTCTGAGTTCTGGCCTGCCGACGAACGCCACAAAGCTTTAGAGGCAATCGGCGTTGCCAAAGACGGCGGCACGGGCCGCTTCGAAGGCTGCGCTGACACCATGATGGGCAACCAACGGTGCTGGGATGTCATCGTCACACCGATCAGTGGGCCAGACGGCAAACCGGAGAAGCTTCTGTCCGTGTCCCGTGACGTGACCGCCACAAAGATTGCCGAACAGCGCCTTCGCCAGAGTGAAGCTCAGTTTCGCGACATGACCAACGCGATACCGTCGATCGTGTGGGTCACGGACGGGGACGGGAAAGTCGAATACTTCAATCGGCAATGGTTCGAGTATACTGGGGCTGAGCCGATGCCTTCATCGGCGGAACAAGTCAGCCGCGACTTCACGCATCCAGAGGATGCTGCTCCGACCATGGCCGCATTTAACGCCGCTCGAGAAAGCGGCCAGACGTACAACGTTGAGCACCGCATACGCTCGGCGACAGGCGACTACCGTTGGTTCTTGGTCAGGGGCGACCCACAAGCTGATATCGATACGGGCGAGATCATCAGGTGGTTCGGTACCTCAACCGACATTCACGATCGTAAGATGATCGAGGCTGCGCTGAGCGAGAGCGAGGAACAGCTGCGGCTGGCGACCGAGAATGCTGAGGTCGGCTTCTGGGACGTCGACGTCGTCAACGATGTTCTGACCTGGCCGCCCCGGGTCAAGGCCATGTTCGGCATCTCACCAGACGTACCCGTGTCGATGGCTGACTTCTACGCTGGCCTTCATGCCGATGACCGCGAGTCGACTGCCAGCGCTTTCGCCGCTGCGAGCGACCCGGGTCAGCGTGCACTGTATGACGTAGAGTACCGCACCGTCGGCAAAGAAGATGGTGTGGTCCGCTGGGTAGCGGCGAAGGGACGTGGGCTCTTCGAGGGCGATCAGTGCGTCCGTTTGGTCGGAACGGCCATCGACATCACAGCCCGCCGCTCAGCCGAAGCAGCACTCAGAGAAAGCGAAGCACGAGTACGTGCCCTCACCGATAACTTGCCGGCCGGCATGGTGTACCAGATTTCCACTGGCCCTGACGGCACTGACCGTCGCTTTCTGTACGTCTCACAAAGCCATGAGAAGCTCACCGGTATTCCTGCCGATGCGGTGTTGGCCGACCCGACTATTCCCTATCACTTGGTCCTCGAGGAAGACCGCGAGTTGATGGTGCAGGCAGAGGCCGATGCCATCAGGAACAAGGCGCCCTTCGATGTGGAAATGCGCTTTAGAAGGACGGATGGCTGCGTTCGCTGGTGCCGCATACTCTCGGCAGCACGCGAGCAGGAAGATGGTTCGCTAATCTGGGATGGCATCCAGATCGACACCACAGAGCATAAGGAGGCCGAACTCCAGCTTCGCGAGCTAAACGACACTCTGGAAGCTCGGGTACATGAACGCACCCGAGAGCTGCAGGACGCCCACGAACAACTCCGACAAAGCCAGAAGATGGAGGCCATGGGTGCCTTAACAGGTGGGGTCGCTCACGACTTCAACAATCTCCTGAGCCCCATCGTTGGCTCGCTAGATCTTCTTCAGCGTCGGGGCTTCGGCAGCGACCGCGAAGCAAGGTTGATTGACGGAGCCCTGCAGTCGGCTGAGCGGGCGCGGGTACTTGTTCAGCGGCTGCTTGCTTTCGCCCGTCGACAGCCACTGCAAGCCCGCCCAGTCGCTATAGGCACACTCGTCAGCGGCATGGCTGATCTCATAGCGAGCACCACAGGTCCGCAGATCAAGGTTGCTGTCGAGGTCGCGCCCAACCTGCCAGCCGCTGTCGCCGACGCTAACCAGCTCGAGATGGCGATCCTGAACCTAAGCGTGAACGCTCGCGATGCCATGCCCGATGGAGGGGTGCTCCGTATCTCTGCAGACCTTCAAACAATTGATGATGCGGCGAACCAAGGTCTCAAGCCGGGCGAATACGTACGATTGTCCGTCGCGGATACTGGCGCTGGCATGGACCAAGAGACCCAGAGCCGTGCAGTTGAGCCGTTCTTCTCTACCAAGGGTGTAGGTCGTGGAACTGGCCTTGGGCTCTCCATGGTGCACGGTTTAGCCTCTCAGCTGGGTGGCGCGCTGATCATCAAGAGCACGCCAGGCGTCGGAACGAAAGTGCAGATCTTGCTTCCAGCGACAGCGAACGCCGAAGTCGTCGCCGAGAGCACAGCACAAGCTACGCCAATCAGCAGCCGCACCGGGACAGCACTCCTGGTTGACGATGAAGAATTCGTCCGGCTGAGCACTGCCGATATGCTTGGTGACTTGGGCTATGAAGTCCTGCAGGCCTCGTCCGCTGAGGACGCTCTGAACCTGATCAAGGCGGGTGCTAAATACGATCTTCTGGTCACCGATCACCTCATGCCCGGAATGAACGGGACGGATCTCGCCCGCGAGTTACGAGCGACCCGTCCATCTTTGCCCATTCTGCTAGTTTCCGGTTTCGCCGAAGCAGAAGGCGTGGCACCCGACCTTGCTCGACTGATCAAACCGTTCCGCCAGTCGGACCTTGCGGCCAAGCTGGGGATGCTTGATCAGCCGAGCGGCCCCGACGCCTGACACTCTGATGTCACGCCTCTTCGCCAGCTTCTGCTTACGGGTGCCAATTACTCAGCCTCGTTGACCGAGAAGGGAGCTATGCCGACTTCGCTCTCCGCATGAACGGACGTCGGATATCCGTCAGTGCTCACCCGAAAGCAGTCAGTCCGCTTACCACCAGGGGCAGGCGTTCGGCTCGCTCAGACCGAGCGTCGGCAAGTGGCCGAAAGTAGTCCGTCTGCTTTCAGCCAAGCTTGACATCTAAGCGGACGCTAGCCCCGCCTCGGAACACTCATTCGCAACCAAATGGCGACAGCCTAGATCGCACGGGTGCCGCAGCGATCTACCTTTGTGTCAGCATGTGTCATGAGCGACATAGCGTTGCCGCAACCTTGTGACACAAATAAGCTGATCATGACCGAAACTGCGTATATCCTCGTCGTCGACGACGATCCGGCCCTGCGAGGGCTGGTGAGCGACTTCCTAGCGAGCCACGGCTTCAGGGTAAGCCAAGCAGAGGGCGGCGCTGCCATGCGAGCGGTGCTTGAAACCGAACCGGTCGACATCGTCGTGCTCGACGTGATGATGCCGGGTGAGGACGGGCTGACTATTGCCCGGTCGCTCAGCCAACGCCGCGACCTAGGGATAGTGATGGTGTCGGCGCTAGGAAGCGAAACGGACCGCATCATAGGACTTGAAGTTGGAGCCGACGACTACCTGCCAAAGCCTTTCTCCCCGCGAGAGCTGCTAGCGCGAATAAGAGCGGTGCTGCGGCGCCAGCAACCTATTGCCGAGGTGGCGGCCGAGCGTTCGGCCACATACCAGTTTGACGGCTGGACGCTGGACGCTGTTCGCCGGATCCTTCGCGACCCCGAGGGTGTGATCATCACCCTTTCCGAAGGGGAGTTCTCCCTCTTGAGGGTCCTCGTGGAGCGGCCGCAGCGGGTTCTGAGCCGCGACCAGCTGCTGGAACATGCACGCGGGCCTGACAGCGATTCGTTCGATCGTGCTGTCGACACGCAAGTCAGCCGGCTTCGCCGCAAGCTCGGCAGCCGCAGCGATGGAGAGCTCATCCGCACTCTGCGCGGCGAGGGCTATATGTTCCTGCCTAAGGTCACCCGGCGATGAGCCGCATCCGGCGGTTCGCCCTGCCTGATACAATCCTGGGACGAACCCTTGCGCTTACCGCCGGCACGGTCCTGCTGCTGACAGCGATCAATCTCGCCATCATCTTCCTCCGCACGCCTCCACGCGACGCGCCGCTGAACTCGTCAGAGGTCGCTAGGCTTCTGCAGAAGCTGCCTATTGCCAAGAATGTTGGTGGCCTCAGATTGGTGGAGGCCCCGCTCCGTGTAGCGCCCGCTAATCAGGTCGATGATTGGATCGGCGAGGCGGTGGCGCAGCGCCTCCGTGTCGCGCCGGCCGACGTACAATTTCGGCGAACTTCAGGTTCGCGATCGGAACCCGCTCACATCGCGAGTGAAGTCGCTGAAGGCCATCGTCTCTACAGTCGCGAAGAGTTCGACCCAATCATCTTCAACGGATTTGTGGTCACCGCCCGATTGCCCGGCGGGATCACCCGCTCCCTCGTTCGCCAAGGGCCAGATGCCGGATGGAGTTGGCAGCTTTCAACGGCGGTGCGGATGCTTCTTGCCTTCTTCCTCGTGCTCCCAGTCGTGTGGCTATTCGCTCGGGCCTTGGCGCTGCCCATTCGCGCCTTCGCAGCCTCTGTCGATCGGGTGGGCCGTGAACCCGGTCTGGCGCCGGTCGCAGTCAAGGGTCCGGCCGAGATCCGCCTTGCTGCGCAGGCGGTGAACGAGATGCAAGACCGCCTCAACCGCTACCATCTGGAGCGCACGGGCGTAGTTGGCGCCATCGCTCACGACCTCCGCACCCCCCTTGCGCGGTTGCGCTTCCACCTCGCCGATGCTCCCGATCCGATGCGTAGCCGAGCGGAAGGCGAAATCGACGAGATGCAGGCTATGGTCACGGCGACGATGGAGTTCGTTCAGCACGAGACAAGGCCGAGAGCATCGGAGCCGATCGACCTCGCCCTGCTCGTCGAAGGCTTGGTCGATGACTTGGCCGACCTAGGCCGGCCAGTTCACCTCGACGGCGCGATGCCTGCGACCGTGCGCGGCGACGCGCTGCTGCTCAAGCGCTTGTTCAACAACCTCATCGGCAATGCGGTGAGCTACGGGAACCAGGCTTCCGTTACCGTCAGAACAGCCGGCGACCAGGCTATTGTCACCGTCGTCGACAAAGGCCCAGGCCTCAGCGAAGCGGAAATCGCCCGTGCCTTTGAGCCCTTCTGGCGGGCCGAAGGAAGCCGAAATCGCGCTACCGGCGGCATCGGTCTTGGACTGGCCATTGTGAGGGGCGCAGCGCGGGCGCACGGCGGTGATGTCACCCTATCCAATCGGGCTGAAGGTGGTCTCAAGGCAGAAGTTTTGCTTCCGCTCGCCTGACCTCTGCAACTTTGTGTCACCGCTGCCGGGAAGCGACACAAAGGCGGCATTCGGCGGTGATCTTTCCACTCCAGAAGCTGGTCCACCGGCCGCGGCACCACCCCCTTGTCGCGGTCGGACCCTAGAAGACAGGAAGGACCTGACCCATGAAGACCCCCCTCGGACTGTTCGCTGCCGCCATCCTTGCTGCCGCTGCCTCCACTCCCGCCGCTGCCGCCGACTTCACCGGACCCCGTGCGGAGGTGACCGTCGGGCTTGATCGGCTCGATTTTGATCTCTCCGCTCTCGGCACAAGCGACAGTGCTCACCCTAAGGGTGTCACGCTCGGTGGTTCGATCGGCTATGACGCTCCACTTGGCGGGGGACTGGTCGCCGGCGTCGAGGCCGGTGTGACCTGGTCGACGGCCAAGCGGACCTTCACCAATGGCACTGACACTGCGAGCTTGGATGCAGGCCGCGATTTCGACTTTTCGGCACGCCTCGGCGCTCAGGTGGGCCCACGTACCCTTCTCTACGGCAAGGCCGGCTACACGAACCTTCGTCTTAGCGCAGACAGCAACATTGCCGGCGTGAGCCTCAGCAGCGCGACGAACCTCGACGGCTACCGGCTTGGCCTCGGGGTGGAGCAGGGCCTCAGCTCCAATACCTACCTGAAGGGCGAGTATCGCTACTCCAATTACGAGCAGGACGTGAGCAAGAATGAGGTGCTGGCCGGCGTTGGTCTGCGCTTCTGAGCAAACGTGGGCGCCCCTCCAATGGGCGGGGCGCCGCGTCGAACAACCCGCTTAGATCAAGAATCCGTGGCAGAAGCATCGCCGGAGAGCCTGCTTCGATCACCACTTAGAAGGAGGTCAAGATGATCGAGACCGTCGCCTACGTTCCGACCAGCAATGCTGCCAAGTACGTCGCTCAACTGTGCAAGCACTGGTCCCACAAGCTTTCTGTCGAACAAAGGGATGATCGCGGCGTGGTTAGATTTGGCGATGCTGTCGCAACGCTGGAGTCCGATACGGATGAGCTGGTGATCACCATTCTAGCGAATGACGAAGCCACGGCCGAGCGCCTGCGCGGCGTAGTTGCTACACACCTGGATCGCTTTGCCTTCCGGGAGGCGCCGCATCCCTTTGAGTGGCGGGTACGCGGCTGACATGGCGGTCAGCGCACGGGCGCGCCGCTTGCGCCATTTGTGGTTCCAGCTTCACAAGTGGTTGGGACTGTCACTTGCAGTTGTGCTGATCCCGATTTGTCTCACCGGATCGGCACTGGTGTGGCACCATTGGGTGGACGAAACCCTTAATCCCGATCGGCAAACCGAGGCCCGCCCCAACCTCACGACCGGCTTCTACGCGGAGGCCGCCCGACGCAATTTAACGCCGGGTGAAAGGCTTGTCAGTCTGACAATGCCCGAAGGTAATGGTCCGGTGCTGGCGACTGTGGCCAAGGCTGGCGCGAAGGGCGGGGGACGACCTGTTCGAACGCTTCTCTACTTGCATCCAACCGACGGCCACCTGCTTGAGCGCACCGGCAGCGACCAAGGCGCGGTCCGTATCATGCACATGATTCATGGAACGCTTATGATTCCGGGCGTCGGCCGCCAGGTCGTCGGCTGGATCGGAGTTGCCATGCTCTTTTCTTCGTTGTCCGGACTCTGGCTATGGTGGCCATTGAATGGGCGTGTGTCTCGTGCCTTTCGGTGGAGGCGCTCGCCCGATCTAAGCGGTCGTCTTCATCACCAGGGTGGGTTTTGGATTGCGATCCCGCTGACTGTACTTTCCTTGACTGGCACTTGGATCAGCTTCCCCGCCTTTTTCGCCTCAATCGTCGGAGAGCCGGCTGGGGCAGGCCAGGCCGAACGGATGCGGCGAATGGCGGCATTACCCCTGGTTTACCCGCGTCTTGAGCCCAGCCAGGCATTGGCACTTGCTCATCCGATTGCATCCGGCAACCTTCGGGTGATCAGCTGGCCGTCCGTCAACGAGGGCGACTGGAAGCTGAGCTTCGACGGCGAAGACGGACTGATCACAGTCGTCGTCGATGACCGAAGCGGCACCGTCACGCCGCCCGAGCCTGAACAGTCGGAGACCACGTTGCGGCTGATGCGGCGTATTCACGATGGCACCGGCACCGGCACCTTGTGGCAGATCATCATCTTCTTCGGGGGCCTCATTCCAGCCGCGCTGGCGGTTACGGGCGTCCTGATGTGGTGGAACCGGCGACGAAGGAGATCCGCCTGAAAAGGTCGGATCGAATGCGCAGTTACGGACCAATCGAAGAGCGGCGAAAATCCTTGCCTCTCTTTTCTTGATCACTGCCCGCTCAGGTCCGCCGAGCCCAGCTCCTTCTCTTCGCGGTCGCGCTTGGCTTGTTGGTAGAGCTCATATTCGCTCAGTTCGCGGTCGGTGATGAATAGTTTGCCGACATTGTCGCCGTTGACCAGCGCCTTGGCCATTGCAGCGCCGGTGCTGATCGCCTGCAACACGTTGACCGTCGGCTTGTTGATGCAGCCCATTACCCCAACGACCTGACAGCTGGTATCGACGAAGCGTTCAGGTGGTTTAGGCTTCACCTGATTATGGAGCAGCCGCTGTGCTTTCAGCACGTCCGGATCAATCCGGTAATCGTCGCGCTTGCCGCAAACGAGGATAACCCCAGGCTCAACCACACCCCGCCGGCAAGGGTCAGGCACGGCTGAAGCGACTTTGGTCCGCAGCGAACGAGGCTCGGAAGGACCTTGAACAGGCGCAGCACTCTCTGCGGCATCGGCGGCAGGTGCAGCCGTGCTACTTGTCTGGAACATCAGCAAAGCTGCCAACACGATTTCCATGGATATAGCCTCTACTCTGCCGGAGTGAGGTCATCCGTTATGCCGTGAACCGCACGACTTAATGTTCGAACTGACACAATCGGACACAGAGTAAGCAATGGGAGCGGAAGATGGGCTGCTGCTCTGACCCGAGCGGCGCCTTCATTGAGTATCCGAGGGAACCCGTATCGTCAGGGCCGAACCTGACGAAGACCGATGCAGTTCCGGCGCTGGCCCCTTGCTCAGAACTCGGCCGTAGAAGGGCTGAATAAACCAGCCGTTCTTGAAGCGCGCGTAGCGGATGTCGATGGCAAGCCTGTGCGCCTGGCTTGGCGTCAGCCGAATGGCTGATCGTGCTCTGATAAGCACGAGCCCTGCACCCCGCGCCATTACCTGGCGGGTCGGTGTCGAGACGTTCTGTAGTTGCAGTGGCGCCTTTTTCCCGTCCACGACAACGCTAGTAGACCGAAGCAGCGCGGCGGCGAACGCCCGCTTCTCTCCATTGTCGAGGACGTGATCGCCGTTGGTGTCGAGGTGGTCGAACATATGCGCTCCATCCTTGAACGACGGCAGCACCCGATAATCGATGACCAGAGAATTGCGGTCGATTGAGAGGATGGCCTGCTGATCAATCGTTGCGTGCGGGTGAGCGGCGATGGGACCAGCAACCACTATCGCAATGGCAAGAACGAGATAGTTGAGCCTCACTGTGCCTTGATCCAGGCCGAGCCGTAATCGTTCGTCGGATCACGGTACATGTTGTGCGCATGTTCGGTCGGATCGTCATCGCCCATTTTCTGCGGACTATATTCCAGCACCAGATGCGGGGCCGTGATACGATAGTAAGCGGCGCCATATGGCTGCTCCGGACCCCACCAGCCGAAGTAGGTGTTGGAGAGATTCTGCCGCGCCTCGGCCATCTTTGCAGAGGCGTCGCGAGCGTTGAGCTGTCCGATACGGGCCTGGATAAGGTTGAGCAGCAACTGCTTCTGAACATCCGTCATCGCCGACGCACGCACACCCTCGGGTGCAATAGTCGTTCCATATTCGCCGGGACCGAGCACTAGCTGGATGGCGGTCGGGCCGCGAACCGCCGCTGTCTTCTGCTCGGGATTGAGACTTGCGAGGAGCGCGCGGGCTGCGTCCACTTCCTCCTTCGTGATGTAGGTCTTCTGATCGTTGAAGTTTACCGTCAGTGGCTGGCCGCCCGTCAGCATGGGCGAGAAGGAAGCGCGTGACCCGGCAAAGGTGACGTTGATGGCAAGGTGATGGCCGCCAAACTGCAGCATCCACGGCCGGTCGTTGCTGGGGACACCAAGGAACGAGACGTTGTAGTTGGCGCTTCCAAAATCAGGCGCGGGGCCACCGCTCCCCGACTCCGAAGCTTTCAAGGCATCATCGGCCGCCATCTGCAGCCTCGCATTCCGCAGGCCCTTGTCACTCAGGACCAGCGACAGGAGCCGATCGAGAGTCGCACTCTGCTGCGCGTTGAGGTCGCCCCGTCTCAACCCGGCGCGCGGAAAGATGCCGCTCGGAAAGTTCGACCATTTGGCGCGCTGAGCATTGTCCGTGAACGGGAAGACAACCGCTTTGCGCTGTGCGTCGCTCAGCGTGGCTAGGAAAGCGCTGGCTGCCGCCGTGATCGCCTGCCCAGTAGCGTCGGCCGGATCGACCTTGATGTTCTGCTTGATGGCGAGGTCGACCGTCTCTCCCTCTTCCATTCCACGCGAGCAAGCGCAGGTAAGAAGCGTAAGCACCACGGTCGCAAGGCGTAAGGGACTTTGCTGATTCATGTCGGTGAAGCGTTTCCGCTAGATGCAGGTTCCGGGCAGCAATCGTGCGCTTTTTGAAGCCTCTCACCAAGCTTATGATGGTGACTTGCGTTTGGATCACATGGGAATGCGCCGCTGAACCGGAATCCGATTCAGGAGTGGCTCCGGAGGCCTAAGCTCCGGAGCCACTTCACCACTTAGAATGCATTCGCCACGATTGCGGCGATGATCCCACTGGTGATTCCCACGAGCAGCGCGTCATCGCCATTCTGGACCCAGCGATAGCCACGTGCGGGCTGGCGCAGGTTGTAGGCGCGCGGACTGCGGATCTCGCGGTAGTTGCGGGCGTAGCGCTGGTCGAACCGGTCGCCGCGACGGAACTGCCGGGTGGTGACCTGCTTCACCTTCCTAACCTGAACCTGCTGGTGACCGCGATGGTCCTGCCGATACTCGACGGGGCCACGATCGTCGCCGCGCTGGTAGGGAGCAGCCATTGCGGTGCCAGAAAACAGGGTCGAGGCTGCCACAGCGGCGAGAATAAACTTCTTCATGGGACTTCTCCTTTGGTGACGCCGATGTGTTGGCGTTGAGGAGAAATTGGGGCCCCTTTGTCGCAGGCCTATCGCGGTCGAGAGGGCAAATGGTCGCAATTTGTATCCGAGCCTTTCCAAGTTCTCCCGATACAATTTGCGACAAAATCGAGCCTCGCCGGACATAGCTACGGCACAGCTTGGCCACAAATGGAGCCCACGCCCCAGTGGCGGACCTTACAAAGGAAGACTCCATGGCGAATAGAAAGAAGCTACTGATCAGCGCCGGTGGCGGTGTTGCCCTGCTCGCGGCGGCAGCAGCGCTGGCGGTCGGGGCGCCGGACGGACGGCACGGGCACCCGGGCGATCTCAACGGCGATGGGCAGATCACTACGGCGGAGATCGACCAGGCCGCGCGGCAGCGTTTCACCGCCTTTGACGTGAATAACGACGGCAACCTGACCGGCGCGGAACTGGCACTGGCCAACGAGGGCCGGGGCGAGCGCAAGGCAGGCCGGCACGGCGGTGGACGCGGCGAGCGGGGCCCGGATCGGCCGCAACCCGCTCCGGCGGCGGCTGCTGCGGCGGCGGCGGCTCAGCCCAATCAGGGTGTGCAGCCCGCGCAAGCTCCGGCTGCGGCGCCTCTCCGTTTCGACTTCGACGGCAACGGCGCGATCAGCTTTGCCGAGTTCCGGCGCGGCATGGCGACCCGCTACATGCTGATCGACGCCAATCGTGATGGTACGGTCAGCGCGGCGGAGCTCAAGGCGGCGCCGCACGGCCGGGGTGGATGGGGCGGCGGTCGCCATTGACGTAGGGCGGACGGCAGGTGAACGCCTGCCGTCCGCCGAACCAATTGAAAGGACCAATCGCTTCACAGCCATGAGCGACAAGGAACCTCACCTGCTGCTGGTCGACGACGAGCGCGACATCCGCGAGCCGCTTTCTCAATATCTGGCTCGCAGCGGCATGCGCGTATCCAAGGCGGCTGACGCCGACGAAGCACGGCAAATCCTCGCTGCCTATGCCATCGATCTTGTTTTACTCGACGTGATGATGCCGGGCGAGGATGGGCTGTCGCTTACTTCTTTCATCCGGGCGACCAGCAACGTGCCCGTCATCCTCCTGACCGCCCGTGCCGAGGAGACCGATCGCATTGTCGGACTCGAGATTGGGGCCGACGATTATGTCACCAAGCCGTTCAGCCCGCGCGAGCTGCTGGCCCGAGTGAAAGCGGTACTCCGCCGTGCCGGCGAGCCTGCCGCGCAGGTCAGGGGCCCCGATGCCGAGGCTTATGGCTTTGCCGACTGGGTGCTCCGAACCGGAGAGCGGGAGCTCGTCGACCGGCAAGGCGTGGCGGTGCCGTTGTCCACGGGCGAATTTAATTTGCTCCTGGCCTTCGTTACACACCCGCGCCGGGTGCTCACCCGTGACCAGTTGCTAGACCTGACCCAGGGCCGCGAACTTGCGGCCTTTGAGCGCAGCATCGACAATCAGATCAGCCGTCTGCGGCGCAAGATTGAAGCGGATCCCAAGGCGCCGGCGCTGATTAAGACCGTCTGGGGCGGCGGTTACACCTTTGCCGCCGAAGTGCGGCGACTGTGACCCCTCGCGTTCCCAGAAGCCTGCTCGGGCAGATGCTGCTGCTCATCGGGCTGGCGCTGCTTCTGGCTCAGGCAGTGAACTTCGCCTTCGTTCTCAATGAACAGCAGAAGCTTAGCCTCGCCCAGAACGAAGGGCCGGCAATCAGCCGATTCGTGCAGGCTGCGGTACATGCCAGCGGCACAGGCCTGGTGCCGCCTCGAGCTGGTCGGGGCGCCAACTTCACGTTCGCCGACGAAGCTCTTACCGACCGGGTGGGACTGGAACGCAGCCCCGAAGTGGAAGGGCGTGTTGCCACTGCGCTGGCGGACGCGGGCATTTCGGCCAGCCAAGTCCGAGCGGCCAAGACCATAGACGTCGGCCGCTTTGCTCCAGGGGGCCGCGACCGCCGACTTCACCAGCGGCGTGGCGAACGGCAGGTGCTGCTACTGGCGGCCAAATTGCCAAGCGGCGTTTGGCTGAACGGCCGGTTGGATGCACCGCGCAGCGATCCCTGGCTGATCGCGCGACTGCTGGCGGCAACCCTTGTCCTTTATGCTTTGGTTCTTGCCGCGACATGGTGGATCGCGCGGCGGATCGTCCGCCCCGTGCGTGACCTGACGGTGGCGGCTGAAAGCTTCCACGGGCGAAGCGAACCGGTCAACGTCGAACCGCGCGGGCCTGCCGACATTCGGCGCGCAGTTGAGGCCTTCAATGCCATGAACACTCGCCTCTCCAGCTTGCTGAACGAGAAGGACCGCATGCTGGGCGCCATCGGCCACGATCTCCGCACTCCGCTCGCCTCCATCCGGATTCGCGCCGAGAACATGGAGCCGGCGAGCGAACGCGACCGGCTGATCAGCACGGTGGAAGAGACGGCGGCCATGTTAGAGGACATTCTCGTGCTGGCTCGCACTGGCCGGAACCGAGAAGAAAGCCGCGCCATGAACGTGACGGCGCTCATCGACGCCATCGTGGAAGATTATCGCGAGCGAGGCTGCGACGTCAGCTTCGAAGCGGGCGCGGCCCATGTCGCGGACATTCAACCCAACCTCCTACGCCGCGCCGTTCGCAACCTCATCGACAATGCCCTGCGCTACGGCCGGCGCGCCCGAGTCCGCGTGGTGAATGGTCCAGCGATCGAGATCGACGATGATGGCCCGGGGATAGCAGAGGCCGAACTTGCCGACGTCATGGAGCCTTTCAAACGCCTGGAGCGCTCACGCAGCCGGGAGACCGGTGGTGCCGGCCTCGGACTGGCGATCGCCAAAGCCGTCGCGGAGGCACATGGCGGAACCCTGCGCCTGAGCAATCGCGCGAGCGAAGGTCTGACCGCCAGCTTGTCTCTCCGAGGTGACTGAGCTCCTTGCTGGCGGCACGGCACATCGGGATACGAGCCAGGTTGCTGAACGAACGCCTGCTTAGGGAGCCTGCAGCCTAAGTCTGCGTGTCCGATGGGGGCGCTAAGCCGACACGCCGCTCCGCATGAACGAGCGTCGGGTATCCGGCAGTGCTCTTCCGAAAGCAGCCGTTCCGCTTCCCACCAGTAGCAGTGCGCTCGCGAAAGCCGTGCTAATGCCCTTGTAGACGGACGAGTGCACTTCCCAACGATTTCGCGGAGCTTCGTTTAGTCTTCCTGCGCGATGGTTACGCGAAGGCCGTTGAGCTCTTCGGTAAAAGGAAGCTGGCAACTCAAACGCGAGTAAGCGTCGCGTGTTGTCGAGGCATCAAGAAGGTCATCCTCGTCCTGTGACATGGGGGGCAGATCGCCCGCGCGGGCCGGGTCGACGTGCACGTGGCAGGTGGCGCAGGAAAGGCATCCGCCGCACAGGGCGACGAGTTCGTCGATGCCGGCATCCCGAATGTTGTTCATGACAGATTGGCCGGCAGTGGCGGGGATCTCGTGCTCTTGGCCATCGCGAGTGGTGACGAGTAGATGCATTGATTGCTCCGGATGCTGATAAGTTGGCTTCGGCGGTCCTAGACGTCGTAGCTGGCGCTGCTCTTCTGCTGCACTTCTTCGGGCGTCACGCCGGGTGCGGTTTCGATCAGCTTGAAGGGGCTTTGGTGATCGGGGCGCTGGAAGACGGCGAGGTCGGTGATAATCATGTCGACGACGTTGCGGCCGGTCAGCGGCAGGGTGCATTCGGGAATGAACTTGGGGTCGCCGTTCTTGGAGGTGTGCTCCATCACGACGATGATCTTCTTGACTCCCGCGACGAGGTCCATCGCGCCGCCCATGCCCTTGATCATCTTGCCGGGGATCATCCAGTTGGCGATGTCACCGTCCTGGCTGACCTCCATGGCGCCGAGGACGGTCAGGTCGATATGCCCGCCGCGGATCATCGCGAAGCTGTCGGCCGAGCTGAAATAAACCGACGAGGGGAGCTCGGAGATGGTCTGCTTGCCGGCGTTAATGAGGTCGGCGTCGACCTCGTCTTCATAGGGAAAGGGGCCGATGCCGAGCATGCCGTTTTCGGACTGGAGCGTGACCTCCAGCCCCTGCGGGATGTGATTGGCGACCAGGGTCGGGATGCCGATGCCGAGATTCACGTAGAAGCCGTCGCGCAGCTCTTTCGCGGCGCGAGCGGCCATATCGTCACGGGACCAAGGCATTATGCGTCCTCCTTCTGGCGGACAGTGCGGAACTCGATCCTCTTGTCGTAGGGCGCGCCCAGAATCAGGCGTTTCACATAGATGCCGGGGAGGTGGATGGCGTCTGGATCGAGGCTGCCGATCGGCACGATCTCCTCCACCTCGGCGACGCAGATCTTGCCGCTGGTGGCGGCGGGCGCGTTGAAGTTACGGGCGGTCTTGCGGAAGATGAGGTTGCCGCTCTCGTCGGCCTTCCATCCCTTGATGATGGCGAGGTCGGCGCGGATGCCGCGCTCGAGGATATACTCCTCGCCGTCGAAGCTCTTCACTTCCTTGCCCTCGGCGACCTTCGTGCCGACGCCGGTCTTGGTGTAGAAGCCCGGGATGCCGGCGCCGCCGGCGCGAAGCCGCTCGGCCAGCGTGCCCTGGGGGCAGAATTCGACCTCGAGCTCGCCCGACAGATACTGGCGCTCGAACTCCTTGTTCTCGCCAACGTAGGACGAGATCATCTTGGCAATCTGACGAGTGCGCAGCAGCTTGCCGAGCCCCTCATTGTCGATGCCGGCATTATTGGAGGCGACGGTCAGGCCGGTGACACCGCTCTGAACAATAGCGTCGATCAGCCGCTCGGGAATGCCGCACAGACCGAAGCCGCCGGCGGCGATCAGCATGCCGTCGTGAAGCAGCCCGTCGAGGGCCGCGGCGGCGTCGGGAAATATCTTCTGGGGCATCAGTCTCGCTCGGTGAACAGGGGAGGGATGAGGGCGAGTTCGTCACCCGTGGATTGCGGATCACAGAAGGACTCAAGAGAATCGATCTGGACCTCATGTTCGGCAAGATCCTCGGGCGTGTGGTGCGGGTCGAACCAGCCTTCGCCGATAACAAAGCCGACCCGGGCGACCTTACCAGACGAACTGCTGTAGATTTGGCCGTTAACGGGCGTGTCGCGATGGGCGAGCCAGGCGACGGTCGGTGCCACGGCGGAAGGAGGGCCCATAGGCACCTTGCCCCCGCGAATATCGTCACGCCAGTCGGGTCCTTCGACGCTCGCGCCGCCGAAGAAGTGATCGCGGTTCATGCGGGTCACGGCCATGGGAGCGACCGCGTTGACCCGGATGCCAAGCGGCTTGCCTTCCTGCGCCAGCGCCTTGGTCAGTCCGGCGACGGCAAGCTTGGCAGCCCCGTAGTGCACCAGCAGCTCGTTGCCGGCAAAACCGGCATTGCTGGTGGTGTTGATGATCGCGCCGCCACCCGCCTCCACCAAGGCCGTCCAAGCCGCCCGGCACATGTAGAAGGCACCGTCGAGTGTGACGGACATCATGCGCCGCCACTGACTGTCGGTAATCTCTGCCAGCGGAGCGAAGTCGATGACGCCGGCATTGTTGATGAGGATGGTCAATTTGCCGAAGCTCGCGACAGCATGAGCGACGATCGCTTGCGCGCCGCTCGGCTGCGAGACGTCATCGCTGTTGGCGACCGCACGGCCACCTCCGTCGACGATCTCGGCAACCACTGCGGCTGCTTCGCCCGGGTCTATGTCGTTGACCAGCACGGCGGCGCCTCGCTGCGCCAGCAGCAGGGCATGCTCCCGGCCAAGGCCGCGTCCAGCACCCGTGACGATTGCGACATCGTCGTCGAAGCGAAGCTGGGGTTGGCTCATTGCGGGATCTCCAGCAGGCCGGCACTCCCCATCCCGCCGGCAACGCACATGGACACTACGGCGTAGCGCACGCCGCGGCGGCGGGCTTCAAGGAGAGCGTGTCCTGCAAGACGGCTTCCGGTCATGCCGAAGGGATGGCCCAAGGCGATGCCGCCGCCGTTGACGTTGATGCGGTCCGCCGAGATGCCAAGCTGGTCGCGGCAATAGAGGAATTGGCTGGCGAAGGCTTCGTTGATCTCCCACAAGCCGATGTCCTCGACCTGAAGCCCGTGCTTCTGGAGTAGCTTGGGCACAGCGAGCACCGGCCCGATGCCCATCTCGTCGGGCCGGCAGCCGACTGACTGGAAGCCGCGATACAGGCCGAGGATCTCGCGGCCTTCCGCCTCGGCCACTTCGCGGTTCATCAGTAATTGGGCGGAAGCGCCGTCGCTGAGCTGGCTGGCATTGCCGGCGGTGATGAAGCGGCCTTCGCGGACGACCGTGCCATCGCGCCACACGGGCTTGAGGTTGGCGAGGGTCTCGGCGGTCGTGTCGCCACGAATGCCTTCGTCCCGGGCCAGGGTCAGCTCCTCACGGCCGGTCACCTCGCCGGACTTTGCAACGAGGTTTCGAGTGACGGTGATCGGCACGATTTCGTCATCGAACCGCCCGGCCTGCTGCGCGGCGGCGGCGCGCTGATGGCTGATGGCGGCCCAGTCGTCCTGCGCCTCGCGGCTGACGCCGTAGCGCTCGGCGACGATCTCGGCGGTTTCGATCATTGCCATGTAAGCGTGTGGCTGGCGTTCGAGCACCGCGTCGACCTGGGCTCGATAGGTCGGCGCGTGCGCGTTGCGAGTGTGGGAGATGGTCTCCACCCCGCCGGCGATCATGACGTCATTCTCGCCCGCAATGATCGACCTGGCGGCAAAGGCGAGAGCAGTGAGGCCGGACCCGCACTTCCGGTCGAGCGTGGTTCCAGCGACGCTGTCGGGAAGACCCGCCGTGAAGGCAGCCGTGCGCGCGACGTTCGACCCGCTGCTGCCCCATTGCACGCCGCAGCCGAGGATTAAGTCCTCGACGCGGTCGGCTTCCACGCCCGAGCGGTCGAGGACCGTGTTCAGCACATGGCCGGCAAGGACGGGCGCATCGGTGTCGTTGAAGGCGCCGCGATGCGCCTTGCCAATGGGAGTGCGAGCGGTCGCGACGATGGCAGCTTCAGGCAAGGGTAGGGCTCCGGTCTTTCAGGAAGGCTAAGGTGTCCGCTGCGAAGCGGTCGGGCTGCTGATGGTGCAGCCAATGTCCAGTGTCGGGGTAGCGTCTGAGGCCGGCTGGCCTCAGCAGCCCCAGGCGCCAGGCCTGCGGCAAGGGCACGAAGCTCTGGTCGCCATAGAAGAGCAGCACAGGGCATTGGATCGAACCGAGCATGGCATCAAAGTCACGCCCATCGCTGTCGAGGGGCGGACGCGAGCGGGTGCGGTGATCGAACTTCCAGGTGAGACCGCCTTCCACTTCCTTCACGCTGAAGCGGGCGAGGTGGTTGATCAATGGCCGGTCCAGATATGGGTATTGTCGAGCCAGCCGCGCGGCGACGTCGGCAAGGTCGGGATAGAAGGGCGGCGCCTTACCCTCAAACGACTTCCGCTGGTCGAACCATTCCCGCGCCCGCTCGGCAACCGAGCGCGTGGCTGCGGCGCGCACTTCGGGCAGTTCGATACATTCGATTGCGGCAACCGCGTCGATCTTCTCGGGGAACATTGCGGCCAAGCGGAGGGCGAGGTTGCCGCCGAGAGAATGAGCGACGATTGAGACCTGACCGGGCAAGGAAAGCAAAACCTCGCCCATGTCGGCGACGTAGTCGGCGATGCTGTAATTGCCCTCGGGCGACCAGCCGCTGTCGCCGTGACCCCGAAGATCGGCGGCGACGAAATGGAAGGATGGGCCCATGCGCTCGACGTAAGAATCCCAGCTGCGGGCCTGGTCGCGGCCACCGTGAATCAGGAGGATGGTCCGGTCGGCGCCGGCGTTCCAGCTCCAGCTGTTGATGGAGATGCCCGCGCTGAGCACGGGATTGCGTCGTTCAATCACGCCGCGCGCTCGTGCTCGGCGCGCACCTTTCGACGCAGAATCTTGCCTGTCGGACCCTTGGGAAGTGAAGGAAGGATGCGGATTTCGACCGGCGTCTTATAAGGCGCCAGGCGCTGCTTGCAGGCTTCGATCAGCGCGCAGGGATTGAGATGCAGGCCGGCCGCCGGCGCAACATAGGCCACCGGCACCTCGCCAAGCATGTCGTGGCTTCGGCCGACCACTGCGACCTCCGCAACCCCGCCGCAATCGTAGAGCACCTCTTCGATTTCGCCCGGGTAGATGTTCTGCCCGCCGCGGATGATGATGTCCTTGATTCGGTCGACGATGGTCACAAAGCCGTCCTCGTCCATTACGCCGAGGTCGCCGCTGTGCAGCCAGCCGCCAGCGAGCGCGATGGCGCTGTCTTCGGGCGAGTCGAGGTACCCACTCATGATGTTGGGGCCGCGAATGCAGATCTCACCGACGTTCCCGGCGGGGAGCTCGATGCCCTCGGGATCGAGGATCGCGAGCTCCATACCGTCAAGCACCCGCCCGATGCTGCCGCCGCGTCGCACCTCGCCGGTCTCATCCAGCTCAACATCGGTCAGAGTGACGAGGGCCGTTCCCTCCGTGAGGCCGTAGCCGGTGACAACGCGCGTCCGGCCGCTGGTGAACTCGTTCAAGCGGCGAAGGAGCGCTGCAGGTACCGGAGCGCCGCCAGTCATGACCAGTCTTAGCGATCGAAGCTGGTAAGCCTTGTTTGAGGGACCATCGAGCAGCTTCTGGAGCATGGTCGGGACCGCAGGCAGGAACGTGCACTGTTCCCGGTAGATGGTTTCAGCGACCCGGTGAGCATCGAAGCGTGATTCAAGGACCAAGGTCGCACCGGTCACAATTGCCGCATTGATGCACTGGTTGAGGCCGAAGGTGTTATAGAGCGGAAGCGCGCAAAGGACGACGTCGTTGCCGTTCAGTCCCAACCATTGCGGAGTGCGATCGTAGTTGGCGGCAAGATTGGCGGCCGTGAGCGGCACTCCCTTAGACTTTCCGGTCGTGGCGCTCGTGTTGAGGATGAGCACCGCGTCTTCGGGCTTCACATCCGCCAGCGCCAGGGGAGCAGCTGAAGAGTTGATCGCCGCGAAGGCGAGCAGGTGATCTTCAAGCACGAGGATGTCCCGCAGGGTCTCAGGCTGGTGGGTGCGTAGCGGGTGCACGCGGTCGGCGAGTTCCTCCGGCAGGATCAGCAGGTTAAGCCCGCAGCTTCTGATTAGATGCTCCAGCTCGTCATGGCGAAAGTAGATGTTGATTGGGGTGAACACCGCCCCGAGTGCGAAAAGGGCTTGCTGGACGATGATGAAGTCAAGCGAGTTGGGGATCATCGCACCCACACGATCACCCTGTTCCACTCCGCGCGCTGCCAGCCGCTCAGCCATGGAGGTCACGAGCTTGGCCAGTTCGAGGTAGGTGAGTCGCCGGTCACCGGCGATCAGCGCCTTGTGGGTCGGACGGCTCTCGGCCTGGCGAAACAGGTGCTGCGCACGGTTCATTGCGGGGCCAATCGGTAGAAGCGGGACGCAGTCCCGCGGAAGAGGTTGTCGCGTTCGCTCGGGCTAAAGCTGATCGTCAGCCGCTTGAAGGTGTTCCACAAGGTCCGATACGACCACATGGCCTTGTCGACCGGGAAATTGCTCTCGAGCATGCAACGGTCCGGCCCGAAGATGTCCACAGCCGTGTCGAACATCGGCCGCCAGTCACCCGCCAGCATGGACGAGGAGGGCGGCTGATCGTCGAGGTGCCAGCGAGCGCCGCAAACGATCATGCCAAGCCCGCCGAGCTTGATCGTGACATTGGGGAATGCCGCGAGCCTGGTCAGCGAACGCCGCCACTCGACCATAAGTTCGTCTCGCCGGCCTTCGTACGGCCCGACCCCGAGCAGGCAGCCATAGTGGTCGAGGACGATCGGAAGGTTCGGAAAGGCCCGGGCGCAGTCAACGAGCTCGTCGATCTGCCCATGATAGAGCATTGCGTCATAGCTGAGACCTGCGCGCTCTACGGCCTTTAAGCCCCCACGGTAGGAGTCGCTCGACAGGAGCCCGGCCGGTGCGGGCCGAAGCACGATGCCGTTCGGAAACAGCTCATCGCGCGAAACGCTGTGGCGGACGCCCCGGAACGCATCTGGGGCCGCTGCCTGATGCGCTTCGATCACCTCGGCCGCATCATCGCCGAGCGTGAGATCGACAAAGCCGACGATCGCTGCTGCGACATCGCTCCGTGATCCTCGACGCCGGGCTTCAGCTCGCAACGATGCTACTTTCTCAGTCTCCCCGACTGGTCGGAGTGCCACCGGGCCGTCGGGGCGGTAACCATAGTGCGCTTGCACGAAGACCGTGGCTTCGATTTGGTGTCCACTAGCGAGATCGTCGCTCAGTTCGTCCAGGAGATAGGGAGCGCCGCCTTCCGTCCAGAGATGATGATGCGCGTCGACAATCGGCAGATCGGGTTCCAGCACAGCCTCGGTGCACAGCGCTAGCCACGCCGAATTGGGCGGCGGGTAGCGGTAGCTGCCAGTAACGTCGAGGCTCAACGCTGTTCCCTCATTCCCCGAAACGGCTTCGGAAATCCGAATGCAGTTCTCCTATTGCTGGAACAGTATGCCAAGCTCGCTGCACGCGCAATCTTCTCGCAATAAGTTTTCCGAAAAAACGTCGAAAAAAGCTTTGACATCGATCGGCGAGCGATACATTTCATAGTGGAGGGCCATCGCTGCCCGGGAGGAAGGAACATCGCCATGGGGCTTGGACGCGTCGCCGTTTTGTCATCGGCGCAAACCGAACTGCGACCAGCCTGGAGCGGCGCTCAGCACATCGACCTGATCTCGGCCGTCGTGACCGACGTGTTCAAGGGCAGCGGGCTGACGATCGATGACGTCGACTTCATCATCGACTCCGGCAGCGACGTGCTCGACGGCCGGTCGATTTCGAACTGCGGCTTCCTTGGGGCGCTCGGTGCGCATCACAAGGAAGAGGCTCGGGTCGAGGATGACGGGTTGTTTGCGGCCCTTTACGGGGTCAACAAGATCCGCTCCGGCGCCTCGCGGGTCGGTCTGATCGTCGCCTATTCCAAGCCGTCGGAAAGTTCGGTCGACGCTTTCTGGTCGACGCAAGTCGAGCCCTTCTATCAGCGCCCTGTGGGTTTCGGGCAGCGCGCCGCGCTGGGTTTTCAGGCGCAAGGCTATGCCGCCAAGCATGATGCGTCGCTTGATCGGCTGGCGGAGCTGACCGCCGCTCGCTGGGAAGCGGCGCAAAAGTTCGGCGGGGTAGAGCTTGGCGAGTTGCCGAGCGCCGACGACATTCTCTCCGCGGACGAAGGGGCGGCGCCGCTCACCAGGCTGATGCTGTCCCGTCCGGTCGACGGGGCGGTGGCGATGCTGATCGCCAATGAGCCCATCGCCAAGCGGCATTCGGCCGCTCCCGTATGGATTACCGGCGCCGGGTCATCAATGGATCGCCACGCGCTTGCCAGCCGTGATCCGTCCGAACTCAAGGCCTGCCAAAGTGCGGGCGCGATGGCGCTTCGCAATGCCGGTTGGGGCGATGCCAAGGCTGACCTTGCGGAGATCAGTGCGCCGTCCGCCGTGGCCGAGCTGATGGTGCTGGAGGCGCTCGGGATCGCGGGCGCAGGGAAGGGACTGGAGGCCGCTCTGGGCGGCGAAACAGTAATCAATCGCTCAGGCGGCGCGCTGCCCGCCGACCCGATTATGGCCACCGGGCTGTTCCGGCTTGCATCGGCCGCGAGGCAACTCCGCGAAGGATCCGGCGAGGCGCGGGGCATTGCCCACGGCGCCAGCGGCGTCGGCCTTCAGAACAACATCGTCATGACGCTTGAGGTTTGAAGATGGGACGGCACGTAGGAATCGTCGGTGTCGGCCAGACGCATCATGCGCGGCGGCGGACGGATGTCAGCCAGGCAGGCCTGGTGCGCGAAGCGGTGGATCGGGCGCTCGCTGATGCGAACCTCACCATGGAGGACATCGATAGCGTGGTCGTGGCGACCGGCCCGGTGCTGTTCGCAGCGGTCAATCAGCCGGAGAAGTGGGTCGCCGATGCGATCGGCGCACAACTGAAGCCCGTAGTCCGTGTGACCAGCGGCGGTGGCGCGGGCTTCGCGGGTGCGCTTGCGGGCTACTACCAGGTCGCTGGCGGCTTTGCCGAACGCACCTTGGTGGTAGCATACGACAAACTGTCGGAAGGGCAGCTCCAATATAGCATTTCGACCCTCTACGACCCATTCTGGGGTCGCGAGTTCGCCGTCGGGATCATGGGGTTCTCCGCTGCATATTGGCGGGCGCGCATGGACGTGCTCGGGCATACGGAGGAAGCGGCTGCGCTGGTCGCGGTGAAGAACCGCGCCAACGCCATGGCCAATCCCTATGCGCATGTGAAGAAGCCGGTGACGGTCGAGGAAGTCATGGCTTCCAAGCCGCTTGCCTGGCCGATCAAGCTGCTGGACGTACCGCCGATCTCCGACGGCGCCGCAGCCATCGTCCTTTCGTCGGAAAAGGCAGCGGCCAAGTCGACGACCCGGCCGGCCTGGATCCAGGGCATCGCTTATTGCTGCGAGGCCGACAATGCACCCGAACGCTCGCTGCTCCAGTCCGAGCCGCTCGCCATCGCGGCACGGCAGGTTTACCGCGCGGCTGGTATCACCAACCCGCGGCGGCAGTTCGACGTGGTGGAGCTGCAGGAACCCTACACCTGCTTCGAGCTCAACTACTACGAGAGCCTCGGATTATGCCCGGCAGGGCAGGCGGCCGAATTGATCGAGAGCGGCGCGACGCAGCTTGACGGCGACATTCCGGTAAATCCATCGGGCGGATGTCTCGGCGCCAATCCGATCGGGGCGGTTGGCCTTATTCGCCTGATCGAGGGCGCCACCCAGGTGATGGGCAAGTCCGAGAACAACCAGATCAAGGACGCCAAGCTGGCGCTGGTGCAATCCGGCGGCGGCTGGGCCAATCTGCGCGGCTGCGCAGTCCTGAGCGCATAGGAGCAAACGGATGCTGGCGGCACCGGAAACCCAATCGATCGAACTTCAGGCGTTCCATAGCGAGATCGCCATGTCCTACACGCTGACGCCCGGGCGGGCAGCCGGCGTGTTCCTTGCAGAGATTGGCAAGGGCCATATTGTCGGCTCGCGCTTCGCCGATGGTACGGTGATCGCACCGGCGCAGGATTTCTCCCCGACCAATGGTGAATCCGATCCGGTACTGGTTGTTGCGCCCAGCACCGGCGAGCTGCGCGGCTTCACCCGTGTGGACGGGCAGATGCTTGGTCTCATCCGGCTGGACGGCTGTGCCAACACCTTTGTTCATCGACTTGTTGACGCCGATATCGACAAGCTTGATGTCGGCACCCGCGTGCAGGCCGAATGGGACGAGGGTGTCGAAGGATCGATCCTCGCCATCCGCGGCTTTGCCGTGAAGGCGGATGCGGACGTCGGATCGATCGGTGACCTTCCGGAGCACGACAAGCCGGTGGAGGTCGTGCCTTACGACATCCGGCTCCAGTATGAGCATGCTTACGGCCCCTATTACGGACGCTTGTTCGACGAGATCAAAACCAACCGCGTCATCATGGGCGTTCGCACCAGTGAGGGTGACGCCGCACTGCTTCCGCCGCGCGAGATCGACGACATCAGTCACAAGCGCACCGGCACGTGGAAAGCGTGCAAGGACACCGGCACGATCCGTGGCTGCTCGATCATCAACCTCGAGTTCGTCGGCCAGACCCGACCGCCGCCCTATGTCTACGCAGAGATCGTGCTCGACGGCGCGTCGACCCGCCTCATCCACATGATCGAGATCGACAGCGTCGAAGAAGCCAAGGTGCGCATCAAGCCGGGCACCCGGGTGCGCGCGATCTGGGGTGACAACCGAACCGGTTCGCTTGCCGATATCGAGCGGTTCGAGGTCATCGACGAATGAATTGGACGGTCACCAGCCTTCGCGTCGGCGAGCTGTTCCTGCCTCACGAAGGCGGAATGATGCGCGATCCGATCCATTGCTGGCTGGTGCGCAGCGACAGCAAGGCCATCCTTGTCGACAGCGGCATGGCGGCGATGGACGTGGTAAACGCCCGGCTGAAGGTCGAAGGCGTCGGTGGCGGGCATGACAGCCTGATCCGGGGTCTGGCCAGCGAGGGGCTGACACCCGCCGACATCGATGTGGTGCTGCCGACGCACCTCCACTTCGACCATGCCGGCAACCTCGAGCTGTTTCCTGACGCGCAGGTCATCGTACAGCGTGACGAGCTGTTTCACGCCATGGACCCGGTGCCGAGCCAGCGGATCTTCTACTGGCGCGAGACCGTCGCCGAACTGAACGAGCGCAAGCGAGGGAGGCAGATCCGCCTGGTCGATGGCGATTTCACGTTGTTCGATGGGATCGAGGTGGTGAAGACGCCCGGGCACACACCCGGAATGCACGTGCCGATCGTGCAGACGGAGCGCGGCAAGGTCGCCCTCGTGTCCGACCTCGGCGATCATTACCGCTACTGGTTCCCGACCGACCCCCGGGCGACCGACAAGCCCAAGCGCTACCTTGGCGATGATTTCATGACGGGACCGATCCGCAGCGAGAGCGAGCGGACGCAGCTGCAATCGATGCGCCGGGTGTTCGACAGCGCCGACATCGTCGTGCCTGCGCATGATTTCCGCATCCCGATGCGGATGCCGGAGCAATGGTGGGATCGGCCGACGTCGACCGCCGACGATCTTGCCCACACCCCTTATCGAGAGGCGGCAGAATGAGCGCCCAAGGCAATGTCCTGTTCGAAGTCGAAGACCGCGTCGCGCTGATCACGCTCAACCGGCCCGATGCGCTCAACGCCACCACCGACGACCTTTATCACGAGTTGTCGGCGATCATTCGTGATCTCGCCGGTCGCACCGACGTCGGTTGCGCGATACTAACCGGCGGGGGAAGGGGCTTCTGCGCGGGCGCGGACCTCAAGGCCCGCCGCGACGACATGACCCCGCTTGAGCGGCGGGATCGTCACCGCTGGATCCTGCGGGATGTGCTACATCCGTTGTTTCAACTCGAAAAGCCGGTAATCGCGGCGGTGAACGGCCCGGCGGCCGGGGCCGGCATGAACCTCGCGCTCGCCTGCGACTTCATCATCGCCAGCGAGCAAGCCAGCTTCGTCCAGGCTTTTGCCAAGGTGGCGCTAGTCCCCGACCTTGGCGGCCTGTGGTTCCTTGCCCGCGTCGTGGGGATCAACATGGCGAAGGAGCTATGCTTCACTGCGCGCAAGGTCGCGGCGGACGAGGCGTTGGCGATCGGCATCGCCAATAAGGTCGTTCCACACGACCAGCTGCTTGAGGAAGCCAGGAAAATGGCGCGCGCGATCGCCGCCGGATCGCCGACTGCGACCGCAATGACCAAGACCCTGCTCAACCGGGCCGGCTCGGTCACGCTCGACCAGATGCTGGATTACGAGTCCTACGCTCAGACGATCGCCTACCTGACGCCGGAGTATGAGGAGGGCGTCAATGCATTCCGCGAAAAGCGCGCCCCCGATTTCGCGGCAGCGGCAGCTGCTGCAGCGAGCCGCTGATGGACTTCAGCTACTCCCAAGCGGAAGACGCATTTCGAAACGATCTGCGAAACTGGCTCAGCACCGCTCTGCCTGCAGGTTGGGGCGAGAATGTCTTCGAGCCGGAGCACGAAGACGAACGGGCGATGTTCCGGCTCGCCTGGGACCGGAAGCTTTACGCCGGTGGGTGGAGCGGGATCAACTGGCCAGTTGAATATGGCGGCCGAGGCGCAACCCTCGTCGAACGTGCTATCTTTGCCGAGGAAATGGCGCGAGCGCGTGCACCTGAGGGCCTGAACATCATCGGTCACAACCTAGTCGGGACTACCCTTCTCGTACACGGCACCGAAGAGCAGAAGAAGCGGTTCCTCCCCAAGATCATCAGCAGCGACGAGGTCTGGTGCCAGGGCTTCTCAGAGCCCAATGCGGGTTCGGACCTCGCCTCCGTCCGCACGCGGGCGGATCGCCAAGGCGACAAGTTCATCGTCAATGGCCAGAAGGTCTGGACCAGCTACGCCCAATACAGCGACTGGTGCTTCGCGCTGGTCAGGACCGACCCGGACGCGCTCAAGCACAAAGGCTTGAGCTTCCTTCTTATTGACATGAAGTCGCCGGGAATCTCGATCCGCCCATTGCGCCAGATCAGCGGTGAGAGCGAGTTCAACGAGACTTTCTTCGACAACGTCGATGTTCCGGTCGAGAATGTAGTCGGCGACATCAACGACGGCTGGCGCATTGCGATGACCACGCTGGCCTATGAGCGCGGCCCGGAAGACGGTCTCGGGCGGCAGATCCGCTTCAAACAAGAGCTCGACAAGCTGGTGGCTGGCTTAAGCGAGTTGGAGCGCGGCGATCGCAAGGCAATCGAGCATCCCGACGTGCGTCAAAAGGTCGGCCAATCGATCATCGAAGTCGAGGTCATGCGCCTGAACTCACTGCGGAGCTTCAGCCGCCTGCTTAATGGCGAGAAGCCAGGAGCGGAGTCTTCCGTCATCAAGCTTTATTGGAGTCACGCCGCGCAGCGTATGTACGAAGCGGCCATGGATGCGATAGGCCCGACCGCTCCGCTCGAGGCCGGAGATCCGGACAGCGTTGCGGATGGGCGATTTCAGCTCAGTTATCTGCAATCCAAGGCCTTCACTATTTACTCGGGATCATCCGAGATCCAGCGCAACATCATTGGCGAACGGATGCTCGGCCTGCCGCGATCGGGGGTGAAATGAACTTCGCGTTCGACGAGGACCAGCACAGTCTGGGCGACACCGTGGCTTCCGTGCTCGGCGGAGTGGCAAGCCTGACCGTTCCCGACCTCAACACCGAAGGTAATGACGAAGCGTGGGCCGCTGTCGCGGAACTCGGGCTGTTCGCTTTGCTCGTGCCAGAAGAACATGGCGGAGTCGGTTTGAGTTTGGTCGACTTGGCGCTTGCCATTGAAGCACTCGGGGCAGGGTTAGCGCCGCCACTGATCGCTTCGACGCTCATCGCAACCGACGTCCTGCTGCAGCATGGATCGGCGGCGCTGAAGGAGACGTGGCTGCCGCGGATCGCTGCCGGCGAGGCTCGCATTGCCATCGCCAGTTTCGAGGCTGGATCCGACTATGAACCCGCTTCGCTCAAGATGACCAGCACGGGTGGAATGCTGGACGGGCGCAAGCTGCTTGTGGCTGGCGGGACTAAGGCTGACGCCTTCCTGGTGCTTGGCACTTACGCCGGCGAGACGGCCTGCTGGCTGGTCGATGCGAAAGCGGGCGGTGTCGCTGCGACTTCCGAACGCAGCATCGATCCCGCCGCGGAACTCGCATCGGTGGCCTTTACCGGGGCACCTGGGGAACGGCTGCAGCTTGGATCGGCGGCGGCGCGCACGCTGGAGGCCGGCGCTACCGTCACGGCGGGCATGACGATCGGCATTGCCGCCCGTATGCTGTCGGCCAGCGTCGAATATGCGTCTACCCGAATCCAGTTCGGCCAGCCGATCGGCGCGTTCCAGGCGATCAAGCATCGTTGCGCCGACATGGCGGTCGCGGTGGAAGCGGGCCGGTCGGCAGCTTATTACGCGTTCTGGGCGATCGGCGAAGGCGACAGTCGCGATCGGCGCGCCGCTTCCATGGCCAAGGCCTATTGCGGAGATGTCGCCAGGTCCGTGTGCAACGAAGCTGTGCAGATACATGGCGGCATGGGCTTCACGTGGGAACTGGGCATCCATCGCTACCTTCGCCGGACCAAGCTGTTCGAACATCAGTTCGGCGACTCCGTGTACCACCGCGAGCAGGTAGTTTCCGAGACGTTTCGATCGAGTGGTGGCACCGCGCAGTGTCGCGACGCGGCTTAGCTAGGAACGACGATGCAGATTGGCTCCATCATCCGCCGCGCCGCGCTTCACTACAAGGACAAGCCTTGCCTAACCGAAGGCGACCGGACCCTCAGCTTCCATGACTTCGACCAGGCGACGGACCGGCTTGGCAATGCGCTCATCACCAAGGGTCTACGTCCCGGTGACCGGGTAGGCGTTCTGCTCCCAAACTCGATCGATTGCCTCATCGCTTACTACGCGATCTTCAAGGCCGGGCTGGTGCGGGTGCAGCTCAATCCCAAGGAGACGCTCGACAGCCATCGCTACAAGATTGCCTACTCCGGCTGCCGTTGCGTTATTCACGACGGGGTTAAGGGCATCGATGCGGAGCTGCAAATACTGCTTCCCGAGCTGCTCGAGATGATCGCCACGGGTGAGCAGAAGCCGTGCGTGGTAGATCGGGACCTCGACGCGCCGCTTCGGCTTGGCTTTACGGGCGGCACTACGGGCAACGCCAAGGCGGTTACGCTCACCACCCGCACTGACTTGGTCGAAACCAACGTCTTTTTGGCGGACCTAATTCCCGAACTGAGAGAGGGCGAGATCTTCCTCCACGGTGCGCCAATCGCTCATGCAGGCGGCGCCTTCTTTCTGCCCTCGCTGATCCGCGGCGTGCACTCTGTCATCATGACCAAGTTCGACACGGGCGGCTTCCTCCGTCTCGCAAACGAGACCCGTGCATCGTACAGCTTCCTGGTTCCAACCATGATCGCAATGCTGCTGGATGATCCGTCGATCGATACGGAGACCTACTTCCAGATCGTCGCTTATGGTGCTTCTTCCATCTCGCCGTCCCTCATGCAGCGGGCGGAAGAGCGGTTCGGGCGGGTGTTCGCGCAATGCTACGGCCAAGCGGAAAGCCCGATGGCAATCACCTACTTGCGCCCGCAGGACCATGACCGGGTAGGATCGTGCGGTCGTCCCTTCTCGGTCGTCGAAGTCGCGATCTTCGACGAAGATGATCGTCCACTCGGGCCAGGTGAGCGAGGTGAGATCGTCGTCCGTGGACCTCAGTTGATGGCGTATTACTGGGACAAGCCCGAAGCCACCGCAGAGGCGTTCCGCGGCGGCTGGCTGCACACTGGCGACATCGGCACGATGGACGAAGACGGCTTCTTCTACATCGTGGACCGCAAGAACGACATGCTCGTTAGCGGTGGCTACAACATCTACCCGCGCGAAATCGAGGACGTGCTGATGGGCTTTCCGGGGGTACAGGAGGTCGCCGTCGTCGGCCTCCCCGATGAAAAATGGGGGGACCGGGTGGTCGCCGTAGTCGGCGGCCCGGCGACCCTCGACACAACCGCTATCATGGATTTTGCGCGCCAGAACCTTTCGAGCGTGAAGCGGCCCAAGGAGATTCTTGTTTGGCCGGAATTGCCGAAGAGCGGTGCCAACAAGATCCTCCGCAGGACCGTCCGTGACCAGCTCACCCGCGCCGCGGAGCAGGCCGCATGAGCAGCGAGCGTTTCCCCGACGACCTGCAATTGCTTGCCGAGCAATTCCTCGCCAGCGGCTGGACCGAACTCAGGGTCAAGACCGGTGACACCGAAATTCTCTTCTCGCTCGATCCGAACAGCGCGGGACTGGGCAGTGCCGGAGTAGCAGCTCCGACAGCCCCAATTGCTACACCAGCGTCCATCGAAGCCTCAACGAACGCAGTCGCAGCAACAGCCCCGGCTGAGGCCCCAGCGACGCCAGACAGCATCGACCCAAGCTGGGTGCCGATCACCGCGCCCAATCTCGGTACCTTCTATCGATCGCCGAAGCCCGGCGCGGCGCCTTTCGTCGAAGTGGGTTCGGTCGTGCAGCAGGAAACGGAAGTCTGCCTGCTCGAGGTCATGAAGCTGTTCACGTCGGTAAAGGCAGGGCAGGCTGGCAAAATCGTGCAGATCTGCGCCGCTGACTCCGAACTAGTCGAGGCCGGCCGCATTCTCTACTACATCCAACCGGGAGCTTGAGTAGGCATGGCTCACATCGAATTTCTTGATGAGACCATGCGTGACGGGCAGCAGAGCTTGTGGGGCCTGCGCATGCAGGCCGGCATGGCGCTGCCAGTCTCGCCATTGATCGACAAGACCGGTTTTCAAACCATCGATCTCACCGGCGGCGGCATGATGGATGTGCTGACTCGCTACTGTCAGGAGAACTACTGGGAGGGACTAGACCTCTTGGTCGCCTCCATGCCCAACACGCCGCTGCGTGCCGGTCTTCGTGCCAATGCGAACGTCACCTTCGGTATCACTCCGCCAGCATTGATGGATCTCTGGGTTCGCCGACTGTGCGCTCATGGTCTCCGATCCTTCTGGATCTACGACGTGCTATTCGGCATCGATAATATGCTGCGCTTGGCCCGGGTCGCCAAAGAGGCGAATGGCGCGCAGGTCGCCGGTGCGATCATGTTTGCCTTGTCGCCAGTGCATACCGATGAATTCTTCGTCGCTAATGCCCGCCGGCTGGCGGAGAGTCCGCACATCGACAGCATCCTCCTCTACGATACCGCCGGCGTGCTTGAGAAGGAGCGGATTCAGCAGCTGGTTCCGGCGCTGGTACAGGCGGCAAACGGTAAGGCGCTGGAATTTCATTCCAACAATCTCCTGGGCATGTCGGCCAAGGCCTATCTCGATGCGATTGACGCTGGAGTCAGCGTGATCCACACCGCAAGCCGGCCGATGGCAAACGGCCCTTCGGTCCCCTCGACCGAGATCATGGCTCGCAACATTCAGCTTCGAGGGCATACGCACAGCCTGGATGAAAGCCTGTTTCAGCCCGTCGCCGATCACTTCCGGGCGGTTGGAAAGGCGGCCGGCTTCTTGGTGGACCAGTATGCCGAATATGACGAGTTCTCGATCCAGCATCAGATCCCCGGCGGGATGATGGGCACGTTCAAGGCCCAGCTAGCCATGCATAAGATGATGGACAAGCTGCCGGAGGTACTTGAGGAAGTCGCCGCCGTTCGCCGTGACTTGGGCTACCCCGGCATGGCAACGCCGTTCAGCCAGCTCGTCGGGATCCAGGCGGTGCTGAACGTGGTCACCGGCAAACGCTACGGCACCGTGCCCGACGAGGTGATCCAATATTCTGCCGGCTTCTATGGCGAGACGGTGGCGCCGGTGAACCCCGAGGTACTGGACCGCATTATGGCGGCGCCGCGCGCGGCCGAAGTCCTCGCAAATCCGCCAGAACAACCTAGTCTAGACGAGCTTAAGAAGAAGTACGGCACGGAGGACGAGGACGAGCTCATCTATCGCGCCTTCCTGCCCGAAGCCGATATCGAGAAGATGCGCGCGGCGGGCCCCGTTAAGCGCGACTATCCGCTGCTCAGCTCGCCCGAACTCGATCAGGTTCGCAAGCTGATGCAGCTCACCAAGCTGCCGGTGGTCGAAGTCCGCTCGAGCAAACTGAATGCCGTACTCCGTCGCTAGGGGTGCGGCGCCGCCGGTCCGCGAGCAAGAGATTGGTGCCTTCAAGCTCGGAGTTGACGAGAGCGGTATTGCGACGGTCATCTTCGATCGACCGCCAGTAAACGCCATCTCCGTCGAGGTTTACCAGAACCTTGGCGACCTTGTTGATCACATTGAGGCCAGCGACGACATTCGCGTGGTGGTGCTGACCGCGCTGTCAGGCGCGCGTGCCTGGTGCGGCGGCGCCGACCTCAACGACTTCGTCGGCATGACGCCGGAGCGCCGCAAGGAACGCTACGAATTTATCAACGCGCAGTTACCGCGCTTCTACCAGCTCGATCGTCCTGTGATCGCGGCGATTGAAGGTGCCGCTGTCGGCGTGGGAATGATCCTAGCGGCCCTCTGCGACATGCGTGTCGCCGCCAATGACGCCAAGTTTGCGTGCCCCGAGATCGACTATGGCCTGGTGGCCGGTGGCGGCGGACTCTTCATCCACGTCAACATGCCGCTCGCCAAGGTGCGGGAGATGGCCTTCACCGGTCAGGCCTTCACTGCCCGCGAGCTGGAGCCGACCGGCTTCTTCAATTACGTCGTGGCACGGGACCAAGTGCTGCCGCGCGCTTATGACATCGCGCGTCGCATCGCGGGAAAGAGCCTGCCGGCCATTCGGGCGCGTAAGCTGACCGGTGCAAGCCTCCAGCAGCGCAGCTGGATGGATGTCTACCTGGATGCCCAGTCTCGCTCGCGGATGCTGGTTGCCGGAGAGGACGCCGAGGAAGGGGTTCGCGCCTTCCTCGACGGCCGTCCGGCCCAGTACAAGGACGGCTAGAGGGCGGTCAGGCCGCCATCGATGATGTGCTCGGCACCGGTGACGAAGCCAGACTCGTCCGAGGCCAGGAACACGCACAGGTTGGATACGTCTTCGGGCTCGCCGACCCGCTTGATCGGCACGGAACCGCTCGCAATCTTGATCTGCTCGTCGTCGAGCGCTGCCGTCATCATCGGGGTGCGTATGTAGCCCGGGTGGACCGAATTGCAGCGGATGTTGTGCCCGCCATATTCGATCGCAACCTGCTTGGTGATGCCGCGCACGGCGAACTTGCTGGCGGCATAAGCGACATTTGGCGTGCCGTAGATCGCGACGATGCCGGAGATGGACGACACGTTGACGATCGACCCGCCGCCTGCCTTCAGCATTGACGGGATCACCGCCTTGATGCCGAGGAAGACAGCCGTCTGATTGACCGCGCAGACCTTGTCGAAGTCGGCCCGAGACAGATCAACGGCCTGGGCACCAGGACCGAGAATGCCTGCATTGTTGACAAGGGCGTTGACCGGTCCGAACGCTTCTTCAGCGGCGGCGACTGCCGCATTCCAGCTATTCTCGTCGGTGACATCGAGTGCCTGCGCCCGGGCAGCCCCGCCAAGCTCGCTGGCCAGTGCTTCGCAGGCGGCGGCGTTGACGTCGGTAATCAGCACCTTGGCTCCTTCACGCACGAAGGCACGAGTATGGGCTTCGCCCATGCCCTGAGCCGCACCAGTGATGATCGCCACCTTGCCACTTAGTCGACCCATCTTCTCACTCCTGACAAAAATTCGGGTTTGGTGAGGAGACTGCACTCGTCTGCTTAGGCTGTCCAGCGACAAACCGCGCTACTAAACCGACAAAATGTCTTTTCGGAAGTCAGATGTGTGTTAGGCTCGTCACCAAAGAGTTGACGCTTTGGTTCGCGTAGGAGGAGTCGCCCCGTGGAAGTTGCCCTGACCGAGATCCCGGCCGATCATCTGGCAAGTCGTCCCGCCAATGTGCCCTCCGACCGGGTGCTGGACTTCGACATCTATCGCCCGCTCCCCGACGGCCAGGATCTTCACGATGAGTGGCGGTCGATCATGACTTCCGCGCCGCACAAGCTGATGTGGACACCGCACAATGGCGGTCACTGGATTGCTCTTTCTGCCGACCTCTCGAATGAGGTCCTCGCGGAATCCGACCGCTTCTCGAGCCGCATCGTGCTCGTCCCCAAGGACACGGCGGGCGAAGCATACAAGCTCATTCCCCTCTCGCTTGACCCGCCGGAACACCGCCCATTCCGTAAGCTTCTGAACGACAACATGTCACCCAAGGCGCTAAGCGCGCTGGAACAGCGGGTCACAGACTTGACGGTCGAGCTGATCGAAGGCTTTCGCCCGCGCGGACGCTGCAATTTCGTGCATGACTTCGCCGAGCAGCTGCCGGTCAGGATCTTCATGGGACTGGTCGATCTACCGATCGCCGACCTCCCCAAGCTCAAGCATCTCGCGGACCAGTTCACCCGGCCGGATGGCTCGCTCAGCTATCCGGAGGTCAAGCAGCTCTTCAAGGAGTATATCACTCCGGTTATCGCCCAGCGGCGTGGCGGGCAGGGCACTGATCTCATCAGCAAGCTCATCAACGGCCAGGTCGAAGGCCGCTCGCTCAGCGATGACGAGGCGGCGGATACCTGCATCCAGGTCCTGGTCGGCGGACTCGACACGGTGGTGAACGCCATGGCCTTCGCCATGTCCTACCTGGCTCAAGACACCGAGCTGCGCGACCGGGTGGCCGCCCAACCGGATCGGATCGGTGATGCCGTTTGGGAGCTGCTCCGTCGCTTTCCGCTGGTGTCGTCCTCGCGCGAGGTCCGGCAGGCGATCGAAGTCGATGGTGTGCAGCTACTGCCTGGCGAGATGGTGATGGCGCCGACGGCGGCATCGGCGCTCGATCCGACCTTCGGCGAAGAGATGACCAGCGTCGATCTGGATCGCCGCAACCGCATCCATTCAGTTTTCGGCCGCGGCAATCACACCTGTCCCGGGGCCTTTATCGCTCGCACCGAGCTGCAGGTGATGATTCGCGAATGGTGCGCCCGCATCCCCGACTTCAGGCTCGCGCCCGGTGAGCACATCGAACATGTCAATGGGATTGTCGGCGCGGTGAAGCCCTTCGATCTGGTGTGGGACGTTTGAGCCTTAAGCGATGACGGCTTGCGGAGTGCGCTCGTTCGGCGTGTTCACTCTGGATGTCGAGGACGATGGCGTCGCTATCTGCACCTTCTGGCGGCCACCGGTGAATGCTGTCTCTTATTCCGTCTACGAAGATCTGCAGGCCCTGACGGAGCATGTTGCGGCTGACCTCACGATCCGCGTGGTGATACTTGCGGTGCCGGAAGGGGCAAAGGCGTGGTGCGGGGGCGCGGACCTGAACGACTTCGTTGGCATCGATCAGGCCGCCCGCAAGGCGCGCTATGCCCGGATCAACGCGATCCTGCCGGCGTTCGAGCGCCTCGACCGCCCCGTGGTCGCTGCCATCACAGCTCCAGCGGTTGGGATCGGCGTCATCCTTGCGGCGCTGTGCGACATGCGGATCGCGGCCGAAGATGCACACTTCTCCTGCCCCGAGATCCGCTACAGCTTGGTCGCTGGAGGCGGGGGCATATTCCGGACGCTGAACATGCCGGAGGCCAAGGCCAGGGAGATGCTGTTCACCGGACGGCGCTTCACCGGCGCCGAGCTCGCACCCACCGGGTTCTTTAACTACGTCCTGCCTCGCACCGAGGTCATGCCACGCGCAATCGGCTTGGCTCGCGAAATCGCCGTGCAAAGTCTGCCGGCCTTGCGGGCCCGAAAGCGGGCGAGCGTCGGACTGGAAGGCCGCAGCTGGACAGAGGCTTACCTTGATGCCCAGGCATTGTCCGCGGAACTCACCGGCAGCGTGGATGCGGAGGAGGGCGTCGCCGCGTTCCTGGATGGGCGAGAAGCGCGCTTCCAGGACCGATAAATCAGCGCTCGCGCTCGATCATGGCGAGCACTCGTTCGGCTATCTCAGTACCGGCCTTGGTCAAATTCTTCGGCCGGCGATACAGCAGCCAGGTGATAATGGTCTGGTTGACGCCCCCAAGAAGGATCGAGGCCGTTTGGTAAGGATCGTGCCGATCGCTCCAGAGGCCTTCCTTGGCGCCCTGCTTGATCAGGAAGATGACGACGCGCGCGAAATCATCGACGCTGTGGCGGACGTCGGTAGTGCCCACGAAAACGCTCGGCCAGATCTCGAGGTAGAGTAGCCGCGCCCAGTCGGCATGCTCGCGCGCGAAGTCCGACGACATGGATAGATAGAGCATCAGCCGTTCCCGCGCCGACGATCGTGGAACCACGGCGTCGCGATACTGCGCAAAGAATGTCGCCAGATGGAAGGACGGCACCTCATAGGCGAGATCCTCCTTGCTGGCGTAATATTCGTACAGGGTCGAAGTCGAGATCCCCGCTTCGGCGGCGATATCGGCTATACGGGAACGTGAGATTCCATCACGCGCGAAGACACGCAGCGCAGCGTTGAGGATCTGCTGCTCCGTTCGCCGACTGCGCACCTGCTTGCGACCGCTGTCGCGCGACGATCGCTCTAAAATCTCAGCCAGCAGAACATCAAACGGATCGTCGGTATTTACCATCGGAGCGGTCGGCGTGCCCGTTGCAATATCCACTCTGCTCACCTTGCCGATATCATCGCGAGCAACAGCTCGCTTTCCCGAAAACCGTTCGTCAACGCTAAACCTGCAGAAATCAGCGTCCGCTTCCCTTCGGTCCTACACCAAACGGCTCTCCCGGTCCATGACGCACTGGTGCCTATTAGCCTCGTTGCGCCATTTTCCGAAAACACGTCGGAAAACTTGTTGACGGTGAGTTGGACTTGTCATACCCCTTCGATTGTCGGTGGCCGCCTGTTTGCGCGCGGCTGAAGCGACGGAGGAGATGGCTGATGGTCAGGATCGACGGGCAAGACCCGAACGTTCTTACGACGAAATGCTCCGATGGTTATGCTCGTGGCTGACCCTGCTGCAGCGGCCGAGCGGCTCATCCAGGCCTACAACGCCAAGGATTTCGACGCTCTGGAATCGATGATCGCGCCGGATATCGACTTCGCGCACTTCAATCGCAACTTCGTGCTGAACAGCCGAGATGCGCTTCTTGAAGTACTGCGCGGCTTTGCCAGCAGCTATGTGCCCGATCGACAGTTCGAGCCGGTGGAGCGGGTCACTACCTCGGGCAACATCGTGGTTCGCGAAGCCTGGTACGGCGGAACCGCAGCCGTCGATCTGCCCGGTTTCGGCGCGGCTGGCGAGAAATTCCGCCTGAAGTTTTGCAGCGTGATGCGCTTCGACGACAATGACATCCTCGTGGAATGGAAAGACCACGGCTGACGCCGGATCACCGCCACCAACAAGAGGTAGAAGACAATGCAAGTTGGCATGTTCCAGACCCCGTTCGTCCGCCCGGAGCGCACCCCCAAGCAGGTGTTCGACTGGGCGGTGAAGCAGGCGGTCGTCGCCGACCGGGTCGGTTTCTCGGAATATTGGGTCGGTGAGCATGGCACGCTTAACTGGGAGGGCATCCCCAGCCCGGAGCTGGTGATTGCCGCCGCCGCGGCGCAAACCAGCCGCATCCACTTCGGACCGCTGGCGCACCTGCTGCCCTATCATCACCCGGGCACGCTGGCGTTGCAAACCGCCTGGCTCAGCCAGATCCTTGAAGGCCGCTACATGCTGGGCGTCGCGACAGGCGCTTACCCGACGGACGCGGCAGTGCGTGGCATCACCGACATGTCGAAGAACCATGCGATGATGCTCGAATCGATCGACATCATGCAGAAGGTCTGGAGGGCCGAGCCCTTCGAGCACCAGGGCGAGTTCTGGAACGCTGGTTATCCCGTACAGGATGGCAAGAAGCCTCTTCGTGACACGCGCCCCTGGAATGGCGAGATGCAGATGGCGATGACTGGCCTCTCGGCCCCGTCGCCTTCCATTGGCTTCGCCGGCACGCACGGTTTCATTCCGGCGTCGGTCTATGCCGGCAACGAGTTCCTTCGCAGTCATTTTCAGACCTACAAGGAAAACATGACAAATGCGGGCCGCGCTTCGGATCGCTCAATGCACCGCGTCGTTCGCGACGTCATCGTAGCCGACACCGATGCTGAAGCCCGCAAGCTGGCGATCGAGGGTGGCATCGGCCGCGCGTGGAAGGAGTATATTAAGCCAACGTACGAGCGGTTCGGCGTGCTCAAGGGGCTGCTGCACGACCCCAATGTGGATCCCGCAGACGTAGACGCCGAATATCTCGCGGAGCATGTCTGGATCGTCGGTTCTCCGGACACCGTCACGCAGAAGATGGAAGCCTGGTTCGACGATCTTGGCGGTCCATTCGGAACGCTGCTGATCTACAGCCACGATTACATCGATGATCCGGCCGGCTGGGAGCGCAGCATGGACCTCCTCGCAAATGAGGTTGCGCCCCGGCTCAGCCAACCGGCGCAAAGCGAGGCTGCCTAAGCATGCCCCGTCTCTCTGGGAAGATTGCCGTCGTAACGGGCGCTTCCCAGGGTATGGGGGAGGCCCACGCACGTACCTTCGTGCGCGAAGGTGCCAAAGTCGTGCTCACCGACGTCAACGAGCGGCGCGGTCGCGACATTGCGGAAGAGCTTGGCCCGGACGCGCATTTCGCTCGGCACGACGTCGCGAAGGCCAGCGACTGGGAAGATGTCCTCGAGCAGGCGACTGACCGCTTCGGCGAGGTCAATGTGCTGGTCAACAATGCCGGTGTGATCGGACCGGTTCAGGGTCTGCTCGACTTCTCCCAGGAAGATTTCGAGGCCGTTTGCGCCATCAACCAGACTGGCGTGTTCCTGGGTATGAAGGCGGTGATCCCCTCCATGATCCGGGCTGGCGGTGGGTCGATCATCAACATCTCGTCGATCGCCGGCATGCTCGGCACCAAAGAGTCGTCGAATGCCGCTTATTGCGCCAGCAAATGGGCGGTACGCGGAATGAGCAAGCTGATCGCCGCGCAATATGGCCGGCAGGGCATTCGCTGCAACTCAGTGCACCCCGGCTACATCCTTACGCCGATGATGATCGCCGCCACCGACGAGAATGGCGGCGGCGCAGCCGAGGCGATTCCGCTGGGCCGAATGGCGCAGCCGCAGGAGGTCGCCAATCTCGTACTTTTTCTTGCTTCCGATGAAGCGTCCTTCGTCTCGGGTGCCGAGCACGTCGTCGACGGAGGAATGATCGCCGGATGATTTTGGCCGGTCCGGCTCAAGGCCGGCACGGGGGAGTGGTCAGATTGGGAATTGTTTACTTCCCGGAAGACCGGAATGGCCCAGGGGGCCGGAGGAGAATAGGATGAAGACCTGGTCCTTTTTGGCCTGCAGCTCAGTTCTCGCGCTGATTGGCACGCCCGCTTTTGCTCAAACTCCGGGAACCTCCGCTCCGCCCGAAGGCCAGCAAAGCGCCGAAGCGGTCGCGGCTCTCCAGAACAAACCGGCCGAACAAGCCGAGGCTGCGGCCGCCACTACTAGTGGCGAGATCGTTGTCACCGCGAACAAGCGCATTCAGGCGATCAACAACGTTGGCCTAACCATTTCTGCCGCGACCGGCCAGGATCTCTCGAATCGCGGTATCGCGGGACCTGAGGATTTGTCGAAGCTGGTTCCGGGCTTCACCTTCACGCAGTCACTCTACTCGACGCCGGTGTTCACCCTTCGCGGCATCGGCCTCTACGACGCGACATTTGGAGCAGCGCCGTCTGTTGCCGTTTACGGCGACGAAGTGCCGCGCAACGTTCCCACCATGTCCGATGCGCTCGACCTCGACGTCGAACGGGTCGAAGTGCTGAAGGGCCCTCAGGGCACCATCTTCGGTCAAAGTGCCACGGGCGGCGCCGTCAACTACATCTTCGGCAAGCCCACACGTACCCTGCGTTACGGCTTCGGTGCATCCTATGAGCGCTTCGACCGCGTGGAAGCGAGCGGTTACATAAGCGGACCGCTGACCGAAGGAATCCAGGCGCGTCTTGCAGTCAAGGCGATCAACGGCGGCGCATGGCAGCGCAGCCTGTCGCGGCCGGATGACGAGAATGGTTCGACGCGCAAGCTGATGGGCCGACTGACAGTCAACCTGCAGCCCACCGATGCGCTACAAATCCAGCTTAGCGGAACGGCCGTGCGCGATCGTTCTGACCCCCTGGCTCCGCAGTATGTCCGAACGCTGCTCAACATTTATGGGACGCAGGCGCAGCTCTCCGCCTCAGGCAATCCCTTCGGCATCGTCGATGCGGCGCGTTACGCTTCGCTCACGAACCCGACATCGGCTGGATACGACGCCAGCTTCGTGGGCCGGCAGTCGGTAGTCGTTGGTCGCCTGACCAGCACCAATGCCAGTGTTCGAGCAGGCGCTCAGGCGCTGCTTGGAACGCCGGTAAGCAACAATTCGCGTGATGCCGAGTGGACTCCTGGTCTAATCGGTAAGTCGGACAACAATTACTATCAGGGCACCGCGCGGGCCGATTACGACCTGACCGAAGCGTTGACGCTGACATCTGTGACTGCACTTGCCCGCAAGGAGCTTGCCTATGGCCAGGATCTTGACGGAACGACAGCGCGGGTTGTCGACGTTCCGCTGGACGGTAATGTGCGGTCCTTCAACCAGGAAGTGCGCCTTTCCTACAATGCCGATCGGATCGACGCCCTTATCGGGGTGGCCTATGACAATGTCAGGACCGAGCAGAACAACTTGTTCTATCTCGGCGATTATTCGGCCAACGCCGACCTGATCACTCTCACTCTTAACAACTTCACTTCGCGGATGCGGAGCTACGGCGTCTTCGGCAATGTCGAGTTCGAGGTGATCGACCGCCTCACGCTGCAGGGTGGCCTTCGCTATACCAAGAACAAGCAGAATGCGTCTTATTGTTACAACGATCCGGCCATTGACCCTCTTCAGGGTGCAGCGACTTTGTTCGGGGCGGCGCTCAACAGCGTTCCAATTTCCATCCAGCCGGGTCAGTGCTTCCCGACCACGGGCGACCTCCTGCTCGGAACCGCTAAATCGACGCTGACCCCGGTTAACGATAGCCTCAGCGAAGATAATGTGTCGTTCCGGGTCGGCGCCAACTACAAATTCGAGAATGGGCTGCTGCTCTACGGCACCGTGAGTCAGGGTTATAAGGCCGGCATCTTCTCGGCGATCGGTGCATCGCGCGTACTGCAATACACCCCTGCGACGCAGGAGAAGGTCTTGGCGTACGAAGCCGGCTTCAAGGCGCCACTGGCGAACCGCGCCATCCAGCTGAACGGTGCAGCCTTCTATTACGACTACAAGGACAAGCAGGTTCGCGGGCGAATTCAGGACACTGTCTTCGGCCTCCTCGAGAAACTGCTGAACGTACCCAAGTCGTACATCTACGGTGTGGAAGGCGAACTGACCGTACGCCCGATCGAAGGCCTTAACCTGTCGGCTAGCGCCACGTACCTGAAATCCAAGGTCACCGGCGACTATTCAGCAACGCCGGACGGAAACCTTGTCTACAATGCCTCCGGTTACACCGGCAATTTCCGTGGTTCCGCGCTGCCTTACACGCCGAAATTTAGTGCTGCGCTGGACGGACAGTATGAAGTGCCTGTGTCCACTAGCTTCGGAGCCTTCGTCGGCGCCACTTTGGTGTATCAGGGCAAGCAGAACACGACCTTCACTAATTCTGCGCTGCCAGCCGATGACTTCGAAATTGAAAGCTACTCAACTCTGGATCTGCGAGCCGGCCTCAAGAGCGCCGATGATCGCTGGCGCCTGATGGTCTACGGACAAAACGTTGCGGACAAGGGCTATACGACGGCTGTCTCGACCTTCCTCGACACGATCATCCGATACCGCGGCAAGCCAGCCACCTACGGCGTGTCACTGAGCTATCGCTACTAAGGAGAAGAGCGGCGCTGCTTGGACGAGCAGCGCCGCTGCCCTGACAATGAACAAGTTTCCCTCTTCATCGCTCGAAAGCTTGGCCGCTGAGTTCGACCAGTCCAGCATTGGCGAGCTCCGCCTCGTTTCGACTGAGGCGACCCTGCATCTGCGGCGCGGCCGCAAGCCGCGGCTGATTAGAAGCAGCAATCAAGAGGCTCAGCCCAGCGCATGAACCTGAAGCGCCTGTTCATTGCCAATCGCGGAGAGATCGCGGTGCGCATCATTCGCGCCGCCCAGGCACTTGGCCTTGAAACCGTTCTGGCCGTGTCGGAGGCCGACAAGGACAGTCTTGGCGCTCGCATGGCTGACCGCAGCATCGTGCTCGGCCCGGCAAAGGCAATGGAGAGCTATCTCGATCCTCGCCTGGTCGTGCACGCCGCCAAGGCGTCGGGCTGCGACGCCCTTCACCCGGGCTATGGCTTCCTGTCCGAGCGGGCGGTTTTGCCGCGTCTTTGCGAGCAACACGGGATCGCTTTTGTTGGCCCCACCCCAGAGACGATCGAAGCGCTGGGAGACAAGATCCAGGCGCGATCGCTTGCTGAAGCAGCCGGTGTACCCCTGGTTCCCGGCTGCAACGACATCGCGTCTGCAGCCGACGCGCGCCGCGAGGCGGACCGGATTGGCTATCCCGTGCTGATCAAGGCTTCGGCCGGCGGTGGCGGGCGCGGCATGGTGATCGCCCGTAACGGTGACGAGGCCGAGGCTGGCTATGCCCGCGCGTCAGCCGAGGCGCAGGCTGCCTTCGGCGATGGCACCTTATTCATCGAACGCTTCGTTCCCGAGGCCCGGCATGTCGAAGTGCAGCTGATGGGCGATGGCCAAGGCAATGTGCTGCACTTTGGCGAGCGCGATTGCTCGGTCCAGCGTCGCTATCAGAAGCTGATCGAGGAGGCGCCCTGCGCGGCGATGCCTGACGATCTGCGCTGGAAGCTTCACGAGTCCGCGGTCAGTCTCGCCAGCAGCGTTCGTTACCGCAACGCGGCCACGGCGGAGTTCCTGTATGACGTGCAGCGGCAGGAGATTTACTTCATCGAGGTCAATGCCCGCATCCAGGTGGAACACCCCGTTAGCGAGATGATCAGCGGCGCCGACTTAGTGCAGCAGCAGATCAGGATTGCGGGCGGGGAGGCGCTGAGCCTCCGGCAAGAAGAAATCAAGCTCAATGGCCATGCCATCGAGTGCCGGATCAACGCCGAAGACCCCGAACGTGACTTCGCTCCGTCCCCCGGGACAGTCACCACATGGCAACCGCCGGTCGGCGAAGGCATTCGCGTCGACAGCCATATGACGGCGGGTGCCTCCATTCCACCCTTCTACGACTCGATGGTGGCGAAGCTGATCGTGCATGCCGACGACCGAGCCAGCGCGATTGATCGACTGGCCGGTGCCCTCGATGAGTTTGAGATCGGGGGAGTGCAGACGACCATCGGCCTGCATCGGCAGATTGTCCGTCACCCCGACTTCGTTGCCAACCAGATCCATACGCGCTGGCTCGAGACCGGCTTCCTAACGGGGGAGGCGTGAGCGTGCTCGACGATCAGCTGGTGAATGAAGCCCGCGCTCTGCTGAGCGCATTTGCGGGTAATGAGATGCGATCCATGCAAGTCGAGCTCAGGCCCGGCGTGCAGCTGTCAATCTCGCGCGAGCTATCGGGACGCCAAGGATTGGCGGTCATGGCGCCGCACGTGGGAACCCTGTCACAACGGAAGGCCGACGGTGAGCTCGTGCGGGCAGGGGAGGCGATCGCGACGCTCGATCTTCTTGGCGAGGCAGTTGAGATCAGAGCCGACGCGTCGGGGATTGTTAGCGAAGGCTCGTCAGCAATTGGTGCGCTGGTCGAGTTCGGCGAACCGCTCGCCTGGATCGAGAAAGACGACTGTTAGGCCTGCCGCAGGGCCGAGGCAAAGCAACCGTCCACGTAGAGAAGCGCCTCCTGTTGGTCGCGAGCTCTGACCTCACCGACCCGGCCGATCAGGATTGTATGCGTCCCGTAATCGTGCGTGCCATCAAGCTCGCACTCGAAGGAAACTACGGAGCGCCTCAGCATAGGCATGCCGAGCGGACCTTCGTCCCAATCACCCTCAAGAAACCGCGCGTCACCCTCCAGCCCTCGCTGCTTGGAAAAGATGGCGACTAGCTCGTCACTGCCGCGCGCGAGGAGGTTGATTGAGAATGCTCTGGCGGTCGTGATCAGCGGGTAGGCACTGGCAGTGCGATTAACGCAGGCCAGAAGCATCGGTGGATCGGCACAGAGCGAGTTCCAGGCTGTCGCTGCCAGACCGGAGCGTTGGCCGTCCGCCTTGCTGGCGATCAGGGCGATCGGGCCCGGTACGGCCCGCATCGAGCGCAAGAAGTTTCCGCGGCGTTCCTCGTCCGCGGCAGTCAGGGTCGCAGCTTGCTGTGCCATGCACGAGTTATCGCACGGCTTTAATTCGATGTCGACCAAATCCGATCAAAAGTCGGAAAATGGTTCAGCTGTTGACGGCTAGATCGGCCAGGCGATGCTCGGGCGCCTTTAGATCTCGCGGATCAACCTGAGCGCGGCTCTCGATCAGCTTGCGGCCTTGAACGAAGTCCTTGGTGGCGTTGACGCAGTCGAGCGCAATCACCCGGCCTTCGCGTAGGTAGATAACAGAGAAGCTACGGGCTGATGGCTCCCCCCGAACGACGACATCGTCGTGGCCAGTGCCCAGGCCGACGGTCTGTAGCTTCAGATCATACTGATTGGACCAGAACCAAGGCATGGCTGCGTAGGCGACGTCTTGCCCGAGGATCGATTTGGCAACAACGGTTCCCTGGTCAGTGGCGTTCTGAACTGACTCAAGTCTCACCGAACCCACGGCACTGTAGCGGTTGGGATGGATGGCGCAGTCGCCGATTGAGTAGACGTCTTTCAGAGAGGTGCGGCAGCGTTCGTCCACAACGACGCCATTGCCGACTTCGGCGCCGGCCTCGGCGAGGATGCCGACTTCAGGAACGATGCCGATCCCGACTAGAACCGTGTCACAAGGTAGAACGGTCCCATTCTGGAGCCGAACGCCAGTGACTCGCTCGTCGCCCAGAATACAATCAACTTGAATTCCAAGCCTTACATCCACGCCCTGCCGACGATGCTCGTCTTCCAGGAAACGCGAAAGTGGCTCGGCCGATACTCTCGCGAGTACCCGATCCTGAGCCTCGAGAACGATGACCGCCTTGCCCTTCTTGACCAGCGCTGCGGCTGCTTCAAGCCCGATGTAGCCCGCGCCGATGATAACCGCAGTTTCCACCTGCGGCAGTTCCGCGAGTAGTGCGTCGGCATCGGCGCGCGAGCGCAGGCTATGGACCCCGGCAAGGTCGTGCCCCGTGCAGTTTAAACGCCGCGTGGCACCACCGGCCGCCCACACCAGCGTGCGATATCCGATCTCGTTGTTACCAGAGGTGCGGATCGTTCGAGCGGCGCTATCTAATGAGATCACTCGCTCGCCTAAGAGAAGATCAATACGCCGATCGCTCCAGAAGTCTGCCGGTCGCAACAGCATGCGTTCGAACTGCTTTTCGCCTGCGAAATACTCTTTCGAGAGAGGAGGGCGCTCATACGGAAGATTTGGATCGTCACTGATAATCCCAATGCTTCCCTCGAAGCCGCCTTGCCGAAGAGCGATGGCGACCTGCGATCCGCCGTGGCCGCCACCAACAATGGCAACGTCGAAGCTCAGGTGAGATCTCGAAGGCGTCACTTGCAGGGCTGGGGAATGTGCATCTACCATTCCGCACCTATAGCATCATCCTTGCAAACACGATAATTATTCGGATTGCAGTCATGAAAAGTGTCTTCGAATGCTGTTGCTGCGGCCCTTAGCTGCGCAGGGTACCCCCCTGAGTCACTCTTCCACGTATCCCAGGCGCGCTAGTGGCAACTGAGTGACGGTGGACCCTGGCGATCATCGGTCAGTCGATGAAAGCCTCACACAACTCTGCTTTGTTCAGAAGTAGCTGAGAGAAGCTGAATTCCGGCATGCGTGGCTGTTGGCGCTTCAACCCCGCGACGATCTTGTCGAGGCCTTCTGTATCAGCCCAGAACATCGGGCCGCCCCGATAGATGGGCCAGCCGTAGCCATAGACCCAAGCAACATCGATGTCGGATGCTCTCTGAGCCATACCCTCTTCAAGGATTTTCGCCCCTTCGTTCACCATTGTGTAGAGGGTGCGCTCGACAATCTCCTGATCGCTGATCTCGCGCTTCTGGACGCCTCGCTTCGCGCGAAAACCGTCGATTAGCTGCTGCACCACGGGCGACGGGCTCGGTCGGCGCCTGTCGTCATAGTCATAGAAGCCGGCGCTCGTCTTCTGACCAAGCCGGCCAACGGCACAGAGCGCTTCACGGATTGACTCGATGCGCGAGGGATCCCGATGCCAACCGATGTCCACGCCAGCTAGATCTGCCATCTGGAAAGGTCCCATCGGCATTCCAAATTCCGTGTGGACCTTGTCGATCTGTGCCGGAGTTGCGCCCTCCAGCAATAACTCAAGCGCTTGCTTTTGCCGGGCCTGAAGGATGCGGTTGCCAATGAAACCATGGCAGACGCCCGCGACCACCGCGACCTTCTTGATCTTCTTCGCAAGCTGCATGGCGGTAACTAGCACGTCGGTCGCGGTCTTCTCGCCGCGCACGACCTCAAGCAATTTCATGACATTGGCGGGCGAGAAGAAGTGCAGCCCGACGACATCCTGGGGACGCTCGGTCGAGGCCGCGATCTCATCTACATCGAGATAGCTGGTGTTGGTGGCCAAGATCGCGCCTGGCTTGGCAATGTCATCGAGCTTCGTGAAGATACCCTTCTTCACGTCCATATTCTCGTACACGGCCTCAATGATGAGGTCACATTCGGCGAGTGCTTGAAGGTCCAAGGTTGCGGTTAGCCTTTCCATTGCTTGGCTCACCTGCTCGGCAGTCATTCGCCCCTTCGCTGCCGTCGCCTCGTAATTCTTGCGCATGATCGCGGTACCGCGATCGAGGGCGTCCTGCTGCATCTCGACTATGGTCACAGGGAAGCCGGCCGACAGAAAGTTCATCGAGATCCCGCCACCCATTGTGCCGGCACCGATCACCCCGACGCGATTGACGGGGCGAGGGGTTACTTCCTTGCCGATGCCGTCGATCTTTCCTGCTTGCCGCTCGGCGAAGAAGAGATAGCGCTGCGCCTTCGCCTGTGTGCTGCCGCGCAGCTTGAGAAATAGCTCCGTTCCTCCTGGACGCCCTCAGAATAGGGTAGCGTTACCGCTGTCTTTATCGCCTGAAGGATTGCGTCTGGTGCCTCGAAGCCTTGGAACTTGCGCGCGTTAGCCCGGCGGAATTCGTCAAACAGACTTGATCTAACGCGTGCGTCAGCCAATTTGGCGTCGGATTGAGAGCTCCTTGGGAGCGGTCGCATCTGACTGCATTCACGCGCAAACGCCTCGGCTTCCTCAAGCAGATCGCCCTCCGCCAGCCGGTCGATCAGTCCGATATCGAGCGCTTCGCGAGCGCCAATCGGACTCCCGCTGGTGATCATTTCGAGCGCTTTAGGCACGCCGACGAGTCGAGGTAGGCGCTGTGTCCCACCCGCGCCCGGCATAAGGCCAAGCTTTACTTCCGGGAGGCCAAGCTTCGCTGACGGTACTGCCAGGCGATAGTGGCAAGCCATCGCAATCTCGAGGCCGCCGCCGAGCGCAGTTCCGTGAATGGCTGCGAGCACCGGCTTACTGCAAGCTTCAATCCTGTCGACTACCGTCGGAAGAAGCGGCTCAACAGGTGCCTGTCCGAACTCTTTGACATCCGCGCCGGCGAAGAACGTCTGACCTTCCCCGATGATGACGCAAGCAGCCACGCTTTGGTCTTGCTCGGCTGCCTCGATGGCTTCGATCAAGCCAGTTCTTACGGCTGTGCTGATGGCATTAACGGGAGGGTTGTTGCTCGTGATCACGAGAACGCCATCGCGGATCGCAGTTGTGATTGGTGAGGTCATGGAGGAAACTTTAGACTGCCATTCTCGGTAAGAACAAGCGTTTCCGACGTTTAATCAGTTTCATTAAGGGCAAAAGTGCTCTAAATCTCACTGGCACGGCAATCAAGAATTCTGACGAAATATCGGTATGTTTATTGGTTCTCCGTGCCAGTTAGCAGCGGACGTCCTTGGTCTCGCATCTACGCTCTAGGTGGTAAGCAGATTTCGCCCGTGACCACTGCTTAAGAAAACGTCCGCTTACGGGTGCCCCCTCCGCCTACAGACGACTGAAGTGGGCGCTCAGCTGACGCCTCGGTTCGTCTGAACAAACGGCAGCCTTTCCGTGTTGCTCGCCCAACAATTTGCCAGTCCGCTTGCCACCAGCAGCAGACTTATGAGTGGGCGATCGCATCTGCATGAAACGGCCGGAGACTTTTGGGCAGCATTGCGGACGGCACACAGGCGTATTTCGAAGGAAGTGAATTCGGGCTGCCCGCAGTGTTGGGGGCGCCGTGCCGATGGCAGCCTTCGCCCGCTGAAAGCGCCGGCCAGCCACCGGCTTGATACGCCACTGAATATGTCGCGAGGCGGGCACCCTTCGCTTTGCTGCCGCATAGATCGGCGTTAATTGAGCGCCGCTAAGCTTGCTGCGAGTTCGGCATTGCGAAAGGGCTTGGTCAAACGGGGCAGGTCAGGATCAATGCCACTCGTGTCTGCATAGCCTGAGATCACTAGGACTTTGATGCCCTGCCTCTGGCTCTGCAGTGTTCTCGCCAGTTCCGTCCCTGACATTCCGGGCATTAGATGATCCGTGATCACGAGCTGTGGATTCAAGCCTCGATTCAGGAGACTTTGCGCTTCCTCGGCGGAACTGGCTTCCACCACTTGATACCCAAGCTCGATCAACATGTCGGCTGTGCTAAGACGCACTACATCCTCGTCGTCCACCAGAAGCACAGTTCCTTGGCCGGTTAGCTCAACCTGACCGAAAGATGCCTCTTCGGCGGCCATCGAGGAGCTTCGGCTTTGCGGCAACCAGAGCTCAACATTCGTACCAACGCCAACAGTACTCCGGATGGTGACGGCACCGCCAAGCTGCTGGGCTAAACCATGAACCATGGAGAGACCAAGGCCAGTCCCTTTGCCTACGCCCTTGGTGGAGAAGAACGGCTCTACAGCACGGGCTAGTGTCGCCTCATCCATGCCTGTGCCAGTATCTGCCACAGAGAGCAGCAGGTAGCGGCCGGGCTCTAATTGCGACCGGTGTTGCCTGCCGACCGTCGCCGCCTCGACCGAGATCCGAAGTGTGCCTCCTTCAGGCATCGCATCGCGGGCGTTCACTGCCAGGTTGAGGACTGCCATTTCAAGCTGGTTGGGGTCGGCCTTTGCAGGCGGCAAGTCTTGCGCAGCATCGACCACGACCTTGATCTGTGGGCCTGTTGTGCTGGAGATCAGCTCCGCCATGCCGGTCACAAGCTTGGGGAGATCTACGGCCACGGGCTGCAGCGGCTGCCTGCGCGCGAAGGCCAGCAGGCGCTGAACCAATGTCCTCGCGCGTTCAGCGGACTACTAAGCGCCTGCTATGAGGCGTTGTTCACGCTCGCCCCCGACGCCTTTCCGCTGGAGCAGGTCGAGAGCGCCTACGATCGGCGTGAGGAGATTATTGAAGTCGTGGGCAACACCACCTGTGAGCTGTCCCATGGCCTCCATCTTCTGAGACTGACGCAGTGCCTCTTCGGCAACCACCTGGCCGGTCACGTCCCGGCTTGAGCCGATGAGGCGGACGACGCGACCCTCCTCATCTCGGAGCGGCACCAGAGTCGTGTCCCAGTGTCTAGGGCCATCCGACAGCTCGAAGACGTCGCGAAGATGGAGGATTTGCCCGGTTTCGACGACTTGACGATATACCGCGAGCACCTTGGTGGCCGCTTCGCTGGGTAACACCTCTTCAATCCTGCGGCCGCGCACCTCGTCGGCAGCAAACCCCACACCCGCTTCATGGGCTGGGTTGATCTGCTCGATCGTGAAATCGCCATTGGGGCTTACGCCGATGACGAACAGGGGGTCTGGCGTGTACCGGAAGTAGGCGCGATAAAGGGCGTCGGCCTCTCGACGAGCTTCTTCTGCCTGACGTAGCTCGGCAGTGCGTGCTTCGACCCGGGCTTCGAGGGTCGCATTGAGCAGGCGCAGCTCTTCCTCAACAGCCGCGCGTTCGGCCACAAGCCTCGTCCGCTCCGCAATCTCCTCCATGAACCGGACATCCTCGTCTCGCCACAGGCGAGGAGCGGACGAGTTCAGGTACACGATGGTGCGAAGGCGTCCGTCCCGAACGAACGGGACGACTAGGATTGACCGTGTCTCGACGTCTCTGGCCGTCTGCTGAGTCCTGTATTCGTCGCTGACTTCCGCTTCCAAGAGGTGGCTCACGACGACGGTGCGCCCGGCCGCAAGTTCGGCCACGATCTTCACACCGAAATCGGCCGCCGGGAAGCGTCCTAAAAGGTCAGGGACCGACCCATCGGTCCAACACACCTCGTAGTCGAATACGTCCTCGACGGGATCGAGCTGCGCATAGCCCGCGCGGTTGGCACTGAAATAACGACCCATGAGGGCGGCTACCTCGTTCAAGGCTTCCTTGGTGTCGCCCTCACGCAGCACGTCTGCGATCCTCACGCGAAGCGTCGCCTGTGACTCCCTCCGAGCATAGGCCTGAAAAGAGCGCTCGAGCGCAGCGGCACCCAAGGCCAGCACCAAGATGATGATGGTGATGCCGCTGATAGAGAAGGCCAAGAACGACTGGGTTACGCCCGCTTCGCCGATGGCGTTGTCGACCCCCTGCGATGCTGTGAAGGCCGCCGCCCGCATGCCCGTGTAGTGCATGCCCGAAATAGCCGCGCCCATCGCCAAAGCGGCAGCCACCTGTCGGTTGATCTGGTGCTCCAGCGACGACAGCCAGACTGCAGCAGTAGCTGCGCCAACCGCGATGAGTACCGAAAGAGCTACCCACGCTGGCGTGTACGTGAGCGTGGCGTCCATGCGCATGGCCGCCATCCCAACGTAATGCATGGCAACAACACCGCTGCCCATGAGCAGGCCCGCGCCGAGCACCCGACGGGAAGATGCCGTTCGGGAATCCATCACGAAGAAGCCGCCCGCCGTGAACGACACTGCAAGAACCAACGACAGGATTGTCAGTCCCGGCTCGTAGGTCATGATGATGCCAGGCATGCTGAAAGCGAGCATCGCAACAAAGTGCATCGCCCAAATGCCGCCCCCGAGCGCCAAGGCGGCAGCCCCAAGCCAGACATTGCGCATTCTGCCCGCTGAGGCGCGTATCCGACCCGCGAGGCTGAGCGCTGTGAACGAGGCAAAGCTGGCGACTAGGATCGAAAGAAGGACTAAAACACTGTCGTTACTGCCCTCCATGATCATTCGAACGCTTTCATATCGAGATGGATGATCGCCCTATTGCTGCAGCGGCACGACATTAGTCCACTGGAATTGCCCGAGAGTGCGGCGAGGACGCTACTGGACTCCCCAAGGAGAATGTCTGCATCCTATTGATACGATCAGAAGGCGGTCGTTCCGCTCTCCACCAGGAGCGGTTTCGCTCACCCCATTCTCCGACAAAGGCTAGAGCGGGCGACGCGACCACCACCAAAGCGGCCTTGATTTGATCAGCAGCGGTGACCGCCCCAGTACTTTGTCCAGCGAACCGCTCCGCCGGCGCGGACAACGGCGCAAGACAAGTCGCCAAAGGCCGGCGAGATGCACCAGGCCGCTGTTCGCGAGCCTCCGGCCGATCCGTCGGAAACGCACGACATTGTCGCCGATCGAACGCGGACGTGGCCGGTCGGGAGCATGCCCTTGCCGCCGCCGAGAAGCCGCACCAAGCGATCGCGCGCATCGACCCCGCTCACAGGCGGGCACGGCTGGTTCGTTCGACACGTGCCGTCAGCTTCACGGGCGGCAACGCCGGCGATCCGCACCTTCGGACCTTCAGCGCACCATACTGGCCCGTCTCCATCCCAGACTGCAGTCGGAGTGCAAGCAAACGAGGCGCCGGCGGCTACCACCTGAGCGGCAAAGGCGAGTATCATTGGGCCAGCGTGTCGTCGAGTTCGCCGACGGAGTCGTCGAGGCTTGATTGCCTCGATTCCACCTGGCCCGTGGCGCTCTCGATGCCAGGGACAACGTCACGCCAATTCTCCGTATCAAGGCGATCGACCTCGCTCCGAAGCTGGGCACTTGCCGTCCGCACCTCTTCGGCTTCCGACTTCACGTCTTCGGCTGCGGCTTGGGAAGTCTCGAGTTTCTCCTCCAACTCCTGAATGCGCCCGCGAAGTTCTTCGTTTTCGGCCTCTACGTCGGCAAGCCGCTCCTCCGCCGACGGCGAGTTGCTGCAAGCGGAGAGAGTTAAGGCGCCGACGACCGCCAGCACACCATGCGACCTCATTCGCAACCTACCCCGTCGCCGTCGCGATCAAGCTTACGTGAGTAGCCCGGATCACCGGCACGCACTGGCGCCGCTCCGGCCGCCTTAGCCGCAGCGCAGTTCGGGAACGGGCCTACCCCGCCCGATAGGAGGCCAAGCGCCTTCGGCCGGCTCAACCCTCCGCTTCCTCCACCGTGGCAATGGTAGTCGCCAGTCTTCCGATTGTTGTGGCAGCCTTGTGCATTCAAGCCGCCTGGATGCGCCTGAACCACCGTGGGCACGGCTGCCCCTAGCAGCACTAAGGCGCTAAGGGTCGGCCAAGGCATCGCAACTCTCCCCCTACAACCCGGGCCAATGAAGAGAAGCGGCGGCCTTCGCTGAAGTCAAGCAAGCGGCCGACTGACGCGTAGGATAGCAGCGCCGGCTTTTCGCCTGTTGGCACCCGAAAGCCGCCATTCCGCTTACCACCAATCGGCGACAACTGGGCGGCAGGGGGGGTGGCGACACCTAGCCGCTTAGAAACGATCTGCCATTGCTTGGCCGAGCGCCGAGGACAGAAGCGCAACTGAGGCAACCTGTTCAAGCTGGTGCCGGAGCTAACGGAGAAGCTCTGAAGGCCTCGGCGATCACTTCGCCACCTGAACGATCCGAGCTTGGTGCTTAGACCGATGCGCAGCCACAGATAAGCTGCATTAGGATGGCCGGTTGCGGCTGCCGCGTTCGGACCTTCGGCGGTCCCAGAAGTCGAGCCGCTTCTTCAGTTCTCGCTCGAAGCCTCGTGGATTAGGCTTGTAGAAGTCCGGCCGACTGTCACCGGCGAGTTCGTCGGGGAAGAACTCCTGCCCTGAAAAAGCGTCCGGCTGATCGTGGTCGTACTTATAGCCCTCATTGTAGCCAAGTTCACTCATGAGTTTGGTGGGAGCATTCAAGATGTGCTTCGGCGGGCTCAAGGACCCGCCTGCCTTGGCAAGGCTTATGGCTTCGTTGAAGGCCGCATATGCCGCATTCGACTTCGGCGCCGTTGCGACGTACGTAACCGCTTGCGCCATGAAGAGACGACCCTCTGGCATTCCAACTCGCTCAAACGCCTGCCAGGCTGTGATGACCTGAACAAGAGCCTCCGGATCGGCAAGGCCGACGTCTTCGGAAGCGGCGCAAGCTAGTCTGCGGAAGATGACGTTAGCATCTTCCCCTCCGACCAACATACGTGCAGCCCAGTAAAGGGCAGCTTGCACGTCACTTCCCCTGAGACTCTTGTGAAAACAGCTCAGCAGGTTGAAGTGGCTGTCTTGCCCCTTGTCGTAGATGGGTGCTCGTCTCTGGACAGCCTCCACGAGCTCGTCTCGTGAGAGAGGGTGGTCCGTCACAATCGAAAGCAGATCTTCGCACAGGTTCAGAAGATAGCGTCCATCCCCGTCTGACATGTCTATGAGAGCAAGGCGTGCTTCGTGCGTCAGGGGAAGGCTGCGACCTTCACTTGCTTCAGCGCGGTTTATCAGAGTTTCAGAGGCGACCCGGTCAAGGGCATTCAGAGTGTAAACTTTCGCCCTACTTAGAAGGGCGGCAACTAGGCTGAAGCTCGGATTCTCAGTCGTCGCGCCGATGAGTACAACCGTGCCATCTTCAACATGCGGCAACAGCGCATCCTGCGTCGCGCGATTGAATCGATGAAGTTCGTCAATGAACAGAACAGTTTGCCGGCCCGAGCCCGAGCGTAGCTTTCGAGCCTGCTCCACCTCACGCCGGAGATCAGCGACACCGGAGAGCACGGCCGAAAGCTGCACGAACTCGTACTTCGCGTCTTTCGCGATTAGCCTTGCGATGGTGGTTTTCCCCACACCAGGCGGGCCCCAGAGGATGAAGGAAGCTAAGCGGCCGCTACTAACCATTCGGCTTAGGGGTGCATCGGATCCTAGTAGGTGCTCCTGCCCAACAACCTTGGTCAGGCTGTTAGGCCGCAGTCGGTCAGCGAGAGGCCCCACCACGGCGGACTCGAAAAGCGAAGTTGTCATGTTGTAGCACTTGGCAAGCTGGTCGAGCCTTTCAATGGTCGATGTCAGTCGCAGTGCCGCATCGCCGCCAAGAGACAATCAGGTGCGGTCGCCTGTCGTTAATTGGCCAGTCAGCGCTAAGATCAGATCCTGCATCTGCGTTACGAAGCCTACCGGCGTGATGCGCTCGCCGAACTCGTCATAGATGGTACCAACTTGGTCCACGTTCCAGCGTCTTTCGTCGATCCAGTCTTCGGATATAAACCGGTCGAGGACCTTCAAGGCGTCAGCGCTGCTGCTCTGCTTCGGCGTGAGACTCACAGCCAGTGCTGTTTGCTGCTCAGGTAAGGCTTGAACCCTGCCTCCCGGCTGAGCGCGAGATTGCCGTAATGCTTCTCGAAGTCTGTCGTTATCGGCCTCCAGGCGCTTTCCCTTGCTCAGTACCATGCCTAGCCTTGTTCTGATGTCCAAGTCCGGGATGGCTTCGATGGCCAGTTCGAGCGGGCTTGGACCTCTTCCTCTGCTCGGCTTAGCTCCGCCGACTTCTTCAGCGAATGCCGTAATCAGCGCGCGATAGTCCGCTCCGCCTTTGTTCAACATGGATTGTAGCTTGACTCCCCCGGCTCGCTCAGATGCCTGGCCAACAATGCTCACGGTGAACACGCGGATGCCTTGCGAGTGCATCTTCGTCAGGAGGAGCCAAAGAGCCTCAATGTTGCTCTGCTTCCGTTTAGTGGAGCGAGATAACATGCGCTCCTTCAGTTCTCGCAAGCGAGGGTTATCAGCAACCGCACTCATTGCGACTGTTGCTCAATCAAAAGCTGCGGCGTTGATCGAGTTAGAGGTGCTCCAGTGTGCTCGAGGAAGAAGCGCTCGAGCTCGGAGTGACCGATTCCCAAGCGAGCAAGTGTTTCGCCGCCGTCCATCAAGTTGAGAGTGTTCGAGCGCCCAACTCTTGCCGTCAGAATGCGGGATAGTTGGTTCCCGACGCGTAGGGAGGTTCTTTCATCTAGGCCGAGGAAGGCAGGGGAGAGGCCATTCTTCACGAGCATATGATCGTATGCGCGTTGGCGGCGTATGTTGTGCGATGATGCGTTGACTGACCCAAATATCTCGGAGGACAAGCATATGCGATCGAGGAGATCGAATTCAGTCGTTTCGGCTAGCGCGATCTCAATGGAGTCTTGATCTCGCACAATTAGCTGATAACTGCTTGCGTCTTCAGGCAGTTCTGAGAGTAGAACCCTGCATTGATCTATTACAACAGCTACCGCATTGAGTCGGAGCAAAGTACCGTCAAGTTCAGCTGTAGCGAGGTCCAGGTCCGTTGAATGCCGCTGCCAATCTCTGTATTCTGTGAATAGAGAACCATCACTCTCTGCGTGTCGCCGCTGGGAGTCAACTGATTCAAACTTCTGTTCCACTTCGGACCGGAACTTCGCCTTCTCGTTCGCAGTGGCGCTCAGCTGATTGAAGCGTGCGATGAGGCCGTGCAGGAATGGTGGGCCGCTAATGTGGAATCTGCACGAGGGGCAGTTGGACTTTCCTCCAACGACCGGTCGCCAACGTGTCTCCTTCGCGGCGGAACTCTTCATTCGTTCACCGCCGATGTGGCACTTGCTACAACCAACGGGACAGATGCCAGTGTCCATCAGCACTAGGCCCGGTCCGCCTTCGGCAAAGCTCGACAGACCACTTTCATCGTTCCAGGCAACTGTCGACTGGAGCTTAGAGAGTTCCTGCTGCCGCTGGTATGAGGTCCAATTCCGCTGCTCTTGACGCAGGCGTTCAGCTGCTGCCTCGTCAGCGAGACGTTGGATCTCGTATTCCCCCACTTTGGCGTAGTAGAGGGACATGATGAAGGTGGCGTGACCCACGATCTTCATGATGATCTCAATCGGAAGTCCGTTCTCGTAGAGTGCCGTGATTCCGGTGACTCTGAGCTCGTGTAGATCAAACGATGGCGCTTTCAGTTCATCATCGATCAGCACGTACGGGTTGCCGTCGGGCTGTAGGATCCCTCGGTCTGCTAGTCGTTGCTGCAACTCGGCCAGCAGATTGGCCCAGAAATGATAAAGGCGGCCGGCCCGCAAAGGCTCAGTACGGTTGGACGAGGCGGCGTCTCGGAAGAGAAAGCATGACTGTCGATTGTAGAGCTGCACCTGAGAGTATGAGTTCTTCAGCTCGTTAACCTCCGACCAATCAGTCGGTTCGGTCAGCGGATTGTGCTCACGCTGCCAATCCGCAAGCTTCGCCAGGGTGAGCACCACATCTTCTGGTGCATACGGGCAGTCGTAGCCTCGTTCCCAAGCTTCTCGCTTTACGTCGTCCGTCTTGTTCGTGTTGAGTCTCAGCACGAAAACAGTTCGCCCTGCTCGCCGGTCGAAGCACGATTGGATTACGCCTCTTTGAATGGGAGTTCGGAGAGTTCCTTTGGCAAACGGTGTAGTGTTCTGGCTCGTCGCTCCGCTTACACGATCGATGATGAAGGTGTCTGCTTCGCCACTGTCGAGGAGCCTAACCTGCAGGGTTCGAAAGGGCATCCTTAGCTTCAGCCACATCGCAACGGCTCGAACCGGAGCCCACACCTTCTCGGTGGTACCATCGGAACGTGCTACGAGGATCATGTCTCCTCCGCGAAACCGCCGCGCCCCAAAGTCACGGGACCACTTCCAATCATTCTCGGATAGTATCTCGAGCGCGAGCCGGACGAAGAGGGTGGGCATGGCCTCGCGATTTGTCTCGGGGCGATTCCTGGGGTGCTTTGCAGCTGGAAGAGGGTTCCAGAATTCTGGAAGCCTGACCGGCAAATCATGCTGGTCTACGACAGAGCAACGGGTTTCGAGTATCCACTCGAGAAACTCACGGAGCTTGTTCACATAGACCGGGCTTTCTGGGAGCCAGAATGTGTTCTGCGCCGCAGCGCTTCCCCTTCTCAAGTATTCGCGAGGGTCGGCAGGAAAGGTTGGGGTAGCTATAGCGTGCTTGAAGAAAGCATTAAGTGTGCAGATTGCAGTTACCTTCGAGACCTCGGCCTCGCTGCACCACTCCGTCGCTAGCTTGCGCCACTCAGTTAGTTGCGGCGCATCTGACTCAAGCCATGTGAAGTTTGTATCGTAGGTTTTGTGAGTTTTCGCCCTCATCGCAGGGCAACCAAGATCCTCCGGTTGATGCTTGATCGAAGCGGCACCGAACTCGCCGATCTGAAGGGCATAGATCGTTTTCGCTATGGTGACGTGGGTGCCACTCGGCATCTTCCTCTCGAGGCCTGCACAGGTGTCTGGTGTCAGCTCACCGGTTGAGTGGATGCCAATGTGACTTAGGAAGAAGTGGGTAAGCGAGAACCTGTAAGAGGATGCGGCATGGTTCCCGGATTGCGCAGTAAGAAGCCTATCAAGGCACTCACTAGGCCCACCGAAGCGAACAATATCATTGAACAATTGGGCTCGCGGGAAGGGCTTCAGGACGTCAGGCCAAGCAATGACGCTGCGAGCCCACAAGGAAGCAAGCAGCTTCTTCAGAAGACTGCGATCGCAGCTTACTACCTGCCTTGACGTCTGCTCCGTGCCTAAACCACCACAGACATCTACTATTCTTTCGAACAATTGCAGGAACTCGAGAGGTGAATCAGTCTCGCGGAGCTCCTCCACGAGCTCCATTCTTTGTGCAGCCACTCGCTGCCTGAGTTGGCGTACCTCGATCAGCGCAGCGGTAACCGCCTCGCTTGCACCGCTTGGGTCCCAAGTAGGGGTTACAAGGAAGCGATCAGGACTTCTATTTGCGGTGATGAGCCGGCCCGTGAGATAGCTAGTCGCCTCATCGTAGAAGCTGTCGTTGCAGTGAAAGTGCTTGGTTTTCTGCTCAACCGCTGTTTGCCAGCCGTCCTGGGTATTATCCACGAGTGCCGAACCGAACTTCCGTGTCTATCGGGACCACGCGCAGGAGAGCATCGTACTCGCGAAGAGAGCTTTGTACCTCTGCGATAGTGGGTTCCGTGTAGACATCCTGCGACGCTTCGCTTGCGTGATGCAGTATCTTCATGATGACCTTACGAGGAAGATTACTCGCAGCCAGATATTTACCGGTCGCATGCCGGTGACCGTGCGGCGTTGTTCCTAAGTGCTTGGCAGGAATGAGGCCAATTCGGCGAACAGCGGTTGCATGTACCTTCTCGTACGCTTTGACCGTCATGGGTCTGAGTTCATTGGAAGATACGATGAAAGCGTATGGGTGACTCTTTACGAGCGGTCTGCACTCCATGTACTTGGAATAGCAATCGCGAAATAAACTGGAGTAAATGGGGTCACGCCAATACACCTGGAGGTAGTTTTCTTCTGAGTTGTCGAGGGCAGGTTCTTTCCAGCCGACCGCTCGGTTCTTGGTTTGGTGGTGCAACGGGCGGATTCCATACCTATGAGAAAGGTATGACTCCCGGCTCATACGTATAGATCTTCCCGTCTCGGGATTGGTGGCCTCTATGATTCCCTCAGACGGATGGAAGATTCTGACTATCGAGCCCGAGGGATGGTGCGGATCATCGAAGACATCGATCAGCCACATATGAAGCGCCTCCGAGAGGCGTAGACCTCCACCGTGCAGGAGGAGGGCGATGCACACGTCACGTAGGACGGTCCAACGAAGATGGGGAGCGCGAGCGAACCCGTCACTTATCAGAGGCCAGAATGCGTCCTCGGGAAACGCTTTGACCAAGTCCGTACTCTTCGGCGGTTTGCCGCGAACGACACCTGCTCGCGCCATGAACGCATTCTTCTGGGCGCGCTCAGGTTGTTTTAGGTGCTTCAGCAGCGAATTCTGCGTTCGCCTGGCCCACGCCCTCCAGTAAGTCATCTCTTGGGCAAGTGTGGCCCCGCGCAGAGGGTTCAGCGGCTTCGTCTGTGCCGTATCTGCGAGCCAATCCGTAAACTCAGTGACCTCACGCACAATCCGTTGTGCAAGGGCAACGCGTTTTGGCAGCCACCAGAGGCCTGTGTCGTCCGTACCTGCAGCGACTGTGCCGAAGCGCAGTGCATCGGCAAAATCGGGAAACAGCTTATACCGCTCGTTCTCCGGCTGATATGCCAAGCCTCGAGCTGCAATGAAGTCGATGAAGTAGCCGACCGATCTTGCCTTAGCTCGCTGTGACGCAATGCCGGGGCGGGTGGCCAGAACGAAGTCGCTCCAAGGTACGAATTTCGTTTTCCCGCCTACCCAAATCTCAACGCTTGGCAGTCCTGCCTGGTCGAGTACCTCAAACCTTGAATGGGCAAGACCAACGTCAAGCATGCGTCACCGGACCAATCACCGGCTGGATGCTAACGGTCCGTAACAATCAACGAAATACGACATAATGCGTACTCGGTGAATAAACCTAGAAGGCTCCGTGCAGGTTTGAGTAGGTTAGCCGTGGGGGGAGGAAGAGCTCGAAGCTGGGGTTCTCGGTTGTAGCGCCGACCAGCGTTACCGTGCCGGCTTCGACAAAGGGCAGGAAGCCGTCCTGCTGGCTGCGGTTGAAGCGGTGGATCTCGTCCACGAACAGCAACGTGCGCTTGCCTGAACGGGCCTGCATGTCGGCCTCGGCGAACACTTTCTTCAGGTCCGCGACCCCGCTGAACACGGCGGAGATGGCGACATAGCGATAGCCGACAGCGCCCGCGAGCAGGCGCGCGATGGTCGTCTTGCCGGTGCCTGGGGGCCCCCACAGGATCAGGCTCGACAGGCGGCCGGCGGCGACCATGCGCCCGATCGGACTGTCGGAGCCGGTCAGATGCTCCTGCCCGATGACCTCGTCGAGGCTGGAGGGACGCAGCCGCTCGGCCAGCGGCGCTTCGGCGGCAGGGGTAGTGGAGGGTTCGGCTTCGAACAGGTCGGCCATTCGTCGGCTCGTAGAAAGATGCGCGGCCAAGCGCCATGCCTCACTTGCAAAGAGCTATCCAAGATATATCTTGAGCGTTCAAAGACAGGAGCAAACGGCATGCGATTCCACTTTCACGGCCGGCGGCATGGCCGACCCGACGCGATGTCCTTCATGCAATTCGGAGGACGCGACTGGAGCTTCCCGTGGGGTAACATCCACTTCGAGCATGGGGGCGGTCCGATCGGCCGGCACGGCGGCGGATTTGGTGGCCCCCCGCGCGGCCGCCGCCGCCGGATGTTCAACTCGGAGGAGTTCCAGCTGATCATCCTCAAGCTGATCGCCGACGAGCCGCGTCACGGTTATGCAATCATCAAGGCGCTCGAGGAACTGACCCACGGTGACTATGCGCCCAGCGCCGGCATTCTCTACACGCGTCTCGAATGGCTCGACGACATGGGGCTGATCGAGCGGCAGGGCAGCACGGGTGCAAAGAAAAGCTTCGCGATCACCGACGAGGGGCGCGCGATGCTGGAAGAGCGGGCCGAAGAGGTCAAAGCACTGTTCGAGCGGCTGAAGGCGAGCGGCGATGACCGTCGTCAGTCGAGCCGCCCCGAGATCGGCCGGGCGATCCGCAACCTCATGACCGCGCTCGGCAATCGCGCGGGCAAGGACGGCTGGAACGAGGATCTGCTGAACGAAGTGGTCGACATCATCGACGACGCCGCCAAGCGGATCGAACGCGCCAAGTGACAATGTAAGACGGGCCGTCCCCGCGCTGGCAGGAACGGCCCGTCTCTTCGGCTAGCGATGGGTTCAGCGCTTCTGCGCCGGCACCGTGATCTTGATCGTCTCGCCATTGCGACCGGGGAAGCCGGTGAACATGGCCTGGATCAGGTTGGGGACCAGCACCTGCGTGTTGTCGGTGGTGGAGCGGGCCTGGGCGCGGCCGTCGAACAGCTGCTGATTGTCGGCGCGGCGACGGATGTCGATGTCCAGCTCCGACCTGTATTCGGTATATTCGCGGATTCCGGCACCGCCATACCAGAAGGGATCATCCCACCCGTAATAGAAGGGTGAACGATACGATCCATAATAACCGAAGCGGCTGTAATAGGGTCGGCCGTAGTAGATCCCGAAGCGCGGATCGAAGCGGCTGCCGTAGATGCCGTAGGGACTGTAGAAGCCGCGGTAGAAGGGATCATAGCCGCGCGGGCCGAAGCGATCGACGACACGCCGCTCGGTCCCCTTGTCGACGTCGTAGCCGAGCTGGACGATCATGGTCGCCTGGTTCGCGCTGGCAGCCTGGGCATAGCCCTGCGCCTGCATCTGCTGAGCGACGAGGCCGGCGTAACGGCTCCATTCCAGCCCGCCGCCCTGCGCCAGGCCGGTGCCCGGGACGACAAAGAAGCTTTGCCCCTGCGGTGCCGGCATGGCCTGAAAGCGGGTGACCTTGGCCGGGAGGCCGGTTGCGCAGCCCGAGAGGCCCACGCTTGCCACGCCGACCAGTGCGGCGGCGGCAATCTTCTTCAGAAAAGTCATGATGCGGAAACCCTCGATTCGGGAAAGTCCCGGTAAACGAGTGGCTTATAGCAGGAAGTGAGTTGAACAGTCGATGAAGGGAGCAGGAGCGGCGACGAGCCGAGCGCCTGCTAGCGCCCGAGACCGAGTGCGCGCTTGGCCGCCAGCAGGGTCGGGGCCGCCAGTTCAATCGCTCGTTCCGCTCCCAGGTCGAGTAGCCGGTCGAGCTCCGCATGATCGCCCTGCAGCGCTTCGAAGCGCGCCCGGATGGGTGCCAGAGCAGCGACCAGCGCGTCGGCAAGGGCTGGCTTGAAAGCGCCGAAGCCCTGGCCTTCGAAGCGGGCCAGGATGGCCGTCTCGCTCTCGCCCGTGACCGCGGCCATGATGCCGACGAGGTTGCGCGCTTCGGGCCGATCCTTGAGCAGGTCGGGATCGCCGGGCAGCGGTTCGGGATCGGTGCGCGCCTTGCGGATCTTGGCGGCGATCTCCTCGTCGCTGTCGATGAGGTTGATGCGGCTCATGTCCGAGGGATCGGACTTGCTCATCTTGGCGCTGCCGTCACGCAAGGACATGACCCGCGCCGCGACGCCGCCGCCGATGAATGGCTCGGGCACGACAAAGGTCTCGGTGCCGGTATCGAGGTTGAATTTGTTCGCAATGTCGCGGGTCAGCTCGATATGCTGCTTCTGGTCTTCCCCGACCGGAACGTGGCTGGCCTGGTAGAGCAGGATGTCGGCGGCCTGGAGAACGGGATAGTCGAACAGGGCAACGCTGGCGCCTTCCTTGTTCTTGCCCGATTTGTCCTTCCACTGGGTCATGCGGCTGAGCCAGCCCATCCGGGCGGTGCCGTTCAGCAGCCAGCAGAGCTCAGCATGAGCCGGGACGTCGGACTGGGCGAACAGGACCGCCTTGTCGGGATCGATCCCGCTGGCGATCAGCGCAGCGGCCATGGAGCGGACCTGCGCGCGGCGGGTATCGGCGGGAATGTGGTCGCTGAGCGAATGGAGGTCGGCGAGGAAGAACAGGCACGGCGCCTCCTCCTGCATCCGCACCCAGCGCAGGATCGCGCCCAGGAGGTTGCCGAGGTGGAGGTTGCCGGTCGGCTGGATGCCGGACAGGACGCGGGAAACGGGGGTGGTGCTCATGAGGTCGGTGTCTCGGTCACAGGACGGCGCCGGCGCAGCGAGGCGAGGGCCTCGCGGTCGACTCCGCCGATCAGGAAGGCGACTCCGAAGTAGACGAGCGCGCCGGTGCCGCACAGGATGGCAAGGCCGAGGACCCGCTCGATCGAGCTGCCGAGAAACCAGTCGGCCAGCACCGAGCGCAGGACAAAGAGGGTGCCCGCCATGGCCAGCGCCGCGATCAGCTGGCGCACGACGCGGCTGACGAGCCAGACCGGCATGCGGAACTGGCGTCGGGCGTAGAGAATGGCAAGCAGGCTGCTGAAGTTGAGCCAGGCGCCGGCCGAGGTCACCACCGCCAGGCTGTAGATGCCGATCCGCTCGATCAAGACGAAGTTGGCAGGAATGGAGGCGATCAGGATGCCCATCGCGATCCACACCGGGGTCTTGACGTCCTTGCGGGCGTAGAAGGCCGGGGTCAGCACCTTGACCAGCACATAGGCGGGCAGGCCGGTGACCAGCAGGGCGAGGATGTTGGCGGTCGTGGTCGCCGCCTCGAGACTGTAGTCGCCGGCGCGGTAAAGGGCGCCGATGATCGGGAAGGAAGCAACCATCAGTGCGAGTGTCGCCGGAATGGTGAGCAGCATCGACAGTTCAAAGGCGCGGGCCTGGACGTCGGCGGCCTCGGCCTCGTTATCGGTGGCAATGGCTCGGCTGATCGCGGGCAGGATGGCGACGCCCAGCGCCGTGCCGATGATCGACAGCGGCAGCTGGTTCAGGCGGTCGGCATAGCTCAGCATGGTGAGCGCGCCCTCGCCGAGCCGGGCGGAGAAGAAGGCGTAGAAGAGCTGGCTAATCTGATAGGCGCCCGCCGCGACGGTGGCCGGCAGGATCAGGATCACCAGTTCCTTGACCGCGGGCGTCATGCGCGGACGGCGAAGGGACAGCCGAACCCCTGCGCGCCGGACCGCCATCCAGCACAGGGCGAACTGGACGATCCCGCCGATCAGCACGGCGATGGCCATGATCCGCACCGTGGCGATGTCGTCGTTGCGCGGCGCGATCACCAGCGCCGCGATCAGCACCAGGTTGAGGAGCGCGGGGGCGAATGCGGCGGCGACAAAGCGGGTCAGCGAGTTGAGGATGCCCGACAGCAGCGCAACCAAGCTGATGAAGAACAGATAAGGGAAGGTCCAGCGGGTAAGCTCGACCGCCAGTTCATACTTGCCCGGCACCTCGCGATAGCCGCTCGCCACGAGTGCGATCACGCCCGGCATGAAGATCACGAAAATGGCGGTGACCAGCAGCAGCGCCGGCATGAACACCGCCAGGATTTCGTTCGAGAAGGCCTGCGCGTCCTGGTCGCCGCCCTTGGCCAGGCGGCGGCTGAACAGCGGCACGAAGCCCGACGAGAAAGCGCCTTCCGCGAACAAGCGGCGGAAGATGTTGGGAAGCAGGAAGGCGAGGTTGAAGGCGTCGTTGGCGTGGCTGGCGCCAAGCAGGCGTGCCGCGATCATGTCCCGCACAAAGCCGAGCACGCGGCTGACCATGGTCAGCCCGCCAATCGTGCCGGTAGCCTTGAGGAGATTCATGGCGCCTTGGCCCCCCGCCGGCTCTCCCCCTAGGGAGGAGAGGGTTCCGCTTACTGGACCGTTTCACCCTGCGGCTGCTCGCCGCCGTCCTGGCCCTGAGCGGCCTGGAGCTGGTTCATGTAGATGCCGGCAAAGTCGATCGGGTCGAGCATCAGCGGCGGGAAGCCGGCGTCCTGCGTCGCGCTTGCCACCACCTGGCGGGCGAACGGGAAGAGCAGGCGGGGCGCCTCGACCAGCAGGAAGGCAGGAAGCGATTCTTCCGGCAGGTTGCGGAGCCCGAAGATGCCGGCGTAGCTAAGGTCGAGGACGAACTGGACGCCCGAGGCCGACCGGGCCGAAGCGTCGATCTTCAGCACCACTTCATGCACCTCGTCGGCGATCTTGTTGACCGAGATGTTGAACTGGACGTCGAGCTGCGGCTGCTCGTTCCACTGATACACCTGGGGCGCGGAAGGATTCTCGACCGAAAGGTCCTTCACATATTGCGCCAGCGCGGCGACCTGCGGGCCTTCGGCGGCCGGGTCGGCGGCGCCATTCGTGCCGGTGGTGACGGGATCGGAAGCGGCCATGATCAAATGCCCTCGAATGTGCTACAAGGAGCCAGGGGAAAACGGCTGCATCCCGCGGCTTGTTTGGCGCGGGCGACTAGCAGCCGGGCCGAAGCGGTGCAATGGCGCGAGCTATGCTTTGGGCCAAGGGTTTGCGGCACGGGCACCAGCGCCTATGTTAGGCGTTGCTTGTAGGTATCCCGACGGGAAAGAAGGCAACACTCTTGGTTTCGATCATCATCCTCGCGCTGGTTGCACTGTTTGTCGGCCTTCGGCTGTACAGCGTGCTGGGCGAACGCACCGGCCATGAGCAGCAGCTCCCCCGTAACCCGCACGAGCCGCAGCCGGAACTTGCGCGGGCAGCCGAAGCCGCGCAGTCGACGCAGGGCAAGTCGCCCAACGCGGCGGCCGAACCGCTCGACACCGCTTATCTGCCGACCGCCGGACCCGGCGTTCGTGCGCTGCTTGCGGCGGATCCGAGCTTCGATGTCGCCCGCTTCCTCGAAGGGGCGCAGGGCGCCTACCGGATGATCCTGGAAGCGTTCTGGAACGGCCGCCTGGACGAGGTCCGCGGTTTCCTCGACCCGGAGATTGCCGGTGCCTTCGACGAGGCGATTGCCGAACGTGAAGCTGCCGGGCAGCGGCTCGACAATCGCCTGATCGCCATCGAACAGGCGGTGATCGCTGCCGCCAACGCCAGCGGCAAGGTCGCGACCGTCACCGTCCGCTTCGAAGCCGACATTGCCGCTGTTACGCGCGATGCAGACGGCAACGTCCTTGCCGGCAGCCTCAGCGATGCCGTCCAGACCCGCGATCGCTGGACCTTCCGCCGCGACCTTGGCAGCAGCGATCCCAACTGGATCCTGATCGAAACCGACGACGAATAAGGTGACCTTGCACAAGTTCGGGCTGGGAGCGCTGCTCGCCCTGTCGCTCGCTGCCTGCGCGACCCGTCCAACCCCGCCCGTGACCCCGGCTCCCCCGGTGATCACGCCGGAGCCGGAGCCGGTCCCGGTGCCTGTTCCGCCCAAGCCGGCCACCGCCGCGGCGTCCGGCATCGCGGTGGCGGCGCCGCGCCCGTTCACCGAAGAAGCTGCCGTGCGGGCGCTTGCCGCCTTCCGCATCTCCTGCCCTTCGGTGGTGCGCCGGCCGGACACGTCCGGGCTGACCTTGGGCCAGGAGTGGCGTGCGGTCTGTGACGAGGCGCGGGCACTTCCGACCACCGCCGCCGCTGCCCAGCGCTTCTTTTCCAGTAGCTTTGCCTGGGTGAAGGTGGGCTCGGAACCGGCGTTCGCTACCGGCTATTGGGAGCCGGAAATTCTCGGGTCACGCGTCCCGGCGCCCGGGTACCAAGTGCCGATCTATCGCACGCCGACCGATCTCGTCCGCTGCACGCGTGCGGATGGCCAGACCGGGCGCGGACGGCTGGACGAGACCGGGCAGTGCGTCCTCTACTGGACCCGCGGCGAGATACTGGACGGCGCGCTTGCCGGGCGCGGGCTGGAACTCGCCTATGCTGCCGACCCGATCGACATGTTCTTTCTCGAGATCCAGGGCTCGGGCCGGCTCCGGCTGCCGGACGGCTCGGTCATGCGGATCGGCTACGACAATCAGAACGGGCGCGAATATGTCGGCATCGGCCGCCTGTTGCGCGACCGCGGTATTCTGCCTCCAGGCGGGGCGGACATGGACTCGATCAAGCGCTGGATGCGGGCGCAGCCGGACGGCGGCATGAGCCTGATGCGCGAGAACCTGTCCAAAATCTTCTTCAAGGAACTGACCGGCCCCGGGCCGCTGGGGGCGCTCGGCCTGCCCGTCACCGCGCGCGGCACGGTGGCGGCTGACCCGATGTTCGTGCCGCTGGGCGCGCCGGTTTGGCTGGACGTGGCGACGGACGATGCGGACGGCCTGTGGGTGGCGCAGGATACGGGCGGCGCGATCAAGGGCGCCAACCGGTTCGACACCTTCTGGGGTGCTGGCGAGGACGCGCGGCGGATCGCCGGCGGCATGTCCGCAAGGGGCGAGGCGCTGCTGCTGCTGCCCAGGGCCAGCGTCGACCGTCTGCTGGCCGCCAATGCGGTCGCTCAGCCCTGAGGAGGCGGCGCTGTGGGAGCGGGTGACCGCGACCATCACGCCGCTCAGCCGTGAGAAGCCGGTCGGAGCCGCTGTCCGTGCCGGGCAGCCGCCTGCGCCCGCCGCCACGGCGCCGCTGCCGATTGCGCCGCCTCGCCTCGTCAAGCGGCGTGTTCCGCCGCCACGGGCCATCACGGCGGCACCGGTGCGCCGCGCCACCATCCACGGCAATCTCGACGGCCATTGGGAGCGGCGTCTCAAGACCGGCAATGTTCCCGTCGACCGCACCATCGACCTGCATGGCCATAGCCTGGAGCGCGCCTACGAAGCGCTCGACGCGGCCCTCGAGCGTGCGGTGCTGCTGGGCGAGCGGGTCCTGCTGCTGATCACCGGGCACCACCGCCCGGGCGAGCCGCCGATCCAGCGCGGCAAGATCCGTGCGGCGGTCCACGATTGGCTCGCGGTGTCGCGGCATTCCGATCGCATCGCCGCGGTGCGCAGCGCACATCGCCGACACGGCGGCGGAGGGAGCCTTTACCTCATCCTCCGGCGGTGAGTGCGAGACCGCCGGGAGCGCCTCGCCAACGCTATACCGGTTCTTAACTCGGCATCCTTAACGGTGCAGAGGTGATGAAGGTCGGCACCGCGCAGAAGATCAGCAACATCCTCCTGTCGGCCCTCGCCGGCGTGGCGTCCTTCTTTTTCTCCCTTTATGCCTTCATCACCATCACCCAGCTGCCGCAGCAAATCACCGCAGCGGTGGTGGCGGGCGCCTTTTGCCTTGTCGTCTGCTATATCGCGGCCGAACGCCCCAACAGCGAAAGTGCGCGGGCGCTTGCCGCCTTGCGCGATCGCCTGCTGGCGGTGGAGGGGGGCGACCTCACCAGCCCTGCGCCGGAAGCGGTACGGCTGGTCATGCCCAAGGTGGCGGCGGCCGTGGACAGCCTGTTCGCCGAAGTCCGCAGCTCGATCGACAATGCGCAGGCGCTGGGCATGTACGACCCGGTGACCAGCCTTCCCAACCGGCTCAACTTCCGTGCCGAGGCGGAGCGGCTTTTGGCCCGGGCGGAGGGGCGCACCGCCGCGATGCTGTTCGTCGACCTGGACCGGTTCAAGGCGGTCAATGACAGCCTTGGACACGCGCGTGGCGACCAGCTGCTGGTGATGGTCGCCAACCGTCTTCGGGTGCTCATCAACAGCGAAGCGGCGGGGGCGGCGCGCAGGCCCCTGCTGGCAAGGCTGGCCGGCGACGAGTTCACCCTCTTCCTCCCGGATGTCGCCGGGGATACCGAGGCCGAGCGGGTCGCCCGCCGCGTTGTTCTGGCAATTGGCGAGCCGTTCGAGCTCCATGGCCACAGCATCGATGTTGGAGCATCGGTGGGGCTTGCGCTCGGCCCCAGGCACGGCCGGTCCGTTGAGGAGCTGATGCGGGCCGCCGACATCGCCATGTACCGGGCCAAGGGCCGCGGGGGGCATCAGCACTGCCTGTTCAGTGACTCGCTTGCGGAAGAGCATCAGCATCGGCTGGAAACCGAGAAGGCGCTCGCCGATGCCGTACAGCGCGACGAGTTCCTGCTGGTGCTTCAACCCCAGCTCAGCCTGGCGAGCGGAGCCGTGACAGGTGCCGAGGCCCTGCTGCGCTGGAAGCATCCCGTGCGCGGAATGGTGCCGCCCAACAATTTCATCGGGATTGCCGAGCAGACCGGAGCGATCAACCAGATCGGCGACTGGGTGATGTCGGAAGTGGCGGCCATGCTCGCCAGCTGGCACGAAACGGGGGAGGGCGCCCGGCGCATCGCCTTCAACGTCTCCCCGCGGCAGCTCGACCGTCACGACTTCTTCCCCCGCCTGCGGCAGATCTTCGCCGAAGCCGGAGTTGCGCTTGATCGGATCGAGATCGAGATCACCGAAAGCACCGCCATGGAATGCTCGGAGGCGATCCTCGAGGAAATGGCGGAGCTGAGGCGCCACGGAGCAACCATCGCGCTTGACGATTTCGGAACAGGCTATTCGAACATCGCTCGGCTTCGTCAGTTGCCGATCGACCGGGTCAAGCTGGACCCGTCGCTGATCCACGACATCACGAGCAGCGAACAAGCGCGGAACGTTGTTCAGGCAGTGATCCAACTCGTCCGCGGGGTGGAATGCGAACTGGTCGCCGAGGCTGTCGAGACGGTCGCCCAGGCCGACATCCTGCGGGCCATGGGCTGCGAAACGATCCAGGGCTTCATCTTCGCCGAGCCGATGAAGGAGCAGGAGTTCCTCGCCTGGACCAGCCACGCCGTCAGCGAAGGGCGCAGCGCCGCCTAGCCGGCGAGGCCGCCTTCGAAGACGCGGCGATAGATGCGAGCCAGAACCTCGATGTCGGCCAGCGCGGCGCTTTCGCCGACCTTGTGCATGGTTGCATTCGGAAGGCCGAAATCCACCACCGGGCAGAGCTTGATCAGGAAACGACCGTCGGACGTCCCGCCGCCGGTGGATAGCTCGGGCTCGATTCCGCATTCGGACCGGATCGCCTCGGTGACGAGGTCGTAGAGCTTGCCGGGCGGGGTCAGGAAGGCCTCGCCCGAAATGCGCGTCCGCACCTCGCAGGACGGATCGACCGAGCGGGCGGTATTCGTCAGCAGCCGGATGAGCTCATCACCGGTATGCAGGTTGTTGAAGCGGATGTTGCCCTGCGCGCTTGCCTCGCCGGGGATGAGATTGCTCGCAGCGGTTGGCGTCCCCAGCGCGACGAACTCGAGATTGGAAGGCGGGAACGCTTCGGTTCCATCGTCGAGGTGCAGCGCCGACAGGGCGGCCACCACCCGGGCCAGGCGAGGCACGGGATTGTCGGCCTTGTGCGGGTAGGCGACATGGCCCTGCACGCCCCTGGCGGTGAGCCAGAAGTTGAGCGAGCCGCGCCGCCCGATCTTTACCGTGTCACCAAGACGCGTCTCGCTGGTCGGCTCACCGATCAGGATCATGTCCGGCCGGATCGCGCGCTCGTTCAGCCAGTCGATGATTCGCGGTGTGCCATGGGTGGCATAGCCTTCCTCGTCGCCGGTGATGAGGAAGGACAGGGTGCCGGCCTGCTGCTCGAATTGCGACACGGCGGCGACCGCGGCGGCAATTGCGCTCTTCATGTCGTTGGCGCCGCGGCCGATCAGGCGGCCGTCTACGATGCGGGCGGTAAAGGCATTGCCCACCCACCCCTCGCCGGCCGGCACGACGTCGAGATGACCGGCGAACCCGACATGTGGCCCCGGTCCGCGCGTGCGGATCGCTACCATGTTCTCGGTGGGGCCGTCGGGCGCCTCGCCCGATGTGAAGCGATGAACGGTGAAACCCAGCGCGCTCAACGCTTCGTCCAGCACGTCGAAGACCGGTCCCGACGCGGGCGTTACCGACGGAACGGAGATCAGCTTGGCGGCAAGGTCGACGGGATCGATGGCAGGCATGGGCCAAGCGCTAGCAGCAAGCGCCGGTTTTCGACAGGCTCAGGCCTGATCCTTCTCGAACTTGGCCGGCGCAAAGCCGAGCGGCGCGATGTTGCAGCGACCCGCCGCCTTCGCCACTTCCAGTGAAACCTTGGGTCCCTCACCTGGCTGGCGACGCGCAGCAGGTCGTCCACCGTCAGCCGCGACGGATTGGGATCGCGCTCCCGAAAGGCGCGTGCGGCACGCCCAAGCTCCTGAAGCTGGGAGAGCGACAGGTTGCGTTGCAACTCCGTGCCGACGCAGTCGGCCCGCGCGGCGTCCAGGCCGTAGCCGGCCAGGCTGTCGGCGATCCGCTCCTTCGGGGTGGCACAGGCCGAGGTGGTAAACACCGCAGCGATAAGGATAAGTTTACGCACCCTCGGCAAGCGAACGGGCCGTCAGGCGGTTCCCTGCTCGCCTTCATATTGTTCGATGACCCAGGGTTCGTCCTGTGCCGCATCGATCCACTGCGCCACGTCCTCATGCCGGAGCACGTCGGACATATACTGGCGGGCGAACGGAGGCACGGGAATCGAATAGGTAAGGAAGCGGGTAACGACCGGCGCGTACATCATGTCCACCGCGCTCCACTCGCCGAACAGGAAGGGACCGCCGCCGCCGTGCCGGGCCCTGGCCTGCGCCCACAGCACGAGGATGCGGTTGATGTCGGCGATCGTCTCGCGGCTGAGGTCGGGCATGGGCACGTTGCGCCGCACGTTCATCGGGCACTCGCGGCGGAGCGAGGCAAAGCTGGAGTGCATTTCCGCGGCCATGGAACGGGCCATCGCTCGGGCGGCAAGCTCCTCGGGCCAGAAGCGGGTGACCTCCGTCAGATCGGCGCAATATTCGATAATCGCCAGGCTGTCCCATACCACCAGGTCATCGTGCCATAGCAGCGGCACCTTGCCCGACGAGGGTGCGAACTCATCGCCCTCGCGCCGCTCGTCCCAGCCGCCGTCATAGAGCGGCACCACCAATTCCTCGAACTCGAGGCCCGATGCCTTGAGCGCCAGCCAACCGCGCATCGACCAGGAGGAATAAGCCTTGTTGCCGAGAATGAGCTTGAGCAAGTGGGTCTCCGTTAGCGGTTGAATTAGCTCAACGCATCTTCGAGCACTGCGGCTCGAACTTCGGCGATGCCCATGCCTTTTTCGGATGAAGTGGCGATCAGCTGCGGGAAGGCGGCCGGGTGCTTGCGGGCTTCCGCCTCGGTTGCAGCGATCACTGCCGCCAGTTCGGACGCCTTGATCTTGTCGGCCTTGGTCAGGACCAGCCGATAGCCGACCGCGGCAGAGTCGAGCATCTCCATGATCTCGCGGTCGACCGGCTTCACGCCGTGGCGGCTGTCGATCAGCACCACCGCCCGCTTCAGCACCTGCCGCCCGCGCAGGTAATCGTTGACCAGGAAGCGCCACCGCTTGACCATGTCCCGTGGCGCTTCGGCGAAGCCATAGCCTGGCATGTCGACCAGCCGCAGTGTCAGCGGCGAACCGACGTCGAAGAAGTTCAGCTCCTGCGTCCGACCGGGCGTATTGGACGTGCGCGCAAGCTTGTTGCGGCCGGTGATGGCGTTGAGGAGCGAGCTCTTGCCCACGTTGGAGCGACCCGCGAAGGCGATCTCCGGTGCGTCGGCACCCGGCAGAAACTCAAGGCCTGGCGCGGACTTCAGGAACTCGACCGGTCCCGCGAACAGCTTGCGCGCGCGCTCTGTGAGATCGGGATCAGGACCGTCCATCAGGTCTTCGCCGTCGCCACGCCGGCCCGGGCCGCAATCTTCTCCGCATCATATTTGGAGTAGAGGTACTTCTGCTGCGCAATGCCGAGGATGTTGGACACCACCCAGTAGAGCTGCAGGCCGGCCGCAAACGGCGCCATGGCAAACATCAGCACCCACGGCATGATCGAGAAGATCTGCTTCTGGATGTCGTCCATGGGCGCGGGATTGAGCTTGAACTGCAGCCACATGGTGATGCCTAGCAGGATCGGCAGCACACCGAGGTGGAGCAGCCCCGGGGGATCGAAGTTCAGCAGGCCGAACAGGTTGATCGGGGTCAGCGGATCGGGCGCGGACAGGTCCTTGATCCACAGCTCCCACGGCTGGTGGCGCATCTCCACGGTGACGGTCAGCACCTTGTAGAGGGCATAGAAGACCGGAATCTGGATCAGGATGGGCAGACAGCCGGCAGCCGGGTTGATCTTCTCGCGCTTGTAGAGCTCGAGAAGCTCGGTCTGCATCTTGGTCTTGTCGTCCTTGTGACGCTCCTGGATCTCCTTCATCTTCGGCTGCATGGCGCGCATTCCCGCCATGGACCGGAACTGGCGGTCAAAGATCGGGTACATGAGCAGGCGCACGATAAAGGTCAGCGCGATGATCGCCCATCCGAAGTTACCGATGGTGTTGAACAGCCAGATCAGCAGCGAGAAGATCGGCCGCATGAACCACTCGAACCAGCCCCAGTCGATCGAGTCGGAGATGAGGGGCAGGGCGCCGGAAGCCTCGTAGCCGTCGAGCCAGCGCTTTTCCTTGGCGCCGGCGAACAGGTGCGTGGTCGCTTGCGTCGCCCGGCCTGCGGCGAGGATCGTCGGCTCCAGTGCATAATCGGCCTGGTAGCTGGTGCCCGCGCCGCGGCGGAAGCTGGCGCTAAGCGGCGCCTCGCCCGCCGGGGCCAGGGCGGTCAGCCAATATTTGTCGGTGAAACCGAGCCATCCATTGTTGCCCGAAAAGCGCTGGCCGGCAGCTTCCTCGTCGAGGGTGTCGTAGTTGACGCCATATTCGGCGCGGCCGTCGAACACGCCCATCGGGCCGACATGATGGGTCCAGCCGTCAGGATCGGGCGACTTGCCGGCGCGGCTGAGGAGGCCGAACGGGCGCACCGCAACGGGCCCGCCGCCGAGGTTCGACACGCGCTGGGTGACGGTAAAGAGATAGCCCTCGTCAACCGCGACGACGAGCTCGAACCGTTGCCCGGTCGGGTTGGTCCAGCTCAGCGTTACCGGCTTGCCGGGGGTGAGAGTTGGCGCGCTCGCCGTCCAGACGGTATTGGCGTCGGGCACCGCCACGCCTTCGCCGGTCCAGCCGAAGCGGGCGAAGTAGGAGCCGGGGGCGCCGGCCGGGCTGAGCAGCCGGGCGGGCTGCGCACCACGGCCGACACGGTCGGTATGGCGAACCATCCGCAGGTCGTCGAAGGTCGCACCCTTGAGGCTGAGCGAACCCTGCAGGCTGGGCGTCTCGACCCGCACGCGCGGCACGCCCTGAAGCGCCTGGGCGCGGGTGAGGGCAGGAGCCTGCGCAGCCGCGGCCGGAGCAGAGGGCGTGCCCGCCGGCCCGGCCTGCTGGGTGGCGGCGCCGCTCTTGGTCGCCGTTGCAACCGGCTTTGGCTGCGGAAAGAAGCGCTCGGACAGCAGGCCCCAGCCGAGCAGCACAGCGGCGCTCAGCACGATGGCGAGGATCATGTTGCGGGTGTCGTCGCTCACTTCAGTCCATGTCCTCGTACATCGGTTCGGGCCTTACGGGACCGGATCGTGACCCTGGCCCCCCCAGGGATGGCAGCGGCCGATTCTTCGCAAGGCGAGCCAGCTTCCGCGCAGTGCCCCATAGCGACCCCAGGCGGTAATTGCATAGGCCGAGCAGGAGGGCGTGAAGCGGCAGGAAGGGGGAAGAATGGCGCTTGGGCCAAGCTGCCACCCACGCGCGGCCAGGATCAGCAGCCGGGCGATCATCGGGAGACCTTGCCCAGCGCCTTGGCAAGCTCCTGCCGGAGCAACGCCCAGTCGCGCTCGATCCCGGCCTGACGCCCGATCAGCACATGATCGGCACCGCGCACGCCACCATCAGGCAAAGCTTCGGTGGCAAGCGCCCGCAGACGTCGCTTCATGCGATTGCGCACAACCGCATTGCCGACCTTCTTGCTGACCGTATAGCCGATGCGCATCTGCTCGCTGCCGTCACCGCGTGGCCGGACCAGCAGCACGAAGCCAGGCATGGCGGCGCGCCGGCCGCTGTTCGCGGCCAGGAAATCAGCGCGCTTGGTAAGGGTGATTAAGCGCTGAGCTTCTTGCGACCGCGGGCGCGGCGAGCCGCCAGCACCTTGCGGCCGCCAACCGTCGCCGAGCGCGTGCGGAAGCCGTGACGCCGCTTGCGGACGAGATTGCTGGGCTGAAAAGTGCGCTTCATCGCTCATTGCCTCGAAAGTAAGATCAGATTCGTCGTTTGGAACAAAAAGGGCCGCCCAATCAGGGGCAGCCGCATTGCTTGGTGGGCCGATACGCAAGGTGGCCATGCAAGTCAATGCCGCGGGGGCTCGGCAGCCGCCGCTGCCTCAGCCGGAACCACCTCTGCCGGAGTAGGATCGATCGGCGCAAGCTCGAAGCCCGCCTTGGGGAGAGGGTCATCGGTGCGCGGCACTTCGGAAGGGGGAGGGGCGTCCTGCCGCTCGCGTTCCTTGCGCAGAACTTCTCGCCTCCGCGCGCTGCCACGGCGCAGGCCCCAGTCGAACCAGCTTCCGGCCCTCGGCTGCCAGCGCTTGAAGCGAACATAGCGCCGCTTGGCCCACAGGCTGGTTCGCAGGATCAGGGTGAGTCCGGCCACCGCAAGCAAGGTCCCGCCGGGGCCCGGCAGGGGGCTGGCCAGCGGCGCTGCGACGAACAGCAGAAATATGCCAAGCGCGAACAGCAGGCTCTGGGCGAGGCGCGTATCGCGAAGGGCGAGAAGGCGGGACCCAAAGGTCATCGGAGGTGATGTAGGTGCCTAAGACGCCGCGGCAAGGGTGTGCTTGCTCGCCGGCCGTAAAGGCCCTAGCCTCCGGTTTGCCGAGCTAGGGGGCTTCTTGCATCGTTCATTGCTGGTGACGGCGGCTCGCGGCTGATGGTCGCGATCGTGTCCACCGTTGCCTATCTCGGGCTGGAAGCGCGTACGGTCGAGGTGCAGGTCCAGCTGTCCACGGGCATTCCGCGCTTCGTACTTAGTGTGCACCGTCAAGTCGGCGCACCCTGAGCACCGTCTGGCGATGAAGCGGCGGGTGTTCCTCGAAGTTTGGATCGGCGCAAGTTTTATCACTGGAAGACTGCTTTAGTTGGTGCGCCCTCTTCAGAGGGACACCACAATGCACGCCATCATCTATGCCCGCTATTCCTCAGGTGCTCAGGGTCAGGGCACCAGCATCGAACGCCAGCTTGGTAATGGTCGCAAGGAAGCGGCTCGCCTTGAATTGAGCGTCGAGGAAGAGGTCTTTGACAAGGCGCTCAGCGCCTTCAAGGGCAGCAACCGGAAGGGAGATGCAGGTCTTGCGGTGCTTGAACGACGTGCCGCCGCTGGCGACCTTCGCGGCAAGACCATCATCGTTGAGTTCCTTGATCGCTTCTCACGCCAAGGCTTCGAAGAAGCCCTGCCCCTCGTCCTTACGTTCGTCCGTAATGGCGTTCGCATCGTGAGCTACCGCGACGACATCAAGATCGAACCCGATGCTCGGCTGGAGATCGACATGTTGCTTCGATTGCTCATTAAGTCTGAAATGGCGCGCACTGAGAGTGAGAACAAAGCTAAGCGCGTCCGCGACGCCAAGGCCATTAACCGTGAGAAGGCCCGCACGGAGGGCCGCATCATGACCAAGAATGGTCCCAAGTGGCTCAAAATCGAGAATGGCAAGTGGGCGGAAGACGAGGAGCGTGTTGCGCTGGTTCGTCGCATCTTCGCTATGTCAGATGGGGGCATGGGCACTATTGCCATCGCCAAGGCGCTAAACAGCGAGCGCATCCCTAAATGGACCAACATGGGCAAGGACAGCCGTGGATGGCACCACAGTTTCATCGTGCGCATGCTCAGCAGCCGCTCCGTCATTGGTGAGTGCCAGCCCTGCTCTACCGTGGATGGCAAGCGGGTGCCCTGTGGTGAGCCAATTCAGGGTTACTTCCCCGCCGTTGTTGATGCCGCGCTATTCGAGCGTGTGCAGCAGAATGCTGTGCACCGCATGGAGCGCAGCCGTGGCAACAACAAGACTGAGCGGGTGGGCAATCTCGTGAGTGGTCTGGTGACCTGCTCATGCTGCAACGCGCCTATGACCTATGCCATGAAGGGCAGGGCAGGAAGCACAAAGACGGTGAACGGCACCGTCTATGTGCGCACGGTCGATGATAGCCACTTCAAGTGCAGCAATGTCCTCCGCAAAGTGAAGACCTGCGAGAACCGACGCTCATGGTCCTACCAGCGCTTTGAAAGTGCGCTTCTTGATAGCGTCCTGCACCTTGCCATGGACGATGCTGCCTTTGCGAATCGCGGTGAGGTCGCCCGCCTTGCCAACCTCATCGCTCAGAGAGAGCGGGAGCGCGACTTGCTTACAAGGCGGGCAGAGCGTCTGTTCGAGGAATATGCTGATAGCGGTCTTGAACTTGCCCGCAACGGTGCCCGAAGAGCGAGCATTGCTGCCAAGGAGCTTGGTGGAAGCATCGAGGCTCTGCGGCAGCAACGTGGACAGGCAAGCGGTCGCACTGGCAGTGCTGCCCACATCGCGCGCATCGCCGATATTCGTCAGCAGATGGAGCGAGGCAGCTACGAAGAGCGCATCGCGATCCGGCGCAAGGTGCAGATAAGCCTCCGCGCGTTGATTGAGTGTGTCACCTTCAGTGAAGTAACCGCTACTATCAATTTCAAGGCCGGAGCCGGTCTGGTGATGGTCAAGCGAGATGGTAGCTTCCACCACGTCAACATGCTTCATCCTCTGCGACAGCCGCCACAGGGCGCGGAAGCAATCTTTCGTCGTCTCACATCGTGCAAGGCCGCATGAACTAAGGCGCGCTTCAGCGCCCTACCGGTGGAGGGCGCTACGAACCTTCTGGGCCGTCAGCAGAAGGGTCGTGCAATGCTGTTCAACCTGCGTTGCCATCTCGTCTCCCGTGCCCAATCCGAACTTCACATCAAGAGCGATTCTCGCCTTCCATAGCTCACGGGAGATGGCGATCCGCATACCCTCGCCACGGCGGCGATCACCGCACACCGCGCTGCTGGTTGGCTCGTCGCCATCCATGTTCGCGACGAACTCTTTGACTGTTTGAGCGGTCCACTTTCCTGCGCCGCGCGGCGATGGTTTGACCCCTCGCGCCTCAAGCCATGCAGCGATGTCGCGTAAAGATGCCCAGCGCCCAAGTTCGTGTCCGCATTCACGGAAGACGGGCATTAACGATTGCGCATGTGCGACCTTCGTCTGCTGTCTTCTGAGGAGGCTGATAAACCGGTCTGGGTCTGACATCTGGCCTGCCTAAACGGCTCCCTACAAAACCGACAATCAAACCGACACGTCGTCGGTAGAATCTCATCGAACAAGCATAATTCGCTCATGGATAAAGCATCGACCCAAATCGAACTTCACCTTGGTGACTGCCTCGACGTGATGGCTACCCTGCCGTCTGCGTCGATGGACCTCTCGTTCTTCAGTCCACCCTTCAATCTGTCGAACGTTGGTACGGGCGGGCAAGCGAAGAAGGCCAACAACATCGGTCGTGGCAGTTGGAAGAATGCGAAGCTCCAGCATGGATATCAGTCTTACGACGACTGCATGGCTTTCGATGATTATGTGGCTTGGCAGCAGGAAGTGTTGCGCGAAGTCTGGCGTCTCACGTCGGACGCTGGTGCAATCTTTTACCAGCACAAGCCTCGATGCCTTGGCGGCACGCTGCAAATGCCGACTGACCTCTTGCCACCTGAGTTGCGCGGCAACCTCCGGCAAATCATCATCTGGAATCGCCAGCACGGCTTCTGCTTCAACCAGTCGTTCTTCCTGCCGACGCACGAATGGATCGTTGTCATCGCAAAGAAGCAGTGGAGGAAACTGAAAGGCTCTGGTGGCGTAAAGGATGTTTGGAACATCAAGCCCGATTTTGGCAACGACCACCCTGCGCCGTTCCCAGTCGGTCTGCCGCAGCAAGCGATTGCGGTCACGGATGCCAAGACGATCTTCGACCCATTCTTGGGATCGGGTAGCACTGGTGTCGCAGCGGTTCGCGAAGGTCGTGACTTCGTGGGGATTGAGTTGGACGAGACGTATCTTCGGAGCGCCGCTTCACGGATCGAATCCGAGGCTAAGAAGCCGACGAGTGTGGGTATTCACTATCCTCGGACGCGGATTGCAGCGTAATTACGAGTGCTTACAAGGCTCCCTCAAAGCGCGGTAAACGCTCATGCGACTGATGCCGAGTGATTGGGCGATGGCGGTTGGGCTCGAGCCGTTGGCTTTCATCTCATGGATGCGGTCAGTAGGGACGGACGGTCTACGGCCCTTGTATACGCCTTTGGCCTTAGCAGCAGCGATCCCCGCCGCTTGCCTGCTGCGCAAGAAATCTCGTTCGAGTTCGCCTACCATCCCAAGGACGGTCACAAGGATCGAGCCAGCGGCGTCCTTGGTGCTGAATGCCGGTTCGAGGATCGTAAGCGCCGCGCCTTTCGATTCCAGTTCGTGCACGAGATTCAGCACGTCACGAGTGGAGCGCCCAAGCCGATCCAGTTTCACGCAAACAAGCTCGTCGTCCGGTTGAATGAAGTCCATGATGGTCGCCAACTCATCACGACCCTCGCGACTTTTCCCTGAGACTTTCTCAGCGCGCACGATGTCACAGCCTGAGGCGCGGAGGCGCTCAACCTGAGTGTCAAAGTTCTGATCCGACGAGCTACACCTTGCGTATCCGATGCGAGCCATTCTGATCCCTTGTAACTTTTGGGCCTACCCGATCCTATTAGCGTAACAAAAACGCAAAGACAACCCTATTGTTACAACGATTGACCCTCGTCGGTGTAACAGGGGAAGGTCACGAAAGGGCACACCTCAGTGTGACTTGGCGTGGTGGCCGCAACGGTAAGCTCGTCCTTCCAAGCCTCTCTCGGCACCTTGCATGAAGGCTTGCTCCGCTTGCATGATGTGCTGTGCTGAACACCCAGAGCTAACGGAACGGAGAGCATGCCCAGAGTTGCTACGAACAAGCTGATGCAACAGGCAAAAACGTCCAAGAGTGACGAGTTTTATACCGTTCTATCGGACATAGAGAAAGAGCTTCGCCATTATAGAGATCACTTCAAGGGTAAGGTGATATTCTGCAATTGCGATGATCCAAGGATCAGTAACTTCTTTCACTTTTTCTCATATAACTTTGAGCGATTGCAGTTAAAAAAGCTCGTTACGACGTGCTATAAGAACCAAGATGCTGAGTTGTTCAGCAGGAGGGAGCACGAATCCGCGATTTACCTTGAATATGAAGGCGACAAGAACAACAATCGTGTTCCGGACCCCGCAGAGATTGGCATTAAGCCTCTCAAGGGCGACGGTGACTTTCGAAGCGAAGAGTGCATAGCGCTTCTTGAAAAGGCCGACATCGTAGTCACTAATCCACCATTTTCGCTGTTTCGGGAATACGTCGCCCAGCTTGTGAAATACAAGAAGAAGTTCCTTATCATCGGAACGTGGAACGCCATAACCTACAAGGAGATATTCAAGCTGATCCAGAGTGATCAGTTATGGATCGGCGTGAACAGCAATCGAAACTTTTCCGGCTTTATTGTTCCACCTCATTACCCTCTACATGGCACAGAGGCACGAGTGGACGAAGATGGGAATCGCATTGTCTCGATGAACAACACGTGTTGGTTTACAAACTTGGACAATCCGAAACGCCACGAAGAGCTAATTCTGTATCGATCATAAAACGATGAGGAATACCCTTCCTACGACAACTACGACGCAATCGAAGTGTCCAAAACCAACGAAATCCCTTGTGATTACGACGGTATCATGGCGGTCCCGATCACATTTCTGAACAAATACAATCCAGAGCAATTCGAGATTCTCGGCATCATGGACCGAGCCAATTCTTCTGGGCTGCGAACCAAGAAATATGAGAAGTCTGAGGTCGCCAATGCAAACGATTTGAACGCTCGCGGTGTGATCAAGCGAGATGGCAATTATCAGGCGATGTATGCTCGCCTTCTAATCAGAAAGCGGGCGGCATGAAAATCGAACTCAAAGAGATTTCCATTGGCGAACTCGTCCGTGGCTATGCGGACAACGACGAGGCGGGCGTGGTCGCCTACGATGGTGCTTTGGACATACGTCCACCTTATCAGCGAGAATTCATTTACAACGACAAGCAGCGCGATGCCGTGATCGACACGGCTTCCAAAGGCTATCCTCTCAACGTGATGTATTGGGCTGTCCGCGACGATGGTCGCTTCGAAGTGATCGACGGACAGCAGCGCACCATATCCATCTGCCAATACGTGGAGGGGGACTTTTTCGTCCAATACGGCAAATTCCCTGAGAAGCGCTCGTTTCACAACCTGCAATCAGACGAGCAGGAAAGGCTGCTGGGCTACAAGCTCATGGTTTATCTGTGCAGCGGAGAGGACAGCGAAAAGCTTGAATGGTTCAAGACGATCAACATTGCGGGCGAAGAGCTTACGGAGCAGGAGCTTCTAAATGCCGTTTATCACGGCCCGTGGGTATCCGACGCCAAGCGGTATTTTAGCAAGAACAACTGCCCCGCGTATGGGCTGGCAAGCAGCTACTTGAGTGGTGCTGTCAATCGGCAAGACTATCTTGAGACGGCGATCAAGTGGGCGTCAAAAGACGGCGACGTGGAAGCTTACATGTCGGCGCAACAGAGTCAGCCAAATGCCAACGCGCTGTGGCTATATTTCAGCAGCGTCATTAACTGGGTGAAGACAACTTTCCCACGTTACCGCGGGGAGATGAAGGGGGTCGCTTGGGGAAGACTCTACAATCAGTTCGGCACTGAGAACCACGACTCAGCTAAGCTCGAAGCGGAAGTCGCACGATTGATGGCCGACGAGGATGTCACAAATAAAAAGGGCATCTACACCTACGTTCTGAATCGGCAGGAAAGACACTTAAACATCCGCGCGTTCACCCCCAATCAGCGTCGCGAAGCATACGAGCGTCAGGACGGGGTATGCGCCGTTTGCGGCGAGCAGTTCGACATCTCAGAGATGGAAGCCGACCACGTCACACCTTGGCACGAGGGAGGCAAGACAGCCGCAACCAACTGCAAGATGCTTTGTAAGGAAGACAACCGGCGCAAGTCGGGCACTTAAATCACGTACCGGCCTTCGCATGCGAACCATAAGTGAGCAGGAATTCCATTGCCGCCTCAGTAGAACTGAACTCGAAAGTTGCGGTGTGATCTTCGACGTGGACCCGCCTTCGATAGGGGCGGTTGCTCTCCTGCCAGTGTCGCTCGCACCACCAACTTGCACCCTCTAAATCTTGCCAACGACGTAAGGTGACGGTCGTGGCGGTCGTGAAGGCTCCGCGCGCCTTGATCCGCTGCAAGGCTGGGTTGGCTATCAGGAGCGCTATCATGCTCACGCCCATCCCCCAGTATTATTATACATAGGAAAACTGTTAGATGAGAGGATGAAGGGCATAGGCTCCAAGACCTCAACAGGCTTGCTGTTAGTCAGCGCTACAGGCTTGGGGGCACGCGGACTGATCGAGAAGCGGACAGACTCGAACGGATTTCTCGGAGCAGCATCGATCCAGCCGAACAGCTTGCTTTCCCATGCCACCGGCCATGGTTCCCGATAGCCGCCTAAGAGTGTCGTGGTCGTGTGGAACTTGTTGGCGTAGCCAGCTTGGTTTTCGAGATTGGCGACGAGCGCTTTCTTCATATCCAGCAGGCGAACATCGATCTGATTGGGCAGCTTCCACTGCCGACGCAACTTTGCGCCAACCTCTTCAGCGGAAATTCCATTCGTTTTCATGAGGCCGTGCCATGTCGGTAGCCAAATGGGCTGGCTTTGATCTGTAGCCATGGGGGCGAGCGACCCTACAAGCTCTTTCCTCTGCAACGGCAACAAGGGAAGGTGTGTGACGCTTACGGCATCGAATTCGAACCAAGCCTTCAGGTGCGTGCCGTTCCAAGAAGAGGAGTCGCGCCGCGCCTGATTGAAGCTGTTCCGAGTGTCTTGACGGCCCTTTGCGACGTGCCACGTCAGTTCGCTCACGTCCGAAGCTGCGCCCAGCACGACCGTTATCCAAGCGACATCCTCGTTCCGTAGCTCGCCAAACAGTTGAACAGTTTCGCGTTCCTGCTTGCGCCGATTGATGCACCTACACCGGTAGCAGGCGGGTGTGCGGCAGCGGTAACGTCCATTCGCCTCGATCCCACAGGCATTGAGACGTGCCAGTAGCATGCAGTCAGTGGGGTTGATCCCCTTCCTCAATTCGCTCTTGAGACGCTCAAGCCGCGCCCTGACGTTCAGTTTCTCTTCCATGCCGCAGGATACGACAGGCGGTGATTGCGCTGCATTATTCCAGTTCGTCACGGCGTCCGTAGACGGGCCTGAGCGGCCCGCTGAGCGTCGTTTGCGCTTCTCAGTGTGTCTTGGTAGCGCTGCCCCGCCTGCGAGCGCTTAGAAGGGGAGTCTTCGGCCCTGCGCATCTGATCTTGGTAGTGCCTTGAAGCTTCGGCTCTCTTCCTTTGTGCAATCGCAATCTTGTCGCGTGCCTTTCGCGCCTTCTCAGCCTCTTTCCGTGCTTTGTCCGCTGACGACGTGTCAGCTACGATCTCATGTATCCTCATCCGTTATTTAGAGTGAGACGAATATGGCCCGACTATCGAGCTTGCGTAGCATCGACGATGAGGCTCTTTATGGCCATCTCCAAGTCCTTCTGAACACCATTCCGGACCTCACCGAACCGGTGAACGACGACACGCATAAGTGGCTCGCACGACTGGCCGCACTTGTTCGGGAAACGGGCGAATTAGTGGACGTGGTGGCCTTGAAAACCCATACAACACGATTGGCAGCTTCTACGATGCAGAAGCATGCGGCATCCGAGATTAAGAGCATACTATTTCGCGCGTTAGCTTGGGCGGAGCTTCGAGCGCCTTCGTCGGCGCAAGGCGCGTTCATCGCGGCCGGAAATCAGTTCGATGCTTTTTCGGCTGTCGCCAAGATACTGAGCGAAAGCAAACGGGGTGTGTTGCTCGTGGACCCTTACATGGGTGTCGAGATATGCGACTTTGCCCTTCTCGTTCCTGAGGGTGTTGCGGTCCGTCTCCTTGCAGATGAGGCGAACGTGAAACCGACGCTCGCGCCAGCAGTCACTCGTTGGCTGACACAATACGACGTGTCGCGACCGCTTGAGGTTAGGGTAGCTCCAAAGCGCAGCCTGCACGACCGATCCATTCAAGTGGATCGGCAAGAGGCTTGGATTGCGACACAGTCTTTCAATGCACTCGCGCAGCGGTCTCCCGCTTCTTTGTCTCGCTTGGATGGCGACGCCGGAAGAATGAAGATCGAAGCGTATGAGGAAATCTGGGAAACAGCACGAGTGCTCATTGGCTCAGCCTGAGGGTTAAGGCACTTCCGCCACCGACGTCATCGCGCGCGAGAGTAGCCGTTCGTGCGTGCTCATCTGTCCGGTTGACGTGGCACGACAATCGTTATCGAGGGGAGGACGGTCTTCAATGGCAAGCGGGTCAACCGGTGCTATGGCAGGTCGTGGCCAGACATCAGGGATGACGACTTTGCAGCGGGATCAAGTTTTTGCAGCCGTAGGCGCGTTGACCAGCTTAGGTGGGGTGAGTGCGGCGGCAGCGTGCTGTGTTCTGCCACTTGCGTTGGCAAGCGTAGGAGTAGGGGTATCGGGTCTCGCAGTGTTCGGCCCCCTGCACGCGCCTCTTTCTGCCATTGGTCTGCTCGCGGTGGCGGTCGGCTGGTTCTTCTACGTCAAACGGCGGAAGATGTGCTCGGCTGGTGCGGACTGTCAGCCGCCTGCTCGTTCGACTTTTCCGCTTCTTGTAATCGCTTCTCTTCTGGTGGGACTGGCCGCCGTCTTCCCGCTCATCGAAGCCCCGCTGATGGACTTATTCCAGTGACGCCAGAGCTATCGTCAACGCTCACGTGTCCTGAATGTGGTGGCGTCAGCAAGGAGACAATGCCGACCAACGCCTGCCAATTCTTCTACGATTGCAAACATTGCAGCGTGGTCTTGCGACCGCTTAAAGGCGACTGCTGCGTGTTTTGCTCCTACGCAGACGTTCCTTGCCCGCCGATACAGGAAGCAAGGGCGACCGGAGAGTCAGCTTCGTGTTGCCCGTCCTGACCTGTTCCGAGGCTCAGTTCTGGATGAGCCGGAGAAGAGTGCCATCGGGATCAATCAGCGCCGCAATTGTCAGGCCACTCTCTTCAAGCTGTGGTGGCTGAACGCGAGGGTGGCCCCAGCATTGTTCCGGCACGCCGACGCTCAGACAAGCCGAGTAGAAGCCGGTGAGGTCGTCGAGGCGCAAACAACAGCTAAAGCAACTCTCGAAGGGCTTGAGGTCTGGATGAGGGAAGAACTCCAGCGTTAGCTCGCCCCGTTTGAGGATCATCCATCCATCATCCCTCCAGCCCTGCTCGAACCCAAGCTTCGCGTAGAAGACCTCCGTCACATCGAAGTCTCTTGAGGGAAGGTTGGGTGTGCTGTGGTCCATCTTAACGGCATTGTAGCGACAGTTGACGTTGCACAACAATCGTCATCGTTGGACTGCCGGACAAGGCGGTCGCGGAAAGCCGCGAGCGAGTGCGGGCGGCGCTAACCGCCATCGGGCTCGCGCTCCCGCCCAAGGTCATCACGGTCAACCTGTCGCCGGCCGACCTGCCCAAGGAAGGCAGCCACTTCGACCTGCCGATCGCGCTCGGGCTGCTGGCCGCCGTCGGTGCCGTCGATGCGGAGGCGCTGAGCCATTATGTGGCGGTAGGCGAACTGTCGCTGGATGGGCGCATCAACGCCTCGCCCGGCGTGCTGCTGGCAGCGCTGCAGGCATCGAGCGAGGAAAAGGGCCTCATCTGCCCTGCCGCGCAAGGGGCGGAGGCGGCTTGGGCGGGGGAGGTGGAAGTGCTCGCGGCACCTGACCTCATCGCCTTGCTGGCGCATCTCAAGGGCACGACGCTGCTCCCCGCGCCGCCGGCCGGCAAGGCGGAGGCGCCCGTGCGGGGCTCCGATCTCCGGCAGGTCAAGGGCCAGGAAGTCGCCAAGCGCGCGCTGGAAATCGCGGCGGCCGGCGGGCACAATTTGCTGATGAGCGGGCCACCAGGCGCCGGCAAGTCGCTGCTGGCGTCGTGCCTGCCCGGCATCCTGCCGCCACTCACCCCGTCCGAGGCGCTAGAGGTATCGATGGTCGCCTCCGTCGCGGGCGAGATGGAGGGCGGGCAGATGAAGCGCAGCCGGCCGTTCCGATCGCCCCATCACAGCGCCTCCATGCCGGCGCTGGTCGGCGGTGGCTTGAAGGTCCGGCCGGGCGAGATCAGCCTCGCCCACCTCGGCGTGCTGTTCCTCGACGAATTGCCCGAGTTCCAGCGTGCCGTGCTCGACAGCCTTCGCCAGCCGCTGGAAACCGGCACCGTCAGCGTGGCACGCGCCAACAGCCACCTGACCTTCCCGGCGCGGGTGCAGCTGGTGGCGGCGATGAATCCGTGCCGCTGCGGGTACCTGGGCGATCCGGCGCGGGCCTGCGCCCGCGCTCCGCGTTGCGCCGCCGATTACCAGGCCCGAGTGTCCGGTCCCCTGCTCGACCGGATCGACCTGCATGTCGAAGTCGCCGGGGTGAGCGCCGCCGACCTGTCACTGCCGCCCCCGACCGAAGGAAGTGCCGCCGTGGCGGAACGAGTGGCGCGGGCACGGGCGGTGCAGTCCCGGCGTTATGAGGGAGGGGGAGCACGCACCAACGCGGAGGCCGACGGCGAGCTGCTCGACCAGGTCGCCATGCCCGACGAGCCTGGCCGCAAGCTCCTCGCCGATGCGGCGGCGGCGATGCGGTTGTCGGCACGCGGATACCACCGCGTGCTGCGCGTCGCCCGCACCATTGCCGACCTCGGCGGGGCGGAAACGGTGGGACGCCTCCATGTTGCGGAGGCGCTGAGTTACCGTCAGGCCGCACCACGCAACTGAGCCTTGGGCAGTGAGGTCATGCGGAAGGGCTGGCCGAGACGGTAACCGCATGCGCCGCAACCATGCGGCTCAACCTTGCCCCGCTGCGGGCCTTGGCCTAGGACCCGAGCCGTGCCCCCGTGGCGGAATGGTAGACGCGACCGACTCAAAATCGGTTGTCGAGAGACGTGTCCGTTCGAGTCGGACCGGGGGCACCATCCGCAAGACTCAAGCGCACGGCACCCCTGGCGGGCACTTCCGTCTGCGGGGGCAAATATCTGCGAAGTTTCGCTACCCCTGCGAAACATTGAGGCGCAAGAACTCGGCAAGTTCGAAGTAGTTCCGAGCGCCATGAAAAAAATGAAAATTATCGGCGAAGTGAGCACGCTCAACTTCGAATTCATGGTCGAGAATGCCGGCCCGAACGGCAATGCCTCTCCGGCGCTGCGGCTCCTGCTGCAGGACGGTGGCGCGCGGTCCGAGCTGATCTGGGAAGCCGCCTACAACGACGCCAATGGCGCCGGCGCCGGTTTCTATGACCTCGACACCTGGTACACCAGCGATCCCAATGCGCTGTTCTGGCGCTTCGTCGCCGGTGAAGGCGCCACGCTCGATCCGACCAAGCCCGGCAGCTATGTGTTCAACACCATCGCCGGCTGGGCCGCCTCGTCCTATTACACGGACAGCGCCTTCGTCAGCGGCCTCAGCGTTGGCAATGGCAGCGGATCGGGCACCGGCTTCGTCGGCTATGCCGACAACGTCACCGCCACCGGAGCGTTCGGATCGCGCTCGTTCAATTTCGCGGCGGCAGTGCCGGAGCCGGGCACCTGGGCGATGATGCTCCTCGGGTTCGGCGGTATCGGTGCGGCCATGCGCCGTCAGCGTCGTGCCAACGCCAGGCTCAAGCTGGCCTGAGCGACACGCGCGTTGATCACACGGAAGGGGAGGCGATTGCGCCTCCCCTTCTTTGCGCTCGGCATCCGGGTCGATGCACCGACGCAACAAGCATGCGGCACCGCGCATTGAGCGGCGGACATGTTCGGGTTTGAAACTTATCACATCGGTCTTGCCGGCGTCGGCCTGGCCATCCTTATCGCCTTCTGGCTGCCCCGCTTCATCTCGGGGCGGGAGCCGGCAGCGTCCGCGCTGCTGATCATTGTCGGCTTTCTCGCCTTTCTCCCGTTTGACGAGGTGCGCGCCACCCTTGATCCCGTCGCTGAGCCGCGCGGGTGGGAGATCATGGCCGAGATCTGCGTCATCGTCGGCCTGTTCGGCACCGGGCTGCGGATCGATCGGCTGGTTGGCCGCAAGCAGTGGATGCCGACGGTTCGGCTGCTGCTCATCGCAATGCCACTGTGCATTGCGGCGCTTGCCCTGTTCGGAGCCATCGCGGCTGGCATGACCTTTGCCGGCGCGTTGCTGCTGGGCGCCGTGCTGGCGCCGACCGATCCCGTGCTCGCCGCAGACGTCGCGGTTGGGCCGCCTCTCGAAGGGGGCGAACATCCGGTTCGCTACACCCTGACCACCGAGGCCGGGCTCAACGATGGCTTGGCCTTTCCATTCGTCCACCTCGGCATCCTGGTCGCGGGTGCCGGCATGCTCAGCTGGGAACTCGCGGGGGAATGGCTGCTTCGCGACGTCTTCTACCGCGTCGCCGTCGGCACCTTGTCGGGCGCGGTGGTGGGCTGGCTGCTGGGCAAGCTGCTGTTCGACTGGCCGCGGGACAATGCGCTGTCACGCACCGAAAGCGGCGTGATCGCCTTTGCCGGCGTCCTTCTTGCCTATGGAGCGACCGAGCTGGTTGAAGGCTACGGCTTCATCGCGGCCTTCGTCGCGGGCCTGAGACTGCGCCGATCCGAAAGCTCGCATGACTTCCACAAGCGGCTGCACGACTTCTCCGAATCGCTGGAACACGCCCTTACCGCCATCCTGCTGGTCGGCTTGGGCGCGGTTCTGCCGGTGCTGTGGCCGCATTTCACCGCGGCCAACGCCCTGATCGCTGCGGTGCTGATCCTTGTCATCAGACCTGCGGCTGCGTGGCTGTCGCTCGCCGGAACCATCATGCGCGGACGCGAGCGGGCCGTGGTGGCTTTCTACGGGGTGCGCGGGATCGGCTCCATCTATTACCTCGCCTATGCCGGGCACCATGTGGAGCTCACCAACGAGTATGAGTTGTGGGCGACCATCGCGGGCACCATCCTCTTCTCCACCCTGGTCCATGGCCTGACCGCCGGGCTGGCGGTCGAGCGGGTCACGGGCGAGCACCAGACCGGGCCCACCGTTCCGCCCTCCGAACCCGGTTGAGGGCAAAGCGAGGGCGAGTTAGGCTGCCGACATGGCCGAGCGCATCTACACCCGTTTCGAAGACTTCTGGCTTCACTACCTGCGCGAGCATTCGGGCACGCGGACCCGCGCGCTGCATTATGTCGGCACGGCGCTGGTCATCCTGGCCGCGCTGGCGCTGGGACTCACCGGTAACTGGTGGTGGCTGCTCGCCATGCCGCTCGCCGGCTATGGCTTTGCCTGGTTTGCCCACTTCTTCGTGGAAAGGAACCGACCGGCGACCTTCACCTATCCGTGGTGGAGCCTTCGGAGCGATTTCCGGATGTTCTTCCTGGCGATCACCGGAAGGCTGGGACCGCACCTGCGTGCGGCGGGGGTGGGTGCTGGCGGAGCGACGCGGGCCTGAGTAGAGTGGCGGCATGGACGCCCGAACCTCACACCCCGACCACCACGAGGATGAGGCGGCGGTCATTGCCGAACACATCACCATCAAGCGGGATCGCCTGCTCGCTTCGCTGACGCTGATCGCGGGTGTCGGCCTGGTTCTTGCCATCCCCTTCGCGCTGAGGGCCGGAGCGGAATTCTTTCTTCCGGTCACCGCCGCCCTGGTGATCGCCATCGCCCTGGTGCCGCTGCTCGAATGGTTCGAGCGCCGCCGCCTGCCGTCTGCGCTTGCGGCGCTGTCGTGCGTGGTCATCTTCCTCGCCGTGATGGCCTTCGCGCTGCTGTCGATCGTCATTCCGGCGATCGACTGGGTCGCCCTCCTGCCCGAGCGGATCGGCCGGGTCCGCGAGGCGCTTGAGCCGCTACTGGCGCTGGTCAAGGACCTCGAACGCTTCGTCGATCGCATCCTCAACCAGCTGCCGAGCTCGGGCAGCGCAGGCGCGCGCACGGTTCAGGTCCAGACCCCCAACAGCATGTTCGACCTGTTGACCACCAGCGCGCCGCACGCGCTGATCCAGCTGTTTTTCGCGCTGCTGGTGATCTTCTTCTTCCTCTCCGGCTGGACCGCCATGCGCAAGCAGACCATCACCAGCCGCGGCAGCTTCGAGGGTGCGCTCACCACTGCCCGGGTGATCCAGCAGGTGGTCGCGGCAACGTCGACCTATCTTGGCACCATCACCCTCATCAACGTGTCGCTGGGCGCGCTGGTGGCCGGCATCCTGTGGTGGATGGGTATGGATTCGCCCCTGATGTGGGGCGGCATCGTCGCGGTGCTGAACTACATCCCTTACCTTGGTCCGATCGCCGCTTGCGTGCTGCTGGCGCTGGGCGGGCTGATCAGCTTCACCGATCCCTGGACTGCGCTGCTCCCGCCGCTGATCTTCGTCGGTCTGCACATGGTGGAAGCCAATGCGATCACGCCATTGGTGGTCGGCAAGCGGGTGCGGATCAATCCGCTGCTGATCCTGTTGTCCTTGAGCTTCTGGGCCTGGGTGTGGGGGACGACCGGGGCGCTGCTGGCCATTCCGCTGCTGATCATCATCAAGACCGTATTCGCCGCCGCGGGTACCCCCGACATCGCCGGCTTCCTGTTCGAGCAGGGTACTCTGACCCATGCAGGGGAAGAAGATGACGAGGAAGAGGCGAGCGCCCCGCAGCCGACGTAGAAGGGTCAGAACAGGAAAGTCGTCGCGCCGGGCGATATAGCTGTTGACGCTTCGGCGCTGGTCACCTAGTTGGCCGCCCACACCAAACGCGGGTGTAGCTCAGTTGGTTAGAGCGCCGGCCTGTCACGCCGGAGGTCGCGGGTTCGAGCCCCGTCACTCGCGCCATTTCCTGTTATCGTTGAAGCTGCGGCAATGCCGCCAGGCCGCCCCCGAGCGGCTGCCGCCGACCTGCGCTTATTCGGAGGCGCTGGGAGCAGCTCCGCCCGCCGCAGAAGCGCTGGAAGGCGGCGCTGGCTTGCGCCCAAGCGGCGTCTGCTCCGCTTCGCCGGCCTGGGCGCCCGTCAGGCCCCAGTTGAGGCTGCTCGACCCGGCCGCGGCCGGCTTTGCCTCACGCGTGGCTTCCTCGACCCGCCTGCGCGCCTCCAGGCGCAGCGCCACGCGCTTGCCGCCACCCGCGGCGATCTCCGGCTCGACCAGCTTGGCAAGTTCCGGCGGAAGGTTCTGGCGCGCCTCTGCGATGGTGGTCACTTCCTGCGGCTCGGGCGCTGCAGCAGCGAAGCGCGCTTCTGCCGCAAGCGCAGCGCTGCGTAGCAGGGCAGGATCGCTCTCCCGCCTGGCCCACTTCTGCGTGAAGGCATCGGGCTGACCCCAGCCGCCCCGCCAGCGATAGAAGATGTGCGCCCCGATCACCGCATTCTTGGTCAGCGTCGGCGCCCAGTAAGGGGCGACATAATCGGCATGGTAGTGCGTGGCATTTCCGACCGACGCGGCGACATGGCCCTTCAAGGCCTCATCGGCCACACGGCGGGCCCGGTCCCAATAGTCTCGCATCGGCGCACGGGCGAGCGAACCGTCACAGGTGAAACTGAACTGGCAGCCGGTGCGCCGTTCCGCGCCCTGGTAGACCACCGCGCAGACACTGGAAGGATAGGCCGGGTGGCGCATGCGATTGAGCACGACTTGCGCCACGCCCCGCTGCCCTTCCTCGGGCTCGCGGGCTGCCTCGTAATAGACGGCTTGGGTGAGGCACTCGAGAGCGCGATTGTAGGTCGCGGCGTCCGCCTCGAGCACGAACGGCATGGCCGCCGGGTTCGGCCCTCCGGCAAGAGGCATGGCAGCGTTCAACTTCTGCGCGTCCCCCGGCGCGATCTCGCGAACGGCGAACGGAGTCATCCCCTGAACGGCCGGAGCCACTGCAGCAGCCGAGGCCTGCGCCCGCACCGGCAGCGCCCGGCTGTCGTTCGCGAAGGCCGCCACCGAAAGGCAGGCGGCCAGCGCCAGCAGCCCCGCGCCGGCGCTCTCACGCGGGCGGGTCCGAAGCAGGCTCAAGACGTGCTGGGCCGGGCCAGGCCGGTCGGAAGGGGCGATCAGAGAGGTCATGGAAGGGTGTATGAGTTAGCTAATGCAGCTCGCAAAATCAAGGTTTCGGCGGGTCCGCCCGCCATCGGCCGGTCTCACTCCAGCGAAGGATCGGACGCAGGGGCAGGATCCAGACGATCCCTGCGACCATGTAGAAAACGAGCTGAACCAGCGCTGGCCAGCGGGTCACCGTGTCCGACACGGAAGCGACCAGGATCGCCCAAACGATGATGATCCCGATGATCATGAAGACACCCGCGGCGGGCCGGGGGCGGGGCTGTTCTTCGTGGTTCACTTGGCGCTGAACTCCCTCAGGCCCGCGGGCGAGGCGAAGGCGTTGAGCCTCTGGTCCCACGGGTCGGCGTTGATTGGTTCGGCAAGCATCTGGAAGTCCCAGCCGATGCCGACCAGCCGGGCGCTGTGCCGTAGTCCGTCCAGCGCGCGGTCATAATGGCCCTGACCCATGCCGATGCGATTACCATTGGTATCGCAGCCGACCAGCGGAACAAGGACAAGGTCGGGGTCGACCGGCGGTGACGACAGTGGCGGCTGGAGCAGCCCCCACGGGCCGGCCTCATTCGCTTCCCCCGTGCGGAAGGTCATCCGGGCATCGCGTGCGGCGAAGGCGGGGAGGGCCGTCTCCTTGCCGAGCGCGCGGGCACGGGCAAGCGCCCCAAGCGGACTGATCTCGTCCTTCATCGGCTGATAGGCGGCAACCCGCCGGGCGGCGAACAGCAACGGCTCGAGCGCTGCGGTGAGCGCATCCTCCATCGCCTTGCGCGTGTCCGGCGCAAGGCTGGCGGCATAATCGCGACGGCGCGCGCGCAGCTCGGCACGCAGGGCTGCCTTGTCGAGGGAGGGGGAGGGTGACGGGACCACCATGAGGTCGATGCCTTGTAATCCTCTGACGCCGGTAACGTCAGGTGGGAGCCATATGTGCCGGGCCCCTAGGAGACCCTAGTGACCCAACCAGGGACAGCCCCCATGGATCGGGAATAGCCTCAGGGATTTCATGAGGCGCGTGCCAGGCAGTACCCGTCCCCACCTATCTAGGCGCTTGCGACCTCTTTCTCAAGGTTGTCGGCGAGCCGCTCCAGCCGCTCTGCCAGCGCATCCACCCGGCGGACCACCTGCGGGTCGGGCGGCATCGTCGGCATGGGGGAGGCGACCCCGCGCTTTTCGATCAGCTGGTCGGCCAGCAGCAGGGAGGCGAACAGCAGGGTGCGGCTCTCGGACAGTGCGCCAAGCCCGGCCAGCGCTTCGCGGCCCTTGGCGTCCACCAGTTCGGCCGCATGGCGCAGGTTCTGTTCCTCGCCGTCCCGGCAGGCGACCTTGTAGCGGCGCCCGGCGATCTCGATGTCGATCTCCGCCACCGGTCAGGCCTCCACCTTGCTGATGATGTGGTCGAGTTCGGCGATGGCCGCGCGGACCCGCTCGCGCAATCGCTCCTCGCCGTCGCCGCGCCTGCCGACCTGCTCCGCGACTCGTTCGATACGGGCAAGCGCGCGCTCCGCCCGCGTCAGCGCCAGTTCCAATGCTTCCTGTGTCATGGCCCTGACCTATGCCTCCTGATGGGTCCTGCCAAGCGGCGCGGGTGTTGACGCTCAACGGCTCACCGCCCAAAGGGGCCGCACTACCGGCGCTGCCGACTCCGGTCCGGCGCCGTCACAAAAAGCGGAGACACGATGCAGCCGACCCAGCGCCGTCTCGCCAATGCCATCAGGGCGCTGGCCATGGACGCGGTTGAGGCCGCCAATTCCGGCCATCCGGGCATGCCGATGGGGATGGCGGACGCGGCCACCGCGCTATTCACCAAGGTGATGAAGTACGATCCGGCAGATCCCAAGTGGCCAGACCGTGATCGCTTCGTGCTGTCGGCCGGCCACGGCTCGATGCTGATCTACGCGCTGTTGCACCTGACCGGCTTTGAACGCCCGACGCTGGACGACATCAAGCGCTTCCGCCAGCTGCACAGCCCATGCGCCGGCCATCCCGAGAATTTCGAGCTGGCGGGTGTAGAGACCACCACCGGCCCGCTCGGGCAGGGTCTCGCCACCGCAGTCGGGATGGCGATCGCCGAGCGGCACCTCAACGCCATCTATGGCGACGATCTGGTTGATCATCACACCTATGTGATCGCCGGCGACGGCTGCCTGATGGAAGGCATCAATCATGAGGCGGTAGGCCTTGCCGGGCACCTCAAGCTCGGACGGCTGATCGTGCTGTGGGACGACAACAAGATCACGATCGACGGCTCGACCGAGCTGAGCCGCTCGGAAGACGTCATGGCCCGCCATGCCGCCAGCGGATGGCACACGATCGAATGCGACGGTCTCGACGCCGGCAAGGTCGCGCAGGCGTTGGAAAAGGCCAAGGCCGACCACCGGCCGAGCCTGATCCGCTGCAAGACGATCATCGGCTATGGCGCCCCCAACAAGCAGGGCACTTCGGCGACGCACGGCGCCGCGCTCGGCAAGGATGAGGTGGAGGCGGCGCGCCAGGGTCTCGGACTCGATCCGCAGGAATTCACCATTCCCGCCGACGTTCGCGAAGCCTGGCTCAAGGCCGGCGCTCGCGGCGCAGCGGAACGAGCAGCTTGGGAGGAGCGCCTCCTCAAGAGCGGAAAGGCCGACGACTTTAGCCGCCGCATGGCGGGCGAGGCGGACGAGCGCTGGCTTCAGCCCTACCTCGGCGCGCTGCTCGAGAACCCGCCGACGGTTGCTACCCGCAAGGCGAGCGAGATGGCGCTGGAAGTGATCAACGTCGCCGTTCCTGCCACCATTGGCGGTTCGGCCGACCTCACCGGCTCCAACAACACCAAGACCAAGTCTACCGGCCCGCTGACCGCCGAGGACTATTCAGGCCGCTACATCTACTACGGCATTCGCGAGTTCGGCATGGCCGCAGCGATGAACGGCATGGCACTGCACGGCGGGATAATTCCCTATGGCGGCACGTTCCTCGTCTTCTCCGACTATTGCCGCGCCGCGATCCGCCTCAGCGCGCTGCAGAATGCCCGCGTGGTCTATGTCATGACCCACGATTCGATCGGGCTTGGCGAGGACGGGCCGACCCATCAGCCGGTGGAGCATATCCAGAGCCTGCGCCTGATCCCCAACCTTGAGGTGTGGCGCCCTGCCGATGCCGTCGAGACGGCCGAGTGCTGGGCCGAATCGCTCAAGCAGGATGGACCGTCGGTGCTTTGCCTGTCGCGCCAGAACCTGCGTCCGGTGCGCACGGTTGCGGCGGGCGAGAACCTCAGCGCGCGGGGCGGTTACGTCGTGCGCGACGCCGCCGATCCGAAGGTCATCCTGATCGCTACCGGTTCCGAGGTCGAACTCGCGATCGATGTCGCCGAGCGGCTGGACGGCGAAGGCGTCGCGGCGCGGGTCGTCAGCCTGCCCAACTGGCGTCGCTTCGAAGCGCAGGACGACGCCTGGCGCGAGTCGGTGCTTCCGAGCGCTGATCCCGAGCAGATCCTGCGCGTCTCGATCGAGGCGGGAACCACTTTTGGATGGGAGCGGCTGACCATGGCCAGGGGCCTGCGCTTCGGCCTCGACGGCTTTGGCGCCAGCGCACCGGCCAAGGACCTTTACGATCACTTCGGACTGACCGTGGGCAAGATCGTGCCGCAGGTGCTGGCACGGCTGCGGGAGCTTGAGCATGGCCCCGCCAAGACTGCAGCTACCGAACCTGCCGCTCTGGCCGAAGCCGAAGCGCATCCGAGTTAATCATGCGCCCGGCCCTCGCTCGCCCTGAGCGAAGTCGAAGGGCGCAGGCGCGAACACACGAACCGGGCTTCGACTTCGCTCGGCCCGAACGAGACTGGGAGACGGAACAACAATGACCAAAGTCGCCATCAACGGGTTCGGGCGGATCGGCCGCCTGGTCGCGCGGGCCATCCTGGAACGCCCGGATTGCGGGCTCGAGCTTGTCGCCATCAACGACCTCGCCGATGCCAAGGCCAATGCCTGGCTGTTCCAGCGTGACAGCGTTCATGGCCGTTTCCCGGGCGAAGTGACGGCCGAGGGCGACGCGATCATCGTCAATGGCAAGCGCATCGCCGTGACCGCCGAGCGTGACCCCGCCAACCTTCCGCACGCCCAGCATGGTGTCGAGATCGCGCTGGAGTGCACCGGCTTCTTCACCGACAAGGAGGGCGGCGAAAAGCATATCGCCGCAGGTGCCAAGCGCGTGCTCATCTCAGCCCCGGCCAAGGGCGTGGACCTGACGGTGGTCTATGGCGTCAACCACGACAAGCTGACTGCCGATCACAAGATTGTGTCGAACGCCAGCTGCACCACCAACTGCCTGGCGCCGGTGGCCAAGGTACTGAACGACGCCATCGGCATCGAACGCGGTCTGATGACCACCATTCACGCCTACACCAACGACCAGAAGATCCTGGACCAGATCCACAGCGACATGCGCCGCGCCCGTGCGGCGGGCATGAGCATGATCCCGACCACCACCGGCGCTGCCCGGGCGGTCGGCGAGGTGCTTCCGGAACTCAAGGGCAAGCTCGACGGGTCGGCCGTGCGCGTGCCCACGCCCAATGTGTCGATGGTCGACCTCACCTTCACCCCCAAGCGCGACACCACGCTCGACGAGGTCAATGGCGTGCTCAAGGCCGCGTCGGAGAGCGGGCCGCTGAAGGGCATCCTCGACTATTCGACCGATCCGCTGGTCTCGATCGACCTCAACCACACGCCGGCAAGTTCGACGGTGGACAGCCTCGAGACCGCCGTGCTCGAGGGCAAGCTGGTCCGCGTGGTCAGCTGGTACGATAATGAATGGGGCTTCTCGAACCGCATGGTCGACACGGCTTCGGTCATGGCAAAGCTCGGCTAATCGGGAGCAGCCGTTTGCCCCGAGCGATGTCGAGGGGCTCCAATGTGCCTCGACGTCGCTCGGCGCGAACGGAGAAGTGAATGCCTTTCAAGACCCTCGACGACCTTCCGACCGACCTCACCGGCAAACGCGTCCTCGTGCGCGTGGACCTGAACGTGCCGATGCTGGATGGGGCGGTGTCGGACGCAACCCGGCTGAAGTCCGCGCTCCCGACGATCCTGGAGCTGTCGGACCGCGGCGCGATCGTTCTGCTACTCAGCCATTTTGGTCGCCCCAAGGGGCAGGTCCGCCCCGACATGTCGACGGCATTGCTGGTCAAGCCGTTGACCGACCTCACCGGCCGCTCGGTCCGCTTCGTCGAGGATTGCGCCGGTGAGCATGCGGCGCGTGCGATCTCGACCATGACGCCGGGCTCGATCGCGGTGCTGGAGAACAGCCGCTTCCACACTGGTGAAGAGAAGAACGATCCCGAGCTTAGCCGGGGAATGGCCGCGCTCGGCGACTATTACGTCAACGATGCCTTTTCTGCCGCGCACCGGGCGCACAGTTCGACCGAAGGCGTCGCCCATCTGCTGCCGAGCTTTGCCGGGCGGGCGATGGAAGCCGAGCTGAAGGCGCTGCAGGCCGCGCTGGGCTCGCCCGAGCGGCCGGTTGCTGCGGTGGTCGGCGGGGCCAAGGTTTCGACCAAGCTTGCCGTCCTGCTGCACCTCGTCGGCAAGGTCGATCACCTGATCATCGGCGGAGGGATGGCCAATACCTTCCTCGCCGCGCGCGGGGTTAACGTCGGCAAGTCGCTCTGCGAGCATAAGCTGACCGGCCAGGCCGAGGCGATCCTCGACGCCGCCGACAAGGCGAATTGCACCGTTCACCTGCCTTACGATGTGGTGGTCGCCAAGGAGTTCGCGGCCAACCCGCCCAGCCTCCGAACGGTGAACGTCCATGAGGTCGCCGCCGACGAGATGATCCTCGACATCGGGCCCTCGGCGGTCGAGGCGCTCGGCGACGCGCTCAAGACCTGCCGGACTTTGGTCTGGAACGGTCCGCTGGGCGCGTTCGAGACGCCGCCGTTCGACACGGCCACCGTGGCTCTGGCGCGGATCGCCGCGGCGCTGACCACCGACGGCAGCCTGGAGTCGGTCGCCGGGGGCGGCGATACGGTGGCGGCGCTCAACCATGCCGGCGTGGCGGACGATTTCACCTTTGTTTCAACCGCCGGGGGGGCATTTCTGGAGTGGATGGAGGGACGCGACCTACCGGGCGTCACCGCACTCCTGCAGCCAAGAGGATAATCGATGCAGTTCAACGACATGCGTGACAAGATCGCCGCGGGCCAAGGCTTCATCGCAGCGCTCGACCAGTCGGGTGGCTCCACCCCCAAGGCGCTCAAGGGCTATGGCGTCGAGGAAGACGCCTACTCGACCGACGAGGAGATGTTCGGCCTTATCCACCAGATGCGTGAGCGCATCATCACCTCGCCCTGCTTTTCGGGCGACAAGGTGATCGGCGCCATTCTGTTCGAAAAGACCATGGACGGGCAGGTTGACGGCAAGCCGACCCCGGCGGCGCTGATCGAGCGCGGCATCGTCCCCTTTATCAAGATCGACAAGGGCCTGGAGGAGGAGCGCGACGGCGTTCAGCTGATGAAGCCGATCGCCGGCCTCGACGAACTGCTGACTCGTGCCAAGGGGCTCGGCGTGTTCGGGACCAAGGAGCGTTCGGTCATCAACCAGGCGAACGAAGCGGGCATTGCCGCCGTGGTCGGCCAGCAGTTCGAAATCGCGATCCAGGTCCTCCGCCACGGCTTGATGCCGATCATCGAGCCCGAAGTGAACATCAAGAGCGCCGACCGCGGCGCATCCGATGCACTGCTGCGCGACGAGATCCTGCGCCACCTCGACCGCCTGCCCGAAGGCGAGCAGGTCATGCTGAAGCTGTCGATCCCGGCCGAGGCCGGCCTCTTCGACGCGCTGACCAAGCACCCCCGCGTGCTTCGCGTCGTGGCGCTGTCGGGTGGGTTCAGCCGCTCGGAAGCGTGCGAGCAACTGGCGCAAAACCCGGGCATGATCGCCAGCTTCAGCCGCGCGCTGCTGAGCGATCTTCGCCATCAGCAGTCGGACGAGGAGTTCAACAACACTCTCGGCACCGCGATCGACGAAATTCACGCGGCATCGGTGGCCTGATCAAGACCTTAGCCGGTGCCGCGACCCCGCAGCACCAGGGCGAAGGCGAGTGCGAGGGCGGCGATGAAGATTGCCCCCTCAGCCGCTCCGGCCACTAACAAAAGGGTCGGCGGTACTTCGGTCAGCAACCGACCAAGCGGCGCCTGCGGATGAGCGGCGGCGAGCCCAGCCAGGCTTCCCGCCATCATCTTGCCGCCGCCAAGCGTGACCAGCAGACCGGCTAGCGCTCCGAGCAGGGCGCCCTTGCCGGCCGTTACCGACGGCTGCTCGCTGCTGTTCCGCTCCGCCAGCCACAGCGCCGCGCCCGCCATGGCGCCGATGATCAGCCCCTCGCTTCCCCCGGTGATCGCCAGCGGCCTGCTGCCGATCAGGAGGGAGAAAGCGTCAAGGCCAATCAGCCTTCCCAGCGCTCCGATCACCAGACCGCCAAGTGCGCCGCCTAGCATCAGTGGGAACAGCCGGCCCCGGGCGATCACCCGGCCCAGCGCGCTTCCGCTGCCCACGCCGAGGCCGCCAAGCAGGCCAACCAGCACGCACAGGCAGGTCATGACGAGCAGGATGGAGATGGCTCCGCTTCCCGCCGGCGGCTCGGTGGCGGCGATCATGCCGTAGCCGATGCCGCCGACCAGTCCCGAGGCCGCGCCGCCGGCCAGCCCCGCCGACGCAATCAGCAGGAACTGCGAGCGCGCAGAAGGCAGGGCAGGAACGGCCATCTCACCCGCAGGTCCGACGGATGCCGGGGGGCTCATCTGAGTGCCAGCAGCCATGGCTTCTACCGCAGCCACGAACCGGTACCCGTGCCGCGGCACTGTTTCGATGAACCGTGGCCGCCCCGCAGAATCGCCCAACGCCTTTCGCAGGGTCCGGATACATTGCGTCAGCGCCTCGTCGGTGACCGGCACGCCGCGCCACACCTCGGCCATGAAGCGGTCCTTGGTGACGAGCTCTCCCGGCCGACTGGCAAGCAGCAGCAGTGCGTCGAAGTAGCGCCCGCTGATCTCGACCGGTTCTCCGCCGCGGGTCAGGCGCCGTTCGGCCGGCTCCAGCCGAAAGCCTTCAAACTCCAGCACCGCATTACTCACACCGCTCAGCAAACGATCACCCCTTCCTCATGCCTTTGAGCAGAAGGGTGGGGCAGGAGACAAGCATCGCAAGCAACGTCACCAGGAGTGGAAAAGATGACCGACTCGAACCCCAGGCGCCCGGCCTTGTGGCGCCTCGCCATGTGGGGAGCGCTCGCCACCTTGCTGTCGCTACCAGCCATCTTTCGCTTTCCCTGGACCGCCTCCGACTTCGTCATCATGGGCGTCATGCTCGGCAGCGTCGGGCTTGGTATCGAGTTTCTGGTGCGGCGATCGGGTAGCAATGCCTTTCGGCTTGGCTCCATAGTCGCGGTGCTGACCGCCTTCATGACCGTGTGGGCCAATCTCGCGGTGGGCATGATCGGGTCGGAAGATAACCCCTATAACCTCTACTTCATGGCCATCCCGCTGGTGGTGTTCACCGCCGCCGCGCTGGTGCGGTTCAAGGCTCGCCCCACGGCCTGGATCATGGCGGCCGCCGCCGCGGTGCAACTCGCACTCGCGCTCGGCGGGATGGACCATGACCTGCGAGGTGCCCGCTTCAGCTCCTTCTTCGCCTTCCTGTGGCTGGTCGCGGCGACCTTGTTCTGGAGCGCAGCCGTTGGAGAGCGCCGCGCGGTCCGCTAGGGGCATGCGCATGATCGACAATGACGACGAACTGACGGTGGAAGGATTCGCCGAGCGATTCAACGGAGAGTCGCGCGGCGATGCCTCGCTTTACCTGATCAGCCCGCAGGAGGTCGGCGGCGACTTTCCCGACCGCCTGCGCACCGCGCTCGATGGCGGCGAGGTGGCCGCCTTCCAGCTGCGGGTGAAAGGGATCGACCAACATCGGCTCGCCGCCCTTGCAGAGCCGCTGCAGCGCATCTGCGCCGACCGACAGGTCGCCTTCATCGTCAACGACGACATGGGCCTGGCCAAGCGCCTGGGTGCCGACGGCGTGCACCTGGGGCAGAAGGACGGCGATGCGCGGGAAGCGCGCGCGCTGCTCGGGCCCGGCGCGCAGATCGGGGTCACCTGCCACGACAGCCGCCACCTGGCGATGGAAGCGGGGGAAGCGGGGGCCGACTATGTCGCGTTCGGCGCCTTCTTCCCGACCGCGACCAAGCAGGTCAGCCACGTGCCCGAACTAGGCATCCTTGGCTGGTGGGCGACTCTGTTCGAGCTGCCCTGCGTCGCCATTGGCGGAATCACCCCGGACAATGGCCGCCAGCTGGTCGAGGCCGGAGCCGACTTCCTCGCCGTCTGCGGATCGGTGTGGAATGCGCCCGAGCCGAGCAAGGTCATCGCGGCCTTGCAGCCGCTGCTCAAGCGGAATTAAGAAAGGGCGCGGCGGGGAGCACCCCTGCTTCAACTGCCCCCGCGCCCTGAGAGGCTGAGCGGGCTGTGCTCGAAGCGGTCCAGCAGGTCCGCGACATTGTCGTAGATGGCGATTGCGCCGCCCAGCCGCTCGTCCGGGAACAGGCCGGAGCGAACCGCTACGCTGCGCATTCCCGCCGCCTCCGCGGCCGCGATGTCGGAGGGCGTGTCGCCGACCACCAGCGCATCTGCCGGACGGACGCCAGCCTTGCGGGCCGCTTCCTCAAACAGGTCGGGACATGGCTTGGAGCAGCCCACGTCATCGGCGCTCGTCCAGCCGTCCACGATCCCGCGGACGCCGAGCACGTCGAGGTGCCGTTCCACCTCGGCAGCGCTGGCCGAAGTTGCGAGCATCACCTTCAACCCTTCGTCGCGGCAGCGCTGCAGGAGGTCGCGAGCTCGTGGGAACGGCTTGAGCCGGGGCATGTAGTGCCGTGCGAACAGCCGCCCATGCGCGTCCGCCAGCTGCTTGGCCTCCGCATTGCTGACGTCTGGCAGCAGCGTTCTGACATAAGTGTCGGCCCCCTGACCGATCTGGTCGTGGAGCACCGACAGCGGCAAGTCATGGCGTGCCGCGCGAAACGCCTCTGCCCAGGCCAGCACGTGGAAGTTGTTGCTGTCCACCAGCGTCCCGTCGACATCGAAGAGAATGGCTTTCAGCATGGCACTCCAACACCGTCGACCGGCCAATGTTGCACAGGTTCGCGGGAAAGAAGCGGCGGCTTGCTCGTTACGGCTGCAATCCCTTCTTTCGACGAGAGGTAGTTGTCCGTGCTCGCTAAGCGTCCCCTGTTCCTCGCCGCCGCCTCAACCTCGGTGCTTCTGGCTGCTGCCGCAGTTGCCCATAATCATGAAGGCGAGGCCAAGGCTGCGACCGCCGCTCCCGCTGCCGCAGCAGGCCAGTCTACTCCTGGGCAGACCCCGACCGCCTGGGTGCCGCCGGGGACGCCGGGCTCTCCGATCGACGGGACGATCTTCCATGCGCAGGTGCTGCTCGATGCGGCTGGTTTCCCCAGCGGGGTGATCGACGGCAAGAAGGGCATGGTGTTCGAGCAGGCGGTGCGCGGTTTCCAGCAGAGCCGCAACCTGCCGGTCACCGGCGAGCTCGACGGGGCGACCCGGCAGGCGCTGCTTCAGCTCAACCGGGCGTCCACCCGCATGCTTCGGCTGGGAGAGAATGACCTGAGCGGACCGTTCACCTTCCCCTTCCCGGAAGATGCCGCGGACCAGGCCAAGCTGGACGGTCTGCACTACCGCAATGCGCTGGAGCAACTCTCCGAACGCTTCCACACCACCCCGCAGACGATCGTCGCACTGAACGGGCCTGACAAGTTGATCGGCCCGGGCGCGGTGCTGCGGCTTCCAAACGTGCTTCCCGGGTCGCGCGACTATGCCGGTGCGATCGACGAGAAGCAGGGACGGTTGCTGAACTTCTTCAACGTCGACGCGAGCCAGCCCACCGGCGATTTCGTCGTCGTCGACAAATCCGAAGGCGTCTTGCGGGTCTATCAGGGCGAACCGCCCAAGGGTGAGTTCAGCACGAACTCCAATCCCGGCCCCGCGCCCAGGCTCGACGATAATCCCGGCAAGCTCGTGGCGCAGTTCCCGGTGACCATGGGGTCGTCGAAGTATCCGCTGCCGATCGGGCGCTGGAAGGTCACCACCTATGCCTTTGAACCGCCGTTCAACTTCCAGCCAGAGCTTCTCAATGGCACCGATGCCAACGACAAGCAGCAGATGCTGCCACCGGGGCCGAACGGCCCTGTTGGCATCGCGTGGCTCGACCTCACCAAGGAACATTACGGCATTCACGGCACCGATTCTCCTTCAACCATCGGCCGCGCTGAGAGCTCTGGCTGTATCCGGCTTTCCAACTGGGACGTGATGCGCCTCAGCCGTGTCATGAAGCCCGGCTTCACGGCCATCTTCCAGGCCTGAGCCTTGCGACGGGTCAGCCGTTTCAGCGTGTTCGGCAATGCGATGGTCTTCGCGTTGCTGGCGTTCGGCGCGTGGCTGTGGTGGCGCAATGTGTCCCGGACGGCCGACCCGCCTTCCGGAACCGTCGCGATCCTCTCGGAAACGGCCGAAAAGGTCGGCATCAACGGCGCCAGCGGAGCCCCGCGAGTGCAGCCGCGGCTTCCGCCCGGCTCACTGGCCTTTGCCTCGTCCGGCCTGGTCATGCCCGTGGTCGGGATCAAGGCAAGCGAACTGGCTGACACCTACACCCAGAGCCGTGGCGGGGGCAGCCGTGTTCACAATGCCATCGACATCATGGCCCCAAGGGGCACACCAGTCGTCTCGGCAAGCGACGGGCTGGTCGAGAAACTCTATTTCTCCCGCGGCGGCGGCGGGATCACTGCCTATGTGCGCTCCCCCGATGGCCGGTGGCTTCACTACTATGCCCACCTTGATGCCTATGCTCCGGGCCTGCGGGAGGGGCAGCGTATCCGGCGCGGGGACCCGATCGGAACGGTCGGGATTAGCGGCAACGCCAGTCCGTCCGGCCCGCACCTTCACTACGCCATCCACCGGATGAGCCCAGGAGAGCGGTGGTGGCAGGGCACCCCGATCAATCCCTACCCGCAACTTGCCGGAAGGGGCGAGAGAGGCTAGGGGCACGCCCACGGTTTCGGCCGGGCTCTTTCAACCTGTAGAAGCGGAACAGCGGATCCATGAAGATCAGCGGCGTGGACATTCGTCCCGGCAACATCATCGAATATGAAGGCGGCATCTGGCGTGCGGTAAAGATCCAGCACACCCAGCCTGGCAAGGGCGGCGCCTACATGCAGGTCGAGCTCAAGAACCTGCGCGACGGGCGCAAGAACAATGTCCGCTTCCGCTCGGCCGAGACGGTGGAGCGCGTCCGCCTCGATACAAAGGATTTCCAGTTCCTGTACCCGGAAGGCGACATGCTCGTGTTCATGGACAAGGAAACCTACGACCAGGTCAGCCTTCCTCGCGACCTGCTCGGTGACGCCGCAGCCTTCCTTCAGGACGGCATGGACGTGGTCATGGAGCTCTACGAGGAGGAAGCCATTTCGGTGCAGCTTCCCGACACGATCGAGGCCACCATCGTCGAGGCCGACGCTGTGGTGAAGGGCCAGACCGCTTCGTCCAGCTACAAGCCCGCGATCCTCGACAATGGCGTGCGCGTCATGGTCCCGCCGCACATTTCGAGCGGCACCAAGATCGTCGTCGACGTCTACGAGCAGACCTACGTCCGCCGCGCGGACTGACCAGGCAAGAACCGAGGTACTCTAGTGGTTTCCCATTCCGGCCTGATCGCCGTCATGCAGAAGGCAGCCCGCAAGGCGGCGCCCAAGCTTCGCCGCGACTTCGGCGAGGTCGGCGAACTCCAGGTCTCCAAGAAGGGACCGGGCGACTTCGTCACCATGGCCGACAAGCGCGCCGAAGAGACGATCGTCGGTGAGCTTAAGGCCGCGCGCCCGGACTGGGGCTTCCTGCTGGAAGAAGGCGGCGAGGTCGCGGGCAATCCCGCCAAGCCGCGCTTCATCATCGATCCGCTCGACGGCACTTCCAACTTCCTTCACAGCATTCCGCACTTCGCGGTCTCGATCGCGGTCGAGGAAAAGAAGCCGAACGGCCAGCCCGACATCACCCATGCCCTGGTCTATCAGCCGCTGACCGACGAGACCTTCTGGGCCGAGAAGGGGCGGGGCAGCTGGCTGCACGACCGCCGTCTTCGCGTTTCCGCGCGCCGCTATCTCGATGAAGCGCTGATCGGGACCGGCATCCCGCACCTTGGCCGGTCGGACGCGGCGCAGTGGACCAAGATCTACAACGCCATCGCGCCCGAAGTCGCGGGCATCCGCCGCTTCGGCGCCGCTTCGCTCGACTTCGCCTGGGTCGCGGCAGGGCGGATGGACGGCTTCTGGGAAGACGACCTAGATCCCTGGGACAGTGCGGCCGGCATGCTGCTGGTCAAGGAAGCCGGCGGCTTCGTGTCCGATTATCGCGGTCAGGATCGGATGCTGGAGCGGCGCGAGTATCTCGCGGCGAACGGCGATCTTCATAGCCGGCTCCATAAGCTGGTCGCCGGCGCGCTTCGCGACCGCTAACGGTCGCGCTCGCGTTTGACGATCCGAAGCGTGCGGGGATCGATCTTCAAGTCGTAGCGAAGCCCGGCGCGGGTGCGGGCATCGTCCACCTCCCAAAGCGGACCGTCGTCGTCGAGCTCGATTTCTTCCCAGCTGACAAAGCCGGCGCGTTGCAGCACCCGCTCCACGGCGGCCCGCTCGCTAGGGGTGGGGGCGCGATCGGCAAGGGCCGGGGTGGCTGTTGCAGCGAGGATTCCAAGCACGGGCAAGGTCCAGAGGGTTCGCATCGTCTACTCCTGTGAGGCGTCACCCTGGTGAACCCGGATCAAGCGCCGGAGTTTCCATCCCAAAGGCACCAAAACCCCCGGTGCAACATGTTGTCTACTTGAGCGGCCTGCTCTAGAGCGCGGCCAACCTAATTCCGGAGAGTCTCGCGTGGCCTCAGTTGCCGCCCAATATCTGCCGATCCTGCTGTTCCTGGGCGTGGCGTTGGCCTTGAGCCTGGCGTTCGTGATCGCGCCGATCATCGCGTCGAAGTTCACTGGCGCCGACAAACCCTATGCCGAGAAGCTCACCGAATATGAGTGCGGCTTCCCGGCGTTCGAGGATTCGCGCTCGCAGTTCGACGTTCGTTTCTACCTGATTGCAATCCTGTTCATCGTCTTCGATCTCGAGGCGGCCTTCCTGTTCCCATGGGCAGTAACCTTGGATGTCACCGGCTGGATGGGTTGGGGCGCGATGATGATCTTCCTGATCGAACTCGGGCTTGGCCTGGCCTATGCCTGGAAGAAGGGAGCGCTCGAATGGGAGTGATGCTCGACCCCAAGGCGAACCCTTATCCGACCGAGGAAGAGATCGCCCGCGCCTACGGCCTGGTCCCGGGATCGCCGGAGCATGCCCGCCTGACCGAGATGGGCAAGGACCTGGACGAGAAGGGCTTCCTGGTCACCTCGGCTGAGGACCTATTCACCTGGGCTCGCACCGGCTCCTTGTGGTGGATGACTTTCGGGCTTGCCTGCTGCGCGGTGGAGATGATCCACGTCAACATGCCGCGCTACGACCTGGAGCGGTTCGGCGTCGCTCCCCGGGCCAGCCCACGCCAGTCGGACGTTATGATCGTCGCCGGCACGCTGTGCAACAAGATGGCCCCCGCGCTGCGCCGCGTCTACGACCAGATGGCAGAGCCGCGCTATGTCATCTCCATGGGCAGCTGCGCCAATGGCGGCGGCTATTACCATTACAGCTATTCGGTGGTGCGTGGCTGCGACCGGATCGTGCCGGTCGACATCTATGTCCCTGGCTGCCCGCCGACGGCCGAGGCGTTGCTCTACGGGATCATGCAATTGCAGCGGAAGATCCGCCGCGAAGGGACGATCGAGCGGTGACCCACTCGGCTCCGAAAACCGCGTCCGACGAGGGCGTGCTTGAGGCGGCGCGCGCCGCGCTCGGCTCGCTGATCCTTGAAGACAAGCACCAGGCCGACGAGCTCACGCTGACGGTCGAGCGCGACGGGGTGGCCGAGGCTTGCCGCCTGCTGCGCGATACCCCGGGCCTCGAATATCAGCAGCTGATGGAGATTGCCGGTGTTGACTATCCCGACCATCCCGAGCGCTTCGAGGTTAACTATCACCTGCTGTCGCTGACCCGGAACCGCCGCATCCGCGTCAAGGTCCGGACCGACGAGGTGACGCCGGTGCCGACCGTCACGACGCTGTGGCCAGTCGCCGGCTGGCTCGAGCGCGAGGTATTCGACCTCTATGGCGTAACCTTCGCCGGCAATGCCGACCTCCGCCGTATTCTCACCGATTATGGCTTTGAAGGGCATCCGCTGCGCAAGGACTTTCCGCTGACCGGTTACACCGAGATGCGCTATTCGGAAGCCGAGAAGCGCGTCGTGTACGAGCCCGTCAGTCTCGCGCAGGACTTCCGCGCGTTCGATTTCCTTACGCCGTGGAACGGGCCGGAATACCGCTTGCCGGGCGATGAGAAGGCCGAGCCTCAGGCCGCTGGTGCTCCTTCGCCGGCGCCCGCCAAGGCCGAAGCGCCCAAGGTGGCGCCTGCGGCTGGAGCCGGCCCGCGCGGCGGCGAAAAGCCTTACAACACCGACAACGAGGATCGTGCGACTGCCGGCAAGGTGCAAGCTTCCGCCGAAGCAAGGAAGTCCAACCAAGACAAGTCGGCTCAGGCCGGCGGCAAGGCGACCGACCTCGACGAGCCGCTGCCCGACAGCAGCAACGTGACCCGCGACAGCGGGGAGGCGCAATAATGGCAATCAGCGAAGACAATGGCGTCGCGGTCGATGAGGCCCGCCAGACCACCCGCGTCGAAGTCGGCGTGCTGCCCGAGCGCGGCGACCAGAACCTCGGCGACGAGGCGATCCAGAATTACACGATCAACTTCGGCCCGCAGCACCCGGCCGCGCACGGCGTGTTGCGCCTGATCATGGAGCTGGACGGCGAGATCGTCGAACGCTGCGATCCGCACGTCGGCCTGCTTCACCGCGGCACCGAAAAGCTGATCGAATACAAGACCTACGCGCAGGCGATCCCCTATTTCGATCGCCTCGATTACTGCTCGCCGATGTGCATGGAGCATAGCTTCGTGCTTGCGGCCGAGAAATTGATGGGCCTCGAGGTCCCGATCCGTGCCCAGTACATCCGGGTGATGATGGCGGAACTGACCCGCATCAAGAACCACATGCTGAACCTTGGCAGCCACGTGATGGACGTGGGCGCGATGACGCCCAACCTGTGGATGTTCGAGCTTCGCGAAGATCTGATGCAGATCTACGAAAGTGTGTCGGGCGCGCGGATGCATGCCAATTACTTCCGCGTCGGCGGGGTCCACCAGGACATCACGCCCAAGACGCTGGATGAGATCGGCACCTTCCTCGACAAGCGCCTACAGCTGTTCGAGGACGCCATCAGCCTGGTCGCCGACAACCGCATCTTCAAGCAGCGCAACGTTGACATCGCCACCGTGACCAAGGAAGACGCGATCGCATGGGGCTTCTCCGGCCCGATGATCCGCGGCTCCGGGATTCCGTGGGATATCCGCAAGTCGCAGCCATACGAGGTCTACGACCGTATGGAGTTCGACGTGCCGGTCGGCACGCGCGGAGACTGCTACGACCGCTTCATGGTGCGGGTGGAAGAGGTGCGGCAGAGCTGGCGCATCGTCCGGCAGTGCTTGAACGAGATGCCGACGGGTCCGATCGGGTCCGACGACCGCAAGGTGTTCCCGCCCAAACGAGCCGAGATGAAGACCTCGATGGAGGCGCTCATCCACCACTTCAAGCTCTACACCGAAGGCTACCACGTGCCGGCGGGCGAAGTGTATGTCGCGACCGAGAGCCCCAAGGGCGAGTTCGGCGTCTATCTCGTCGCCGACGGCACCAACAAGCCCTACCGCTGCAAGATCCGGCCGACCGCCTTCAGCCACCTGCAGGCGATGGACTTCATGATGAAGGGTCACATGCTGGCCGATACGACTGCCGTTCTCGGCGCGATGGACATCGTGTTCGGGGAGTGTGACCGCTAATGGCTGAGCGTCATTTCGCCCCCGATGTTCCTGAACTGCGCGAGCGCTGGGGCACCTTCACCTGGGACAAGGCGCATGCGCCCGAAGCCGCTCGCGCGCTCGCTAAGTACCCTGAGGGCCGCAAGGCTTCGGCCGTGATCCCCTTGCTCGACCTCGCCCAGCGCCAGGTTGGTGCGGAGACCGGGACGCAGGGCTGGCTGCCGATCCCAGTGATCGAGTTCGTCGCGGCGGAATGCGGACTTCCCCCGATCCGCGCGATGGAGGTCGCCAGCTTCTACACCATGTTCAATCTGGTGCCGGTCGGGAAATACCATGTCCAGGTGTGCGGCACCACGCCCTGCATGCTGCGCGGCTCCGACGACGTGCTCAAGGCCTGCTACGCCAAGGGCATGAAGAAGGGCGGGACCACTGCCGATGGCTTGTTCACCCTCACCGAGGTCGAGTGCCTGGGCGCCTGCGCCAATGCGCCAATGGTGCAGATCAACGACGACAATTTTGAGGATTTGACCGAGCAGAGCATGACCGCCGTGCTGGACGCGCTGGCCGCCGGTCGCCCGGTGAAGACGGGCTCGCAGATCGGTCGGCAGACCAGCTGCCCCGAGGGCGGACCGACCAGCCTCAAGAAGATGACCGAGCGCAACTACGATTATCGGCCGCTGTGGGCCGAGGCGGGCGAGGGCGCCTGAGTGGACGGCTCCGTCATCCTGATCATCGTCGGCCTCATCGCCGCGTTTCTCGCGCTCAAGTTCATCAAGGGCGTGATCAAGCTTGCCGTGCTCGCGGCCATCGTGATCGCGGTCATTTACTTCCTCAGCCAAGGCTCGCTCTAAGATGGGCTACACAGGTCCGCTGTCCGACAAGGACCGCATCTTCACCAACGTCTACGGCTTCCAGTCGCCTGATCTGAAGGCGGCGCAGGCGCGCGGCGACTGGGATAATACCAAGGCTCTGATGGCCGTCGGCCAGGACGCAATCATCGACGCGGTCAAGGCTTCGGGCCTCCGCGGGCGCGGCGGGGCTGGCTTCCCGACCGGCATGAAGTGGAGCTTCATGCCCAAGGAGCCCAAGCCCGGCAAACCCAACTTCCTGGTCATAAACGCCGACGAATCCGAGCCCGGATCGTGCAAGGACCGCGAGATCATCCGCCACGATCCGCACAAGCTGATCGAAGGCGCGCTGATCGCCTCCTTCGCAATGCGCGCGCGGGCCTGCTACATCTACATCCGCGGCGAATATATTCGCGAGGCGCAGGCGCTCGAGAAGGCCATTGCCGAGGCTTATGCCGCAGGCCTGGTCGGCAAGAATGCGGCGGGGTCGGGCTACGACTTCGACATCTTCTGCCATCGCGGCGCGGGCGCCTACATCTGCGGTGAAGAGACCGCGATGCTGGAAAGCCTGGAAGGCAAGCAAGGCCGGCCGCGCCTCAAGCCGCCGTTCCCGGCTGGCGCCGGCCTGTATGGTTGCCCGACCACGGTCAACAACGTCGAATCGATCGCGGTAGTCCCGACCATCCTGCGCCGCGGCGCCAGCTGGTTCGCCGGCTTCGGCCGCGAGAAGAACGAGGGCACCAAGCTCTTCCAGATCAGCGGCCACGTGAACAAGCCGGCAGTGGTGGAGGAGAGCATGAGCATTTCCTTCCGCGAGCTGATCGATCGCCATTGCGGCGGCATCCGCGGCGGGTGGGACAATCTGCTCGCGGTGATCCCGGGTGGAAGCTCGGTGCCGCTGGTGCCGGCGGCCGAGATCATGGACGCCCCGATGGATTTCGATGGCCTGAAGGCGGTCGGCTCCGGACTTGGCACCGCAGCGGTCATCGTCATGGACAAGTCGACCGACATCGTCCGCGCGATCAGCCGCATTAGCTATTTCTACAAGCATGAGAGCTGCGGCCAGTGCACCCCGTGCCGCGAAGGCACCGGCTGGATGTGGCGGATCATGGAGCGGCTGCGCGAAGGCGACGGCACGCCGGACCTGATCGACAAGCTGCACGACGTCACCAAGCAGGTCGAAGGCCACACCATCTGCGCGCTAGGCGACGCGGCGGCGTGGCCGATCCAGGGCCTGATCAAACATTTCCGCCCCGAGCTCGAACGCCGCATGGCCGAGCGCAATGGCGGCATGTTGGAGGCGGCGGAGTGAGCTTGCGCCCAACATTGCTGGCGCTATCGGCTGCCATGATTAGCATACCCGCCTCGGCCGGACCGTCCGAGCGCGACGCCGATCTCGGCCGTCACGTGCTCCGGCAATTTGTAAGTTGCGCGGTGGCTGACCGGCCTGATCTAGCCCACCAGCTTGTCGTGACTACGCCTGCGGAACAGCTGCCGATGGATCAGCTGGTCAAGATCATGGATCCGCGCTGTTTTGGCTTTTGGCGGGTTCACATGACCGCGAGCGATCTTGCGATCAGGGCAACTTTTGCCGAGGAGCTGATTCGGCGTAGTACGCGTACCTGGCCGCGGTTGAATCCCGCCGCAACTCCGCCGCTGGCATGGCTAGTTCCGGCGACCTTTCGTTCTGGTCCCGGGGTCACCCTGACGCCGCAAGTGACGGAGCTGATGCGGGCGAAGTTCGTATCGGAAGCCGCGGTCGGCAAGCTTGGCGAATGCGTCGTGCGAGCGTCGCCGGAAGGCGTGGTGGCTGCCTTGTCGACGAAGGCCGAAAGCAAGGCGGAGATGGCTGCACTCAAGGCGCTCACCCCTCAGCTTGTCCGCTGCATGGCAAATCGCGCCAATGCCAAGTTTTCGCGTCCTTCGCTGCGCTACGCCTTGGCGCTCAGTTCCTACCGAATGCTCGCTGCCGAGGGCGCGCTGACGTCTACAATCCTTTCCTCGAAGCAGGGTCGATAATGCCTAAGGTTACCGTCGACGGCGAAGAGATCGAAGTCCCCGCAGGGGCAACCGTGCTGCAGGCGTGCGAGCTTGCCGGTAAGGAGATCCCGCGCTTCTGTTATCACGAGCGGCTGAGCATCGCCGGCAATTGCCGCATGTGCCTGGTCGAGGTCGCGCCTGGCCCTCCCAAGCCGCAGGCGAGCTGCGCGCTTCCGGCCGCCGATGGCCAGATGATCCGCACCGACACCGCGATGGTCAAGAAGGCGCGCGAAGGGGTGATGGAGTTTCTCCTCATCAACCACCCGCTCGATTGCCCGATCTGCGATCAGGGCGGCGAATGCGATCTTCAGGACCAGGCGATGGCCTATGGCCGCTCGTCCAGCCGCTTCAACGAGAACAAGCGCAGCGTCGACGACAAATATATGGGTCCGGTCATCAAGACCGCGATGACCCGCTGCATCCAGTGCACCCGCTGCGTGCGCTTCGCCGAAGAGGTCGCGGGCACGCCCGAACTGGGTATGTTGTATCGCGGCGAGGATGCGCAGATCACGGCGTATCTCGAGCGCGCGTTGACCAGCGAGCTGTCGGGCAACCTTGCCGACCTTTGCCCGGTGGGCGCGCTTCTGCAGGCGCCGCAGAATTTTGAATATCGCCCATGGGAATTGCGCAAGATACCGTCGATCGACGTCATGGACGCGGTCGGCAGCAACATCCGCCTCGACGTGCGCGGGCCGCAGGTGATGCGGATTCTTCCGCGCATCAACGAGGACGTCAACGAGGAGTGGATCAGCGACAAGACGCGGCACCATGCCGACGCGCTGGTCCGCAATCGGCTCGACCGCCCTTGGGTACGTGAAGGCGGCAAGCTGCGCGCGGCGACCTGGGCCGAGGCCTTGGACGTGTTTGCGTCCAGGCTGAAGAGCGCCGGGTCGAAGGTTGCGGCGATCGCCGGCGACTTGCTCGACGCTGAAACCATGTTCGCGGCGAAGAAGCTGCTCGAAGGGCAGGGGAGCAACCTGCTCGAGGGGCGGCAGACCGGCCTCGACTATGACGTGACCTCGCTCAGCGCGGTGGCGTTCAATTCCACCCTCGCGGGCATCGAGACCGCCGACGCCATCCTGCTGATCGGGACCAACCCGCGCTGGGAAGCGCCGCTGGTCAACACACGGCTGCGCAAGGCTTCTCGCCGCGCTGGCGCCGCGGTGTTCAGCGTCGGCCCGGCGGTGGACCTCACCTATCCGGTCACCGACATCGGCGACGACCTGTCGATCCTCGGCAAGCTGCCCGAAGCCGTCACGGAGGCATTCGCCAAGGCTGAGCGTCCGGCCGTCATCGTTGGTCCCGGGGCGCTTGGCGCAGGAGCCCTCGGCGCCGCGCTGGCGCTGGTTGGGCCGCTCGGCCTCATCAAGGATGGCTGGAACGGCTTCAACGTTATCCACACCGCTGCCAGCCGCATGGCCTCGCTGATGCTTGGTTACGGCCAGAAAGGCGGCATCGCCGACCTCGAAGCAGCCGCGCCCGAGCTAGTTCTGCTGCTCGGCGCGGATGAAGTCGCGCCTGAGCGCTTCGCCGGTGCCTTCAAGGTCTATATCGGCCATCACGGCGACAAGGGCGCCAAGCAGGCCGACCTCGTCCTGCCGGGCTCCGCCTACAGCGAGAAGCATGGCACCTTCGTCAACCTTGAGGGCCGGGTGCAGCGCGCCGAGAAGGCCAGTTTTGCGCCGGGTGAAGCGCGCGAGGACTGGACCATCCTGCGCGCCGTGTCCGACCTCGTCGGCAAGCCGCTTCCGTTTGATCGCTTCGATCAGCTTCGCGCTGCGATGATCGCCGACGTGCCCGCACTGGGCGAACTCGGCCTCGTCGACCTGCCCTGGTCGCCGCCCGCTCTCTCGGCCGATGCGAGCGGCCCGGTCAGCCTGCCGGTAAAGGACTTCTACCTCACCAACGCCATCAGCCGCGCCAGCCCTGTCATGCAGCGCTGCTCCGCCGAGCTGATCCATGGCCAGACCTTCGCCGAGGCCGCCGAATGACCGCAACGTTCCAGGGCTGGGGCCTGACCTACGACTGGTCGTGGTTCCTCGCCACCATCGCCGGCATCCTGCTGATCGCGCTCCCGCTGATGCTGGCGGTGGCAATGATCATCTATGCCGAGCGCAAGATCTGGGCAGCCATGGCGCTTCGCCGCGGGCCCAACGTGGTCGGCCCGTTCGGCCTGCTGCAAAGCTTCGCCGACGGCCTCAAGGTCTTCCTCAAGGAAACCATTGTCCCGACCAGCGCCAACAAGGGCCTGTTCCTGCTGGCGCCGATCATCAGCTTCACGGTTGCGCTTATCGTGTGGGCGGTGGTGCCGTTCGATGTTGGCGTGGTGCTCAGCGACATCAACGTCGGCCTGCTCTACATCCTCGCGGCGTCGAGCCTTGGCGTATACGGCATCATCATCGCCGGCTGGGCGTCAAACTCTAAATACCCCTTCTTCTCGGCGCTGCGTGCAGCCGCGCAGATGGTCAGCTACGAAGTGTCGATCGGCTTCGTGCTGATCTGCGTCGTGCTCTACGCCGGCACGTTCAACATGACCCAGATCGTGCTTGGCCAGCAGGGTCACGTCTTCGGCATCCTGAACGGCTACGGCTTCAACCCGCTGCTGTTCCCGATGGCGGTGGTGTTCCTGATCTCGTCGATGGCCGAAACTTTCCGCACCCCGTTCGACCTTACCGAGGCCGAGAGCGAGCTCGTCGCGGGGTTCCAGACCGAATATAGCTCGATGAGCTTTGCGCTCTTCTGGCTCGGCGAATATGGCAACGTCATCCTGATGTGCGCGCTGAACGCCATCCTGTTTTGGGGTGGGTTCCTGCCGCCGCTCAACATCGACCTGATCCCCTGGTTCGATATCCCCGGCATCCTCTGGCTGTTCGCCAAGATGCTGTTGTTCTTCTTTATCTTCGGCTGGGTCCGCGCGACCGTGCCCCGGTATCGTTACGACCAGCTGATGCGCCTGGGCTGGAAGATCTTCCTGCCGATGTCGCTGTTCTTTGTCTTTGCGATCAGCCTGTGGCTGATGCTGACCCGGTATGGCGGATGATCCTGATTGCCGCCTCGATCTTTCCCGTGATGCTTCAGTGCACGGTGATGGAGATCATCCCGCTGCGGGGTGAGACCCGGGATGTGCGGATGATGTTCGCCGACCGTGGCCTGACGTTCGAGCCAGCCCTGGCCGAACGACTGGGGGTCTCGCGCGCCGACGGGAGCTGGGACGGGCAGCAGTGGAATCTCGAGGCAAAGCCGCCTGCCGGAGGCAAGTTCGAGGCCGTGTTCATGCCTCACGACACGGATGAGGGCCGCTTCGGCCTCGACTGGCGGCGATCCGGTGCCGCAAAGCCCGGAGCGGAGTCAGGGTTATTGTCATCGGGCATCGCCGATTGCCGGGCGACCAACATGCCCAAGGAAGGTCAGTCGAAGTGATCGCGCAGTTCGTCAAGTCGTTCACCCTGTGGGAGCTGGTGAAGGGTCATGCCTTGACCCTGAAGTATTTCTTCAAGCCCAAGGCGACGATCAACTACCCCTACGAAAAGACGCCGCAGAGCCCGCGCTTCCGCGGGGAGCATGCGCTGCGCCGCTATCCCAATGGCGAGGAACGCTGCATTGCCTGCAAGCTGTGCGAAGCGGTGTGCCCGGCACTCGCCATCACCATCGAGGCCGAGCCGCGTGAGGACGGCAGCCGCCGCACCACCCGCTACGACATCGACATGGTGAAGTGCATCTATTGCGGACTGTGCGCCGAGGCTTGCCCGGTCGATGCCATCGTCGAAGGGCCGAACATCGAATTTTCGACCGAAACGCGGGAGGAGTTGTTGTACGACAAGTCCAAGCTGCTGGCCAACGGTGACCGCTGGGAAGCGGCGATTGCGGCGAACCTTGCCGCCGATGCGCCCTACCGTTAAGCGCCCGGCCAACTCATGATCGCTCTCCTCGCCTTTTACCTGTTCGCGACCGTTACCATCACGTCCGCCGTGCTGGTGATCTTCGCCCGCAACCCGGTTCATTCGGTGCTGTGGCTGATCCTCGCCTTCTTCAACGCGGCGGGGCTGATGCTGCTGGTCGGCGCTGAATTCATCGCCATGCTGCTGGTGATCGTTTACGTCGGCGCGGTTGCGGTGCTGTTCCTGTTCGTGGTCATGATGCTCGATATCGACTTCAGCCAGCTGCGCTCGGGCTTCAACCGCAACCTGCCGTTCGGTTTGCTGATCGCGCTGGTGCTGCTGGCCGAGATCGTGATCGCGGTGTCGGCCTATCGTGCGGGCCCAGCGATGGCTGCGGCGCCGGTGGCGCAAGCCGTGCCGAACATCGAAGCCTTGGGTGCCGAGCTCTACAGCCGCTATCTGCTGCCGTTCGAACTTGCCGGCCTGATTCTGCTCGTCGCCTTGGTGGGCGCCATTGTGCTCACCCACCGCAGCCGCGGTGACGCGCGTGGGCAGAACGCCAGCCGCCAGATCCGCCGCCGCCCACAGGACGCGGTGCGCAATGTCAATCAGCCGGTGGGCGAGGGGATTGAGCTGTGATCGGCCTGGTGCATTATCTGACCGTGTCGGCGATCCTGTTCGTGATCGGCGTGCTCGGCATTTTTCTCAACCGCCGCAACGTCATCCTGATGCTGATGGCCATCGAATTGCTGCTGCTCAGCGTCAATATCAACCTTGTCGCCTTCAGCGCCTTCCTGGGCGACATGAAGGGGCAGATCTTCGCCATGTTCGTGCTGACCGTTGCCGCCGCCGAGGCCGCGATTGGGCTTGCGATCCTGGTGATCTTCTTCCGCCGCCGCGGGACCATCGCGGTCGACGCCGCCGACCAGATGCGCGGGTAACATGCAGTCCATCATCCTCATCGTCTTTCTGCCGCTGCTGGCCGCGCTCGTTGCGGGCCTTGGCGGACGAGTGATCGGCAAGGTGCCGGCCAAGGTTGTCACCACCGCCGCCCTGTTCATCAGCTGTGCGCTCAGCTGGCCGATCTTCCTCGGCTTCCTGTCGGGCGCGAACACCGCCACCGTCGTGCCGGTGCTCGACTGGATCCGCTCGGGCGATCTGGTGGTCGACTGGAGCCTTCGCGTCGACACGCTGACGGCGGTCATGCTGGTGGTGATCACCACCGTGTCCAGCCTCGTCCACCTCTATAGCTGGGGCTACATGGACGAGGATCCGAGCCAGCCTCGCTTCTTCGCCTACCTGTCGCTGTTCACCTTTGCCATGCTGATGCTGGTGACCGCCGACAGCCTGATCCAGATGTTCTTCGGCTGGGAAGGGGTCGGCCTCGCCTCCTACCTGCTGATCGGCTTCTGGTATCACAAGCCGTCGGCCAATGCCGCCGCCATGAAGGCGTTCGTAGTCAACCGCGTCGGCGATTTCGGTTTCAGCCTCGGCATCTTCGGCACCTTCCTGGTATTCGGTACCGTTTCGATCCCAGCGATCCTTGAGGCCGCTCCGGGCATGGCGGGTTCGACCATCGGCTTTGCCGGCATGCGGGTCGACACCATGACCCTGCTCTGCCTGCTGCTGTTCGTCGGCGCGATGGGCAAGTCGGCGCAGCTTGGCCTCCACACCTGGCTGCCGGACGCGATGGAAGGCCCGACCCCGGTCAGCGCGCTGATCCACGCCGCGACTATGGTTACTGCGGGCGTCTTCATGGTCTGCCGCCTGTCGCCGATGTTCGAGACCAGCGAGACCGCGCTGACAGTCGTCACCTACGTCGGGCTAGCGACCGCCTTGTTCGCGGCGACGATCGGGCTGGTCCAGAACGACATCAAGCGAGTAATCGCTTACTCCACCTGCTCACAGCTCGGCTTCATGTTCTTCGCGGCCGGCGTCGGCGCCTATGGCGCGGCGATGTTCCACCTGTTCACCCACGCCTTCTTCAAGGCGCTGCTGTTCCTGGGCGCCGGCTCGGTCATCCACGCCATGCACCACGAGCAGGACATGCGTTACTATGGCGCGCTCCGCAAAGAGATCCCGCTGACCTTCTGGGCGATGATCCTCGGCACGCTGGCGATCACCGGGGTCGGCATCTACGGCGTGTTCGGCTTTGCCGGCTTCTATTCCAAGGACGCGATCCTGGAGAGCGCCTTCGCGGCCGGCACGGTGCAGGGCACGATGGCCTTCTGGGTCGGCGCCTTCACCGCGCTGCTGACGAGCTTCTACAGCTGGCGGCTGATCTTCCTGACCTTCTTCGGCCAGGCGCGCTGGGCGGCGTCCGAGCATATTCAACATGCGGTGCATGGCGACCACCACGACCATCCGGACGAGGAACATGGCGACAGCAGCCATTCGCGTGCCGCCGCGCCGGTAACTGGAACCGCCGGCTACCACCCGCACGAAAGCCCGTGGACCATGCTGGTGCCGCTTGCCGTGCTGAGCCTTGGCGCGGTGTTCGCCGGCTTTGCCTTCTACTATCCGTTCTTCGGCACGGAGGAGGGCGCCGTCTTCTGGGCCGGCAGCCTGGTGCACAACGAAGCGCTGGTCCACGCCGCGCACGAGGTGCCCTTGTGGGTGAAGCTGACCCCGGCCGCCGTCATGCTGATCGGGCTTGCGCTGGCCTGGAATAACTACATACGCCGTCCCGACACACCGGCGAAGTGGGTCGCTGCGACCGGGCCGATCCACGGCTTCCTGATGAACAAGTGGTATTTCGACGAGCTCTACAACTTCCTGTTCGTCCGGCCTTCGCTGGCGCTGGGTCGTTTCTTCTGGAAGCGCGGTGACGTGCAGACCATTGACCGCTTCGGCCCGCATGGCGCCGCCTATGCTGTGGGCGTGGGCAATCGCATGACCACCGTGCTGCAGTCCGGCTACCTCAACTCTTATGCCCTGGTCATGATGCTCGGCCTCATCGGCGGCGCTACCTGGGTGATGACCCGCTGATATGAGCTTTCCCATTCTTTCTCTGATGATTGCGCTGCCCCTGCTGGCCGCGCTCGGCTGCCTGTTCCTCAAGGCGGACGGCGCGCGCTGGCTGGCCCTGGGCGCGACGGTAGCCCTGTTCGTGCTCGGCTGCGTCCTGTGGGCGGGCTATGACGTGGGCGGTGCCCAGTGGCAGTTCCAGGAGCGGGTGAGCCTTGGCACGCCCTACCTCAACTGGGCGCTAGGCATCGACGGCATCGCCTTGATGCTGATCATGCTCAGCGTCTTCCTGATGCCGATCTGCATCGGCGCCAGCTGGCGCAGCATCGACAAGCGCGTTCCCGAATACATGGCCGCTTTCCTGCTGATGGAAGCGCTGATGCTCGGCGTGTTCATGGCGCAGGATCTGCTGCTGTTCTACATCTTCTTCGAAGCCGGCCTGATCCCGATGTACCTGATCATCGGCATCTGGGGCGGGGTCGAGCGGATCAAGGCGAGCTACAAGTTCTTCCTCTACACCCTGCTCGGCTCGGTGCTGATGCTGGTCGCGATGCTGGTGATGATCGGCCAGGCCGGCACTGGCGACATTCCGACGCTGATGGCGACCGACTTCGCACCGGGCCTCCAGACCTGGCTGTGGCTGGCCTTCTTTGCCAGCTTCGCGGTGAAGATGCCGATGTGGCCGGTCCACACCTGGCTTCCCGACGCCCACGTCCAGGCGCCGACCGCAGGGTCGGTGATCCTCGCCGGCGTTCTGCTGAAGATGGGCGGCTACGGCTTCATCCGCTTCAGCCTGCCGATGTTCCCGGAAGCCAGCGCGCAGTTCGTGCCGCTGGTGTTCGTCCTGTCGAGTGTCGCGATCGTATACACCAGCCTGGTCGCGCTGGTGCAGGGCGACATGAAGAAGCTGATCGCCTACTCGTCGGTCGCGCACATGGCATTTGTGACCTTTGGCCTGTTCGCCTTCAACCGGCAGGGGATCGAGGGCGCGCTGATCGTCATGCTGAGCCACGGCCTGGTCTCGGGCGCATTGTTCCTGTGCGTCGGCGTCATCTACGACCGGATGCATACCCGTGAGATCGCCAGGTACGGCGGCCTTGCCAACAACATGCCGGCTTACTCCCTGCTGTTCCTGCTGTTCACCATGGCAGCGGTCGGACTGCCCGGCACCAGCGGTTTCGTCGGCGAATTCCTGGCCATGATGGGCACCTATGAGGTGTCGACCTGGGGTGCGATCTTCGCCACCACGGGTATCATCCTCGGCGCGGCCTACATGCTGTGGCTCTACTGGCGCATCAGCTATGGCACGGCGCGCACGGAAGAAGCCTCGGCGATGGTCGATCTCGACCGCCGCGAATGGGCGCTGCTGGCGCCGATTGCCGCTGTTGTCCTGTGGATGGGCGTCTATCCCGAAAGCTTCATGGCACCGATGCGCGACGATGTCGGCAGGCTGCTGACACGTATCGAACGCGTCACACCGGCCGGTGACAGCCGTCCGACGGCGGGCAATCCTGCCGCGGCGGCGGCCACTGCAGCTGCCGCTCAGTCTCACGGCGCCGGGGAGGCGCACTGATGTTCACCTACGCCAACCTCATCAGGCTGCTGCCGGAGATCATCCTGATCCTGGTCGCCTCGAACCTCCTCAACTATGCCGCGTTCGGGAAGAGCCCGCACAAGGAGCGCAACACGGTTGTGATCGCGATCCTGTCGCTGATCGCCGCGTGCATCGCTCTGATTGGCCCGGCAAGCGGCGGCGGAACCGTGCTCGGCATGTTTGCGGCCGACAGCTTCGCCGCGTTCGGCAAGGCGATCATCTACCTTTCTGCGGCCGTCGCCATCATCATGGCCTATGGCTGGTTCGAGCGCCGGTCCGAACATGCCTCCGAATATTACGTCCTGATCATGTATTCGGCGGTGGGTGCGTCGATCATGGTCTCGGCCACTGACCTCATGCTGCTCTATGTCGGGCTAGAACTGCAGAGCCTGTCGGCTTACGTCCTCGCCTCCTACCGGCGCAACGACGAGCGCTCGGCCGAAGCAGGTCTCAAATATTTCGTGCTCGGCGGCCTGGCCAGCGGCATCCTGCTCTACGGCATCAGCCTGCTTTACGGCTTTTCCGGCACGACCTACTTCAGCGGCATCGCCGCAGCGTTCGCCGGTCCGGAAGGCGCCAGCCTTGGCCTGCTCTTCGGCCTCGTCTTCACCCTTGCCGGCATCGCTTTCAAGATTGCGGCCGTGCCGTTCCACATGTGGACGCCCGACGTCTATGAAGGCGCGCCGACACCCGTCACCGCCTTCTTCGCCGCCGGGCAGAAGGTCGCCGCCATCCTGCTCGCCACCCGTGTCTGCCTCGATGCCATGGGGCCGGCGACCGATCAGTGGCGCCAGATCATCATCTTCGCGGCGCTCGCTTCGATCGTCCTTGGCGCAGTTGCCGCCTATGGCCAGACCAACATCAAGCGACTGCTGGCCTATTCCTCCATCAACAACGTCGGCTTTGCCCTTGTCGGCCTCGCCGCCGGCGGCCGCGAAGGCGCAACAGCGGTGCTGGTCTATTCGGCCGTCTACGTCGTCATGACGCTGGGCGCCTTCCTCTGCATCATGCGGATGCGCGATGCGGACGGGCGTCCGGTCGAAAGCCTCGCCAGCCTGTCGGGCCTTTCGCAGACCCGGCCGCTGCTGGCGCTCGCCATCGCCATGTTCATGTTCAGCCTCGCCGGCATTCCGCCGCTGTTCGGCTTTTGGCCCAAGCTGATGGTCTTCCAGGCCGCGGTCGATGCCGGGTTGCAGCTGCTGGCGCTCGCCGCCGCGGCGCTGACCGTGATCGGCGCCTACTATTACCTCCGCGTCATCAAGATCATGTATTTCGACGCGCCCGCCGAGCCGTTCGCGCCAGCGTCCGGCAAGACCGAGACAATGCTGATCGCCGCCTGCGCAATCATCATCAGCCCGGTTGGCTACCTGCTGATCAATCCACTGACCACCGCCGCAGCCAACGCGGCCAGCGTCTTCTGATGCGCCGCGGGGCGCTCATTTGACCCGCATCCGCTTTGTCGAGCGCACCGGCTCGACCAACAGCGACCTCCTGGCCGAAACGCATGCGCCGGAAGGGGAGTGGCTGATTGCTGCCCGGCAGGACCAAGGACGGGGTCGCCAGAACCGCGCGTGGGAAAGCCCCGTCGGCAACTTTCACGGCTCGACCCTGATCCGTCTGCGCCCCTCCGACCCGCAGGCCGGGTCGCTTGCGCTTGCCGCGGGGCTGGCCCTCATCCGGGCGGTGGAGGCGGCAGCGCCCGCGACCGGCCTCATGCTGAAGTGGCCGAACGACCTGCTGCTCGGATCGGCCAAGCTCGCCGGCATCCTGCTTGAACGGCAGGAGGATCGGGTGGTCGCCGGCTTCGGGATCAATCTTGCCCACGCGCCAGAAATCGCCGGGCGTGACACCGTTGCGCTGTCCACAGTTGCGCTGGTCAGCCCCGAGGCCTTTGCGCCCCTGCTTGCCGCCTCCTTTGCCCGCGAACTGCAGCGCTGGCGGGACGATCCGCTTGGCCTCGCCGCCCTGTGGCTGGAAAGCGCGCATCCGGTCGGCACGTCCTTGTCGGTGCGCATCGCCGCCGACGAGCGGCTCGAAGGCACGTTTGCCGGCCTCGCTGCCGACGGTGCATTGCGCCTCGCCTTGCCCGGCGGCGAGGAACGGCGCATCCATGCCGCAGACGTGATGCTCGGAAGCACCTGACCTATGCTGCTCGCGGTTGATGCCGGAAACACCAACGTCGTTTTTGCCCTGCTGACGGAGGATGGCGGCATCGCCGCGCGCTGGCGGATCGCCACCGATCCGCGCCGTACCGCCGACGAATATGCCGTCTGGCTGCACCAGCTGCTGAGCCTCGAGGGCTATGGCCGCGGTGACGTGACCGGCGTCATCATCGGCACCGTGGTCCCGCGTGCGCTGCATAACCTCCAGGTGCTCGCCAAAAAATACTTCGGCCAGGAAGCGATGGTGGCCGGGCAGGGCGCTGCCGACTGGGGCATCAACCTCGACGTCGACGAGCCGCACAATGTCGGCGCGGACCGGGTGCTGAATGCCATCGCCGGGCACGCGGCCTATCCCGGCGACCTCGTCGTCATCGACTTCGGTACCGCCACCACCTTCGACGTGGTCGATTACGACGGCGCCTACAAGGGCGGCATCATCGCACCCGGCATCAACCTCAGCCTCGACGCACTGGTCTCCGCAGCTGCCAAGCTGCCGCGCATCGCCATCGAGGCACCGGAGGATCGCACCGTGATCGGCCGAACCACTGCCAGCCAGATGCTGTCGGGCATCTACTGGGGCTATGTCGCAATGATCGAGGGCCTGCTCGCCCGCGTTCGTGCGGAGATCGGGCGGCCGGTCACCTGCATCGCCACCGGCGGCCTTGCCACCCTGTTCCAGCAGCACGACCTGTTCGATGCGGTCGAGCCCGATCTCACCATTCGCGGGTTGGCACTGCTGCATGGGCGGAGCCGCAAGGCCGCCTGACCAAGATTGCGAGGAGCAAGGTGGCAAGGCAGTCCAGCCGCCGCTCCTGACTTCCCTATGGACTGCGCTGATAGGCTCGCTCGGTCGAGCACAGGACAGGAGCACACGTGACCCCAGGTAAAGAACTGCTTTTCCTCGCGCTTGGCGGGTCGGGCGAGATCGGCATGAACGTCAACCTCTACGGAACCGACGGCAAGTGGCTGATGGTCGATTGCGGGATGACGTTCGGGGAGGCCGATTATCCCGGCATTGATCTCGTGCTCCCCGACCTCGAATTCATCGAGAAGCGCCGCAAGGACCTGGTCGGCCTAGTGCTCACCCACGGGCATGAGGATCACATTGGCGCCATCCCCTATCTCGCCGCCGATCTTCAGGTGCCGCTCTACGCCACGCCCTTCACCGCCGGGCTGATCGCCCACAAACTGGAGGAGGAGGGGCTGACCGGTCAGGTCAAGCTCAAGCTCATCCACCCGGGCGACGTGCTCGACCTGGGGCCATTTCGCGTCACGCCGGTGCCGCTCGCCCACTCGATCCCCGAAGCCAACGGCCTGCTGATCGAGACGGCGCACGGGCGCGTGTTTCACACCGGCGACTGGAAGCTCGATCCGACCCCGGTGCTCGGCAATCCGACCAGTCCCGAGAAGCTCAAGGCGATCGGTGACCTCGGCGTTGACGTCATGATCTGCGATTCCACCAATGCCTTCACCGACAAGGTGTCGGGATCGGAGGCCGATGTATTCGACGGGCTGCTCAAGGCGGTCGAGGAGTCGCCCGGCCGCGTGCTGGTCACCACCTTCGCCTCCAACGCCGCGCGGCTGCACACCATCGGCCGGGTGGCCGAGGAGACCGGCCGCCGCGTCGCGGTCGCCGGCCGCTCGATCGAGCGCTACCTCAAGGTCGCGAGGGCCACCGGCTACCTCACCGACTTTCCCGACACGGTGCGCTATGACGAGGCGATGCGCCTGCCGCGCCGGGAGCTCTTGGTCGTCGCGACCGGCGGACAGGGCGAGCCGCGCGCCGCGCTTGGCCGGATCGCCGCGGGGCAGCATGAGATCAAGCTGGGCGAGATGGATACCGTTATCTTCTCGTCGCGCCAGATCCCCGGCAACGAAAATGCCGTGGGGCGGGTGATGAACCAGCTGGCGGTGCTGGGCGTCCGCACCGTCACCGAGCGGCAGGCGCACGTCCACGTGTCGGGCCACCCCGGCCGCCCCGAGCTCAAGCAGATGTATGACTGGATCCGGCCCAAGCTGCTGATCCCGGTGCATGGCGAGCGCCGCCACATGCTGGAACAGGCGCGTTTCGGCGTTGAGAGCGGCATTCCTGCTTCCTTGGTGCAGGAGAATGGCGATCTAATCCGCCTGGCTCCGGGCCAGCCGAAGAAGATCGGCGAGGAGCGGGTGGGGCGGCTCGTCCTCGACGGCGACGTCATCCTCCCGGCCGACGGTTCGACCATCAACGAGCGCCGCCGCATCGCGCATCAGGGGCTGATCGCGGTCAGCCTTGTGCTTCGGGGCAATGGCACGCTCGCCGCCGTTCCGGTGGTGCGCGCGGTCGGCGTCCCGGTCGAGGAAGATCGCGACGATTTCATTCGCGACGCCCAGGCGACCGCGGCCAAGGCGGTCGAGCCGATCCGCGACGAGGACAAGCTACGGGAGAATGTCCGGCTGGCGGTTCGCCGCTGCGCCACGCTTTGGACGGGCAAGAAGCCCAATGTGGAAGTGCTGGTGACCCGCCTGTGAACCCCGGAAGCGCCCTTGCCGTCTACTTCCTGATCTTCGTCTTCACGGCCTTCCTCATGCTGCCGTTCGGAATGAGGACGGACGAGGAGGTGGGGGCGCCGCGGATCGCGGGGCAGGCGGAAAGTGCGCCGCACCGCTTCGACCTCAAGCGGCACCTGCTGCGCGCGGCGCTGATCTCCGTCCTGCTGTTCGCGCTGTTCTACGCCAACTGGACGCAGGGGTGGATCACGGCCGAGACACTGGACCTCTACAACTAGGTCAGCGCCGGCGTTCCAGCACCTGGGCCAAGGCGGTGTAGAGCCGGCCCATGTCGCTGGACAGCAAGGTGACGGCCATCATGCCGCCTTCCTGCTCGGCCGAGGCGCGCCGAAGCATCGCCTCGAAGTCCTGGACATAGCGGGTCACCGACGCGGCGAACTCGGGGTCGCTGCCAAACTGCTGATCGAGCAGGCGGTGGTCACCGGCGGACAACAACCGCACGGCCTTGCGGGTGAATACACCGCGATCGCCCTTGAGGTAGGCCGCCCAAGCCCGGTCGTCGACTTCGTCGCTGAGGATGCGACCGACATCAATCGAGGCGGAATGCAGCGAGTCGATCAGAATCGCAGCGCGCCGCGCAAAGGCCTCGCTGTCGGCCAGACGGTCGTCCTCGCGCACCTTGACCATATGCTGCTCGAGCGCGCTCGCCGTGCGGCCGATGTTGAGCATCTGCTGCGACAGGCCGGTCGATGCATGACGCGCGGCCTCCAGCGCCTCCGCGGCGACCCGCTCCACCTCGCGCAACTGTCCTGCAACGCTTTCTTCCACGGCGCGCGCAAGCGCCGACCGTGCTTCGGTCGAAAGCTGTTGCGCGGTTTCCGGCACCACCGAAGCCAGGGCCTCGCGCGCCCGTGTTGCCGCCTGGGCAGCCGCTTCACGAACCTGGACCATGGCCTGGACCAGCGCCGGCCCGGTCTCGGCCTGCAAGCGCGACGCCTCCTCGCCTGCTGCCGCCAGGGCAGAGCGAAGGTCTGCGAGACGCTGTTCGGCACCGCCGACGCCGCTCTCGACGCTGGCGAGGAGCGCGGCCAGACGCTCCTGCTGGCCGGAAAGGCCGGCGGTACCCTGTTCGAGCCGCGACATGACACCGGCCGCGGCCTCGCTCATCCACTCCACGTCGGGCCGGGCGGTCTGAACTGCCGCAAGCAGCCGCTCCGCGCCGCCTTCGGCATGGGCAAGCGCGCCGCTCAACTCTTCACCGCACTCACGCTGAAGCGCAGCGATGGCAGTGCGGAGATGCTCCGTCCTGCTGCTGAGATCGTCCAGCGTCCCGGCGCTGGCCGCCTGCTGCGTGCCGAGCCCGTCGAGTTCGCGGCGAACCCGATCGATCGCGGCGGCCACCGCCTGTGCCCGCATGTCGCCCTCGGCCGCGAGGTCGACAAAGCGCTGGTCGACTTCCGCCAGCTGACGCTCCAGGCCCGCCACCAGCGCGGTGACCGCACGATCCTGCTCGGCGACGCGCGCGGCGAGGCCGTCGAGGGCCTGACCCGCCGTGCTTAGGCGCGAGCCGAGCTGAAGCGCGGCCTCCTGTCCCGCGACGCCAAGCGCTGCGGCGCTCTGCTCGACCAGCCCGCGCACCGCGGCGGCCTGTTCGTCGATTCCCGAGCGGATCAGGCCCAGCGCCTCACCCGTGCGCTCGAGAAGGGCGTCGACCTGCGCCGAGGCGGTAGTCCCGGTTTCACCCACGCGCATCGCCGCCGCCGCGCCGGCGCTTTCAATCTGGGTGAGGTGAGCTACCAGCCGCTGCGATGCGCCGCCGACTTGATCCTCCGCTTCCCGCGCGCGCCCGCTGATCGCCGCCAGCTGTGCCTCAAGCGAGGCGGCCTGGGCGCTCGCCTCACGCCCCGCCTGGCGCAGCTCCTCACCCATGGCGCGGCTGCTCGCCTCCGCCCGGGGCAGGTCGTCGAGCAGCACGCCGACGTCGATCCGCGCGCTCTCCGCCGCCCGGTCCAGCGCGGCGGCATGCCGGCTCAGCGTCTCGCTACCGGTCGCCAGTTCCCGGGTCACATTGCCGAGCCGGTGTCCCGCCTCGTCACCCAACCGCATCAGCCGCTCGGCATGACCCGAGAGAGCGGCCTGCTCGTCGTCCAGCCGCTGGCGGAGCACGCCAAGTAGCTGTTCAAGGCTGCGTGCTTCCGAGCGCATGACCTGCACCGACCGGGTGAAGCGCTCCGCCTCCCGCCGGCGGGTGCGGCCGAAGATCAGCCAGGCAAGACCGAGGAGGACCAGCGGCGCCGCGGCGATTGCCAGCCACTGGGCGAGCAGCGGTGCGCTCGTCGCGTCGCCCAGCGCGCGACCCGCACTCCAGCCGGCAAAACCGATCCACGCCAATGCCAGAACCGACAGGGTCCAGCCAAGCACCTGTCGCCCATCGGCGCCTCGTTGTTCGGCCGGATCGGGCTGGTCGTCGAAGAGGAACTGCTCGCCCCCGACCTCTGGCGGAGCGGCATCGACCGCCTCCGTCAAATCCAGCGGTTCATTGGAAGCGTCATGCGACGGGCGGGGCTGGAGCGGCGTCATGGCCCCATGTTTACCACCTTTGCTCGCCTACGGAAGCGTGCAAGAGGAGGGCCGGCAAGGAAGGGGAGGGGATGGCGCTCGGCGCATTGATTGCGGCGCACCACGAGGATGACGGGGGCGCGCTTCACGCGCTGGCACCGCTCGCCGGTCGCACGCTGATCGAATATCAGGCCCGCTGCGCCGCTGCGATCGGCGCTGCGCCAATCATCGTGATGGTGGAGCGGGTCCCGCCTGCCCTGCAGACCGCGTTTGAGCGCCTTCGCACCGAGGGCATCACGGTGGTCCCGGTCACCGACGCGATGGAGGCGGCCGCCCGCTTCGACCCGGAACTCGCCGTGCTGCAAATGGCGGACGGGATTGCGCCTGCCGCACCGCTCCTCGCCGATCTCGCGGAAGAGAGTGCCCCAGCCATCCTCACGGTTCCGGACGACGAGCGGTTTGAGAGCTTTGAACGGATCGACAATGAGCGCCGCTGGGCGGGGCTGGCGATCGTCTCCTCGGCCCTGCTGTCCGACACTGCCCGGATGCTTGGCGACTGGGACCTGCACTCGACCTTGCTGCGTCGCGCCGTGCAGGAAGGCGCGCGGCTGGTCGCGGCACCCGAGGGCTTCGAGCCGTACAGGGCCGCAAGCAACAGCAGCGGTGCCGCCTTCGACCGCCATCTGGTTGATAGCAGCCGGCAGCGCCGCCGTGACTGGCCGAGCCGTTTTTTGCTGGCGCCGGTCGAGGATTTCCTGATCCGCCATCTCATGGGCGCGCCCGTCCGCCCCAGTGCCCTGCTGTGGGCAGCCCTGTTGCTGGTGCTTGGCGCGGCACTGCTGTTCACCCGCGGCGAACCGGCGTGGGCCATGGGCCTGCTGGTTGCCGCAAGCCCGCTCGACCGGCTGGCGGAGCGGCTCGCGACGGTGCGGCTGCGGCCCTTCTCCCGCCAGTCACCGCTGCTCCGCCTGCTTGCACCCGCGCACGGCCTTGCCCTGCTTGGCCTCGCCTGGTTCGAAACCCGGCACGGCGGAGGGTGGGGCGCGCTGGTCGCGGCCGCGGCAGCCATTGCCTTTGCCGAGGCGACCCGCCTCGAGCGGCGCGGGCAGGAGCTCGGGCCCGACCTATGGCTTCTGACGCCGCGCAGCGCCGTGTTCGCAGCGCTTCCCCCTGCGGCCTTCGGCGCGTGGAGCCTTCTGACCGTGATCCTCGCCGCTTATGCTGCCGTCAGCTTCTTCATCGTGCAGCATCTGGCGCGTGCGGATCGCGATTGACGCGGCGTTAACGCCCTCTTTGCTAACCTGCCTCGACATGCCCGCCGAATGGCCCCTTGCCGCGCTGCACAGTGCAGAGCGCCTGAACCGCACGTCGGCCGCTCAATCGGCGGTCGCGGGGCGGCGCATTGCAGCCATTGTGCAGGATCTGTTCCTTGCTCCGAAATGGCGGCTGACCGAGCAGGAACGCTCACTGATGACGGCCATGCTGCACGGCCTCATAGAGCGCATCGCGGTGGAATTGCGCGCCCGTCTGTCACCCCCCGCCGCGCAGGAATGTGCGGCCGCTCCAGCCGACTTGATCGCCCATCTGGGCGAGGTCGGGCTGATCCAGGATGAGGCGCTGGTCGCCTTGTTGCTCAAGCGCGCCGATATCCAGCGGCTTGCCTCCTCCGGTCGGGGCGGGCGCACGCAACTCCAGCGCTGGACCGCCGACAGCGACGCCGGCGTTGCTGCCGCTGCGATGATGCTTGTTGCAGCGCGCGGGCGGGCTCGCGATCGCTTTGGGCGCGTGTCGCTCGACTTGTCCGACCTCCCCGCGCCGCTCGCCGACCGGATGGTGATTGCGGTTGCCGCGGCGCTGGGCCTGCGGTGCGAACAGCCCAATGACGCGGAAGTGGTCGAGGCCGCAGCCTTCCTGCTCCAGGGCCGGGCAGAGACTCCGGCCCCCGAGCAATTGGAAACCGCGCTGGTCGAGGCCCTCGGCAGCGAGGGGCGCCGCGCACCGGGCTTGCTGGTGACCTTGGCCGAGGAGGGTGAGGCCCCAATCCTTTCGGCCCTCCTCGCCACCGAAGCCCGCATCCCTCAAGAGGAGGCATGGGACGCCCTGCTTGGCGGTGCGGAGCGGCTGGCCTTGCTGCTCCGCCTCGCCGGAAGCGCCAGGACCGAGGCTGCCGCCCTGCTGGCCGGGGCCGGCCGCGCTCTCGGGCTTGGCGACCCGATCCGTGCCATCGAGGCGTTCGACGCACTGAGCAGCGAATCGGTCGAAGCGGCCCGTGCCGAATTCGCCCTTCCGGTTGACTACCGTGCGGCCCGCGAGGTCTTGCGCCGCCATGGCTAGCCTTCCGCTTCTTCCGCCGATCTCGGCGAGGGTCGATCCCAGCGGGCGGCTTGTCGCCGCCGACCCGCCGCTGCTCGCCTTGCAGGAGCAAGCCGGCGCAAGGCTGGGTGGAGCCTTGGCGGTGCCGCAGCTTGCCGCGCTGGCGCGGCTTGCGGCGCGTCTGGAGATCGGGATCACGCGCCCGGTCAACGCCGCCAGCGAGCATGAGGATCTCGAGCTGCTTATCCGCGCCGAGCCGGACGGCGACGGGGTGACCCTGTCGGTGGAACGCTGGACGGCGCGCCCTCCGGCCCGGTCACGCTGGCCGGCGGGGGAGGGCCGCAGCGCAGAGGAAGCGCAGGCGGAAGTCCGTGCCGCCGCCGAGGACCTCGTGACCGACCACGCGCTGCGGGTCGTCGACTTCAGCCCGGCCCTTGCCCGGCGCCTCGGCAGTGCCGAAAGGGAGGTCGCTGGCCGGCCCCTCTTGCGGGTGGTTCGTCCGATCGAAGACGCCGATGGCAATCTGCCGCTGCTGGAAGCATTCGCCGCCCGGGCGGACTTCACTGGCCAGTCCGCCCTCCTTCGCCCGGAAGACAGCCTCGTGGTTCTCGACGGAACTGCAAGGTTCGAGGACGGGCAGTTCTTCGGCTATGCCATACGGGTTCGCGGCAATGACGAGCCTTCGGCGAACGGCGAGCAAGCCATGCCGCCGCTCGACGACCTGCTTCGCGAACCGCTTTCCTCCATCATCGGTCAGGCCGAGGAGATCGCGGCGCGCAGCCAAGGACCGCTCAAGACTGATTATGCCGGCTACGGCGCCGACATTGCCGCAGCCGCCCGTCACCTGCTTGAACTGCTGGCGACGCTTGGCGACGGCGCAGCGACTGACGCCGCCGACCCGGGAGCCAGCGGCGAGGCCCTTGATCTGGCGGAACTGGTGCTCGACGCGGCCGGGCTTCTCCAGGCCGAAGCCGCGCCGCGCCGCGTCCTCCTCGACGTCGGCGGTGAGGGAAGCCTGACCGTGCGGGGTCAGCCCCGCGCCATCACTCAGATTCTCGTAAACCTCATCAGCAACGCCGTCCGCTTCTCACCCGAAGATGGGACGGTGGCGATCATCCTGGAGCGCGGCAGCAAGGCCGCCGTCACGGTAGCCGACCAAGGCCCGGGTGTCGCGCCCGCCGACCGCAATCGCATCTTCGATCGCTTCGAGCAAGGCGCGGAAGCGCGCGGCGGAAGCGCGGGGCTTGGCCTCGCCATCTCCCGCCGGCTTGCCCGCGACATGGGTGGGGAGGTCGAATTGCTCGATCTTCCCGGTCCCGGCGCCGCGTTCCGACTGACGCTTCCGCTGCTCTGACTGACAGGCGCTAGCGGGCGTCCACCGCCACGTAATCGCGCTGAGTCGCGCCGGTGTAGAGCTGGCGCGGACGGCCAATCTTCTGCTCGGGATCGGCAATCATCTCGTTCCACTGCGCGACCCAGCCAACGGTGCGGGCGAGGGCAAAGAGCGCGGTGAACATCTCGGTCGGGAAGCCGATGGCGTTGAGGATCACGCCCGAATAGAAATCGACGTTCGGATACAGCTTCTTCTCGACGAAATAGCTGTCGCTGAGCGCGATCCGCTCCAGTTCCTTGGCGACGTCGAGCACGGGGTCAGAAATGTTGAGTTCGCGCAGCACCTCGTCCGCGGTTTCCTTCATCACCTTCGCGCGGGGATCAAAATTCTTGTACACGCGGTGGCCGAAGCCCATCAGGCGGAAGGGATCGTCCTTGTCCTTGGCGCGGGCGATATATTCCGGGATGCGATCGACGTGTCCGATCTCGCGGAGCATGTTGAGCGCCGCCTCGTTCGCGCCGCCATGCGCCGGGCCCCACAGGCAGGCAATGCCGGCAGCAATGCAGGCGAAGGGATTGGCACCCGACGAGCCGGCCAGGCGGACGGTCGAGGTCGAGGCATTCTGCTCATGGTCGGCGTGGAGGATGAAGATCCGGTCCATCGCCTTTTCGACGATCGGATTTACCACATACTCTTCGGCCGGAACGCCGAAGGTCATGCGCAGGAAGTTGCCGGTGTAGGACAGCGAATTGTCCGGATACAGGAACGGCTGCCCGATGCTGTACTTGTAAGCCATCGCCGCGATGGTCGGCATCTTGGCGATCAGTCGGTGCGAGGCGATCTCGCGCTGCTTGGGATCGGTGATGTCGGTGCTGTCGTGGTAGAAGGAAGACAGCGCGCCGACCACGCCGCACATGATGGCCATCGGGTGGGCGTCACGGCGGAAGCCGCGGAAGAACATCGCCAGCTGCTCGTGCAGCATGGTGTGGCGGCTGATGGTGTAGGTGAAGCGGTCCAGCTCCTCCTTGCCCGGCAGCTCGCCATGGAGCAGCAGCGAAGCCACTTCCATGAAGGTCGACTTCTCGGCCAACTGGTCGATCGGATAACCGCGGTGGAGCAGAATGCCCTGCTCGCCATCGATATAGGTGATGGCGCTGCGGCAGCTGGCGGTCGACGTGAAGCCCGGATCATAGGTGAACACGTCGGCCGCGCCGTAGAGCTTGCGGATGTCGACCACGTCCGGCCCGACGCTTCCGCTCAGGACCGGAAGGTCGAGGGCCTTGTCGCCCAGGGTCAGGTTGGCATTCGACATCAATCGCGCTCCTTGAGGTGCAACTTCTTGTTTAGAGATTATTCGTCTGATCGGCGATGCGGGCGAGGCTTTCGTCCTGCCCCAGCAGCACCAGCACGTCAAAGATGCCGGGGCTGGTCGCCCGTCCGGTCAGCGCAGCGCGCAGCGGCTGGGCGAGCTTGCCGAGCTTCAGGCCCTCGGCCTCGGCCAGCGCCTTTACTGCCTGCTCCGTTCCGTCGTGGGTCCAGTCGGTCACCTCAGCAAGCACCGCGTGAAGCCGGCCAAGCAGCGCCCGTGCATCGCCGTCGAGCAGGGCCGAGGCCTTGTCGTCGAGCGGCAGCGGCCGGGACGCAAACAGGAAGTCGGCATTGGCGCTCAGCTCGTTCAGGTCCTTGGCCCGGGCCTTAAGCTCCGGCATGGCCCGCTCGAGCAGCGCCAGTTCGTCCGCTTCCAGACCACCGCGCCGGGCCGCCACCAGCACTGCCAGGCGGCTGTCCTCCGCATGGCGGATGTAGTGGCCGTTGAGGTTCTCAAGCTTTTTCGTGTCGAACCGGCTCGGGCTCTTGCCGACATGGTCGATGTCGAACCACTCGACCGCCTGCTCGCGGCTGATGATTTCGTCGTCGCCGTGGCCCCAGCCAAGACGCAGGAGATAGTTGAACAAGGCTTCGGGCAGGATCCCCATCGCGTCGCGATAAGCATCGACGCCCAGCGCACCGTGGCGTTTCGACAGCTTTGCTCCATCCGCGCCGTGGATCAGCGGAATGTGCCCGTAGGTTGGCTCCGGCCAGTCCATCGCGCGGATGATCGCCAGCTGGCGGAAGGCGTTGTTGAGGTGATCGTCGCCGCGGATGACGTGGGTCACGCCCATGTCATGGTCGTCGACCACCACCGCCAGCATGTAGGTCGGGGTGCCGTCGGAGCGGAGAAGGACGAAATCGTCCAGCTCCTCATTGCGAACCACCACTCGACCCTGGACCATGTCCTCGATCACCGTTTCGCCCTCGCGCGGTGCCTTGAGGCGGACCACGAACGGCGCATCAAGCGAGGGTGCATCGGCGCAGTCGCGCCACTCGCTGGTGATCCGGAAGGGCTTTTTCGCCGCCTGGGCTTCCTCGCGGCGGCGGGCGAGCTCTTCCTGGCTCAGGTAGCAGCGATAGGCCGCGCCCCGCTCCATCAGCTGGTGCGCAACCTCGGCATGGCGTGCCTCGAACTCCGACTGGAAGTGCGGCTCTCCATCTCCGGCGATGTCGAGCCAGCTGAGCCCGTCGAGGATCGCCTGGATTGCATCGGGGGTCGATCGCGCCCGATCCGTGTCCTCGATCCGCAGCAGATACTTGCCACCGTGGTGGCGCGCGAACAGCCAGTTGAACAAGGCCGTTCGGGCACCGCCGATGTGGAGGTAACCGGTGGGGCTTGGCGCAAAGCGCGTGACAATGGTGCTTGCGCTCAAGCGCGCTTTCCTCTTTCTTCGTTCCCGCCGGATCGCTTGCCTTCACGAAGGGAGGCAGCATGGACGTGGCCGCTTCCCCGGATAGCATACCGGCTTCCTCGCACTGGCAAGCCAGAGCGTTCTTCGCAAGTGCGGAAAAACGTCTTGAGGCCGAACGTTCCCAGCTTGCGCCCTGGGCGGTGGTCGCCTTTGGCGGTGGAATCGCGGCCTGGCTGGTCCTTGCCGATCCCCAGGCCTGGTCCGCCCTGCTGCTGCTGTGCGGCGGGCTCATCGCGGCCGGGCTGTTCGCAGGAGGACGACTGGGCCAGGCTATGGCAGTGGCAGCGGCCTGCGCGATGATCGGCTGCTCGCTCATCTGGTGGCGGAGCGGAGAGGTTGCGGCGCCGCGCCTCACGCGTCCTCAGATCGTCGCCTTTGACGGAAAAGTGCTTCAGGCTGAACGGCTTGCCGCCAGGGACGCCTTGCGCCTCACGCTTGCTCAAGCCGATCCCAAGCTCCCACCGCGCCTACGTGTATCGCTTCCGCTGGCGAAAGCGGAAGCGCATGGCGCCGCGCTGGGCGTTGGAGCAACGATTCGCTTGCGCGCGCGCCTCGCTCCGCCAATGCCGATGGCGCTTCCCGGCGCCTACGACTTCTCCCGCGATGCCTGGTTCAGGGGCCTCGGCGCGACCGGCAAGGTGCTTGGCGACGTCACCATCGTCAGCCCTGCACATGAAAGCGGGCTCGACAGCATCCGCCGCGATCTCGACGGCCACGTGCGCGGCAAGCTCGACGAAAGCGCTGGCGGCATTGCAACGGCGCTGGCCACAGGGGACCAGGGCAGCGTGCTCGAGGCGGATGCGGAAGCGATGCGTCGTTCTGGCCTTGCGCACCTCCTCTCGGTCAGCGGCCTCCACATCGCCGCTGTAGTCGGCTTTTTCTATCTCCTCGTGCTGCGCTCCCTTGCGCTATTCCCCCGCCTGGCATTGCACTGGAACCTGGTCGCCATGGGTTTCGCGGCGGGGGCCTTGGCGGGTGTCGGCTACACGATCCTCACTGGCCTGCAGGTGCCGACCGTCAGAAGCTGCATCGCTGCACTTCTGGTGCTTGTCGGCGTCCTGCTAGGGCGAGAAGCGCTGAGCATTCGCTTGCTGGCCTCAGGCGCCCTGCTGATCCTGCTGATCCGCCCGGAAGCCATTGCAGGTGCGAGCTTCCAGCTCAGCTTCGCCGCCGTGGCGACCCTCGTCACCCTCTACTCTTCGGCCACGTTCAAGTCGTGGTTCGAGCGACGTGAGGAGAGCCCCCTGCGGGCGGCAGTCCGCTCCCTCGGCGCCATGGCAGCCACCAGCCTCGCGATCGAGTTCGCGCTGATGCCATTCGCTCTGTACCACTTCCATCGCGCGGGCCTCTACGGGGTTGCGGCGAACCTTATCGCCATTCCGCTCACGACCTTTGTGATCATGCCGCTGGAGGCGGGGGCGCTGCTGCTTGATCTGTTCGGACTTGGCGAGCCCCTGTGGACCCTGACCGGCTGCGCGATCAGCTTCCTTCTCTACGTCGCCCATTCGGTGGCGAACACACCGGGAGCAAGCTCCGTCCTTCCGGCCATGCCACGCGCCGCCTTTGCGCTCTTCATCATGGGCGGTCTGTGGCTCGCCCTGTGGACCTCTGCGTGGCGGCGGTGGGCGGCAGTGCCGATCGTGGCGGGCGTCCTTCTTACCCTGGCCGAGCCGCTACCGAACCTTCTTGTCACCGGTGACGGAAAGCACCTCGCCGTGATCGACGAGCGTGGAACCCCTTGGCTTCTTCGCGACCGCGCCGGTGACTTTGTGCGCGACCTGGTGGCCGAGAATGCCGGCTTCGACGGCGATCCCCCGCCGCTCGCCGCCTACCCGCGCGCGCGGTGCAGCGCTGACGCCTGCGTCGCGGACCTTGGCAGCAGCGGGCGAACGCTGCTCGCCCTCCGCTCGAACCAGCGGCTCGACTGGGCGGAACTGACGCGGGCCTGTGCCGCGGCCGACATCGTGGTTGCGGATCGCCGGCTGCCCCGGGCTTGTCGCGGGCGATGGCTGACCCTCGACGCGCCCCGCCTCCGCGCGACAGGCGGGCTGGTCATCGATGCCGAAGAGGGCAGGGTGGCAAGCGTTGCCGAGCGGCTGGGCCGCCTGCCCTGGGCCGGCGGCGGCCCCTAGGCTGTGACCCAGACCGCCATTTCATTGCCGCCGGGATCGATGAAGTGGAAGCGGCGCCCGCCGGGGAAGGAGAAGATCGGCTTGGCGATATGGCCGCCCGCTTTGATCACCGCATCGAACGCAGCCTCAAGGTCGTCGACCCGCACCACCGGCAGCGGCGCCGAGAGCGCTTCCTCGCGATCGCCTTGCAACCCGACGCTCACCGCACCCCCTTCGACGGCGCTGTAGTCGGGACCATAATCGGTGAAGGTCCAGCCGAACGCCTTGGTGTAGAAGGCCCGCGTCAGTTCATGCGCGCTCGCGCTTGGAAGCTCGACGTAATCGATATGTGCTCCGCTCACAGTCCCGGTACTCCTTGTGCCGCCCACCATGTCATCCCCGCGGCAACCCCGAGACAGAGCGCGAGGCGACCCGGACCTGCGGGGACCAGGCCCTGCGTGCCACCTGGATAGTCTACACTACGGCCGGTCACCATGGCCCGCACCAGGCGTCTTCCGCGCAGGCGGTAGAAGAGGATCGCCGCGATATGGAGCGCGATCAGCGCCAGCAGGATGTTGAACAGCAATTCGTGAAGGTCGTGCGCCAACTCGGCCGCCTCGAAGCTCACCAGACGGTTCAGCGGTCCGGCAACCACGCCATCCTCGTCGCTCAGCGGCAAGCCCAACCCGACCTGAAGCGCGATCAGCGCCAGCAGCGCAACCACGCTGAGCGAGCCCAGGGGCGAATGACCGACTCCGCGCCACCCGGCCGGATCGCGAAGATAGGCCGCGACCTTGCCCGGTCCGGCCACGAACGAGCGGAAACGCGCAGTCGAGCTGCCAAAGAAGCCCCATAGGATGCGGAACAATAGCAGGAACAGGACGGCAAGGCCGCTCCTGATGTGCCACTCGATCTCGCCATTCTCCGCCGACCACCAGGACAAGGCGATCAGCAACACCAGAGCCCAGTGCACCAGCCGGACGGGCAGGTCCCATACCGGCACCGCCAGCGCCGCGTCGGCGGCTGGAGGCGCGGCGCTGGCAGGCTCGTCAGTCTTCGAGCCGGAAGCGGTCATGGCAGCTCTTGCAGGTCTTGCCGAGATCGGCATGCGCCTGGCGGATCGCGCCGAAGTCGCCCCCGCCGGCCGCGGCAGCCTGGAACGCCTTGGCCGCCTGGTTGAACCTGGTTATGCCCTCGTCGAACTCGGCCCTCTGCTGCCAGATCTCCACCTTGGCTTCGGTCTTGCCGACGTCAGGCCCGGTGCCGAGCGGGAACCAGCCAATTGCCTGCGGGGCAAGGGTGGCGATCTGGTCGGCGGACGCGCGCACTGCGTTCAGGTCCTGCTTGTCGATGCCCTGCTTGGCCGCGCGCATCGCCTTGCCGATCTTCTCATAGCCTTCGTGCCGCTCCTCCATCCTGGCGAGAGCAGCCTCGCGCTCGAGCGGCGTGTCGGCGGCAGCCACGGCGGTATTCGCAACCGTCTCGCTCGCTTCGGCACCACTGGCGTTGGCTTCGTTGAGCACGGTGTTCGCCTCGTCTCCGCCACCACTGCAGGCGGAGAGCAGAAGGGCAGTGGCGGTCAGCAGCAGAAACGCGCGCATCGGCAACTCCTTGTCGTATCCGGCTTCGAAGGCGGCTGTGGGAAGCTTAATTGCTGTCGGCGGGCGGCGTCCAGCTGTCGTCGATCATCTTGATCAGGGCGGAGAAGTCCTTCGAACCGCCTCCGCGCTGCACGAAGCGCTGGTAGAGTTCCTCGGCCTCGCCGCCCATCGGCGTGTAAGCTCCCGCCGCCTGCGCAGCCTCCATGGCGAGCTTCAGGTCCTTGAGCATCAGCTGCGCTGCAAAGCCGCCATCATAGCCGCGGTCGGCCGGGGTCTCGGGGCCGACACCGGGTACCGGGCAATAGGAGGTCATCGACCAGCTCTGGCCGCTCGCCTTGCTCGAGATGTCGAAAAAGACCTGTGGGTCGAGCCCCAGCTTCTGCGCCAGCACGAATGCTTCGCAGGTGCCCGCCATGGTGACGCCGAGCAGCATGTTGTTGACGATCTTGGCTGCCTGGCCGGAGCCGCTGCCGCCGGCATGAATGACGGCCTTACCCATCTTCTCGAGAATTGGTCGTGCCCGTTCGAACCCGGCCTCGGTCCCGCCGACCATGAAGGTCAGCGTGCCGCCCTCGGCCGCGGCGATACCTCCGGACACCGGTGCATCCACCATCTCGTAGCCGGCGGCACGAGCCTCTTCCTCCACTGTGCGCGCCGTGGCGACGTCGATGGTCGAGCAATCGAGCAGGATAGCGCTGGTCGGCGCCTTGCCGAACACCGCCGAGCGATACACTTCGGCGACGTGCTTGCCGGCTGGGAGCATGGTCACCACCGCCTCCGCCCCCTCGACCGCAGCCGCAGCGTCGGCGACCCGACTGCACCCGCGCTCCTCGGCCTTGGCCAGCGCCGCCTCGCTGAGGTCGAAGGCGCGGACCTCATGCCCCGCCTTGGCGAGGTTGGCAGCCATTCCGCCGCCCATGTTGCCGAGTCCGATGAATGCGATCCTGGCCATGCCTTACGCTCCTACTTGCCCGTCCACTTGCCGGGGCGCTTCTCGACAAAGGCGCTCATGCCTTCCTTCTGATCCTCGGTACCGAACAGGCCGTGGAACAGCCGTCGCTCGAAGCGAATGCCCTGTGCCAGTGGAAGCTCAAACGCGGCATTGACCATCTCCTTGGCCGCAACAGCGGCTAGCGGAGGCATGGCGGCGATCTCGGCCGCCGCCTTGAGCGCTTCCTCAACGAGGGCCGCGGCAGGCACCACGCGAGCGACGAGGCCGGCCTTTTCGGCTTCCTCGGCACCCATCATCCGCCCCGTAAGACACATCTCCATCGCCTTGGCCTTGCCGACCGCATGCGCCAGGCGCTGCGACCCGCCCATGCCCGGCGTCACCGCCAGCTTGATCTCGGGCTGGCCAAACTTGGCATTGTCACCAGCGATGATGAAGTCGGCCATCATCGCCACCTCGCACCCGCCGCCAAGCGCAAAGCCGCTGACCGCCGCGATCCACGGCTTGCGGGTATCGGTCACCCGCTCCCAGCCGGCGAAGAAGTTCGACGCATACATGTCCGCAAAGCCCTGGCTTTGCATCTCCTTGATGTCGGCTCCAGCCGCGAATGCCTTCTCACTTCCGGTCAGCACGAGGCAGCGCTGGCAGTCGTCGTCGTCATAGGCCGCAAAGGCCTGGATCAGTTCGGCCAGCACCTGGCTGTTCAGCGCATTCAGCGCCTGGGGACGGTTCAGGCGAACAAGGGTGACGGCATCGTGCTTCTCAACCAGAAGCGTGGAGTAATCGGTCATGAGGCCTCCGGAAACGGGGTCCAAGTTTCTTCAGGGGGAAGCTCGACAAACAGCTGATCCACGGTGTCGTCCAGCACGGCCTCCGGGACTGCGGGCTTCCAGTCGGGTGACATATCCTTGTCGATCAGCAGTGCGCGCACGCCTTCCACGAAATCGTGGGTCTGCACGACCCGGCACGCCAAGGCGTATTCGGCGCGCATCTCCTCCTCGAAGCTTGCACGCTCCGCGCCTTCGGAAAGAAGCCGGAGCGAGACCTTGCACGACAAGGGGCTCTTGCTGCGCAGCGTTGCCAGCTCGGACCGCGCCCAGTCGCTGTCCTCGGCTTCGAGTCCGGCGATCACCTCTTCCAGCGTGTCCGGCGCGAACAGACGAGCGATGTCGCTGAGGTTCTGCTCGATTCGCGCGGTCGGAGGAACGCCCGCGAAATTGCCCGCAGCGCCTGCGGCGCGGGCAGGGGCAGCGGCGAGACGCTCGACCAGATCAGGCAGGGCAGCCTGAGGCACGTAGTGGGTCGCCAGGCCAAGATAGCGGCATTCCGCGCCGTCGAGCCGGGCGCCGGTCAGCGCCATGAACTGGCCGACGCGTCCTTCCAGCCGCGACAGGTACCAGCCGCCACCGACATCGGGGAATAGCCCGATGCCTGTCTCGGGCATCGCAAGACGGGTGTTTTCGGTCGCGATCCTCACCTGGCAGGGCAGGGCAATGCCGACGCCGCCGCCCATGGTGATCCCATCCATGATCGCGATGGTCGGCTTGGGGTAGGTAAACAGCAGGTGGTTCAAGCGATATTCGGCGTGGAAGAAGGCTGCGGCAGCGGTCCCGTCACCGGCGCCGGAGCGAGCCAGCGCGACCACATCGCCGCCAGCACAGAAACCGCGGCCCTCGGCATGGTCGATCAGCACCGCATCGATAGCGGGATCTTCGCGCCAGGCGAGCAGTGCCTGGCTCATCGCTTCGCACATGGGTTGAGTAAGTGCATGGATCGCGCGCGGGCGGTTCAGGCGAATGCGGCCGAGCCGACCCTCTACCGAGATGAGGACATCGCTGGTCATTGGCGAAGCATTTCACGCGCGGTGATCATGCGCATGACCTGGTTGGTGCCTTCAAGGATCGAGTGCACACGAAGGTCGCGCCAGAAGCGCTCGATCGGATAGTCCATGAGATAACCGTAGCCGCCATGAAGCTGCAACGCGCGGTCGGCGACGGAAGAGCCGGTGTCGGTCGCAAGCCGCTTGGCCATGGCCGCAAAGCGCGTCTTGTCGGGTGCATTGTCGGTGACCTTTGCCGCCGCGAGGTAGAGGAGGGCGCGGGCAGCCTCCAGTTCGGTCGCCATGTCGGCCAGCATGAATTGCGTGTTCTGGAAGTCGGCGATGGCGGTGCCGAACTGCTTTCGCTCCTTGGTGTAAGCGACCGCTTCGTCCAGGCAGCGCTGGGCGCCGCCAAGGCTGCAGGCGCCGATGTTGAGGCGGCCGCCGTCCAGGCCCATCATGGCGATGCGAAATCCTTCGCCCTCGCCACCGACCCGGTTTTCGACCGGCACCCGGACCTCGTCGAAATTGACCTGCGCGGTGGGCTGCGAATGCCAGCCGAGCTTGCGCTCCTGCGCGCCGAAGCTGACGCCTGGCATGTCCTTTTCGATCACCAGCGCGCTGATGCCTTTGGGGCCATCCTCGCCGGTGCGGACCATGGTGACGTAGATCTCATTCTCGCCGCCGCCCGAGATGAACGCCTTGGAGCCCGACACGACATAATGATCGCCGTCGCGAACCGCCCGGGTCTTCAGCGCCGCTGCGTCGGATCCGCTCGCCGGCTCGGTCAAGCAATAGGAGCCGAGGCGCTCCATCGAGATCATGCTCGGCAGATACTTGTCCTTCACCGCCGCGCTGCCGAAGCGATCGATCATCCACGCAGCCATGTTGTGGATCGAGATAAACGCACTGGTCGATGGGCAGCCATAGCTCATCGCCTCGAAGATCAGCGCCGACTCGAGCCGCCCAAGGCCGATCCCGCCGCTTTCCTCCGACACATAGATAGCGCCAAAGCCGAGTTCCGCCGCCTTCTGGATCGTGTCGCGCGGGAAGTGGTGCCTTTCATCCCACTCGGCAGCGTTGGGCGTGATGTCGGAAGCGGTGAATTGCCGCGCCAGGTCCTGGATCTGGCGCTGGTCGTCGGTGAGGTCGAATTGGGACATGGCCGCCACCTAGCGGGGAGGGGCTCGACTTTCCAGCTATCCCTTTTTCCCGTCTCGCGGCGCCGGTCAGCGGGAGGGACAGGCAGTGTAGGTGAGGTCGACCGGACCCTCTTCGCCGCCGCTTTCGGTCCGCCGGAGCGTCAATCCGGTGCGCTCCAGCGTGATGACCCGCTCCCAGGTCATGCCTTCGCCGCTAAAGCCGTAATTGGCGGTGAAGCGATTGACTGGCGTCCAGGCATCGACCCGGTCCAGCGTGCCGCGACTTTCGTAGAAGGTAAGGCGACCGTCATTGATCACCAGCAGGCCTTTGGCAGCGCTGGCATATTCAGGCTTGCAGTCGTTGGCGGTAAGGCCCCAGCGGCCGTGAAACAGGGCCGGGATCATGGTCGGCCTGGTCACTGGCGCTGGCGCTGGAGTGGCAGCCGTATTCGCCGCAGATTCGATGCCCTCGTCTATGTCAGGGGGTATCGGTCCCTTCTCGGCGCCCTTTGCCACCGGACTGCCGACGCGCCCGGTCGGTCCCTGGCCCACGCCGGCGTCCCTGGCGATGGTCTCGCCCGTATTTGCCTTGTCCGAAGCGGGGGTGCAGGCGAGAAGTGGCAGGCCGGCCAGCAGGATCACCAAGCTACGCATCACCCGACCATCGCCTCCGCTTCGATCTCGACCAACCATTCGTCGCGCAATAGCGCTTTCACGACCACCATGGTTGCGGCCGGCTGAACCGAGCGAAAGATTTCGCCGTGAACGGCGCCCACGGAGTCGGCGTCGGCCGGGTCGACGATGTACATGCGGGTCCGCACCACGTCCGCGGTTGACCCGCCAAGCTCCTCGATCGCCCGCAGGATGATCGCGAAGCAGCGGCGGGCCTGAGCGGCGGCACTGCCTGGCGTGGAGGAACCGTCCGCTTCGACCGGCGCGGTGCCCGACACCAGGATCCGGTCACCGACGCGGACAGCGCGCGAGAAGCCGTAGAGCGCCTCATAGGGCGAGGTGCCGGAAGCCGAGCTACGCATTTTGCCTTTCTGGCGAGTTGTTGCGAACAAGCACACTGGGGCGGTCGCCACGACGATGGCTCCGGCCCGCTACAAGCAGCCGATACGGAGGCCCTAGAAGGTCGTGGAGCCGGGTGAAGGACGAGGTCTGCATTCTCGCCAATGATGCTCATGCTGAGACAACTGGCAGCAGGCTCGTCTGCCAGAGCAGAAGCAACAAAGGGGCGACTGCCAACCTGAAATGATGCAGGCCGGCAATCGCCATTGCGCTACCCCATGGTCGGGATGATGAAGGCGTTGCCGCCGTCACCCACGCCGCCATCGGGCCAACGCGCGGTCACGGTCTTGACCTTGGTCCAGAACTTGACGCCTTCCATGCCGTGCTGGTTGGTGTCGCCAAAGCCCGAACGCTTCCACCCACCAAAGGTGTGATAGGCCACCGGCACCGGAATCGGCACGTTGATGCCGACCATGCCGACATTGACCCGCGCCGCGAATTCGCGCGCGGCATGGCCGTTGCGGGTGAAGATGGCGACGCCATTGCCATACTGATGCTCGCTCGGCAGGCGCACCGCTTCGTTGAAGTCGGCCGCGCGGACGATCTGCAGCACGGGCCCGAAGATCTCCTCCTGGTAGGAGCGGAAGTGCGGCTTCACATGGTCGAATAGGGTCGGGCCAACGAAATAGCCCTTCTCCGAGCCTTGGAGGCTGAAGCCGCGACCGTCGACCACCAGCTCGCCACCCTCGTCCGCACAGGTCTGGATCCAGTCCTCGACCCGGTTCTTGTGCGCTTCGTTGACCACCGGGCCGTAGTGCGCGTCGGGATCGGTCGACACGCCGACCCTAAGCGCCTCGATGGCGGGCACGAGCTTCTCACGCAGCGCTTGCGCCGTCTTTTCGCCCACGGGCACCACCACCGGGAGCGCCATGCAGCGCTCACCGGCCGAGCCGAAGGCCGCCCCGGTCAGGTCGCTCACCACCTGGTCGAGGTCGGCGTCGGGCATGACGATGCCATGGTTCTTGGCCCCGCCGAACGCCTGCACGCGCTTGCCGTTCGCAGTACCGCGCGAGTAGATATATTGCGCGATATCGGACGAGCCGACGAAGCTGATTGCCTTGACGTCTGGATGGTCGAGAATGGCGTCGACCATCTCCTTGTCGCCGTGCACGACATTGAGGATGCCGTCGGGCAGGCCGGCTTCCTTCATCAGCTCGGCGAGGCGCACTGGCACGGTCGGATCGCGCTCGGAAGGCTTGAGAATGAAGGCGTTGCCGCAAGCGATGGCGACACCGAACATCCACATTGGGATCATTGCCGGAAAGTTGAACGGGGTGATGCCGACGCACACGCCGAGCGGCTGGCGCATCGAATAGACGTCGATGCCCGGCCCGGCGCCCTGGGTGTATTCGCCCTTCAGCGCATGGGGGATGCCGCAGGCGAACTCGATCACTTCCAGGCCGCGCTGGATGTCACCCTTGGCGTCGGCGATCACCTTGCCATGTTCACTGGCGAGTATCCCGGCCAACTCGTCCATGTTCTTCTCGACCAGCGCCTTGAAGTTGAACATGATGCGGGCGCGGCGCTGCGGGTTTGTCGCTGCCCAGCCCGGAAGCGCGGCGTTGGCAGCATCGACCGCCTTCTGGAGATCGGCCGCGCTGCCGAGGCGGACGCTGGCCTGCACCTCACCCGCCGATGGGTTGAACACCTGCCCTTCGCGCTCGCCGCTGGCGAAGCTGCCGCCGCCGATGAAATGGTCGATCTGCCGCATCAACTTGTCTCCTATTCGGGTGCGGCACTAGCCAAGGCGCGAGACGGATGCCAGTCATGCCCGCGATCAGGAGACTAGCTCATGCGTCAGTTCGCGTTTCTCGGCTTTATCATCCTCGCCGCACCGGCGGCCGCTGCCACGCCCGAGCAGGAGATGATGTCTGCTGCCAACAAGGTCAGCGAAGCGCGGCTGCGCGCCGACATCCTGAAGCTGGTCAGCTTCGGGACCCGCCACACCCTGTCCAGCCAGACCGACCCCAGGCGCGGCATCGGTGCCTCGGTGCGGTGGGCCGAAGCGGAGCTGAAGAAGCTCGGGCTCGAAACACTGCAGACCTGCGACACCGTAACCGGGCGCCGCGTGCCGACTCCGACCCGGGTGTGCAACGCCGTCGCCATCCAGCGCGGGACGGAGCGGCCCAACGACGTGGTGGTGATCACCGGCCACATCGACAGCCGGGTGACCGACGTCATGGACTTCACCAGCGATTCGCCCGGCGCGAACGACGACGGGTCCGGCACCACTGCCGTGCTGGAGGCCGCACGTGCCCTGCGCGGCGCCAAGTTCCCCGGAACCATAGTCTACGGAATCTTATCGGGAGAGGAGCAAGGGCTGCTCGGGGGCAAGATCCTTGCCGATTACGCCAAGGCGCAGGGCTGGAACGTAGTCGCCAACCTCAACAACGATATCATCGGGAATAGTTGCGGCTCCGACGGCGTGTGCGACAGCAAGGCGGTGCGCGTCTTCTCCGAAGGTCCGCGCTGGCAGGGCCGCGAGGCGCTCGCCGCCGCCCAGCGCAGCCTTGGCGGAGAGAATGACAGCCCGAGCCGCAATCTCAGCCGCTTCCTCGACCGCTTGGCCGAGCGCCTGCCGCAGATCGGCCTCGACGTCCGCCCGATCTGGCGCAACGACCGCTTCGGCCGGGGCGGCGATCATACCGAGTTCCTGAACGCCGGTTTCCCGGCCGTGCGCTTCTCCGTCGCAGTCGAGGATTACGACCACCAGCACCAGGACCTCCGCACCGAGAACGGCAAGAAATACGGCGACACCATCGAGGAGATGGACTTTCCCTATCTCGCCAAGGTCGTGCGCCTGAACGTCGCCGCCCTTGTCGCCATCGCCAAGGCGCCGCCGCCGCCCGCGCCGGTTGCCGAAGGGGCGGTCAGCACCGACACCACCATCAGCTGGGCGCCTGTGGCCGGAGCACCCGGTTACAAGGTCCACTGGCGCCGGACCGACGAGAACAACTGGACGCAGAGTTCGACCGAGGTCGCCGATGCAGTCGCCGCCGCGGCTTCGACCCCGCCAGCAACCCCCGCCAATCCGAACCGGCCCTCCAACAACGCCACCATGGGCCGGGTGGAAGGAGCGCAAAAGCGGTCGGTGTTGAAGGGCATCCGGGTCGACGACTGGGTCTTCGGAGTCTCCTCGGTCAGCAGGGATGGGTGGGAAAGCCCGGTTGCGAGCGCCGTTCCTGGCGGTGCGTTCAAGCCCTTTGTCGCGCCGGAGACGAGGTGATCCGCAACTACCCACCCGCATGAGGGCCCAGCACACCGACCGCCCGACACAGCAGCGCCCGCTTGCCGGTATCCTCCTGCGGTTGGTGACCGCAGTCCTGCTGGCGGTCATGTTCGCGCTGGTGAAGCTGGCGGGACAACGCGGCGTCACCGTGATCGAGTCGCTCTTCTACCGGCAGATCGGCTCTGCGCTTTGCGCGACCGGGCTGGTCCTTGCGGGGCCAGGCCTCGCGTCGCTTCGCACCAGGAGGGTGGGCGCCCACATCGGGCGAATGGCCCTCGGGCTCACGGCCATGGGGATGAACTTCCTCAGCTTCCTGCTGCTTCCGCTCGCGGAAGCGACGGCCATCGGCTTCACCGTTCCCATCTTTTCCACCATTCTTGCCGCCCTCCTGCTGCGGGAGGCGACCGGCCGATGGCGATGGGGCGCGGTTGCCGCCGGGTTCGTCGGGGTGCTGCTGATCGTCAGCCCGGGTGCTGGTGGCGTGCCGCTCACCGGCGCGCTGGTTGCGCTGGTCGCCGCCGGTCTGACCGCCGCCGTCACCATCGTAATTCGCCGGCTCGGCGCGACCGAACGGGCTTCCACCACCGTCTTCTGGTTCGCCGCCAGCAGCCTCCTGCCGCTTGGCCTTCTGATGCTCCACTTCGGCAAGGCGCACGAACCCTCGACCTTTGCCATCCTCGGCCTCATGGCGCTGGCCGGCGGGCTCGCCCAGTTGACCCTCACCGCCAGCCTGCGGCTCGCCCCCGTCGCGTTGGTGATGCCGATGGACTACACCAGCCTCATCTGGGCGACCCTGCTTGGCATCTGGTTGTTCGCCGAGCTGCCGTCCTCCTCCGTCTGGATCGGAGCGCCCGTGATCGTCGCCAGCGGCCTGGTCATTGTCTGGCGGGAACATCATCTTGCCCGGCGCGCTGCCCTAGCGGCCAGAGCCGCAACATCCTCATAAGGACTCGAATGCCCCGCAAGCCTGCCTCTCCCGGCCTTCCGAGCGCCAAGCAGATCCTCGAATTCATCCAGCAGTCGGGCCAGCCTGCCGGCAAGCGTGAGATCGCCCGTGCCTTTGGCCTGCACGGCCACGACAAGATTGCGCTGAAAGCCCTGCTCAAGGACATGGCGGACGAGGGGCTGATCGACAGCGCGCCCGGCCGCGCCTTCCACAAGGCGGGCGGCGTGCCCCGCGTCACCGTGCTGCGCATCGTCGCAGTCGAGGAGCAGGCGGTTGCCGTGCCGGACAATTGGCAGGGAGAGGGGCCGCCGCCCAAGCTCCGTGTCATCGAGAAAGGTCGCCGCAGCGCTCTTGGCCTCAACGACCGCATCCTTGCCCGCACCGAGGAGCGGGGCAACGGCCATGTCGCGCACCTGATGAAGAAGCTGCAACGGTCGGCCGACCTGATCCTCGGCGTCGTCCATGAGGACGAGGACGGGCGCAAGTGGCTGAAGCCCGTCGACAAGCGAGAGCGCCGCCTGCTTCCCCTCTCCGAGCTCGGCGAAGCGCAAACCGGCGACCTGGTCCTGGCCGAACCCTCCGGCCGCCCGCCGCGTGTCTCGGCCAAGGTCGATGCCGTGCTCGGCGATCCGTTCGCCCCGCGCAGCTTCAGCCTGATCGCCATCCACAAGCACGGGCTTCCCCACGAGTTCGCGGACGAGGTGATCGAGGAAGCTCGTGAAGTCTCGAAGATGCCGCTCGGCACCGAGCGCGAGGACCTGCGTCACCTGCCGATCGTCGCGATCGACCCCGCCGACGCGCGCGATCATGATGACGCCATCTGGGCGAGCCCGCGCGAGGATGGCGGCTGGGACGCCATCGTCGCCATTGCCGACGTCAGCTTCTACGTCCGTCCCGGCTCTGCCCTCGACCGTGAAGCTCGCCGTCGCGGCAACAGTGTCTACTTCCCAGATCGGGTCGTTCCCATGCTCCCGCACGAGCTCTCCTCCGACATCTGCTCGCTGAAGGAAGGGCAGGACCGCGCCGCGCTCGCCTGCCACCTGCAGGTCGGCGCCGACGGCACCCTCAAGGCGCACCGCTTCACCCGCGCCGTGATCCGCGTTGCCGCCAATATCGCCTACGAAGACGCCCAGCGCGCGATCGACGGCGAGGACGGGGTGGAGCCCGAACTCGTCGCCAGCGCGCTACGCCCGCTATGGGATTGCTGGGCTGCCCTCTTCGCCGCCCGCAAAAAGCGCGAGCCGCTCGAACTCGACCTACCCGAACGCCAGGTCGTGCTCGACGAAAAGGGCCGCATCATGTCGGTCGCGCCGCGCGAACGGCTCGACGCGCACAAGCTGGTCGAGGATTATATGATCGCCGCCAACGTCGCAGCGGCCAAGGCGCTGGAGGCGAAGAAGGCGCCCGTCATGTATCGCGTCCACGAGACTCCGGGCCGCGAGAAGCTGACCGCGCTCAAGGATTATCTCGCCACCTTCGACCTCGAGTTTGCCTTGGGGCAGGTCGTCAAACCCGCCACCTTCAACCGCATCATCGAGCGAGTGGGGGAGAGCGACTCCCTGCCCGAGATCACCGAGCAGATCCTGCGCACCCAGACCCAGGCCCGCTATTCGCCCGATCCGCTCGGCCACTTCGGCCTGGCGCTGCCCTCCTATGCCCACTTCACCTCGCCAATCCGCCGCTACGCCGACCTGCTCGTCCACCGCGCGCTGGTTAGCCACTACAAGCTCGGCGAAGGCGGCCTTCCGCCTGAGGATGCGACCCGTTTCACGGAGATCGGCGAGTTGGTCTCCATGCTTGAACGCCGCGCGATGGAGGCTGAGCGGGAGACGATCGACCGCTATGTCGCGGCCTACCTCGCCGACCACGTTGGGCAGCTGCTCGACTGCCGCATCTCGGGCGTCCAGCCATTCGGCTTCTTTGCCACGGTGGAGGGGCTCGGCGGAGATGGCCTGATCCCCGCCGCCGACCTCGGCCGCGAATACTTCCGCTACGACGAGGCTTCCCGCCAACTCGTCGGTGACGAAACCGGCGAGACCTTCCGCGTCGGCCAGCGCCTGCAGCTGCGCCTGACCGAGGCCAATCCGGTCAGCGGCGCACTGCGCTTCGAGCTTCCGGAAGGCAGCTATGGAAGGCCGGCCGGTGGCGGCAGGGAACAACGGCGTGACCGGGTCCTTAAGACCGCTGGAGGCCGCCGTGGCCGCCCGGCAAACATTCGCCACCAATCCCGCAAGCGCTAGGAAGACCGATCAATGCCCAAGACCATCGCGGTTCTCCGCGGCTCACCGCGTGCCGACAGCCTGACCCAGAAGCTCGCCCGCGCCATCGAGCTTGCAGCCGGTGACCGCCTCGCTTTCCGCGACATCGAAATCCACGACCTGCCGCTCTACAACCCCGACCTCGAGAAGGGGCAGGCACACCCCGGCTGGGATGCCTTCCGCGCGGCGGTGAAGGCTTGTGACGGCCTGCTGTTCATCTCGCCCGAATGGAACCGCTCGGTTCCCGGCGGGCTCAAGAACGCCATAGACATTGGCTCGCGCCCCTACGGCCAGGGCGTGTTCCAGCAGAAGCCCACCGCCGTCGTCACCCAGTCGACCGGCAGCACCGGCGGGTTCGGCTGCAACCATCATCTTCGCCAGAGCCTGGTGCACCTCGATGCAATCGTCCTTGGTCAGCCCGAGATGTACGTCGGCAACCTGTCGGCCGACAAGTTCGGCGATGATGGTCGGATCAGCGACTCGGGACTCGCCAAGCTGATCGACGGCTTTGCCGACACCTTTGTCGCCTGGGTCGACAAGCAGACGGCCTAGAGCCGCGGCAGCGTCACGCCCTTCTGCCCCTGATATTTACCCGCGCGATCGGCATAGCTGACCTCGCACGGCTCATTGCCCTTGAGGAACAGGAACTGGCAGGCGCCCTCGTTGGCGTAGATCTTGGCGGGCAGGGGAGTGGTGTTGCTGAATTCCAGGGTAACATGACCCTCCCAGCCGGGCTCCAGCGGGGTCACGTTCACGATGATCCCGCACCGGGCGTAGGTCGATTTGCCAAGGCAGATCACCAGCACGTCGCGCGGCACCCGGAAATATTCCACCGTCCGCGCCAGCGCGAAGCTGTTGGGCGGGATGATGCAACAGTCGGTCTTGCGGTCGACAAAGCTGTTGGCCGCAAAGTCCTTGGGGTCGACCACCGCCGAATCGACGTTGGTGAAGATCTTGAACTCGTCCGCGACCCTCGCGTCATAGCCATAGCTCGACAGGCCGTAGCTGATGCACCCGTCGCGGCGCTGCGCCTCGACGAACGGCTCGATCATGCCCTGCGTGGTGGCCTGCTCGCGGATCCAGCGGTCGGATAGGATGCTCATGGGGCATGGCTTAGACGCGCGCCCAACGGTTCGTCGATTCCTCCCGCGCTGATTTCCGCGGACCCCACGATATCCACGTTACTCACAGCTTGGCGCGCCCGCGGAAAGGCGTATCAGCGGCTTCGACATGGCCGAAATCCTTCTCCATCCGGGCGCCGGGCCCAGCGAAGCACCGGTGCAGCAGCTCCCGCACAATATCGAGGCTGAGGCCGCGCTGCTGGGCGCACTGCTGCTCGACAACCGGCTGGTCGAGGACGTGCAGATCAAGCTTCGCGCCGACCATTTCTTCGAGCCGCTCCACGGCCGCATCTACGAGGCGATCCTTCGCCTGACCGATCGCAACATGATCGCCAATCCGGTCACGTTGAAGCCTTTGTTCGAAGCGGACGAGGCGATGAAGCAGGTCGGCGGTCCGTCTTATCTTGCGCAGCTCACCGGATCGGGCGCCGCGCTGATTGCCGCGCGCGACTTTGCCGCGCAGATCTACGATCTTGCCCTTCTGCGTAGCCTGGTGGCGGTCGGCCGCGACCTCGTCACCAGCGCGCTCGACACGTCGGAGGACGTCAAGCCGCTCGAGCAGATCGAACGTGCCGAGACCGAGCTCTACAAGGTGGCCGAGCAGGGCGGGGGTGAGGGCAAGGTCAAGACCTTCGCCGATGCTTCGAAAGAAGCGTTGCTGATCGCCGAGGCCGCGCTGAATTCGGGCGGCGCGCTGTCCGGCATCACCACCGGCTTCACCGACGTCAACGCGCGGATGGGCGGCATGCACCGCTCCGACCTCATCATCCTCGCCGGGCGCCCGGGCATGGGCAAGACCTCGCTTGCCACCAACATCGCCTTCAACGCCGCGCGGCGGATGCTTCAGGACCTCGCCGACGGCATCGCTCCAGAGCGTTCTGCCGGGGCCGCAGTCGCCTTCTTCAGCCTAGAAATGTCGGCCGACCAGCTCGCCACCCGCGTGCTTGCCGAACAGAGCAACATCCCCGGCACGCAGATCCGTACCGGCAACATGAACCTCAACGAGTTCCGGGAGTTCGCGCGGGTCGCGGCGGAGCTGAACAGCCTTCCGCTCTACATCGACGATACGCCAGGCCTCACCATCGCCGCGCTGCGCGCCCGCGCCCGGCGACTCAAGCGGCAGAAGAACATCGGCCTGGTGATCGTCGACTATCTCCAGCTTCTGTCGGGTGGGGGCAAGTCGAACGACGGCAACCGCGTGCAGGAGATCTCCGAGATCAGCCGCGGCCTCAAGAGCCTGGCCAAGGAGCTGCACGTTCCCGTGGTCGCCCTGTCGCAGCTCAGTCGTGCGGTTGAGCAGCGCGAGGACAAGCGTCCGCAGCTCTCCGACCTTCGCGAATCGGGCTCGATCGAGCAGGACGCCGACATGGTCTGGTTCATCTATCGCGGCGACTACTACCTGATGGCCAAGCAGCCGCCCGACGACCATCCCGACCTGCCGTCGTGGCAGGAGGAGATGGCCAAGATCTACGGGACGGCCGAGCTGATCATCGCCAAGCAGCGCCACGGCGCCACCGGCAAGGTAAAGCTCAGGTTCGACGCGCGCATCACCAAGTTCACCGACCTGGTGGAAGAAGGCCACGCGCCCGAATTTCATTGATCGAGCCCGGGGGTGGGCCGCGGGTCGGACGCGCTTCAGTCGCTCCGGCCCGCCAGGCCCCTCAGTCCTCCAGCATGTTGGGATCGCGAAGACCTTCGTTGATCGAAGCGCGGGCGATCTCGGCCTCGCTGCTGGTCACCGGGTAAGCGCAATAATCCGCCGCATAGGCCGCGCTCGGCCGGTGGTTGCCGCTGAGGCCCACGCCGCCGAACGGCGCATTGGACGGCGCACCGTTAGTGGGCTTGTTCCAATTGATCACCCCGGCGCGGACCTCGCTCCAGAAGCGGTCGAATTGCTTTGGCGACCCGCCGACCAGGCTTGCCGCAAGTCCGAATCGCGTGTTGTTCGCCTCGGCAATGGCGGCGTCGAAATCAGGCACGCGGATCAGCTGCAGCGCGGGTCCAAAGATCTCCTCATCCGGCCGGTTCGCCACATCGGTCACGTCGATCAGCGCGGGGGTGAGGAACGGCTTGTCCTCCTGCGGCCGGTCGAGTCGGCGGATCACCCGCCCGCCCTTGATCATCAGGTCGAGGAACTGCGCCTGCACCTGGTCGGCCGCGCCATTGTCGATCACCGGGCCCATGAACGGCTGCGGGGTGGCGAAAGGCTCGTTGACGATCAGCCGGTCCATCAGCTTCAGCATCGCCTTGACCAGCGCTTCAGCTGGGGCGCCGTCACGAACGATCAGCCGCCGCGCGGCGGTGCAGCGCTGCCCGGCCGACAGGAACGCCGATTGCACCGCGATGGTAGCTGCGGCGGTAACGTCGGCGGCATCCCACACCACCAGCGGATTGTTACCGCCAAGCTCCAGCGCGAGGATCTTGTGAGGGCTGTCGGCGAACTGCCGGTGCAGCGCTTGCCCAGCCCTCGCCGAGCCGGTGAACAACAGACCGTCGATCCCCTCTTGGCCCGCCAGCGCGCGGCCCTCGTCCGGACCGCCCACGAGCAGCCGTACGGCGCCCTCCGGCACGCCTGCCTCATGGTAGAGCCGGACCAGCATTTCGCCCACCGCCGGCGTCTTCTCCGACGGCTTGAACACCACCGTGTTGCCGGCCAGCAGCGCCGGCACGTTGTGGCCGTTCGGCAGGTGCGCCGGAAAATTATAGGGTCCAAGCACCGCAAGCACGCCGTGCGGCTTGTGCCGGACCGCAATCTTCGAGCCGAGCGCCGCTTCCTGCCGCGTCGTGCCGGTGCGCTCCATATAGGCGGTAATCGAGATCTCGACCTTGTTCACCACCGCGCCGACCTCGGTCTTCGCTTCCCACAAAGGCTTGCCGGTTTCCGCCGCGATCAGGCGAGCGAAGTCGGCCTCGCGCGTTCGCACCGCATTGGCGAAGCGGCGCAGGGTCTCGGCGCGAACGGTGACCGGTTGCGCTGCCCAGTCGGGGAAGGCGGCGCGGGCGGCAGCGACTTCCGCGGCGGCATCGCCGCGCTCGCCGGTCCAGAGGATGGATCCGGTGGCCGGCTCGAAGGAGGTGAGTGTCATGCGCGGTCGGCAGAAGCCGAGGCGTCGCCTGGCGTCAAGGCGTCGCCCATCCGCCGTATTGCCGCGATCTTGGCTTCGAACGGTGCCCAGTCGTCATGGCCTGCGATCGCCGCCCAGATTTCTTCCACCTCGTCGATCAGCATCGAACAGGGTTCGTCGCCCGACCAATAGAAATGGCTGCGGTCCCCCCGCCGATCGCCGATCGCCTCCGCCAGAGCGATGAATGCGGGATCCGCATAAGCCTCGCCCGTCGGTCGCTCGCCCCCGCGCCAGTCGAAGAAGAAGCGGTCGATACCGACTCGCTTGGTCGCGAGGGCCGCGACGACTGCACGGGCGACGGTGCGATCCTCCTCTGCCCCAACCGGCGCGAGCCCCAGCCGCCGCACCATTCCCGTCGCCAGCGCGGCATGGAAGTGTCCGGCGAAGCTTTCGAGGCCAGCCTGCAGCCCCTCATGCCCGTCAGCCAGCAGCGCCAGGCAGCCGGCGAGCTGCGCGAGATTCCACTGGATCGCCTCCGGCTGCCGCCCGAAGGCATACAGTCCCGAATGATCAAAATAAGCCGCGGTGAAGCCCGGCTCCCATTCGGGCGCGAACCGCCACGGCCCATAATCGAAGCTTTCGCCGGTGATGTTGATATTGTCGGTGTTGAGCACCCCGTGGACGAACCCCGCCACCATGTAGCTCGCCGCCAGCGCCGCGGTCCGCTCGACAACCAGAGTGAACAGGCGCTCCGGCCCGGCATCGGCTGGCTCGCCGTAGAGATGTTCGAGAGAATAGCGGACCAGGGCCCGAAGCCCCTCAACATTCTCGCCGAACGCCAGCCGCTGGAAGGTGCCGATGCGGATATGTCCGTGGCTGAGCCGCGTCAGCACCGCCGCGCGGGTGGGGGAGGGCTCGTCGTTGCGGTCCAATTCCTCGCCCGTCTCGAACAGTGCAAAGGTCCGGCTGGTCGGCACTCCCAGCGCCTCCAGCATCTCGGTCGCCAGCACCTCGCGCACTCCGCCTTTGAGCGTCAGCCGGCCGTCGCCGAAACGGCTCCACGGGGTCTGCCCCGACCCCTTGGTGCCAAGGTCCATCAGCCGCCCGGCCACGCCCCGCAGCTGTGCGAACAAAAATCCGCGGCCGTCGCCGAGATCGGGATTGTAGGAGCGGAACTGGTGTCCGTGGTAGCGTAGCGCCAGCGGCTGCTGGAGGTTGCCTTGGAGCGGCTCGAACCGGCAGAAGTGCCGCGGCCAGTCCACCTCATCCAGCCCGACCTCGGCTGCTGCGCGGCGATTCAGGAAGCGTGGCTCGCACCTCGGAAACTTGGCCGCTTGCACAGGATCATAGAAGCCTGTCCCAAGCTCCAGGATGCGCGGATCGGGTCGGTAGGGTTGCACAGGCGTCATCTTGTCCGGATAGAGGCGAAAAGAATGGGGAGTAGCCAGTGGGTCGATACGAGGACCGGAACTACAACAGTACGGACGGACTTCGGCTCCATTACCGCGATTATGCGGGCGGGGACCTGGACCAGCCGCCGATCCTGTGCCTTCCGGGTCTTACCCGCAACGCCCGCGATTTCGAGCCGGTGGCCGAGCGCTTCGCAGGCGAGTGGCGCATCCTCGCCCTTGATTTCCGCGGTCGCGGCGGCAGCGCGCCCGATCCCGACCCCGCGCGCTACATGCCGGCGACCTATGCCCGCGACGTGATCAAGCTGCTGGACCAGCTTGGGATCGCCGATGCTGTGTTTATCGGCACGTCGCTCGGTGGCCTTGTCACCATGCTGATCGCGGCCATGGAAAATGAACGCATCGCCGGCGCGCTCCTCAACGACATCGGACCGGAAGTTTCCCCCGAAGGTATCGACCGCATACGCACCTATGTCGGTAAGCCCGCCGCATGGAACAGCTATGCCGAGGCTGGCGCCGCGATGATGAGCCGCGCGACCGACGTCTACCCCTTATGGGGAGCGGCCGAATGGGAGCGCTTCGCCCGCCGGTGCTGCCGCGAGGAAGGCGAGCACATCGTCTATGACTATGACATGCGCATCGCCGAGCCCTTCAAGGAGGCGAATGACGCGACTCAGCCCAATCTGTGGCCCTGGCTCGAAAATCTGAGAGGCCGCCCCGTCACCATCCTGCGCGGCGAACTCAGCGACCTGTTCACCGCAGATACCGCCGATCGCATGGCGCGGGAGCTTGGCGAGGACGCCGAATTGGTCACCATCCGCGACGTCGGCCACGCCCCGAGCTTCGATGAGGCCGAAAGCATCGCCGCCGTGGAGCGCCTGCTGGCGCGAGTGAAGCGCTAGGCGGGCGGCGCTGGTCCTCTAAGCGCTGGAAGACTGAGCCGCATCCTCGGCGCGCAAGGCAGATCGCGACGCGAGGGCGAGGATCTAGGCAATGATCCGCCGCAGCTTGTCCAGCGCCGGAGCATCGCCCTCTTCCTGCGCGATGGTCGACACGAACTTCCCGTCGCGGCCGAACAGCAGAACCTGGCTGCCATGGTCGACGGTATAGCCGCCGGGAACGCTCGGATCCTCGGTCTTCTTCTGCCAGATGGCATGGCTCTTGGCGACCGCCGCCACCTGTTCTTCGCTGCCGGTCAGGCCGATGATCGGCGTTCCGAAGAGTTCAATATACTCCTTCACCACTGCCGGCGTATCGCGTCCCGGATCGACCGAGATGAACACGATGTCGAAGGCCTCGTCTCCCTGGCCGAGGTCACGGCGAAGTTTCGCCAGCTTGCCGAGCGTGTTGGGACAGACGTCGGGGCAGTTGGTGAAGCCAAAAAAGACCGCATAGGGCTTGCCGGCAAGCGCCTGCGCGCTGTTGAATGGCTGACCATCGGTGCCCGTCAGGGTAAAGGGCGCACCGATGGTGAAGCCTGGCATGCCCGGGTCGGCCCGGCTGGTGACCTGGGGACCTTCCGGCCGCATCAGCAGCAGCCACGCAAAGGCAAGCGCGGCCAGGCCGACCAGCGACCAAAGGACGAGCCGCAGGACCTTCAGCTTGGAGGGCGGCGCCTCAGTGGCCATGGTGCCCTCCTGAGGCGGGACCCTGGGCGCCGGGCGGCAGGATCGGCAGGGTCGCCTGGACCAGCCCAGCCTTCGCGAACCGAAGTGTCACCGGCAGCCTGCTACCCGGCCGGAGCGGCGCTTTGAGGCCCGTCAGCATGATGTGCAGCCCCCCCGGCTTCATGACGATCGTTCCGCCTGCCGCAACCGGCAGGGCGCCCGCCGGCCGCATTCGCATCACGCCGCCCTGGTTCTGGCTGTCGTGGATTGTCACGCTGCTCGCCGCCGGGCTGCTCGCCCCCACCAGGCGGTCCGCGGCGCCGCCATTGTGCACACTGACATAGGCCGCGCTGCTGCTGACCCCGGCGCGGGCCCAACCGCTGACGTGAAGGGCAGGGGCCTGGGCGGCGACCGGCACGGCCGGCATCAGCGCCGCGAGGAGAAGGATGGTGCTTCGCATGACGCCGCATCTAGGGACCGCGGCAAGGGCTTGCAATGTAGGAGAAAGCCGGAGAAGCGAACCCGTGTGGTTCGTTTCGCTTATCCTGGCTAAGCTTGCTGGCCGACAAACTCGACCCTTAGCGATTCGCCTTATGAATCAGCGTGCCCTCTTAGAGCGCCTCGACGATCGTGACATTGGCGATGCCGCCGCCTTCGCACATGGTCTGCAGACCCCGCCGTTTGCCGCCCTTGCGCAGCGCATGGACGAGGGTGGTCATCAGCTTGGTCCCGCTGGCGCCGAGCGGATGGCCAAGGCTGATCGCGCCGCCATTGACGTTCAGCCGGGCAGGGTCGCCGCCTATCTCGCGCAGCCAGGCGAGGGGCACCGGGGCGAAGGCCTCGTTCACCTCATAAAGGTCGATGTCCTCGATCCGCCTTCCCGCCCGTTCCAGCGCGCGGCGGGTGGCGGGGATCGGCTCCATCAGCATGATCACCGGGTCGCCCGCAGTGACGGTCAGCTGGTCGATCCGGGCCAACGGGGTCAGGCCATGCTCTTTCAGCGCCCGCTCGCTCACCACCATCACGCCCGAGGCGCCGTCGCAGATCTGGCTGGCGTTACCGGCGGTGATCACGCCGTCGGGCTTGAGGGTCTTGAGGCTGGCGAGCCCTTCCAGCGACGCGTCGAAACGGATGCCCTCGTCGCGCACATGGCTCCGCTCCTTGCCGTCCGCGTCGATCACCGCCAGCGGCACGATCTCCTCGTCGAAGTCGCCCCGCTCGGTTGCGGCAGCGGCGCGGCGGTGGCTTTCCAGCGCAAAGGCGTCCAGTTCCTCGCGGCTCTGGCCGTAGTTGCGGGCGATCATCTCGGCGCCGGTGAACTGGCTGAATTCGGTGACGCCGTAGCGATCCTTGATCGACTGCGGCCACGGCCCGATGCCGATCCCCGCCTGCATCGGAAGCATGACGGGCAAGCCCATCGGCACCCGGGTCATGCTTTCCACCCCGGCGGCGATGACCACGTCCTGCGTGCCGCTCATGACGGCCTGCGCGGCAAAGTGGATCGACTGCTGCGAAGAGCCGCACTGACGGTCGATCGATACCGCCGGCACGCTGTCGGGAAGGCCCGATGCCATCACCATGTTGCGCCCGATGTGGAAGCTCTGCTCGCCAGCCTGGCTGACGCAGCCGGCGATCACGTCCTCGACCGCGGCCGGATCAATGCCGGCGCGCTCCACCAGGGCGTCAAGCACCTTGGCCCCGAGGTCAGCCGGGTGCCAGTCCTTCAGCGCGCCGCCCCTCTTGCCCCCAGCAGTGCGGGCGGCGGCAACGATGTAGGCTGCGGACATGGGGTTACTCCAAGTGGTGAAGCATTGTCGTTACGGGCAGGGCGGAAGGCTCCGGGAGCCTAGACGGCTTCCACGGTCTCCACTTCCGGCACGTAGTGGCGGATGAGGTTCTCGACACCCCGCTTCAGGGTCACTGCCGAGCTTGGGCAGCCGGCACAGGCGCCCTGCATGGCCAGGAACAACGTCCCCTGCTTGTAGCCGCGGTAGACGATGTCGCCCCCGTCCTGCGCCACCGCAGGACGGACGCGGGTTTCCAGCAGGTCCTTGATCTGGGCCACGATCTCGGCGTCGGCGGGATCTTCGTCGTAACTCGCGTCTGCATCGTCCGCGACGTGAATGCCGCCTGCGCTGCCGGCACGGAACAAGGGCGCCCCGGCCACGAAATGGTCGAGCAGGATCTGCACGACGTCGATCTCCAGTCCCGCCCAGTCCACGTCGGGCGCGGCGGTGACCGAGACGAAGTCGCGCCCGAAGAACACGCCTTCGACATCCCCGGTGGCGAACAGTGCGGCCGCAAGCGGGCTTGCCTCCGCACTTGCCGCATCGGGAAAGTCACGGCTTCCCCCTTCCATCACGGCGGTACCGGGAAGGAACTTGCGGGTGGAAGGGTTGGGCGTCAGCTCGGTGGTGATCAGCATGGAGTGCATGTGGCGCGAATGGCCGCGACCTTCAACCTGACTCGTCACTCGGGGCGAATGTCGACCCTTCGGTTCTGGATCTCGCGCACCTCGTCGGCGGTGGGCACGAAGGGCTCGTCCTCACCCTTGCCTTCGACCACGAGCGCCTGGCGCGAAACACCGCGAGAAACGAGCGCGTCGGCAACCGCCTGTGCCCGCTTCAACGATGCGGCACGGTTGACGGCGGCGCTGCCGGTGCGGTCGCTATGCCCCGTCAGCCGAAGTCGCGTCCCCCCGGCGGCAAGCTTGGCGGCCTGGTCCAGCACCGGTTCCCAGTCGCGCCTGATTTCCTGCCCACCGCTATCGAAGAAGATCATCATGGGCGCCGGCGCGGCAGCGACCTGCGCGCAAGCGAAAAGGGCGGTGAACAGGGTCAGCATGACCGCATCTATGCCCGACCCGTGCGGCGCTTGCCAAGAAGGGGAGGGAGGGAGGTGTTACGAAGGGCGCCTCAGGCGGCGGTTGCGGTGGCTTCGCAGGTTGCGGCGCGGGCAGCGAACTGAAGGGCGAGCTTGGCATGCCATTCGCGCGCCGCGGCGGTCATCGACCGGCTGGCGGCAGCCCGCTCTTCGGCGGCGCGGCGGGCGTAGTAACGCTGGTTCGACTCCATCTTTCCGGCTCCACGAACGGCGACAGCAGCGGTCTTCAGGCGGTAAGCTGCCCTTTAAAGGTGGATGAACGGTTAATATCCGATTGCGTCCCATCCTGGAGCAAGCCGTTGCAAATGGGTGACAGAAGGATCGCGATCGCAGATCGTCGCTGAAACCGAACGACTCGCCGCTCGTTACTCACCTGAACTTAACTTTTGGAGCGAGGGGGCAGCCATGCTGACTTCGAGCATGACGATGACGCGAAGCTACAACCCGGCGCTGCGGGGCTACCATGCCGTTTACCGCGAGAACGCCGTCAATCATTGCCCCGGGTGCGGCAGGACCCACTGGCTGATCGGCCGGCAACTTGCCGAATGCGGTTTCTGCGGCACGGCCTTGCCGCTGTCGGAAAGCTATTCCCGCAGTGCCGCCGCGCCGCTGTTCCGGCATGGCACGGGCGCGCTCAGCCGCGCTGCCTGACTCGCGACTCCGGCTAGCTTCTGCTACAAGGAAGCATGGTTGGAGCCGCATTTCTGCTTGCTGCTGCCGTAAGCGCTCCTGGCCCCTTTGTGCTGGTCAATCGCGCGGGGGCGGTCCTTGAAAGCATCGCCATGCGCCCGGCCGACGGAACCGTCGGCTGGCGTTCGCTCGCGCCCGGCTCCCTACCTGCGGGCGCCCGCGCCTCCATGCCGTCGCCGGGCGGCCAACTCTGCGCCTTTGACCTGCGCGGCCGCATCAACGGGGCGGAGGTGACCTGGACCTCCGTCAATCTTTGTGACGTGCGAACCGTGACCCTGAACCGGCGGTCGGACGGAACGCTCTGGGTCGACTACGACTGAGCGGACGAAGCCGCCGCGGCGGCGCTTGTGCCAACGCCGGTGCGCGACTGCGCTCAGCGGTGCCCGTCTCCACTCGGGTTCCATCCAGCAGCTTCGCACCCGCCACGAAGACCACCGCGCAGCAGATGGCGAAGAAGAGCCAGCCGAGCGCGCCGGGGTAGAGCGCAAGGTAATGCTTTCCCCGTTCCGCGGCGCCAAGCGCAATGGCCCAGGTCACCGCCCATGCCTCGAACCGGGTCCGGATCACGAACAGGCGGCCAAACCGCCGCGCCAAGCCACTCAACTTCATGGTCATGGTTAAGCAACGGGCATGCCAATGGCCGTGTTCCGCCCTTTTTGCGTTAAGGAAGATCGTTATCTGTCAATTAACCCGACTCTTTTGGACACAGTGGCTTTCGCCGGGCCGGTGCAGCCCCTAAGTGCTGTCGGGAAAGCTCCATGTCCAAATTCGCGCCGCCCTCACCGATATTCGACAAGAAAAAGGTCGTGGCCGAAAACCGCCGCGCCCGCTTCGACTATTTCGTCGAGGATCGGTTCGAGGCAGGGATCGCGCTTCAGGGCACCGAAGTGAAGGCGCTGCGCAACGGCGAGGGCTCGATCGCGGAAAGCTATGCCACCGTTGAGGGCGAGGAAGTGGTGCTGATCAACAGCCACATTCCCGAATATGCCCACGGCAGCTGGATGAACCATGAGCCGCGCCGCAAGCGCCGGCTGCTGCTCAAGAAGCGCGAGATCGGCCGGCTGATGGGGGCGATCAACCGCCAGGGCCTGACCCTGGTGCCCTTGTCCATCTACTTCAACGGCAAGGGCAAGGCGAAGGTCGAACTGGCGCTCGCCCGCGGCAAGAAGGTCCACGACAAGCGCGACACCATCAAGGAACGCGACTGGAAGCGTGAGCAGCAGCGCCTGCTGAAGGATCGTGGCTGAAATGAGCCGTCCCGGCTTCTTCCGACGCCTCGCCGACAAGGCCACTCCCTCCCGCGAGGAGGTGCTGGAAAGCCGCTGGCTGAAGCCCTTCGGCAAGCGCGTCCGCCAGTCGGACCTGTGGCGTTTCACCCGCCGCTCGGTTCCGCGCGGGGTGGCGGCCGGGCTGTTCGTCGGCATCTTCCTGATGATCCCGGGGCTGCAGATCGTCGGCGCGGCCATGCTGTCCATCCCGTTGCGCGCCAACATCCCGATTGCGGCGGCGATGACCTTTTTGTCCAATCCCGCGACCACGCCCTTTTTCCTGATCGCCGCCATTGCGCTTGGCAACAAGCTTGGCTTCCATGCCGATCTTGCGGCGTTCAATGCCCTGTACACCAGCGGCGCGGGCGTGTCGGAATGGCTGGCCTGGCTGCTGTCCGATGCTGCCCCGGCAATGATCACCGGGCTGTTCCTGATCGCCGTCGTCAGTGCGTTCGTCGGCTATGGCGTGTCGATCGTCGTCTGGCGCTGGTGGATCGGTGCCAAGTGGCGCAGGCGCGTACGACCTGAGTTATTCCATCGACATCCTTAAGCGAAAGAGCGTAGACTTCATGAAGCAACTGCTTGCTTGCCTTGCCGCAACCACCGTTCTCGCCGGCTGCGCCACCAACACCGGGGCGCCGGTTGATGTCGCCGCTGCTACCCCCGCGGCTGCTGAGCCTGCCCCGGTCGTCGCTGCCGCGCCCAAGCCGCAGCTTGGCACCTTCGGCATCGACACTGCGGGCCTGAACCGCGAAGTTGCGCCCGGTCAGGACTGGGTCGAATTCGCCAACGGCACCTACCTCCGCAATCTCGAGATTCCGGCCGACCGGTCGAGCTTTGGTGCGTTCAACACGCTCGACGACCTGTCGCGCACTCGGACCCGCGGCATCATCGAGGAAGCCGCCGCGTCCTCCGCAGCCGCCGGCAGCAATGCCCAGAAGGTAGGCGATTATTACAAGTCCTTCATGGATGAGGCCGCCATCGAACAGCGCGGCGCCGCCCCGCTCGCCGAGGATCTGCAGCCCTTCCTGGCCGCCCGCACCAAGGCCGACTTCGCACGCGCGCTGGGCGACAGCATGGACGGGTTCGGGCCGGGGCTGTTCCCCTTCTACATCAACCAGGACGCCAAGCAGCCCGACCGCTACGTGCCGATCCTTGCGCAGGGCGGCCTCGGCATGCCCGACCGCGATTACTACTTGTCCAGCGACGCCAAGCTGAAGGCAGCGCGAGACAAATATGTCCCGCACATCGCCAAGATGCTCGTCATGTCGGGCATACCGGAGGCGCGTGCCACCACGGCGGCGCAGAACATCCTGGCGTTCGAGACCAAGCTCGCCCAGGTCCACTGGACCCGCGTAGAAAGCCGCGACGACGACAAGACCTATAACAAGTGGACCCGCGCCGACTTCGCTCGCCGGGCTCCCGGGTTCGATTGGGGCGCTTACATGAGCGCCGCCGGGCTTGGCCAGCAGAACGAGTTCATCGTCAGCCAGCCGTCGGCCTTCACCGGCATGGCCAAGGTGGTCGCCGCCACCCCGCTGCAGACGCTCAAGGACTGGGCGGTGCTGCACACCGCGCGCGATGCTGCGGGCGTGCTGCCCAAGGCCTTCACCGAAGAGCGGTTCGACTTCTCCAGCCGCACGCTCCAGGGCACGCCGGAGATGGAGCCCCGCTGGAAGCGCGGCGTCAACGCCGTCAACGGCGCGATCGGCGAAGCGGTGGGTGAGCTCTACGTCGCCCGCTACTTCCCGCCGGCGACCAAGGCGAAGATGGACGAACTGGTCCGCAACATCATCGCCTCGATGGACACCCGGCTCGCCAACCTGCCGTGGATGGTGCCCGAAACCCGCACCAAGGCCCGCGCGAAGCTCGCCAGCTTCCGCTCCAAGATCGGCTACCCGGACAAGTGGCAGGACTATTCGGGTCTGACGATCCAGGCTGGCGACGCCTACGGCAATGCCGAGCGCGCCAATGCGTTCGAATACAAGCGCCAGCTCGACAAGCTGGGCAAGCCGGTTGACCGTGACGAGTGGTTCATGACCCCGATGACGGTCAACGCCTACGCCAACCCGACGATGAACGAGATCGTCTTCCCGGCCGCGATCCTCCAGCCGCCGTTCTTCGATCCCAATGCCGACGATGCCGTCAACTATGGCGCGATCGGTGCGGTCATCGGGCACGAGATCAGCCACCACTTCGACGACCAGGGCCGCAAGTACGACCCGAACGGTCGCCTCACCGACTGGTGGACGGCCGAGGACGTGAAGCGCTTCGAAGTCTATGCGACGCAGCTTGCCGACCAGTACAGCCAGTATGAGCCGCTGCCGGGCGCCAAGATCAACGGCCGCCTGGCGCTGGGCGAGAATATCGCCGACCTTGCCGGCATGCTGGTCGCCTACGACGCCTACAAGCTGTCGCTTGGCGGCAAGGAAGCGCCGGTGCTGGAAGGCTTCACCGGCGACCAGCGCTTCTTCCTCAGCCATGCCCAGATCTGGCGCCAGAAGTATCGCGAGAACGCCATGCGCCAGCAGCTGGTGACCGGGCCGCACAGCCCCGGCACCTTCCGTCCGTACGTGTCGCGCAACCTCGACCCCTGGTACCAGGCGTTCGGCGTGCAGCCGGGCCAGCCGATGTATCTGGCGCCCGAGCAGCGCGTCCGCGTATGGTAGGCTGATGTTGCACGCCAGGCTCGCCGCGATCGACGCTGAACCCGTCCCTCGCGGTGAGCGCTGGCTGGCACCGCTCATTCTTGCGGCACTGCTTGGCGGGCTGGCTTTGCTGGCCTTTGCCAGCAATCTGACGGCAGCAGCCGTCGCCCTTGCGATCGCCGCCGCCGCTGCAGCGCTCTTCGGTTTGGTCAAACGCCGCCCGGCCGAGGCTCCGGAACTTGCGGGCGTAGCGGCACCGGATTTCGCACTGGTCGCGGCCGCGCTCAACCTTTGCCATGACCCCGCCGTCCTCACCGATGGCGAGGGTCGAACCCTCAGCCTCAATCGCGCCTACCGCCAACGCTTCCCTGATCTTCCGCATCCGCTCGGCCTGGGCCTCGGCGAGGAAGCCGACCGGGCACTCACCGAGGTGCAGGCGCTCGCACTGCGGGACGGCCAAAGCTATCTGGTCGACCTGCCCACGCCCGCCGGGCTTCTGGCGGTGTCGGCCGAGCGGGTGGGGCACGGCGGTGGGCTGCTGCTCTGGCGCTTCCCGCGCCCCCGGCGCCTGCCCATCGACGTCCTTGCCGGCCGCATCGCGGGGGTGGAAGGCCAGGTGTTCGGCGAAGCCGGGGTGCTGGCCGCGGTGGTCGACGCCGAGGGTGGGGTGATCGCCGCCAATCCCCTCCTTTCCCGGCGCGTCCAGTCGGAAGACGTCACCGGCAGCAGGTTCGAGGCGCTGCTCGAAACCGCGGGCGAGGGCAGGGTGCGCCTCGCCGCCGAGGGTTCGCAGGGGCCTCTGCTGCGACTGCTCCACATTCCGGTGGAGCCCGGATCAGGCCAGCCGGCGGGCCTCGCGCTCCTGTTCGCGACCGGCGAAACGCCGGGATTGGCCGAGCCCGCCAGCCTTCAGGCGCTGCTCGACCTTCTCCCCTTGGGACTTGCACTGGTCGATCGCGACGGCCGCTTCCTCACCAGCAACAAGGCCTTCCGCAGCGCCGCGTCGCTCGAGGAAGACAAGCCGCTTCCCGCCTTTCCCAGCGACCTCGTGGTCAAGGAGGACAAGGCGGCGGTGGCGGATGCGGTGCGCCGCAACAGCCGCGGCCCTGCCATGTCGGGTGACCTTGCCGTGCGCCTGCCGCACCAGCCGTCCGAACCCGTCGCCTTGACCATCGCGGGCCTCCGCAACCTCGGCGAGGCCAGTGTCCTCCTGCTGCTCAAGGACAATAGCGAGGAAGCCAAATTGAAGCGGCAGGTGGCGCAGGCCACCAAGATGCAGGCGGTGGGCCAGCTTGCCGGCGGCGTGGCGCATGATTTCAACAACATCCTTACCGCCATCATCGGTCATTGCGACCTCATGCTGATGCGGCATACGCCGGGCGACAGCGACTATGACGACATCCAGCAGATCAAGTCCAACTCCAATCGCGCCGCCGGCCTGACCCGCCAGCTGCTCGCCTTTTCGCGGCAGCAGACGCTTCGCCCGCAAGTGCTGCAACTGCCCGATGTGGTGAGCGAAGTCAGCCACCTGCTGAAGCGGCTGCTGGGCGAAACGGTGGTGCTCCAGGTCAAGCACGGCCGTGAGCTTGGCGCCGTCCGCGCCGACCCCGGTCAGCTCGAACAGGTCATCGTGAACCTCGCGGTCAACGCCCGCGACGCCATGCTCGGCACCGGCGGGGGCAAGCTCACCATCCAGACCTATGCCGTGCGCGCCGACCAGGTGGCCGAGCTCGGTTCCGACATCCTGCCGATCGCCGACTATACCGCGCTCAGCATCTCCGACACCGGCTGCGGCATTCCGCCTTCGGTGCTGGGCAAGATCTTCGAACCCTTCTTCACCACCAAGGAAGTGGGCAAGGGAACCGGGCTGGGCCTGTCCACCGTCTACGGCATCGTGAAGCAGTCGGGCGGGTTCATCTTCGCCGACAGCAAGGTCGGGCAGGGCACCACCTTCGTCATCTACCTGCCGGTCCACCAGGAAGAACGCCAGCTGCCGGCCAAGCCCGCCGCCCCCTTGCCGAAGGTGGAGGAGACCTGGGGCACAGGCACCGTGCTGCTGGTCGAGGACGAGGCCATGGTCCGCACCGTCGCCGAGCGCGCGCTGACCCGGCAGGGCTATACGGTGCTGACCGCCGCCAACGGTGAGGAAGCGCTGGAGATCGTGGCGCGCGGCGAACCGATCGATCTTCTTGTCACCGACGTGGTCATGCCGATTATGGATGGGCCGACCATGGTGCGCGAAGCGCGGCTGACCAGGCCCGAACTGCCGATCCTCTTCATGTCCGGCTATGCGGAGGAACAGCTGCGGCGCTCGATCGACTTCGACAACGTCGCGTTCCTGCCCAAGCCCTTCTCGGTGCAGCAACTTTCCGAAGCCGCTCGACGAATCCTGTCAAGCCGCTGAAAAGTATTGCCTTACCGTTTCTGACCTGCAAAGGCCGTCGGGTGGAAACGGGGCGCTCTATCCTTGTCGTCGAAGACGAACCGCTGATCGCAATGATGCTCGAGGATTTCCTCGAGACACTCGGTCATCGTATCCATGCCAGCTGCGACAATCTCGCCGACGCGCTCGACGCCTGTGAGCAGGGCGGCTTCGACGTCGCCATCCTCGACGTCAATCTCAAGGGTGAGCTGGTCTGGCCGGTAGCTGAGCTGCTCAGCAACCGCGGCGTGCCGTTTGTGATCGCCAGCGGCGGTCATGTCGAACCGCCCCCCGCGACTTTCGCCGACGCGCCCCTGCTCGAGAAGCCCTATACCATTGATCGGATTGGCCCGGTTCTCGAAGAGGCGGCCGGTTGAGGCGCTAAATGCGCCGAACCGAGTCGCCGGTTCACTTGCCCGACAGTCCTGTGCCGGTAAAAGGCTGAGGAAACCATTGGTTAACGGGGATCCTCGGTGAACAAGCTCCTCCTCTCCACGACTGTTCTGGCGCTGCTCGCCGTGCCTGGCGCTGCGGAAGCCCGCAAGAAGCCGAAGGCGGCGTCCGCACCGGCTCCGGTGGTGCGTGTCGCTCCATCCGATCCGGTCGAACTCTACTACTTCCAGCATGGCGAAGCGCCGATCTGGTTCCGGAGCGATGCCACGCGGGCGGCGGCGACGCGCCTGTCGACCATCCTGCGCAGGGCGACCATCGACGGCTTCGCGGCAGGACCGGCCCTGGCGGCCGACGTCGATGCGGCCATCGCTGCGGCTGTCCCCGGCAATGCCGCCGCGATCCGCGCGTCCGAGCTCCGCCTCAGCAAGGCCTGGGTCGCGTACATGCAGCACCTCAGGACCCCGCCCAAGGGGCTGGTCTATGGCTACGAGCTGCTGGCGCCGCAGCGCCGTCCGGACCAGATCCTGCTTACCACCGCGGCCTCGCCGGACTTGGGCGCGGCCGTGACCCGCCTGTCGGACGTCAATTCCATCTACCGCTCCCTGCGCGATGCCGCATTGGCGAGCGGGATGACCACGGCAAGTCCGGAGCTCCTGTCCAACCTCGAGCGGGCCAGGGTGCTTCCGTCGGCGGGCCGCTTCGCCGTGGTCGATTCCGGCAATGCCATGCTGACCATGTACGAGAATGGCCAGGTGGTGGACCGGATGAAGGTCGTGGTTGGCACCAGTGAGACCCAGACCCCGATGATCGCCAGCATCATCCATTATGCGGTGCTCAACCCTTACTGGGAGGTGCCGCCGAGCCTCACCAAGAAGATCATCGCTCCCGGCGTGCTGAAGGGTGGAAACGCTTACCTGCAGCGCAACGGCTACGAGGTGATGAGCAACTGGACCAACGAGGCGACGGTTGTCCCCGCTGCGGAGGTCAAGTGGGCGGCGTTGGCCAAGGATCCGGGCAATGTCCGGGTGCGGCAGCGTCCGGGTCCGCTCAACAGCCTTGCGGGCATGAAGATTCCCTTCCCGAGCGGGCAGGACATCTTCCTTCACGACACGCTCGACAAGTCGAAGTTCACGCTGGCCAAGCGGCACCTGTCGAACGGCTGTGTCCGGCTGGAAGATGCGCAGCGCTTCTATCGCTGGCTGCACGGCAGCACTCCGGCGCCGACCACCAAGGAAGCCGACGTGCTCATCAAGCTTCCCCAGGGCGTGCCGATCTATCTCACCTACCTGACGCAGGAAGCCGGTGCCGACGGCAAGCTGGCATCGCGTGGTGACCCTTATGGCTGGGACGGTCGTCCTGACCGCCAACTCGCCGCGGCGACTTACACCAGCCCGACGCGCGGGGCTCCATGAGCCGGCGCTGAAGAGCTTGCAGTGATGCAGCAAGGGGCGGGGTGCCGGGCAGGCGCTCCGCCCTTTCCTTTTGCCGCGTGCGAAGCACCCTCCGTGGTCCGGCACGCATGAAAAAACGGGGCAGAGCCTGAAGCTCCACCCCGTTCTTTTCTGCGTCGCTGCAGGATGCAGGCTCCCGAGGGAGCCTGCCCCTTTCGCTTAGCCGCGGACCGGCTCGACCGGCGGCGGCGGCGGCGGCGGCGGCACCGGGCACGCGTCGGTCGCCAGGATCACCGAACCATCCGGGCAGGTCTGCGTCGGCGGGGGCGGCGGGGGCGGCGGC
>CAUQTY010000004.1:0-368794 GCA_963521395.1 uncultured Sphingomonas sp. | reverse complement strand
CGGATTGGGAGGACTCGAACGAGCCTGCCTTGCTCGTTCCTCTTCTGGGCACCATCGCCTTAGGTGGCACTGAAAAGCTTGGGAAATCGTCTTCTAGACGGTCTCCCAAGCGTCAGTGCTACAGTCCTCTGCTACGGCATCGTGCCCATAGTTCGCACGGACAGTCCCCGAAATCTGCGGAATATCGTTCGGCTGACTGCTATCGATCTATCGCGCCAAGTGCGAGAGATCGATGTCGGAGAATTGCAATTGGCTGATCACGTCATGAAGTGCTGCGACCCGATGCCCGTGGCCGTAACTCTCTGACGCCGCGCTCGCCAGCGACCGCCCACCAACCCAGCCCCCCAAGGTCATAGCTAGGTCGTGTTCGACACGAGCGATCCTTAATTCGTCACGGAAGTTGTGGCGGAACGAGTGAAAGCTCGTCCGCTCCTTACTGGCCCCGCAGCTACGGAGGAACCGCGTAAACCATTTCGAGAAGGCGACAGCACGGATGCCTCTCGATCCGGCATCGATGTCGTGGAAGAGCTTTGTTTGTCCCTCCCTTCGGAGCCCCTCCACGTGCCCAAGCAAGCCGAGTTCCACCAGCCTCGGGTGGAGTGGAATTACCCGCTCGCTGACGTTGGTCTTCAAGTTCTTGTCGGTGCTCCCCACCAGCGAAGTTCGGGTGACGCAGATGCAATCGATGTCCTCGACCGTACGAATGTCAGTGACATCAAGCTGGCAGATTTCGTTGAGACGCATCCCAGTGTGGAGGGCAATCAGGGGTACCCAGAACCGAGCATTCCTCGGACGCCCCGTTCCTTGCGCATCCCAGCCCCGCTCCCCATCGGCGCACCCGGTATAGAGAGGGGCATGAAAGATCAGCCTCAACTGCTTCGGTGAGAACGGATGTCTCTTGTCCCGCCGAGCCACTTCATCGGGGAGGCGAAGCCCCCGAGCAGGATTGCGATGGATGATCTCCTCACCGACCGCCCAGTTCAGGAACGTGGAGAAGTTCCCGAGGTAAGCATTTGCGTTGGCCGTGCTGATTCGTGTGATCGCGTCGTCCGAGCGAGCGCGCTCGGCGGCTTCGCGCAGAGTTAAATGCGGGAAGAGTTTCGCCGCGTTTCTCGGAAGGAAGCGCAGTACCTCCACTAGTTCCCGCACATCCACACGAGAGAGGTCTGCAATCGGCTTGTCGGCACCTATGGCAGCGATGACCACGGCCCGCGTGGTCTCATATGCCTGCTGGGTTGATGTGGTCCACGCATGAGTGGGATCATCGAGGTAGCGCTGGTATGCATCCCCGAGCGTCAGAGCAGCGCTAGTGTGCCGAGGATCAGAAGTGATCGGCAGTATGTTTATCCCGCCCGACCCTCGGACATAACGGCGGGGATCGTCTTTGGACGGTCTCAAGAGCGCGTCATCAACGGTGAAGCCAGCTTGATGCCGAGCTTCCTCAACGTCGGCCTCAACCTCAGCCACGATCATAGGCAAGCGACGCAGGGCGATCTTCGGGCTGTCGGTGCGCAAAGATCGCCAAACTTCGGATCGACCGGTCAGTCGCTGAACGTCGGCGGGAAGGGCCTTGCGGTAGTAGAACCGGCCACCGCGAACGAACACGTTGCGCGGCATTTCCCGTAGCAGAGTCCCGTAGCAGTCAGCCGAACGATATTCCGCAGATTTCGGGGACTGTCCGTGCGAACTATGGGCACGATGCCGTAGCAGAGGACTGTAGCACTGACGCTTGGGAGACCGTCTAGAAGACGATTTCCCAAGCTTTTCAGTGCCACCTAAGGCGATGGTGCCCAGGAGAGGACTCGAACCTCCACGCCCTTGCGAGCGCCAGCACCTGAAGCTGGTGCGTCTACCAATTCCGCCACCTGGGCACAGGAGCTGTTCGCGAGAGGTTTCTCGCCGGTAGGAGGGCGCCTCTAGGGGGCGGACGGCGAGGCGTCAACACTTCTCGCGCGCCTTGTCGCTGTCGCCGGGCGACGCTAGGGCAGCCGCATGACGGCGAACGACTGGCAGCAGCGGATCATCACGGTTTTCGGCGGCGGCGGCTTTATCGGCCGCTATGTCTGCGAAGCCCTGTTCAAGAGCGGCGTCAGGGTTCGGGTCGCTCAGCGCACCCCGCGCAATGCCTTCTTCCTGCAGCCGCTGGCGGCGGTGGGGCAGCTGGACCTCGTGCGGGCCGATTTCACCCGGCCGGCCAGCCTTGATGCCGCGGTCGAGGGCGCTTGGGGAGTCATCAACCTGGTTGGTGCATTCGGCGGCAAGCTGGACGCGGTGCATGGCGATGCGCCTGGCCGTATCGCGGAACTGGCGGCAAGGGCAGGGGCCGCGAGCCTGGTCCATGTCTCGGCCATCGGGGTCAGCAAGGACAGCGCATCCTTTTACGCCCGCACCAAGGCATATGGCGAGGAGAAGGTCCGCGCGGCCTTCCCCGCCGCGACCATCATCCGCCCAAGCGTGGTGTTCGGGCAGGAAGACCAGTTCACCAACCGCTTTGCCGGCATGAGCCGCCTGCCGATCGTGCCGGTGCTGGGCGGAGCCACGCGCTTTCAGCCGATCTATGTCCGGGACCTCGGTGCCGCCATCGCTGCGGCGGCGCAGGAGCCGGAGCGCTTTGCAGGCCAGACCTTCGAGCTTGGCGGACCCGACGTGCTCACCATGCATGAAATCAACCGCGTCATCGCCCAAGCCGCGGGCCGCAAGCCCGAACTGATCGATCTTCCCGATATCGTCGGCGATGCGATGAGCCGGCTCGGCTTCCTGCCGGGCATGCCGATCACCCGCGATCAGTGGATCATGCTGCAAAAGGACAATGTCGCGAACGGGCCTGGGCTGGAGGCTTTCGGCATTCAACCGACGCCGCTGGCGGCCGTGGCGCCGGAGTGGCTTGACCGCTTCAACGAGGGCGGTCGGTTCGCGAGCCGCCGTGCGCAGGCGAGCGCGGGCTAGGTCATCATGCCCGTTCTTTGGCTGGTCATCATCCTCGGCATCGTCGAGGGGCTTACCGAATATCTGCCCGTCTCCTCAACCGGCCACCTGATCCTTGCCACTGAGCTGCTCGGCTTCAGCGCCACTGATTGGGAGGCGTTCAACGTAGCCATCCAGCCGGGCGCCATCTTCGCCATCGTGGTCCTCTACTGGCGGACCTTCTGGGAGGTTTTCACCGGCCTGTTCCGAAAGGAAGCAGGGGCGTGGCGCTTCGTCCGCAACCTGGTGGTCGCCTGCGTGCCCGCGGTCGTCCTTGCCCTGCTGATCGGCGACTATATCGAGAGCCTGCTCGGCAATGCCGTGGTGGTATGCTGGGCGCTGATTATCGGCGGCATTGCCATTCTCATCCTCGAGAAGGTCGTGCGACCCAAGGAATGCAACGGCGTCCAGAACCTGACGCTGCGGCAATCGGCGCTGGTCGGCGCGGTGCAGTGCCTGGCGATGATACCGGGCGTCAGCCGCTCGGGCGCGACCATCCTTGGTGCCATGGCGCTAGGCGTCGACCGCAAGACCGCGGCCGAGTTCAGCTTCTTCCTTGCCATGCCGACCCTGTCCGGGGCGACGGCTTATTACCTCGTCAAGCATCACGAGAGGATCGAGCCGGCCATGTATGGCAACATCCTGATCGGCAGCCTGGTCAGTTTCGTGGTGGCGATCGTGGTGGTGAAGCTGTTTGTCGGCTTCGTCACCCGCTTCGGTTTTGCGCCGTTCGGCTGGTACCGGATCGTCGCGGGCGCGGCGGCGCTGGCCTGGCTCACGCTGCGCTGAACAGCCGTTCAGGCAAGCGCAGGCCGGCTCTGCTATACGCTCGGCGGATTCGCTCCATAGCCGAGGATAGTTCCGATGCGTAAACCTCTTGCCATCGCCGCTCTGGCGATGCTTGCCAGCCCCGCCGCGGCGCAGGTCGCTCCGCCAGCACCCTATGGGTCCGGACTGCCCCCGGAGATCACCGACGGGCGCGCAATCGACCAGATCGGCAACATGGTGGGCGCGCTGACCAAGGCCTTGCTCGACCTTCCTGTGGGTGAGATCGAGGCGGCGGTCGAGAGTCGCCCGGTAACTCGGCAGGACCGTCAGCGCACCGTGCGGTCGGTCACCGGCACCGACGAGCGCGACGTCACTGCGGGGATCGAGCAGAGCAAGGGCGCAGTGGTCGCCGGCGGGCAGGCAGTGGCACGATCGCTCCCGGCGATCCGTGAGGCGCTGAACAAGGCAGGCGAGGAGCTTGAGCGGGCCACTGCGAACATTCCGCAGCCAGGTTATCCGCGCCGCTGATCACGGCATTCAAGGTAAAAGAAAAGGGCCGCTCCGGAGTTTCCCGGGCGGCCCTTTCTAGTTGAGGCTTGCGCTACCCTCAGGCGGCGAGCTGATCGTCCTCGTCATCGACCATCACCGGGCCGCTGTCCTGGCCCTTGGCCGAGACGTCGCGGTCGACGAACTCGATGATCGCCATTGGCGCGGCGTCCGACTGGCGGATGCCGGCCTTGACCACGCGGCAATAGCCGCCGCTGCGGCCGGCATAACGCTCGGCCAGCACGTCGAACAGCTTCACCAGCATCGCGTCGTCGAGGAGACGGGCGTGCGCCAGGCGGCGGTTCGAAAGGCCGCCCTTCTTGGCGAGGGTCACCAGCTTCTCGGTGTAGGGGCGCAGTTCCTTCGCCTTGGCGAGGGTGGTGGTGATCTGCTCATGCTTGATGAGGGCAGCCGCCATGTTGCGGAACATGGCCGCGCGGTGGCTCGAGGTCCGCTGCAGCTTACGATGGCCAACGCGATGTCGCATATGTTCTTCCTTTGTTGTTCGTTCGGGGGCCGTACGAGGTACCCCGGACCAGGTGATGAGAGGGCATCACCCTTACCCTGCTGAGCCCAGGGGCTCAGTAATCCGTCTCCGGCCGGGCCGTCACGGGGATGAACCCATCAACGAGGTCGTATGTGCCCCCGGCACATACTGGACCATGCGGGGCATAGTCCACTCGTTGATCGTCAGTCCTCTCGCTTCGCACAGGCTGCCCGGGCTGCGCCGTTTCGGAGCTAACGCGGTTAGCTCCGTGCGGCTTAGCCGAGCATTTCCTGCTCGAGCTTCTTGGCCATCTCTTCGATGTTCTCAGGCGGCCAGCCGGGGATGTCCATGCCGAGGCGCAGGCCCATCGAGGCAAGGACTTCCTTGATCTCGTTGAGGCTCTTGCGGCCGAAGTTCGGCGTGCGGAGCATCTCGGCCTCGGTCTTCTGGACGAGGTCACCGATGTAGATGATGTTGTCGTTCTTGAGGCAGTTGGCCGAACGGACCGACAGTTCCAGCTCGTCCACCTTCTTGAGGAGGTAGCGGTTGAGCTGGTTGGTGTCGGTGGTTTCCGGCATCGCGCCGCCGCCCGCCATCGGAGCCGACGACGGAGCCGCCTGACCGATCATCGGCGAGGCCGCACGGTAGCTCTGGTCGTCGAAGCCGACGAACAGGGCAAGCTGGTCCTGGAGGATGCGCGCGGCATAGCCGATGGCTTCTTCCGGGGTCACGGTGCCGTCGGTTTCGACGGTCAGCGTCAGCTTGTCATAGTCCAGTTCCTGCCCGACGCGGGTGTTTTCCACCTTGTAGGCAACCTGGCGGACCGGGCTGTAGAGCGAGTCGATCGGGATCAGGCCGATCGGCGCGTCGAGCGGACGGTTGTTGGCCGCCGCGACATAGCCCTTACCGACGTCCGCGGTCAGCTCCATGTTGAGCGTCGCGCCCTGATCGAGGTGGCAGATCACGAGATCGGGGTTGGTGATCTCGATGTCGCCGGTGGTCTGGATCTGGCCGGCGGTGACCGGGCCGGGACCAGTGGCGGTGAGGTGCAGGCGCTTGGGGCCTTCGCCTTCGAACTTCAGCGCGACCTGCTTGGTGTTGAGGACGATGTCGGTGACGTCCTCGCGAACCCCGGCGAGGCTCGAGAATTCGTGCAGCACGCCTTCGATCTTGATCGAGGTGATCGCGGCGCCCTGGAGGCTGGAGAGCAGCACGCGGCGCAGCGAGTTGCCGAGCGTCATGCCGAAGCCGCGCTCCAGCGGCTCGGCCACGAACACGGCCTTGCGGCGGGCGTCGCCAGCGACCTTGCGCTCCAGCGCGCTGGGCTTCTTCAGTTCCTGCCAGTTCTTTGCGTTGACGGCCATTTGTCTTCCTTGGCAGCGGGGGCCGCGTCCGGCCCCCTGGAGATACGGGTGGGTACGAGAAGGTCGGCGCGCCGGTTAGACGCGGCGACGCTTGCTCGGACGGACGCCGTTATGCGGGATCGGGGTCACGTCGCGGATCGAGGTGATCTGGAAGCCGACGGCCTGGAGGGCACGAAGCGCGCTTTCGCGGCCCGAACCCGGACCCTTGACCTCGACCTCGAGGGTGCGGACGCCGTGGTCGGCAGCCTTGCGGCCGGCATCCTCAGCCGCGACCTGCGCGGCGTACGGAGTCGACTTGCGGCTGCCCTTGAAGCCCATCATGCCGGCGCTCGACCAGGCAATCGCATTGCCCTGCGCGTCGGTGATGGTGATCATGGTGTTGTTGAAGCTCGCATTCACGTGGGCAACGCCCGCCGAGATGTTCTTGCGCTCGCGGCGCCGAAGGCGCTGAGGTTCGCGTGCCATATCCTACTATCCTTAGAAAAGCTGTGTCCGGGAGAAGAAGGGCGAGGCGATCGTCCCCACGCATCAAGCGTGCCGCCGAGCGCCTCAGCGTGGTTACTTCTTCTTGCCCGCGATCGGCTTGGCCTTGCCCTTGCGGGTGCGCGCATTGGTGTGCGTGCGCTGGCCGCGGACCGGAAGGCCCTTGCGGTGGCGCAGGCCACGGTAGCAGGCGAGGTCCATCAACCGCTTGATGTTCATCGCGGTCTCGCGGCGGAGGTCACCCTCAACCGTGTGATCGGCGTCGATCGCTTCGCGGATCTGCAGGACTTCCTGGTCCGACAGGTCCTGAACGCGACGCTCGGAAGCGATGTTCAGCTTGGCGGTGAGTTCCTTAGCCTTGGTGCGACCAATGCCGTGGATGTAGGTAAGCGCGATTTCAACGCGCTTGTTGGTGGGGATGTTGACCCCGGCGATACGTGCCATGAAGGTGCGTTCTTCCTCTGGTTAGCTCCACAGGTCGGCGGTGATGCCAACCCATCTCGTCGCTTGCACCCCGCATTCCAGTCCAGACTAACGCCAAAACGGCGGACGCAACGAGAGCGCCGCCGGGACCGGAGGAACGGGATGGGCGCCAGATATGCTGCGAGTGCGGACAAGTCAACGGCTCACTAGCGGTTCCGCCCAGTCTCGCCTACAGCCGCAACCAAGATGCAGCGCCTCCTTCTGGCCGACGGCATTCCGGACCGGTTCCGGGACAGTGTCGTGGCCCTTGGCAATTTCGATGGCTTCCACCTTGGCCACCAGGCGGTGGTCGGGCGCGCGGTGGCACGCGCGGCGCACGAGCGGCGGCGGGCGATCGTTGCGACCTTCGACCCGCATCCGGTGCGCTTCTTCGAACCCGATGCCGCGCCGTTCCGCCTGACCAGCCTCCACCAGCGCGAGGAATTGTTCGCCGGGGCCGGGGCCGACGCGATGCTGGTGTTCGCATTCGGCGCCGCGCTGGCCGCAACCAGCGCCGAGGACTTCGTGGCGCTGCTGGCCGAGCAAGTTGGTGCGTCGGCGGTTGTGACCGGCGAGGACTTCACCTTCGGCGCGCGGCGCGGGGGTAATGCGGCGGTGCTGCGCGAACTCGGCGCCGCGCGCGGCCTGTCGGCGGAGGCCGTGGCCCCGGTCGCGTTCGGCGCGGAGCCGGTCAGCTCCAGTCGCATCCGCAAGGCACTGGCGAGGGGGGACTGCGCCACCGCCACGCGCCTGCTGACTCGTCCGTTCGCCATCCGCGGCACTGTTCAGCATGGCGACAAGCGTGGACGCGAACTGGGCTATCCCACCGCCAACCTCACGCTCGGCAGCTATCAGCGCCCGGCCTACGGCATCTATGCGGTGCGGGTGCGGTTGGCCGACGGGGGCGAGGTGGGCGGGGTCGCGAACGTCGGCGTGCGCCCCACCTTCGAGCCGCCGGTCGAGCTGCTCGAGGCCTATCTGTTCGACTGGTCGGGCGATCTCTACGGTCAGGAAATCGAGGTTGCGCTGCACCACTTCCTCCGCCCGGAGCGGCGCTTCGAAAGCATGGAGGCGCTTAGCCAGCAGATGCGCAGCGACGAGGCCGAGGCGCGGCGGTTGCTGCTCTAGGCGCCGCCCGCTAGAGCCGCGCGCAAATGTCGGACGAACAAACCCCCACGAAGCGCGACTGGCGCGACACCGTGTTCCTGCCCAAGACCGCCTTTCCGATGAAGGCCGGCCTGCCGCAGAAGGAGCCGGCGATCCTTGCCCGTTGGAAGGAGGCCGACCTTTACGGCCAGCTCCGCAAGGCGCGCGACGGCCGCGAGAAATTCATCCTCCATGATGGTCCGCCCTACGCCAATGGCGACATCCATATCGGTCACGTCCTCAACAAGACGCTGAAGGACCTGGTCGTCCGCACTCAGACGCTGCTGGGCAAGGACGCGCCCTACGTGCCCGGCTGGGACTGCCACGGCCTTCCGATCGAGTGGAAGGTCGAGGAGCAGTATCGCAAGAAGAAGCGCAACAAGGACGAGGTCCCGCCGGCCGAGTTCCGCGCCGAATGCCGCGCCTACGCCCAGCATTGGGTCGACGTGCAGCGCGAGCAGTTCCAGCGGCTCGGCATCCTGGGGCAATGGGCCAAGCCCTATCTGACGATGGATTACAGCGCCGAGGCAACCATCGTCGGCGAATTGTGCAAGGTGGCGGAAAGCGGCCAGCTATATCGCGGCGCCAAGCCGGTGATGTGGAGCCCGGTCGAAAAGACTGCGCTGGCCGAAGCCGAGATCGAATATGAGGACGTCACCTCGACCCAGATCGACGTCGCGTTCGAGATCGTCGAGAGCCCGGTGCCGGACCTCGTCGGCGTGCACGCGGTGGTGTGGACGACCACGCCGTGGACGATCCCGACTAACCAGGCGATCGCGTTTGGTGCGGACATCGAATACGCCTGGTACGAGTTCCACTGGGACAACGACCGCCGCTCGATCAGCGTCATCATGGCGCACGACAACAACTTGCAGCTTGAGTTTCTGAAGCGGGCGGGCATCCCGAAGGTCGACTTCATTGCTGAAGGTGAGGCGCCACCTCGCACAGCACTGCGTTGGGTCGGCAAGGGCTCTGACCTCGCCGGCACCATCGCCCGCCATCCGATGCACCACCTCGGCGGCTTCTTCGCCAAGCCGCGCCCGCTGATCGCGGCGCCGCATGTCACCACCGATGCCGGCACCGGCCTCGTCCACATGGCTCCCGACCATGGCGAAGAGGATTTCGAGGCGTGCAAGGCGGTCGGGATCGATCCCGTCTTCGCGGTCGAGGGCGATGGCAAATATCGCGAGGACTGGTTGTGGCTGGGCGGGCAGGGCTCGGTCATCAATCCCAGGTTCAACGGTCCGGACGGCCCGATCTGCGCGGACCTGCGGGAGGCCGGCGCGCTGCTGAGCGCGGGCGATTTCCGCCACAGCTACCCGCATTCGTGGCGCTCCAAGGCGCGCGTCATCTATCGCTGCACCCCGCAATGGTTCGTGGCGATGGACAAGCCCATCGAGGGCGACACCACGCTTCGCCAGCGCGCCCTGTCTGAAATCGACCGCGTCCGCTTCGTCCCCGACAAGGGCCGCAACCGGATCGGCTCGATGGTCGAAGGCCGCCCCGACTGGGTGCTCAGCCGCCAGCGCGCGTGGGGCGTGCCGATCACCCTGTTCGTTGATCGCAAGACCGGCAAATATCTGGTCGACCCGGAGATAAACGCCCGCATCGTCGCCGCCATCCGCGAGAAGGGCGTGGACGCCTGGACCGAGGAAGGCGCCGCGCAACGCTTCCTCGGCGAAGACCGCAATCCCGAGGATTACGAGCAGGTCACCGACATCCTCGATGTCTGGTTCGACAGCGGCTGCACCCATGTCTTCACGCTGGAAAGCGGCCACTGGCCCGAGCAGCGCTGGCCCGCTGACCTCTATCTCGAAGGCTCCGACCAGCATCGCGGCTGGTTCCAGTCCTCGCTCTTGGAAAGCTGCGCGACCCGCGGCCGGGCGCCTTACGACACGGTGCTGACCCACGGCTTCACCATGGATTCCAAGGGCATGAAGATGTCCAAGAGCCTGGGGAACACGGTCAACCCGCTCGACCTCATGAAGGAGACGGGGGCCGACATCCTGCGCCTGTGGGTCGCGAGCGTCGATTTCACCGAGGACCACCGCATCGGCAAGGAGATCCTCGCCGGCGTGTCGGACGCCTACCGCAAGATCCGCAACACCTTCCGCTATCTGCTGGGCGCGCTGGAAGGCTTTGAGGAAGCCGAGCGGGTCACCGACCTCGCCGACATGCCCGAGCTTGAGCGCTACATGGCAGCGCTGCTGAGCAAGCTCGACGAGGAGCTGAAGGCGGCGGTCGAGGCCTATGACTTCAACGGCTACGCCCGCGCGCTGACCGACTTCTGCAACAACGACCTCAGTGCCTTCTATTTCGATATCCGCAAGGACTGCCTCTACTGCGATGCGGCGGATGATCCCAAGCGTCGCGCGTATCGCAGCCTGCTCGACACGCTGTTCCACGCGCTGGTCCGCTGGTTCGCGCCAATCCTGGTGTTCACCACCGAGGAAGTGTGGGCGACCCGCTATCCCGACGCGCCGTCCGTCCACCTCAGCGATTGGCCGGAGCTGCCCGACGCCGCCGATCCGCGCTTGCTCGAGATCTGGTCCAGCTACCGCGCGCTGCGTGAGCAGGTGACCGCCGAGATCGAGCCGATGCGCCGCGAAAAGGTCATCGGCTCCAGCCTCGAGGCCAGGGTCGCGATCGGCCTTCCCGACGCCGCCGACCGCCCAATGCTGTCGGCCGACGAATTGGCCGAACTGTTCATCGTCTCCGAAGTGCTGCTCGATACCGGCACCGTGGTCGAGGGCCCAGCGGTGGTCGCCCATCGCACCGACCTCAACAAGTGCGGACGCTGCTGGCGGCACTTGCCAGAGGTCGAGGAAGACGGCGATCTCTGCGATCGCTGCGAAGAGGTAGTGGCGTGAGGGCGCGCGCGGGCTTCATCCTTGCCGGTGGCATGTTCGTCCTCGATCAGTTTACCAAGTGGCTGGTGGCGGGGCCGATCGGCCTGACCGAGCTTGGCCAGAACATCCACATCTTGCCCTTCTTCGACCTCACCCGGGTCCACAACTACGGCATCTCGCTCGGCCTGCTCACCGCGGGGTCGGACACGGGGCGCTGGCTGCTGGTCGCCATGACCGCGGTGATCGCGGGGGTGGTCGCCTGGTGGCTGACCCGCGAGGAGCAGCGCGGCGACCAGCTAGCGCTCGGCCTCGTGCTCGGCGGCGCGCTCGGCAATATCGTCGACCGGGCGCGGCTTGGATACGTATTCGACTTCCTTGACCTTCACATCGGCGAGTTCCGACCCTTCCTGGTCTTCAATGTTGCGGACGCATGCATTAGCATCGGCGTCGTGATCCTGATATTGCGCGCCTTTCTGGTCCGCGAGCCAAAGCCTTCGAAAGAGCCTGACCATGCGTAAGCAGCTTTCCCTTGTTTCCATCCTCGGCGCCGGGCTGGCCCTGTCCGGCTGCGCCGCGCTCGGGTTCGGCGGCAGTGCCGGCTCGAACCTTGACGAGTTCCGGGTCGCCCGCAACGCGCCGCTGGTAATTCCACCCGACTACAGCCTGACGCCGCCGCGTGCCGGCACCGCCAGCCTGACCGCCGAAGGCGCGCAGGGGCAGGCGATCCAGGCGCTGTTCGGCGGCCCGGCCCCGCGCCCGGCGAGTGAAACCGGCCTGCTCGAGAAGGCTGGCGCCGACCGCGCGGCGCTTGGTGCCCGCTCGGTCGTCGGAAGCCCGGACACGGCGGTGGTGGACAAGGGCGCCCTGACCCAGACCATCCTGTCCGCGCCGCCGGGCGACGGGCAGGACGCCTCGGTACAGACGCCGTAAGCAGAAGACGAGAAAACGGGGGACGAATGGCCGACGATACGATTTCCGCCCGACTGGTAGAAGTCGAGGCCCTGCTCGAGAAGTCGCGCAAGCGGTTCGAGGAGGGGACCAAGTTCGCCGACGAAGCGCATGCGCTGGTGGCAGAGCTCCAGCAGCAGCTGATCGGCGCGCCGGTCAATTTGGGTGCCCGCGACGATGCCGACGATGTCGCCTCCAAGCTCCTCGCCAGCCTGAAGGCACAGGGGTCGGAGCTTCCGCCGACGTTGTGCGGGGGGCGGATGAGTGTCGATCAGGTGCAACGCCTGATCCGTATCGACGGCCACCCAATCGCTATCACCGAGATGGAATATCGGGTGCTCGAATTGCTCGCCTTTGCGCGCAACAACGTGGTCACCCGCACCATGCTGCTGAAGCACCTGTATCGCCGCGCCGACGACCAGCCGCAGCCCAAGATCATCGACGTGTTCATCTCCAAGCTGCGCAAGAAGCTGCGTATGGCGAGCGGCGGGGCCGAATTCATCGAGACCATTCCCCAGCGCGGCTGGATCCTGCGCGACCTGGACAACGCCGCCGACTGAGCAAGCGGGGCGCCGCGTCGGGGGCAGCGGGAGCGTCTTCACTTCTTCTCAACCATGCGACTTTACTTCCGAGTCGCATGATCCACTTCCAGCCTGAGCAACCGACCGAAGCCGCGCCTTATGCCGACGCGGTCAACCGCCTGCGCAGCGTCCGCAAGGCGCTGGCGCTGGTGGAGATGTTCGAAGGACGGCCGCGGCGTGATCCGGCAAGCATCTCGTTTGAAGCGCTGCTGCCGCTTCAGGGGCCGGCGGTGCAGGCCTGCGCCGACAGCCGTTCGGTCGGTGCGGCGGGCGCCGCCGCGGCGGGGATCGAGGCGCTGATCGGCGCCGAGGCGGCCGGCGAGACCACCCATCCGGCGGCGCTCCAGGTGCTGAGCGAAACGCTGCGCCGCGACCTCAAGGGGATCGAAGCCCTGTTCGCCGGCCGGGCCTGAAGGCTCAGCTGCGCTCCTTGGGGGTGAGCGGGTCCGCACCCCATTCGCTCCAGCTGCCATCGTAGAGCCGGGTGTCGCGATTGCCGAGCAGGCGCGCGGCGAAGATCAGGCTGTTGGCAGTCACGCCCGACCCGCAGCTGGCGATGAACGGCCGCTCCGGATCCACACCGTGGCGCGCGAAGACCTCTTTCAGTTCATGGGGCGGGCGAAACCGACCGTCCGCATCGTAGAGCGCGCCCATCGGCAGGTTGCGCGACCCGGGAATGTGGCCCGGCTCAAGTCCGGGCCGGGGTTCCGGGCTGCACCCGGCAAAGCGTTCGGCCGAACGGGCATCGGCGATCGGTGTTGCCGTGCCCCGCAGCAGCTCCTCCTTGCTGACCACGGCGTCCGGCCGGACGACTCGCGCCTCGAAGCGGGCAGGGCGTGATGGCGGAGGCGCATCCGTGACCGGCTGGCCGGCCGCGATCCAGGCGGCGAGGCCCCCGTCGAGAATGGCGACCTGCTGCGCCCCATAGTGGCGGAGCATGAACCAGGCGCGGGCCGAGGTGTGGATGGCGCTGTCGTCATAGACGACGATCCGGTCATCCGAGCCGACGCCCAGCGCTTCCATCGCCGCAGCGAACTCGTCGGCGGGAGGGAGCATGTGCGGGCTGGCAGCGGAGCGATCGGACAAAGCGGCGAGATCGAAGAAACGAGCGCCGGGGATGTGACGGCTGGCATAGTCGGCGGCCCCGTCCCGCTTGGCATCGGGCAGGTGCCAGCTTGCGTCCAGCACGACTAGGTCCGCGGCATTCTTGTGCGCGGCCAGCCAGGCGACCGAAACAAGATCGTCCATCATCCTCTCCCACGGTAGCTGGCGACGCCCTGGTCGGGCACCCACAGGCCTTGCGGCGGGGCACTCGACTGCCAAAAGACGTCGATCGGGATGCCCCCGCGCGGGTACCAGTAGCCGCCGATGCGAAGCCAGCGGGGATTCATCTCGTCGAACAGGCGCTGGCCAATGCCGACGGTGACATCCTCGTGGAAGCCGCAATGGTTGCGGAAGGAGCCGAGGAACAGCTTCAGGCTCTTCGATTCAACGATCGTCTCGCCCGGCGCATAGTCGAGCACCAGGTGCGCGAAGTCGGGCTGGCCGGTGACCGGGCAAAGCGAGGTGAATTCGGGCGCGGCGAAGCGAATCAGATAAAGGCTGCCGGCGCGCGGATTGGGCACATAGTCGAGCTCCGCCGCCTCGGGGGATGAGGGAAGCGAGCTGGTCTGGCCAAGGTGCTTTGGGGTCATGACAGGTGGCAGATCACACGAAGTTCTCGAAGTTCACATAGGGCGGCAGTGTTGCAGTGGCGTATTTCCCTGCCCGGATGGCCTCGCTCACCAGACTTCCCTCATTAACCAGAAAGGTTCGTGTAGGAAAGAGGCAAAGGAGGGTCACTCCCACCCCCGCGCGAGAAAGCGGGTCGCAAATGCGCAATGCAGCGCGACGCCGCGGCTCAGCCAGCGTTCTTCCAGCGTCATCTGGGCGTGGTGCAGCGAGGGGCGGCTTTCGGGATCGGCATGGCCTTCGGGCGCGACGCCGAGGAAGGCCATGCAGCCGGGCACCTTCTGGAGCACATAGGCGAAATCCTCGCCGCCCATGATCGGGCTGCCCATCTCCTCAAAGCTGCCCTCGCCGAACAGGTCGGTGCTGAGCGCCTCGACCATGGTCACGGCGCGCGGATCGTTGCGGGTGGCGGGATAGCCGTGGTCGATGCGGACCTCGGCGGTGCAGCCGTGGGTCGCGGCAACACCCTTGAGGATGTGTTCGAACGCGGCCCGCCCAGCCTCGCGGCGCTGGTCGGACAGGGTGCGCAGCGTGCCCTTGAGCTCCACCGTCTCGGGGATGATGTTGTAGGCGGTGCCGGCCTGGATCTGGGTGACCGAAATTACCGCCGCGTCGAAGAAGGGGACGGCCCGCGCGATCCATTGCTGGAGCGCGCCGACTGCCTCGCAAGCGACCGGAATCGGATCCACCGCCTGATAGGGCATGGCGGCGTGGCCGCCGCGGCCGCGAATGGTGGCGTTCAGCGCATCAGTGGAAGCGAGCAGGGCGCCGGGGCGGCTGGTCACCTGACCGCCCTTCATCGTCGGCCAGATGTGCAGCGCAAAGGCCGCGTCGGGCGCGGGATCGTCGAGCAGCCCGTCCTCGATCATGAAGCGGGCGCCGTGATGGCCTTCCTCGCCCGGCTGGAACATGAAGACCACCGTGCCTTCCAGGCTGGCCTGCTGCGCGCTGAGGATGCGCGCCGCGGCCGACAGCATGGCCGAATGGGTGTCGTGGCCGCAGGCGTGCATATGGCCGGGCGTCTGGCTGGCGAATTCCAGCCCGGTTTCCTCGTGGATCGGGAGCGCGTCCATGTCGCCGCGCAGCAGCACGGTGCGACCGGGGCGGGCACCGCGAAGGATGGCGACGAAGCCGCTGGTGCTCTTGGAGTCGCGGATCTCCAGCGGCAGGCCTTCGAGGCTGGCCTTGAGCTTCGCGGAAGTGCGGGTGCAGTGGAGCCCAAGCTCGGGATCGGCATGGATGGCGCGGCGGAGCGCGACCATGGCTTCGAACTCGGCTTCGGCGGCGGCGTGGAAGTCGGTGTTGACGAGGGTCATGGGCCGGGGATGCGACGGTTTGCGGCGGGAGGCAAGCTGGTTGCAGGGCCAGCAAGGGGAGACTTCGGCTTGCCTCTGCCCTGCGCCCTGCTAGCAATGCCCCCTCTCGTTCCTCCCTGAAGGGTCCCCATGCGCAAGAGCCTGATTCTCATGACGCTTCCGATCATCTCCGCTTGCTCGACCACCCCGCCCGCCGGCGAGCTCCCGCTGCCGCCGCAGGCCGAGGTCGCGCCGGGAGCCGACGCCGCTCCCGCCGCAGCCAATGCGCTGGCCTACCCGCAGACCCGCCGTGACACTGTGGTCGAAGCGCAGTTCGGGACCCAGGTCGCCGATCCTTATCGCTGGCTGGAGAATGACGTCCGCAAGGATCCCGCGGTGGCAAGCTGGGTGGCCGAGCAGAACAAGGTCACCGACGCCTTCCTCGACACGCTGCCCGGGCGCGACATCCTGAAGAAGCGCATGACCGAGCTCTACAATTACGAGCGGGTTGGAACCCCGGTGAAGAAGGGCAGCCGCTACTTCTACCAGCGCAATTCGGGCCTTCAGAACCAGTCGCCGCTGTACGTGCGCGACAGCCTGAACGGGCCGGAGCGGCTGTTGATCGACCCCAACACGTTCAGCGCCGATGGCGCCACCGCTTTGGCCGAGTGGGTACCGAGCGAGGATGGCCGTTACCTGCTCTATGCGATCCAGGACGGCGGGTCCGACTGGCGCACGCTGAAGGTGCTGGACGTCGCGACCGGCAAGGTGGCGAGCGACGAGATCAAGTGGGTGAAGTTCTCGGGCCTGTCATGGTCCAAGGACAACCGGGGCTTCTTCTATTCGCGCTTCCCCGAGAGCCAGGAAGGGCAGGACTTCCAGTCGCTGAACAAGAACCAGGCGGTCTATTACCACCGCCTTGGGACGCAGCAGAGCGCCGACCGCCTGATGTTCGACCGGCCCGACCGGCCCGAACTCAGCAACACGGCGACGGTCAGCGACGATGGGTCGACCCTGGTCGTGACCTCGTCCAGTGGTACCGACGAGCGCTATGAAGTGACGCTGGTGGACTGGCAGAAGGCGCGGCCGACGCGGCGCGTGCTGATCCCGGGCTTCACCCACGATTACAGCTACATCGGCAATCGCGGGTCGACCTATTATTTCCAGACCAACGACGGCGCACCGCGCCTCAAGGTGGTGGCGATCGACGTCAATGCCGCGCGGCCCAACCGCCGCACGATCGTGCCCGAGCAGGCCGAAACGCTGAGCGGGGCGAGCCTGGTCGGCGGCAAGCTCATCACCTCCTACCTCAAGGACGCCTCGACCGAGGTGCGGGTGCACAGCCTGGCCGGTGCGCGCGAGCGGGTGATCGAGCTGCCGGGCCTCGGTACCGCCGGCGGCTTCTCGGGTGATCTGGACGATCCGGAGACCTTTTTCTCCTTCACCAGCTTCAATCGACCGACGACCATCTACCGCTACGACGTGCGGTCGAACGCCAGCACCGCCTGGTTCGAGCCCAAGCTGCTGTTCAACCCCGACGATTTCACCGTGGAGCAGCGCTTCTTCGCGTCCAAGGACGGCACCCGCGTGCCGATGTTCATCGTCCGAAAGAGGGGCGTCACCGGGCCGGTCCCGACGTTGCTCTACGCCTATGGCGGGTTCAACATCTCGCTGACGCCGAGCTTCTCGGCCACGCGCCTAGCGTGGCTGGAGCAGGGCGGCGCCTACGTGCTGGCCAACATTCGCGGTGGCGGCGAATATGGCAAGGCGTGGCACGATGCCGGGCGGCTGGCCAACAAGCAGAACGTCTTCGACGACTTTATCGGCGCTGGCGAAGCGCTGATTGCGCAGGGCGTGACGCCGAAGGGCGGGCTTGCGATCCAGGGCGGGTCGAACGGCGGCCTGCTGGTCGGCGCGGTGGTCAACCAGCGTCCCGACCTGTTCGCAGCCGCCAATCCGGCGGTCGGCGTGATGGACATGCTGCGCTTCGACCGGTTCACGGCCGGGCGCTACTGGGTCGACGATTACGGTTACCCCAACAAGGAGGCCGACTTCCGGACGCTGCTGGCCTATTCGCCCTATCACAACATCAAGCCGGGCGTGTCTTACCCGGCGGTGCTGGTGACCACGGCGGATACCGACGACCGCGTCGTTCCGGGGCACAGCTTCAAGTATGTGGCGGCGCTGCAGCATGCGCATCCGACCGGCAATCCGCAGCTGATCCGGATCGAAACCCGCGCCGGCCACGGTTCGGGCAAGCCGACCGACAAGATCATCGAGGAAGCCAGCGACGTGACCGCCTTCATGGCGCGGTTCACCGGGCTGGAGATCAAGTAAGCCTGCACGACAGGCAGCCTCCCCGCTTCTTGCAGGGAGGCTGCACTGCCATCAACACAGACGGTCGGCGAGGGCAGGGGACGAGCCCCCGCCGACCGATCTCGCTTAGCCGATGACGACCCGGTCGCCGACCTTGGTCATGGCGAACAGCTTGGATGCAAAGGCGGACGGCAGGCGCACGCAGCCCCTGCTGGCCGGATAGCCCGGGTTGGCGCCGGCGTGGAGCGCGATGCCCCACTTGTCGAGGCGCTGCATGAACGGCATCGGCGCATTGTCATACTTGCGGCTGAAGTGGGTCCGCTTCTTTTCAAGGATCGGGAAGATGCCCGGGGGCGTGTCCTTGCCCGCCTTGCCGCTGGAGATGGTGGTCACCCCGACAAGCTGGCCGGCGCGGTAGACATAGGCCCGCTGGTCCTCGAGGCTGACCACTACCTCGGTCTCACCCTCGGTCGGCATGTCGGACGCCCACCAATAGGCGCCGGGCTTGAGGTTCTTGCGCATGATCACCGGCATGGCGTCGTCGCGGGCGGCGGCGACGGCGGAGGCGGCGGCCATGATGGCAGCGGGGCTTTCGTCAGGTCCGAGAGTGCTGGCAGAAACGGCGGCGCAGGGGGTCGCCACCGCGACGGCAATGGCTGCCGCCAAGGTTGCTAGACGTTTCATTTCTTGTGACTCCGTTTGGCCCGATAAACGCCGAACGGCGGAGCGTGGTTCCGAATTGACGCGCCCGCGAAACGACTATTCAAGCATTGTCAAGCGGAAAGCATCTGGGCGCTCGAAAATAGCCTGACGAGGTTTCAATGACTTAGCTGCCGCTAAAGAGAACGCCTCCGCAACCAAGCTGAACGGAGGCCGACAACCCTATTCAGAACCGATGCATCGCGAATCGGCCATAAGCGTTGCAACAGGCGACAACTCGCTTGAGCGAAAGAATAGGAGGCGTGGCCATGAAGGCTGTTTCGAAGATCCTGACGGGTGCCGCCGCTGCGGCGGTCATCTCGCTCGGCGCGGCGGCTCCGGCCACGGCGCAATATTATCCGAGCCCTTATGGTGGCTATGGCGGCGGGCTTGGTGACGTGATCACCGGCGCGGTGCTGAATTCGATTCTGCGGGGCGGCAACCCGTATGGTGGCAACCCATACTACGGCCGCCAGGACTATAATCTGGAGCGGGCTGCGGTTCAGCAGTGCGCGGTCGCCGCGGAGCAGCGCATCAACAGCCGCTACGCCGCCGGCTACAACCAGCCCTACGGCGGCTATAACCAGCCGTATGGCGGCTATAACCAGCCGTACGGTTACAACCAGGCCGGCGCCTATCGCGTGGTCCAGATCGACCGCGTGAACCGTACCAAGAACGGCAACATGCGGGTCTATGGCCTGGCCACCAACGCGGCCTACCAGGGCAATTATGGCCAGCCTTACTATGGCGGCTACAACCAGCCCTATGGCGGCGCGTACAACCAGGTGCGAGCGAACTTCCGCTTTGACTGCAAGTTCGACCGCAACGGGCGGATCAGCGACCTCAAGGTCAACCGCGCCTAGCAGCTGACATGTCTGCCGCGGTGGACAGGAAGGCGCCGGAGCCATAGGGCTTCGGCGCCTTTTCTCTTGTCCGCCAAACGGAGCGCAGCCGCCTCATGCAACCGGCCGAAACCCTGCTGATCGTCGACTTCGGCAGCCAGGTGACCCAGCTCATCGCCCGCCGCATCCGCGAGGCGGGGGTTTATTGCGAGATCGCGCCCTTCAACGCCGCCGAGGAAGCGTTCGAGCGGCTTGCCCCCAAGGGCATCATCTTCTCGGGCGGGCCGTCGTCGGTGACCTGGGAGGACTCACCGCGTGCACCGAAGGCCTTGTTCGACAGCGGCCTGCCCCTGCTTGGCATCTGCTACGGGCAGCAGACGCTCCACCAGCAATTGGGCGGCAAGGTCGTCACGTCGGACCAGAAGGAGTTCGGCCGCGCCTTCATCGAGGTGGTGGCGCCCTCCGCCCTGTTCGATGGCCTGTGGCAGGTGGGCGAGCGGCACCAGGTGTGGATGAGCCACGGCGACCGGGTCGAGAGCCTGGCGCCGGGCTTCTCTGTCGTCGCGGCGTCGGAGGGCGCGCCCTTTGCCATCGCCACCGACGAAGAGCGCCGCCGCTACAGCCTGATGTTCCACCCGGAGGTGGTCCACACCCCCGACGGCGGCAAGCTGCTGGCGAACTTCGCCCGGCATATCTGCGGCTGCTCGGGCGAGTGGAGCATGGCCGCCTACCGCGAGCAGAAGATCGCCGACATTCGGGCGCAGGTCGGCTCGGGCCGGGTGATCTGCGGCCTGTCGGGCGGGGTCGACAGCGCGGTCGCCGCGGTGCTGATCCACGAAGCGATCGGCGATGCTCTGACCTGCGTGTTCGTCGACCATGGGCTGATGCGCAGCGCGGAGGCCGATCAGGTCGTCTCCCTGTTCCGCGGCCACTACAACATCCCGCTGGTTCACGTCCGTGCGGAGGAGCTGTTCCTGTCGGGCCTCGCCGGGCTCACCGACCCCGAAGCCAAGCGCAAGTTCATCGGCAAGACCTTTATCGAGGTGTTCGAGGCGGAGGCGCAGAAGATCGGCGGAGCCGATTTCCTGGCGCAGGGGACGCTCTATCCCGACGTGATCGAGAGCGTGAGCTTCACCGGCGGGCCGTCGGTGACGATCAAGAGCCACCACAATGTCGGTGGTCTGCCCGAGCGAATGAACATGAAGCTTGTCGAGCCGCTTCGCGAACTGTTCAAGGACGAGGTGCGCGCGCTTGGCGTCGAACTTGGCCTTCCGCCGGCATTCGTCGGCCGCCATCCGTTCCCGGGGCCGGGACTCGCTATCCGCATTCCGGGCGAGGTGACCAAGGAGCGCTGTGACATCTTGCGCAAGGCGGACAGCATCTACCTGGAGGAAATCCGCAACGCCGGGCTGTACGACGCGATCTGGCAGGCGTTTGCGGTGCTGCTGCCGGTGCGCACGGTCGGCGTGATGGGCGACGCGCGGACCTACGACAGCGTTTGCGCCCTGCGCGCGGTGACCAGCGTCGATGGCATGACCGCCGACGTCTATCCGTTCAGCAGCGAATTCCTGAGCCGCGTCGCGACCCGGATCGTCAACGAGGTGGGGGGCATCAACCGAGTGGTCTACGACTATACGTCGAAGCCGCCCGGCACGATCGAGTGGGAATAGTGCCAGGCCCCGCTTTCCGATTGATCCTGGTTAACATGGCGGGCTAAATGTCTCCGCCTTGCAGGAGATTGCCATCGTGAAATTGCGTTTATTGCTTGCCGCCTTGCTGTTGGCGCAGCCGGGTAGCGCATCCGCTCAGCAGGGTATTCAATGGAACGCTTTCTGCTATTCGCGAGAGTATACCAGCAGGACCCTTTACCTGTCGCGTGTCTTCGTCACGCCGCAGAACGACCACAACTCCCGACCTGTCCAGGAACTCAAGTCAGAGCCGAAGTGGCGCGACTATCTCGCCAAGGAGCGGGGTGTGAACCTCGACAATAGCAGCACTAGCTGCACGGCCTTCAACGAACAGCGCGACCGCACTGAAGAAGCTTTGGGATGGGAACGGCGGTCCGCGAAGCAACAAGACTTGACCGTTGTGGATGTCGAGTGGCCGCGCATCTGATTACCGTGGATTCTGCGTCTGCAGAGTTCACTGCGCCGTGATCGCCTCAAACAGGAGATGGGATGTGGCGCAGGATCTGCCGAAGCAGTCCGATTGCCTGCGTTGCTGAAGGCAGGCCCGCCTGACTGACAATCAGTCCGGACGGGCCTGCCGCAATTTCAGCTGAATCAGGAGCGCGCCAGGGACCGCACAGGAGAGCGGCGGCGAAGCGCGGTGCCGATTGCAGCGAAGCCGAGAAGCATCAGCGCCCAGGTTCCGGGCTCCGGTACCGGCGCGCCGATCGACAGGCCAACCAGGCTGCCCGAGCCGAGCGTCCCGATGCGCGAGGCTGCGCCGGTGTTGAGGTCGATGCTGAAGAAGCCGTCGTTAAGCGAGAAGAAGCCGGCGCCGGTGAACCCGGAAATGTCGAAGCCGACCGCATCGGACGCGCCGAAGGTCACGCCCAGCGGGCCGAACAGACCACCATCGAGATTGGTGTTCACATAAGTGCCGGCATTGGCGTTGGTCGACCGCACCAGCGCGTCGGTAAAGGCGTCGAGCCCGTACAGGGTGGTGGTGGTCGCGCCGGCCAGGCTGTTGGTGTAGGCGGCGCCGATCAGGTCGATGTCGCTGGTGCCGTTCAGGGTCAGGACCCCGTCGACGGTGACCCCCGGCGGGCTGACCGTCTGGTTGACGCGCAGGTTCTGGTTGGTGTCGCTCGTGACCCGGATGCGGTCCACGGTCGGATTGAAGTCGAACCCGAAGGAGGAGCCGTCCGGCGCCGTTGTCAGCGCACCAAGGTCGGTGGCGGTGTAGCTTCCGCCGCTGGCGGTAAGCCGGTAGAGATTGCCGTTGGTGCCAAGCGCGTAGAGCTGGTTGTCAGCCGGCCGGAAGTCGATCCCGCGCAAGGTGACGCCCGTGCCAAGGCCGGTGATCGGGCTGGTCGAGGTGACCACGCCGGGTGAGGCCGAATCGAAGGTGACGATGGTGGAGGAGCTGGTCAGGCCAAATACCGTCTCTGCAGACGCTGGGCTGGCGGCAACGAGCGACGCGGCGATGAGCAGGGGTGCAGCTAGGCGAATTCGCATTGACTATCCTTCCTCGGCAATCGTGAAAACGCGGGACGGGGCCGACCAACAGGGTTAACCAATGTTTACTACGTGCGGACGCAGGCATCGGATGCAGCGGCTGTGTCGACGTGACCCAAATGAGGTATCCAGCGGGAAGCACGGCTGAGGCGTTTGGCGCGCGCCGGTGAATGGGATGGTGTTCGCGACGATGCAGGATTGGCTTGTCGTGCGAGGGGCAGCGCTGGCTTTAAACCCTCGTTTACCATCAACTTGACGTCATGGCGCCGGTCGCCAACACCGCCGGCATGGAACGCCTGTCCGCCTTTCGCCTGGTCCCGCTCGTCCTGCTCGCCGCGTTGCTGACGGCCTGCGCCACCGCGCCGACCGTGGTCGCGGAGGCGCCGCGTCCCGCGCCGGTTGCGCAGCTGCCGTATGAGTGGACCAACGGCCATGCGCCCAAGGCAACCCAGCAGGCCAAGGCGCTGTTCGGCACGGTGGCGCTGCAGCCGGGCCAGTTTCGCTGGGCGGCGACCATTCCCGACGCGCCGGCCAAGGTCGTGATCGACCGGATGCAGCAGCTGATGTTCGTCTACAAGGGTGACGCGCTGGTCGGGGTCAGCACCATCTCGTCTGGCAAGAAGGGCAAGGAAACGCCGCTCGGCTACTGGAAGGTGTTCCGCAAGCGGGTGGATGGCTTCAGCCGCAAGTATGACAATGCGCCCATGCCCTACATGCAGATGTACGACGAGATGGGCATCGCCTTTCACGGCGGCGCGCTGCCCGGCTATCCGGCGAGCCGGGGCTGCGTGCGGCTGCCGATCGAATTTGCCAAGAAGCTGTACGGCCTAACCCAGATGGGCACCGAGGTGGTGATCGAGGGATAGAGGAGGCACGGACGGCGGCGCCGCGCTTAGGCATGGCTGCACCGGGGCCATGGACTCGATCCTAGTGTCCGCCTCTGGAGCCACGTCCAGACGCCGCTGCCCACCGTGACGGGCACCTGCGGATGACACCCTCCTTTTTGCTATTGCGAGGCGTTCGCAAGATAGCTAGACCGCAGGCGTGCACCGCGCCAAGCATCTCGTCTGGCTGATCCTTTCCCTGCCGCTCGGCATTGCCTTGCTGCGCTACGTGCTTACGGCGGAGGCGTGGCCGGGCGACCTGCTGCATCCAACCGGCGAATGGTCGGCGCGCTTCATTATCCTGGCGCTGATGGTGACGCCGCTGAAGCAGCTTTTGCCGCAAGCGCCGGCGGTGCGCGTCCTGGCCCGTCATCGCCGCGCGCTGGGTGTCGCGGCCTTCCTCTACGCGCTGGCGCACCTCGTCGCCTACCTGCTCGACATGGGGAACCTTGCCAACATGCTGGCGGAGTTGGGTGCGCCTGCGATCTGGACCGGCTGGGCGGCGCTGCTGCTGCTGCTGCCGCTGGGGCTCACCAGCAACGATGCGGCCATGCGCACGCTGCGGAGCGGGTGGAAGCGGCTGCAGCGGCTGGCCTATCCGGCCGCGATCCTGACCCTTGTCCACTGGGCGCTGGTCCATGACGGCCTGCTGGCCGCCCTTGTTCACTTCGTGCCGCTCGCCTTGCTCCAGGCCGTGCGGGTGGCGCGCCATTTCCGTTCACCCTCAAGGAGTCCTGCCTGATGCGTATCATCCTCACCACCGCCGCCCTCGCCCTGGCGGCCGCGACCGCCACCCCCGCCGCCGCCACCGGCAAGATGACCTGCGACGCCCCGCAGAAAAGCTGGAAGAGCATGGCGAGTCTTGAAACCAAGCTGAAGAAGGACGGCTGGGAAGTCCGCAAGAGCAAGGTCGATGGCGGCTGCTATGAAGTCTATGGCACCGACCCGCAGGGCCGACGCGTGGAAGCCTATTTCCACCCCGTCAGCTTCAAGATGCTGCTGAGCAGCCGCCGCGGCGAGGTGCTCTACCGGGCGAACTGACGGAGGGGCAGGGGGCGCAGCGTCAAGGCGAACTGCGCCTCCACGCCCAGCAGGTCACGGTCCGCCGGAAGGCGGGTCAGGAACAGCTGCCACTGGCCGTCCGGGTACTGCTCGCACCCGCCCACGCGGCACTGATGGACGACAGGGCCACCGATCCCGTCGGACGCGAGCATCCGCAGCATGGCGTTCCTGAGGCTGCTGTCTTCGGCTGCCCGGGCCAGGCGTACTGCAAGCCCGTCGAGCCTCAGCCCGAACGGCATGTCGAACAGGACCTCGGCGGGCTGGGTCATCGCCACCAGCCGGGCGTGCCGGTCGAGCAGCAGGGTCATCTCGCCGCTGGTGGCGAGTCCGGACAGCATGTTCTCGCCGCGCTCCTGGCCAAGGGCGATCTCGACCCGGACGGCGCGATGCGCCTGCCGCGCCGCGCAGGCGAAGGCTGCAATCGTCTCGGCGCTGCAAGGGCCGTCGCGGCTGGAGCGCAACAGCGCGAGACCGACGAGGCCGCCGTCCGCGTCGAGCATCAGAGGAGACTGGCATCCGAACGGCAAGTCGAGGTCGCTGACCGCGTCATCGTAGAAGCCGGCGGGATGGGTGCGGCGATAAGCCTCGTAATGCGCTTCGTGCTGGATGCTGCGGGCGCCACCGGTCGAGCAGTTGATCCGCCAGTTCTCCGGGCCGTAGAGCATGGGATTGACGAGGTGGCCATGAGGATCATGGCGATCTTCGCTGAACAGGTTGAAGCTCAGCGATAGTCCCGCCCCGCCACCGCAAAGCTGGCCAACGGCGCTGCCGGTCGCTTCGGCGAGGCGGCGAATGGCGGACAGCCATCCGTCCTGTTCGAACGGCGCGTTCAGGAACGCCAGTTCTGCCTCACGCACAGCCCGATCTACCAACATGTCGGTTTCCCCGCCGGCACGGCACCGGCGCCAGGAGATTTCCGCCGTTTACTTCCGTTTGTCCAGTGCCGGGCGAAGAGTGCCTCGAATTGCTTCGCCCGGCATTGCTCCCGCTAGCGGCCGGTGAACTTCTCCTGCTTCTCGGCCTTGTCCAGAAGCAGCTGCGAGAAGGAGAAGTCGTTCCCCATGTGCGGGGCGGCGGCCTTCAGCCCGTCGACGATCTTCTGCAGCCCTTCGCTGTCAGCCCAATGCATCGGGCCGCCGCGGTAAACCGGCCAGCCATAGCCATAGACCCACACCACATCGATGTCGGACGCGCGCTGGGCCATGCCTTCCTCGAGGATCTTCGCGCCCTCGTTGACCATGGTGTAGAGCGTGCGCTGCGTGATCTCCTCGTCGCTGATCTCGCGCGGGGTGACCCCGGCCTTGGCGCGGAACTCCTCGATGATCTGCTGGACGGCCGGCGAGGGCGAGGGGCGGCGCTTGTCGTCATAATCGTAGAAGCCCGCACCCTTCTTCTGGCCCCAGCGGTCGGCCGAGCAGAGGGCATCGCGGATGTTCTCGATGCGATTGACGTCGCGGTGCCAGCCGATGTCGACGCCGGCGAGGTCGGCCATCTGGAACGGTCCCATCGGCATGCCGAAGTCGACATGGACCTTGTCAATCTGGGCCGGGGTGGCGCCTTCGAGCAGCAGCTTGGTCGCCTCGGTCTGGCGCGGGATCAGCATGCGGTTGCCGATGAAGCCGTAGCAGACGCCCGCGACGACAGCGACCTTCTTGATCTTCTTCGCCAGCGCCATGGCGGTGACCAGCACGTCGTCGGCGGTCTTGGCGCCGCGTACGACTTCCAGCAACTTCATGACGTTGGCGGGCGAGAAGAAGTGCAGCCCGACCACGTCCTGCGGCCGGCTGGTGGCGGCGGCGATCTCGTCGATGTTGAGATAGCTGGTGTTGCTGGCGAGGATCGCGCCCGGCTTGGCGATCGTGTCGAGCCGGCCGAAGATGTCTTTCTTGATCTCCATCTGCTCGAATACGGCTTCGATGATGAGGTCGCAGTCGGCCAGCGCGTCGAAGTCGAGGGTGGGGTTGAGCAGACCCATCATCTGCCCGACTTGGGCTTCGGTGAAGCGGCCTTTCTTGGCGGAGGCCTGATAGTTCTTGAGCATCACGCCGGTGCCGCGGTCGAGTGCCTCCTGGCTGGTCTCGACAATGGTCACGGGGATGCCGGCGGACAGGAAGTTCATCGAAATGCCGCCGCCCATGGTGCCGGCGCCGATCACGCCGACTTTCTGGATGGTGCGAGGCTTCACGTCTTCGGCGACGCCTTCGATCTTGGCGGCCTTGCGCTCGGCGAAGAAGAAGTACTGCTGGGCCTTGGCCTGCGTCCCGCTCATCAGCTCCATGAACAGCTTGCGCTCGTCGATCACGCCCTCGGCATAAGGCTTGAGGGTCGCGGCGCGGACCGCTTCGAGGTTCTTCATCGGCGCTTCGAAGCCTTTGAAAGTGCGAGGGTTGGCGGCGATGAAGTCCTCGAACACCGTGGGCGAGGCTTCCTCGATCTTGGCCTGCCGCTCGGAGCTTTTCGGGAGCGGGCGGACCTCGGCGACTTCGGTGGCGTAGGCGACGGCGTGCTGGAGGAGGTCGCCCTCCACCATCCGGTCGACGAGGCCGATCTCGAACGCTTCCTGCGCGCCGATGGGCGTGCCGCTGGTGACCATCTGCAGCGCCTTCTCGACACCCGCGACTCGCGGCAGGCGCTGCGTGCCGCCGGCGCCCGGAAGCAGGCCGAGCTTCACTTCGGGAACGCCGAGCTTGGCCGAGGCGACCGCGCAGCGGTAATGACAGCCGAGGGCCACCTCGAGGCCGCCGCCCAGCGCCGTGCCGTGGATGGCGGCGACTACAGGTTTGGTGCAGGCTTCGATCCGGTCGACCACTTCGGGCAGCCACGGCATCACCGGCGGCTTGCCGAATTCGGTGATGTCGGCGCCGGCGAAGAAGGTCTGACCTTCGCAGATGATCACGGCAGCCGCGATGTCCTCGGCCGCTTCCGCTTCCTCGATGGCCGCCACCAGCCCCTGGCGCACCGCCGCGCCAAGCGCGTTCACCGGCGGGTTGTTGGAGCGGATGATGAGGACGTGGCCGTGCTTTTCGGTGCTGATGGGCGAGGTCATGAGCGGTCCTTCGCTGACAATGTTGTAGGTAGGCTCCTACCCACGGGGGCAGGAAAGAAAAGGGGGCGAGAGGCTAGATCGCGGTGCGTCCGTAGTCCTGCCGGTTGAACGGGTGCGAGCTCGACAGGCCGCCGTCGACCACCAGGGCATGGCCGTTGACGTAGCTGCTCTCGTCCGAGGCCAGGAACAGCGCCGCATGCGCGATCTCATCCGGTTCGCCGCCGCGGCGGAGCGGGTTGAGGTGGCCGAGCTTGTCGGCCTGACCCTTGGCCCGCGCGCGTTCGTAGACGAACTCGGTCATGCCGGTTTCGATCAGGCCGGGGCAGATGGCGTTGACCCGGACGTTGGAGCCCGCGAGCTGCTGGGCGGCGGTCTTGACCAGGCTGATCACGCCGGCCTTCGAAGCGCTGTAAGCGGGGCCGCCGGCGCCCGAGCGGAGGCCCGCGACGCTGGCGGTGCAGATGATCGATCCGCCGCCCTGCTCCTTGATGATTGGCGCGGCATGCTTGATCGCCAGGGCGGGGCCGATAAGGTTGACCCGCAGGATCTCCGCCCAATCCTCGCTCGACTGCTCGAAGATGGAGGCGAGGCCGCCCGACACGCCCGCGTTGGCGAAGAAGCCGTGCAGCGCGCCATGCTGCTGCTTGGCCATCTCGACCAGCCGGACGACATCCTCCTCCCGTCCGGCGTCGGCGACATGCTGGGCGCCCTTGAGGTCCGCCGCGATCACCGTTGCGCCATGGCGGATGAACAGTTCGGCGCTGGCCTTGCCGATGCCCGACCCGGCGCCGGTGACGACGATCACCTTGCCTTCGAGGCGGGGGTGGTGGCGGTGTTCGTCCTCGACGCTCATCGGATCAGAACCCCGCGCCGAAGGTGCTGCCGCCGTCCACGACCAGAGTCTGACCGGTGACGAAGCTGCCCGCCTCGCTCGCCAGGAACACGGCTGCGCCCGCGATCTCGCGCGGCTCGCCGATCCGCTTCAGCGCGGACACCTTGGTGACGTTGGCGAGGGTCTCGGGGTTCTCCCACAAAGCGCGGGCGAAGTCGGTGCGGACCAGCCCCGGGGCGATAGCGTTGACGCGCACCTTGGACGGCCCAAACTCTGTCGCGAGGTTGCGAACGAGCTGCAGGTCGGCAGCCTTGGAGATGTTGTAGGCGCCGATCACGGTCGAACTGGTCAGCCCGCCGACGCTGGACACGATGATGATCGAACCCGACTGGCGCTCCACCATCTCGGGCGCGACGAAGCTGGTCAGCCAGTGGTTGGACAGGACGTTATTGTCCATGATCTTGCGGAACTGGTCGTCCGTGATCCCGCCCATCGGCCCGTAATAAGGGTTGGAGGCGGCGTTGCAGACGAGGACATCGATCTGCCCGAACTCGGCACGGGTGCGCTCGACCAGATCACGCAGCGCCTCCTTGTCGGAGATGGAGGCGGCGATGGCGACTGCCCGGCCTTGCCCACGCGCGTTGATGGCGGCGGCCACTTCCTCGCACGCGTCCTGCTTGCGGCTGGAGATGACGACGTTGGCGCCGTGCGCGGCCATCTCCTCGGCGATGGCGCGGCCGATCCCGCGCGAGGAGCCGGTGACGATGGCGGTCTTGCCGGTCAGGTCGAACAGCGAACTCATCAGCTTTTCACTCCATGTGCTTGTCGCGCGGGTGCCGCCTTTGCCCGGCACCGGCGGCTCATCCACTGACCAGAGGGTCAAGGCACCTGCGGGTCGATCGGCGGGTGCTTGCCATATTCGATGAGGGCGATGGCGCGGTTGTGGACCTCGTCCGGTCCATCGGCGAGGCGCAGGGTCCGGATGCCCGCCCAGCTGTGCGCTAGGGCCGTGTCCTGGCTGACGCCGGCGCCGCCGAATGCCTGGATCGCATCGTCGATCACCTGCAGCGCCATGCGCGGGGCCTTGACCTTGATCATCGCGATCTCGGCCTTGGCCGCCTTGTTGCCGGCCTTGTCCATCAGATCGGCCGCCTTGAGACAGAGGAGGCGGGTGCAGTCGATCTCGATCCGCGCCTCGGCGACGCGCTGTTCCCACACGCTATGTTCGCTGATGCGCTTGCCAAAGGCGGTGCGCGACTGGAGGCGCTGAACCATCAGCTCCAGCGCTTCCTCGGCCGCGCCGATGGTACGCATACAGTGGTGGATCCGGCCCGGCCCGAGGCGCCCTTGCGCAATCTCGAACCCGCGCCCTTCGCCGAGCAGCAGGTTGTCGGCGGGCACGCGGACGTCCTTGAGCTCGATCTCCATGTGCCCGTGCGGTGCATCGTCATAGCCGTAGACGGTGAGTGCGCGCTCGACGGTGATGCCGGGCGCATCCATCGGCATCAGGATCATCGATTGCTGGGCGTGGCGGCGAGCTTCCGGATCGGTCTTGCCCATGACGATCGCGACCTTGCAGCGCGGGTCGCCGGCGCCCGAGCTCCACCACTTGCGGCCGTTGATGACATATTCGTCGCCTTCGCGCCGGATTTCGCACTGGATGTTGGTCGCGTCGGAGGAGGCGACCGCCGGTTCGGTCATCAGGAAGGCCGAGCGGATCTGACCGCGCATCAGGGGCGCCAGCCACTGGTCCTTGTGGGCGCGCGTGCCGTAGCGGTGCAGCACCTCCATGTTGCCGGTGTCCGGCGCCGAGCAGTTGAATACTTCGGACGCGAACCCGACCCGGCCCATCTCCTCGGCGCATAGCGCATATTCGAGGTTGGTGAGCTGCTCGCCTTCGAACTGGAAGCTTTCATCCACGTGCTGGAGCGCGCCGCCCGGCGGCATGAACAGGTTCCACAAGCCCTCGGCCCGAGCCTTCTCCTTGAGCGGTTCGAGACCTTCGAGGTGGTGCCAGCGGTCGCCCTTGTTCAGCTCTGCGGCGAGGCCGGGAACGGCCGGGCGAACGTGGCGCTCGATGAAGGCGCGCACCCTGTCCCGGAAGTGGGACTGTCTTTCGGTCAGGTCGAAGTCCACGCGCGCGCTCTCCACTTTTCTTGTGTCGCCAATGCGCTAGGACGCGTGGCAAGAGGAGACAAGAGCATGAGTGATCTGGCTCAATTCCGCGCCGAAACGCGCGCCTGGCTGGAGGCGAATTGCCCGGCCGAGATGCGTAGGCCCATGCGCAGCGAGGACGACGCCTGTTGGGGCGGGCGCCATTTCCAGTTCCAGAGCGAGGCGCAGGAACGCTGGATGCGGGTCATGGGCGAGAAGGGCTGGACGGTGCCCGACTGGCCCGTTGCCTACGGCGGCGGCGGATTGTCGCCCGTCGAGCTCAAGGTCCTGCGCGAGGAGATGAAGGCGATCGGCGCGCGCAGCCCGCTGTCGAGCTTCGGCATCTCGATGCTCGGGCCGGCGCTGCTGAAGTATGGGACCGAAGAGCAGAAGAAGCGCTTCCTGCCGGAGATCGCGCGCGGCGAGATCCGCTGGTGCCAGGGATATTCGGAGCCCGGCGCCGGGTCCGACCTCGCCGGGCTCCAGACCCGCTGCGAGGATATGGGCGACCATTGGCTGGTCAACGGCCAGAAGGTCTGGACCAGCTATGCCGACCAGGCCGACTGGATCTTCTGTCTGGTCCGTACCTCGACCGAGAGCAAGCATGGCGGGATCAGTTTCCTGCTGTTCGACATGGAGAGCGATGGCGTCTCGACCAAGCCGATCCTGCTGATCAGCGGCTATTCGCCCTTTTGCGAGACCTTCTTCGACAATGTGAAGGTGCCCAAGGACCAGATCGTCGGCGAAGTGAACAAGGGCTGGGACGTCGCCAAATATCTCCTCGGGCATGAGCGCGAGATGATCAGCGGCATGGGGCTCGGCTCCGGCTCGGCGCAGACGCTGGCGCAGGGGTTGGGCGATATCGACGATCCGGTGCTGGCGGCCGAAGTCGCCTTGTTCGACGTCGATGCCATCGCCTTTGCCGCGATGAGCGAGCATTTTATCGACCAGCTGAAGGCCGGCGAAGCGCACCCCGCCATGCCGAGCATGATGAAATATGCCGGGACGGAGCTCAACAAGAAGCGGCACGAGCTGATCATGGCGGCGGGCGGATCGAACGCGCTGGAATGGGAGAGCGACCGGTCGCGCGGGGGCAAGGCGGCGCGCGAGTGGCTGCGGACCAAGGCCAATTCGATCGAGGGCGGCACCAGCGAAGTGCAGCTCGGTATCGTCGCCAAGCACATCCTGCGGATGCCCGGCGCCTGAGCGCCGTCACTGCATAGAACGAGAGTAATCCCGCATGATCCTGACCGACGACCAGCGCCAGCTTGCCGACATGGCGCGCACTTTCCTGGCCGAGGAAGGCACCATCAAGAAGCAGCTGCGCCATTGGCGTGACATCGGCTGCAAGGACGGGTTCGGCCACGGTCTGTGGAAGCAGATGGCTGAGCTGGGCCTGACCGGCCTCGCCATCCCTGAAGAAGATGGCGGCTTGGGGCTTGGCGCGACCGAGGCGGCGCTGGTGATGGAGGAGGTCGGCCGCAACCTGACGCCCTCGCCGTTTCTCACGACGTCCGTGGTTGCGGTCGAGGCGCTGAAGGGCAGCGAGCAGGGCAAGCGCTGGTTTCCCGGCATCCTGTCGGGCGACACGGTGGCGGCGTTCGCAGTGGACGAAGGGTCGCACCACCGGCCGCGGCAGATCGCGATGGAGGCGCGGCGCTCGGGCAATGGCTTCACCCTTTCGGGCGCCAAGCAATTCGTGGTTCATGGTGCCTCGGCCGACCTCATCATCGTCGCGGCTCGCACCGGCGGATCGGCGGGCGAAAGCGAGGGGCTGACCCTGTTCGCGGTTGAGCGCGACGCGGCAGGTATGGAGGTCGAGAATGTCGCGTTGGCCGATTCCAGCAAGGCCGCCCGCCTGACGCTCGACAAGGTGCAGGTCGACGCCGACGCGGTGATCGGCGAGGTGGACGGCGGCTGGGAGCCGCTGCGCCGTGCCATGCGCGCCGGTAGAACCGGCGCTGCGGCCGAGCTGGTCGGGGTCGCCGCTGGCGCTTCGGCGATGACGAACGACTATCTCAAGCAGCGCAAGCAGTTCGGAAAGCTGATCGGCGAGTTCCAGGTGCTCCAGCACCGCGCCGCCCATCTGTTCGGCGAGATCGAGATTGCCCGCGCGGCCACGCTCAAGGCGGCCGAGCTACTTGACCGCGGCGACGAGCGTTCGGGCATCATGACCCATGTGGCCAAGGCCAAGGCCGGCCGCGTGTCCGCGCTGGCGGTGCAGGAAGCGGTGCAGATGCACGGCGGCATCGGCATGACCGACGAGCATGACATCGGTCTCTACATGAAGCGCGAGAAGGTGCTCGACGCCCTGTTCGGCGACGCCAACTATCATGCGCGCATGGTGCAGGTGATGGGCCGGAGTTGAGCCCTCACGCGGAATAACTTGCGAACGCTTCGCATTACCATTAGCAAGATGATCATGATCGTCTGCTGCTGCAACGCGATTCGCGAAACCGAGGTGCGGGAAGCCGCCCGTACCGGCGCCTGCAGCGTCGGGCAGGCCTATGCCCGCAAGGGCTGCAAGGTGAAGTGCGGCAGCTGCCTGCCGTTCGCCAAGGCGATCATCGCCGACGAACGCGCGGCCCTCGCCGCCAATCCGCCCAAGGTCGCCGCCTAGTTGCGAACGACTCGTGCGAGTCGTTAGCGCTTCGTCTCGCCACTGCTGTTTGTTAAAGGCCGCGGCATGAAGGGCGATCCAAAGGTCATCGAGCTGCTCAACGAAGCGCTCAAGGCGGAACTCACCGCGATCAACCAATATTGGCTGCACTATCGCATGCTCGACAATTGGGGCGTGCACAAACTCGCCGAATATGAGCGGCACGAGAGCATCGACGAAATGAAGCATGCCGACCGCTTTGCGGAACGCATCCTCTTCCTCGAAGGCCTGCCCAACTTCCAGGCGCTCGGCCGGCTGCGGATCGGCGAGAATGTCGAGGAGATCCTCAAGGCCGACCTCGAGGCGGAGTATGAGGCCGCCAAGATGTATCGGGAAGCTGCCGATTATTGCGACTCCATCCGCGACTATGTCAGCCGTGACCTGTTCGTGCAGGTCCTGCGCGACGAGGAAGGCCATATCGACTTCCTCGAAACCCAGTTCGAGATGATCGCCCGCATGGGCCTGCAGAACTACATCCAGCTGAACTCGAACGCCGCCGAAGCGCACTGACCAGCCCGGCCTTCGGGCCTGACCTACTTCCCTGCTTCCCTCCCGTCGCGGAAGGGGGCAGGGAACGCGCATGAATCACGGAACGGGCGAGCGCATCGCCTCGCTCGACATCCTTCGCGGCGTGGCGGTCATGGGCATTCTGGCGATGAACATCGTCGCCTTTGCCGATGTCCCGGCCGCTTATTTCAACCCGCTCGCCCAGACCGCGCCGGTGCGCACCGGCGACCTCCTGACCTATGCCGGCAGCTTTCTGCTGTTCGACGGCAAGATGCGCGGTCTGTTTTCCCTTCTGTTCGGTGCGTCGCTGCTACTGCTTGCGGAGAGCAAGGCTCTTGGCCTTGTCCGCCGCCGATTGCTGTGGCTGCTGGTCTTCGGCGCGCTGCACTTCTTCCTGATCTGGTGGGGCGACATCCTCACCGCCTATGCGCTGGTCGGGCTGGTCGCGCTGGCCTTCCGCGATGCCGGTCCGCGCGCGCTGGTCATCACCGCCCTGGTCCTGCTCGCCATCCAGTTCGCCATCTTTGCGGCCATGGTTCCCTATGCCCTGTCGCTGCAGGAACCGGTGCTCGCCGGAACTGCGACGGCCGAGCAGGCGCGCGAATGGGAACAGCTCACCCGCGACACGATCATGCCCAGCGCCGAGCACCGGGCCAGCGCCATCGCGCTTTACCAGGGCTCCTGGGCATCGCTGGTCCACCATCAGGTGACCGAAAAGCCCCTGTTCCCGCTGGCCGGCCTGTTCGCCTTCGGCTGGGAAACGCTTGCCTACATGCTGCTGGGCATGGCGGCGCTGAAGACGGGCCTGCTGACCGGCGCGTGGGAGGACCGCCGCTACCGCCGCTGGGCTTTGCTCTGCCTGGCGGTCGCGCTGCCGGTCTATCTTGTCGCGCTGCGCTTCCTGTTCCGCGCTGAGTGGGCGGGACCCGCGGTGTTCATGTGGGCGTTTGCCGCAACGGTGTCGGTCCGCCCGCTGATGGTGGTCGCCTTCGCCTGCTTGATCATACTTGCGACCCGCGACGGAGGCGCGCTGGTGGAGCGGATCGCGGCGGCCGGACGGGCGGCATTCAGCAATTACCTTGGCACGTCGATCGTCATGACCGGCCTGTTCTACGGCTGGGGGCTCGGCCTTTATGCCAAACTGGGCCGGATGGAGCTTGCGCTGGTCGTGTTCGCCGCCTGGGCGCTGATGCTGCTGTGGAGCAAGCCATGGCTCGACCGCTTCCGCTACGGGGCGTTCGAGTGGGCCTGGCGCAGCCTCACCAACTGGCGGGTTGAGCCATTGCGGCGCTAGATCCGGCCGAACCCCTGGTTCGAGGCCTTGCGGCCGAAAGCGCCCGCGGCACCGGGCCGGCTGCGCAGCGGGTTGGTGGCCTCGTCGAACAAGTGAATGGTCTGGTCGAACAGCTTGCGCAGGCGAACCACGTCGGCGACCAGCTCGTCCGGGAAGCGCTGCGTCTCGACACACAGGCGCGCGGTCGACTCGATCAGCTCGGCGACCTTGGCCAGCGGCTTGGCACCGAACTGCCGCGCCTCGCCCTTGATGGTGTGGGCGGGCATCACCAGCGCGACCGTGTTCTGCTCACGCATCGCCTGCTCGATGGCGGCGACCGACTTCACCCCATCCTCACGAAAATAGGACAGGATGCGGATGAATCCGGGCCCTAGCTCGCCCCGCGCCTTCTCGAAATGCGCCCAGTCGACGACGTCGCCCCCGGCCTCGGACACCCTGTTTCCCTCGTGCTGCATCCCCGGAACCTAGGCGCGGAGGAGTAAAGGGGAGGTTATTTTTGGTCGAACGGGTTCTTGGGCGCGCGCAAGGTCATGCGCAGCGGCACGGCCCCCAGGTCGAAGGCCTTGCGGAGCGAATTGAGCAGGTAGCGGCGATAGCTTTCGGGCAGCTGGTCGACCCTGGTCCCGAACACCACGAAGCTGGGCGGGCGGGTCTTGATCTGGGTAATGTAGCGCAGCTTGATTCGCTTGCCGCCCGGCGCAGGCGGCGGGTTCTGCTCCACCGCGGCCTCGAACCAGCGGTTGAGTTCACCGGTCGAGACGCGCCGGTTCCAGCCTTCGCGAAGGGTGAAGGCGGCGCCGATCAGCTGGTCGATGCCCTTGCCGGTCACCGCCGACACGGTCAGCACGGGCACGTTCTTGAGCTGGCTGAGCCCTTCCTCGAGCGCCGCCTTGACCCCGTTGAACAGCGAGGAGGCGTGCTCCGCCACATCCCACTTGTTCAGAGCGACGACCAGCGCCCGGCCTTCCTCGATCACCGCGCTGGCGATCTTGAGGTCCTGGACCTCCAGCCCGCGGGTAGCGTCCAGCAGCAGCACGACCACCTCGGCCATGTCGATCGCCCGGCGCGTGTCCTGCGCCGACAGCCATTCGAGCTTGTCGTCGACCTTGGCGCGCTTGCGCAGGCCGGCGGTGTCGACCAGCTTGACCTTGCGGGTCTCACCCGACGGCGCGGTCCACTCCCAATCGGTGCTGATCGAATCGCGGGTGATCCCGGCTTCGGGGCCGGTGATCATCCGATCCTCGCCCAGCATCTTGTTCACCAGGGTCGACTTGCCGGCATTCGGGCGTCCCACCACCGCGAGGTGAAGCGGCCGCATCGGGTCTTCGTGCGGCAGTTCGGGCTCTTCCTCCACTTCGCGCTCGACATGGGGACGGAGCGATTCGAACAGGTCCACCAGCCCCTCGCCATGCTCGGCGGACAGCGCGATGGGCTCACCGAAGCCGAGCGAGAAAGCCTCAAGACGGCCGCTCTCGCCCTGGCGGCCTTCCGCCTTGTTGGCGGCGACAATCACCGGCGTGTCTTCCTGCCGGAGCCAGCGGGCGATTTCCTCGTCGAGCGGGGTGACGCCTTCGCGCGCGTCGATCAGGAACAGCGCGGCATCGGCTTCGCGCACCGCCGCTTCGGTCTGGCGGCGCATGCGGCCGGGCAGGCTGGCGGGATCCTCGTCCTCGAAGCCGGCGGTGTCCATGACCTGGAATTCCAGCCCTAGGAGCTGGCCGTCGCCAACGCGGCGGTCACGGGTCACGCCCGGGCGATCATCGACCAGCGCGACGCGCTTGCCGACGAGACGGTTGAACAGGGTCGATTTGCCGACGTTGGGACGTCCGACGATGGCAACGATGGGCTGGGGCATGGCGCGCGCCCTAGCCCAAGACCTTGTTCATGGCGAGCCTGCCGCTTGCCGTCTGCCTAGCGGTAGGCGTGCAGCCGTCCCCGGTCGTCGAGCACGTACAGGCTGTTGTTCGCCACCACCGGCGACTGACTGATCGGCGCGCCGACACTGGTCTGGCTCTGGAAGGCGCCGGTCGCGGGATCGATGTTGACCAGCACGCCATTGCTTCCCCCGATGATCAGCCGCCCGCCGGCAAGCACCGGGCCGACATAGCTGAGCGGACCGCGCTTGGCCTTCTGGTTTTCGAAGGCGGGAAGCTGGTTGATCCAGCGGATGCGACCGGTGTTGCGGCTGATTGCCATGACCTTGGCATCGTCGGTGACCGCGAACAGCCAGTCGCCGGCGATCCACGGCGTGGCAATGCCGGCGAGGTTGAGCTCCCAGATCCGCTGTCCGCTGATGAGGTCGAGCGCAACCATTCGGCCGCCCTGGCCAAGCGCGAACACCTGCCCATTGTCGATCACCGGCGAGGCGTCGATGTCGCTCAGGGTCGCGACGCTGGTCGAGATGGAGGTGCGCGCCAGGGCGTCCTGCCAGACCAGCCGGCCATTCTCGAACCGGTAGGCGTTGAGTTCGCCCGACGAGAAGCCCGCAACCACCGTGCCGCGCTCGAACGCGGGAGCGGCGGTGCCGAACACGCCCGCAATCTCGACCGCCGCAGTGGCCGACCAGTTGGTCGCCCCGTCGGCCGTCTTCAGGCTGTAGAGCTGGTTGTCCTGGCTCATCACGTAGAGCGTGTCGCCCGCTACCGTCGGCGCGCCGCGCAATGGTCCGCCCGGACGCACCTGCCACACCTGGGCGCCATTGGCAGCATTCAGGGCAGCGACAAAGCCGAGCCCGTTGGTGGCGAACACGCGGTCGCCTTCAACCGCGACGCCGCCGCCGAACAGCGAACGGCTGTTGCCGGATACGGTACCGAACTGAACCGCCCAGCGCTGCCCGCCGCTGGCCGCGTCGAACGCGCGCACGGTGGCGGTGGTGTCGATGGTGTAGACGGTGCCGTTGGCGACAACGGGCGGTGCCGCCAGGCGCGCCGACAACGAGCTGCCCTCACCGATGGACACGTTCCAAGCTTCAGCCAGCGTGGGCCCAAGCGCTGGATGGCCGGCCGACTTGGACGGGGTGCCGCCCGGCTGGTTCCAGGCGGCATTCACCTCGGGAGCGGGGATGGAGAAGGGCAGGGCAGCCGTTGCGGCGTCGACCTGCACGTCGGGATCGGTGGACAGGACGGAGACGCGTTCGCCGACTACCGGCGTCTTGGGGCGCGACTTGCCGACCACTCCGCAGCCGGCCAGCAGGGTGGCGGCAAGAGCGACGGAAACGACTTGGCGGATCATCGTGATGGGTCTGTCCTCAACGGGCCGCAGGCGCGGCCGGGATGGCAAGGCCCGAAGCGAGCTGCTCGGCCCGGGCGCGAAGGGTAGGGGGAACATTGGTGTCGGCGGCGACGGCGTTGAGCAGGGTAGCGGCCTCGCGGCGGCGGTTGGCCTTGACCATCGCCAGAGCTGTCAATTCACCGGCCGAGCCGTACCAGGCGCCGTCCTTGGTGGCGAGCGGCGCCAGGCGCTCGATCACCTGTTGCGGCTGGAGGCTGTCGAACTCGAGCTGAGTCAGCCGGATGGTGGCGGCGTCGCGGACAGCCGGGGGAACGGCATTGTCACCACTCACCTGGCGATATTGGGTGATGGCCGCGGCGCGGTCGCCCTTCTGCAGGGCCACCGCCGCGCTGGTCAGGCGCGCGGCGCCCGCCATGCTGCCATTGCTCTGCCCCGCCAGCGTTTCGAGCCGCTGCGTGATGTCGGTGCCGGTCTTGCCCTCGCCCACGTCGGTCAGGATGGCCGTGAACTGTTCGCTATTGGCGGCTGCCTGCTGGGCCTGCTGATTACGCCAGAACAGCCAGGCGCCGACCGCGACGAGAAGCAGCACGGCCGCGGCGATGAACCACTTGCCATAGCGCTTGAACACCGCCTCCGCCTGGTCGCGACGAAGGTTCTCGTCGACCTCGCGGATAAAGGTTTCGCTGGTTTCTCCGGGCGCAAGTGCCAAGTCAGTCCTCGTGTCGCTGCGATGCACCGCTCATTGGCCGGGCCGGATGAACGGGAGCTTGAAAGCCTGGGCTCCTAGCCAGTTTTGCCGCCTGCTTCTAGCTCTTGGGGCGGTAGGTCTGATCGGCGGTCGGGAAGGAGCGCGCGCGTACCTCCCCGGCGTAGGCCTCGACGGCCTCGCCGATCCGTGTCGCGAGGTCATCGTAGCGCTTCACGAAGCGGGGCGTGCGCTCGAACAGGCCAAGCATGTCCTCGGTCACCAGCACCTGTCCGTCGCACTCGGCCGACGCGCCGATGCCAATGGTGGGAACCGCAACCTTGCGGGTGATCTCGGTGGCGAGATCCTCCATCACGCCTTCCAGCACGACCGCAAAGGCGCCCGCTTCGGCCACTGCCTGAGCGTCGGTCAGGATCTTGGCCGCTTCCGCTGCGCTGCGACCGCGCGCACCATAGCCGCCAAGCGCATTCACCGCCTGAGGAGTGAGACCGACGTGGGCGATCACCGGAATGCCGCGCTCCCCGAGGAAGCGGATGGTCGGCGCCATCGCCTCGCCGCCCTCCAGCTTCACCGCCGCGCAGCCGGTTTCCTTCATCACCCGCGCCGCGCTTGCGAAGGCCTGCTCCGGGCTCGCCTCATAGGAACCGAACGGCATGTCCACGGCGACCAGCGCGTGCCAGCTTCCCCGCACCACCGCGGCGCCGTGGGCGCACATCATCTCCAGCGTGACCGGCACGGTGGAGGGAAGGCCGTAGATCACCTGGCCCAGGCTGTCGCCGACCAGCAGCAGGTCGCAATGGGGATCGAGCAGCTGCGCCGTCCGCATGGTATAGGCGGTCAGCATGACGATCGGCTGCTCGGTCCGCCCGTCCACCTTGCGGCCCTTGAGCCCGGGGACGGTCATCCGCTTGCCCGGAACGGGTGAGGGCGTCGCCCGGCTGGTCGCGGTGTCGAGAGTGAAGGTGCTCACTTGAGCCAGCCCCTTTGTTGCGAATGACGCGCGAACCAGAAGCTGGTCCAGCACAGGCCGATGACGATGATGGCCGCAATGGCGTCGCCTTCCGTGGCGAGTTCGCGCACGGCCGGGATGATGGCGAAGGGCAGGAAGGTGCCGATCGCGCCCAGCAGGGCCACGAGCAGCAGCGATACCGACCAGGTGCGCCGCAGCAACAGGCCGATCGCTCCCGCCAGGCCCGACCAGACCGCGACAGCGTAGACGGCGGTCTGCCATCCCGGCATCGCCGCCATTACCGCCTGTCGGTCAGCCGGAAGCTGATCAAGTGGAGTCATCACCGTGAAGAGATAGCCACCCACGCCCACCAGCATGAACAGCAGCACGGCAACGGCTCCAAGCCAGAACCACCCGCGAAAGGGTTGCGGTGCGAAACGAGTGTCGGTCATCCCCTATCTCCCCCGTCAATTCCTCACCTTCATAACGCGGTGACTTGACGGTGGGAACGGAAACGCAACCATCTGCGTCGATAAGGCAGGTGCGGCAAGGAGAGGAGCATGGCCAAAGGACTGGTTACCCCCGATCTTCAACTTCAGCTCGAAGGCTATGGATTGAGCCTGATAGAGGTGCATTACTACATGCCCGATCACCCGAGCCTGCTGCAGCTGTTCTCCTTTCAGCAATATGATGTGGCGCCCAGATACCCGGCGCTCCACCACTTCCTCGATCACTGGCGGCGGGAGATCGAGGCGACTCTGCATTCAATCCGCCTGAATCACCGGCAACTCATCGCCGCCGGCGAATGGCGCAATGTCGCAACGGAGTGGGTGATCAACTAGGCACGGGCGCGGGTCGGAAGCAGCCACAGCATAACAGCTGCGCCGATTGCGACCGCCGCCGAGGCGAGGAAAGTCGCGTCCGAGCCGGAGCGGTCCCACAGCAGACCGCCGCCAAGGCTGGCCAGAAGCAGGCCGATGCCGGTCGCGACATGGAACAGCCCAAAGGTGGTGGCTCGCAGGTGAGCCGGTGCGGCCTCGGCCACCAGCTTGGCGAACAGTCCTTGCGTCAGCGCCATGTGCGCGCCCCACAGCGCCACCCCGACCGTCAGTCCGGCCAGCCCGGTCGAACGGGCCAGCACCACATTGCCGACGACCAGCAGCAGGATGCCCGCGGTCAGGATCAAGCGCGGGTCGCCACGGTCGCCGAGCGCTCCGGCGGGATAGGACAGCAGCATGTAGGACAGGTTGAAGACCACCAGCACCAGGGGAGCGGTGGCGAGGCTGAGCCCGGCCTCGGCGCCTTTCAGGATCAGGAAGCTTTCGGAAAAGCGCGCCAGCGTGAACAGAAAGGCGACCAGGATGATCCGCCGGCAGGCATGGTCGACCTCGCGAAAGCCGCTCAGCAGCGGCTGGGGCTTGCCGCTTGCGACGTGCTGCTCCGGCTCCTTGAGGAACAGCCACAGGATGGCGACGGACACAAAGGCCGGGATGACGGCGATCCAGAAGATGGTGCGAATGTCACCCGCCAGCCAGATCATCAGTGCGGTTGCGGCAATCGGGGCGAGTAGTGCGCCTACGGTGTCGAGGCTCTGCCGCAGCCCATAAGCGGCGCCGCGCAGGAACCCGGGGTGTCGTCGGCGATCAAGGCATCGCGCGGCGCCCCGCGAAGGCCCTTGGCGGTGCGATCGACCAGCCTCGCGCCGAGCACGGCAAGCGGCCCGGTGGCCAGCGCCATCAAGGGCTTGGTCAGCGCCGCAACGCCATAGCCGCCGAGGATCCAGGGCTTGCGCTTCTGCTGCCGGTCGCTGAGCCGCCCTCCCGCCAGCTTGGCAAAGCTTGCCGTCGCCTCCGCCACGCCGTCGATCGCGCCCAGCATCGCCACGCTTGCGCCAAGGGTCACGGTCACGAACAACGGCAGCAGCGCGTGGATGATCTCGCTCGACAGATCCATGAACAGGCTGACAAAGCCGAGCACCCAGATCGAGCGGGGGAGGCGCGGGGTCTTGCTCACCGCAAGTTGGTGATAGCCGAAGCGCGGCGGCGCGAGGGATTGCGGAGCGGTTGGTCGAGAACGAACACCACGCTGCAGCGCGGGAAAGCTGTGCCCCGGCCAAACACCGGGGCACAGCGTTTACTCACCCGAAGGTGCGCGACCACCAGCCCTTGCGGGTGGGCTGGGCCGAATCCTGCTCGGTGGCAGGTTGGTCGGGAGCCGGAGCAGGGCTCTGCTCGGCCGCTTCGGCGGAGGCCAGGGCCAATTCGGGCTCGGGGGTCGGCTCGGGAGCGGCTTCGACCTTCTTGGCGCGTGAACGGCGCTTGGGCTTGGGCTTCTCCTCGGCGGCAACCGCTTCCTGCGTGGCGACGTCGGCCGGTGCTTCCGGTGCGATCACGTCAAGCGCCGGAGCCGCCTCGGCCTGCTCGGCGGCGACCGCGTCGGCCTTGCGGGCACGGGGGCGACGACGGGCCTTGGGCTTCTCCTCGGCCACCGGCTCGGGGGCGGGCTCAGGCTGCGGCTCGGGAGCGGCCTCGACCGGCTCGGGCGCGGGGTCCACGCTCGGCACCGGCTCGACCATCGGCGCTTCGCCAGGCTCGGGGGCAAGCTCCTCGCCGCCTTCCTGGCGCTCGCCTTCCTCGCGGTCGCGGCCACGGCCACCCCGGCGGCGGCCACCGCGGCGACCACGGCGCTTGCGGCGCTCGTCCTCGCTGCCGGCTTCGTCGTCGCCGTGCGGGGCCTCGCCGGCTTCGGCCTCGCTATCGGCGGCCTCGACCGGATGGTCGTCGCCGTGCGGCTCGTCGGTAGCGTCAGCCTGCTCGAACTCGCCGCCGTGCTCGTCGCCGTCACGATGGCGGTTGCGACCGCCCCGGCGGCGGCGGCGGCGGCGGCGACCGTTGCGGTCCTCGCCTTCCTCGTCACGCACGCCGCGCTCACCACGGCTTTCACGCTCCTCGATTTCGTCCTCGGCGAACTCCTCGGCGAGTTCTTCCTCGTCGACCTCGGGTTCGTCATCGACGTACTGCGGCGGCGGTGCCAGCTGGCGGACCGGCGCGACCGGACGCGGACCCGAGCTTTCCACCGCCATGCGGGCGCCTTCAAAGCTGTGGTCGACCAGCACTTCGACCGACACACCGTAGCGCGCCTCGATGTCGGCCAGCTCGGCGCGCTTCTTGTTCAGAACATAGATGGCCGCTTCCGCGCCGGCGCGCAGGCACACCCGCTCGCCGCGGCCGCGGGCCGCTTCGTCCTCGATCATGCGCAGCGCCGAGAGGCCCGCCGACGAGGCGGTGCGCATCAGGCCGGTGCCGTCACAATGCGGGCAGGTCTTGGTCGAGGCTTCCAGCACGCCGGTGCGCAGGCGCTGGCGGCTCATTTCCATCAGGCCGAAGCTCGAGATACGGCCGATCTGGATGCGCGCGCGATCGTTCTTCAGCGCCTCCTTCATCGCCTTCTCGACCTTCCGGACATGGCTGTTCTGTTCCATGTCGATGAAGTCGATGACGACAAGACCGGCCATGTCGCGCAGGCGCAGCTGACGGGCGATCTCCTGCGTCGCTTCCATGTTGGTCGCGAACGCGGTCTGCTCGATATTATGTTCGCGGGTGGACCGGCCCGAGTTGATGTCGATCGACACCAGCGCCTCGGTCGGGTTGATCACGATATAGCCGCCGCTCTTCAGCTGGACGAGCGGCTGGTACATGGCGCCAAGCTGGTCCTCGACGCCGTAGCGCTGGAACAGGGGGGTCGACTCGCTGTGCGGCTGCACCTTCTTCACGTGGCTCGGCATCAGCAGCTTCATGTAGCTGCGCGCCGCGCGGTAGCCGTCTTCGCCCTCGACCAGCACCTCGTCGATGTCGCGGTGATAAAGGTCGCGGATCGCCCGCTTCACCAGGTCGCTGTCGCGGTAGATCAGCGCCGGCGCGGACGAAGACAGCGTGTTCTCGCGCACCTCGTCCCACAGCCGTGCGAGATAATCGAAGTCCCGCTTGATCTCGACCTTGGTCCGCTCAAGCCCCGCGGTGCGGACGATCAGGCCCATGGTGCCGGGAAGCTTCAGGTCGGCAATGATCGACTTCAGCCGCTTGCGGTCCGAGCCGTTGGAAATCTTCCGGCTGATCCCGCCGCCGTGGGACGTGTTGGGCATCAGCACGCAATAACGGCCGGCGAGGCTGAGGTAGGTGGTCAGCGCCGCGCCCTTGTTGCCGCGCTCTTCCTTGACGACCTGGACCAGCAGCACCTGGCGGCGCTGGATGACGTCCTGGATCTTGTAGCGGCGGCGCAGGTTCAGGCGCTTGCGGCGGACCTCGTCGGCGGCTTCGTCCTTGCTGCTGCGGCGGCCACGGCGCGGACGATCGCCTTCCTCGGGATCACCCTGGCTGTCGTCGCCTTCTTCGCCTTCGCCTTCCGGCTCCTCGGGGCGGTCGTCGTGACCGTCGTCCTCGTGGTGCGGGTCGAGGGGGCCGTCGTCGAACTCGTCATGATCCTCGGCCTCGGCGCGAAGGCGTTCTTCTTCGGCGGCATGTTCAGCTTCTTCGCGCAGCAGGGCTTCGCGGTCGGACTTGGGGATCTGGTAATAGTCGGGGTGGATTTCGCTGAAGGCGAGAAAGCCGTGGCGATTGCCGCCGTAATCCACGAACGCCGCCTGAAGCGAAGGTTCGACGCGGGTTACCTTGGCAAGGTAGATATTGCCCTTGAGCTGCTTGTGCTCGGCGGATTCGAAGTCAAACTCCTCGATCCGGTTCCCCTGGACGACGGCGACCCGGGTCTCTTCCGGGTGGCGCGCGTCGATCAGCATGCGCGTGGTCATTGAATAGTCTCCGGGCGCGCGCCCTGAACAGGGTCAGTCTGCGCGCGCGTGTTGCGGCCATCGCGGGGGCATTTGGCCCGGCGGGAATGGCGATCAAAAGGGGTGCGTCTGCTGAGGCAAGTTCCCCGGCGGTCGCCGGCAAACGCGCGTCGCTGCTCTGTTCGGCAGGATCAACAAGCGCGTTCTTGAACTTCATGGATCAGCATCAACCTGTACGGTGCCTGGTCAACCGCCCTGTCTTCGGTTTTCAGGCCAAGTATCCGGGTCCGGGCCTTGGGAAGGCCGGCACGGATTGGCGATGTCGTAGCAGCCTCCTTGCCGCGGAGCAACGCCGCGCTAGGGTCGCGCCGATGCGCCGTCCTTCCACCTCCGTGAGCCTGGTCCTGCTGCTTCTGGCGGCCGGGCTGCTGGCGCTGCTCTTCGCCGGCACCCTGACGCGCACGCCGGCGGGGGAGGAGATCGGCCTGGCAGTGGCGGGCGAGGCGCGGCAGGGTGGGCTCAGCCTTGCGCTTGCCCCGGCGGTGGCCGACGTCCGGGTCACGGAGGCGCGCGTGCCGGGCCGGCCGCTGGTGGTGATCGATCCCGGCCATGGCGGGCGCGACGGGGGTGCACCGGGGGCGAGTGGCACGGCGCGCGAGAAGGATGTGACCCTGCTGATCGCACGCGAACTGCGCGACGAGCTTGCCCGGCGCGGGCGAATGCGGATCGCGCTGACCCGCGATGGCGACGCGACCCTGACCCTGGACGACCGGGCCGCAATCGCCCGGCGGCTCGGCGCCAGCCTGTTTCTCGCTATTCATGCCGACAGCGCTCCCAACCCCGGTGCGCGCGGAGCCACCGCCTACTCGCTCTCGGAGGTCGCGAGCGACGCCGATGCGGCACTGCTCGCCGCGCGGCAGAACGGGGAGGGTGCCATCGCCAGCGCACCCGAGGAGTCGCTGCGGACGCTCTTGTCCGACCTTGCCGCACGGGACATCATGGACGCCAGTGCCGATTTCGCCCTGCGCATCATCCGCGAAGGGCGCGGCACCGTGCTGCTCCGCCCCGAGCCGCATCGTTTCGCCAGCTTTCGCGTGCTTCGTCGCTCGGGCGCGCCGGCGGTGCTGTTCGAGGCCGGCTACATGAGCAACGCGGCCGACGAGGCCACCTTGCTCGACCCGGTCAAGCGGAGGCAGATCGTCACGGCGCTTGCGCGGGCAATCGAGGCGCAGGCTGCAGTGGGACGCTGACAGAAGCGCTTTCCCCCGCCTTCCCAAGCGGGTAGAGCGCCCGAATGGACGCCGTCGCGACCTCACCCTCACCGGCCTGGATGGGTCGTCACCACAGTGCTGCCGACAGGCTTCGCGCCACCTGGCGTCGCAACCGCTGGCTCCGCTTGTTCGGCTTCGGGCTGATTGGCGGCTATGCCCTGTTCGTCCTCGTCTGGCTGTTCTTCGCCGCCGGCCTGCCGTCGAGCGAGAAGCTGCTCGCCTACCAGCCGCCCTTGCCGAGCAATATTCGCGGGATCGACGGCCAGCCGGTCGGTACCTTCGCCCGCGAACGGCGGGTCGAATTGTCCTACAGCGAATATCCGCCGCTGGTGATCCAGGCGATGATCTCGGCCGAGGACAAGACTTTCTTCAGCCATGGCGGGATCGACTATCCGGGCCTGGTCGGCGCGGTGGGCGATTTCGCGCTCAAGCAGGCCACCGGCGGGTCGCGGGCGCGGGGCGGTTCCACCATCACCCAGCAGGTCGCCAAGGCGCTGCTGCAGGACGACGCTTATGCGGTCAGCCGCAAGATCCGCGAGGCGATCCTTTCCTTCCGGCTCGAGAACACGCTCACCAAGGAGCAGATTCTCGAACTCTACCTCAACCAGATCTTCCTCGGCCGGAATGCTTATGGCGTTCAGGCGGCGTCGCGAGCCTATTTCGACAAGGACGTCGCCGACCTGACCCTGCCGGAGGCGGCCTATCTGGCGATCCTGCCCAAGGCGCCGAGCAACTACGACCCCGTGCGCCAGACCCAGCGCGCGCTCGACCGCCGCAACTATGTCCTGCGCGAAATGGAGAGCAACGGCTACATCACCGCGGCCCAGCGTGCCGAGGCAGGGGCGGCCCCGCTTGGAACCATTCGCCTCGGCTCCAACGCCAAGTTCCGCGAAGTGGGCGGCTATTTCACCGAGGAGGTCCGCCGCGAGCTGCTGCGCCGCTACGGCGAGGAAGCGGAAGACGGGCCCAACAGCGTCTATGCTGGCGGCCTTTGGGTCCGCACTTCGATGAACCCGCTGATGCAGGATGCCGCCGCCGAAGCGCTGCGCGAGGGGCTGGCCAAGTTCGACGGCGGGCGCGGCTGGCGCGACACCGGGCTCAGCATCGACACCAACGGCGACTGGCGCGGGCAACTCGACCGGGCGGCGCTTGGCACCGGTTTCCCCGACTGGCGCAAGGCAGTGGTGCTGGACAAGGGCACCTCGAGCGCCCGCATCGGCTTTACCGACGGTTCGGAAGGCAGGCTTGCCGCCGGCAACGCCTCCATGCCGCGGCGGGGCGGGGGAGGGACTGCCTTCTCCAACCTCAAGGAAGGCATGATCATCATCGTCAAGCAGATCGCTGGCGAGGACTATGCCATCCGCTCCATCCCCGAGGTCGGCGGCGGCTTCGTGGCGCAGGAAGTGCGCACCGGCCGGGTGCTCGCCATGCAGGGCGGGTTCGATTCGATCGGCGCCAGCTACAATCGCGCCACCCAGGCGTTGCGCCAGCCGGGCTCCACCTTCAAACCGATCGTCTATTACGCCGCGCTCGCCAACGGCATGACTCCGGCGACGCTGATCGACGATGCGCCCTTCTGCGTCTGGCAAGGGGCAGGGCTCGGCAACAAGTGCTTCCGCAATTTCGATGGCAATTACGCCGGCTCCAAGACCATGCGCTGGGGTGTCGAGCAGTCGCGCAACCTGATGACGGTGCGCGCCGCCTCCCAGACCGGCATGGCGCGGGTGACCGACACCGCCAAGCGGCTCGGCGTCGGCGACTATCCCAACTATCTGTCCATTGCGCTGGGCGCCGGCGACACCACCGTGCTGAAGCTTACCAACGCCTATGCCATCCTCGCCAACCACGGCCGCTCTCTCACCCCGACCCTGATCGATTTCGTCCAGGACCGCGACGGCAAGGTCATCTTCCGCACCGACAATCGCTGCCAGGTGATGGAAGGCCGCTGCAACGCGCCCGACTGGGACGGCGGCGCCATGCCCCGCCCGCCGAGCCGGTCGCGCCAGTTGCTCGACCCGCAGGCGGCCTTCCAGATGGTGCACATCCTGACCGGCGTGGTGGAGCGCGGCACCGCCACCGTTCTGCGCGACCTCAATCGCCCGCTGTTCGGTAAGACCGGCACCACCAGCGGCCCCACCAACGTGTGGTTCGTCGGCGGCACTCCGGACGTGGTTGCCGGCACCTACATCGGCTACGACCAGCCGCGTTCGCTCGGCGGCGCGGCGCAGGGCGGGCGGATCGCCGCCCCCATCTTCAAGCAATGGGCGCAGGCCAGCCTCAAGGACGTGCCGCCAACGCCGTTCGTGGCACCCAAGGGTATCCGCATGGTCCGCATCGACCGGGGCACCGGCAAGCGGGTGTTCGGCACCTTCCCCGTGCGCGAGGATCCCAAGTCCGCCGTCATCTGGGAGGCCTTCCAGCCCGAGAGCGAACCTCGCCGCACCCTCCGCCGCGCCGGGGAGGAAGCGGAGCTTGCCGCGGCCGCTCCGCGCACGGCGCCAGCCCGCCGGCGTGCTCCTCCGCCACGCCCGCGAGAGGAGGCCGCTCGCCAGGAGGAGCCGGCAGCTCCAGCCGAGGACTTCTTGGCAAAGCAGGGCGGTATCTACTAGGACGCCGCCTGTTGCCGTTCGTTCGAGTGCCCACCTCCGAGCGGTGTTGAGTGAAAGGATTTCTCTGACATGCGCGCCGAAGCGCAGGCCCATATCGACCAGGTCAATGCCGCCACCGCCCTGCTTCGCCGCTTCCTCGACTGGGATCGCGCGCTGCGGCGGCTGGAGGAGCTCAATCAGAAGGTCGAGGACCCGTCGCTGTGGAACGACCCCAAGGCGGCGCAGGAGGTGATGCGCGAGCGGCGCCGGCTGGACGAGGCGATCACCGCCACCCGCAAGCTCGAGACCGAGCTGACCGACACGGTTGAGCTGATCGAGATGGCCGAGGCGGAAGGCGACGACAGCCTTGTCGACGATGGCGTGCGGGCGCTCGCCGACCTGGCCGAGCGGGCCGAACGCGACAAGGTGGCCGCGTTGCTGGCGGGCGAGGCGGACGGCAACAACAGTTATGTCGAGGTCAACTCAGGCGCTGGCGGGACCGAGAGCAACGACTGGGCCGGGATGCTCCAGCGCATGTATTCGCGCTGGGCCGAGCGGCACGGGATGAAGGTCGAACTGGTCGACTTCCACGCGGGCGAGCAGGCCGGGATCAAGTCGGCGACCCTGCTGGTGAAGGGCGAAAACGCCTACGGCAACCTCAAGGTCGAGAGCGGCGTCCACCGGCTGGTACGGATCAGCCCTTACGACAGCTCGGCGCGGCGCCACACCAGCTTCGCCAGCGTATGGGTTTATCCCGAAGTCGACGACGACATCGACATCGAGATCAACGAAAGCGAGCTGCGCATCGATACCTATCGGGCGTCGGGTGCGGGCGGGCAGCATATCAACACCACCGACAGCGCGGTCCGGATCACCCACATCCCGACCAACATCGTGGTACAGTGCCAGAACCAGCGTTCGCAGCACAAGAACAAGGCCGAGGCGATGAAGCAGCTGAAGGCCCGGCTCTACGAGGCCGAGCTTCAGAAGCGCGAAGCGGAGGCCAATGCCACCGCGGCGGCCAAGACCGACATCGGCTGGGGCCACCAGATCCGCTCCTACGTCCTGCAGCCCTATCAGCTGGTCAAGGACCTGCGCACCGGCATGACCTCCACGGCGCCCGGCGATGTGCTCGACGGCGACCTCGACCGTTTCATGGCCGCGGCGCTCAGTCAGCGTGTGACGGGCGAGAAGGTCGACGTGGAGGATGTCGACTAGGATGCGGCCCTGGGCGATCCTGGCACTCGGTGGCATGGTGCTGGCGCTCGCCGCCTGCCGCGCCGAAGGCGACACCGCGAACCGCTTTCCTCCCGCCGGCCGCGATGTCGCGCCGATCGTCTCCGACGCCTTCTCGACCGAGGACGTGCGCGACCGGGTGGGCGAGTTCGAGGCGGTGGTCGCGGCAGCGGGGGTGAGGCCCGGCATGTCGATCGCCGACATCGGCGCGGGTGAGGGCTATTATACCGTGCGCCTGTCGCCCCTGGTCGGCGCCAGGGGCAGGGTGCTGGCACAGGACATTGTTCCCGAAACCCGCGACCGCCTGGCCGAGCGGGTCCAGCGCGAAGGGCTGGACAACGTCACCGTCCGCCTTGGCCTTCCCGCCGATCCCAAGCTTCCGCCCGGCGGCCTCGACCGCATCTTCATGGTGCACATGTTCCATGAAGTGACCGACCCTTACGCCTTCCTGTGGCACCTGGTGGGCGGCCTGAAGCGGGGCGGCGAGGTGATCGTGGTCGATGCCGACCGCCCGGTGAAGCGTCACGGGATTCCCCCCGCCCGGCTGAAGTGCGAGCTGGCGGCGCTCGGCCTGCGCCTTGATCGCTTTCAACGCCTCGCCGGGAGCGACAGCTATTTCGCGGCGTTCCGCGCCGCCACGCCGCGTCCGGCGCCGGGCGCAATCCGACCTTGCCGGGACGCGGCATGACTATTTTCTTTGACGACTTTCTCAAGGTCGAGATCCACGCCGGAACGATCATCGCTGCCGAACCTTTTCCGGAGGCGCGCAAGCCCGCCTTCAAGCTGACCATCGACTTCGGGCCTGATATCGGCACCCGGCGCAGCTCGGCCCAGATCACCGCGCTCTACACACCCGAGGAGCTGGTGGGGCGACAGGTGATGGCGGTGACCAATTTTGCCCCGCGCCAGATCGGCCCGTTCATGAGCGAAGTGCTGGTGCTTGGCGCCTCGGACAACGAGGGCCGCATCAGCCTGCTCGCCCCCGACCATCCGGTCCCGGACGGTGCGCGGATGCACTGACGGGCGCCCGTCCGTCGAACGCCGCTTCCCTCCCGACCACCGGACCCCTATCTCCGCCCCACACCATCCTGGGGGTTTGAGAGCGAACATGCGCGTTGCCAAGGCGATCTGGGGCCTTCTGGTCGGGATCAAGGACGCCCTCGTCCTGCTTTTCATGTTCCTCTTCTTTGCCGGCCTCTACGCCCTGCTGTCGGCCCGGCCGGCGCCAACGGTGAGCGATGGGGTGCTGGTGCTCAACCTGCGCTCCGGCGTGGTGGAGCAGCCGCCCGAGCAGAACCCGTTTGCGCTTGCCGGCGGGGGCGCGATGTCCGCGCCGCTCGCCCTGCGTGACGTTCGCGCGGCCCTGCTCAAGGCCAAGGACGATTCGCGCGTGAAGGCGGTCGCGCTCGACCTCGACGGCTTCTCGGCCGGGCAAACGGTGGTCGCCGACCTCGGCGAGGCGCTGGGCGAGGTGAAGCGCAGCGGCAAGCCCGTGCTTGCCTATGCCACCGGCTATGGCGACCGCGGCTACCAGCTTGCCGCCCATGCCAGCGAAATCTGGGTCAATCCGATGGGCGGCGTCCAGCTGAGCGGTCCCGGCGGCAACAACCTTTATTTCGCCGGCCTGCTCGAGAAGCTCGGCGTCACCGCCAATGTCTACAAAGTGGGCTCGTACAAGAGCGCGGTGGAGCCCTTTACCCGTTCGGACATGAGCCCCGAAGCGCGGGAGAATGCGCAGGCGCTGACCGGCGCTCTGTTCGAGACCTGGCGCGACGACATCCGCAAGGCCCGCCCCAGGGCCAACGTCGATCTTTCCCTGCGCCAGCCGGTGCAGCTGGTGCGGGCAGCCGGCGGCGATTTCGCGCTTGCCTCGCAGCGTGCCGGGCTGGTCGACAAGGTCGCCGACCGCCGCGCCTTCGAGAAGCGATTGGCCGAGCTCGGCGGCGCCGACGAGAAGCTTGCCGGCGGATTCAAGCGCATCCGGCTCGACCGCTACATCGCGGCCGAGGTCCGCCCGCAGCGTGGGACTGGGCCGATAGGGGTGGTCACCGTTGCCGGCAACATCGTCGATGGCCGGGCGCCGCTCGGGACCGCCGGCGGGGAGAGCATCACCGAAGCGATTGAGAAGGGCATCCAGGGCGGCAAGATCAAGGCGCTGGTTGTCCGCATCGACAGTCCGGGCGGATCGGCCCTCGCTTCCGAGCGCATTCGCCAGGCCTTGCTCGCCGCGCGCGAGAAGAACATCCCGGTGGTCGCCTCCATGGGCAATGTCGCGGCCTCCGGGGGCTATTGGATTGCCGCCGGCGCCCAGCACATCATCGCCGAGCCCTCCACCATCACCGGCTCCATCGGCGTGTTCGGCATCCTGCCGAGCTTCCAGGGCAGCCTCGAGAAGCTCGGCGTCAACGCCGACGGGGTCCGAACCACCCCGCTGTCTGGGGAGCCAGACCTGCTCAAGGGGCCCTCTCCCGAGGCCGGCCAGCTGATCCAGCTCGGCGTCGAGAGCACCTACGGCAAGTTCCTCCGGATCGTCGGCGACGCCCGCCGCAAGACCCCGCAACAGGTCGACGCGGTCGGTCAGGGCCGGGTCTGGTCCGGCGGCCAGGCGCGGCAGTTGGGCTTGGTGGACCAGTTCGGGGGCATGGAGGAAGCCGTCGCCAAGGCTGGCGAGTTGGCCGGCCTCGACGCCGGCAATCGCGGCCTCACCTACCTCGACCGAAAGGCCAGCTGGCGCTCCGAGCTGGCCGGGCTGCTGCGCGACGACGATGACGCGAGCGAAGGCGATCCGTTCGCCTCCTTGCGCGCCAACCCCGATGCGCTGGCGGCCGCCGTAATGCGCGAGGCTGAACTGCTGCTGGGTGGACCAACCATCCAGGCGCGCTGCCTCGCCTGCGGCCCGGCCGACGTCCGCCCGGCCGCCGCCGCGCCCGCATCGGGGTGGCTGACCCGGCTCATCGCCTTGCTCTCATGAGGCAATTCCGCTAAGGGCGCGCTCGTCGCTCCGGGTGGGGAACCCGGGCCTGCGCCGTCAGCAGCTGTTTGTCGTCCTTTCACGGCCAATCGCTCGGTCCGGTGTCGCGTCCGCTCCCCGTCAGGACGGCCCGTCTGTCCGGCATGGGGCCGGGGAGGCGGCATTCACCAACGCTTGCCAGGTCCGCCTGATGGAAAGCCTGCCCACGTGGGAAGGCTGGCGGCAAACTTGACCGAGCACGAAAAGGACGACTCCGACTTTATGGCTACTGTTGCCAATCCCACCCGCGACGATTTCGCGGCGCTCCTCAACGAAAGCCTTGGCGGCGAGAACGAGGCCTTTGAAGGCCGCGTCGTCATCGGCACCGTCACCGCGATCGAGAACGATCTCGCCGTGATCGACGTCGGACTCAAGAGCGAAGGCCGCGTTCCGCTGCGTGAATTCGCCGCCCCCGGCCAGAAGGCCGAGCTGAAGGTCGGCGACCAGGTCGAAGTGTTCGTCGACCGCGTCGAGAATTCGCAGGGCGAAGCGATGCTCAGCCGCGATCGCGCCCGCCGCGAAGCCGCGTGGGACAAGCTGGAAGGCGAGTTCGCCGAAGAGAAGCGCGTCGAGGGTGTCATCTTCGGCCGGGTCAAGGGCGGCTTCACCGTCGACCTCGGCGGCGCCGTGGCCTTCCTTCCGGGCAGCCAGGTCGACATCCGTCCGGTCCGCGACGTGCAGCCGCTGATGGACCTGCCGCAGCCGTTCCAGATCCTCAAGATGGATCGCCGCCGCGGCAACATCGTGGTGTCGCGCCGCGCCATCCTCGAGGAAACCCGCGCCGAGCAGCGTTCGGGCCTGATCCAGAGCCTTGCCGAAGGTCAGGTCATCGAGGGCGTGGTCAAGAACATCACCGATTACGGTGCGTTCGTGGACCTCGGCGGAATCGACGGCCTGCTGCACGTCACCGACATCAGCTACAAGCGCGTCAACCACCCGTCGGAGGTGCTGGAGATCGGCGCCACCGTGAAGGTGCAGATCATCCGCATTAACCGCGACACCCAGCGCATCAGCCTCGGCATGAAGCAGCTCGAGAGCGATCCGTGGGAAGGCGCCGTGGCCAAGTATCCGGTCGACGGCGTGTTCCAGGGCCGCGTCACGAACATCACCGAATATGGTGCGTTCGTCGAGCTTGAGCCGGGCATCGAGGGCCTCGTCCACGTGTCCGAGATGAGCTGGACCAAGAAGAACGTCCACCCGGGCAAGATCGTCAGCACTTCGCAGGAAGTCGAAGTGAAGATCCTCGAGGTCGATGGCGAGAAGCGCCGGATCAGCCTTGGCCTGAAGCAGGCCCAGACCAATCCGTGGAGCGACTTCGCCGAGAAGCACCCGGTCGGCAGCCAGGTCGAGGGCGAGGTCAAGAACTCGACCGAGTTCGGCCTGTTCGTCGGCCTCGAAGGCGACGTCGACGGCATGGTCCACATGTCGGACATCGCCTGGGGCGTGTCGGGCGAGGAAGCCCTGGCGCTTCACCGCAAGGGCGAGACCGTGCAGGCGGTCGTGCTCGACGTCGACGTCGAAAAGGAGCGCATCAGCCTCGGCATGAAGCAGCTTGAGCGTGGCGGCGTTGTTGCCGGCGGCGCGACTGGCGGCGACAGCACCCGCAAGGGCGAGGTCAAGACCGTGACCGTGCTAGAAGTCATGGACGGTGGCCTCACCGTTCAGGTCGGCGACGATGGTCCGACCGGCTTCATTAAGCGCTCGGACCTCGGCCGCGACCGTGACGAGCAGCGTCCGGAGCGTTTCCAGGTCGGTCAGAAGTTCGACGCCATGGTCACCGGTACCGACCGCAGCAAGAAGCCGACCTTCTCGATCAAGGCGATGCAGATCAACGAAGAGAAGCAGGCGGTGGCGCAGTACGGCTCGTCCGACTCGGGTGCGTCGCTCGGTGACATCCTCGGTGCGGCTCTCGAGCGCGCCAACAAGAAGTAAGTCTTGGGACGGGACGATTTGCCGGTTCGCTCGGCAAATCGTCCCGCTTTCCGGTACTTGCGGCGACGGCCAACATCTGACAGCTTGTGCTGAAGCGGGTGGGGGCCCGGTACTGAAGCGCTAGGCGGGGACGAATAAACGATGATCCGGTCGGAACTGGTCAACAAGCTCTGCCACGATTTTCCCGATCTCTCGCAGCGCGAGATCGAGACGGTGGTGACCGGCATCTTCAACGAGATCACAGCCCAGCTCGCCAAGGGCGGCCGGGTGGAACTGCGCGGCTTTGGCGCCTTCTCGACCCGCCAGCGCGACGCCCGCACCGGCCGTAACCCGCGTACCGGCGAACAGGTGGCGGTGGACGCCAAGAAGGTCCCCTACTTCAAGCCCGGCAAGGAAATGCGCGAGCGCTTGAACCTGTCGGAAGTCACCGCCGAATAGGGCGGTTGCGACCTGCCCGGCATTGCAGCGGGGCAGCGTCAGTACCTTTTCCGTTCATTCCTCCTGGCCGCGCGTGGACCGATCCGGCGCGTCCTGGCCTCCAGCACCCATGCGGAGCAGCAAAAATCTGTGCTATGAACCTGCCGACATCGGCGGGGGATTGGCGATGAAGCAGCGGATACATGCTCTTGCGCTGGCGATCGGCGCTGTGACCCTGGTTGGCGCAGCCGCTCCTCCTGCGGCTGAGCCCCGGCTCCACCACCACGCAAGCGCAAGCGGATTCCACCGCGGCCATTCGATGCGGGCCATGCTGTCCATGTCGGCCGCCGCCGTGCAATCGGTGCCGACCCGCACCATAACGCTGCTGGACGGACTTGGCGCAGTCGGCTTTCCGATCAGCACCTCCAGCGCCGAGGCGCAGCGCTACTTCAACCAGGGTCTGGCCTTCGCCTACGGCTTCAACCACGCCGCCGCGATCGCCTCCTTTCGCGAAGCGCAGCGGCTCGATCCTGCCTGCGCCATGTGCTGGTGGGGCGAAGCCTTTGCGCAAGGGCCCAACATCAATGCGCCAATGGAGGGCACGGCCAATCCAAGGGCTCATGGCGCGGCAGCTTATGCCCATTGGCTCGCGGCTAGGGCGACGCCGGTCGAGCAGGCCCTGACCGCCGCCATGGCGAGGAGATACTCGCTCGATCCGGCGGTCGACCGTGCCGCTCTCGATGCCGCCTTCGCCGACGCCATGCTGGCCGCCGCCAAGATCCATGGCACCCACGACGACCTCGTCCTGATCGCCGCCGAGGCCGCAATGAACACCAGGCCCTGGGATTATTGGGGCGCCGACAAGCAGCCGCGCGAGCGGATCGGGGAAGCGGTGCGGCTGGTGGAGGGGGTGCTCGCGCGCAACCCCGATCATCCCCAGGCCGCGCACCTCTACATCCACCTGATGGAGAATGGCCTCGACCCCGCCCGCGCCGAAGCAGCCGCCGATGGGCTGAACAAGCCGCTTGCGCCAGCGCTTGGGCACCTGGTCCATATGCCCGGGCACATCTTCTATGTGCGCGGCCGCTGGCAGAACAGCATCCGCGCCAACGTCGCGGCGGCCAGGGCCGATGAGGCGTGGATTGCGCACAGTGGCGACAAGGGGCTGGTCCGCTACGGTTATTACCCGCACAACGTGCATTTCATTGTCGCGTCGGCGCAGATGGCGGGCGAAATGCCGACGGCGATCCGCGAAGCGCGCAAGCTCGAGCGGTTGCTGGACCCCGCCGTCAGTAGCCGCATCGCCTGGATCCAGGCCATTGCCGCCGCGCCCTTCTTTGCCGCCGCGCAATTCGCCACGCCGGCGGAGTTATTGGCGATGAAGGCACCCGACATGCGGCTGCCTTACCCCACCGCCATGCGCTTCTATGCGCGGGCGGTGGCCCGGGCGCGGCAAGGCAATCGCATCGAGTTCGAGAAGGAAGTCGCCAGGCTGCGGGCAATCGGCTCGGGCAGCGCACTCCAGCCGATGATCGACCAGGGCGTGCCGGCACGCGACCTCGTCACCCTCGCTGAGAAAGTCGCCCTTGCGCGCTGGGCCCAGGCTCGCGGCCAGCATGCCACCGCCATCAGCCTCTACCGCGAAGCCATCACGATCGAGCAGGCACTGCCCTACACGGAACCGCCCTTCTGGTATTATCCCGTCAGCCAGTCACTTGGCGCGGCCTTGTTCCAGGCTGGGCGGTTCGAGGAATCGCGCGACGCCTTCGCTGCTGCGCTCGCCCAGTCGCCCAACAATGGCTGGGTGCTTTATGGCCTCGCCGCGTCCGAACAGGCGCTCGGCCGCAGCGCCGAGGCGGGAGAGGCGCAAGCCGCTTTCGAGAAGGCCTGGTCAGGCGATCGGAGCTGGCTTCGGATGGATCGGCTCTAGCGGCACAACGCCGCGCCTCTTCCAGGCCGGTGCAGACACCGGGCGTTTTTCGAAAGGGCACAGATCGCCTCTTGCCGCCGCATCCCCCACTCGGCCACTGGTAGTGGCGGAGTAACATTGGGGATTCTTGATGCGTCATTTGAAGCTGCTGGGTGCGTTGTCCTTGGCCATGAGCACTACCGTCCTTGCCCAGCCGTCCGGCTACCAGCAGCCGCCTGCGCCCATCGCCCAGATCCTCGACAGCAAGCCGACTCCGGTGCCGCTGATCGACCCCACCCGCAGCCGGATGGCGCTGCTGGAACGGGCGAACCTGCCCCCGATCGCGGAGCTGGCCGAGCCGGACCTGAAGCTTGCCGGCTATCGCATCAACCCGCGCAACAACGGCCAGGCGAACAGCCGTGTCCAGTGGCTGACCGGCCTGTCGCTGCAGGACGTTGCCGGCGGCACGGCGCGACCGGTCCAGCTGCCCGCAGGCACCCGCTTCACCGCGCCGGCCTGGTCGCCGGATGGCCAGCGCCTGGCCTTCCTTGCCGACAGGCCGACGGGCCTCGAGCTATGGGTCGCCGATGTTGCGACCGGCAAGGCCCGCCGCCTGACCCAGCCAATCGTCAACGCCGCTGCGACCGGCGCTTCCTTCACTTGGATGCCGGACAGCCGCTCCATCCTCGTGCGCGCGGTCCTTGCCGGGCGCGGTGCGGCGCCGGCCGCGCTGGCCGATCCCGCGCCGATCATCCAGGTCAACGAAGGCCGCACCGCGCCCGTCCGGACCTACCAGGACCTTCTTCGCAATGCCGGCGACGAGCGATTGTTCGATCATTATTTCACCGCCCAGCCCTTGCTGGTCTCGGTCGCCGACGGCAGCAGCCGCAAGGTGGCGGCGCCTGGCGTCTATCTCGGCGCCTCGCCGTCGCCCGACGGCAAGTATCTCCTCCTCACGCGGGTCAAGAAGCCCTACAGCTACAACGTCCCGGCGGCGCTGTTCCCGACCGAGATCCTGATCACCGACCTCCAGGGCCGCACCGTCAAGCAGCTTGCCAACCTGCCGCTGCGCGATGACGTGCCGCCGCAGTTCGATGCCGTCGCGCCGGGCCCACGCTCTGCTCAATGGCGCGCCGACAAGCCGGCCACCGTCGCCTGGGTGGAGGCCCAGGACGGCGGTGACGCAAGGCGCAAGGCGGAGGTCCGCGACCGGCTGTTCGAGCTTGCCGCACCGTTCACCGGGGCGCCGCGCGCGCTGGCCGACATGAAGGATCGCTACGCCGGCGTGGTCTGGGGCCGTGACGACACCGCCTGGCTTCAGACGCAATGGTGGAATGACCGTCGGGAAACGCGGATGCTGCTCAACCCCGCGGCGGGGACGGCCAGGGTCCTCCTCAGCCGCAATTTCCAGGATCGCTATGGTGATCCGGGCGACCCCGTCACCACCGTCAATGCCGCCGGTCGTCCGGTGCTGCTGTTCGGCGCCGATGGACGGAGCATCTTCCAGTCGGGTCCCGGGGCGCGGCGTGAGGGCGAATTCCCCTTCCTGGACCGCGTCGACCTCGGCACCGGTCAGGCAGCCCGCGTCTGGCAGAGCGCCGCGCCTTATTACGAGGATGTGGTTGCGGTGCTCGACAATGAAGGCAGGCGCCTTGTCACCCGCCGCGAAAGCCGCAACGATCCGCCCAACCTGTTCGTGCGCACCGTGGGCACCACCGAGGCTCGTCCGCTGACGCAATTTCCCGATCCCGCGCCGCAGCTGGCCGGGGTGACCAAGCAGCTCATCACTTACAAGCGCAAGGACGGTGTCGACCTGTCGGGCACGCTCTACCTGCCGGCCGGCTACAACAAGGAACGCGACGGGCCGCTGCCGCTCGTCATGTGGGCCTATCCGACCGAGTACACCGACCCGCGCGTCGCCGGCCAGGTGGTCGACACCGACAATCGCTTCACCCGTCCCGCCGGGATCAGCCACCTGTTCCTGCTGACCCAAGGCTATGCGGTGCTGGACGATCCCAAGATGCCCATCGTCGGCGCCGACGGAAAGGAAGCCAACGACACCTATATCGAGCAATTGACCGCCTCGGCCGAGGCGGCAGTGGACGCGGTGGTGAACCTCGGCGTCGCCTCGCGCGACCGCATCGCGGTCGGCGGGCACAGCTATGGCGCGTTCATGACCGCCAACCTGCTCGCGCATTCCGACCTGTTCCGAACCGGCATTGCGCGCTCGGGCGCCTATAATCGCACCCTCACTCCGTTCGGCTTTCAGGCCGAGCAGCGCACCTATTGGGAGGCGGTCGACACCTACACGAGGATGAGCCCCTTCACCTACGCGCCCAGGATCAAGGAGCCGATCCTGCTGATCCATGGCGAAGCCGACGACAACAGCGGCACCTTCCCGGTGCAGAGCGAACGCTTCTACGCGGCGCTGAAAGGTGCCGGCGCCAACGTCCGCTATGTAGTGCTGCCCTATGAGGCGCATGGCTACCGCGGCCGGGAAAGCGTCGGGCATACGCTGTACGAGATGACCAGCTGGCTCGACCGTCACCTCAAGCCCGCGAAGAAGTAGGCTGACCAACCCTCCCCATGCTCGGGCATGGGGAGGGAGCTGAGCGTTTTTTGCTCCAGGGCCGTGTCGAAGCCGGAACAAAGACGCGCCCGGTCAGTTGAGCGACCTCAAGAAGGTCGTGCTATTCCGGCCTGACGGCTAGGGAGGTCAGGACGACACAAGCAGTTACGGGCATCGCGGGTCTGGACGATGTCCTCAACGGTGGTTTCGAACGGGGCAGGGTGTTCCTGCTCGAAGGCAGTCCGGGCACCGGCAAGACGACCATTGCACTTCAGTTCCTCATCTCCGGCGCTCAGCTCGGGGAGAAGTGCCTCTACATCACCCTGTCCGAGACCGAGGATGAGCTGCGCTCGTCCGCGAAGTCGCACGACATGGATCTGACCAACCTCTCCATCTACGAGCTGGTGCCCCCGGAGAGCCTGCTCGACGAGGAGCAGCAGCAGAGCCTTCTTTATTCATCCGACCTGGAATTGGGGGAGACCACCAAGCGCATCTTCGAGGCGTTCGAGTTGGTCAATCCGAACCGTGTCGTGATCGATAGCCTTTCCGAGATCCGTCTCCTGGCGCAAAGCTCCCTGCGTTACCGGCGGCAGATCCTCGCGCTGAAGCATTATTTCGCCAAGCGTGATTGCACCGTCCTCATGCTCGACGACCTCACCACCGAGGCCAACGACAAGACCGTCCACTCGGTCGCGCATGGCGTTATCCGGCTGGAGGAGCTGGCGCCCGAATATGGCTCGGAACGCCGGCGCCTGCGGGTGATCAAGTATCGAGGTCGTCGTTATCGCGGCGGCTACCACGACTTCGCCATCGAGACGGGCGGGGTGAACGTCTATCCCCGGCTGGTCTCGGCCGAGCACCGTGGAAGCGCTGACCGAACCATTATCAGCACTGGCCAGGCCGAGTTCGATGCGCTGCTGGGCGGCGGGATCGAGCGCAGCTCGAGCGTGCTGATCCTGGGTCCGGCGGGTACCGGCAAGTCGATCACCGCGCTGACCTTCGTCAGAAGCGCGATCAAGCGCGGCGAGCATGCAGCCATGTTCGTGTTCGACGAGGAGCTTGGCCTGCTGATCGACCGCGCCAAGCCGCTGGGCATCGACCTCGAGAGCTATGTCGAGAGCGGCGCCTTGGTGCTCGAACAGGTGGATGCGGCGGAGATGACTCCCGGCCAATTCTCCGCGCGGGTCCGCACCTGCGTCGAGAAACATGGCGCGCGTACCGTCGTGATCGACAGCCTCAATGGCTATCAAGCGTCCATGCCCGGCGAAAATGCGCTGGTGCTGCATGTCCATGAGCTGCTCCAGTATCTCAACCGGCAGGGGGCGACCACCTTTCTGACGGTCGCCCAGCATGGCCTCGTCGGCGACATGAGGACGCCGGTGGATGTGACCTACCTTGCCGACACTGTGATCCTGCTGCGTTATTTCGAGGCCCTCGGCCGTGTCCGGCGCGCGATGTCGGTGGTGAAGAAGCGCACCGGCATCCACGAGGACACCATTCGCGAGTATCGGATCGACGCGCAGGGCGTCAGCCTGGGCGACCCGCTCTATGGCTTCCAGGGCGTCTTGCGCGGCATTCCGGTGCTGGTCGATACCTCGGCTGCCGACCCTGCCGATGGTGCTGACAGAGAGTGAAGCGCACCACTCTTTCCGAGCGCGCGCTGGTTCTTGCCCCGCGCGGCCGTGATGCGCTGATCGCAGGCAACATGCTGCGCGAGGGCGGCATCGATGCGGCCGCCTGCGACAGCGTCCCCGACCTCATCGCCGAGCTCGACAAGGGAGCGGCGCTGGTGGTCGTCACCGAGGAAGCGATCGCCAGCGCGGACCTCCATGGCCTCGCTGCCTGGATCGCCGACCAGGAGGAATGGTCGGACCTGCCCTTCGTCCTGCTGACCAGCCGTGGTGGCGGGCTGGAGCGCAACCCTGCGGCAGGCCGCTACCTCGACGTGCTCGGAAACGTCACCTTTCTCGAGCGCCCGTTCCATCCGACGACCCTGATCAGTCTCGCCAAATCGGCCCTTCGCGGGCGCAAGCGCCAGTATGAGGCGCGGGCAAGGCTAGTCGAACTGCGCGACAGCGAAAGTCGGTTCCGCACCCTGTTCGAGACGATGGACGAGGGTTTCGGGGTCATCGAACTGATCGACGGTCCCGATGGCCCATTCAGCGATTACAGGCACATCCAGGTCAATCCCGCTTTCGAGCGTCACACCGGCATCGCCAACGCCGTCGGCACAACGGTTCGTGAGCTCGTTCCGGACGAGGCCGATCGGTGGGTCGCCCTTTATCGCCAGGTGCTGCTGACCGGCGAGGCAATCCGCTTCGAGCAGGAGTTGGTCGCCAAGGGTCGTCATCTCGAGCTTGCGGCTTTCCGCGTCGAACCGTCGCACCGGAACGAGGTTGCGGTCATCTTCCAGGACGTGACCGCCCGCAAGCGCGCCGAGCTTGAGCTGCTGGACCTCAACCAGACGCTGGAACGGCGGGTCGAGGAAGCCGTTGCCCAGCGCGAGGTCGCCCTGTCCCAGCTCCACGAGGCGCAGAAGCTCGAAACCATCGGGCAGCTGACCGGCGGCGTGGCCCATGACATCAACAATCTCCTGACCCCCATCACCGGGACGCTCGACCTCCTCAACCGGCGCTATTCCGCGGACGATCCGCGCACCGCCCGGCTGCTCGATGGCGCGCTTCAATCGGCCGAACGGGCCAAGATCCTGGTCAGCCGCCTGCTCGGCTTCGCCCGCCGCCAGGCGCTGGAGACTCGCGCCATCGATCCGACCTCCTTGCTGGAAGGCATGCGCGATCTCATCGTCAGTTCGATCGGCCCCACGGTGGAGCTGCGCCTGACGTCCGGACAGTCCCTGCCGGCGGCCATGGCCGATCCCAACCAGCTCGAGCTCGCGCTGCTCAACCTGTGTGTCAACGCCCGCGATGCGATGGACGGGGTAGGGGTGCTGACCGTTGCCGCGGAACATGCCGTGGTCGGCCCTGATGCCGGGGGCAAGCTCAAGCCCGGCGCCTACATCCGCATTTCGGTGATCGACGGCGGCATGGGCATGGATGCCGCCACCTTGGCCCGTGCCGTGGAACCCTTTTTCTCCACCAAGGGGGTGGGCAAGGGGACCGGCCTTGGCCTGTCCATGGTTCACGGCCTCGCCGCCCAGCTCGGCGGCGCGTTCGAAATGACCAGCGTGCTCGGCCAGGGCACCCGCGCCGACCTCTACCTTCCGGTGGCGCAGCAGGCCGCCCGGCCGCTCGGGTCGACCCGCACCGAGCCGGTGGCAGCCTCCCGCAAGCTCACGGTTCTGCTGGTCGACGACGAGGACCTCGTGCGTGCCGGAACGGCGGAAATGCTGCGCGAGATCGGCCACCAGGTGCATGAAGCGCCCGGCGGTGCCAAGGCCCTGGCCATGCTCGGCGACGGGCTCGAGATCGATGCGGTGGTCAGCGACTACATGATGCCGCGCATGAACGGTGCCGAACTGGCCGAGCGGCTGGAGGCACGCCGCCCCGGGCTGCCGGTGCTGATCATCACCGGCTACAGCGGCGACCTCGACCTGCACCTGCCGCAACTGGCCAAGCCCTTCCGGCAGGCCGACCTTGCCGCCGCGCTCAACCGCCTCGTCTGCGGGGACGAGGAGCGCAAGGTCGTGCCCTTCCGGCGCGGCTAGACCGCGACCGGCGCTGCGATATGCGGGTGGGGATCGTAGCCCACCACCTCGAAATCCTCGAGCTCGTAGCCGAAGAGGTCCTGCCCGCGGTCCTTGATCCGAATATTCGGCAACGGCCGCACCTCGCGGCCCAGCTGCAGCCGCGCCTGGTCGAGGTGGTTGGAATAGAGGTGCACGTCGCCCCCGGTCCACACGAACACGCCCGGCTCCAGCCCGCTCTCCCGCGCCAGCATGTGGGTGAGGAGGGCATAGCTCGCGATGTTGAACGGCACGCCAAGGAACAGGTCGGCGCTGCGCTGGTAGAGCTGTAGGTTGAGCCGCCCGGCCGCCACCTGTGTCTGGAACAGGCAATGGCACGGCGCCAGTGCCATCCGCCCGATCTCGCCCGGGTTCCAGGCGGTGACGATCTGCCGCCGGCTCGCCGGATCCTTCCGGATAAGGTCCACCAGTTCGCGGATCTGGTCGACATGCCGCCCGTCCGCCGTTTCCCAGTCGCGCCATTGCTTGCCGTAGACCGGGCCGAGGTCGCCCTTCTCGTCGGCCCACTCGTCCCAGATGCTGACCTTGCGTTCCTGCAGCCAGCGCACATTGGTGTCGCCGCGCAGGAACCACAGAAGCTCGACGATGATCGAGCGGAGGTGCAGCTTCTTGGTCGTGACCAACGGAAAGCCGTCGGCCAGATCGAACCGCATCTGCGCCCCGAACAGCGACAGGGTGCCGGTGCCGGTCCGGTCCGCCTGGGGAACGCCGTGGGCCAGCACCTGCGCCATGAGATCGTGATAAGCCTGCATGATCGAACGGTAGCGTGCTCCGACCCGGCTGCGTAGCCCCCACGGACAGAAGCGTCCCCGGTCCAAAGTGGAGCAGCCTGCGCGCGCGAAACCTCCAGAACGGACGCTCTTGCGCTGGGAACAGGAGGCGAACAGCCGTAGCTTTCCTTAATGCTTCAGCGTGCCGAAACTCCTGTCGCACTTACCGGCGTGGAGGCGAGCCGCAGCTTCTTCGCGCCCTGCTTCGCCTTCGCCGATACGGAACGCCTGTGGGTAGCCCATGTCGACGATGAAGCACGCTGCATCCACCTTGCCCATTATGCCGGTGGGGTGGATGCGGTGGACATTCCCGTTCGCTCCATCATCGGCGACGCGATCCGCTTCGACAGCCGCGGCATCGTGCTGGCCCACAATCACCCGAGCGGGCAGGCCACGCCCTCCCGCTCCGACAAGGTCGCCACCCGCGCCCTCGCCATCGCCGCCGAAGCGATCGACCTCACGCTGGTCGACCACCTGGTCTTCGCCGGCCACGACTGCGCCAGCTTCCGGCGCCTGGGGTTGCTGTAGATCGGAAAAACGTTGCGGACGTGGTGCATGACCGGCGGAGGGGCCCGCCTCGGCCAGTCACATCCGCTGTTCTTCAGCTTCGCACGGCCGTCGCACTGTCATGAGTGACTGGCTCCGGATGCACGACGGGGCAAGCCGCCTTGACCTCCGCCTGACCCCGACCCCCCGCTGATGTTCGGCCCTCACCCGCGCCAGCAGCTTGGCCATAAGCGCGATTGCCTCGCTCACGTCGGAGCGCCTCTGCTCACCGTAAGCTTTGATGTCTGCTGTGGGTGGAAAGCGGGCATAAGCGCCGCCGGTCTTGAACGGCCGATAATGGCCGTAGGCAGACCGTCCGCTCTTCACGGCGCGGCCTAAGAAGCGGTCACTCGTTCGTCTGGCGGCTGGTGTCTGCTTTCAATGGTGTGATCTCAGTCGGTGGTCGCAAAACCTTAACATGAAGCTGGTGAGGTGGTGCGGTGGCGCAGGTAGCGTCCGAAAAGGGCACCGCAGAAGTGGGCTCATTATAGCTGCCCGCCTGAAAGACAACTGGACGCGTCGGTCAACTGTCATTGAGCATGAACGTCGGTCCGAAAAGTGCTCAACTCAGACGGATCGATAGTTGAAATCAGACAAGCAAGCCCTCCTAGACAACTTGCGAGGAGGACGCAGAACATCAGAACGTGAGAGCGGAGTATTCTCTGAGTCATTGTAGTTCCAATGATCACCTGCGCTTAGTTCCTACCATAAGGCTGAGCAGCCGCCTCGCTGAGTACTCAAGCTTAGGGTGGTGGTGGGCGCCAGTGGCAAGAGCTGAACCTTGACGAGGCGCGCCAATCAGACGCCCGAAGAGCCCATCCTCTTCGTCAGGAGAGAAAAAGTAGCGGTACAACGACCGTTGGTTTCTTGCGAAGGACTTCGTGTGCTTGTCGATCATTTGCCGAATGGCCCCTACATTGAGCCACATCAGCTGTGACGGTGCGTTGACACTGGCGTTTATCCGAACCTCGCCGACTCGACTAAAGCCCAGCATCGTTTCGTAATAGCGTCGATGCCGAGGGTTCACTTCGATGAAGAGATCGCTGCACGCAAATTGACGCGAACCGTATATGAAGACCAAGTGAAACAAGGCCGCTAGATGCTGGTGAGACGGTCCCGTCCAATCGAAGGCGAACTTGGTCAGCTCACACAGCTTTGCGCCCGCGGCTGCCCGAAAGGGCGCAAGCTCTTCGGCAAACGTGTTGTCAGCAGCTAGTCCCGTATCCGAGTCCACATTGAGCGTCAGTGTGCCAACGACGCACTTATTAGACGTTGCGGTAAACGTAACGCTATTCGGCGAATCGCCCATAACATGGGTGCCGCCGTAACCCCGCCATGCATACATTCGGCTGAGCAGCATACTGGCAGCACTTCGCTGACCATCCGTATCTGCCAGACGAATGGTAAGACTTTCGCGTCGGAGTGACTGCCGGCACGGCTCTATCGTGATTGCGCGATCTGCAGCTCTGCGGCTGAGTAACGGCCTCATTCGAGAGTGCGGCTCAGCCGTGTCGAGCGCTACGCTCTGCAACGTTATCCCTTTCCCCACCCGGCGTATTCCCGAATTGGGACTGTACCTTGCAGAAAGTCACTGCGAAGTAACTAACAGTTCCCTGCCTTGCGTCGGCCTGTTCTGATTTTGCGACAGACGTATAGCTGAATCTATAAGTGTGTCTTTTTCAGCACTTGGGCTCTCGAAGACCGGGGCTCAAGCCCTCGATGGAACTCTCTGCTGAGCAAGGGATTAAGGCTGCAGTGGTTAACGCCACGATAAGCATTTCAGGGGAGTTCCAGCATGAAACGCTTTCTTAGAGTCATGGCTGCGGCCACTGCGCTTGCATTCGCCAGTACTGCTAGTGCAGCTATCATAACTCCTGGCTCTCCGCCTCCAGGGGTGTTTGTGGTAACCGGAGATCCGTTCACCGGAACAAGTCCAGTTACGGCGACGATTGGCAACACGCCTCAGGTTGGTGGCACGACTGCCGCTCCTGTCTCGTTCAGCGACTCGTTCCTTTTTACAATCGGACCGCCCGGTGGTGGTTTGATTGGGACTGGAAGCGGGTCGATCATAACGAGCAGTTCGTTGCTGTTCAGTACGACTGACCTCGACCTGACCTCCGTCATCGTTAATGGCGTGGCGCTCACCATCAGTCGCACTGCCGATGGCTTAATTGAAAGCGCCGGCGCGTCAAACGTCAGCATCTTCAGCGGTCAGCTGAATAACATCACTGTGACGGGCATCTCACGAGGGCTTGGATCGTACGGTGGTAACCTCACCTTCACACCGGTGGCAGCGATTCCAGAGCCGGGCACTTGGGCTCTGATGCTCCTCGGCTTCGGCGCTATTGGTTTCAGCATGCGGCACCGGCGTCGCGTCACGGCATCTCTGCAGGCGGTTTGACGTTGCTGTGCATTAGGAAGGGCTCGCCAGCAATGGCGGGCCCTTCTCCTATCTCAAAGTGTGCACCTGCTGGATTTCCGCTTCACGCGCGCCATCGATTGTTAGACCTGGCGCATGCCCCACACATTCGATTTTTCCTCTCGCCTCGTTTTGTTACTCGCAACTATGTGAATTAGACTGCAGCACGCGGGTAAGACCGTTTGTTCTCCCAGTCCCGCGCAAGCGCGCCAGCGACACCATTGCTCTAGAAGGCGACCTTAAGTCTGATCTTCAGAAACGATCTCGGTTCGGGTGCGATGGAGCAACCGCGCGCAAGGTGCGTATCTCTTCCGAATTCGGTTGCAATGAAAAGCCCGCCCTTTTTAAGAAAGGGCGGGCCGAAGCATCAGGGGACGACGCCTCGAACTGTAACAGATTGGGACATCTGTGGTTCCCTCGTCTGCTTCGAGTCCTTAGCAGGCATTAGCGACTTAACTGAACGAGCGTCCGCTTGCGGGTGCATGGGCCGGTGCTCCGAAGGGCCGGCATGGCGCTAAGCGGCCGATGAGCCAACGTCCGGAATGGGTCGGAGGCAGACATAAGTATCGTGGCTCCACGCCGCTATGCTCACCGGACCCCCACACCGCACTCGCACTCGCCGCCTGCCGTCGCTAGGGCACGGCCATGCCGACGCTTCCCATCGCGCCACGAACCACTCGGGAGGAAGCTGCGGCGACGTTCAGGTTGGCCTGGCCGCTGATCCTGTCCAATGTCGCGTCGAGTGCGATCGCAACCACCGATGTCTTGATGCTCGGCTGGCTTGGACCGCGACCACTCGCTGCCTCGGCGTTGTTCGTGAACCTCTACAATCTGCTGCTGTTCACCGGCGTTGGCCTGTCGGTCGCCATCTCTCCGATGATCGCGTCGGCGATGGGGCGGCGCAGCGGCGCGGTGCGAGACAGCCGGCGCAGCTTCCGAATGGGCCTGTGGCTCGTCAGCCTATACGCGCTGCCCGCGACCCTGCTGCTGTTTGCCGCCGAGCCCTTGTTCCTCCTGCTCGGCCAGGATCCCGGCTTGGCGCGATTGGCCGGCGACTACGGCTCCATCGCGATGTGGGCGCTCTGGCCAAGCCTGCTCGGCTTTGCCTGCCGCAATCTGCTGACCGCCTTTGATCGCGCCTGGGTGCCGCTGATTGTCGTGCTGGCGGGCGTCGTGCTCAACGCGCTCCTCAACTACGTCCTCATCTTCGGCAATTTCGGCTTTCCAAGGCTGGAGATGCACGGGGCTGCGCTGGCCACGGTGACGACCTACATCCTGATCTTCGCGCTTCAAGCGCTGGCAATCGTCAGGTTGCGGGGCCTGCGGCGCCTGGAGCTGTTCGGGCATTGGTGGCGGTCCGACTGGCCGCGTCTCGGCGAGTTGTTCAGGCTCGGCGTCCCGATCGGCCTGACGTGGAGCTTCGAGGTCGGGGTGTTCAGCGCGGCCGTCTATCTCATGGGCCTGATCGACACGACCAGCGTCGCCGCCCACGTCATCGCGCTGCAGCTGGCGGCGCTGATGTTCATGGTCCCGCTCGGGCTCGCCCAGGCTGCCACCGTGCGGGTCGGCTATGGCCATGGGGCAGGCGACGGCCTGTGGGTAAGCAGGGCAGGGCGGGTCGCCATCGCCTTTGCGCTTGCCTTCGCCCTCGCCTCCGCGCTGGTGATGTGGGTGTTCCCAGGCCCGCTCGCCTCTCTGTTCCTCGACATGTCGAAGCCCGACAGTGCGGCGGTGCTGGCGCTGGCGGTGCAGTTCTTGGCCATCGCCGCCATATTCCAGCTGGCCGACGGCGCACAGGTGGTGGGCGCCTCCATCCTGCGCGGCCTGCACGACACCCGCGTTCCGATGTTCTACGCCGCATTCGGCTATTGGGTGGTCGGGATCGGGGTCGGCGCCTGGCTGGCGTTCGAAACGCCGCTTCGGGGCCGCGGCATCTGGATCGGCCTCGCGCTTGGCCTGGCCATCGTCGCGGTGCTGATGCTGTGGCGCTGGTCGCGGCGCGACAAGCTTGGACTGGTTTCCGCAGCCCCCCATTGACGCCGCGACTGCCCGCACACATATGCCGGGCGACGCTGGCACTCTCCCCAAGGGAGTGCCAGCGGAACCATTCAACAGAGCAACCAAAGAGGGGCTAGCACATGGCTTTCAGGCCGCTTCACGATCGCGTTCTCGTCCGCCGGACCGAGGCCGAAGCGAAGACTGCGGGCGGGATCATCATTCCCGACACCGCCAAGGAAAAGCCGCAGGAAGGCGAAGTCGTCTCCGTCGGCACCGGCGCGCGCAACGACCAGGGCACTGTTACCCCGCTCGAGGTCAAGGCCGGCGACCGCATCCTGTTCGGCAAGTGGTCGGGCACCGAGGTCAAGGTTGACGGCGAAGACCTGATCATCATGAAGGAAAGCGACATCCTGGGCATCGTCGGCTGAGCCGAACCCGGATCGACTTTCTTTTCTCAGAACATCCTCAAAACTGAAAGGGTAGCCACATGGCAGCCAAGGACGTGAAATTCAGCCGCGACGCGCGTGAGCGCATCCTGCGCGGCGTCGACATCCTCGCCGATGCGGTCAAGGTCACGCTCGGTCCGAAGGGCCGCAACGTCGTCATCGACAAGAGCTTCGGCGCACCGCGCATCACCAAGGACGGCGTCACCGTCGCCAAGGAGATCGAGCTCAAGGACAAGTTCGAAAACATGGGCGCGCAGATGCTGCGCGAAGTGGCCTCGAAGACCAACGACATCGCCGGCGACGGCACCACCACCGCCACCGTTCTCGCCCAGGCGATCGTTCGCGAAGGCATGAAGTCGGTCGCGGCCGGCATGAACCCGATGGACCTGAAGCGCGGCATCGATCTCGCCGTCGCCAAGGTGGTCGAGGACCTCAAGAGCCGTTCCAAGCCGGTCGCCAACTCGGGTGAAGTCGCCCAGGTCGGCATCATCTCGGCCAACGGCGACCGCGAAGTCGGCGAGAAGATCGCCGAGGCCATGGACAAGGTCGGCAAGGAAGGCGTCATCACCGTCGAGGAGGCCAAGGGTCTCGAGTTCGAGCTGGATGTCGTCGAAGGCATGCAGTTCGACCGCGGCTACCTGTCGCCCTACTTCATCACCAACCCGGAGAAGATGCAGGTCGAGCTTGCCGACCCGTACATCCTGATCCACGAGAAGAAGCTCTCGAACCTGCAGGCGATGCTTCCGATCCTCGAAGCCGTGGTCCAGAGCGGTCGTCCGCTGCTGATCATCGCCGAGGACATCGAAGGCGAAGCGCTGGCGACCCTGGTCGTCAACAAGCTGCGCGGCGGCCTCAAGGTCGCGGCCGTCAAGGCGCCGGGCTTCGGTGATCGCCGCAAGGCGATGCTCGAGGACATCGCGATCCTGACCGGCGGCGAGATGATCTCGGAAGACCTCGGCATCAAGCTCGAGAACGTCACGGTCGGCATGCTCGGCACCGCCAAGCGCGTCACCATCGACAAGGACAACACCACCATCGTCGACGGCGCCGGTGACAAGTCCGGCATCGAAGGCCGCGTCGGTGCGATCCGCCAGCAGATCGAAGTCACCACCAGCGACTACGACCGCGAGAAGCTCCAGGAGCGTCTCGCCAAGCTCGCCGGCGGTGTGGCCGTGATCAAGGTCGGTGGTTCGACCGAGGTCGAGGTGAAGGAGCGCAAGGACCGCGTCGACGACGCGCTGCACGCGACCCGCGCCGCGGTCGAGGAAGGCATCGTTCCCGGCGGCGGTACGGCCCTGCTGTACGCCACCAAGGCGATCGAAGGCCTCAAGGGCGCCAACGACGACCAGACCCGCGGTGTCGATATCATCCGCAAGGCGCTCTACGCGCCGGTCCGCCAGATCGCGTCCAACGCCGGTCATGACGGTGCGGTGATCTCGGGCAAGCTGCTGGACGGTGGCGACACCAACCTTGGCTTCAACGCCCAGACCGACACCTACGAGAACCTGGTTGCAGCCGGCGTGATCGACCCGACCAAGGTCGTCCGCACCGCGCTTCAGGACGCAGCCTCGGTCGCCGGCCTGCTCATCACCACCGAAGCGGCGGTGAGCGAGCTTCCGGAAGACAAGCCCGCGGCCGGCGGCATGCCCGGCGGCATGGGCGGCATGGGCGGCATGGACTTCTAAGCCAAAGGCAGCCGGAGCGAAGGCAACTTCGTTCCAGACTCGCTAATGGCCGGACGGCCTGCGGGCATTGCCCGACAGGACCGACGTCACGGGGTTCATCCCCGTGACGGCCACGCCAGCGATGAAGAAAGGGCCTCGGCACCAGCTGCCGGGGCCCTTTTCTTGTGGCGTTACTCGAACACTCCATCCGGGCGACGGACCAGCCCGCCCTGGAAACCGGCCGTCTTCCGGATCGCGGGCCAGTCCTCCATCCGATCGGTGCCGAAAGTGAAGCTGAGGAGCGCCGTTGGCTGCTCCGAACGGCCGGGCGCCGTGGAATGCAGGAAATGATCGCCGAAGATCACCGCCTCGCCTTCCCGGTAGTCATAGCTTCGGGTTTCCCCGGTCAGGGTCTTGAACAGCAGCCCGAAGCCGGGTGTCGGCTGGCCGATCGGGGTCAGCAGGGTGAAGGCCTGGTTGCCGGCGTCCGCCCAGTCGAGGTGGAAGTCGGGCTGGCGGCACTCGCTGCGCACCACCACGAACCCCTGGAACAGCCGGATTGCCCGGTCGACGGCGACATGATCCGCCACCGCAGCCCCCACATCCAGCGCGTCGAAGGCGGCCTCGAAGCGGGCAAAAGTCCTCTCCTCCGCGGCCGAGATCCAGCGGATGTCGCTCTCCCACGCCGGTCGCTCGACATGGTAGCCGGGGGGCAGGGACGATCCGGCAAGATCGGCAAAGCTCGCGGCAATTGCCGGATCGATCGCGATCCGCTTGACGTTGGGGGCCAGCCACTCGGCATCGAGGAAATGCTTCACCCACTTCTTGTGAACCGCCTCGCGCCTGCACGCCAGCCATGTTGCACCCGGTAGCCCGCTCCACCATCACCCAGTCGCCAACGATCCCTTAACCAGGTCGTTGAAGGCCGCGCTAATCGCTTGGGACTTAACCGGGCTTATGCTGCACCAGCCCGTTGCCACGTCCGCCGCCACCCGCGCCGAGGTGATCGCGGCCTTCAGCCATGCATTGGACCTTACCGAAGGGCAGCCTGCGGGGCATTGCGTGCGGACCTGCTTCATCGGCATGCAGGTCGGCCGCACCCTCGGCCTGAGCGAAGCTGAACTCGGCCACCTCTACTACGTCCTGCTGCTCAAGGACCTTGGCTGCAGCAGCAACGCGGCCCGCATCTGTGAGCTGTACGACGCCGACGATCGGGCGTTCAAGCAGGGCTACAAGACGGTCGGCACCAGCCTTGCGTCGACGTTGCACTTCATTGTCAGCAAGACCGCGCGAGGCCGCCCGTTGCGGCAGCGTGCAGCGGCCATCGGCAACATCCTGCGCAACGGCGATGCGATCGCCCAGGAACTGATCGTCTCACGCTGTACGCGCGGCGCCGACATCGCCCGCACCCTGCGCTTTGCGCCTGCGGTTTGCGAGGGCATCTACCATCTGGACGAGCATTGGGATGGGTCTGGCCGCCCCGGCCGGCTGCGGGGCACGGCCATTCCCTTGCTGTCACAGGTCGCGCTGCTGGCGCAGGTGGCCGATGTCTTCCATTCCCATGCGGGTGCCGATGCCGCCTCGGGAGAGATCAACCGGCGCAGAGGTCTGTGGTTCGACCCTGCGCTGGTCCAGGCCTTTGCGGCCGCAAGCTTGGCGCCGCGCTTCTGGGAATCCCTGCGCTCACCCACCATCGAGAGCCGGGTCGTCCGCATGGCGCCCCCTAGCGCCGCGCAGCCGCTCAACAACGACTATCTCGATGCGATCGCCGACGCCTTTGGCCAGGTGATCGATGCCAAGAGCCCGTTCACCGCGGGGCATTCGCAGCGGGTCGGTGGCCTAAGCGAGCGCATGGCGACCGCCTTCGGCTTCGACCAGGAGCGCACTCAGTGGCTGCGCCGCGCCGCCGTGCTGCACGACGTCGGCAAACTTGGCGTCTCGAGTGCGATCCTGGAGAAGCCAGCCGGACTGGACGAGCGCGAATGGGACTCGATGCGCAGCCATGCGACCCACACCCGCGACATCCTCGGCCGGATCGGCGCCTTCGCCGACCTCGCCGACGTGGCCGCCGCCCATCATGAGCGGCTGGACGGGACGGGCTATCCGATGGCGCTGCCGGCGGCTGCCATCACCCGCTCCACCCGCATCATCACGGCCTGCGACTTCTTCGACGCGCTGGTGTCCGACCGCCCCTATCGCGCCGCCCTCCCCATCGAGGAAGCCTTGCGGATCATGACCGAGGCAAGCGGCAGCGCCATTGATCCCGAATGTCTGGCGGTGCTGAAGTCCGTCACGACCTGAGTTTGGACGGCGCAAAAGGAAAGGGCCGCCCGGTTTCCCGGACGGCCCTCCCTTGATGCCTTGATCAGGCGTCGTAGGTCTTACTGACCCGCGACGTTGTCCTGGCCGTTGGCAACGTCCTCAGCGGCATTCTCGATCGAGTTGCCAGCGTTCGACAGGCTGTTGCCAGCGGCGTCGAGGGCGTTGTCGGCGGCAGCGCCGAGGTTCTCGGTGCCGGCGATGGCGGCGTTGGTGTCGGCCGCAGCTTCGGTCTCGATGGTGTTCTCGGTCGAGACGGCGTTGTCAGCAGCATTGTCCTGGCAAGCAGCGAGGCCCAGACCCAGAACCGCAACGGCGGCGATAGCGATCTTCTTCATAACGGTTTCCATCCCTTTGTTTTCGGGTCCGTTCCTCCCCTTGAGCAGAGGTCGGGTACCCAAGCGACCGGCCCATATTTGGGTCTGGCCAGCGCGCGGATTTAGGTGAGGTGAGGCCCGCGCGCAATTCTCTTTTGCGACGAACCGAAAAACCGGGCCAACTGGCTTGTAGATATAAAGATATCTTTATATCGTTAAGTCATGACTATTCCGCTTCCCCTGGCCGACCTGTTTCAGGCCTTGGCCGACCCAAGCCGGCTACGCCTTCTGGCGCTCCTGCGGGAGATGGAGCTGACCGTGGGCGAGCTGGCGCAGGTCCTGGCGCAAAGCCAGCCGCGGGTCAGCCGGCATCTCAAGATCCTTGCTGACGCCCGCCTGATCGAACGTCGCAAGGAAGGCAGCTGGGTGTTTCTCCAGCTTGGCGAGCCGGCAATCGTGGAAGCGCTGGTCGGCTTGTGGGACGCGGCCGCCGATCCGGTCACCACCCGCCAGTTTGCCGCCGACCGCGCGCGCCTCGCCGCGGTCCGGGCCGACCGGGCCGAGGCTGCGGCGCGCTACTTTGCCGCCCATGCCGCCGAATGGGACCAGATCCGCTCGCTCCATGTCGCCGATGCGCAAGTGGAAGCCGCGATCCGCGAAGCGCTCGGCGATGGTGCGATCGGTCAGCTGGTCGACATTGGCACCGGCACCGGACGGATGATCGAACTTTTCGGCACGGCGGCCACCCGGAGCATCGGCATCGACCGTTCGACCGAGATGCTGCGCCTTGCCCGCGTCAAGCTGGAGCAGGCCGGGGTCGAGGCTGTCTCGCTGCGCCAAGGCGACATGTATGCGCTGCCCCTGCCCGATGGGGAGGCCGACGTGGTGCTGCTCCACCAGGTGCTCCACTTCGCCCATTCCCCCGCCGCTGCCATCGCCGAGGGCGCGCGCCTGCTTCGGCCCGGCGGCCGGCTGCTGATCATCGACTTCGCCCCTCACGAGCGTGAGGAATTGCGCGACACCGCCCAGCACGCCCGCCTCGGCTTCGCCGACGAGGCCGTGATCGGGTGGCTGGCCGCTGCCGGCCTTGACGGGAAGGTCGTCCGCCACCTCGAAGGCGGGGAGCTTACCGTCACCCTCTGGGCCGGCGTCCGCCCGCCTCGGATCGACCATGAAAGGAGGGCCGCATGAGCAGCGCCCCCGTACCCTTGCCCGCAGCCGAGCCGCCGCCGCTGTTCGCCCACACCTGCGGCGACATCGACGTCAGCTTTGAATTTTTCCCGCCCAAGTCCGATCCCATGAACGAGACGCTGTGGCGCTCGATCCAGATGCTGGAGCCGCTGCAGCCCAGGTTCGTCTCGGTCACCTACGGCGCCGGTGGCTCGACGCGCGAGCGGACCCACCAGACCGTGTCCCGTATCGTGCGGGAGACCAGCCTCGCCGCCGCTGCCCACCTCACCTGCGTCGACGCGAGCCGCGGCGAGATTGACGACATTGCCCGCGCTTACTGGGAGGCCGGTGTTCGCCACATCGTGGCCCTTCGCGGCGATCCTCCCGAAGAGGGTCGCGACTATGCGCCCCATCCTGACGGCTATGCCGACGCTGCGGCGCTGGTTGCGGGCCTGAAGAAGATCGCCCCGTTCGAGATTTCCGTCGCCTGCTATCCGGAGGTGCATCCCCAGGCGAGCTGTCCCGACGGCGACCTCGACAACCTCAAGCGCAAGATCGATGCGGGCGCCTCCCGCGCGATCAGCCAATTCTTCTTCTCGGCCGACAACTTCTTCCGCTTCCGCGACCGCGCGGCGAGAGCAGGCATCGACGCCGAGATCGTGCCCGGCATCCTTCCCGTCAGCAACGTCGCGCAGACCCGCAAGTTTGCCGGCCTATGCGGGGCCGAGATTCCGGCCTGGATGGACGCGATGTTCGAGGGCCTCGACGCGCTCCCCGCCGCGCGCCAGCTCATCGCTGCCACCGTCGCGGCCGAGTTGTGCGGGCAGCTTTATGCTGGCGGGATCCGCCATTTTCACTTCTACACGCTGAACCGGGCCGAACTCGCTTATGCCATCTGTCATCTGCTCGGCGTGCGCGCGCCGTGCGAAGCCGCCGAGGCGCTGAAGTGAGCGCGCGGGAAGAGCTGATCGCTGCGGCCAAGCAGCGCATCCTGATCATCGACGGCGCTTTCGGAACCGAGATCCAGAATCGCGGTCTTTCCGAAGCCGACTATGCCGGCTCGCTCGGCCTTGGGCACGACCAGAAGGGCAATAATGATATCCTGGCGCTGACCCGCCCCGACGTCCCCGAAGCCATTCATCGCGCTTATTTCGAAGCCGGCGCCGACATTGCCGAGACCAACACCTTCTCGGCCAACCGCATCAGCCAGGCCGATTACGGCGCCGAGCATCTGGTCCGCGACATCAATGTCGAAAGCGCCCGCATTGCCCGCCGCGTCGCCGACGAGTTCGAGAGTCGCGATGGCCGCCGCCGCTTCGTCGCCGGTGCGCTCGGGCCAACCAACAAGACCCTGTCGCTCTCACCGCAAGTCAACGATCCCGGCTTTCGCGAGATCGACTTCGATACGCTGAAGCAGGTCTACCGCGAGCAGATTGACGCGCTGGTCGAGGGCGGCGTCGACTTCATCCTGATCGAGACGATCTTCGACACGCTCAACGCCAAGGCCGGGATCAAGGCCGCGCTGGAAGCGGGTGAGGTGCTCGGCCGTGACCTGCCGATCATGCTGTCGATGACCATCACCGACCTTAGCGGCCGCAACCTGTCGGGGCACACGGTCGAGGCCTTCTGGCACGCCGTTCGCCACGCTCGGCCGGTGACGATCGGCCTCAACTGCTCGTTCGGCGCCGAACAGCTACGTCCGCACGTCCGCACGCTGGCCGACAGCTGCGACGCGCTGGTCATGGTCTATCCTAACGCCGGCCTGCCCAATGACCTCGGCGCCTATGACGAGCGGCCGGAGACTACTGCCGGTCTCGTCGGCGAGTGGGCGAAGAGCGGGCAGGTCAACATCCTTGGCGGCTGCTGCGGCTCCACGCCCGAGCACATCCGCGCCATCGCCGACATCGTGCGCGACTTGCCCCCGCGCACCCTCCCGCAAGTGCCTGTGAAGACCCGTCTCGCCGGTCTCGAACCGATGGTGATCGCCGCGTGAATGCCGTTTCTTCCGGTTCGTCCTTCGTCAACATCGGCGAGCGGACCAATGTCACCGGCTCGGCCAAGTTCAAGAAGCTGATCCTCGCGGGCGATTACGACGCCGCGGTCGAGGTCGCGCGCGACCAGGTCGAAAATGGCGCGCAGGTGATCGACGTCAACATGGACGAGGCGTTGCTCGACGGCGAGCTGGCCATGAGCACCTTCCTCAAGCGCATCGCCGCCGAACCCGACATCGCCCGTGTGCCGGTGATGATCGACAGCTCCAAATGGAGCGTGATCGAGGCGGGCTTGAAATGCGTGTCGGGCAAGCCGATCGTCAATTCGATCAGCATGAAGGAGGGCGAAGAGCCATTCCTTGGCCAAGCCCGCGCCTGCATGGCCTACGGCGCCGCAGTCGTGGTCATGGCCTTCGACGAGGTCGGCCAGGCCGACACCGCCGCTCGCAAGGTCGAGATTTGCGAGCGCGCCTACAAGCTCCTCACCGGCATCGGCTTTCCGCCTGAGGACATCATCTTCGATCCCAACGTCTTCGCCGTCGCGACGGGGATCGAGGAGCATAATCGCTACGCCATCGACTTCATCGAGGCGCTGCGCGAGATCAAGCGGCGCTGCCCGCATGTCCACTTCTCGGGCGGGCTGTCGAACCTGTCGTTCAGCTTCCGCGGCAACGAGCCGGTGCGCCGGGCGATGCACTCGGTTTTCCTCTACCACGCCATCCCGGCCGGTCTCGACATGGCGATCGTCAACGCGGGCCAGCTCGACGTGTATGACGCGATCGACCCTGAGCTGCGCGAGGCGTGCGAGGACGTCATCCTCGACCGCCGTCCGGACGCGACCGAGCGCCTGATCACCCTCGCCGAGCTCTACCGTGGCACCGATGCCGCGGTCGAGGTGCGCGAAGCCGCCTGGCGCAGCTGGCCGGTCCGCGAACGCCTCGCCCACGCTTTGGTCAAGGGCATCGACGCTCACATCGTCGACGACACCGAGGAAGCCCGCCACAGCGTCAAGCGCCCGATCGAGGTGATCGAGGGGCCGCTGATGGATGGGATGAACATCGTCGGCGACCTGTTCGGGTCGGGCAAGATGTTCCTGCCCCAAGTGGTGAAGTCCGCCCGCGTCATGAAAAAGGCGGTTGCGCACCTGCTCCCCTTCATCGAGGCCGAAAAGGTCGCAGGCGAAAGCGCCGGCAAGGGCAAGGTCGTGATGGCCACCGTCAAGGGCGACGTCCACGACATCGGCAAGAACATCGTTGGCGTGGTTCTCGCCTGCAACGGCTTCGAGGTGATCGACCTTGGCGTCATGACGCCCTGGCCCAAGATCCTTGAGGCGGCGAACGAGAATGGGGCCGACATGATCGGCCTGTCGGGCCTGATCACGCCCTCGCTCGACGAGATGGTGACCGTCGCCGAGGAGATGGAGCGTTCGGGCATGACCCAGCCGCTTCTGATCGGCGGCGCGACCACCAGCCGCGCCCACACCGCCCTGCGCATTGCGCCCAAGTACTCCGGCCCGGTGATCCACGTCCTCGACGCCAGCCGGGCGGTGGGTGTCGCCGGCGCGCTGGTCAGCGACGGCCCGCAGAAGCAGGACCTGATCGGCCGCACCGCCAGCGACTATCAGCAACTGCGCGAACAGCGCGAGGGCCGCGGCCAGAGCGACCTTGCGCCGCTCGCCGAAGCCCGCGCCAATCGCTTTGACGGCGATGCCGCCGGGCCTGCACCTAGGCCGCTGCGTCCTGGGCTCCACCATTTCGACAGCTGGAACCTCGCCGACCTCCGCCAGGTGATCGACTGGACGCCCTTCTTCCGCGCGTGGGAGCTGCATGGCGTCTACCCCGCGATCCTTGACGACGCGGTTGTCGGCAAGGAAGCGCGCAGCCTGTTCCATGACGCCGAGGCGATGCTCGACCAGATCATCGAGGAAAAGTGGCTGACGGCGAAGGGCGCTGTCGGCCTTTGGCCGGCGCACCGCGAGGGTGACGACATCGTCGTCGAGGGCAAGCGCCTGCCCATGCTCCGCCAGCAGGTCCGCAAGCGCGAAGGTCGGCCCAACATGTGCCTTGCCGACTTCATCGCCGAGCAAGAAGATTGGCTGGGCGGCTTCGCGGTCGCCATCCACGGCATCGAACCGCACCTCGAACGCTTTCAGGCGGACAAGGACGATTACAGCGACATCATGCTGAAGTCGCTCGCCGACCGCCTTGCCGAAGCGTTCGCCGAACGGCTCCATCAGCATGTCCGCACCGAGCTGTGGGGCTATGCGCCGGACGAGAATCTCTCCAACGAGGACCTTATCAAGGAGCGCTACCGCGGCATCCGCCCGGCGCCCGGCTACCCCGCCTGTCCGGAGCACAGCCTCAAGCCCCTGTTGCTGGACCTGCTCGGCGGCAGTGACGTGGCCGGCATCCGCCTGACCGAGAGCTTCGCCATGCTGCCGGCGTCCGCGGTCTCGGGCTTCTACTTCGCGCATCCGGACAGTGCCTATTTCGGCGTCGCCCGGATCGGGCAGGACCAGCTCGAGGATTATGCGGCGCGGCGCGGGGTCGATATCGACACCGCTGCAAGGTGGCTGCGCCCCAACCTCGACTGATCGAGGCTACCGCCTACGGCATCACTTCGCCCCAGGCTCGCAATGACGTAAGAAGCGCTTGAATGCTCCGCTTCCTCACGTTCCTCGTCGCCCTGCTCTTCGCCGCCCCCGCCGCCGCACAGCTCGGCAGCGGGCCGAGGCACATGCAGATCGCGCTTGTCGCCGAGCGTCCGGCTGTTCCCGGACAGGACGTCGATCTCGCCATCGTCATGACCCCCGAAGATGGCTGGCACGGCTATTGGGAGAACCCTGGCGACGCCGGCAAGCCGATGACGGTCGACTGGCAGCTTCCGCAGGGCGCAAGTGTTGGCCCGCTTCGCTATCCCGTGCCGACCCGCCTGATCGTCGCTGACTTGATGAACCACGTGTTCAAGGGTCCCTATGCCGTTCTCGTGCGCCTCACGGTGCCCGCCAACGCCCGCGGCACGCTGCCGATCAGGGCCAGCCTCGACTATCTCGTCTGCACCGACGAGGTCTGCGTACCGGAACGTGGAACGGTCGCGCTCGATCTTCCCGTCGGGGATGGACGGGCGGACCCGCGCTTCGACGAGTGGCGCGCCAAGCTCCCTCAGCCGCTCGGCTCGCCCGCCACCTTCGCTGTTGCCGGCGATGCGCTAAAGGTCGCCATTCCCCTTCCCGAGGCGGTCGCGGTCAAGGCGCCGTACCTTTACGCCGTGACCGGCGACACGGTCCGCTACGCCGATATCCAGCGCTTTCGCCGCACCGCCGACCGACTGATTGCCGAGCTTCCCCTTGCGGCAGCGCCGACTGGTGGCTTCGAGGGCGTCATCGACCTCGGCACCGGCCGCGCCCTGCGCTTCACCGCTGCCCCCGGCTCGGTGCCCGACGGCGGGCGCGCTTTCGGCGGGGGCGAGACCTGGCGCCTGCTCCTGTTCGCCTTTCTCGGCGCGGTGGTCGGGGGGTTGATCCTCAACCTCATGCCCTGCGTCTTTCCGATCCTGGCGCTGAAGGCACTCGCCCTGGCCCGCGCCGGCGGGGAAGAGCGCGAGGCGCGGGCCGACGCGGTCGGCTACACCTTGGGAGCCGTTGTCGGCACCGGAGCGCTCGGCGCCGTCCTGCTGCTGATCCGCGCCGGAGGCAGCGCCGCGGGCTGGGCCTTCCAGCTGCAGGATCCGCGCACCATCCTGCTGCTATTCCTGCTCGCCACCGCGATCACCCTGAACCTGCTTGGCCTGTTTAAACTGCCGGTCATCGGCGGCGAGAGCAGTCCGCGCGGCGGCTTCGCGACAGGTGCTCTCGCCGCCTTCGTCGCAACCCCCTGCGCCGGCCCGTTCATGGGCGCGGCCCTTGGCACCGCCCTGCTGCTTCCGGCCGCTGGTGCGTTGCTGGTGTTTGCGGGGCTTGGACTTGGTCTCGCGCTACCCTTCCTCCTGCTCGCCTTCGTGCCTGGTTTGCGCAAGCGATTGCCCAGGCCTGGGTCGTGGATGGCGCGCCTCCAGCGCTTCCTCGCCGTGCCGATGGCGCTGTCCGCCCTTGCGGCGCTGTGGCTGCTGTGGCGGCAGGGCGGCACCAGCGCGCTGCTGCTCGGCCTGGTCTCCGCCGCCTTGCTGGTGATCGCACTGTTCGTGGCCGGTCGCCGCCAAGGCACCGGCCAGCCTGCCCTGAGCGCCGCGGTGGTCGCACTCTTGCTGCTGCTGGCCGTACCCCTGCTCGGGATCGGGCGCGGTGAGATGGCGGTGACCCTGCGCGGCGACAGCGGAGAAGCCTGGAGCGAAGCCAAGGTCGCCGCTGCCCGCGCCGCCGGCCGCCCGGTCTTCGTCTATTTTACCGCCGACTGGTGCCTCAGCTGCAAGGTCAACGAAGCCAGTACCATCGACCGCGAGCCGGTCCGCGAAGCGCTGAAGGCCGCCAACGCCGAAGTGCTGGTGGCAGACTGGACCAATGCCGACCCCGCCATCACCCGCTTCCTCGACAGTCGCGGGCGCGGCGCGATCCCGCTCTACCTCTGGTACGCCCCCGGCGCAGCCGAGCCCGAGGAGCTGCCCCAGGTCCTCACGCCCGCCATGCTGATCGAACGGGCAGGGGTGGTCAGGCGCTAGGGTCAGCCCCGCTCGGGCGTCACCGATGCCTTGCGCTCCCACACCTTCCTGCCCGCGATCCAGGTTTCCAGAACCTGCGTCCGCGCAAGGTCATGCGCAGAAGACGTCGTGGGGTCCCGATCGACCAGAATGAAGTCGGCCATCTGCCCCGGCTCCAGTCCGCCCATCTGCTTTTCCGCAAAGCTGGCATGGGCGGCATCAAGGGTGAAGCCGGCAAGGGCTTGGCCAAGGTCGAGCCGCTCCCACGGTCGCCAGCCCCCTGCCGGCTGGTCGTCGAGTCCCTGCCGACTGACCGCCGCCGCCAGCCCGTGGAATGGATTGGGATCCTCGACCGGGAAGTCGGAGCCGAGCGACAGCATGGTCCGGCGCTTGGCCAGGGTTTGCCAGGCATACGCGCCGCCCAGCCGCTGCTGCCCAAGCCGCGCTTCGGCCATGGTCCTGTCGCTGGTCTGGTGCACCGTTTGCATGGACGCGATCACTTGCCCCTGTGCGAAACGGTCGAGGTCGGCGACATCGACGATCTGTGCATGCTCGACCCGGCACCGCCGGTCACCCTGGCCGCAGCCGACCTCCGCGAAGGTCCCAAGCACCATGTCGTTGGCGGCGTCGCCAATGGCGTGGACCGCCACCTGCTTACCGGCCTGGATCGCCGCGGTGGCCTGGGTGCGAAGGTCGGCGGCGCTGATCAAGGGAAGCCCGCGCGTGTGCGGCGCGTCGCTGTAGGGCTGCTTCAGCCACGCCCCGCGTGAGCCCAGCGCCCCGTCGGCATAGAGCTTGACCCCGATGACCGGCATCTGACCAGCGGCACGCGGTGCGTCACCGATCCGGGCCAACTCGCCACTGCCGCCGGCATAGGAGAAGATGCGCAGCGGCAACGTGCCCGCCGCCAAGCCACGGTTCATCGCCTGCCAGTCCTCCAGGCTCGTCCCCATGTCGGCGACGGCGGTCAGGCCCTTCGCCAGCAGCGCTTCCTGCGCGCGCTTCAACGCCTGGTCGCGCATCGCCGGGGTGGGCTGGGGCACGTGGCGGTCGATCAGCGCCGTTGCAGCGTCCACGAACATGCCGTCGATCACCTCGCCGCCACGCGGCACCGTGAAGGAACCCGTCAGGCCGGCGGCCCGCATCGCTGCGCCATTGGCGACCGAGGCATGGCCATCGACCCGCTCCAGCCACACCGGCCGGTCCTTCACGGCCGCGTCGAGGTCGTCGCTGGTCGGAAACTTCTTGTCCGGCCACATTTCCTGGTTCCATCCGCGGCCGGTGATCCACGGCAGGTCGGGGTTGCCCGCGGCATAATCGCGCAGGCGCTGCTGCAGTTCGGCCAGGCTCGTGGTGCCCGTAAGATCGAGCTGCCCGAGCGCCAGGCCATAGCCCATCACGTGGCCGTGCGCGTCGATCAGACCCGGCATCAGCACCTTGCCGCCGCCGTTCAGCACCCGCGTTCCCGCCGGCAGCTTGAACTGCTCACCCTTGAGCACGCGCTTCACCTTGCCATCGTCGCCGACCAGCAGGCCGGTGAAGCGCTCGACCTGGCGGTCGGCGGTGGCGCGCACGCCATTGACGTTGGTGACGAGGAGGTCGGCAAGCGCCGGCGTGGGCACGAGGAGGGCGGCAGCGCCGCCAAGGAGAAGCTTCTTCATGAGGCAGGCCTAGCATTGTGGGCGGGCGAGGGAAGGGGTAGCGCTGGCCCCCGCATGACTCCTCCCACCATCACCGACATCCGCACCGCCGCCGACCGCATCGCCGGCGCCGTGGTCCGCACGCCCTTTCTCCACAGCCGCACCCTGTCAGAGATCATCGGCGCGGAGATCTGGCTCAAGTTCGAGAATCTGCAATTCACCGCCGCCTACAAGGAGCGTGGTGCGCTCAACAAACTGCTGCAGCTGACCGAGGAGGAGCGCGCCCGTGGCGTGATCGCGGCCAGCGCCGGCAACCATGCCCAGGCCGTCGCCTACCATGGGCGCCGGCTCGGCATCCCGGTCACCATTGTGATGCCGGTCTCGACGCCCCTGATGAAGGTCGCCCAGACCGAAGAGCATGGCGCCCGCGTCCTGCTCCACGGTGACCGCTTCGACGATGCCTATGCCCGCGCCCGCGAGATGGAAGCGGCTGAGAAACTCGTCTTCGTTCACCCCTTCGACGATCCCGCCATTGTTGCGGGCACCGGTACCATCGCGATCGAAATGCTGGAGCAGGTGCCCGACCTCGATGCGCTGGTCGTGCCGATCGGTGGCGGCGGACTCATCAGCGGCATGGCGATCGCGGCGCGCGCGCTGAAGCCCGGTATTGAGGTCATCGGGGTCGAGGCCGAACTCTACCCGTCCATGAAGAATGTGGTCGAAGGCGGCTCAGGCGCGATCGGCGGCGATACGCTGGCCGAGGGCATCGCGGTCAAGGAACCCGGCCAGCTCACCCGCGCCATCATCGCGGACAAGGTTGATCGCATTGAACTCGTCTCCGAACGCGACCTCGAACATGCCGTGGCGCTGCTGGTCGCCATCGAGAAGACGGTGGTCGAGGGGGCCGGGGCGGCAGGCATTGCGCTGCTCCTCGCCCACCCGGAGCGCTTCCGTGGCCGCAAGGTCGCCACGGTGCTTTGCGGCGGCAATATCGATACCCACCTGCTGGCCAACGTGCTGATCCGTGAGCTGGTTCGCTGCGGCCGCATTGCCCGTCTCCGTATCGGCGCCCAGGATCGGCCGGGAGCGCTTGCCGCGATCACCGCCTGCTTCCACGAAGCCGGGGTCAACATCATCGAGACCAACCACCAGCGCATTTTTTCCAAGCTGCCGGCCAAGGACACGGTGATCGAGGTCGAATGCGAAGCGCGCGATGCCGAAGCGATCGAGGCGCTCGTTCAGCGCCTCGAAGGCAAGGGCTTCCAGGTCACCCGGGCGGCGCTCGACTAGGCGGCGCCTTCCCGTTCGCAGGCAGCGATCTGCAGCAGCATGGCCCCGGTCGCCAGGAAGCTCGCGGCCAGGACCCAGGAAAAACTGGCGATCAGCTCGCTGGTGGTGCCGAACAGCGCGACAATGATGCTGGCGACGGGAAAGCCGAGGATCATGATCGCCGCCAGCGCAAGGTCCGTGGCCGCGGCCGTCCCGGTCCAGCGCCTCACAGTCGAGCCCCTGGCCTGCACGGTTGCCGCCACCAACAAGCCGGCCCGGAGCAGCAGCCAGAAGGTGACCACCGTAATGTTCGGCAGGAAGCGAGTCTCCTCGCGGGCCAGGAACATCGCGCCCGCCGCCATTGTCACGATCCCGGCAAGGGTGGCCGGGAAGCGCGCCGCACGGCGACCGGTCGCCGCGATCAGCTCCAGCAATCCAGCCAGCAGCAGGAGGTTGCCGACCACCAGCGCCCCGCTCGACCGTGCCACTTCGGGCAGCAGCAGGGCCGCGCCGGCAAGCAGAAGGATCAGGGCGCCGCAAAGCGCCGTCATCCGGGCGCGGCGCTGGTCGGGTGTTGCGGTCATGACAGCCGGATAACCGGAAGGCTGGTTGGCGGGTTCCCCATTGTTCAGGGCTATGCCGCCGTCCGCGGATCATTGCACGCGTCGCTGACCGAGCGCTCGAGCGCCACTTCCATGGTCGCGACTAGGCCTGTTTCCCGCCAGTCGAGCCGCAGGGTTCCGCCCAGCTGGCGTTCGACGCTGCTGCGGATCAGGCGGCTCCCGAACCCGCTGCGGCTCGTGTCGGAGCGGGGTGGGACCGGTGGCCCGCCACTTTCTTCCCAGCACAGCCGGAGCAGGGGCGCGGGCTCGGCCATGCGGCAGATCTCCCACCGGATGTGGAGCTCCCCTGCCGGGACCGACAAGGCGCCATATTTCACGGCATTGGTCGCCAGTTCGTGGATCACCAGCGCCATGCTTTGCGCCGCCGCCGGCTTCAGCAGCAGCGATGGTCCGGCAAGGTGCACCCGGGCTTCTTCCGCGCTGCTGTAGGGCGCCAGCTCCTCCGCCAGCACGCGTTCCAGCTCCGCCCCCTCCCAGCGCGAGGCCGCCAGCATGCTATGGGCACGGCCGAGCGACTGGATCCGCCCTTCAACGGCCTTCTTGAAGTCCGGCAGCGTGTCTGCCCGGGTCAGCGACACCACCGACTGCACCACCGCCAGCAGGTTCTTGGCGCGATGATCAAGCTCGCGGCTGAGCAGCTTCTCGCGCTGCTCCGCTTCCCGCGCTTCCGAGATGTCGGTGGAAATGCCGACCACCCCGATGATTGTTCCCGCCGAATCCCTGAGCGGGCTCTTGATCGTCTGGTAGCGGCGGGACACGCCGTCGTTGCCGGTGAACTGTTCTTCCAGGTCCTGAGTTTGGCCGGTGGCAAGCACCAGGCGGTCAGCGGCCTCCAGCGCCTCGGCTTCGTCGGGCCGCGCGTTCCACTCACGATCCTTCTTTCCGAGCATCTCGCCCAGCGCCAGCCCGGTCAGCCGTTCCAGCGCACGGTTGCCGTAGAGCATGCGCCCCTCACGATCCTTGGCGTAAATGATGCTGTCCGTGGACGATCCGATCAGTTCCAGCAATCGTGCCGTCTGCCGCAGCTGATCCTCGGCCGTGCGCCGGTCGTGAATGTTCTCCAGGATGCCGGCCCAGTGCGAGATCCTCCCGGCGTACTCGCGGCTGGGATAGGCCCGCGCGCGCAGCCATTGGTAGGTCCCGTCGGCAAATAGCACCCGGAACTCGCGGTCGTAGGGAGTGCCTTGCTGCAGCGCGTCGGCCCAGGCCTGCTCGACCCCCGTGCGGTCGTCTTCATGGACCGCGTCGAGCCAGCGCCCGTCGGCAACCTCAGCGGCGTCCATTCCGGTCCATGTCCTCCACCCAGATCCGGTATACAGGGCGTGACCTTCGGGGGTGGACAGAAAGGGGGACTGGGTCGGGAAATCGATCAGGTCTAGCAGGTGCCGTTCGGTCTTGCCCAGTTGCAGTGCGGACTGCTTCCAGCCGCGCAGCGACCAGGTGATGGCAAAGCCAAGGAACAAGCAGGCGGGAACGGCCAGCCAGCGCCACCCACCCCCGACGATCAGTCCGGCAAGGGCAATAAGCAGTACAATCGCCGCCATCACGGCCACCCACACGTCCGGCCTTCGCCTGAACAGGGTCACGCCCCCGTGGTCATGCATCCCATACCCCCCGGCTGCTTGCGTTCCCGAGTCGCAAGCAGCGCCAAGTGCCTATGCTCTCACGACTTTTCGAGCCCGGCAACATCCGCCACCCGACACAGTGGCGTTCGGCACCCCTTCGAACAATCGGAAAAAGCGGTCAGTCCGGCGAGAATGATTTGTTTTGGTGGTGACCGAAGCGGAGCTAGGGGACGATCACGAATCTCATCACACGCGAGGAGCCAAGACACATGGACGCAAAGACCGGCGAACTTTCCGGCGGCTGCCCTTACCAGGCAAGCAAGGCGCGCTCACTGCTCGGGCGGCAGAACAAGGATTGGTGGCCCGAAGCGCTGCCGGTCGACATGCTGCACCAGAACGGCGTGTCGCCCGATCCGCTCGGATCGGACTTCGACTATGCCGAGGCCTTCAACGCGCTCGATTACACGGCGCTGAAGAACGACCTCACCGCGCTGATGACCGACAGCAAGCCGTGGTGGCCGGCCGATTATGGCCATTACGGACCTTTTATGATTCGCATGGCCTGGCATGCGGCCGGAACCTACCGCGTCACCGACGGCCGGGGCGGCGCCAACAGCGGCCAGCAGCGATTCGAGCCGCTCAACAGCTGGCCCGACAACGGCAACCTCGACAAGGCCCGCCGCCTGCTGTGGCCGATCAAGCAGAAGTACGGCAAGAACATCAGCTGGGCCGACCTTTTCATCCTCGCCGGCAACGTGGCGATCGAGAGCATGGGCGGTCCGGTGTTCGGCTTCGCCGGCGGCCGCCGCGACGTCTTCCAGAGCGAGGGTGACACCTTCTGGGGCACCGAGGAGCTGTGGGTCGACCAGGGCGCCGAGACCCGCATCACCGAAGAAGTCTCCGATCTCGAAGGGCCCCTGGCGGCGATCCAGATGGGCCTCATCTACGTCAATCCGGAAGGCCCGGGCGGCAATCCCGATCCGCTGCAGTCGGCCCGCGACATGCGCGCGACCTTCAGCCGCATGGCGATGAACAGCGAGGAAACGGTCGCGCTGACCGCCGGCGGCCACGCCTTCGGCAAGGCGCACGGTGCCAAGCCGTCCGAGCGCTTCGGCAAGAGCCCGGCTTCGGAATCGGTGCACCTGCAGGGTCTCGGCTGGCTGACCGACGAAGAGGACATCGGCAAGGGCCACATCACCACCAGCGGGATCGAAGGCGCCTGGTCGAACAACCCGACCAAGTGGGGCGGCGACTATTTCCGCCTGCTCTTTAAGTATGACTATGAGCTGGTCACGAGCCCGGCCGGCGCGAAGCAGTGGCAGCCGGTCAACCCCGATCCCGAGGACCTCGCGCCCGACGCACGCGATCCCGCCAAGCGCGTCCCGACCATGATGACCACCGCCGACATGGCGCTGAAGATGGACCCGGAGTTCCGCGAGATCTCCCTCCGCTTCAAGGACGATCAGGCAGCGCTCGACGACGCCTTTGCCCGCGCCTGGTTCAAGCTGACCCACCGCGATATGGGGCCCAAGATCCGCTACCTCGGGCCGGAAGTGCCGGAAGAGACTTTGATCTGGCAGGATCCGGTGCCGGAAGGCCGCGACCCGAGCAAGGCCGAGGTCGAGCGCTTCAAAGAGGCAATCCTGAGCTCCGGTCTGACCATCGGCCAGCTGGTCAAGACCGCCTGGGCGTCGGCCTCGACCTACCGCCGGTCGGACCATCGTGGCGGCGCCAATGGTGCGCGTATCCGCCTCGACCCGCAGATCAACTGGGAGGTCAACGAGCCGGAAGAGCTCAAGACCATTCTCGCCAGGATCGACGAGCTGCGCGGCGAACTCAGCATGGCCGATGCCATCGTGCTCGCCGGGTCGGCTGCGGTCGGCAAGGCCGCGCGTGATGCCGGCTTCAACGTCACCGTTCCGTTCACCGGCGGCCGCGGCGATGCGACGCAGGATTGGACCGACGTCGACAGCTTCAAGTGGATGGAACCGCAGTCGGACGGCTTCCGCAACTACCTGAAGACGCGCCAGCCGGTGCGGACGGAGGAGCTGCTGCTCGACCGCGCCGCGCTGCTCGGCCTGTCGGCGCCGGAGATGACGGCGTTGCTTGGCGGGCTGCGTGTGCTCGGCGCCAACCATGGCGACCGGCCGGAAGGCGTGTTCACCGACCGCAAGGGGCAGCTAACCAACGACTTCTTCGTCAACCTGCTCGACAACGACACCTTCTGGGAACTGGTCGACACGTCGAGCGACGAGGAGTTCATCGGCTTCACCCGCGCGGGCAAGACGCCCAAGTGGAAGGCTACCCGCACCGACCTCATCTTCGGCTCCAACTCGCAGCTTCGCGCCACCGCCGAAGTTTATGCCGAGAAGGGCAATGAAGAGCTGTTCGTGCGGCACTTCATCAAGGCCTGGGTCAAGGTCATGAACGCCGATCGCTTCGACCTGTTGCCGGCCAGGCAGGTCTCCGCCGATCAGGCGGGCGACGCTTCCTACGTAGGCGCTTGAAGCTCCTGCTCCGGCGAAGGGTCATTCCTTCGCCGGAGCACTTTCTATCTGAGCCGCCGCAATTCTGCGGCAAGCAGCCGGAATTCCGGCTCGCGCGCGCTGCCCTTGCGCCAGATCAGCGCAATCTCGCGCCGCGCTTCGTCCGACACCAGCGGTCGGGTTTCGACATTCGTCCCTTCCAGCAGACCCGCTTCCACCGCCATCTGCGGCACCAGCGTCACGCCCAGCTTGTTGTCGACCATCTGCACCAGCGTGTGCAGGCTCGTCCCCAGCATCATCGCCGAGGCCCGCAGATCCGGTCGGTTGCACGCCGCCAGCGCGTGGTCCTTGAGGCAGTGGCCGTCCTCCAGCAGCAGCATCCGACTGGCGCTGATCTCGTCCGGGCGAACCTCGGTACCCTCCACCTCGCCCTTGGCGGAGGCGACCAGCAAGCGATCCTCGAACAGCACCTCGTGGGCGATCTCGCCGCATTCGAATGGCAGTGCCAGCAAGGCGCAGTCCACCGCGCCGCGCTGCAGTCCGTCGCATGCCGCTCCGCTCGGCTCCTCGCGCAGGAACAGCCTGAGGCTGGGATGCTCGGCCCGCAAGCGTGGCAGAAGCGGGGGGAGCAGGAACGGGGCGATGGTCGGGATCACCGCCATCCGAAGCTCGCCCGTCAACGGCTCGCGCTCGGCTTCCGCCATCTCGGCCAGTTCCTCGGCCGCGCGCAGCACCAGCCTCGCCTTGGCGACGATCCGCTCACCCAGCGGCGTGAACCGGGTAACCCGCCGCGACCGTTCCACCAGGGTTGACCCCAGCAGGCTTTCCAGTTCCCGCAAGGAGGCCGACAAGGTCGACTGCGTGATGAAGCAGCTCTCCGCCGCACGGCCGAAGTGAGTGTGGTCGTGCAGCGCCACCAGATATTGCAGCTGCCTGAGGGTGGGAAGGAAGGTTGTCATCGGCTCAGTCGATCAATCAGCCCATCTTAAGTCATTTGATTGTTGGAAGCCAAGCCACCATATCGTCTTCAACGGAGCGGCCTGGTTCCCCTGTTGGACCGCTTCGGGTCGCCGCCGCTCGGATGTTTCGGTCTTCCCCCTTGGACCAGCGTTTCGCGGCGGCGACCAGCGTTCCAGCAGTTCAGTCGCGCAGCGGACTTCCGGCAAGCGCTTCGATGGTGGTTGCCGCAACCTCGCGGATCGCGCTTCGGTCAAGGCCGGAGGCCCGCGTGACTTCCTCCCCCGCCAGGCTGTCGCCGATCGCCAGGAGGGTCAGTGCAAGGGTCATCCGGTCGACCGGCCTGGTATCACCCAGCGCGCGCATGGTGCGGATGATGCGCTCGATCGTCGTCACCACGGGTTCCAGCGCCTCCCGCTGGCGGGTCAGCGCAACCCAGCCGATCAGCTCGCCCGCACCTTCGCGGCGAAACGCTTCAAACATCGCGTCCACGACGTCGCGCTCGGTCGCGGTACCGGCCCGGCGCTGCTGGATCACGCCCTCGATCGAAGCCGCCACCGTTTGCGCAATGTCTTCCGCCAGGGCGCGCTGCAGCCCGGCGGCTGAGCCGAAATGGTGAAGCAGGTTGGCATGCGTGCGCCCGACGCGGCGCGCCACCGCTTGCAGCGTCACGGCCGCGGCGCCATCACTCTTCAGCAATTCGCGCGCCGCACCGACGGCCGCAGCGCGGCTCTCCTCCGGCGACACTCGTCTACGCACCAGCGGATTTATTGACATTATTGTAAGCAACCGCATATGATGAAGAACAGAGGAGTGGAGGACGTTAATGGGCGTTGCAAGTCTCGAGCGTGAATCGGTGACCCCGACCGACCTCACCATCACGCCGCGTGATCGGCGCTTTGGCCGCGACGAGAGCACGCCGCGCTGGTGGCTCAACAATTCTCCTTTCGAGACAGCACTCTACAATGCGCTGTCCGCCACCTTCCCCAAGGGTGAGGCCTTCTTCATCGAAAGCATCCGCGCCTTTCGCGATGCGGCCGAGGACAAGCTCGCCGGCGAAATCCGCGCGTTCACCACGCAAGAAGTGATCCACAGCCGCGAGCATGTCGCCTTCAACCGCCGCGCGGTGGAGTCGGGCTATGACCTCACCCAGCTGGAGCAAACGGTGCAGGAGAGCCTGGACCTGCTCAAGGGCCGCCCTGCGATCCTCGACCTCGCCGCGACCATGGCGCTGGAGCATTTCACCGCGATCATCGCGCACGAACTTCTTGCCGACTCCCGCCACCTCGCCAATGCCGACCCGGCCACCGCCGACCTGTGGCGCTGGCACGCGGCCGAAGAGATCGAGCACAAGGGTGTCGCCTACGACACCTGGCTCGCCGCAACCAAGGACTGGAGCCGCTACAAGCGCTGGAAGGTGAAGAGCCTCATCATGCTGCTGGTCACCCGCAACTTCGTTCTGCACCGCACGCAAGGAGTGTTGGAGCTGCTGCGCCAGGACGGCATCACGGGCGTTCGCGCCTGGGTTGGTGCCCTGTGGGTCATGTGGGGCAGGCCCGGCATCTTCCGCAAGGTCGGCGCGGCCTGGTTGAGCTACTTCCTGCCGCGCTTCCACCCCTGGAACGAGGATGATCGCGCCCTTATCGCATCATGGGACGCGACGTACGACTACCGCCAGGAACCGCCCGCCCGGAAGGTGCGGCGGGCGGCCTGAACCGGCTCAGGCCGCCATCTTCTCCTCGGTTGCGGCCAGATCCAGCGTGAACAGCCGGCAAGGAACCTCGCTACCCCGGGCGCAGCTGTGCCGGGGGACGGTCCGGCCGGTCGGCACGAACCCAAGCTTCTCCAGGACCCGGCCGCTCGCCGGATTGTCGACGAAATGGCCCGCTTCCAGCTGCGACAGGCCGAGCGTCCGGGCGATCTCGATCAGTTGGCGGCCAGCCTCGAGCGCATAGCCGTTGCCCCAGTGGGCCCGCGCGGTCCAGTAGCCGATCTCGACTGCTCCGCTGGGCTTGCGGCCAAAGCCCGCACCGCCAACCAGCTCTGGATCTCCATTCGTGCGGCGGAACAACAGAAAGGTGGGCAGGGCAGGATCCTGTGGCTTGTCGAGAAAGGCACGGGCCTCTTCCAGGCCATAGGGCCAGGGTGCCAGCGCCAGGTTGCGGACGATCGCTTCGTCGGCGATCGCCTTGGCGAGAGCAGGGGCGTCCTCCGCCCAGCCTGGTCTCAGCAGCAGTCTTTCGGTCCGCGCGAACATGGGTGCAATCCTCTCCCTGAGCGCCCCTTGGCAGGGCCGCGTGACAGTTTCGGGAGAAGAAAAAGAAAGGGAGAAGAGGGGGCTTCCCTCTTCTCCCTTCCAGATCCGCTGTTGAGTTCGGTTCTGTACCGGGCTGCCCCCTCTTGGGGCGGCCCGTTATCGACCAACCCCTATTCGGCTGCGTCCGCCATCGGCGCGTTCATAAGCGCCGCTACGTGGACGTACTTGCGGCCTTGGCGGCCGTCACGGAACTCGACTTTACCGTCGGTCAGCGCGAACAGGGTGTGATCCCTGCCGAGGCCCACGTTGGAACCCGGGTACCAGCGCGTGCCGCGCTGACGCACGATGATGTTGCCGGCGACGACAGCTTCGCCACCGAACTTCTTCACGCCGAGACGCTTGCTCTCGGAATCACGGCCGTTACGCGACGAGCCGCCTGCCTTCTTATGTGCCATGGTATCTTACGCCTTCGGAGTCTTCTTGGCCTTGCCCTTAGCAGGCGCAGCATCCTGAGTCGAGTTGGTCACGTCCTGGGTGGCCTCGGTGCCGGCGTCGGCCGGAACCACGCCCTCGCTCGAAGCAACCTTGCTCTCGTCGATGTCCGCCGGAGCCGGAGCGGCCTTGGCCTTCTTCGGGGCCTTCTTGGCCTCACCGTCGGCCGAAGCCGCCTTCTGCTGGCCTTCGCTGCCGACCGACACGATCTTCAGGATCGTGTGCTGCTGGCGATGGCCGTTCTTGCGGCGGTAATTGTGGCGGCGACGCTTCTTGAAGACGATGACCTTCTCGCCCTTCGCCTGGGCGATGATCTCGGCGGCAACGGTCAGGCCGTCGGTCCCCTTGAGGTCCGAGCCATCGCCCGCGAGCAGCACGTCGCTCAAGGTGATGCTGTCACCGGCTTCACCGGCCAGCTTCTCGACGACGATCTTGTCTCCCGGTGACACGCGATACTGCTTGCCGCCGGTGCGCACGATAGCGAACATGGGCCTCTTCTCTTTTCTCTTGCTCAACAACGTTGATTTTGTGACCCATGCGGCAGCGTGGCGCCAACCCGCGCGGGAAAGCGTGCCCCCTAGGGAACGATAGCCCGAACGTCAACCGACCGGATAGGCGGTGGAACTCTTGCAGCGCTCCATCGCGAATTTGGACGTAACGTTCTTGAGCGGGCCGGCGGCAATCAGCTTGCCATAGAAATCGTCGAAATGCGCCATGTCGCGCACCGCGACGCGCAGCCAATAGTCGGTTTCGCCCGCCATCCGGACCACTTCCAGCACCTCGGGCAGCACCGACACGCCGGCCAGGAAGCGCTGCTGCCACTCCGGGCTATGGTCGCGCGCCTCCACCTCGATGAAGACGGTGAGGCCAAGCCCCAGCGCGCGCGGATCAACCAGCGCCACCGTGCGCTCGATCACCCCGGCCGCCCGCAGCTTCTGGATCCGCCGCCAGCAGGGGGTCGGCGACAGTCCGACTCGCGCGCCGACGTCCGCCACGGGCAGGGTCGCGTCTTCCTGCAATATTGCGAGAATGCGCCGATCCGTCTGATCCATTTTCATGATTGCCGCTTTTTGAGCAAGAAGTTGCAGATTTGCAAGCAGCCGCGCATGGCGCTTGTTATTTGGAACACCCCCTTGCTGCCCTCGTCTGCAAGAGGCACTTTCGGGGAGTTCCGAGCGGATGAGTCTTGATCAGAGCACGCAAGATTATTCCAACTTGGGATGGTGGGCCGCATCGGTCATCTCCGTCTGGCGGCCCACCAATTCTTTCGTTCCCTTGAGAAACTCGCCCCGGCGTGATCGCTTGATCGCGTGATCGTCGGGGTGCTTTCGCACGGGTCCGCTCTCGATTTGTTGCTGCGGCGCTACAACCGCGTTGCAATTCGACGGGCGGTGGTCGGACCTGCTTGGCGACGGCATCGCTTGCGCCATTGTTGAGGTCATCAAGGAGACGGCGTCATGGGGGCGCCTGAGTCTCTGCTTTGGGGGGTTCAGTCCATGACCAGTCGCCGCACCAGCGCCTTGTTCCTCACCATCAGCCCGCTGGCCCTGATGGCCGCCACGCCGGCAGTCGCGCAGCAGAACCAGGAAGCCATCCAGCAATCCGAAGTCGGCGAGGCGGCTGCCCAGGGCGACACGCCTGACCAGTCGACGATCATCGTGACCGGTACGCGCCGGACCGACCGCACCGTGACCGATTCGCCCGTGCCGGTGGACGTTCTCTCGGCCGAGAGCCTGTCCAACACCGGCTTCACCGAGGTGAACCGTGCCCTGACGCAGGAAGTGCCGAGCTTCAACTTCCCGCAACCCTCGATCACCGATGGCACGGACGTCATCCGCCCCGCCACGCTGCGCGGTCTCAGCCCCGACCAGACCCTGGTGCTGATCAACGGCAAGCGCCGGCACTCGGCAGCGCTGCTCAACATCAATGGCTCGGTGGGCCGGGGCAGCTCGGCGGTCGATATCAACATGATCCCCACCATTGCGCTCAGCCGGGTAGAGGTGCTGCGTGATGGCGCGGCCGCCCAATATGGGTCCGACGCCATCGCGGGTGTCATCAACTTCCAGCTTCGCAGCGCCCGCGAAGGCGGCAGGGCGTCGATCACCTACGGGCAATATTACACCGATATCGCGGGCGTTCGCGACTACGCAGGGGTTCTCAGAAACCCTGACGGCACCCCCGTCCAAACCCCCGACAGCACCACCGCCACCAACATCTACGCGCTCGACTATGGTGACGAGCGAAGCCGCCGGGACGGGCGCACCGTCACGCTTGCCGCCGTGGCCGCACTGCCGTTGGGAGCGGCGGGGCAGGTCAACATCGCCGGCGAGTGGCAGGACCGCAACGCCACCAATCGCACCGGCGCCGATCCCCGGCGGCAATATGCCTTGGTAAACGGCGCCGTTGACCCGCGTGAGTTCACCATCAACCGCTTCAGCCACCGCTACGGCGATGCCGCGACCGAAGATTACAAGCTGTGGATCAACGGCGATGTCGATCTGGGTGCCGCCGAAGTCTACTGGTTTGGGAACTACAACAAGCGCGACGGGCAGAGCGCCGGCTTCTTCCGCCAGCCACTCAACGGCAACAACATCGTGTCCATCTACCCGGACGGATTCCTGCCGCTCATCAACACCGATACCCGCGACGTGGCCGGAACCGCCGGTCTGCGCGGAGAGCTGGCCGGCTGGCGCTGGGACGTGTCGCTTCAGCATGGCCGCAACAAGACGGACTTCCTGATCACCAACACGCTGAACCGCTCGCTTGGGCCGAACTCACCGACACAGTTCGACAGCGGCGGCCTGCGTTATGACCAGACCTTGTTCAATTTCGATGTCAGTCGCGACCTGACCTTCAGCTTCGCGCAGAAGACCAGCCTCTCGATCGGCGCGGAGGCTCGGCGCGAGCGTTTCGACATCCGTCCGGGCGAGGTGGGCTCCTACGGGAATGGCACCTTCGGCGGATCACCCGGCGCACAGGTGTTTCCGGGATTCCAGCCGATCATCGCCGGCCAGCGGGTGGATGAGCCCAACAAGCGGAACAACGTGTCGGCCTATGCCGAGATCGACAGCGACATTTCGGACCGCCTGAACGTCCAAGCGGCGCTTCGCTACGAGGATTATTCTGACTTCGGGTCAGACCTCAACTGGAAGCTCGCCGGACGCTTCGAGCCGGCGGAGGGCTTCGCCCTGCGTGCCTCTGCATCCACCGGCTTCCGGGCTCCGTCGCTGCAGCAGCAATTCTTTGCCGCAGCGTCGACCCAGAATGTCAGTGGCGTGCTGCTGGACACGGTTACGTTGCCGGTAAGCAGCCCTGCCGCCCAGGCGCTCGGCGCGACCGAACTGGAGCCGGAGCAGAGCCGCAGCTACTCCGCCGGGCTCGTGGTCAGTGCCATTCCGCGCCTCAACGTCACCCTCGACGTCTACCAGGTTAGTATCGACGACCGGATCGTCGTCACCGAGAACCTCGGAGCCTTCGGTACGGCATCCCAGAATGCTGCGGTCCGTGCCATCCTGACCGCTGCCGGCTTCCCCACGGTGACGGCTGCCCGCTTCTTCATCAACGGCGTCGATACGCGAACCCGCGGTCTCGACTTCGTCACCACCTACCGGGTCCCCTCCTTTGCCGGAGGGCGGCTGAACCTGACCGGCGGGTTCAACTACAACAAGACCAAGATCCTGCGGAATGCGCCGCGGCTGGGCGCCCTGGCAACGATCCCCGATATCGTGCTGTTCGGCCGGCAGGAGTCGTTCCGGCTGGAGCGGGGCCAGCCTCGCACCAAGATCAACGCGTCGGCCGATTTCGATCGTGGCTGGCTCGGCGCCACGCTTCGGGCCACCCGCTATGGGAGCGTGCTGGCAGCGGGTGCCGACCTGTTCAACGATATCAACCTCGAACCCAAGGTCATCACCGACCTCGAGGTGCGGTTCAGGCCGCTTGGTGACCGGCTGTCGTTCGCGCTGGGTGGAAACAACCTGTTCGACGTCTACCCGACCGTCAATCCAACCGGGCGCGGGGTCGACCCTGCGAACGGCGCCCCCCGCAATTATTCGGCCAACAACTACTTCCTTCCGTTCAGCAGCTTTTCCCCGTTCGGCTTCAACGGCCGATACCTTTATGGACGGGTGAACGTCAGCTTCTGAGAGGTGAGGCGGTGCCCCTGTCCACGCGGGCAGGGGTAGCTTCTACCTAGTGCCGGTGCTCTGGACGCAGCTTGTAGCGACCCGGCTCAAACGCTTCGAACAGATTGGCGATCGCTGGATGGTCGACCGGTTCGTCCTCCTCGTCGGCGACGAGGTTCTGCTGCGACACGTAGGCGACGTAGCTGCCTTCGCCATTCTCCGCGAGGAGATGGTAGAAGGGCTGGTCCTTGGAGGGCCTGATCTCCTGGGGAATTGCCTGATACCATTCCTCGCTATTGGCGAAAACCGGATCGACGTCGAAGATCACCCCGCGGAAGTCGAGCAGCCGATGACGCACCACCGCGCCGATCCCGAAGCGGGCACTGGCGATTGGAGGCGCGGAAATCTCGTCCATGGCTGGGGAACGCGTCGCGGGAAGCATGGCTGCAACTTAGGGCCTCGCCGGCTATCCGCAAGAGAGCGGATCAGAAGGGAATGGCCTCACCCTTCCAGTCGAAGAAGCCGCCGCTGTCGCCCGGATCGAGCCCGGCGAGGACATCGGCGAGGCGTTCCGCCGATTGCTCCGGCGTCAACAATCGCTCGGCCGCGACGTTGCTCTGGAACGGGCGGCTCATGGCCGTGTCGACGGTGCCGGGATGAAGCGCCACCACCACTGCGTCTGGACGGCTCCGTGCAGTCTCGATGGCCGCCGTCCTGGTCAGCTGGTTGAGAGCCGCCTTGCTTGCGCGGTAGCCGTACCAGCCGCCCAGCCGATTGTCCGCGATGCTTCCGACCCTTGCCGACAGCAAGGCGACTTCGGCCCGTCCGCTTCGGGTGAGCAGCGGCGCGAAGTGCCGCAGCACGAGCGCCGGTCCGATGGCATTCACCAGAAAGGCGCGCCCGAGGCGCTCCGCGTCGAGCTCGCGCAGCGAGCGTTCGGGTGACAGATCCGCCTGGTGCAGCAGGCCGGTTGCCACCACCAGCCGTTCGATCGTGGCAAATGGCAGCGTTTGAGCCGCCCTTGCGATGCTCTCCGGATCGGCAAGATCGATTTCCCCCGCCGACCGCGACAGCCGATGCACCCGGTCGCCCCTTGCTTCGAACAGCCCGGCGAGGGCCGCGCCGATCCCTCCGGAAGCACCAATCACCACCGTGTCCATGCTCCCCGATGTGCGCCGCTAGCATCGGCGCGCCAAGCTGGTCCCTTGGGCCCTTTTGCCGCTAGGCAAGCCCCACCAGCGCTGCTAGTGACCCGCCCGCGACCAGCCGGTGCAAGCCGGGCCCACGTCTTAATCCTTGCGGAGAGGTGGCTGAGTGGTCGAAAGCACCGCACTCGAAATGCGGCGTGCCCTTACGGGTACCGTGGGTTCGAATCCCACCCTCTCCGCCATCCCTGTAATCGCCCAAGTTCGCCAATGTTCAAACCTGCCCTCCTCTAAGAGGGCGATGCGCCCGGCAAGGTCCGCTCACGTCCATTGTTGTTCGCCACAAGCCGCGTTACGGTGTGGGGAAGAAAGTGGGGAGAGCAGATGGCGAAGCTCACAGCGACTGGCGTCAGAGCGGCCCTTGGCAAGCCTGGTCGGCACAGCGACGGCGACGGCTTGATCTTGGCGGTCGGCACTCGCGGCAATGGATCTTGGATGGTCCGGGTCCAGAAGGATGGCAAGCGGCGCGACATCGGCTTGGGTGCGGCAAGCAAAGTGACGCTATCCGAAGCTCGAACCCGAGCAGCAGCGGCCCGCGCACAGGTTGAGGCTGGCCTTGATCCTGTTGCCCAACGACGCAAGGCGGCCGGTATACCCACCTTCCGGGAAGCTGCCGCGCAGGTCCATGCCGAGCACAAGAAGGGCTGGAAGAACGGCAAGCACCAGAACCAGTGGCTGCGAACGCTAGAGGTCTATGCTTTCCCTACACTAGGCGATTGCTTGGTGAGCAGCATCGAAGGCCCGGCCGTTCGGGAGGTGCTAGCAGAGATTTGGACAGAGAAGCCTGAAACCGCGCGACGTGTCCGGCAGCGGATCGGCGCTGTGCTCGATTGGGCCTATTCCAAGGGTTATCGGGACAGTGAGGCACCCATGCGCTCCCTCTCCAAGGGTCTGCCACGTCAGCCTAAGAAGGACGGACATCACGCAGCAATGCCCTTTGCGGACGTACCAGCCTTCCTTGCTCGGCTGCGAGAGAAGGTGACTTGGGGACGGTTAGCGCTTGAGGCTGCAATTCTGACGGCGGCCCGCTCCGGCGAGATACGAGGGGCAAAGTGGAGCGAGGTCGATCTAGACAAGGGCATCTGGACCGTACCCGCCGACCGCATGAAAGCTGGCAAAGAGCATGTGGTGCCGCTTTCTCCGGCCGCTGTGAACGTCTTCCGGCGAGCTCACGAGTTGCGGACGGAAGGGTGCCAGTATGTCTTTCATGGTGCCAAGCGCGACAAGCCCATGAGCGACATGACGCTAATGAAGGTGCTTCGCGACATGGGCGAGATTGTCACTGCCCACGGCTTCCGTTCCAGCTTCCGGGACTGGGTCTCAGAGGAGACGCAGTTCAGCGGTGACTTGGCTGAGGCGGCACTGGCTCATGCCATTCCGAATAAGGTTGAAGCAGCCTATAGACGCGGCAACCTGCTTGAGAAAAGGCGGAGATTGATGGATGCTTGGGCGAGTTACTGCGTCGAAAGCAGGGCCACGATAGCTCAGCCAGTGCAATGATCCTGATTTCTTCCAAAGATGCAGTAGACATGCTGGCTACCTGCGCTCCTCGTGCTTGGTGTAAGCGACTCCTGAACTGGGAAGTGTTCTGGGGAGAGTTGAGATTGTATGCGCGTGACGGAACGATCGTGCACTGTAGGCCAGCCTATGACCTATTGCGGGAAGCTGGTTGGATTTCTGCTCCCAATGATGTTGTCAGCGATGCGCAGTTGTCGGAGATCGGAGATTTAAGCGACGATGATGACGGCGAAGCCTTGAAAAGAGCCCTCGCCGCTCCTCGGTTCGACCAGGTCGAGTGGCTCACGTATCAATGGGGCGTAGCCGACGGTGCATTACCAATTGGGCTGATCGTCTCTCAAGACCGGTTAGATTGGGAAGAAGGCAACTTGAGTGCGTCGATCCACTACGGGCTTGTGCCGTCGGAGTGGCTTGAATCAGCCGAAGAGATATTTGAACCCCGAGAAGCGTCTGAGATCAGGGTGGAGCTTACAGGCTTATCATTCGAGCTATCGGCCTTAGAGATGTTGGCTCCTACGGCACAGGTGCCAAACGGCCGGGCAGAGCAGACAAGAACGGGTCCAAAGCTAGGTGGCAGACCCAAGAAATGGGATTGGGAAGGTGCCCTTGCAGCTGTTGCCGCTGAAGCAAACCGCAATCCAGATGGCCTTCCGCAAGGCTACGGCGCACAAGCTCAGATCGAGAAGATGATTAGCGAATGGTTCGTGTCTCGAATTGGTGAAGGCCCAGTCGAGAGCGAAGTACGTCTCCGTGCTGGAAGAATCTTGAGGGAGATAGAGGGCCGGAAAGTGTAGTTTCCGGCGACTCCGGCCAATCCGGCTGAGAGGCCTGCCTGTCCATCGTAGTTCTTCAGCATCCACCCAGCTTGCAGCAGCTTCGGGCGGAACACGGAGGCACTAAAATGGAAGCGATGTTGGTAAGCATTCCCGATGCGGCAAAAGCACTCGGGATCGGCCGGTCAAAAGTGTATGAACTTCTGACCGAAGGCAGACTGGAAGCGGTCAGCATTGGCCGACGCCGCCTCATTCGAGCAGCGAGTCTTAAGGCACTTGCGCTTGGTCAGGCGGCTTGATCGATGGCTCGTACGAAAAGGAAAGCCCTCCCCACGGGTGCAACCGCGCGAAGGGCTAAGGTTGTCGTCTCTGGTAAGCCGACGCAACCTCATAAGCCATTTGATGAGCGGCTGGCAAATGCGCGAGCCTTCCTAGCCAAGGGTCGCATTCTGAGGCCTTGGACAAGGCTTAACCGGGCTCCGGCGCATAGCCGCGAGTAGACGGCCGACGGGAGCGGCCGGACAGGTCACTCCCTCTTTACGCGATCAATCTTGAAACTTGCGACGGGAGGTTACCCGTGACGCTGCAAGTACAGCGAGAAAACAGCGATTTCTGCTGGAATGGCACGAACGTCGCTAATCTATATGAGAGTGGCGCTTCTTACCCTTCTGTACCCCAGCTCAAGACTTGGGGAGGTGCCCGCAACAGTGTCAGTAGACAGAGCGACAGCATCAGCCTGGTGAAGGCTATCGAAGTAATCGAAGCAGCACAGCGGGCCATCGCTATCGGCAAACCTTTCAACCGGCATCTTACGGTGCACTGGGAGAAGGCTGGCCTGACTGATGCTGAGGCGGCGGATGCTACCGGCCGGTTGCTGAAATTGATCAGGGACTGGCTGCGACGCTACGGCGGCACTGCCTACACCTGGGTGCGTGAGAATGGTGACGATAAGGGCAGCCATTCTCACATCCTCTTCCATGTGCCCCGTGGTCTCCGCCTCGGCCTAACCAAGCGATGGTATCGGACCGCCACGGGGTGGAAGGGTCGCGTGCCAGATGGCGCGCTTCTGACAACGAGGATCGGCGGCACTGCCAATTGTGCCTTCTCTGGTAGCGACTGGTATTTAGCCAACCTCGCCTACGTCGTCGGGTACGTTCTCAAGGGAGTGGAAGCACAAGACGGGATTGCGCTTGAGCTGGAGAGGTACGGAGTAGGTGGCACAATTACCGGCAAGCGGCTCTCGATCAGCGGAAGCCTATCATGAAGAATTGGCGGGTCTCAATGTCCGCTTTGGGTGGAAAGCGGACATGGCGCGAGACGCCGCCTCCGGGAAGCGGCGTCTCCCTGGATCAGGCGCGAATAGACTGAGCGGCCTCTTGGCAGGCCTGCTCGCAGCGACGGCAATGCTCGGCACAGATGCGGCAATGATCGTGCTTGCTGGCGTGCTTCTCACATTCTTCAGCACAGAGACCGCAGGCGATAGCGCAGGCTTGCATGGCAGCAACAATCGCTTGCTCGTTGCTTCCCGTGCGCCGCGTTCCGAGCGACCCAGCCGCTAAACACATGTCGGCGCAGTCAAGATTTAGCCGGATGCACTGTCGCATTTGCGCGACCATTTCTTCGGCGAGACAGGCGTCCGCGCACGCGGTGCACGTCTGCGCACAGGAGTAGCACTCCTCAATGCACTTGATCAGGGCGTCATTCGTGCTTCCGGCTACGTCCGGATGGGCAGCAATCATCTCTCGCATGTGGTGCATGATGGCTTCCTTCTCGGTTAGGCCCCCTGAAGCGAAAGAGATTCAAGGTCAGAAGTTCCACCCGCCGCGTTCAAACGTGAATGTCTGCAATGGGTCGAAAGCAGACATTCGGCCTGTAGCCCCTCTAGAGCACCTCTACGTCCACGTTGGCCATCAGCGTGCGGAAGTAGGCCAGATTAGCTCTCAGCGCCGCTCTACGGCCGCCCTTGAAGGCATTTCGGCTAGAGCGAGACTTACCGCCCGGTGTTCTCGGCCCGGTTGCTTGCTTCCAAGGGGACCAACGCCTGATCGCAGCTGCCTGCTTTTCGCGCCGCTCCTGGGTCCAACCGTGGCTCATGGGTCTGCTCCAATAGTTCGTTTGGCCGATTGCCTGAAACTCGCGCGCACGCGGGCGCCTCATTGTTGATCTGCTGTGGACCGGCCGAGATGTTCGCTTGGCGGGCAATCACCACCGGTGGGTTCTTTAGGGTCGCCAATGTTTCCAGAGTGGCGCGGCATTGTGCTTGAGCCTTGAGGGCCAGCCGCATGTATTTCTCGCTCGCGTCGAGATACTCGCCCATGTTCAGGGCCGATCGCCTGGCCAATTCAGTGAAGATGGCGTCTAGCGAATGAGCCTGGCTAACTAGCATGGCTTCCGGTCCGCTGAGGTTGCCTTCCCTCACGGCCGCCACGTTGTCGTTCAACGCGTCCACGGTTTCCGTGATCTCAAGCTCTCCGAAGCTGCCCTTGGCAAACTTGAGCACGGTGCAGGCAGCGTTCACGGCCGGATGGACGGCCATGTCAGCGATGTGCCGCTCCTGAGATTTGCCTGGGTCAGCAGCTACTCGGAGTTGATCCTTCTTACGGGTACTTGGCTTAGCGTTGGCAGGCATGGCGTACCACCTCGTAGTGTCCCACCCTCATAACACAGTAGGGGGCAGAGGTGAATCCCATGATCGCCATTCGAGACCATGTTACGGTTTAGAAGAACGGAGAGCAGCACCGGTGTCCGCAGCAGCCACTCCTAAGGTTTGTGGAACCCCCCCGGTCCAGTGAAGCGAATGTCTGCTTACGACCCATTGCGGACATTCGATGCTCATCCGCTTAGCTACCATCTTCTAGTCAGGCCACACCTCAAAATCGCCGAGCGGAGCCCAAGCTCCGAACTTACAGGTTCAGACCCGACGCCAAGCACCTGGCACTACCGGAGGGAGTCACGCGAATGCAAAAACACCATCTTGATCCCTCAATTATCACAATTTAGCTTAACATCACAGCTAAGTTAATGATTGTTAACCATCGGCAAATGTGCGAACGTTGTAGTGCGAGTCGGGGAGTGATGGGGGACCATCGCATAGCTCGCCGGGAACTATTTCATGAGAGCTACGCTATATGCTGCCACAGCAACCTGTGCCTTCGCATCAATCTTCGCGTCGCCAGCTTCAGCTGCCTACGTAATCAGGTTTGAGCAAATCGGAAGTAACGTTGTCGCGACCGGAAGAGGGTCAATCAATGTGAGTGGCATGACGCCCACTGGCAATACCTTCTTCAACACACCATTCGCTTCCTACGTAGCTCCCTACGCAGCACAGACCTTTATTGGCACTGGAAAAGTTGACAAATACTCCGGGGTTTCGGGTGCAAGTACGTGGGGAGACGGACCCTTCACCCCCGCTTGGGGAGGGCAGACGGGTGCGGGCGTGTCACTCCGAATGCAAGACCAGTCGATATGGGTCCCGCTCGGTTATGTGTCAGGGACCGACCTTGGTATAAGCACCGCGACATACACGAACACGGATTTGGCCACTCTCGGTCTCAATCCCGGAACGTATATCTACACGTTCGGGCAGGGCGCCACTGCGGACACCTTCACCGTTGAAATAGCAGCAGCGGGTGCCGTTCCCGAACCGAGCACGTGGGCAATGATGCTCGTCGGTTTCGGTGCGATTGGCGCAAGCATACGCCGCCGCCGTCGCGGCACAGCTATCCCTCAGATGGTTTAAGCCAACTAGCGTTAGCTTGTGCGAAGAAGGGGTGCCCGCCATGCGGGTGCCCCTTTATCCGTTCGCTGCTTTGTGTCCGCTTCCACCCGTTCTGGACATCTAGGCCGAACGTCTGAGTTCGACCCATTGCGGACATTCGATGCTCATCCGCTTCCCGCCACCTTCTAATCAGGCCGCGCCTTGAAACCGCCGAGCGGAGCCAAAGCTCAGAGCTTACAAGCTCATAGCCGATACCAAGCACTTCGCATTGCCAAAGGGAGTAACGCGAATGCAACAGCACCATCTTAACCCCACGATTGTCACAACTTAGGTCAGCATGCAGCCAAGTTAAAGATTGTTAACCATCGGCAGGTGTGCGAACGTTGCATGGCGAGTCAGGGAGTGATGGTGGGGACCATCGCGCAGCTCGCGGAGGTGTCTGTCATGAAGTTCAGGCTTCTAGCGGCCACAGCAGCTCTGGCTGTTGCATCGCTCTGCGCAACCGCTGCAAGTGCGGCCACTCTTATTGTGGACGACAATGGAAAGCTGACTGGCGCAACTGGCGTAGATGTAGGCGGAACGTTCTATGATGTTGCGTTTATCGACGGGATATCATGCGCAGCCGCGTTTAATGGCTGCGACAGCGACGCCGACCTATTGCCGTTCCATACGTCGCCTTCGGTTGCATTGCTGGCGGCGCAAGCGTTGTTGGACCAAGTCTTTGTGGGCCTTTACGACAATGATCCTACTCGCACGCTCGGGTGCACTGACGCCGTGGGCTGCGCGACTTTGATCCCGTTCAACATTGTCGGCCCCTATTTCCAGTATGCTTACGCCCTCAACTTAGTAGGGGATGGAGACCGCACCACCCTGCGGACTGATCTTTCTCTCACAGCGAACCAAGAGCTGAACGATCCGTCAGTAACCTTTGCACGTTTTACTCCTTCAACCGTTGCGCCAGTTCCCGAACCCTCAACCTGGGCGATGATGCTAGTTGGCTTCGGTGCGATTGGCGCAAGCATGCGCCGCCGCCGTCGCGGCACAGCTATCGCTCAGATGGCTTAATCAACTAGCGTTAGCTTGTGCAAATAAGGGGTGCCCGCCTTGCGGGTGCCACTTATCCATTCACTGCTGAGTGTCCGCTTTCCACCCAAAGCGGACATTCAGGGGCTTCCATCATCCGGTGGCGAACAGGCTCTGTGGGGAGAATCGTGGGGAACACCTGCTTGGTCGCCTACGCTTGCATCCAAAAACAATAACTTAGCGCTGTATGTTCGGCGGACACCCTCTCCGCCACCTACTTCTTTGCTCCTTTGCCCTGATCTGCACGGACGAAAGCAACAAGGGCACCTCCTGATTATCAGCTGTCGATGTCGCGGGTCCTGGTCTCCGGCAGGAACAGCAGCCCGGCAATCACTGTCACGATGCACACCACGATCGGGTACCACAGGCCGTAGTAGATATCGCCGGTCGCCGCGACCATGGCGAAGGCGGTGGTCGGCAGGAAGCCGCCGAACCAGCCGTTACCGATGTGGTAGGGCAGCGACATGCTGGTGTAGCGGATCCGCGCCGGGAACAACTCAACCAGCAGCGCGGCGATCGGGCCATAGACCATGGTCACGTAGAGGACGAGAATGAACAGGATGCCGATCACCAGCGGTTTGTTGATGCCAGCCGGATCGGCCTTGTCGGGATAGCCGACCGAGGTCAGCGCAGCCTTGGCCTCGCCCTGGAACTCCTTGATCGCATCAGCCCTCTCGGTTCCGCTGACCTGGGCTGGGTCAACTGCCGGGATGACGGTGGAACCGATCCTCAGCTGCGCCACACTGCCAGCTGGCGCCGCCACGTTGGTGTAGCTGATACCCGCCTTGGCCAGATAGGACTTGGCGATGTCGCAACTGCGTGCATCGAACTTGTTCTTGCCAATCGGGTCGAATTGCACGGAGCAGTCGGCGGGATCGGCGATCACGCTGACCGGGGCGCTTGCCTGAGCGGCATAGAGCGCGGGATTGGCGGCTTGCGAAAGCTGGTGGAACAACGGGAAGTAGGTCGCCGCCGCCAGAACGCAGCCGGTCAGGATGATCGGCTTGCGGCCGATCCGGTCGGACAGCCAGCCGAAGAAGATGAAGAACGGCGTTGCGAGTGCAAGGGCGATGGCAATCAGGATGTTGGTGGTCGCGCCATCGACCTTCATCATCTTCTCGAGGAAGAAGAGGGCGTAGAACTGCCCGGTGTACCAGACCACCGCCTGACCCGCGACGGCGCCCACCAGGGCGATAATCACCAGCCTGAGGTTGGGCCACTTTCCGAAGGCCTCGGTCAGCGGTGCCTTGGAGGTCGTGCCTTCCTCCTTCATCCTTGTGAACACCGGGCTCTCGTTCAGCTGCATGCGGATCCACATGGAAACGCCTAGCAGGATGATCGAGACAATGAACGGAACCCTCCAGCCCCACGACGCGAAGGCTTCCTCGCCGACAGCATAGCGGACGCCGATCACCACCAGCAGGGCGGCGAACAGGCCAAGCGTGGCGGTGGTCTGGATAAAGCTGGTGTAGAGCCCGCGCTTGTGGTTGGGCGCATGCTCCGCGACATAGGTCGCCGCGCCGCCATATTCGCCGCCCAGCGCAAGGCCCTGAAGCAGACGCAGCAGCACCAGTATCACGGGCGCCGCCACGCCGATCGAGGCATAGCTTGGAAGCAGGCCGACCAGGAAGGTGGACAGGCCCATGATGCCCATGGTGACGAGAAAGGTGTTCTTGCGCCCGACGAGGTCGCCTATGCGGCCGAACACGATTGCACCGAACGGACGCACCGCGAAGCCTGCCGCGAACGCCGCAAGCGCGAAGATGAAGCCGGTGGTCTCGTTGACGCCCGAGAAGAACTGGGCCGAGATGATCGTCGCCAGCAGGCCGTAAAGGTAGAAGTCGTACCATTCGAAGACGGTGCCGAGCGACGAGGCGGCGATGACGAGCTTTTCGCTCTGTGTCGCTTCATGCTGCTTGGGCAGGTCGCCCGAGTTTGCAACAGTGGCCATGAGTGCCTCCCTTAGAAGCTGTAGTTTGCCGCGGCTTTCACGCGGTCGAAGGTGCCTGACCGGCTACTCAGAAAGAAAACGGCGAACAGCACCGCGGCATGGCCCAGCGCGAAGAGGATCGTCAGAGCGCCGCTCATGCGCTGATTGTGAGGAATTTTGTCACCGCGGCAAGGTCGTGAGCTGAGGAGGCTGGCGTCTTCGCCACCCCAGGCCGCGATCACGACGCGCCGTCATCGTGGTGAAATATTCTCACGCAGCTGCAGCATAATTGTGCAGTGCAGCAAGCGCGTGCATCATTCCACTGCCGGAATGGGCCGGAATGGGATCCCTTATGGATCCCGCCTTGAGCTTCGGGGGTGCGGATGGGGAGAATAGTCACGACGGTCGCCACGGCCTGGTTCCTGCTGCTGCCAGCCACCGTCAGCGCCCAGGGTGCGAGTAGCGACGAAGCGCCCGCAGTGGTGCTGAGCGGGGGAGCGACCCTGGTCTCCGATTATCGCTTCAGGGGCATCTCGCAGACTGATCGCCGGCCAGCGGTGCAAGGGAGCCTGTCAGCCACCCACAATAGCGGCTTCTATGGCGCGGTTTGGGGTTCCTCGATCGACGACTATGTCGCCAACGGTTCCGACCAGGAAATCGATCTCACCCTTGGCTTTAAGCGGAGCTTCGGATCGACCACGGTCGATGCCGGTGTGCTCTATTATTACTACCCGGGCTCGGGCGGGGTGAACAGCGACTTCGTGGAGCCGTTCGTTGCCGTCAGCCAGGCCTTCGGGCCGGTTACCGCCAAGGCGCTGGCGGCCTATGCACCCAAGCAGAATGCGCTGACGGTCGGCGCCGGGAGGGAGGATAACCTCTACCTTGCGGGTGACCTCAGCGCCGCGGTGCCCAACTCGCCGATCAGCGTCACGGCGCATGCCGGGCGGAGCTTCGGGCCGAGCTACCTCACCATCGGCAAGGCCTACACCGACTGGAGCCTGGGGGCGAGCGCGACCTGGAAGAACCTGACCGCGGGCGTGTCCTACGTCGACACCGACGACGACTTCATCACGCCGAGCGGGCGCAACGCCAGCAAGGCCGGGGTGGTGGCCTCGCTCGCCGTGGCCTTCTGAAGAAAGGGGAGGGGGCATGAAATTCATCATTGCGTACATCAAGCCGTTCAAGCTGGAGCCCGTCCGCGACGCGCTCCAGGAGGCAGGCATTGAGGGCATGACCGTGTCCGAGGTCCGCGGCTTCGGGCGGCAAAAGGGGCAGCCGGTCTTCTACCGGGGCGCCGAATACAGCACCACTTTCGTGCCCAAAATCAAGCTGGAGATCGCGGTTGCCGAGGACCAGGCGCAGGGGGTCGTCGAGATCATCGCCAACGTCGCCCGGACGGACTCGATCGGGGACGGCAAGATCTTCGTCCTCGACCTCGAAAGTGCGCTCCGCATCCGCACGGGGGACGTCGATCATGATGCGCTTTGAGGGGGGAGGATCAATGAAGTTCGCACATCGTCTTGGCGGAGCGGCCGGAGTGCTTCTCCTCGCCGTCCTGGCCGCATCACCGGCGCTTGCGCAGGCCGCTGCGGCCGCGCCGCCGACGCCGGACAAGGGCGACACGACCTGGATGCTGATTTCCTCGGCACTGGTGCTGATGATGTCGGTGCCCGGCCTGGCGCTGTTCTATGGCGGGCTGGTCCGCGCCAAGAACATGCTGTCGGTGCTGATGCAGGTGCTGACCATTGTCGCCGTCGCGGCCCTGGTCTGGGTCGGCTGGGGCTACAGCCTGACCTTTACCGGAGGCAGCCCGTATATCGGTGGCCTGTCCAAGGCCTTCCTGTCAGGAGTAGACGCGACCACGCTGGCAGCGACCTTCTCCAACGGCGTCTACATCCCCGAATATGCCTACATCGTCTTCCAGATGACCTTCGCCTGCATCACGCCGGCGCTGATCGTCGGCGCCTTTGCGGAGCGGGTGAAGTTCTGGCCGCTGATCCTGTTCGTGGTGCTGTGGCTGACCCTGGTCTACTTCCCGCTGGCGCACATGGTCTGGTATTGGGCCGGTCCGGACTTCCTGCCCACCCAGCCGGGTGACCATGGCCTGCTGTTCGGCTGGGGCGCGCTCGACTTCGCGGGCGGAACCGTGGTGCACATCAACGCTGGGATCGCCGGCCTGGTGGGCTGCCTCGTGATCGGCAAGCGCATCGGCTACAACAGTGAGCCGCTGGCGCCGCACTCCCTGGTCATGACCATGATCGGCGCCTCGCTGCTGTGGGTCGGCTGGTTCGGCTTCAACGCCGGGTCGAACCTCGAGGCGAACGGGGTGACCGCGCTGGCCTTCGTCAACACCTTCGTCGCGACCGCGGCGGCGGCGCTGGCGTGGGCTGTGATCGAGCAGGTCGTGCACCGCAAGTCCTCCCTGCTGGGCGGGGCGACCGGGGCGGTCGCAGGGCTGGTCGCCATCACGCCCGCGGCAGGGTTCGCGGCGCCGGGACCGTCCATCGTCCTTGGTGCGGTGGCCTCGGCCGTCTGCTTCTTGTTCGTCGCCAAGGTGAAAAACCGCCTGGGCTACGACGATTCGCTGGACGTGTTCGGCGTGCATTGCGTCGGCGGCATCGTCGGCGCGATCGCGACCGCGATCGTGGCGGACCCGGCGCTCGGCGGGCAGGGCTTCTTCGACTATACGGTGCTGCCTGCCGTTCCTGGCGCGTACGACATGGCGGCGCAGCTCGTCACCCAGCTCAAGGCCGTGGGCTTGACCCTGCTGTGGTCGGGCGGCGTGTCCTTCGTGCTGTTCTTCGCCATCGACAAGACCATCGGCCTGCGTCCAAGCGTCGATGCGGAGCGCGAAGGGCTGGACATCTCCTCGCACGGGGAGCGCGCCTACAACCTCTGATCCTCTTGCGCCGGCCCCACTCCTCCTCCTGGGGCCGGCGCATCCCTCTTTGCCGAGGGTGCCGATCAGTTTGCCGACAACGGCCTGACGTTTTTCGCTTTGCGAATGGGATCCATTCGTGCACTTTCGCTGCAGCGCAACAAGGTGGTTGCGGGCGATGGAGCAAGGCTCGCGAACGTAGGGCAGGCGGTTGAACAGGCAGGCGGTGAGACAGGGTCTGTACGACCCACGGCACGAGCATGACAGTTGCGGCATGGGCTTCGTCGCGCATGTCCGGGGGGAGGCTTCGCACAACATCATCGCCCAAGGGCTGCAAATCCTCGCCAACCTCCACCATCGCGGCGGGATCGGGGCCGATCCCGACATGGGCGACGGTGCCGGGTGCCTGATCCAGATGCCTGACGACCTGCTGCGCGACTGGGCGGATGGCGAGGATGTCGAACTGCCGCCGGCCGGAGACTATGCGGTCGCGATGTGCTTTCTCCCCACCTGCGCCGACAGCCGCGCGGTGGCGGAAGAGCGGCTTGAGCATCTGGTGCACAAGGAAGGCCAGCGGCTGATCGGCTGGCGCGACGTCCCGGTGGATATCAGCGATCTCGGCGGAAGCGTCCGCGCAACCGTTCCCGTAATCCGCCAGGCGATCGTCGGCCGCGGTCTGGAGGTGCGCGACCAGGATGCGTTCGAGCGCAAGCTGCTGACCATCCGCAAGCAGACGCTGAACCCGCTCCAGTCGCTCGCTCGGGCGAAGGAACTGCCGGGTCTCGCCGACTTCTACATCGCCAGCTTCTCGACCCGGACGCTCGTCTACAAGGGCATGCTGCTGCCCGACGAGGTCGGAGGGTTTTACGAGGACCTGCGCAATCCGCTGACCCGCTCGGCGCTGGCGATGGTGCACCAACGCTTCTCGACCAATACCTTCCCCAGCTGGAGGCTGGCTCATCCCTACCGGTTCATCGCGCACAATGGCGAGATCAACACGGTGCGCGGCAACGTGAACTGGATGAACGCACGGCGACGGACGCTGGAGTGCCCGCTACTGGGCGCCGATCTCGACAAGCTGTGGCCAATCATCCCGCATGGGCAATCGGACACCGCCTGCCTCGACAATGCGCTCGAGCTGCTGATCGCGGGCGGCTATTCGCTGCCGCACGCGGTGATGCTGCTGATCCCGGAAGCGTGGGCGGGCAACGAGCTCATGGATCCGAAGCGGCGCGCCTTTTACGAATATCATGCCGCGCTGATGGAGCCGTGGGACGGTCCCGCCGCCATCGCCTTTACCGACGGGCGGCAGATCGGCGCCACGCTCGACCGCAATGGCCTGCGGCCCGCGCGCTTCCTGGTCACCGACGACGACCTGGTGGTGATGGCGTCGGAATCGGGCGTGCTGCCGATCCCCGAGGAGAAGATCGTCCGCAAGTGGCGCCTTCAGCCGGGTAAGATGCTGCTGATCGACTTCGCCAAACAGCGCATCGTCGAGGATGAGGAAGTAAAGGCCGAGCTGGCCGAGGCCGAGCCTTATGGCGAGTGGCTGAAGGAGACGCAGTTCAACCTTCGCGATTTGCCGGGCGGCGACAATCCGGTGCCGCGCCCGCCAAGCGACGAGGTGTTCCGCCGCACGCAGCTGAGCTTCGGCTATACCGACGAGGACTTACGCCTGTTCCTGAGTCCGATGGCGAGCCAAGCCGACGATCCGATCGGGTCGATGGGCACGGACACGCCGCTGGCGGTGCTGTCGGCGCGCCCGCGGCTGCTCTACGATTACTTCAAGCAGAGCTTCGCGCAGGTCACCAATCCGCCGATCGACCCGATCCGCGAAAGCATGGTGATGAGCCTCGTCTCCATGATCGGGCCACGGCCCAATCTGCTGGGGCGCAATGCCGGCACGCACAAAAGGCTGGAGGTAAGCCAGCCCATCCTCACCAACGAGGATCTGGAAAAGATCCGCTCCATCCACAACACGCTGGACGGGGCGTTCCGCACCGCGACCCTGGACGCCACCTGGCCGAGCGGAGGCGATGCGCAAAGCCTCGAGGCCGCGATCCAACGACTGTGCTGGGAAGCGACCGAGGCGGTGCTGGCCGACATCAACGTCCTCATCCTGTCCGACCGCAAAGAAGGTGAGAACCGCATTCCCATTCCCGCTGCGCTCGCCACCGGGGCGGTCCACCACCACCTGATCCGTCAGGGGCTGAGGATGCAGACCGGCCTGGTAGTCGAGACCGGCGAAGCGCGCGAGGTGCACCATTTCTGCGTGCTGGCGGGCTACGGCGCCGAGGCGGTCAACCCCTGGCTCGCCTTTGACGTGATCGACGACCTGTGCGGGCGCGGCAAGATCGAGATCACCGCCGAACAGGGCCGCGCCAATTACATCAAGGCGATCGACAAGGGCCTGCTCAAGGTCATGTCGAAGATGGGGATCTCCACCTTCCAGAGCTATTGCGGTGCGCAGATCTTCGATGCGGTGGGGCTGAACAGCAGCTTCGTCGAGCGTTATTTCACCGGCACCTCGACTAGCATCGAAGGCGCGGGGCTGGGCGAGATCGCCGCCGAGAGCGCCGAGCGCCACCGTGCCGCCCATGCACCGGTGGTGCCGTCCCTGAACGTCGGCGGCCACTATGCGTTGCGGGCAGGCGGCGAAGCGCATGCCTGGACCGCGACCGGCATCGGCAACTTGCAGCATGCCGTGCGCGGCAACCTGCCCGATCGTTACCGGGCGTTTGCCGAGGAGATGAACGCGCAGAGCCGCCGATTGCTGAGCCTGCGCGGCCTGCTCGAATTTCGCTCTGCGGGTCCAGCAGTGCCGATCGAGGAGGTGGAGCCCGCGTCGGCCATCGTGCGCCGCTTCGTGACGGGTGCCATGAGCTTCGGGTCGATCAGCCGCGAGGCGCATACCACGCTGGCCAGGGCGATGAACCGGATCGGCGGCAAGTCGAACACGGGCGAGGGCGGCGAAGAGCGGGAGCGCTTCGGCACCGACGAACGCTCCGCCATCAAGCAGGTCGCCTCGGGCCGCTTCGGAGTCACCGCCGACTATCTGGTCAATGCCGACGAGTTGCAGATCAAGATCGCGCAAGGGGCCAAGCCGGGCGAGGGTGGCCAGCTGCCCGGGCACAAGGTCGACGCGCATATCGCGGCGGTCCGTTTTTCAACGCCGGGAGTGGGCCTCATCTCCCCGCCGCCACACCACGACATATACTCGATCGAGGACCTGGCCCAGCTGATCCACGATCTCCGCCAGGTGAACCCGGCCGCGCGTGTATCGGTGAAGCTGGTGTCGGAGGCGGGCGTCGGCACCGTCGCGGCGGGCGTGGTGAAGTGCACCGCCGACCACGTCACCATCTCGGGTTATGACGGCGGGACGGGGGCCTCGCCGCTGACCTCGCTGACCCACGCCGGTTCGCCGTGGGAGCTTGGCTTGGCCGAGGCGCAACAGACCCTGGTCATGAACGGCCTTCGCGACCGGGTCACGTTGCAGGCGGATGGCGGGCTTCGCACCGGCCGCGACGTCGCCATTGCAGCGCTGCTCGGCGCGGACGAGTTCGGCTTCGCCACTGCGCCGCTGATCGCGGCCGGCTGCATCATGATGAGGAAGTGCCACCTCAACACCTGCCCGGTCGGCATCGCGACGCAGGACCCGCGGCTGCGCGCCAAGTTCACCGGCGCGCCCGAGCATGTCATCAACTACTTCTTCTTCGTGGCGGAGGAGTTGAGGGCGATCATGGCCGGGCTTGGCCTGCGCTCGCTCGACGAGATGATCGGGCGCACCGATCTTCTTGAGCCGCGCCTCGCTGATGAGGGCAGCAAGGCGAGCGGCGTCGACCTGTCGCGCCTGTTGCACCGCCAGGACCCTAACGCTCCGCGCCGCTTCGGGCGTACGGTTCGCGCGGCGGTCCACCGGCGGATCGACGAGGAGATCGTGGCGGCGCTGGACCGCGGCACGCCGGCCCGCCTCGATCTTGCAGTGGGGAACAGCGATCGTTCGGTGGGGGTATTCGCATCGGGCGAGATCGCGCGGCGGTTCGGCCACGAAGGGCTGCCCGACGGCTCGCTCCACGTGACCCTGACTGGCACGGCCGGGCAGAGCTTCGGCGCGTTCCTGGCGCGCGGACTGACGCTGGAACTGGTGGGCGACGGCAACGACTATGTCGGCAAGGGGCTGAGCGGCGGCCGGCTTATCGTGCGGCAGCCGCTCGGTTCGGCCCGCGACGCGGCGGCGAACATTATCGTCGGCAACACCTGCCTCTATGGGGCGACATCGGGCGAGGCGTTCCTGGCCGGTGTGGCGGGAGAGCGCTTCGCCGTCCGCAACAGCGGCGCCACGGCAGTGGTCGAGGGGACGGGCGACCATGGCTGCGAGTATATGACCGGCGGGTCGGTGGTGGTGCTGGGGCCAGTCGGGCGCAACTTCGCGGCGGGAATGTCGGGCGGCATTGCCTATGTCTGGGATCCGGACCGGCGGCTCGAGGCGCAGTGCAATCTTGCCGGTGTGGCGCTTGAGGAGCTGGAGAATCCGGCGTTCGTCCGCAACCTCATCGAGCGGCACCATGCCGCCACCGGGAGCAGTCGGGCGGCGCGGATACTTGATGATTGGGAGCGCTGGTCGGCACAGTTCGTGCAGGTCATGCCGCACGAATATCGCCGCGCGCTCGCTCTCGCAGTGGCGGCGGAGTAAGGCCATGAACAACCCCACCGGCTTTCTTGACGTAGAGCGGCAGGACCGGTCCTACCGGCCCGTGGCCGAGCGGCTGAAGGGCTGGAACGAGTTCGTCGAGCCGCTGCCCAGCGGCGCCGTCGCCCGCCAGGCCGAACGCTGCATGGATTGCGGCATTCCCTTTTGCCACTCGGCCTGCCCGGTGAACAACCTGATCCCCGACTGGAACGATCTGGTCACCGGCGAGGACTGGCACGCCGCGCTCGACCGGCTGCACGCCACCAACAACTTTCCTGAGTTCACGGGCCGGGTCTGTCCTGCGCCCTGCGAGGCAGCCTGCACGCTGAACATCGAGGACCGGCCGGTGACGATCAAGACCATCGAATGCGAGATCGCCGATCGCGGCTTTCGCGAAGGGTGGGTCAAGCCGCGGCTGGCGTCGCGCGGCACCGGGCGGCGGATCGCCGTCGTGGGTTCAGGGCCGGCGGGCCTCGCCTGCGCGCAGCAATTGGCGCGGATGGGGCACAATGCCACGGTGTTCGAGAAGACGGACCGGATCGGCGGGCTGCTCCGCTACGGCATCCCGGACTTCAAGCTGGAAAAGGCGCTGATCGACCGCCGCGTCGCGCAGATGGAGCGCGAAGGGGTGCTGTTCCGCACCAATGTCGAGGTCGGGGAGGACCTGCCGCTCGACCGGCTGCTGGACGATTATGAGTTGGTGGTGCTGGCGGTCGGGGCCGAGCGGCCGCGCGACCTGGAGGTGCCGGGACGTCAGCTGCCCGGCATCCATTTCGCCATGGACTATCTGGCGCAGCAGAACCGGCGCGTGGCCGGCGATCCGGAGGAAGTGGCGGCCCCGGCGGGCACGATCAGCGCGATGGGCAAGCATGTGGTGGTGATCGGAGGAGGCGACACCGGCTCCGACTGCATCGGTACTGCCAATCGCCAGGGAGCCGCGTCGGTGACCCAGCTCGAGATCATGCCGCAGCCGCCAGCGCATGAGAACAAGGCGCTGACCTGGCCGCTGTGGCCCGTCCGGCTGCGCACGTCGTCGAGCCAGGAGGAAGGCTGCGAACGGGACTTCTCGGTGCTGACGACGGAGTTCATCGGCGGCGACTGCGTCCAGGCGCTGCGCTGCAAGCGGGTTCGCTGGAACGGCGGCCGGCTGGAGGAGGTCAAGGGTTCCGACTTCGAGCTCAAGGCCGATCTGGTGCTGCTCGGCATGGGCTTCACTGGGGTGTCGTTCCCGTTCGAAGCGACCGGCATCGAGGGTGAAGGCGGGGTAATCGCGGCGGACGCAATCCGCTTCAGCACCAGCCGTCCACGCGTGTTCGCGTGCGGCGATGCACGGCGCGGGCAGAGCCTTGTGGTGTGGGCGATCCGTGAGGGCCGCGACTGCGCGGCCGCCGTTCATGAGGCGCTGGCTCAAGCCTGAGCGAGGTCGCGTCTCCGTTCAAAGGCGCTGATCGCCGCTTCGCTCCTGAGGGTCAGCGCGATCTCGTCCTGTCCGGACAGCAGGCACTCGCGCCGGAACGGGTCCATGGCGAACGGGAAGACGTGGCCGTCGGACGAACTGACCAGCTGTTGCTCGAGATCGACGCTGATCTCATGCTCGGCCGCCGAGGCGATGAGCGCTGCGATGGAGGCCGGGGCGAGGCTGATGGCGGCGATGCCGTTCTTGAACGCGTTGCTGGCGAATATATCCGAGAAGCTGATCGCGACGACCGCGCGGATGCCCATGTCGGCAAGCGCCCAAGCGGCATGTTCGCGGCTCGACCCGCAGCCGAAGTTGGCGAGCGCCAGGAGGATCGGCGCGCCGACAAAGCGGGGATCGTCAAACGGGCTGCCGGGCTCCAGGCGGAGGGCCTGGAAGGCATGGCGGCCAAGGCCGGCACGCGAGATGGTCTTGAGGTGCTCGGCCGGGATGATGAGATCGGTGTCTATATTGTCGAGCGGCAGCGGATAAGCGCGGCCCCGCACCTTGTAAAAGGGGGTCATGCGGCAAGCTCCCGCCCCGCCGGCGCCAGCGTTCGGACGTCGGTCAGCCTTCCGGTGACGGCAGCGGCGGCGGCCATAGCCGGCGACATGAGGTGGGTGCGGGCGCCCGGGCCCTGCCTGCCGACAAAATTGCGGTTGGAGGTCGATGCGCAGCGTTCGCCCGGCGGCACCTTGTCCGGGTTCATCGCCAGGCACATGGAGCAGCCCGGTTCGCGCCACTCGAAGCCTGCTGCAAGGAAGATGCGGTCGAGCCCTTCGGCTTCGGCCTGGCGGCGAACGAGGCCGGACCCCGGCACGACCAGTGCCTGGCGGATCCGCGGATGGAGCCGGCGGCCGTGGAGGACCAGGGCAGCGGCGCGCAGATCCTCGATCCGGCTGTTGGTGCAACTGCCGATGAAGACATGTTCGATGGCGATGTCCTGAAGCCGCTGGCCGGGCGACAGCCCCATGTAGGCGAGGGCGCGTGACGCTTCCTCCCGCCGGGCCGGGTCGGCGTAAGCGGCCGGGTCGGGCACTCGCGCGTCGATCGGCAGCGCCTGGTCGGGTGAGGTCCCCCAGGTGACGGTCGGTGACACGTCCTGTGCGGCGATGCGGAGCGACTTGTCGAAGGTGGCGCCGTCGTCGGTGCGAAGCGCCCGCCAGCGTTCGACTGCCCGCTCCCACGCTTCTCCGCGAGGCGCGCGCGGCCGCCCTTTCAGATAGGCGAAGGTCTTGTCGTCCGGCGCAATGAGGCCGGACCGCGCACCAGCCTCGATCGCCATGTTGGCAACCGTGAGCCGCCCTTCGATGCTCATGGCCTCGAAGGTGGTGCCGCGAAACTCGATGACGTGGCCGGCGCCGCCCCCGACGCCAAGCCGGGCAATGATGTGAAGAATGAGATCCTTGGGTGTCACCCCGGCGGCAAGCTCGCCGTCGACGCGAACCTCCAACGTCCGGGAGGGCTTCAGCAGAAGGGTCTGCGTCGCGAGCACATGCTCGACCTCGGTGGTGCCGATGCCGAACCCCAGTGCACCCAGGGCGCCGTGGGCGGCGGTGTGGCTGTCGCCGCAGACGATGGTGGTGCCGGGAAGGGTGAAGCCCTGTTCGGGGCCGACCACGTGCACGATGCCCTGCTCTGCCGCCAGCGCATCGATGTAGGGCACCCCGAACTCGGCTGCATTCTCTTCCAGCGCCTGGAGCTGGGCGGCGCTGGCGGGATCGTCGACCAGCAGGGGGCCGCCGTTGTGGCGCAGGCGCGGAGTGGTTGGCAGATTATGGTCGGGGACGGCCAGCGTCAGGTCGGGACGGCGCACCCGTCGCCCTGCCGCGCGCAGCCCCTCGAACGCTTGGGGTGATGTCACTTCGTGGATGAGGTGGCGATCGATGTAGAGGAGGCAGGTACCGTCGTCGCGGCGCTCCACCACATGATCGTCCCAGATCTTCTCGTACATGGTGCGGGGGCGGGCGCTCATCCGCAGCAGCCCCGGTTGGACATGAACAGGTTCCTCAGCCCGTTGTCGCGGCGTGCCCGGACCCGCAATCGGCTCCGCACCTCCGCGCCGAAGGAGGTGGTGCTGGCGTCCCCACCAAGATCGGGTGTGCGACAGCCGGACAGCAAGGTGGCCTCCAGAGCTTCCCGCAACACCGCGCCGCTGTCGCCGAGGCCGAGCTCGTCGAGCATCATCGCGGCGCTGGCGATCGCGCCCGCGGGGTTGGCGATATCGAGGCCGGCAATTTGCGGGGCCGAGCCATGAATGGGCTCGAACAGCGCCGGGCCGCCAGTGCCGAGACTGGCCGAACCTAGCAGCCCGATCGAGCCGCCGATCACTGACAGAAGGTCGGACAGGATGTCGCCGAACAGGTTCTCGGTCAGGATCACGTCGAAGCGGCGAGGCTCGGTGATGACCTGCATGGCGCAGGCGTCGACGTAGCAATGCTCCAGCGCGACATCGGGGTAGGCGGCGGCGACGTCGTTCAACGTTGCCCGCCACAGCTTCGAGGTCGCGAGCACATTGGCCTTGTCGACCTGCGTCACCTTGCCGCCACGCGACCGTGCCGCGCGGAAGGCGAAATGGGCGACCCGCTCGATCTGATCGCGGTTGTAGGTGCAGAGGTCCGACGCCTTACGCTCGGCGAGGCGGTGCTCGCCATAGTAGATGCCGCCGGTGAGTTCGCGGACCACGAGGATGTCAGCGTCGGATGCGACCTCGGGTCGAAGCGGCGACCATGCGCCGTCCCCGAGCACCCGCACCGGGCGAAGGTTGGCGAACAGGCCCAGCTCGGAACGGATCCGGAGCAGCCCGGCCTCCGGAGTGACCAGGCAGCCGTTCCAGCGCTCGCCGCCAACCGCGCCGAGGAGGATGGCATCGGCTTCGCGGCAGGCGTGCAGGGTCGGCGCGGGCAGGGGATCGCCGTGGCTGTCGATCGCGGCGCCGCCGAACGCATGGGTGGTGAAGCTGAGGCCAAGGTCGCGTTCGGCCGAAAGCAGCTGAAGGCAGGCGACCGCTTCCCGCGTCACTTCGGGGCCGATGCCGTCGCCGGGGAGAACCGCAATGTGTATCATGCGGCTTGCTCCTGTTCGCGGTGGATGGCGGTCATGTGCTGGATCGCCTGCGCGTTGCTGACCGCGTCGATATAGGCCGACACGCAGCAGGGAAGGATGTCGCGCGCCCGGGCGCGTCCGGCGTAGATCTCGCCGGCGACCTCCACCGTCATTTCGACCAGCACGCTGGCGCCCTGGCCGTCCGCCGCGGGCTCGTCCGGGTCGGCGGCGATATACTGCATCTCCAGGCTGTCGACGCGGGCCGAGGCACCCATCATCTGGCTGACTGCGGCAAAGGCGGCATCGAGCGCTCCGGGCGCGCTGGCGACGTCCGTGACCCGTCCGCGGGTGCCATGGTCGAGCTCGACCCGGGCCACCGGCCAGGCGTTGGCGGAGATGGGACTGCGGATGTCGACCTTGGTCAGCTTCCACGAGGCTTGGGGGCGGTGCGTGCTGACCTCCGCCAGCAGGGCGGCGAGCTTGGCGGTATCGACGATGCCGACCTCGTCGGCGACCAGCTTGAAGGCCACGAAGGTGCGGTCGAGTTGCTCGCCTTCGAGCACCACGCCGAGGGCTCGGGCGCGGGCGGCGAGCGCGTGGCGTCCGCTGTGCTTGCCGAGCACGATGCTTTCGGTGACCAGCCCGATGTCCTCGGGCTTCATGATCTCGTAGGTCGCGCGGTTCTGCAGCACGCCGTGCTGGTGGATGCCGGCCTCATGCGCGAAGGCGTTGGCGCCGACGATGGCCTTGTTGCGCGGCGGCGGGGCATTGGTGATCTGCGACAGGGTCCGGCTTGCCGCGATGATCCGGCTGGAATCGATGTTGGTCTCCAGCTGGTAGAAGTCCTGGCGCGTGCGCAGCGCCATCACGACATCCTCAAGCGCGCAGTTGCCGGCGCGTTCGCCGATGCCATTGACCGCACATTCGATCTGGCGAGCGCCGCCCCTTACCGCGGCGAGGGAGTTGGCGACGGCCATGCCGAGGTCGTCGTGGCAGTGGGTGGAGAAGATGACCTGGTCGGAGCGGTCCACGGCGCCATCCAGGAAGCGGAACAGATCGGTGATCTCTTCGGGCGTGGTGTAGCCGACGGTGTCGGGGACGTTGAGTGTCGTGGCACCTTCGGCCGCGGCGACCGACAGGGCTTCGGCCAGGAAGTCGCGCTCGGTGCGGATGGCGTCCTCGGCGGAGAATTCCACGTCCTCGAAGTGATCGCGGGCAAAGGCGATCGAGCTTCGGATGGCTTCGAGCACTTGCTCCCGGGTCATCCGCAGCTTGGCCTCGCGGTGGAGCGGGCTGGTTCCGATGAACACATGCACCCGCTTGGCGCTGGCCGGGGAAAGGGCGGTGGCGGAGGCAAGGATATCGGGCCGGGTGGCGCGCGCCAGCGAGCAGATGATCGGGCCCTCGACGCCAGCGGCGATGTCCATGATCGATTGCGCATCGGCAGGAGAGGAGGCGGCGAACCCCGCTTCGATCACGTCGACCCTGAGGGCGGCGAGCGCCCGGGCCATGCGCAGCTTTGCGTCTGGCTGCATCGAAAAGCCCGGCGCCTGTTCGCCATCGCGCAGGGTCGTGTCGAAGATCAGAATGCGGCTCATGCTGGCACCGTGGATGGCGTGGGGTTGAGTGTGACGGCGGAGACATCGAACAGGTTGCGGACCTGCCTAGCGACGATCTCGGGCCGGCGCCCGTCGTCACGCGGTTCGATCAGGATCGAGAGCGAGGAACGCGCCTGCTGCTCGGCAAGGGTGAGTTCGCGGATGCGGTAGCCACGCCGCTCGATCAGGCCCAGGATGCGCAGCATGGCGCCTTCAGCCGGGCGGAAGTCCACATGCAGGCGGGCGGTCACCAGCGTTTCTCCATCATTTCGACATTGGCGCTGTTGGGCGGGACCAACGGCCAGACATTCTCGCGCGGGTCGATCCGCACGTGCATCAGGATCGGGCCGCTGGTGCCGAGCAGGCGGTCGATCCCGCCGGCGACCTCGGAGCGGTGGTCGATGGTGAAAGCCTCGATTCCGAAGGAATGGGCAACTTCCGAGAAATCGGGATTATCGCTGAGGTCGATCTCCGAGAAATTCTCCTCGAAGAACAATTCCTGCCACTGCCGGACCATGCCGAGTTGCGAATTGTCGATGAGGACGATCTTGAGCGGCAGGCGGTAGCGGCGCAGCGTCGCCAGTTCCTGCACATTCATCATGAACGAGCCGTCGCCCGAAACGGTAATGACGGTCGCGTCCGGTTCAGCGAGGAGGGCGCCAATGCCTGCGGGCACGCCATAGCCCATGGTGCCGAGGCCGCCGCTGGTGAGATGGGCCTGCGGGCGCGAGAAGCGGCAATGCTGCGCCACCCACATCTGGTGCTGCCCGACGTCGCAGGTGAAGATGGCGCGGTCGCCGGCCTTGTCCGCGAGGGTCTTGAGCAAGGCCGGGGCATAGATGCCCTGCCCGGGGGCATCGTAGCGAGGAGCCCACAGGCGCTTCTGACCCTGGCAATGGGTGAGCCAGCTGGCGACGTCCGGCCGGGCTTGCAGGGCATCCAGTGCCGCGCCGATATTGCCCGCGAACCCGACCTCGGCGCGGCGCAGCTTGCCGATCTCCGAGCGGTCGGCGTCGAGGTGGATGACCTTCGCACCGGGCGCAAAGCTGTCGAGCTTGCCGGTCGCCCGGTCGTCGAACCGTGCGCCGGTGCAGATCAGCAGGTCGCATTCCTCGACCGCGTGATTGGCCGCGCGCGTGCCGTGCATGCCGAGCATGCCGATGAAGGTGGGATCGTCGGTCGGGATTGCCCCGAGGCCCTTGAGGGTTGCGACCGACGGAATGGACGTACGCGCGACGAAGCGGCGTAGGGCGTCCTCGGCGCGGGCGATCGCGACGCCGCCTCCGACATAGAGGAGCGGCTTGGCCGAGGCGGCGATCAGCGCTTCGGCAGCGGCGATGGCGTCGCGGTCGAAGGAGTCTTCTTCCGCCGCTTGGAAGTGCGCTTCCCTGCGCGGCGCGGTGCCGTTGGTGACGTTCTTGGGCAGGTCGATCAGCACCGGCCCCGGTCGTCCGCTCGCCGCGATCCGGAAGGCTTCGGCGAAGACATCCGGGATGTCGGCTGCATCGCGAACGATGAAGCTGTGCTTCACGATCGGCAGTGTCAGGCCGAAGATGTCGATTTCCTGGAAGGCGTCGGTCCCCATCAGGGGCGTCGGGACCTGGCCGGTGATCGCCACCATTGGCACGCTGTCCATGAACGCATTGGCAATGCCGGTGATGAGGTTGGTGGCGCCCGGCCCCGAAGTGGCGAGGCACACGCCGGGGCGCCCCGTGACGCGGCCATAGGCATCGGCCGCCAGCGCTGCCGCCTGCTCGTGACGGACCAGGATGTGCGTGAGGCTGGACCTCGTCAGCGCATCGTAGACCGGCATGATCGCGCCGCCGGGGTAACCGAAGATATACTCCACCCCCTCGCGCTCCAGCGCTTCGACGACGAGCCGCGCCCCCGAGATGGTCTCGGCTTCCGGAACGGGCAGCCTGTGCGCTGGAGAGGGCATGGGTCAGGCTGCCTTGGATCGCGGTTGCGCTGCGGCTGGTGCCGCCGGGGACGAGCCCTGCTGCAGCCATGCCATGTGCTTGCGGAGCCTGGCGCCGACCTGCTCGATCGGCTGGGCGAGGTCGGCGTCCCACATGCGCCGGTATTCCGGCTTGCCCGCGGCATTTTCGGCGATCCACTGGCGCGCGAAGGCGCCGCTCTGGATGTCGCCGAGCACTTCGCACATGCGCGCCCGAGTTTCGTCATTGATGACCCGCGGGCCGGACACGAAGTCGCCGTACTTGGCGGTTTCGGACACGAAGTGCAGCATCTTCTGGAAGCCGCCTTCGTACATGAGGTCCACGATCAGCTTCAGTTCGTGGAGGCATTCGAAATAGGCGACCTCCGGCTTGTAGCCGGCGTCGACCAGCGTCTTGAAGCCTGCCGCAACCAGCTCGGTCGCGCCGCCGCACAGGACGGCCTGTTCGCCGAACAGGTCGGTTTCGGTTTCCTCGCGAAAGCTGGTCTCGATCGCGCCGGCGCGGGTGCCGCCGATGCCGCGAGCATAAGATAAAGCGCGGGCGCGCGCTTCGCCGCTGGCGTCCTGCTCGACCGCGAACAGGCAGGGCACGCCGCGCCCGATCTCATATTCCCGGCGGACGAGATCGCCGGGTCCCTTGGGCGCGACCAGGATGACGTCGATGTCGTGGCGCGGCTGGATCTCTCCGTAAAGGACCGAGAAACCGTGCGCGACCAGCAGCGCTCCGCCCGGCTGCAGGTTCGGCGCGATAGCCTCCGCATAGACCTGGCGGTGCGCCATGTCCGGGGTGAGCAGGCAGACCAGCTTGGCGGCCTTGGCTGCCTCGGCGGGAGAGTGGGTCGCGAAGCCATCCGCCTTTGCCCGTGCTTCCGCCCCGCCGCCTTCGCGGGCGCCGACGATTACCCGATAACCGCTGTCACGCAGGTTGCGGGCGTGGGCCCGGCCTTGGCTGCCATAGCCGATCACCGCGACCGTCGCTCCGCGCAGGGCATCGGTGCGGGCGTCTTCGTCGGTAAAGATGCGTTCCATCGGGTCTTCCTTTTGCCTCGAAAAAGAAAAACCCCCGCTCCGGGTGGGGAGCGGGGGCCTTGGAAATCCTTGTGTCCGGGTGCGGACTGGGACCTCAGGTCGCTCCTCCATGTCGCTTGGTAAGTACAAGCGATACGAGCGGAAGGCGCACGTCGGCTGTCGCGATAAACATGATGTTCGTGGCGGTGGTGAGCATGTGCATTGAAGCGATCCGATCCCTGTTGCGGCCCCGAAATGGGATCCCGAACAACCTTCGTATGCTTGCGCCCCGCACCCGTTGCAAGCGAAATATGGTTCGAAGGTATCCCTTTTGACCCTTTCGTCGAAATCGTGGCCGTGCTTCAACAGTGGTGCAGGCAAGCGAATGGGGTGAGCTTCGGAATATGGCGCAGAACGGAAAGCTACCCTCGCGGGAGATGGTGGAGGGCCCCTCGCGAGCGCCGGCACGGGCGATGCTTCACGCCGCCGGCTTCGACGCTGAAGCGCTTGCGAGGCCCATGGTGGCGATCGTCCACAGCTATTCCAACGTCACCCCCTGCAATATGCACCTGCGCGACCTTGCCGCCCATGCGGCGGAAGGCATCAAGGCGGCCGGGGCGACCCCGATCGAGTTCAACACCATCGTGGTGACCGACGGGATCGCGATGGGTACGCGCGGCATGCGCGCATCGCTGATGAGCCGGGAGGTGATCGCAGACAGCGCCGAACTGGCGGTGCGCGGCCATTCCATGGACGCGGTGCTGTTCATCGTCGGGTGCGACAAGACCATTCCCGCCGCGGCGATGGCGGCCGCCCGCCTCGATCTGCCGAGCGTCATCCTCTACGGCGGGTCGATCCTCCCGGGCCGTCACGCCGGCAAGGCGATCACCATCCAGGATGTGTTCGAGGCGGTCGGCCAGCATAGCGCGGGCGGGATCGACGATGCCGAACTGCGCGAGGTGGAGGCCGCGGCCTGTCCCGGCGCGGGTGCCTGCGGCGGGCAGTTCACCGCCAACACCATGGCGCTTGCGATGAGCTTTCTTGGGCTGTCGCCGATGGGCCTCAACGACATTCCCGCCGTGCTCGCCGAAAAGGCGGAGGCGGCGCGAAAGGCGGGGCGGCTGACGGTGGAAGCGCTTCGGGCCGGGCGCAACGCGCGCCAGCTGATCACCGCGCGTGCCCTGCGCAACGCCGCCGTGGCCGGCACCGCCACCGCCGGGTCGACCAACCTCATTCTCCATTTGCTGGCGATCGCGCGGGAGGCGGGGATTCCGCCAGCCGATTTCAGCATCGACCTGTTCGACGACATTTCGCGCGCGACGCCCGTCATCGCCGATCTGAAGCCAGGTGGCCGCTTCATGGCGCCGGACATGTCAGCGGCGGGTGGAACGGCGCTGCTTGGCCGGCGCCTGATGGAAGCGGGGCTGATCGAGGACGCGCCCACCGTCACGGGCAAGAGCCTGTTCGAAGTCTTCAGCGACGCGCCCGAGGCGCCTGGCCAGGAGGTGATCGTCACCGCCGACCGCCCGATCAAGGAGCGGGGCGGCTTCGGCATCTGCTACGGCAACATCGCGCCCGACGGCTGCGTGGTGAAGCTCGCCGGCCACGGCAAGCTCCGGTTCGAGGGGCCCGCGCGCGTGTTCGACGGGGAGGAGGCCGCCTTCGCCGCGGTCACCGCCGGTCTGATCGAGGCGGGCGACGTGGTGGTGATCCGCGGCGAAGGACCAGCCGGCGGGCCTGGCATGCGAGAGATGCTGGGCGTCACTGCCGCGATCCAGGGACGCGGCCTCGGCGACGATGTGGCGCTGATCACTGACGGACGTTTCTCGGGGGCCACTTACGGCTTCATGGTTGGGCATGTCTCGCCCGAGGCCGCGCGCGGCGGACCGATCGGACTGGTCGAGGACGGCGACATCATCCTCATCGATGTCGAGCAAAGGGTGGTCGATACGACTGCCGACCTGGCGGCACGTCCCATGCGGGAATGGCCCGTGTCGCCCGAAGCCACCGGTGCCTTCGCGAAATATGCCGCCGCCGTCAGCTCCGCCTCCTTGGGCGCCGTGACCCTGCCTAGCTAGGCGAGGACCCGCTGCCGCGCGAGCAGGTCGCGGAGGGCGGGCAGGTCGGCCGGAATACGAACCTTGGCGGTGGGGCGCCCGGCGATGGCGGAAAGGGCAGGGCTCGGTTCTACCGCTCGACCGATCAGCGGCTCCACGGTTTCGGCGAACTTGAACGGATGCGCGGTCGCCGCCGCGACCCACAGGCGCTCGTCCTGCAGTGCCGGGGCTAGCCGGTGCCAGGCCTCGGCGGCGATGGCCGAATGCGGGCACCAGACATAGCCGCTTGCCCTGTAGTCCGCTGCGATGCGGTGGCGGATGGCGGTGTCGTCCACCAGTTCCACCGTCACCTTGCGGGCCTGCGGGTCGAGCGCCGCGAGCCGCTCAAAATTGCTGGGATTGCCGACGTCCATGGCGTTTGCCAGCGTCGCGACGGACGGTCGTGCCCGATAATGGCCCTCAAGATGCCAGTCGAGGAGGGTGCGGTTCTCGTTGGTGGCAAGGATCACCGGCCCGACCGGCGCGCCCATTGCGCGGGCCAGCAGAAGCGCGAAGCCATGGCCAAGGTTGCCGCTGGGAATGAGGAACCCGGGGCGGCGTGCCGGACACGCCGCCGCAGCCTCGAACGCGGCATGGGCGCAATAAGCGGCTTGCGGCAGAAGGCGGCCGAGGTTGATCGAATTGGCGGAGGTCAGCTGATGCTCGCCGCATAGCCCCTGGTCGGCGAAGGCGCCCTTCACCAGGCGCTGGCAGTCGTCGAAGTCGCCGTCCACTTCGGCCGCAGTGACCTGGTCGCCCCAGCAGGTGAGCTGGCGTTCCTGAAACGGCGACACGCGGCCCCTTGGATAGAGGATGACCGCACGGGCCGAGCGCCTGCCCTCCGCCGCGCAGCCTACCGCCCCGCCCGTATCGCCGGAGGTGGCGGCCAGCACCGTGAGTGGCTCGTCCCCCGCCAGCCGGTCGAAACAGGCCAGGAGGAAACGGGCGCCGAAATCCTTGAAGGCGCCGGTGGGTCCATGGAAGAGCTCCAGCGAACGAAGGCTGCTGTCTGGACCGAACGGTGCCACCAGCGGCACTGGTAAGGTGAACGCCTCGGCGCAAATGGCGTCGAGGTCGCCGGCGAGGGGATCGCCGGCAAAGAACGGCCGCAGCCAATCTGCGGCGAAGCCGGCGAGCGGCTGACTGCTTTCCAGGCTGCCCGGTTCGTGCACCGGGATATGCGTCGGCATGAACAGGCCGCCATCGGGCGCGGCGCCAAGGCGGAGCGCCTCGGACAGCGTCACTTGCGCAGTCGAGGCTCGGCTACTGACGAACTTCACGCCGCCACGCGCCCATGGTCCTGCGCAAGGACCTTCACGCCGTCGCTGCCGAGCGGCGCCCGGTAAGCGGTCGCAGGCATGTCGGCGGCGGCGAACGCGTCCTGCATCGCCTTTTCCACCGCGTCGGCTCTTCTCTCCTCGGCAAGCGCGAAGACCGAGGGGCCGGAGCCCGAGAAGGAGCAGCCGAGCGCGCCAGCGGCCAGGGCGGCGTGCTGGATGTCGGGCAGGCAGGGCAGGAGGTGGCGGCGCTGTGGTTCCACCAGCAGATCCTCCAGCCCGGCGCGCACCAGACGGAGGTCGCCAAGCGCGCAGCCGGCGACAAAGGCGGCGACCCGGCGGCTATGCTCCACCGCCACCCGCATTGGCACCTCGGGCCTGAGCAGCGCGCGCGCCGCCCTCGTCTCGACCGTCGTGCTGGGGTGGAACAGGAGCGCGGTGACGCCATCGGGCACCGGCAAGCGACGGATCAACGGCGGCTCCTCGGCGGCCGCGAGGACGAGGCCGCCCAGCAGGCTTGCGATCACATTGTCCCAGGGCGGAGGATCGGATGACGCCCGCTCGCCTTCGATCGCAAAGGGCAGCAACTCCTCGGTGGAGAAGGGACGGTCGAGGAGGGCGCTGACCGCCGCGGCCGCGGCGACAGCGGAGGCGGCCGATCCGCCCATGCCCGCCGATAACGGCACGCCCTTGTCGATCGACAGGGACACGCCGAAAGGGTTGCCGGCTGCGCGCAGCACCGCCTGCGCGGCGGCGAGCGCGGTGTTCCGGTGCGGCTCCTGCGGAAGCTTCGTCATGAGCCCGGAAACCGCCGCCAGCCTGACGCCCGGCTCGTTCACCCGATGCGCGGTGACGAGATCGCGGGCGGCGGGGAAGGCTAGGCCGAGGATGTCGAAGCCGACCCCGACATTGCCGATGCTGGCAGGCGCGCTTGCCGTGGCCGAACGCAGCATCAGGCGCTCATCTTCAGGGGGCTGGAGGCTGGACGGACCTTGCGCAGGATCGCCGCCCGCGCGTCGAACACGTCGGCCAGAACCGCGGTTGCCGTCGGCCATCGCCCTGCACCCTTTCCATGGACCTGGTGCAGTTTGCCCGCCGTGTCGGTCACAAGGAAGCGATTTTCTTCATTCTGGGCGCCGGCCAGCGCATGATCGGCCGGAAGCGCTTCCACCCGTACCGAGGCTTGCGCCACGCCGTCAGCATCGAGCCAGCAGCGGCCGACCTGTTTCAGCACCTCGCGACGGGTTTGCGCTTGCGCCGCCGCGCCGGGGGGCAAGTCGCGCAACGACTGCTTGGGGATAAGATGGGGCGGCAGGGCAACGCCGAACGCCTCGCGGACCAGGATCGACAGCTTGTCCGCCGCATCATGGCCATCGACATCGCCCGACGGGTCGGCTTCGGCAAAGCCAAGCTCCTGCGCGGTGGCGAGGGCGCGGTCGAACTCCCACCCTTCCGCCAATCGGCTCAGCAGGAAATTGCAGGTGCCGTTCATCACCCCTTCGACCGCTGCGACCTCGCCCTTCAAGCGGCGCAGCGTTTCAACGATCGGCGCTCCGCCGCCCACGGCCGCCGAGAAGCGAAGCCCGCCGCCGTGCCGCGCCGCGCAGGCGTGGAGCGAGTCCCAATGCTTCGCCAGCGCTGCCTTGTTGCCGGTTACCACCTCCGCGCCGCGTGACAGGGCGCGGTGCATGGCGTCGGCGGCAAGATCGGTGCCCCCGATCAGTTCGACGAGCAGCTCCGGCTCGCCCGCAAGGGCCTCCTCGGGGTCGAGCGTGTAGTCCGCGGCGCGGACGTCACGCGGCTGCTGCACCAGCACCGGACCGACCTCGAACAGGTCCGGCTGCGCCTGGAGCAAGTGAAGCACGCCGCCCCCGACCGCTCCGCAGCCGAGCAGCGACACCCGCACGGCATCGCCGCGGACCGGCGCCGATTGCCTCGCCGAAACGTCGGACACAACGGTGGCGGCCGACGAGCCGAGCGCAGCCACCTCGACCAGCACCTTCTTCTCGGCAGCAGCCCTGATCGCCTTGGCCTGGATCAGGCCGTCGCTTGCGACTTCGGCTTCGGCGTAGCTCAACTGCTCGAAGCGGCGCGCATTGGGGACGGCGACCGGATCGGCCTCGTACACCCCGTCGACATCCTTGATCAGCCTGACGCGGTGCGCCTGCAGCCGGTCGGCGAAGAAGACCGCGGAAAGGTCGGTGCCCCCGCGGCCGAGGGTAACGACGCCATGGTCCGGATGATCGGCGATGAAGCCCGGCACCACCACCACATCGACGGCCTGCAAGCGGCGGAGCACGTGATCGGCATCAAGGTCGACGAGGTCGGCATCGAGCGCAGGACCCTCGGCGACCAGCTTCATCTCGTGAGGATCAAGGATCGCTCCGCTCACCCCGACCCTGGCCAGCGCGAGAGCGAGCAGCGCTGCGGAACGCAATTCGCCGACCCGCGCGAGGCGTGCCACGTGGGTGGCGGGCGCCGCATCGCCCCCGACCCGCCCGGCCTCTGCCAGCAGGGCGTCGGTCTCGCCGGCAAGCGCCGACACGACGGCGACCACCTTTTCACCTTCGCGCACGTGGCGGTAGATCTCCTGGACCACCTTGGGCAGGTCGTCCTCACTCCCCATGACGGAGCTTCCGAACTTCAGGACGCAAAGGGACGGATGGGCTTGTCTTGCCGCTTGAGCGGCGGGGCGTGGCAGGAGCTGGGACATCGTTGCGGTCGCTTTCAGTGGAGTGAAGACAAGAAAAAACCCGCTCTCCGGGTGGAGGGCGGGTCGGGTGAAACCTGGTTGTCAGACCAACGTCAGCCGCTCGCGCCCCCTGGGTGCATTGTGGCGATAATGGTCATGATGGTGGTCGCACGGACGGCACGCGACACCGCGGCGCGGGTGGGCGCGGAAGCGATTGCGAGAAGTGCGTGACCTTGCATGGGATCCCAAAGCTTCCATAAAGCCGGGGCCTTGTCAACCCACGGCTCGCAGGCAGCCATTTGCGGGATCCCCAGACGTGCTGGTGGACGCCGCGCTGCCCCGCTTCTAAGGGGCAGGGAGGGAGCGAGGACAGAAACATGATTTCGGAAGGGCATGGCGCGGCCGGCCGCGTGGCCCGCCACATTCGGCAGCTGATCGTGGAAGGCGTGCTTCAACCCGGCACGCGGGTCGCCGAAGCGGCGCTGGCCGAACGGCTCGGCGTGTCGCGCACCCCGGTCCGCAATGCGCTTCCGGTGCTCGCCAGCGAGGGACTGCTGGAGCCGGTGGGCAAGCGCGGCTTTGCGGTGCGCGCCTTCACCAAGGAGGAAAGCTACGCCGCGACCGAGCTTCGCTGCGTGCTGGAAGGCTATGCCGCCCGCAAGCTCGCGCTTCGCGAGGATCGCGCGCCGGTGGTGGCCGAACTGCGCGCGGCGATGACAGCCGGTGACGCCATCTTCGCCAAGGGCTATCTGGAGCGGGAGGACGAGGATCGCTACGCCGCGATGAACCGGGGGTTCCACCACCTGGTCGTCAGCGGCGCAGGCGACAGCCTTCTGCAAGACATGATCGAGCGGGTTTATTCCATCCCCTTTGTCGCCCCGGACGTGGTGGCCTTCAACCGCATTCCGCCGGACGAGATCTTCCCGATCCTGATGTCCGCCCAGCATCAGCATCACGCCATGATCGACGCGATCGAGGCGGGCCAGGCGGACTTCGCCGAAAGCCTGATGCGCGGGCATTCGGCCGCGGCCCGCCGCAGCCTGGGGCTGGAGGAACGGTTCGACTGAGGCCATCAGGCGCAGCGCAGCCGGGGCTGGGCAGTCGCGGCAGCCGCCGCCGCCCGCTCGAGCCCGCGTCGAATGTCGGCCAGGAGGTCGTCCGCATCCTCGATCCCCACTGACAGCCGGAGCAAGCCCGGACCGATGCCGGCACGCTGCAGCGCCTCCTCGCTCATCGCCGCATGGGTCATGGTGCGCGGGTGGGCGACCAGGCTTTCCACCCCGCCGAGGGACTCGGCCAGGCTGAAGCAGGAAAGGCCGTCGAGGAAGGCCTGCACCGCCGGCTCCCCGCCCTTCAGCTCGAACGAGATCATGGCGCCGAAGCCAAGCTGTTGGCGGGCGGCAATCTCATGCCCGGGGTGGGTGGCGAGGCCGGGATAATGCACCGCTTGGACGGCTTCATCATTGGCAAGCAGGGCCGTCACAGCCGCCGCATTTTCCTGATGGATCCGCACCCGAGCCGGAAGGGTCCGCAGGCCACGCAGCGTCAGGAACGAGTCAAAGGGTGCGCCCGTCAGCCCGAGCGCATTGGCCCACCACGTCAGTTCGCCAAGCAGCACCGCATCCTTGGCAATCACCGCCCCGCCGACCACGTCGCTGTGCCCGTTGATATATTTGGTGGTTGAATGAAGCACGAGATCGGCGCCGAACTCGACAGGGTGCTGGAGCGCGGGGGAGAGGAAGGTGTTATCGACGACCGCCAGCGCGCCTGCGGCATGGGCGGCGGCGATGGTGGCGGCAAGGTCCGTGATCCGCAGCAGGGGATTGGAAGGCGTCTCGATCCACACCAAGGTTGGCTTTTCTGCAAGCGCTTGGGCCAGCGCCGCGGCGTCGGTGAAGTCGGCCGTCGACAGCGTGAACAGGCCGCGCCGGCTGAGCGCATCGAACAGGCGCCAGCTTCCGCCATAGCAGTCGTGCGGAACGAGCAGGCGGTCGCCCGGCTTCAGCACGGCGTGAAGCACCAGCGTTGCCGCCGCAAGGCCGCTCGCCGTCACCACCGCGCCGCACCCGCCTTCCAGTTCGGCCAGCGCCTCGGCCAGCTGGTCGCGGGTCGGATTGCCGCTCCGGCTGTAGTCGTAGGCGCGCTTCTCGCCAAAGCCGGCAAAGGTGAAGTTGCTCGACAGCACGACCGGTGGCGCCACGGCCCCGAAGGCAATGTCGCTGTCGATCCCGGCACGCACCGCCGCGGTCGCAAAATGGCGTTGGGTCATGACGTCGGCTCCAGTGCATTGAGGAAGTCGGTGAGAAGGGCGGCGATTATCGCCTGCTCCTTGAGGAAGCTGTCGTGGCCGAACCGCGTCGGCAGCGACACGTAGCGCCCGTTCTGAGCGCCGGCGGCGAGCGCCGCAATGTCGGCGGCGGGGATCAACCGGTCGTCGAGGGCGGCGGCGAAAACGGCGGGGATGGTGATCGCCGCGGGGTCGATCGCATGGAGGTCGATCGATTCGGACAGGCGGCGATAGGCGACGGCGCTGACCCGCGAGCAGTGGCGGGTGCCATGCGCATCGAGATAGGCTTCGGCGCAGCAGGTCACGCGCTCGTGCCGGTCGAGCCGCGGCGGCGCAGTGAAGCGGTCGGCGAATTCCTCCGGCGTGCGGTAGGCGAGCATGGCAATCTTGCGGGCGAGCGCCACGCCTGCCTCCGCGTCGCCCAGCCGCTCGCCAAGCTCCACCGCCTGGCGCTGCAGGGCGCGCTGGGCGGTGATGAAGGGATGCGCGCGGTGCGCCGCGCTGATCGCCAGCAGCCTGCCGCAACGGGCTGGTGCAAGGGCCGCCAGCTGCATGCCGACCATCGCGCCGTAGCTCGCGCCGATGAAGGCGGCGGCACGCTCGATGCCAAGATGGTCGAGCAGGAGCAGCAGCGCCCGGGCCTGGTCGGCGGGATGGATCGGTCGGTCGAGGCGCCCGACTGCGCCGATCCAGTCGATTGCCAGACGGCGGAACGGCGCCAGCACCGGTCTCTGCGCTTCCCACCAGCCGGCGGAAGGGAGCGCCTGACTGGCAATGACGTGGCGATCCGCCGAGATGCCGCCAGCGATGATCAGCAGCGGCGCGGATGCATCGCCTGCAAGCTCGTAGCGGAGGGTGACGGGAGCGGCTGGCCCGACCACGAAGGGCAGCACCGTGCGAAATCCGCCCATGTGCGCGGACGAGCCGGTGCTACAGTGGATATCTTCGATCAGCCTGGTTGCCATCGCCTGTCGTCGCTCCCTCGTCCACGAGGGTCCGAACGGATCGGCTAATGGGCGGAACGAGGCTCCCTACTGGGAACCTTCCGGACCATCTGCCGGCAAGCCCGGAGGCTCCCGCAGGACTTGGCACCTTTGGTCCGGACGATTGTCCGCACCCGGTTGCCCCGGCGTCTTCGGGCCTGTCCCTCAGCCGGTCTCGATGGATGAGCCCTTGTCGCTCCATGGGTAGGGCAGAGTCAAGACGGGATCCCATAGAATACGGATTGGAACGGGGGCATTGCTCTTCGGCCGGGCGTCAAAGGGTTGCTCATCCGCAGCAATGCGCGAGGAATTCGGCATCGTGCAGCACCCCCTTGCGCTTCGCGTGAAAAGCAGGCAGCCTTGGGAACTGGCGGTGATTCAACGCTGCTGAGGGACCGACACGCGAACATGCTTCGATACCGGGTCATGGTGAACTTTACTGGCCGGCACGCCTGCGGGGTGCCGGACATGTCGCTGAACACCTGATCTGAGCGCTTGCCTCCCGCCGCGGACAAGCGCGGCGAGGCAAGAAAATGAGTCCCAATCACCAGAATATCATCAGCCCCATCCCGCCCGTCCTCGACGTGCTGCGGCGGGACATCGACTGGATCGACGACCAGATCCTCGACCTGCTGGAGCAGCGCTACGCGGTCGTGAAGCGGGTCGCCTGGGCCAAGAACCGTGATGCCGAGCAAGCGCTCGCCATCCGGCCCGAGCGCGAGGCGGCCATCCTCGAGCGACTGTCGACCCGGGCCATTCACGTACCGGCGGAGGACGTCGGCCAGATCTGGCGCTCGATACTGTCGCTCAGTGCGCGCCACCAGCGGGCGTACCGGGTCGTGGTGTCGGGACCGCCCTCCGCCAGGACCGCGCTCCTGGCGGCGGCGGCCGCGCGCTATGGCCAGGTCGTGCCGGTCGAGTGGACCGAGGACCGTGATGCCGCCATCGCTGCCGCCGGGCGCGGCGAGGTCATCCTGATGATCCCGGCCGAGGAGTGGGCAGGGGCGCAGGGGGGGAATCTCGACCTGATCGCACAAATTGTGACCGGTTCGATCGATCATCCCTGGGCGCTGGAGCTCGGGCGCGTCAGCCGCGACGAGCAGCGGGAGGCATGCTGGGCCTCGACCAGCTGGAAGCGCAAGGTCCACCAGCAGCTGCCGGCCTACCCCGACAAGCGGATCGCCCGCGAGATGGAAGGGGAATTGGCGGCGAGCGACGGCATCGTTCCGCTCGCCGAGGTCGCGCAGCTGCAGTCCAACCTAGCCGACGCGCAGCAGGGCCGCGGCCTGCTGATCCAGGCCGGCGACTGCGCCGAAAGCCTCCATGCGACGGCGGACGATGTCCTGGCCATGGCGGCACTGCTCGATACGCTCGGTGACGATCTCCAGGCGCGGACCGGCCTGCCGAGCATCCGCCTTGGTCGGATGGGCGGGCAGTTCGCCAAGCCCCGGTCGCAGCAGGCGGAAGGCGAGGGCGCCGGCCGTATTGCGGCTTACCGCGGTGATGCGGTCAATGGCGCCGACGCCTGTCCGGTCGACCGGACTCCCGACCCCCGCCGCCTCCTGCTGGCTCGCCAGCAATCCCGCCGGGTGCGCAGCTGGCTGACGGCTGAGGGAAGCAGAGTCCGGACCAGCCACGAGGCGCTGCTGCTCAATTATGAAGCGGCGCTCACCCGCTCGGTCGATGGCCGCCATTGGGCGAGTTCGGCGCACAGCCTGTGGCTTGGCGAGCGCACGCGCGATCCTGGCGGCGCGCATGTCGAATATCTTCGCGGCATCGCCAATCCGATCGGCATCAAGTGCGGTCCCGGCATGACCCCGGACCAGCTTGTCGCCCTGCTGGAGCGGCTTGATCCCGAGCGGACGGCCGGGCGTATCATGCTGGTCGCGCGGATCGGCCATGCCCTTGTCGGGCAGCGGCTTCCCGCCCTTATCGCAGCGGTGCAGCGCTCCGGCCATGAGGTCCTGTGGCTGTGCGATCCTATGCACGGCAACAATCGGATGGCGAACGGCACCAAGGTCCGCCTGCTGCCTGAGATCATCGCCGAGGTCGTAGGGTTTGTCCGCGCTTGCCACCACGCCGGAGTCCACCCCGGCGGTCTTCACCTGGAGGTCACGCCCCGGCCGGTACTCGAATGTGTCGAGGTGATCGAGGATGCGGCGGCCAACCGCCCGTTCGAGAGCCTGTGCGACCCGCGCCTCAATGCCGGGCAGGCGGCCGAGGTCGTCGCCGCCTATGCCGCCGCGCTGGAGTGGGCCAAGTGAGCCGACCTGCCGCCGCCCGCATCGTCGCCTACCTTGGTGGCCCTGGCAGCTTTTCGGAGGAAGCCTGCCGCCGCTACGTCCCTTCCCACGACCTAATGCCGCTGGCCGACTTCGCCGCGGTCGCCCGCGCCGTGTGCCAGGGGTCGGCCGATGTCGCTGTCCTGCCGGTGTCGAACAGCCGGGCCGGGCCGATCACCGCGGTACGTCATTTGCTGGCCCATCCCGAGCTCCGCGTGGTTGGCGAAGAAGTGCTGGGCGTTCGGCTCCACCTCCTTGGAGCGGCCGGCGCGACGATCGAGGGCATCAGGCGAGTGTCGAGCCACCCGGCGGCGCTGGTGCAATGTGCGGGCTTCCTCGGGCCGCGTGGGTGGACCGCAACCAGAACGGAGAGCACGGCCGAGGCCGCCCGCCAGGTCGCTGCGGCAGGAGACCCGACGCGAGCGGCCATCGCTTCCGACGCGGCGGCGGCCATCTATGGCCTGCACGTGCTCGCACGCGACCTGCAGGGAGAGGCCGAGAACGTCACCTGCTTCGCCATCGTGGAGCGACGCGACCAGTTCGCCTGAGCCTCGCGGACGGGCAACCGTTCGTCGATCCAGGGCTTTCGACGAACGGGGGCCAGAGGCCTTGCCTCTCCGCTACAAATGTAGCACATGCTACAAATGTAGCTTCGGAGAGAGACTGTGCTCAATCGCCTGCCGCCCAAGGAACGCCAGATCGTCGACCTGCTCTACCAGCAGGGATCGCTCACCGCGTCCGAAGTCACGGACAAGCTGCCCGGAACCCCCAGCGGGTCGGCGGTGCGGACCATGCTGAAGCGGCTGGAGGACAAGGGGTTCGTCCGCCGCGAGGATCATGAGCGCGGTTATCTCTACAGCCCGGCGGTGTCCGACCAGACGGCGCGCAAGTCGGCGCTGTCCGAAGTGGTCCGCGTCTTCTTCAACGGATCACCGACGAGCGCCGCCAGCGCGCTGCTCGGCATGTCCGACAAGATCGAGCCGGGCGAACTCGACGCGCTCGAGAAGATGATCGCCGAGGCCCGCAAGGCAAAGGGGAACTGAGCCATGGAACTGTTGGTCACCTTTGCTCTGAAGTCGGTGCTGATCGCCGGCGTCACCCTTGGGATTCTCCACCTGCTGAAAAGCCGGTCGGCGGCCGAACGCAGCATTGTTGCGCACCTTGGCCTGCTGGCGCTGGTGCTGTTCCCGCTCGGCTCCATGTTCTTGCCGCAACTGGTGGTGAGCGCGCCCTTGCTGGAGCCTGCCGCGGTGGAGCCCGCCCAACTTGCGGTCGGTCCAGTCACCGACAGCCCGGCACTGCCGCCCGCCACCGCTTTCGAGGCGTACTCGCCTGAGCCCTGGTGGCCGCTTCTCTACGGTATTCCCGCCGCGCTGCTGCTGGGAGTGACGCTGCTGGCGGTGCTTCGCCTGGTGGCGCTCCGGACCAAGGCAAGCGTGCTGGTGGAGCCATCCTGGCTGTCCGCGCTCGCCCACGCGCAGCGCCGGATGGATTTCAAGCATGGCACCGCGCTTCTCACCAGCAGCGAGCTCAAGTCGCCGATCAGCTGGGGCCTGCTGCGGCCGGTGATCCTCCTCAACGAGGAAGCGCTGGAGGCCAGGGGCGAGGCGGAGGCGATCATCGCCCATGAACTGGCCCATGTGCGCGGCCTCGACTGGGCCAAGCTGCTGCTGGGCCGCATCGCGACCGCGCTGTTCTGGTTCAATCCGCTGGTCTGGCTGCTGGTGCGCGAAGCGCATCAGCTGCGCGAGGAGACCGCGGATGATGCGGTGCTGGCTTCGAATGTGCCGGGCGTCGACTATGCCCAGCTGCTGGTCGGTGTCGCCCGGCACGACTGCAAGGGCCTGCTGCTCGGCGCCCATGGCGTGGCACCGGGCAAGGGTAGCCTGACCCGGCGCGTCCAGCGGGTGCTCGACAGCAAGTTGCCGCGCTCGCCGATGGGTAAGGGCTTTGCCGCGGGCCTGTTCATGGGGGTGGTCGCAACCGCCGCGCCGCTGGCGGCGATCAGCTTCACGCCGCGCGCGGCCCAAGGCGCCCCGGCGTCGGGCCTCGCGGTCGTTGCGGCTAGCCCGGCCGAGTCGCTTCCGTCGCTCGTCGCCCAGTCGGTAGCCAAGGCGACGGTGCAGACCAGCGCCGCGGTCAGCGCCGCCGTCAGCGGGCAGCAGGCCGCCGAAGCGGGCGCCCTCGCAGCCGAGAAGGCTCGCGTCGCCGCCGAAAACGGACGCGCTGCGACGGAGGAAGCGCGAGCAGCGGCCATCCGCCTTGCCATGGCGCATCCCCATCCTGGTCCGCAGCCCTCGCCCAAGCCCTCGGTCCGCCCGCAACGCTCCGCCACGGATGAGGCGATCGACACGGCGATCGCGGGCAAGGCGCTGGGTATCACGCCGGACTATGCCGCTGCCATACGCTCGGCCCTGCCCGGCGTCCGGATCGACGATGGCGACCTCATGGGCCTGCGCGCGGTGGGGGTGACCCCGGACTGGCTGCGGGCGATGCGGGAGGCTGGTTTTCGCACCAGCGACGTCGGCGACTTGACCGGCGCCCGCGCGGTGGGAGTCAGCCCTGCCTATGTCGCCGACCTGTCGGCCGCCGGCATCCGCAACGTCTCCATTGGCGACCTAACCGCCATGCGGGCCTTGGGGGTTACCGGCACCTCGATTCGCAAGCTGCGTGACGCTGGCCACAACAACCTGACGCCGGACCGGATCATCGAGCTTCAGACCATGCGCATCAAATCTTTCGCCATCGGCGCGCTTGGACCTCCGGCCAATTGGCCACCCAACGTCCCCTATCGCCGGGGCAAGAAGACTCCCGAACCATTGGAGGCTCCGGAGCCGCCGGAACCCGACGATCAAGAATGATCGTCGCACCCTAGACCAGGCCTGACCTCATCATTGCCGTCACTTGCCGCCCGGTTCGGGCGAACGGGACCGGCTTGCCCGAAGAATATGACGGAAGGAGCAGCATCATGCATCGTTCTCTCGCCCTCTGCATCGCCCTTGTGCTGACCACGCTCAGCATCGCCACCACCGGTTTCGCAGCCGAGGTCGGCACCATCCGCTTTGACCTGGCGGAAACGGGCAAGGACCAGTTGCAGCTGAACCTCCGGCGCGACGGGGCGCCCAATCATTCGATCGGCTCGACCGTCGCGGCCGGCGAACTGAGTGGCCTCGACCGGGCGGCCTTGCGCAGCCGCGATGGGGTGCCGATCAGCTTTGCGCTTGTGCGGGAAGCCGGGAGGCTCGATTGCGCCGGCCGGACCGAGGCGCGCAAGGGGCGCGGCACCTGCCGCTTCGCCGGCAACGCCGCCTTCGCCGCCCACCTGGTCGCCGCCGGCATGGCCCGGCCGAGCGAAAAGGAGTGGGTGACCCTGACCATGGTCGGGGCACGCCGGACATTGGTGGACGCGCTCAAGGCTGGCGGCTTTGCCATGCCGAGTGCCAGCACGCTGGCGGGCATGACGGCGCTTGGCGTGTCACCCGCTTACATCCGCGACATGGCCGCACACGGCTATCGTCCGTGGCAAACGGCCGACTTCATCCCGCTGAAGGCGCTTGACGTATCGCCCGCCTACCTGCGCTCGCTCAAGAGCGTCGGCTACGACCGCCTGCCGGTCGAGGACGTGATCCAGCTGAAAGCGCTCGGCATCACCGCCGACTTCATCGCAAGCTATCAGAAGCGCGGCTTTCGCAACCTGTCGGTGGGCAGACTGGTGCAGCTGAAAGCGCTTGGCATCCGCCCGGAGGAACTCGGGCGCCGCTCCGACGCCACTTCCGCGGCCCTGCCCATGGTGAGCGGCGCGAGCATGGTCGGGAGCGCGCTGCTGCCCTGACGTCGGGCCTGCTTGCCAATCGGCGGCCTGGCCGCCCCATCACATAGTTCAGGGGTTCAACTCATGCGTAGCGTTTCCGGCCGCGCGGCACTGCTTGCCGTGGCTTCATCCCTTGCGTTTGGTGCTCCCGCCCTTGCCCAGGACGCCGCGACACCCGCGCCCAGCACCGGGGATGCGCCGCCGCCCGTATCGGCACCGGTCGGGTCCAAGCGGGTGTTCACGCCCGCCGACTTCATCCGCTTCGCACCGCGCACTGCGCTCGACATGCTGAACCAGGTGCCGGGTTTCTCCATTCGCGGGGAAGACACCAGCGCGCGGGGTCTGGGGCAAGCGTCGGGGAACGTGCTGCTCAACGGCAAGCGGATCTCGGGCAAGTCCACCGACCCGGTCACGGCCCTGCAGGCGATCCCGGCCGGCAACGTCACGCGGATCGAGATCGTGGATGCGGCGGAGGTGGATGTGCCCGGCCTCACGGGCCAGGTCGCCAACGTCGTCTTCGAAGCGAAGAAGAAGATCGTCGGGCAGTTCAGCTACCGGCCCGAGTTTCGCGCCCACTACGCCGACCCACTCTACACCCGCGGCGACGTGTCGGTCAGCGGCACCACCGGCCCGGTCGAATATACCGTCAGCCTCAAGAACGACGCCAGCCGCAGTGCTGCCGGTGGACCGACCATCATCAGCCGCGGCGATGGCAGCCTGTTCGAGACCCGCGACGACAGCTGGACCGGCAACTTCGACCAGCCGCAGATCAGCGGGCAGTTCAAGCTGGACGGGCCAGGCTCGTCGGTCGGCAACCTCAACCTGCTCGGCCGGCACTTCAACTACCGGTTCGACGAATATAGCCAGCGCGACCGGGCCAGTGGGTCCGATCTCGAACGGCGGCTGAGCCAGCGCGAGAAGGGCTACAACTACGAAGCCGGGGCCGACTATGAATTCGCGCTCGGCGGCGGGCGTCTGAAGCTGATCGGCCTGACCCGTTCCTCCGACGAGCCATTCCTGCAAACCTCGCTCCTGAGCTTCGCCGACCAGAGCCCCGACGCCGGCAGCCGCTATGTCCAGGACGGCAAATCCAGAGAGATGATCGGGCGTAGCGAATATCGCTGGAAGTGGGGCAGGACCGACGTCCAGCTGTCGGGCGAAGCAGCGTTCAACAGCCTGGACCTTGTGTCGCGCCTCTACTCGCTCACCGCCGATGGCACCTATGTCGAGGAAGATTTCCCTTCTGGCACCGGCAAGGTCAGCGAGGACCGCTACGAAGCGCTGGTGACGATCGCCCGCCCGCTGTCCAAGGCACTGTCGGTGCAGCTGGTCGCCGGCGGCGAATGGTCGACGATCGTGCAGGAGGGACCCGGCGGCAAGGAGCGCAGTTTTTTCCGGCCCAAGGGCTCGCTCAACTTTGCGGCGCAGGTGACGCCTACTTTCAACGCCAACTTTAAAGTCATCCGCCGGGTCGGGCAGCTCGACTTCGGCCAGTTCCTCGCCCGCGTGTTCCTCGACAACGACAATCAGAATGCCGGCAATCCCGACCTCGTGCCCTCGCAGCAATGGCGGTACGAGCTGGAGCTAGCGAAGGACCTCGGCCGCTATGGCAAGACCCGGGTCAATTTCGTCGCCGCCCTGTTCGAGGACTATGTCGACATCATCCCGATCGGTCTCACCGGCGAGTCGCCGGGGAACATCGACACGGCGCGGGCCTATGCGATCGACTGGAACAGCACGTTCCAGCTCGACCCACTGGGGCTGAAGGGCGCGCGCATCAACCTGCGCGCGCTGGTGCAATTCAGCAGCATTCGCGATCCGCTGACGGGTGAGAAGCGCCCGCTGTCGAGCTTCACCGACCGCGCGATCGAAGCGGACTTCCGCCACGATATTCCGGGCAGCGACTGGGCCTATGGTGTCAACGGCAATTACAGCCACGTCACCCGCGCCTTCCGCTTGAACGAGGTGGGGCGCCAGTGGGAAGGACCGGTGTGGATGGGTGTGTTCGTCGAGAACAAGGACGTGTTCGGACTGACGGTCAGGGCGTCGGCCGGCAATCTCCTGAATGCGCGCAGCCGGTGGGACCGCACCGTCTATGCGGGGCGGAGGAACAGCGCGCCGATCGACTATATCGAAAAGCGCGACCGGCTGATCGGCCCAATCTTCTCGTTCAGCGTGCGCGGGAACTTCTGACCTATTCCTTGGGCGGCTGTCCCGTCAGTTCGGACGTGTGGCTGGCGATTGCAACCCAGCGACCGCCGCGCCGTTCGAACACATCGGTGAAGGTCCAGCGCCCACTCGTGTCGCGCCCGTCGACGCGCGTCACTTCGTTGCTGACGCCCTGCACGATGCCGATATTGCCCACCACGCGCGCCTGCACGTTCGACAAGGTCATGCTTCGCACCTCATAGCGGGTGCCCAGCACGGCCTTGAGCATCGTCGCCTTGGTCCAGAAGCCAAGCCAGTTACCGCCGCGCCAGTCGGGCGCGTAATAGGCCTCGAGAAAGGCACGATCGCGCCGGATCAGTGCGTCGGAATAGGCCCGCTCGAGCGCCAGCAGTTCGCGTTTCTGGGCTTCGATATCGGAGGCTTCAGGCGTCTGATCCGGCGCCACCGCCTCGGAAACGTCCTTGGCCGCCATCTGGTTCGAGGACCGTTCCTGTTCCGTGCGGCAACCGGAAAGCAACGCAGCGGTGAGCAGGATGGACGGCAGAAGCAGGCGGCGGGGGTCAGGCATTTTCGGCGGCTGGCAGGACCTTGGCCATCGCTTCAAGCAGGGTCGTAAGGCGATAGGGCTTGAGGATGAAGGGACGTCCAATGGCGCGGCCACGCGCCAGTTCCTCGCTATATCCGGTGGCAAGGATGACGGGGAGTGCGGGTCGCTCGGTCGATAGCTGTTCGGCGAGGCGAATGCCTCCCATGCCCGGCATCACAACATCGCTGAAGACGATGTCGAAATCGCTCTCCCGAACCATCTCGAGCGCTTCCTCGCCCGACGAGGCGCGCGAAACGGCATGGCCCTGATCGGCAAGCAGCGTCTCCGCAAAGGCGCCGACCTGCTCATTGTCCTCGACCACCAGGATGCGGCAGGGGGACAGCTTTGCCTCGGTGAGGACCACTGGCACTTCTGCTGGCCGGTCGCTTAAGGCACAGGGTAGGACGATGGTGATCTTCGTGCCGTTGCCCGGATTGCTGTCGATCCGGACAGTGCCGCCCGACTGCTCGGCAAAGCCGTAGACCTGGCTGAGGCCCAGGCCAGTGCCCTTGCCAGCCGGCTTGGTGGTGAAGAAGGGCTCGAACACCCGGCGGCGGGTCTCCTCGTCCATGCCGCCGCCAGTGTCACTGATGCTGAGTTCGAGCATCTTGCCCGCTTCTCCGTCGGAATCGCTGGTGCCGATCGTCAGGGTTCCGCCACCCGGCATGGCGTCCCGCGCATTGCTTGCGATGTTGAGAATGGCGGACTGCAGCTGGGCAAGGTCCGCCTCCACCTGGCATCGCTCCGAGCGGAGCTGAAGCTCGATGGTGACGCGCTCGCCAAGGGTGCGGTCGAGCAGGTCGCGCATGTTGGTGATGAGGGCATTGATATCGATGTGCTCGGGCCGGAGCGGTTGGCGGCGGGCAAAGGCGAGCAATTGCGAGGTCAGCGCCGAGGCACTGTTGGCGGCCTGCAAGATGGCATCGGCGAAGCGCTTGCGGCGGCGATCGTCGATGTCGTCGCGGGTCAGAATGTCCGCCGACCCTTGAATCACGGTCAGCAGATTGTTAAAGTCGTGCGCGATGCCGCCGGTCAACTGGCCAAGTGCCTGCATCTTCTGGCTCTGGCGCAGCTGATCTTCCGCCTCGGCACGCTGCTCCATCTGGTCCTCGAGCAGGATATTCGCCTGGGCAAGCGCTTCGGCCCGCTGGCTGAGCTTGCGATTGGCGTCGCGCAATTGCGCCTGGGCGATGCCGAGGCCCGCGACGACCAGGGCGGCCACCAGGATCAAGGCGCCAAGGAGAAGCCAGCGTGACAGCCGGCGGGACGAAGGCTCCCGGTCCATCTCCAGCAGGACGGTCCCGATCCGCTGTCCCGCGGCGATGATCGGACGGTCGACCCGGATGCTCGCCTGAGGCGCCGTTGCCGCAGCCGTGAGGCTGGACGGAGCAGCTGTCCCGGCACGGGCATAGGTCGCGACCGCCTGTCCGCCGCGATCGTAGATGCCGAGCCAGCGAATGGTCCGGTTGACCCGGAAGGAATCCACCGCCTCCTGCGCTGCGACCGTATCGCCGAAGTCGACGGCAGCGGTGGCCGACGCGGCAAGCACTTCGGCATAGCCCTCAGCCTGCCCTTGCTGCGCCCGGCTGTAGCTTGCTTCGCCGCGCGCGATCACGAACAGGCCGCCGACAACGATCAGCAGCGCCATGGCCAGAATGGCGAGCGGAAGAGAACGACCTTCGCGAAGGCGTCGGGAAAGCTTCATGAGCCCCTCACTTCGATCGCCAGCGCAAGCAGTCGCGAACTCAATGTCAGGCCTTTGCGCCTGGCGCCGGCATTATCGATCAGGAAGCGAACCCGGTTTCCCACCACCTGGAAGTGGATGATCCCGCGCGGGCCGCCATCGGCCGCATCGGTGACGGTGAGGACCGGCCTATTGGCCATTGCGGCAAGGAGCTGACCGGTCGGAAGGCTGCGGTTGCCGCGCACAAAGGCGACGTGGCAGCCAGCGGAAGAGGGCGCGTTATCGAAACGGCGGACCAGGATCCGGTGCCCGTCGACCATCTGGCTTCGTGCCGCCCGTTCGAGCAGCGAACCGAACGGATCGCTGCCGACCACGCACAGGACCATCGGGGCGGCGCCTGGCGGCCTGACCTGCGGCGGCCACTCCACATAGCGAGCAAAGCGAGGAAGAAAGGCGGCCTTGACCGCCGCGTCCGTCGGTTGCGCGCTGAGCTGGGCCGGGGCGACCAGCAGGAGCGGCAGCAAGGCTGACGCGAGCAGGCGGCGCGCAAAGGCCATCAGAAACGCGACCGTGCGCCTGCAAGGATGCTGCGCTGGGCAAGCTCGGCCGCCGGATCGTTGCTCTCGAGGTGGGTGCGATGGAGGAGGTTGCGACCGGCAACGAACAGCTCGATCGTTGGCGCAAGCTGGAAGGAAAGCTGGCCGCCAAGCTCCGTATAGCCACCGATCCGGGGGGCTTGACGGATCGGGCCCACGGCTCGCCCATCGATCGTAAGGCTGAGGCGCGGACCGAGGTCAAGCTCGGACCGGGCAGTCAGCTGCCACTCCGGGTCATTGCCAATTGAATTGCGCGGCGCGAAGTCGAGCCGCCCCGGCTTGTCCTCGAGATCCTTCCACAGGGTGGAAGCGCCGAGCGATAGCCGCCAGGGCTGCGCCACTTGCACGCTGCCCCATGCCTCAATGCCGTAGGTAGTGCCTCTCTTGCCGTTGCGAAGCTGGAAGCTGCCGCCGACCAACTCGGTGGTGCGAAGGTCGTCATAGCGGTTGACGAAGCCGTTCACCGACAGGCTTGTCCCTGCCGTCGGCTGGCCGCGATAGCCAAGCTCGAAGGCCACCAGTTTCTCTGACGTGAACTGGGGAGCGGCGATCAGGAAGGGCGGCGCTTCCAGCTGGCGGTCGATCCGGGACGGGGTTCGGACCGCCCTCGACACTGCGGTCCACAAGAGGTGCCTTTCCGCAGGCTTCCAGGCCAGGCGGACGTTGGGCAGGAACTGCCAGCCGCTAAAGGTGGAGCGCTCCACCTTCATGCCCGCGATCAGCGAAACCTGTGACGAGAGGCGAAGCTGGTCCTGGAGGAAGATGTTGCCGACCCACAGCCGACGGCTGCTGGGATTGAGGTTGAAGACGTTGAGGCGATTGACGAATTCGTCACGGGTCGTGCGCAGCCCGGCCCCCGCCACCAGTTGGTGCGGCCCTGCGGCCACATTGAGCTGTCCTTCGACGTCCATTGTCTGGAGGCTATCGTCGACCAGTATGAACTGGCGGCTGAACCGATCGGCATAAGCCTGGATCTCGAAGGACGACGAAGCGCCAAGTGTCCGCGACCAGCGGGCAAGCAGGTTGTGGCCGTTGGCGACGTCGTCGGCCCCGGTGTGGACCCGGGTACCGAACAGGTCGCCCTGAATAGTCAGGTGATCGCGATCGCTTACGAAGTCGGAGCGGAAGCCGGCCTGCCAGCCCCGGAAATCGTCATCGACGAGGCCTCCCGTTCGCGAAGGCAGACCGTCCCGCCGCAGGAACTGGCCATAGAAGCGGATGGCGCCGCCGCCGCCAAGCGCCAACCCGTGGCGCAGTGCAAGCGAGCCTTTGCGGGAGCCTGCCGTTCCCCGCACCAACGTTCCAATGGTATCCAGCGCATCGCGGCTCGTGATGTTGACCACGCCGTTTACGGCATTGGGCCCATAGAGCGTGCCGCCCGGACCGCTGATCACCTCGATCTGCTGTACGTCCTCCATCAGCGGCATGTGCAGCTGCCAGTAAACGGAGGCGGCGAGCGGCGTGTAGATTGTGCGACCGTCGATCAACGCCAGAAGCTTGTTCGATGCCTGCAGGCCATTGAAGCCGCGTGCACTGATCGCATACTCGCTCGAACTGACTTGCTGGACGGCGATGTTGGGGGCGAGACGAAGGGCTTCGGGCAGGGTCAGGTTGCCGCCGCTGGTCGCATCGTCGCCGGTGATCACGAACAATGCGGCAGGCACATCGCTGAGCGATTCCAGGCGTTTGGAGGCGGAGCGGACGGGGAGTTGCGCAAGTTGTTCGATGGAAAGGTCCGACAGGGCCTGCTCGGACGGGTCCGGCTGCTCATCTTGAGCAGCCAGAGCTTGGGAGTGCAGGCATGTCAGCAGGACGGAAAGTCCCAGAACGTGCTTGGCTCGCATTCAGATACGCTCGATTAACCGAAGCCCACGCCGCGGTGAGCGGTCCATGCGGAGCTTTGCCGCACCAGTCAACTTTACTCGCTACGGAGTGTCGCGCTCCGCAAGCAGCGCGAGCAGCGCGAAGCTCGCCAGCCAATGCTCCCCGGCATAGTCGCCGCTGAGGTGTCCCGCCGCAGCCGCGAAGTTGGCGTCGGCAAGCGCGAGCAGCATCGGTTCGCTGCCATGCGGCGCGAGACGGCGCTGGATCGAGCGCAAGGCCCAGGCGTGGCTGAGGTTGAGGCCATCGAGGTGGGCGATCTTGCCATCGCCGCGGTCCGACACGGTGGCCGGCTGGAAGCGCCCGGGCAACGCGCCATTGTCGAGGAGAAAAGCCTCGAACCAGGGCACGAACGCGGCGCGCGGGCGGATGCGCGACATCAGCAGCGACACACTGAGCGCGGGGGAGAGGAACTCGTCGCCGCCCGGCTCCCACCCGCGGTAATCGCGTTCGCCGCCGAAGCAGCGTTCGGCCCACTGCCCGATCACGTCGGCGAGGTGCGGGTCGTAGGTCTTTGCCCAATCATGCGCCAGGGTCAGCGCGAAGGCGGTGTTGAAGTGGGTGCCGACCGTGATCGGATAGGTGAGCTTGCCAAGGTAGCTCACGAACCGGTCGGCAAAGGCGCGGGCAAGGGGGGCGAGGCGGTCGCCCCAACTGCGATCCCCGTGCCGTTCCGCCTCGGCGTGCAGCGCGAGGAGCCAGGCCCAGCCGTACGGCCGCTCGAACCCGGCGGATTGCGGACGGTGCAGATAGGCGAGCTCGGCTGCGGCCTTGTCGGCGGTGAAGCTTTCGTCCGCGAGGATGGCGATACGCTGCGCCTCGGGCAGGTCGGGGAACAGGCGGCGGACGGTCAGCAGGGTCCACCAGCCGTGGACGCAGCTGTGCCAATCAAAGCTCCCGAAGAAGATCGGGTGCAGCACGCGGGGCGGCACTGCGTCCTCGTCGCCGAGCAGCACATGGTCGAGCTTGTGGGGATATTCCTGCGTGACGTGGCCAAGCGCGATGCGGGCGAGGCGCGCGGCGGTGTCGCGGTCGAGGCCGCTCACCGGAAGGCCGCCACGGCGATGATCAGGATGTTGAGCGCCAGCAGCGGCAGCGCGGTCGCGACCTGCGCCTTGATCACCCCATATTGGTCCTTGAGTTCCAGCAGCGCGGCGGGGACGAGATTGAAGTTGGCGGCCATGGGCGTCATCAGCGTTCCGCAGAAACCCGCCAGCATGCCGACCGCGCCGACCACGGCCGGATCACCGCCATAATCCTGGATCAGCAGCGGCACGCCGACCGCCGCCGCCATCACCGGAAAGGCGGCAAAGGCGTTCCCCATGATCATGGTGAACAATGCCATGCCGATCCCGAACACGGCGGCGGTGAGGAAGACGCTACCCTCGGGTATCATCGAGCGGGTCATGCCGCCGATGATATCGCCGACGCCTGCCGCCGCGAACAGCACGCCCAGCGCCGCAAGCATCTGCGGCAGGACGGCCGCCCAACCGATGGAGTCGATCAACCGCCGCCCTTCCTGCAGCGGCGTCAGCACCGGCGGGCGAAGCCATAGGAAGATGGTGACCGTCGCCAGCAACACGCCAAGGCCGAGCAGCGCGTAAGTCTCACGCTTGGTCTCGAACAGGCCGGAGTTCCCGAGCAGCGTATAGTTGTAGAGCAGGGTCCCGAGCAGTGCGGTCACCGGGATGATCAGCGCCGGCAGGAACAGCTTGTTGCCGAGCTTTGCCGACCAACGCTCGCGCTCCTCCGTACTGGTGGTCGCCGGATTGCCGCGCCCGACGAAGCCGAAGCCAGCCAGACCGGCAAGGCCAAGCACCAGGAAGCCGTTGCCGAGATCGCCGATCCGATCGCCGGCCAGCAGGCTAAGGGCCATCAAGCCCCAGAAGGCGGCGTTCCCCAAGCGCTTGGCATTGCTATGGTCGGCGGCACTGAGGATCGCGAAGCCGGCGAACATCGCGCCGGCCAGCACATACAGCCATTGCAGCGTGATCATTGGCTGTTCCTGCGCAGGCGGCGGTCGAGCAGGAGCAGGCGGGCGCCGTGGATCAGGAAGGCGAAGATGGCGGTGGGGATCGCCCACACCGCAAGCTCAAGCGGCGACAGGACGATGCCATAGGTCGACAGCGTCGCCTGGATCAGCACGATCGAACCGATGGCGAAGAAGATGTCCTCGCCGAAGAACAGCCCGACATTGTCGGTCGCCGCCGACATGGCCTTGACCGTCTCGGCCGTGGCTTCGTCCAGTTCGCCATGCTCCTTTTGTGCAGCGGCCAGGGCCATGGGCGCGACCAGCGGCCGCACCGTCTGGGCGTGACCTGCGGTGGAATGAAGGCCGATGGCGGCGGTGACCTGGCGATAGCCGAGGTAGAGCAGGAGCAGCTTGCCCGTGGTCGCGTTGCGCATGGAGCGGATGACGGTCGCCGCGCGCTGCTGCAGGCCGAACCGCTCCAGCATGCCGATCACCGGCAGTACGATCCAGACGATGGCGATGATCCGGTTGTCGTTGAACGCCTTGCCGAAGGTGGCGACCACCGCCAGCGGATCGAGCCCCGCCAGCAGCCCGGTGGCGAGCGCCGCGACGGTAACCACCATCATCGGGTTGAGGCGTAGCGCAAAGCCGGCGACCACCAGCAGGATGCCGAGCAAGGGCCAGTAATTCATGAAGGCTCCCCAAATCCGCCGCCACCGGGCGTTTCGATGATGAACCGGTCGCCCGGCTGCATGTCGGCGTTGCCCGTGGCGCCAAGCTGTTCGGTCGTGCCGTCCACCCGCTCGACCCAGTTGCGACCGGGCCGTGCATCGCCGCCGCCGGCCAGTCCCCTCGGCGCAATCCTCCGCCGGTTGGCGAGGATGTTGGCGCGCATGGGCTCGAGGAAGGTAATCTCGCGGATGACGCCGTTGCCGCCGTCATGCTGCCCATTCCCACCGGAGCCGTGGCGGATGGCAAATCGATCGAGCCGCACCGGCAAGCGCGTTTCGAGGATCTCGGGATCGGTCAGGCGACTGTTGGTCATGTGGGTCTGCACCGCGTCGGTGCCGTCATGGTCCGGCCCGGCGCCCGACCCGCCGGCGATGGTCTCGTAATATTGGTGCCGGGCGTTGCCGAAGGTGAAGTTGTTCATCGTGCCTTGCGAAGGCGCCAGTCGCCTGGTCGCGGCGAACAGGGCATCGGTCACGACCTGGCTGGTCTCGACATTCCCGGCCACCACGGCGGCAGGGTAGTCGGGGGACAGCATCGAGCGCTCCGGCAGGATCAGCTCGACGGGCCGGAGGCAGCCATCGTTGAGGGGGATGTCCTCGTCCATCAACGTGCGCACCACGTAGAGCGAAGCGGCCCGGGCGATGGCGCGCGGCGCGTTGAAATTGTCGGGACGCTGCGCGCTGGTGCCGGTGAAGTCGAAGGTGGCGGAGCGCGCGGCCTGGTCCACCCGGATGGCGACAGTCACCACTGCCCCGTTGTCGAGCTCGTAGGCGAATTCACCATCGCCGAGCCCGCCCAGCATCCGCCGCACGCTTTCCTCGGCATTGTCGAGGACGTGGCCCATGTAGGCGACGACCACCTCCACGCCATGATCGGCCGCGATCCGGGCCAGCATGTCGGCGCCGCGGCTGCAGGCGGCAAGCTGGGCCTTGAGGTCCGCCAGGTTGCGGTCGGGACGCCGGGCCGGCCAGTCGCCGCCGGTCAGCAGCGCCAGCATCTCCCCCTCGCGCAGCCGGCCTTCGTCGACCAGCAGATGATTGTCGATCAGCACGCCCTCGTCGGTGATCGAGCGGCTTTCGGGTGGCATGGAGCCCGGTGCGATCCCGCCAACGTCGGCATGGTGGCCGCGCGCCGCGACAAAGGCGGTCGGCTCGCGTCCATCGTCCAGGAACACCGGCACGATCACCGTGATGTCGGGAAGATGCGTGCCGCCGCGATAGGGGTCGTTCAAGACATAGGCATCGCCGCGTCGGATGCCCCGCCCATCGCGTTCGCTGCCGCGGCGGTCGATGATCGTGCGGATGCTCTCGCCCATGGAGCCGAGGTGCACCGGAATGTGCGGCGCATTGGCGATCAGCGCCCCGCTCGCATCGAAGATGGCGCAGGAGAAGTCGAGCCGCTCCTTGATGTTGACGGAGGTGGCGGTGGCCTGGAGCGCGACGCCCATTTCCTCCGCGATGGCCATGAAGAGGTTGTTGAATATTTCCAGGCGGACCGGATCGACCTCGCGGCCGGTCACCCGCTGCGTGCGGAGCGGCGTCGAGCGGGTGAGGAGCAAGGTCCCATCCGGCGCCCGGCTGGCGGTCCAGCCCGCTTCCACCACGGTGGTGGAGGAGGCATCGAGGATCAGCGCGGGCCCGGCGACCTTCTGTGCCTCGGCCAGTTGGTCCCGCTGGAAGCAGGACCATGCGCCGTGGGTGGTGGGAGCAGCGCCGGCGCCCGGCGGCTCGGCCGGCGCCGCCGGGAGTGCCGATCCGCCGACCGCCTCCGCGATCAGGGTCTCCACGATCACTGGCGAGGCCTCGTCGGTATAGCCGAAGCGCTGCCGGTGGAGGGCGTGGAAGCTGGCGTCCAGCGCGTGCTCCTCGGCAAGCGGGAGTTCGAGGACGGTGTCGCTCCCCTCCAGGCGCAGCCGGGCACGCTGGGCGATGCGAATGGCGTGGGCCGCGACTCCCTGGCCTTGCAGCGCCTCGCGGGCTTCTGCGGTCAAGACCGCAAGCGCCTTGGCATGATCATGGGTAAGCGGCTGGCGCCAGCTGCGCTCGCGGATCGCCTTGCGCTCGGCAAGGCCGATGCCGAAGGCGGACAGGACGCCGGCGAGCGGGTGAATGAGGATGCGCTCCATGCCCAGCCGGTCGGCGACGGCACAGGCATGCTGCCCGCCGGCGCCGCCGAAGCAGACAAGCGTGTAGCGGCCGACGTCGTGCCCGCGCGCGACCGAGATCTTGCGGATGGCGGCGGCCATGTTCTCGTTGGCGATGGCGATGAAGCCCTCGGCGATCTCGATGGGCGACAGGCTCTTGCCGGTGGCGGCCAGCACGGCCTCGGCCACCTCATCGATCCGGGCCTTGACCGCCGCGGGGTCGAGCGGCTGGTCGCCGGCTGGCCCGAACACCGCGGGAAAGCGCCCGGGCACGATGCGGCCGAGGAACAGGTTGCAATCGGTCACCGTCAACGGTCCGCCGCCCCGGTAACAGGCCGGGCCAGGCTGCGCGCCCGCGCTCTCCGGACCGACCCGGAAGCGCATGCCGTCGAAGCGGCAGATGGAGCCGCCGCCGGCCGCCACCGTGTGGATCTGCATCATGGGCGCGCGCACACGGACGCCGGCAATCAGGCTCTCCTCGGCGAGTTCGAGCTGCCCGGCATAGTGCGACACGTCGGTGGAGGTGCCGCCCATGTCGAAGCCGATCAGACGCTCCTCGCCATGCGGTGCCCCAGCCGCAACCATGCCGACCACTCCGCCCGCCGGCCCGGACAGGATCGCATCCTTGCCGCGGAAGGCCTGCGCACTTGCGAGGCCGCCGTTGGACTGCATGAAACTGAGTTCCGCCCCATCGCCAAGCCCGGCCGCCACCCGGTCGACGTAGCGGCGCAGCACAGGGGACAGATAGGCGTCCGCCACGGTCGTATCGCCGCGGCCGACGAATTTGATCAGCGGGGCGACTTCATGGCTGGCGGACACCTGCGCGAAGCCCAGCTCGCGGGCGATCTCCGCCACCCGCCGCTCATGCGCGGGGAAGGCCCAGCCGTGCATGAAGACAATAGCTACGCTGCTGAACCCTTGCCCACGCAGGTCGGCCAGTGCCGACCGGGCGGTCTCCTCGTCCAACGGCTGGAGCAGTTCGCCGTCTGCCGCGACCCGCTCCGTCACCTCGGCGACGGCCGTGTACAGCATGGAAGGTAGGACAATGCGGCGGGCGAAGATCTCCGGTCGGGCCTGCGTTCCGATCCGCAGCACGTCGGCAAAGCCGCGGGTGGTGACCAGCGCGGTGCGCTCGCCCTTGCGTTCCAGCAGCGCGTTGGTGGCAACAGTGGTGCCCATCCGCACCGAAGCCAGCGTCCCGCCCTCTTGCTCCAGCACCAGCCGGATCGCCTCGAGCGCCGCATCGGGATAAAGGCCGGGCTGCTCCGACAACAGCTTGACGATGCGCTGCCGCCCCTCTGAGCAGGTGGCGATCACATCGGTAAAGGTGCCACCGCGGTCGATGGCGAACGACCAGGAGCGGTTCACCCACGCCTTTCAGCATAGGGCGGGGGAGGGCTCAAGAGGCGGAAAGTGCCGCAGCCTTTCTTGCCGCATCTCCGACCGCCTGAAGGCTCATGCCCTTCTTCACCATCCAGCTGCCGCCGATGCAGGCGACGGCCGGTTCGGCGAGCCAGTCGGGCGCGGTCGCCTCCGTGATCCCGCCGGTCGGGCAGAAGCGGACCTGGCCAAAGGGGGCGGCAAGGGCGCGGATTGCGGGAAGTCCACCGGAGGCCTCGGCCGGGAAGAATTTGAAGCGCAACAGCCCAAGATCGAGCCCGCGCATGATGTCCCCCGCGGTGGCGACGCCGGGCAGGTAAACGAGGTCGCTGGCCATGGCCGCGCGGGTCAGACCCTCGGTCAGGCCCGGGGCGACGATGAAGCGGGCTCCGGCGCCCTCCACTTCGCGCAATTGGCGCTCGTTCAGCACCGTGCCTGCGCCGACGATCGCACCGGATACCCGCGACATCGCCCGGATGGCGTCGATCGCCTGGGGCGTGCGAAGGGTCACCTCCAGCACGCGCAGCCCCGCTTCGACCAGAGTTTCCGCCAGCGCGACGGGATCATGTTCACCGTCCAGCACCAGCACCGGGATCACCGGCGCGGTCCCCATCAACTCGTCGATCGTCATGCAAAGCGCCTTGCAAAGGCCGCAGCGGCGCCGAACAGGCCCGGCTGCGGGTGGGTGATGAGCTTGACGGGCAGCGCGTCCATGCGCCGCTCGAACCGGCCCTTGGCGATGAACCGATCGCGGAAGCCCGAGCGGGGGAGGTGGTCCTTCAGCCGGAAGCCGAGGCCGCCGCCGATCGCCACCGCCGCCGCGCCCTGCGCCAGCGCCAGGTCACCGGCAACCGCGCCCAGCGTGAGGCAGAAGCGGTCAAGCGCGGCGGCGGCAAGACTGTCGCTGCCTTCCATTGCCGCGCTCCACAATGCCTTCTCGTCACGGATAGTGACTGGCCGGCCTTCGATGCTGGCCAGCGCCTCGTAGAGGTTCATGAGACCCCGACCAGACAGGATGCGCTCGACCGAGACGCGGCGAAAACTGCGGCGCAGTTCGACCTGGATGCGGTCTTCCAGCGCGTCGAGCGGGGCGAAATCGACGTGGCCGCCCTCCGTCTCGATCACCTGCGCGCCACTCTTGCTCAGCAGCAGTCCGGCGACACCAAGCCCGGTGCCGGGGCCGAGGATCGTCACCATGCCTTCGGCCGGCAACGGCACGTCGGGACCGCACAGGTGGGTGTAGGCGCTGCCGTCGAACGCCGCTACCGCTGAAGCTACTGCGCCGAAGTCGTTCACCACCACATAGTCGGTTACGCCGAGCTTCTCGGGGATCATCGCGGGGCGGATGACCCACGGATTGTTGGTGAGCTTAAGGAGCTCGCCGCCGACTGGTCCGGCGAAGCTGATGGCGAGGGCAGGGGGCAGGGGCTCGTCGGAGCGGCGCGCGAACTCCTCCCAGGCGAGCTGGAAGCTGCCGTGGTCGGCCGTCTTGAGCGTCACCGGCTCGTCCAACGTGGTGACGCGGTCGCCTTCTACCGTGGCGAGAGCGAAGCGGGCGTGGGTGCCACCGATGTCGGCGGAAACGATGCGGCGGGTCACTGGGCCTCTTGATCCATGGCGTGGAGCATGGCTGACGCGCCGCGTTCGGCATCGTCGGCAGTGTGGCGCATCAGCGCGAACAGCTCGCGCCCGGTGCCGACGGGCGGCGGAGGCGGAGCGGCCGGTTCGCGAGCGGCAAGATCGACGCCGACCGCCTCCAGCGCACCCTCGTTGGCGCAGACCCGGACCATGTCGCCATCGCGCAGGCGGCTGAGCGGTCCTCCCCCTAGCGCTTCGGGGGAAACGTGAATGGCGGCAGGAACCTTGCCGCTGGCGCCGCTCATCCGGCCATCGGTGACCAGGGCGACCCGGAAGCCGCGATCCTGCAGGACGCCAAGCGGCGGGGTCAGCTTGTGCAATTCGGGCATGCCGTTGGCGCGCGGCCCCTGGAAGCGGACCACCACCACCACATCGCGGTCGAGCTCGCCCGCCGCGAACGCCTTCAGCACCTCATTCTGGTCGGAAAAGACGCGGGCGGGTGCCTCGATGGTCCAGCGCGAGGGGTCGACCGCGCTGGTCTTGAGCGTGGCGCGGCCAAGGTTGCCCTTGACCAGCCGCATGCCGCCATCGGGGAGGAACGGGTCGGTGACGGGGCGCAGCATGGTGTCGTTGCGGCTCTCGGTCACCTCGCGCCAAACCAGAGCGTCGCCCTCCAACTCCGGGTGTGACGTCCAGGCGGCGAAGTCATCCGCGCCGGCCGCCAGTATGTCGGTGTGGAGCAGGCCCGCCGCGCCAAGCTCGCGCGCGACAAAGGCGACACCGCCCGCATAATGGAAGTCGTTCACGTCGCCAGACCCGTTGGGGTAGACCCGCGCCAGCAGCGGCACTGCCGCGGACAGGTCGTCGAAATCCTGCCAGTCGATGTGGATTCCCGCCGCCCGCGCGATGGCCGGCAGGTGGATCGCATGGTTGGTCGACCCGCCGGTGGCCATCAGGCCGATCATGGCATTCACGATCGCCCGCTCGTCGACGCACGCCGCCAGTGGCCGCTCCTTCGCGCTCGCCAGTTCCACCAATCTGTGCACCGCCGCGCGGGTCAGCGCCTGGCGCGTTCCCGTGCCCGGCTGGACAAAGGCGCTGTTGGGAATGTGCAGCCCCATTAGCTCCATCATCATCTGGTTGCTGTTGGCCGTGCCGTAGAAGGTGCAGGTGCCGGGGCTGTGGTAGCTCGCGCTTTCGGAGGCGAGAAGCTCGTCCCGGCCGACCTTGCCCTCGGCATAGAGCTGGCGGATGCGCTGCTTCTCCTTGTTCGGAAGCCCAGACGGCATCGGTCCGCCCGGCACCAGCAGCATCGGCAGGTGACCGAACCGAAGCGCGCCGATCAGCAGGCCGGGCACGATCTTGTCGCAGATGCCGAGCAGCGCCGCGCCCTCGAACATGCCATGGCTGAGCGCCACCGCCGTGCTCATCGCAATGACGTCGCGGCTGAACAAGGACAGGTCCATGCCGTCCTGCCCCTGCGTGACGCCATCGCACATCGCCGGCACCCCGCCCGCGACCTGCGCCGTAGCGCCGACCTCGCGGGCGTAGATCTTCATCTGCTCCGGGTACCGGGCATAGGGCTGATGCGCCGACAGCATGTCGTTGTAGCTGGTAACGATCCCGATGTTGGGGCCGGCGATGGTCCGGATATTGTCCTTGTCGCCCTCCGCCGCGGCAAAGCCGTGCGCGAAATTGCCGCAGCTCATCCGCCCGCGCGAAATGCCGCGCTCGGCTTGCTGCGCCATCAGCTCCAGATAGCGTCGGCGCCCCGGTTTCGAACGCTCGATGATGCGGTCGGTGACGGCCGCGATGCGCGGATCGAGCCTAGTCATTCCAGCTTCTCCCGTCGCGCTCGATCAGGGCAATCGCGGCGGACGGTCCCCAGTTGCCGGCGGCATAGGGTCGTGGGGCAGTACCGGCCTGCTCCCAGGCAGCACGGATCTGGTCGACCCACTGCCACTGCGCTTCCACCTCGTCGCGGCGCACGAACAAGGTAGGGTCCCCCTCAATCAGATCAAGCAACAGCCGCTCATAGGCGATCCGCCGCCGCACGTCGGCAAATGCGTCGGCCTGGTCGATGTCGAGCTCCACCTCGCGCAGGCGAATGCCGCCGCGGTCGAGGCCCGGCTGCTTGGCCATCAGTTCCAGCGTGATATTCTCTTCCGGCTGGATGGCGATGATCAGGCGGTTGGGCGCGGCCTTTGCCCCGCGCGAAGCGAACATGGAGTGAGGCAGCGCGCGAAACTGGATCGCGATCTCCGTTCGCCGCTGGGGCAAGCGCTTGCCGGTGCGAAGGTAGAAGGGGACGCCAGCCCAGCGCCAATTATCGACATGGGCTTTGAGCGCCACGAAGGTCTCGATGCCGCTCGGCTCGCCGAGTTCCTCTTCGTAGGATGGAACCGGCTTGCCGCCGACCGCGCCTGCGGTGAACTGACCGATGACGCTATCCTCGGCCCGCATCGGCCGTAGCGAGCGCAGCACTTTTACCTTTTCGTCGCGCACTGCGGTGGCGTCGAAGCTTGCCGGCGGCTCCATGGCGACAAAGGCCAGCAGCTGGAGCATGTGGTTCTGGACCATGTCGCGCAGCGCGCCGGCGCCATCGTAATAGTCGGCACGGCCTTCCAGCCCGACCGTTTCCGACACGGTGATCTGGACATGGTCGATGTGTGCGCTGCTCCACACCGGCTCAAACAGGAGGTTGGCGAAGCGCAGCGCGAGAAGGTTCTGGACCGTCTCCTTGCCGAGATAATGGTCGATCCGGAACGTGCGTTCTTCGGGGAAAGCGGCGGCTACCGCATCGTTGATCGACCGGCTCGACGCGAGGTCGGACCCGAGCGGTTTCTCCAGCGCCAGGCGGACATGCGGCCCGGCGAGGCCAACCGCCTCCAGATTGTCGATGGTCGGCTTGAACAAGGAGGGGGCCGTCGACAGGAATATCGCGGTTTCGCCGCTGGTTTCCACGGCGTCGGCCAGCTTCCGGTATCCAGCCGCGTCCGTCGCATCCAGGGTGACATAGCTGAGCCGCTCGAGAAATGTGCCGGCGGTGCTCCCCTCGAGGTAGGCTTCGGGAACATGTGCCTCGAGCGCTGCCCGGGCGTGATCGCGAAAGCTTGCGTCATCATGCGAGGAGCGGGAAGTCGCGACGATCTTCAGCGAGGGCGGCAGCAGTTCGTCACGATGCAGGCCATAGAGCGAGGGGAGGAGCATCCGTGCGGCAAGATCGCCGGTCGCGCCGAACAGGATCAGGGTAGTGGCTTTACTGGTCATCAGGCGGCCTTGGCAGCAGCGAGGCGGGTCAGCGCATCGGCATGCGTCGGAAAGTTCATGGCGCAGCCGCTGACGAACCGCTTCACCTCAGCAAGATCGATGGGGCTGCCGGCAATGGGGGCGACGCGATCGGGAAAATTGCCGTAACCGGCCAGCATGACGTTCCAGGACATGGCCGCATAATAAGCAGCGATGTCCTGCTGATGCACCTCCTGTTCGAGGTCGGCACCGGTGAACCATGCCGTCATCATGCCCTTCAGGCTGTCGCTGATGCGGTCGTGGCTGGTGGCATCGCGCCAGTACGGCGTGTCGCGGCGCAAGGCCGTTCGATAGTGGCACACGATATAGTCCCGGATGCCTTCGTAGCGGCGGGCGATGCTGCGGTTGAATCCGTCCCGGTCACCCTGTTCATAGGCCTTGGTGAACCCATCAACCGTGGCAAGGACGAGGTGCAGAGCCGTCGCCTCAAGCGGCTCGAGGAAGCCTTGGGCAAGGCCGATGGCAAGGCAGTTGCGGACCCAGCTTCGTTCGACTCGGCCGCACTTCATGGAAAGGTGGCGAACCTCTGCATCCGCGGACAGTCCGCAATGGCGGCGAAGCTCAGCGGCGGCGGCCTCGCGGTCGAGATAGCGGGAAGAATAGACGTAGCCATTGCCGGCGCGGCTGGTGAGAGGAATGTGCCAGATCCACCCTGCGCTGGCAGCAGTGGCCCTCGTCATCGCCTGTGCACCGGTCGTGGGCAGGGGTGTCGGGGTTACCACGGCGCTGTCATTGAAAAGATTGTCGCCGAAGCTTCGGTGCGGCTCTTTGAGTGCTCCTTCGATCAGACTAGCCCGAAAGCCGCTGGCGTCGAGGAAGAGTTCGGCCGCGAAGGTCCGGCCGTCCTCGGCGACGAGATGGTCGATGTCACCAGCCTCGTCCAGCACCACGTCCACGATCGTTGCCGCTTCATGGCGAATGCCTCTTGCGACGGCGAAGTCATGCAGGGTCGCGCCGACCAAGTAAGCGTCGAAATGGTAGCCATAGCCGACCGCGAACGGGAAATTGGCCGGAGCGAGGGGAGCGCGACCCTCTCGCGCAATCCGGGTCGACAGGAAATATGGATCGGGGTGAGCGGGTACGTCGGTGCCGCGGCGGCGTAATGCGGTCGCGGCGAAGAAGGTCTGCTCGGTGAATGGATCAACCGCAGTCGCGAACGGGTGAAAATAGCGTTCAAAACCCGGGCGATCCGACCAGCCGGTGAACTCGATACCCGCCTTGTAGGTCGCGTTGCACTGCGGCATCCACTCGCCCTCGGTGATTCCGAGCTCGTCGAAGAAGGCCTTGAGCTGCGGGGTCGAACCTTCGCCGACCCCGATGATCCCAATGTCCTTGCTTTCAATCAGCGTGACTGAAGTGCCTGTGCCGGCCCACCTTTTGTGAAGCAGGTTTGCGGCCATCCAGCCGGCAGTGCCACCACCAAGAATGATGACCGAAGCCGGCGGCTCCCTCTTGGTCACGGCCTCCAGTCCGCCAGCAGCCAGCCGAGCACCTCCGGAAGCCGGGCCGCCCAGGCATTCTCCTCATGCGCCGTGCCGTGGTAGACGCGGCTCTCGACATGCTTGCCGCGCTTCCAGCCTGCCGCGGCAATGCCCTGGTCGAGCACTGCCTGATAGGGCGCATAGCTGGCGTCCAGCGTCTCGGTGCCATGATCCATCCACAGCTTGCGCCCCTGCGGCGCGCCGAGCCGCGTGGAGAGATAACGCCGCCAGTCGGCCTTCACCATCTCGCCCATCTGCGGCTGCTGCGTCAGCAGGCCAGGATCGACCAGGGGTGAGTGGGTGGACACGGCGGCGGCCTTGCCGAACACGTCGCGGCGCTCGGCCAGCGCATAAAGGCTGATGAGCCCGCCCATGCTGCTTCCCGCCACTGCGGTGAAACGCGGCTGCGGACGGGTGCGATAGTCACGGTCGATCCGCGGCTTCAGCGTGCCCGCCAGGAACGTCAGGTAATCGTCGCCGGCAAGCTTACCCTTGGCGAAGCCCTCGATGCCCTTGGCAAATTCCGGATTGGCGACCTTGGTGGGAAAGTAGCGCAGGAAGCGCGGCGCACCCGGATGATCGATCGCGACGATCATGAAGGGCGCGACCCTGCGCGCCCCGATCAGTTGAAGCGCCGCCTTGTCCGCCGCCCAGACCTTGTTGAAGTTCGAGCGCTTGGGGAAGAAGACGTTCTGCCCGTCGTGCATGTAAAGCACCGGGTAGCGGCGGCGCGGTTCCTTGTCATAGCCCGGCGGAAGCCAGACGGTCACGTGAACCTGGCCGATGTCGGCGGGCTGGTCGAACTCGACGAACCGACCCTGCGCGGTGGCAGGGGCAGCGGCGAGAAAAAGGGCGGCGAAGCAAAGAAGAAAGCGGATCATCGACCCAATCTTACGAGACGGATTGCGAACCCGCCACCCGGTGCCATGCGCAGCTTCATGCGGTCGGCTGCCGTGACGATGCGCTTCTCGATGGCGATGGCGCGCGGGTTGGTTCGGAAGTCGGCGCCGTCGCCGTCCCGGTAGATTTCTGCGCGGTAGCGGGCACCGGCATCAAGGAAATCCAACGAGAGGTCGAGGTCGCGGCCTTCCTCGTCGGTGATGCCGCCGATGAACCAGGTCGGCTTGCCCCGCTCCTTACGCGCGAACACGGCATAATCTCCGACCGCGCCCTCCAGCATCCGCGTGTCGTCCCAGTCGACCGCTACGTCCTTGATGAACTGGAAGGCCGCCAGGTTCTTCTCGTAATTTTCGGGCAAGTCCGCCGCCATCTGGATCGGCGAGGCGATCGTCACGTAATAAGCGAGCTGCCGCGCAAGGGTCGACGGGATCGGCGTATTACCGCGCCCCATCAGGCTGAGGATGCCGGGCGTGAAGTCCATCGGCCCGGCAAGCATGCGCGTGAACACCAGTTCGGTGTCGTAATGCGGAGGGTTCTTGGGCTCGGCCCAAGCGTTATATTCCATGCCGCGCTGGCCCTCGCGGCTGACCCAGTTGGGGTAGGTCCGGCGCAGGCCCGTGTCCTTGATCGGTTCGTGCGGATTGATCGCGATGCGGCGCTTGGCGGCTTCCTCCACCACCTTGAGGTGATGGCGGCTCATGACCTGGCCTTCGTGCCACTCGAACACCTTGCGGCCACTGGCATCGAGCGCCTGCACCCCGCCGGCGTCGGCGACGTAGCCGGTCTTGATCGCCTCCATTCCATGATCGCGCGCAAAGTCCATCGCGGCCCCAAGCTGCCGCTCGTAATTGGCGATGTTGGCGCTGGTCTCATGGTGCCCCATGATGCGCACGCCCTTGCGCCTGCCATAGTCGGCAAGGCTCTTGATGTCGTAATCGGGATAGGGTTCGGTGAAGCTGAATTCGTCGCCGGTGGCGAACCAGTCGCCGTTCCACCCCTTGTTCCAGCCTTCCACCAGCACCCCGCGGAAGCCGTGCTTCGCCGCGAAGTCGATCATCTTCCTGGTGTAGGCCGTCGTCGCACCATGCTTGGGACCAAAGTCCCAGCTCTGCGTGTCGAGGTGCATGCCCCACCAGACGCCGACGTACTTCTGTGGCTTGACCCAGCTGACGTCGCCAAGCTTGTTGGGCGCGTTCAGGTTCAGGAACACCGTGTTGGCATGGTAGAGCAACGGGGCATCCGGGGCGATCAGGATGACCCGCCAAGGCGTCTCGAATGGCGTGTCGCGCACCACCTTGGGTCCGCCCGACGAGGGCGTCAGGTCGGCCTTCATCAGGCCGTCCTGAACATGGGCGATGTTCATGCCAGAATAATCGACCAGCGCCGCTTCGTGGATGGAGATGTGGAGGCCGTCATCGCGCCGCATGGTGAACGGCGTCTGCGCGATGCCCACGCCAGTGATCGGCGTATCGTTGTAGAGATATTCCTCGCGGTTGCTTTCGTAGGCCGGCGCCCACCAGGCGCGGCCCTGCCCAAGCACGCGGAATTGCGTCAATTCCTCGACAATGTTCGCGGTCTTGAGGTTGTCCTGCTCCGGAAGCTCGTAGCGGAAGGCGACGGCATCATCGAACAACCGGAAGCGCACCCGCATGGTCCGCCGCAGCTTGTCGCGTTCCTGGAAGGTCAGCGCGACCTCGTTGTGGCGGTCGCGAACCTGTCGCCACTCGCCCCAGGGCTGCTCCCACGTTTCGTCCTTCGCGGCCGTGGTCTGCCCCTTCAGCTCCATGTTGCGGAGCATCTGCCGGCTGTCGCTGAACAGGAAACCTAAGTGGCTTTCTCCGATCACCGGCGTGCTGCCGCGCGACACGGCATAGCCCACGCGGCCCTCGCCGTTGGTGGTGACGGTCAGTGTCAGCGTGCCGGAGGGAGAGGCGGCGGTCGCGACCCTGGTCTGCGCCAGGACCGGCGCGGCGAGGGTCAAGGCGGCAAAGGCGAGCACGATGCGCATGGGTCAGAGGTCCTCGATGACGGCCCCATAGGGTCCGAGTTCGCCGCCGGCCAGCTCACCGGTGGCAAGGATGATGGTCCCAGCCGGGCTGAACGCGGTGCGCTCGTCCGACAGGTTGAAGGTGCAGCGCAGGCGCTGGTCGCCGCGGGTCCGCTCGAACACAAGCCGCTGCTCGCCCGCCTCGATGACCTCCAGCGATCCCCAGCGAAGGGCCGGATGTCCGTTGCGAAGCGCGACAACCGACCGCGTGAAGTTCAGCAGCGAGCGAGAATCCGCGGCTTGCGCGTCGACGCTCAACGCCGCGTGATCGGCGCCGAACGGAAGCCAGGGCTTGCCGCTGGTGAAGCCGTGTCCAGCCTCGCCGCGCGACCAGGGCATGGGCGTGCGGACGCCGTCGCGGCTTAGCGTTTGCGGCCAATTGGCGATCGCCTCCGGGTCCTGGAGCAGCTCGAACGGAACCTCGACCTGAGTCAGGCCAAGCTCCTCCCCCTGGTAGAGGATGATCGAGCCCCTGAGCGTCGCCAGCAGCAGCATCTTGGTACGGGCGAACTGGGAGCCATGTTCCGGCGCGACCCAGCGTGACAGTGCGCGGGGGGCATCATGGTTCTCGAACGCCCAACTTGGCCAGCCCATGTCCGGGCGATCGGGCCAGCGCTGCGCACTCTCGGCCACCAGTGCCGGGGTCAGCCGGTCGGCGTAGAGGAAATCGAAGCCGTAAGCGCTGTGGAGCCGGCCGGGCGCGGTATACTCCGCCATCTCCGCCTGCGCCTGCTCGCCGCCCACCTCTGCCAGCGCGAAGGCCGCGCCATGCGCGTCGCACAACGTCCGGAGCCGCTCGAGAAAGCCAATGATTTCCGGCTGCGACTGGTTGTGGAAGTGGTGCTGCAGGTCGAACGGCCGGGTGCGCTGCTTCGGGTTCGCGACCGGCGGATTATCGGTGAGATGCCGGTCATGCATCATGAAGTTCACAGCGTCGAAGCGAAAGCCGTCGACACCGCGATCCAGCCAGAACTCCACGATGTCGAGCAGCGCCTGCTGCACCGCCGGTGAGTGGCCGTTGAGCTGCGGCTGCTCCTTCAAGAAGTTGTGATGATAATATTGCTCGCGCCGCGCGTCCCAGGTCCAGCTCGGGCCGCCGAAGACCGACTGCCAGTTGCTCGGCGGGGAGCCGTCGGACTTGGGATCGGCCCACACGTACCAGTCGGCCTTGCCGTTGGTCCGGCTCGACCGGCTCTCGACGAACCAGGGGTGCTGGTCGCTGGTGTGCGCAAAGACGAGGTCGATCAGCACCTTGAGGCCAAGCGCATGGGCGCGGGCGATCAGCGCGTCGAAGTCCGCCAGCGTGCCGAAGGTCGGATCCACGTCGCGGTAGTCGGCGACGTCATAGCCGAAGTCCTTCATCGGCGAGGTGAAGAAGGGCGATACCCACACCGCATCCACGCCAAGGTCGGCGACATGGGAAAGCCGTCTAGTGATGCCTCTGAGGTCGCCCACCCCGTCCCCATCGCTGTCGCAGAAGCTGCGCGGATAGATCTGATAGATGGTCGCCCCGCGCCACCAGGGCTCGGCAGGCTCCACCTCGGCGCGGGTCAGCGCGTCAGCGTGCGGCGCGGCAGATGACATGGCCGAAGGCGGGCAGGGTGACGCGAACAGTTCCCGGGGCAGCGGGAGCGGCAGGGCAGGAGCCCGACAGGCTGGATAGGCCAGTGATGTCGGCCGCAATGGCGAGGTTGCGGGTGATCGGCTGGGCCGAGGTGTTGACGGCGACGATCACCTCCTCGGTCGGCGCGGCGCGGCTGAAGGCGAGGAGGCCAGGCGCATCCTCGGCGGCAAGCAGGCGGGAGTCGCCTCGGCGCAGCGCCTCGCTTGCCGTGCGGGTGCGCGCAAGCTCGCCGATCAGCCGGTAGAGCGGATGCGCAGTGTCGAAGTTCTCGACCGCGTTGGTACGGGTGGTCCCGAGCAGCTTGTTGTCGAGGTACACCGCGGTTTTCGATGGGAACATCGTCTCGCGCGCATCCTGGTCGCCGCCATCGCCGACGAAGCCCTGCTCGTCGCCATAGTAGACCGTCGGCACGCCGCGCCAGGTGAACATCAGCACATGGCCAAGCTTCACCCGCGCCAGCAGCTCATCGGGAGAGGCGTTCTTGTTGCCCTCACGCACGTAGAAGGCGAAGCGGCCCTGATCGTGATTGCCGAGGAAGGTCGGCAATTGCTTCGCGGTCGCCTTGCCGCCGGCATAGAGGACGTCCTGGTTCAGGAACTCGCGCCAGATCTCGGTCGGTTGCCCGCCGGCGAGGCTGCGCAGTGCGGCCTGCTTGAAGGCGAAGTCGAGCACGGTCGGCAGCTTGTCCTCAACCGTATGCTTGGCAAGGAAGCCGGTGTTGAAGTCGTCGTTCGCGACTTCGCCGAAGATGTGGAAGTTCGGAATGCCCTTGGCCTTGGCACGCTCCAGCATGGCGGGCACGAAGGCCTGCCAGAATTCCGGGTTGACGTGCCGGGCGGTGTCGATGCGGAAGCCGTCGATCCCGAACCGGTCGATCCAGCTGCCATAGACGTCAATCATGCCGGCCACGACCTTGGGATGCTCGGTCATGAGGTCGTCGAGGCCAACGAAATCGCCCATGGTGTTGCTCTCACCGCGGAACACGCTGTCCCCGCGATTGTGGTAGAGCAGGGGATCGTTGAGCCAGGCCGGAACCTTGACGTTGCGCTCCTTGAGATCGGTGTTCAGCGTGTAGGCGTAGTTGGGATCGGTCAGCCTGGCGAAATTCTCCGCCGTGCGGACGCCTTCGCCGAGGAAGCCCGGATTGATCGGCGCACCATTGATGCCGCCCCGGCGCTGGTAGGGGTAATCCGCAATCGAGCGATACGGGCAGGCGTTCGCCGCCTCGCACTCGGCGAACTTGATCACGTCCGCCGTGTGGTTGGTGATGATGTCCATGTAGACCTTCATGCCGCGGGCATGCGCCGCATCGACAAAGGCCTTGAAGTCTGCGTTCTCGCCGAAATGCGGGTCGACGCGGGTGAAGTCGGTCACCCAGTAGCCGTGATAGCCAGCGCTCTCCTGACCCTTGCCGCCCTGCACCGGCTTGTTCTTGAACACGGGCGCGAACCATATGGCGGTGACGCCCATGCCCTGCAGATAGTCGAGCCGACGGACCAAGCCCTTGAGATCGCCGCCGTGGTAGAAGCCCTTGTGCGTGGGGTCGAAGCCGGTCTGCAGCGCGCCGCCCTTCAGCCCGCCGCGGTCGTTCTTCGGATCGCCATTGTCGAAGCGGTCGGGGAGGAGGAAGTAGATCACCTCATCCTCCGGCAACCGCGCGCGATAGTCGGCCGGTGTCGCGCTTGGCTGGAGTGCGGCGGCGGCAAGCAGGGTCAGCAAGGTCATGCGGCAATCTCCGCGGGGTTACCGCACAGCGTGTTGAGATAGTCTGCGTGCGCCGGCATTCGCCCCACGCGCGCGTCCACCAGTTCGCGAATGCTGGCGAGATAGCGGTCCACGTTGGCGCTGCCGGGCGCGCTGGCCAGCGGATGGAAGGATTGCGGGACGATGCCCTGGCCGACCATCACCTGAAGCCAGCCGAGCTCGGTGAACAGCTCTTCGTTGAACCGGAAGATGCGACCGCTGGCGCGAAACGTCTCGATCTTCTCGCGCAATGTCTCGGGAATGCTCATCTCACGGCAGCGCTGCCAGAGCGGGCCCTCGCGGTCGTTGGCATGATAGTGCAGGATGATGAAATCGCGGATGCGCTCGAATTCAAAACCGAGCTTGGCATTGAAGGCGGCGACGTCGGCCGGCTTGATGGTGCCGTTCGGCAACAAGTCGATCAGATGCTTGATGCCCGACTGCACCAGGTGGATCGAGGTGGACTCCAACGGCTCAAGGAACCCGCTCGACAGGCCAAGCGCAACGACGTTGCCCTTCCAGAACTCGCGTCGTCTGCCAGTGGTGAAGCGCAGCGGCCGCGGATCGGCGAGCGGCTTGCCGTCGAGGTTCTCGAGCAGCACCGTGGCTGCCTCATCATCCGACATGTAGTCGCTGCAATAGACGTGGCCGTTTCCGGTCCGATGCTGCAGCGGGATGCGCCATTGCCAGCCGGCCCTGCGCGCGGTTGACCGAGTATAGGGCGTGAGTGGCTCCACGCGCTCACTCGGAACGGCGAAGGCACGGTCCATCGGCAGCCATTCCGACCAGTCGATGTAGTCGACGCCCATTGCCTGCCCCAGCAGCAGCGAGGCAAAGCCCGAGCAGTCGATAAAGAGATCGCCGGCGATCCGCCGCCCATCCTCCATCACGACCGCTGCGACATCGCCGCTCTCGCCGTCGCGTTCGACCTCGATGATCCGGCCTTCGTGGCGGGTTACGCCAAAGCCCTCGGCCTTCTCCCGCAGGAAAGTGGCGTAAAGGCCGGCGTCGAAATGGTAAGCATAGGCAGGCGCACCAAGCGGCGTTCCAGGCAGCACGTCCTCGCGCGTGAAGCGGTTTGCCCAAGCGGCGCTGCCCGATTGGCTGTAATCCTCAAGCCGGCTTGCATCGCCTCGGGCCCTCGCCTGCACCCAATAGTGATGAAAGGGGATCAGGCCGACATCGCGGCCGACCTGCCCGAAGGCATGGATGTACCGGCTCTGCTCCCCGCCGTGCCAGCCGACGAACTCGATGCCAAGCTTGAAGCTGCCCTTGGTGCGGGCGACGAATTCGGCTTCATCGAGGCCGACGACGCCGTTGAACAGCTGGATCTGGGGAATGGTGGCCTCTCCGACGCCCACCGTTCCGATTGCGTCGGACTCGATAAGTTCGATCGACCACATGTCGCCGATGATCCGTCCGAGTGCGGCGGCCGCCATCCAACCGGCCGATCCGCCGCCGACAATCACAACCTTCATGCCCACCTCGTCTTGCTGGGCGGCACCTTACCCATGGGTAAGTCTGCCGCCCATCGTCGGTCTGGGCGCGTTCAGAACTTGAACGTGATGCCCGCCTGGTAGCGCCGGCCGTAGCGCTGATAGTCGACCACGCGAAGCGGCTCGCCCGGGACGATCGTGACGAACGGCTCGTTGGTGAGGTTCTGACCCTGCAGGAACAGCGAGACGCCCTCCAGCCTGCTGCCGGACTGGAAATCATATCCGACCTGCGCGTCGACGATGGTCTCGCTCTTGGCCTGGCGCCGCTGGATGTCGCCGCCGAGCCCGACGACGTCGCCGAGATAGGTGGAACGATAGCGCAGCGAACCGCGGGCGGAGAAGCCCCACTTCTCGAAGAACAAGGTGCCGTTGGCGACATGCTTGCTGTAGCCGGGAATGGGGGTGAGCTCACCGTCCTGGCCGGCCCGAACGCGGCTCTTGGTGTAGCCGTAACCGCCCGTAATGCCGAAGCCGTCGAGCGCGCCGACGAATTCGCCGAAGGGCAGGGTTCCAGCGATTTCGTAGCCCTTGATCGACCCGTCGCCGACGTTGATCGGCTGGGTCGTCACGCCGGCCACGCCGGGCGGGATGATGCCGCCGGGCGCCTCGGCCAGCGGCAGGCCGGTGTAGTCAAACGCCACCGTGCGACGGTCGATGTAGTTCTTCAGGTCCTTGTGGAACAGCTGAAGCGCAAGGTAGCCGCGAATGCCGAAATACTTCTCGAACGTCAGGTCGACGGCATTGGCGCGATACGGACGGAGCAACGGATTGCCGCCGCCGCCCTCGATGCGCTGGTTCGTGGCGGAGAAGCCGTAATCGAACGAATTGCGCATGTCGTCGATCCGCGGGCGCTGCATCTGCCGGGCCGCTGCGAACCGGACCACGAAGTCACCATCGGTGCGAAGCGACAGGTTCGCACTGGGCAGGATGTCCCAATATTTGTCACCGCGGGTCTGCCGGGTGAAGGTCGTTCCGACCGTCGCTGCGCCGGTCGACGACTGATCGGTGCGCACCGCCTGCGCACCGATGTTGCCGGTCAGCTTGCCGAGGCCAAGCTCCTGGTCAATGTTCGCCATCAGGTAGGCGGTGGTGACCTTTTCGCTGATCTCATAGGCCTTGCGGGCGACGTCCGAATTCGGGTTCGCCACGCGGTTGTAGAAGCCCGCCCCGAGCAGGGCGACCGGATCGTAGCTGATGACCGGGCCAAGGCCGAGGTAATCGAGCTGAGTCGGCTTCAGCAGATATTGATCGGGTACGCGCTGTTGCGCCGCGCCATTGGCAAGCACGAGGAAATATTCGTCCGGCGTGAAGTCGCGGCTTCGGTCGGTGTAGGCGATTCCGGCCCGTACGCTGGAGACGAAGCTGCCGATCTCCTTTTCGATGTCGCCGCGATACTGGGTCAGGCGATCTTCGAGGATGCGGTCGTTGTAATAACCGTCCTGGCCAGCGGTAACGCCGGGCACGCCGCCGCCCCAGCCCATCGGCGAGGTCAGCTGGATGAGGTTCGGGTCGGAGTAGTTGAGGGTCGGCTTGAAGGTGCAGCCGGTGGTGCCGCAATTGAACTGGATGGTGTCGCGCGCACCCACGCCCTGCCCACGACCGGTTCCGGAGTTGGTCTCAAGGTTGAGCTCGTTGCGATCGGTGCGCGAATGGCTGATGTCGAGCGAACCCTTCCAGCCATTCCCCGGGCGCCATTCCAGATTGAGCCCGCCTGAATACAGGTCCGCTTCGCGCTGCAGCGCGTGGTTGTTCACCACCGCTTCGATGTCGGTGAAGGTGCCGCTGGTGACCACGCCATCGGTGATGGTGGTGCCGCTGACCGCGGCCGAGGTCCACCCGAACGCGCCGCCGAGCGGAAGCTCGATGCCGCGCTTGATGATGTCGTCTTCGAAATGCGAGTAGAAGCCGTCGGCGGTCAGGCGGATGGTGTCGGTGACGTCGGCCTGGAAGGTCGCGGTGACACCAGCCCGCTTCAGCTGGGTCGAGGTGACGAAGGACTTGTTGCCGTCGATCAGGCGGGTGCCACCAGGTCCATTGGTCCCCCAGCCCCAGGCATTATATTCCTGCACCTGATAAGGCTCGTCGACGTAGCTGGCCGAGATCGCAATGCCCATCCGGTCGTCGGCGAACTGGTCGACGTAGGTGGCGTTGGCACGCCAGCCATATTCCTTGGAGCCCGAGTTGAGCTTGCCGAGGCCGACCTTGGAGCCCTTGAGTCCGACCGCGATGACCTGCCGCTTGCTGTCGAGCGGGCGGGTGGTGCGGATGTCCACCGTGCCGACCAGGCCCTGGCCGATGATGTTGGGCGTGAACGTCTTGTAGACGTCGACGCGGCTGACGACTTCGGAAGGATATTGGTCGAATTCGACGCCGCGATTGTCGTTGGTCGACGTCTGCTCACGTCCGTTGAGGAGCGTGGTCGAGAAGTCAGGGCCGAAGCCGCGGATGGCGATAAACGCCGAGCGGCCGTTCAACCGCTGCGAGGTCAGGCCGGGAAGGCGAGCGATCGACTCACCGATCGACGCGTCGGGAAGCTTGCCGATGTCCTCGGCCGAGACGGACTCAACGATCTGCTCGCTGTTCTTCTTCTTGTTGATCGCGTTCTCGAGCGCGCGGCGGAAGCCCGTCACGACGATCGTGTCGTCCACTGCCGCGGCGTCGGTGGTGGCGGTCTCCGAAGGGTTGGCGGAGGTCGGCTCGTCGACCGGCTGTGCCGTTGTTTGCGCCGCAGCCGGCGAAGCGATCAGCGCGGCGCACAGCGCCAGCGGGCTCGCGGCAAGCCAGAAGCGGCTGCTGTTCGTGTGAATCGTCATCGTGTCGTCACCCCTCCTCGACGGACGGGCGCGGCCAACAAGCGCGCCACGTCATCAATCTGTAAAGCCTATCAGTGATTTCGGAGGTGGCCAGATTGGGCCGGCGCTATACATACGTATTCAGCCCGCTACACTGTGGCGGCAATGACGCAGCGGCGCCCGACATCGTTCGACATCGCGGCTTTGGCGGGTGTGTCGCAACCGACCGTCAGCCGGGCGCTGTCAGGAAACCCGGCGGTCAGCGCCGAGACTCGCGCCCGCGTTCTCGCGGCCGCCGAGCAGCTTCACTACAAGGTCGACAAGAATGCATCCGGTCTACGCCGGCAGCATAGCCGCACCCTGGCGCTGCTGTTTTTCGAGGATCCGACACCCGACGAGACGCTGATCAACCCCTTCTACCTGTCGATGCTGGGGTCGATGGTGCGGGCCTGCGCAGCGCATGGCTATGACCTGCTGATCAGCTTTCAGCAGCTGTCGGACGACTGGCACGTCGATTACGAGGACAGCCGCAAGGCCGATGGCATCATCCTGCTCGGCTATGGCGATTACCTGCAATATCGGCCGCGGCTCGAGGCGCTGGTGCGGCGCGGCACGCATTTCGTCTGTTGGGGCAATTCGCGGGCGAGCGAATTCGGGGCGATGATCGGCTCCGACAATGAAGCCGGGGGGCTGGAGGCGACCCGCCATCTGCTGGCACAGGGGCGCCGGCGCATCAGTTTCGTGGGCACGGTAAGCGAAGCCTATCCCGAGTTCCTCGACCGGTACCGGGGCTACGTCCGGGCCCATGACGAGGCGAGCCTGCCGGCCTTCGACCGCCTCCGCATCGACGCGGGGCCGAGCGAGGAGGAGGGCCGCTCCGCCGTCGAGGAGCTCGAGCGGCGCGGGATTGCATTCGACGCCCTGTTTGCCGCCTCGGACCTCGCCGCCATTGGCGCGATGAAGGCGCTGCAGGAGCGCGGGCGAAGGGTGCCGGAGGATGTGGCCATTGTCGGCTTCGACGACCTTGCCGCCGCCAGCTATGCCCGCCCGCCGCTGACCACCGTTGCGCAGGATGCTCGCGGGGCGGGAGCGGCGCTGGTGGAAGCCTTGATCGGCCAGATCGAGGGCCGACCGAACGAGCCGCGACTGCTGCCCGTGACCTTGAAGTTGCGCGGATCGAGCCAAGCCTGACGCTGTCCGCCTGAATACCTATTCTGCTGCACTGCACCAAGGATTGGCACTGCCCGGCTTTCCTGCTTGTTTGCCGGGGCAGGAGGAGTGCGAATGGATCAGGTGACGGGCCGGCTCGAAAAGCCGCGGCAGGGCTGGGCGGGGCTGTGGAACATCTCGTTCGGCTTTTTCGGAATCCAGATCGGCTTTGCGCTGCAAAATGCGAACATGAGCCGGGTCTTCCAGTCGCTGGGCGCGAGCCTCGACGACCTGCCGGCGCTGTGGGTCGCGGCGCCGCTGACCGGTCTCCTCGTCCAGCCGGTCATCGGCTTCATGAGCGATCGCACCTGGCTTGGCCGGTTCGGACGGCGTCGGCCCTACTTCGTCGCCGGCGCGCTGCTTGCCGCGCTGTCGCTGATCCTGATGCCGCTCGCGCCCGTGCTGCTGGCGGCGGCCGCCTTGCTGTGGATGCTCGACGCCAGCCTCAACATCTCGATGGAGCCGTTCCGCGCCTTTGTCGGCGACCAGCTCCGCCGCGACCAGCATACCGCAGGCTATGCCGTGCAGACCGCCTTTATCGGCGCGGGCGCGGTGATCGGATCGATCTTCCCCTACCTGCTCGAACATTGGGGAGTCAGCAACGTCGCCGGGGAGGGCGCCATCCCCGACACGGTGCGCTGGAGCTTCTGGGCCGGCGGCGCGGCGCTGTTCATCGCCGTCATGTGGACGGTCTTTACGACCCGCGAATATTCGCCCGAGGAGATGCGCAGCTTCGGTGAGCAGCAGGGGGAATCGCCCGATCAAACACGTGCCGCCCTTGCCCGGCGGAGCATGATCGTGCCGTTCGTTTGGGGAGGCGCCGGCGGCCTCGTGATCGCGCTGGTACCGGAACTCGGCCTCGAAAAGGAGGTCTACCTGCTCGGCGCGCTGATGGCGGCCTATGGTGCGATGTCCGCCTTCGCCATCGCCGCCGCCAAGCGCGGTCGCAATTCGGGAATGCTTGGAAGCCTGGTGGGTGACTTTTCAGGCATGCCGACCGTCATGAAGCAGCTTGCCCTGGTTCAGTTCTTCAGCTGGTCGGCGCTGTTCATCATGTGGATCAACACGACGCCGGTGGTCGCCCAGAACTTCTTCGGCGCCAGCGATCCCGACAGTGCGCTTTACCAGGAAGCCGGCAACTGGGTCGGCGTGCTGTTTGCCGTCTACAACGGCGTTGCCGCCATCGCCGCGCTGGCCGTGCTTCCGGCCCTGGCGAAGCGGATCGGCAAGGCAAGGACCCACGCCCTGTGCCTTGCCGCCGGAGCGCTTGGCTACGGCAGTTTCTTCCTTCTGCGCGATCCCCAGCACCTGCTGCTGGCCGAGATCGGCGTCGGCATCGCCTGGGCCTCGATCCTCGCCATGCCCTACGCCATCCTCGCCAGCGCTCTGCCGCAGGCTAAGCTCGGCACCTACATGGGCCTGTTCAACATCTTCATCGTGGTGCCGCAACTGCTGGTCGCAACCGTGATGGGCTCGATCATGAAGGCTTTCTTCCCGGGCGAGCCGATCTGGACCATGGCCTTTGCAGCGGGCGTGATGGCCTTGGCGGCACTGGCGACGCTGCGGGTGCGCGAAGCCTGAGGCAACCTTCTTCATTCCTCCTCGTTGGGCGGGTGGAACGAAGGGGAGCCTCTTGAACGCCACCACCACCATGCGCGCCGCTACCCTGTCGGCGCCGCAGACGATCCGCATCGACGAGCTTGCCCTGCCCGATCCGGGGCCAGGCAAGCTGCGGCTCCGCATCGAGGGTTGCGGCGTGTGCGCGTCCAACCTCGGCCCGTGGAGCGGCCCCGAATGGCTGCAATATCCCGGTGAGCCGGGCGGCATGGGCCATGAAGGCTGGGGCGTGATCGAGGCGGTCGGCGAAGGCGTCAAGGGCCTTGCGGTCGGCGACCGAGTCGCCGCGCTCAGCTACAACAGCTATGCCAGCCACGACATCGCCGATGCCGACAAGGTGGTGAAGCTGCCGCCAGAGCTTGCCGATCAACCATTCCCGGGGGAGCCGCTGGGCTGTGCCTTCAACATCTTCCGCCGCGCCGACATCCAGGCCGGGCAAACCGTAGCGATCGTCGGCATCGGCTTTCTCGGCGCGCTGCTAACCCGCCTTGCGACCGACGCCGGCGCGCGGGTGATCGCCATTTCCCGCCGCGACTTCAGCCTGGAGGTCGCGCGCGAGTTCGGGGCAGCCGAGACCATTCCGATGACCGATCATCAGAAGATCATCGACAAGGTAAAGGAACTGACCGGCGGCAAGTTCTGCGAGCGGGTGATCGAAGCGGTCGGCAAACAGTGGCCACTCGACCTGGCGGGCGAGATAACGGCCGAACGCGGCAAGCTCATCGTCGCCGGCTACCACCAGGACGGGCCACGACAGGTGAACATGTGGCTGTGGAACTGGCGGGGGATCGACGTCATCAATGCACATGAGCGCGATCCGCAGGTCTACATGGACGGGATCCGCGAGGCGGTGGAGGCAGTCGCCAGCGGGCGGCTCGACCCCCGCCCGCTCTACACCCACCGCTATAAGCTGGATGAATTGGCGCAGGCTCTGGATGCGACCCGCGACCGGCCCATGGGCTTCCTCAAGGCGATCATCGAACCGTGAGCGACAAGCCACGCGTGGGTTTCCTCGGCACCGGCTGGATCGGCCGCAACCGGATGGAGGCGATGCTCGCCACCGGCCTGATCGAAGCCGCCGCCATCGCCGACCCGAGCCACGAGATGCGCGAGGAGGCCGCGGCATCGGCGCCTGACGCCGCACTGCTCGACAACTTCGACGAGCTGCTGACCCAAGATCTCGACGGGGTGGTGATCGCCTCGCCCAGTGCGCTCCATGCCGAGCAGTCGATCCGGGCGCTGGAAGGCGGCTTGGCGGTGTTCTGCCAGAAGCCGCTTGGACGCACCGCCGCCGAGGCGCAGGCCGTGGTCGATGCTGCGCGCGGCGCCGACAAGCTGCTCGGCGTCGACCTCAGCTACCGGTACACCAATGGCATGAGGGCGATCCGCCGTGCCATCGCGTCGGGCGACCTCGGCACGCCATTCGCCGCCGACCTCCTGTTCCACAACGCCTATGGGCCGGGCAAGGACTGGTTCTTCGATCCCGCGCAATCAGGCGGCGGCTGCGTGATCGACCTCGGCGTGCACCTGGTCGATCTGGCCCTGTGGGCGATGGACTGGCCGGAGGTTGTCGGGGTGGAGAGCCACCTGATGAGTGGTGGCGCGGCGCTCATCGATCCCGCGGCAGCCTGCGAGGACTATGCGCTTGCGACGCTTACCCTGTCGAACGGTGCGGTGGTGCGCCTCGCCTGTTCGTGGAAGCTGCCCGCGGGCAAGATGTGCGAGATTGCAGCGGACTTCTACGGCACGGGCGGCGGCGCGCTGTTCCGCAACATTGGTGGAAGCTACACCGACTTCGAGGCCTTTCGCACCAGCGGCACCGAACGCTGGCACGCGGCCGAGCCGGACAGCGATTGGGGTGGCCGCGCTGCCGCCGACTGGGCACGGCGGTTGGCGTCAGGCGAAGGCTTCGATCCCGCGGCCGAGCGCCTGCTCGACGTCGCCAAGGTGCTTGATCGCATCTACCAGCGCTGAGCGGTAGCGGGCGACGGCGGCCTCCAGTCGGGGCCTCTCTTCGGCTGGGCTCATGCCCTTGCCAAGCTCGTGCGCACCGATCTGGAACGCGCAGTAAGCGACCTGGTAGAAGGCGACGAGCCGCCGATCGCCAAGCCGCGCATCATGGCCAAGCTCCACCCACGCGCCGGCGACGTCCCAGGCTATATCCTGGGCTCCGATCAGATCGTGTCCGCGATGATGGTCGAGAGCGTCGGCCTTGAGCAGGCGCCCATCGGAAAGCCGCAGCCATTCGTGTACCTGGAGGCGGCCGTCGGTGCGGACGGAGCGGACCAGCCGCTGCAGTTGGTGCACCGGTGGATCCCAGCGGCCAAGCTCCGGCACATTGCGGCGGGCCATCGTGACCAGCGCCGCGAGGCTTGCACCGGGAGGGGCTGGCAGTTCGGAACGAACGGCCAGATAGGCGGCAAGTTCGTCAGGCGAGGGGCGGGTCGGTCCAGCGTCCTCGTGCCAGCGCATGGCCAGCCAGCCGTGGGTGAGGCCTGCGACCTCCGGTCCGAAGCCTTTTTCCGCAAGCAGCTTGGCCAGACGAACCTTGTCCTCGCCAGCTTGGCCAAACCCAGCGAAGCGCACCAGCCACTTGTGACCACCGGCCCCCACCAGGAACTTCATCCGCTCCCAGGCGGGCACGACCGCTGGCCATTGATGCTCGGAAGCGCTCCACAGAGGGCGCCAGCCACCGCCCGATATGTCGCTCCAGCTCTCGATCCCCCCGAGCAGTTCGCCGATCCAGCCTGCCAGTCGGTCCGGCTGCACGACCGGGCGCTGGGCCGTTTTCCAGCGCTGCCGGTGGCGAGCCGAGGCCTGAGGTCCAAGGACTCCGGAATGTCCCGGAAGAAAGGCGATGCGATCGGGCGGGACACCATGATCCTCGAGCCAGTCGGCAACGCAGCCAAAGCTGCTGCCCGACAGGCCGGGCCCCTCGTCGACGATCACGAAGTGGCGCTTTCCTTTCAGGAGATAAGTGGCGAGTTCTGGGTCGATCTTTAGCGAGCGGGCGAATGGATCGCCGCCGGGCCTGAGCGTCACCGGAGGCGCGGCTCCCAGGGCGGCGGAGGCCATGGCGGCGAGGCCCGCGCCGATGCTCCTCAGTCCGACGATCAGGGGAGGAGCCCGCAGATCGAGCTGGCGTGCGGCAAGGCCGTAGGCCTCGGGGTATAGCGCGTAGTGCGCATAGCCTTCGCCCTCGCGGATGGTCACATGCCCTGGCAGGTGATCCATTGGGGGCAGGGGAGGAGCGATTGCGCCGGCGCAGCCTTCATCCCAGGAGCGGAGCAGCACCTCGCCAAGTGCCCGGAGCGCGCCCAGCGCCGTCTGTTCGGCCGGGCGCTGTCGGTCGACGCCGTGGGCCTGATAGTCGTTATCTGCAATTCCCTGCGCCAGTCCCGCCAGTGCGACGAAGCGATCCCGCAAGGCATCGTGAGCCAGCCAGCGGCCATCGTCGCGGCGCAGTTCGGCGATCAGGAGGGAAGGCAGGACCTTCGCCTCGCCATCGCCATAGACGAGCATCTATTCGGCGGCGGCAAGTGCGGGCTGGCTGCTTGCGGCTCTGGCGAACCCGAACGCCGGGCGCCCGGCGCTGATCTGCGCGGCGAAATAGGGGATGGTCGCCTCCAGTCCCTGCTGCAGGTCGACCTTCGGACCCCAGCCGAGCAACTTCTGCGCAAGGCCGATGTCCGGACGGCGGCGGCGCGGATCGTCGACGGGCAGCGGGCGATTGACGACCGGACTTGAGGAGCCGGTCAGGCGCAGCACGCGTTCGACCAGGTCGGAGACGGTGAGCTCATGCGGGTTGCCGACGTTGACGGGCCCGGGCTGCGCGCCTTCATAGGTCATCAGCCGCAGCATGCCTTCGACCAGATCGTCGACATAGCAGAAGCTACGGGTCTGGCTGCCGTCGCCGTAGATGGTCACCGGCTCACCCGAGAGAGCCTGGCAGATGACATTGCTGACGACGCGGCCGTCGTCCGGATCCATGCGGGGACCGTAGGTATTGAAGATCCGGATCACTCGCACGGTGGCGCGGCCTGCGCGGTCGAAGTCGAAGGCCAGGGACTCGGCGGCGCGCTTGCCCTCGTCGTAGCAGGAGCGCGGACCGGTACAGCTGGTCCAGCCGCGATAATCTTCGCGCTGTGGATGGACCTCGGGGTCGCCATAAACCTCGCTGGTGGAGGCCAGGAAGTAGCGCGCGCCATGCGCTTCGGCGAGGCGAAGAAGGTTGCTGCTGCCGACCACGTTGGTCAGCATCGTATGCTCGGGATCGGCCTGATAGGCCGGCGGCGAGGCGGCGCAGGCGAGATTGTAGATGTGGGTGAAGCGTCCGTCACCCAGCGAAGCGGGGAGGGGTTCGACCACATCATGCTGAATGAATGAGAAGTTCGGATTGCCACGCAGATGCGCGAGGTTCTCCGCTCGTCCGGTCTGGAGATTATCGAGCACGACGACTTCCGCGCTACGTCCGATAAGCCGGTCGACAAGGTTGGAGCCGATAAAGCCGGCGCCGCCAGCTACCAGGACGCGTTCGTTCAGGTTGGTAGCCAAGCTCACTCCTCCGTCGTGCTTCCGGACGCCAGCGCTGCCACGCGCTTGCCGACCATTGCTTCTTCCAGATGCTGTTCCAGTTCGCCGGCGCGGACGCGGGACGTATGTTCGCGAAGGGCGCGCTGCCGTGCGGCCTCGCCTATGGCGCGGGCATTTCCAGGAGGGATGCCGCGAAGGGCCGCGATCACATCCTCCGTGCTGCGGGCGAGCAGGATCTCCCGCCCGGGATCGAACAGCTGGTCGAGCCCTTCCCACACGTCGGAAATGACCGGGCAGCCGCACATCGCCGCTTCGAACAAGCGGACACTCGGGCTCCAGCCGGCGGCGATCATGTCGGCACGAGTGACGTTCAGCGTGAAGCGCGACGCCGCGTAGAAGGCGGGATGTTCGGCTGGCGGAACATGCTCGATCCGTTCGACATTGGCGGGCCAGTCGATGTCGGAGGGATATTGCGGGCCGGCAACGCAGAAGCGGCTCTCCGGCAGCGCGCGGGCGGCGGCGCAGAGGAGCTTTTCGACCGTCGGCTGGCGATCCGCCGACCAGGTGCCGAGATAGGAGAGGTCCCACCGGGCCGGCACGTCGAGCGGACGGTAGAGCTCCGGGTCGGCCTGGCAGTAGAGCGCGCGGGCGGCAGGTGAGCCGAGTTCGCGCTCGATGAAGCGCAGGGTCGGCCCGCCGGTGAAGCTGAGGTAGAGGTCGAAGCCGGGGATCAGCGCGGGGTCGACATATTCGAAGTCGCCGCGTTCCAGCTTGGCGAGAGTCACCGGCGTGTCGATGTCGTAAAAGGCAGTAACGCCGCGAGCGATGCGCTGGACATAGCGGCCGACCTCGACGCCTTGCGGAACGTAGGAGCCCACGATCACCGCATCGGCGCGGGCGATCTCACGCGTGAAGCGCTGCAGGTCGGCGAGGTCGCTGTAATATTCCAGGCGGCAGTAATCGGGGTCGGTGAGGTCGCGCTGGCTGGCGTACCAGGGGACATCGCGTTCGAGGAACAGGATGTCGTGGCCGCGCGCGGCGAACTCGGCGAGCAAACCGCGAAAGGTGGTAGCGTGGCCGTTGCCCCACGAGGAGGACAGCGACAGGCCAAGGACGACGAGCCTCATGCGAGCGCCATCTCGCGCTTGGCGGCGAGCGCCTCGCGGAGCACGCGATCGGCTTCCACCCCGCGATGGGCGTAGGTGTGCTCGGCAAGCACGCGAGCAAGGGCGGCTTGACCGATGGCGCGAGCGCGCTCCGGCGTGAGGGCGGCGAGCTGCTCGGCAACGTCCTGCCCATCGCGGGCGACGAGCACTTCGCGATCCGGCTGAAGGAACTGCTCGATACCCTCCCACGCGTCGGTGATCAGACAGGCGGCGGCGCCGGCGGCCTCGAACACGCGGGTCGCGGGGGAGAAGCCGACATTGGCCATGCTGTCGCGGGCGACGTTGAGCACGGCGAGGGGCGAGCAGTTGAAGGCGTTGTGGTCGGCCGTGCCGACATGGCCGACAGCGTGGACGTTCTCCGGCATGCCCTTGCCCGCCCAGCCGTTGCCGCCGAGGAGGAAGTGCTTGGCCGGGCTGAGGGCGGCGGCCCGGAGGAAGAACTCCTCCACCCGGGCTTCGCGATCGGGAAGGCGGTTGGCGAGAAAACCGAGGTCGGCCGCGAAGCGCGCATCGTGCGGGACGGGGCGGTGGGTGGCGGGATCCAGCGCGTTGTAGATGGGGATACAGCGGCGCGCGCCCATTGCCTCGTAGGCGGATATGACGGGTGGCCCGCCGCCATAGGTGAGAACGAGGTCGAACTCGCCGAGGCGGCGACGCAGCGGGTGGTCGGGGGCGCCACTCAGCTCCTCGAGGGTAGCTGCCGCGTCGACATCCCAATAGACCTTGAGGGCATCACGCCGGGCGTGATCGAGGACGCCTTCCGCAAGCTCGTCGTCGAACACGCCGACGCCGCTCGCCTTGACCACGATGTCGGCGGCGGCGGCTTCGGCGAGGACACGGGCGCAGGCCTCCGGAGTCGCTTCGTAAACGACCGAGCGGGCGTAGCTGGGCGGCTCGATGTCGCGGTGCTGCTGCCGCTCGAACGCGTCGGGTTCATAGAAGGTGATGTCGTGGCCGCAGCCGCCAAGCTCCTTCAGGATGCCGCGATAATAGGTCGCGGCGCCGTTCCAGTAGGCGCTGAGCAGGGAGGAACCGTAGAAGGCGAGTTTCATGCGTCGACCTTGTTGTGAAGCGTCGCGACGATGCCGAGCAGTTCGTCGACGCGGTGGGCGCAGCTGTGCCGCGCGCGGATAGTGGCGAGGCCGCGCGTGGCGAGCGCCTCGCGAAGGGCGGGATCATCGCGCAGGGCGGCGAGGTGGCGGGTCATCTCCGCGCCGTCGCGAGCCACCAGATAATCCTCGCCCGGGGTGAACAGATGCTCGGCATCGTCCCACGGCGCGCTGACCAGCGGGATCCCGCAGGCGAGCGCCTCGAACATGCGGATGGTGGGAATGCCGGGCAGCACTTCGCGGTAGAAGCGGCGGGGGACGTGGACCGTGGCGAGGTGACGGGCGAACACCTCCGGCGCGGCGGCGTTGGGGAGCCAGCCGGCGAAGTTCACGCCATAGCGCGCCAAGGTCGCCAGCGCTTCGGGGGGGTAGCGAACGCCGTGAATGGTGAGTGGCAGGCCGGCCTCTTGCGCCGGACGGAACAGATATTCCTCAAGCTCGGCCGAGCGCTCGCCATCGCCCCAGTTGCCGATCCAGACCAGGCCGTGGCGCTCTGCTTCAGCGACAGGCGGTTTGAATAGGCGGGTGTCGGCGGCCTCGTGCCAGGTCCAGACCCGGCCTTCCCAGCCCCAGCCACGGTAGACTTGGGACAAGGTCTCGCCGAACGCCAGCACGCCGTCATAGCCGCTGAGGTCGAAAGCCCGCATCGCCTGCGGTTCGCTGACGGCGCGGTGGTGGGTGTCGTGGAACAGTAGGGTGAAACGTGCGCCCTTCTTGCGGAGGTCGCCAAGGGCGGCGACCAGCGCGGGCTCGTTCCATTCGTGAACGATGACAAGGTCCGCTTCTCCGACCAGCGTTTCGGGGGCGGTGCCAGGCGCATAGTCCTCGATCACGTCAGCCAGGTCGGGATAGGCGGCGCGGAACGGGTCGAGGCCCTTGTCCCCGCCGTCGGACAGGAGGTTGGACAGGCTCCACGAACCGCTGGGTTCGAGCGAACGGACCCGATTGCCGCGCGCCTTCAGGTCTCGCAGCACGCCTCGCAGGAAGTGCGCGTTGCCATGGTTCCAGCAGCTTCGGAGGGAGTGGGTGAAATAAACGACGTTCACGCGGCGACCTTCTGTCGTTCGTCCACCAGGCCCGCGTAGAGGTCGAGCATGGCCGAGGCAGTCTGGTCCGGCGAGTATCGCTCAGCGCGCAGGGCGGCGGCCGAACCCAGGCGCTGCCGTTCGGCCGTGTCGTTCACCAGGCGATCGATGACGGCCGCGATGGCGTGTTCGTCGAGCGGATCGATGAACAGAGCCACGTCATTCCAGAGCTCGCGAAAGACCGGACGATCGGCAAGCACCAGTGCGCATCCCGCCTGGGCAGCTTCCAACACTGCCAGGCCGAAGGGCTCGTACAAGGCGGCCGAGACGAAGATCGGGCGCTCGGCGAGTAGGGCATCGAGGTCGGCGGCAGGCAGATGCCCGAGCGGCTCCGCATGGTGGAGCCGGACGCGGCTGCCGTCCGGGCCTTCAAGAGGGCCGGCGGCTCGAAACGGCACTGTCGAAAGCGCGGCGGCGCGGTCGAAGGCGGCGACGTTCTTGCCGGCGTCCCACAGTCGGCCGGCGACCAGCGCGAAGTCCGCCGCGGGCCCACCCGCGGGTGGTGCGCGATGCCGGCGGCCATTCGGGACGGCCACAATGGTCGAGCCTGCGCCATAGTCGCGCTGCACGGCGGCCGCGAAGCTTTGGGAGGGGGCGACTACCAGGTCGCTGCGTTCAAGGCCTTCGCGCACCAGGGCGGCGCGCCAGGCGAGGTCGACGGGAAGCTCACCCCCATGGACCGCCGACCACCAGGTGCCGACGCAGCTGTGGATGACGCTGACCACCGGGGCGGGAAAGCTGACGGCGGCAAGCGCCGGTGTGTGAAGCTGGACGAGGTCGACGTCGCCTTCCTGCGCGAGCTGCGCGAGGGCGGCTCCGCTTTCCCGGACGTCGTGCTCGTCGGCTGCGGTCCAGTCGAGGGGAAGGCCGGTGTCGATCAGATGCAGACCGGGCACCGCGGCCGCTTCCGTCAACTGGTCGGCAGAGGGTGCCGGGCCCATCAATGCCAGCAGCACCACCATGTCCTCGGCGGCGGCTAGCGCGCGGGCGAGGTCGAGCGAGTAGGTCCACACACCCCCGACCGCGTCGGTGGTGAGAAGCAGGCGCCGGCGCCTCATGCAGGAATTCGGATCGGGTCAGAGGTCACCGCAGCCAGGTTGCGTTCGGCGACCAGCCAGTCGGCCAGGGCTGCCACGCCGTCCCGCCAATCGCGCGGCTGGCCAAGGCCGAGCTCACGGCGGATGGTGCGCGTATCGGCGACGAAATAGCGCTGGTCGCCGGCACGCCAGTCCGAATAATTGACCTTCGGCGGGCGGCCGGTGAGGTCGGCGATCTGCCGCATCAGCTGCCGCAGCGACACGGCGTTGGACGGACCTCCCCCAAGGTTGAAGGCACGGCCGGCGATCCGGTCGATGTTGGTCCAGGCGGCGATGTAGGCGTCCACCGCATCGCCGACGTCGAGGATGTCGCGAACCTGCGCGCCATCGCCGTAAAGGGTGATCTCCTCGCCTTCGAGCGCTCGGATGAGGAAGTGGGCAACCCAGCCCTGGTCCTCCGTCCCCATCTGCCGCTGGCCGTAGATGCAGCTCATCCGGATCACGGCCGCGGGCAGGTCAAAACTGCGGGCATAGTCGAGGACGTACTGGTCGGCCGCGCCCTTGGAGCAGCCGTAGGGCGTGTGGAAGTCGAGCGGGCGCGCCTCGCCAATGCCGTGGGCGCGGACGGCCGTGTCGACGGGCTCATAGCGGTCGCCTTCCAGCCGGAAGTCGAGGTCGGCGAGATCGCCATAGACCTTGTTGGTCGAGGCGAAGACGACCGGTATCCGGCGACCGGCGAGGCGCAGCGCGTCCAGCAGGTGGAGCGTGCCGCGGACGTTGATGTCGAAGTCCTCGCGCGGATCGACCAGGCTCGTGGTGACCGCCACCTGCGCGGCCATGTGAAACACGGCCTGGGCCTCGGTCGCGGCGGCGGCGAGGGAGGTCTCGTCCCGAATGTCGCCGTGGGTGAAGCGGATGCGCTGCCCGTGCTTGCTCTTCAGCCAGTCGAAATTGCGTTCCACCCCAGGGCGCGACAACGCGTCGAAGACGTGAACGTCATGACCCTCGCTGGCGAGGCGATCGGCGATGTTGCTGCCGATGAAGCCGGCGCCGCCCGTCACCAGCACTGGGCGCTGGCGGAACATGGAGGGGGCACTCACGCGACGAGCCCCCGCTCTTCGAGCTCGGCGCGGGCCTGGTCGACGCGGTCGACCGCGGTCTGGCTGGCGACCCACTCGGCAAGCTCCGCCAGGCCTTCGCCGAAGTCCTTGGTGGCGCGGAAGCCCAGCTTGTCGGCGGCCAGGCTGCCGTCGCAGAAGCAGTGGCGGATGTCGCCGATCCGACCCTTGCCGGCGATTTCGGGATCGAGCCCGTCCTTGCCGAGGGCGGCGGCGAGCGAGCGTGCGACCTCCCGCACGGAGCGGTCATGGCCTGAGCCGATGTTGAACACGCCGCCCGCGGCCTGCGGCAGTTCGAGCGCGTCGCAGAACGCACGCGCGACATCGCCGACATGGACGAAGTCACGGCGCTGTTCGCCATCCTCGAAGATCACAGGGCGCTGGTTGTTGAGCAGCCGCGAGGAGAAGATCGCCAGCACGCCGGTGTAGGGGTTGGAGAGCGCCTGGCCGGGACCATAGACGTTGAACAGGCGCAGGCAGACGCCTTCCATGCCGTAGGCGCCGGCGATGATCAGGGTGGTGCGCTCCTGCACATATTTGCCGAGCGCGTAGATGGAGGCGAGGTCGGGGCGCTTCCATTCGGGGGTGGCGACCGGCTGCAGCGGGCGTCCCCTGGAGTCCAGCGGCTCCCACGACTGGCCCTCGCCAGCGCCCGGCGCGCGCTGCGCGTCCTGAACCATCGCGCCGTCGGCGTCGCGATACAGGCCTTCGCCATAGATGCTCATCGAGGAAGCGGTGACCACCCGGCGAACCGGCCTGGCGATCAGCTTCTCCATCAACACGGCGGTGCCGACGTCATTGCCGCTGGTGTAGCGTTCGACCTCGTACATCGACTGGCCGACGCCGACCTCCGCCGCGAGGTTGATGACGCTGTCGACGCCCTGCAACGCCTTTTGCACGACGTCGCCGTTGCGAACATCGCCGACCAGCAGTTCGACGTCGGAAGGCAGAAGCTTGGAGCCGTCCACTTCGCCGTGGACCTGCTCGATCAAGGCATCGAGAACCCTGACCCTGTGTCCCCGCTCGAGAAGTTCGTTGCAGACCGAACGGCCAATGAAACCGGCACCGCCGGTTACGAGGACAGATTCACCCAAGACAAAGCTCCCCAACAGGGACCACCGGCAAGTGCGGAGGTCCTTTCGGACACTCAATGACGCTTCTTCTTGTTTGTTCCCGTTCTTCTTTGCTGCTCTTCTGGAGCGGTGACGCTCAGCGAGCTTTGTGCCGTGGCCGGGCGACAACAAAGCGCCGCCTATCGTTTCGGTTCCGCTTCTTTCTCGCAGAGTAAAGGAACAAAGCTTTGTGGCTGCTGTTGGGGAGGCGAAACAAGGGGACACGGGTGCCGTCAGTTCAACTTCTTCGCCATGGCGCGCATTCGGACGTGGGAATGCGACTGACCGGACGAGCACCGGACGGCGGCCTCACGGAGACCGGGCGGGCGCAGGCGCGGGCCGCTGCCCAGCAGCTCCGCGGACATCCGCCTACCGCAATCTACTCCAGTCCTCGCCGGCGAACCCTGGAAACCGCGGGGATCGTCGCCGAGTGTTTCGGTATCGGGGTGAGCGAGGCCGACGCGCTGGACGAAATCGACTTCGGCCGCTGGACGGGGTCGCGCTTCGTCGACCTTGCGGGCGACAAGGGCTGGAGCGAGTGGAACGCGCATCGCTCGACGGCTCGGTGCCCGGACGGCGAAAGCCAATCCGAGGCGCAGGCCCGTGCGCTCGCCTTTGCATTCGAGGCCGCCGCCCGCAGCCACCGGCCCTTGCTGGTGACGCATTGCGACATCATTCGCTCGCTCCTGTGCTGGGCGGAGCGCCGCTCGCTCGACGACATCCATTCGGTGTCGTGTGAGCCGGGCAGCCTGTCGAGGCTGGAGCTCAGCCCCGCCGAGGTGGCGGCATGAGCGTCGAGGCGGCGGACCGGATGCTGGTCAAGGCCGAGATCGAACGTCGGGTGGGGGAACTGGGGCCATGGTTCCACGACCTCGATCTGCATGGTGTCAGGACCGCACCGGACCACTTCCTGTGGAATTACCCCGAAAACAAGTTCAAGCGCTTCCGCCACGTCGTGCCTGAGGATCTCAGTGGCAAGACGGTGCTCGACATTGGTTGCAACGCGGGCTTCTACAGCCTGGAGATGAAGCGCCGCGGGGCGGCCCGGGTGGTCGGCATCGACCATGACGAACGCTATCTGGAGCAGGCGCGCTTCGCTTCTTCCGTGCTGGGCGTGCGCGACATCGAATTCCGCCGGCTGGACGTATGGGACGTCGCGGCGCTGGGCGAAAAGTTCGACCTCGTGATCTTCATGGGCGTGCTCTACCACCTGCGCCACCCACTGCTGGCGCTCGACCTGCTGCACGAGCACGTCGTCGGCGACCTGCTGCTGTTCCAGTCGCTCCAGGCCGGCGCCAAGGGCATGTTCCAGCCCGAGCCCGATTACGAATTCTTTGCCGGACTGGGCGAGTTCGACCGGCCTGAATGGCCTAAGCTGCATTTCGTCGAGCAGCGATACGCCGACGATCCGACCAACTGGTGGGTCCCGAACGAGGCGGCCAGCGCGGGCATGCTGCGCAGCGCCGGGTTCGACATCATCGAGCACCCCGAAACCGAAGTCTTTCTCTGCCGCCGGGCCCAGCGACCCGGGTCCGGCGCCGTCTATCCCGCGAAAGGAACAGCCGCTTGATCGAAGCCGCGATGATCTGGAACGAGCCCAACAACAAGTCGCATTGGGACCCCCAGATCGACCCCGACTGGTCACAGTTCGCCGAGATGAGCAAGCTGGCCGCACGCGCCATCCGGCACGTCAATCCGGCGGTGAAGCGGGTGCTTGGCGGCATCTCGCCGATCGACCCTGCCTTCATCCAGCGACTGGCCGGGCACGGCCTGATCAATGAGCTGGACGTCATAGCCCTGCATGGCTTTCCGCTCGACTGGAACCTGTGGAACATTAACGAATGGCCGCAAAGGATCGACGAGATCCGGGCGGTGGTACCCAATCACGAGCTTTGGGTGACGGAGGTCGGCGTCGGCAGCTTCGGCGCCGAGGAAGTGCAGGAGTTCGGGGTTAGGCGCACGGCCGAGCTGCTGATCGGCAAGGTGCCGCGGATCTTCTGGTATTCGCTTTACGACCTGCCGCAGGCGTGGGGCGCGACCACTCGCCATAAGGAAGCGGAAGGCTCGTCCTATTACCGCCACTTCTACATGGGGCTGCTCAAGGAAGACGGGACGCCCAAGCTCGGGCTCAAGGCGTTCGAGCCTTACGCCGACCGGCTGGGGTTGATGCAGTGGTTCCATTTCGAGGACCCGCGGCTGGACGAAGCGGTGGCGTGGCTGAAGCGGCTTGGCGTCAAGCACCTGCGCACCGGGCTCAGCTGGGCGGATAGCTTTCGGCCCAATGCGCGCGACTGGTTTGACCGCCAGATGGAAGCGCTGGCCGAATTCGACGTGACGGTCACCTTCTGCTTCACGCCTGAGCATCTGGGCATCGAACCACACCACACCAGCCCGCCGCGCGATCCGCAGGGCTTTGCCGATTTCTGCGCCGAGATGATCGACCGCTATGCGCCCGCCCGCGCGTCGGCCGCTCCCGTCCTCGCCGCGGCTGAATGAAGAAGGAAAAGGCCATGGAGCCACAGATCAACGTCGCCATTGCCGGGGTCGGCAATTGCGCCAGCAGCCTGGTGCAGGGCATCGCTTACTACCAGAACGGCGGTGCGAACGAGCAGATTGGCCTGATGCACTGGGACCTTGGCGGCTATCGTCCCAAGGACCTCAAGGTGGTGGCGGCGTGGGACGTGGACAGCCGCAAGATCGGCCGCGACGTGGCGGAGGCCATCTTCTCCGCGCCCAACAACACGCAGGTGTTCTGCGACCATGTGAAGCCGACCGGTGCGCGGGTGATGATGGGCAAGCGGCTGGACGGCGTGGCGCCGCACATGGCCGACTATCCGCCAGAGCGCAGCTTCATGCTGGCCGACGAGGCCGAGCCGTCGCGTGAAGACGTGGTCCGCGTGCTTCGCGAAACCAACACCCACGTGCTGATGAACTACCTTCCGGTCGGCAGTCAGGAAGCCACGGAATTCTATGCCGAATGCGCGCTGGAAGCCGGGGTCGCCTTTGTGAACTGCATTCCGGTGTTCATCGCGTCGGACGAGAAGTGGGCGCAACGCTTCCGGGATCGCGGCGTGCCGATCATCGGCGACGACATCAAGGCGCAGCTGGGCGCGACCATTGTCCACCGGGTGCTGACCGACCTGTTCGCCAAGCGCGGCGTGCGGCTGGACCGGACATATCAGCTGAATACCGGCGGCAACACCGACTTCCTCAACATGCTCGAGCGCTCGCGCCTCAAGCACAAGAAGGAAAGCAAGACCGAGGCCGTGCAGGCGGTGGCCGAACGGCGGCTGGAGGATGAGAACATCCACGTCGGGCCGTCCGACTATGTCGCATGGCAGAAGGACAACAAGGTCTGCTTCCTGCGGATGGAGGGCCGCATGTTCGGCAACGTGCCCTTGAACCTCGAACTTCGCCTGAGCGTCGAGGATAGCCCGAACAGCGCCGGCGTGGCGATCGACATGATCCGCTGCGCCAAGCTGGCGCTCGACCGCGGGCAGGGCGGACCGATCGAGGCGCCTGCCGCCTTCTTCTGCAAGCACCCGCCTTGCCAGATGACCGACGATGAGGCCGACCTCGCGACCGAGGCGTTCATCCGGGGTGAGCCAGTTCCCGCCCGCCGCATCCACTAGCCCGCCAACGCCAACGGTCGACCCGCAGGATGGGTTGGCTTCGGCGCTGACCCGCAACATCGCGGCGCTCGCCGAGCGGCGGCGATTGGAGGAGCGGCGCGCCGGGGCCGACCAGCGGATTGCCGGTGCGATCACCCGCTTCGCCGGGTCCATGGTGTTTGTCGGCATCCATGCGGTGCTGGTGATCGGCTGGATCGCGGTGAACCTTGGCTGGACCCCCTTGCCGCGCTTCGACCCGACCTTCGTGATCCTTGCCACCGTGGCTTCGGTGGAGGCGATCTTCATCTCGACCTTCATCCTCATCGCCCAGAACCGCGCCGCCGAGATGGCCGACCGGCGTGCCGACCTCGACCTCCAGATCAGCCTGCTGGCCGAGCATGAGGTAACCCAGCTGATCCGCCTCACCACGCGTATCGCCGAGCACCTGGGGCTTGAGGAAGCAGACAATCCGGAACTTGCGGAACTCGGCCGCACCGTTGCGCCCGAAGCGGTGCTGGAGCGGATCGAGGAGACGAGCGCCGAGGACTAGGCTAGGGCGAGCCGATGTCAGAGCTTTTGCCCTTTCTCCAGCAGCTTTCCGCCGCTGCCCGCGCCGTCACTCTGGGTGCGGCGGTGCCATCCGCAGACAACAAGGCAGGTGCGGGCGCCTTTGACCCGGTGACCGAACTCGATCGCGAGGCCGAGCGCGTGCTTCGCGCGGCGATCGAGGCAGCTTTCCCTGACGACGGGATCGAGGGCGAGGAATATGGACTGGTGCGGCCGAAGGCGCGGCGGCGCTGGCTGCTCGATCCGGTTGACGGCACTCGTGCACTGATCTGCGGCCTGCCGAGCTGGACCACTTTGGTCGCCTTGCTGGAGGACGGCGAGCCGATTGCCGGCTTCGTCGATGCGCCGGCACTTGGCGAACTGATGATCGGCTTGCCTGCCGAGACAACTCTCAACGGCCTTCCGGCACGGGTGTCGAACTGCACTGCGCTGGCCGAGGCGCGGTTGTCGTCGACCGACCCTTACCTATTCGAAGGCGAGCAAGCGGCGGCGTTCGAGCGGGTGCGGCGCGCGGCGCGGTTGACGCGCTTTGGCTATGACGCGCTCGCTTATGCACGGCTGGCGGCCGGCCACTTGGACCTCGTCATCGAAAACAAGCTGCAACGCCACGACTGGGCGGCCCTGGTGCCGGTGGTGCGCGGCGCGGGCGGGGTGATAGGCGACTGGCGCGGTGGCACGGATTTCGACAGCGGCGCAATCGTCGCGGCGGCGACGCGGGAGCTGTTCGACGAAGCGGTCGGGCTGCTTGCGCGATAAAGCCGGTTGCCGCCGACGAGGGTGCCGCTAAGCTGCCGCACGTGCCAGGTCTTCAGCTTCGCGGCGTATCCAAATCGTTCAAGGGGACGCATGTCCTGGATGCGGTCGACCTCGACATCGCCCCACGTGAATTCATTGCCTTTCTCGGGCCTTCGGGATCGGGCAAGACCACACTGCTAAGGATCATCGCCGGGCTGGAGACGGCCGATGGCGGCGAGGTGATGCTCGACGATCGCCGGATCGACCAGTTGGCTCCGGGCGAGCGTGACGTCGCCATGGTGTTCCAGAGCTACGCGCTCTACCCGCACATGAGCGTGCGCGAGAACATGGCGTTCGGGCTGCGCAACGCGAAGGTGCCGACGCCCGAGATCGACGCGCTGATCGCCGATGCGGCCCGGGTGCTGGAGATCGAGCCGCTGCTGGACCGCAAGCCCGCGCAATTGTCGGGCGGTCAGCGCCAGCGGGTCGCGATCGGACGGGCAATCGTCAAGAAACCGAGGTTGTTCCTGCTCGACGAGCCGCTGTCCAATCTCGACGCGGCGCTCAGGCTGCGGACGCGGGTGGAACTGGCGCAGCTGCGCGATCGGGTGGATGCGGGCGTGATCATGGTGACTCACGATCAGGCCGAGGCGATGACCTTGGCCGACCGCATCGTGGTGTTCCACGACCGCCGTATCCAGCAGGTCGCGGCGCCGATGGAGATCTATCTTCGCCCAGCCAACAAGTTCGTGGCGCAATTCGTGGGATCGCCGGCAATGACCATCCTTCCGGCACGGCTTGCGGAGGACGGAGAATTTGCGGCGGTGACGCTTGGCGACGGCAGCCGGGTTGATACGCAGGTGCCGCGCGCGGGCTTGCCGCACGAGGGCGCGCTCGAGCTCGGGCTCAGGCCCGAGCATGTGCAGGTCTCGGGCCAGGGCGTGGCGGCGGAAGTGGTACTGGTCGAGCGGCTGGGCGAGCGAAGCCTGGTCTATGCCCGGCTGGCGGACGGAAGCGCCATCACCGGCGAGGATGTCGGCACCAGCACGCTCAAGGCTGGCGACCGGGTGCAGCTCGCCATCGATGGCAACGCAGCGCATCTGTTCGGGGCAGACGGCGCGGGCTTTCACGGGGCGGCTGCGTGAGCGCGGGGACAGGCCGCCGCGATCCCGGGTTCGCCTTCGTCGGCCCGTTTCTTCTTGTTTATTGCGTGGTCCTGATCCTGCCGATGCTGCACGGCCTGTGGCTGTCGCTGCACGTCGTCGACATCTGGGGTGACGGGCGCTTCGCGGGTCTGGCCAATTACGCTCGGCTGATGGCTGATCCGGTGTTCGCGCAGAGCCTGGTCAACACGTTCGTCGTCACCCTGATGGTAGTGCCGATCCTGACCGCCATCGCGCTTGCACTGGCCCTGGCGCTCAACCGGGCGAGCCGGGGTGCGGCGGTGCTGCGCGGGATCTTCTTCTCCTCGGCCGTGCTCTCGGTCACCATTGTGACGCTGATCTGGCGCTTCATCCTGGCACCGGACGCCGGCCTGTTGGGCGAGGCGGCGCAAGCATTGGGGGCGGAGCCGATCCCGTTTCTATCCTCGCCGCGCCTGGCCTTATGGGCACTGGCGATCACCACCATCTGGTGGTCGATCGGCCTGCCGATGCTGCTGTTCCTGGCCGGGCTGCAACAGGTGCCGGCGGACCTTTATGAAGCCGCCGCGCTCGATCGGGCGAGCCGGTGGCGAACCTTTGCCGCGATCACCGTGCCGGCCCTGAAGCGTACCACCATACTGGTGGTCATGCTGCAGACCGCGGCGCAGCTGCAGCTGTTCGGACAAGCGCAACTGCTGACCGCCGGTGGTCCAAGCGGCGCATCGCGAACGGTGGTGCTGTTCATGAACGAGGTTGCGTTCGGGCGCTGGGAGCTTGGCTATGCGCAGGCTGCGGCCGAGGTGCTGTTCGTCATCATCCTTGGCGTGACGCTGACGCAATATTGGCTGACGGGCCGTGCGGGGGAGGGCGAGGGTGGCCGCTGACGCCGTTGCCGCCCGCACTCGGCTCCCGCTTTCCGCCGTCATCGGTTTGGCGATCGGTGCGGCGATCATGCTGGCGCCCTTGCTGTGGACGCTGGCGCTCAGCTTCAAGGCCAATGCCGCGTTGGTCGGCAACAGCGGCGCGGCGCTGACCCCGCCGTGGACGCTAGGGAATTACGCCGCGATCCTTGGCAACGGACAGACGTTGCGCTGGCTGCTGAACAGCCTGATCGTGTCGGCGGGAACGACACTGGGTGTGCTGATCCTGACCAGCCTTGCAGGCTATGGCTTCGCGCGGCTGGAATTTCCCGGGCGGCGGCTGCTGTTCCTGTTCGTGCTGGTGGGCCTTGCGATCCCCGGGCAGGCCGTGATCCTGTCGCAGCACCAATTGTTCGCCTGGGCCAATCTTCACAACAGCTATCCTGGGCTGATCCTGCCGGGGCTGACGACCAGCTTCGGCGTGTTCTTCATGACCCAGTATATGCGGGCCATCCCGCGCGACCTGGACGAGGCCGCGCTGCTCGACGGAGCGAGCCATTGGCGGATCTTCACCCGTGTCATCCTGCCACTGACGGTGCCGGCGCAGTCGACCCTGGCGGTGTTCACCTTTCTTGGCTCGTGGAACGATTATTGGTGGCCGCTGATCAGCGTCACCCGTGCCGACATGTACACGCTCACCGTCGGCCTTGCGGCGGCGCAGATGAACTATGCGCAGACCAGCGGGCTGGGATACCTGATGGCACAGGCAGTGTTCGCAAGCCTGCCGATCTTCATCGTCTACCTCATCTTTCAGAAGCAGATCATCGCGGCAATGGCGGGGACGGCGCTGAAGTGAGACGGCTGCTGCTGATTCTTGTGGCGCTATCGCTTGGTAGCTGTTCCTCGGACGAGCGCGGGCAGGGGCTCTACATTCAGCGCTTCTTTGGCGAATGCACCAGCGACTACGGCACCGCAACAGACGTCGGAAAGGCCGAGGGCGAGTGCGGGATCATCACCACGATGATCAACGCCTTTCGCGCCGCGCATCCGGAAGCGCGGGTAAGCCAGAACGTGGTTGCCTGGCCAGGATATAGCCAGCTGACCGCGCAAGTCGCCGCGCGGCAGCCGCCGGACCTCGTCACCATGCATTCGGGCGTGGTCCCCGATTATGCCGGCAAGGGGCTGCTGGAGCCGGTGGAGCCCTACCTGGCCGCCGCCGGGCTGGCACCGGATGCTTTTACTCCAGCCTCTCGTCAGGGAGTGACATGGGAGGGCCGCATGTATGGCTTGCCGTGGGACACGCATGGCGGTCTGTGGCACATCAACCTGGCGCTCTTCCGCCGAGCCGGGCTGGTGGGGGCGGACGGCAAGCCGATCCTGCCCCGCAGCCCTGAGGAACTGCTCGCGCACGGGCGGCAGTTCCGGGAGCGGACCGGCAAGCCTTACCTGATCCAGAGCCTGGTCGGCGACCCGGCGGGCGCGGCGCGCATCCTCTATACCTACATGCTGGCGCAAGGCGCGCCGCTGTTCAGCGATCCCAGGCACATCAGACTCAACACGCCCGAAGGCCGCCGCGTCGCCGAGCTGTTCCGCCAGGTCACGCGCGAAGGGATCGGCACCAGCAACATGGATACGCCGGCGGCGATCGCGGCGTTCATGAACGGCGAGGGCGGAGTTTATCCCACCGGTACCTGGATGATCGGGCAGTTCGAAAGCGAGGAGAAGACCCGCGGACGGCCGCTGTTCGGCAGCTATTCGGTGCAACCATTTCCGCAGCTTTACGGGCGCAACCTGATGTTCGTGTCGGGGCACGCCTGGGTCGTTCCGAAGCGTGAAAGGACGGCCCAGGAGAAGCAGGCGATTGCCGACTTCTTTCGCTTCATGGCGGCGCGCAACGGCGATTGGGCGCGAACCGGGCACCTGCCTTCGGTTCAGGCCGAGGTGGACGGACCGGCGTTCCGTTCGCTGCCGCATCGCAGCGACATCGCGGTGGTCGCCACCATCGGCCGCGCACTGCCCGACGGCGTACTTCGGCAGAATGCGATCGAGGGGCTGGTCGGGGAAGAAATGGCGGCGGCGATCACCGGGCAGAAGGCGGTGGCAAAGGCGCTTTCCGATGCCGACCGACGGGTGAACGAGTTTCTTGCCGAAGTTCAGTAGTCACTTTGTTGCAACAGGAACGGACCGATCCTGCAGGGTGGAAGACCACGATCATTGAAGCGGCGTGAGCGGAAGGTGTAGCAAGCCCGCGACAGGGGCGCATGGGACAGCCCAGCGCCGAGGAGGCCTGGGAGGAACATATGCGCATCCGTTCACTCGCACTCGCGACCGCGAGATTTGCCGCCTTGGCGGCCATCACGCCCGCCGCCGCACAGCAAGCTCCCGCCGAAACGCAGCAACCGACAACTGACGAAGCCGCGGCCCCGGCCGATCCGGCGCTGTCGGGAGACGACACGATCGTCGTGACCGGCATTCGCCGCTCGCTTCAGTCGGCCCAGAACATCCGCCGCAATAGCGAGCAGATCGTCGACTCGGTTGTGGCGGAGGATATCGGCAAATTGCCCGACCTCAACACGGCGCAGACGGCGGCGCGTATTCCGGGCGTGCAGGTCTATCGCCAGGGCGGCGAAGCCTCCAACGTGCTGGTCCGCGGCCTGCCGAACTTCACCACCACCTACAACGGTCGGGAGATCTTCACGGCGGAAACCCGCGTCGTCGCGCTGCAGGATTTCCCCTCTTCCAACATTGCCGCTTTGGAGGTCTTCAAGACGTCGTCGGCGGACCTCGTCGAACCCGGACTGGCGGGCCTCATCAACGTTCGTTCGCGCCGCCCCTTTGACTTCAGCACTGGCCAGATCGGCGGCTCGGTGTGGGGGCTCTACACCCGGCAGGGCAAGGAGCTCTCACCCAATTTCAACTTCTTGGCGACCAAGCGGTTCGATCTGCCGAGCGGCGGCGAGATCGGTGTGCTGGTGAATGCGTCGCGGACCGAGATCGACTATCGCGACGCAGAGATCAGCAACACCGACTTCATCGCCGACCCGATCATCAACGGCCAGCGGGCGCGCTTTCCCGATATCCAACGATTGTTCTACCGGTCAGGCAATCGCGTGCGGCCGTCGGTCAATGGCATGATCCAGTACCGACCGACACCGGGCCTCGAATTCTATGCCGAAGGCCTCTGGCAAGGCTTCCGCGACAAGATCGACGACAGTCTTCTGGCGATCGAATATTGGCGCAATATTGGCGCATCGAACCTGACCTTCCGACCAGGCACTGACCTGCTTCAGGGTGGCACCTTCATCATCCCGGGCCAGCAACCCGGCCGTGACGGCGGCCTGTTCTCTTTCCAGGGCGGCACCTACAACAAGACGGACACGACGCAGTTCGCCGGAGGGGTCAGGATCACCCGCGGCCCGCTGCGCTTCAACGTCGACATCGCGCGGACGGACTCGAAATTCACCGGTTCAACGGAGTCGCTCGACCGGCGCTGGCGCAACGACGCCACGATTACCATCAACACCGACCGTCCACGGTTCGAGATCACGGGCATCGACTTCAGCAATCCGGCGGAGCAGCAGTTCCTCGGACTCTACGAGCAGAACCAGTTGTCGGCCGGCGACGACTGGCAGTTCCGGGCCGACGCGCAATATGATTTCGAGCAATCGGGCTTCTTAAGGAACGTCCAGGCTGGTGTTCGCTACTCGACGCGCGACGCCGAACGCCGCTTCGGAGATCGCTTCGGCGGAGCCAACGCGCTCCTCACCAGCATTCCGGTCACCAACGAAGTCTTCAAAGGCGTCAGTGACGTCGGTGGTGTGTTTGAGTGGAGCGCGCCCACTTATGAAAGCATTCGCGCCAATCTTGCCGCCCTGCGTGGCCTGACAGGCTTGTCGGAAACACCGCTCACACCGGGTCTCCTGTTCCTCGCCGAGGAAAAGAATCTCGCCGGTTATGTCCAGCTCAACGTCGGGAACGACGTCGTGGACGGCTCCTTCGGGGTTCGCGCAAGCAAGGTGGAGACGAGGGTCAGCCCCGGCGTTCCGACCGGTGTTCCGACGATCGACGAGGGGAGCGATCGCACGGTGGTCTTGCCCAACGCCAGCATCCGCGCGCGCGTGTCGCCCGAACTGCAGCTGCGCGGCGCCGTGTCCAAGACGCGGACCCTGCCGAACTTCGGCGACCTCAACCCCTCTGCGACCTTGGTCCGTCCGTCGGGTGGCGGCACGACCGGAACGCCGAGCGATCCCTTCGTCCTCAACGGCGGCAATCCCTTTCTGCGACCTTACACATCGTGGAACTTCGACGCAGCGGTGGAATATTATTTCGCCCGGTCAAGCTTCGTGGCGCTGACCGGCTTCCACCGCCGGATCGACGGTTTCATCCAGCCAAGCTCGACCAACTTCCAGGACCCGACGCTGGGCACTGTCCGCATCAATGGTCCGGTGAACACGGGCAAGGGCCGGATCAGCGGCTTCGAATTGCAGGGCCAGGCATTCGCCGACTTCGAGTTCCTGCCTGACTGGGCGCGTGGTTTCGGAGTCCAGGCCAACGTCACCTTCATCGATGCGGAAACGCAGCAGCCCGATGCGCCGGGTGCGAACCCGCCGCTCACCTACCAGCCGATTACCGGCCAGCTGGAAGGCGTCAGCCGGTGGCATTACAACCTTGTCGGCATCTATGAGCGGAATGGCTTGGCCGCCCGCCTGACCTACAACGGCAGGAGCAATTTCCGGGCGACGCGCCAGCTCCGCGGCGACGATGACTACCTCGAGTTCGGCAATCCCGCGGATCGCCTCGACCTGTCGCTGAACTACGACATCACCAACCAGTTCACGGTATTCGGTGATTGGACCAACATCACGCGGAGCCTGTACAGTCAGAATTTCTCTTCCGCGCGGGCTGGCCAGCCGAGGGCGGAGTTTGAGCGCTACCGGCGCTATGACGAAAGCACGCTGTCGCTGGGCGTGCGCTTCCGCTTCGGAAGCTAGGGCTGCGACCTAGCCGCCGGTGCCGAGCGTTGCGGACAGACGTCAGCCACGTTCGGTACCGGCGGAAGCGCGAGCGCTGCCGGAGATCGGCCGCAGGCTCGGGGCGATCACCGGCGCGCCATTCTCCCACCCGAACGGCGCTACGTAGAGGAAGCGCGCATCGCGGCCCTTGCGGCAGCCGCGCGTGACGTCCCAGCCATGAAAGCTGAGAAAGGTGCCGCCGTTGGCACGGAACACTGACTGGTGTCCGGGCCCCGACAGGCAGCCGGCGCCGCGCGGGTCATTGTAGCTGTAGAGGAAGGGCTTGGGCCCCGCGTCCGTGCAGGGGCCGAGCGGTCCCGAGCAGCGTGCCCAGTTCATGGCATAGGGGGACAGCCGCTGTTCGGGGTTCCAGCCGTAATAGCCGCCCGAAAAAATCATCGCATAGCCTTCGGGCACGCGTAGCATGGTCGGTGCCTCGATCACCTTCTGCTCCCACTCGTCCTCGTCGGTGAGGCCAATGTCGCGGGGGGCGCCGGCAAGCTTCATGCCGTCAGCAGTAAGTTCGGCACCCCACAGGCGGCTGCGCTTGCCGATCCGGTTCCCGTCGGCCTTCCAGTAGAGGTAGAGCTTGCCGTCCGTGTCCCGAAAAGGGTTGGCGTCGATCGACCCGCCAAGGTCGAACTGGCAGACCATCGGCTGGGTGGAGGTGTCGACGAAGGGGCCGCGCGGGGAGGCGCTGACAGCCACTCCGAGGCACTGCTTGTCCTGCGCCCGGTGGTTGGCGGTATAGTAGAGGAGGTATGTCGCCCCGACCTTCATGACTTCGGGCGCCCAGGTGAAGCCGGGCTTCACCCACGGGGCGAGGATCGGCATGCCGTCGACCTTCTTGCCCGCGGCGTCCTTGACGAAAGTCCAGCTGACGAGATCGCTGCTGACCGCCATGGGCAGATTCGCGCCGTCATTGGTGGCGTAAGCGATGAAGTTGCCATTGCCTTCGGCCATGACAAAGGCATCCGGAAAGTTCTCGCGGAACACGGGTTCCATGACCGGCCGCTGCTGGGCCGAGGCGGCGGCGCTTGCCAGGAGTATCGCAAGTAGAACCAGTTGCCGCACGCTTCGTCCTCCCACACGGTCCTCAGGGGACCAGCCGTACCTCGTCTCCGCTGAACTCAAGGCCGACGGTCAACAGGGCACGGAAGACGTTATAGCCGCCGGTGCCGGGATGAAAGGCATGGAAGAACAGGCGCGGCTTGCCGTCCGTGCCGACCGAGACCGAAGCATGGCCGGGCGCCGACCAGTCGGGGTGCGAGCGGAGCAGGGGCTGCCTGGCCTTGCGCCACGGACCGGTGATGCGGTCGGCGATGGCATAGCCGATGCCGTAGCTTGGCGAGGTGAAATCGTTGCCGGCGTAGAACAGGTAGTAACGCCCGTCCTGGTGTGTGAGGTAGGGACCTTCGATGAGATGGCCTTCCCAGTCGAGGTCGTTGGCTAGGAGGAGGTGCTTGTCACCGACCAGGCTGCGACCGTCACTGGCGATCTGCTGAGCGTAGATCGGCGTCGCCATGTTTTCGATGACGTGGTCGGCAATGCCGCTCTCCTCCAGCGTTGCCTTGACCTTGCGCCAGTTCGCGAGCGCCGCACGGATCAGCGGCTGCATCAGGAAGAAGCGCTCCATCGGGCGACGGCTGTTGGCGAAGGGCTGAACCGCGGCGCAGAATGCGGCGGTGCGGCGATCGCCCTCGTCGTCGAACAGGGCCGGAATGAGGTGCGGGTTGTCGCGCAGCAGGGCGGCGAGTGGACGGGGCCAGTGGCTGTTGCTGTCCTTCTTCCACAGAAGCCAGGGGGTGCCATCCGCATCGATATGGACATGGCTGTCGATCACCGTGCCGGTCAGCAGGGGTTCGCCGTTGTCGATCCAGGGGCCGGCCGGCTGAGCTGCGCGGGCAAGGCCGATGGACAGGGTGCGGTCGAGTGCCCGGGCGGTGTAGCTCAGCCAATATTCGTTGCCGACGCGGGCAATTTCGGGAGCCCAATAGTCCCCGACCTTGAGCCCGGCTGCGGTCCAGGCGGGAGTGTGGCCCTCCTCGAAGACGAAGCCCTTCGGCTGCCAGGTCTCAAGGTCGGCCGAATGGAGGATGGGAAAGGCATCGGGCGCGTCGTTGGAGGTCGCGACCAGCCACCAGCCGTCTTCGCAGCGGAGCACGGCGGGATCGCCATAGCCGGACAGGATGCGGGGGGAGAGGTTGCCGGTGATCAGCGGTCGCCAGGGCGGCGCGGGATAGTTCTGCGGCGGCTCGGTATGGTGCGGGCGACGGGTGCCGAAATCGGCATGGAGGGCGTCGAACAGCGCTTCAAAGGCGGCAGGCTCCGGCCCAAGGACGCGATAATGTCGCCGTCCGCTGCCATCCGAGGGCAAGACGTCGAGGGTGAAGCCGTCGCCGTCTTCGGTCGGCTCCACCACGAAGGTGAGGAGAGGAGCGTCGCTCATGGCGGGGCTAGTTAGGGCCCGAGTGTGCGAGAACAAGGCCGAGCGCTTCCCTCCGGCCGAGCCGGAGCCTAGGCTTCGACCTCATGAAAGCGCTTCTGTCCGGCCTTGCTCTGCTGCTGTCCGCCTGCGCGACGGTGCCCGCAGCGGTCACCTATGTGAACCCGGTGATCGACGCCGACTTCCCCGACCCGGCGGTGGTGCGGGCGGGCGACGGCAGCTTCTACGTCTACGCGACGCAAGGGGGTGAGCCGATGCGCAACATCCAGGCGGCGCGGTCACGTGACCTGGTGCAGTGGGAGCAACTGGCCGACGTGCTGCCGGTGAAGCCTCGATGGGCAAGCCGAACGCAGGATTTCTGGGCGCCGGACGTCTACCGGCGGGGGAACAAGTGGTTCCTTTATTACTCGGCCAAGCCGGATGCGGCGCTGAGTGATGACAAGCGCGGGTTGTGCCTCGCCGTGGCAACGGCAAGCCGGCCGGAGGGACCGTTCACCGACAAGGGCGAGCCGCTGCTGTGCGGGGAGGGGTTCGTCAACATCGATCCGTTCGCCTTTGACGATCCGGCGACAGGCAAAACCTGGCTTTACTGGGGATCGGGCTTCGGGCCGATCAAGGTGCAGGAGCTTGCGGCGGACGGGTTGGGGTTCGCGCCCGGCAGCAGCCCCATCGACCTCGTATCCGTGGTGCGGACCGAAGATGCACGCGAATACCGGCGGCTGGTCGAAGGAGCCTGGGTCACGGTCCGCGACGGCTGGTACTACCTGTTCTTTTCGGGCGATAATTGCTGCGGGCCCAAGGCGCATTATGCGACCATGGTGGCGCGCAGCCGCTCGGCGTTGGGGCCGTTCGAGGTTCGGGAACGCCCGCTTTACCTGGTGCTGGAAGCCAACGATTGGTGGGTCGCGCCGGGGCACAACAGCGTGATCCGCGATGACGCCGGGACGGACTGGATCCTCTACCACGGAGTCGATGTGCGGCGGCCGCGGAGCAAACCGGCTGACGATGTGAACACGCGACGGGTGATGTTGCTGGACCGCCTAGAATGGGTCGATGGCTGGCCGCGGATCAGGGGGCTGAGCCCGACCAGCACGCCGCAAACGGGGCCGGTGGTGCGCCGCTAGACGGTCACCGCCGCCACGGTTTCGCGCCTGGCGACCAGCAACGAATCCGCGACGAGGCGGAGGGGTTCGGCATCGACCAGGCTGGCGCGCTCGTCGATGAGCTCGGCAAAGCGGGCGTAGAGGTCGGGATACTCGCCGATCCCGCTGGCGGCGACTTCATCGCCGTTGAGCAGCAGGCGGGCGCCGCCGTCGAGCAGCTTGAGCTTGGCGCCGTCCGCTGTGTCGATCTCGATCGTCCACTCCTCCCCGTCGGTCTTGCGCCAGTCGAGACTGGCGCTGAGCGGGCCATCGGCCGCGGGTGAGGTGAAGGAAAGCTCGGCGGCAATCGGGGTGTGGGCGTTCTCGGGAAAGAAGAGAATTCCCTCGCGCACGAACAAGGGCGCAGGGAGGATGGCGGTGGCGACCGAGAAGGCGTTGATGCCGGGGTCGAACACGCCGAAGCCGCCGGGATCGAACACCCATTGCTGGCCGGGGTGCCACTTGTGGACATCCTCGTGCCAGGTGATCGTCATGGAGCGCAGACGCTGACCCGCAAGCAGCTTCCTGGCCGCCGCGACCCCGCCATTGTGCTGCGCGTGCCAGCTGGTGAAGAGGGTGGTGCCGGCCGCCGCGGCGAGGCGGCGCAGCTCCTCCACCTCGCCAAGTGTCGCGCAGGGTGGCTTTTCGAGCAGCAGGTGGAGGCCGTGGTCGATGCAGGTGCGGGCGATGTCGAAGCGCGGCCCCGGCGGGGTTGTGATCGCCGCGGCCTCAAGGTCGGGCACGGCCGCGAGGAGGTCCTCGGCCGAGGTGAAGTTGGGCGCGGGGCCGTTGCCCTGACGGCTGACGCTACCGGCAAGCTCGAACCGCGGATTGCCGTGGATTGCGGGAACGTGCTGGTCCTCGGCGATCTTGCCGAAGCCGATGATGGCGGTGGGGATCGGCTTCATGCGCGGGCGGCCTCGACATAGGCCTTGGCGCGCGCGTGCACGTCGTCGGCGCTGCGGCCGGGCACGTAAAGACCCGACCCCAGACCGAAGCCATTGGCGCCCGCATCGCGCCACTTCGCCATGTCCTCCGGCTTGACGCCGCCGACGACGAGGACGGGCACCTGCTTCGGCAGCACGGCGCGCTGTGCCTTGAGGAGGCTGGGCGTGGCGCCTTCGGCCGGGAACAGCTTCAGTGCCTGGGCACCGGCGTCGAGCGCGGTGAAGGCTTCGGAGGGCGTAAAATAGCCGGGGGCGGCGACCATGCCGGCCTGCACCGCCGCGGCGATCACCTGGGGGCTGGTGTTGGGACTGACGACCAGGCGCCCACCGGCGTCCTTGACCCGTGCGACGCTCAAGGTGTCGAGCACGGTGCCGGCCCCAACCAGGGCGCGTTCACCCACGGCGTTGGCGAGCCGGTCGATGCTTTCGAACGGATGCGGGCTGTTCAGCGGCACTTCGATGATACGGATGCCCGCCGCAAGGATTGCTTCGCCAACCGCGACCACCTCGTCAGGCGTCACGCCGCGAATGATGGCGACCAGCGGGCACTCGCCGAGATAGCGGGTGAAGTCTGCTTCGGCAGTCATGAAAGGCGCTCCACGATGGCATTTGTTCCGGCAAGAAAGGCTTCTTCGCCGTCAACCTGACGGGTGGGCCGGCCGAACTGTGTCAAGGCGGCGGCATAAAGCTGGGTGAGGGCGCCGCGGCCCATGACGATGACCTCGCCCTCCGGCATGCCGTTGAGCCCGGTGCGGACGTCGGCGCCAATCAGCAGCCCGCTGACGAATCTCGACACATCAGCCTCGGCTAGGCTGCCCAGCAGCACCCGTGCGCGAACGGTGAACAGGTCGGCGGTCACTGCCCGCCCTTCGAGGCCGCGGGCCACCCCTTCGGCGAACACCTTGCCCGGGTGGGCCGGTTTCTCGAGCCAGGACTTGAGCAGGCTCTGCGCCTTGAGAATGGAGAACATCTCGCCGGTCATCACGGTTCGGAACCATACCAGCCGCCCGCCCTGCATCAGCGCCCATTTATTGTGCGTGCCGGGATGGCAGATCAGGCCATCGGGCGGGCACAAGCCCGCATCGACCGCGCCAAAGAACTGCGTTTCCTCGCCGCGCATGACGTCGCCGCGCAGGCCGTCGACGAAACTCGCGCCGGGAACAATGAAGGCGCGGCTATCCGGCACCTCGATCAGCGAAGCGGCAAGCGTCGTTAGGTCAAGCGGGCAGGGGAGGTAAGGCGCATCGACCCAGCCGCCGCGAGCGCCCACCATGCCGGCGAGCAGCAGGGGCAGGTCGCCTAGGCGCTGACGAATGGCGGCGACTGCCTCCGGAAAGCCGCCCGGCGGCACGCTGGTGAAGCCGTGATCGTCGGCGAACTCCTCCTCGACCCGTCCGCCTCGTACCCGCCAGGCGCGCCGGTTGGTGGTGCCCCAATCGACCGCGATATATCCGTCTGTCCACATCCCCGCGTCCATGCCAAGAAAAGCGTCGAAGCGCGACAAGGGTCCTACCCTTGTGCGATCACCACGTTATTTTGGGCGGTGCGATGGAAGTCACCTGCATAGCCGATGTAAAAGCGCTGCTGGGCGAAGGGCCGCATTGGGACCCGGACGCGCAGGTGCTGAGCTTTGTCGATATCAAGGGGCGCAGGCTGTTCCTGCTTGATCCGGATGGCGGTAACCTGCGCACGGTCGCGACACCGTTCCGGATCGGCAGCCTGATCCCGCGCGCGAGCGGCGGGCATATCGCCGGGACCGAGCATGGGATCGCGCAGGTGGATATCGCGCTTGAGCGGTTCGAGCTGATGTTCGACCCAGAAGAGGATCGCGATACCAATCGCTTCAACGATGCCAAGGTCGACCGCAGCGGCCGGCTGTTCGCGGGGACCATGGACGATGAGGAACGGGAGGCGACCGGCGCCTTCTATCGTATCGACAAGAGCCTTGCCTGCACCCGGATCGACGACGGATTTCGGGTTACCAATGGGCCGGCGTTCAGTCCGGACGGCAAGACCATGTATGCCAACGACAGCGCGCTTCAGGTCACCTACCGTTACGACTTGGCACCCGACGGCACACCCTTAAACAAGCTGGAATTCGCCCGTTACGGCGAGGGTGAGGGCTATCCTGACGGCATGACGGTGGACGCCGAGGGCTGCCTGTGGATCGCCTTCTGGGACGGCTGGTGCCTGCGGCGGTTGAGCCCCCGCGGAGAACGCTTGGCCGAGCTGAAGCTGCCGGTGCAGCGGCCAACCAGTTGTGCGTTCGGCGGGCCTTCGCTCGACCGCCTTTTCATCACAAGCGCCCGCATTAGCCTCGACGAGAATGCACTTGCTTCGCAACCTTTGGCCGGTGGGCTGTTTATGACGGTACCCGGCGTGGTGGGCATTGCGGAGCTGCCGTTCGCGGGCTGAGCCCATTCGTCATCAATCGACCTGCCGCTTTGCCAGGAGGCAACAATCGCCAATTTCATGTTCGCAACGGGGATCGAGAACAGCATCCCCACTATCCACGGCGGCAAGACCCGGGTCGATCAGATGGAGGCGTCGGACCATTACCGGCGCTGGCGCGAGGACTTCGATTGTGTCGAGGATATCGGGATCGAATATCTTCGTTTCGGGCCGCCGTTGCATAAGACGTTCCTGGGTCCGGGCAAATATGACTGGGAGTTCGCCGACCTTACGCTGAACGACCTCAAGCGGCGCGAGATCACGCCGATCGTCGACCTTTGCCATTTCGGCGTGCCGGACTGGATCGGCAATTTCCAGAACCCGGATTTCGCCCAGCAGTTCGCTAATTATGCGGCGGACTTCGCCGAGCGCTATCCCTGGATCCAGCTCTACACGCCGGTGAACGAGATGTTCATCTGCGCCGCCTTCAGCGCGAAATATGGCTGGTGGAACGAGCAGGGACGGACCGACCTCACCTTTGTCACCGCCATCAAGCACATCGTGAAAGCGAACGTGCTGGCCATGATCGAGATCCTGAAGCGGCGGCCGGACGCCATCTTCATCCAGTCCGAATCTTCCGAATATTTCCACGCCGACAGCCCCGCCGCGATCGGCCCCGCCGAGGTGCTCAACAGCCGCCGCTTCCTGACGCTGGACCTCAATTACGGGCGGCGGGTCGACAGCGAGATGTACGAATACCTCATGGATAACGGGATGACGCGGGAGGAATATCACTTCTTCCTCGGCAATCGGCTGAAGCAGCACTGTATCCTGGGCAACGATTATTACCGCACCAACGAGCATCGCGTGCACGCCGACGGGCGCACCGAGGCTGCGGGCGAAACCTTCGGCTATTGCGAGATCACGCGGCAGTATCACGCCCGCTACGGCCTGCCGATCATGCACACCGAAACCAACATGCGCGAAGGGCCGACCGGCCAGGAAGCGGTGCAGTGGCTGTGGAAGGAATGGGCCAACGTCCTGCGGCTGCGCAACGTAGGCATCCCGACGGTGGGCTTCACCTGGTACAGCCTGACCGACCAGGTCGACTGGGATACTGCGCTGCGCGAGAAGAACGGCAACGTGAATCCGCTTGGCCTGTATGACCTCAACCGCAATATCCGCAACGTCGGCAAGGCCTACAAGCAGCTGATCAAGGACTGGCGCGACGTGCTGCCGGCCTCGTCGGTGTGCCTGGCAGTGCCGATCAAGCCGATCGGGCACGACAGCTGGCCGCCGCCGACCGTCCCCAACGCAGCCGAGAATAAGGGCTTTGCCATCACTCAGGTTCATCCCGGAACGGAGGCGGCATAGTGGCAATGCCAGAGTTGAAGATCGCGCGGATCGAGACCTTCCTGGTGCCCCCACGCTGGCTGTTCGTCCGGGTCGAAACCGTCGATGGTGCGCACGGCTGGGGCGAGGCGAGTCTCGAGGGTCACGCGGAGGCGGTGGCTGGCGCATTTGAAGCGATCCGTGACCGCTTCATCGGCCACGACGCCGCGCGGATCGAGGACATCTGGCAGATCGCCTATCGCGGCGGCTTCTATCGCGGCGGCGCGGTGCTGATGAGTGCGCTGTCGGGGCTCGATCAGGCGCTATGGGACCTCAAGGGCAAGGCACTCGGCGTGCCGGCGTGGGAACTGATGGGAGGGCGGGTGCGCGACAAGGTCCGCGCCTATGCGTGGATCGGTGGTGACAAGCCGGACGAGATCGAGAGCGCCGCCACAGCCCGCAAGACGCAGGGTTTCAGCGCGGTCAAGATGAACGCCACGGCCGAGCTCGACTGGATCGGAACGCCGCACCTGTTCGACGAAGTGATCAACCGGGTACAGGCCGCGCAGGCGGTCGGCATGGACGTCGGGTTGGACTTCCACGGGCGAGTGCACCGTCCAATGGCCAAGCAACTGGCGAAGGTGTTGGAGCCGCTTGGGCTGCTGTTCATCGAGGAACCGCTGCTGAGCGAGAACCCCGAAGGCCTTGCCGATATCGCGGCGCTGGTCTCGACTCCGATCGCGCTTGGCGAACGGCTCTACTCACGCTGGGACTTCAAGCCGTTCTTCGAGCGGGGCGCGGTGGATATCATTCAACCCGATCTCAGCCATGCGGGCGGCATCTCCGAATGCCGGCGGATTGCCGCCATGGCCGAAGCCTATGATGTGGCGGTGGCGCCCCATTGTCCGCTTGGTCCCCTGGCGCTTGCCGCCTGCCTGCAATTGGCCGCCAACGCACCGAACGTGGCAATCCAGGAAATGAGCCTCGGCATCCACTACAATGTCGGGCACGACCTGCTCGAATTCGTCACCGACCCCGAGGTATTGACCCCGGTCGACGGCTATCTGCCGATCCCGTCCAAGCCGGGATTAGGTGTGACCATCGACGAAGCTAAGGTGCGGGAAGTGGCGAAGGAAGGCCATCGCTGGCGCAATCCCGTGTGGCGCCACCGCGACGGCAGCTTCGCCGAATGGTGAGGAGCTGAGCGTTCCGCCGCGCGCCGGGTCGCTGATAAAGTTGCCGTCCTTGCCCGGGTGGGGCGGAGGCCTCAGGCGGCCTTGCGTTTCGCCTTCGGAGCCTGCTCGAACGGGACGTCGTCGAGCTTCGCCGCGAGTGCCGCAAACTCCACACCGGCAGCGACTTCGGCGCTGTACTTGGCGTCCGCTGCCTGCTCGTCCGCGGACAGTTCTCGCCAGTAGGTGATCGACAGCCGGCGCCCGAAAACGTCGTCGCCGCGCATCTTGAGCTGCGGCTCAGCCGTGTCCGGAAGACTGTCGCGGATAGCGGTCAAGGTGGTGATCAGCCGGTCCAGCGACGTATAGTCACTGACCTCGATAAAGTCTTTGACGCGTGTACGCATGGTCGCATCCCTCCCCGGAGCGGGGCTGTTGTTTCTGCCTGCGCGTCCAACAGTGCAAGCAAGAAAGCCGGATTTATCCCCAGATCAGTTGCGATGCCCTGAACAAATGGCCAAGAACGGGTTCATGTTGCACGGCGAACACAATCGGCTGACGCTTCGCGCCGGCGACCTCGAATTGGTTCTCGATCCTTCGCTTGGGGGTGCGATCCGGGACTTTGCCTGGTTAGGCTGGGACAAACGCGTACCGTTACTGCGGCCGACCCGGGAAGGGGCGGACAGCGTGCTCGACATGGCGAGCTTCCCGCTGGTGCCTTACGTCAACCGCATCCGCGATGGACGTTTCACCTTCCGCGGCCAGGAGCTCGTGCTGAAGCCCAACATGGCCGGTGACGGCTCGCCGCTGCACGGGCAGGGCTGGCTGGGCGCGTGGACGGTCGAGAGCTGCGGCAACCAGGATGCCGAGCTTCGCTTCGTCCACGAGGCGGGGGAGTGGCCATGGTCGTATGAAGCGCTTCAGGTGATCACGCTGGACGAAAACGGCCTGTCGCTGCGGTTGCAGTGCCGCAATACTGACCGGCGCCCGATGCCGTGCGGCCTTGGCCAGCACCCTTATTTTCCGTGCGGCGCAGACACCCGCATCGACACCGAGGCGCGCACCGCTTTCGAGATTGACGAGCATGTGCTTCCGACCGGCGAGGTGCCGGCGAGCGGGCGCTTCGACCTTCGCGATCGGCAGGTCTGCGGGCAGGGGCTCGACCACGGCTTCGGCGGGTGGGGCGGGGTCGCAGTGCTGAGCGATCCGGCGTGGCCGGGGCCCCTCCGCCTGTCCAGCCCGAACGCCTCTTTCTTCCAGCTATACTCCCCGCCGAGCGGCGGCATCTTCGTCGCCGAGCCGGTCACCCACGCGAATGCCGCACTGAACGAGCCGGAGGAACGCTGGGCCGAGCTAGGCCTGCGAGTGCTGGACCCGGGCGAGGAAATGCGGATTGACATGCGGCTCGAGCTGGCCGGGACGACCGAGTGAGCCTTGATCCGATCGCCACCGGCACCCTCGCCAGTTTTCTGGCCGGACAGGCGACGACGCTTGGCGCGCTTCCGGTCTTCTTTCTCAAGGGCATCAGCCAACGCACCCAGAACATGTTCCTCGGCTTTGCGGCCGGGATCATGCTGGCGGCGAGCTTCTTTTCGCTGATCATCCCGGGGCTGGAGGCCGCAGGCGAGCTGCATGGCGGGAACAAGACAATCGCCGCCCTGATCGTTGCCGGCGCGGTGCTGCTGGGGGCGGCCACGCTTCACCTCGTCAATCGCCTTGCCCCCCATGAGCATTTCATCTCCGGCCCGATGAGCGGCGCGGAGCGAAGCAAGCTCAGCCGCATATGGCTGTTCGTGATCGCCATCTCGCTACACAACTTTCCGGAAGGGCTTGCCGTGGGGGTGAGCTTCGGCAGCCCCGACGAGACCGCCGGCTATGCCACTGCCTTTGGCATCGGCCTGCAGAACATACCCGAAGGACTTGCCGTCGCCTTGAGCCTGGCCGCGGTCGGCTATGGCCGGCTGTTCAGCTTCTTCGTCGCGCTGCTGACCGGTCTGGTCGAGCCGATCGGCGGTTTCCTCGGTATCGCCGCCGTTTCCCTGTCGAGCGAATTGCTGCCGTGGGGCCTCGGCTTCGCCGGAGGCGCGATGATCTGGGTGGTGTCGAGCGAGATCATCCCCGAAACGCACCGCGACCGGCAGGAAGGCACGGCGACCTTTGCGCTGATGGTCGGTCTTGCGGTGATGATGAGCCTCGACTGGATCTTCGGCTAAGGGAGCGCCGGGCGCGATCGCGGCGTTCACACCGCATATGCAACGATCCACACTCAGTCGACGGGAGCGCGCGCGGGCCATCGTGCTGGTGGCGGTGGTTCACGCCGGGGTGATCGGCGCATTGCTGACCCTGGGGCCGTCGGGGGTGATCGGGGACACCACCCAGAAGCCGCTCGAAATTTTCGACGTGAGCCTGCCGCCGCCTCCGCCTCCGCCGCCGCCCCCGCCGCCGAGGGTAATCGAGAGCCGGGCGCCGCAGGAGGAAGGTGCCGCCGCACCGCCGGCAAGGAAGGCCGAGGCGTCGCCGGTGGAAAGACCTGAACCGGTGGTGAGGTTGCCGCCGCCGCCGCCGCCGGTCACCGCCGCCCCCGATCCAGGCACCGGCAGCGCGCCAAGCGCCGGGGCGGCACCGGTAGACGGTCCGGGCAGCGGTGCGGGAGGCGAGGGCAGCGGCACCGGTGCGGGCGGCTCCGGAACCGGACCGGGTGGCGGCGGCGCTGGGGGCGAGGGAACGCGCCCGAGCCTCGCCTCACGGCCGTTGACCCAGCGGGATTATAGTCCGCCGTCACGGCGCGAATGGCCGGCGGGCGGACGAGTGCTGGTGACGTTCACGGTGGAGGTAAACGGCCGCGCCAGCGACTGCCGAGTGTTCCAGTCGATCGGCAATCCCCGGATCGACGCCGAAACCTGTGCCCTCGTGCTCCGCAAGCTGCGGTTCCGCCCGGCCCGCGACGCCAGCGGACGGCCGGTCCAGTCCCGCTATGCCTACGCCCAGGCCGCCTTGTTCTAGCCTCGGTCGCGCACTTCGACCGGGTCTACCCACCGGTCGACGCCGGGGCGCGGGAGCCATTCGAAATTGCCTGGGGTCCATGCCTCGGCCGGCCGACCAGCGGTGTCGCGGGCGGGACGGAAGCGGAGACGCCGGACGGCAGAGGCGCAGGTCGCCTGGTCGAGCGCGCCAATGCCGCTCGACCGCGTGATGCGGCAGTCGAGGATGCCGCCATCGCGCCCGATTAACAGGCGGAACGAAACCCGGCGCGGGCGGGTGAGTTCCAGCCCGCGCGGGGCATCCCGTTCCAGGATGTCGCCTGAGACATAGTCGGGACCCTGCGCCACTCCTCCGCCCCCGCCGCCGCCGGCCCCGTTGCCGAAGCGGCCGGCGCCCAGCCCGTCACCTTCACCGCCGCGACCGGTGCCGGGTCCATCAACAGGCGCCGCGCCGGGGTTCGGCGCACTACCGGCGCCAGCGATCGGCGAGGAGGGCAGCGGAGGAGGAACCGGCAGCTTGACCTCGGGAGGAGGTGCGACGACCGGAGTGGGCGTGTTCAGGCGTGCTGGCGGCGCGGCGGCGCCTTCGGGATCGCGGGCTCGCTCGGTAGGCTTGGGTGCCGGTTCGGGAAGCATCGGCACGGCGGGCGGCTCGGATGCGGGTTCATCGTTGATGTCGAGCAGGGTCAACGGTTCCGCAAGATGGGCCGGTGCCGGGGTCACGCCGAGGCCCGTCAGCAACGCATAGCCGAGCGCAAGGTGGATGGCTGCCGCAAGCGCGACGGAACGGGCGCGATCGGCCGGGGTGGCGAGATGGCGGCGCATGTCAGCGGGGCTAGGCCAAAGCGGCTGAACCGCCAATTGCTCCGCGTCCACCAGCGTTCCTGCGGCTGGGTGCGCCTGTCCCCGTCAGTTCGATGATGCGATCACCTTCCCGAAGAGTGCAGGCATCGGGATCCTCGAAGCTGATCGTGTCGCCGTCGCGGATGATGCGCAGGCCAAGCCCGGTCGCGATGTCCGCCAGCGGCTGGCCTATTTCATCCGCCCCCACGCGGCGCTCACGCAGTTGCACCTTGCCGTGGGCCGAAGCGAGGTCGGCAAGATAGTCGGCGACGCCTGAGCCCTGCGCCGACCCGGCCATCAGCAGGCCGGAGAAGCTGACCGGATTGATGACCGTGGTGGCGCCGGCGGCGCGTGCCGGAAGCTCGTTGTCGCTGGCCCTGACAGACACGGTAATGGCGAGGTCAGGGGCAAGGTGGCGCGCGGTGAGGCAGACAAGGATGGACGTATCGTCGCGCCCGGCCGTTACCAGTAGGGCGCGTGCCCGCTCCACATGAACCGCTTGCAGCGTGGCGTCGCGGGTGGCGTCGCCCTGAAGCACCATGCATCCGTAGGCGTGCGCTTGGGCGAGGGCTTCCTCGTCGCAGTCGATGACCACCAGCGAAGAGGGCTCGCTCCCGCGGGCGACGAGTTCGGCAACCGCTTCGGAACCGCTGCTGCCGAAGCCGGCAACGATGATGTGGTCGCGGAGCCCCTTTTGCAGTTGGCGCATCAGAAATTTGTCCCACAAGCGTTTGATGAAGAAGGAATAAGCGGTTCCGGCGAGGATCAGCAGGAAGAAGATGCGGATCGGCGTGACGATCAAGGCATCGAACAGGCGTGCCCGCTCGGTGATTGGAACGATATCGCCATACCCGGTCGTCGTGGCGCTGATCATCGTGAAGTAGATGATGTCGGCAAAGCTGATCTCGCCGTCGAGATTGTCTTTGAGACTGTCACGTTCGAACCAGTGAAAGGCGATGATCAGTGCCAGGAGCATGAACATGATCGCCACCCGGATCGCCAGCTGGGTGGCGGTCGAATAGCCTGAGCGCCGCCGCAATTGGAGATGACTGGCCGCCCAGGGCACCTGGCGGTTGGTCAGCACCCGAGGCGAGGGGACGAGGGGACGACCGGAGTGGTTCAGACGGCTCATTGGCCTCATGCAACGAAAGAAGACGCTTCACGGTCTCATGCCAGAGCAGATGCTTCGCTCCAAGCGTGGAGAGGTGGGCTTGTCGCAGCCAACATGGTCTCCAGCCACGACATAGCACTTCGACTAGGTTGAGCCTGCTGCTACGGGTGCGAGGCTGCCACTCTAGGGGATCGTCGCCATGCTGTCCGAATTCCGCGCCTTTATCGCCCGCGGCAATGTCATCGATCTGGCCGTCGCGGTCATCATCGGCGCCGCCTTCGCCGCCATCGTCAGTTCGCTGACGGACGACATCATCATGCCAACCCTCGGAGTGGCTCTGGGCGGCCTGGACTTCTCCGGTTACTTCATCCGCCTGGGCGACATACCGGCGGGCTATGCCGGATCGCCGACCGACTATGCCGCGCTGAAGAAGGCTGGGGTACCGTTGCTCGGCTACGGCGCCTTCCTGACTGCCGTCGTGAAGTTCCTCATCCTGGCCTTCATTATCTTCCTGCTCGTAAGGGCAGCGAACCGATTGATCCGGCGCCGCGAGGAAGTGGAGGCTGCGGTGGCAGAGGAGATCCTGCTGCTGCGCGAAATCCGTGACAGCCTGAGAGTGCGCGACTGACCCTATCTGGAGGCGCTAGCCATGCGATCGATAACGTTCCTGTGCCTGGGGCTGCTGTCATCGCCTGGGATCGCACAGGTGCCCGGCCAACTCCTTTCCGCCGAGCCGGTGATCGAAACTCCGGCCGGCACGCAGGCGTGGCGCGTTCGCTACCTCACCAGGGATGATCGCGGGGCAACACGGCAGGTCACCGGCATAGTGGTCGCCCCGCGCGAGGCTTCACCTCCAGGCCGTCAGCGGCCGGTGATTGCCTGGACTCATGGGACGTGGGGCACGGCTGAGAAATGCGCACCCTCGCTGAGCAGCCGTTTCTTCGAGATGACACCGGCCCTGGATGCGGTGCGGCGGGGCTATGTCGTAGTGGCTCCCGACTACCCCGGCTTGGGCAGCGCAGGGGCGCACCCCTATCTGGTCGGAACCGCCACTGCCCGGTCAGTGCTCGACGCGGTACGCGCCGCGCGCGGGATAGCGGGGGCGGCGGCAGGAAGCCGCTATGCCGTCTGGGGAGAGAGCCAGGGTGGCCACGCCGCGCTCTGGACCGGCCAGCTGCAAGGTGTGGATGGCGCCGGGCTATCCCTCGTGGGGGTAGCTGCCGGAGCGCCCCCGACCGACCTGGCGGCCAATCTCCGGCAGGCGAGCGACGTCAATGCCCGCGCCTTCCTGACTGCGCTCGCGACGGATAGCTGGGCCAAGTATTATGGCGTGCCGCTGCAAATAGGCCGGCCGCGAACGCCGGGGATCATCCGGCGCATGGCTGGCAATTGCGTGTCGGTCGACAGCAATCCCAAGCTCGGCATGTTGCTCGGCATCCTCACGCTGCGGCAGGACCTGCGCAATGTCGATCTGGGCCGAACTGCGCCGTGGTCGAGCTTCGTCGCGGCGAACAGCACAAGTCCGGTGAGTCGCGTGCCCGTGCTGTTCGCGCAGACCCGCGAGGACCCGCTCGTCGCCCCGGCGGTCACCCGCGCGTTCGCCAAGCGGATGTGCGCCAACCGGGTGCGGGTGCGCTGGATCGACCTGCCGGGCAAGGATCATGCGACAACCGCCCGGCAAAGCGCGTCCCAGACCCTGGCGTGGATCGACGAGCGGTTCGCCGGTCGCCCGGCGGGCAGCGACTGCTCCAGGATCTGACCGGACAACAGGAGGTCCACGATGGCATTGTTTCGAGTTGCTTTGGCACTTGCTTTGCTTCTCGGGGCGCAAGCGGCAACTGCGTCGACGCCGCAGGCCTGGGCGGCGCTTGACCGCAAGGTGACCCGCGCCTGCCTTGCCGCATCGGGGTTGCAGCGGGCGAAGGTCATCGCCGACAAGGCCAGCTTCCCGGACCGGGTGCCGATCGAAGTCCGGATCGTCGAGGGCCATAATCGCCAGTCGGTGATTGATGTCCGGCTGTGTGCCTATGATCGGCGGACCGGCCGCGCCACCACCGTGGAAGGGGTCGGTCGACTGGGCGTTAACCGACGCTGAGCGCCAGGGCTCAGGCGTCCAGTTCTTCCCCGCTCACCGCCGCCGCCCGGCTCTGGATGAAGGCAAAGCGGTGTTCCGGGTTCTTGCCCATCAGGCGGTCGACCAGGTCCTTGACCGGCTGGCGATGCTCGAATTCGTGGGGAAGAGTGACCTTGAGGAGCGAGCGGGTCGCGGGGTCCATGGTCGTTTCCTTGAGCTGGTTGGGGTTCATTTCCCCCAGGCCCTTGAAGCGGCTGACATCGACCTTCTTGCCCTTGAACTCGGCCTTCTCGAGCTCGGCGCGATGGGCATCGTCGCGGGCGTAGAGCGTCTTGGTGCCGGCGGTCAGGCGGTAGAGCGGGGGCTGGGCGAGGAAGAGGTGGCCGCGGCGGACTAGTTCGGGCATTTCCTGGAAGAAGAAGGTCATCAGCAGGGTCGCGATGTGGGCGCCGTCGACGTCGGCGTCGGTCATGATGATGATCTTTTCGTAGCGCAGCGCGCTCTCGTCGAACTTGTCGCGGATGCCACAGCCGAGCGCGAGCTGAAGGTCAGCGACTTCCTGGTTGGCCCGGATCTTGTCTGCCGTGGCGGAGGCGACGTTGAGGATCTTGCCGCGGATGGGGAGGATCGCCTGGGTCTTGCGGTTGCGGGCCTGCTTGGCCGATCCGCCGGCGCTGTCGCCCTCGACGATGAACAATTCGGTGCCTTGCGGATCGTCGGAAGAACAGTCGGTGAGCTTGCCCGGCAGGCGGAGCTTGCGGGCGGAGGTGGCGGTCTTGCGCTTCACCTCGCGCTCGGCACGGCGCTTGAGGCGCTCCTCCATCCGCTCGACGATCGAGCCCAGCAGGGCGCGGCCCCGGTCCATGTTGTCGGTCAGGAAATGGTCCACATGGTCGCGCATCGCGCCCTCCACGAAGCGGGCGGCTTCGAGGGAGGTCAGGCGGTCCTTTGTCTGCGACTGGAAGTGGGGATTGCGGATGAAGACGCTGAGATAGCATTCGCAGCTCTGCATCACATCGTCGGCGGTGATGTCCTTGGCGCGCTTGTTGCCGATCAGCTCACCGAAGGCGCGAATGCCGCGGGTAAGGGCGGCGCGCAGCCCCGCTTCGTGGGTCCCGCCATCGGGGGTGGGGATGGTGTTGCAATAGTAAGAGGTGAAGCCGTCGCTCCACAGCGGCCAGGCAACCGCCCATTCGCAGCGGCCCTGGCCGTCAGGGAAGTCGGCTGCGCCGGCGAAGGGCTGGGCGGTCACGCACTCGCGGCCCTCCAGCTGTTCGGCGAGCGCGTCGCCAAGGCCGTTGGCGAATTGCAGGGTCGCGCTTTCGGGCACCTTTTCGGAGGCTAGCGAAGGATCGCACTTCCAGCGGATTTCGACCCCGGCGAAGAGATAGGCCTTGGACCGGGCGAGGCGGTACAGCCGCTCGGCCGAGAAGGAGAGCTCGCCGAAGATCTCCGGATCGGGATGGAAGGCGACGGTGGTGCCGCGGCGGTTGGGGGCGGCGCCGACTTCCTCGAGCGGGCCGAGTGCGACCCCCCGGGCGAAGCGCTGGCGGTAGAGCTTCTTCTCGCGCGCGACTTCGACCACGGTCTCGGTCGACAGCGCGTTGACGACGCTGATGCCGACGCCGTGGAGGCCGCCAGAGGTCGAATAGGCCTTGCCCTCGAACTTGCCGCCCGAGTGAAGGGTGGTGAGGATGACTTCCAGCGCCGACTTGCCTGGATATTTGGGGTGCGGATCGACCGGAATGCCGCGGCCATTGTCGCTGACGGTCAGGCGATTGCCGGGTTCCAGCACGATCTCGATGCGGCTGGCATGGCCGGCGACCGCTTCGTCCATGCAATTGTCGATCACCTCGGCGGCGAGGTGGTGAAGCGCGCGGTCGTCGGTGCCGCCGATATACATGCCGGGCCGGCGGCGCACAGGCTCCAGCCCTTCGAGCACCTCGATCGCGGAGGCGTCATAGTCGGTCGAAGTCGGATGTGGCGCCCCCCCGGGCCCAAACAGGTCGGTCATGGTCCGGCAACTGTAGGGGAGCGGGGCGGCAAAGGGAACAGGGAGCGAACGCCCGATCATTTTCTGCCCACCCAGCAGATTCGCCGAACGGCCGAGAGCATGATAGAAGATGAAGGCTCCGGAAGAAGGAGGGTGTACGATGAGAGCCCGTCTGTGTGGTCTGGCGTTCGTGACGTTGTCGAGCGGCGCCATCGCGGCGGATCTTCTGCCCTTGCGGCAGGGCATATACGTGCCGCGAACCAGTGCGTGTCGCGGCGCATCCAATGCCGAAATGGTCAATTACTGGGGCGGGCGTTCCTCGATCGGCTCGGCGCGAGCCGAATGCACGATCCGCAAGCTGACCAGGAAAGGCAACGCGTACACGCTTCACGATAGCTGCAAGGATCTGCCGAGCGGCGACGTCATCGAAGGCGGGCCGACCGTGGTGACGGTGACAAGCCCGACCAGCTTCACGATGAGCGGCACCGCCTATCGCTATTGCGGGACCAAGGTGCAGTTCTGAGCCGCAGAGGAATTCACGCGTCGGGCGGCAATCCTTGTTCGAGCCTCAGCCGCTGAAGCAGACGCCTTAGCCGGGCGGCGGCGTCGCTGGTCTGCTTGGCGCGCTGCTCGGCAGACCAGAAGGGCGGGTTGGATAGGTGCCGCTCCTGCCTGGCGAGGAGGGACAAGGCGTCGGGCGCGCTCATCCGCTCGATCGCGGGTGGTTCGACATCATGGCCGGCGATGCGGTCTTCCACCGAGCGGAGCGCGGTGTCGAGCAGTTGGCCCTGGAGGCATTCGATCCCGATCTCCAGCGCTTCGCGGACCATGTTGTCAAAGGCGGTGCAGCGCTTGCGGCGATAGGTGATGGCGTGGGTAGTGACCCCGATGCTGCGCGCCGCGAAGCTGAGGTTGGCGGAGGCGGCAAGCGCGGCGAGAAAGGCGTCGAGTGCGGCCTCGGTCATCTGGCCGGGGCGGGCGCGGCGAAGCTGGGCCCGGCGGTTCTTGCAGCGGGTCACCACCCACTCGCCGCCAGCCGCGCGCAGGTCGTTGCGCCGTGCGCGGGGGGTCTGGACTGGGGTTAGGTCGGCAGCGCGATATTCGGCCAGTGCCTGGTTACAGCGGGCGGCGAAGACGGGGTCGAGCTTGCGCCGGTTGTGGAGGGAGCGGACCGGGCGATGAATCCCCTCGGCCGCCAGCGTCATGTTGCCGGTGCGGGCAAGGGTGGCGCAGAAGTGGGCGAGCTCATGCTCGGTGAAGCTGTGGCGTGGGCGTGGCCGGGGCATGGCAAGGATAGGACAGGCGAAGTCCTACTTTGCAAGCGGTGGCGGCGAGTAGCAATGGTCGGTCGGCTGCCCTACGCTCTGATCCAAAGTGGATCAGTCTCCCCAAATGCGATCGGCGCCTGCTGTATGTGTGCGATCCTGTGACTACGGTCGCACTTTCCAGAGGCGGCGCGGTTCTCCTCTCTGCGGCCCATTCCGCTTCATTCTGCGCAGAGGGTCGAGTGAGCAGACAGCGAGTCTATGACCTCCACAAACAGCAGCGCAGTACGTTATCCTAGGTTCTTGCGTTTAATCGTAATATAACTGTAAGCGGCGAATCAGGGGTTGCGTTTAGGGGGGGTATACCGTGTTTTCTGCGTATAATCTGTTTCTGCTTATCGCTGCGTTGAGCGTCGCTGCACTGGCCGCTCGAACGATCAACTGGAAACCCATTGCCTTTGGCGTCGCAGCCGCGGACAGCACATCAGCAGGGTTGAAGCTCGAGAGAAGAGCGGCGACTGGCGACCAGGCCGATCTGCCTCCCGCTGGCGGATCGAGCTTTATCAGCCCAGTATTCACCTTCCAAGGGAACCTGATGCTGTGTGCGCTTCTGGCCCTGTTCGGAGCGGCAGCAGCCTGGACGAGCAAGGTTTCGCCGCAATTGTTCATGGAGATCTGCGGTGAGGACGGACCGGTCGAAGTGGTGCAGTTCGGAGCCTACTTCCTCGCCGGGTGGCTGCTGGTGCGTCAGGCCTTGCGGCAACAGCGAAATCCCTGGCTGTGGCTGTTCGGCCTGTTCTTCCTGTTGATCGCTGGAGAGGAAGTGAGCTGGGGCCAGCGAGTTTTCGGAATCGTGAGCCCGCAAGAAATTGCTGCCGTGAACGTGCAAGGTGAAACCAACCTTCATAACCTCAAGTGGCTGAACGGCATCGTGAGATTGCTCGGCACGCTGGTCTTCTTCGGCATGTTCGTCATGATTCCGCTGGCCCAGCAATGGAGCGCGACCCGCTGGCTGGTCAGCTGGCTGCGGCTGCCGGTCGCACCCTTCCGGTCGAGCTTCGCCTTCATCCTCGGCCTGGCATTCATGATCCTTGCCCGCGCCCTGCCTGGCCTGCCCTACGGGTTCGACGAGATCGGCGAGTTGATGTTCGCGGTCGCTGCGCTCGGGCTTGCGGTCAGCGTGCACAAGACTTTCTGGCGCGGGGAGGAAGGTGGCGGGGAGGAAGGTGGCGGGGCGATGTCCCTTGTTGCCGCTTTTCTCGGGACGAAGGCTCGCTGAAGCGCTGAGTATCGCGCAGCGGAAGCGGAAAAGGCTTCCATTCGTACGATGGGTGGTGGCCGGAGCGGCTTGAACTCGGGCCGCTGTTTCCCAACATCTGCCTTTGCCGGGCGCCTCGTCAGGGCCTGGTGACGGGCCTCGACCTCATGTTGCTGCAGGTCGGGTCCGCCTTGTTGCTCAGATGCAGAGGAGGACAGAAACAATGCGTAGTGCCTTTGATTTCGCTCCCTTCCGCCGTTCGGCCGTGGGGTTCGACCGCTTGTTCGACATGCTGGAAAGCAGCGCCGCGTCGAGCGCAGGGGAGAATTACCCGCCATTCGACCTGATCCGCGCGGGCGAGCATGAATATCGGATCGAGCTGGCGGTGGCCGGTTTCCGCCGCGACGAGATCGAGATCACCAGCCATCAGAACGTGCTGATCATCAGCGGCCGGAAGGCGGATGAGAATGGCACCGATTACATCCACCGCGGCATCGCGACGCGTAGCTTCGAGCGGCGCTTCGCGCTGGCCGACCATGTGCATGTCACCGGGGCCGACCTTGCCGACGGCATGCTGGCGATCACCTTGAAGCGCGAGCTTCCCGAGACGCTGAAGCCGCGCAAGATCGAGATCGGCGGGGCGGCGACGGCGCCGCGGCATGACCGGATTGAGTCCAAGGCCGAGGAGCGGCAGGGCGAAGACGCCTGAGGCTGCTGGCCGCTAACAAGGAAAAAGGCTCCGGCAGCATGTGCTTGCCGGAGCCCTTTCGTTTCTCGCAGCCTTGGCGGACTAGCGGACGCGCGGGCCGCCATAGGGCAGCGGCGGCGGTGGACGGCGATCGCGGCGGGGCAACTGGGCCTGGTAGGCGACGCCGCAATGCTGCACGCAATAGGGATAGCCGGGGTTGGCCTGCTGCCCGCAGAAGTGGAAGTCGGGCTCACCCGGGTGACCCATCGGCCACTTGCAGATGCGATCGTTGAGGTCGAGCAGGCCGGTCTTGTCAGCCATTTCGGGCGCGGGCTTGGCCGGCATCAGTCGGCGCGGCGGCGCGGGCGGGATCGGCGGTTGCTGGTCGCCCGGGCCCTGGCGCACGAAGCCGCCCGGACCGATCGAGCGGTAGACCATCACCGTCTCGCCAGCCTTGCCCGGGGCGGGGGCCGGCGCTGGAGCAGCGGCAGTGGCGGCCGGCGGGGCGGGCGGGGTCTCGTCCGGCATCGGCGCGGCCGCTTCCAGGATGGCGGCGATCGGCGGCTTCTCCCTGACCCGCGACGGCGCGGCGCGTTCCGAGGCTGGCGCGGCAGTGGGCGCCGGCACGGGTGAGGCGGCCGGGGCGGGGGCGGCCTTTTCCTCGCCTGGCTTGACCGGCGACGGGCGCGAATCGAGGCCAAGGCGGTGGGCCTTGCCGATCACGGCATTGCGGCTGACCCCGCCAAGATCTTCGGCGATGGCGCTTGCCGTCTTGCCTTCGGCCCACATGGCCTTCAGCCGCTCGATCCGTTCGTCAGTCCAGCTCATCGGTCTTCGCTTTGCTTCTCGTTCAATGACAGTTGCCGCAGTCGCCAGCAGCCGATAGGCGCTATCCAAGTGAACGACCAGCCCTCATCGATCCGCACGGCACCCGGCGAGGCGCGCCGCGCTGTCGCCTTGGCGCCTGGGGACGTACGCCTCAAGGGCGTCAACTGGGGCGGCCTCAGGACCCTGTATGTCAAGGAGGTGCGCCGCTTTTTCAAGGTGCAGACCCAGACTGTATGGGCGCCGGCCGTCACCACCCTGCTGTTCCTGGTGATCTTTTCGGTCGCGCTGGGGGGTGCCGAGCGGCAGGTGATGGGGGTGCCGTTCCCGACCTTCATCGCGCCCGGCCTGATCATCATGGCGATGATCCAGAACGCCTTTGCCAATTCGAGCTTCTCGCTGCTGGTGGGGAAGATCCAGGGCACCATCGTCGATTACCTGATGCCACCGCTGTCGGTGGGCGAGCTGATCGCAGGCCTGGTCGGTGCGGCGGTGACCCGCGCGGTGCTGGTCGGCTGCGCGGTGTGGCTGGCCATGGCGCTGTGGCCGGGGGTGGAGGTGACGGTGCGCCATCCGCTGAGCCTCGTCTGGTTCGGGCTGATGGGGTCGCTGCTGCTGAGCTTCCTCGGGCTGATCACCAGCATTTGGGCGGAGAAGTTCGACCATGCGGCGGCGGTGACCAACTTCGTGGTGGCGCCCTTGTCGCTGCTGAGCGGCACATTCTATTCGGTCGAGGCGCTGAGCCCGCTGTTCCGGGCGATCAGCCATGCCAATCCGTTCTTCTACGTCATCTCGGGCTTCCGCCACGGCTTCCTGTCCGAAGCCGATTCGCCGATCCTCTTCGGCGGGGTTCTGCTGCTGGTGCTGAACCTGCTTCTGTTTGGGCTCTGTTACGGGCTGTTGAAGAGCGGCTGGAAGATCAAGAACTAAGCCCTTCCAAGGACTTGGTCGTTTCGGCGGGTGAATGGTAGATAACGAGCGTGTTCAGCCTGCCGTTCGCGAACAGGGCGTAGACCTTCTCTCATCAAGCCTCGATGAGGGAGTATGTCATGAAGAAGTTCCTGTTCGCCGCCGCCGGTCTGTCGGCCTTTATCGCAGCCGCGCCGGCCGCCGCACAATATTATCCGCCCAACGGCTATCAGCAGCAGCCGGGCTATTATCAGCAGTACGGCTACGGGCAGCAGGTACGCTACCAGAACCAGCGCCAGCTGACCGCCGCCTACATTGCCCGTGCCGACCAGCTCCGCCGCCAGGTCGAGCGGTTCGACGGTCGCAACCGGATCAGCGAGCGTGAGGCGCGCGCCCTGCGCAACCAGGCCATCGACCTGCAGAACCGCACGCGTTCCTATGCCCGCAACGGCATCGACCCGCGTGAGCAGCGCGATCTCGACGTTCGCTTCAACAACCTGCAGCAGCGGATTGCGGTGCAGGCTCGTGACGGCAACAACCGCTACGGCAACGGCTATGGCCGGGGTGTCGGCGGCGGACGTGACCGCGACCGCGATGGCATCCGCGACAACCGCGACGGCTATGTCGACCTGAACCGAAACGGCATCGACGATCGCCGCGAGAACTTCATCGACAACAATCGCAACGGGATCGATGACCGCCGCGAGGGTTATCCCTACCGCCGCTAAGGGCGGTGAGCGGAGGGGTTAACCTTCCCCGCCGCTCGGGCTAAGAGGGCGCGGCTCCCACCCGGGGGTCGCGCCCTTTTCTTGTCTGCACTTCAGGAGCCGTTCCATGGCCATCACGCCGCTCATGCCCGTCTACCCGCGCTGCGAGGTGCGGCCGGTCCGAGGCGAGGGCGTGTGGCTGATTGGCGAGGGCGGCGAGCGCTATCTCGATTTCGCCAGCGGCATCGCGGTGAACTTGCTGGGCCACAGCCACCCGCACCTGATCGGGGCCATCCAGCGCCAGGCCGAGACGCTGATGCACGTGTCGAACCTGTACGGCAGCCCGCAGGGCGAAGCGCTGGCCAAGCGACTGACGGACCTCACCTTCGCCGATACGGTGTTCTTCACCAACTCCGGCGCCGAGGCGGTGGAATGCGCGATCAAGACCGCGCGGCGCTATCATCATGCCAAGGGCAACCCGCACAAGAACAAGCTGATTACCTTCAGCAACGCCTTTCACGGGCGGACCATGGCGACCATCAGCGCGACCGACCAGGTCAAGCTGCGCGACGGCTTCGCGCCGCTGCTGGAGGGTTTCGAGGTGGTGCCGTTCGACGACCTGGATGCGGCGCTGGCCGCGATTGACGAGACCACCGCAGGCTTCCTGGTCGAGCCGGTGCAGGGCGAGGGCGGCATTCGCCCGGCCAGCCAGGAATTCATGACGGGTCTGCGCAAGGCGTGCGACGAGCATGACCTGATGCTGGTGCTGGACGAGGTGCAGTGCGGCGTCGCTCGGACCGGCACGCTCTATGCCTATGAGCAGTACGGGATCACCCCCGACATCCTGGCGTCGGCCAAGGGCATCGGCGGAGGCTTCCCGCTTGGCTGCTGCCTGGCAACCGAGAAGGCCGCGAGTGGGATGGTGATCGGCACCCATGGGTCGACCTATGGCGGCAATCCGCTGGCGATGGCCGCCGGGAATGCGGTGCTGGACGTGGTGGCGACGCCCGAATTCCTGGCGCAGGTGCGTGACACCGGGCAGCGGCTGCGGTCGGCGCTGGAGCAGATGCTGCCCAACCACGATCACCTGTTCGAGGGCGTGCGGGGCCTTGGCCTCATGCTCGGCGTCAAGATGAAGACCGACAGCCGCGCCTTCGTCGGCTATCTCCGCACTCGCGGCATGCTGACGGTGGCGGCGGGCGACAATGTCGTGCGCGTGCTGCCGCCGCTGATCATCGACGACGCCGACATCCGGACCTTCGTCGACGGGCTGAGCGCGGCGGCGGCAGCGTATGAGGTGCCGGCAGTCGCGGCCTAGGAGAGCCGCGCCTCGTCGTCGATGACGGTCAGGCGCGCGCCGTCGCCTGACCAGCGCCACAGGACGATGTTGAGATCCTCGGGCTTTGCGCCGCGCGCGAAGCTGCGGACGAGGAGGCCGGGGTGGGCAGCGGCGATCAGCGCAAGGGCGAAGTTCTGCGTCGGCGCGCGGCCGTGCTTGCGCATCGCTTCGCGCCAGGCCGGGTCCGCAAGCACGTCTGGCGACATCCCGTGGTCAGCAAGGGCGGCAGTGTCGCGGCAGTCGAACAGGTTGGTGAGCACGGCTCGGTAGGCGACCAGGGTAGTCGGCTGGAGGTCGCCGACCTGGTTGGCCTCACGGATGGCGGTGCCGATCGACAGGGCGGTATAGAGCGCAGGCGTGCCGCGCGGGTTGAACCGCCCACCGAAGCGGGAAGCTCCTTCACCTGACAGCGGCGCGCGGGCGTAGAGGGGATTAAGCGAGCGGTAGAGCAGCCCGTCATAGTCCACTCAGGCGAACACCCCGGCATCCACCGCATCGATATACGACAGGACGTCGCCCGCACGGCCTTGCTGGACCAAAGTCATCGCGGTCTGGTTCGCAAAGCCCGGCAGGGGCTCGGAGCGATACCAGGCGAAGGCCATGAGCGGCGAGCCGAAGCGCGGTTCGACCTTGTTGAGGATCTCGATCATCTCCCGCAGGCGGCCCTGCGTCCGAGCGGACTTGAGACGCTCACGGCGCTGCACGGCATCGCGCGCGAGGCCGGCCGACACGGCCACTTCCTGGCTGGTCGTGCGCAACAGGTCGGCGATCTTGGCCGGGGCGAAAAGACCGCCCTCGGCATATTGCGCAAGTCCCATGTGCCACCTCCTTTGACGCGATATAGCGTCATTCCTTGTGGGAAACAAGGAGGTGGCCGACGGGTTCCGCTTACTTCTCGAATGCCGCTGTGATTTCGAGGTTCACTTCGTCCGAGACGGCGGGAACGGCATATCCGAGGTTGAAGTCGCTGCGCTTGAGCTTGGCAGTGGCGGAGAAGCCGAGTGTGGCCTTCTTGTTCATCGGGTTGGCGCCGGTGCCGTGCAGGCGCGCGTTGAGGGTAAGTGGCTTGGTGACACCGCGCAGCGTGAGGTCGCCGGCGACGGTGGCCTGGCTGCCGTTCACCGCGACGCTGCGCGACACGAAGCGGGCGGTCGGGAACTTGGCGGTGTCGAACAGGTCAGCCGTCTGGAGGTGCTTGGCGAAACCCGGCGAGGTGACGGTGAGGCCCGACAGCGGGATGTCGATCGCGACCCTGGCGGCGTTCGGGCGGGCCGGGTCGATGGTCAGCGTGCCGCTCATCGAGCCGACCATGCCGTAGAGGCGATTGAAGCCGAAGTGATCGACCGACCAGACGACCTGCGTGTGGTTGGCGTCGACCTGGTATGTGCCGGCTTCGACGCTGGCAGGCGCTGTGGCGGCGGCCGGCGGGGTTTGTGCCGCAACGGCAGCAGTGCCGGCAAGAACAACGGCGGCAAGGAGGGCGAGGCTCTTGGGCATGGGTGGCAGGCTCCTGTCGGTGACGGTATGCTTTCGTAACCACGTCACTGCCCGTGCCTGCAGCCATTCGCAAGAAGGCACAGGCTTGTGCCTCCACGCGCTGCCCCGCACCGGGCGCACCGGGGCCAAGGTTGTAATTGGACCGGCATGCGCCCATATGGCATGGGCTATCAGTCGCAAGTTTTGACGGTCTACGGCGCTTTGCGGCTCCTTTTTCCTTCTCTCCATGCTGCTCCTAGCGTGCTGCCCGGCACTCGGGTGGCGCTACGAGAAGGACTACCACTATGATCACCGGAACCGTCAAATTCTTCAACGCCGACAAGGGCTATGGCTTTATCTCGCCCGAGGATGGAAGCGGCGACGCTTTTGTTCACATCTCGGCGGTGGAAGCGGCCGGCATGCGCACGCTCGATCGCGACCAGAAGGTCCAGTACGACCTTGAAAACGGTCGTGACGGCCGCGCCAGCGCGGTGAACCTGCAGAGCGCCTGAGCGTGAGATAGGGGAGCGGCCCGCTGGCGTGATGGCGTGCGGGCCGCTCTCCCTTCCTCTTTCTCCCCTCCAGCAGCGAAGGACGACAGCCCCCGATGTCCACCCTCCAATTCTATGCCGAACGCGCCGCCGAGTGCCGCCGCGATGCCGACGCCGCGAGCCTCGAGAATGTAAAGAAGCGCAACCTCGAAGCCGCCAGCGCGTGGGAAGCCATGGCCGATCGGCTTGAGCGCACCAATGCGCACCGCGACGCCAACGAAGCCGCCCGCGAGTCGCGCGCGATCTGACTGGTTGAGGTCGGCGGGGAGGCTTCCTATCTCCTCGTCATGACCCCCGACATCACGAACCTCGATGCCGCGCTTGGCGTGACCGTTCCGGCGCGTCACGCCCGCGGCCGCGCGGCCCGGATCGGCCCCGCGCTCGATGCCATTCTCTCCGCCCACGCCTATCCCGCCCCGATCGAGCGACTGCTTGCCGAGGCGCTGATCCTGACGGCCTTGCTCGGCTCCCTGCTCAAGGACCCGGGCGGGCAGCTGACGCTCCAGGCACAGACCCAGGGCGGGGTCGTCGACCTGCTGGTCTGCGACTACAAGGCGGGCGAGCTGCGCGGCTATGTCCGGCACGATCCCGTGAAGCTTGCCGACGCGGCCCACGCGCCGACGCTCAAGACCCTGTTCGGCGAGGGCTACCTTGCCATCACCTTTGACCAGCCGGCGACGGACGAGCGCTACCAGGGAATCGTGCCACTGGAGGGCGAGAGCCTGGCCGAGGCCGCACAAAGCTATCTAGGTCAGTCGGAGCAGATCCCGTCCATCGTTCGGCTGGCCGCCGAAAAGAAGGACGGCGGCTGGATCGCCGGCGGAATCCTGTTCCAGCACCTTCCCGAAGGCGAGCAAGGACGCGAGCGGCTGCACACCAGGCTTGACCATCCCGATTGGGACCATGTGGCGGTGCTGGCCGGCTCGGTGCGTAGCGACGAGCTGACCGACGAAGGCCTGGCGCTCGATGCGTTGGTCTGGCGGCTGTTCCACGAGGAAGAGGAAGTGCGGGTGCTGCCTGGCGCGCCGCTCAGCCGCGGGTGCCGCTGCGATCCCGATTACGTCCGCTCCGTCATCGCCCGCTTCCCTGAAGAAGAGCGGGAGGAGATGAAGGACGAGGAGGGGCTGATCCGGGTCAATTGCGAGTTCTGTTCGACCAGCTTCCCGCTGACGTTCGATTGAACCACCCACGTGCTATGATGGCCGTGATGAAAAGAGTCGCGCCCTTCCTGCTGGTCGCCTCGGTTGCCGCGGTGGCGCAGCCCGCGGACGCGCCCGTGCTGCCAGGCGTTCAGCCGGGCCTGTGGGAGTTCAGCCGCAACGCCACCGGAAGCGATGCGCGCCGGGGGTGCCTGCGCGACATGGTGTTGTTTGCGACCTATGCCCATGCCGGTGGCCGCTGCCAGCGCACGGTCCTCGCCAACACGCCGCGGCAATTGCTGATGTCACTGGAATGCGGTCCGGGCGAGTTCGGCAGGTCCGAGATCACCGTCACGACGCCGCGGTCGCTCAAGCTGCATACTCAGGGGTTCCGCCGCGGCGAGCCCTACGACTTCACCGTTTATGCGCGGCGGGTCGGGGAATGTCCGCTTTCCCCAAAACGTTAAGGCCTCGTTTAACCATAAGCTGCTACACAGCTGTTTGTGCCAGGCCCTTGGTCCGGCACGCTTTCCTCCCTGACGGGCCATCGAGCCCGAACCTGGGCCGCTCTTCGGAGCGGCCCTTCTTTTTTGCGCCTTGTCGTTTTGCCTTTCCGAGCCCCTCGTCCTATGGGCGCGCCCGCCATGACCGCCACCCCTCCCACTGCCGTCGTCCTCTTGTCGGGCGGCCTCGACTCGATGGTCTGCGCCGCGCTGGCGCGGGAGCGGGGCTTCGCGGTGGTCGCGCTGACGGTCGATTACGGCCAGCGGCACCGGGTGGAGCTTGAAGCCGCCCGGCGCATCGCGGCCGACCTTGCCGACCGGCACGTGGTACTGCCGCTCGACCTGCGGGCATTCGGCGGATCGGCCCTGACCGCCGATGTGGCGGTGCCGAAGGACGGAGTGGCCGAGGGCATTCCGGTCACCTACGTCCCGGCGCGCAACACCATCTTCCTCAGCCTGGCGCTGGGCCTCGCCGAAGCAAGCGGCGCGCGCGACCTGTTCGTCGGGGTGAATGCGCTGGACTATTCGGGCTATCCCGACTGCCGCCCTGATTTTGTCGCCGCGTTCGAGCAACTCGCCAACCTTGCCACCAAGGCGGGGGTGGAGGGCGACGGCTTCACGGTCCATGCGCCGCTGCAGGACCTGACCAAGGCCGACATCGCGCGGGAGGCGGCGCGGCTCGGCCTCGACGCTGGGCTGAGCCACAGCTGCTATGACCCAGGCGCGGACGGGGGCGCGTGCAGGACTTGCGACGCGTGCCGGCTACGGGCCAAGGGGTTCGAGGAGGCGGGGCTGCCGGATCCGACGCGCTACGCCTCAGCGCCATGAGCTATGCGGTCAAGGAATGCTTCCTCACCCTGCAAGGGGAGGGAGTGCAGGCGGGGTCCCGCGCGGTCTTCCTGCGCTTTGCCGGTTGCAACCTGTGGAGCGGTCGCGAGCAGGACCGGGCAACAGCGCAATGCCGCTTCTGCGATACCGATTTTGTCGGCACCGACGGGGTGAACGGCGGCAAGTTCGCGGACGCTCATGCGCTTGCCGGGCAGGTCGAGCGGCTGTGGGGCGAAGGGACCGAGCAGAGGCTGGTGGTGGTGACCGGGGGCGAACCGATGCTTCAGCTCGATACCGCGCTGGTCGATGCGCTGCATGAGCGCGGCTTCCGGGTGGCGGTGGAGAGCAATGGGACGCTTGCCGCGGTGCCCGGCATCGACTGGCTGTGCGTCAGTCCCAAGGCAGGCACCCATGTGGTGCAGCGGTCAGGAGACGAGCTGAAGCTGGTCTGGCCGCAGGCGGGGATCGATCCGGCCGAACTGGAAGGCTGGGACTTCCGGCACCTGCTGGTCCAGCCGATGGACGGGCCCGACGGAGCGATCGAGGCGGCCATCCAGCTGGCCATGGAGCGCCCGCAGTGGCGGCTCAGCCTCCAGGCTCACAAGGTGGTGGGCCTGGCCTGACGCCCGTCAGGCGGCGTTGTCGCCTGAGTTGCTCTCGTTACCGCTGCCCTCGTTGCCGAGGTCGGGCGGCGGAAGGTCGTTGGCCATGCCCGCATCGTCGGCCGTTGCGGCATCGATCGCGGTGACGTCGCCGGCGACCACGTTTTCCTGCTCGAGACCGGCGTCGCTGACGCCTTCGTTGACGGTGGCGGGCTGCTGGTCGCCGCAGGCCGCGAGCAGCAGCAGCAGGGGCGCGAGCGCGGCGGCGAGGGCGGGGCGGCAAGTCATGACCCCGGGCTAGCGACTTTGCGGCCAACAGAAAAGGGGCCGCCAGCATGTCGCCGGCGGCCCCTTCCTTGAACATCCGGATTCCCGAGGGATCCCGGAAGCGACTTACATCGCGTTGTTCATCATGGTGTCGTTCGACATCATGTTGGTGTCGTTCATCATCATGTTGCTGTCGGCAGCCATGTTGCTGTCCATGGTCATGTTGGCGTCCATGGTCATGTTGGCGTCCATCGCGTTCATGTCGGCGACGGCGTTGGTGTCGACGGCCATGTTCTCTTCCATGGCGGTGTTGTTGGCGGCTTCGTTGCTGCTGCAAGCCGAAAGAGCAAGGGCCGCACCGGCGACCAGGATCAGAGCACGCATTCGAATCACTCCCTAGAAAATGCGATCTGGCGTGGCTGTCCCACGTCGCAAATCACCGCGCTGTGTAGTGGCTCGTTACGCTTCCGCCAAGAGGGGCCCCGATCCGCCCAGATTCCGCAGGAAAGCGGGCAAGTGCCTGGCCAGTGCGCGGTCGAGGTCGGCAAGCCCTGCGCCAAGCCCCAGCGCGGCAAGGCTGGTGACCCCGTGGGTGGCGATCCCGCAAGGGACGATGCCGCCGAAGTGGCCGAGGTCGGGCGCCAAGTTGATCGAAAAGCCGTGCAGGGTCACCCACCGCTTCACGCGGACGCCGATGGCACCGATCTTGGCTTCGGACGCGCCTTCGCCGGTCCAGATGCCGATCCTTCCGGGGGAGCGGTGGGCGGGCACGCCAAGCTCGGCCAGCGTGTCGATCACCCAGCCTTCCAGCGCATGGACGAAGCAGCGGATGTCCTTGCCGCGGGCGGCGAGGTCGAGCGTCAGATAGCCGACCCGCTGCCCCGGCCCATGGTAGGTGTAGCGGCCGCCGCGGCCCGCCTCGAACACCGGAAAGCCCTGCGGGTTGAACAGTTCGGCCGGGTCGGCGCTGGTGCCGGCGGTGAACAGGGGCGGATGCTCCAGCAGCCAGATCCGTTCGCGCGCGGTGCCGTCGCGCACCGCTGCGGCGCGCGCTTCCATGTCGGGGAGGGCTTTGTCGTAGGGAACGAGGCCCTCGCTGACCCGCCACTCGATGCCGTGAATACTGTGCATGGTGCGGCCAAGCCATGAAAAGTGGCCAAGGGGCAAGAGGGCGGCTAAGCCTTGCCGCATCGCAGGGCATGAAGGTGGAGTAGGGATGAAGCTGTCGATCGGTCAGGCATGGGACGAGGCCAAGGCCATCTTCCGGGCCGATGGGCGAGCCATCCTTGCGGTCTCGCTGGCACTGACGGTGCTGCCGGGCGCGATCCTGGAGACGGTGTCGCCTTCCAACCTGCGGACCGACAGCACGCCCTGGTACATCGCGCTGCTCGGCCTGATCGCGGCGCTGCTCAGCCTAACCGGCCAGCTTGCGGTGAGCCGCATCGCGCTTGGCCCTTCCACCACCGTCGGCGAGGCCTTGACCCATTCCTTTCGGCGGCTCCCATCCCTGTTCGGCGCCCTTGTCTTGCTGGTTCTGCCGTTCACGGTCCTGATCGCGATCTTCAGCTTGCGGGCGGGTCCCACCCTTGATCCGGCCAATGTTCCGGCCTCCGTGGCGGTGGCGGTGATGCTGATCTCGCTGGGGGCGCTCTACGTGCTGATCCGAATGCTGTTCCTGACGGCGCTCGCGGCCGACCGGCCGATTGGGCCGATCGCCTTGATCAAGGAGGGCTGGCGGCTGTCGCGCGGGCGCTTCCTGAAGCTCTTGGGTCTCATTCTGCTCCTGATGCTGGTTGCCGTGCTGCTGGTCGGGGCGCTTGGCGGCGCGCTGTCGGCGGTGGTGATCCTGGCGTTCGGCGAGATCGTGGCGGGCAGTCTCAGCGCCGCGCTGGTGGCGCTGATCCAGCAGACGCTGGCCGCCGCCGTGTCCGTGCTGTTCGTGGTGGTGGTGTGCCGCCTTTACCGTCAGGCCGAGAGCGGCACCCCGGCCGTGTCGGTACCGCACGCCGGCGGCGAATAACCGGTCAGCTCCACTTTGCCAGCGGCGGCAGGCTCATCAGGATGGCGTCGACATTGCCGTTGGTCTTGAGGCCAAAGATCGTGCCCCGGTCGTAGAGCAGGTTGAATTCCGCATAGCGGCCGCGGAACTCGAGCAGGCGATCCATGTCAGCCTCGTCGAAGGGCGTGTTCATGCGCCGGCGGACAATCGGCGGAAAGGCGCCCAGAAAGGCTTCGCCGACGTCGCGGGTGAAGGCGAAATTCGCGTCGAAGTCGCCTTCGAGTCGGTCGTAGAAGATGCCACCGACGCCGCGTGCCACCTTGCGGTGAGGAAGCCAGAAATACTCCTCGCACCATTTGGCGAAGCGGTCGTAATAATCGGCCCCGTGGGCGTCGCAGGCGGCCTTCAGTTCAGCGTGAAAGCGGGCGGTGTCCTCTTCATAAGGGAGGGCGGGATTGAGGTCGGCGCCACCTCCAAACCAGCGGCGTGAGGTGCACAGGAAGCGGGTGTTCATGTGCACGGCGGGCACGTGCGGGTTGGCCATGTGGGCGACAAGGCTGATCCCGGTGGCGAAGAAGCGGTTGCCGTTCTCCGCCGACCCGGGGATCGACTTGGCGAATTCCTCGGTGAAAGTGCCGCCTACGGTGGAGACGTTGACGCCAACCTTCTCGAACACCTTGCCCTTCATGAGACCGCGCACGCCGCCGCCGCCCGGCTCGCCGCTCGGGTCTTCGCGGTTCCAGGGCAGGTAGTCGAAGCTGGCGCCGGAGCCTGCTTCGCGCTCGATCGCTTCGAACTCGGCACAGATACGGGTGCGCAGGTCTTCGAACCAGGCGCGGGCGGCGGTTTGTTGCTCGTCGAGTGCTTGCATGTCGGGAGGCAGGCTAGCGTGTCGTGCGGGGCACGCCAATGTCGGCTGTGGTCGTTTCGGCGCTGCACCGCCCATTGGACCCTTGAGGAGCGATGAACGCCCCGCTATCAGGCGCGCCTGTACCCCGCTCCGACCCGTTCGGTGCGGCTTCCGTCATGCACCCGCGTGGGGGCGAACAAGCGAGCTCTAAGGACCTGCAATGGCCACCGTTGAACAATCCCAGCCGCTGATGCCCGGCGAGCCGACCCCGGCGGAAGCCGGCGATCCGGGCGTGCGCCGACGCGACTTCATCAACATCGCCGCCGTCAGCTTCGCCGGTGTCGGTGCTGCTACCGCCGTGGCGCCGCTGCTGATGCAGGCCGCGCCATCGGCCGATGTCCGGGCCCTGTCGTCGATCGAGGTCGACATTTCCAAGATTCAGCCCGGCCAGGGGATCAAGACCAGCTGGCGCAAGCAGCCGGTATTCATCAAGCAGCTGACCCCGGCCGAGATCCAGGCCGCCAATGCGGTGTCTGTTGGCGAATTGCGCGATCCCCAGACGCTGGCCGACCGCACCAAGCCGGGCAAGAGCCAGTGGCTGGTGACCTTGGGCGTCTGCACCCACCTTGGCTGCGTGCCGCTCGGCATCGGCGAGGGGGAAAGCAAGGGCGACTTCGGCGGATATTTCTGCCCGTGCCACGGCTCGCACTACGACACGGCGGCGCGGATCCGAAAGGGCCCGGCCCCGACCAACATGGTCGTGCCCGAATATGAATTTGCTAGCGACACCGTTGTCCGGATCGGTTGAGGACTGACACCATGAGCTTTGCCTGGGCCAAGCCCTACGAACCCACCTCGCCGTTCATGAAGTGGATGGACCAGCGCCTGCCGCTGCCGCGCCTGGTCTATGGCGCCATCGGCGGTGGCTATCCGGTGCCGCGCAACCTCAACTACTTCTGGAACTTCGGCGTCCTCGCGGGGCTTGCGCTGATGATCCAGATCATCACCGGCATCGTGCTGGCGATGCATTATTACAGCTACACCGGTGGCGCGTTCGACAGCGTCGAGCGGATCATGCGCAACGTCAACGCGGGCTGGGTGCTGCGCTACGTTCACCAGAATGGCGCCAGCTTCTTCTTCGCGATCGTCTACATCCACATCTTCCGCGGCCTTTACTACGGTTCGTACAAGGCCCCGCGCGAGATGGTCTGGCTGCTCGGCCTCGTCATCTACCTGCTGATGATGGCGACCGCCTTCATGGGCTATGTCCTGCCGTGGGGCCAGATGAGCTACTGGGGCGCGCAGGTCATCACCGGCTTCTTCTCGGCCATTCCGGTTGTGGGTGAGCCGCTGCGTATCTTCATCCTCGGCGGCTATGCGCCCGACCAGGCCGCGCTGACCCGCTTCTTCTCGCTCCACTACCTGCTGCCGTTCGTGATCGCGGGCGTGACCATCCTGAAGATCTGGGCGCTGCACATCCCGGGGTCGTCGAACCCCACGGGCGTCGACGTCAAGGACGAGAAAGACACGCTGCCCTTCCATCCGTTCTACACGGCCAAGGACGGCTTCGGCATCGGCGTGGCGCTGATCATCTTCGCGCTGGTGGTATTCTTCTTCCCGTACAGCCTCGGCCACCCCGACAACTACATCGAGGCGAACCCGCTGGTGACCCCGGCGCACATCGTTCCCGAATGGTATTTCTGGCCATTCTACGCGATCCTGCGCGCCTTCACGGTGGACTTCATCCTGCCGGCCAAGCTGTGGGGCGTGCTGGCGATGTTCGCCTCCATCCTGCTGCTGTTCTTCCTCAGCTGGCTGGACCGCTCGCCGATCCGCTCGACCAGCTACCGCCCGGTTTACAAGATCTTCTTCTGGGTGCTGGTGGTCGACATCCTGATCCTGGGCCTGTGCGGCGTCATGCCGGCGGAGCAGCCGTGGATCGCGCTCAGCCAGCTGTGCGCCGCTTACTACTTCGCCCACTTCCTCATCATTCTGCCGCTCGTTTCCAAGTTCGAGAAGCCGCGGCCGCTCCCCAACAGCATCTCCGAGAGCGTGCTTCATGGCGAGTCGAAGGAAAGCCGGCCCTATGGCCTTGCTCCCTCCGGCCCGACCACCGCGCCGCAGCCGGCCGAATAAGAAAGAAAACAGACCCATGGTCCGCATCATCGGTTTCTTCGTCGGGCTTGGCTTTGTCGGCGTCCTGCTGATCAGCCTGGTCGTGAACGGCGTCGACTATTTCCGGAACCCGCCGGAGCACGCCGCTTATTATTACTTCCACAAGGACCCGCGGAAGGCGGACCTGTCCACCGAAGGGATGATGGGCAAGTTCGACCGCCAGCAGCTGCAGCGGGGCTTCCAGGTCTACAAGGAAGTGTGCGCGGCCTGCCACAGCCTGAAGTATGTCAGCTTCTACCAGCTGGCGGACCTTGGCTATTCGGAGGCCGAGGTGAAGGCGATCGCCAACCAGTGGGCGATCGAGGTGCCAACGGTGAACCCGGACACGGGCGAAGCCGCGACCCGCAAGGCGCTGGTGTCCGACCGCTTCCCCTCGCCCTACGCGAACGAGACGGCGGCGCGGGCGGCCAACAACAATGCGTATCCGCCCGACCTCAGCCTGATGGCCGAGGCCCGGCATGACGGCGCCAACTACATCTACTCGCTGCTGACCGGCTATGCCGACGCGAACACCTATCGCAACGAGGAAGGCCGTGCGGTTCCGGACGAGGCGAAGCCGGGCCCGGGGCTGTACTTCAACCCCTATTTCGCAAACCTCAACATCGCCATGCCCAACCCGATCGTGTCGGACGGACAGGTGACCTACGCCGACGGCACCAACGCGACCAGGGACCAGATGGCCAAGGACGTTGCCGCGTTCCTGGTGTGGACGGCCGAGCCGACGCTGGAGAACCGGCACCGCGCCGGTTGGGCGGTGCTGATCTTCCTGCTGATCGCCACCGTGCTCGCCTACCTCGCCTACCGGAACATCTGGGCGAATGCCAAGCGCGAGGTGTCGGTCCGCGGTCCGCTCGAGCCTGCCTTCCGCGAGCGGATGGACGAACAGAAGGATGAGCGCGGCATCGCCGGCTAAGCTCCTCCGGATGAACAAGAATAAAGGGGGCTCTCGCCGGCGGCGAGGGCCCTTTTTCATTCGCAACCAGGACTCTAGACACATGACCGTTGACGAACTGCGCGGCCTGGTTCGCACCATTCCCGACCATCCCAAGCCGGGCATCCTCTTCCGCGACGTCACCACCTTGCTGCTGCATGCCGAAGGCTTTGCCGCGGCCATCGACCGGCTGGCGGCATCGGTGGCTGCGAAGCCCGACCTGGTCGCGGGCATGGAAGCGCGCGGCTTCGTCGTCGCCACTGCCCTGGCGCTGAAGCTCGGGAGCGGGCTGCTGCTGATCCGCAAGGACGGCAAGCTGCCGGGCGCCACGATCGCCGAGGATTATGCGCTCGAATATGGTACCGACCGCCTGACCATGCATGTCGATGCCTGTGCACCTGGCGCGAGGGTGCTGCTTGCCGACGACCTCATCGCTACCGGTGGCACGGCGCTCGCCGCGGCCCGGCTGGTGCGGCGGGCCGGGGGCGAGATCATCGGGGCGCGGTTCCTGATCGACCTTCCGGACCTCGGCGGTGCGGCAAGGTTGGAATCGGATCGAGTAGAGACGCAGAGCCTGCTGGCGTTTCCGGGTCACTGAGGTGACCGGCATTGTGTCGGTAAGGCCGATTGCTCGTCACGCAAGGTGGTGCCGCTGAGGCGCGCGCGGTCGGCGTAACGCTATGGTGCTGTTCCGGCCGAGCGGACATCACGCGCTGCACGAGTGGGCGCCGCGCGAACCCTGGTCTGCACCGCCGCAAGCATCTTGCCTGCGGTCATGAACAGCGTGCGGCCGTCGGCGCCACCGAAAGCGCAATTCGAGATCGCCGTGCCTGTCGAAATCCGGCCAAGCCGCCTGCCATCGGGCCGGAACACATGCACTCCGCCCGGACCGCTCGCCCACAGGTTGCCGCGCTCGTCCACGGTCATGCCGTCGGGCAGCCCGGGCAGCCCACTGGCGGCGAGCGATGTCATGTCGGCGAAGACGCGTCGGTTCGACAGATCGCCGCCGGGCGCAACGTCAAAGGCAAGGATCAGGGCTCGCGCCGGATCAGAGTTCGAGACGTAAAGCGTTCTTCCATCCGGCGAGAAGGCGAGTCCATTGGGGAAGCTCAATCCAGCCTCCACCAGCACTGCCTCTCCGTCGGGCTTCAGCCGATACACGCCGTTGACTGGCTGCTCCTTCAGCGGAGAGGCATCCAGGCCTTCCAGCCCGTAAGGCGGATCCGTGAACCAGATCGAGCCATCGGGTCCAACCGCCAAGTCGTTCGGAGAGTTGAACTTCTTGCCGCCGAAGCCTTTCACCAGAAAGGTCTTCGCCTTTGTCTCGAGATCAAGCCGGGCAATGGTCCGGTTGCCCTGATCGGCAACGAGGATGGAGGCCGGACCGTCCGCCTTGAGGCCGTTGGTACCAGCCTCGCGAAACCCGGACGCGGGCATTCCGCCGGAAGGTTCGAGGAACAGGGTCACGCCGGCCTTCCGGGTCCAACGGTGAATGCGATTGTTCGGAACGTCGCTGAACAGGAGGTAGCCGCCTTGCTCGATCCAGACGGGCCCTTCGCTCCAGGTAAAGCCGGTCCCCAGCACTTCGATCGGACTGCCGGGCGCCACCAGCTCTCCGAAGGCGGGCTCGACTGGCACGATCGAGCCAATCTGCGCCTTGGCTTGTGAAGCGTCGGCCACGCCAGTTTCCGCCGCCGGCAAGGCGAGGAGGAGTGCGGCGGCCAACTGTACTCTCATGATCGATGCTCGCCTCCGGTGGTCGAGAGGCAGTAATCGGCGACAGACAGGCCTTTTACAACCGTGCGCCCCAGCTTGCCCGTTGTCTTTGTTGCCGCGCGCTCTTCAGACGTTGAACTTGAAGTGCAGAACGTCGCCGTCCGCAACCACATACTCCTTGCCTTCCTGGCGCAGCTTGCCAGCGTCGCGGGCACCCGCTTCGCCGCCCAGCGCGACATAATCGGCAAAGGCGATGGTTTCGGCGCGGATGAAGCCGCGTTCGAAGTCGGAGTGGATGGCGCCGGCGGCCTGCGGGGCCTTGGCGCCGCGCTCCACCGTCCAGGCACGCGCTTCCTTGGGGCCGACGGTAAAGAAGGTGATGAGGTGCAGGAGGTCGTAGCCGGCGCGAATGACGCGCGCGAGACCGGTCTCCTTGAGGCCCATCTCGCCCAGGAACTCGAGCCTTTCGGCCTCGTCCATGCCGACCAGTTCGGCTTCGATCGCGGCGGAGACGACCACGGCGTTCGCGCCTTCGGCCTTGGCCTTGGCGAACACCTGTTCCGACAGCTCGTTACCGTTCGCGGCATCCTCCTCGTTGACGTTGCAGACGTAGAGGATCGGCTTGGCGGTGATCAGCTGGGCCTGGGCAAAGACGCGGGCTTCTTCCTCGTCCTTCGGCTGGGTGAGGCGCGCGGGCTTGCCATCGCGCAACAGTTCCAGGGCCTGGGTCAGGACTGATGCGGCAATCTTGCTTTCCTTGTCGCCCTGCTGGCCCTTTTTGACGAGGTTGGGCACGCGCTTTTCGAGGCTTTCGAGGTCAGCGAGCAGGAGCTCGGTCTCGACCACTTCGGCGTCGGCCAGCGGATCGACCTTGTTGGCGACGTGCTGAATGTCGTCATTCTCGAAACAGCGCAGGACATGGACGATGGCGTCCACCTCGCGGATGTTGCCGAGGAACTGGTTGCCGAGGCCCTCGCCCTTGCTGGCGCCCTTCACCAGCCCGGCGATGTCGACGAAGCCCAATTGCGTCGCGATGATCTTGGCCGACTTGGCAATTGCTGCCAGCTGGTCGAGGCGCGGGTCGGGGACCGCGACCTGCCCGACATTCGGTTCGATGGTGCAAAAGGGGTAGTTGGCCGCCTGCGCCGCCTGCGTTTCGGTGAGCGCATTGAAGAGGGTCGATTTGCCGACGTTCGGCAGGCCGACGATGCCGCAGCGGAAGCCCATGGATAATCTCGATTGTGGAGGATGTCGCGGCGCTCTAGCCCGCCGCGCATGCACCGGCAACGTCCGGCACTTATTTCCACCGAAACGGTGTCAAAGCCTCATTTCCCATTAACCCTGCTCGGTCACTGAACTCCCGATGAATCCGGTCAAACTCCTGAGGCGCCAGTGGGTCCTGGCACTTGGCTACGCGCTGCTCGCGGGGCTAGCCGTATCCCTTACGCGGTTTGATGGCGGGGTCGCCTTCCTGTGGGGAGCAAGCGCGCTGTTGATCGCGGCGCTGGTTCGTACGTCGCTGCGCAACTGGTGGGCGCCGCTGGTGACCTGCGGTGTTGTCGGCTTTGCGGTTACCGGGTTCCTTGGTCTTGGCTGGGTCGCCGCGCCTTTCATGATGATCGTCAATCTCGCCGAGGCGGTGATTGCCGCATATTGGCTGAAACGCTCGGATAGCAGCGGCGAGTTGATGGCCAGTCTCAGCTGGTTCGGCCGGTTCGTCGTTGCGATGAGTGCCGGGCCGCTGCTGATGGCGCCATTCGCCGGTGCGATCCTGTGGGTGTTCGGCGGCGATCCATTCGCCACCATGAAGAACTTCGCCTTTGGCCATGCATTGGGCAACCTTGCCCTGACGCCGATCGCCTACATGCTGACCGGTCGCGCCGCCCAGCGTGAAACGCAGCGCATTCTGAAGCGTCATGTCGGAAGCGCGCTGATCCTGCTGCCGGTGGTCAGTGCCATTGCCTTTTTCACCTTCTGGCAGACCAGTTGGCCGCTTCTGTTCCTGCCGGTCATGCTGGTCGTCCTGGTGACGTTCCGCCTTGGCCGACTGGGAGCGGCGGTCAGCCTGGCATTGCTGACGGGAATCGGCGGCATTCTGACGGCCAAGGGACTTGGTCCTGTCTCGCTCACCGCAGCCTCGCTCGGCGACCGCATGCAGTTCTTTCAATTCTACCTTGCCGCCACTGTGCTGACCGTGATCCCGATCGCCGCCGACCTGCACAGCCGCCAGAAGCTTCATCGCAGCCTGCGCCGCAGCGAAGCGGAATTCCGCTTGCTGGCCGAGCATTGCGCGGACGTGATCATGCGCATCTCGGTCGACGGTCGGATTCTCTATGCCTCGCCGTCCGTCACACAGGTGACCGGTTATGAGCCCAGCGAATTGCTAGGGCGGCATAGCCGCCTCCTGATCGATCCCGCCGATTTCGACCGGGTGAGGGACGAACACCGTGCCACGCTGGCGGCCGGCGGAGAAGCGCGGACCTACAGCTATCGCACAATCAACCGCATGGGCGAACAGCGCTGGTTCTCGACGCATGGCAGAGCGCTGCTCGACGAAGATGGCGAAGCGCTGGAGCTTTTGTCCTACATCCGCGACATCACCGGCGCCAAGGCGGACGAGCGCGAATGGGTGCAGGCGGCGCTGACCGACAGCCTGACCGGCCTGCACAATCGCCGGGCGTTCGAACAACTTGTGGCCGAGCGCAGCCGTCTGGCGTCGCCCGGTGCCGATTGCGTCGCGCTGCTCGACCTCGACCGCTTCAAGAGCGTGAACGACACCTACGGTCATGATACCGGCGATGCCGTTCTGAAGGGCTTTGCGGAGGCAGCCCGCCGGCTGGTGCGAAGCCACGACACGCTGGCGCGGCTCGGCGGCGAGGAGTTCGTGATCTATTTCGAGAACACCAGCCTCGAACAGGCCTACCAGGTCTGCGACCGGCTGCGGCGGCTGGTCGCTCAGACGCCGCTTGCCACGCCAGCGGGACCGCTGCGGGTCACGGTCAGTGGCGGCGTGGCGGCGATCGGGCGCGGCGGACTGGAAGCCAGCCTCAAGGCGGCGGACGACGCGCTCTACCGCGCCAAGAAGGGCGGACGCGACCGGTTGCTGCTAGCGGCCTAAGCGAAGTTGAAGCTGACGCTGAGGCGGTCGGCTCGGCCGGTGCCGGGCAGCACTTCGTGGCGCAGCCAGCTTTCCCAGAGGAGAAGCTGACCGGGGCGCGGATGAACGGTGACGAACGTGCGAAGCGGCTCGGGCGCGTCGGCGCGGCGGGTTGGCGCGGCCATCATCATCGGCAGACGCGGGTCCTCGAACCGGATCGCGCCGGCGCCTTCGGGCACCTCTACGTACAAGGTCCCGGACAGAATCGAGTGGGGATGGATGTGCGCGCTATGGTGGCCGGCGGGCTTGAGCTTGTTCACCCACAGGCTGTCGAGCTTGGGCTTTACATCCCAGGCGAGTTCGCGAGCGAAGATGGCGGCATGGCGCGTGAGCGCTCTGGCGAGATCGGCGACGACCGGGTCCCGGCGGGGCAGGTCATTCAGCGAGGCGTAGCTTGTATAGCCCTTGTAACCATGCTCCCTCGCCCACCGTCGCCCGGCGCTATCGTCCTCGGCGAGGCTGTGGATCGAATGGGCGAGTTCGGCGAGATCGAGGTCGAGCTCCGCCTCGTAGAGCGGGGTTGCGAACAGCTGGCGCATCAGCCGTCCTGCTGCAGGCGCATGGCAACGTCGCTCATGAAGCGCGCGTCATCGCCCTTCGCAAGCCAGTCGGCTTCGGATGCAATGGCGGCGAGCAGGTCGGACAGGGGCTCCATCTCGCTCTTGGCGTAATTGCCGAGGACGTGGGGCGTCACCTTGTCCTTGTGGCCCGGGTGGCCGATGCCGATGCGCACACGGCGGAAATCGGGGCCGAGCGCGGCGTTGATCGAGCGCAGGCCGTTGTGCCCGGCAAGCCCGCCGCCTACCCGCACCTTGACCTTCATCGGCGCAAGGTCGAGCTCGTCATGGAAGACGGTGAGCGCGTCCACATCAAGCTTGTAGAAGTGCAATGCCTGCTGAACCGCATCGCCGCTGGCGTTCATGAAGGTCTGCGGCTTGACCAGCAGCACCTTGGCCGGGCCGATCCGCCCTTCGGAGACGAGGCTCCGGAACTTCTTCTGCCAGGGGCCGAAGTTGTGGACCTCGGCGAGGGTGTCGGCGGCCATGAAGCCGACATTGTGCCGGTGCAGCGCATAGTGCGCGCCGGGATTCCCGAGGCCGGTCCAGATCTGCATGGGTGAGGCCTCCCCTCCCGCAAAGATGCGGAAGGGGAGGAGCCAGTTACTCGGCGTCGCCTTCGCCTTCGCCTTCAACGGTCGTGTCGCCGGAATCGCTCTTCAGCGCCGACGGGGCAACGATCGTCGCGATGGTGAAGTCGCGGTCGGTGATGGTGGGGGTCGCACCCTTGGGCAGGGTGACATTCGAGATGTGGATCGAGTCGCCCACGTCGAGACCCTTGAGGCTGATTTCGATGTCGTCCGGGATTTCCGACGCGTCGCAGCTGAGCTCGATCTCGTGCTTGACGATGTTGAGCACCGCGCCGCGCTTCACGCCGGGGCTTTCCTCTTCGTCGGTGAAGCGCACGGGCACCGCGACGGTGACCTTGCTGTGCTCACTGATGCGCAGGAAGTCGACGTGGACCGGACGGCTGGTGACCGGGTGGAACTGCACGTCCTTCGGCAGGGTGCGCGTCGTCTTGCCACCGGCGTCGATCATCACGACCGAGTTCATGAAGTGGCCGGTCGACAGCATCTTGGCGAGGAGCTTCTCCTCGACATGGATGCTCAGCGGCTCCTGGTTGGCGCCATAGACTACGGCGGGGACCCGGCCAGAGTTGCGCAGTTCGCGGGAGGCTCCCTTGCCAGCCCGGTCGCGCGTCTCGGCGGGCAGCGTCAGCTGTTCGCTCATACGTGCATTCCTTTGAAAGAGTTCTAAACCGCTCCCCACGCCTCCAGGGATGACCATGCAGGAGCGGGCGGGCGCATAGCGCGGGTGGGCGGCGAAGGCAAATAAGCCCCGCCGTAATGTGCCTAGCCCGGAGCCTTGGGAGTGGGCTGCTTCAGCGTCTGGCGGAAGCGGAACAGTTCTTCGCGCTGGACTTCGCCGACTTGGCCGGGGTCAAGGTCGAGCATGGTGAACGGGCCGTAGCTGACGCGGATCAGCCGGCTGACCTGCATGCCGAGGTGGGCGAGGACGTTGCGGACTTCGCGGTTCTTGCCCTCGGTCAGCGACAGTTCGATCCAGCAGTTGCGGCCGGTGCGGCGTTCCAGATTGGCGTCGATCGAGCCGTAGCGGATGCCGTCAATCTCGATCCCTTCGGACAGCTCCTCAAGTTGGGCCTGGGTTACCTCGCCGAACGCTCGGGCGCGGTAGCGGCGGACGACGGCGGTGGCGGGAAGCTCAAGCTGGCGCTTCAGCTCGCCGTCGTTGGTGAGGAGGAGGAGTCCCTCGGTCATGAAGTCGAGGCGCCCGACCGGCATGACGCGGGGCAAGCCGCCGGGCAGGCGATCGTAGATCGTCGGGCGACCCTTCGGATCGTTGGCAGCGGTCAGACAGCCGGCGGGCTTGTAGAAGCGCCACAGGCGGGCGGCGGCGGGGGGCGCCACCGGCTTGCCGTCCACGGTGACGCCGCGCAGATTCTCGAGCAGGGTGGCGGGGGTGGTCAGCACCTCGCCGTCGAGGGCGATCCGGCGTTCCTCGATCATCCGCTCTATGTCGCGACGGGAGGCGACGCCGGCCCGGGCGAGCAGCTTGGCGATGCGCTGCGGGCCAGTCTCGCGCGGGGGGCCTGGCGGCTTGCCGCGAGGGCCGCTCGGTGTCGGCCGCGGAGCCCGTACGCCTGTGGCGGGTGAGGCGCGACGCGGTGATTTCGTGGGGCCTTGCGGCGGTCGGGGACCGCGGGGCCCCGTCGGTCGTTGGGGAGGCAAGGTTCTTTCCTCTTCGAAGGCTTAAGCGATGCTGTTCGGCACCCGGGAACGCCACGTCAAGCGCATCCTCATCGTCGAGGACGAACCGCTGGTGGCGTTCGACAATGAAACAATGGTTGCCAGTGCCGGCTACACGGTCGTGGCCACGGTTGATAGCGTCCGCGAGGCATTGGCCATCCTCGACCGGGAACTGGCGCCAGGCGACGGGAGCGAGGACCGGGGCGTCGACCTTGTCCTGACCGACATCATGTTGAACGGGCAGCGGAGCGGGATGGACCTGGCGGTGGAGGCAAGGGCGCGGGACATTCCCGTGCTCTTCGCCACGGCCAATCCGCCGGAGGAAGATGCCGGCACCGCGCTGGGGGTGCTGTGCAAGCCGTACAACGAGCGGCGTCTGAAGGCCGCGCTCAAGGTCGTGGAGCAGTTGCTTGACGGCAAGACAAAGGTGAGCGCGCCGGACGGAGTGATCCTGTACAATCGGCCGCTCGCCGCCTGAGAACAGCGGGGCGCGGCCTGTGTGATCAGGCGCTGGCCATTCCCGTCGTATGCCCCGCCAAGCATCAGTCGGTGAGTTGACGTACCAGCCGAGCACCAGCGGAAGCTCGTAGGTCGACCTCGAGGGAAGCCGAAGGCGACGGAGCGCGCCTGGGCGCGGGCAGGAGCCGGCACTCACGGGCTGTTCAGGCGAATTGCGGCTGCTAGGGTCCCGACCAGTTGTTTCAGAGGGATTACGGATGAACGGTCTGCAGGTAGCGATCTTTGTCGGACTGCTGGTGTCGGTCGGCCTGCTGGCGATGCGGATCGAATCCTTCCGGCCTTACCTCCGCAAGCGTCCGATGGTCGCGTTCCTGCTTGGGATCAGCAGCGGCTTTCCGCTGACACTGCTGCTGTCGACCATGACCTTCTGGCTGAGCAAGGTCGGGATCGACAAGGCGACCATCGGCTTTGCGGTTGGCCTCACCACGCCCTACACGCTGAAGTTCCTGTGGGCGCCGCTGGTCGACAAGCTGCCGCTGCCATTCCTGACCAAGGCCTTCGGGCAGCGCCGCGGCTGGCTGTTCTTCATCCAGGGTTTGCTGATCATCGCGGTCTGGCAGCTTGGCTCCAGCAACCCGCAGGTCGGAGCGATGGGTACCTTCGCCTTTTGGGCGATCGTGGTCGCCTTCCTGTCGGCGACGCAGGACATCGTCATCGACGCTTATCGCATCGAGATCCTGTCCGACGAGGAGATGGCGCATGGCACCGCCACAAACCAGTTCGGCTATCGCACCGGTAACCTGATTGCCGGCGCCGGGACCATCTTCATTGCGTCCAGCGAAGGCCTCGGCCTCGGCTGGGGCGCGGCGTATGGCCTGACTGGTCTTGCCATCATTCCGGCCATCATCGGCGCCTTGTGGGTCGGACCCGGCCGCTATGTCGACCGCTTCGCCAAGGCGAGCGGCATGAGTGCAGGGCAATGGTTGCGCGAAACCGTGTTCAATCCGTTTCGCGAGTTCCTCGGCCGTAACGGCGCCTTCCTGATCCTCGCCTTTGTGCTGCTCTACAAGGTCGGCGACGCGATGGGGCAGATTATGCTGAGCCCGATGATCGTGGAGCTTGGCTTCGCCGACCTCGACTATGTGTCGGCGAACAAGGCGTGGGGCTTTGCCGCGTTGATCGTCGGCTCGGCACTGGGGGCGCCCTTCATCCTGTGGCTGGGCATGGGTCGGGCGCTGCTATTCTCCGGCCTGCTGATGATGTTCTCCAACGTCATGTTCATGATCTTGGCCATGGTCGGCAACAATTACTGGATGCTGGTCGCCGCCGTGGTGACCGAAAACCTGACCAGCGGCATCGGGCTGACGGTGTTCACGACCTACCTGTCCGGCCTGTCGAGCCTTGCCTACACGGCGACCCAATTTGCCTTGCTGTCGAGCTTCGCGGCGGTCGGGCGGACCTGGCTGTCGACGCCGGCGGGGATTGCGGCGGAGAACTTCGGGTGGGTCGGCTTCTGGGGACTGACCATCGTTGCCGCCATACCCGGCATGCTCCTGCTGTGGTTGCTGTGGAGCAAGGGATACGTAGTCCAATCGGTGCGTCAGCCGAGCACGGAGGATGACGGCGATCCCAATCGCACCATTCCCGAACAAGAGACGGCCGGACCGGCGCCGCCGCGCCCGGCCTAGTCGGGCATCTCGCCGTTGAGAGCCAGCACTTCACCCGCAAGGTAGAGGGAGCCGGCGATGAGGATGGCGGCCCCTTGCCGGACGGCGTCGAGGGCTGATCGTAGGTCGCGGCGAGGAAGGGCTGGAAGGCCCTGGCCGAGCGCAATCGCCGCCAAATCCTTGGCCTGCATGGCGAGCGGATGGTCGAAGCCGATGGCGTGGACCTGTTCCACCACTCCGCGGAACGGCGCCAGGACGCCCGCCACGTCCTTGGTCGTCAGCGCGCCGACAATGAGGTGGAGCGGCCGGCCTGCGACGAGATCGGCGATGCTGGCAGCGAGCATGGCGGCGGCTTGCGCATTGTGGCCGCCGTCGAGCCACACGTCGCGGGCGCCGATCAACGGCCCGGGCTGCAACTTCTGGAGGCGAGCGGGCCAGCGGACCGAAGTCATGGCACGGGCGAGCGCCTCGCTGGGGATGGCGAGCGCATCCTGGTGGCGCAGCATGGCGATGGCGAGCGCTGCATTGTCCGCCTGGTGGGGGCCGGGGAGGGCGGGGAGGGGGAGATCAAGGGCTCCGAGCCGGTCGCGGTACAGTAGCCGGCCGGCGGTGACCTTGCTGTGCCAATGCTGCCCTTGAACGAACAGGGGCGCCTGCGCGGCGTCTGCGACTTCCCGCACCCGGGCGGCGAATGCAGGCGGATGGGCCAGCGTCACGAGCGGCACGCCCGCCTTGGCGATGCCGGCCTTCTCCCCGGCGATTTCCGCCAGGCTCTCGCCCAGCCATTGCTGGTGGTCGAGGCCGAGCGCAGCAATTGCGGTGGCGGCCGGACGGTCGATGACGTTGGTGGCGTCCAGCCTGCCGCCCATCCCGACCTCCAGCACCAGCGCGTCGGCCGGCATGCGGGCAAAGGCGAGAAAGGCGGCGGCGGCAGTCGCTTCGAAGAAGCTCGGGGCGATGCCGGCCGCGGCGTCGAGCACTTCCGAGAGCAGGGAAGCAAGCGCCTCGTCCTCGATCAACTGGCCGGCAAGCCGGATCCGTTCGTTGAAGCGGACGAGGTGGGGCGAGGTGAAGACGTGGACCCGCGCGCCCGTCGCCTCCAGCGCGGCGCGGAGGAAGGCGCAGGTTGATCCCTTGCCGTTGGTTCCGGCGACATGGAACACGGGCGGCAGATTCGCCTGCGGATTGCCGAGGAGGTGGAGCAGGGCGGTGATCCGCTCCAGCCCCAGGCGATCGCCGCCGGGGCTGAGTCGCGCGAGCCGGTCGAGCTCGGCCTGCACGCCCGGATGGTCCGAGCGGGCACCGTCGGCCATCAGGCGGCTGCCTGCTCCGAGGGTGCGAGATAGTCGATCAGCTGGCCGATCCGCGCACGCAGGTCACGGCGATGGACCACCATGTCGATCATCCCGTGGTCGAGCAGATATTCGGCGCGCTGGAAACCGTCCGGAAGCTTCTCCCGGATGGTTTGTTCGATAACGCGCTGGCCGGCAAAGCCGATCAGGGCGCCTGGTTCGGCCAGCTGGACGTCGCCCAGCATGGCATAGCTTGCGGTGACGCCGCCGGTGGTTGGGTCGGTCAGCACGACGATGTAGGGTAGGCCCGCTTCGCGCAGCATTTCGATCGCGACCGTGGCGCGGGGCATCTGCATCAGGCTGAGAATGCCCTCCTGCATGCGCGCGCCGCCGGCAGCGGTGAAGATGATGAAGGGGGCGTTGGCGGCAATCGCGGCCTGGACACCGGCAACGAAGGCCGACCCGACCGCCACGCCCATCGACCCGCCCATGAAGGCGAAATCCTGCACCCCGACGACGGCCGTTCGCCCCTCGATGGTGCCGCGCGCGTTGAGGAACGCGTCCTTTTCATTGGTGGACTGGCGGGCGGCCTTGATCCGGTCGGCATATCGCTTGGTATCGCGGAACTTGAGCGGGTCCTCGCGGACGTCGGGCGAGGAAAGCAGATCGTACTGGCCGTCGTCGAACAGCTGGTCGAAGCGAGTCCGCGCACGAATGCGATCGTGGTGGTCGCACCTGGGGCAGACCTGGAGATTGTCTTCCCATTCCTTGGTGAAGACCATGGCGTCGCACTTCTTGCACCGATGCCAGAGCGTGTCGGTGGTCTGGCGCTTGGGCAGGAAGGAGATGGAGTTACGGACCCGGCTGAGCCAGCTCATGAGCTTGTCCTTGGGATGGGGTTCAGGCGCCGGCGGTTAGCGCGGCGGAGGGGGCGAGGGAAGCCGCGATGGACCGCGCGGCCTCGGCCGGATCGGCGGACGCGGTGATCGGGCGGCCGATGACAAGGATGGAGGCTCCGCGGCCAAGCGCTTCGGCGGGCGTGAGGACCCGCTTCTGGTCGCCGAAAGCGCTTCCCTCCGGGCGGAGGCCAGGCACCACGAAGGTGCCGCCTGGCCAGCGTGCGGCGGCCGAGGCGACTTCCTCGCCCGAACAGACGATCCCGTCGCAACCAGCGGCGCGGGTGAGCTCGGCCAGCCGCTCGACCTGCTCGGATGGCGAAGAGGTCACGCCGATGTGGGCGAGGTCCGCGGCGTCGAGGCTGGTGAGGACCGTCACGGCGACGACCTTGCAGCCGGGTGGGGCGGCGGACCTAGCGGCTTCGAGCATGGCGCGGCCGCCAGAGGCGTGGACGGTGAGCACGGCCGGGGACAGAGGCGCGAGGGCTGTCACTGCCTTGCCGACGGTGTTCGGAATGTCGTGCAGCTTGAGGTCGAGGAAGATCGGAAGGCCGCAGTCGGCCAGGGCACGAATGCCGGACGGACCGTTGGCAACGAAGAATTCGAGCCCGAGCTTGAGCCCGCCGACATGCGGCGCAACGGTCCTGGCAAGGTCGCTTGCACCAGCAAGGTCGGGCGTGTCGATGGCGACATAGATCGGGTTGGTCATTGCGCCGGATCCTCCACCGCATGCGGCGGTGAGGCGAACGCGGGCGGCGCCGGCGGGTTGGTCACCGACAGGCGCCGCTCGAGGCGCCACAACCGGGCACGGAGCCACAGGAAGGGCGGCAGGAAGCCGAGCAGGGCGGCGATCAGCACCAGCAGGGGCAGCTTCACGTCCGCCTGCAGCGAGCCCCACAGGTTGATGGTGACGTCCGACCAGTTGTTGCGGGCGATGATCGCCAGGAACACGGCCAGCACGACCCAGAAAAGCGTGCGCAGGAACTGCATGGAGCAAAGACTTAGAGGCGAAGGCCTGCCTTGACCAGAGTTGCGCCGCTTCGTCGCTGCTGAGCTTCGCTTCGCCGCAGGTGCCGGAGCCTTGCGGTTGAGCCTTTCGCACAGCCGCTCCAAGCCGTTGGGCGGGGAGGACAGGTCACTGAAGAAGCGCGTCATCGCTGGCGCGGCTGCCGTCTTGTTGATGGGCGCCGCCATTGCCAGCATCCGGGTCGTCGAGCCCGTGGGTTCAGCGGAGAACCAGACGGACGAGGTTCGCGCCGCGAGCCTGCGCCTGGCCAAGGTCCAGCCGGCGGCTCGCCAGCGGATCGACTACGCGCGGCTTGATTCGCGGCTGAAGCGGCTGGTCCAAAAGCCCACCATGGTCGGCATGGCCGTCGGCGTCGTCGAGAATGGCCGCATCACCTTTCTGTCGGGTTATGGCGAGACGCTGGAAGGGTCGGGCGAGAAGGTCAGCGCCGACACGGTGTTCCGCTGGGCCTCGGTCAGCAAGGGCGTTGCCGGGACCATGGTCGCCAAGCTTGCCGATCAGGGCAAGATCCGGCTCGACGCGCCGGTGGTGAACTACGCCCCGGGGCTGAAGCTGCCAGCCGGCAACGAGTATCGCGCCAGCGTCGCCGACGTGCTGAGCCACCGCCTGGGCCTTTACCGCAACGCGCTCGACAACAAGCTGGAGGAAGGTCAGTCGCCGCAGGTACTGCGCGCCGAGCTCGCCAGCCTCAACGCCATCTGCCCGCCCGACACCTGCTGGTCCTACCAGAACATCGCCTTTGACGCGGCGAGCGACATGGTGGCCCGGGCGACCGGCACGACCTACCAGGAAGCAGTACGGCAGCAATTGTTCGGCCCGCTTGGCATGACCAGCGCGAGCATGACGCGCGACGGACTGGTCAGCGCCAGGAGCTGGGCCCGGCCGCATACGGTCGGCCGGCGTCCGCTTGAAGTGCTGGAGCCTTATTACCGGGTGCCGGCGGCCGGGGGCGTCAACAGCAACATCAAGGACATGTCCCTGTGGATGATCGCGCAGATGGGCGGCATGCCCGCGGTGCTCGACCAGGCGCTGTTGGAGAAGGTTCACGCGCCGCTGGTCAAGACGCCGGGCGAGCGGCGGCGGCTGCGCAAGTTCCTCGAGCGAGTTGGCGATGCACAATATGGCCTTGGCTGGCGCTCCTACGATTATGCGGGGCGGCGGATTGTTGGCCATCGCGGCGGGGTCAATGGTTATCGTGCGCTGATCATGTTCGATCCGGCACTGAAGAGCGGAGTGGTGGCGCTGTGGAACAGCAACACCAGCCAGCCCGGCGGGCTCGAGTTCGAGGTCATGGACATGCTCCACGGCCTTGAGTTTCGCGACTGGATGGAGCTCGACAAGCCAGGCGGCAAGGCATCCGAGCCTGCGGTGGAGGAGATCACGCAGATCGGCAGCGGCGACCGGCGCTGATCGCGGACGGAACTGCCGAGCCCGAGGGGCGGTTGAAGCTGCAACTGAACCAACCAGGACTGGACCCCGCCGTGGCCGATGCTGCACCCGATGCTGTGACCCTGCTGAAGAACGACCATCGCGAGGTGGAAGGGTTGTTCAAGGCCTATGAGAAGGAGGAAGGCGCTGCCGCCAAGCGCAAGATCGCGACCGAGATCGCCACCGCGCTGATCGTTCATACCCGGATCGAGAACGAGCATTTCTATCCGGCCTGCGAGGGCAAGGTCGATGAGGCGGACCTCAAGGAAGCCTATGTCGAGCATGACGCGGCCAACGTGCTGATTGCGGAGATCCTTGCCAGCACCAAGGGCGACGAGTTCGCCGAGGCCAAGGTCAAGGTGCTAAAGGAAGAAATCGAGCACCATGTCGGCGAGGAAGAGCGCTGGCTGACCGGCATCTTCAGCCAGGCCAAGCGGCACGGGGTTGACATGGACGCACTGGGCGTCACGCTGGCCGAGGCCAAGGCCGGCTATGAGGCGGACATCGCCAAGAACGGTCCGGAAGTGCACCTCGACGCCTTGAAGAAGACCAAGGTGGCGGCGGCCTGACGTTGGGCGCCGCGCCCGGCACTGGACCTAGGCGCGGCGTATTCCTCAGGCGTGGGCAACCAGGAACTTCTCGAGATCGCTGCAGCCGCCGATGGTCTTGCCATCCACGACGATCAGCGGCGTGGTGGAGAGGCCATGCTCAGCCTTGAATGCGTCCGTCTCCTCACGGGTCTTGAGCTGGCGCTCCTCGACCTCAAATCCGTGATCCCGCAACAATTGCAGGGCACGGCGGCCAAAGGGGCATTCGTGGTCTGGCAGGACCATGCGGGTGATCTGGGCGGTGGGCATGCTAAGGCTCTCCTGGGGGGGACTGACGAAGCGCCCGGCGATGGCACCGGTTCCGTCCCGGTGGTCATTCGCAACGATTCGGCCTATGGGGCGCAACCATGCTTCATGAACATCTTCCCGCCGCGCTCGGCCGAGCGCTCGAAACGCGCGGCTATGATACGCTGACCGAGGTCCAGAACGCCGTCTCGACGCCCGAAGCGGCCGGCCGCGACCTCCTTGTCTCCGCCCGCACCGGTTCGGGCAAGACGGTCGCCTTTGGCCTTGCCATGGCCGGCGACCTGCTGGGCGAAGCCGAGCGCCTTCCTTATTCGCTGGCGCCCCTGGCACTGGTCATTGCGCCGACGCGCGAACTGGCGCTGCAGGTCTCGACCGAACTGCAATGGTTGTACGAGCCGGCGGGCGGGCGGGTGCTGACCTGCGTCGGGGGTATGGACCCGGTGCGGGAGCGCCGGGCGCTGGAGAGCGGCACGCATATAGTGGTCGGGACACCGGGCCGCCTGCGCGACCATCTGGAGCGCGGGGCACTCAACTTGTCGGCGCTCAAGGTCGTGGTGCTCGACGAGGCGGACGAGATGCTCGACATGGGGTTCCGCGAGGAACTGGAAGAGATCCTCGACGGTGCCCCGGCCGAGCGCCGCACCCTGCTGTTTTCAGCTACCCTGCCTAAGCCCATCGTGGCGCTCGCCCGCCGCTACCAGCGTGACGCGCTGCGGGTCAGCACGGTGGAGACCAGCGCTGGGCATGGTGACATCGCCTACCAGGCCGTCACCGTCCGCCCGACCGATGTCGAGCACGCCGTGGTGAACCTGCTCCGCTTTCACGAGGCGGAGACCGCCATTCTGTTCTGCGCCACGCGCGAAGCGGTTCGGCGGCTTCACGGCAGCCTGGCCGAGCGCGGCTTCACCGCGGTGGCGTTGTCGGGCGAGCATAGCCAGGCTGATCGCAATCGTGCGCTTCAGGCGCTGCGCGACAAGCGTGCCCGGGTACTGGTCGCGACCGATGTCGCCGCCCGCGGCATCGACCTGCCCTCGGTCAGCCTCGTCATTCACGTCGAGCTACCGCGTGATGCCGAGGCGCTGCAGCACCGCTCGGGCCGTACCGGCCGTGCGGGGCGCAAGGGCACCGCGGTGCTGATCGTTCCCAATATGCGCCGCCGCCGGGTCGAGGGAATGCTGCGCCTGGCGCGGATCCCGGTCGAATGGACCGACGTGCCGAGCGCCGACGCGATCCGCGATCAGGATCGTGCACGCCTGCTGGCGCAGTTCGACGAGCCGCAGCCGCAGGAGGAGGGCGACGCCAATCTTGCCGCGGCGCTGCTCGACCGGCTTGGACCGCAGGGAGTGGCGCAGGCACTGGTCGCGCGACTCCACGCCGACCTGCCCGCGCCGGAGGATCTGCTTGAAGGTCCAGGTGATGACGGGCCGCGGCATGGCGGCTTCGATGGGGCCGGATGGTTCAAGATCAACGCCGGGCGCCGTCAGGGCGGCGATCCGAAGTGGTTGCTGCCGCTGATCTGCCGGATCGGCCACGTGCCCCGGACCGAGATCGGCGCGATCAAGGTCGCGGCGACCGAGAGCTTCTTCGAAGTGAGCCCGCGCGCGCTGCAGACCTTCATCAAGGCGCTGCGCAAGAATAGCCCAGCGATGGCGCAGGACGGGATCATGGTCGAGGCGAGCACCAGTCCCGACGAGCATCACGCCGCCGGCGGCGGACCGCCGAAGCCGCGCCAGGGCCCACGCGGACCGCGCCCGCCGCGGCGCTAGGCGAGCGCTTTCTGCAGCTCGGCCTTGGTCATGGTCGAGCGGACCTTGATGTCCTGCTTGCGCGCCTGCGCCATGAGGTCGGCCTTGGTCGGCTCGCCATGGCGGGCGGCTGAGGTCTTGGCCGCGACGTCCTTGGGCTGGGCAGAGAACTGCTTGCCCTTGCGCGTGTCGGCACGTTTCTTGGCGGTGGTGCGCTGGTATTCGCTGTCGCTCAGCGCCTCGCGCGCCTTCTTGGGCAGATACCGCTCGCCAGTATCGCTGCTTTCCTTGCCCGACTTGGTGCCCCACTCTTCGCGGGTCCATTCGGTGAGATGGTTGTGCGGGTCCTTGCTTCCGCGATAGCCGCCACCGGCTTTCTTATACTCGGCCACAGCGAGCTGCGCCTTGCGGGCCGACCATTCGCCCTTGTCGCCGCCCTTGTCCCCGGCGGTGACGCGTTTCTTGATCTTTTCCCACAGTGCGGGGTCGGTCTTCTCGGCGGTCTCGGACATGCCGGGAAAACTGGTGCGCCCGCGCGCGGGTTCCGCTCAGCCGATGCTGACGAAGCTGTCGAGCACGCGCTTGCGGCCGGCATGTTCGAAGTCGATTTCGAGCTTGTTGCCCTCGATCGCGGCGATGGCGCCGTAGCCGAACTTGCCGTGGAATACGCGCTGCCCGACCGACAGGTCGTCGCGGCCCTTGTTGCCGAGGCTGACCGCCGAGGCGCGGGCTTCGACGATGCGCTGGGGAACGGGGGTAAAGGTCTGCGCCGCACGGCCAAAGCCGGGACCGCGGGTGGACAGGCGATCGGGACGCTGCGCGGCGACATGGGCAAAGGGGTCGCCATGCTCGCTCCACTGCGCGCGCCACAGCGATTCCCCGCCGGTCATCGTGGTTTCTTCCTCGATATGCTCTTTGGGCAGCTCGCCGACGAAGCGGCTGGGGATGCTGCTGGTCCACTGGCCGTAGATGCGGCGGTTGGCGGCATGGAAGATGGTCGCTTTCTCCCGCGCCCGAGTGATCGCGACGTAAGCCAGGCGTCGCTCTTCCTCGAGGCTGGCGGTGCCGCCTTCGTCGAGCGCGCGCTGCGAGGGGAAGACGCCCTCTTCCCAGCCGGCGAGATAGACGATCGGGAATTCCAGCCCCTTGGCGGCGTGGATGGTCATGATGGTGACCTTGTCGCCCGATTTGTCGGCGTCATTGTCCATGACCAGGCTGACATGTTCGAGGAAGGAGGAGAGGTTCTCATATTCCTCCATCGCGCGGGTCAGTTCGGCGAGGTTCTCGAGCCGGCCGGTCGCCTCGGCGGTACGTTCAGCCTGGAGCGCGGCGGTGTAGCCGCTTTCGTCGAGCAACTGGCGGGCGAGCTCGGCATGGGCGGGCGGCGCACCGAGCGGGGCGGGGGTGTCGGCGGCGGCGAGGTGCATCTGCCGCCAGCGCGCGAAATCGCCGACGAAGCGGCCGAGGCTGCGGCGGGCCTGCGGGGTGAGCTCGTCGCTGTCGAGCATTTGCGCTGCGGCGAGCAGCAGCGGCTGGCCCGAGGCGCGGGCGTAGCGGTGGATGGTCGCCACCGCCTTGTCGCCGAGGCCGCGCTTAGGCGTGTTGATGATGCGCTCGAAGGCGAGGTCGTCCGACGGGCTTTGCACCAGGCGGAGATAAGCGAGCGCATCGCGGATTTCGGCGCGTTCGTAAAAGCGGAAGCCGCCGACGATCTGGTAAGGCAAGCCAATCGCGATGAAGCGTTCTTCGAATTCGCGGGTCTGGAACTGGGCGCGGACGAGGATGGCGATGTCGCTGAGGCTGCCGCGGCGTGCATGCTGTTCGGCTTCCTCGCCGACACGGCGGGCTTCCTCCGGGCCGTCCCACACGCCGACGACCTTGACCTTTTCGCCGACGTCGCACTCGGTCCACAAGGTCTTGCCGAGGCGGCCCGAGTTATTGGCGATGAGGCCCGATGCGGCGCCGAGGATATGCGGGGTGGAGCGGTAATTCTGCTCCAGCCGGATCACCGCCGCGCCCGGAAAGTCGCGTTCGAAGCGCAGGATGTTGGCGACCTCCGCCCCGCGCCAGGAGTAGATCGACTGGTCGTCATCGCCCACGCAGCAGAGGTTGCGGCGCGGCTCGGCCAGCAGCTTCAGCCATTCGTATTGGACCGCATTGGTGTCCTGATATTCGTCGACCAGCAGATATTTGAAGCGGGTGCGGTAGCGCTCCAGCACGTCGGGCTGGGTGCGGAAGATCACCAGCATGTGCAGCAGCAGGTCACCGAAATCGCAGGCATTCACGGCTTTGAGCCGGTCCTGATACTGTTTGTAGAGGTCGGCCCCGCGTCCGTTGGCAAACGCCTCCGCTTCGCCGGCGTCGATCTGTTCCGGGGTCAGGCCCTTGTTCTTCCAGCGGTCGATCAGGCCGGACAGCTGCCGGGCCGGCCAGCGCTTTTCATCGATCTCCGCCGCGATGATCAACTGCTTCATCAGGCGTAGCTGATCGTCGGTGTCGAGAATGGTGAAGTTGCTCTGCAGGCCGACCAGTTCGGCGTGGATGCGAAGCATCTTGGCCGCGATCGAGTGAAAGGTACCAAGCCACGGCATCCCCTCGATCGCGCCGCCGCTGATGCGGCTGATCCGCTCGCGCATTTCGCGCGCGGCCTTGTTGGTGAAGGTGACCGACAGGATCTCGCTTGGCCACGCCTTCCGGGTCGCGATGAGGTGGGCGAGGCGGGCGGTCAGGGCCGCGGTCTTGCCCGTGCCCGCGCCGGCCAGCACCAGCACCGGACCTTCGGTGGTCAGCACCGCCTCGCGCTGGGGGGCGTTCAGGCTGGCGAGATAGGCCGGTTCAGGCGACAGGGCTGCGGATTCGGGCACTCCCGACCAAGTAAGGTCAGGAGAACGGAACGGCAACAGCGAGCCGGGGATCGGAGGTGAAACGATTGCACCCGATATCCCCGTTATCCACAGGCACCATGCTTCCGAAACCGCTTTGCGCGACTCACAAAAAGGGTCATCTTCCAATGGTGATCGGGGGGCAACCGGCCCTCTCCTCCAAGAGACCCGCAAGGGACTGGCGGCAGGAAAGGGAAGGAACTCTCGATCTCCGCCGGCACGGCGACGAAGTGGAATTCGGTTGTGACGATCGGGCATCCCCAGGAGGTCCGGACAGAACAGTTGGAGGATCTTCGAAGCGAAGCCGGCAAGAGGCGCCGGAAGAGATGATCGTCTCACCGCCGCAGGCCGGATCGCTCCTTCGGGATGTGGTCAGGGCAGCGCGAAAGACGATGGTCCCAAGAAGGGCCGCGAACGGACGGTTGGTGGCGACTTGAGCTGGAACTGGCTTGCCAGGGAAAGCGAGAGAAGCAGGTCCCGGACCGGAGCCGAGGCTTGGAAAGCGAGGCGCTCTTCGGAGCGCAGCGAATTCGAAGCGCAGGCGAGGACCAGGACCGTCGGAGCCGAATGGTGAGGGAAGCAAAGGTCTTCGGACCAGCGCTGATCAATTCGGGAAGCGCCGGCAGAGCCGGGTGGAGGCGATGGGATGGCCGCAAGGCTGGAACGGAGCGGAAGCCTCGGGGAAGAGCCCGGGAGACCGGGCAGCCGATCGAGACCGACGCGACGCCTGAGCGAGTGAGCAAGGATCGTGGAACGCTGACGTATCTCCTTCGGGATGGAACGGCCGGCACGAACCGAAGACCGGCAATCTCAAGCTCGGCGCAGTGGGGCTCGGCAGCAATGCCGGGCCCCATTTCTGTTGGGGCCGCCAGCCACGCCGACCTGCCCTCAAGACCAGGCGCACCAGTGCGATGCCTGCGCGTTCTTGCCTTTCCACAGGAGAGCAAGACCATGGCCGACGCCATCGACCGCGACGAACGCACCGACATCCGCAAGCAGTTCAGTGAAGCCGTCAACATGACGGCGGCAGAGCTAGAAAAGTGGCTTGATACCGCGGAAAGCAAGGAAGTTGGCTGGAAGGGCGAGGACGGCCACGGCAGCGGTGAGAGCGTCGGACACAAGTCCGGCAAGCGGATCGTCGACTTGCTTCGTACCAAGGCCGATGACCTGTCGGATGACGATCTCGCGCACATGAAGAAAGTTACCGGCTACGTGCATCGTCACCTGGCGCAAAAGCCCGGGCACCCGGATGGATCGCGGTGGGAGGCCAGCCTCAAGAACTGGGGACACGATCCGGCCAAGAGGTAGGCGTGCCGAACGGCGGGCGAGCCCTCGACAGCGTCGTGCATTCTTCTAGGCTGACGCTCCCGCGTTCACAGGGGCGTACCGGACGATGCTGCTGACTGTTCTCGCGCTTGCCTCCACGGCGATCCAGCCGGCTGTCCCGGCGCGGGCCGAAAGCACGATTCCCGCTCTGTTGAGCGACCAGGATTATCCCGCTGCCGCCATTCGCAACGAAGAACAGGGGACCGTCGCGTTCCGCCTCGACATCTCCGCGTCGGGTGCGGTGACCGGATGCGCCATCACTAGTCCAAGTGGGTCCAAACTGCTGGACGAGACTACGTGCAGGATCATGACCGAGCGGGCGCGCTTCATCCCGGCACGCGACGGGGCCGGCCGTACGGTTCACGACAGTTTCAATGGTCGCATCCGCTGGGTACTGCCGCCGCCGCCGACCGGCAGCCCTCCGCTTCGAACCGCGACGCGTGGTATCAGCAACGTGTGGGAGGTGACTGCCGCCAGACGCCAGCGATCGTGCCGAAGCGAATTGCGATTTGAATCCGGCGAGAAGGTTCACCTGGACCGGTGCATCGCGCTCGACCAGAAGTTCGTGGCGGCAGCAGCGGCTTATCTGGAGGCCCGGCCCGAGGAGGTACTTACCGTTCGCCTTGAAAATCGCTGGTTGCTCGATCCGGTGCTGCCGTTCGACCCGGCGCCGGCGCACCGGGGCGACATCCTTGCCCGTGCGGAGGGCGACTACCGGCTGAACGACGACCTGACGGTTCAGAATTGCGTGGAGGGACGCTTTTCAGCGCGCTTCAACTGGCGTCCGGCGCCCTGCTTTCGCAAGGGGTTCGCCGGGCAGGTGCCCCCGGCAACCCGGAGCCTCCGGATGGAAGTGCAATGGGTGGTGAGCCGCGGCCCGGACACGGAGCGGCCGGCGCAACTGCCGTCGTTCGTCAGTGCCGATGGCAAGCACGTCGTGCCGGTCGCACTGCGCCCGGGGGACGGCCGGCAAGCTGGTGCGAACCCTCTTGGCGAGAGTCCGCACCAGCCCTGATCAATTGATGAAGCTGGCCGGAACTCGCCCGCCGTTGGCGGCAAGCTGCTTCATGGTGGCCTTGTGCAGCCAGATGTTCATCTCGGCCGAGCCGTTCAGCTCACCAGTGTAGCCCAACTCCTGCGCGAGTTCCTTGCGGTTCTCGAGGCTGGAATCGATGCCGAGCAGCTTCATTAGATCGACGATCGACGTCTTGTAGTTGAGGTCGGGATTGCCCCGCTGGCGGCTGATGTCGGCCAGCACCTGTTCCACATCCACATCCTGTTGCCCCGGCGCAGGCTGCACCTGCGTTTCGGCCTGGCCAAGCGGCTGACCCGCCGGCGCAGACTGCTGCTGCTGCTGCTGCAGGGGCGGACCGCCGGCCATGCCGGCCGGGATGGTCGGGCGATTGCCGGGTCCCGGATCCTTGTGGCCGAAGATCGCGCCCTTGATCTTGTCGAAGATGCCCATGGCCTTACGCCTCCAGGCCGTGCTTCAGGCTGCTGATCTGGTCGTGGCCCTGGCGGACCGATTGATAGGCGCGCTCGATGATCGAGCGGGTTTCGGGCGCTACGTCGGTGGCGTTCAGCGCGGCTTCGAACTTCTCCTTGAGGTAATCCTCGCCGCGCTCGACCTCGTTGATGATCGCCTTGTCGTCGCGTCCGGTCACCGCCGCCTTGAGGTCGAGGAAGCGCTGGTGAGTGGCGCCAAGGAAGCTGCCGTCGTCCGGCGCATTGCCGCCAAGGCGACGGATCTCTGAGCGAAGCTCCTCGACAATTCGGCTGCGCTCGTCGGCGTTGCGGCGGAACAGCTCCTGAAACTTGGTGCCCTCGGCGTTCTGGGCCGCATCTCGATAGCCATTGACGCTGTCGATCAGGGTGGTGGCGAGGGTTTCAAGCGTACCGACGCCCGGGGTGCTGGAACCGATCATCATGTTACTCCTTTGCTGCAATCCATGGGGGATGAACTGTTGGCGCCTGAACGCGCCGCAGGGGTGCCGGGTTCGTGACTGCCGCACTTTATTGGGACGGGACGAGGCACCCGCTTGGCGGACCGACGGTCGTGCGTCGCTCTTGCACGCTTTCGCCGGCCCGCTAGTCAAGGCGCCGCGTGCTCGCGCCTGGAGTGACTAGCTGATGACTGACGCAACCGCCGCGCCCGCGGACCGCCCTGCCGCCGGCGCGACCGGCAAGAGCGCGCTCTGGTTGATGGCGTCGCTGATCCTTGGCCTCGTGCTCGGGATCATGGTCGGCGGCGCCGACACCGGGCTCAGGGAAAGCTCGGTTTATGTCACCGACTTGATCGGCGGGCTGTGGTTCAATGCGCTCAAGATGACCGTCATTCCGCTGATCGTGGCGCTGCTGGTGGTGGGGGTCATCAGCGGCTCCGATGCGGCGCGTGCGGGTGGGCTGGCGACCAAGGCCGTGCTGTGGTTCGCCGGCTTTTACGTCTTTTCGGCCGTGTTCGGGGCCGTCATGACGCCCGCCCTGCTGGCCGTGTGGCCGCTACCCGGCGAAGCGGCCGAGGCGCTTCGCAACGGCCTTGCCGGCGTCGACCGGAGCGCAACGGACGTCACCGTTCCGGCAATCGGCGATTTCTTCAAGAACCTGGTGCCCGGCAATCCCGTGGCCGCCGCGGCCGAGGACCAGATCCTGCCGCTGGTCATCTTCACCGCCCTGTTCGCCTTCGCGCTCGCCCGGCTCAGTGCCGAGCGGCGCGCCCCGGCACTGGGCTTCTTCGAGGCGGTCGGCGATGCCATGCTGCTGGTGATCGGCTGGGTGCTTGCGCTTGCCCCGATCGGCGTGTTCGCGCTTGCCTTCTCCTTCGGGGCAGGGGCCGGCGCTACCTCGCTTGGCGCCATCGCCCATTACGTCATCATCATCTCGGCGCTGGGCGTCATCCTGACCCTTGCCGGCTTCCTGATCGCGATCTTCGTGGCCCGCTTTGCGCCAGGCGCCTTTCTGCGCGCCATCGGCGGCCCGTCGGCAGTGGCGCTGGCGACCCGGTCGAGCCTGGCCTCGCTGCCCGCAATGCTGACCGCTGCCGATGCACTTGGCGTGCGCCGGCGGGATGCCGATGTCGCCCTGCCGCTGGCGGTGGCCCTGTTCCGGGCAACGGGTCCGGCGATGAACATCGGGGTCGCTCTGTATGTCGCGCATTGGCTGGGAGTCGAGATCACTCCGGCGGGATACGCCGGTGGCATTGCGGTTGCCGCTTTGGCGTCGATCGGGGCGGTGAGCCTTCCCGGGCAGGTGAGTTTCGTCACCTCCATTGCGCCGATCAGTGTCGCCCTCGGGGTGCCGATCGAGCCGCTGGCGTTGCTGCTGGCGCTGGAAACCATTCCCGACACCTTCCGCACGCTCGGCAACGTCGTGCTGGACGTGGCGGTGACCGGAGTGGTGTCCGAGCGGGAAACGGGAGAGGTGAGCGGGGCCTAGCGCCCCGCAATCTCTCGGACGCAGTCAGCATACAGGCGGCCGACCGGCTGTTCGGTCCCGTCGGCCAGCCGGGCGATCCAGCGGCCGGAGGCGTTGCGCTGGAAGCCGCTGATGAAGTCGCGGCGGACGATGGCCGAACGGTGCAGGCGAACGAAGATGGCGGGGTCGAGCCCTTCTTCAAGCGCGGCCATGCTGTGGTGGATCAGCCAACTGCGGGTGCCCACGTGCAGGCGCATATAGTCGCGCTCGGCCGAGACACGGTCGATGTCGATGGCCCGGATGCGGACCAGGCCGCTCAGGTCGGAGGCCCAGAACTCGTCAAGGTAGCTGCCCGGCGCCGGCGCCGATTCCGGCGAGCTGTCGCCGCGGCGACCGATATGCTCCCTCGCCCGGTCCAGAGCCCGTTCGAGCCGCTTGGGATCGACCGGTTTCACCAGATAATCGACCGCTTCCACCTCGAAGGCGGAAACGGCGAACTGGTCAAAGGCGGTGACGAAGATCACGGCGGGCCGCGCCGAGGACCGCCCAAGTTCCCGAGCCACATCGATCCCGTCCATTCCCGGCATGGCGATGTCGAGGAGGAGGAGGTCGGGGCGAAGGGCATCGGCCATCCGGCAGGCGGCCTCACCGTCGCTGGCGGTACCGACGAGGTCGATCCCGCCCATGCGCGCAAGCAGCAGTTGCAGCCGCTCGGTGGCGAGCGGCTCGTCGTCCACCACCAGGGTCTTGAGCAGAGGTTCATCCATCGGTGCGACTCGTCGGCAAGGTCAGAGCCACCTTGTAACCGCCGCCCTCCAACGGTCCATGCTCGACCCCTGCAGCGCGGCCGAAGCGGGCGCCGAGGCGCTGGGCGACGTTGGCGAGGCCGACCTTGGTGCCGGCTGGTGGCACCGGCTTGCGCGGCGACTTCAGCGCCGTTCCGCCGAAATTGCTGATCTCGATGCGGAGGCGGCCGGGCAGCGGCTCCTCCGCGGTGATGCGCAGGGTCACCTTGTCGCGGGTCTTGCCGAGGCCATACTTGATCGCATTCTCGACGATCGGTTGAAGGATCAATGCCGGGAGCCGGGCCGAGGCAAGCGCGTCGGGAACGTCGATCTCCACCTTCAGCCGGCGAGGAAAGCGGACCTGTTCGATGTCGAGGTAGAGCCGCTGGAGTTCAATCTCCTCGGCCAGGCTGACGTCGGCCGTCGGGTCGAGCGACAGGCTGGAGCGGAAAAAGGTCGAGAGCTTGAGGATCATCTCCTCCGCTTCTTCGGGACGCCCGGTCATCACCAGGCTCGACAGGCTGTTGAGCGTGTTGAACAGGAAGTGCGGATTGACCTGGTAGCGAAGTGCCCGGACCTGGGCGACCTGCGCCGCGCTTTCGGCCGCCGCGGCGCGCTTCTGCAGATCGAGCGCCTGGCGCTGGCTCATCGCGGCGAGATAGACGGCGGACCAGGCAGCGAAGAAGAACAGCCACACCACCGCCGTATCCGCCGCCACCCGGAACTGGTCCCGGTGCTTGAGGTCCTTGAGCTTGGGCATTGTCACGACCACCGGGTCGGCCGCATTCCGTTCGATCCGGACCTGGTCACCCTTCTGAACTACCACGAAACCCTCGCGTGCCTGGAAGCGGAACTCCTCACGGCTGGACTTCATCTGGCTTTCGCTCAGCACCAGGCTACCGGCAAGGGCAGCCGAGGCGATCAGGGAGCCAATCCCTGCCACCACTGCCTTGCGGCGCATGGACTGGCCGCGGCTGAACGTGGCGATGGCTGCGTAAAGCAGGAACGTCAGCGCGATCCCGACGGTGAGCGTCAGGATCTTGTTGGCAAGGATGGTCCCCGGATCGCTGCCCAGAAAGGCGCGGGCAATTACGGTTACGCAGTAGATCGCCCAGAATCCGACGATCGTCTTCACGGCCATGCGCCAGTCGGCGAAGCGGCGCGGCTCGACGGCGTTGCCGTGCAGGGACAGGCGATCGCTGCTGAGGAGCATGTTCATGGGAGAGGAGAGTGCCGCCGCCGGGCGAGCCGCGCAAGCAGGCGTCTGCCGGTCGCCGAAGCCCGCCTGCCATTGGTCGAAGCGGAACGGGCGAGGGAGGGGGAACGTTGTTGCGGCGAAAGGAAGATAAGAATGAACGAGCAAAGGGGTAAGGACACGCCGCCGGCAGTGTTGTCGGGCGATCCGGAGCGCGAACTGGAGCATAAGCTCCGCCGCGATCCCGGCAACGAGGATGCCAAGGTTGACGTCGGAAGCGACGAATCGATGGACGCGTCCGATCCGCCCTCGACCTCTCAGCCAGGCTGTGCGGACGAGCCGGTGCCCTCGAGCGGTTTCCCAGGCTGAGGCCAGGCCGGCCGTCAAGGTGAGTTGCTCACCCGTTGCACGATTGCGACAGCCGCAAGACAAGTCGCGACCCTTCCAATAAGCACGTGCAATCGCCCCAACTTTCCGGTTTCAATATGAACCGGGGTTGGGGTGATGGTTAAGCAAGTGGAAACGCTTGAAACGTCATATCTTCCAGCCCGAGTACAAGGAGCTGGGTGCCATGACGACGCGTTCGACGCAGCCTGCAGGTGGAGCGTTGCTGCTGAGCGAGATGAAGGAGTTCGCCGGGTTTCCCAAGGCGACCCAGCGTTATATCCGCCGCAGCCTCGACATTGCCTTTGGCCGTCGTGATGCGCTTGAGTGCTGGGCCCGCGACGAAGGGGAAGCCGCCTCGATCCGCGCGCAGGGCCGCCTCTACAAGCAACTGGACGCGCTTCGGATGCAGGTTCCTGACGACAGCGGGCTCGACACCATCGACCCGTTCATGGGCTTGCTGATCACGGTGACGGCTTTCGACCTCGGCCAGGAGCGTATCCCGAACTTCGCCGCCTTCCGTTTCCTTTACGAGCGGCTGCTTGGCGCGGCCGCCCGGCCGTGGCTGCCGGCCGCCTTTTGCGCTGCGTCGGCGCTCCCGCACCTCCATCCCGATCGCCGCCGCCTGCTGCTCCAGTCGATCAGCGAAAGCGCGGCCACCGCGCCCGGTTGGTCGAACCGCGAGCCGGTGTTCTGGCCGGAGTGGGTCGAAAAGGTCGACGTCGCCGCGGCGGCCTGATCGGTTCCGCCGCGGACGGGGACGAGGCCAGGTTCGCGGCGCGCCTCGTCAGGCGGGCGGCTTTACGCTGGGGTAGATTTCCGACAGCCGACCGAGACTTGCCCGCGCGTTGCGGTGCAGGACGTAGATCCCGCCGGCCGCTTCCCAGGCCGGCATGTGCCGATCGCTGTCGTCGACCAGCACGTCGGCTCCGCCCATGTGGCGGTGCTTGTCCCGCGCCATGCAGGTGATGATGGGAACACCGGGGAAGTGCTCGGCCGCCCAGCGCACCTTTTGCGGCGCTGCCCACTTGCCGATCGGAAGGCCCGTGAGGATGGTGGGCTTGAGATGCTTCACCGCGTCGAACAGCTCGTCCGCGTCCGCCATCTTGGGCAAGGTCGCGTAGAAGTCGCCGTGGCGGGCCAGGCGCCGCCAGAATTCGCGCTTGCCGTGCTTCGCCTCGAACGTTCTGGCGTCGGTGCCGAGCAGCGCCCGGGCGCCCGCGTCAAAGTCGGCCAGGACCCCGTCGCAGTCGAGGAACAGCCTGGGCTCGGCGATCACAAGCGGGCAGGCGTCAGGGTGATCGGCATCGGGTGATCGAGCTCCTTCCAGCCACGTTCCTTCAGCACGTCGTTGCTTTCGCGCGCCTTTCGGCCGGGTTCGAGCGACCAGGTGATGTGAAAGGTCGAGCCGTCGGGTCGGTCGACGGTGCCGTCGATGGTCACCACCAGCGCCTCGACGCCCTTGTCGTCATCGGTCCGGCCGACGATCGCCGCCTTCACTTGGTGCGGCGGGTTGCTCGCCTTGACGTCCAGGGTGACGTGGTCGGCGACCACCTCGGCGTAGCGCGGGGGATGGTCGCGCAGGAGTGTGTCCCGCTCGCCGCGGTCGAGTTTCCAGCCATTGGTCATGGGCAAGACAATCAGCTTCGAGGCGCCAGGTTCCCGACCAGCTCGGCCGCAAACTCGCTGAGGGTGTCGTCGCGCGCGCCGAGGATGGCGATGGTATCGCCAGGTCGTGCGAGTTCAATCAGGCGAGCGGCGATCGCCGGGCGCTCGGGCAAGTGCTCGGCCGAGCCGCCCCGGGCTCGCACGGCCTCGACCAGCCATTCGGACCCGCGCGAGCGGTCCACGGTGCCGCCCTGGTAGACGGGATCGGAGAGGATCAGGGTGTCGCCGTCGTTCAGCCCTTGAGCGAAGGTGGCGGCAAGCTCCTCGCCCATCTTGGCAAGCGGGCCATAGCCGTGGGGCTGGAACATGACGTGGAGACCGCCCGGGCGCGCGGCAAGCGTGGCGAGGGTGGCGGCGATCTTGTCGGGGTTGTGCGCAAAGTCGTCGATCACGGTGACGCCCCCGGCCATGCCCACCGTCTCAAGACGGCGCTTGAGGCCCTGGAAGGAGGCAAGGGCGACCGCAGCGTCCGCGAGGGGCAGACCAAGCGCATGGGCGGCGGCAAGGGCGGCAAGCGCGTTCGAGGCATTGTGGTGGCCGGGGAGGGCGAGGCGGACGTTGGCCTGCTCACCCGCCGCCGTGACGGTGAAGCGGCTACCCTCGGCCGAGAGCTGGAGGTCGGAGCCGCGCACGGCGGCTGGCCGATCGAAGCCGAAGCCGGTGGCGCCGGCCGGGGCGAGCGCCCTGCTTTCCGCGTCGTCCATGTTGACCACCGCCTTGCCCGCTGCCGCCAGGAAGCCGCCGAACAAGGCGCGCAATTCGTCCATCTCCTTGTGGTCGAGGGACACGTTGTTCAGCACGGCCACTGCCGGGCGATAAAGGGCGATGGAGCCGTCGCTTTCGTCCACCTCGCTGACGAACAGGTCGGCATCGCCCACCAATGCGCTGGCGAAGGGGGTTTCGGACGAGACGAAGTTCTTCATCACCGCGCCGTTCATCACCGTGGGACGGCGGCCTTCGTGGTGGAGGATCCAGCCGATCATCCCGGTGACGGTCGACTTGCCGGAGGTGCCGCCGACCGCGACGCTGGTCGTAGCGGCGTTAAGCAGCTCGGCCAGGAGCTGCGGACGGGTGAGGTGCGGCAGGCCAAGCGCATGGGCGCGCGCGACGTCGGGGATGGTGGCCTCGACAGCGGCGGAGGTGACCAGCGTCATGCCTGGTCGGAGGCCGCTGCCGTCCTGCGGGAAGAGGTCGATGCCCTGCGCACGAAGGAAGTCGAACTTGGGGCTGAGCCGGCCGGCGTCGAGTGCGCGGTCGGAACCGGCGACAGCGCCGCCACGAGCGCGGACGATACAGGCAAGCGGAAGCATGCCGCTGCCGCCGATCCCGCAGAAGAAGGTGCTGGAAGAGATCATGGCGCCCGCCCTATTGGGGAGGAAGGCGTAGGGCAACGGAGCGAGTGCGGCGATGAGGATCGGAGTGGTGGCGCCAAGCTGCCCGTTGAAGGTCGAAGCGGCGGAGCGGGTGCAGGCGCTTGCCTCAGAGGCTGGGGTGAGTCTGGTCGTTCACCCGCAATGTTTCCTGGAAGAGGGGCATTTTGCAGGGACTGACGAAGCGCGGCGCGCGGCCCTGACCGAAATGCTGGCCGACCCGGCGATCGACGCCCTGTGGTTCGCCAGGGGAGGCTACGGCTCCAACCGCATCGCTTCCGCGGTCGTCAGCGACTTGCCGGAAGGGGCGCGGTGGAAGCGGGTGGTCGGCTACAGCGACGGCGGCTTTCTCCTCGCGGCGCTCCACAAGGCCGGGCTTGCGGTGGCGCACGGCCCAATGGTGCAGGACGTGCTGCGTGAGGATGGTGAGGACGCCGTGCTGCGGACCCTGCGCTGGCTGGCCAGGAACGACTTCGACGCGCTGGAGCCCGATCTCAACGGCCCGGCCTTTGCCTTCAACCTGGTGGTGCTGTCGAGCCTGATGGGGACGAGCCTGGAACCCGACTTCAGCGGGGCCGAGCTGCTGATCGAGGAGGTGGACGAGGAACTGTACCGGATCGACCGTTTCCTGTTCCACGTCAGCAGCCAGCCGGGCTTTGCCAACGTGCGTCAGCTGAGGCTCGGGCGGTGTGCGCTGCGGCCCAACGACCGTCCGTTCGGGGCCGAACTGGAGGCGGTGGCGCGGCACTGGTGCGAGCGGGCGGGGGTGCCCTATGGGGGCCGGGCGGACATCGGTCACGACAGTCGCAACCGGGTGGTACCGTTTCCCCTCTGCAACGCTGGTTAATCTCTCTCTTAGCCGCCCCTTGCGGAGGGACGCGCTTTGCGCTCTATCTCCCTGCCGAACCAACAGGAGGGCCACATGGCAAAGGAAGCGAGCGGGACTGGGCGTAAGGCAGGGGGCGGTCTCGCACGGCCCGTTCAACCATCGCCCGATCTCGCCAAGATTGTCGGTAACGACCCGCTGCCGCGCAGCGAAGTCGTGTCGAAGGTGTGGGATCACATTCGCAAGAACAACCTGCAGAACCCTCAGAACAAGCGTGAAATCGTCGCCGACGACAAGCTGCAGAAGATCTTCGGCAAGGACCGTTGCACCATGTTCGAGATGAACAAGCACCTGTCCAAGCACCTGTCGTAAGCGCTGACTTCAGCGCGTTCGATCGAGAAGGGCTCGCCGCAAGGCGGGCCCTTTTTGGTTGTGGAGGGTGGCGACTCGGCAGGCCTTAGCGACAAGCCCGCCACCCGCCAGCACCGCGATCGGCGGTGTCGAAGTGAAAATGGTCGCGGTGCGCCTCGTTATAGTCGGGTGAAAGAACGGTGCTGAACACGCGGCAGGCCGCATCGCGCGCGGCCCGGAGAAAGGCCGCGTCCTCGGCACGGCCGTTCCAGTCGCGCAGCACCGAAACACGCCGCCCATCCGCAAATTCAAAGCCGAGGATGTCGACAGCGTCGGCGGTCGCATGTTCGCTGAAGGGCCCGTCCGAGCGATTGTAGAGGCGGCGGCAGGAAAAGCTGCCGGCATGAACGAAGCGGCGAACGGAGGTGCCGAGCAACCGCTGCGCGTCGGCTTCGACCTGTCGCTCCCACACCGCGAGAGCGGCTGCAACCGGGCAGCTGGTGACGAGCCCGCCCGGTGAGGGCGAGACGCCGAGCGACAGCAGGGTGCCGTCCTCATAGCCGCAATTCTCGGATGGCCGGCGGGAAGGCGCCGGGCGGCTTTCGTTGCCAGCGGCGGCGAGGAGTGCCCGGCAACGCGGCGGGTCCGAGCCGAGCCCGGCGATCTTGGCGGCGGTGAAGCGACCAGGCGGCGCGGCGAGGTCAAGTTCGGCCCAAGGCAGATCCTGACGATGGCGATGGAGCATCGCGGCACCCTCGATCACCAGGATCGCGAAGAAGGTGAAGGTGAGGAAAAGTCTGATCGCGCCGCGCATTTGGGCCTTCAACGCGGCAGGCGGCGATCAGGCCCGCATCGCGCGATCCAGCCTTTCGGCCGTAACGGGGTAACCGAGATGATCGGGGATCACGAGGTGGGGCTCCCCACCGCGCTCCTCGATCCAAGGGCTGATGGTCTCGACCGGATGGGCAAGGGCGTGGTCGCGCGCCTCCGCAAAGGACGCGAACTGGGCCAGACGCTCCAGATTGCGGATGGTCGGGAAGATGGCGGAAGCGCGGCTTGCGGCGATGTCGTCCAGCATGGCGCCGGCCGAGATCCACAAGGCGCGCTCGCACTCGCCCGGCTGGGGGCAGAGTGGACCGGCATCGGGCGGGCACGGAGCGAGAAAGAAGAAGGTATCGAAGCGGCGGTGGCGGACATTGTCGGGGCGCCAGCGGGCAAAGGGCACCAGCGTGTCGAAAACCACGTCCAGCCCGGTTTCCTCCGCCGTTTCGCGCACCGCGGCCCGGGCGGCAGCCTGTTCCAGATCGCCGGCGCCCGCCCAGTCGGAAGGATCGATCCGCCCCCCGGGAAAGACCATGGCACCGGCGGCAAAGGCCATGGTCCGCGGCCGTTCCACCATCAGGAGCTCGGGCGGCCCCGCCTTCACCTCGCGGAGCACCACCAGGGTCGCGGCGGGAATGGCCTCATTGTCGGTCATGAGGGTGGAGATGAGGCGGCGCGGTGCAAAAGAAAAGGCCGGCCTCCCGCTGGGGAGACCGGCCCTTCCATCGATCGCTTCGAGAGCGAATGATTACATCGCGTTCACGGCAGCGGCCGCAGAAGCGCCGTTGGCGGCGTTGACGTCGGCTTCGTCGATCGCTTCTTCCTTGCGGTCGCCTTCGGCCTCGAGGGCGTCGGCCTGGTTCTCAAGGGTCGCAGCCTCAGCCGGGGTGGCGGCGTTGTCGGCGGCAGCCTCCAGGTTGTCGGCGGCGGCTTCGTAGTTGTCGTTGACGTTGTCGCCGAGCGAATCGTCACCCTGGCCACCGCAGGCGGCGAGGGCGAGGGCGGCAGCGCCGACGAGGGCGAAAGAAAGCTTCTTCATGATGATACTCCCCTTGTGGTTCTTATGACCCGCGGTTCTCTACCCGCTTGAGGGCGCCCAACGCCAGCACAATCCTTTCGGTTCCGTCACAGGGTCCTTGGAATGACGAGGACGATGACCTACATAAGTCGGGCCGGGCAACCGGCTATGCTGGTAGAGTGTAGGTAGAAATAAGCATTTCGGACCCGGGGGGCAGTACCCCGGCGCCTCCACCACCGGAGCCGCGAGGCGGCTTCGCTGATGGGGGCGAAACAGGATCGACGAGTGTAGTAAAGTGCTTGCTGCCAGCGGGCTTGGATCGGCCCTAAAACGGTCATTCTCACAAGTGCCAACGATAACGAGGCGCTCGCGATTGCTGCGTAACTGACGGCCTAACGGTCAGAAGTTACAAAGCTTAAGCGCGGTTGGACCGAACCGGGCAACAGAATCGGATTCCGGCGGCACGGGGAGCGCCGAGCAACAGAAGCTCCCCACCTTTTCCCCAATGCAAAGTGACGATGGTAGCGGGCGGCCAGTCGAGGCCGTTTGATGGTCCTCAGTGAGCGCGTCCGGCGAAGCAGGATTGCGGAGGGCCAGTGTCCCACCTACGTAAGGCACCAGAATGATGGCTTGCAGGGGAAAGCACCACATATGACCAACCTTCGTCGCCTTGGGCTGCTCGCGCCGCTCGCCGCCGTGTCGCTTGCCGGCTGCGGCATCAACTCGGTCCCGACGGCCGAGGAGAATGTCAACGCCAAGTGGGCCAATGTGCAGAACCAGTATCAGCGGCGGGCCGACCTGTACGGCAATCTGGTCGCGACGGTTCAGGCCGCTGCCAATCAGGAGCGCACCGTTCTTCGCGAGGTGACCGAGGCGCGTGCTCAGGCCAACTCGATCCGCCTGACGCCCGAGCAACTGAGCGATCCGGCGGCGGTACAGCGCTATGCCGAGGCGCAGGCCCGGCTCGCCCCGCCAGTGGTGTTCCGCCAGCTTCAGGAGGCCTATCCGGAGCTTCAGGCCAACGCCAATTTCCGCGACCTGCTAGCGCAGATCGAAGGAACGGAGAACCGCATCTCCATCGCCCGGCAGGATTATAACGAAGCGGTCCAGGGCTATAACACCACCATTCGCACCTTCCCCGACGCGATCGGCGCGCGGATCATCCATGGCGCCAAGCCCAAGGTGCCGTTCGAGGCGGTCACGCCGGGGGCGGAGGTTGCACCCAGAATTGACTTCAATCAGCAGTAAGGTGCGCGGCGCGGTTGTGCTTGGAACGCTTCTCGCCGCCGGCTGCGGCGAGCCTGAAGTTGCCGCGCCAGCGACCAACAAGGCGGCACCCTCGCTGGATCAGGGCGGGCGAGTGATCGACCTGGCGGGGGTGCTTACTCCGGCGGAAAAGTCAGCGCTTGGCCAGCGGGTCGCCACCCTGCAGCAGGCTGATGGTCGGCCCGTCATGGTCGTGATCCTTGAAACAGGAAAAGGGCAGAGCCTGGAGCAGGTCGGCTGGGCAGTGGGCGCAGCCGCCGGTGACCATGGCCCCTTGCTGCTGTTGCTTGACCCGGAAACCGGTCAGGTTCGCCTCGAAGGCGGTCTGCCAGCGGAGGGCAAGGCGAAGGTAGCGGCCGCCATGCAACCGGACCTGGCCAGCGGGCGCCCGGCCAAAGCGATCGAACGGGGCCTCGCACAGCTGGAGCGGATGGCATCATGAAGCGGCGACTGATCCTCTTCCTTGCGTTGCTGTTCGCCGCGGTTCCTGCCGCAGCGCAGAACTTTCCGAAGCTTACGGGCCGGGTGGTCGACGCTGCCAACATCATCCCGCCTGACGAGGAAGCGGCGCTGACCGCCAAGCTGGAAGCGCTGGAGCAACAGACCAGCCGGCAGCTGGTGGTCGCCACCGTGCCCGACATGGGCGGCTTTGAAATCGAGGATTACGGCTATCGCCTTGGCCGCGCGTGGGGGATCGGGCAGGCGGAAAGCGATAATGGCGCGATCCTGCTGGTCGCGCCCAACCAGCGGCGGGTGCGGGTGGAGGTCGGCACGGGGCTCGAGCCGATCCTGACCGACGCCTTTTCCAATCGCGTGATCGAAGAGACGATCATTCCGCGCTTTCGCGCCGGTGACTTTCCGGCCGGCATTGCCGCCGGCACCGACGCGCTGATCGCCCAGCTCCAGGCGCCGCCCGAAGCGGCCGAGCGCGCCGCAGTTGAGGCCGCGCAGAAGCAGGTCCAGGCGCCGCGACGGCAGAGCTCGTCCGGGGGCGCCGGCTTCGTGCCGCTTGTCTTCTGGGGCATGGTGGTCGGCTTTGTGTTCCTGTCGTTCGCGCGGCGAGGACATGGCCGCAAGTATCGCGGCAAGCGGCGGCGCGGCGGAGGGATCGATCCGGTGGTGGTGCTGTGGGGCCTCGACCTGCTGAGCCACGCCGCGCGCCATGGCAGCGGGGGTGGCGGCGGCTTTGGAGGTTTCGGCGGCGGAGGCGGGGGCGGCTTCTCCGGCGGCGGTGGCGGCTTTGGCGGTGGCGGGGCATCGGGGTCATGGTAAGCCTGAAGCTCCAGCCTGATGACCACCGCAAGGTCAGCGAGGCCATCGCCGCGGCGGAAGAAGCGAGCGATGGCGAGATCCTGACCATCGTCGCGGCGGACAGCGACAGCTACCACGATGTCGCGCTGCACTGGGCGGTCGCCGGACTGCTTGGCGTGCTGGCGGTCTGCGCCTGGCAATCGGCCATCCTTGCGAGCGCGTGGGAAGGCCTGTTCGGATGGGGCGAGCAGGCGACCGCGGGAGAGTTGATCTTCGCGGCCATGATCCTGGCCATCGTCAAGTTCCTGGCCGTGCTGTTGGTGATGAAGTGGCGGCCGCTGCGCCTCGCCCTGACGCCGGGTGCCACCAGGACCCGGCGGGTGCGGCGGCGCGCCATCGCCTTGTTCAAGGCGGCGGCCGAGCGCCGCACGGTGGGCCGCACGGCGGTCCTCATCTACCTCAGCCTGGCCGAGCATCGGGCCGAGATCGTCGCGGACGAAGCGGTGACGCGGGTCACCACGCCCGAATGCTGGGGCGACGCCATGGCCGAACTGATCGGTGAGATACGCGCTGGCCGTCCAGGCGACGGCTTGGCGCTGGCGGTCGAGGAAGTGGGTGAGGTGCTTGCCCGCCACTTCCCTAAGACGGGAGCCGACACGAACGAGATCCCCGACAAGCTGATCGAATTGTGAGCCGCGATCCCGACTTCGACCTGCCGCCCGAGACCATGTGGGCGGGCCGCTTCGTCACCGCGCAGCGGAAGGGCAAGTGGGAGTATGCGGGCCGGGTCGGCGGCATCCGGGCAGTGGTGGTGCTGGCCGAGCATGAGGGCTGCTGGATCCTGGTCGAGCAGCCCCGCGCCGCCGTGGGCGGTCCGTGCCTTGAACTTCCGGCGGGCCTGGTCGGCGACCATGGCGATGGCGCCACGGTCGAGGGCACGGCCGTCAGCGAGCTGGAAGAGGAAACCGGCTTTACGGCCGGGCGGATCGAACGGCTTGGCGACTTCCACGCCTCACCCGGCATGCTGAGGGAGAGCTTCACCCTGGTCCGCGCCCACGATGTACGCCGGATCGGCGAAGGCGGGGGAGTCGCCGGCGAGGAGGAAATCACCGTTCACCTTGTTCCCAAGGCCGAGCTGGCCACTTTTATCGCATCCCGCCGCGCTGCCGGGGTCGCGGTGGACGTCAAGCTGCTGCTTCCTCTTGCAAGCTTTCTCCTTGACCCTTCAGGCACTTAGCCATGCTGGGTTAAGCGGCGTGGCTTACACCCGCGCGCCATGCACCTCCGCCCGTCGAACAAGCTCTTGGCGAGCGCGGAGGAGGTTGGCAGTGACACTGCCGCAACAACCATGAGGTTCCTCCTTGATGCTGAAGTCTGCCCTGTTCGCCAGTTCCGCGATGCTCCTGCTTGCCGGGTGTGCAACCGTGCCTGCCGCTGATCCCGCCGCTGCTCCCGCCGCTGTCGCCGAGACCGCTGCGCCGGCCGCCGCTGCCCCTGCGGTGCCGGACAACATCCTCCTTGCCGAATGGACCGGCCCCTATGGCGGCGTGGTGCCGTGGGACAAGGTGAAGGTGTCGGACTTTCCCGAAGCGCTGACCTTCGCCATCGACGAGCAGCGCCGCGAGTATCGGGCGATCGCCGACAATCCCGAGGCGCCGACCTTCGCCAACACCATCGAGGCGATGCAGAAGGCTGGCGACCGGCTGGACCGCGTAGGCAGCATCTTTGGCGTCTACACCGACAATCTGTCGACGCCCGAAATCCAGGCGCTCGACAAGGAGTGGAGCCCGAAGCTGTCGGCTGCGGGGGACGAGATCACGCTTGATCCCAAGCTGTTCCAGCGCATCGAGACGCTTTACAACAATCGTGCGAGCCTTGGCCTCGATGCCGTGCAGCTACGCCTTCTCGAGCGCACCTACGAAGCACGCGTGCGCAACGGCGCCAAGCTTGATCCGGCGCAGAAGCAGCAGCTGAGTGCCTACAACCAGCAGCTTGCCTCGCTGTTCAGCGACTTCAACGCGCGTCTGCTGGCCGACGAGGGCACCTTTATCCAGGCGAGCGAGGCCGAGATGGCCGGCGTTCCGGCCGACATCAAGGCGGTTGCGGCGTCCGTGGCCAAGGATAAGGGCCTGCCTGCCGGCACCTACGCCATCCGCAACACGCGGTCGGCGTTCGAGCCGGTGCTGACCTTCGGCACCAACCGCGCGCTGCGGCAGAAGGTGTGGACCGCGTTCGTCAACCGCGGCGACAACGGCAATGCCAACGACACCAATGGCCTGATCAGCCAGATCGTGAAGCTGCGCGCCGACCGCGCCAAGCTGCTCGGCTACGAGACCCATGCCCATTGGCGCATGCAGGACACGATGGCCAAGACGCCCGAGCGCGGCATGGACCTGATGATGCGGGTGTGGCCGGCGGCCGTCGCGCGCGCCAAGGAAGAGATCGCCGACATGCGGCCGTTCGCCCGGGCGGCACGCATCACCACCATCGAGCCTTGGGATACGCGCTTCCTCAACGAGAAGGTGCGCAAGGCCAAGTACGACCTGTCGGAAGAGGAGATCAAACCCTACTTCCAGCTCGATAACCTCGTGCAGGGCATGTTCTACAGTGCGAACCGCCTGTACGACATGGAATTCAAGGAGAATACCGGTAGCGTTCCGGTCTTCCACCCGGACGTCCGCACCTTCGAGGTGACCCGCCTCGGCAAGCCGATCGGCTTGTTCTACCTCGACACCTATGGGCGCGAGGGCAAAAGGTCGGGCGCGTGGATGACGAGCTATCGTCTGCCGACCGACCTCACCGGACGTGACCCGGCGCTGGTCAGCAACAACAACAACTTCAACAAGCCGGAGGCGGGCCAGCCGGTGCTGGTCAGCCTCGACGATGCCTCGACCCTGTTCCACGAGTTTGGCCACGCCATCCACTATCTGCTGAGCGAGGTGCGCTACCCGAGCTTCAATGGGGCGCAGCGCGATTTCGTGGAATATCCGAGCCAGGTGAACGAGAATTGGCTGCTGACCCGGCCGATCCTCGACCGCTTCGCGCTGCACTATCAGACCAAGCAGCCGATGCCCAAGAGCCTCCTCGACAAGATCGAGCGGGCCGACACCTTCGGGCAGGGCTTCCAGACGGTTGAGTATCTGTCGTCGGCGCTGGTCGACATGAAGCTCCACCTGCAGCCGGGCGGCGTGGTCGATCCGGATGCGTTCGAGCGTCAGACCCTGACCGAATTGGGCATGCCCAAGGAGATGACCATGCGTCACCGCCTGCCGCAGTTCGGGCACCTGTTCAGCTCGGACGCTTATTCGGCGGGCTATTACAGCTACCTTTGGTCGGAAACGATGGACGCCGACACCTGGGCGGCGTTCGAGGAGACGGGTGATCCGTTCAACAAGCAGATCGCCGATCGCTTCCGGACGATCCTGTTGTCGACGGGCAACCAGACCGACCGGGCGGAGGCTTATCGCCAGTTCCGCGGGCGTGATCCCGATGTTACGGCGCTGCTGAAGCGCCGTGGCTTCCCGGTGAAGTAAGCAACGAGGGGCCGCTCCGGGATGACCGGGGCGGCCTCTTTCGTTAGAGCCGGGCCTGCTGCGCCTGGGCCCAGGCCATGGCTGCGAGCGGTTCAAGCGCCTTGGCGCTCTCGGCGGCGTGGGCGCTCGACGCATTGCCGCGAGCGAGCCGGCCCTTGATGCCGTGGATGATGGCGGCCAGGCGAAACAGGTTGAACACCATCAGATAGTCGAATGCTGGAATGCCGCTCCGCCCGGTGCGGCGGCAGTAGGCGGCGACATAATCCTCTTCGCTGGGCACGCCGAGCGCGGGGAGGTCGAGCCCGGCCAGGCCTGTGAAGATGCCGGCCGGCATGCGGTACATCATGCAATGGTAGACGAAGTCGCTTTGCGGGTCGCCGAGCGTCGACAGCTCCCAGTCGAGCACCGCGCGGACTTCAGGCTGTTCGGCATCGAAGATCATGTTGTCGCAGCGATAATCGCCGTGGATGACCCGGCTCTCCCCGCTGTCGGGCGGCAGGTGCTTGCCGAGCCAGTCGACCAGCCGGTCCATGTCCTCGACGCGACCGGCCTCGATGTCGCCGAGATATTGCTTGGACCAGCGCGCGACCTGCCGCTCGACGAAGCCGCCGGCCTTGCCATAGTCGCCAAGCCCGATCGCCGCCGGATCGTAGCTGTGGAGCGCCGCAATGGTCGCATTCATCGCGTCGAAGTGCGCGGCGCGTGCCTCCGGCGACATGCCGGGGAACTGCGCTTCCCACACGATGCGGCCGGGTACCATGTCCATCACGAAGAAGGCGGTGCCGATGACGCCCTCGTCCTCGCACAGGCCGTGAACGCGAGGCACGGGAAAGCTCTGGCCCCCAAGCGCCGCCATTACCCGATACTCGCGGTCCACGGCATGGGCGCCGGGTAGCGTCTTGCCGGGTGGCTTGCGGCGCAGGACGTAGGAGGCGCCCGGCGTGTCGAGCTTGTAGGTCGGGTTGGACTGCCCGCCCTTGAACTGACTGACCGTAAGCGGCCCGCGGAAGCCCTCGACGTTGCTGTCGAGCCATTGGGTCAGTGCGGCCTCGTCGAAGCGCAGGCGTTCCGACACTTCGCGGGTGCCGGTGTTGGCAGTGGTTCGGTCCATCGCCGGCACCCTAAGCGTGGGTCGCCACGAAACAAGCCGGGCGCTCAGCGCTTTATGTGTCCATGGCCCGTATCGTACATCTTTCCGACCTTCACTTCGGCGCGCATGACGAGGAGATCGTCGCTGCCGTGCTGGCCGAGGTCGACGCCGCCGCCCCCGAACTCGTCATCATCAGCGGCGACTTCACCCAGCGGGCGAAGACCGAGCAATATCAGGAGGCCTGCCGCTTCCTCGAGAAGCTGCGCGACGCGGGGCATGACATGCTGGCGGTGCCGGGTAATCACGACGTGCCGCTCTACGACGTGCTGCGCCGCTTCCTGTCGCCGCTCGCTCGATACAAGAAATATATCGACGACACCTTGTGCCCCGTGCACCGCCTCGAGGGGGTTTCAGTGCTCGGTCTGAACACGGCGCGATCACTGACCATCAAGGACGGGCGGATCAATTCGGAGCAGATCGACTTTGTCCGCACCCACTTCGCCGAGGTGCCGGGGGGCGACCTCAAGATACTGGTGACTCATCATCCCTTGTTCGCGCTTCCGGTCAGCGACGAGGGCATCCTCGGCCGCCCGATCGGCAGGCAGGAACTGGCGCTCGATGTCGTCAATGAGCTTGGCATCGACCTGCTCCTCGCCGGGCACAACCACCGCGCTTCGACCCACCAGGCGCGCGATCTGGTGACGCGTGCGGGCGGCGCGCTGGTGGTGCAGGCCGGAACCGCTACCTCCGTGCGGCTGCGGGAGGAGGAGCAGAGCTTCAACGTCCTCGAGGTGGCTCCGGGTTCGGTCACGCTTGGACTCAAGCGCTGGACGGGCACGGCGTTCGAAAGTGCGGAGCCGACACGCTTCGTCAAGGAACAGGACAGCTGGAAGAGAGCCGAGGTGCTGGCCGACCCGGCGGAGGCTTGAGCCTGCGCCCAGTACGCTCCATGAGGCGGCGATGATGACCGGCTTCGACACGCAAGACTTTGTCACCCGCACCCTGGCGGAGGACATGGGGCAGGGCGGGGACGTGACGTCGGACGCGACCATCCCTCCCGAAGCGCGCTTCACCGCGACCATGAACTGTCGCGAGGAGATCGTGGTTGCTGGCATCGAGATCGCCGCCGCCTTTTTCCGTCGGCTCGACCAGGATGTGACATTGCGTTGCGAAGTGGCGGACGGCGAAAAGGTGCCGGCCGGCACCGTATTGATGCGGCTGGAAGGCAGGGCCGGGGCGATGCTGACGGCCGAGCGCTCTGCGCTGAACACGCTGCAGCATTTGTCCGGCATCGCCACGCTCACCCGCCGCTATGTCGACGCGATCGAGGGAACGGGCGCGATCCTGCTCGACACGCGCAAGACCATCCCGGGCCTGCGCGTGCTGGAGAAATATGCGGCGCGGATGGGCGGGGCGCAGAACCACCGGATGCGGCTCGATGATGGGCTGCTGATCAAGGACAATCATGTGGCGGTGAACGGATCGGTCGAGGCTGCTGTGGCCCGTGCGCGGTCGCATGGTTCGCACCTCCCGATCCAGGTCGAGATTGATCGGATCGAGCAGATCGAGCCGGCACTTTCTGCGGGTGCGGATCGCCTGCTGCTCGACAACATGCCCCCGCCGACGCTGCGCGAAGCAGTGGCGCTGGTGGCAGGCCGCGTACCGCTTGAGGCGTCGGGCGGCGTGCGGCTCGACACCATTCGCGCCATTGCCGAAACGGGCGTCACCTATGTCTCGGTCGGGCGGATCACCCAGTCCGCACCGGCAGTCGATATCGGGCTCGACTTTTCGTTGAGCTAGCTGAACGAACGCCAACATCCCGGTTCAGGCAAGCGACACCGCGACTCGCGCAGAACGGCTCCAACGCAAAGGAGCCCAGCTCATGAAGAAATTCCTGTTCGCCGCCGCCGCCGCATCGCTGTTCGCTGTTCCGGGCGCTGCCAGCGCGCAATATTATCCTGGCTACGGCGGCTATAACGGTGGCTACAACAACACCTATCAGCGCGGTTACCAGGGCGGCTACAATGGTCAGTCCTACTACGGGAACCGCTGCTCGGGGACGACCGGTACCGTGATCGGCGGCGTCGCCGGTGCGGTGGTCGGGAGCAAGATCGCCGGCAGCCGCCAGCGCTATGATTATTACGGCAACCGTCGCGGCGGCAGCAATGCCACCGGTGCCATCATTGGCGGTGCGGTCGGCGCGCTGCTCGGTCGCAAGATCGACAAGGACAGCTGCAACAGCCGCCACAACAATTACGGCTACCGCTACTGAGCGGATAGCCGGGCAGGAGGGGCCGTCGGGCGGGAAGCTCGGCGGCCCCTTTTTCGTTTGGGTCACGCAAGCGCCGGAGTATAGGCGCTGTTTCTTGTGAATTCCGGGAGTGCCGACGTGTTCAAGGGTTTGTCGCCGATCAACTACCGCGGGCGCGAAGTGTGGCCGTTAGTCGAAGGCGGCAAGGGGGTCTCGGCCACCAACCACATGAGCTCGGGCGCATGGGCCGCAGCGGGCGGTATCGGAACGGTCAGTGCGGTGAATGCCGACAGCTATGATCCCGAAGGCCGGATCGTGCCTCAGGTCTACAGCGGGATGACCCGCCGCGAGCGTCATGAGGAGCTGATCAAGTACGGCATCGAAGGCGCCGTCGCGCAGGTCGAGCGCGCTTACGAGATGTCGGACGGCAAGGGCGCGATCAACATCAACGTGCTGTGGGAAATGGGCGGCGCGCAGCCGATCCTGCACGGTGTTCTCGAGCGCACCCGCGGCAAGGTCGCGGGCGTCACCTGCGGCGCGGGCATGCCCTACAAGCTTTCCGAAATCGCTGCGTCCTACGGCGTTTCCTACCTGCCGATCGTCAGCTCCGGCCGCGCGTTCCGTGCGCTGTGGAAGCGCGCTTATTCGAAGTTTGCCGAGTTCCTGTCGGGCGTGGTCTATGAGGATCCGTGGCTGGCGGGCGGGCACAATGGCCTGAGCAATGCCGAGGATCCCAAGGTCCCGCAGGCGCCTTACCCGCGCGTCGCCGAACTGCGTGCAATGATGCGCGAGTGCGGCGTTCCCGACACCGTGCCGATCGTCATGGCCGGCGGTGTGTGGCGGCTGGACGAGTGGGAAGACTGGATCGACAATCCCGAGCTTGGCGCCATCATGTTCCAGTTCGGCACACGACCGCTGCTGACGCAGGAGAGCCCGATCCCGCCCGACTGGAAGGCGCGGCTGATGACACTGGAGGAGGGCGACATCCTGCTCCACAAATTCTCGCCGACCGGCTTCTACAGCTCGGCCGTGCGGAACCCGTTTCTGCGCAATCTCGAAGCGCGCAGCGAGCGGCAGATCGCCTTCACGCGCGAGCAGGTCGGCGATCATGCGTTCGAGCTCGACGTCGGGATCGGCACCAAGAAGAATTACTGGGTGACGAAGGGCGACCTGCAGCACGCGCGCGAATGGTATGGCGCGGGCTACACCCAGGCGATGAAGACGCCCGATGACACGCTCGTCTTCGTCACGCCCGAGGAAGAAAAGTGGATCCGCAAGGACCAGGCCGATTGCATGGGCTGTCTCAGCCAATGCAGTTTCTCCAGCTGGTCGGATAATGAGAAGAATTCGACCGGTCGCCTTGCCGACCCGCGCAGCTTCTGTATCCAGAAGACGCTGCAGGACATCGCTCATGGCGGTCCCGTCGAGCAGAACCTGATGTTCGCCGGCCATGCGGCGTTCCGGTTCAAGAGCGATCCTTTTTATTCGAACGGCTTCGTGCCGACCGTGAAGCAGTTGGTGGACCGGATCCGGACGGGGGCGTGATGAAGCGGCTGGTCGGGGTTGTTTGTCTGGCGCTGGCCGGGAGCGCGTCGGCGCAGGATCGGCCAGTGCCTTATTGGGCGTCGATCAGCAGCGGCGAAGCGATGATGCGGAGCGGCCCGGCGCGGACCTATCCCGGCCTGTGGCTCTACAAGCGCCGCGATCTGCCGGTGCGGGTGCTCAAGCGACACGAGAATTGGCGCCTGATCGAGGATAGCGAAGGCACCCGCGGCTGGATGCTGCGCACCATGCTCAGCGACACGCGCACCGCGCTGGTCAAGGGCAGCAGCCCGCGCCCCGTTCATGCCAAGGCCGACGAGGGCAGCCGCGTGCGCTACATGGCGGAGCCAGGCGTTGTCGGCCGAATCGACGATTGCGGCGAGGGCTGGTGCCACATCCGCATCGGCAAGCGCGAAGGGCACGTCAGGATTGCCGATCTATGGGGCGTATCCAACGGCGAGACCGTCGAGGAATGACCCTGTAAAGAACTCTTGACTGACAAGAGTCTTTGACACACGATCTTCGGCATGGAGAATCGGGTCAGGGATTGGCGTGAGCAAGCCGGCTGGTCGCAGGGCGAACTCGCCCGCCGCCTAGGCGTCTCGCGCCAAACGGTGAACGCCGTGGAAACCGACAAGTACGATCCGAGCCTCCCGTTGGCGCTGCGCATGGCGAAATTGTTCGCTGTGCCGGTCGACCAGCTGTTTCTCGACACATGGGAGCCGGAAGCATGAGCGAAGCGGGTACGATGAGCGGCGGCGGCAAGATGCGCAAGGCCGTGCTCCAACTGGTCCTTGGTGGCCTTTGCGGCGGGTTGGGCATGTATGCTGCCCTGATGTTCTTCGAAGGCCGCAGTGGGGCGACGGTCACCCCGGTTGATGCGGTGGCGATCGGCACCGCGCTGATCTATGGTCTGATGGCGATCATAGTCCTGCTTGGCGCGGCAGCGCCGGGAGTCGGCGCGCGCACCTTGAATGTCGAGGATCGCGACGAACTGGTGGAGCAGCGCTCCGCATTGACGGTGGGTGCGGTCAGCTTCCTCTTGGTAGCGGCACTGGTCGGAGCACTGGTGGCCGCGGGCAACGGGCTGCTCGCTCCAGGAAGCGCAGCGTTGCTTGCCGCTGCGGCGGCAGTGGGCCTGATCGCGTGGTCGATCCTCCACCGCAACCATGGCGACGAGATGATGCGCGCCGCCGCAAAGGACGCGGGCGTTGTCACCACCAACCTACTCTTCCTGGTGTTCGGCATCTGGGCCGGCGCGGCGCACCTTGGTCTGATGCCCATGTTCCAGCCCCTGGCCTTTGTCGCAGGCTTCTTCCTGATCTATTTGCTGTCGGTATTTGTCTCGATCGGACGGCGCGGCTTGCTCAAGATTCGGTGAGAAAGGGTGTGCCCCGGCTTTAACCGGGGCGGACCACTCAGATCAGCTCGATCGCCACGGCCGTCGCCTCGCCTCCGCCGATGCACAGCGAAGCGACCCCGCGCTTCAGGCCCTTCTGCTTCAGCGCGTTGAGCAGCGTGACGATAATGCGGGTGCCGCTGGCGCCGATCGGGTGGCCGAGTGCGGTGGCGCCGCCGTGGACGTTGATCTTGTCGTGACCTATGCCGAGGTCCTTCATTGCGAACATGGCAACGCAGGCAAACGCCTCATTGACCTCGAACAGGTCGACCTCGCCAATCGACCAGCCGGCCTTGTCGAGCACCTTGTGGATGGCGCCGATGGGAGCGATCGTGAACTCGGCCGGAGCCTGAGCGTGGGCGGAGGTGGCGACGATGCGGGCGACAGGGGTGAGGCCCTTGGCCGAGGCGTCGGATTCGCGCGCCAGCACCACGGCGGCGGCGCCGTCGGAGATGGACGAGCTAGTCGCGGCAGTGATGGTGCCTTCCTTGTCGAAGGCAGGCTTTAGCTGCGGGATCTTGTCCGGGCGGCCGCGGCCGGGCGCCTCGTCGGTGTCGACCACTGTCTCGCCGGCGCGGCTCTTCACCGTGACGGCGACGATCTCGTCCTTGAACCCGCCATTGTCGATGGCCGACTTGGCGCGATTGAGGCTTTCGATGGCGTAGGCGTCCATGCCCTCCCGGGTCAGCTGGTAATCGTTGGCGGTCGCCTGCGCGAAGCTGCCCATCGCGCGGCCTTCCTCGTAGGCGTCTTCGAGGCCGTCGAGGAACATGTGGTCGTAGATCTTGTCATGGCCGATCCGCGCGCCCGAGCGGTGCTTCTTCAGAAGATAGGGCGCATTGGTCATGCTCTCCATCCCGCCCGCGACGATCACGTCGGCATTGCCGGTGAGAATCGCTTCGGCACCCATGATCACGGTCTGCATGCCCGAGCCGCAGACCTTGTTCACCGTGGTCGCCTGCACACTGGTCGGCAGCCCGGCCTTGATCGCCGCCTGCCGCGCTGGGGCCTGGCCGAGGCCAGCCGAAAGCACGCAGCCCATGTAGATGCGGTCGATGTCCTCGCCCGCGACGCCGGCCCGCTCGACCGCCGCCTTGACCGCGGTAGCGCCAAGGTCGGTCGCGCTGACGTCGGCCAGCGCACCCTGCATCGCGCCCATCGGGGTTCGGGCGTAGGAGAGGATGACAACGTTATCGGGTGCGGTGGCCATGACAGCGAACTCCGTAAGAAGAATGTTGCACTGCAATAAGCATTCGGGCCGCCTTGTCCAAGTCTTGGGCGCTCTGCTAGCGCCATGCCCATGTCCTTACCCACCCTTGACTTCGACCTCGGCGAGATGGCCGACACCATCCGCGATTCCACCCAGCGCTTCGCCAGCGATCGGATTGCGCCCGTTGCGGCGGAAATCGACCGCGACGACCGCTTCCCCATTGAGCTTTGGCCTGAGATGGGCGCGCTTGGCCTGCACGGCATTACCGTCGAAGAGGAGTGGGGCGGCCTTGGCCTCGGCTATCTCGAGCATGTCGTCGCGCAGGAGGAAGTCGCCCGCGCGTCGGCCTCGGTCGGCCTCAGCTACGGCGCGCACTCGAACCTGTGCGTCAACCAAGTTCGCCGCTGGGGCAATGACGAGCAGAAGCGCAAGTATCTCCCCAAGCTGATCAGCGGCGAACATGTCGGCGCCCTGGCGATGAGCGAGGTGAATGCCGGCTCCGACGTCGTGTCGATGACCCTCAAGGCCGAGAAGAGCGGCAACGGCTATCGCCTCAACGGGACCAAGTTCTGGATCACCAATGGCGCTCATGCCGACGTGCTGGTGGTCTATGCCAAGACGGTGCCGGACGCCGGTAGCCGCGGGATCACCGCCTTCCTGATCGAGAAGGGCATGGAAGGCTTCTCGATCGGCCAGAAGATCGACAAGGTCGGCATGCGCGGTTCGCCGACGTCGGAACTGGTGTTCGATGACTGCTTCGTGCCGGCCGAGAACATCATGGGGCCGGAGAATGGCGGCGTCGGCGTGCTGATGAGTGGCCTCGATTATGAGCGCGCGGTGCTCGCCGGCATCCAGCTCGGCATCATGCAGGCCTGCCTTGATGTGGTCATTCCCTTCGTCCGCGAGCGCAAGCAGTTCGGAAAGCCGATCGGATCGCAGCAGCTGATGCAGGCCAAGGTCGCCGACATGTATGTCGCGCTCAACTCCGCGCGCGCCTACGTCTACCAGGTCGCCAAGGCGTGCGACGCCGGCCGGACTACGCGTTTTGACGCCGCCGGCGCGATCCTGCTGGCGAGTGAGAGCGCCTTCAAGGTCGCGGGCGAGGCGGTCCAGGCGCTCGGCGGTGCCGGCTACACCAAGGATTGGCCGGTTGAGCGCTTCATGCGCGACGCCAAGCTGCTGGACATTGGGGCCGGGACCAACGAGATTCGCCGCATGCTGATCGGGCGCGAGCTGATCGGGGCCTAATCCTTACCTTTCAGCTTCCGTCTCGCCCGCTGCTCACCGCTCCACGCCATGAGGCCGGCGAGCGGGAGGGTGAGGAAGATGCTGGCGACGTGAAGCTGGTTGAGGCGGTAGAAGGTCGCGCTGACTTCGTGGTACCGGCCCTCCTCGGCGACAAAGTAGCGGCCATTTTCGACCTTCCCCTGTACCGCATCGCCCCCGACCCAGATCGAGATCGCGACCAGGGCAAAGAAGTTCAGGATTCCGCCCACGAAGACCAGGCGCTCGGTCCGGCTCATGTTCACCCAGCGGTCCTCCCAACCGACGCTGCCGTCGGTAGAGAAGTGTCCGCGATAGCCCATTCGATCCTCCCTTATGGGGATGGAGGCTAGCGAGCGCCCTGCTTGCCGACCACCTTTTCATAGGCGTGCAGCACCTTGTCGCAGGCAGAACGGACCACGGCTTCCACCCCGACACCCTCCGCCGATGCCGCGACCGGGCCGAGGTTCTCCGGCCGGACCTCGATCGAGCAGCGATATTCGGGATTGTTGGTGCGGCTTTCCTTGACGTGGGCGATGTGGACTTCGGCGCTGGTGACCTTGCCCTCCAGCCGGCCGAGACGGTGATTGATGATCTGTTCGACCTGATCCTGGCTCGCTTCACCTTCGGTGACCTGATTGTCGCGGCTGAAGTCAATGAACACGCCTGTCTCCTCCTTGAGATTCGGGTCATGAACGTCCGCACCGGAGTCGCGGTTGCGGGCTACTTGCCGCCGAACAGGAAGCCCACCGCGGCCATGATGCAGGCGAACGCAGCGAAGTGGCGCCAGTGCAACGGCTCGCCGAGCACCGTCACCATGAAGCCGGCAAAAACGATCAGGGTGATCGCCTCCTGCGCGATCTTGAGCTGGGCGCCGGTCCATCCGTTGGCATAGCCGATCCGATTGGCCGGGACGGCGAAGCAATATTCGACCAGCGCGATGCTCCAGCTGATGAAGATCACCAGCAGGATCGGTTTGCTCATCCCGCCCCTGAGGTGCCAGTACCAGGCGGCGGTCATGAAGATGTTGGAGCAGAGGAGCAGCAGGATCGTCGGCATGACGCTCCGCTACCTCTTCCGTGTGGGATGCGGGAGGGCTTACCAGACACTCACCCGCTGCTTCGCCTTCGGAATAGCTATTGCCCGTTCCTGACGTTTTCCAACTCTGAAGCGCACCGGCAAAGCGCTGCAATGGAGGGTCGTGCTTTGCAACCGTGCCATGCGCGGCTAGGCGCGAAGGCCAGGACAAATTCTGACAAACGGGATCACACATCGCATGAGCGCGCCGCGCCTGGACACCAAGGTTCAGCCCGACAGCCCCGAGTTCCAGGCCCGGGCCGCCCACAATCGCGCACTTGCCGAGCGGCTGCGTGCCGATGTCGCCCGTGCCGCGCTTGGCGGCAACGAGAAAAGCCGCGAGCGCCATGTCTCGCGCGGCAAGCTCCTTCCCCGCGAACGGGTCGAGCGGCTGCTCGATGCGGGTTCGCCGTTCCTCGAGATCGGCCAGCTTGCCGCCTGCGACATGTACGAGGGCGAGGTGCCGGGCGCCGGCATCATCTGCGGCATCGGCCGGGTGTCCGGGCGGCAGGTGATGATCGTCGGCAACGACGCCACGGTGAAGGGCGGGACTTATTATCCGCTGACGGTCAAGAAGCACCTGCGCGCGCAGGAGATTGCCGAGGTCAACCGCCTTCCATGCATCTATCTGGTGGACTCGGGCGGCGCCAACCTGCCGCACCAGGCCGAAGTATTTCCCGACCGCGATCATTTCGGCCGGATCTTCTTCAACCAGGCAAACATGAGTGCGCTTGGCATTCCGCAGATCGCCTGCGTGATGGGCAGCTGCACCGCTGGTGGGGCCTATGTGCCGGCGATGAGCGACGAGAGCGTGATCGTCGCCAATCAGGGCACCATCTTCCTCGGTGGTCCGCCGCTGGTGAAGGCCGCCACCGGGGAGGAGATCAGCGCCGAGGATCTTGGCGGCGGCGACCTTCATGCGCGGCGGTCGGGCGTGGTCGACCACCTCGCCGACAATGACGAGCATGCTTTGCAGATCGTGCGCGACATCGTCAGCACCCTGCCGCCGCAACATTCAGCGCTGGAGGGCCTCGAGCCGCGCGATCCGGCGTTCGACCCGCAGGAGCTCTACGGCATCATCCCCGAAGACGTGCGCGCACCCTACGACGTGCACGAGGTAATCGCCCGCATCGTCGACGGCAGTGAGTTTCACGAGTTCAAGCCGCTCTACGGTTCGACCCTTGTCACCGGTTTCGCGCACATCCGCGGGCAACCGGTCGCCATCTTGGCGAACAACGGGGTCCTGTTCAGCGAAAGCGCAGTCAAGGGCGCGCACTTCATCGAGCTCGCCTGCCAGCGCCGCGTGCCGCTGCTGTTCCTGCAGAACATCTCGGGCTTCATGGTCGGCGGCAAGTTCGAGGCCGAGGGTATCGCCAAGCATGGTGCCAAGCTAGTCACCGCCGTGGCCACCGCGCAGGTGCCCAAGATCACCGTGCTGATCGGTGGCAGCTTCGGCGCGGGCAATTACGGCATGTGCGGGCGGGCTTACTCCCCGCGTTTCCTCTTCAGCTGGCCCAACAGCCGCATCAGCGTGATGGGCGGCGAGCAGGCCGCAAGCGTCCTTGCCACCGTGCACCGCGACGCGGACAAGTGGAGCCCGGAAGAAGCCGAGGCCTTCAAGCAGCCGATCCGCGACGACTACGAGGCGCAGGGCAACCCCTGGCACGCCACCGCGCGCCTGTGGGACGACGGCATCATCGACCCCGCCCAGACCCGCGACGTTATCGGCCTCGCGCTCGCCGCCTGCCTCAACGCGCCCTTTCCCGAGCGTCCGCAATTCGGCGTGTTCCGGATGTGACGATGCTGAGAATGATATGGCTGGCGACATCTGCTTCTCTGCTGTCCTCTTGCAATGCGGCGGAGCACCAGGCGCAGAAGGATATCAGAGCGTTGATGAAGAATCCGGCTTCGGCTCGCTTCGGAAGGCTTGAAGTCAGTGGCGACCGGGCCTGCCTGGAAGTGGATGGCAAGGATTCTTCCGGCGCATTCACAGGGATGAAGACGGCGTTCCTCAAGCGTGACACAGGAGGAAAATGGGGCGGCTACACCTTGCCGGGCGGGCAGCCCGGATGGGACGAATGCGTGACGCAGCTTCATGAGAGGGGTTTGAATTGATCCGTACCGACTGGACCCGCGCCGAAATCGCCGCGCTTTTCGACCTGCCGGTCACCGAGCTGTTGTTCCGCGCCGCCGACACCCACCGCGCGCATCACGCGGCAGGCGAGGTGCAGCTTTGCACGCTGCTGTCGATCAAGACCGGCGGCTGCCCGGAGGATTGCGGCTATTGCTCGCAATCTGCCTTCGCGGACAGCGGTCTCAAGGCCGAGAAGCTGATGGACGTCGACGCCGTTCTCGCTTCCGCCGCTGAGGCCAAGGCGGCCGGCTCGCAGCGCTTTTGCATGGGGGCGGCGTGGCGCAGTCCCAAGGACCGCGACATGGCGGCGGTCTGCCGCATGGTCGAGGGCGTCAAGGCAATGGGGCTCGAGACCTGCATGACGCTCGGCATGCTGAGCGGCGACCAGGCGCGGCAACTCAAGGCCGCCGGCCTCGACTATTACAACCACAACATCGACACCTCGCCCGAGCATTATGGCGAGATCATCTCGACGCGGACCTTCCAGGAGCGCCTAGACACGCTTGAGGAAGTACGCGCGGCAGGCATCAGCGTGTGCTGCGGCGGAATCGTCGGCATGGGCGAGAGCCGCGAGGATCGGGTCGGCTTCCTCCACGCGCTCGCCACCCTGCCGCGCCATTCCGAAAGCGTGCCGGTGAATGCGCTGGTGCCGGTGAAGGGCACGGTGCTCGGCGACATGTACGCTGGTGAGCGGCTGATCGATGATATCGAGTTCGTTCGCACTGTCGCAGTCGCTCGGATTACCATGCCGCGATCGATGGTGCGCCTTTCCGCCGGGCGCGAGAGCATGAGCGAGGCGACGCAGGCACTTTGCTTCCTCGCCGGTGCCAACAGCATCTTCACCGGCGACAAATTGCTGACCACCGCCAATGCCGGCGACAGCAAGGATGCGGCGCTGTTTGCGAAGCTTGGGCTCAAGCCTATGCAGGCGGAGGAGCCGATGCGCGCGCTGGAGGCGGCCGAGTAGGCCCTGTTATGCCGCCGCTCCCTTGGCTATGCGCAAGGCCATGATCCAGAGCCTACTCGTCGCCAATCGGGGCGAAATCGCCTGCCGCGTCATGCGCACCGCGCAGGCGCTCGGCATCCGCACGGTCGCAGTCTATTCCGATGCCGACGCGCAGGCGCTTCACGTGCGGATGGCGGATGAGGCGGTCCACATCGGGTCGTCGCCCGCGCGCGAAAGCTATCTGGTCGGCGACAAGATCATTGCCGCGGCACAGCAGGCTGGCGCGGAGGCGATCCACCCGGGCTACGGCTTTCTCAGCGAAAATGCCGATTTCGCGCAGGCGGTGATCGATGCCGGGCTGATCTGGGTCGGCCCCAAGCCGGCGTCCATTCGAGCCATGGGCCTCAAGGATGCCGCCAAGAAGTTGATGGCCGATGCGGGCGTGCCGGTAACGCCCGGCTATATGGGTGACGATCAGTCGCCCGAGCGGCTCCAGACCGAAGCGGATGGCATCGGCTACCCCGTGCTGATCAAGGCCATCGCAGGCGGCGGGGGCAAGGGGATGCGCAAGGTCGATGCGCCCGAGAACTTCGCGGACGCGCTCGACAGCTGTCGGCGGGAGGCGGCGTCGAGCTTCGGCAACGACGTTGTGCTGCTGGAGAAGTGGATCGAGAGCCCGCGCCATATCGAGGTGCAGGTGTTCGGCGATGCCCACGGCAACGTCGTTCACCTTTTCGAGCGCGATTGTTCGCTCCAGCGCCGCCACCAGAAGGTGATCGAGGAAGCTCCCGCGCCCGGCATGGACGAGGAAACTCGCGCCGCTGTGTGCGGAGCGGCGGTACGGGCGGCGCAGGCCGTCGACTACGAAGGTGCCGGCACGATCGAATTTATCGCCGACGGGAGCGAGGGTCTGCGCGCCGACCGCATCTGGTTCATGGAAATGAACACCCGTCTTCAGGTCGAGCATCCGGTCACCGAAGAGATCACCGGCCAGGACCTCGTCGAGTGGCAGCTGCGCGTAGCCAGCGGCGAGCCGTTGCCCAAGCGGCAGGACGAACTCACTATCACGGGCCATGCGATTGAAGCGCGGCTCTATGCCGAAGACCCTTCGACCGGCTTCTTGCCCAGTACCGGCCGCCTTGACCATTTCGACCTTGGCGAGGATGGTCGGATCGAAACCGGGGTAGAGGAGGGGGACGCCATCTCACCCTTCTACGACCCCATGATCGCCAAGCTGGTCGCACGCGGCGATGATCGCGACGAGGCGATCGACAATCTTGCCGCGATGCTCGACGGGGTTGAGGTGTGGCCTGTCCGGACCAACGCCGGCTTTCTGTTCAATTGTCTGCTCGACGAGGATTTCGAGGACGCAGCGCTCGATACCGGTTTCATCGGACGAAAGCTCGACACGCTGGTTCCAGACAATGAGCCGGACGAGGCCTTGTGGCGCGCGGCCGCGGTGGTGGCGCTGGCCGCTGAGGAGCAGCCTGCACTCGCCGGTTTTCGTCTCAACGCGGCTCCGGCACCTGCAGCAGTGCTCGGCTTTGGTGCCGAACGCCGCCGTATTCTCCTCGACGATGCCCAAGACTATGCTCCGGCTTCCGGCTTTCCCGATGACGAGCGTGTCGTCCTGTTCGAAGGTGGCCAGGCTTATGCGTTCGACCGCCGCGCACGGGGCGGCGGGGCGAGCAGCGTCGGCAATGGCAGCCTGCTCGCGCCGATGCCGGGCAAGGTCACCAGCGTCGATGTGGCGGCGGGGCAGCGGGTCGAGAAGGGGCAGCGGCTGCTGACACTCGAAGCGATGAAGATGGAGCATGCGATGCTGGCACCCTTCGACGGCTTGGTCACGGAATTGACCGTTGAAGCCGGTGCGCAGGTGCAGGTCGAAGCGCTTCTGGCGCGGGTCGAGCCCGAGCAGACAACATAAAGAGGAGAGATCAAAGCCATGAACATCAACGGCATTGCGGCAGTGGTCACCGGCGGCGCGTCGGGGCTGGGTGAAGCGACCGCCCGGGCGCTTGCGGCCAAGGGCGCCAAGGTCGCCATCTTCGACCGCAACCAGGAGCAGGGTGCAAAGGTCGCGGCCGAGATCGGCGGCATCTTCTGCGAGGTGGATGTCACTAATGACGACACCGTCGCCGCCGGCTTCGAGAAGGCCCGCGCAGCGCATGGCCAGGAGCGGGTGCTGGTCAATTGTGCCGGCGTCGCCAATGCGGTCAAGACCGTCGGGCGCGACCGCGAAACCAAGGCAGTGAAGAAGTATCCGCTGCATCAGTTCGAACTGGTGATCGGGATCAACCTCATCGGCACCTTCCGCTGCATCGCCCATTCGGCTGCCGGCATGGTCGATGCGGAGCCGGGCGAGGATGGCGAAAAGGGGGTGATCATCAACACCGCTTCGGTAGCCGCCGAGGATGGCCAGATCGGCCAGGCGGCCTATTCGGCGTCCAAGGGCGGGGTTCTGGCGATGACCCTGCCGATCGCCCGCGACCTGATGAACGAGGGCGTGCGGGTCAACACCATCCTGCCGGGCGTGTTCAAGACGCCGATGGTCGCCATGATGCCCCCGCAGGTGCAGGACGCGCTGGGCGCGCAGGTGCCGTTCCCCAAGCGCCTCGGCCGGCCTGAAGAATATGCCAATCTAGCGGTGTTCATGATCGAGAGCGGCTACATGAATGCCGAGCATGTGCGCCTTGATGGCGGCATCCGGATGGCACCGAAGTAAGGTGGATCTGGCCGCACTGCTGGAACCGCTCGGGCTTGCCTGCCGCGAGGCAGGAGAGGCGATCCGAGCGGTCCGGCAGCGCGGATTTGCGGTGGAGCGCAAGGACGACGAGTCGCCCGTCACGGAAGCGGACCGGGCAGCCGAGTCCATCCTGCTTGCGGCGCTGAGACGTCACGCGCCTGGAGTGCCAGTTGTCGCGGAAGAGGAAGTGTCGGCCGGACGTATCCCCGCGCTTGCCGACAGCTTCTTCCTTGTCGATCCGCTCGACGGAACCCGTGAGTTCGTGCGCGGCGGTGATGACTATACGGTCAACATTGGCCTTGTGCGTCATGGCTTGCCTGCGCTCGGCCTGGTTCTTGCTCCGGAGCAGGGGCGGCTGTGGGCCGGCCTGGTCGGCGGTTCTGCCTGGGTGGAGGATCGGGGCGGCAACCGGAGGCCGCTCACGGTGCGGCCGCCCGCTGGAAGGCTCGCCGTGGTCGCGTCCAAGTCGCACATGAACCAGGCGACCCGCGACTATCTGCACGCCAACTTCGCGGACGCCGAGCTCATGTCGGTGGGGTCGAGCCTGAAATTCTGCCTGCTGGCGGAAGGGCGGGCCGACTTCTACCCGCGGCTCTCGCCGACGTCGGAGTGGGACACGGCCGCCGGTCACGCGGTGTTGTTGGCAGCCGGTGGGAGAGTGGACGGCCCGGACGGAGCCAAGCTCATCTACGGCAAGCCCGCTTTTCTCAATAGCGGCTTTGCCGCGACAACCGGCTGGCAGGCGCCGCCCGTGCAGCGCTGGCTAGGCGCCTAGGATCGGCTGCCCTGCTGGAACGGATAGGGTGGCTGGTTCCAGATCAGATCATTCTGGGCTCGCCGGCGGTCGGCGCCGCTGAAGGACATGGCATCCAGTTCGGCACGAATTGCCTCCAGCCGCCCGAGCAGCCCCCTTGCCTCGTTACCGACGATCGCATCCCCCGCCAGTTGCTGGGCCAGCCGCGAGGTTTGCCGGATGCCATGGCGCAAGTGAATCAGAACTGCTCCGCGGTACATGGTTTCGTCAGCCTGCCCATTAGTCATCGGGTCCTCGTTTCGCCTGCTCCCCGCCTGCCGGACTACGCCCGAGTGCTTGCCGGCTGATGGCAGGTCAATCCGTTCCGGTGCAAGTTTTCGCTGACATGGCGCCGATTTGATGTGTAGTCTGCTCAGGCTCGGTTAGTTTGGCTCCAACAGGATGGTGTCATGACCGTTGCCACGTCTTCTTTCGCTTACAACATTGCCGAGCCCGCCCGCGCTCCGATCATGGTGGTCGGAGATACGCCGGCAGCGCGCCAGCGGGCGCGTCACACGGCCGAACTCAGCGACCTCAGGATCCTTTCGGAGCTCAGCCCTGCCGAGGCGATGGAGGCGCTCGACGAGCGCGCAACGCTTTCTGCATTGTGGATCGAACTGGACGAGGAGCCCACGCTGCCCGTGCGTCGCCTGCTGGAGCGAGCCGGGCGCGAGTCCGCGCGCAAGCGCTTCGGCGTGGTGGTCGCGACCAGGCTTGAACAGGTTGATCACGTCCTCGCCGATCTCGCCGACGCAGATGTCGATCTCCTCGTCAACGCCGATGACATGGAACGGCTTGCCACGCTGTCGCTCGCAATCCAGCCGCAGCATGTCGGCAGCGCTCGCGACGTTGCAAGCGATGCAAGTGCCGCCCGGCTGCGGCAGCTGAGCGAGGAGGTCAGCCGCATCGCCTCCACGCTCGCAAGGTTGAGCACCGCGTCGGCAGGGCCTCCGCTGTCGCCCGCGACCATGGCACCGCCGCGGGCGGACGTTCCCAATGTCTCGGCTGAAGCGCTGCGCGCCATGATCAGGGCACGGCGCCTCCGCTCGACATACCTCCCATCGGACCTGTTTGCGGATCCCGCATGGGACATGCTGCTCGACCTCCTTCAAGCCGAACTCGTCCAGCACCGGGTTCCCGTGTCCAGCCTGTGCATTGCGGCAGCCGTGCCGGCGACCACGGCGCTACGCTGGATCAAGTCAATGACCGATCGCGGTTTGCTGGTACGCCGCGACGATCCGCACGATGGCCGGCGGGTGTTCATCGAAATGGCGCCGGCGACGAGTGCAGGCTTGCGACGCTACTTCCAGGAGGTCGGTATGTCGGCCGTCTGAGTGCCGGCAGGGCATCAGCAGCTATGCCCGGTGTGGGTGCCATGCGCTCTCAAGCGGCAAAGGAGCTATCGTCCCCCTACGTTCGCGGGCGGAGCCGGCACGGCCTGAGGTGATGGTGGGCGCTGACGGGTTCGAACCGCCGACCTACTCGGTGTAAACGAGCCGCTCTACCAACTGAGCTAAGCGCCCCCCGTGGAGAGGTGGCGCCTTTCTCAGTCTTTTGGGTGCTGGTCAACCTTGGGCGTGGAGGGCCGCCCTTCGCCATAGCCTGTGTTGCCTCCCAATCTTCACCGCGCATTTGCAAACAGGGTGACACGTGCAGGCTAGCGTATCGGGAGTGCCCGCGACTGCCGAAGGTGCGCGCGCACAGCAGCTTTGAAGACAATTGCTGTGCCTGGCCCAGGTCTGCCGGGGCGCGCCCGACCGTGCACGAGACCACAGGCCAGGTGGAGCGAGGCCGGCCGATGCGCGTCAGCCTAGCTTGCGAACCAGCCTGGATGGAAGGGCGAGAAAGGTCGGATCGCTGACGACCACCTGCCGGGCACCGCTGCCGAGCGGCAGAAGGTGAAGCTTGCCTTCTTCTCGGGCGAGGAGGCGACCGAACTGGAACCGTCCCCCCGGACGAGGCACCAGTACGTCGCGGTTGAGCGCTCGGCCGAACTGATCAGGTTCAAGGCGATCGCACCATAGCTCATCACCAGTTCGATAGTCCGCAACACTGGCAGTGACGAGGATCGCGACCTGAGCAGGTTCTGGTCTAGGTGGCAGAACCACCTGGGCCTTCTTGGGAGCGGCGGCAGTGTCGCCGGTAAGCAGCGCAATTACCTGAAGCTGTTCGGCAGCGGGATGATCAACGAGGTCGGTCGGAGCGACACCAAGTGCATCCGCAATCCGGTTCAGCCAGCCGATCGACACGGTTCGCATGCCCGTTTCGAGGCGACCAATCGTTTGCGGAGTGGTGGCCGGGCTGCACGCACGCGCCACATCATCCAGGGTCATGCGCTTGGCCTTGCGGACTTCACGAATACGAGTGATCATTCCAAGCCCCCTCTAACCTCTGTGGTGTTTTCCTCTGTCCTACATTCAAGCCGATCTGGCAAGTGTTGGCCGAATCGGAAGGGGAGAAGGGCTTTGAACAATCGTTCCTTGGTTGAAAAACGTGTGGAGGATGCCGGGCAGGTCACCCGCAAGGTTCGTCGGTCAGTCACTGTGAACCAGGTAGAATCCCCGCTTGGATGGCTTCACAAGCATGGCCATCTCGACAGGAGGCAATTCGATGCCGGGGAGCGCCTGCGTGCCGACTGGGAACGTGCCAATCTCTCCCCATGCGTGACCATGCGCTGGGATCCAGCACCGGCGCTGGCGCGGGGTCAGGCGCGGGAAGGGCGCCTTGATCGAACCGAGCAGCAAGCAAGCGCCAAGGCCCGTTTTGATGGGGCGCTGGAGTCAGCCGGGACGGGCATGGCGGACATCCTGTGGCGCGTCGTCTGCGCGGGTGAGGGGATGCGGGATGCAGAGACGGCCTTGGGGTGGCCTGCTCGAGCAGGAAAGCTCGTGCTGAAGATGGCACTCGACCGGGTGGCCGACTTCTACCGCATCGCTTAGGGGGAGAGCCGAGTTCGGATAGGTAGCGGAGCGCATCCTGGCTGGATGCGCTCCGTGGCCTTGTTAGAGACTGCTGCCCTCGATGTCGCTCTCGCGACCTTGCGATCGCTCGACTTCGATATCGGTGGTGCCGCTGTCCCTGTCGGAGCCCAGAAGGTCTTCGCTCATGGCACCCTGGCCCTGGTCGGCGAAGTTCTGGTTGCCCGAGGCCTGCTGGCCAGTTGCCTGGCCCGTGCTCAGACCTTCGTCGCTTTGCGTATCGAGGCTGCCTTCGATGCCGGCACGTCCGGTGCTGCCGCCCTCATTGCTGCCTGGCCTGGTGCCGGACTGACCGGACTGGTCCATGCTTCCGTCGATGCCAGTGCGACCCGTGCTGCTGCCCAGGTCGTCATCCGAGCCGCTGAACAGGCCAGTGTCACGGCCTTGACCGGACTGCCCGATGTCACTTTCCTGGCCAAGGCTGGTGCTGTTCTGGCTGAGGGTGGCGGAGCCAGTGTCGCCACTGTTCCCATAGCTTGCCTGACCTGTCGACGTGCCGCCATCCTGCTGCTGGCCGATCTGTTGCTGCTGGCCCTTGGCCCCGTCAGCCTGCTGCGAGGTCTGTTCGCCATAGCCCTGCTGGCCAGGGGTGCGTTCGTCGGCGTTCATCTGTCTCTCCTCCATTTCCCCATGCTCTTGCAGGGGTAAAGCGCTGAGGAGGGGTGCCGTTCCGCCCGGTTGCGCCGGACCGAAGTGGTTGCGATCAAACGAAAGGGCCGTCCGGAGATACTCCGGACGGCCCTAATCCCGTAGTCAGTAGAAGTGCGATCAGGCCGCGGGGGTCTGCTCGGCCTCCGCTTCGCCTTCCTCGGCAATGGTGCCAGGCTCGGCATTCGGGTCATAAGCCTCGGTGAAGCCGGCGTTATCACGCTCGAACATCTGGGCCATGACATCGACGCCCTGCGACTGCAGCTCGGCCTCTTCTGGCGAGCGGGCGACGTTCACCTTGACGGTGACCGCAACCTCGGCGTGGAGGACGACGCGCACTTCGTGCATGCCGATCGACTTGATCGGACGATCAAGGACGACCTGGCTCTTGGCGATCTTGGCACCGTCGGCCTCAAGGGCTTCGACGATATCGCGGGCGCTGACAGAGCCATAAAGCTGGCCGGTGTTCGAGGCTTGGCGGATCAGCTGGACGGTCTTGCCGTCGACGCTCTTGGCCGAGTCCTGCGCAGCCGAGCGGCGCTCAGCATTGTCGGACTCGATCTTGGCGCGATTGGCTTCGAACAGCTTGCGGTTGGCTTCGTTGGCACGAAGCGCCTTCTTGCGAGGCAGAAGGTAGTTGCGGGCGAAACCGTTCTTGACGGTAACGACATCGCCGATGGCGCCGAGCTTCTCGACGCGCTCAAGCAGGATGACTTCCATGAGACGTGCTCCTTACTTGACCACGTAGGGGAGCAGACCGATGTGGCGGGCGCGTTTGATCGCCTTGGCCAGCTCGCGCTGCTTCTTGGTGCTCACCGCGGTGATGCGGCTGGGGACGATCTTGCCACGCTCGGACACGAAGCCCTGCAGCAGGCGGACGTCCTTGTAGTCGATCCGGGGAGCGTCCTTGCCCGAGAAGGGGCACGACTTGCGGCGGCGGAAAAATGCACGGGCCATGAGTTAGGCTCCCATCTCTTCGCGCGGAGCGCGATCACCGCGATCACCGCGCGGACCACGGTCGGGACGGTCGCCACGATCACCGCGGTCGCTACGGTCACGCTCCTGGCGGCGCATCATGGCCGAGGGGCCATTCTCATGCTCGTCGACGCGAATGGTCATGAAGCGGATGACGTCTTCGTTGATGCCGGTCTGGCGCTCAAGCTCGGCAACCGCAGCAGCCGGGGCGTCGATGTCGAGCATCACGTAATGAGCCTTGCGGTTCTTGGCGATGCGATAGGCGAGGCCGCGAAGGCCCCAGGTCTCGGCCTTGACGACGCTTCCGCCGTGTTCGGTGATGATGTTGGTTGCCGTCTCGGCAAGGGCGTCGACCTGGGCTTGAGCCAGGTCCTGCCTTGCGAGAAAGACATGCTCGTAGAGCGGCATGCGGTTCTCTCATGTTGGCCGATCGCTGGCGCCCGCCCCATGCGGACACCCCTCCGGCTGTCGTCGGTATTCTGATCCCGCGCCGCAAACGAGTCTGCAGCAACGGAGGCGGCTCCTTCGCACAGGAGGGGCACGGAAGCAAGCGCAAGCAATTGCAGAATGCTAAAACGAACCGGAAAGGCACAAAACAGTTGACATCGTCACGCTTTTCTGGCACAAGTATGAACACTGGGGCGAATCGCGGAATGGTTGCCCGATCAGCAAAGGATCTGAGATGCGGTGGTTCGGACGCAAGTCGGCGGACGTCCCGCCGATGTTCCTGTCGTACGCGGTGCCAAGCGAGCGAAGCCTCTTCCCGACTGGCTACCAGGCTCAGCTGAAGGAAGTTTTTCTTGGCAACCCAATCGGGCAGCGTGCCGTCAGGATGGTGGCGGGGGCGGTCGGTGCCCTCAAGATCTATGCGGTCGAGGGAAACCCGGAAGCAGCAGGTCTGATCGGGCGGGCCAATCTCCTGGAGCAAACGGCCGCATCGCTCCTGTTGCACGGCAATGCCTATCTCCAGCTGGTGGAGGCGCTTGGTACGCCGGCCGAGCTGTTCATGCTGCAACCCGATCGGATCACGATCGACACCGACGACCGTGGCTGGGCGCGGGCCTATGTCTACAAGGCCGGGCGCAGGACGGTGCGGATCAATCGGCATGATGCGCTTGAGCGGGTGCAGCTGATCCACATCAAGTCACTCAACCCATTGGGAGAGCAGCAGGGCCTCGGGTGTCTCGACGCGGCAAGCGCGGCGGCCTCGATCCACAATCGGGCGAGCCGCTGGAACAAGGCGCTGCTGGACAATGCGGCGCGGCCCTCTGGCGCGTTGACCTATGATCCGCCGGACGGCGCGACGATGAGCGCGACCCAATTCGAGCGGTTGCGCGAAGAGATCGAGCGGCAGTTCAGTGGAAGCAACAATGCGGGACGACCGATGCTGCTGGAAGGCGGCCTGCGGTGGCAGTCGCTCGGCCTCAGCCCGACCGACATGGACTTTGTGGCGGTCAAGGAGGCCGCGGCGCGCGACATCGCACTGGCCTTTGGTGTTCCGCCGGTGCTGCTCGGGCTGCCTGGCGACACCTCCTACAGCAACATGCGGGAGGCGGGCCGGGCATTGTACCGGCAAACGGTTCTTCCACTTGCCGAACGCATCCTTGGCGAAGTGTCTGAAGCACTGCGCGACTGGGTCGGCCCGATCAAGTTGGCCGTCGATACCGACGCGATCAGCGAACTTGCCGAAGATCGCGAGCGGCTGTGGCAGATGGTGGCACAGGCCGACTTCATCTCCGCCGAGGAGAAGCGCGAGATGCTTGGCTTCGAGTCCAAGGGCAATGGGCGTTGAGTCGGCCCGCAGCCGACGAACTGCTCACCAGGCTGATTGCCAGTGCAGAAGGGCAACCCGTCAACTTCGTGGTCTTGCAGGCAATGGTTGAAGAGGCCAGCGAAGCAGGGGCCAGCCGGGCTCTTGCGGCGCTCGGCCTGGAGGATGGCCGGGCGCGGCGCGACATGGACGAGCTCAGGGAGCTGCTCGGGACCTGGCGGGACGTCAAGAAGTCCGCCTGGCAGACAGTAGCGCGATGGACAGTCCGGATCGTGCTTGCCGGATTGATGGTATCGCTTGCCTACCAGTCGAACCTTCGCGCCTTGCTGAGGAACTGACCCATGCGCATCGAGCGGGTCCGAGGAGGGCTGCGCTTTGCCGGCTATGCGTCGGTGTTCGACCGCATCGATCGGGGCGGCGACATCGTGCGTGCGGGTGCCTTTCGGCAGTCGCTGCGGCGCAACGGCAATGTGCCCTTGCTGTGGCAGCACCAGCCCGGACACCAAGTCGGTAGGATCGAGCACCTCGCCGAGGATGCACGGGGACTGCAGGTCATCGGGAGGCTGAATGACGACGAGTTCGGGCGCCTGCTGGCGCGCGAGCTCCAGCAGGGGCGGCTGTCGGGCCTGAGCTTCGGCTATCGGGTCAGAGACGCGGAGCAAGGGCCGGCTACGCGCGAGATACGCGATCTCGAACTTCTGGAGGTGAGTCTGGTGCGGCGGCCAATGCAGCCGCTCGCCTGCATCCACAAGGTTGCTTCGTAACCAGGAAGGTTACGATGTTACAATTCCACACTGGAGAACATGCATGGAATTCAAGGCTGATTCGCTTGCAGAGTCGTTTGCGGCTCTGCAGCAGAATGATGGCGTCAGCGGCCTTCGTGCCGAGATTGACGAATTGAAGGCGAAGCTTCGCACCAATCTGGTTGAGGCGGGACGTCCGCACCTTGGTACGGAACTGAAGAGCGCAGCGCAGGAAGGGTTTGGCGACTTCCTCCGTACCGGCGAGAGCGCCCTTGAGGGCAAGTCGGTCGACAATGCCAGCGCAGGTGCTGGCGGCCATGCCGTGCCGCGCGAGATTGACGAGGTGATCGACCGCACGCTTGTGGCAATCTCGCCCATCCGTCGCATCGCCAATGTGGTGAAGATCGGCAGCTCCAACTATCGCAAGCTGATTTCCAGCGGCGGCACGCCGTCGGGGTGGGTCGGCTTCGAAGCGCTGCGGCCGGAGACGGCAACTCCAACCTTCACCGAGATCGTTCCCGCGTCGGGTGAGCTGTACGCCAACCCGGCCGCGTCGCAGCACATGCTGGACGACGCCATGTTCGACGTCGAAGCATGGCTCGCCAACGAGATTGCAACCGAGTTCGCGCGGGCCGAAGGGTCGGCCTTCGTCAAGGGCACCGGCACCAACCAGCCGCTCGGCTTCCTCTCGTCGCCGACCGCGACGACTGCCGATGGCGTTCGCCCGGTGGGCACCCTGCAGACGATCGGTACCGGCGTGGCTGGCGGTTTCCCGGCCACCAACCCGCAGGACAAGCTGGTCGATCTCGTGCAATCGCTGCGCCAGCCCTACCGGCAGGGTGCGGTGTTCGTGATGAACTCGGCCACGGCGGCGGTGGTGCGCAAGATGAAGACCACCGATGGTGCCTTTATCTGGCAGAGCGGCATGGTAGCGGGTCAGCCATCGACCCTGCTCGGCTATCCGGTGATCGAAGCCGAGGACATGCCCGACGTGGCGGCGAGCAGCCTGTCGATCGCCTTCGGTAACTTCAAGGCCGGCTACATCATCACCGAGCGCGCCGAGACGAGCATCCTTCGCGATCCTTACTCGAAGAAGCCCTACGTCTACTTCTACGCAACCATATTACTTGATGCTCTTATTCAAGGATGCTGTGAAGGTGCTCCGTCCGATACACCGCCGCAATCACCCGAGATCGGCCTGTCGTATATCTGTGGCTCCGAACCCGTTGGTGACTGGTCAGGTCACGCTCACGGCGTGGCATGCTGGACTTACGGCGGATGGCGCTTCGTAAATCCCTTCGAAGGCTTTCAGCTACTGGATCGGATTAGTGGCCAGCATTGGCGCTTCCTTGGTGATAGCTGGACCGTGGGGACCGTGTCAGCTGCCAAGGTACTGATCGATGGTGTGCCCGTGATTGCGAAGCAGCAATTGCCGATTGCCAACGCCATCGGTGGTCAAACGGTTGATGCAGAGGCAAGAAACGCCTTGGCGAAGGTGCTTGATGCAATGCGAGAGCACGGTTTGATCGGGAGGTAGGGTGACCTGAAAGCCACAGCTGCTGCATTTCAGAGCGGGGGTGAAACAAAGGGGGGGAACAACCCATGTGGGTCCCCTATTAAGGTGCCCGACCTTTCGAGGAGGGGGACGTATGCCGTCTAAATCTGTTCTGCTCACTGCCGCTGCCCTGGCCTTTGCTTCGTCCACCGCTTCTGCTCGCGATGGGCTGCCCTACATCGGGTTCGAGGGTGGCGCCATGAAGCCGGAGAAGCTCAGGCTTGATTACCAGCTTCGGACACTTTCGGTTCCGAATGGCATTGTGGTAGATCATAAGACCGGCGTCGACGTGGATGCAGTTGTCGGTTACGATCTGGGACTTATTCGAGCTGAAGCCGAATTGGCCTGGAAAAGGGCTGCTGCAACCGGCGTCACCGTTGCTCCAGCCGTCCAGTTCAACAACACGGGTCCTCTCACCATCGACGGTTCAACCAAGGCGCTTTCCGCCATGGCGAACCTCCTTTTGGACTTCGGCAAGGATGATGGGCTTCAGGTCTACGGTGGCGGTGGGCTTGGGATCTCACGCGTAAGGCTCCAGAATATCATATCTGGCCCCAATGTCGCTCCTGGACGCGGTGTGAGTGGCAGCGATCGTTCGCTAGCGTGGCAACTAATTGCCGGCATGCGCGTACCTGTCAGCTATAATGTCGATCTCGGCCTTAAGTACCGGTACTTTCGGACCGAGGTTGATTTCACAGATGCTACCAATCCCACGGCAGTTGAGAATCTCGAAGGCCGTTTTCGCTCGCACTCGCTTTTGGCAAGCCTGATCTTCAACTTGGGTCGACAGCCAGAGGTCATCGCTCCCGTCGTTGAACCGGCTCCGCCTCCGCCTCCACCCCCGCCGCAGACACAGACCTGCCCGGATGGATCTGTGGTGCTGGCGACCGATGCCTGTCCGGTCCCGCCGCCACCCCCGCCGCCACCGCCCGCGGAGCCTGTCCGCGGTTAGCTGCCTAGATGCTCGGCTTCGGCATTGTACGGAGCCGAGCTCTCGACCATGTGAGTTGCCGTCGCTAGAGCGCGGCATGCATTCACCTCTGACCTTGCAGCTCAGCAAAAGTGCGTTGCGTGCGAACTACCGCCAGCTCGCTGAGCGCGCCGGTACTCTTACGGGTGCTGCAATCAAGGCTGATGCATATGGCCTCGGCGTGTCAGCGGTGGCGGAAGTGCTGCTCACGGCAGGCTGTCGCGACTTCTTTGTATCCACCTGGAACGAAGCCGCGGAACTTAGCTTCCTAGACGCTGGAACCTTGGCGGTGCTGCACGGCATCGGCCCAGACGATGTGCCGTTCCCGGGTGTGAGACCCGTTCTGATCAGTCCGCAGCAAGTTGTCCGTTGGAAGGGCAGCTCATGGTCACAAGCGCCATGCGACGTGATGGTTGATACCGGCATGAACCGCCTAGGCATCTCTCTGGACGATCTCGGCTGTCTTGATGGTCTCACCATCCACACTCTTCACAGTCACCTTTCCTGCGCTGATGAAGAAAGCGCTTTGAATGGTTTGCAACTCGAGCGCTTCCGTGCGGTCGCTCACGCCGTGGCTGCCAAGCGCTACAGCCTTGCGAACAGCGCCGGTATCTATCTCGGCAAGGAATATTCCTTTGATCTCGTGCGGCCAGGTCTGGCTCTGTACGGCGGCATACCCTGCCGAGCAGCACGTGGGGAGATCCAACAGGTTTGCACCCCCCGTGCTCAAGTCCTGCAGGTCCGACAGGTGCCTGCGGGCGACCCGGTCGGCTACAATGCGACCTTTATCGCACCCCGCGATCTCATCGTGGCCGTCATCAACATCGGATATGCCGACGGATATCGGCGAGCCTTCTCCTCATTAGGGGCCGCAACTTTCGAAGGTGCGGTGTTGCCTGTCATTGGACGCGTCTCCATGGACCTGGTGACGCTGGATGCCACTGCGGCGCCCGCTCTAGCAGACGGCGACTGGGTTGATGTGGAGTTTGATCTTGAAAAAGCCGCTGCTCAGACAGGATTATCACAGTACGAGCTACTCACCGGGCTAGGGTCGCGTTTCCACCGGTCCTGGTTTTAGGCGCGAGTAGCTTTTTGTCACGGTAGCGGCAGAGTTCCACCACCGGGCAACGCCAGCAATCTGGTGACCGTGCTTTGCAGATATAGCGGCCATGCAGTATCAACCAATGATGCGCATGCCGCTTGAATTCGGCAGGAGTGATCCTTTCCAGCTTCTTCTCGACCTCCAGCGGCGTCTTGCCAGCTGCGAGACCTGTCCGGTTGCTGACGCGGAATACATGAGTGTCGACCGCGATCGTGGGCTGCCCGAAAGCTGTGTTGAGCACGACATTTGCTGTCTTGCGACCGACACCCGCCAGCTGCTCGAGCGCGTCCCGCTCCAGCGGAACCTCACCTCCATGTCGCTGCAAAAGCTGTGTCGCCATGATGATGAGGTTCTTGGCCTTGGTGTTGAAAAGGCCGATCGTCTTGATGTGGTCGCGAACTTCATCTTCGCCCAGTGCAAGCATTTTCGAAGGCGTGTCGGCAACCTGGAACAGCCGTCTGGTGGCTAGATTGACGCTGACGTCCGTAGCTTGTGCTGAGAGAGCCACCGCCACCAGCAGTGTGTAGGGATTGGTCCACTCCAATTCGCCCTGCGGCTCCGGATTGAGTTCCGCGAGACGAAGGTAGAATTCAGCGGCCTCGGCCTTCCTCACAATGCCGCAACCACGTCTCGCATGCCGTACAGGCCAGGTGATTGGTCCGCTAGAAAGCGCGCGGCCACTAGCGCACCCCGAGCGAAGATCATGCGGTTCTCGGCTCGGTGTGAGAGCACCACGCGTTCCTCTTTGCCGGCAAAGATCACGTCGTGATCGCCGACGACTGTTCCCCCTCTGAGGCTGGCGTAGCCAATTGCATCGTCGTCACGTTGCAGACTTCGTCCGCTCCTCGGAGCGTCTGCGTGCATCACCCTACTGCGACCACGCGCTACTGCCTCGCCGAGGCTCAGGGCCGTTCCTGACGGCGCATCACGCTTGAGGCGGTGATGCATTTCCAGCACCTCCACATCCCAGCCCTTGCCAAGAACTCGGGCGGCTCGCTCAACAAGTTCGTCAAGCAATGCCACGCCCAGCGAGGTATTAGACGCGCGCAACACTGCGACCGAGCGGCTCGCTTCCGCAATCCTACGACCCGCAAAATCGTCAAGTCCGGTAGTCCCGATCAAGATCGGCACTGAGGACCGGGTGGCGTGGTCGAGAGAGGAAGCAAGCGCCTCCGGAGCCGAAAAGTCGATGATGACGTCCCCATGGTCGGGATCGATTGCGAAGGAAGGGTCCTCCGAAACCGCATCGGCGAGGGCTCTACCCATCCTGCCGGCAGGAGCGATAAGGGTGAGGCGCAGCGGTTCGGTCTTGGGGCGCATGAGCCCACCTTGGCGACCTGCCTCGTCGGAGGCAACTGGATCAGGCTGGAAGGAAGCGGCTCACCACATCCTTTGCAAGGCGCGCAGGACGCATTGAGGTCGCATCAAGGCAGCACCAGGTGCTCTTCACCTCGGCCAGCACATCCTCGCCCCGCCGGATCACGGTGGTGAACAGGGCCCTTGCACCCTGCACCCGCTCAGCGATGACGTCGGCCACGACCACGTCGTTAAGGAAGGTCGGGCGCCGAAACTCGATCTCATGCTTGAGGGCCACCCACAGGTGCCGCCCGACGGCCTCGGCCGGAGCGACACCTTCCCAATAGCGGACGACTGCCTCCTGAACCCACTTCAGGTACACGCTGTTGTTTACGTGACCCATGTGGTCGATATCGGAAGGATCGATGCCGATGGCGTGGCGATACATGAGTTTCTTATCCTATGCGCAGCGATTGCTGACAATAGTGTAAACAAAAAGGTTGCAGGATGGTTGCCAGCCGTTGGCAGAATGGAGGATCCCTCGTCATCCTCACCGGCGCCGGCATCTCCGCCGACAGCGGTGTCCCGACCTTCCGCGCTGCCGATGGATTGTGGGAAGGGCATCGCGTCGAGGATGTTGCCACGCCCGAGGCCTTTGCTCGTGATCCCAAGCTGGTTCACGCCTTCTATGACGCTCGCCGAGCTCACCTTGATGCCGTCGAGCCCAACTCCGCTCACCTCGCACTTGCCGATCTTGAGCGGCACTGGCCTGGTGACGTTCTGCTGGTCACTCAGAATGTCGATGACCTGCACGAACGCGCTGGGTCGCGGCGCCTGATCCACATGCACGGCGAGCTCAAGCGAGGCTGGTGCCTGCACTGTGAGGAGCGTTTCGCCTGGACGGGGCCGATGGGCGAGGGCGCGCTCTGCCCGTCCTGCGATGCTCCCGGCCAGGTCCGTCCCGACATCGTCTGGTTTGGTGAGATGCCGTACGAGATGGATCGCATCGACGAGGCCGTGCGCTCCTGCGACCTGTTCGTCTCGATCGGTACCTCAGGCGCGGTCTACCCCGCCGCCGGCCTGGTCCAGACTGCCCGCTACGTTGGCGCCCACTGTATCGAGCTCAACCTCGATCCCAGCCAGGGCAGCATCTTCTTCCACGAGACGCGCCTTGGGCATGCCTCCGAGATCGTTCCGGCGTGGGTCAAGGAACTGCTCGCCTAGTTGGTCCAGTCGAGCCCGATGTCCTCGTAGAGGCCCTTGTCCTCGCTCCAGCGCGGGGCAACCTTGACGTGCAGGAACAGGTGCACCTTGCGCCCGAGATGCTCGCCGATCGCTTCACGCGCCGCTGCACCAATCGCCTTGAGCTTGGACCCACCCTTGCCCAGCACGATCGCCTTCTGGCTGTCGCGCTCGATAAGGATCTGCTGGTGGATGACCGCCGAGCCGTCCTTTCGCTCTTCCCACTTTTCGGTCTCGACCGCGCTTGCGTACGGAAGCTCGGCATGTAGCTGAAGATAGAGCTGCTCGCGGGTCAGTTCCGCTGCCACCATCCGGTCGGTGGCGTCGCTCAGCTGGTCCTCGGGGTAGTGCCACGGCCCCTCGGGCATGGCCGCCGCCAGGTGCCGCTTCACGTCCGCCACCCCATCGCCGCTGGTGGCGGAGACCATGAACACCTGTTCAGGCTCCAGCCGCGCGCTCAGCTCCGTCGCGAACTTCAGCAGGTCGCCCTTCTTGGCGATGTCGACCTTGTTCAGCACCAGGATCTTGGGCTCCGGCCGGCCCTCTATGCCCTGAAGCACCATCTCGGCCCGCTGACCGATGCTTGCCGCGGCGTCCACCACCAGCACCAGCCGGTCGGCGCTTTCCGCACCCTCCCAGGCTGCCTTGACCATCGCGCGGTCGAGCCGCCGCTTGGGCGAGAAGATGCCGGGGGTGTCGACCAGAAGGATCTGGCTGTCGCCTTCGATGGCGATGCCCATCAGCCGGGCGCGGGTGGTCTGCGCCTTGGGGCTGACGATCGCCACTTTCTGGCCGACAAGCGCATTCACCAGCGTCGACTTGCCCGCATTCGGGGCGCCGATCACCGCCACCAGACCGCACCGCTTGCTCAACAGATCTTCTCCAGCAAGGCAGCCGCAGCCGCCGTTTCCGCTTCCTGCTTGCTCGCCCCCTCGGCCTCGGTTTCGCCCGCGCCGCCGACGGTCACCTTGACCCGGAAGGTGGGTGCATGGTGCCGCCCGAATTGCCCCAGGAGCTCGTAGACCGGAGCCTTCAGCCCCCGTGCCGCGGCCACTTCCTGCAACAGCGACTTGGGATGCTGTGGCGCCTTCTTCTGGTCGTCGAGGTAGGCGGCCCAGCTGTTCCGGATGAGCCGCTCCGCCGCGTCCAGCCCGCCATCCAGCAGCACCGCGCCCAACAGCGCCTCGACCACATCACCCACCACATTGTCGGAGGCTTGCGCGCCATCCTCGCGCGCCTGCTTGCCAAGCCGCACCAGCGCCGGAACGCCCCAGTCCCGCCCGACCTCGGCGCAGGTTTCCCGCGCCACCAGCGCATTGTAGCGCCGGCTCATCTTGCCTTCGGGCTCGTCCGGAAAACGCTCGAACAGCCAGCGTGCGATCACCAGCCCGAGGACCCGGTCGCCCAGGAATTCCAGCCGCTCATAGCTGTCCCGCCCTGCGCTGCCGTGCGTCAGGGCCCGCTCGAACAGCCTGGGGTCGCGCGGGGCGTGACCCAGCCGCTCGCTCACGAACTTGGCCATATTGCTCATCAGTGCGCCATTCCGATCCGCTCCCACCGTGCCGCGCTGATCCAGGTCCAGGGCCGCAGCCACGACGCGCTGCCGTCGGTCGACCAGAAGGTCGTCTGCGCCTTGCCGATCAGCGCCTCCACCGGGACAAAGCCCATGCCGCCATAGTCGGGCGCGATCCGGCTGTCGGCGCTGTCGTCGCGATTGTCTCCCATCAGGAAGACGTGCCCCTCGGGCACTCGCACCGGTCCGAACTCGTCCACGGCTGGATTGTCGATCTGGTCCAGCACCACGAAGCTCTTCCCGTTCGGAAGCGTCTCACGGAAGGCGGTGAACAGGCAGCGTCCGGCGTCCACCCGCGGCACCACCGCCCGGCACGGGCTGTTCGCACTGACCGGAATGCCGATTGCACCCATCGACCTCCTCGCCAGCAGCCTGCCGTTCAGCACGACCTGCCCGCCGGTCGTTCCCACCGTGTCGCCCGGCAGCCCGATCACCCGCTTGATCACGTCGTTGCCGGCCGGCCCACGGAACACCGCCACGTCGCCGCGCTCCGGCAGCCTGGTGAACAACCGCCCGCTGATCGGCGGAAAACCGAACAGGAAGCTCGCCCGGCTGTAGCCATAGTTCCACTTGGACACGAGCAGGTAGTCGCCGACATAGAGCCCGGGCAACATCGATCCCGAGGGTATGCTGAACGGCGCGGCGATCAGGCTGCGCAGGATCCACGCCAGCACCAGGATGAGCAGCAGCCCGCGCAGCAGGCCGCCGCCGGACTCCCCGTCCGACTTGCCCACCTTGTCCTTTGTCACCTGTGCCATGCCGGACGGCCTTGGGCTGCGGCAGGGCGTGTGGTCAAGCAGGGCAGGGTGGATTTCACGACCGCCCTCGCTATGTCCACCGCATGCCTTCGCCCACATCACCGCGCGCCTTCCCGGCCGACTGCCCCTCGGCCACCCTTGCCGAATTGTTCGCCGCCGACCCCGCACGGGCAGAGGATTTCGCTCACGACCTTGGCGGCATCCGTTTCGACCTGTCCAAGACTCACCTCACCCGCGACGCCATCGCCGGTCTGAAGACTGACGACTATTACGACGCGCTTGCCCGGCTGTTCGCCGGCGAAGTCGTCAACCCGACCGAGGGCCGCGCGGCGGAGCACCCGGCCGAGCGCGGGTTCGGCTCCCCAGACGCGGTCGCCCTCGCGGCACAGCGCCGCGGCCGGATGCGGGCGCTGGTCGACGCCATCGAGGCAGGGGCGTTCGGCGACATCACCGGCGTCCTCCACATCGGCATCGGCGGCTCCGCCCTTGGTCCCGCTCTGCTGGTCGACGCCCTCGGCCGCACCGAGCGCCGCTACCGGGTCGAGATCCTCTCCAACATCGACGGCCAGGCGGTGGACGAGGCGCTCGGCCGGCTCGACCCCGCGACCACGCTCGTCGCCATCGCCTCCAAGACCTTCACCACTGCCGAAACGCTGCGCAACGCCGACGCTGCGCTCGCCTGGCTGGAAGAGGCTGGCGTCGAGGATCCCTACGGCCGCCTCATCGCCATCACCGCCGCGCCCGACAAGGCGATCGAGTTCGGCATTGACGAGACCCGCGTCCTGTCCTTCGCGCCCAGCGTCGGCGGCCGCTACTCCCTCTGGTCCGCAATCGGCTTTCCGGCTGCTCTGGCGCTCGGCACCGAGGCATTCGAGGCCATGCTCGACGGCGCCGCCATGGTCGACGAGCATGTCGCCGAGGCCCCGGCCGAGGACAACGTGCCGCTCCTCGCCGCCCTCGCCGACCTCACCTACACGCAAGGCTTCAACGCCTCGACCCGCGCTGTCTTCGCTTATGACGAGCGGCTTCGCCTGCTGCCTTCCTACCTTCAGCAGCTGGTGATGGAATCGAACGGCAAGTCGGTCCGCCTCGACGGCTCGCCGGTGGAAGGGTCGACCTCCGCCATCCTGTGGGGCGGCACCGGCACCGATGCGCAGCACGCCGTATTCCAGCTGCTCCACCAGGGCACCCACCTGGTGCCGGTCGAATTCATCGCCGTGGCGCAAGGCACGGACGAGCAGGACCCTGCGCACCACCGCGAGCTCCTCCTCAACTGCTTTGCGCAAGGAGCCGCGCTGATGACCGGCCGCGCGTCCGACGATCCCCACCGCAACTATCCCGGCAACCGGCCGTCGACCACCATCCTGCTCGACGAGCTCGATCCTTCGGCGCTCGGCACCCTGCTTGCCTTTTACGAGCATCGCACCTTCGCCGAGGCGGTGCTCCTCGGCATCAATCCCTTTGACCAGTTCGGAGTGGAGCTTGGCAAGGAAATGGCCCGCGCCATCGACGATCCCGACACCCGCGAGCGCTTCGACCCCTCGACCCGCGCCCTGATCGAGAAGGCAGGCCTATGAGCGACGATACCTTCGACTTCCACCTGTTCGTGGTCGGCGCCGGATCGGGCGGGGTTCGTGCCGCCCGCATCTCGGCCGGGCACGGCGCCCGGGTCGCCGTGGCCGAGGAATATCGCGTCGGCGGCACTTGCGTCATCCGCGGCTGCGTGCCCAAGAAGCTGCTCGTCTACGGCGCTCACTTCGCCGAGGACCTCGACGACGCAGCCATGTTCGGCTGGGACATTCCAGAGCGCCGCTTCGACTGGCCGGTCCTGCGCGACAACGTCATGGCCGAGGTCAGCCGACTTGAGGGCCTCTACGGCCAGACCCTGTCCAATCACGACGTCACCGTCTTCAACAGCCGCGCGGTCGTGACCGGCCCCCATTCGCTGCGCCTCGACGATGGCCGCACCGTCACCGCCGGCAAGATCCTCCTCGCTCCCGGTGCCCGGCCTGCGCTCCCCGACATTCCCGGTGTCGAGCATGCCATCACCTCGAACGACGTCTTCCACCTTGAGGTCATGCCCAAGAGGGTGGTGATCGCGGGCGGCGGCTATATCGCCAACGAATTCGCCGGGGTGTTCCACCAGCTCGGCGCCCATGTCACCATCGTCAACCGCTCCGACACCATCCTGCGCGGCTATGACGAACAGATCGTCGACCGCCTGGTGAAGACCAGCCTCGCCAAGGGCATCGACTTCCGCTTCAACGCGGGCTTTGACTCGCTCGAACGCCAGGACGACGGCACCATCCTCTGCCGGATGAAGGGCTGCGACGACATCGTTGCCGACCAGGTCCTCTTCGCCATCGGCCGCACGCCCAACACCGAAGGCCTCGGTCTCGAGGAGGTTGGCGTCACGCTCACGGAACGCGGCGCCGTGGTGGTGGACGAGGAATATCGCTCTTCCGTCCCCTCGATCTTCGCCGTCGGCGACGTAACCGACCGGATCCAGCTCACCCCCGTCGCGATCCGCGAAGGTCATGCGTTCGCCGACACCCAGTTCGGCGACAAGCCCTGCACCGTCGACTACCAGTGCATTCCGAGCGCGGTCTTCTCCCACCCGCCGATCGGCTCGGTCGGCCTCACCGAAGGCCAGGCCAGGAACAAGCTCGGCATCATCCGCACCTACACCTCGGACTTCCGCCCGATGAAATATGTGCTGGCCGGCCGCAACGAGCGTGCGCTCTACAAGATCGTCGTCGACGAAGGCTCCGACAAGGTGGTCGGCGTGCACATGATCGGTCCCGACGCGCCCGAAGTCCTCCAGGCCGCCGCCATCGCGGTCAAGGCCGGGCTGACCAAAGCCGACTTCGACGCCACCGTCGCCCTGCACCCGACCATGGCCGAAGAACTAGTGCTGATGCGCTGACGTGACCTACGACGCGATCATCATCGGCGCTGGCCACAACGGCCTCGTCTGCAGCTTCTACCTCGCGAAGAAGGGTCTCAAGGTCTTGCTTCTCGAAGCGCAGCCGCAGGTCGGCGGCGCGGCCGTCACCGACGAATTCCTGCCCGGCTTCCGGAACAGCGCCGCCAGCTACACCGTTTCGCTGCTCCAGCCCAAGGTCATCCGCGACCTCGACCTCGCCCGCCACGGCCTCAAGGTCGTCCTGCGCAAGACCGACAACTTCCTGCCCGGCGAGAACGGCGACTTTCTCCTCAGCGGCCGCGGCGGCCTCACTCGCGCCGAGATCGTCCGCCACCACGCGGAGGACGGCCCCGCCTACGACCGCTACATGGCCGAACTCGAAACGGTCGTGCCGCTGCTCCGCAAGTGGATCCTCAAGTCTCCGCCCGAAGCCGGCTCGGGCCTCGCCGGCCTGCCCACCATGCTCGGCCTCGGCCGTGACCTCGTCGGCCTCTCGACCGACCAGATCCGCATCGTCCACGACTATGTCACCCGCTCGGCCGGAGACATCCTCGACCGCCACTTCGAGGGCGACCTTGCGAAGGCCCTGTTCGGCTTCGACGGCGTGGTCGGCAATTTCGCCTCACCCTACACGCCGGGCACCGCCTACGTCCTCCTCCACCACCTGTTCGGCGAAGCGGCCGGCGTTCCCGGCGCTTGGGGCCATGCCATCGGCGGCATGGGCGCGATCACCAGGGCCATGGCGCAGGCCGCGCGCGAAGCCGGGGTCGACATCATCCTCAACGCGCCGGCCGAGGAGATCATCGTCGACAAGGGCCGGGCGGTCGGCGTCGTCGCCAACGGCAAGGCGTGGCGCGCACCGCAGGTCATCGCCGGCATCAACCCGCGCCTGCTGTTCGACAAGCTCGTGCCAGCGGGTGCAGTCCCCGAAACCACGCACGCCCACATGACGAACTGGTCTTGCGAAAGCGCAACCTTCCGCATGAACGTCGCGCTCTCCGAACTCCCGCGCTTCACCGTCAAGCCAGAGCCCGGCGACCACCTCACCGGCGGCATCATCATCGCACCCAGCCTCGCCTACATGGACCGCGCCCACGATGACGCGAAGCGCGACGGCTGGTCCAAGCAGCCGATCGTCGAGATGCTGATCCCCTCGACCCTCGACCCGTCGCTCGCCCCGCCCGGCAAGCACGTCGCCAGCCTGTTCTGCCAGCATTTCCGCTACAAGCTCCCCGGCAAGCTCAACTGGGACAAATTGCGCGACAAGGTCGCCGACCACGTCATCGCGACCGTCGACAAGCACGCGCCCGGCTTTGCCAAGAGCATCATCGGCCGCCAGATCCACTCGCCGCTCGACCTCGAACGCCGCTTCGGTCTCGTCGGCGGCGACATCTTCCACGGCAAGATGGGCCTCGACCAATTGTTCAGTGCGCGGCCGATGATCGGCGCCGCCGACTACCGAATGCCGCTCCCCGGCCTTTATCTGTGCGGCTCCGGCGCGCACCCGGGTGGCGGCGTCACCGGAGCACCCGGCCACAACGCAGCGCAAGCCGTGCTCGCCGACCGCAAGCCCTGGAAACGCCGCGCATGACCAAACCCCTCGCCGGCATCCGCGTCCTCGACCTCAGCCGAGTCCTTGCCGGCCCCTGGTGCACCCAGCTCCTCGCCGACCTCGGTGCCGACGTCATCAAGATCGAGCGGCCAGGGCAGGGCGACGACACCCGCCACTGGGGCCCGCCGTGGGTCCACCACGAAGACGGCACCCGCACCGCCGCCTATTTCCTCGCTGCCAACCGCGGCAAGCGCAGCGCCGCCATCGACCTCGCCAGCCTGGAAGGGGCCGAACAGGTCCGCCGCCTCGCCGACCGCAGCGACGTGGTGGTCGAAAACTTCAAGGTCGGCGCACTTGCCAAATACGGCCTCGACGCCGCGACCCTTCGCCAGCGCAACCCGCGCCTCGTCTACGCCAGCATCACCGGCTTCGGTCAGGACGGCCCGCGCAAGGCCCAAGCCGGCTACGACTTCATGATCCAGGGCCAGGCCGGGCTGATGAGCATCACTGGCCTCTCCGACGACGAGCCCGGCGGCGGTCCTTTGCGTGCCGGGGTCGCCATCGTCGACCTCTTCACCGGCCTCTACACCGCCAACGCCATTCTTGCCGCGCTGGTCCGCCGCGGCACGACGGGGGAGGGGGCGACCATCGACAGCGCCCTGTTCGACTGCGGCCTCGCCATGCTCGCCAACCAGGCGTCCAACTATCTCGTCAGCGGCGACAATCCGCCGCGGCAGGGCAACAGCCACCCCAACCTCGTACCCTACCAGCCCTTCGCCTGCGCCGATCAGCCGCTGATCATCGCGGTGGGCAACGACCGCCAGTTCGCCGCGCTCGCTGCCCTTCTCGGCCGACCGGACTGGGCCAGCGACCCGCGCCTCGCCACCAACGCCGCCCGCATCGCCCACCGCACCGACCTCGTCGCGCAGATCGAAGCCATCACCCGCACCGCCTCCGCCGCTCACTGGTACGAAGCCTGCGAGCGCGCCGGCATTCCCGCTGGTCCGATCAACAGCATCGCCGAGGCGCTCGGCGACCCGCAGGCCACCCACCGGGCCATGCTTCGCGAGATGACAGACATGCGCCTCGTCGGCAGTCCGCTCCGGCTCGATGGCAGCCGTATGGACAGCGTGCTGCCGCCGCCGCGTCTCGGTCAGCACACCGCCGAGATTCTCGCGGAGATCGGCTGACCCCCTCGGACAATCTGTCCACTGTCGGTCGACCCTGGCCTGCGATAGACACTGCGAATGCCCCATGACCGCAGCAAGGCCACCGCTGACTTCCGACAGGTGATGAAGCTCATCCTTCTGTTCGGCGTCGTCTTCACCGCAGGCGCGCTCGCCTATCTCGCCGCAACCGGCGAACTCTATCTCCACATGGTCGTGGCCGTGATCGGCGGTGTCTTCATGTCCGTGCTGCTCGGCTGCGGGCTGTTCGCCGCCGCCTTCTACAGCGACAAGAGCGGCCATGACCGCAACGTGACCGACGCCACCCGCGGCAACTAACACTCGCCATCGGCGGTTCATGGGGGACCATGACCAACTTCCCACGCCAGCCATGAGCGTCGCCTTCCGCCGCGAGAGCGACGAGGAGCATCTCGAACCCAAGTACGAGCTGCCCATCCCGCCCGGCCCCAACCTCGTCACCCAGCGCGGTCTCGCCCAGATCGAGGCCCGCGTGGCCGAGCTCGCAGCCCAGCTTGCCGAGCCGATGGAAGACGAAGCGCGCAAGAAGCTCCAGCGCGACGCCCGCTACTGGCTCAATCGCCGCGCAACCGCCCAGCTCGTCCCCACGCCCGATGGCGAGGAAGTCGCGGTCGGCACCCGCGTCACCTTCACCCGCGACGGCCAGACCCGGACCATCCTGATTGTCGGCCACGACGAGAGCGACCCCGACACCGATCGCATCGCCTTCACCGCGCCCTTGGTCCGCGCCATGCTCGGCAGCGTCGAAGGCGATGAGGTCACGCTGGCCGATGGGCAAAGTCTCACCATCGATTCCATCGAACTCGCCTGACCTCCGGGAGTCCTACATCATGCTGACCCGCCGCCTCGGAGACAGCGATCTCCACGTGTCCGAAATCTCGCTCGGCTCCTGGCTGACCTACGGAGTGGGGGTCGAGGCCGACAAGGCGCGACGCTGCCTCGACGCGGCGTTCGACGCCGGCATCAACTTCATCGACACCGCCAACGTCTATGGCCGGGGTGCCGCGGAGACTTTCCTTAGCGAGGCGCTGAGCGGCCGCTCGCGCGACAGTTACGTCCTTGCGACCAAGCTCTACTTCCCCATGTCCGACCAGGACCGCGGCCTATCGCGCGGGCAGGTCGCCAAGCAGCTCGACGCCTCGCTGCAGCGCCTGCGGACCGACGTGATCGATCTCTACCAATGCCACCGCTACGACCACGCCACCCCGCTCGAGGAAACCATGGAGGCGCTGTCCGACGCCGTCCGCAGCGGCAAGGTGCGCTATCTTGGCTTCTCCGAATGGCCGGCCGATCGCATCCAGGCCGCGATCGACATGGCGGGGACCGAGAAGTTCGTCTCCAGCCAGCCGCAATACAGCCTGCTCCACCGCGATCCTGAGGCTGAGGTGATCCCGCTAAGCGCGGCGAACGGCATTTCACAGATCGTCTGGTCGCCGCTGGGGCAGGGGGTGCTGACCGGCAAGTACAAGCCGGGCGAGGCGCCGGTGCAGGGCACCCGCGCCACCAGCGACGAAATGGGCGGTTTCATGAAGAACCTGCTGACCCCGGCGGTCCTTGAGGCCGTCCAGCAGTTGCGCCCGCTTGCCGACGAAGCCGGGCTGACGCTTTCCCAATTCGCCCTCGCCTGGGTGCTGCGCGAGCCCAACGTCGCGTCCGCTATCATCGGCGCTTCACGGCCCGAACAGGTTTACGAAAATGCCGCTGCCTCAGGCGCGCGGGTCGATCCGGCCTTGTTCAAGCGCGCCGAGGTGATCGTCGCGGAGGCTCGCGACTGACCGCTACGTCGGCGGGCTTGCCTAGTAGGATTTGAGCTGCTTTCCCTGGGGCCAAGTGGTTGGCCTGCAAGCGTTTCGGCAAGGATGGGGAAAGCGGCGCGGAACCTCCGCCCTATGTGAACTTAGTGAACTTCGGTGGCTCAGTCGGTCTGTCCGTACTTGCTTTCGATGAAGCGCCCTTGGGTGGAGAAGGCATCGACGTCCCGCTTGGCCAGCCGTTCGCTGACCTCGCCCAGCGCGGTTCGGGTGGCTGTAAGGCCTTCCACCAGCCGCTGGTCGATGGTCTTGCCCTCGCCATCGGTCGCTTCGCGATAGGCTTCAGGCACCTTGGCGTAGCGGTCGACAAGCCCGGGCAGGTGGATGCTCATCAGCCGCCTTGCATCCTGCGCGTCGGGGTCCATCGGGTCGATTCGCTCCAGCGTCTGCCGCAGGGTGCCGAGGCTGCCGCTGATCTGGTCCACCACTTCCTGCGCGGGGGCGGGAAGGGCGCGGCGGTTCTGGTACAGGTAGCTACCGAACCGCTGCACCATCTCGCCGTTGGGAAGGTCCTTCGGCACCGACGTCATCGGCTCCTCGCGTGCGCCCCACATGAACAGCAGCCCTGCCACCGCCACTGCCAGCATCACCGCGGCAAGGAAGCCGAACAGCCCGATCGGCGTGACAACACCCAGCGCGATGGTGGCCACGCTAATCGCCAGCAGCGCCAGCGCCGCATTGCGCGTGGCCCGGCCGTACCGCCTTATGGTCCGCTGCCGCTCCTCGCGCGCCTGGGTCGCCAGCGGACCCTGTCGCTCGTCGACGACCGCCATGACCCGGTCGAAGCGGGCCAGCGCCTTGCTGACTTTCTCGTCGGTCTCGCTCACTTGGCCTCAAGCGCCGCAAAGGGCGAACTGGCCTCCAGCCGGCTTCCGCTTTGGCTCGCGCCCTCCGCTCGGGCGATGTAGCCGCGGCTCTTCTCCACCTCGTTGCCGAGCGTGTTCACCGTCTGCTTCATGTTCTCGAGCGCCTTCAGCTTGAAGGTGTCGATCGAGTCCATCGTGTCATAGATGTTCTGGAACGCCCGCTGCAGCGTTTCGAGCGGAATGGTCGAGCTCGCCGCCTGTTCGTGGATCGTCGCCGACTGGCTCTTCAGTAACTGCCCGGTCGAATCGATCATGCCAGCGGTTGTGGTGTTGAGCGCACCGATCTGCTCCAGCACCAGCCGCTGATTGGTAAGCGCCTGCGCCACCGTCACCGCGGTCCGAAGCGCCGCCACCGTGGTGGTCGAGGCGCGGTCGACACCCTTCACCAGCTCGACATTGTTCTTCTTGACGATGTCCAGCGCTAGATAGCCCTGTACCGTGACCGCCATTTGGGTCAGCAGATCGGTGGTCCGCTGGCGGGTGTAGAAGAGCGCCGTTTCGCGGATCGCCTTGGCCTTCATCGGCTCGGTTGCGTCGAGCTCGGCCGCCTTTTCCTCCAGCTTGCCGTCGAGCGCCTTCGATATGTGGATCATCTGCTCGAGCTTGTGCATCGTCTTCCACAGGTTGGCCCGCTCGGTGTCGATGGCGGCATTGTCCATCAACAGCTCGTCCTTGCCGCTCTGCAGCCGCGCCAGGATCGCGCTGATGTGACCCTGAGCGCTTTGATACTGGCGGAAGTAGTTCTTGATCGACTTGCCGAACGGAATCAGCCCGAACAGCTTCCTGGTCGGGGTCAGCGCACCATTGCGCTTGGGGTCGAGCGCTTCCACCGTGGATCGCAACTGCGTCAGGTCCGCGCCGATCCCGGTGTCGCTGTCGATCGCCTTTACCGGCCGGTCGAGAAAGCGGTTCGATGCGCCCGCCGCCTCGGCGATCTCCTTGCGGCCCATGGCGGTCAGCTGGTCGACCTTCCTGCCAAACTCCGGCGAGTTGCTGTCGAGTGCGACCAGCTCGTCGACAAAGCCGTCGACCTTCTTCTCCAATTCGGTCCGCTCTGTGTCCTTGAGCGGGACCAGCCCTGCCGCCTCCTGGGGCACCACGGGTTGCAGCACTTCCGGCGGATCAAGCTTCAGCTTGGTCGCGGTCGGAGCGGCAGTCTGCTGAGCATTCGGATCAGTAGCCATGGTGTCCTTCTATCCCTCTTTGGCGGAACATGGCCGCCACCGGCGCTGCGTGCAAGAAGCCGGTGTATGATATGACTGACACAGTCGGCCTTCAAGGCCGCTCGGGCCAAGGATTCATTAACCAGATCTGGAAGCCATTTGCTCACCCTGATTGGGCTAGGGCTCTACACAGGTTCAAAAATCGAGGCTCTTGTCCATGCTGCGACTGCTTAAGAAGCTCCGGCGCAATGAGCGTGGTAATGTGCTCATCGTTGTTGCCGCCGCAATGCCGCTGCTCGTCGGCTCGGCTGGCCTGGCAGTGGATACGATCCAGTGGGCGCTCTGGAAAAGGCAGCTTCAGCGTGCAGCGGACTCGGCTGCAATGGCGGGAGTCTATGAACGGGTTCGCGCTGGCGGAGATACCAGCGGAGTAGTGAATGCGGTCAACGCCGACCTCGCCCTCAATCAGAAGACGGGCATGGCTCTGCTGGAAAATGCGATCGTCACTTTCCCGGCGAACACGTCGGACATGACGAACCAGGTCAAGGTCGAGATCAAGGTCAGCAAGGTTCTGACGTTCAGTTCCTTCTTCCTTCCAAATGCGCCCGTGATCCCTGCGGCTGCAACGGCCGCCGGTGTTCCGGGCGGTGGCGAATATTGCGTCATGGGCCTGGACCGCCGCGCCAGCGTGGTCGGCATCGACATCGGTGGCAGCACGACACTCGACATGGAGAAGTGCTCGATCATCGCGAACTCGGCCAATCCAGTGAACGCGGCCACGAACACCGGTAATGGTTCGTGGGTCAAGGCGAAGCGGCTTGCTGCCGCAGGCGCAGTTCAGCAGTCCAATCGCTGGCAGGTCGAAGGCTACGATCCTTACAGCCCTCCCGCTGATGACCCCTACGCCAGCGCGCCCATGCCGAACAGTTCGTCCGAATGCACTCGCACGATCACCATCTCCGACAAGCAGCAGGATTATCCGATCAACAGGTCGGCGGCTGATAAGAGCGGAGAGATCGTATGCATCAATGGCGATGTAAAGGTCGCGGGGTCTTTGACCTTGGGTCCAGCGACCTACGTCGTGAACGGCGGTGATTTCATCATGAACTCATCGACCGGCGGTGTTGGTCTCACATGCACAAGCTGCAGCGTACTGCTCACCAAATTCAATGATCCTGCCAACACCGGCAATTTCAAGATCACGGGCGGCGACGTCAATGTGACAGCGCCAACGACCGGAGACTATGCCGGCATCGCCTTCTATCAGGACCGCAGGGCGACCGACGATAACAGCAAGAGCCAGAACCGTTTCAACGGGAATGGCGGGTCTGTCATCACTGGAGCGCTTTACACGCCGAATCGGTCGCTGCTGTACAACGGTGGCGCAGATGTGACGTCCGGCCCCGCCTGCGTTCAGATCATCGGAAAGCGGGTGGAGTTCACTGGCAACTCCAAGATCAAGCTGTTCAGCGAATGTGCCACTGGCGGCAAGCCAGGCGGCAGCAATGTCATCCGCGTGAGGCTTGTCGCATGAGCAACCCTTGCAAGCTACTCCTGCGATCCGAGTCTGGCGCGGCAACGATTGAGCTTGCCCTGTCCTCTATCATGCTGAGCATCATGATTGCTGGAGTTGCTGACATCAGCAGTGCCTACAGTCGCAAGCTCGCTCTTGAGCAGGCGGCGCAGCGCGCAATCGAGAAGCAGATGCAGACGACCGGCTCTGATACTCCGGAAGGAACGCTCAAGACAGAGGCCATCCAGCAAGCCGGCGGCGGTCTGACCGCCGACAAGATAACGGTTGTTTACACGAGATACTGCAACGGCGTGAAGAGGACGACCTACCTCAACGAATGCAATTCGACCGCCGTTACCTCGCGATATCTGAGTGTTCGCATCTACGATGATTATGCACCCATTCTTCCTATTACCTTCGGAGTCATGACAGCCGAAGGCAAGTACAGGGTGTCTGCCGAGGCAGGGATACGGATCCAATGATCAAGCTCAACCGGATGCTGCGTGATCAGCAGGGCGCAACCGTGATCGAGTTCGCCTTTGCGCTTCCCGTTCTCATTGTCATGGTCTTCATGATCTATCAGATGGGGCTCTTGTTCCGGGCAAATTCCGGGATCCAGCATTCGCTTGGACAAGGCGCTCGCGCTGCCACTCTTTGGCCCACCCCGACCGAGGCCAACGTAAGAACCATCATGCTTAACGCGGTTTACGGGATCGGTCCGGGCACCTTTGCCACGCCGCAGATCGAGAAGGGGACGGCGGATGGCTCTACTTACTGGGACTTGTCGGTGACCTACAGCCAGCAGACAAGCCTCATCATGTTCCCGGGGCCGACGGTATCCATGACGAGGAAAAAGCGGGTCTGGGTTGCGAGTTAGGCACTTGCCTTGCGCGAAGCGAAGAAGGCGGTGATCGCGTTCCTGACTTCATCCGAGGTCAGCCGTTCGGAAAAGTGGCCGTTTTCCAAAGCCATCCGTTCCAACACTTCGTCATGTGACGTGCCGCGCAGCAGGCGCTGGGTAAGGCGAAGCGCCTCGAGCGGGCGGCTCAGCAGGGTTGCGACCACTTGCCCGAGCTTCTCTTCGAGTGCTCCGGCCGCAGCCCGGTGCGTCACCAGGCCGAAGCGTTCGGCTTCATCGACCCCGAACGGCTCTCCAAGCAGCAGATACTTGGCAGCAAGCTGACGCCCGGCAAGACGAGGCAGGATCAGCGAACTGGCCGCTTCCGGCACCAATCCCAATTCGGTGAACGGCATCCTGAAGCGGGTCCCTTCCTCCGCGACCACCAGGTCGCAGTGGAACAGCATGGTCGTGCCGATCCCGATGGCATTGCCGTGAACTGCGGCGACCAGCGGCACGCGGTTGGTAGCGAGCGCCCTCAGCACCTGCCACACCGGTATGTCGCTCTGCCCGTCCTGGGGCATCGCCTTCATGAAGTCGGCAAGGTCGTTGCCGCCCGTGAAGTCCACGCCTTCGCCTTCCAGCGTGATCACCCGAAGCTCCGGATCGTCCTGAGCGGCGCTGATCGCCTCGGCCAATGCGGCATACATGGCGACGGTGATCGCGTTGCGCCGTTCGGCCCGGTTCAGGACAAGGCGAAGGTGCGGCCCACGCCGCTGGACAAGGACATGCTCGGTCATGGACCCATCTGTGCCTTGCCGCTAAGCCACGCGCAACCGCAGCCCTTGGGATAGTCTTGCCATGAAGTTCTTCGCCGACACCGCCGATCTCGCCGACATCCGCGAGCTGATGGATACGGGGCTCCTCGACGGAGTGACCACCAACCCGAGCCTGGTGAAGAAGTCGGGCGGAGACTTTATCGAGACCGTGACGGAGATCGCGAGAATTTGCCCCGGCCCCGTATCGGCGGAGGTGGTCGCCCTCGATCATGCGGAGATGATGCGCGAGGCCGAGGTCCTTCGCCGGATCGCGGATAACATCACGATCAAGGTGCCGCTGACCCTGGATGGGCTGAAGACCTGCAAGGCGCTGACCAGCGAGGGCACCATGGTCAATGTCACGCTCTGCTTCTCGGCCAACCAGGCACTGCTTGCCGCCAAAGCCGGTGCAAGCTTCGTTTCGCCCTTCGTGGGGCGCCACGACGATGTTGGCTACCCGGGGATGGAGCTGATCGCCGACATCCGGATGATCTACGACAATTACGATTTCGGGACCGAGATCCTGGTCGCCAGCGTGCGTAATCCGATCCATGTCCACGAAAGCGCCAAGCTCGGTGCCGACGTGATGACCGCGCCGCCGGCTGTGATCAAGGCGCTGTTCAATCACCCGCTGACCGAAAAGGGCATCGCTGCCTTCCTCAAGGATTGGGAAGCGACCGGTCAGAAGATCGGGTGAGTTCAGCTTCCACTGGACGTTAACCTTCCTGTCCCTACACTTTGACCATGGGACAGCTGCTCTCCTTCGAGGATCACGCGCTGGCGCGGCTGCGGGCACGCGTCGCGGCGGCCGAGGAAGCGCGGGAGGACCTGCTCGCCTTTGCGCGTGGCCAGTCGGGCGCCGTTGCCGCCATCCACCAGGCGGTGCTCGCCGCCATGGAGGCGACGGACTTCGATCACTTGCTCCATGTCGTCGTGCAGGAATGGCCGTTGATCCTTGGCCTGGACGCTGTTGCGCTTGGCCTGATCGTCGGCCCTCAGGGCTTCCGCGTGGACTCGAGCGGGGTGCAGCATTGCGAAGCCCTGCTGATGCGGCAGTGGATCAATGGCGGCGATCCCGTCGAACTCCGCACGGTTAACCGTGGACATCCCCTGTTCGGCCCAGCCTCCGACCTCATCGGTGCGGAGGCGCTCGTCCGTCTTTCAGACGCCGTGCCCGAGGGGATCCTGCTGCTGGGACAGCGCGGCGCCCAGCCGCTCGAAGGCCGCCACGGCTCTGAATTGCTTCTGTTCCTAGGAGCCAGCCTCAGCGCTATGCTGCGACGGTGGACCCTGAACCCCTGACGACGGACGTGCGGGCGCTTGCAGCCCGTTTCGACAAGGTACTTCGGCTGGAACGCCGAGCCAGCCCGCATACTGCACGGGCGTATGTTGCTACTGCCTATCGGCTGCTGGACTTCCTTGCGGTTCATCGCGGCGCCGTCCCGACGACTGCCGAGCTGACAACACTTGAAGCTGCCGACCTGCGCGGATTTCTTGCACGTCGCCGAGCCGACGGTCTCGGGGCATCGTCGGCAGCCCGCGAGATGTCGGCCGTCCGCGCCTTTCTGCGGTTCGCGGCGGACCACCAGGGAGTGACGGCGTCCGTCCCACGGATTGCGACGCCCCGGCACCCGCGAACGCTTCCGCGACCGGCGTCGCCGAAGGATGCGATTGCCTTGGCTGAGGAAACAGGGGCCTTGGCGCGGGAGCCCTGGCTTGCCGCTCGCGACACGGCATTGCTGCTGCTGCTCTACGGCTCAGGCCTGCGAATTTCAGAAGCCTTGGCTCTACCGGCGCGCGTTCACCCACTTGGCGAGACGTTGCGAGTGACCGGCAAGCGCAGCAAGACCCGCGACGTTGCCATGCTGCCGGTCGTGGCCGACGCGATCGCCCACTATGTCTCGCTCTGCCCGTGGTCGCTTGAGCCTGAGGAGCCCCTGTTCCGCGGAGCAAAGGGTGGGGCGCTGAGCGGTGATGTCGTGCGCCGGGCGGTCCGGTCCGCAAGGCGCAACCTTGGTCTTGGTGACCGCACCACGCCGCACGCCCTCCGACATAGTTTCGCGACCCATCTGCTCGCAGGCGGAGCGGATCTGCGCTCGCTTCAGGAACTGCTGGGGCATGCAAGCCTCAGTTCGACCCAGGTCTACACCGCGGTGGACGCCGCCCACATGCTCGATGTGTGGCGTACCGCGCATCCCAGATCGTGAGCGTCGCAGAAAACTGCCAAGAGCCGATCGAATGCGATCAGTTCGTCGCGCGGTAGCGGACCAGTCGCCAGACATAGCCCAGCACCAGGGTGACCAGGATCGCGTTGCTGACGGGGCCCAGCCACTGGTCGACTTCGCTGAACTGTTCCCTCAGCTTGAACCCTGCATAGGCGAGCGCCGAGGTCCAGCCAGCGGTGCCGATGGTCGAAGCGATCAGGAAGGTCTTGAAACGCATCTTGAGAAGGCCCGCGGGGACCGAAACCAGGCTTCGGACGGTCGGCAGCATGCGGCCAAGAAAAACGAAGAAGGTGCCGTTCTGGCGGAACCAGCGCTCGGCGCGCTGGACCTCGTTCCAGTCCATGGTGATCCAGCGGCCGTAGCGATCGATGATCGGCTTGAGACGGATAATGCCAAGTGCGCGGGCGGCCAGGTACCAGACGATATTGCCGAGCATCGCTCCGGTGGTGCCCGCGGCAATGACACCGGCAAGACTCATCTGTCCCTTGGCCGCGGCCACGCCAGCGACCGGCATGATCACCTCGGACGGAATGGGCGGAAAGATCGTCTCGAGGAACATCAGGAAACCCACACCTAGATAGCCCGATTGCTCGATCAGCCGGATGACCCAATCACCCACTGATAGTGCTCCGCCCCAGCTTGGCTTCGATCGCGTCCCAGATCAGCCCCGCGCTGTTGATCCCTTCAAAGGCGTCCAGCGCAACAAGCCCGGTCGGTGAGGTCACGTTGATCTCGGTCAGCATGCCGCCAATCACGTCGATCCCGACGAACAACAGGCCGCGGCGACGAAGCTTCGGACCGAGGGCCTCGCAGATTTCCAGTTCCCGGTCACTCAATCCGGTGCGGTGGGCAGTGCCACCGGCAGCCAGGTTGGACCGTATCTCGCCTGCACCCGGAACACGGTTGATGGCGCCAATTGGCGCTCCATCGACGAGGATGATCCGCTTGTCGCCTTCGCTGACGGCAGGAAGAAAGGCCTGAGCGATGAAGGGCTCCTTCCAGGTTTCGGAAAAGAGCTCGGCCAGCGCGCGCAGGTTGCTGCCGTCGTGTCCGATCCGGAACACGGCGGCGCCAGCATTACCGTGCAGCGGCTTGAGCACGATCTCGCCATGCCGCGCATGGAAGGCAGTGAGTTCCGCCATGCTGCGGGTGATGAGAGTGGGCGGCATGAAGCGAGCGAAGTCGAGCACCCAGAGCTTTTCCGGGGCGCTCCGCACGTTGGCGGGATCGTTGACGACCAGCGTCTTGCCATCGAGGCGCTCGAGTAAGTGGGCAGCAGTGATGTAGCCCATATCGAACGGCGGATCTTGGCGCATCAGAATCACGTCCACCTCCTCGGCAAGGTCGAGGTTGACGTGCTCGCCGGCTTGGAAGTGGTCGTCTTCGTTGCGCTGAACTGTGACCGGACGAGCATGGGCGCGGAGGGCGCCATCCTCGTAGCTCAACGCCTTGGCCGGATATTCGAACAAGCGATGCCCGCGCGCCTGCGCTTCAAGCATCAGCGCAAATGTCGAGTCCCCCTTGATGTTGATCGTCTCTAGCGGATCCATCTGGATCGCAACGGTGAGGCTCATGGGGGCTCCGGAAGTCACGTGACCGATCCCTTAGTGCGCCCTTCTTGCGGTGTCATCCTTGCCAGACATCAACAAGATGTTGCGGCAATTGCCCCGGCACCATGTAGATCACGTCGATGCGGATCTCGTCGGCATCTTCAAGAAAACGAGGAACCAGCAGCTCGGCGGCCGCGGCAACTCGGCGAAGCCGAGCCTGATTGAGTGACTGTTCTGCAGCGGCACGGGTGGCGCGGGCCTTCACCTCGATGAAGGCAAGGACCTTGCCGCGCCTGGCCACCAGGTCCACCTCCCCAACCGGCGTACGCACGCGCTCGGCAAGGATATTCCAGCCCTTGCAGCGCAGATACCAGGCAGCCACCGACTCAGCGCGCCGGCCACGCCGTTCGGCTTCTTGGCGAGCGTTGGTCAGCGGGCGAGTTCCAGCGCTCGTTCGTAGGCGAGCTTGCGCCGCACGCCCAAGTCCCGCGCGACCATTGCGGCGGCCCGGCTCGGGCTTTCGCCGCTCATCAGGGCTGACTTCAGTGCCTCGTCGATGTCGTCCTCACTTGGCGACGCAGCATCAGCCGGAGGCGCGATCACAAGCACGATCTCGCCCCGCGGTGCTGCATCTGCATATCGGCCGGCGAGGTCTAGGAGAGGTCCGGTGACGCATTCCTCGTGAAACTTGGTCAGCTCGCGTGCCACGGCGGCATCGCGGTTGCCGAGCCCGGTCGCAAGCGCAGTCAGCGTGGCGGCGAGGCGAGGCCCGCTTTCGTAGAGGACCAGGGTGGCGCGGATCGCTGCTACTTCGGCGATGGCGTCGGCGCGGGCTTTCTCCCTGGGTGGGAGGAAGCCGAGGAAGAGGAAGCGATCCGTCGGAAGACCGGCAAGGGTAAGCGCCGCGATTGCCGCGCATGGGCCGGGCAGGGTCACCACATGCTGACCGGCCGCTCTTGCGTCCCGGACCAGCTTGTAGCCCGGATCACTGATCAACGGCGTACCGGCGTCGCTGACCAAGGCAACTACCTCGCTGCTCAGCCGCGAAACAATGGCCTCACGGTCGGCGGCGTCGCTGTGGTCGTTGTAGGTCCGCATGGGGACACTTGCTCCGACATGGGCAAGCAGACGCGAACTGACCCTCTTGTCTTCGGCGAGCACGAGATCGGCGCAGCGCAACAGGTCGGCGGCACGCGTGGTCAGGTCGCCCAGATTGCCGATCGGGGTTGCAACGATGTAGAGGCCTGGTGGCGGGGGCTGGTTCATAGGACGCAACACGGTCATGGCATTCTCCGATACTCCGGCACAAGGCCGCCGCTCGTTTCTCCTGATCGCCTGCGCCGCGACCTTTCTGGCAGGCTGCGCAACGAGGTCGACCGACCGACCCGATCCAAGCGGGTCCCGGGTGAACAGGGTGGCTGTGCTGGTGCCGCTGAGCGGTCCTGATGCGGCGGTTGGCCGAGCGCTCGGCAACGCAGCCAGGCTGGCGATGCTGGACACCGGAACCAAGGCTTTCGAGCTCAGCCTGTTCGACACTGCGCAACGCGGCGCCCCAGCTGCCGCACAAGCGGCGATTGCTTCCAACCATGGCCTGATCCTGGGGCCATTGCTCAGCCAAGATGTTCGATCCGTGGTCCCGCTGGCGCAGCGCGCGCGGGTGCCGGTGATCGCCTTCAGCAACGACCGGGATGCGGCCTCCCGCGGGGCCTATATCCTCGGCTTTACCCCAAGCCAGGCGGTCGAGCGGGTGGTGCTGGAAGCCGCACGGAGGGGAAGCCGCCGCTTCGCCGCGATCGCTCCGGCGGGTCTCTATGGTCAACGCTCCGTGCAGGCGCTTGCAGCGGCGGTGCAGGGAGCTGGCGGGCAGCTGGTGGGAGTGGAGACGTACGCCGCTCCAGGTCAAGCGAGGGCGGCGGTGCAGCGCTTGTCCTCGCGACCCTATGACGCCTTGCTGATCGCCGATGGGCCACGGTCTGCCGCAAATGCTGCGCCGGCGATCCCGGCCGGCGTACGAGTGCTTGGAACGGAGCTTTGGGCAAGCGGCGGTGCAGGCGCTAGCCCGCGGCTCCGCGGAGCATGGTTCGCCGCTCCGACCGAAGGCAGGTGGAGCCAGTTCGTGCAGCGCTACAAGGCGCGTTACCCTGGCCAGAACCCACCGCGTATCGCCAGCATTGGTTATGACGCAGTGCTGCTTGCAGCGCGCGGGGCGCGAGGCTGGGCGCCTGGCCGCCGCTTCCCAGTGGGCGCTGTCAGCGACCGTGAAGGGTTTGCCGGGGTGGACGGAATCTTTCGCTTCCGCTCCGACAATGTTGCGCAACGCGCCTTCGAGATCCGCGCCGTGACGGCCGGAGGATCGACCGTCATCTCACCGGCGCCGACCAGCTTCTGAACGGACTAGCCAAGGTTTCGATTCCGCGTCATTCTCGATCATGCAACCACTTGGGGAGGGGCCTTTGTGATGCTCACAGGTTTGTTTCTGGTGACCGCTGCGGCAACCATGCAGGCGGATGGGGCGGCACAGAGAAAAGCATTTGTGGCCTGCCTTCGCTCGACGGTGGAGCAGGCGCAAAGGGACAAGAAAGCCGCGGCAGACTTCGACGGCATGGCGCGGGCCGCTTGCTCGTCGCAGATGACCTCCTTCCGCTCGGCGCTGGTCGCCATCGATCTCAGGAATGGCCGACCGCGGAAGCCCGCGGAAAGTGATGCCGACCAGCAGATCGCCGATTACATGACCACTTACGCCGAGCGGATTACCGCCGACGGCGGCTGAGCATCGGCGATCTGCCCGAGAATGTGGTCGAGGAGGAGGCGTCCGGTGGGGGTCGTGCGCAAATGCTCTCCCGCCCAGGACAGGTGTCCGCTGGCGACGAGGCGAGCGACCGCGTTATCGTCGAGCAGGCGGCCGAGGCCGAAGCGGTGCATGATCGCATCCGGCGCGATGCCTTCGGCAAGGCGCAGGCCCATGACCAGCGCTTCGTCGGCGGCCTCAATCGGCGACAGCGGCGCTTCCTCGACGATGCCGTGGCCATTGCGGGCGAATGCTGAAAGAAAGTTTTCGGGCTTCTTGTGGCGTACAGTGCGGAGGCCAAGGCGGCGGCCGTGGGCGCCAGGGCCGATCCCGGCATAATCGCCGTAGCGCCAGTAAGTGAGGTTGTGGCGGCTTTCCTGGCCTGGGCGAGCGTGGTTGCTGATCTCGTAAAGTGGAAGACCGGCGGCGGCCGTCATGGCACCGGTGAGTTCATAAAGGTCTGCGGCCGAGTCAGGATCGATCACCTCGAACTTGCCTGCAGCGTGGAGCGCGGCGAAGCGAGTGCCGGGCTCGATCGTCAATTGATAAAGCGAGAGGTGGCCGGTGCCGAGCGCCAGGGCGCGAGCGAGCATGGCTTCCCAGTCGGGCACTGATTGGCCGGGCAGGGCGTAGATCAGGTCAAAGGTCACCCGGTCGAAATTCGCCTGCGCGACATCGAGTGCGGCGAGGCCTTCGCTGGCGGCATGGGCGCGACCAAGGAAGCGCAGCGCCTGGTCATCAAGCGACTGAAGGCCGAGGCTGACCCGATTGATCCCGGCCGAAGCCAGGTCGGCGAAACGCGCGGCCTCCACCGAAGATGGATTGGCTTCGAGAGTGATTTCGATGTCGTCGGCCGCGAGCCAGTGGCGACTGGCGTCGTCGATCAGCGCCTCGGCCGTAGCCGGGTCCATCAGCGAGGGTGTGCCCCCGCCGAAGAAGATGCTGGTCAGCCGGCGGCCGGGAAGAAGCGTCGCTTCATGGGCGAGGTCGGCGAGCAGGGCGTCGTGCCAAGCTTGCTGGTCGATCGAGTCGCGGACGTGGCTGTTGAAGTCGCAATAGGGGCACTTGCTGACGCAGAACGGCCAGTGAATATAGAGGGCTAGGTCGCCAGCCATTGCACCAGTTGCTCGAACGCCTTGGTCCGGTGGCTCATGGCGTGCTTGGCCTCCGCTTCCATCTCGCCGAAAGTCTGTTGGTGGTCGTGGGGCACAAAGACGGGGTCGTAGCCGAAGCCGTTGGTTCCGCGCGGCGGCCAGACGAGATGGCCGAACACTTTGCCTTCGAAGCTTTCGGTGCGGCCGTCGGGCCAGGCGAGCGAGAGGGCGCAGGTGAAATGGGCGTCGCGGCCGGCCTCGGGACCGGCGGCGGCGAGCGCCTCTTCGACCTTCTGCATGGCGAGGCCGAAGTCGCGCTTGCCGCTCTCGTCCTCGGCCCAGCGGGCGGAGTGGATGCCGGGCTCTCCGCCAAGCGCATCGACGCTGAGGCCGCTGTCGTCGGAAAGCGCGGGCAGGCCGGACAGGTCCGCGGCGGCGCGGGCCTTGAGCTCGGCGTTGGCGATGAAGCTGGTGCCGGTTTCTTCCGGCTCGGGCAGGTCAAGCTCGGCCGCGCCGAGGCACTCGATCCCGAACGGTGCAACCAGCGCGCGGATTTCGCGCAGTTTGCCTTCGTTGTGGGTGGCGATGACCAGCTTGGGGCCGACCGCGTTCACCGGCCGCAAGCTTTCAGCTGCGCCTGGTAGATTTCGCCGCAGCCGATCCTGGCGAGGCGGAGCAGGCGGAGCAGGCCTTCCTCATCGAAGGTTGCGCCCTCGGCGGTCAGCTGGGCCTCAACGATCGCGCCATCGGCGGTGAGGACGAAATTGCCGTCGCTGCCGGCGTTCGAGTCCTCAATGTAGTCGAGGTCGAGCACGGGGGTGTCCTGGTGGAAGCCGCAGCTGACGGCGGCGACCTGGGTGCGGATCGGGTCGGCCGAGAGCTTGCCCATGATGCCATCGACCGCAAGGCGAAGGGCGACCCACGCACCGGAGATGGCAGCGGTGCGGGTGCCGCCGTCGGCCTGGATGACGTCGCAATCGAGCACGATCTGGCGCTCGCCGAGCACGGTCAGGTCGGTGACGGCGCGCAAGCTGCGGCCGATCAGACGCTGGATTTCTTGGGTGCGGCCCGATTGCTTGCCCTTTGCCGCCTCACGCGCGCCGCGGGTGTGCGTGGCCCGCGGAAGCATGCCATATTCGGCGGTGACCCAGCCCTGACCCTTGCCGCGCAGGAACGGCGGGACTTTCTCCTCGAGGCTGGCGGTGACCAGCACGCGGGTGTCGCCGAAGCTGACGAGGCAGGAGCCTTCGGCATGCTTGGTGAAGCCAGCTTCGAAGCGCAATTCGCGCATCTGGTCGGGGGCGCGGCCGGAGGGGCGCATGATTTCATCTCCTGAATTGATTTCGCCCGCCTCTAATGGCTTGAGCCGCGAAGTCGAGGCGCAGCACGATTGAGCCAAGCCGTGCGGGTGACTACATCGCCTTTGATGAGCCCTCCTCTGCCCGAACTGACGACCAGGATGCGCGACATCTTCGGCCGCGTGGTGGAGGCCTATCTGGAGCGCGGCCAGCCGATCGGGTCCAAGTCGCTCAGCGGATCGGTGAACCTTTCGCCTGCGTCGATTCGATCCGTGCTTGCGGAATTGGAAGAGCGCGGGCTGCTGACCCATCCGCATACCTCCGCGGGTCGTCTGCCGACCGAAACAGGGCTGCGGCTGTTCGTCGACGGGATCATGCAGTCGCACTTGCCGAGCGCGGATGAACGAGCCGCGATCGAGCGGCAGGTGCAGGACCGGCCGCTGGAGGAGGCACTGGCGAACGCGACTGCGGCCCTGTCCGGGCTGTCGGCTTGTGCGGGGGTGGTGGTCGCGCCCAAGATCGAGCGGCGGCTGCGGCAGCTTGCCTTTGTGCCGCTTGGCGCGGGGCAGGCCCTGGCGGTGGTGGTCGGCGAGGATGGCAGCGTCGAGAACCGGATGGTCGCGCTGCCGCCCGGCCTCACCGCTTCTGCGCTGAGCGAGATCGCCGCCTTTGTGACGGCGCGGCTTGCAGGCCTGACGCTGGGCGAAGCCGAAGCGCGGCTGCGGCAGGAGATCACCGAGCGACGCGAGGCCCTTGACGCGGCGGCGGCGGAACTGGTGGCGACGGGATTGGCCGAATGGCGCCAGGATGGGCCGACGCGGCCGGTGCTGATCGTCCGGGGCCAGGCGAACCTGCTGGACGAAGCGGCGGCCCTGGACCTGGAGCGGGTGCGAAAGCTGCTCGATGAGTTGGAGGATCGGCAGGAAATCGTCCGGCTTCTGGAGAGCGCGCGCGAGGGCGAGGGCTGCCGGATCTTCATTGGGTCGGAAAACCGGATGTTCGCGCTGTCGGGCTCCAGCGTCATCGCGGCGCCTTACCGCGGCGCCGAGGGACGGGTTGTCGGTGTCGTGGGCGTGATCGGGCCGACGCGGTTGAACTATGCCCGGATCGTGCCCATGGTTGATTATACGGCGCAAGCACTCACCAGATTGATGGGATAAGAATGAACGATCGTCACGACGAGGCCGAGGAAATCCGCGCGGAAACTGCGGAGAACAGCCCCGAACTGCAGGAACATGACCAGCTGGCCGAGCTTCAGGCGAAGCTTGAGGAAGCGCAGGCAAAGGCGCTCTACGCCGCGGCCGAGGTGCAGAACGTGCGGCGGCGGGCCGAGCAGGAGCGGACCCAGGCGGTAACTTACGCCAACACTGGATTCGCCCGCGACATGTTGAGCGTGAAGGATAACCTCGACCGCGCGCTGGCGCACATTCCCGAGGGAGCGCGTGAGGGCGAGCTCAAGAACTTCATCGAAGGCATCGAGGCGACCGCACGCGAGCTTGATGCGGTGTTCTCGCGCAATGGCGTGACCCGGGTGGAGGCCAAGGGCCTGCCGCTCGACCCCAATCGCCACCAGGCGATGATCGAGATTCCCTCGGACGCGGCGCCTGGGACCGTGGTTGAGGAAATGCAGGCCGGCTACGTGCTGAAGGACCGCCTGCTGCGACCGGCGCTGGTAGGGGTAGCGAAGGCGGGCTGAGCCCTCGTTGAAACGATCAAAAAGAAGAGAGCCCGGCACCGCCTAGTGCCGGGCTCTTTTTGTAAGCTTAGCCGCGAACCGGGGCGACCGCCGGAGGCGGAGGAGGCGGCGGCGGCAGCGGGCAGGAGTCCGTCGCAAGGATCACCGAGCCATCGCCGCAAACCTGGGTCGCAGGCGGGGCGGGCGGCGGCGGCGGCGGAGGCGGCGGAGGCGCCGCTTCAGTCCGGTTCGACGCGAACTTGAAGCGCATGGTCAGGCCGATCTCGCGCGGGCGGCCGATGTTGTAGCCGAGCCGGGCACGGCCGCCGCGTTCGCGGTCGAAGGACAGCAGGGCGTTTTCGTCCAGCAGGTTGTTGGCGTAAAGCTGCAAGCCGACGCCATTGTCGAAGTCGATCCCGGCCGACAGGTTCACCAGATCATAGGCCGGAAGCAGCAGGTTGATCCGCGTGGAGGCAGTGGCGGGAGCGCCATTGAACGGCAGGCCGGAAATGAAGGTGCGGGGATTGTTCTCCTGGTCGGCCGGCTGGGTGTAGCGGTTGCCGACCCGCTGCCAGCTGGCCGAGACATACCATTCGGCGCTGTCGCTGAAGCGGTTGCCATAGGTGGCCGACGTGGCGAACTGATACTTCGGCACGCTGGGCAGGCGGTTGCCATCGCGGATGCCGGTTGCCGCGGCGAGCGCCGGGGGCAGGGTGGTGTCGAACTCGGCGTTCACCAGGCTGCCGGCGAAGCTCAAGTCGAAGCCGGCGAACGGACGGACGTTGAACTCCGCCTCGAGCCCGCGGGTGTGTGCCTTGTCGACGTTGAACACGACGCGGCTTGAGCAGCTGCCGGCGTCCAGCGTCACCTGCAGGTTCTTGATGTCGGTGTAGAAAGCTGCCGCATTGAAGGTGACCGGGCCCTTGCTGTACTTGACCCCCCCTTCGTAGTTCCACAGCGATTCGTCATCGTAATCCTGGAAGCCGCCGAACAGCGCACGGTCCGGGCCGTTGGGCTGCCCACCGTCACACAGCGGCAGGTTCAGCGGATCATTGACGCCCCCGAGGCGGAATCCCTTGGCCGCTTGAAGGTTGAGGGTGAGATTGCGATTGGGTTCAAACGACAGAATGGCGCGGGGGCTGAAGCCGTTCGATTTCGTGGTGTCGCCTAAACGGCGGTCCTTACCCGAAAACAGGCCACCCGAGACGAAATCGCGGCTTTCGGAGAAGTCGTAGAAGCGGCCGCCGCCGGTCAGCTTGACCATCCCGAAGTCATAGGTCGCTTCGCCGAACACAGCTTTTTGTTCGATGTCGTAGGGAATATCGGCATTGTAAGGCGAATTCGGTCCGAACCCGTTACGTTCGCCAAGCGACGTTCCCGCGCCGAGCGCCGCATCGGTGGCGGCGTCGTAGCCCGGGGTAGGCAGGCGCTGCGTGTATTCGCGATCGACCTTGGAATAGAAGCCGCCGACCACCCAGGAGAAGGGGCCGCTGCCGGTCGACGACAGGCGAACTTCCTGGCTCCATTGCTTCAGATCGGTGGTGTCGACGAGGTTCGACGGCAGGTTCACCGCGGCGGCGGGGAAGCCGAGGTCGACCGACACCGAGCCCGTCAGCGCCGAAGCATCGCGGCTGACCAGGATGTCACGATCGATGTAGCTGGTAACGGACGTCAGCTCGACCGGGCCGAGGTCGGCACTGGCGGTGAGGTCGGCAAGCCTGGTCTTGTCGCGGAATTTCTCGCGCAGCAGGAGATATTGCTCGCGCTCGTTGAAGACCCGCGGCGGGTTGGTGAAGGGGTTGGAATAGAGGTTGAAGATTTCCTGGCGGTTGAAGCCGTCGGCCTCGATCTCCTGGTAGACGACTCGCGGGGTGAGGCGGATGCCGGGCGCGGGCTCCCACAGCAGCGAGATGCGGGTGCCGACGCGGGTGCCGTCGTTGACGTCCTTGCCCGCGGCAGGGCCCACGGCATCGACAAAGCCCGCAAACTTGGTGCCGTAACCGACAATCCGAAGTGCGGCGGTGTCGCCCAGCGGCAGGTTGATCGCGCCCTTGAGGTGGCCACCCTGACCACCATCGGTGAGCGTATTGATGTTGGCCTCGATCAGCCCCTCGGTGCGGTCGGTGCGCGGCTGGTTGGTGATGTAGCGGATGGTGCCGCCGACACTGCCCGAACCGAACAAAGTGCCCTGCGGTCCGCGCAGGGTTTCGACGCGATTGAGGTCGAAGAGGTCGAAGTCGGGGGTGAACAGCGACAAGGAGACGACGCTTTCGTCGAGGTAGACGCCGACCTGTTCCTTGACGCCCGGCTGGTCGCGAACGATCTGGCCGGCCGACACGCCGCGGACGCTGACCTGGCTTTGCCCCGGTCCGAGGTTCTGGACCTGCAGGCCCGCGACGTTGCGGCTGATGTCCTCGATGGTGCCAGCGTTGGCACGCTGGATGTCTTCTTGCGTCTGCGCGTTGATCGAGAAGGGAACGTCCTGGACGGTGGAGGCGCGCTTGGTTGCGGTGACGATGATGTCGCCAAGGCTACGCTCGTCCTCGTCAGGCGCGGGATCGGCCACCGTCGCGCTGGCCGACTGGGCCTGTGCCTCGCCACTGGTCTGCGCCACTGCCGGAACTGCCAGAGCAAAGCCGGCAGTGGTGGCAAGCAAGGTCCGGAGGCTGACAGCTGACAGGCGCATGAGAAGCTTCCCTTCTGTTTTCTTCGTCGGGAGAGGCTATCGTACCATGACGTCAAGTCGAGCGGCCGCGGGCAGCTGTGCAGCTTTCGATGCACAGCTGTTGCCGCGATGCTACAGCGGTCGCTGCGGAGTGAATGGCAGCAACGGTTCGATGAGCGCGAGGGGCGCGGCCTTCACAGGCTTGATGCCGCGGCGCTGGAGAAAGGCATGGCGAACGAGTTCGGCCTGCTGTTCGAGTCCGTAGCGGAAGAAGGAGCGGCCTTCCTCGTAGCGGTAGGCATAGCGGCAGAAGGGGTGGCGCATCAGCGGCAGGTAAAACCGGCCGGCGCGAGCGGTCTGCCAGACGTGCGTCATTTCATGAATGAAGAGGCCCTGCAGCGACCATTCGGCCTGGCTGAAATCGTCGCGCCAATTGGGATCGTCGGGATGAAAGTGGATGTGTCCGCAGGGAGCCATCACGATTCCTCGCGGCTGGAACGGCCACCATTTGCCGCGCACAAGGCGCACGGCAGGATAATCGATGCTGTCTCCGAAGACGGAGCGGGCCATCTCGATCTCGCCCCGTGTGAGGGGACGTTCGGGAGTCATGGGACACATCCTCTTGGCAACGCGCGGGCGTCTCGCTAACGCACTGGCCAAAGGTTTCACGGAAGGAAAGTGTTGAGATGAGCGAGACCGCAGAACGGGTGAAGAAGATCGTTGTTGAGCACCTGGGCGTTGAAGCCGAGAAGGTGACGGAAGAAGCGAGCTTCATCGACGATCTCGGTGCCGACAGCCTCGACATCGTCGAGCTGGTCATGGCGTTCGAGGAAGAATTCGGCGTGGAGATCCCCGACGACGCGGCGGAGAAGATCACCACCGTCAAGGATGCGATCGACTATATCGACCAGCATCAGGGCTGAGCCCGACCACGCGGGTTCGCCGAGGCGATAGGAACAGGCTCGGCGCTGCTGCCGGGCCTGTTCTCGTATTCGGGCCTGAACGAAGTCTCTCAAAGGGGAATGTTTATGCGTCGTGTCGTGGTCACAGGTCTGGGTCTGGTGACGCCGCTCGGAGCGGATGTCGAAACCACCTGGAAGAACATCCTGGCGTCCAAGAGCGGCGCGGGGCCGATCACGCGCTTCGATGCGTCCGCCTACAAGTGCCGCATCGCCTGCGAGGTGAAGCCGGCCGATCACGACTATGGCTTCGATCCTGGCAAACGGGTCGACCACAAGATCCAGCGCCAGGTCGACCCGTTCATTGTCTATGGCCTCGACGCGGCCGGACAGGCGCTCGAGGATGCGGGCCTGACCGACATGCCCGAGGAGATGAAGCTTCGCGCCGGCTGCTCGATCGGCAGCGGCATCGGCGGCCTGCCAGGGATCGAGATCGAGAGCCTTGTGCTGCACGAAAAGGGGCCGGGACGCGTGTCCCCCCATTTCGTGCACGGGCGTCTGATCAACCTCATTTCGGGCCAGGTGTCGATCAAATACGGCCTGATGGGCCCGAACCATGCGGTGGTGACCGCCTGCTCGACTGGCGCGCACTCGATCGGTGACGCTGCGCGGATGATCCGTGACGACGACGCGGACATCATGGTCGCTGGCGGTGCCGAGGCGACCATCTGCCCGATTGGGATCGCCGGCTTTGCCCAGGCTCGTGCGCTATCGACGGGGTTCAACGACGATCCATCCCGCGCCAGTCGGCCCTACGACAAGGATCGCGACGGCTTCGTCATGGGCGAGGGAGCGGGCGTCGTGGTGCTCGAGGAATATGAGCATGCCAGGGCGCGCGGCGCGACCATCTATGCCGAAGTGGTGGGCTATGGCCTGTCGGGCGATGCCTATCACGTGACCGCCCCGCATCCGCACGGATCGGGCGCTTACCGCTCCATGCAGATGGCGATGAGGAAATCGGGGCTGGACCTGAGCGACATCGACTATGTGAACGCGCACGGCACCTCGACCCCATTGGGTGACGAGCTGGAGCTGGGGGCGGTGCGCAAGTTGTTCGACAGTCACATCGCCACCATGAGCATGAGTTCGACCAAGTCGGCGATCGGTCACCTGCTCGGCGGCGCGGGCGCGGTGGAGAGCATTTTCTGCATCCTGGCGATCCGGGATCAGGTGGTGCCGCCAACGCTCAACCTCGACAATCCGAGCGAAGGTTGCGCCGGCGTCGACCTGGTGCCGCACAAGGCGAAGCAGCGGAAGGTGAAGGCGGTGCTGAACAACAGCTTCGGCTTTGGCGGGACCAATGCTTCGCTGGTGATGAAGGCGGTCTAGGCCGCCCCTCGCTTTACATCTCGCCGCGGGCGCGGCGGATGGCGAACCATTTTTCGACGTTCGCCTGATGCTCCTGGTAGGTGCGGGCAAAGATGTGGCCGCCCGTGCCGTCGGCGACAAAGTAGATGTACTCGTGCGGTTCCGGGTCGAGCACGGCGGCGATGCTGTCGCGGCCCGGATTGGCGATTGGGCCGAGCGGCAGGCCCGGACGGCGATAGGTGTTGTAGCCGGTGTCGGCGTTCAGTTCCGATCGCAGGATCCGGCGGCCGAGTGGCTTGCCCTTGGTCACGGGGTAGATGACGGTCGGGTCGGCATCGAGCTTCATGCCGATCTTCAGCCGATTGCAATACACGCCCGCGACCGCGCGGCGCTCGGACGGCTTGCCGGTTTCCTTTTCGACGATGGAGGCGAGGATGACGGCTTCCTGCGGGGTCGAGACGGGGCAGGTGCCGACCTTCCGTGCCGGCCAAAGTTCAGCCAGCGCGCGGTCCATCGCCGCCTTCATTCGGCCGACAACCGCGGCTCGGGGCTCATCGCGCGCGAAGCTGTAGCTGTCCGGCAGGACCGAGCCTTCAGCGATTTCAGGCACCGGGCCGGTCAGGAAGGGCACCGCGGCGAGCTTCTCGGAGACGAGGATGCTCGGCGTTCCCTCGGGAATGGTGACGAGGCGCTGCACTGGCTGGCCGTGCTGCAGGATGTCGAGCAGCCTGGCGCCGCTGGTGCCGGCCGGGATCTCGAACTCACCAGCCTGGATTCCGTCCGCCGATCCGAGCAGGCGCGCGAACAGGCGGTAGGTGGTGCAAGTGCCGGGGATAAGGCCGCGGCGGTCAAGCTCGGGGCAGAGCCGGGTCAGGGTCGCGCCCTCGGTCACCGTCACCGTCTCGGCCTTGGCGGAACCGCCCGACCACCACAGGAAGGTCACCGCGGCAACGCCGGCCAGCACTGCTGCCACGATCGCGCCGAGGAAGAGCCGGATCATGCGCCGAGAGCGGCCGCCGCAACGTAGCCAACCAGTCCCTCGGCATAACCCCAGGCCCAGCCGCCGCGCTTGTCGAGGATCCGAACCGACGCTCCTGCTTCGAGCTGCGTCAATGGCTCAGCGGTGTCGGAAGGCGCTGCCATCAGCACGGCGTCCGCCACGAGCTGGCGCTGCAACGGCTCGGCATAGTGAGAGGCGATCACCTTCCCCGCCAGCGCAATGTCGGCCAAGTCCTGACGGTAGGCGTGGGTTCGCGGATCGGGGTGCGTCGATGGGCCGGCAAGGGAGAAACCGCCGGCGGGTGCGTCAACGATGGGCGTGGGCAAGCTGGCCGAGTGCCGGCCGACGTTCGGGATCGCGCTCGCCGCCGCGCTCGCTGCCCCTGATGTTACGCTTGAAGCCTTCAAGGAATTCCGCCCCGCTGCTGGTCCGGACGACGAACACGTTTCGGCGGTCGTCCTGATCTCGTTCGCGGCGCAGATAGCCGAGCGCACCCAAGGTGTTCAAGGCGCGGGTGACAACCGGCTTGGATACACCGAGGACCCGGGCCAGTCCGCGGACCGTATGAGGTCCGGGCGTCAAATAGACGATCATGAGGAGTGCCATTTGACGGTTGGTCAGATCCGGCTCACCGGATCGGACATAACCGACAAGGGCACGCATCCACCCGCTTAGCGATGCGTCGCTCATTGGACTGGAAACTCCTCGCCTGCTTAGCGTGCCCGATTAACCGGCGAGGAACCGAAATGTTGCGCTGGTGCGACGTTTGGACCAAAAAACAGTCGCTAAGAGCGACGGAGGCGCCGCGAGAGGGCCGCATGGACGGCCCGAAGACCGAGCGCTTCTCCGCCTTTGGGCCTACCGGGACGTGGCGTCGGGCGCCAGGCAAAGGTGTCGAGGTGCGCCCAGGCGATCCCGTCGGGGACGAAGCGGCGCAGGAACAAGGCCGCCGTAATGGTTCCGGCGAAAGGCGAGTCGGCACTGTTGGAAAGGTCGGCCAGGTCGCTCTTCAGCATGTCGTCATAACCGTCCCACAGCGGCAGGCGCCACAGGGGATCGCCGACGTCGGTGCCGGCGCGCAGTAGATCGGCGGCAAGGTCGTCGTCGTTGCTGAAGGTGGCGGGAAGGTCGGGACCGAGCGCGACCCGCGCAGCGCCGGTCAGGGTTGCAAAGTCGACGATGGTCGCAGCGCCTTCCTCCGCGGCCCGGGTGAGGGCGTCGGCCAGGATCAGGCGGCCCTCGGCGTCCGTATTGTCGATCTCGACCTTGAGGCCGTTGCGGCTGGTGAGGATGTCGCCGGGGCGGAAGGCGGCGCCGGACACCGCATTCTCGACCGCCGGGATGAGCAAGTGGAGGCGAACGGGCCAGCGTTCGGCGACGATCAGGCGGGCAAGCGCAAGGGCGTGCGCGGCGCCGCCCATGTCCTTTTTCATCAGGCGCATGCCCGCGGCCGGCTTGAGGTCGAGCCCGCCGGTGTCGAACACCACGCCCTTGCCGACGATGGCGAGCTTCGGGTGCGCCGGATCGCCCCAGTGCGCCTCGATCAGGCGCGGCGCGCGGGCGGGCAGCGCCGCGGCGCCCACCGCGTGGATCATCGGATAGCCCTGTTCGAGAGCGTCGCCCTTGGTCACGTCGACCTCGACGCCGCAGGTCCTCGCCCAGTCGCGGACGGCGGCTTCGAGCTGCGCAGGGCCGAGGTCGGCGGCCGGCGTGTCGACCAGGTCGCGCACCAGTGCGGTGGCTTCGGCAAGGCGCACGGCCTCGTCGAGGCGGGCCGGTTCGGCGCTCAGCAGGACACGCGGGCCCACGGAGGCCTCGGGCTTGCTCTTGTAGGCGGTGAGGCGATGCTGGGCGAGCAGCCAGCCGAGCGCAGCCGGTCCGGGCACCATCTCACCCGCCAGGCGGTAGGTGCCTTCGGGCAGGCGTTCGGCCGCGGCGGCAAGGCACCAGGGCGTGAGGCCTGCGAGCCTGGCAACGCCGACCAGCGCCTCCCATTCATCCGGGCTGCTGCCGGGAAGAAGAACGACCTGTCCGGCCTTGCCCTCGAAGCGCGCGGCTTCGACCAGCGGGCGGCGCGACCCTGCGTGCGCCTTCAGCCATTCGGGCAGCAGGGCCGCATCGACGAGGTGAAGCGGGCGGGCGGGCTCACCGCGGTCGGGACGAAGCAGGGTGGCGAAGTCGGTCATGTCCATGGCCCTAGCCGAGACGGGCTCCGCGCGGAAAGCTCGTCTTCAATCGCCGGGGCTTGCCGAGGAGCCGGCGAGGAGCCCGCCGTCGATGTGGAATTCGGAACCGGTGACATAGGCGCTTTCGTCGGCGGCGAGGTAGGCGACCATGGCGGCGACTTCTTCCGGCGTGCCGAAGCGGCGGAGCGGGGTGTCGGCGACCATCGCCGCCATCTTGGCCGCGCGGTCGGGTCCGTCGCCGATCAGCGCTTCCCACATCGGCGTCAGGATGGCGGCGGGGTGGACGCTGTTGCAGCGGATGCGCCAGCCCTTACTCGCGCAATAAAGCGCAACCGACTTGCTGTGGTTGCGGATGGCCGCCTTGGACGAAGCGTAGGCGGCGGCACCAGGAATGCCGACCAGGCCCGAGCGCGAAGAGATGTTGATGATTGAGCCCTCGCCCTTCGCCTTCATCGCGCGGATGGCGTAGCGGCAACCGAGGAAGGTGCCGTCGAGATTGGTGCGGTGAACCTCATGCCATTCGGCGAGGCTGGCATTCTCCGGGTCGTGGGCGGCGGGGCCGTGCTCGAAGCCGGTGATACCGGCATTGTTGACGAGGACGTCGCACACCGGGTGGAGCCGGGCGAGCTCGGCCCAATGCTCTTCCTCCCGCACATCGAGGAGGAGGAAATCGGCCCCAAGCGCCTCGGCCGCGGGAATGCCGGCGTCCGGATCGACGTCGGTCAGGAGCAAGCGTGCGCCTTCGCCGTGCAGACGCCGCGCGATCGCAAGGCCGATGCCGCGGGCGGCACCGGTGACGATGCAGAACTTATCCTCGAGCCGCCTCACGGCCCTGTTCCTCAAGCGGGACGCCGAACAGGTCGTGCTCGTCGCTTTCCTCAACCAGAACCGTGGCGAAGTCGCCGGGGGCAAGGTGGCCGGCGTCGCGAAGGTGAACCTCGCCGTCGATCTCGGGCGCATCGGCCTTGCTCCGGCCGGTCGCGCCTCCGGTCTCCTGGTCCACGGCGTCGATGATCACGTCGACGGCAGTGCCGACCTTGGCCGCCAATTTCTCGGCAGAGATGCGGGCGGTCAGCTCCATCACGCGGGCGTAGCGTTCCTCCTTGACCTCTTCGGGTACGTGGCCGGGCAGGTCGTTGGCGGGCGCGCCCTCGACCGGCTCGAAGCGGAAGGCGCCGACGCGGTCGAGCCGGGCTTCGGCGAGCCACTGGAGGAGGTAATCGAAATCCTCCTCGGTCTCGCCGGGGAAGCCAACCACGAAGGAGGAGCGGATGGCGATGTCCGGGACCTCGCGGCGCCACTGGACCAGACGTTCGAGGACGCGCGCCTCATTGGCCGGGCGGCGCATCGCCTTCAGCACCTTCGGCGAGGCGTGCTGGAACGGGATGTCGAGGTAGGGGAGGATCAGCCCCTCGGCCATCAGCGGCATGACCCGGTCGACGTGCGGATAGGGGTAGACGTAGTGGAGGCGGACCCACGGCTTGGTGCCGTCGGGCGCGCGTAGCTCGCCCAGCGCGCGGGCGAGGTCGGTCATGTGGGCGCGGACTTCTGTCGGCGCTCCCGCGTGGGGACCGCCCTTCCAAGGCCAGGCGGCATGCTTGAGGTCGAGGCCGTAGGCGCTGGTGTCCTGGCTGATCACCAGCAACTCGCGGGTGCCTTGCGCCAAGAGCTTCTCGGCTTCGCGGAGAATGGCGTCGGGACGGCGGCTGACGAGATCGCCGCGGATCTGCGGGATGATGCAGAAGGCGCAGCGGTGATTGCAGCCCTCGGAGATCTTCAGATAGCTGTAGTGGCGCGGCGTCAGGGTCAGCTGCGGCGAGGCCTGCGGCACGAGGTCGAGATAGGGTGAGCGGGGCGCAGGCGCGGCATCGTGAACGGCGGCGACGACGTCCTCGTAAGCGTGCGCGCCAGTGATCGCGAGGACGTTCGGGAAACGCGCGCGGATGACCTCGGCTTCGCGGCCCATGCAACCGGTGACGATGACACGGCCGTTCTCGGCCAGCGCTTCGCCAATCGCCTCAAGGCTTTCTTCCTTGGCGGAATCGAGAAAGCCGCAGGTGTTGACCAGCACGACGTCGGCGCCCTGGTAGTCAGCGCTCATCTGATAACCGTCGGAGCGCAGCTGGCCAAGGATCCGCTCGCTGTCGACGAGGTTCTTGGGACAGCCGAGACTGACCATGCCGACACGCGGCGGGGTGGGAAGGACGGTAGCCATGGGAAGGCTTGCGCCAGTAACGGAAAAGTGCGGCGAAAGCTAGGCGCGCGCTATTTGCGGATAGTCTCGTCCAGAACCGCGACGCGGATGCCGAACTTATATGCTTCCAGCCGGTTGAGGATGGTGCGACCATCTGGCTGGAGGGCCAGCTGCTGCTGAATGCGCAGGCCGGAGGGCGTGCGATAACGGACCTCTGCCCGGGGGCCATCGACGGCGATGGTGACGGGTCCCCTGGCGTCGGTGAGGGTGCCGGTGTAGCGGCCCGGCCCCGCCCGCCGCATGGTCCAGGCGCGCACCCGCTCGGGCTTGTCGCCTTCGCGGATGCGCTGGATCAGCTTGAGGCCGCCATGCTCGGGAAATCCAAGGCTGGCGACCGTAACCGTGACGGGCGGAGCGATAAGCGTGTCGAGGCTTCCCGCGCCCTCGCTGACCCCGCTGAAGAAGGCGATCGGGTCGAGTGATGCGGTGCCCGCAGGGAGTTGGACCGACGTGCAGGCGGTGAGCGCCAGGGCAAGCAGGAGGGCTGGCGCCCTAGCGGTAGCGGACAAGCGCATCGACGACCCCTGGGTCGGCCAGTGTGCTGGTGTCGCCTAGCTGGTCAAGCTGGCCCTCGGCGATCTTGCGGAGGATTCGGCGCATGATCTTGCCCGAGCGGGTCTTGGGCAGGCCGGGGGCGAACTGGATGCGTTCGGGAATGGCGAGGGCGCCGATGTGCTTGCGGACCTCGGCGTGGAGTTCGACGATGATGTGATCGCCTCCCTCCTCGCCGGCGTTGAGGGTCACGAAAGCATGGATGGCCTGACCCTTGAGGTCGTGCGGGGCACCGACGACGGCGGCCTCGGCGACGAGGGGGTGGGCGACCAACGCGCTTTCGACTTCAGCGGTGCCGATGCGATGGCCGGAGACGTTGATGACGTCGTCGACCCGGCCGGTGATCCAGTAATCGCCATCCTCGTCGCGGCGGCAGCCGTCTCCGGTAAAATAGAGGCCGGGATAGGTCGAGAAATAGGTGTCGATGAAGCGCTGCGGATCGCCCCAGACGGTGCGCATCTGCCCGGGCCAGGAGCCGCGTAGGCAGAGGTTGCCGCTGACGCCGTCGCCGTGGATTTCGCGGCCCTCGGCATCGACCAGCAAGGGCTGGATGCCGGGGAGCGGGCGGGTTGCGCTGCCGGGCTTCATGCTGGTGGCTTGTGGGAGCGGGGTCATGAGGACGCCGCCGGTCTCGGTCTGCCACCAGGTGTCGACGATGGGGAGGCGGCCAGCGCCGACCACGTCATGGTACCAGCGCCAGGCTTCCGGATTGATCGGCTCGCCGACGGTGCCGAGCAGGCGGAGGCTGTCGCGGCGGTGCTCGAGGACCGGCGCATCGCCTTCGCGCATCAGGGCGCGGATGGCGGTGGGGGCGGTGTAGAGGATGGTGACGCCGAGCCGGTCAATGGTCTCCCACAGGCGGCTGGCGTCGGGATAGGTGGGCACGCCGTCGAACATGACGGTTGGCGTGCCGGTCATTAGCGGGGCGTAGAGCGTGTAACTGTGCCCGGTGATCCAGCCGATGTCGGCGGTGCACCAGAAGAGGTCGTCGGATCGGGGCTCGAATACCCAGTCGAAGGAGGTCGCGACCCACACGGCATAGCCACCAGTGGTGTGGACTACGCCCTTGGGCTTTCCGGTGGAGCCCGAGGTGTAGAGGATGAACAAGGGGTCTTCCGCCGCCATCGGCTCGGCCGGGCAGTCGGGGGAGAGGCGGTCCTTGTGGTCTTCCCAGCGGAGGTCGCGGCCGTCCTTCATGGTCACGTCGCTGCCGGTTCGGGTGACCACGACCACGGTGTCGATGCCGGTGGCAAGGTCGCAGGCGGCGTCGACATTGGCCTTGAGCGGGATGCGCTTGCCGCCGCGCACGCCTTCGTCGGCGGTGATGACGAGCCTTGCGCCGCAATCGTCGATGCGGCCGGCGAGGCTTTCGGGCGAGAAGCCGCCGAACACTACCGAATGGACAGCTCCGATGCGGGCGCAGGCAAGCATCGCTGCTGCCGCCTCCGGGATCATCGGCATGTAGAGCATGACCCTGTCACCCTTGCCGACCCCGCGCTCCTTCAGGAGGTTGGCGAGGCGGCAGGTGAGGTCGTGAAGTTCCGCAAAAGTGACGGAGCGGCCGGTGCCGGGTTCGTCGGGCTCGAAGATCAGGGCGGTCTGATCGGCGCGATCGGGCAGGTGACGGTCGAGGCAATTGACCGATATATTGAGGGTACCGTCCTCATACCAGCGGATGTGGAAGTCGGAACGGTCGAACGACCAATCGCCCGACCGCTCCGGAAAGCGGTCCCAGGTGAGCCGCCGCGCCTGCTCCAGCCAGAAGGCATGAGGGTCGGAGGCGTGAGCCTCGTGCAGCGCGGCGAGCTCGGACGGGGTCATTTAGGCAGTCTGCTCCATGTCGATGACGAAGCGGTAGCGGACGTCATTCTTGAGCAGGCGGTCATAGGCCTCGTTGACCTGCTCGATCTTGATGTGCTCGCAATCGGGATAGATGCCGTGCTCGGCGCAGAAGTCGAGCATCTCCTGCGTTTCAGGGATGCCGCCGATGGCCGAGCCGCCGACCGCGCGGTTCCACCAGATGAGCTGGAAGCCGGTGAAGCCGGGCATCGGGGTCAGCGCGCCGACGATCACCATTCGCCCGGAACGGCCGAGGAGGTTCAGGTAGCCGTCGATCTCATGGCTGACGGGAATTGTGTTGAGGATGAAGTCGAAGCGGGTGGCGGCGGCGGCCATCTGCTCGGGGTCGGTGGAGATGATCACGTCATGCGCGCCAAGTTCGCGCGCGTCCTTGGCCTTTTCGGGGGTGGTGGTGATCATGGTGACGTGCGCGCCCATCGCAGCGGCAAGCTTCACGCCCATGTGGCCGAGCCCGCCGAGGCCGATCACCGCGACCTTGGTGCCTTCGCCGACGTCGTACTGGCGAAGCGGCGAATAGGTGGTGATGCCCGCGCACAGGAGCGGCGCGACGCGGGCCACGTCCATGCCTTCGGGCACCTTGCAGACGAAATGGTCGCGGACCACGATGTGATCGGAATAGCCGCCCTTTGTGACCGTTCCGTCGTGGAAGTCCTTGCTGTTGTAGGTCTGAATGCAGCCCTTGCGGCAAAACACTTCCCAGCCCTCGAGGCACTGGTCGCACTCCATGCAGCTGTCGACCATGCAGCCGACCGCGACGGTGTCGCCTACCTTGTGCTTGGTGACGTCGGGGCCGACCTCGGTGACGGTGCCGACGATCTCGTGGCCGGGGACGACCGGAAATTGGCTTCCACCCCAGTCGTTGCGGCAGACGTGGAGGTCGGAATGGCAGATGCCGGCGTGGGTGATCTGGATGGCGACGTCATTAGGACGAAGGTCGCGGCGTTCGAACTCCATGGCGCGGAGCGGCTGGTCGGCGGCGTCGGTGCCCCAGCCCGTGGCGGTTGTTGGCATGCTTATTCTCCTGCGCGGGCCAGCGTGCGCTGGGCCTGGATCAAGTGGGGTTTGTCGACCATCCGGCCGTCTACGCTCAACACGCCGGCCGACGGATCGGCTGCAAAGGCTGCGACGACCGCTTGAGCATTGGCGATCTGTTCGGGAGTGGGGGAGAAAGCGGCGTTGATCGGGCCGACCTGCGACGGGTGGATGGCGAGCTTGCCGGTGAAGCCGTCGCGGGCGGCGTCGAGCGCCTCCTGCGTGAGGCCAGCCTCGTCACGGAAGTCGGCAAACACACCGTCGACCGGCTGAACGCCTGCCGCCGCGGCCCCGGCGAGGGTCAGGGTACGGGCGAGGACGTAGGGCCCGGTGTAGCGGCCCTCGCCATCCTTGTTGGAGGCGGCGCCGAGCGCGGCGGAGAGGTCCTCGGCGCCCCAGCTCATCGCCGCAAGAGGCGAGGATTTGACGTCGCGGTAGGAGAGCAGGCCGAACAGGGCGGCGGCGGTCTCGGTGACGATGGCGTGGATCGGGATCGAGCCCGAGCGGTGGGCAAGCTCGGTGATGTCGGCGCCGCTTTCGGCCTTGGGCAGGACGAGGCCGTGGATGTCGGCCTTGCCGAGCAGTTCGAGGTCGAGGCGATGGTCCTCGGTACGCAAGGGGCTGATGCGGACCCACCATTGCGGCCCGCCCGAACGCGCGGGGAGGTTGCGGAGGAGGTCGCGTGCGCGGGCCTTGTTGGGCAGCGCCACGCTGTCCTCCAGGTCGAAAATCAGGGCGTCGGCTTCGCTGTCGAGGGCCTTGGCGATCTTCTTCTCGCTGTCCGCGGGGACGAACAGCCAGGAGCGCGGCTCGTGCATCAGGCGGCGGCTTTATGGATCAGCGCTGTCCGCTTCATGGTGCAGACGGTCTCCCCGCGCTGGTTGATCGCGCGATGCTCCCACGTAACGAGGCCGGCGGTAGGGCGCGACTTGCTTTCACGCTTGGAGAGGCAGCTGCTCTCAAAGTGGAGGGTGTCGCCAATGAAGACGGGGGAGGGCAGCCGAACCTCGTCGAAGCCGAGGTTGGCGACCAGCACGCCTTCGGTGGTATCGGCGACCGAGGCACCGACCAGCAGCGAGAAAGTAAAGCAGCTGTTGACGAGGATGCGCCCGAACTCGGTGTCCTTGGCTGCCTCGGCGTCGAGGTGGAGCGGCTGGGGATTGTGGGTGAGGGTGGAGATCAGGAGATTGTCGGTCTCCGTCACCGTGCGGCGGAGGGCGTGGGCGACGGTGTCGCCTTCCTTCCACTCGTCATAATAGCGTCCGGGCATGTGCCTCGCTTAAGCCCGGCTTTAGCTGATGAGAAGCCCCGCCATTGCCTCGGTGATCGCTTCGCCGTCGAGGCGATATTCGCCGTAGAGATCGGGGAGAGTACCGGTCTGGCCGAAGCGGTCGACCCCGAGTGGCGCGACGCGGTGGCCGAGGACGGCGCCGAGCCACGAGAGCGAGGCGGGGGCGGCGTCGCACAGGGTGACGAGGCGGGCGGTCGGCGACAGGCGGGAGAGGAGGGTAGCGGCGTGGCTGGGCTGGCGTTCGCCGCGCCATTCTGCCGCTTGCGCCGCGCTCCACCCGCGGTGGAGGAGGTTGGGGCTGGTTACGCTGAGCAGGCCTAGGCCGGGAACGTCGTCGCGCAGCGCGTCGAAGGCGGCGAGGGCTTCGGGCATGATTGCCCCCATGGCGACGATGGCGGCCTCGGCATTGGGGCCGGGCTCGCGCAGCCAGTAGCCTCCCTGTAGCGCATCGACCTGCCAGTCGTCAGACGCGCGGGGCTCCTGCGCCACGCTGCGGGTCGAGAGGCGGAGATAGGTGGATTCGCCCGCTGGGTCGTCGATCAGGCGAAAGGCTTCGCGCATGAACAGGGCGAGTTCGTCGGCGAAGGCGGGCTCGTAGTGACGCAGGCCCGGCTGGCCGAGCGCGATCAGCGGCGGGTTGATCGACTGGTGCGCGCCGCCTTCGGGCCCGAGTGTCAGGCCGGACGGCGTGGCAACCAGCAGGAAGCGCGCGTCCTGGTAGCAGCCGTAGTTGAGGCTATCGAGACCGCGGGCGATGAACGGATCGTAGAGGGTGCCGATCGGCACAAGCCGGTGGCCGAACAGATCGCCCGATAGGCCGGCGGCGGCGAGCATCAGGAACAGATTGGATTCGGCGATGCCCAACTCGACATGCTGGCCGGCTTGCCTTGCGGCCCACTTCTGCGCGGAGGGGATCTTGGCTTCGGCGAAGACGTCCCGAATGTCTCGGCGGTGGAACAGGCCGCGGTTGTTCACGAAGGCGCCGAGGTTGGTCGAGACGGTGACGTCGGGCGAGGTGGTGAGGATGCGGTCGCCGAGCGGATCGCCCGACTTGGCGAGGTCGAGGAGGATGCGGCCGAAGGCGGCCTGGGTGCTCTGCTCGTCGCCCGACGGGGTGGGAAGGACAGGAACCGACCAGCCCGTGAAGTTGCGCGGCTCCTTGGCGCGGCGGACCCTGGTCGCCTCGATCAGCGCCTCGACGCCCGAACGAACATTGCCGCCGAGGCCGGCGAGAGGCTCCCATTCCTCGCCTTCAGCGATGCCGAGCGAGTCGCGAAAGGCGGCGAACTGGGTCGGGTTCATCAGGCCCGCGTGATTGTCCTTGTGGCCGGCGAAGGGCAGGCCAAATCCCTTGATGGTATAGGCGATGAACAGGGTTGGTTGGTCGTCGTCGGAGCGGCGGAATGCCTCGACCAGCGTCTCGAGGCAATGACCGCCGAGATTGGTCATCAGCCGGGAGAGTGCCGCGTCATCGAGGTCTTCGACCAGCTTCAGCGTGTCCGCCGCCCCTGAGAAGTCGGTCTGCAGACGCGTGCGCCAGGCTGCGCCACCACCATAGGTGAGTGCGGCATAGTCAACGTTGAGGCAGCGATCGATCCAGTCGCGCAGGGCTTCGCCGCCGGGACGCGCGAACATGTCGCGCTGGAGGCGGCCGTACTTCAGCGTTTCGACTCGCCAGCCGCAGGTCGCGAAGATGTCGTCGAAGCGTTCGAACATGCGGTCGGCGCTGGTCGCGTCGAGGCTCTGGCGGTTGTAGTCGACGATCCACCACAGGTTGCGGACGTCATGCTTGTGGCCCTCGATTAGCGCCTCGTAGATGTTGCCTTCGTCGAGCTCGGCATCGCCCATCAGCGCGACGAAGCGGCCGCGCTGGTCGTCGGGAAGGGCGCCGCGGGCGGAGAGCCAATCCTGGACCAGGCTGGCGAACAGGGTGATGGCAACGCCGAGGCCGACCGAGCCGGTGGAGAAATCGACCGGGATGCGGTCCTTGGTGCGGCTGGGATAGCTTTGCGCGCCGCCGAAGCCGCGGAAGTTCTCGAGCGTGGCGCGGTCCTGCGAGCCCAGGAGATAGTGGATGGCGTGGAGCACCGGGCCGGCGTGCGGCTTCACCGCCACGCGATCATTGGGGCCGAGCGCGTCAAAGTAGAGCGCGGCCATGATCGCCGCCATCGACGCGCTGGACGCCTGGTGCCCGCCGACCTTCAGCCCGTCCGTACTCTCCCGCACGTGATTGGCGTGATGGATAATCTGGGAGCTGAGGAAGCGGAGGCGCTCTTCGAGGATCTGGAGAGCGGTAAGGTCGGGCGCAGCGGGCTTGAGCATTCTCAGCCCCTAGCGCCGCACACGCCGCGGTGAAACCGCAAGCCTGCCTGAATGCTTTTCGTATCTGGAAGCCTGAAACAGGAACGGAATGAATGGAGCAGCCGGAAAGCGCAGCGGTCGAGCTTGGGGTGCAACTGGCCCTGGGCGCAGGGATGGTGCTGCTGATGGTCCTGGTGCACGCGTCCGGGCTGTTGGCCATATCGCGCTATTTCCGGCTCGGTGGCGATCGGCTCCGCGACTCGGATGTGAACCCGAGAACCCTGTTGATGCTGACGGGGCTTGGCGGCTGCGTGTTCGCCCTGCACATCGTCGAAATCGTCATCTTTGCAGGCTTCTACCTGGCGGTCGGTGCCTTGTCCGCGATTGACGAGGCGCTCTACTATTCGGCCTCTGCTTACGCCACGCTTGGGCGCACCACCGACTTCTTCCCAGAGGATTGGCGGCTGATGGGAGCCCTGGAAGCACTGGTCGGCTTTATCCTGATCGGCTGGTCAACCGCCCTGATGGTGGGCGCCATGCGCAAGCTGGAGGAATGACGTGTCCCGCCAAGTTCAGGCCGCGGCGCTGGTTACCTGGGCCGCGTCGAAGCGCTCCTGGGCGGCCCGAATGCAAGCGATGTGGGCGAAGGCCCAGCGGCCCAGCGCGTCGACCGGTTCGATCAGGCTGACGCCGAGTTCGGTCAGAGCGTAGGTGACGCGCGGCGGTACAGTGGGTTCAACCGTACGGCTGACGAGGCCGTCACGCTCAAGGCCGCGCAGGGTCAGGGTCAACATGCGCTGGCTGATCCCGTCGATTTCCCGCTTCAACTCGTTGAAGCGGTGCGGGTGCCGGGCAAGGATCATCACGATCAGCACCGACCATTTGTCACCGATCCGGTTGAGCACCGGCGTGACGTTGCGGCAGCCCGCGGCCTTGAGGCCGGAGGCCTCGGCCAGGCCATGGCCGGAAGCGTCAGCCAATTCAGTAACATGCATGTGACTTGATACCCTTCTTGTGCCGTCTTTTTTTGTGCGACCGGCTAGTTACCTATGGTTTCCAGGTAATCATTTGTGACTGGAGATACAATGTCAGGGTCCACCATCCTTCGCGTCGACAGCTCGATCACCGGCGTGAATAGCGTCAGCCGTCAGATCACGAGCCGGATCGTCGAACAGCAGCTTGCCGCCCGGCCGGGCGACACCGTGGTCGAGCGCGACCTCGTCGCCGACCCGCTCGCCCACCTCACCCTCGACCAGTTCGCGGACCAGAGCGTGCTGGACGAATTCCTCGCCGCCGACACGGTGGTGGTTGGCGCGCCGATGTACAATTTTACGCTGCCGAGCCAGCTCAAGGCGTGGATCGACCGGCTGGCGGTGAACGGCCGCACCTTCCGCTACACCGCCGAGGGCAAGCCCGAGGGGCTGGCCGGGCCCAAGCGGGTGATCATCGCCCTGTCACGCGGCGGCTTCTATGGCGCCGAGCAGGGCAATGCCGACTTCGAGCATCTTGAGAGCTATCTCAAGGTGATCTTCGGCTTCATCGGGATCGTTCCCGAGTTTGTCCGCGCTGACGGCATCAACCTGGGGCCGGAGGTCAAGGCGAAGTCAGTGGAGCAGGCGCTGCGCGAGGTGGACCTGCTGGCCGCCTGAGCCTTGCATGGCCGGCAAGAGGCGGCGGATACGCTTGACGGACCGCCGCTGCTTGCCGCCTAACAGGGGTACTCAAGAGGAGAGACGAGCCGATGACCACAGATCGCTACGCCCCGCTTGCCCTTGGCGTCCTGCGGATCATGTCCGGGCTGCTCTTCCTGGCACACGGGACGCAGAAGGTCCTTTCTTTCCCGGGCGGCGAGCGGGCCGGGGCCGGATGGCCGCTGTCTGGCCTGCCGTCCTATGCCGGGCTGATCGAATTGGTTTGCGGCGTGCTGATTACCCTTGGGCTGTTTACGCGGCCGGCGGCGTTCCTGGCATCGGGAACCATGGCGGCGGCTTATTTCATCGCGCACGCGCCGCAGAACTTCTTCCCCGTCAACAATGGCGGGGATGCGGCAATCCTCTACTGCTTCCTGTTCCTGTACCTGGTGTTCTCCGGGCCGGGAGCGCTCAGCATCGACCAGGCGCGCTCACGCAACCGCTAGGCTAGGAGGCGCAGCGGGTTCTCGATCAGCGGCTTCAAGGCCTGCAGGAAGCTCGCCGCGTCCCAGCCGTCGACGACACGGTGATCGCAGGAGAGCGAGAGGTTCATCCGCTTGCGGATTTCCAGCTCGCCGTTAACCGGTACGACCTTCTCCTCGACCTTGTTGACCGCCACCGTGGCGACCTGCGGGGGCGAGATGACGGGGGTGGAGACGACTCCGCCCATCGGGCCCAGCGAGCTGATAGTGAAGGTCGGGTTCGACAGCTCTTCGCGGGTTGCCTTACCGGTCTTGGCCGCGTCCGACAGGCGGGCGACCTCGGCCGCGAGCTGCCAAATCGACAAGCGCTCGGCGCTGCGGATCACGGGGACCATCAACCCGTTCGGGGTCTGCGCCGCCATGCCCATGTGGACGCTGCCGTGGTGGGTGATCACGTTCGCCTCGTCATCATAGGTGGCGTTGATCATCGGGAAGTCAGCCAGCGCCTTGTTCAGCGCGGTGATCAGGAACGGCAGCAGGGTGAGCTTGGGGTTGGACCCGCGGTCGCGGTTCATCATCGCGCGGGTTTCTTCCAGCGCGGTAACGTCATATTCCTCGACCAAGGCGAAGTGCGGAATGCGGCGCTTGGCGGCCTGCATGTTCTCCGCGATCTTGCGGCGGAGGCCGACGACCTTGATCTGCTCGTCCTGACGGAGCGCGGTGGCGCGGCCGGAGACCTGACCGCCGTTGTAGAGCAGGTAAGCGTCGAGGTCGGCGTGGCGGATGTGCTCGCCCTGATACTTTACCTGGGCAAGGTCGATGCCAAGGTCGCGGGCTCGCGCGCGGACGGCGGGGGTGGTGAGGACCTGAGTCTTGTGAGTTCCCACAGCCTGGGCGGCCGGGGCAGGCTCTGTCTGCAGCTGAGGAGCCGGAGCGGCTCGCACGGGCGCTGGCTCGTCCGCGACTTCCAGCGTCGGATTGGCTTCTTCCTGAGCCTCGGTCGGCACGGCGGCGCCGTCGGCGAGCGGCACTTCCTCGGCTTCGGCCCGCGCGGCGGCGGAGTCCGCGCCTTCGGTCTCGATCTCGACCAACACCGAACCGATGGCGATCTGGTCGCCGACCTCACCGGCGAGCTTCTTGACCACGCCAGCGACGGGCGATTCCATCTCCACCGTCGCCTTGTCGGTCATCATGTCGGCGAGCTGCTGGTCTTCCTCGACCCGGTCGCCCACCTTGATGTGCCAGGCAACGATCTCGGCCTCGGCAATGCCTTCGCCGATGTCGGGGAGCTTGAAGAGGTAGGTCGCCATTAGTCTGCCATGACCTTTTCTAGGGCTTGTTTCATGCGGATCGGGCCGGGGAAGTAGATCCACTCGTAGGCGTGGGGGTAGGGCGTGTCCCACCCGGTCACGCGACCGACCGGCGCTTCGAGGTGGTAGAAGCAGCGCTCCTGGATCAGGGTCACCAGTTCCGAGGCGAAGCCGCTGGTCTTGGTCGCTTCCTGAACCACCAGGGCGCGGCCGGTCTTCTTCACGCTCTCCTCGATCGTCGCAATGTCGAGCGGGACAAGGGTGCGCAGGTCGATCACTTCGGCGTCGATCCCATTCTCCTCCACGGCGGCGAGCGCGACGTGGACCATCGTCCCATAAGCCAGCACGGTGAGGTCGTTGCCCGGGCGGACCACCGCGGCCTTGCCAAGCGGCACGGTGTAGTGGCCGTCGGGGACCTCGGACGCTTCATGCTTGGCCCACGGCTTGACCGGACGGTCGTGGTGACCGTCGAACGGGCCGTTGTAGATGCGCTTGGGCTCGAAGAAGAGGACGGGGTCCGGATCCTCGACCGCGGCGATCAGCAGGCCCTTGGCGTCATAGGGGGTCGAGGGGATGACCACTTTGAGACCGGCGACATGGGTGAACAGCGCCTCGGGGCTCTGGCTGTGGGTCTGGCCGCCGAAGATGCCGCCGCCATAGGGCGAACGGATGACCATCGGCATGGTCCATTCGCCGGCGGTACGATAGCGCATGCGGGCGACTTCGGAGACGATCTGGTCGTAGCCGGGGTAGATATAGTCGGCGAACTGGATCTCGATCACCGGCTTCAGGCCATAGGCGGCCATGCCGACCGCGGTGCCGACGATCCCGCCCTCGCTGATCGGTGCGTCGAAGCAGCGCTGCTTGCCGAATTCCTTTTGGAGCCCGGCAGTGGCGCGGAACACGCCGCCGAAATAGCCGACGTCCTCACCGAATACGACGATGTCGGGGTCGGCGGCCATGGTCACGCGGTGAGCGTCGTTGATCGCCTCAATCATGTTCTTGGTCGGCATCAGCTGGCGTCCCGTCCGAGGAAGATGCGGGCTTCGCCTAGCGCGGCGTCGCGCTGCTCGGCGAGGTGCCAGGGGGTGTCGGCATAGACGTCCTCAAACATGGAGCCGATGCGGTCGAAGCCCTGCTGGGGCAAGACGCCCTGCGTTTCGGCCTGCTTCTGCGCGGCGCGAACGGCCTTGTCGGCATCGGCGACAAGGCCGGCGTGGCGCTCGTCATCCCATTCGCCGAGGCCGATCAGGTGCGCTTCCAGGCGATCGATCGGATCGCCGAGCGGCCATTGCTGTGCTTCGCCGGCGGGGCGGTAGCCGGTCGGGTCGTCCGAGGTGCTGTGCCCTTCGGCGCGGTAGGTGAAGAATTCGATCAGGGTCGGCCCGGCGTTGGCGCGGGCGCGCTCGGACGCCCACTGCACCGCGGCGTAGACGGCGAGCGCGTCGTTGCCGTCCACGCGGAGCCCCGCGATGCCATAGCCGACGGCGCGGGCGGCGAAGGTCGATTGCTCAGCCCCGGCGATGCCGGAGAAGCTGGAGATCGCCCACTGGTTGTTGACCACCGCGAGGATCACCGGCGCCTGATAGACCGCGGCAAAGGTCAGCGCGGAGTGGAAATCGCCTTCGGCCGTGGCGCCTTCGCCGATCCACCCCATCGCGATCCGGCTATCGCCCTTGATCGCCGACGCCATCGCCCAGCCCACGGCCTGCGGATATTGCGTGCCGAGGTTGCCCGAGATCGAGAAGAAGCCGTGCGGCTTGTCCGAATACATGATCGGCAGCTGGCGGCCGTGAAGCTTGTCGCCGGCGTTGGAATAGATCTGGCACATCATGTCGACCAGCGGATAACCGCGCGCCACCAGCAGGCCCTGCTGGCGATAGGTCGGGAAGCACATGTCGTCCCTGTCGAGCGCCGTGGCGGCGGCGACCGCGATCGCCTCCTCGCCGGTGCACTTCATGTAGAAGCTGGTCTTCCCCTGCCGCTGCGCGCGATACATCCGATCGTCGAAGGCGCGCACGGTGACCATGTCCGCAAGCATCTTGCGCAACACGTCGGGCGACAGGCGCGGGTCCCAGGGACCGACCGCACGGCCGTCTTCGTCAAGGACGCGGACGAGGTGATTGGTGAGCGGATGGCTTTCGCTTGCGGGCGCACTGCTGTCCGGGCGCGGCGCGGTGCTGGCGGCCGGCACGGCGATGGTCGAGAAATCGGGCGTGTCGCCCGGCCGGTAGGACGGCTCGGGCACGTGCAGCGCAAGGCTCGGGGCGTTGCGGCGCGTCGGGGTGGCGGGGTCACTCATCGGCCGCAGCGCTTAGGCCGGAGGGTGGCGCAAAGGCAATCCTTGTGGTCGCGCGCGGGGCTGGGGTCAGGCGGCCCTGAGCTGTTCCAGCCGGCTGCGCGTCTCACGTTCGAGGTCGACTGCGATGGCACCAAGCCGCCCGGCCGCCTGCCGGATCTCGTCGGCGAGCGAGATGGCCGACCCCGCATCGCTGGCGACCTGTTCGAATCGGCCAACCATGGTCTCAACGGCTTCAGCGCTGGCGGAGGCCGACCGCTCGATGGCCAGGGCCTCTTCACGCTGCTGCCGCATGGTGCCGCCGACCTGATTCGCCGCCGCGGCCAGGGCGCCAAGGCTGTCGGCAGCAGCGGCAAGCGCGCGGTCCGCTTCGGTGGCGCCCTCGCCGACCGCGCCGATCAGCTGGTTGATCTCCTCGGTAGCCCCGCGCGAGGTTTCGCTGAGGCTCTTCACCTCGGACGCCACCACGGCGAAACCCTGCCCGGCCTCGCCAGCGCGCGCGGCCTCCACCGTGGCGTTGAGGGCCAACAGATCGGTCTGGAAGGCCACCTTCTTGATGACCGCCACCAGGGTGTTGATCCCGCCCGTGCGCTCCATCAGGACGCGCATGGCTTCACTTCCGCTGTCGGACGAACGGCGCGCCGCCTCGCTCAGGCGAAGCTGGTCCTCTGCGGTCGATGCCGCATCCTCGATCGCGCGGGCGAGGGTGGACACGCGTTCGGTCAGGCCGGCGACTTCCACCGCCGTCCTGCGCGCGCTTCCCGCAACATCGCTGGCCTGGCTGCCGGTATCGGCGGCAAAGCGGGTCATATTCTCGGCCGATCGCTCGAGCTGCACCGCGGCTGCAGACACGCTGGCCGCGATGTCGAGGATGGAGCCTTCAAGCGTTTCGGCCATGGCGGCCAGGCTGTCCCGGCGGCGACGCTCCCCGTCGCGCTCCGCTTCTTCCGCGCGGCGGCGTTGCTCGGCGGCGAGCTGTTCGGCCTGGACGCGGTCGACATCGGCGCGGGCCCGGTCGGCGAAAGTGCGAAGAAGAACGGCATTGGTGCGGGCAAGAAGGGCAAAGGTCACGAGCACCGCTACCGCATGGATCAGCACGCGGTCGAGGTGACCATGCTGGCCGTTGAACAGCAGGTCATGCGCAATCCAGGTCAGGCCCAGGTGGTGGACAGCAATAAGCAGGGTGGCGACCAGCAAAGGGCGCCAGTCGCAGGTCAGTGTCAGTGCGGCAAGGCCCGCAAAGAAGTACATGTGGCCTTCCATCTGCCACGGATGCCCGGCCAGCAGGGCCAGCAGGAGCGCCGGCTGGAGCGCCGGGCCGAAGGCGCAGAGACAGGCGGCTGCTGAGTCGTAGCGGCCGCGCCAGGCGAGCGCCGCGGTCAACGACGACATGCCGACGCTGAGCAGCCCGACAACCATCTGGTTGGCGAGCGGAAACAGAAGGGAAGCCAGGATCAGAAGCAGCGACCAGCCAGCCGAATAGACGGCAAGTGCCTTGAGCGAGAAGGCCCGGATACGTGCAAGATCGTCCATCGCTTCACTATAGGAGGAGAGCTTGCGACCTGGTCGGCTCGCCGCCAGACTCGGTTGACTTGAACGGCGCCACCAAGGAAGGGGCTGACCCATGTCCGAGAACAACGATACACCGCCAGACCGCCTCAGCCTCGATCCGCGCAGTCCCTACTTCAAGGAGGAGCTGCTGCGACGCGGGGTCGGCATCCGGTTTAATGGGGTCGAGAAGACCAACGTCGAGGAATATTCGATTTCGGAGGGCTGGATCCGCATCGCGGCGGGCAAGAGCCGCGATCGCCATGGCAACCCGATGACCATCAAGCTGAAGGGCACAGTTGAGCCTTATTACGAGCGCCCGGCCGAAGGCGGCGAGGGCGAGGGCGAGGGCAAGGCGGAAGACGCACAGGCCTGACGCCCGCGGCGCCCGTGATGTGCGCGGGATAGAAAAAGGGCTCGGACCACCTTTACTGGTGATCCGAGCCCTTTTCTGTTCGCGCTGACTAGCGCGGAGGACTCAAACTCCGTGTGTGCGGGCGTTGCGCTGTGCCGGCGTGGCGTCGGCAGGGAAGCGCGGGTTCGCCTTGCGAGCGCGGTTCCAGTCGTACAGCTTCTTTGCCCCGTAACCGACGGCGAGGGCGGTCCCGAGCGGGCCCAGGCCACGCGTCGCGAGACGTGCGCCCGCGGCACCCAGCAGCGCGCCCTTTACTCCGTCATTCCGTCCCGCGATGCGGTTGCCGATGATGGCGCCTGCGATCTTGCCCAACATGATCCTGACCCTTTCTGACGTGTAATGATCTGATTGCTGCGAGAGACGCGCGGCGCCGCGGCAGGTTCCCGGAGGGCAGGATTGGGACGTTGCACCAACGGGGGTGGGAAAAGCCACCAACCACAGCCCTTTTGGGGGAGGGTAAGCCCAAGCAAAGGCGGAAAACCGCAATTGGCACGCTTGCTGCATCATGAACGGCAAGACCGGTTTCCGAACCGGCCAACCAGATCCAAGGAGCCCTATCATGAACATCAAGACCACCCTCTTCTCCGCCGTCGCCGCCCTGCTGGTGAGCGGCCTTGCCGTCGGTACCGCCATTGCCCCCGCAAGCGTCGCCGTCGCCGCCCCGGTGAAGATCGCTTTTTATGCTTGAGCCGGTCGCCACCAAGAGCGGTCCACGGTTCGAATATCTCGGACCGATTGGCGCCAGCCCAGCCTCTTTTGGCCCGGCCGAGCTCGGACCGGTCGGCCAGGTGCTCGACACCGTCGACATCTGGCTCGCCGGGACGCTGCAGAGCCTGTTCAACCTGATCAAGCGCTGACCCGCCTGATCTTCCCGTTTCCCCTCGCCTGAGGACAGTTGAGATGACCCGCCCCGCCTTCCGCCTCGAAACCCGCAACCGCAAGCTGATCGGCGTGTGCGCCGGGATCGGTCGCACGCTGAACATCGATCCGACCTTCGTCCGGGTGGCGTTCGTCGCCGTGCCGCTGCTGACGTTCGTGACGGTCTGGCAGGCGCTGCTGGCCTATTTCCTCTGCGGTCTGGTGGGGGCGTTTGCCGCGAGCAAGCTGCGCGGTCGTCGAAGCGAGTTCGAGCGGATGGACGAAGCGCCGCGGGCCAGCATCAAGGACTTGCGCGAGAAGCTCGACACCACCGACCGCCGGCTGATGGCGATCGACCACCACCTCAACAACCACCAGAGCGACGCCCTTGCCCGTGAGATCGAGGCGCTTCGCACGGAGAAGGCATGATGACCGACCTGTCGATGATCGCGCTCACCGGGGCGCTGGTGCTGACCGGATTGCTGGTCGCCGGGCTGTTCGGCCTTCGCGCCTGGGCGGGATGGCTGGAGGTCCGCAAGCTGGAGCTGGCAAACGGCCGACCGCAAGCCGACGAGCCGGTTGCAGCCGCCAGCAGCGGAACCGACCGTATCGAGCTCGCCGACCTCAAGGCCCGGATCCGCAAGCTGGAGGCGATCGCTAGCGGAATCGATCTGTAAGCTACCGAGCACTTCAGACGAGGGGCCGGGCGGTTCACCGCTTCGGCCCCTCGTTGCGTCCTGGGGCGAGAAGTTCAGGTCTTGATATAATGTATCTAGCTCGGTAGGCGGCCCGCAACCACCCAGATCGGGAGCCTTTGCCTTGCGCCGTTTCGCCTTTCTTCTTGCCTCCAGCCTCCTTGCCAGCCCCGCCTTCGCCGCCGTCGATACGGCCGAGGCCGCGGCCCAGCCTGCAACCGTGCACGGCAGTGAGGAGCATGATCACCACGATCAGGAGAACGACATCGTCGTCACCGCTCCATTCGTCCGCGATCTCGACCTGCTGGCCGGCAAGTCGGTGCTCAGCGGCGATGCCCTGACGCGGGAAGTTCGTACCCAGATCGGCGAGACCCTGGTGAAGCTGCCGGGCGTGTCCGCCACCAGCTTCTCGCCCGGTGCCTCGCGCCCGGTGCTTCGCGGCTTCCAGGGGGAGCGGGTTCGGGTGCTGACCGATGGTCTCGGCTCGATCGACGTCAGCAACACGTCGGCCGACCATGCCGTGACCATCGATCCGCTCACGGCGGAACGGATCGAAGTGCTGCGTGGACCGGCCGCCCTGCTGTTCGGGGGGCAGGCGATCGGCGGCGCGGTCAACGTCATCGACCGGCGGATTCCGCGCGCGCAGCCTCGCGGCGGTGTTCATGCGCACCTCCTAGGCGCCCTTGGCTCGGCCGGCGACGAGCGCTCGATCGGTGGGGCACTGGACCTGTCCATCGGCAACAGCGGCCTTGTCGCCCATGTCGACGGGAGCTTCCGCAAGACCGACGACCTGCGGGTCGGAGGCTCCGTGCTGGCGCCCGCGCTTCGTGCCGAGCAGCGCGCGATCGCCGCCGAGGAACTGGCCGAGGGGCATGAGGAGGAGGCAGCCGAAGCGCTTGCCCGGGCGAACGCGCGCGGCCGACTCGCCAACAGCGCGACGGAGCAGAGCACGCTGGGAGCGGGGCTTGCCTACATCAAGGGACCACTCAGCCTTGGTGTGTCGGTCAGCAGGTTCCGTACCGATTACGGGGTTCCGACCCGGCCGGGCGCCGAGCACCATCATGAGGAGGAGGAGCAGGAAGGCGCTGGTATCGGGCTGCTGGCCGAGGAAGGGGAGCATGGTGAAGAGGCTGTCTCCATCGGGCTGCGACAGGATCGCTATGACCTGAGGGGCGAATATGAGCTTGGCGGCGGGCTGATCGACCGGATCCGGCTAAGGATCGGAGCGGCCGACTATACTCACACCGAATTCGAAGGGGACGAGGTCGGCACCGTGTTCGATTCGAAGGGTGTCGAGGGCCGCGTTGAACTGGTGCAGGCCAATCGTGACGGCTGGCGCGGAGCGACTGGTGCGCAATTTTACAGCCGCAAGTTCGACGCGGTCGGGGCCGAGGCTTTCCTGCGCGCCAACGAAACTAACCAGTTCGGCGTCTTCACGCTGCAGGAATTCGCCGTCGGCAAGGTCGGGGTCGAGGCGGCAGCCAGGTTCGAGCGGACTGACGTCGACAGCCAGGCCTTCGGCATCGCTCGGGATTACAATGCCTTGTCGGGTGCGCTTGGCGTTCATTACGACATCCTGCCGGCCGCTCGCGTCGGCCTGAACTTGTCCCGCACCACGCGCGCGCCGTCAGCCGAGGAGCTCTTCTCCGACGGTCCGCACATCGCGACCTCGGCCTATGAGATCGGCAATCCTGACCTGCGCACCGAAAAGGCGCTTGGCGGCGAGCTGTTCTTCCGGATTGACCGGCCGGGCTTCAGTTTCAATGCGGCGGCTTACGTCAACCGCTTCGACGACTTCATCTACGAGGGCGCAACCGGGGAGGAAGAGGACGAACTGCCGGTCTTCCGCTACCTGCAGCGCGACGCCACGCACCGCGGCTTCGAGATCGAGGCTTCGGCCAAGCTGTTCGACATGCGCGGAGTGGCCGTTTCGATCGACGGGGTCGCCGATTATGTCCGCGCCACGCTGAAGGGCGGCGGGCCGGTTCCGCGGATTCCGCCGCTGCGCCTGCTTGGCGGCATCGAAGCCCGCGCCGATCGTTTCGATGCGCGCGCCGAGGTCGAGTGGGTGGACAGCCAGGATCGCATCGCCGCCTTCGAGACCCGCACCGACGGCCATACCTTGGTCAATGCCGCGCTGACCTGGCACCCGCGAGGTCGTCGCAACGAGACGGCTTTGACCCTGTCGGCGAACAACATCTTCGACGTGGATGCCCGCCGGCATGCGAGCTTCACCAAGGACTTCGTGCCGCTGGCCGGCCGCGACATCCGTCTGGCGGCGCATTTCGCCTTCTAAGGCGCAAACGGAATAGCGCGGGTGACGAGCTTGGCAGGAGTCAGTAGGGCTGCCGCCATGTTCGTCACCCACCTCGAATGTTCGCTGACCGGCGAGCGCTATGACGCCGGCCAGGTCCACAATCTCAGCAAGACCGGACGGCCACTGCTGGTCCGCTACGACCTCGAACGGGTGGGCGAGGTGCTCACCCGCGACCTGCTGGCGTCGCGCGCGCCCGGCATGTGGAAGTGGCGCGAGCTTCTGCCGCTGCCGCAAGGGGCCGAGCCGGTCAGCCTGGGCGAGATCGAGACACCGATCCTGCCTTTGCAGCGCTTGTCCGAGCGGGCGGGGGTGCACACACTGCTGGTCAAGGACGAGGGGCGGCTTCCGACCGGCTCGTTCAAGGCCCGCGGGCTGGCGATGGCGGTCAGCATGGCCCGGCACTTCGGGACCAGGGCTATGGCGCTGCCCACAAATGGCAATGCCGGGGCAGCGCTGGCGGCCTATGCGGCGGCAGCGGGGATCGAGGCGACGGTGATCTGCCCGGAGGAGACCCCGCCGATCAACATCGCCGAGGCCGAGGCCTATGGCGCACGCGTGCTGGTCGCGGACGGCCAGATCGACGAGTGCGGACGGCTGGTCGGCGAGGGGGCCGCGGCCGGCCGCTGGTTTGACGTATCGACGCTGAAGGAGCCTTACCGCGCCGAAGGCAAGAAGGTGATGGGGCTGGAACTGGCCGAGCAATTCGGGTGGCGCCTTCCCGATGTCATCTTCTATCCGACCGGCGGAGGCACGGGTCTGATCGGCATGTGGAAGGCCTTCGCTGAGTTGGAGGCAGCCGGGCTGATCGGCTCTGAGCGACCGCGCATGGTGGCGGTGCAGGCCAGCGGCTGCGCGCCAATGGTTCGCGCGTGGGAAGCGGGCGAAGAGTTCGCGACCCGCTGGGAGAAGCCCGCGACGATGGCGACCGGGATCCGGGTGCCAAAGGCTGTCGGCGACTTCCTGATCCTGCGCGCCGTACGGGAAAGCGGCGGCTTTGCCATCGCGGTAGAAGAAGAGCAGATCGCCGCTGAACTTGCCGCGGCGGCACGGGATGATGGCCTGCTGCTCTGCCCGGAAGGCGCGGCGGTGCTGGCGGGCTGGCGAGCGGCGCTTGAGCGTGGGCTGGTCGGGCGCGACGAGCGGGCGCTGCTGTTCAATTGCGCCGCGGGCAACAAATATCCGCAGACCCCGACCGCGCCGCACATCCGCCTGGCCGACAGCCACGGGGCGTCGATCTAGTCGTTCGTCGGCGCTGCACGCCGGGCTGCCGATTTGGTACGCCGCCGGTCCAAGAACCGCCGCCTTTGACCGAGTAGGCCCTTCACAAAGTGGGGCATTCTCCCAACATGAGGGAGAAGAGAATGGGCGGGAAGGCTGATCGCGTCAGCCAAGTATCGGAAAGTGAAGCAGAACCCACAGATGGCACGGCTTGTGCATCTGCAAGGTCGAGCGTCGCTGAGCCGACCGCCCTGGAGAGAGATGATGAGCCTGATCCCGAGCCGCGACTATTTCCGCAACAATGTCGCCTTTCGCAACGACACCCTGCTTGGCGTGTGCGAGTCGCTTGGCCACGACCTTGGTTTCAACCCGAACTTCCTGCGCGTGCCGCTTGGCGCCGGGATCATCTTTGCGCCGCTGCTGATGGTCGGCATCTATCTTGCCCTCGGCGCGGTGGTGTTCGTCAGCCGCACCTTCTTTCCGGACAAGGTCCGGCAGGTTGCCCAGCCGGCCGTGTCAGCTGAACCGGCGGCAAGCGTGGCGAACGAGCAGGTGGACCTGGCGCACGCTGCCTGACCTGGGGAGCGGCGGTGGTGGTGCCGGTTGCAGGATTCGAACCCGCGACCTTCGGTTTACAAAACCGCAGGCTATCGGCAGAAATCTGCTTCTAACACGATCTGTGTTGCATCTATGTTGCAACTAGCCGAACAGATGAGCTTCGGCCGCGGCTACGATCGCGGCGTCCTGCTGATGGTCATTCATCAGGTGCCCGTAGCGATCTATGGTCAGCGTCACTGTGCTGTGGCCAAGCCAGCCGCTCAGCCGTTTCAGGTCTGCCCGCTGGGCGATGAAGCTGCTCGCGGCGAAATGTCGCAAGGCGTGGAAGCTGTAGCGCTTGGCAAAACCCGCAACCTTTTGGGCGGGATAGTAGCGGCGGGTGAGGACATTCTTGTGGACTTGGACGCCGCCTTTCGTGTCGGGGAAGGCAAGGCCGTGCTCGCCTTTCGGACAGCGCAGCTTCCACTCACGCAAGACTTGGACAACCTTTGGCGGAATAGGAATTGTCCTGCGGCCGGCAGCGGACTTTGGCGGACCGAAGTTGCCCCACTGATCCACGCGCTGGTTCACGCTTACGCTAGCGGCCTTCAGGTCGATGTCCGACCAGCGCAGGCCTCGCAGCTCTGAGGCTCGCAAACCCGTAAAGACTGCCACCATGAGCATAGGGTGGAAGTCGGCAGGGGAGGCGGCAAGCAGCGCCTTAATCTCTTCGCGGGTCGGTATCTCTACCTTGTCCTTGTCGCGGCTAGGGCGGCTCACGCGCACCTCCGCTGCAACGTTCTGAGCTACCAGCCCGCGCCGCATAGCCTCCTGCAAGATGCTAGCGAGAGCCCGGACGCCTTTGGCCGCCATGGCTCTGGAGCGGCTGGCGACCAACTCGTCCCGGTATTGCTCCACCATGGGGCGGGTGAGGCGGCTAAGCTTCGTGCCGCCAAGCAGTGGTACCACATGATGACTGGCAAGGCCGCGATACGCCTGCACCGTGGCCCTTTCGAGCCCTTCAGCCTCGGCCCGCTTCACCCAAGTATCTGCGGCGCTCTTGACGGTGACTGTGGCCCTGTCTGGCGTGTGGGTGCCTTGGGTTACCTGATAAGCCGCTTGGGTAAGCCAGGCCTCGGCATCCTTTTTGCGGGCAAACTGCTTGGAGCGGCGCTTGTCGGCGCTGTCGCGGTAATCGACCTGCCATGCTTGGTGGGCTTGGCCCCGAGCATCGGTCCACGCGCGTCTTCTAATCGTTGCCATCGAAGAAGCCCAAACCTTTCGAGTTGAAGTGCCCCCTCCGGAACCAATCCCCGTCGGAAAGGAAGTCGTATGCAGGCGGCTTCTTGAGCCATGTCCTGACCTCGTAGCGCATCTGATCGCTCTCGATCGGAGACGATGCATGAGCTTGGGCAAACAGTCGCTCAAGTAGCGCAGTCATGTTGAGGATCGTGTGAGCAGTCGGGCAATGACCGTTCGACACGGCGGCTTGCTGGTTCAGAAGAGAGTTGCCGTCCTCGATTGTGACTTCAGCTGCTGCGCCTGAGACCGTTGTTAAGCCGTGGAAGCGAATGAGTGCAAAAACAGCTGAATCCTCCGGATCTGCTTGGCAGACCGCCCAGAACCCGGAACGCCAACGATCCCAGCGCTGCTCTACCAAGTCAGTTGCAATCTTTGCCGTCAGTCCGCTCTCGAGAAGGCTAAACGCCAAACCAAGCTTCGTGAGATGCTCGGTCGAGTAGGGCATCTTCACTCCACGTCCAATGTTTACGCCCGCCGGAAAACCAAGGCGCTGCAACTGCTTGATGCGCGCTCGGAAGCGGGGAAGTTCGTCTAAGGGGATGCGGAAAGCGGTGGCGAGACTGATCTCGAGGGTTCTAAAACCGAACGACTTACTCGGCACCTTCTAAGCCCTTTCACGGAATACAGGTGTATCCATAGCTCTTGACGGGCGCGACTGGCAAGTTTAGTCAGGAACAGGGATACACCTGTAATCCAAGGAGGCGGTAGATGTTGAAAGATGACCTGCTGGCGGGGGCGAGTGCGGCGGCCGCCTACGTGGGGGTCACACCCCGGGCAGTTTACCACATGGCGGAGCACGGGCTTCTGCCGGTAGTGCGGAAAGGCCGCCGGCTGTTCTTCCGCAAGAGCGAACTCGAACGAGCTTTCAGCGCGGAGAGCTAACGAAAACGGCGACGGGGATGGAGCCCCGCCGCCGCGATCCGGCACACTGACCTAAGGAAAATCAGGATGCAGCTGCTACATACCGGGGCCTTCGGCGCCGATCAATCTTGCGCGCCATCATCGTTCACCTCTGTTGCGGTTTTCGGCAGCGCTAATGACCAGGATGAGCGCTTTCCGACACTGCAGCGACACTTCTTCAGACCAGGTGAGCTCGCTGCCTTCCTCGACGAATGGATGGAGGATGCCGATGCAGCGATCGGATGATCTCGCTCACGACATTCTCTGGGGCGCAAAGGAGATCGCGAGGTTCCTTGGCTGCAGCGAGAAGTCGGTCTGGAACATGCATCGCCGTGGTCAGCTGGCAACCTTTACGCAAGGCCGCCGCGTCTGTGCCCGCCGGAGCACGCTGATGTCCGTCATCGAGCAACGCGAGCGCGCTCGGCACTGAGCAGTCATGAGCAGAACAGGGCAGAGCAGGGCGGAGCTGGCTACGGATTAAGGCAGAGCCGGCGGGCTACACCTTGGGTGCTGTGCTGGAGGGCTTGATACACTGGCGGCACGGCGTGGCGCTTGCCACTTGCTGCACCAGGGGGGTCCGATCTAGCAGCACCTGAGTCCGAAAGGCTGAGCGGGGATCGGCGGGTGGGGATAGCCCGTAAGCAACAGCCAACTGCGTGAGCCGCCCCGGCATCAGGCAGGCCCGTTTGGCTCCGGTGGCTCCGAAGGTCATGCCAGACTGGGTTGGGACTGCCTCCACCTGAGGGTGGGGGTAGAAGTCCTATGCCCATTCTCACCAGTTCACCAAAGGTCAGGACACAGGTGAAGGTAGTAAGCCTTCTCGAGGCTGAGAGGTAGGATGGCGCGCAAGAACAAGGTCGGGCCCACCGAGGAGCCAGACGCACCGGCGAAGCATCTGGCTCGAGTGGTTACAGACTCAATCTTCGCCAACTCGGTGGTCATGAGCACCTATGGCAAGCCAACCTTCGGTGGCGAGGTGGACCTCGGAGAGCTGTACGAGACGCTGACGCGCCGCGCTGCAAAGGTGCGCGAAGGTGACCTCTCAAGCGCCGAGAACATGTTGGTGGCGCAAGCAGCGACGCTGAACCTGCTCTTCCTCGATCTGACGCGACGATCATCAAACAACATGGGCGAGTATATCGACGCGGCCGAACGGTACATGCGACTGGCGCTCAAGGCACAAGCACAGTGTCGCGCGACTCTCGAGGCACTCGCAGAGATCAAAAAGCCGCCAGTTGTCTTCACCCGGCAGGCCAACATCGCGGCTGGCCATCAGCAGATCAACAATGGAGAGGGCGCCCGCGCACGCACGCGCGTGGAAAAACCGGAAGGTTCGCCGAACGAACTATTGGAGGCGCATCATGGAGCGAGCGAGTGGGTGGAGCGAGGAGCGCCGCCGGAAGCAATCACTGGCAATCAAGACGTGGGCTCCTTGGTCCCAATCAACAGGACCGCGGACAACAGAAGGTAAAGCAGTAACCGCACGCAATGCCGATAAGGGCGGAAGAAGAGCCAAGCTCCGCAAGCAATCTGCACTCGTTCGCGTGATGCTGCTGCACCTTCAAGAAGAACTCAAGGGCGAAAGCACCCATACGTCCTCTCAATTCGGCCTGCGATGTCGTACATGGCATACCCAGACGAAAGCAGGGTTCGCTGAGTGAGCATCGCCTTCTTCAAAGGAACGAGGACATGTCAGAAGAAGTTGAGATTACTCCGGAGATGCTGGCGGCGGGGGTGAAGGCGCTTCAGCTTCAACACCCGAATGAGGACTCTTCGAAGACGATTGTTTGCGCCGTTTTTGCTGCGATGCTTTCCGCTTCTCGACCTCGGCGTAAACGTGCTGCTTGAAGCCCTCCCAGATCGTCTCGAACGTTCGCTCCGCCTGCGTTGGGCCGCTTACGAGTAGCTCGAAATAATAGATGGCCACGAAGTTAAATACAGCCCGCGTCATGGTCGCGGAGGTGTCCTTGATCGACTCTGCCGCATCATCCTGAAGGAGTTGGCGAAACACGTTCAGCAGTTCGGGTGTGCGGAGGTTTATGTCCTGCCTACTGTGGGCGCAGGCGTTCCGCATCTGTCGGATAATCTCAAGCCCCTCGGCAGTGTCCTTCGTGATTACGCCGAGCGCTTGCCCCATGATCAGCTTAGCTTGATAGGAGTTAAGCACTCCGCCGATCTTTAGTAGCTCGTCTTTGTGCTCGGCGCCGTGAGGCAGCTTGGCAATGATGCGATCTGCCAGTAAATCCTCGACAAAGCTGCCGACGAGAATGACCGCGCCTCGATCACTTTCGTCTCTCAGAAGCTCGGGCAGCTTCTCTAGCCGCGCAGGCTCTTTCCGAAAGGTCCTGAGGGCGGTTGCGGCGCTCGCAGGCGAGCTAGATGGCTCGCGCTTTCTATCGCTGCCCAAGTGGCGTTTCCTGCCCATGCCACCTTGTAATCATCGGCTGGCAGAGTCGGCTAGGCTTAGACTTGATCTGGGCTGTTTCCGGACCGTTGCGTCCCGTCAATCCACGTCATGTCTTGGTTGCCGGACAGCCGCTGAATGTCTGCGAGGATCTGCTGCATGAATTTCGGAGGCATGAAGCCGTAAGACCATCGCCTGACGCCAGACGTTGGGGGCCACAGCCTTGCTGCAGACCAGCGACAGCACGCAAAGACCAGGAGCAAAAAGGGCGAGGGCGATCGCGGCGATCGCTAAGAGACCTGTATAGCCCTATAAACGGTCGTGCGGCCTACCTTAAGCTGCCTGGCAATGGCGGACGGCCCTAAACCAGCGGCATGCAGTTCGCGCACCTTTGCGGCGTCGACAGAGGGCTTGCGACCCTTGTAACGCCCGTCTGCCTTCGCCTTGTCGATGCCCTCACGTTGCCGTTCCTTGCGGATATCCGTTTCGAACTCCGCCACGGCACCCAGGATAGCAAGAACGAGCTTCCCCATACCGCTGTCCGTGTCGACGCCGGACTGTTGGACGCAGCGAAACTTGACGCCCTTGGAGGTGAGCTTGGCAATGATGTTGTGGAGGTCGTTAGAGGACCTAGCCAAGCGGTCGAGGCGAGTGACAACCAGCGTGTCACCTTCCCGCACGAACTCCAGGGCATCCTGGAGAGCTTGCCGAGCCTCCGCCGACGCGCCGCTCTGCTTCTCGGCAAAGACCTTTTCGCACCCGGCCCGCTCCAGCTCCCCTAACTGTAAGTCGAGAGACTGTCCCGCGCTGCTTACCCGAGCATACCCAACCAGCATCGTTCGGCACCCCGTTCCGATAGGTTCTAGATGCCACGACCTTGCTGTTCCATAAACCTCAAGTCAACCCAAAAGGAACAGCTGCCGTGTTCCAGATCGGTGTTCTGCAGGGGTATACCTGTGGTGCACTCGCCAAGGTTGTCGCATGCAAGCTCTGAACTTAGGCCTGATGGAAGGCGTGCCGGCACGAAGAGTGAGGAGGGGGGAGTAGCAAACTCTCTGGCTCTTACCCTGGACACCGCGGACCAAGCGAACGATCATAAACCGTAACATTCTCACGCGCGTGCGCGAAGGCTCGTCCCCGATGCTGCTGTTGGAGGGCAGCAGTGAGCTCGCGTTAGTGACTGCTATGCGCCCATCCCGGTCGTTCCCGCCGACGTCGCAAGCACCGAAAAGCGGACGCTACTTTTTTCAGCGCCGCCCATGCTCACAGTCGCTCCGGTACGCGGATTATAGGAAAAGCGAACGCCCATAATTTGTGGCTGCCAGATTAGAGCGCGAGCGCGTCTTTCAAGGAGGAATGAAGTTCCCCGGCAAATAGGCCGCTTGCCTCGGGGTAGAGTGACTCGAGCAGCCGTTCGGAGCAGCGGCCGAGCAGGCGCTCGATCAACGCGGCGAGCTCCTCGCGTGGCATGTCCTTGGCGCGGGTCCAGATCTGACGAATGGCGTTTCGCTCGTCGTCTACCCGCTCCTGCACGGCAGCCTGCCAGCTGGTCGGGTGCTCGGCTTCTTCCCAATTCCCGCGTCCGCGACCGAAATGCGCGACCGCCATGTAGCGAAGCAAAGCGGAGCGCACGAAGCCGGTGAAGGCTTCTTCGGACCACCGGGCAGCGTTGGTCTGCTCGCCCCGAACCATGTTGTAGCCGCGGGCTGCGCTTCCTGCGCCAAGCGCGCCGAGGAGGCTCCCGATCAGCATTCCGCCGCCGAGCGTCAGACCGCCCGCCGCGAGATCGGCGGCCAGCCCTCCCGCCGCGCCCGTGGCAAGGCCGCCGAGGATCGCCGAAATGCCTTCGCGTGCCGGCGCGCTTTCGGTGTAATCCTTGCGCAGGCGGGTGAGGATCTCGTTGCTGGCGCGACCCGACAGGCCGTGGAGCTGGATCATCGCGTCGGTGCTTTCCCGGATGCGTTTGTCGAGCCGCTCGCCGAGCTTGCCGATGGCCCGCTTGCCGGCCGCCGACATCTCGCCACCGGTCGGATTGAGAACCGCCCCGGTAACTCGGTCGTGCCACTTGCGATCGCCGATCTCCTCGCGGTCGGCAACGGTGGCGGCCAGTTGCTCGGCAAGGGTCTGCATCGAACGCTTGAAGCGGTCGAGATTGCGTTCCGCCCAGGCTTCGATCAGCGCCCGCATGGCGACCTGTTTTTCGGTCGGTAGAAGCGGCTCGACCACTTGCAGGAGGGTCAATTCCTGGACCCAGCAGCGGGCGAAGGCGTCCAGCGTCAAGCTGGCGCGGACCAACCCGGCCGACCCGAGGTGCTGCTTCCAGCGCTCCTCTTCGCTCACGCAATCGGCACTTGGTGGACCGGCCTGATTGAGAAGCAGCACGACCGGCTTGCCGATGAAGGACAGCACCTCCATTTCGAGGGGCACATAGGCCGCGCCGACCGGATCCTCGCTGGCATTGACGAGGTAGAGGATGACATCCGCCTCGTCGCGCGCGTTGCGGACCGCCTGCTGGCTCGACCACAATGGACGGTCGCGGTAGCGGTCCCACACCTGCCCGAGCAGCCAGCCGATAGGATTGCCCGCCAGCCGCAGGCGACGCACCAGCCGCGCCGTGTCGCCGAAGCCGGGCGTGTCCCACAGCATCAGCGCGTCGTCGCCGGCCTGCACCATGAGGTAACCTGTCGCGACCTGGGTCACATGCGCCGCGTCGCGCACTTCACCGACGTCTTGCTGGAGGACGGTGCGGGCGAGCGTCGTCTTGCCGGCGTTGGTGTGGCTGATCAGGCTGAGGTTGACGGTAGTCATGTCAGCGCACCGCCCCGGGAGTGCGGAGCAGGCCGCGCTCCAGCGCCCGCGCCGCATCGTCCTCGCCCGCGCCTTCGAGGGAGACCAGGGTCGGCTCACCCCCCGCGCCTGCGAGGACGGCGTTCCAGGCCTGGACGCGCTCGGCGATACGCCGGTCGGTGCTGGGCGACGCTTGCAAGCGGACCCGCAGCGCTCCTTCCTCGAGCAAGACGATCAGGCTGGCCGGTCCGCCCGCTAGTCGCTCGCGCACGGCGCTGGCGAAGGCGCCGTGGTTCTCGGCCTCAGGGGTGGAGGACAGGCTGAACAACAGGATGAGATAGTCGCTTTCTGCCAGCGCGCCGGCGTTGTCCGATAGCCACTCGTCCTCGCTGCCGTAGGCCACCGGAGCATCGAAGCTCAGGCTGACTTTCTCGCCCAGCGCGGCCCCCAGCAACCGCTCCAAGCGCTGGCGCCTTTCACCGGGCAGCTCGACGCCATAGGCGACGACACGCGCCTTGCCCGGCTCGCCCAAGGCATCTCGCAACAGGCCCCTGAAATAGAAGTCCTGTCGGATCGCCAGGCTGCGGAGAAGGAATTCGGCCTTGAGCCCGCTCAGCAGCGCCAGCAGCAGCCGGGGCACGATCACGAACACCGACCCCGTCACTGCCCACAGCAGGAGCCAATTGCCGGCGTTCTGGCCGCCTCCGCGAAGCTGCTGTAATTGATCGGCGGTCGGAAGAGGCAGCCCCGTCAGCAGGCTGGCGGGTCCGAGAACGACGCGAAGCATGGTCGCGATCTCCCGCTCGGCTCCGGCCCAGGTACCGGACCAGCCGGCCTCATATTCGGCCATGTAGCGCGCGCGGATGAGCATGGCCGCGATCACCCCGAGGGCGAACAGGGCGGCGCCGAGGTGCAAAGTTCGGTGGAGGCGGGCGTCGGTCAGCTCGCTAGACGCATCAGCCCAGTCGCCGGCGAAGCGCCCCAGTCCTCGCTCGAGGGTCGGTTGGCCGGCGAGGCGGTCGCTTCTGGGCTGGGTGATGCGACGGATGAGATTGCTGAGCCATCCCTCCGCTTCCTTCTTCGGTCGCACCGCCTTAGCCAACCATTGGACAGCCAGGACGGCGAAGACCACCAGGTTCCAGGCGATCAGGCCGAGCAAAGGAAAGGCGACGATGTTGAGCCGCTTTCCGGCAAAAGCGTCGGTCGACAGGCCAAGCAGCAACGCTCCGAGGGGTATTCCGACGCTCAGCCAGACAGGCCAGCGAATGGCCGCGACATATTTGTTCAGGCTCGGAAAACGGCCTCCAAGCCGTTCAAGCGCGATGTCCGCCCGGCGGGAAAGGAAGCGTGCGGCTCCGTTGCGAGTGCCTGGCCGATCCTGCAGTTCGGACAAGGCTGCATGGGAAGCATAGCGACGGTCGTCCGCCGTCAGCAGGGCAGCGTCGCGGTCTTCAGTCTCGATCGCGCGAACCAGTAACAACCTGCTTGCCTTGGCTTCTCCGATGCGGATCGTATCTGGAAGCAAGTGCTGGACCCTTCGATTTTAAGGGACAAACCCGCAGAAGCGCATAATGATGCAAGGCGGTTTGAGCTTCTTCGCAAACACGACGTCAGGGGAGGGCAGACCTCACCTCGGGCCAGACACGACCATTTCCATGACGTGGGGTTCAGCCTCGGCGCTTAATTCGGCCACAAGCCGTCCCATGGCGACAAAGGTCCAAGTTGCGCCCATTTCGGTCGTTCCGAGCGATGGCGGCAACACCCCCGTACGAGGACGTTCGTCCGGCTGAGTAGCTAGTGTCTGCTTCCGACCTCTTCCGGACACTCGTTCGGCCTACTCAGCCATGATTGGTGGGCCGCAGATACCGCGACTCGCTTGTGAGGGAAAGCTCGTCCTTGCTGCTGGCCGGTTGCCCACACCGATCAGGACCTACCTTGGCGAACATCGAAGATCTCGGAATTCAGCGCGTCACTCTGTTGCCATGTTCTCCGCTCTTTCCAGAATTTCAAATTCGCGAAGTAGCTCGTCAATACTTCGTGTAAGTTCGGGAAGGAACGTAATCTGATGCCGCGCCCCTCGGTACGATTCGACCAGCATGATCGCATCGATCAGGATCTGCACGACGGTGCCCTCAGGATCGTCCAGCTCGGCTAAGTGCCTGAGCTTTTCCATGATCTTGAGGCGAGCAGCCAGAGGATCCGCCAGCGCTTCTGCCCTCGCAATGTGCCAGACCATCAGAACCTCCAAGCGATAAAGCTGAGCCCGCTGTCAGCGACGGTAGAGCTCAAGTGGTCGCACGCGCGGAGCAACACGAAGCACCATAGCTCTGCAGCAGTCCCAAACGCGGAGAGATGGCTCTTTGTTCAGGCCAAGCAAGCGACCGGGCCAATGTCCCTGACCCCCAAACCCTGCGCTACGACTGCTTGAGCCTTCTCCAACTGGTTGCGAACGTTGACGAAAACCTTCGTCTGACGCTTCGATTAAAGAGGAAGCCACGAGTTGTTACGCTGCCGGAAGAGAAGTATAGCCGTAGTTGTCCTGGCATGGTGCTGACTAGCCAGCGTCGGAGGTATACGCGTAATCTTTGCAACTGGAGTCGCACGATGAAGCATTCTGGCGCAGAGTTTCGGGGTGCAATGCGTGTACTGCGGACGGTTGCATGGGGAGGGCTAGCATTCGCGTCTGTTGCATCAAACGCCCAGGCACAGGCGCCGTCCTCCGCGCGGCAGCAGCAATCGATCGTGAATACGACTAAAAGCAATACGAAAGATCGGATTGCTGCGCCGCCGAACTTCACGGTGACTGGCACCTACAGCGACGGCACGACGCGCTACTTCGAACTAGAATCGAGTGTCGATAGTGACGCTGATGGTCATTTCGATGCTGGCCTCCTCAGAGTCGGATGCGAAGACGGCGGGGTTCAAGAAAGCCATTATCTGGTGAACATCGCTGGCACCGAGATGGTCACCGGGAAACAGCAGCATCAACGGTCACTCGTTGGGAAGCAGGTAAGACCGCACGACGTGGCAATTGGGTCAAAGCTTTCATTAGGTCCGGTGCAAGCGAAGGGTATTCAGGAGAACGGCATTCGGCGGAGTGGAGCTATCATGCGCCGCACCGACGGAGACGGTCACCGCGAGGCGTCTGAGGAGTGGTCCGAGGTCACGATCACCTCTGGCGCCGAGGAGCTTTGCCGTACATAGTAGTTCATAGCTTGGCAGCCGGCCGCGTGATCAATGATTGACCGCTTCCAACGCATCTCAGTCGTTCCCGGCACCGCCCCCGGCTTGCAAGCGGCGTTCTCTCGAATTTGCTAGCTAACGAACCGTAGTCCAGCGCTGCCGGCAAAGGACCATCTAATGGTTGCAGCAACGGTCACGAGATCCACCCTGATCGAGACAGCGGATCCGATTGGCAGAGTCTCTTCGCACGTAATTCGGCAGCCATCTTCCGAAACGTCGGTAATCAGAACTGGTAAGTGCCGCCCAGCGAGTGCCAGAGAGGCAGCGACTGACACAGGGTCGCGATCTGCTCGCTTGACCCAGTCGGTCGAGTCTCCCTCTTCTGGCACTTGGAGGCCGCCGCGTGTCAGTCGGTGAGATTGGCGGGCACCTTGCCGCCATGAGCGGCCAGCTGCCGCATCACTTCCTTGTGTAGCCACAGGTTCATCTCGGCACTGCCGTCTTTCTCACCCGTGTAGCCGAGTTCGGTTGCGAGCTCCTTCCGATTTGCAAGGCTGGAGTCCATGTCGAGTAGCTTCATCAGGTCGACGATTGACGTCCGCCAATTCAGATCGGGGTTGCCCTTCGACGATGCGATGCCGGTCAGGACCTGCTCAACGTCAACTTGGCTTTGGGGTTGAGGTTGGCTGGTCTGGCTTGTGGGAGAAGTTGGAGCCGCGCCTGAGCTAGGAGGCGGCTGTAGCGTTCCGCCGCTGGTAGGTGACGGTGACGGTGCCGGCGCTGGCGCCGACTTCTTGCCGAAAATCGCGTCCTTGATCT
>CAUQTY010000003.1:370000-399252 GCA_963521395.1 uncultured Sphingomonas sp. | reverse complement strand
GCGGCGGTGGCGGCGGTGGTCGCTTCGGCGGCGGCGGCGGCGGCGGTGGTTTCCGCGGCGGCGGCGGCGGCGGTGGCGGCATGCCCCCGCAGGTCGTTGGCGAAGGCAAGGGCGTCGTCAAGTTCTTCAACCCGCAGAAGGGCTTCGGTTTCGTGGTCCGTGACGATGGCGGCGAAGACGTGTTCGTGCACATCTCGGCGGTCGAGCAGGCGGGTCTCACCGATCTCGCCGACGGCCAGCCGATCGAGTTCACGCTCGTCGATCGTGGCGGCCGCATTTCCGCGACCAACATCCGCATCGAGGGTGAGCCGCTCAAGGTTGAGCGTGAAGAGCGCGCCCCGCAGCGCCAGCTGACCGGCGAAAAGGCGTCGGGCACCGTGAAGTTCTTCAACGCCATGAAGGGCTTCGGCTTCATCCAGCGCGATGACGGACAGCCGGACGCCTTTGTTCACATTTCCGCCGTTGAGCGCGCTGGCATGACCAGCCTCAACGAAGGCGACCGGCTCGAGTTCGAACTCGAAGTCGATCGCCGCGGCAAGCATGCGGCCGTGAACCTCAGCCCGCTCCAGGAAGGCTGATACGCGGCACACTCGCGTTCGCGCGAGGGGCAAGAAGGGCTCGCCGGGGGACACTCCGGCGGGCCTTTTTTGCGCCTAGTCCTTTCTGAAGGGCAGTTCTGCCCGGAGCGCTTCCAGCTCAAGCGCCACCGCCTCGCGCTCCCGGCCCAGAAACTCTGACACCGCCGCCCGGAAGCCCGGATGCGGAATGAAATGCGCGCTATATGTCAGCACCGGCTCGTAGCCGCGCGCCAGCTTGTGCTCGCCTTGGGCGCCCGCTTGCACGGTGCCCAGGCCATGCGCGATCGCCCAGTCGATGGCCTGATAGTAGCAAAGCTCGAAGTGCAGAAAGGGGACCTCCTCGCTGCACCCCCAGTAACGCCCGTAAAGCGTGTCCTCGCCAACCCAGTTGAGCGCGCCGGCGATCGGCCGGCCATCCCGCTCCGCAACGAATAGCAGCAACTGGTCGCCAAGCCGCTCCACCGCCGTCTCGAAGAAGGCGCGGGTCAGGTAAGGCTGCCCCCACTTTCGGCTGCCCGTGTCCTGGTAGAACAGCCACATGGCGTCCATCTCCGCCGAGCCGATCTCGGCCCCGCGCAGGTGTCGAAAGGTCAGTTCCTCGCGGGCCGCCGCCCGCTCCTTGCGGATGACCTTGCGCTTGCGGCTGCTGCAGCGCTCCAGGAAGCCGGTGAAGTCCTTCTCGCCGGCATGGTGCCAGTGGAACTGCACCCCGTGGCGCACGAGCCAGCCACGGGCTTCTGCTTGCGCCGCCTCCACCGCGGTAAGGAAGGTGGCGTGGGCCGATGACAGCCCGTTCTGCCGCACCACCGTCTCGGCCGCGGCCAGCACCAGCCCGGGCTCATCGCCCAGCAGCCGCCGGCCGACCACCGGCGTGAAGGGCACGGCGATCTGCAGCTTGGGATAATAATCTCCGCCGGCCCGCTCCCACGCGTCCGCCCAGCCATGGTCGAAGACATATTCGCCCTGGCTGTGGGTCTTGAGGAACGCTGGCGCCGCGCCCGCCGCTCTGCCGCCCCGCTCCACCAGCAGGGGAAGGGGCGTCCAGCCGCTCCCGCCGCCGATGCTCCCGGAGGCTTCCAGCGCGCAGAAGAAGGCGTGGGTGAGGAACGGATCCGCGGCTCCCGCCAGCCGATCCCAGGTCGCGGCATCAAAGGACTCGAACGAATCGGCTAGGCGCGCTTCAACAGGATCACGGTCGGCCATCGCCCTCCCAGATAAGCGCATCCACCCGATCCGAAAGGGCCATCCGCTCGGCGGCGGTACGAACGGTCCAGCTCGCGATCTGGCGGACCCTGCGCTGCCGCGCGACCCAGGGGCTGGCGGCCACGGTGGTTTCCACTGCCAGGAAATCGGGCCGCGCCAGCATCAGCGCCGCCACCCGCCTCAACCGAGGCAGTGCGCCGGCAATCACCAGGCCTCGCGGGATCGCCGGAGCTTCCCTCGCGAACCAGGCGGCGACGCGTTGATCGAAGCTCATCACGCCGACCGGTCCGCCATGGCCGTGCAGCGCTTGCGCCACTGCCCGGCAGAGCAGGTCGACCGGCCGCGGCGGAGTGCCCGCCCGAACCTTCAATTCCAGCAGCAGCGGCGTGGTGGCACCCGCAAGCTCCAGCAGCTGTCCGAGCCATGGGATGCGCTCTGCCGATTGCCCAAGCGGCAATGCCATCAGCGCGGCCGCCTTGGTCGCCTCGGTTTCTCCCGCAACACCACATAAGCGTCGCAGGTCCGAATCGTGGTATACCACCGGCCAGCCATCGCAGCTCAGCCGGATGTCGCACTCGATGCCGGCTCCTGCGGCAATCGCCGCGCTGAAGGCGGCCATGCTGTTCTCGGGAATGCCGGAGCCATGCCGGCCGCGATGCGCGAAACCGGCGTTTCCAGCGAAGAGCCGCTCAGTCGCGGACCTCGACAATCGCATCCACCTCGACCGCGACACCCAGCGGCAGCGCGGGCACGCCAACGGCGGCACGGGCGTGGCGCCCAGCGTCGCCGAACACGTCCTGCATCAGCTCGGAGGCGCCATTGGCAACTTTGGGCTGGTCGGTGAAGTCGGCGCTCGAATTCACGAACACGCCCAGCTTCACGATCCGGGTCACCCGGTCGAGCGAGCCGCCAAGGGCCTGGGCGACCTGCGCCAGCACCATCAGCCCGCAGCGGCGCGCCGCCTCCTGGCCCCCTGCCAGGTCCATGTCCTCGCCCAGCCGGCCGGTGATCCGGCTGCCGTCCTCGGCGAAGCTGACCTGGCCCGACACGAACAGCAGGTTGCCGCTCTGGACCACGGGGACATAGGCCGCGACCGGGGCGGCGGCTTGGGGAAGGGTGATGCCGAGTTCGGCGAGGCGCTGGTCGATGCTCATGCGTGCCGAGTGGCTGCTTGGGGCAGAGAGGTCAAGATTGCCGGGTCATCTGGAAGCCGGCCCAGCCCTGCCGCGTCGGCATCAGCTCGATCGAGTTGAAATTGAGATGCGGCGGCTGGCTCGCCACCCACAGGATGGTGTTGGCAAGATCCTCGGCGGTCATCGGCTCGATGCCGGCATAAAGCGCGTCCGACGCCGCCTGGTCGCCGCCATTGCGCACCAGCGTGAATTCCGTTTCGGCCATTCCCGGTTCGATTGAGGTCACCCGCACGCCGGTTCCGGCCAGATCGTTGCGCAGGGCCAGGCTGAACTGGCGCACGAAGGCCTTGGTGCCGCCATAGACCGCGCCGCCGCGGTAGGGGTAATTGCCGGCGACCGACGACAGGTTCACGATCACGCCCTTGGCCGCGATCAACTTGGGCAGGCAGACCCGGGTCAGCGCCACCAGGCCGGTGACGTTGGTGTCGAGCACGGTCTTGAGGTCTTCCCAAGCACTGTCCTGCAAGTCGGCCATGGGCGGCGCCAGCCCGGCATTGTTGAGGAGGCAATCAATGCCTGCCCACTCCCCCTCGAGCCTGGCCAGCGTCTCGACCGCATCGACGTCGCGCATGTCGATGCTGAGCGGAAGAAAGGCGCCTCCAAGCTCCTCCTGCAGATCCCTGAGCCGTTCCACGCGCCGTCCGGTCCCGATTACCCGCCAGCCCGCTCCCACGAACGCGCGGGCAGAGGCAGCGCCGATGCCGGCGGTGGCACCAGTGATCAGGCAGGTCTTCATCGGTCAGAGCCTTCCAGTCGTTCCAGGATCCAGGGAGTGGCGAGCGCCCAATCGTCTATCCGGGCATGCGCGTGCTCGGCGGTTGCGGTCACCGCGGCGAGGGTTGGCTCGGCCACCATGTGCAGCCGGTGTGTGTCAGGGGAATGCTGGGCAACCGAGCGGTGATGCTGGGCCAGATCGTCGACAAACAGGCTGCGGCTTGCGCCATGGCGCTCCACCAGCCGCCTCAGCGGTTCGCCCTTGCCGCCGCTGTTGCAGACGATCTCGTGATGGATGTCGTGTTTGGCGAGCTGGTCGACCCGCCATTGATGCGCCTTGTGCGGCAGATTGGTGAGGATCACGATGTCCGCCATTTCGCCGATTCGGCCAAGCGCCTCCAAGGCGCCGGGTACAAGGGTCTGGCGGTGCATCTCGCCTTCAAAGAAGCGGCCGAGGTAGGTCCAGACCTCGTCCTTTGGCACCACCTCGCCGGATGCCTTGTACTTGAGTGCGCCTGCCATGTCGCCGTCTTCGGGCCGGAACAGCACGTCTTGATCCTCCTCCAGCCAGGAAGAGAAGTGACGAACCATGTGGAGCAGGACCTCGTCACAGTCGGTGACGAACAGCGGGCGGGCGTTCATGCGTCGAGAGCGATCCTCGCGGCGACCAGTTCCTGCGGCTTGCACCCCATTGTGTCGGCAATCGCAAGCAGGTCGGGCTCATGGTCTTCGAGGAAGCGCAGCACGGCGACCAGCACGTCGGGCTCGGCCGCGCGATGACGCAGGTCGTCGGGGGTTAGCCCGGTCAGCGACAGCAGCCGCGAGGCCCGTGTCTCGTCCTGCAAAGAAACGGCAAGCGCCCGCAGCGCAACCGTTATGGAGTCACTCGCGTTTGGGGATGGCCGGATCATCGCCTATGAAGATTCCTATGAGGAGAGCCTGATCAATGGCCAGGATCCTGGTTGTCGAGGACAATGCCCTCAACATCAAGCTGTTCTGCGACCTTCTCGCAGCCCACGGCCATGATGCCCGTCCGGTGACCGACAGCCGCCTGGCCCTCGACGAAGCAAAGGGTTTTCACCCGGACCTCGTCATCACCGATATCCAGCTTCCCTATGTCAGCGGGCTTGAACTCATTCGTGCCATCCGCAAGGAGCCGGAGCTGACGGACGTGCCGATCATGGCGGTGACCGCTTATGCCGGGCAGGGCGATGACGACCGGATCCGCGCGGCCGGCGCGCAGGCCTATGTCTCCAAGCCCATCTCGGTCGCCCGCTTCGTCCAGGAAGTCAGCGCGCTTCTGCCCAAGGAAGCGTCGGTCGCCTGACGCCATGGCGTCGCCGTTAGCCGGGCGAATCGCGCACAGATCCACCCCGCCGCACAGTCCCATCGCCCTGACGAGGGCGAGCTTCTGCCAGTCAGCGCTATCTCCGTCGCCAGACCGAAGAGGTTGCGGCGCCACGCGTGACAAAGGATTGCGCACGCAAGAAAGGGCGCCGAAGCGCCCTGCCGCTGCCGTGAGCAGCCTGACCTTGCCGAACCCCGACCCATGCCGGGGCACGCAGGACCTTACTTGATCTTGGCTTCCTTGAAGTCGACGTGTTTCCGCACGACCGGATCATACTTGCGGAAGGTCATCTTCTCGGTCGTGTTGCGCGGGTTCTTCTTGGTCACATAGAAGAAGCCGGTGTCGGCCGTGCTGACGAGCTTGATCTTGACGGTTGCCGGCTTGGCCATCGTGGTGCACCCAAAGTCTGGAAAAACAAAGAGCGGCCCAAAGCCGCCCGTATCGGGCGCCCAATGCCGTCCGTGCCGCGCCTTGTCAAGGTCATGCGCGTGCCTTCGGCCGGTCATGCGCCAGTCTTCAAAGGCTGTTTACCCTTGTGGCGCACCTTGCGGGTGCGACGCGAGAGGTAAGCCATGAGTGATTCGCTGCGAGACCTGCACGAGGAGCTTCAACTGAGGCTGCACGACATTCGTGCACGCGCCGCCGCGCTCAGCCCCCTCGACATCCACGCCCGCATGGACGCGATCCGTGGCACGGCCGACCGGGCCGGCCTTCAGGCGATGGAGGGGCTCGCCCGCTTGTCCTCCCAACTCGCGCTGCTGCCCGGCTGCAGGGTCGCGACCAGCGCCTGCCTTGCCCATGCCGAAGAGGCGATCGCCGCCCGCACCCAGGCGGAACAGCAGGCGGTGCTGGCGGCCGTGGCGTCGCGCCTGCACTGAATAGCGCAGCGTCGCGAGGAACTTCGCGGGCATTGATCGTTACGCCTCCATGCGTGACTTCTCGCAGTTGCTCGATTCGCTCGTCTACACCCGCTCCCGCCTGGCCAAGCTCAAGCTGATCGGCGATTATCTTCGTCGCACCCCCGATCCTGATCGCGGCTACGCCCTCGCCACGCTGACCGGCACGCTCGACATCCCGCATGTGAAAGGCGCCGTAATCCGCGCCCTCGCCTCCGAGCGGGTCGATCCTCTGCTGCTGAGGATGAGCCACAATTATGTCGGCGACCTGGCCGAAACCGTCTCGCTGTTGTGGCCGTCGGCGGAAGGCGAATGGGACGATGGCACCATCACCATCAGCGAGGCGGTTCACCGGCTCAAGGGTGCCAGCCGCTCGGACGCGCCGGCCGTGCTGGTGCAGATGCTCGACCACCTCGATGCACCGGGCCGCTACGCCCTCCTCAAGCTCGCGACCGGCGAATTGCGGGTCGGGGTCAACGCCCGCAATGCCAAGCAGGCACTGGCCGACGCCTTCGATCTCGACGTCGAAGCGGTGGAGGAGGTCTGGCATGGCCTGAAGCCGCCGTTCCTTGAACTGTTTGCCTGGGGCGAGGGGCGCGGTGCGCAGCCGCTGGCGAAGGACATCCCCGTGTTCCGCCCCTTCATGCTGGCCCATCCGCTGGAGGATGCCGAGCTCGATCTCGAGGCTTATGCTGCCGAGTGGAAGTGGGACGGCATACGCCTGCAGATCGTGCATGCCGGCGGGGAAACCCGGCTTTACAGCCGCACTGGCGACGACGTGACACGCAGCTTTCCCGAAGTCGCAGAGGCCTTTCATCTCCCCGCCGTGCTCGACGGCGAACTGCTGGTCCGCGGCGCGGGGCAGGGACTGGACGAGCATGGCGGCTCGGCGGCCAGCTTCAACGCGCTTCAGCAGCGGCTTGGCCGCAAGGTCGTCAGCGCCAAGACCCGCAACGAATATCCCGCCTTTGTCCGCCTCTACGACCTGCTGTTCGACGGGGAGGAGGACTTGCGCGCGCTGCCCTGGTCCGAACGCCGCGCGCGGCTCGAAGCCTTCATGGAGCGCTTGCCGGCCGACCGCTTCGATCTGTCCGCCCTCATCGAAGCCGACAGCTTCGCCGACCTAGCGGAGATCCGCGCTGGCGCCCGCGATGCTTCGATCGAAGGCATGATGCTGAAGCGCCGCGATGCGCCCTATGTCGCCGGGCGGCGCGTGGGCTTGTGGTACAAGTGGAAGCGCGACCCGCTCACCGCCGACTGCGTCGTGATGTACGCCCAGCGCGGGAGCGGCAAACGGTCGAGCTTCTATTCCGACTTCACCTTTGGCTGCTGGGCGGAGGATGGCGAACTGCTGCCGGTCGGCAAGGCCTATATGGGCTTCACCGACGAGGAGCTGAAATGGCTCGATCGCTTCGTCCGCCGCCATACCGTCAATCGCTTCGGTCCGGTGCGGGAAGTCGAGAAGACCCTGGTGTTCGAGGTGGCGTTTGATTCGATCCACCGGAGCAAGCGCCACCGCTCCGGCCTCGCCATGCGCTTTCCCCGCATCGCGCGAATTCGCAAGGACAAGCCCGCGCACGAAGCGGACAAGGTCTCGACCCTGCTGGCGATGGCGACCTAGAGCGGCTTTTCCAGCACCGTGAACTCAAGGTCATCGTACTGCGCCCCGGCGTCGGGCCACTCGGCGTACGGGAACGGCCGTCGCTCACCGGTCGGCCTGTATCCTCGCCGATCGTAGAAGGAGAGCAGTTCCCGACGGCGTGAAAAGACCTGCATCTCCATTCGGGAGGCGCCGAGCGCATCCCTTGCATAGGCCTCCGCCGCTGCCAGCAGGCGCTTGCCCAGACCTTCGCCCTGCAAGGCAGGATCGACTGTCAGCATGCCCAAGTAGACAAGATCATGGCTCAGTTGAACCAGCCGGACGCAGGCGCGAATCGTCCCGCCATTGCGCCAGATCAGGATGTGCTCTCCTGCATCGAGATACGATTGCAGCTCGGCGACGCTGGTCCGGTCGCCGGTCAGCAGGTCGGCTTCGTGGCTCCACCCGGCTCGGGCGGTCTCACCGCGGTAGGCGCGCTCCACAAGGGCGTGCAGGGCCGGGAGGTCGGAAGAGGTGGCGCGCTCCAGCCGCATCTTAGCGCCGCTCTTCGTCACCGAATACGGCGACCCGCCGGCCAGTTGCGTCGGCCTTGCCGCGGTACATGCCGGCCGAGTTGAAGCTGTAGGCCATTTCGCCTGTCGGAGTGACGACGATAACACCGCCGCTTCCGTCGATCGCCGCCACTTCCTTCATCACCGCGTCGGCGGCCGTGCCCGCATCTTCCTCCAGGAAGCGGACACGCGCGCAGATCTCGTGGGCGACGCCGACCCGGATGAACATCTCGCCCGAGCCTGTCGCCGAAACCGCGCAGGCGCGATCGTCGGCATAGGTGCCCGCCCCGATGATCGGTGCATCGCCGACCCGGTTCCAGCGCTTGCCGGTCATCCCTCCGGTGGAGGTGGCGGCGGCGACGTGGCCCGACTTGTCGAGAGCCACCGCGCCCACGGTGCCGTAGCGATACTCAAGGTCCAGCGCGCTGACCTTGGTCGACTTGAAGGAGTCGAGTTGCTGCCGGCGATAGGGCGTGGCAAAATAGGTGGGATCGACTTGCTCCAGCTTCTGCTCGCGCGAAAAGGCGTCGGCGCCGGGCGCGCTCAGCATGACGTGCGGGCTTTTCTCCATCACGGCACGCGCCAGGCTGATCGGGTTCGTGGTGGCGGTGACACCGGTCACCGCACCGGCGGCGCGGGTACGCCCATCCATGATCGCGGCGTCCAGTTCGTTCCGGCCATCGTCGGTGAAGACGGCGCCGCGCCCGGCGTTGAAGTTGGGGTCATCTTCCAGCACCTTCACAGCGGCCTCGACGGCATCAAGCGCGCTGCCCCCTCGATCAAGGACCGCCGAGCCGGCTGCAAGCGCCCGGTCCAGCCCGGCCCTGATCTCCTTGTCTTTTTCCGCCGTCAGCTTCGAGCGTTCGATCACGCCCGCGCCGCCGTGAATGACGAGCTTCCAGTCCGTGGCTTTGGCGGGGGCGGTCATCAACAGGGCTCCGATCAGGATGGCAAGGCGCATGAGGTCTCCCGAGGAAGGGATGGATCGCGCCAGATAGCGCAAGCCAAAGCCTCTTGCACCGTGTATTGATACAGTATAAATATGATATCAATTAAGGAGGCGAATATGTCCAACGGGGGTACCACCAATCTGTCCGCCAGCCACGAACGGCCGGCGCAGACCTTTAGCGGCTATGTGATGCTGCTTGTGCTGCTTGTAGCCATCGCCGTGCAGGTCGGCGCGATCTTCGACCTGGTCGGCCGTGACGGCGACGGTCCCCCGCTGACCATTGCGGTGCTGGTGCTGGCGCCGGTGGCGCTGCTGTTCGTGCTGTGTGGCTTCTACATGCTGCAGCCCAATCAGGCGGCATCCATCACCCTGTTCGGCTCCTACCGCGGCACCGACCGCAAGACCGGCCTGCGCTGGGTCTGGCCGTGGGAGATGCGGGCCAAGGTGTCGGTACGCTCCAACAACTTCATTTCCGAGCGGATCAAGGTCAACGACCAGCGCGGCAATCCGATCGAGATGGCGGCGCAGGTGGTCTGGCGCGTGGTGGACACGGCGCAGGCATTGTTCGACGTCGACGACTACAAGGCCTTTGTCGCTGTGCAGGTTGAAGCCGGCATCCGCGCCATCGGCTCGCGCTACCCGTATGACGACTTCGAGCATCTGGAAGTGACCTTGCGCGGCAATCACGACCAAGTGGGCCAGGAGTTGCGCCAGGAGCTCAATGCGCGCCTGGCGGTTGCCGGCATCACCGTCGACGAATGCGGCTTCACCCACCTCGCTTATGCGCAGGAGATTGCCGGTGCGATGCTGCGCCGCCAGCAGGCGCAGGCGGTCGTCGCCGCGCGCCAGACCCTGGTCCACGGAGCGGTCGGCATGGTCGAGATGGCGCTGGAGCAGCTCTCCGCCAAGAATGTCGTGGAGCTTGACGACGAGCGGCGCGCGGCCATGGTCTCGAATCTGATGGTGGTGCTGTGCGGGGAGCGCGACACCCAGCCAGTGGTCAACACCGGCTCCCTCTACCAGTAAGCACAAGTGGCGGAGCGCAAGGCCTTTCCCCTGCGGGTCGATCCCGGCCTCTGGTCGGCGGTGGAGCGCTGCGCCACCGCCAACCTGCGCTCGGCCAATGCCGAGGTCGAATGCCTGTTGCGTGAGGCATTGAAGGCCCGGGGCGTGAAGCTTGCGCCGCCCCAGCCGGTCAAACGCGGCCGTCCGCCAAAGGAAAGCGAATGATGATTGATCTGTTGCTTGCCGCCGCTGCTCTTGGCGTTCAGCCCACTGCGGCACCGGTCTCGTCCGAGCTCAAGGCCGGCGCCAATGACGCGCTTGGTGGTACGCTCGTGAGGCCGACGGGGCCGCCGGGGGCGGCGATGATCCTCATTCCGGGCTCCGGACCGACCGATCGCGACGGCAACAATCCCCTTGGCGTCAAGACGTCGAGCTACCGCAAGCTTGCCGAAGCGCTGGCCAAGCGGGGTGTCACCACCGTCCGGATCGACAAGCGCGGCATGTTCGGCAGCGCCGCCGCCGGCAATCCCAACCAGGTGACATTTGCCGATTACGACGGTGACGTGCGCTCTTGGATCGAGGTCACCCGCAGGGCAACAGGGCGCCGGTGCGTGTGGGTCGCCGGCCACAGCGAGGGCGGGCTGATCGCGATGCGGGCGGCAGCCGTGCCAGGCGTGTGCGGCATCGTGCTGCTGGCAACGCCTGGCGAGAAGCTTGGCGAGACGATCCGCAAGCAGCTTCGCGCCAACCCGGCCAATGCACCCTTTCTCGAATCGGCCGAAGCCGCGCTTGCTGAGCTCGAAGCTGGCCGCAAGGTCGCAACCGAGGGCTTGCGTCCTGCCCTGGCGCAGGGGCTGTTCAATCCGGCCACCCAGACCTTCGTCTCCGAGCTTCTCCGCCAGGATCCCCCGCGCCTTGCCGCAGCCGTCGCCAAGCCGATGCTGATCGTTCAGGGCGGGCACGACGTGCAGGTAGGCACCGCCAACGGCGAGGTGCTGCGTAAGGCCGCCCCCAAGGCCACCTACGCCCTGTTCCCCGCGATGAGCCATGTCCTTGGCGACGGCCCGGCGGAACGCACCGCCAACCTCGCCACCTACGCCAACGCCGATCTCCAGCTGACCCCGGGCCTCGCCGACCGGATTGCTGCCTTTGTCACGGGAGCCAAGTGATGGACGAGCCCTGGTTCACCTACTTCCGCGGGCGCGGCAGGCTGCAGATCACGCCGCGCAACGCCAAGGGTTGGGGAGCGCTCGTCTCGTTCGTGCTGGTGATTGCCGGACCTGCGATGCTGGTCAGCCCCTGGTTGGAGCGAAGTCCATGGCTTCTTCTTCCGTTCTTCGCATCGCTGGCGGCGTTGACCTTCGGCTTCATCCGCTTCGCCATTGCCAAGTCGGAGCGGGTCGACCTCGACATGAGCGCCAGGGAGCTCGAGGAGTTTCGCGCCTGGAAGCGGCGCGGCAAGCGCTGAGGCTCAGTCTGCGCTGCGTCCCGGCCGCTGCGGCGCGGCGCCGCGCAGGATCGCGTCATCGAGCATCCTTGCCAGCCTCAGTCCCCCGGCGAGCACCTGCTGGCGAACGGCAGGGATCAGCGCCTGCACCTCCGCCTCCGTCACCTCGCCGCGCTCGTCCTTCGCGCGTTCGCGGCAAGGATCGCCAAGCGCGGTCGTGTAGGCATAAAGGCGGGCATTCTCCCATGCCTTGCGGCTCCAGTCTTCGACCGTGCCGCCGGCAAGCTCCGCTTTTTGCGCGGCCGAGACGCCGCTGAGCAATCCCTTCACTCCGCCCGGCGGCGTGGTCACGGCCCGCTCCGCGATCCAGCCGTCCCAGATGCCGTGGAGATTGGTGCGGCCTTCAACGATGCCGTAGGTCACCGGGACCTGGTTGCCGCCAAGGTCGCCGCGATCGCCGCCGTGCATCGGCTGCGCGAGGTCGCCGACAAAGTGGGTGAGATAGGCGAGTGCCATCACGCGCTCTCGCACCGGCAGCTTGGTGTTGGCCAACAGCCGCGCGTTGCGGTCGATCTGCGCGGAAACGCAATTGCCGTCCTTGCACGCGTCGCGCAGGCTGAAGGGCTTGCAGATGTTGACGTTCTGATAGTGCCAGCTCGACTGATAGCTGAAGCGGTCGCCCATCGGCTTGATGCAGTCGGCCCAGACGCTGGCATCTTCCAGCGTGCCGACCGGGCATTCCGGCGTTTCCAGCCGATAGCCTTCGCGCAACAGGGCGCGAAGCTTGGTGCGGGTTTCCGGCTTGATCTCCGCCCAAGCGATGCTGGCGACCAGGCGATGGGTATATTCCCAATAGGCTGCGGCAGGCGCGGCGGCGGTCAGCGCCAGAAGCGCTGCAAGGAGTCTGATGATCGGCACCCGGGTTCTTTAGCCTTGCCGGCCGGGCGGCGAAAGCCTGCCTTGGTTCCGTCTTGGAGCGGCTCTATATGTTCGGCATGTCCTCACTTCGCCCCTGGCGTCACATCGAACGCCGCAAGTCCCGCCAGATCATGGTCGGCAATGTGCCGGTCGGCGGCGATGCGCCCATCACCGTCCAGACCATGACCAACACGCTGACGTCGGATGCACAGGCGACCATCGACCAGATCCGCCGCTGCGAGGAGGCCGGCGTCGACATCATCCGAGTGTCCTGCCCCGACGTCGAGAGCACCACTGCGCTGCGAGAGATCGTCCGCGCGGCCAAGGTGCCGATCGTTGCCGACATCCACTTCCACTATCGCCGCGCGCTTGAGGCCGCCGACGCCGGTGCCGCCTGCCTGCGCATCAATCCCGGCAACATCGGCTCGTCGGAGCGGGTGGCCGAAGTGGTCCGCGCGGCCAAGGCCAACGGCTGCGCCATCCGCATCGGGGTCAATGCCGGGAGCCTCGAGAAGGACCTGCTCGAGAAATATGGCGAGCCTTGCCCCGAAGCGCTGGTGGAAAGCGCGCTCGACCACATCCGCATCCTCGAGGACCACGACTTCCACGACTACAAGGTCGCGGTGAAGGCCAGCGACGTGTTCCTGGCCGTGGCCGCCTACACGGAACTGGCGTCGCAGGTCGATTGCCCGCTCCACCTCGGCATCACCGAGGCGGGCGGTCTGATCGGCGGCACCGTGAAGAGCAGCGTTGGTCTTGGCATGCTGCTGTGGAGCGGCATTGGCGACACCATCCGCGTCTCCCTCTCGGCCGAGCCCGAGGAAGAGGTGCGCGTGGGCTACGAACTGTTGAAGAGCCTTGGCATCCGCAACCGCGGTGTCCGGGTGATCTCGTGTCCGTCCTGCGCCCGGCAGGGGTTTGACGTCATCCGTACCGTCGAGAAACTGGAGGAGCGCCTCCAGCACATCCGCACGCCGATGAGCCTGTCGGTCCTCGGCTGCGTCGTGAACGGCCCCGGCGAAGCGCGCGAAACCGACATCGGCGTGACCGGTGGCGGCAACGGCAAGCACATGGTCTATCTATCCGGCGTCACCGACCATCATGTCGCCGACGAGGGCATGGTCGACCACATCGTGCGCCTGGTCGAAGCCAAGGCGGCCGAGATCGAGGCTGCAAGCGCCGCCGTGGAGCCGGTCGCGGCCGAATAGGTTTCGGGTGATGCCGCACGCTGGATCCCCCAGGATGCGGTCACGGCATCCTCGACATAGGCGGCAGAAAGGTTGCGCCGGCCGCTTCATCCACTAGGCGGCAAGCCATGCACCCGCCGCGTCCCGCACCAGCTCTCGCCTTCGCGGTCGGCACGGTCGGGATTGCCCTGTTCTCGGGCATGGACGCGATCATGAAGGGCCTGGTGCTGGCGATCGGTGTCTACTCGACCATGCTGTGGCGCAGCTTCGCCGGCGTAGGTCTCGCGGGGCTCGGCTATGTCCTCAGCTGGAAGCGCTGGCCCGATCGTGCTGTCCTCCGCCTGCATGTCGAGAGGGGTGTGCTGACCAGCTTTATGGGACTGCTGTTTTTCTGGGGAATCGGCCATGTCCCCCTGGCGCAGGCGATCGCCCTCGCCTTCATCGCCCCGCTGATCGCGCTCTACCTCGCCGCGGTCCTGCTTGGCGAGCAGGTCGGCAAGCGCACGGTGGGCGCCTCGCTGCTGGCGTTCATGGGCGTGCTGGTGATCTTCATCGGCCAGGCCCGCGCCGACCTCGGAAGAGAAGCCTTGCTCGGCAGCCTCGCGGTGCTGGCGTCAGCGGTGCTGTATGCCGTCAACATCATCATGATGCGGCGGCAGAGCCAGGCGGCCGGCCCGCTGGAGATTGCCTTCTTCCAGAACCTAACGGTGACCGCCGTCTTGCTGTGTGGGCTGCCCCTGGTCGGCACTAGCCTGCCCGCGGGAACGCACTGGCCAGCGCTGCTGCTTGCCGCAGCCTTGTCGACCGCTTCCCTGCTGCTGCTGTCCTGGGCCTATGCGCGGGCCGAAGCGAGTTATCTTGCGGCAACCGAATACACTGCCTTTCTGTGGGCGGCCCTGTTCGGCTGGCTGGTGTTCGGCGAGCATCTGTCGCCCTTCACCCTGGCCGGCGCTGTGCTGATCGTGGCGGGATGCCTGCTCGCCGCGCGCAGCCCTCAGGCCGCCAATCCCCACCTTGAAGCCGCGCCCTAGGAGATGTCGATGGCCTGGATCCTGCTAATCCTCGGCGGCCTGTTCGAGGTCGGCTTCACCACCTCGCTCCGGTTCGTCGACGGCTTCCGCAACCTGCCCTGGACCGGCGCTTTCTTGGCCAGCGTGACCTTGTCGATGCTGCTGCTCGAACGCGCCGCGCGGGACATCCCGATGGGCACCGCCTACGCCGTGTGGGGCGGTATCGGGGCAATCGGGACGGTGGTGGTCGGCATGCTGTTCTTCGACGAGCCGTCCACCACCATTCGCCTGTTGCTCATCCTCACGATCATCGCCGCCATTGCCGGGCTGAAGCTGACCGCCTAGCGCCGCTGCGGCTCAAGCGCCGGCGCGATCTCCGGCGCGCCTTCAATGCTCGGCAGGAAGCGCGGGCGCGGCAAGGGGCCGCGCACCTGCTCAAAGGCATGGCCAAAGCCGAGCAGGCGTCCATCCGACCACTTGGGCCCGACAAAGCTCAGCCCAACCGGGAGCCCGCGCACCAGGCCCATCGGCACCGTCAGGTGCGGATAGCCCGCGACTGCAGCCATCGATCCGACGCCATTTCCGCCGGGCGAGACGTCACCATGCACCGCATCGATCTTCCACGCCGCAGGTCGGGTCGGAAAGACCAGCGCGTCCACGCCTTTCAGCAGGCGGTCGAGATCGGTGCTGGCGATGCGCAGGCTATTGGCGCGCGCCTTCCTGTAGGCGGGGTCGGCGAGTCCCTTGGTCTTCTCGGCTTGCTCGAAGATATCCTGTCCGAACAGGGGCATTTCCGTTGCAGCATTGGCCTTGTTGAAGGCGATGACCTCAGCCAGGGACTTGGGCCCGATCGCGGGGCTGCTCATCAGATAAGCGTTCAGGCCAGCCCGGTACTCGGTCAGCAGGACCTGGTATTCGTCGTTGCCGAAATTGCCGGTCGGCTTGAACTCCTTGACCTCGACAAGCTCGGCGCCGGCCTCCCGAAGCTGGCTCAGCGCCTGTTCGAAAACCGCGTCGGTGCCGAAGCCGGCCGCGAAGCGCAACACGGCGATTCGCTTCCCCCGCAGCGCATCGGCGGACAGGTCCTTGCCATAGTCCACCTTGCGACGATCGGCCTCTCTGGTCACCAGATCGGCCGGATCGCTGCCGGCAATGACCGACAGCAGCGCGGCTGCCTGCGTCACGGTGCGGGTCATCGGCCCTGCGGTGTCCTGGCTTTCGCTGATCGGGATGATGTGCGTGCGGCTGACCAGACCCATGGTGGGCTTCAGGCCGACCACACCGTTCATGCTGGCCGGGCAGGTGATCGATCCGTCCGTCTCGGTCCCGATGGCGTAATCAGTATAGCCTGCCGCCACCGCCGCGCCCGAGCCGCTGGAGCTGCCGCAGGTGTTGCGGTCCAGCGCGTAGGGGTTGCGGGTCTGCCCGCCGACCGCGCTCCAGCCCGAAATGCTGTTGGACGAGCGGATGTTGGCCCATTCACTGAGGTTGGTCTTGCCGAGGATCACCGCACCCGCCGCCCGAAGGCGCACAACGATGGGTGCATCGCGGCCGGTGTTGTTGCTCGCCAGCGCAAGGCTGCCGGCGGTGGTCGGCTGATCGCGGGTCTCGATGTTGTCCTTGAGGAGAACGGGGATGCCGTGGAGCGTTTCCTCGGGTTTCACGTCCCAGCCGCGGAACACCTTGCCCTGCTCGATGGCGGTCGGATCGATCGCGATCACGGCGTGGAGCTGCTGGTCCCGCTCGGTGATTCGCGCGATCGCCAGGCTCGCTTCCGTCGGTGGCAGAGGCGGGGCCGGAGGTGTGCCCGGACCGACAGTTATGCTGTCGGCGGGACCAGAAGTTGGTGCGACCGGCTGGGTCTGCACCGCGATGGGTGTGGTGGCACAGCCGCTGAGCAACAGGGCGGCAGCAAGGAGAATGGAAGGCGGTACGCTGGTCAAAGCCTGGCTCCGGTTGGTCGAAAGGCGAGCATGACAGACATTTCAGGTTCATCGCAGTGGCACAAGCCGCCGGAACGAACCCGCAATCCCAGCTTTTCAAGGCCAACATGACCAAAACCATCCTTCTCGCCTCGACGGCGCTCCTTGCCGCGCCACTCTCCGCGCAGGTCGCTCCTGCCCCGACGTCCGCCTCCACCGACCAGCCCGCCGCCGAGCAGGATGCCGAGCAGGGTACCACCCAGCAGCCCGTGACCGACGACCCCGATGCCGTGACCGACGAAGATGGGGAGGAGTTCGAGCAGGAGATCACCGTCACCGGCGCGCGGCCGCGTGGATCGGTGATCGGCAATATTCCGGCGGAAAACGTGCTCGACACCCGCGACATCCGAGCCACGGGCGCAACCAGCATCTCCGAGCTGCTCGACTCGGTCGCGACCCAGACCGGCAGCGCACGCGGGCGCGGTGGCGGGGCGCCGGTGGTGCTGCTCAATGGACAGCGCATCTCCGGCTTCCGGGAACTGCGTGACCTGCCGCCCGAAGCGATCCAGCGAATGGAGATCCTGCCGGAAGAAGTTGCGCTGAAGTATGGCTATGCCGCCGACCAGCGGGTGGTGAACATCGTCCTGCGCCGCCGCTTCAACTCGACCACGGCCGAGGTCGGCGGACGGATTGCGACTGACGGCGGCTATGCGACCGGCCGCGCCGACCTTGGCAAGCTGCTGATCAACGAAAACACCCGGACCTCGGGCAACATCCGGATCGACGGCAACAATCCGCTGTTCGAAAATGAGCGCGGCATCGGCCTGCGTCCCGAGGAACCGATCGATAGTCGGCCGTTCCGTACCTTGGTCGGCGCCGGGCAGAGTGTCCGCCTTTCGGGCACACTGAGCCGGCCCGTCACCGACATCTTCAACGGAACGCTGACGGCGGAGGCCGAACGGCGCGGCGGCAGCAGCGGCCTTGGCCTGCTGGACGGCGACTATCTGCGCCGGGAAACCAGTGGCTCGACTTATGCGCTTGGCGGCGCGCTCAACGGGCAGGTCGGTCGCTGGCGGCTGTCGTCGACCGCCAATGGCGAGCTGGTGAAGAGCGAATCGGAAACCGCGCTGCGCGGCGACCTCAGCGAATCGACGCGAAGCTCGCTCAGCCTTGACGCCACGGCCAACGGGCCACTGGTGCAATTGCCGGCGGGGATGGCCAATGTCACGCTGAAGGGCGGGGTCAGCAGGCTCGGGATCGAAGGCCGGAGCCGCCGGGCGAACGTCGTCACCCCCACGGAATTCAGCCGCTTCATCGCCGAGAGTTCGGCCAACGTCGACCTGCCGATCACCGAGCGGGCGTCGGCCATCGGCCGTCTCACCGCCAATGTGAACGGCGGGTTGCGCTATCTCGACGACTTCGGAACGTTGACCACCCTCGGTGCCGGCCTCAACTGGTCACCGGCGCCGCGCACCAACTTCCTGGTCAGCTGGACCCGGGAAGAGGGCGCGCCCTCGCTCCAGCAACTCGGCGACCCGCGGCTCGATACCGAGGGGGTGCCGTTCTTCGACGCGCGCAACGGCGTCACGGTGCCGGTGACCACCATCACCGGCGGCAACCGCGATCTCGAGGCGGACAGGCGCAACGTGTTCAAGATCGGCGGCAACTGGCAGCCGCTCGAGGATCCCGATCTCAGGCTCCGCGCCGAATACGTTCGGCAGACCATCGACAATCCGCAGATCAGCTTTCCGGCCGCGACTGCGGCACTTGAAGAGGCTTTTGACAACCGCTTCCAGCGCGACGTGTCGGGGCGGCTGATCAGCGTCGACCTGAGGCCGGTAAATGCCGAGCGCTCCACCCGAGAGACTCTGCGCTGGGGCTTCGATTTCACCAAGTCTCTGCGGACCCAGCGTCCCTCGGCACAGACGATCAATCGCCTGGCGGATCGCGCGCGGCAGTCGGGGCTGATCCCCAACGCACCGCCTCCGGCCGCAGGCGGAAGCGCGCCGCAACCGACGGTGGTCGTGAGGCAGGAAGGCGATGCGGCGCCGCCTGCACCGCCGCAAGGTGCGCGTGGACCGGGCGGCGGGGCCGGCGGCCCGCGCTTCGGTGGCGGCGGCGGGCGCTTCGGTGGCGGCGGCGGTCGCGGCGGCCGGATGACCTTGTCGGCGACGCACACCGTCACCTTCACCGACGAATTGGTGATCGGGCCGGGGCTGCCGGTGCTCGATTATCTCGGCGGCGAGGTGCTGAACGCCAGCGGCGGCCGCTCGCGCCACCAGGTCGAGGTCGAGAGCGGTTATTACAATAACGGCCTCGGGCTCCGCCTGTCGGGTAACTGGCGCAGCGCGACGCGTCTGACTTCCACCGGAGAGGACCTGCGCTTCTCGCCCTACGCCACCTTCAACCTGCGCGCCTTCGCCAATCTTGGCGAGCGGCTGGATCTCGTCACCAAGGTGCCGTTCCTGCGTGGCAGCTCGGTACGGTTCGAGGTCAACAACATCTTCAACGCGCGGCCGGAGGTGAATGGCGCGTCCAGCACCATTCCCTTTGCCTACCAGCCCGACCGGTTGGAGCCGATCGGGCGCACGGTGGGCCTCACCTTCCGCAAGCTGTTCATTCCGCAGCGCTTTATCAGGCGCGCGGTGCAGCAGGGCGGCGGCGGGCGGCCGGACGAATAAGGGCGGGGGCTAGAAGCCCTCACGCTTGGCGCGCTCGAGTCCGTCGATGATCACCTTCTTGGCATCTTCGGCATTGCCCCAGTGGCCGACCCGGGTCCACTTCTCGGGCTCGAGGTCCTTGTAGTGGGTGAAGAAGTGGGCGATTTGGTCGAACACGATTTTCGGCAGGTGGTCGCCCTCTGTGATCCCCTCGTAATAAGGGGTGGTCTTGACGTCCGGCACGGCAAGCAATTTCTCGTCGCCGCCGGCCTCGTCCTCGAGGAACAGCACCGCCACCGGGCGAGCACGAACCACGCAGCCCGGCATGAACGGCCACCGGTTCATCACCAGGCAGTCGAGGGGGTCGCCGTCTTCGCCCAGCGTATGGGGAATGAAGCCGTAGTTCGCCGGATAGCGCATCGCGGTGTGCAGGATGCGGTCGACGAAGATGGCGCCCGACTTCTTGTCGAGCTCATACTTCACCGGCTCGCCGCCGATCGGCACTTCGATGACGACATTGATTGATTCGGGCGGATTGGCGCCCGCCGGCACGAGGTCTAGGTTCACTTTGGCTCCAGAAGGATGTCGAGGGCGCCCCGCCCACCGCCTGTTTTGGTGAGGCGCGGATAGCGAAGACCGCCGTTCCAGGAAAGGGGCACCGCCCGCACGCTGTCGCCGCGCCTAACGGTAAGTGCGATTGGCGCCGTGCCGCCCTTGGCAGCAGTGATCGCGGCCTTGAGCACATCCTCGCTGTAGGCCTTTTCTCCAACGGCGACGACCGTCTGGCCGGTGGTCAGCCCGGCGCGGAAGGCTGGTCCGCCCCAGCTGACGCTGGTGATCCTGCCCTCGGGGCCGAGCACCAGGCCAAGCGACCAGCTGTAATTGTGGTTGCGCCCCACCCGCATCGACGCGGCCAGCGCCGAATTCGGCGTGTCGGCATAGTCGAGCCGGTAGCCCGAGCGGGTGAAGCCGCCAAGCGGAGCGCCCTCGGCGGAGGGCTCATATACCCGCGCCTGCAGGAAGCTGCGCCAGTCGTGGGGGTAAACCCGGTTCAGCGTCCCGACGACCTCGTCCAGCGTGTAGGTGCGTACGCCCCAGTCGCCTTCCCGCGTTCCGAAGAAGGCTCGCGCGAAATCGTCCAGGCCGCGGCGGTTGGCCGTACCCTGGCGAATGATGGCGTCGGCCTCGAGCCACACCAGCATGCCTTCGTTGTAATAATCCTCGCTGCGCTGCCAGCTGCTCCACGCCTTCGGCCGCCGGGCCGAGATAATCGGATCGTTGGTGGTGTCGACCAGTGCCCGCCACTCGCGCCCGCGGGTGAGCTCAAGCGCGCCGGCGATATTGGCCATCTTGTCCAGCACCTCGGCCTTGGTCGACATGCCTGAGCGCGCTTCGAGCACATGACCCCAGAATTGCGTCTGCCCCTCGTACACCCACAGCAGGCTGTCGCGCATGGGCGTGCGGAAGTCGGGGGTGAACAGGTCGGCCGGGCGGCGGTGCTTGCCGTTCCAGCTGTGCACGAACTCGTGCGGCAGCAGGTTGTGGTCGGGCAGGCTTGCCTTCCAGTCGGTGAAATAGCCGGGGTCGTTCTGGTTCTCGCTCGAGCGATGATGCTCCAGCCCGATCCCGCCCATCTTGTCCGTGATGGCGTGCAGGAAATCATAATGGTCGAACTGCCGAGTCCCGAACAGCTTGAGCGACTGGGCGACGAGGTTGCGGTGGCGCTGCAGCACGTCGGCGGAAACGACCAGTTCCTTGGGACTGTCGGCAATCGTGTTGAGGAAGACATTCTGGCCGAGGTTGTCGCGGCGGAAGTAGCGGCCGGCGAAGACCGGCGAATCCTGTAGCGTCTCGTAGCTGACCGTGCCGTAGGTGACGCGGGTCCCCTCGGTTGCGGCTGGGCGGAGCGCGGTCGCGGCCTGGAAACCGGCTGGATAGTTGACCGTCGCGGTAACGGGAATGCGACGGGTGAAGTAGCCCGCCGGGTAGAGCGACACGCTTTCGAACTGGAGGTTCAGCATGTCGGGCGTGACCAGGATCCGGCCCTGGTTGCCATCGGTCGGCGTGATGAACTGGAAACGCGCCTCGACCTCGGTGGCGCCGGCGGGCAGATCGAGGTGGAAGGCGAACACGTCGGCGGGATCGCGCTGCCACTTCACCGGCTGGCCCCCGGCACTGAAGGTCAGGCCCGCCAGCTTGTCGAGCTCCCCGCGCGGTGCGTGCTTGCCCGGCAGCCATTCGGGGAACAGCAGGGTCATCCGGCCGGGCTGCACCACCGGGATCAGCTGGCGTACCGTCCAGATACCCTGGCGAAGGTCGCTGACGTCCACCTCCAACCGCATTGTGCCGGGGTAGGGCACGTCGCGAGCGGCCGGGATCGTCTCGACGATCGGCACTGGCTGGGGGGCCGACAAGGGCACCGTCTGGGCGAGAACTGGCGAAGCGGCGAACAACGCCGTGGCAAGGAGGAGGGTACGCATCGCCACCGCCTAGCCACGGCGGCGCATGCCCGCTAGTGGCTGCGCCACATTCATGGCCCAGATCAACACGCCCCAACCCGTCCGCGGCATGCAGTCGCTCCTTGGTGAAGAAGCCGACCGCTTCGCGCATGTCGTTGCGACCTTTGAACGGGTGCGGCGGCTGTTCGGCTTTCGCCGCGTCGAGGTGCCGGTGCTCGAACCCACCGCGGTGTTCGCCCGTTCGCTCGGCGAAACCACCGATGTAGTGTCCAAGGAGATGTACAGCTTCGAGGACCGCTCGGGCGACAGCGTCACCCTTCGACCGGAGTTCACGGCTGGGATTGCGCGTGCGTTCCTGACCGAGGGTTGGCAGCAGTTTGCGCCGCTCAAGGTCGCGACGCATGGTCCGGCATTCCGCTACGAGCGGCCGCAGAAAGGTCGTTTCCGCCAATTTCACCAGCTCGACGCCGAGATACTGGGCGCGGCCGAGCCGCAGGCCGATGTCGAGGTGCTGAGCTTTGCCTCGCAGCTGCTTGCGGAGCTTGGCGTGGGTGGCAATGTGCTGTGCAAGCTAAACACCCTCGGCGATCCGGCGACTCGGGCCGCTTGGCGGGACGCCCTGCACGAGCATTTCGCCTCGCACCGCGCCGACCTCAGCGAGGATAGCCGCGACCGGCTCGACCGCAATCCGGTGCGGATCCTCGACAGCAAGGCGCATGCAGACTGGCCGATCGTCGATTCGGCGCCAGTGATCGACGATTTCCTGACGGCGGAGGCGAGCGACTTCTTCGCGGCGGTGACGGCCGGACTGGATGCCGCCGGCGTGACCTGGGAGCGCGCACCGAGGCTGGTCCGCGGCCTCGATTACTACCGCCACACGGCATTCGAGTTCATCACCGACGCGCTGGGCGCACAGGGCACAGTGTTGGCCGGCGGCCGCTATGACGGACTCGTCGAGGCGCTGGGCGGACCGCATACGCCGGCCATCGGCTGGGCCGCGGGGATCGAGCGGCTGAGCATGCTGATCGACGCGCCCGAGCCGCAGCGCCCCACGGCGGTGCTGGTCCCCCTTGGCGCCGCTGCCGAACAGGCCGCGATCGCCATCCTCGCCGACCTGCGCCGCAAGGGGATCGTCGCCGACATGGCGTGGCGCGGCAACATGAAGAAGCGGATGGCCAAGGCCGCCGCTTCGGGTGCTGCCCATGCAATCATCCTCGGTGATGCGGAGATCGAGGACGGCACCGCCCAGGTGAAGAACCTCGCATCTGGCGAGCAACGCTCGGTGGCGCTCGACATGCTTCACGCGGCACTCGACGCATGACCCAGATCTCGTCCGAGCGGATCGCCCAGATTGAGGCGAGGCGGCAGGAATTGTCCGCGGCCATGGCTGGCGGTGACCTGCCTGCGGAGGAGTTCGTTCGGCTCTCCAAGGAATATGCGCAGATCGAGCCCGTGGCGGCGGCGGCGCGCGAGGTGCGGCGCCTGCGGGCCGAGCGCGAAAGCCTTGGCGCCATGACCCGCGACGGGGACGAGGAATTGCGCGCCATGGCGGCCGAGGAACTCGCGTCCATCGAGGAAAAGCTGCCCCAGGCGGAGCGGGCGCTCGCGGTTCAGTTGCTGCCCAAGGATAGCGCCGACGAGCGCGCCGCAATGCTGGAAGTGCGCGCCGGCACCGGCGGTGACGAGGCGGCGCTGTTCGCCGGCGATCTCCTGCGCATGTACCAACGCTTTGCCGACGAGAATGGCTGGAAGTTCGAGCTGATCAGCGCTTCCCAGTCCGAAGTCGGTGGCTACAAGGAAGCGGTCGCTTCCATCAACGGCAAAGGCGTGTTCGCACGGCTGAAGTTCGAATCTGGCGTGCACCGGGTTCAGCGCGTTCCGGCAACCGAAAGCGGCGGGCGCATCCACACCTCGGCGGCGACCGTGGCAGTCCTTCCCGAGGCCGAGGAAGTCGACGTCCAGATTGACGACAAGGACCTGCGCATCGACGTCTACCGGTCGAGCGGGCCAGGTGGGCAGTCGGTCAACACCACCGATTCGGCGGTGCGGATCACCCACCTCCCGAGCGGGCTTGTGGTGATCCAGCAGGACGAGAAGAGCCAGCACAAGAACAAGGCCAAGGCGCTGAAGGTGCTCCGGACCCGTCTGTTCGAGCTGGAGCGCGAGCGGCTGGCGAGCGCGCGGGCCGGTGCGCGCAAGAGCATGGTGGGCTCCGGCGATCGGTCGGAGCGCATCCGCACCTACAATTTCCCGCAAGGGCGGGTAACCGACCACCGTATAAATCTTACGCTGCACAAGCTGCCGGAGATCCTCGAGGGCCCGGGGCTTCGCGAACTCACCGACGCCCTCATCGCCGAGGACGAGGCCGAGCGGCTGGCCGGGCTCGAGGATGGCTGAGGCAATTTCAGCATGAACCCGGTCGATCGCGCCCTGCACGAAGCGGTGCGGCAGCTGCCGGAATGCACGGACACGCCGCGGCTCGATGCCGAATTGCTGCTGGCCCATGCCTTCGGGATCGAGCGTGACGAGCTGCTCCTGCGTCCGCCCGGCGGGCCGGTCCCACCGACCTTCGAAGGGCTGCTGAAGCGCCGCTGCGCAGGGGAGCCGGTCGCCTATATCGTCGGTCGCCGCGCCTTCTGGAACATCGAGCTGGAGGTCGGCCCGGGGGCGCTCATCCCGCGACCGGACAGCGAAACGCTGATCGCTGCGGCCTGCGAGCATTTCGCGGGCAGTGACGGGCCCGAGCGCATCCTCGATCTTGGAACGGGTCCGGGTACCCTGCTGCTGGCCGCACTCGACCAGTGGCCGCGCGCCACGGGGCTGGGCATTGATTCGAGCGAGGCGGCGCTTGCCTATGCGCGGCGCAATGCCGAGCGCCTGGGGCTGGCGCCTCGCGCGCATTTCCGCCGTGGCGATTGGGCCAAGGCAGTGACCGAGCGCTTCGACCTGGTGCTCTGCAACCCGCCCTATGTGGCGCAAGGTGCCGCGCTTGGACCGGGCGTGGCCGAGCATGAGCCGGGGGAAGCGCTGTTTGCGGGGCCGGACGGCCTCGATGATTATCGCCGCCTCGCGCCCGAGGTCGGCCGGCTGCTTGCGCGCGGGGGGCTGGCGGCGATCGAGATCGGGTTCGACCAGGGAGAAAGTGCCGCCGCCTTGTTCGCCTCGCAGGGGCTTGCGCCGGACCTCGCGCGCGACCTCGGCGGCAGGGCACGGGCATTGCTGATCCGCGCCTGATTAGCGGAAGAGTTATGGGGGCTTGGAAAAACCGCCAGTCGTCGCTACATCTTGTCACAGCATCGGTCCGCGTTGAGGCGCCGACCGAGGCGACCCCCGACTTACTCTTTCGGTTTCGCACCTTTTCGAGGCGCGACGAGCAGGGCGAAAAGGGGCTCCGGGAACGAGCGGTTCGTGTCCCGGCACCGCAGCTCACGCGCTTCGAGGATGTGTTCGGCGCCAGTGGTCAAGGAACGTCACGCTTGATGAACAATCGCCAGGGCGGCCGCCGTCGCGGTCGCGGGGGTCAGCAGCCGCGAGGTCTCGGTGGGGGCGGCGGGGGCGGCGGTGGCCGCGACCAACGCAGCCGCGGCAATGCGGCGCAACTGCTCGAAAAGTACAAGAACATGGCGCGGGACTCGCAGCTTGCGGGGGACCGGGTCCAGACCGAATATTACCTGCAGTTCGCTGACCATTACTTCCGCGTGCTGAGCGAGACTCGCTCTCGGTTCGAGGACCAGCGTCCTTCCCAGGATGACGAGGACGAGGGCGAGGACGAATCCTTTGACGGCGAGGGCGACGAGGACGGCTTCGATCAGCCGCGCCAGGAGCGTCCTGACCGGCAGGAGCGCCAGCCGCGTGGCGAACGCTTCGAGCGCCGTGATCGCAATCGTGAGGATCGCCCGAGGGACGATCGTCCGAGGGATGATCGTCCGCGTGATGAGCGTCCCCGCGATGACCGACCGCGCGAGGAGCGCCCTCGACGCGCGCGCGTCGAGCGCCGCCCGCGTGAGGAGGAGCAGGTCGAGCCGGCTGCAACGGAGCAGGAAATTGCCGGCGGAATCGCCGACTTCCTGCCGCCCGCTCTCGGTCCGATCGCGGATGTGAGCACGGATGAGGTCGAAGCCGAGGCGGAAGCGCCTCGCCCTCGCCGCCGCACGCGTCGTCCTCGGATCGAGGACAATGACGAGGGTGTCGCTCCGGCGGCCTGATCGGCCTTGCACCCGCGCACGGCGAGCAGGGTAGCTGGTCAGTTGACGATCATGTAACAATGTTACAGGCTCCTTTCCTGTTTCTGGGAAGGAGCCTGTTCATGCGTCTGCTCATGGGTCTTCTGGCGGCGGTGGCAGCGCCTCTTTCCGCACAAACGGCGCCGCCGGCGACGATCCCTGCGCCAGAGGCGAGCGCGCAGGGCGCTGTTGCGGTAACCATCTACAACAATGATCTCGCGCTGGTGCAGGACCGGCGCGACCTGGCCTTGCCGGCCGGGCGATCGCGGCAGGAGTTTCCGGACGTCTCCGCGCGGATCCGTGCCGAAACCGTGACCCTGACCGGCGCCGGTATCGGGATCGTTGAGCAGAATTTCGACTACGACCTGCTCACCCCATCGGCGCTGATGCAGAAGGCGGTCGGCGAGACCATCACTCTGGTGCGCGTCAACCCTGCAACCGGTGCGGAAACCCGTGAGCGCGCGCGCGTGCTGGCGGCGAATGGCGGCGTGGTGCTGCAGATCGGCGAACGGATCGAAGTGCTGCGCGACGATGGGCTGCCCGTGCGGGTCATCTTCGACAAGGTGCCTGAAGGACTTCGGCCTCGTCCCACGCTTTCGGTCACGCTGACGACGCCGAGGGCCGGAACGCAGCCGGTGACGCTTACCTATCTTACACAGGGCCTGGCGTGGGACGCCGATTATGTCGCCTTGTTCGACGAGGCGGCCGGGCGGATGGATGTGCAGGGGTGGATCACCCTCAACAACCAGAGCGGAACGGCGTATCGCAACGCCGACGTGGTGCTGGTTGCCGGCGCGGTCGGCAGCGGCGAGCCGCGTTACGATCGTCGCTTGCCCCCGCCGCCGCCGCCTTCTCCGCTGCGCGAAGCAGGAACCGAGAGTGCCGCCCGCGAGCGCGTCGGCGACTTCTACCTCTACCCGCTTCCACAACGCACCACCATCGCGCAGGCGCAGCAGAAGCAGGTGAGCTTCCTCGACGTGAGCGGCACGCCCGCGCAGCGCGCCTACGAGTATCGCAATCCCTGGCTGGGAACGACCGAGCAGCCGGTCAGTGTCAACTCGGTGCTGCGCTTCTCGACGGGGCGAGCGCAAGGGCTTGGCGACGCCCTGCCGGCGGGCACCGTGCGCGTGTATCAGCGTGACACCCGGGGAACGCCGCAATTCGTGGGCGAATCGCGGATCGGGCATACGCCGATGGGAAGCGACCTTGGCCTCACCACCGGCCAGGCCTTTGACATCAAGGTGCTGCCGACAGTGGAGCAGCGCACGCGGTTGAGCTCGGACGGGAGCCGCTGGCGGACGGCGATGCGCTATCGCCTGACCAACGCCTCGCCCCGGTCGGTGACCGTGGTGCTGGTCCAGGACGGGCTGTGGGGCGATACCCGCATCGTCGACGAAAGCCTCAGGAGCGAGCGCAGCAGCGCAAACTCGGCCGTGTGGCGGGTGCAGGTGCCCGCCAGCGGCGAGGCGAGCGTCACCGCCACCTTCGACTCGCGCTTCTAGCCGATGCGCGCCGCGGCGCTCCTGCTGGGGGTCTGCCTGGCCGATCCGGCGCTTGCGCAGCGGGTCGTGACCTCGCCCACGCCCGCGCAGGTCGGGGTGACCGTTTACCGCGACCAGAACCGCGGCAACGCACCGCCGAATCGCAACTGGCTGAATGGCTATGCGCTGATCAGCGAGACCCGGACCATCACCATCCCCGCCGGTGAGACCGAACTCCGCTTCGAAGGGGTAGCGAGCGGGATCATTCCGCAGAGCGCGATCATCGGCGGCCTTCCCGAGGGACTGATCGAGCGCAATCGAGACGCGCTGCTGCTGTCGGCGGGAAGCCTGGTCGACCGAGCGCTTGGCCAGCGGGTCAGCCTCAAGCGGACCGATCGGGCCACGGGCAAGGTGACTACCGAAGACGCCGTCGTCCGGAGCGGCAGCGATGGCGGGGTCGTGTTGCAGACCGCGGCGGGCGTGGAGGCGCTGCGCTGCACGGGCCTGGCCGAAACGCTGGTCCACGATCATGTGCCGGCCGGGCTGTCGGCGCGGCCGACGTTGTCCGTGAGGGTGCGGGCCCGCCAGGCACTGCAAGCGACCGTGACCTTGTCCTACCTCGCCACCGGATTCGACTGGCAGGCCGATTATGTGGCGATGCTGTCCCGGGACGAGCGGACGTTGCAGCTGCAGGCGTGGCTGACCCTCGCCAGCACCGACGATACGAGCTTTGTGGGTGCGACGACGCAAGCGGTGGCGGGCCGGGTCAATCGCGAGCAGGCGGATGTCCCGCCGCCGCAATCGCCGCAGCTGCGATTGTCCTGCTGGCCGCAGGGCACGACCAGCAGCGGGCTTGGCGAGGAAGCGGCTGTGCAGGCACGCAGCTTCGATGGGGTGCCGCCGCCTCCGCCGCCTCCTCCGCCGCCTGCTCCAGCGACCATGCTGGCCTCCGAGATCATTGTCACCGGATCGCGCATGACAGCCGCGCGTGAGCGGCTCGGCGATCTCCAGCTGTATCGCATTCCGGAGCCTGTCACCGTCGCTGCCAACGCCCAGAAGCAGGTTGGCCTGCTCGACCGGCCAGCGGTGCGGGTGCAACCGTCTTACCGCTTCAGGGTCAACGCCACCGAGGCGACGAGCGAGACGACAGGCGAGCTGATCCTGCAAACGACAAACCGGCAAGGCGACGGGCTGGGGTTGCCGCTACCCGCCGGCAATCTCGTTCTTTTCGCGGAGGGGAGGGCGCGGCCTCTCCTCCTGGGAGAGGTCCCGGTTCGCGACACCGCCATTGGTGAAAAGGTCGAACTTGCCTTGGCCGAGGCGAGCGGAGTCCGGGTCCGCCTGTCCAGCAGCGGCGGGCAGGCGCGCGATCTCGTTCTCACCAACGATCGGCCGGTTGCCGCCATTGCGGAGGTGGAACTGCTGACGAACGATGGGGACAGGATCGAGGGCGCGCGGCTGGTGCGTCGCCACGGCAAGCAGCTGTGGCTCGTAACCGTTCCAGCAAACGGCCGCGCAACCCTCTCCTTTCGGGTACGAAAGCTTTAGGCTGAGGGCGCGTCGACCGCGCGGGGACGATGGTTCTCATCCAGTGCGACAAAGGTGAACAGGCCTTCCGTGACCTTGATCTGGCGCGCTCCGCCATCGCGATCGGCGATGACCTCGATCCGGATCGCCATGCTGGTTCGGCCGACCCGCTCGATGCTTGCATAAACACTGATGAGGTCGCGCAGCTCGATCGGGGCAATGAACTCCATCCGCTCGATTGCTATGGTGGCGACCGCTCCCTTGGCGCGGCGCGACGCGACAATGCCGGCGGCGATGTCCATCTGACTGAGGACCCAACCTCCGAAGATGTGACCGTTGGAGTTGATGTCGCTTGGCCCGGGGGTCACCCGCAGGACCGGT
>CAUQTY010000003.1:0-362500 GCA_963521395.1 uncultured Sphingomonas sp. | reverse complement strand
AGCCATCGGATTGTGACCCTGCATGGCGATGCCCTGGCCCATCATCACCGCCGCCCAGCTCGTTTCGGTGAACAATTCGTCCTCTTCGCGGAAGATCTGTCCGTTAAGGCGAAACAGCTCCATCTTCTCGGTCAGCGTGTCCGGCACGTCCATCGTGCGGACATGGTTCCAGAAATCGGAATCGGTCCGCGCCGTGGCGTTGTAGTGCAGGATGAGAAAGTCGCGGATGCGCAGATATTCCTTGGTGGTGAGGCGATTGAAAGCCTCCTCCTGGACAGGCGTGATCCCCTGCAGCGACAGCAGGGAGATGAGCTTGTTTATGCCGGTGTTGATGAGGTGGATCGAAGTGGACTCGAGCGGTTCCATGAAGCCCGCGGCAAGGCCCAGCGCAACGACATTGCCGTTCCAGAACTTCTTCCGCCGACCCGTGGTGAAGCGAAGGAAGTTTGGGTCGGCCTGCGGCTTGCCTGCGAGATTGCCGACCAGGACGTCGAGCGCCTCCGTGTCGGACATATAGTCGCTGCAATACACGTGACCGTTGCCATTGCGATGCTGCAGCGGCACGCACCACTGCCAGCCGGCCGAGTGAGCGGTCGCGCGGGTAAAGGGAGCGGGCGGCGAACCATCTTCGCGCAGGCATGGCAGCGCCACCGCCCGGTCGCAGGGAAGGTAATGTCGCCAGTCCTCGTAGCCGGTCTTGAGCGCCTGTTCGATCAGCAGTCCGCGAAAGCCCGAGCAGTCGACGAACAGGTCGCCCGCCAGCACATTGCCGTCCTGCATCGTCACCGAACGAACAAAGCCGCTCTCGCCGTCGAGCGCGCTGTCGGCAACGCGGCCCTCGCGCCGTGCCACGCCGCGCTTCTCGGCAAATCCGCGGAGATATCTGGCGTAGCGTGAGGCGTCGATGTGATAAGCGTAATTGACCGGCGGAAGGTCATCCCGCCGATAATCCTCGGTGCGGGCGAACTTGCCGAAATAGGCGGCCATCGTCTCGAGGTTGAAGAGCTGAATGGGGCGAGGGTCGCCAAGCATTCGGGCCCGGTGCCAGTGCTGCTGAAATCCGATGCCGTCGATCGGATAGCCATAGGCACCGAACGGGTGAATATAGCTGTCACCCTGCCGGCCCCAATTCGCGAACTGGATGCCAAGCTTGAAGGTCGCCTGGGTCGCAGCCATCATCTCGGCTTCGTCGATCCCGAGCAGCTGATTGAACTCCACGAAGGGCGGAATGGTCGCTTCGCCGACCCCAACCGTCCCGATCTCCTCGGACTCGACGAGCGTGATGGCGAGTTCGTTACCTTCCATCAGGCGCGACAGCGCAGCCGCCGCCATCCATCCGGCGGTACCGCCACCGACGATCACGACATGTCGAATGGGCGCCACAATGATCCTTCCCCCCAAGCCTGCTTTGACACTCGCGCAGCCACGATACCGAGGCAAGATGTGAACGTTCATTATTTTGTTGTGAACGTTCACCAGCCAAGTTACTCATTGCCATGGTCCGGAGTCATGTACGCTCTCCGGAGGAGCGCCTTTACAGGGGGAGGATCGCTTGATTCATCGTTACCGGATCGGTCTTGGGGCATGCCGGCTATGCACCCTCACCAGTGCTTCAGCCCTTGCGCTGATGGCGGCGCAGCCTGCCTTTGCACAGATAGCCCCGCCAGCGGACACTCCGGCCGAAGAGGAGGAGGTTGCACCCGAGGTCGACCCCGACATCGTCGTCACCGGCTACCGCGCCGCGCTTGGCAGCGCACAATCGCGCAAGCAGCGTGCGGACACCGTGGTGGACGTCATCACGGCCGAGGACATCGGCGCTCTTCCCGACCGTTCGGTAGCCGAGGCGCTGCAGCGGGTTCCCGGAATCAACATTGGCCGCTTCGAGAAGACCAGCGACCCTGATCGCTTCTCGGTCGAAGGTACCGGCGTGATCCTGCGCGGTCTGCCGTTCGTCCGCTCCGAGCTTAACGGCCGCGACATCTTCTCGGCTACGGGCGGGCGCGAACTGAGTTTCAACGACGTATCGCCAGAACTGCTCGGCCGCGTTGAAGTGTTCAAGAACGTCACCGCCGACATGATTGACGGCGGCATCTCGGGCACGGTGAACCTCGTCACCCGCAAGCCGCTCGACCGCTCCGGCCTGCATGTCGCCGGCACAGTTGAAGCCAATTACGGCGACATGGCGAAGAAGTGGACCCCGGGTGTCTCGCTCCTGCTGTCCAACACCTTCAACACTCGTATCGGCACCTTCGGCCTGCAAATCGGCTTTGCGGATTCCGAGCTCATCTCCCGCACCGACGCCTCGCAGCTGACCGATCCCTGCTATCGTGCCGCGTCGCTGGACGGGCCGTGCCTGCGCGTGCAGTCGGTCAGCTCGGCCGGGATCGGCGAACCCAACTTCACCGAGGCGAACTTCCCGCCGCCTGGCACGGTCGTCGCGCCAAAGGGTGCGGGCGTTCGCACCACCGAACTCGATCGCAAGCGCAGGGCCTACAACGCCACCGTGCAATGGGAATCGCCCGGCGGCAACATTGTCGCCACCGGCGAATGGCTGCGTTCCAAGACCAGCTTCTTCACCGACGAATTCGCGCTTCTGGCGTTGGTCAACGATGATGCCCTGTTCCCCGTGCCGCGCGCCGGAAGCACCTGGCAGTTCGACAGCAACAACGTCTTCCAGAGTGGCATCCTGACGCAGCGTCCGGGCGACGCCTATGCCAATCCCTTCGGACGGGGCGGTATTCCGCTAGAAAGCCTTCGTTTCCAACGCAACGCCTCGGGTGTGACCGAAGATTTCTCGTTCGACGTGAAGTGGAACGTCACCGATCGCCTGCGGCTGAACTTCGAGGCGCAGCGCGTCAAGTCCGACCTCGCCCGCGATTCCGTGATCGGCGCGATGAACACCTGGGCCGACGTTCAGATCGACGCCACGGGCAAGACCCCGAACGTCACCTTCCTCGCCCCGCAGGGCTCACCTGCCGATTATTTCTCGAGCGGGTTCTACACCTATTACTGGTTCCTGATCGACAGCGTCGAGAAGAACGACGCCAAGCTCGATAGCCTTCGGCTGGACGCCGATTACAAGATCAGCGAGACCGGCTTCCTCAGGAATGCTCGCTTTGGGGCTCGCTGGGCGGATCGCGATCGCACCACGCGCAACACCAACTTCAGCACCTGGGGCAATCTGTCGGCGCCTTGGGCTGGTCGGGCAGGTTGTGCGCCATGGGGTGCGGGACCAGCTGCCGGATGTTTTCCTGACAGCGGCGTGGGACCGTTCGGTAATGGGTTTCTCCCGGGCCGCTTCTACACGGGCCTTCCCGGGCAGGAATTCGCCATCGCAGGCGGCGCGTTCGTCAGCGACTTTCCGACTTATTCGGCGATCCGCAGCCCCTTCGGGGATGATTTCCAGCGTGGAAATGCGCCCACCCCCATTCCTGGCGGCGCGGCTTATTTCTTCGGCGGCGACGATTTTCTCGGCGAGTATCTTGCCGGCGTCACCAAGCAGCGTGCGCAGGAGATCAACACTTTCTCGCAAACGCCAAATCCCTTCTTCGGGGTCGACGGACGCGGGCCGGACTGCACGCCTTATTGCCCGTTCGAAGTGTCGAGCGTGCAGGAAGTCACCAAGGCAGCCTATGCGCGCGTTGACTTCGGCACCGACCTGGGCAGCAGCATCAAGGTCGATGGCAACGTCGGCTTGCGTTACGTCGAGACACGCATCCCGACGGTTGGCTTGATCGGATTTCCCAATCCCTTGTTCTTCGACACGTCGCCCGGCGGCAACAACGACGGTCGCGTGCAGGTGGGCGAAATCACCGCGGCCTGCGAGCTCGTCCCGCCGGGGCAGAGCCTCCCCGGCTATTGCGGGCTGACACCGGCGCGGCTGCAGGAGTTCGCCGCGGCGTTCACCGGTGAGACGCTGATCGATGATCGCGCCATCCTGTTCGATCACTGGCTGCCAAGCTTGAACGTCAAGGTCGACTTCGGCCGCGGCAAGCTTGCTCGCTTTGCGGTCTCGAAGGGCATTTCGCGCCCGGACCTCGCGCTGTTCTCGTCGGGCGGCGGGATCAGCGACAATACCAACGATCTTCGCTCCGAAGGGACCCTCGCCACCGGGCCGCTGTTCCAGATCTTCAGCGGCAACCGCAACGTGCGGCCGGTGAGCTCATGGAATTACGATCTCTCGCTTGAATGGTATTTTGCCAGGGTCGGATCGCTGACCGCCGCCTTCTTCCTGAAGGACATTCAGGGAATTCCCAATAACGGCAGCGAATTGAGATCGTACACCAGTCCCAACGGCACCATTGTTCCGGTCGAATTCAACGGCCCCCTCAACGCCGCGGGCGGAACCCTGAAGGGGGTGGAGGTTGCGCATCAGCAGGTTTATGATTTCCTGCCCGGCCTGCTGAACGGCCTGGGGACGCAATTCACCTACACCTATGTGGATGGGGGCGAGTTCGCCAATACGGAGGTTGGCGGGGTGGCGGCACGCAGCTCGTTCGCCTCGCGGCAGCCGTTGGCGGGCATCTCCAAGCACACGGTGAATGCCGTGCTGTTCTACGAAAAAGGCAAGTTCGCGGCCCGCACGGCGTGGAACTGGCGGTCGGATTTCCTGATCACGCCGCGCGACGACATCTTCCCCTTCTCGCCGATCTGGCAGGAATCGACCGGGCAGCTCGATGCGTCGATCTTCTATTCGCCAATCAAGCAGGTCACCTTCGGCGTGCAGGGCGTCAACCTGCTCGACGAGGTGACGCGCACCACGCAGGTGATCGATTTCGACGGCAACCGGGTCACCCGGTCAGCGTTCCGCAACGATCGGCGCTACACCTTCCTCGCCAGGTTCAGCTTCTGACCGGCTGATGCCACAAGCGGCGCGGAGCATGGGTGCTCCGCGCCGCACCTTGTCCCCGCAGGAACCTTCCATGACAAAGCGCCCTTCCGTGTTCGCGTTGGCCTGCACCCTCGCCCTCGCGGGCTGCGCCGGAAGCGGGCGCGCCACGGCGCCGGCGCCTGCCCCACTAGGCCCCGGCAGCCCGCCCAAGACCATCGCCAAGGTGACGCTGCCGGCGCCCGGAACGAGCCGCGAGCCGGCCCGCGAACAGGGCTGGCAACTGATATGGTCGGACGAGTTCGAGGGCTCGGCCGTCGATCCCGCCAAGTGGGACTTCGACCGCGACTGCTGGGGCGGCGGCAACAGCGAGCGGCAATGCTATACCGACCGGCCCGCCAATGCCGCGGTGGCCGGCGGCCTGCTCACCATCACTGCCCGCCAGGAGCGCTTCACCGGCCCGGCGCTGCCAGCGCACATGCGGACGTCGGCCACTGTCGAGCAGGCCACCAAGGACTATACCTCGGCCCGCCTGGTGACCCGCGGCAAGGCGGCGTGGCGCTACGGCCGCATCGAGGTGCGCGCCAAGCTTCCCGCGGGACAGGGGACGTGGCCGGCCATCTGGATGCTGCCGGAAGAGCAGGCCTATGGCTCCTGGGCAGCGTCGGGCGAGATCGACATCCTCGAAGCGGTCAACCTCGGCGTTGCCTGCGCCACCTGCCCGGCCGGGCGCGAGAACACCATTCTCGGCACGCTTCACTTCGGCGGCAAATGGCCGGCAAACGCCTTCAACAGCACGGAAACCAACGCGCCGGACGTGCTTGACGGCTTTCACACCTTCGGGATCGTCTGGGCGCCCGGCCGGATCGACTGGACCTATGACGGCCGCGTGTTCGCGACCAAGCGTCGCGGCGACTGGTGGAGCGCTGCATCGAGCGATCCCGACGCGCCATTCGACCGGCCGTTCCACCTGATCCTCAACCTTGCGGTGGGCGGAGGCCTGTCCGAAGAGCGCGGACTGAAGGGTGTCGATCCCAACATCTGGCCGCAGACGATGCAGGTCGATTGGGTTCGGGTCTGGCAATGCCGACCGGAGGGCACTAGCGGGCAGTCCTGCGAGGGAGCCCGCTGAACCGATGCCGAGAAGGCGCCAAGCCGTTACCATCAAGCATGTTGCCGCCGATGCCGGCGTATCGCTTCAGACGGTAAGCCGGGTCATCAACGCGGAGCCGAATGTGCGAAGCGAGATGCGTGAGCGGGTGCAGGCGTCGATCGACCGGCTGGGCTATATTCCTTCGATTGCCGCCCAGCGCATGAGCGGGTCGCGATCCTATCTCATCCTGGCGCTCAACGACCGCGATCGCACGATCGAGGCGTGGCGCGCACGGCAAGGCTCGGATTGGGTAGACCAGATGCTGCTCGGCGGTATGCTGAAATGCGCCGAACATGGCTATCGCATGCTGTTCGAACTGGTCGATACCCATGACGACCATGTCGAGCGCGAATTGGCCGCCACGCTTGCCGCGCTGCAACCGGATGGCGTCATCCTGACCCCGCCGCACTCCGACAATCCCCTGATCACTGCGTTTCTTGAGAGCCGGAGGGTCCCTTATGCAAGGATCGGTTCCAAGGGGAAGGCGGGCGGCATTCCGCTGGTCATGGGTGACGAGGATGCCGCGCGCGACGCCACCCGCAAGCTGGTGGAGCTGGGCCACCGGCGCATCGGCTTCATCGCCGGGTCGGCGGAATATTCGCTGAGCGAATGGCGCAAGGCCGGCTGGCGCAAGGCCATGGCGGAGAGCGGGCTGCCGTTCGACACGCTCTGCGTGCGCGGCGATTTCAGCTACGATTCCGGTATCGCCGCGGCGCGCAAGCTGCTGGCGCTCGATCCCCGACCGACGGCGATCATCGCCAGCAACGACCAGATGGCGCTCGCCACCCGCGACGTCGCCGAAACCATGGGCATCGCTATCCCCGAAGCACTGTCCTTGATCAGCTTCGACAATACGCCCGTCACCACCTTCGCCAATCCCCCGCTTACCGCGATCGATCAACCGATCGCCGAAACCGTGTCGCGCGCGGTGGAGTTGCTGATCGCCGCAAGCCGGGGCGAGGAGATGCCAGGCTTGCCGGTGGTCGTGCCCGCGCAGCTGATCCAGCGCGGATCCACTGCGCCCGCGCCTGCTGCCGGCTAGCTTGAGGCACGAGGGCGCGCTGCGACCGTTGCAGCAGTGACATCGCCTGCTGAAGCTGCTTGCAAAGGCAAGAGGTGCATGCAAGATCACATGGGAACGTTCTCAACAAGTGGGCGGTGGCGTGGCGGGACAGGTTCTGAAGCTCTTGGCGACGGCGACGTGGTGCGTCGTGCTTGCGGGATGTGCATCCACGGGCATCAACCCCACGCCCGCTTCCGCGCCCCTCGCCGCCGAGAGCGAGGACGCCCGCATTGCCGCGCTGCTGGCCCGCATGTCGCTCGAGCGGAAGGTCGCTCAGCTGATCCAGCCGCAGATCAATTCGGTCACGCCCGAGGAGATGCGGGCGTATCGCTACGGTTCTTACCTGAACGGCGGCAATGGTGGGCCTTACGGCAATGAGTTCGCGCCGGCGGCCGACTGGCTGAAGCTGGCTGATGAAATGTGGGACGCGTCCACCGCGCCGCTTCCGGGCGGCGAGCCAGCGATCCCCACGATCTGGGGCACCGATGCGGTGCACGGCCACACCAATGTCGTCGGTGCGACCATCTTTCCGCACAACATCGGCCTCGGCGCAGCGCGCGATCCCGACCTTGTCCGCCGGATCGGCGCCGCTACCGCGGCCGAGATCGCGGTGACCGGGATCGACTGGAACTTCTCGCCCACCGTGGCGGTCGCACGGGACGACCGGTGGGGCCGGACCTACGAAAGCTATTCGGAGGATCCCGCCCTGGTCGCCCAGCTTGGCGCGGCACTGGTCGAGGGGTTGCAGGGCAAGGCCACGCCGGGTGGCCGTATCGGCGCGGGCCATGTCATCGCCACCGCCAAGCATTTCTTTGGTGACGGCGGCACTGCGCAGGGCGTCGACCAGGGCAATGTCGACGGCGACATCGCCGAGCTCGAGGCCGTTCACGCACGGCCCTACCCCGCCGCCATCGCGGCCGGCGTCGAAAGCGTGATGGCGAGCTTTAATTCGATCAACGGGACCAAGATGCACGGCAACAAGCCGCTGCTGACCGGCCTTCTGCGGGGGCGGATGGGCTTCACCGGCGTGGTCGTCGGCGACTGGAACGGCCATGCGCAGATCCCCGGCTGCACCAATTCCAATTGCCCGCAGGCGCTGCTTGCCGGGCTCGACATCTACATGGTGCCCGACGACGCCAAGGCGCTGCACGCCAGCCTGGTGGCACAGGTTAGGGACGGCACCATCCCAATGGCGCGGGTGGACGAGGCGGTGAGCCGCGTGCTGCGAATGAAGCTGCGCGCGGGGCTGCTCGACCCGGGTGCCAGGCGGCCGTCCGAGCGCGTCAACGGCAGCAAGCTGGCTCTGCTCGGGTCGCCCGAGCACCGCGCCATCGCCCGTGAGGCGGTGGCCAAGAGCCAGGTGCTGCTCAAGAACGACGGCGTTCTTCCGCTGAAAGCAGGCGCCTCGATCCTGGTCGCGGGGCGCGCGGCGGACGACATCGCGCAGGCGTCCGGCGGCTGGACGCTGACCTGGCAGGGCGGCGAGGAGCTGACCAATGCCAATTTCCCCGGTGCCACATCGATCTGGGCCGGGCTGCGCGAGGCGGCGGCGCAGGCGGGCGGCGCGGCGACCCTGTCGGCCGATGGCAGCTATGCGGCAAAGCCTGACGTCGCGATCGTGGTGTTTGGCGAAAAGCCCTATGCCGAATTCTCCGGTGACCGGAAGGATCTTGTGTTCGCCGACACGGAGGGGCTCGACCTGCTCCGCAAATATCGCGCGGCGGGTATCCGCACCGTTGCCGTGTTCCTGTCGGGGCGGCCGATGTGGATGAACCGCGAGATCAACGCCGCCGATGCGTTTGTCGCCAGCTGGCTTCCGGGCGGAGAGGGCGCAGGCATCGCCGACATGCTCTACGGCCGCCGCCCCGCCACCGGGCGCCTGTCGTTCAGCTGGCCCGCCGACTGCACCGGGCAGCCGGTCAACGGCCCCGAGGGTGCACTCTTCCAGCGTGGCTATGGCCTTTCTTTCGGCCAAGCTGCCCCCGTCGCGCGCTTGCCCGAGACCTGCGCGATCCTCGATGCCCGCTCCGCCGAATGGTTCGACCTTGGCCGCCTCGGCGTCGGGATCACCGCGCGCGGCGGCGCTATTGCCCTGCCCAACCTGCGCGGTAGTGGCGGCGGGATCGTCGCGCGGGGCATCGACCGCAATCGCCAGGAAGATGCGCGGGAGATCACCTTTGCGCCGGGCGCGACGCTGACTTTCGCCGATGCGGGTCGCGCCACTGGCGGGTTCCGCCTGGTCTACGAGCTTGCCGCCGCGCCCACCGCGCCGGTGACGCTCGCCACCGGGGGCAGGACGATCGACGTGACCGCTGGCCTGACCACCTCGGCAGGCAAGGGCTGGCGCGAAATGATCGTCACCCCCGCTTGCGCACCGCCGACGGGACGGTCACTGTCGATCACGAGCGCCGGGCCGCTTACGCTGCGGATCGCCAGGATCGCGCGGCAGGACATTGCGGCCGGCGTGGAATGCTCTTTCTGACAGGCGACCCACTCGCCTGAAGTCACTCACGGGGGAACGAACAGCATGGCCGTAGCCGCACCAGCCGACACCAGCGCGACGGCCGCAAGCGACGGGGTGGACGCGCCCGAGCTTCGCTATTTCGTGTTCGCCTTGTTCTTCATCTTCGGCGGGATCACCAGCCTCAACGACGTGATCCTGCCCAAGCTGAAGGAGCTGTTCACGCTCAACTACACGCAGGCGATGCTGGTGCAGTTCTGCTTCTTCACCGCCTATCTGGTGATCGGCATCCCTGGCGCGCAGCTGGTCAAGCGGATCGGCTATATGCGTGGGGCGATGACAGGCCTCTTGGTGATGATGGCCGGCTGCCTGCTGTTCATCCCGGCCTCGCGCACCGCCACCTACGGGCTGTTCCTGTTCGCCCTGTTCATCCTCGCCAGCGGCGTGGTCATCGTGCAGGTCGTCGCCAATCCGCTGATCAGCCTGCTCGGGCGGGCGCAAACGGTGCACAGCCGCCTGACCTTCGCGCAGGCGTTCAACAGCCTTGGCACGACCATCTTTCCGGTGGTCGGCTCGGCCCTGATCCTGGGCGGGTTGGCCGGGGTCAGCGCGTCGGACTTCTCCGGCGCCGAGCTCGAAGCCTATCGCACCGCCGAGACGCAGGCGATCGTCAGCACCTACATCGGCCTTGCCGTCGCCCTGGCGGTGATCGCGGGCGCGGTGTTCCTGTTCCGCAACCGCCTGCCCGGCGAACAACACGAGAAGAGCTCGCCCCTGGCCGGCCTGTCGCTGCTCAGCCGCAAGCGCTTCGGCATGGGCGCGCTGTGCATCTTCCTGTACGTCGGCGCCGAGGTCGCGATCGGCAGCCTGATCGTGAACTACCTCCAGCAGACCCATGTTCTCGGCCTGTCCGAGCGCGCGGCCGGCGACCTCATCTTCCTCTACTGGGGCGGAGCCATGGTGGGGCGCTTCATCGGCAGCTGGTTCCTGCGGGTCATGAGCCCGGGGCTGATCCTCGCCTCGGTGGCGATCGGCGCCATTGCGCTGCTCCTCCTGTCGATCAGCAGCAGCGGCGCGGTCGCCGGCTACAGCCTGCTGGCGATCGGCCTGATGAACTCGATCATGTTCCCGACCATCTTCAGCCTCGCCTGCGAGAAGCTGGGGGCGCGAGCGGCAGACGGTTCTGGAATCATCAACATCGCCATCTTTGGCGGCGCCGTGATCCCGCTGCTGACCGGCGTGCTGGCCGACGCCAGCGGAAGCCTGGCGATCGCCCTGCTGCTCCCCGCCGCCTGCTATGCGGTGATCGCCGCCTACGGCTTCTATGCCCGGCGGCCGGCCTGAGCGGCGATAACCGTCCGGGGCAGCCGAACCTGACTGGCTCCCTACGGCTGTAACCCCTTAACGGCGCATTGACACGCCCGCCTCTCCGCAGGCAGGTTAGCGCTAACACAGCAATGGTGATGCTGGATGGCGCGTCGATGAAGAAGACCCTGAGTACGCTGCTGCTAGTGCTGCTGGCCGCCGCAATGCCGGCCAACGGTCGCTCCGGCCAGCCGGGCGCCAATCCCATCATCCGCGACCGGTTCACCGCCGATCCGGCGCCGCTGGTCGTCGGCAATCGCCTCTACCTCTACGTCGGTCACGACGAGGCGCGCGGCGACGAGATGTTCACCATGCGCGAGTGGCTGGTCTATTCGACCACCGACATGAGGCGCTGGACGCCGCATGGGCCGATCATGAAGGTGGCCGACTTTCGCTGGGCCAAGAAGGATGCCTGGGCGGCACAGGTGACCCGCCGTCATGGCAAGTACTGGCTCTATGCCGCGGTCGAGCATGACGACACGCACCCCGGAAAGTCGATCGCGGTGGCCGTCTCCGACAGTCCCACTGGCCCCTTTGTCGATGCAAAGGGATCGGCGCTGATCACCAATGGGATGACGCCCAAGGGAACGCACAGCTGGGAAGACATCGACCCTACCGTCTTCACCGACGACGACGGCACCAGCTGGATCGCGTGGGGCAACCGGCAATGTTACATCGCCAGGCTCAAGCCCAACATGATCGAGATCGACGGCCCGATCACCGAGATCACGCCGCCGCATTTCGAGGAAGGGCCGTGGCTGCACAAGCGCGGCAAGCTTTATTACCTGACCTACGCCTCGCTCGACCGGTCCAAGCACACGGACGAGCGGGTCTCCTATTCAACGGCGCCGTCGATCCGGGGACCGTGGACCTATCGCGGAGAGCTGACCGGATCGGGCAGGAACAGCTTCACCATTCATCCGGGGATCGCCCGGTTCAAGGGCCAGTGGTACCTGTTCCTGCACAATGCCGCGCTGACCATCGGTGACCTGCAGGGCGCGCTCGGCCGCCGGGCGGTTACCGTTGAGCACCTGCGCTACAATCGTGACGGAACGCTGAAGCCGGTCATCCAGACCGACGCCGGGGTCACCGCGCCTTCTCGTTGATCGCTCCAGGAGCCCTAATCATCATGACGAATTGGTTCCACACTGCCAGCTTGGTCCTCGCCGCCTTTGCGGCAGTGCCGGCGGCGGCGCAGGACGACCGGATGGTTCCGGTTGCGGTGCCGGCGCAGCCAGGGGCGCTGGAGCTCGGCACCGGACCGCTTCCGGGCGCCTCCGCTAAGGAGGCCTGGCATCGCCAATATGGGAGCCTGTTCGCGCGCAACGTCACGGTGGCGACGCTGACGCCGGTGCTGGCCGACCCCGCGAAGGCGACCGGCGCGGCAGTGATCGTCGCTCCGGGCGGAGGCTTTCGCACCCTGTCGATGGAGAATGAAGGCTGGCAGGTCGCGCGTGCGCTGGCCGATCGCGGAGTCTCAGCCTTTGTGCTCAAGTATCGGCTGAACCAGACGCCCGCAGACATGGCCGCATTCGAGCGTTCTATGGCGGAAATGTTCTCCGGCGCGGCTCGCCCTCCGCGAGCGACGGGGGCTGCGGCCGTGGCCTCTCTCGCGCCGCAGATCGCCGATGCCCGCGCGGCCTTCGCGCTGGTGCGGTCGCGGGCGGCGCAGTGGCGGGTGGACCCGAACCGCGTCGGCATGATCGGCTTTTCTGCTGGCGCGATGCTGACGCTGGCGACGACACTGGAGGCGAAGGACGCCAACCCTGCCTTCATCGCCAACATCTACGGACCGCTGACGGCGATGGCTGTGCCGGCCGACGCGCCGCCAATGTTCGTCGCGCTCGCGGCCGATGACCCATTCTTCGCCAACAGCGGCTTTGGTCTGGTCGAGAGCTGGAAGGCAGCCCGTCGCCCGGTCGAGTTCCACCTTTACGAACAAGGCGGGCACGGTTTTGGCATGTACCAGAAGGACACCACCAGCACCGGATGGTTCGATGCCTTTGTTCGCTGGCTCGGCATTCACGGGCATTTGACGCAAGGGAGCCAGCAGGGCAGCCGCACGGAAGGGACGCAGCAATGAATGACCAAGAGTTCAGCCGGCGCGGGTTCCTGGGCGTAGGGGGCGCTGCTGCCGCCCTTCCGATGGTCATGGCGGGTGGCTCCGCGGCTACCATGACACAGCAGCCTGGAGACGCACGGGCGGTCGGCAGGCCGATGCCCGGCGGCGTCGAGCTGCCCGCCAGCCCACCCCGGCGCAAACGGGCGGATAGCGTCGGCATCGCGATCGTGGGGCTGGGCGGTTATGCGCTCAACCAGATGATGCCGCGCTTCGCGGATTCCGAGCGGACGCACATCGCCGCCCTCGTGTCCGGCAATCCCGACAAGCTGGCGCGGGTGGGCGATGCCTATGGCGTGCCGCGCGACGCCCGTTACTCGTACGACAGCTTTGCCAGCATCGCGTCGGACCGGCGGGTGGACGCGGTCTATATCGTGTTGCCGAGCGGACTTCACGCCGACTGGGCGGTGCGCGCCTTTGCCGCCGGCAAGCATGTGCTGTGCGAAAAGCCGATGGCGCTATCCAGTGCCGAGTGCGAGCGGATGATCGCGGCCGGACGCCGCGCCAATCGCAAGCTGATGACCGCCTATCGCGTGCACTTCGAGCCGCATAATCGCCGGGCGATGGAATTGATGAGGCAGCGGGCCGCCGGGCAGATCCGGCTGCTCACCACCGAGCAGGCGTATCGCATGGGGCCGACCAACCCGCGCGAGAACTGGCGGGTGAACCGCGCGCTGGCGGGCGGCGGGCCGCTCGAGGATCTCGGTATCTACGGGCTCCAGGCCGCGCTCTACCTGACGGGCGAGATGCCGGAGAGCGTCAGTGCCGCGACCTTCCGGCCGACCGGCGATCCGCGCTTCACCGAGGTCTTCGCAAGCGTCGCGTCGCGGTTCCGCTTCCCCTCCGGGGCGATGGCGCAGCTTGCCACCTCCTATGATTCGGCGGGGACGAACTTCGTCCATGTGCGCGGCAATGGGGGAGCACTGATCATGGATCCGGCGACCAACTACGCCGGCTTGAAGATGCGGCTGGAAGGGCGCGAGCGGCGCGAGATCGACGCCGGCGATCCGACGGTGCAATTCGCCGGGCAGCTCGACCATTTCGCCAGCGCCATCCGCGACAACACGCCCATCATCACGCCGGGCGAGATGGGTTTGCGTGACCTGCGCCTGATCGAAGCCATTTATGCCTCGGCGGCGAGTGGCCGCACAATCGCGCTTCGGCCCGACGGGGTGATGAGGCGCTAAGGCGCAACCGCGCTAGGCGGGGGGCTGGTCAAGGTCGTGGAGGCGCTTGCCGCGGGTTTCGCGGCCGGCCCAGGCGATCATGCCCGCGGACACCAGAGTAGGAACGATCAGCGCGCTGGCGGCACCGATCAGCGTCGGGATGAAGCCTGCCAGCGCGGCCAGTTGCACGGCCACCCCGCCGAACTTGCTGCTTCCGGCGACCAGTCCCGTCGCCCGCCCACGAACGCGGGTGGGGTAGTTCTCGGCGGTGTAGGGCAGCAGGGCGGCGATGGTACCGTTGGTGCCGACGATCAGGACCGCGATCACCGCCACCAGCAGCGGCTCCCAACTGAGCACGGCGGCCGGGAGCAGCGCGCCGACCAGCCCGAGGCAGGTGAGCAGGATGGTTGCGACCACCGTCCATTTGCTGCTGAGCCGCGTGTAGGCATAGGCGGCAAGGGCGATGGTCGGAAGCGCGATCAGCGAGGACTTGGCGAGCAATCCGCTGGCGATCTCGGCGCTGTAGCCACGCGCCTGCAGGTCCGAGGGAAGCCACAGCAGCAGTCCGAAGTTGACGAAGCTCCAGCACAGCGCGGCAATCACCAGGGCCGAGGTGAGCGAGGCCTGGCCGAGCGCTGCCGGTGGCGGGGTGGAGACGGGCGCGTGCGGCGAGCGCGTCAGTCCGAACCTTTGCTCCATCCGCTGGAGCTCGGAAGCGCGGCCTTGCCTGACGAGAAATCCCGGAGACTCGGGGATGAAGCGGGCGAGGGCGAGGAGCAGCAGGCCGGTGGGAAAGCCCTGCAGCCACAGCGAACGCCAGCCAAAGGCCGGCTCCAGGGCATGGGCGGCGCCGCTGGCCGCCAGATAGCCGCCGACCAGCCCGGTTCCCCCCACCAGCACCAGGACCCAGCTGCGGTGGCGCGGGGGCATGATCTCAGTCAGCAGAGTGTAGACGACCGGCAACATTCCGCCTGCCGAGCACCCCATCAGGAAGCACATCAGCAGGTTCCACTCGAAGCTCGGCATTGCGCCGCAGATGGCGGTGGACGCGAACAGGATGGTGGACAGCAGGATCGAGGCGCGGCGGCCGTACACATCGGCCAGCCAGCCCCACAGGAACGAGCCGACGGTGGTGCCGGTCAACGCAACAAAGGGGAGCAGCGCGGCGGTGGAGGCGCCGATCCCATATTCCTGGCGGAGGCCAGGCAGCACGAAGCCGAGGGTCGCGGGCTTCATTACGTCGATGATGAGGCCGAGCGTCAGCACCAGCAGCACCACGAGGTGCCAGCGGTTGAGCGGCATGTCGGCCGGTGCCTCGAACCCGGGCGCGGGCGCGTCGCTGGGTTGAACCCGATGCGGAGGGAGCGCGCCCCAGCAGGCCAGCGGAACGCCAAGCAGGATCAGCCCCATGCCGACCAGCATCTCGGCATCCATGGGCATACCGGACAGGTGATTGCCCATGCGATGCGCCATGACGAGCATCGGCAGGTGCAGCAGCACGCCGACGCTGATCGCCGCGCAGCCGACCCAGAACCAGGCCGTGCGATCATGGTTGTGCTGCTTGTGCAGGGTGGCGGTTGTCACGGGCGCAAGGGATCTCGGCTTCGGGGAACGAGGAAGGATTCCTCGCCAGCTACAGGATGGAAGCAGGTACGTCACTCGGGGACTGGACGGCCGCCGTTCCGCTCGCCATGATAGCGCTATCACCACGGCTGGCTAGTGCGCTGTTCATCGCACAAGCGACGCCGTGCTGGAGGGGAATTGCACATGGCTGGTCTTGCAAGGCATCGCACGCGAACACTGACGGCGGCGGCGTTTCTCCTCCTTGGTTCCGCCTCGGTCACGGTGGCGGCGCAGGTGCAGGTCGCGGCGCCGGCAGCGGCGACCTGGCCCACCGTCCGCAGCGAGATACCCCGGGACGCAAGGGTGGAGGGTCGGGTCAGGCAGCTGCTGGCCGGCATGTCGGTCGAGGAAAAGGTCGGCCAGATCATTCAGCCCGACATCGCCAGCATCACGCCGGAGGATGTCGCCCGCTACAAGTTCGGCTCGATCCTGGCCGGGGGCAACAGCGCTCCGGGCGGAAACGAGAAGGCACCGCCGGCCGAGTGGCTGAAGCTCGCGGATGCCTATTGGACGGCGTCGGACAAGGCGAGCTGGAAGGGCCCCAAGATCCCGCTGATGTGGGGCATCGACGCGGTGCATGGCCATGCCAACGTGGTTGGCGCCACCATCTTCCCCCAGAACATCGGGCTTGGCGCGACCCGTGACCCGGCGCTGATGCGGAAGATCGGCGAAGTGACCGCGCGCGAGATGGTGATCACCGGCCTCGACTGGGACTTCTCGCCGACCCTGGCCGTGGCCCGCGACGATCGCTGGGGCCGCGCCTACGAGAGCTTTTCGGAGGAGCCGACGATAGTGCGGTCCTTCGCTGCCGAGATGGTCTACGGCCTTCAGGGGCGTCCCGGAACTCCCGAGTTTCTGGGGCCGGGCCGGGTGATCGCCACCGCCAAGCACTTCGTGGGCGATGGCGGCACCGAGGGCGGGCGGGACCAGGGCGACACGCTGGCAAGCCCGCAGGAGCTGCGCGACATCCACGGTGCCGGCTACCCGCCCGCGATCCGCGCCGGGGTGCAGGCGGTGATGGCCTCCTTTTCCAGCGTTCGCGGAGAGAAGGTGCACGGCAGCAAGGTGCTGCTGAACGACATTCTCAAGGAGCAGATGCGCTTTGACGGGCTGGTGGTCGGCGACTGGAATGCGCACGGCCAGATCCCCGGCTGCACCAACGTCAGCTGCCCGCAGAGCATCAACGCCGGACTCGACATGTTCATGGCGCCCGACAGCTGGAAGGAGCTGTACGCCAACACGCTGAAGCAGGTGCAATCGGGCGAGATTTCGATGGCGCGCCTCGACGATGCGGTGGGGCGCATCCTGACCGTGAAGCTGCGCGCCGGCCTGTTCGACAAGGGCGCGCCGTCGACCCGCCCGCTGGCGGGGCGCTTCGACCTGCTGGGGTCGGCCGAGCATCGTGCAGTCGCGCGCGAGGCGGTCCGCAAGTCGCTGGTCCTGCTCAAGAACAACGGCAATATCCTGCCCTTGTCGCCGCGCGCCAACATCCTCGTGGCGGGCGATGGCGCCGACAACATCAGCAAGCAGTCTGGCGGCTGGACCATCAGCTGGCAGGGCTCCGGGCTGACTAATGCCGACTTCCCGGGCGCAACGTCGATCTGGAAGGGCATCGACGAGGCAGCGCGTGCGGCCGGCGGACGTGCGACGTTGAGCCCGGACGGAAGCTACACCGCCAAGCCGGATGTCGCCATCGTCGTGTTCGGCGAAGAACCCTATGCCGAGTTCGTCGGCGACCGCGCGACGCTGGAGTTCAGCCCGGGCGACAAGACCCATCTCGAGCTGCTGCGCAAGCTCAAGGCGGCGGGCATCCCGACGGTGGCGGTGTTCCTGTCCGGGCGGCCGTTGTGGGTGAACCAGGAGCTCAATTCCTCCGATGCCTTTGTCGCGGCCTTTCTGCCCGGAAGCGAGGGCGGAGGCGTCGCCGACGTCCTGTTCCGCGATGCGGCCGGGCGGGTGCGCCACGATTTCACCGGCAAGCTGTCCTTCAGCTGGCCCAAGCGCGCCAATGGGACGCCGCTGAACGTCGGCGACAAGGGCTATGACCCCTTGTTTCCCTTCGGGCATGGCCTCACCTATGCGTCGCGAACCACGTTGCCTCGGCTGGCCGAGGATCGTCCGCCACCGGTGCCTGGCGGTGCCGATGGCGTCTTCTTCGGCCGCGGCGCGCTGCCACCGGGATGGAGTTGGGCGAGCGCAGGCGCGGGAGTGACCATCGCCGCGCTGGATCGCCGCGCACAGGAAGATGCGCGGCGCTTCCGCTGGACCGGCGCCGGCGAAGCGCGGACGTTCATCCGCACGGCCGCCCCGATCGACATCTCGCGCGAGACTACGGGCGAGTTGAGCCTGCTCATCGACTATCGCGTGGACGAACGCCCGAGTGCCGCAGTGACCCTTGCCATGGACGGCGCCGCGGTTCCGATCGGCGGCATCCTCCGCGCGGCTCCGCGGGGCGAGTGGCGGACCCTGACGGTGCCCCTGCGCTGCTTCGCCAGGGCTGGCCTCGACCCGAAGCAGGTGGCGGTACCCGCATCGATCAGCACCGCCGGAACGCTGCAGCTTGCGGTCTCCGACGTGCGCGTCGCCAGCGCGATGGTGCCGCAGGATGCGTGTGGACAAAACTGAGCCGACGGCCCGGCCTTTGCTTGACAGACACGGGTCGCAAGTTCGATTGGTAGCGCTACCAATTTTTCAGGAACGAGAGCGAGACAGCTCATGACCGGCAGCTCAGCGGCGGCAATCATGCCGGTGGATCAGGACCAGGCGACTCTGGTAGGACGCCTGTCTCGCGAGGTGGGGCCAAGTCCGATCCTCGTCCGCGGCGGCCAGGTGTGGGACGTCTCCAGTGCCGCCCCGACGTTGGCCGACCTGTTCGAGCTTCCGGACCCGGCGGCGGTCACCGGAGAGTTGATCGGCTCGGTCGACGAGCTGATCGCGGGATCGCTTGGGACCTTGCTTGCGCCAATCGACCTGCAGGTCGTCAAGGCGGCCGGCGTGACGTTCGCCTTGTCGGCGATCGAGCGCGTCATCGAGGAGCGCGCGCGCGGCGATCACCGCCAGGCGCAGGACATTCGCGAGCGGATCGAACAACGGATCGGTGGCGCGATCCGAGCCGTTGTTCCCGGCTCACCGGACGCCGCAAAGCTCAAGGCCGCGCTGATCGAGGACGGGCTGTGGTCGCAATATCTCGAGGTGGCGATCGGGCCGGACGCCGAAATCTTCACCAAGACCGCGCTGCTGGCGAGTGTCGGGACGGGGGTGCCGATCGGCGTCCGCTCGGATTCCACCTGGAACAACCCCGAGCCTGAAGCGGTGCTGGTGGTGTCGAGCCGCGGCGAGATCCGCGGCGCGACGCTCGGCAATGACGTCAACCTGCGCGACTTCGAAGGGCGCAGCGCGCTGCTGCTGAGCAAGGCCAAGGACAATAATGCGTCCTGCGCCCTGGGTCCGCTGATCCGCCTGTTCGATGACTACTTCACGCTCGATGACGTGCGCAATGCAGTGGTGGAGCTCGAGATCGTCGGCGAGGATGGCTTTGTCCTCAGCGGATCGAGCGAGATGAGCCAGATCAGTCGCGACCCCGCCGAACTGGTGCGCCAGGCGATGAGCGAACATCATTATCCCGACGGCTTTGTGCTGTTCCTCGGCACACTGTTCGCCCCGGTGAAGGACCGCGACGAGGTCGGCCGCGGCTTTACCCACAAGGCCGGCGACATCGTCCGCATTTCCTCGCCGCGCCTCGGGACGCTGGAAAATACGGTCACCACCAGCCGCGATGCGCCCGCCTGGGCGTTCGGGGTGCGTGACCTGATGCGCAACCTCGCCCGCCGCGGCCTCCTGCACTCCTGAGTTTGTCCCCGAAAGGATCACAATGTCCGAGCGTCTTTATCACCTCATCGCCGGCGAGCAGTCCGGCGGGGACGGCACGGAAGAGAGCATCAATCCGTCCAACCTCGACGATGTCGTGGCAAGCTATCCCAAGGGGACGCCGGCCGATGTCGACCGGGCAGTGGCGGCGGCCAGGGGCGCCTTCCCGACCTGGTCCGAGGCTTCTCCCGAAGTCCGCTCCGATGTGCTCGACAAGGCCGGCACCATCGTCATGGCCCGCGCCAAGGAGCTTGGGACCCTGCTGTCGCGCGAGGAAGGCAAGACCGTGCCGGAGGGCACCGGCGAGGTGATGCGCGCGGCGCGCATCCTGAAATATTTCGCGGGCGAGGCGCTGCGTCGTCATGGCCAGACGCTGGAGTCCACCCGGCCCGGCATCGACGCGTCCACCCACCGCGAGGCGGTTGGGGTCTTCGGCCTGATCACGCCGTGGAACTTCCCGATCGCCATTCCAGCGTGGAAGGCGGCGCCGGCCCTTGCCTTCGGCAACACGGTGGTGCTCAAGCCCGCGACGCCGACGCCGGCGATCGCCTTCGCGCTGGCGCAGATCATCGAGGAGGCCGGAGCGCCGCCGGGCGTGTTCAACCTCGTCATGGGCGAGGGCGACGTCGGCCGCGCGATCGTCGATCACCAGGATGTCGACGGTATTTCCTTCACCGGCTCGCAAGGGGTCGGCGCGATGGTCGCAGCCGGCGCGATCAAGCGCCAGGCCCGATTGCAGCTCGAGATGGGCGGCAAGAACCCGCTGGTGGTGCTGGACGACGCCGACCTCGACAAGGCGGTGGCGGTGGCGCTGGACGGAGCCTTCTTCGGCACCGGCCAGCGCTGCACCGCTTCGTCGCGGATCATCGTCACCGAGGGCATCCACGACCGCTTCGTGGCTGCGCTTGCCGAGCGTGCCGGGGCGCTCAAGGTCGGCAACGCGCTTGATCCCTCGACCCAGATCGGTCCGGCGGTCAGCGAGCAGCAGCTTCAGCAGAACCTCCGCTATGTCGGTATCGCGCGTGACGAGGGCGGCAAGGTGCTGACCGGCGGCGATCCGCTGACGCTGGCCGAGCGCGGATGGTACATGGCGCCGACCGTGATCGCCGACACCGCGCCCGACATGCGCATCAACAACGAGGAAGTGTTCGGGCCGGTGGCCAGCACGATCCGCGTCGCCGATTACGAGGAAGCGCTGGAGGTCGCCAATCGTGGCAGTTTCGGCCTGTCCGCGGGCATCGTCACCAACTCGCTGAAGCACGCGCGGCATTTCCGCCGGGCGGTTCGCGCGGGCATGGTGATGGTCAATCTGCCGACCGCCGGGGTCGATTATCACGTGCCGTTCGGCGGCACCCGCAAGTCGAGCTACGGCGCACGCGAACAGGGCTTCGCGGCCGTGGAATTCTACAGCCAGACCAAGACCGTCTACATCGGGGGGTGAACGATTTGAACGACAGGACGGACTTGCGGGCGGTTTACCCAAGCCTGCAGGGGAAACGGGTGCTGGTCACCGGCGGGGGATCGGGAATCGGCGCGGGGATCGTCGAGGCTTTTGCTCGCCACGGCGCCGAGGTCACCTTTTTCGACATCGCCGAAGAGGAATCGCACGCGCTTGCCGAGCGGCTGGGCGGGCATGTGCGGTTTCGCCGGGTGGACCTGTGCGACATCGAGGGTTTGCAGGCGGCCATTGCCGAGGCTGGCCCGTTCGACGTGCTGGTCAACAACGGGGCGAATGACGACCGGCACCATGTCGCGGAGGTCACGCCCGACTATTGGGACGACCGCATGAACGTGAACCTGCGGCACCAGTTTTTTGCCGCGCAAAGCGTGATCGGTGGGATGAAGGCGCGGGGCGGCGGCGCGATCATCAATCTCGGGTCGATCAGCTGGCACCTGGGGCTTCACGACCTGGTTCTGTACCAGACCTGCAAGGCGGCCATCGAGGGCCTGACGCGGAGCCTGGCGAGGGAGCTCGGGCCCGACAACATCCGCGTCACCTGCGTCATTCCCGGCAACATCCAGACCCCGCGCCAGCAGCGCTGGTACACGCCGGAGGGCGAGGCGGAGATCGTTGCGGCGCAGGCGCTCAAGGGCCGGCTGGTGCCCGAGGATGTGGCGGCCATGGTGCTGTTCCTTGCGTCCGCCGATGCGCGGCTGGTCACCGGCCACAACTACTGGGTCGACGCGGGCTGGCGCTGATGAGAGCCGGGCCACAGAGCGTCTGGCCGCTCGCCGCCGAACTTGGCGAAGGGCCGCTGTGGGTGGACGGCGCCCTGTGGTTCGTCGACATCAAGAAGCACCAGTTGCACCGCTTCGATCCCGTCACGGGAGCCCGGCGGAGCTGGACCGCGCCCGAGCAGGTCGGGTTCGTGGTGCCGCGCGCCAGCGGTGGGATGATCGTCGGATTGCAGAGCGGCTTGTGGTCGTTCGATCCGGCCACCGGAGCCTTCGGCATGATCGTCGCGGTGGACGCACACCAGCCGAACAACCGCCTGAATGATGCGGTGGTGGACGCGCAGGGTCGGCTGTGGTTCGGGACCATGCACGATGGCGAAACGGACAGGACCGGCGCCTTCTACCTTTATGCCGACGGGGTGCTGAGGGAGACCGGGCTCAACGGCATCTGCATCACCAATGGCCCGGCCATCTCACCCGATGGGCGGACGCTCTACTGGGTCGATACACTGAGCGGGACCATTTCCGCCGCGGAGGTGCTTGAGGGCGGACGGGTGGGCGAGAGCCGCGTGCTGGTAACCATCGCCAGTGAAGACGGCTATCCCGACGGGCCGACGGTGGATGCCGAGGGTTGCCTGTGGATTGGGCTTTACGCAGGCTGTGCGGCGCGACGCTATTCGCCTGAGGGCGAGCTGCTGGAGGTGATCGACTTTCCCGTCGCCAACATCACCAAGATCGCGTTCGGCGGGGCTGACGGCCGCACGCTGTTCGCCACCACGGCGCGGCAGATGCTGAGCGCCGAGCAGCTCCGCGAGCAGCCACAGGCGGGAGACTTGTTTGCCTTGCCCAGCACTGTGGAAGGCCTGCCATGCTACGCTGTCCGCGACTGAGCCTCACCGCCGCCCTGCTGCTGGGCGCGGCGGATGGGGCGGATGGGGCGCCTCGCCTCGACCCTCAATTCAGCAGTCACGCGGTGATCCAGCATGGCCGCCCTTACAGCGTGACCGGCTCGGCCGATCCGGGGGAGCGGATCGAGGTGCGGGTGAACTCGCAGTCGAAGGTCACGCAGGCCGATCGCGCAGGCCGCTGGGCGGCGGCGATGCCGGCCGTGGCGCCGCGCGAGCGCGTCCGGATCGAGGCGCGCGGCGCGGGCGGATCGCTGGTCGTCGCGGAGGACGTGCTGGGCGGCGACGTCTGGCTCTGTTCCGGCCAGTCCAACATGGAATATCCGCTCAGCAGGGCGCTGAACGGCGCGGCGGAGGTGGAAGGCGCTGCCGACCCGTTGCTGCGACTGCTGACCGTGCCGCAACGGCCGCTTCTTCGCCCCGCTCCCATCGAGCCTTCGGTCAGCTGGCAGGTGTCGGTACCCGCCACGGCGGCAGAGTTCTCGGCGGCGTGCCAGTTCATGGCGCGGCACTTTCGCGCGCGCGACCGGACGCTGCCGATCGGCCTCATCGATGCGACTTGGGGCGGAACCGCGATCCGCTCATGGATGGACGCCGCCGCAGCGCGGGCGAGCGGCGGGGGCAAGGATGCGGACCTGCTTGCGCTCTACTTGCGCGACCAAGGAGCCGGCCTTCGTGCGTTTGGCGAACAATGGGGTGCGTGGTGGCGCTCGCGCAGCGGCGACAGGGTCGGGACCGAGCCGTGGCGCGCTAGCGATCGGCTGACATGGCAGCCGCTACCAAGCTTTACGTACTGGGAGAATTGGGGACAGCCGGCCTTCGCCGCGTTCAATGGCGGGGTGTGGGCGCGCAAGCGCTTGCAGCTCAGCGCCGAAGAGGCTTCGCGGCCCGCGACGCTGTCGCTTGGGGTGATCGACGACGCGGACTCGACCTTCGTCAACGGGGTCCTGGTTGGCAGCACCTATAGCTGGTCGGCAGACCGCAACTATGCGCTGCCCCCCGGGGTGCTGCGCGCAGGCGTGAACGAGATCATGGTCTTCGTGCGCGACAATTGGTCGAATGGCGGCTTCCAGGGGCCGGCCGACAAGATCAGGCTTGCGTGGGGACAGCAACGCGAGCGCGCGCTGGGCGAGGGATGGGAGATCAGCGTCGCGCCCGAGCGGATCGGTGAGCCGGTCCCTGCGCCATGGGATGGCCAATCGGGGCTCGGCACGCTCTACAACGGCATGATCGCGCCGCTTGGCGCACTGCCGCTGCGCGGTGTCGCCTGGTACCAGGGCGAGGCGGACGTCGGCCGCGCCGGCTATGACCGCCGCCTGGCCGCGATAATGGCAGGCTGGCGACGGCAGTTCGGCCAGGCCGACCTGCCGTTCCTGGTCGTCGGCCTCGCCGGATGGGGCAAGCCTCGCTCGGCTCCTGCCGAAAGCGGTTGGGCGGCCCTGATCGACGAGCAGCGCAAGGCGGCCGAGGCCGACCGGAACACGGCCCTGATAAGTGCCATCGACCTTGGCGATTGGACCGACATCCACCCCGCCAACAAGCAGGAGGTCGGCCGCCGGCTGGCGCTCGCGGCCCATGCTGTCGCCTACAAGGTGTCGAGTGGCCGGGTGGGACCGGCGGTGCTTGGTGCGGCGCGGGACGGGGCCACGGTGCGCCTGCGCTTCAGCAAGCCGCTGCAGGTCCTTGGAAGCGCTCAGCCCGCTGGCTTCCAGCTATGCGCAAGCGGCGGTGCCTGCCGGTTCGTCACGGCCGACGTGCAGGGAGATGAGGTGGTGATCGGCGGCGTCCGGGCGACGGACCAGCGGGTCCGCTATGCCTGGGCCGACTATCCGATCGTCAACCTGTATGACGCCGACCTGCTGCCCGTGCCGGTGTTCGAGCTACCTATCGGCTAGTGATTGTGGCGGGGCGTGCGCTCCGAGGTGCCGCGATAGCGCACGGCGAAGTCCAGCACGGCGCCATCCGCCAATTGGCCCGTCTTCTCGCGGTAGAGCTCTTCCCACGGAGTCTGGCTCTGAGGCACAGGCGGGGGAGCGTCCTGCTTCCGTGCTGCGATCTCAGCCGCGTCGACCAGCGCATCGCAGCGGCCCTGTTCCAGGTCGATCCGGATGATGTCGCCGGTCCGCAACCAGGATAAAGCCCCGCCAGCGGCGCTTTCGGGTGAGGCGTTGAGGATCGACGGGCTGTCGGATGTTCCGGACTGTCGGCCGTCACCCAAGGTGGGCAGGCTGGTGATGCCGCGCTGCAACAGCGCGTCAGGTGGCTGCATGTTGACCACTTCGGCAGAGCCCGGCCAGCCGATCGGGCCGGAGCCGCGGATCACCAGGATGCAATCCTCGTCGATGGCGAGCGCCGGATCGTTGATGCGGTGATGATAATCGTCCGAGCCATCGAACACGATGGCGCGCGCTTCGAACACGCCGGGCGCTTCGGGCCGTGACAGGTAGCGAGCGCGGAACTCGTCGGAGATCACGCTGGTCTTCATGATCGCGAAGTCGAACAGATTTCCCTTGAGGACCAGGAAGCCCGCGCGGGTTCGCAGCGGCTCGGCGAAGGAGGTGATGACCTCCCGGTCACGGCTCTCGCGTCCGGCGATGTTCTCGGCCTGGGTGCGGCCTGTGACCGTCAGCGCGTCGCCATGCAGCAGGCCGCCGTTCATAAGCTCCCACATCACGGCGGGCACGCCGCCGGCGCGGTGGAACCGCTCGCTGAGGAAGGTGCCGGCGGGCTGCATGTTGACCAGCAGGGGCACGTCATAGCCATGCTCCATCCAGTCGTCGCGGCTGAGCTCGACATGCGCGTGGGCGGCCATGGCGGCGATATGCGGCTGCGCATTGCTGGAGCCGCCTACGGCGGCGATCAGGCGGATGGCGTTGAGGAAGGCTTCGCGGGTCAGGAGGCGCGAGGGCCGGAGGTCCGCGTAGGCAAGCTCCACCGCCTGGCGGCCGGTGGCATAGGCCATCTGCCCGCGCTCTCGGTAGGGTGCGGGGATGGCGGCATTGCCGGGCAGGCACATCCCCAGCGCCTCGGCGACCGCGTTCATGGTGCTGGCGGTGCCCATGGTGTTGCAGTGGCCGGCCGAGGGCGCGCTGTCGGCGGCCCTGCGGAAGAACTCGGCCTCGTCGATCTCACCCGAGGCGAGCAGGCGCCGTGAGCGCCAGATGACCGTGCCCGACCCGACCAACTCGCCATTGTGCCAGCCATCGAGCATCGGCCCGCCCGACAGGGTGATCGCCGGAATGTCGACGGTGGACGCGGCCATGATCGAGGCTGGCGTGGTCTTGTCGCAGCCGGTCGTAAGCACCACAGCATCGATCGGATAACCGTTGAGGATCTCGACCAGCCCGAGATAGGCGAGGTTGCGGTCGAGCGCCGCAGTCGGCCGGCGGCAATTCTCGAAAATGGGATGGATGGGAAACTCCATCGGGATCCCGCCCGCGTCGCGGATGCCCGCCTTGACCCGGTGCACCAGTTCGAGATGGATGCGATTGCACGGCGCGATGTCGCTGCCCGACTGGGCAATGCCGATGATCGGCTTGCCGGCGCGAAGCTCTTCCAGCGTCAGGCCGTAGTTCATGAACCGCTCGAGATAGAGCGCGGTCATGTCGTTGCGCCCGGGCGCGTCGAACCAGTCGCGGGAACGGAAGGGGCGAACAGGGGTGCGGGTCACTGGGGCTCACTTTGACGGTGCAGGCGGGGACGAGCGGCCTGCTCGCCCCGCCGGCCGGTGGACGGAAGGGCGTTCAGCCCTGCATTTCCTCGAGCTCCTTGCCCTTGGTCTCCTCGACGAAGCGAAGCACCAGCAGGAAGCTGATCACCGCGCAGACGCCATAAAAGACATAGCTTCCAGTCAGGCTCCACGCGGCCATGGCCGGGAAGCTGAAGCTGATCAGGAAGTTGGCGAACCACTGGCAGAAGCCGGCGACCGCCAGGGCCGAACCGCGGATCTGGTTGGGGAACATCTCGCCCAGCATGACCCACATAACCGGGCCCCAGCTGACGTTGAAGAAGATCACATACAGGTTGGCCGCGACCACGGCGAGCATGCCGAGGCTGGGCGACAGGACGAGATTGTCCTGCGCGTCGAGCGAGCCGTGGCTGAAGGCGTAGACCATTACGAACAGGGTCAGTGCCATGCCGGCCGAGCCGATCAGCAGCAGCGGCTTACGGCCGATCTTGTCGATCACCGCGATGGTGACGAAGCAAGCGGCGATGGAGACGGCGCCCGACACGATGTTGATCAGCAGCGAATCATTCTCGCTGAAGCCGGCCAGCTGCCACAGGGTCGCGCCGTAATAGAAGATGACGTTGATGCCGACGAGCTGCTGGAACACGGCCAGCATGATGCCGACCCAGACGATCGGGCGCAGGCCCATGAACCCGCGCATTCCGGCCGGGGCCAGAACATCGCTCAGCTGGGGACGGTGATCGGTCGCGAAAGTGGAGCGGATCTCCTCAAGCTTGCTGCCCGCGACGTCGCGGCCGAACAGCCGGGTCAGCACCTTGTGGGCATTCTCATCCTGCCCCTTGGAGACGAGGTAGCGCGGGCTTTCCGGGATGAAGTAGAGGGCAACCAGGAACAGGGCGGCCGGAACTGCCTGCATCAGATACATCCACCGCCAAGCTTCAAGCCCGAGCCAGAAGCTTTCGGTTGAGGTGCCGGCGCCCGCGGCGAGCAGGTAGTTGACGAGGAACGCCGCGGTGAGGCCGGTGATGATCATGATCTGCTGGATCGTGGTCATTCGCCCACGGATGTTGGCCGGTGCCACTTCCGAGATGTAGGCAGGCGACAGGACGCTGGCCGCGCCCACCGCCATGCCGCCGAGGATGCGGGCAAGCACGAACAGCGTGTGGTTCTCGGCGAAGCCCTGCACCAGTGCGCCGACCAGGAACAGCAGGGCGGTGACGCGCATGACATTGCGGCGTCCCAGCAGGTCGGCAAGGCGGCCCGCGAAGAAGGCGCCGATGAAGCAGCCGATGAGCAGCGAGGCGACGGTGAAACCAAGGCCATTGCTGGGCGAGAAGCTGCCCGGAACAAGGCCGAACGCCTCGGTAAGGCCCGGCTGCGTGCCGTTCACCGCGCCGCTGTCGTATCCGAACAGGAAACCACCGATCGTGGCCACGGCGACAATGGCGCCGATATAGCCAAGGTTGGCCCGCTCCGGGCTTGCTTCTGTCATTCGATCCCCTCCGTTATCGCCCGGCAAGACTCCGCCGGTCCCGATGTTAGCGGTAACTTTCTCCCGCCGACAAAGAAAAGCAAGGCCCCTCGCGCTTATGGTTGCGCGTTGGGCGGAGAAGCCGAACCGCGGATCACAAGTTCATGCTCAAGCACGCGCTCGCTCCGAACGATTGGATCGCCGCGCCGCCGCGCCCGCAAGGCACCCAGCAGCATGTCGAGTGCCGCGCCGGCCATGGCCGAGACGGGCTGGCGCACGGTGGTCAGTTCCGGCCAGACACTGGTCGCTAGCGAAGTGTCGTCGAACCCGACCACGCTGAGGTCACCGGGAACCTGCAACCCCTTACGATGCGCCACGCTGACCACACCGGCCGCCATGTCGTCGTTGCAGGCGAAGATGGCGGTGGGACGCTCGGCGACACCGAGCAGCCTTTCGGCAGCATCCAGGCCGGAGCGGAAGGTGAAATGACCCGGCTCGACCAGCACATGTTTGATACCGGCCTTCGCCGCGGCGTCCCGATACCCGCGCTCCCGCTCGGCCGTCGCCATTTGTCCGGGATCGCCATTGATGTGCGCAAGGCGTCGATGACCAAGACTGATGAGATATTCCGTCAATTGCACGGCGGCGCCATAATCGTCCATGCGGACGTTGAGCGCGTTTTCGACCCTGCCCATGGCGACGGTCACCACCGGGATGTCGGCATTGCGCAATTCGGTGAGGATTGGTTCGGATTCCGAAACGGGGGGAGGCAGGACAACGCCTTCCACGCCGGCTTCGACGAACTGCTGCGCCGCTTCGCGCTGAACCACTGGATCGTCGCTGTCGCATTGCTCCAGCATCAGGTGACAGCCGGCGATGCGGGCAGTTTGCAGCGACCCTACCAGGAACTGGCTGAGATACGCCGCTGAAGGATTGGAGTAGAGCAGGCCGATCCGGGTGGCATGCCCCGCGGCCAGGCTGCGGGCGGCGGTGTTGGGCGAATAGCGCAGTCGCTCAATGGCCTGCAGAACGGTTTCGCGGGTTTCGTCGCGGACGTTCTTGCCCTTGTTGATGACCCGCGACACGGTCATGGTGGAGACGCCGGCTTCGCGCGCGACATCCTCGATCGTCACGGTGCCGCGGCCGCGTCGGCTCACCTTGCTCATTTCCCGCCCGTCGCCCCCTTGCCGCGATCTGACGCTCCGTCGGTAGCATCAATGCGGCCCATTGCAACGAGCGCTTTCGCCGATATGGTAGCGCTATCATGGCGCCTTATGCTGGGCGCCCGAGGGAGGATCGGATGAAGTTGCGGACGGGACTGGCCGGAATGACGGCCATGGCATCGATCATTGCACTGCTGGCGCCGCCGGCCATCGCCCGGGATTCCAGCGAGCAGGCGAGGCCGACCCGCGCGCAAGCCTCCCTCCCGCTCTACAAGGATCGCAATCAGCCGGTGGAGCGGCGGGTGGAGGACCTGCTCGCCCGCATGACCCTGGAGGAGAAGGCGGCGCAGCTGATCACGCTGTGGGAGCAGAAGGCCAAGATACAGACCGACGATGGCCGCTTCGATCCGCAGGAAGCGACCAGCAACTTCCCTCATGGCATCGGCCAGCTTGCCCGCCCGTCGGACAGGAGGGGCGTGGTTGCCGCAACCACCAATGCCGGGGCGGCAGGAGCGGCGGCCGGCACCGCAAACCGGTCGGCTGCAGACACAGCCAATTATGTGAATGCGGCGCAGCGCTGGGCGGTCGAACGGACGCGGCTGGGCATCCCGATCCTGATGCACGAGGAAGGATTGCACGGCTATGTCGCGCGCGGCGCCACCAGCTTTCCGCAATCCATTGCGCTTGCCAGCAGCTGGGATCCCGCGCTGCTGCAGCAGGTGTTCTCAGTCGCGGCGCGGGAGATGCGGGCGCGCGGGCCGACCTTGGCGCTTTCCCCGGTGGTCGACGTCGCACGCGACCCGCGCTGGGGGCGGATCGAGGAGACCTATGGCGAGGACCCGCACCTGGTCAGCGAAATGGGGCTGGCGGCAATCCGCGGCTTTCAGGGAACGACGCTTCCGCTTGCCCCCGACAAGGTGATGGTGACGCTGAAGCACCTGACGGGCCATGGCCAGCCGGAGAATGGCATCAACGTCGGTCCCGCCGACATCTCCGAGCGTTCGCTGCGCACCATCTTCTTTCCGCCGTTCGAACGGGCGATCACCGAACTTCCCGTCCGCTCCGTCATGGCATCGTACAACGAGATCGACGGGGTGCCTTCGCACGCCAGTTCGTGGCTGCTCAACGACGTGCTTCGCGGTGAGTGGAAGTATGACGGCGCGGTGGTCAGCGATTATTTCGCAATCAAGGAGCTGATCACCCGGCACAGCATGTTCAGCGACGTGCGCGATGCCGCCGACCGCGCGATCAAGTCGGGCGTGGATTCCGAGACTCCCGATCCGGACGGCTTCGTGCACGTGGCGGAGCTGGTGCGATCGGGCCGGGTGCCGCAGCAACTGGTCGACCAGGCGGTCCGCCGGATGCTCCGGCTGAAGTTCGAGTCCGGGCTGTTCGAGAATCCTTATGCCGACGCCGCCACGGCCGAGGCGAAGACCGCCACGCCTGACGCCATCGCCTTGGCGCGCCGGGCTGCCCAGCGCTCGATGGTCCTGCTGCGCAACCAGAACAACCTGCTTCCGCTCGACCCCGCCAAGGTCGGCAAGCTGCTGGTGGTCGGCACCCATGCCCGGGACACGCCGATCGGCGGCTACAGCGACGAGCCCAAGCATGTCGTCAGCGTGCTGGAAGGGCTGCAGTCGGCGGCGCGCGGGCGTTACCAGGTCTCCTATTCCGAAGGCATCCGCTTGACCGAAAGCCGCTGCTGGTCGTGCGACGAGGTCAAGCTGGTGCCGGCCGAAACCAACCGCCGCCTGATCGCCGATGCGGTCAGGGCGGCGCGCGCGGCGGACACGGTCGTGCTGGTGCTGGGCGAGAATGAGCAGCTCAGCCGCGAAGCCTGGGCCGACGCGCATCTTGGCGACCGCAGCTCGCTCGACCTGGTCGGGCAGCAGGAGGAACTGGCCCGCGCGATCCTGGCGCTGGGCAAGCCGACGGTCGTGCTGCTGCTCAACGGGCGACCCCTTGCGGTCAATTATCTGGCGGAGAATGCACCGGCGCTGATCGAGGGCTGGTACCTTGGGCAGGAGACCGGCAACGCGGTTGCCGACGTCCTGTTCGGGGCGGTCAGCCCGGGCGGCAAGCTGCCGGTGTCCTTTGCGCGAAGCGCGGGACAACTGCCGGTGTTCTACAACAAGAAGCCGAGCGCCCGCCGCGGTTATCTGTTCGACACCACCGCGCCGCTCTACCCCTTCGGTTATGGGCTGAGCTACAGCCGCTTCGACATTTCCGCGCCGCGGCTGGTGCAACCGTCGATCAGGGTCGGCGAAAGCGCGCAGGTCACCGTGGATGTCGCCAACGTCGGCGCCCGCGCCGCGGACGAGGTGGTGCAGCTCTACGTCCGCGACGATGAAGCCTCGGTAACGCGGCCGCTCATCGAACTGAAGGGCTTTCAGCGGGTCACGCTTGCTCCCGGCGAGCGGCGCACGCTGACCTTCACGCTTGCCCCGCGCGACCTTTCGCTGTGGAACCTGCAGATGAAGCGGGTGGTGGAACCGGGCACCTTTACCATATCCGCCGGGCCGAACTCGGTCGACCTGAAGTCGGCGAAGCTGACGGTGGTCGCCCGCTAGGCGCAGATGGCCGCCAGGCTTTCGGCGATGGCGGGGGCCGGTGGGATCGGCACTCCCGCCGCAGCCGCTCGCCCTTCCAGCGTCGCGGGCGGTCCGGGCCGCTCGGGCGTGACGTCGGACGCATAGGCCGGGTCGCGGCTGGCTTCGGCAAGGGATACGAAGCGGAAGTCCTGGTCCCGGTAAAGCTTCAGGAGCGGCCGGATCATGCGCGCGGTGAAGGCACCGCCATGGAGCAGGAGGACATGGGGGATGTCGCGTCCATGCACAGCCCGCGCCATCTGGCGGGAGCGGGCGACGGCGCTGCTGGCGGCCTGTAGGTAAAGCGTCTCGAGGCGCGCGATGCCGGCCTCGTCACCCTTGGCGACGCAGCGCGCATAGGGACCGGTCCACTGCCAGTCGGAGAAATCCATCGTCACCGCGGCGATGCGGTAGGAGCGCCTGGCGAGCACCTGCCGCGCATCCTCGCGCTTGGTCGGGTCGTCCCCTTCGGCAAGGAAGGGAAAGCGGAACCAGCGCCAGTTCTTGCCCGCCGCAAAGCGCCGGAGCGGCGGCTCGTTGCGGACCAGTTCGGCGTCGAATTCGGCGGGGGCAAGCTCGTTCAGGTTGCGGTGCGACCAGCCGTGATTGCCGAGTTCCAGCCCCGCCCGTTGCCACCGCTCCAGCACCTCAAGCGTGGCGGGATCGTCCACCGTCGTCCGGCCATTCACGAAGCCCATCGCGAAATCCGCGCCGCCCTTCTTCAATCCTGCAATCAGCCGCTCCGCCACGCTGGTCGGCGTCTCGCCGGGAGGGATCGGCCCATGCACCGGCAGGTCATCAATGGTGATCGCCAGTGCCGGTCGGGAGCGACTATCGGGAGTAGCGCAGCCGGCCAGGGTGAGGCCCAGCAGCAGGGCGGCTCGGCGCTTCACCGGCGCGTGCGGCTGCGCTCGTCCAGCCAGGCGGTGACCCAGACCAGGGGTGCGTTCCAGTTGATCGCCACCTCGTTGGTGGTGAAGGATCCCACATCATCGACCCAGCAGGTCTGCGGCGCGCATCCTTTCGGTGGTCCAACGGGCTCATCGGCGCGCGGGCTGCTGTTGCTGTTCGGGCCGCCGGACACCACCCCCGGGGGCGGACCCGGAAATCCCTGGTCGGGGAGGTTGGCCCAGAAGCGATGATGCGGGTTCAGCATCGGCCGCGCCCCCGTCCCGGTGACAAAGGATCGGTCGAGCGGATTGCGGCCAAGCAGGAAATCCAGATTGTCGACCACGCCGTCGAGATACTTCTGCTCACCCGTACTGTCATGGGCGACCGCCAGCAGGATCGAGCGGTTGAGCAGGCTGGACGTCGATCCCCACGGGTAGCCCTTTTCCGGCGCATAGGGGATGGCGTATCCCACGTCCTTGCGCTCGGCGAGGAAGCGATCGGCCGCGGCGACGATCGCCCGGCCCCACGCGCTGCCGGGCGGGGCATGGCGGGCGAGGCTGAGGACGCCAAGGCTCGCCGTGCCGGGCCACGAAGGTTCGTCCACCCGGCCGCTCTTCAGGATCGGGGAGGCCACAACCAGGTCCCGGTAGCTTGAACGGTCGGTGGTGAGGGAGAGCTCGGCGGCTGCCCAGAAGAATTCGTCGGACAGTTCCTCGTCGCCATAGCCGCCGCTGCCGGGGAAGTCCGCCACGGCATATACCTCGGGGTTACGCCGGGCGGCGGTGAAGGCCGTTTCCGACGCCTGGAGGCAGCGGTTGGCGAAGGCGGGTTCGAGTGTCTTCCAGATCCGCGCGCATTGCGCGGTGACGGCGGCGAAGTTGAGGGTCGCGGCCGTGGACGGCGGAAACAGGATGCGCCGTTCGGGGTCCTGGTCGGGGCGCATGGGAATACCCGTCCAGCGCTCATCGGCGACCTTGTGATGGACCATGCCCGAAGCGTCGATTTCGCGCATCGCCATTCCGGTGGTGCTGCGCTTGACGCCAACCGGAACGCGGATCCGCTTGCCGGCGGGCACCTGCATGCGGAGCATGAATTCGAGCTGGTAGCGCGCTTCGTCGAGCAGGTCCGGAACGCCATTGCCGCGTTCGGGCAGGATCGCCGAACCGTCCGGGAAGGCCGTCGGCAGGACCTCGTGGAGGTTCAGCAGGGTCCACAGGCTGATCCCGCCGTTCACGACATATTTGCCGTGGTCGCCGGCATCATACCAGCCACCGCGCACATCCAGCGTCCAGTCGCAGCCCGGCCAATCATTGCCATGCGGGTCGCGGCCACTCACGCAGGTGGCGCTTTCGGTCGCGTGACCGGCAGGGCGCGCCCAGGTCGCGCCGACCAGCCGCGCCTCGATCGGCGTTCCCGCGCGCTGGTGGTAGAAAAACGCCAGCGCATCGACCGGCAGCCTGCCGTAGGTGCCATGGGACACGGTGAAGGCGCGGCTCGACCGATCACCCACCACCAGCCGCAAGCCCTCGCCAGGTTCGCGGAAGCTGCTGAAGTCGATCCGATGCACTGTTTCGCCCGACCAGCGATCCGGTCCGACGACCTCGGTCGTTCCGGCCGCACGCTGGCGCCCGTCGCTGTCGCGAAGCTCCCACCGCAAGGGGCGGGACGAGGCCTCCGGAAGGATGGCCAGCTTGCGCGCCTGCGGCAGGAAGCCGAGCTGGTTGAGCCGGATCGGTGCCGACCCCTGCGCGTGCGCCGCAGTTCCGAGGAGAAGGGCGCCGAGCAGGGCGGGTGCGAACCGCATCATGCGCCTCCCTGCGGATCATAGGCATAAGGCCCCAGCACCGCTCCCACGAAGCCGCCCGCCTTTTGCGTGCTGAGGATGGTCCCGTCGGCATCGGCCAGAAGCACCCGCCACGCACCGCCCCGCCGCCACTCGAAGTCGTAGCGGTCGGCCCGGGCACGGATGCGGAGCTCGATGGGGCCGCGGCCGGCGCCGAGCGGCTGCTGCGCCAGGGCGGTGCCATTCTTCGCCTCGCCCGGTCCGGCTCGGCGCTTCACCTGGACCACAGCCTGACCGTCGGCGGTGCGGGTGGTGACAATGGAATACCAGAAGTCGTCGCTCTGCAGGGCCACCAGGCCGGCTTCGGCGCCGGGGCGAGCCGGGGGGGCCAAGAGCGCGGTCTCCGCCGTCGCGAGCTGATGCTGCTGGCGCCGAGCAATGAAGGATGGGTTGCCATTGTCGCCCAGCGACACGGCTCGCGGCGTCAGGCGGAGGTTGCCGCCTGCGATGCTCCACCAGGTCGAGCGCGGATTGCGCATCATCATCCAGCCGGTGGGAAGCGCTTGCCGCGTGAACTCCTCCCGCACGCGCATCGGGCCGGTCATGGGAGGGGCCTGGAAGGCGGGCAGCCTGGGCTTGGTTGCGAGCCACGGAATGACCTCACCCGGGCGGGTGATCAGCGGCCACCCACCTTCCCACTTCACCGGCATTAGGAACGCCTCGCGCCCGGTGTTGTAGAGATCGCCTGAATAGGGACGGACCGCAAGAAAGGTTGCCCACCATTCGCCCGCCTGCGTTTGCACGAAATCGGCATGGCCGGCCGAGGTGATCGGAAGCTTGCGGTCGCGCGGAAGGTCGCGCTGGGTCAGGATCGGGTTGGCGGGATTGGCCTCGTAGGGACCGGTCACCTTGCGGCTGCGCAGCACCACCTGCGAATGGCCTTCGGCGGTGCCGCCTTCCGCCGCGATGAGGTAATAATAGCCGTCCTTGCGGAAGATGTGCGGGCCCTCGATCCAGATCGGCTTTTCTTCCGGGCGCACCCCGCCGTCGAGCAGCATGGTGCGCGAGCCAAAGGTCTTGAGCGTCTTGCGGTCGAACTGCTGGATCCACAGAGCGCGGTGGCCGTCATAGCGCGGCGTGCCGACCGGCGGCCCGTTGTTGATGATCCAGGAACTGCCATCCTCGTCGACGAACAGGGAAGGGTCGATCGCGCCGGCAAGGTCCGGAAGCCAGGTCGGCTTGGACCATGGGCCGGCCGGGTTGGTCGCGGTGATGACGAAATTGTCGCCGCAATCGACGCACGTGTTGAGGATGTAGAACAGGCCGTCGTGGTATTCGATCGCCGGCGCGAAGAGCCCGCGCGACAGGCCTAGTTTGCCGAAATCGACCATGTCCGGCCGATCGATGGCGTTTCCGATCTGGCGCCAGTTCACGAGGTCGCGGCTGTGGAAGACCGGCAGCCCGGGAAAGAAGGAAAAGGTCGAGCTGACGAGGTAGTAATCCTCACCGGCACGGGTGATGCTGGGATCGGAATAGAAGCCGGTCAGCATCGGATTGGCAAATTGGCCGGGGCCCGGCCGAGGCAGCTTGTCGTCGCCGCGATAGTCGAACCAGGCGAAGTCGGCCGTTTGTGCCCTCACGGAGCTGGGAGCGCTAACAAGAGCGAGCGAAGCGGCGGCGGCGAGTGCGTTAACGAGACGGCTCATGCGGCACGATCCTGCTTGAGGGTGGCGAGGAGTTCGGGGGCGGCGCAATTGTCGAGCAGGAACTGCTTGTGGGTTGGCATATATTCCGCACTGTTGTGGACGGCCTCGGCAACATGGGCCAGCCGCCGCCGAGTCTCCTCCAGCGGCATGATATCGGCGACCGGATCGTAGGTCCTCGCCTTCATCAATTGGCCGACCATCACCGCGAACCAGCTGGTGTCGTTGAACAGTTCGTCATTCTCGCGGAAGGTGCGGCCATAGGCCTGGAACACCCGGTACTTTTCGGCCAGCCGCTCGGGCAATTCCATGTTGCGGCAATAATCCCAGAACGGCGAGTCGGTGCGCTCGGTGGCATTGTAGTGCAGCACGAGAAATTCGCGGACGATCTCATACTCGTTGGCGACGATCCGGTTGTAGCGGTCGATGTCCGCCTGCTGAAAGGTGCGGTCGGGGAACATCGTCAGCAGCCGCGACAGGCCGCTCTGCACCAGCCAGATGCTGGTCGATTCCAGCGGCTCAAGGAAGCCGGCGGCGAGGCCCAGCGACACGCAATTCTTGACCCAGCTTTCCTTGCGGCGGCCGGTCTTGAATGGGACCACCCGAGGGTCGGCGAGCGGCTTGCCGTCGAGGTTCTTGAGCAGGGTGTCGGCGGCCTCGTCGTCGCTCATATAGTCGCTGCAGAAAACGTGGCCGTTGCCGATGCGGTGCTGCAGCGGGATGCGCCACTGCCAGCCGGCCTTGTGCGCGGTGGAGCGGGTGTAGGGGGTGATCTCGTCGGTGCTCTCGCACGGCACCGCGATCGCGCGGTTGCACGGCAGGTAGCGCGACCAGTCCTCGTATCCGCTCTTCAGCGCTTGCTCGATCAGCAGCCCGCGGAAGCCCGAGCAGTCGATGAAGAAGTCGGCCTCGACGATCGAGCCGTCCTGAAGCGTCACCGACTCCACAAAGCCATCTTCGCCGCGAAGCGTGACGTCGACGATCTTGCCTTCCTTGCGAACGACGCCCCGCGCTTCCGAATAGCCGCGCAGGTAGCGGGCATAGAGGCCGGCATCGAAGTGATAGGCATAGGCGATGGACGACAGCGGCGAGTTGCCGGCATCGAACGGGCGCATGAACTTGCCGCGTTCAGCGGCAATGGCGGGTAGCGACCATTCGTCCAGGCGCGGCGCCTCGCCCCGCTGGTGCAGCCGCAGCCAATGGCTGTGGAACGACACGCCGGCCATGTTGAGGCCATAGCTTCCGAACGGGTGGAAGTAGGTGTGACCCTGCCGGCCCCAATTCACGAACTGGATACCGAGCTTGAAGGTGCCCTTGGTCTGGCGGATGAAATCGTCCTCGTCGATCTCCAGCATCCGGTTGAAGGTCGCCATCTGCGGGATGGTCGCTTCGCCGACACCGATGATGCCGATCTCGTCGGACTCGATCAGGGTGATCTTGCAGTAATCGGTGGTCAGGATCTTGGAGAGCGTCGCGGCGGACATCCAGCCGGCGGTGCCTCCACCGACGATGACGATGCTGCGGATACGATTGTCGCTCACGAGGCGCTCCTAAGCAGGGGTTGTGGGGTGGGCCGCGCCATGCCGCTGGTCGCCCGGCAATTGGCGTCGATGAAGCTTTGGTGGGTTGGCATGTTCTCGGCCGCGCGGTGGATAAAGGCTGCCATGCGGGACAGGGTCTGCGCGATCTCGCCCGGATCGCCAACCGCGTCGGCAAGCGGATCGATGCGGCGGGGGAGGATGCCCTGCCCGATCAGGACGGCAATCCAGCTGTTCTCGCTGAACAGCTCGTCGCCGGAGCGGAACAGGCGGCCATTCTCCCGGAACAGGGCGATCTTGGCGGCGAGGGTGTCGGGAATGGCGGCAGTGCGCACGTCGTTCCAAAAAGGAGAGTCGTCGCGCTCGGTGGCGTGATAGTGGAGAATGATGAAGTCGCGGATCTGTTCGATCTGCAGGGCCGCCAGGCGGTTGTATTCGTCGGCAAGGATGGGATCGAAGCGGCGGTCGGGCAGCATGGCAAGCAGCCGCGACACGCCTGCCTGCACCAGATGGATGCTAGTCGATTCCAGCGGCTCGAGAAAGCCGCTCGCCAGCCCCAGTGCAACGACATTGCCGTTCCACACCTTGCGCCGGCGACCGGCGGTGAAGCGCAGGAAACGCGGATCGCCGAGAGGCTGACCGTCTGCCTTGTCGAGCGCCGTTCGAGCCGCCTCGTCGTCGCTGATGTGGGCACTGGAATAAACGTAACCCGTCCCGGTGCGGTGCTGCAGCGGAATGCGCCACTGCCACCCGGCGGAGAGTGCGGTGGCCCGGGTGTAGGGAAGGGGTGGTCCGCCGGCAGCGCAGGGTAGGGCCACCGCCCGGTCACAGGGCAGCCACCGGCTCCAGTCCTCATAGCCGGAGGCAAGCTCCTGCTCGATCAGCAGGCCGCGGAAACCCGAGCAGTCGATGAACAGGTCGCCGGTGATCTGCCGCCCGTCGGCCAGCGTCAGGCTGTCCACGAAGCCGTCTTCGCCCGAGCGCACGCAGCCAACGACCTTGCCTTCCCGCCGCGTGACGCCTCCCGCCTCGGCCAGCTCGCGCAGGTAGACGGCATAGAGGATGGCGTCGAAGTGGAACGCGTAGTCGAGCGTCGACAGGACCGAGCGGGGGTCGGGCACCGGGCGCTGGAACCGCCCCAGCCGCGCCGCCACCGCCGACAGGTTGAAGGAGTCGAGATCGGGCAGCTTTCCACCCGCGCCGTGGCGGAGCCAGAATTGGTGAAAGCTCACCCCTTCCATGTCGGCCCCGGTGGGACCGAAGGGGTGCATGTAGCGGCTGCCAGGGCGCAGCCAGTCGACGAACTCGATACCCAGCTTGAAGGTGCCCCCGGTGCGGCGAAGGAAGGTGTTCTCGTCCACCCCGATCATGGCATTGAAGCTGCGGATCGGCGGAATGGTGGCTTCGCCGACGCCGACCGTGCCGATCTCGTCCGACTCAATCACGGTGACGCTCACCCCGCTGCGCGTCAGCCGGGCGAGCGCGGCGGCGGCCATCCAGCCGGCGGTGCCGCCGCCGACCACCACGATGCTGCGGAGCGGACCTTCGGACCTCATGCTGCCTGCTTTCGGACAAGCGCGTCGAGGAACGCGCCGTGCAGGGGCATTGGCGCGACCGCGGCGATCATCGCCTGCCGCATGCGTGCCAGTTGCGCCTGCAGGTCAGCGACGGGCAGGGCGTCGGCAAGCGCATCGTAGCGGCGGGCGCGCTCGCCTTGTGCGTCGAACAAGGCGGCCCAGTCGGCCTCTTCCAGCAGGTCACCGTCGAGCAGGGGAATGCGCCCACGGCTGCGGAACAGCGCCAGCTTGGCGGCGAGCTCGGGCGGCGGAACCTGCTGGCGCAGCCGCTCCCACCACGCGCCCTGCCTGCCGCCCACCAGATAGCGGGCGATCACCACATCGCGCGCGCGGTCCGCTTCCTCGGCGAAGCGGCGGTTGTATTCGCGCCGCTCGGCCTCGGTCGGAGTTGCTTGGGGGAAGAGCGCCGCGAGCCGGTCGAGGGAGCGATGAAGCAGTTCAAGCCCGAACGGCGCGGTCGGCTCCAGCACGGTCGCGGCCTGGCCAAGCGCCACGCAATTGCCAACCCAGGCGAGCTCGCGGCGGCCCTGGTCGAAGCGATGCTCTTGCCCGCCACAGAACGCCGGCGGGTCGTCGCTGCAATGAGCGATTGTTTCGGCGACGCGGGTGCGGCCGGGCACCACCAGTCGCCATCCCGCCGCTTCGGCGACAACATGGGCGTAAGGCGCGGGCGGCACCTCGCTCGGGCTGGTGGCGGTCACGCTGCGGTTGCACGGCAGCCAGGTGGACCAGCTGGTCCAGTGCGAGGCGGGCAACTTGCCAGTGAGCACGGCGGACGTGCTGGACGCATCGAGGAACAGGTCGCCGCCAAGCTCGGTCCCATCCTCCAGCACGAGGCCGGCAATGTCGCCGCCGGGGGCCAGGAACACGTCGCGCAGGGCCGGCCCAAACATGGCAACGTCAAGCCGCTCCGCCTGCGCCAGCAACAATCTCGCGTAATGCGGCTGATCGACATGCAAGCCATAGTCGAGCAGCGACAGCGGGGATCTCGGATCGGCGGAGGGATAAGCGAAGCGACCCGCCTGCGCGGCCATGGCGGCGACGCTGTAGTCAGATAGCCGCACCGCCGAGCCGGCCTGCCGAAGCCGTTCCGCAAGCTGGTGAAAAGCGACTCCGTTCAGTGGCGCACCCGTCTCGCCAAAGGGCTGGAAGCCGGTTCCAGCGCCGTCTGACCAGCTTGAGTAAGCAGTGCCCCATGAGAAGCTGACGCAACCCTGCCGGACGAGCTCGGCCTCGTCGATGCCGAAGCGCGCGTTCCAGCGGGCGAAGCCGGGCAAGCTCGCCGCGATATCGCCGAACGGGTCGGCGGGCGTTTCCGGTAGCCCGATCACCGACAGGCTGGCGGCCTGTGGGGGCAAGGAGCGCGCGAGATGGACCGCCGCCATCGCCCCGGCGATGCCGCGGCCCACGATCACCACACGTAGCGGCCGCTCGCTCATGCCGCCTCGGCCAGGCCGGAGATCTGCGCCAGATAGTCGCGCTGCGTGGGCAGCGATCGTGCGGCGGTGCGGCAGGCGTCTTCCACCGCGGCAAGATGCGCGCCGAGGTCCTCTGCCGCAATCCGGTCCGAGCGCCGGTCGTAACGGTCGGGCACGATATGCTGGCCAAGGTAGACGGCCAGCCAGCTCGGCTCCAGGAACATGCCGTCGCGATAGGGAGCGACCACCCCGCGCTCGCGAAACAGCGCCATCTTCTCCTGCAGGGAAGAGGGGAGGACCATGGTCCGGCAATGGTGCCAGAAGGGCGTGTCGTCCCGCTGCGTTGCGCAATAATGAAGGATCAGGAAGTCGCGGATCCGCTCATATTCGAGGTTCATCGCGCGGTTGTATTCCGCTGCGTCGAGCGGGTCCCAGCCGTGCAGGGGAAGCAACTCGAGCAGCCTGCCGATGCCCAGCTGGATGAGGTGGATGCTGGTCGATTCGAGCGGCTCGAGGAAGCCAGAAGCAAGGCCAATGGCGACGCAATTCGCTTTCCACTGCTCGAGGCGCCGCCCGGCCTCGAACCGCAGGCGATTGGGCGTGGCCAGCGGTTGGCCGTCGAGCTGGTCGAGCAGCTCGCGTTCCGCCTGCTCGTCGGAGAGGAAGCTGCTGCAATAGACGTGGCCGTTGCCAGTGCGATGCTGCAGCGGAATGCGCCACATCCAGCCCGCGCCCTGCGCCGTCGCGCGGGTGTAGGGAGAGGGCTCGTCGGTGCTCTCGCAAGGAACGGCAATGGCGCGATCGCAGGGGAGCCACTGCGCCCAGGATTCGAACGGCGCGCCGAGATGCTGATTGATGAGGAGCCCGCGAAAGCCCGAGCAATCTACAAACAGGTCGGCCTCGATGACCTCACCGCTGTCGAGCCGGACCGAGCAGATCCTTCCCGCTTCACCGTACTGCTCCACCCCGACGATGCGACCTTCGAAGCGCCGCACGCCACGCGCTTCCGCAAAGGCGCGCAGAAAGCGGCCATAAAGACCCGCATCGAACTGATAGGCATAGGAGTAAGTGGAAAGAAGCGAGCGGCTGTTGTCGACCGGCGCCGCAAACCGGTCCTGCTTCGCGGCCTGTACCGGGAGGCTGTAGTCGCCGAGCTCCGCCGCGCGGCCGGCGCGATGCATGCGCAGCCAATGCTGGTGAAAGTCGACGCCGCCGACCTGCTCGCCATAGGCACCGAAGGGATGCAGATAACTGTCGCCGATCCGACCCCAGTTCCTGAACTCGATACCGAGTTTGAACGTCGCTTGTGTGGCGCGCATGAATTCGGCTTCGTCGATGCCGAGCGTCTGGTTGAAGAAGCGGATGTGCGGAACGGTTGCCTCGCCCACGCCGACCGTCCCGATCGCATCCGATTCGACCAGTGACACGCGGATCGGCAGCGGTGCCAACTTGTGAGCAAGTGCAGCAGCGGTCATCCATCCGGCAGTGCCGCCGCCGACGATCAGGATGTGCTGCAGAACGCCTTCTTTTGTCACTGCTCAGCGAACTCGAAACGCGGTTGAAACGATCATGTTGCGGCGCACAATAACGACACTCCGATCATGCTGCGATGCACAAGAAATCACTGGCTTTTTCAGGCTTGATTGTGATCCCGACCTGCTTACAAGTTATCGCTAACAACTGAACTGCGTAAAGTGCAACTGTTAGCGCTAACTTGGGGGATGATACGGATGGGCACTGACACCACTGCAGCGGCGAATGCAGCGCAGCTTGCCAAGGCGTTGAAGGCTGGCGCCTCCGTGCTTGCGCTTTGCACCGTGATGGTGCCCAGCGTCGCTACCGCCTACAGCGTGCAGGCAACGCAGCCGGCCAATCAGGATTCGACGCAGGCAGCCGGGCAGACCGAAGGCATCACCTCCAATCCCAGTGATCCGGTGGAGGAAAGCAACGCCGCCGACAACACGGTTGTGGTGACTGGCATCCGCCGCAGCTTGCAGCGTTCGCGCGATATCAAGCGTGATTCCGACGTGGTGGTCGATTCGGTGAGTTCCGACGACATCAGTGCCCTTCCCGACCGCTCCGTCACCGAAGCGTTGCAGCGTATCCCGGGTGTCGCCATCGACCGCTTCTCGGCGGGCCGCGATCCCGACCACTTCTCGACCGAAGGCAGCGGCGTGGTCGTTCGTGGCCTCACCTACACCCGTTCGGAACTGAACGGCCGCGACACCTTCACGGCCAACAACGGCCGCGGCCTCAGCTTCTCGGACGTCCCCTCCGAACTGCTCGGCGGCGTGGACGTGTTCAAGAGCCCGTCGGCCGACATGGTCGAAGGTGGCATTTCCGGCACAGTCAATCTGCGCACCCGCGTGCCCTTCGACCAGGAAAAGCGCCTGGTTGTCGCGGGCTCGGCCGAGCTCAGCTACGGCGACATGCGCCAGGAAGCGGCGCCGACCTTCTCGATCATCGCCAGCAACCGCTGGACGACGCCGATCGGCGACCTTGGCCTGCTCGGCAGCTATGCGCGCTCCAAGCTGAAGTTCCGCAGCGACGGCATCCAGATCTCCGACTTCGGTACGCGTGACCTGTTCTCCAACGGCACTCGCAACGACGTGGTCCCCTTCGATGGAGCGACCGAGCAAGGCACCGTCTACGTGCCGCGCGGCGCAGCGCTGCGGACCCAGGACACCGACCGCGAACGCATCGGCTATTCGGCCGCTGCGCAATGGCGCAGCACCGACCGTTCGGTGCTCGCAACCTTGCAGTTCCTCCGTTCGGATTCGCGCGAATCCTGGTCGGAACGCGCGTTCGAGGTCGCGACCGACAATGTCACCGCGGCCGGCGACTCCCGCGCGGTGCCCGGCACGTCGCTGTCCTTTGATGACGATGGCGTGTTCGACAATGGCGTGATCACCGGCCCGACCGGCTGGCGCGACGACCAGAACAACACGGCGGCGTGGGGCGGCAACGGCGACGTGCGCACCCCGCGGTTCGGCCTTCAAAGCAACAACATCAATCGCGGCGTCGAAGCGCGCAACGTCACGACCGACTACAGTGCGAACGTGAAGTGGAACGTCACCAGCCAGCTGACGCTCAACCTCGACTACCAGCATGTCACGTCCAAGGTGAAGAACCTCGACGTCGGCCTGTGGACGTCGAGCTTCCAGAACCTGTTCGTCGATCTCAACGGCAAGAAGCTGCCCACCGTTGAATTCCGTCCGCCGGAAGTCTGCGTCGGCCCGGCCACCAACAGCCCGTGCACCGACCTTGCGGGCGGCGCGTCGGATCAGAACCCCAGCTACTTCGGGCCGGGCAATGCCAGCTTCACCAGCCCGTTCAACACCTTCTACCGCAGCGTCATGGACCACGTCGAAGATAGCGACGGCAACCAGGACGCGGCGCGGATCGATCTCGACTATGCCTTTGGCGACAACAACTGGCTGAGCGCGATCCGTGTCGGCGCCCGCTATGCCGACCGCAAGAATGTCGCCCGCTTCTCGGCCTACAATTGGGGCGTGCTGAGCGAGATCTGGGGCGGCGGCGGACCGGTCTGGCTGAGCGACAATGTCGACGGCATTCCGGGCGGAACCGGCGGGGCGCCGCTCAACGTGACGCAACCCTTTGGCTTCCCCGACTTCATGCGCGGCAAGGCCGGCGATCCGTTCCTGGGCGATCCGCGCCTCTACTACAGCGGCAATCCGGTCGCCAATTACGCCGGGTTCATCGACCTCGCCAAGCAGATCCGCAACGAATGGCGCGACGGTCCCTACACGGGCGGCGCGCAGGGCTGGGTGCCGCTGGCCGAGCGGCCGGGTGCGATTGCGGGAACCAACTATCTGCCGGGCGAAATCAATCCGGTGGCGGAGAACAACAAGGCGGCTTACGCCATGCTCCGCTTCAAGCATGAGTTCGGCGGCGGGCGCCTGCTGAGCGGCAACATCGGCGTGCGTTACTCGCGTACCGAGCGGCAGGCCGATGGTCAGCAGGTGTTCCTGCTCGGCAACTTCCAGACGGAGGAGCAATGCGCCAATCCGCCGGTCAATCCGGAAACCGGTGAGCCGGGCGTGCCGACGCCCTTCTGCACCTTGCCGATCGCGGTTAGGAACAATGCGCGGCTGTTCGCCAATGGCGCGGCGACCGACAGCAGCGTCACGCTGAAGTATGATTATTGGCTGCCGAGCTTCAATGCCCGGCTGGAGATGGGTGGCGGGCTGCAGTTCCGCGTGGCTTATTCAAAGAGCATCACGCCGCCGGACTTCGGCCTCACCCGCAACTTCTACAACGTGACCCTTGGGGCGAGCCAGCAGGACATCGACACCAATGGTGGTCCGATCGCCCGGGCGACGGTGGGCAATCCCTACCTGAAGCCGATCGAGGGCACGAACATCGACCTGTCGGCCGAATATTACTTCGGTCGCAACGGCGTCGGGCAGCTGACCGTCGCTGCGTTCCACAAGAGCCTGAAGGGCGTGCTGACCAACGGCACGCAACGCATACCGTTTACCAACAACGGTGCGACCTTTGATGCGCTGATCACGACACCGGTCAATGCGGATGAGACCGGAAAGGTTCGTGGCTTCGAGGTCGCCTACCAGCAGACCTACGACTTCCTGCCGGGCTTCTTGTCGGGCTTCGGCCTCAACGCGACCTACACCTATGTGAAGTCGTCGGGCGTGCGGCAGAGCACCCTGTCCGAAACCGATCCGGACGTCGCCGCGGGGCAGGTTTCCAACGTCGACACCAGCTTGTTGCCGCTGCAGGGACTGTCCAAGCATACGATCAACTTCACCCCCTTCTACGAGAAGGGTCCGCTGTCGATCCGCCTGGCCTACAACTGGCGATCGAAGTTCTTGCTGACGACGCGCGATGTGATCGTGCCGTTTGCCCCGATCTTCAACGAGTCGACCGGGCAGTTGGACGGGTCCATCTTCTACAGTGTCAATCCCAAGTTCCGGATCGGCGTGCAGGCGGTGAACCTCACCAACGAGGTCACCCGCACGTCGTCGGTCATCAACAACGACCTGCTGACCGCGCCGCGTTCGTGGTTCATGAACGACCGGCGGTTCACCGGCGTGGTCCGCATCACGCTCTGACGGATTCAGCCGCGAAGAAGGGGCGTCTCGAGTCGATCGAGGCGCCCTTTTCTTCGTTCAGAGCGGCCGATAGTTGACGAAGATATTGGCGGTGAGCCGGCCGCGGCGGGGATCGTCGCTCAGCGCCGCGCTTTGACCGATCTGCCCGGAATGAAGCGTGCGGCTCCTGTAGACGAGCACGCGGTCGAACCGGCTTTCGAAGCAGGCGTGCTGGATGAAGTGGGCATCATCACCGCGAATGTAGTCGGCGGCTGCCGAGCCATCGCGCAATTCCTCGGAACGGACCTGGTCATAGGCCTGCTTCCGCTCGGGCGTGAGCGTTTCGAAGCCGGTTGCGCGATGCCGATAGAAAGCGGTTCCGCCATGCTCCGGGCCGCACAGGTAATGCAGGATGGCGAACTGCAGCGGATCCACCGTGTCGACGTGCGGTGCCTGCTGCTGTGGGGTCAGATGGGACGGCGGCAGGGTTACGAGCGACAGGCTGCATTCCGCGCGGCTGAGCTTCACCGGACCAAGCGCAAACGCTTGCCGCAACAGCGGGTCGAGCCTCCGCACCAATCGGTTCACATAGTTGAGCGGTGCCGGAGCGCGCACTCCGGGATAGCCGCCGCTCGCCGTCCACGCCGGCGCAAAGGCGACTTCGCCCGCGGCATAATCGACGAGGCTGTGCGGATCGACGAGCACGCCCTCCACTACCAGCACCGGCTCCCGCTCGCTCCCGATTTCCTCGCGGCTGAGCGACAGCTCCGGGAGCAGGTCGAACGAAAAGGCCGCGCCGTTCATCGCGCCATGCCTGGAGCGAAGGGAAAGCGCAGAGCCTGGTAGTGGCTCAGCGGGTGCGTTGGGGGTCTGACGCCAGACGGAAGGGGGCGCCCGGATACGTGCTGCCAATAAGCGATGGATGCATCACGCCACCACACGGCTTCCTGTTGCTGGATGGCGAGAAAGGCGGCGACCTCGCGGTGCCGCTCCGGGTCGATGTCGCCGGCAAGCGACGCCCAGGACTGGCGCATGGCGGTGACGTGGCTCACGCCGCGGTCGTAGCGGTGCAGCAGCTCACTCCACAAGCTCCGCCCCGAAGGCATGCGGCGGTCCCAGCGCACGCGGTGAAACCACAGGAGGTAGCGTTCGGGCGTCGTGGCTGGATTGCTCCACTGCCGCTGCAGCTGAGGGGCATATTGGCTGATCGCCCCGGTTCCCGATGAGCCGCGATCGACCCCGATCCCGCCTTGATCCGCCCGGTGGTAGTAGATCGGATTCCAGTCGGGCCGCCCAAGGTCAGCGACCCATGGTGCGGGGCCATAGTGATGGTCCGAACCCATCAGGTGGGCAAGGCCGAGCGGCGTCATATAGTCCACCACCGCCTCGCGTGAGCCCATCATCATCGCGCGGATTGTCGCCACCGTTTGCGGCGCGTCGCCCCAGGTCATGCGGGTCCATTCGTCCGCAATGGCGTCCGGCTCCGCATCCGGATGCCAGGCCATTCGCCCAAAGGCGTACCAATTGGCCTGGTCGAAATGCGACCCGGTCCAGTTCCGGTCGGTGCCGGCGTTGGCGACACCGGCCATGACAGTGATGCTGTCGCGCACGCGCGAGCCTGGCTGCGGACGGAAGGTGCGCGCCTGCAGCACCTCGCTCCACATCGGCCCGAGATAGGCGAGGTGGGTGGCGAAACCGAGATATTCCTTGGTCAGCTGCACCTCCAGCGCGACGCGGGTGCGCGGCATGGCCCCGAACAGCGGATGGAACGGCTCGCGCGGCTGGAAGTCGAGCGGGCCGTTCTTGACCTGCACGACCACGTTGCGGGCGAACTTGCCGTCTAGCGGCTGGAACTCGGCATAGCCCTGCTTGACCCGGTCGTCCGCCGACGGCGCGTAGACAAAGGCGCGCCACAGCACCGTGCCACGATGGGGGCCAAGCGCCTCGGCCAGCATGTTGGCGCCGTCCGCGTGCGAGCGGCCGTAATCCTGTGGCCCCGGCTGGCCCTCGCTATTGGCCTTGACCAGGAACCCGCCAAAGTCGGGAATGGCGGTGTAAAGTTCGTCCGCCTTCGCCTTCCACCAGCGCCGGACTGCCGGGTCGAGTGGATCGGCGGTCGGCAATCCGCCAATCTCCTTCGGAGCCGAAAAGCGCGCCGAGACGAAAACGCGGATGCCCCACGGGCGCATCTGGCCCGCCAGCGCGGCCACTTTGGCGATCCAGCCGGGAGTCAGGATCTCGGAGCTGGAGTTCACATTGTTGAGGACGGCCGCGTTGATCCCGACCGACGCATTGGCGCGCGCGTAATCCACCACCCGCGGATCCTGCCACAGCGGCAGCTTGTGCCAGTCCCACAGCGATTGCCCTGCGTAGCCGCGCTCCACATGGCGGTCGAGATTGTCCCAATGGTTGAGCATCCGGAGTGTGACGTGCGGGCGCTCGATGACGTCGAGAGCCTCGAGCGACTGACCCGTCTGCACGCGCCGTAGCAGCGCAAACGCGCCGTAAAGCAGACCTCGCTCCCCTGCCGCAGCGATCACAGTGACCCGGCGCCCGCCTAGGCGGGAAGAGCGCAGGGCAAAGCCCTCGTCGCCCATGCCCGCGCTTGGCTCACGGCGCAGCACGATGGCACCGTCGCAGGTGACCTGCTCCGTCATCGCGACGGGCCCTGCAAGCAAGCCGCCGAGGCCTCGTTGCAGCTCCTGCGCGGCTGACCGCTCGACCGCACTTCGCGGACTGGCCACGATCTGGCAGGCGAACTGGCGATAGCTGTCCCGCTTGGCCGGCCGAACCGGATCGTAGCGCAGCCACAAGCGATAGCCATCCTCCGCCCGCGCGATGTCCGGCAGGGCGAAAAAGGAAAGCAGGCAGGCAAGCAGCGCGAGGGCGAAGCGGTTCATGGCATCCAGCTTGTGATGGCCGCAGCAGCCTGTTAGCGCTATCACCATAAATCAAGCGAGGAGTGCGCATGGCCGACCTGAGCGGGTTTCAGCTGGACCGACGGCAGCTGCTGGCGGCGGGAAGCGCGATGGCGGTGTCCGCCTGCGCCACGACGGGCGGTAGCGGTGTTGCAGGCTCTGGAGATGCCGCATCGCTACAGTCCCTGGCACGAGAGAGCGGTCGCCGGTTCGGCTCAGCCCTGGCCTGGGGCGCACCGGGCGCCGACCGCGCCAGCTTCGCCAACCCTGCTTATGCTTACATCCTGGAGCGCGAGTGCGAGCTGCTGGTCCCGGAGAATGAGCTGAAGTGGCAGTGGATTCGCCCCGCTGCCGATCGCTTCGATACCCGGCAGTTCGACGCCATGGTCGCCTATTCCAACCAGAAGCGCTTCAAGATGCGTGGGCACACTCTGTTCTGGGCGCCGCAGAAGTGGTTTCCCGAGTGGCTGGTCAGCCATGATTTCGGTGCCCGCCCGGCAGAAGCGGCCTCGGCCATGCTGACCGACCATGTGCGTACCGTCTGCCGCCGCTACGGTCGGAGCATCTATTCCTACGACGTGGTCAACGAAGCGGTAGAGCCCGAGACCGGCGAGATCCGCGACACGGTGATCACCAGGGCCATGGGCGGTGAGGCGTTCCTCGACCTCATGTTCCACACCGCGCGGGCCGAGGCGCCTCATGCCGAGCTGGTCTACAACGATTACATGAGCTGGGAGCGGGGCACGGAGGACGAGACCCACATCGCCGGCGTGCTCCGGCTGCTGGAGGGCTTTCGCAAGCGCAACACGCCGGTGGACGCACTCGGTATCCAGTCGCACATCCGCTTCCTAAAACCGCTGAGCGTGGCCGAAATCGTCCGCGAGTCCGAAGGCCCGTGGCGCCAGTTCCTCGATGCAGTGGTGGCGATGGGCTACAAGCTGGTGATCACCGAATTCGACGTGAACGACAAGATGGCGCCCGACGACATCGCCGTGCGCGACCGGATGGTGGCGGATTATGCCAAGGCCTATCTCGACATCATGCTGAGCTATCCGCAGCTTCGCGACGTGCTCGCCTGGGGCATGGTGGATCGCTACACCTGGCTGACGGGTTTCGATCCGCGCGCGGACAAGTCGATCAAGCGCGGCTTGCCATACGATGCTGACTTCCGGGCCAAGCCGTTGCGTGACGCAATGGCGGCGGCCTTCCGGGAAGCGCGGGTGCGGGCGCGAAGCTGACGCCGAGGAGGGCAAGGATCATGAAGCGGCGCCTCGCAATCATCGGCTTGCTCGGTTTCGTCGGGGCGTGCGCTCCGGCACCCGCTCCACAGGTCCAGGTCCAGACGCAAGCCGGGCAGGGCGCCCGGTGCATCTCCCTCCAGCAGGTCGCGGGCCGCCGGGTGCTGGCCGACGGCACCCTGCTGTTCGAGAGCGTCGGAGCGGTCGATTATCGCAATCGCCTGGCTAGCCAATGCCCGGGGATCGCCCGGATCGGCACCGCGGGCATCATCTCGATCGTCGACGTGTCCCCGGGCGACCAGCTTTGCCGGGGTGACCGCGTCAGGGTCACCGGGCCGGGTGAGACGGATGCCGCCGGAACGCTTCGGGCGCCGTCATGCATCCTCGCCGACTTCGAGGCGGTGCCTCGGCGCTGACCCCCGGGGCCGTGGGCGGGAGCCTTGCACGGCTCCGGATGTTCAGGACCCTGTGCGGATCGCGACCTACAATGTGAACGGCGTCAACGGGCGGCTCCCGGTGTTGCTCGAATGGCTCGGCGCCACGGCTCCCGATGTGGTGTGCCTGCAGGAGCTGAAGGCGCCGGACGAGAAGTTTCCGGCCGATGCGATCGAGCAGGCCGGCTATGGCGCGACCTGGTACGGCCAGAAGAGCTGGAACGGGGTGGCGATCCTGGCGCGCGGCTGCACGCCGGTGGAGACCCGGCGCGGGCTGCCGGACGATCCCGACCCGGCGCAGAGCCGCTACATCGAAGCGGCGGTGAACGGCGTGCTGGTCGGCTGCCTGTACCTTCCCAACGGCAATCCGCGGCCCGGCCCCAAGTTCGACTACAAGCTCGATTGGATTGCCGCCTTCGAGGCGCTCGCCGCCGAGCTGCTGCCGCTCAGTCAACCGGTGGTGCTGGCGGGCGACTTCAACATCATCCCGGCCGAGCGCGACGTCTACAAGCCGGAGCGCTGGACCGAGGACGCGCTGTTCGCGCCCGAGGTGCGCGCAGCGTTCGAGCGGCTGACGGCGGCCGGCTGGACCGATGCCCTCAGGCACCTCCATCCGGGCGAGCAGGTCTTCACCTTTTGGGATTATTTCCGCAACGCCTTCGCGCGCGACGCGGGGCTGCGCATCGACCACCATCTGCTGAACGCCGCTGCTGCCAGGCGGCTGGAGGCCGCAGGGGTCGATCGCTCGACAAGGTCTCTGCCAAAGACGAGCGATCATGCGCCGGTCTGGATCCGATTGCGGTGACCGCGCCCGCGACCATGGAGGCGCTGCTGGTCGAGGAACTGCCGACGGGCGGCGAGTGGCGGTATGAGCCCAAGTGGGACGGCTTTCGCTGCCTTGCCGTGCGCAGCGGCGACACCGTCGAGCTCTGGTCGCGCTCGGGCAAGCCGCTCGGCCGCTACTTCCCGGAGATCGAAGCGCTGGTCGCAGGCCTGCCGGCCGGTGACCTGACCGTGGATGGCGAGCTGGTGATTGAGACGCCGGACGGGCTCAGCTTCGATGCCTTGTCGCAGCGCCTGCACCCCGCGGAAAGCCGCATCCGCAAGCTCGCCGGCGAAACTCCCGCCTTGTTCATGGCCTTCGATCTGCTGCGCTGGAACGGTGAAGACCTGTCGAAGGCACCCCTCGAACGTCGCCGCCAGTGCCTGGAACGGCTCGTCGGCGAGGCAGGAGCATCGGCCCTGCGCCTGTCTCCGCAGACCGCCAGGCTTGCGACGGCCCGCCGCTGGCTCGAACGCAGCGGCGGCGCGCTCGACGGGGTGGTCGCAAAACGGGCCGACGAGCCCTATCGTGCGGGCGAGCGGGCGATGCTCAAGGTCAAGCATCATCGCACCGCCGACTGCGTGGTGGGCGGCTTCCGCACAGAGGCGAAGGGTGACGGCGTGGCGTCACTCCTGCTCGGCCTGTACTCCGAAGACGGCCTCCTTCATCACGTCGGCTTCTGCTCCAGCTTCAAGGCCGCCGAGCGGCGGGAGTGGGCGGCCGAGCTGGCGCCGCTCGGCGGGGGTGAAGGGTTCACCGGCAATCGTCCCGACAAGGCCAGCCGCTGGTCGCGCGGGCGCTCCATTGACTTCACGCCGTTGCGACCCGACCTGGTGGTTGAAGTGGCCTATGACCAGGTGACCGCCGGCCGCTTCCGGCATGGAACCCGCTTTCTGCGGCGGCGCCCTGACAAGCGGCCCGACCAGTGTGGTTGCGAGCAGCTTCGCCACCCCCTGACCCCCTTGCAGCTGGCCGAGCTTCTGCGCGCCCGCTGATCGGCGATTGGCTTCCCCTGGCATTGAACGTAGGCTGCGCCGTCACGCAGGCGTTCTTGCCTGCCTGTCCAGGATTGCCCGATGTTCGACACCGCAAAAGCTTTCTTCGCCGGCGAGTATGCGCCGCACGGCTATTGTCTGTTGTGGCGACCCGAGCTCATCTGGACCCACGTGGTCTCGGATGCGCTGATCGCGGCCGCTTATTTCTCGATCCCCATCGCGCTGGTGACCTTTGTCCGCAAGCGTCCCGATGTCGAATTCGGCAAGATGTTCTGGCTGTTCGCCCTGTTCATCCTGTCGTGCGGGCTGACGCACGTGATGGGCATCTGGAACCTGTGGAACGGCGATTATGCCGCCGAAGCGACGATCAAGGCGATCACTGCCGCGGCAAGCGTTCCGACCGCCATCCTGCTGTGGCCATTGCTGCCCCGCGCGCTCGCCATTCCCAGCCCCTCCATGCTGCAAAGGAAGAATGACGAGCTGGCGGTGGCGCTGGCCGAGCGCGACGCTGTGCTGGAGCGGCTGCGCAATGAAGTCGCGCAGCGCGAACGGGTCGAGGCGGCACTGGTGCAGGCCAACAAGATGGAAGCGGTCGGCCAGCTGACCGGCGGCATCGCGCACGACTTCAACAATCTTCTGCAGGCGATCTCGGGCAATCTCGAGCTGATCCAGCTTGCGCCCGACAATCGCGACAAGGTGACCCGCTGGGCCGGCAATGCCGCGCAGGCGGCCGAGCGCGGAACCAGGTTGACCGGCCAGCTCCTGACCTTCTCGCGCCGGCAGCGCCTGGCAGCGACCGAGATCGACGTCGGTGGCCTGATGCGCGGCATGTCCGAGCTTCTCCGCAATTCGGTCGGTCCGACCGTCGACCTCGAGGTGTCGGTTGCGCCGGACCTTGGCTTGGTTCGTTCGGACGCGACCCAGCTGGAGCTGGCGATCCTCAACCTGGCGATCAACGGACGGGACGCCATGCCCTCGGGCGGCAAGCTGCTGGTCGAGGCCGTGGTCGATGCGCCCGACCGCGTCGCCGTTCGTGTGATCGACCAGGGCGTCGGCATGACGGCTGAAATCGTTGAACGCGCACTGGAGCCGTTCTTCACCACCAAGGGGCCGGGCCGGGGAACGGGACTTGGCCTGTCCATGGCTTATGGCGTGGCCACCGCGGCGGGCGGCGACCTCCGGATCGACAGCGTTCCGGGCGAAGGCACAATTGTTACCCTGTATCTGCCGAGGACGGACGCGCCCGACGCCGCCGCCACCGTCTCCGAAGCCGATCAGGACGCAACCGCTCCGCTGCGCCAGGCCGAAGTGCTGCTGGTCGACGACGATCCCGAGGTGCGCCAGACCGTTGCCGACATGCTGCGCCGCGGCGGGCACGTCGTTCGCGAAGCAGAAAACGGGCCGCAGGCGCTGCTGGAGCTGGAGCGCGGGCGACCGGACCTGATGCTGCTCGACTTCGCCATGCCGGGCATGAACGGGGCGCAGCTTGCCGCCAATGCCCTCGACCAGGTGCCGGACCTCAAGCTGCTGTTCCTGACCGGCTTTGCCGATAGCGACGCCATCGACGCGGCGGTGGCGGGGAGGGCAAGGATCCTCAAGAAGCCGGTCAGTGCAGCCGCTCTTGCGGCCGCGATCGAGGAGCTTCTGGCAGCCTAGAGACGGTTCTCGAAGCCGGCCAGAACCTCGGCCACCCAGCGTCCCGCGGTAAGGGCGCTGAGGTCGGTGGGGTCGAGCGGCGGGTCCCATTCCGTGAGGTCGATGACCCGGACCTTTGGTGAAGCCGCAAATGCACGGACGGCAGTGTAGAAGTCGTGCACGTTCATGCCGTCGGCGCGGCCACCGGGCGCGGCGGGAAACTGGCTGCGGTCGAGTACGTCGATGTCGCAGTCGAGCAGGATGGCATCGACATGGCTGAGGCACTCGAACGCGTAGTTCACATGCCATTCGGCGCCCATGCCGCAAAAGTTGGTCAGGCTGATCGTCGAGGCGCCTTGCGCGTCCGCAAACTCGAACATGTCACGGCTGTTGGCCCAGGGTGCCAGCCCGATCTGCACGATGTTCGGACCTGGAAGCCCATCCTCGATCAGGGCGCGCACCGGATTGCCGTTCGACAAACCATTTTCGAGGCCGCGCATGTCGAAATGAGCGTCGAGCGTGATCAGGCCTACCCTTTGGAGCGATAGCCCAAGCCCCTCCGCCATCCCCAGCAAGCCGGGGCGGGTGACGGCATTGTTGCCCCCGATCAACAGGGTCAACGCGTGCCGTTCCACGGCGCCCCGGATTGCAGACTGGATCGGACCCGTTGCTTCCTCGATGTCCAGGCCAGCGATCGCTGCATCGCCATGGTCGGCGATTGCGCTTGAAAGCTCATGCCCCTTGTCGAGATCGAAGCGGCCGATGCGCTTCAATATCTGGCGCAGCGCCGCGGGGGCCAGGTCGCACCGGCCCGGGGTCACCGATCCCGCGCCCAGGGGAGCGCCGACCAGCCCGACCGGCGCCTCGCGGTCGGCAGGCAGGAGCAGGTCGAGGAGATTGGGCCAGGCGCTGGTCATTGCCGCCCGTGTAGCAGCCCCCTACAGCCTTGTCCCATGTGGGACCGCCTGCTGACCGACTGCCATGCCCTGACGATGGTTCCCGCGCCCGGCAATCCGCTCGGGCTGATCAGCAATGCGGCGATCGGGATCCATGCCGGCCGGATCGTCAGGGTCGGCCGCCGGACCGAGCTTGCTGGGACGCGTGCGGCCGAAGTGGTGCCGCTCGGCGGGGCGTTCGTCACGCCCGGGCTGGTCGACTGCCACACCCACCTGGTGTTCGGCGGAACGCGAGCGGCGGAACATGCCCGGCGCCGGGCCGGCGCGACCTATGAGGAGATCGCGCGGGAAGGCGGGGGAATTGCCTCTACAGTCCGCGCAACCGCCGCCGCCAGCGTCACCGAACTGCTGGAGCAGAGCCGAACCCGGCTTCACGCACTGATGCGCGGGGGCGTCACCACCGTGGAGATCAAGTCAGGCTACGGCCTCGACCCGGCGTCCGAGCTTCGGCTGCTCAACGTGGTGCGGACTCTTGCCCGGTCGGAGCCGGTGCGGGTGGTGCCGACGCTGCTGGCGCTCCACGCGCTGCCGGCGGGTGCTGACCGCGACGCCTATGTGGAGCGGGTGATCGGCGAGTTGCTCCCCACTGTCGCCCGGCTGGGGCTCGCCACATCGGTGGACGCCTTTTGCGAGAGCATTGCCTTCACACCTGCAGAAACCGAGCGCCTCTTCGAAGCTGCCGCGGCGCACGGGCTTCCCGTCCGGCTCCACGCCGAGCAGCTCTCCAATCAGAATGGCGCTGCCCTCGCCGCGCGCTACCACGCGCTGTCGGCCGACCATCTCGAGCACCTCGACGAGGCCGGCGCGGCGGCGATGGCGGCGGCCGGAACGATCGCGGTTTTGTTGCCGGGCGCTTTTTATACGCTGCGTGAGACGAAGCACCCGCCGATCGACCTTCTGCGCAAGCATGGCGTGGCGATGGCGGTGGCGTCCGACTGCAATCCCGGCACCTCGCCGAGCCTGGTGCCGCAGCTCGCCATGAACATGGCCTGCAATCTGTTCGGCCTGACGCCGGAGGAAGCGATCGCGGGCATGACCATCCACGCCGCGCGTGCGCTGGGGCTGCAGAACGAGGTCGGCTCGCTCGAGCCGGGCAAGGCCGCGGACCTCGCCGTGTGGCGGATCGCCGAGCCGGCCGAGCTCGGCTACTGGCTCGGCCTCATGCCGGAACGACGTATCTTCGGGGGACAAGACCAGTGAACGACCGCCGCGACAATCAGCGCATCATTCGGGCCCGTCGCGGGGCAGAGCTGGTGGCGAAGAGCTGGCAAACCGAGGCCGCCGTGCGGATGCTCATGAACAACCTCGATGCCGAGGTTGCCGAAGATCCGCAGAGCCTGGTCGTCTACGGCGGCATCGGCCGCGCCGCGCGCGACTGGGCGAGCTTCGACCGGATTGTCGAAACGCTCGAACGGCTGGAAGGCGACGAAACCCTGCTGGTGCAGTCGGGCAAGCCGGTCGGCGTTTTTCGCACCCACCCCGACGCCCCGCGCGTGCTGCTCGCGAACAGCAATCTGGTGCCCAAGTGGGCGACCTGGGAGCATTTCCACAAGCTCGATCGCGCCGGGCTCATGATGTACGGCCAGATGACCGCCGGCAGCTGGATCTACATCGGCACGCAGGGCATCGTTCAGGGCACCTACGAGACCTTTGCCGAAATGGGCCGCCAGCATTTCGGCGGCAACTTGCGCGGCAAGTGGATCCTCACCGCGGGCCTTGGCGGCATGGGCGGGGCGCAGCCGCTGGCCGCGGTGATGGCAGGGGCGCATTGCATCGCCATCGAATGCCAGGAAAGCCGGATCGAGAAGCGGCTCGAGACCCGCTATCTCGACCGCCGCGCCGCAAGCATCGACGAGGCCTTGGAGATCATCGGCAAGGCCACTGAGCCGACCAGCGTCGGTCTGCTCGGCAATGCCGCCGAGATCGTCCCCGAGATGCTCGCGCGCGGCATCCGCCCCGATGCGATCACCGACCAGACCAGCGCCCACGATCCGGTCAACGGCTACCTGCCGATGGGCTGGACCGTCGCCGAATGGATCGAGCGCCGCGAGCGCGATCCCGAAGGCACCGCCGCCGCCGCGCGCATTTCCATGGCCCGCCACGTTGAGGCGCTGCTGAGCTTCAAGGCCGAGGGCATTCCCGTCTTCGACTATGGCAACAACATCCGCCAGGAAGCGCTCGATACCGGCGTCGCGCATGCGTTCGACTTTCCCGGTTTCGTCCCCGCCTACATCCGCCCGCTATTCTGCCGCGGGGTTGGCCCGTTCCGCTGGGTCGCGCTGTCGGGTGATCCCGAGGACATCTACAAGACCGACGCCAAGGTGAAGGAGCTGATCCCCGACGATCCGCACCTTCACCGCTGGCTCGACATGGCGCGGGAGCGGATCGCCTTTCAGGGCCTTCCGGCGCGCATCTGCTGGGTCGGCCTCGGCCAGCGCCACCGCCTTGGTCTCGCCTTCAACGAAATGGTGGCGAGCGGCGAGCTCAAGGCGCCGATCGTGATCGGGCGCGACCATCTCGATAGCGGCTCGGTCGCCAGTCCGAACCGCGAGACCGAGGCGATGAAGGACGGCAGCGATGCGGTCAGCGATTGGCCCTTGCTCAACGCCCTCCTCAACACCGCCAGCGGCGCGACCTGGGTCTCGCTCCACCACGGCGGCGGGGTGGGCATGGGGTATAGCCAGCATGCCGGCATGGTGATCGTCGCCGACGGCACCGATGAAGCCGCGGGGCGGCTGGAGCGGGTGCTGTGGAACGACCCCGGCACTGGCGTCATGCGCCATGCCGATGCGGGCTATGCGGAGGCCGTCGACTGCGCGCGGGAGCAGGGGCTGGACCTGCCGAGCCTCGGCTGAAGTTCACAAAGTTCTCAAAGGTTACATAGGGCGCGGGTCTCACGGCGTGCGCCTCCCCGCTGCGGAGCGCACGTGTTCGGCTGATCGAAGGGGTGCGCCGACAAAGTGAAAGAGCCCGGCAACGAACCGCTCCGGTGAGTTGAGCATGCGAAAACCTACATTGCAAGTCGCATTGCCGACTTAACCGCGCATCAGCACCTTCGCGCTAGGAACAGGGCAAGAGACGGAGGGGAATGGCTGTGCTGCGCAAGGGAAACACGAGGGTGAATCGGCCTTGAGCGACGCCTTCTACAGCTGGCTGCTGGTCGCGACCCTCGTCGTTGCCACCATCGGCTTCTTCATGGCCAGCCGGCTTCGGTCGTTCAATTGGTGGTACCGCGGTTTCCTTGCCCTGCTTGCGGTCGCGGGGGCGGTGATGACCCTGATGGCGGTCGCGGTGACCCTGACCGAGGGGCCGCGCGCCTGGGCACCCGAGGACGGCCGAATGCTGGTCAAGGCGTTCCTGGTCGTCCTTGCGCCGCTCCTGCTCGCGCTGGTCGTCAGCCGCAAGCGGTCGCGGGCGACGTCGGCAGGGTCGTGGGGCGCGCCCGGCGACGATCCCTTTGCCACCACCCGTGAGGGCAAGCCGCCGCGCAAGCGGAGCTGCCTGCTCGATGGGATCGGCTGCGTTCTGGTCGGCGGCCTCGCCATGGTCGCGTTGGTCTTCGCTATTGGGGCGCTGACAATCCTCGCACCCTAGCTTCATGCTCGGTCAGGCAGATGTCGGCCGACGTATTCGGGTCGACCGTCTCGAAGCGACGCTTGTAGTCCGCGCGATCCTTGTGCAGCGCGAACGCGTCGGCCTGTTCTCCAAGGCCCATTCGTTTCAGCCCTAGGTAGAGCGCGCGGCCGGTGTCCGTGAGGGTGGTCGGAAACCAGCAGCTGCTGCCGTAGAGACCATCAAGCGTATCGGGTGGAGGAAGATTCCTCACCTTTTCGCACCTTTTCCACCGTTCGTGGCGCCAGATGTTGAAGCCGCCTCGGGACAAGGACGACGACCTGCTCCGCCTGTTCCGGAAATCAGGCCGGTTGACTGATCGCCAACCGGCAAGCGTGGCCCCCCGAACTGCTTGCGAGGCCGCCTTGCCCATTCGGCAGGCGCCCTGAGCGACCGGAAGTATGGTGAAGCCGCCATCGCCTGCCAGGCGAACCATGGCTGGCGCAGCGATCGCCCCCGCATCGCCCAGCCTTGGTCCGAGATCGCCGACAAGCTGCGGGTCGACTTCCGGCGCCTTGGCGATGGCCGCCAGGATGCGCGGAAGGTGCTTCGACCAGTCATCCGGCGGCAGGTGGACCAAGAGCCTGGCGATCAGCTCCAGGCAGCAGATGCTTTTCCGATCGGCCATGCCGCGTTCGAACTGGGTCACCAGGCCATCGGCTTGTTCGGCGATGATCGTGGGCTCGACACTTCTGGCCGAAGTCGAGCGACGATCAGAGAGATGGCCGGTCCGGGCAAGCTCGGCGATCCAGCTACGGTCGTGCGCAACTGTCCCGCCGCGGCTGGCCTCGATCAGGCGGGTCGCGGCAGCCTGATCGGGAAGGCTCGCGGCCGGTGCCAGCTGCTTCCTGAGCCCGAGTGACTGGGCGACCAGCGGCGTCCACTTCCGCTCCTCGATGATCCCGGCACCGAAGAAGGCTAGGGTGTAGGCCCGGCTGCCTGGCTTGCCGATCCGGATGTCGTAGCGGGTGACCCTGGTGCGGTCCCGCTCGGCGGGGCGGCGGGTCATGCCAAGAACGTAGGCGCCTGCCGGCGGTGCTTCGATGGTCCGCAGCAGGCACACACCCGGCCGGTCGAACACACGATCAAGCTCGGGCTCGCTTTGGCAGTCGGGATGGCGAACCAGGCGGAATGCCGTGAAGCGCTGTGCCTGTGGGGCGTTCGGCTCTTCCCGGAAGGCGAGCGGTGCGGCGAAGTCTCGCACAAGCAGGTCGGCACCGTCGGTGACGATGGTGTCGCCCTGCGGGTTGAAGGGGAGTTTCACCCGCGCATTGGCGGCCGCCACCTCGGCGTTGAGTTGTTCGGCGAGCGCCAACTGCGCCTTCGACGGACCGCGGCAGGCGGCGAGCGGCAGGCAGGCGGTCAAGGTGAGCAGAACAGGGGCGACGCGCTTCATGGTGCTACGCTAGGCGGCAATGGTGTGATTGCAGTTAAGCAAGGGATAGGGTCGGCTGCCCCTCCCGCTCCGTGCGCTTCCGCTCTAAGGCTTGCCGATGCTCACCCTTGATCCCCAAGCCATCGACCTTTCCACCCTTCGCCAGCTGTGGAGCGGCACGGCCGCGCGGCTGGACGATGCCGCGCTGTCCCGCATCGATGGGTCCGCCGCGGGCGTGTCGCGGATCGTCGCATCGGGCGAGACGGTGTACGGGATCAACACCGGCTTCGGGCTGCTGGCGCAGGAGCGGATTCCGGCCAAGCGACTGGCCGAACTGCAGCGCAACCTCATCCTGTCGCACAGCTGCGGGCTTGGCGAAGCGACGCCGCGGCATGTCACCCGGCTGATGATCGTGCTCAAGCTGCTCGGCCTCGGGCGGGGGCACTCGGGGGTTCGGCGCGAGGTGGTGGAAGCGCTGCAGGCGCTGCTCGACGCCGATGCGATGCCGGTGATTCCCTCGCAAGGGTCGGTCGGGGCGAGCGGCGATCTGGCGCCGCTGGCGCACATGACGGCGGCGCTGATGGGGCATGGGTGGATCGAGCTGGCCGGCGAACGGCTGCCGGCCGCGACCGCGCTGGAGCGGATGGGGAGGGAACGCCTCGAGCTTGGGCCCAAGGAAGGGCTGGCGCTGATCAATGGGACGCAATTCTCGACGGCGGTCGCGCTGGACGCCCTGTTCGCGGCGGAGCGGGTGTTCGGCGCCGCGCTCCACGCCGGCGCGCTGGCGGTGGATGCGCTGAAGGGGAGCGTGAAGCCGTTCGACCCGCGCATCTCGGCGCTGCGCGGTCAGCCGGGGCAAGTCCGCGTCGCGGGCGAGCTGTCGCGCCTGCTGGAGGGCTCGGCCATCGTCTCTTCCCACCATCGCTGCGGGCGGGTGCAGGACCCCTACAGCTTCCGCTGCCAGCCGCAGGTAATGGGCGCGGCGCTCGACCTGCTGGAGAATGCGGCGCGGACGCTGACCATCGAAGCGGCGGCGGTGACCGACAATCCGATCCTGTTCTCGGGTGATGACGGCGACAGTGCGATTTCCGGCGGCAACTTTCACGCTCAGCCGGTGGCCTTCGCCGCCGATACGGTCACCATGGCGCTGTGCGAGATCGCGAGCCTGTCGGAGCGGCGCATCTCGGTGCTGGTCGACCCCAAGATGAGCGGGCTGCCCGCGTTCCTGACCGACGACGGCGGGGTCAACAGCGGCCTGATGATCCCGCAGGTGACCGCCGCCGCCCTAGTGGCGGAGAACCGCAGCCTGGCGTTTCCAGCGTCGGTGGACTCGATCCCGACCTCGGCCGGGCAAGAGGACCATGTGTCCATGGCGCCGATCAGCGGGCGCAAGGCGGCCACGGTTGCGCGTAATGCGGCAGGCGTGGTGGCGGTGGAACTGATCACGGCGGCGCAGGGGGTGGACTATCATGCGCCGCTCAAGACCTCGCCTGCGCTGGCGGCCTTGCACGGTGCGGTGCGCGAGGTCAGCCCGCATCTGGAGGCCGATCGTTATTGGGCGGATGAGATGGCCGCGCTTCAGGCGGCGGTGCTGGACGGAGGCATGAGCGGCGGCTTTCTTCTTGGGCAATGAACCCCTAGAGGCGCTTGCCATGTCCATTATCGTCAACAGCAGCTTCGACAGCGGCAACATCCGGCTGGTCAAGGCAGAAGGCCCCGTCCTCGATCTGGAGATCAAGCAGGACGCTCATTCCGACTTCTACCAGTGGTTCCACTTTCGCCTGGCGGGCGTGCGTGGGCAGGCACTGACGCTGCGCCTTACCAATTGCGCGAATGCGGCCTACCCGATGGGGTGGCCCGGCTACCAGGCGCGGGTGTCGACCGACCGCGAGAATTGGGTGCTGGCCGACACCAGCTACGAGGGCGGCGTCCTGACCATCAACGTCGAGGTCGACAGCGACTTGCTGTGGGTGGCCTATTTCGCCCCTTATTCGATGGAGCGGCACCACGACCTGGTCGCCGCCATTGCCGAGATCGACGGGGTTCGCCACCGCACGCTGGGGCAGAGCCTCGACGGGCAGCCGATCGATTGCCTGACCATCGGCGAAGGCCCGCTCACCGTGTGGCTCTACGCCCGCCAGCATCCGGGCGAGAGCATGGCCGAATGGTGGATGGAAGGCGCGCTCGAGAAGCTGGTCGATTATGACGATCCGGTCGGCCGCGCGCTGCGTGAACGCTGCACCTTTCATTGCGTGCCAAACATGAACCCCGACGGGTCGGTCCGCGGGCACCTTCGCACCAATGCGGCGGGGGTGAACCTCAACCGTGAGTGGCACGCCCCCTCGGCCGAGCGGAGCCCGGAAGTGCTGTGCGTCCGCAATGCGATGGACGAGGCCAAGCCGGTGTTCGCGATGGACATACATGGCGACGAGGCGATCGCCGCCAACTTCCTTGCGGGCTTCGAGGGCATCCCCAGCCTGACCGAGCGGCAGGAGGAGCTGTACCACCTGTTCGCCAACACGCTGGAGCGGATCTGCCCCGACTTCCAGACGCAGGAAGGCTATGAATTGTCGCGGCCGGGCGAGGCCAATCTGTCGATGAGCACGACCCAGCTGGCCGAACGCTATGGCTGCGTGTCGATGACGCTGGAAATGCCGTTCAAGGACCATGCGCCGCTCGCCGATCCGCTGCACGGCTGGAGCCCGGAGCGGAGCAAGAAGCTGGCCCACTCCTGCCTCGACGCGCTGCACCAGATCCTGCCCGAACTGGAGGCGAAGTAAGCCCATGCCGACGCTCGTCCTCCTCCGCCACGGCCAGAGCCAGTGGAACCTCGAGAACCGCTTCACCGGCTGGTGGGACGTCGACGTCACCGAAAAGGGCGAGGCCGAGGCGCGGGCGGCGGGCGAGCTGCTGGCGGCCAAGGGCTTCGACTTCGACCGGGTGTTCACCTCGCTTCAGAAGCGCGCCATCCGCACCGCCAACCTGACGCTCGACGCGATGGACCGCATCTGGCTGCCGATGACCAAGGACTGGCGGCTGAACGAGCGGCATTATGGCGGGCTGACCGGCCTCAACAAGGCGGAAACGGTGGCCAAGGTCGGCGAGGAGCAGGTGCACATCTGGCGCCGCAGCTTCGACGTGCCGCCGCCGCCGCTGGAAAGCGACAGCCCCTATGCCGCGCTCCAGCAGGACCGCCGCTATGCCGGGATCGACGTGCCGGCGACCGAGAGCCTCAAGGACACCATCGCGCGCGTGCTGCCTTATTGGGAGGCGGAGATCGCACCCTGCCTGGCCCGCGGCGAGCGGGTGCTGATCGCAGCGCATGGCAACAGCCTGCGGGCGCTGGAAAAGCATTTGAGCGATATCAGTGACGCCGACATCACCGGGCTGGAAATCCCCACCGGCCAGCCGATCGTCTACGAGCTGGACGAGCAGCTGCGGCGAACCGACCGCTATTATCTGAGCGAACGATAAGGGCGCCGGTCGGTCCATAACGGACCCATGCTTCAAGGATCGTTGAACGTGACAGGGTAACAGCCGGTTTTCACCGGAGTGTTCCCATGTCCCGCCCCAAGTCCGCATTGCAGGTCGGTGCGGCTGTCAGCCTGCTGCTGCTGCCGGCTGCTGCCGGCGCGGCGGACCAGTCGGGCGGCGAGAAGCCGGCACCGCCGCTGCAGTGGAACATCACCACCGGCCTCCTGTCCGATTATCGCGACCGCGGGCTGACCTATTCGGACCATCTGCCAGCCGTGCAGGCGGGCATCTCGGTTGAGCACAGGGCGGGATTTTACGCATTCGGCAGTGGGTCTACCGTCCGCTTCGGCGGCAATCACGACATCGAGATTGCGGCGGGCGCCGGCTGGACCCGCACGCTCGGCGCGGTGGGCGAGATCGACCTGTCGGCCGCCTATGTGGGCTATGCCGATTTCGCGTCCTCGGACTATGTGGAAGCAACCGCCGAGTGGCGATTGCCGCTGGGCGGCTTGACGCCGTTCGCCGCCGTCGACTGGGCGCCCTCGCAAAAGCCCCTGCGTGGCGGCGGCGAGCGGTTCAGGAGCAACCTTTACCTGCACGGCGGGGCGGAATGGCAAGTGCCGGAGACGGCGCTTGCCCTGCACGGCGAGCTTGGCCGGGAGCGGGGATCGTTCGTGCCGGGGGGCGGGACCAAGTGGGACTGGCAGCTTGGCGCGAGCCTGAGCGTCCGTCAGTTCGACCTTGGTCTTTCCTATGGCAACAGCACGTCGAGCCGTGATGTTGCCGGGGCGCAGGAGCTGGGCAAGCGCGGGCTGGTGCTGTCCGCCAGCCGGGCGTTCTGAGTGTCCAGCGGGTGCTGATCGGGCCCGTCAGGCGTGTTGCGGGGGCTCCTGCGAAGGGTGAGCGCGATCGCGATCGCGTGTCGCTCCGTGCCGTCCTGCGCCCGCTTGCCGGCATTCTGTTCATCACCTTTGCCATCTGTGCCACCCTGTTGTGGGTGCTGATCGCGCAGACCGACCAGCGCGGCGCCTTGCAGGCCCAGCTGATGATGCGGGGCGCCGTCGAAACCCGGCTCAGCGCGCTCTCGCAGATGACGCGCGATTATGGCCGCTGGGACGATGCGGTGGTGAACCTCTACGGCCAGCTCAATCGGCGCTGGGCGATCGACAACCTCAGCAACGCCACTCACGTGCTGGTGATCGACCGCGAAGGGCGGACCCTGTTCAGCACCGGACCGGACGGCAGTGCGGGGGTCGAGGGACTGACGGCCATGCCGGAGGGAATAGCGGAACTGCTTCGCCAGCTGCCGACCAGCATCGAGGGCGCCCGCACGATGGACGATGCAATCGGCGTGACCACCCTGTTTATGGGCAAGCCGATGCTGGTCGGCGCCATGCCCATCATGCCCTTCAGCGACCGGGTCGCCGCGCCGCGCGAGCCGCTTCGCTACGTGCTCATCACCCAGGCGCTCGACTCGGCACTGCTCGGTGAGTGGCAGCGCAGCTTCCGCCTCCAAGGGGTGAGCCTGGCCGACAGGCTGGGACGGCGGGACCCTTCGGCAAGTCTGGCGATCAAGGACGACAAGGGCCGGACCGTCGGGTTCCTGGTCTGGGAGCCGGTGCGTCCGGGCCGCGACGCCGCCTTGTCGATATGCCCTACCTGCTGGTCGGCTTCCTGCTGCTCGGCCTGTCATGCCTGTTCCTGTCGACCCGGGTGGTCGCCATCGTGCGCGCGCTCAGCCATGAACAGGATGCCGCCCGCCGTTCGGCCGAGCTTGCGGCGGTCAACCTGGAGATCGCCCGCCAGGCCCAGGTCCGCGCCGAAGCGGCCCAGCTGCGTGCCGAGAATTCGGCGCTGCAGGCCGAAACGGCGCGGCGCGAAGCCTCGCTGCACAAGCGCGGCGGTGCCCTCGCCGGCCAGGCCCTTCATCGCCCCAAGGTGGCCTGACCAGGCCGGCGATGTTCAGCCGCAGCAACCTCATGCTTCCCGTTGCGCTGGTGGTCGCCATGTGCCTCGGCGCCCAGGCTTTCCTGTTTCTTGCCCTGACCAGCAGCCAGGATCGAATGGCCCTGCAGGGCGAGCATGCGCTGGCGAGAACGGCGATCGAGGAAGAAACGCGCGACATGCACGACATGTTGAAGAGCTATGCCTATTGGGATTCCGCTTATCAGCAGCTGGTCCTGCGGTTCGACCGTGCCTTTGCCGACGAGAACCTCGGCCTGTACCTCGCGCCCACCCACGGCATCGATTACAGCTTCGTGATCGATGGTTCGGACCGGACGCTGTACGCGACAAAGGGGACGGCCACGACCGCTCAGACGGCGCTGACCAGCCTCGGCGCGCCGGTGGTGCGAGCCATTGCGAAGATCCGCCGGATGGACGCGTCGGGAGACCCACGGGTTTCCGGCTTCACCCGGGTCGAGGGTCGGTTGGCGCTGTTCGGCGTGTCGGGCGTGTTGCCGAGCCCCGGATCCAGGCTCGAGGAGCGGCCCGGACCACGGACCTTGCTGATCCTCGTCAAGCTCGTCGATTCCGAGATGCTGGCGCAACTCGGGCAACGTTACCGCCTGGGGAGGCCGAGCCTGTTGAGCGATGCTCCGCCCAACCGCGCGAGCCTGCCGATCCGGCTGTACGGAGGTGAAGTCGGCAACCACATCGCCTGGTCGGCCTACCAGCCCGGTGCCGCGGCCCGCCAGCAGCTGCTGCCCGCGTTGCTGGCGGTCAGCCTGTTGATCATCGCTCTTGCGACCCTGGCAGTGCGGATCGGCCGGGCCTCGTCGCGGGAGTTGATCGCCAGCGAAGCCAAGGCGCGGCACCTTGCCCATCACGACACGCTGACCCTGCTGCCCAATCGCCGCGCCTTCATGGAACGGCTGAAGCTCAGAAAGGAAGGCGAGCAGGCCGGTATCCTTTACCTCGACCTCGACGGCTTCAAGGAGGTCAATGACGTGTTCGGCCACGGCGCCGGCGACGCGCTGCTCAAGGCGGCGACCGAGCGGCTGCAGGGAATCGTCAGCTGGCGCGGATCGGCGGCGACGAATTTGCGGTGGTGATCCACGGACCGTCCGCGCGCGAGGGGGTGGAATGCCTCGCCACCGCCATCGTTCAGGCCTTTGACGAACCGTTCGAAACGGCCGGGCACAGCCTCAGCGTGGGCACCAGCATCGGCATCGTGTTCGACGAAGGCGACCTCACCGGCGAGGAGATGGTGCGGCGCGCCGACATCGCCATGTATGTGTCGAAGTCGGAGGGCAAGCACCGGGTCCGTGCTTACGAGCCCAGCATGGAACGCGGGCGCGAGCTTACCAAGAGCCTCGAGAGCGACCTCCACCGGGCGATCGGCACCGACCAGATCTATGTGCTGTTCCAGCCCGTCGTGAATGCGCAGGATGGGCGAACCGTGGGGATCGAGGCGCTGGCCCGGTGGCGGCACCCCCAGCGCGGGAACATCAGCCCGGACATCTTCATCCCCATCGCCGAAAAGAGCGGCCTGATCGTCGCTCTTGGCCGACAGATCCTGCGCGAAGCCTGCCTCCAGGCGGGTCCGACCGGTCTCGACCTGGCGGTGAACCTGTCGCCGGCGCAATTCTGGAACGACAATCTGTTCGAGGACATCACCTCGATCCTTGAGGAGACCGGCTTCCCGACCCAGCGGCTGGAACTGGAGATCACGGAAAACTACCTGCTTCGGCGGCCCGATGCCGCGGTCCAGGTGCTGGGTCGCCTGCGCCGCATCGGCGTGCGCGTCGCGCTGGACGACTTCGGCACCGGATACGCCAGCGTTGCCTATCTGAAGCGCTTCAAGATGGACAAGCTGAAGCTCGACCGCTCGTTCGTGGAGCGGATCGCGAGCGACCCTGAAGCGGCGAGCGTCGCCGGCGCCATGATCGCGCTCGGTCAGGCGCTGAACCTCAACATCGCCGCGGAGGGGGTGGAGACCGAGGCGCAGGCCAAGGCGCTGCGGATCGCGGGCTGCACTCACCTGCAGGGGTGGCTGTTCGGCAAGGCGCAATCGTGCCAGCGGCTCGATCCCGCGCCTTTTCCGACGCACAGCCACCCCCTTCAGGCGTGATCCGCCCCTTCTCCGGTCAGGCCGGGGTTGCCAGCCGCCGCCGTGCCCGACGGGAGCGAAGCGCGCTTCCGATCACGCCGAAGCCCAGCAGCATGGTCGCCCAGGTGCCCGGCTCAGGCACGGCGGGGAGGTTCAGCAGGCCGCTGAACTGCTGCGTCACCGTGGGCCGGCCCAAGGGGAAAGTCAGCTGCCCGCCACTGGTGAAGGAGCCGCTGGCGTCCAGGAACGTGCCGGTGCCGCCGGTGACCAGATGGGTCTGGAATACCGAATAGACGCCCGCCGACACGAAGTTCAGTTCCCCGCTGTAGGTCCCGAACAGGGTGTCGCCATTCTCGAAGGCGAACAGGAATTCGCCCAGATCGAACAGGTTGGGCGCAACGTTGGACAGCGGCAGCGTGAGACAGTGGCTGAGCGTCGGCGTGAAGTCACCGAGGTTGGAGGTTCCCGACGCTGTCGCCAGCGGCGGCTCGTTGCGGATGTTGCTGGTCGCGCGCGAGCCGCAGCGTTCGGCCGCCGGCCCGGGCGCGTCGACGTTGGTCCGTCTGCCCGAAAAGACCACGGTGGCGGCCTCTGAGGGCACTGCCAGCCCGGCAAGCGAGACTGCGGCGACCAGTTTCCAATACGAAGCCATGAGCCTTCCTCTCCTGTTTGCGTGAGGAGGCCGGGGTGCGCCGTCAGGGCAGGCCGAGGCCATGAACAAAAGCTACTGATTTCCTGAAGATTGAGATCTCGCCGGTTCTTCAGTGACTTGGGGCGGCGTGCAGGCTCAGACCGGAAGGGCGGTGCCGCCCCGGTCGGGCCTGGTGTTGGTGCTCTGCCAATAGTGCAGGAGCCCGATCGACTCGCACAGGGCGCGGAAGCCCGGCTGTTCGCGCATGTTCGCCGAGGCTGGGACCCACAGCATCATCGCCATGCGGTGGTGCTGGTCGGGCAGGGATGCCTGCGCCGGGGAGTGGCGGCCGCGAATGACGAGCGTGCCGCGGCGTGCCAGGAAGGACGTCGCGACGTCCAGTGCCGCGGGCGCCGATCCGAGCGCGCTCAGTACCATGATCGCCGCGATGGACTGGCTGGGGCCGCGAGAAGCGGCGGCAAGGTTGCCGGCGACCGCGCGCTGCACGTCCTCGGGCGCACCGCTTCGCAGGGCGGTCAGCGACGCCTCGAGAAGGGCAAGGGCGGGCGCGGGCATGGGCGGGCGCCCGGCGGGGTCCTCGGCCATGGCAAGCGCATTGGCCGCCCTGCCAGTGAAGGCAAAGGTCCACATCCGCGCGAACCACACGCCGCTGTGGCTTGGCCACATCTGCAGCGCGAGGTCGGCCACCCGGTCCATCTCCGGCGTACGGCCTGCGCTCCACAGGGTGTAGACACGCCGGAACTGGACGTTGGCCGACAGCGGCGTGGTGCGATGGAGCCATTGCAGCCGTTCGAGGCAGGCGCGGACCTGGCCGGTGGACATCAGCAGAGTGGCCAGCGCCCCCACTGCGAAGGGGTTGCGGCCATCCACCGCAAGAACCTGCCGGATGCTGCGCTCCGCCTCGATCCAGCGCCCGAAGGAAGGCGACAGCGTGGCAAGAGCGGTCAGCGCGTCCGACTGGCGCGAATCCACCGTCAGGGCCTGGCGCGCGGCGAGTTCGGCGGCGGCGAGCAGGTCGGCGACTTGGTCGGGCGGAGCATATTCCGCAGCTGCCCGGCGCGCGAGCGCAAGGAGGCCAAGCGCGCGCGGATTGCCCGGATCCCGGCGGACCGCCTGTTCCAGGGCATTGGCCGCCCTCTTTCCGCTTTCCGGAAGCCCGGTCCGGAGCGCCTGAACGCCCTCCTCGACGAGAAGCGCGACCTCGCGGTCGGCAGGCCGGCCGAGCTGCCAGGCGGCCAGCACGGTCGCGCCGGCCGCGAGCCCGCCTCCGATCGCCAGCCTTCGGCTTAGTAGCGGCGCGCGTGTCGGCGCCTCCTGCCTCTCGGGCTCCGGAACAGGGTGAGGCCGAGGCGCATCGACGATCAGGCGGTAGCCCGCCTTGGGGATAGTCTCGACCTTGAGGCCGCTTGCCGCCGAGGCCTTCAGGGCCCGGCGCAGCTCGGCCACGGCATTGTTGATGGTGTCGTCCGCAACGAACCGGCCCTGCCAGATGTGCTGGGCCATCTGCTCCCGGGTGACGACGCTGCCCGCATACTCGTGGAGCAGCAGCAGCAGGCGCATGACGCGCGGTTCGACGGCGATCCTGCCCGCCGGTCCGCTGAGCTCGCGGGAAGCGGGGTCGACCAGCAGATCGCCGAGCGTGAGCGGCTGCGAACGGTCAAGCGTCTCAAGATCGGCGTCGCGCAACATCGCCACCTCTCGTCCCCCGGCGAGAAGGTATCAGCAGTCGGCGGCGGCTCCAAGATCAGCCGGTACGGGACGCGGGCAGCCTCGGGCTAGTTCTCGTCGCCCATCCGTAGCGCCGCGATGAACGCCTCCTGCGGGATGCTGACGTTGCCATATTCCCGCATCCGCGCCTTGCCCTTCTTCTGCTTCTCCAGCAGCTTGCGCTTGCGCGTCGCGTCGCCGCCGTAGCACTTGGCCGTCACGTCCTTGCGCAGGGCGCTGATCGTCTCGCGGGCGATGACCTTGCCGCCGATCGCGGCCTGGATCGGGATCTTGAACATGTGCCTGGGGATCAGCTCCTTGAGGCGCTCGACCATGCCCCGGCCGCGTTGTTCGGCGGTGCCGCGGTGGACGATCATGGAAAGCGCGTCGACCGGCTCCTCGTTGACCAGGATGCTCATCTTCACGAGGTCGCCCTCGCGCGTCCCGATCTGATGGTAGTCGAAGCTCGCATAGCCCTTCGACATGCTCTTCAGCCGGTCGTAGAAATCGAACACCACTTCATTGAGCGGAAGCTCGTAGGTCAGCTGCGCGCGGCCGCCGACATAGGTCAGGTTCTTCTGGATACCGCGGCGGTCCTGGCAGAGCTTCAGGATGGGGCCCAGATATTCGTCGGGGACATAGATGGTCGCCTCGATCCACGGCTCCTCGATGCTCTCTATCCGGTTGATGTCCGGCATGTCGGCCGGGTTGTGCAGATAGATGGTCTGCGCGTCCTCATTCTTCGAATGCGACAGGTGCATCGTGTAGACGACGCTGGGCGCGGTGGTGATGAGGTCGAGGTCATATTCGCGGGTCAGCCGCTCCTGGATGATCTCCAGGTGGAGAAGGCCGAGGAAGCCGCAGCGGAAGCCGAAGCCCAGCGCCGCGCTGCTCTCCGTCTCGAAGCTGAAGCTGGCGTCGTTGAGGCGCAGCTTGCTGATGCTTTCGCGCAGTTTCTCGAAGTCGGCGGCGTCGACCGGAAAGAGGCCGCAGAACACCACCGGCTGGACTTCCTTGAAGCCCGGCAGCGGCTCGGCGGCTCGGCGCTTGGCGTCGGTGATGGTGTCGCCGACGCGGGTCTGCGCGACTTCCTTGATCTGCGCGGTGATGATCCCGATTTCGCCCGGCCCGAGCTCGGGCAGGAGCTGGAGCTTGGGGTTCATGCAGCCGACCCGGTCGACCAGGTGGCGGGTGCCCGCGGCCATGAAGACGATTTCCTGGCCCTTGCGGATGAACCCGTCGATAACCCGGATCAGGATCACCACGCCAAGGTAGGGGTCGTACCAGCTGTCGACCAGCATCGCCTTCAGGGGCGCGTCGGGATCACCCTTGGGCGGCGGAATTCGCTGGACGACCGCTTCTAGCACTTCCTCGATGCCGATGCCGCTCTTGGCGCTGGTCAGCACCGCGTCGCTGGCGTCGAGCCCGATCACTTCCTCGATCTCGGCCTTGACTTTGTCGGGCTCGGCGGCGGGGAGGTCGATCTTGTTGATCACCGGCACGATCTCATGGTCGTGCTCGATCGACTGGTAGACGTTGGCGAGCGTCTGCGCCTCCACGCCCTGCGCCGCGTCCACCACCAGCAGCGCGCCTTCGCAGGCGGCCAGGCTGCGGCTGACCTCATAAGCGAAGTCGACGTGCCCCGGCGTGTCCATCAGGTTGAGCGTGTAGGTCTCGCCGTCCTTGGCCTGGTAGGCGAGGCGCACGGTCTGCGCCTTGATGGTGATCCCGCGCTCCTGCTCGATCTCCATGTTGTCGAGCACCTGGCCGTGCGTCATTTCCCGCTCGGTCAGCCCTCCGCAGCGAAGGATCAGCCGGTCGGCGAGCGTCGACTTGCCATGGTCGATATGGGCGATGATCGAAAAATTGCGGATCTTGGAACGGTCGGTCATGTCGGCGGAGCCGCTAGCAGGGGCGGGGCCTCCTGTCATCTGGACCTCGGGGCCCGTCCCGTGTCACACCCTTTCCCATGAGCACGCCGGTCATCGTCAGCTTCGGCGTCGCACTGTTCCTCGGCATCGCCGGCGGCCTGCTGACCGAGGTCGGGCCATGGTACCGCAGCCTGCGCAAGCCCCGGCTCAACCCGCCCGACTGGCTGTTCGGGCCGGCCTGGACCCTCATCCTCGGGCTTGCGGCTTGGTCGGCGACCATCGCGTGGGACGCGGCGGCCGGTGACGAGCAGCGCCGGGTGGTGCTGCTGCTGTTCGGCGCCAATGCCTTGCTCCACCTCTTGTGGAGCCCGCTGTTCTTCAAGTGGAAGCGGCCGGACTGGGCACTGGCTGAAGTCGTATTCCTGTGGGCCTCGCTGGTGGCGCTGGTGGTGGGCCTTGCTCCCATTTCGCACAAGGCGAGCCTGCTGATCCTGCCCTACCTGCTGTGGGTGTCCTTTGCGGCTTGGCTGAACTGGCAGATCGTGCGGCTCAACCCGCGAGGAGAGACGAAGGCAAGCTAGCCATGTGGTTCCTCCGGCGCTTCCGCCGTCTGTCGATGGTCATCCACCGTTCGTCGATGAACCAGCGTTCAGAAGCGTGATTCCCGTCACCCAGCCCTGTCTCAAGATTCTCGTGGAGCCTCAATCTCATGCGTCGACCCGTTCGCCTCCCGCTGTTGCTTGCCGGTGCCTCGCTCGGGGTGCTTGCGCTGCCGTCGGCCGCCGCCGCGCAGGGCGCCGCGCCGCTTCCGGCCCTGGTCAAGGACGTCCGCATCCCCAACCAGGTCTTCAAGCTCCAGAACGGCCTTACCGTCATCGTCCATGAAGACCGCAAGGCGCCGATCGTCGCGGTCAGCGTGTGGTACAATGTCGGCTCCAAGGACGAGCCGCAGGGCAAGACCGGCTTCGCCCACCTGTTCGAGCATCTGATGTTCAACGGGTCGGAAAATCTGCCCGACGATTATTTCAAGTATACCGCGCAGATCGGCGCGACCGACCTCAACGGCACCACGAGCTTCGACCGCACCAATTATTTCCAGACGGTGCCCAAGGCCGCGCTCGAAAAGGCGCTGTTCATGGAATCGGACCGCATGGGCTACCTGCTCGGCGCGGTCACCCAGGAGAAGCTGGATAACCAGCGCGGCGTGGTCCAGAACGAGAAGCGCCAGGGCGACAATCCGCCGGGCGGCCTGGTCAAGTACGAGCTGTTCAGCAACCTCTTCCCCGCCGGCCATCCCTACCACCACCTGCCGATCGGCTCGATGGCCGATCTCGACGCCGCCAGCCTGGCGGACGTGCAGCAGTGGTTCACCGACAATTACGGGCCCAACAACGCCATCCTGGTGCTGGCCGGTGACATCAACGTCCGTGAGGCCCGCCCACTGGTCGAGAAGTATTTCGGCGCGATCAAGCGCGGTCCGGTGAACACCCCGGCGATGGCCTCGCTGCCCCCGGCTAGCGGCAAGACCATTGTCATGAAGGACCGCGTGCCGGCCGTCAGCCTGACGCGCACATGGGCAACGCCGGGGCTCACCGACAAGTCGACCGCCGCGCTTGAGCTTGGCGGTTCGGTGCTCGGCGGTCTGGCCTCCTCGCGGCTCGACAATGCGCTGGTGCGCAACGAAAAGCTGGCGATCAGCGTGTCGGCCTCCAACTCGCCGCAGCAGCGGGTCGGCTGGTTCCAGGTCCAGGCGGTGGTCCGTCCGGGCGTCGATCCGGCGCAGGTCGAGAAGCGTCTCGACGAGATCATGGCCGACTTCATCGCCAAGGGTCCGACCCAGGCGGAACTGAAGCGCGCCGCGACGCAGGAAGTGGCTGGCACCATCCGCGGCCTGGAGCAGGTCGGCGGCTTTGGCGGCAAGGCCGTCGCGCTGGCCCAGGGACAGCTTTATGCCAACGATCCCAATTTCTTCCGCAAGCAGCTGGACGAATATGCCCGCGTGACGCCGGCGCAGGTGCAGGCCGCCTTCCGCCAGTATCTGACCCGTCCGCCGCTCAAGATCCGGCTCGAGCCGGGCGAGCGCACCGCCTATCAGGAGCCCAAGGGCCCGACCGCGCAAAAGGGTGTCGGCACGCCGCCGCCGCCGACCAAGCGCGAAATCCCGGCCGTTGGCCAGTTCGCCGCGCTCGACTTCCCGGACATTCAGCGAGTCACCCTGTCGAACGGCATTCGGGTCAATTATGCGCAGCGTACGGCGGTGCCCGTCACCACCATGGCGCTGGCGTTTGATGCCGGCCAGTCGGCCGATGCGCCGAACGGTCGCGGGCTGCAGGGCCTGACGCTCAACCTGCTGGAAGAAGGCGCGGGCAACCTCACCAGCCAGCAGATCGCCGAGCGGCAGGAGGAACTGGGCGCCACCATCAGCGCCGGCGGAACCCTCGACCGCAGCACGGTGACGCTGAGCGCGCTGTCGGCCAACCTCGCCCCCAGCCTGGACCTGCTCGAGACCGTCGTCGAGCAGCCGACGTTCGCCCCGGCCGAGCTGGAGCGGGTGCGGACTCAGGCACTCACCCTGATCGCGCAGCAGCAGCGTGACCCGAACGGCATCGCGACGCGCACCCTTCCGACGCTGATCTGGGGTGCGAACCACCCCTATGCGACGGTGGGTGCTGGCGATCCGAATGCGATGAAGTCGTTCACCCGCAACGACGTGGTCGGCTTCCAGCAGAAGTGGCTTCGGCCGGACAATGCGGAGATCTTCGTGGTCTCCAACTTGCCGCTCTCGCAGCTGACCCCGCAGCTGGAGCGCCGCTTCGGCACCTGGGCACTTCCGGCCGGCGTGGCAAAGGGCGCCAAGCAGTTCAACGTCCAGCCGCCGCGCCCGGCGACCCCGACCATCTACCTCGTCAACGTGCCCAACGCCCCGCAGTCGGTGGTGGTCGCCTCGCAGGTGACCGGGATCGATCCGCGCGGCGACATCATCGCGACGCAGGCCGGCAGCGAGGTGCTGGGCGGCAACTTCCTGTCGCGCATCAACAGCGACCTGCGCGAAACCAAGGGCTGGAGCTACGGCGCGGGCGGGTCCTTTACGCTGAACCGCAACGGCGTTCCGTACACGCTGACGGCGCCGGTGCAGTCGGACCGTACCGGTGATTCGGTCGGTGCGGTGCGCACCCAGATCACCGACATCCTTGGCTCGAAGGGCGTCACCGAAGAGGAGCTGGCGCGTCTGGTCAGCAACAACGTGAACACGCTTCCGGGCCGCTTTGAAACGTCGAGCGCGGTGCTGCAGGCGATGCTCAGCAACAGCCTGCTCGGCCGTCCGGACGATTACCAGGAGCAGCTGGCGGCCAAGTATCGCGCGCTGAACCAGGCCGGGATCGACCAGGCGCTTCGCCAGTCGATCAACCCCAACGCCTTCACCTGGCTGGTGGTCGGCGATGCGGCCAAGGTGAAGCCGCAGCTGGATTCGATCGGGTATCCGGTGCAGGTGATCGAGCCCAAGTAAGCGGCTCTTTACCCACAGAAAAGAGGCCCGGGGCAGCGATGCTCCGGGCCTTTTTCGTTGTCGTCGCTAGAAAGTGTCACCCAAGGCGGGTGACGTGACCCATCTTGCGGCCCGGCCGGGGTGCGCCCTTGCCGTAGAGATGGGGCGAGGCCGCAGGGTCGGCCACCAGCTCGGCCCAGCGGTCGATCTCGTCTCCGATGAGGTTTTCCATGATGATGGTCGAAGCCCTGAGCGCGGTGCTGCCGAGCGGAAGGCCGGCGATGGCGCGGATGTGCTGCGCGAATTGCGAGGTGGCGGCGCCCTCGATGGTCCAATGCCCGCTGTTGTGCACGCGCGGCGCAATCTCGTTGACGAGCGGACCGTCGGCGCAGGCGAAATATTCCACCGTCAGCACGCCGACATGGCCGAGACGCTCGGCGATCGCACCCGCCTGCCGCCGGGCCTTCTCGACCTGCGAAGCGACAACTTCTCCGGCCGGCAGTTCGGAGCGGCGCAGGATGCCATCCTCGTGGAGGTTGCGGGTGGAATCGAAGAAGGCCAGGCTGCCGTCGGCGCCCCGCGCAAGCACGACCGAGAATTCGGCGTCAAAGCCGATCGCCTTTTCCGCCACCAGCGGTCGTTCTCCCAGCCGTGCCCAGGCTTCCGCCGCGTCTTGGGCCGTGCGGAGCCAGGCCTGACCCTTGCCGTCATAGCCGTCGCGGCGGGTCTTGAGCACCAGCGGCAGCCCAAGCGCCTCGACCGCCGCGGCAACATCGGCCGGGCCGTCGACCGCCCGCCACGCTGCGGGACGGGCGCCTGCGCTCTCCACGAAGGCCTTTTCCGCGCAGCGGTCCTGCGCGATGCGAAGACTGTCGGTGCCGGGGCGAAGCTTGTGCTCGATGGTGGCGAGCGGGCCGACGGGCAAATTCTCGAATTCGTAGGTGACCACGTCGCAGGCGGCCGCGAACCGCTCCAGCGCGGCGACGTCGTCAAAGGCGGCGCGGGTGAAATCGGCGGCGACGTCGGCGGCGCAGGGCCGTTCGTGCGGATCGAAGACGTGGACCCGGTAGCCGAGCGGCGCGGCGGCCAGCGCCAGCATCCGGCCGAGCTGACCGCCGCCGATGATCCCGATCGTTCCGCCCGGCGCGATCACTCGGGCGACTCGCCTACCGACTCGGTCTGGGCCGCGCGCCATGCTTCTAGCCGCCCGGCAAGCGCCGGATCGCCAAGGGCCAGGATCGAGGCCGCGAGCAGGCCCGCATTGATCGCCCCCGCCTTGCCGATCGCCAGCGTGCCCACCGGCACCCCGCCCGGCATCTGGGCGATGGAGAGCAGGCTATCGAGGCCCGACAGCGCCTTGCTTTCGACCGGCACGCCGAGCACCGGCAGGGCGGTCATCGAGGCCGCCATGCCCGGCAGGTGCGCCGCCCCGCCCGCGCCCGCGATGATCACCTTCACGCCGCGGCTCTTCGCCCCTGTCGCATAATCGTACAGTCGCTGGGGAGTGCGGTGCGCGGACACCACTTTCGCGTCATGGGTGACGCCAAGTTCATCGAGGATCGAGGCGGCATGCCGCATTGTTTCCCAATCGGACTGGCTACCCATGATGATCCCGACGTCCATTTGCCCCCTCATCCGTCTTCGATCGAGGCTCGTATCTAGAAGCGGCGGCCCGTTGTGTCACCCGCTCCCAAAAGAGGTTGATCTGCGTTATGAGCATCGTCGCCGCCACAGCTATGGTGCGTAGGGCATGAACAACGGCAATGAGATCCGAGACGAGGATCCCACCGCGCTGTGGGCTGAGATCGCGCGGCTTCGGGCAACCGTTGCCAGGCTCGAGCGGCAGGTCAGCGAACTCGACCGGCTGGCGCATCACGATCCGCTGGTGCCGCTGCCCAACCGCCGAGGCTTCGAACGGCAGTTGGCGGGGCTGATCGACCGGCTCGAACGCTATGGCGACGCCAGTGCGCTGCTGTTCATCGACGTGGACGGGCTCAAGGTCGTCAACGACAGCTTCGGGCATGATGCGGGCGACGCCGCGCTGATCCATGTCGCCGAGCTGCTGATCGGCGGAGTCCGCCAGAGCGACACGGTGGCCCGGTTCGGCGGTGACGAATTCGCCATCCTGCTGGAGCGGGTCGATCTCGACCAGGCGACGGAAACGGCGGCGCGCCTGACCGACCGGATCGCGGGCACCAGCTTCAGCTACGACGGCGTGGCCATTCCGCTATCGGCCGCGATCGGCATCGCCGAGATCCGCGCCGGGGACACGCCCGAAGCGGTGCTCGCCCGGGCCGACCGCGCCATGTACGAGCAGAAGGCCGCCGCCTAGCCGGCCTTTGCCGCGCGCTTCCACCAGCGCCGTCGCGGCCCACTGCCGTTGAGGACCGAGCGGCGGAACCAGGCGGCCGCAAGCTTCAGGATCAGCGCCACCCACAGCCCCTGCCAGGCAAGCGCCGCCAGGTGCGGCAGGACCGCCCCGTCCAGTGCCGCCCGCGCCATCATCGCAAAGGGCGAGGAGAGGGGAAAGGCGGCTGCCATCAGACCGGCGCTGCCATGCGGATCGCTGATCGCGTAGCTGGCGAGCAGCAGCAGGCCGACCTGGCCCATGGTGACCGGCATGGAAAGCGTCTGCACCTCGCGCGCCGTGCTCGCCTGCGCGCCGATGCCGAGGAACGCCGCCCCGATCAGCAGGTAGCTCATGGCATAATAAAGTGCGCCCAGCAGCAGGAACAAGGGCCAGCCGATCGCCGGCGCCGGAAGCACCGCGAACAGCCCCGGCGCCGCCAGCAGCAGAAAGCCGATCGCGACGCCCATCCACACCGCGATGCCGCTCAGGCTCATCGCCAGCATGGCGAACAACTTGCCGATGAAGATCGACTCCACCGGCACGGCAGCGGCCAGCACCTCGATGATCTTGTTCGACTTTTCCTCGATCAGCTGGCTGAGCAGCATGCCGGACAGGAGCAGGGTCAGCAGGAACAGCAGCGCCTGGCCCGCCCGCGCGGTGATTTCGCGGGCGTTGCGGGTGGCGCCGGCGGTCTGCTTCACCTGGATCACCCCGACCTCGGGGATGGGCGTCGGGCCATTGCGGGCGCGTTCGAGGATCAGCCGGACCTGCCCGACCAGGGGATCGTTGCTGCCGACCTTGCCGGTCATCAGTGGCACGTTGAACGGATATTCGAGCACTGCGATCACCGGCTCCGCCTCGGCATCGAGGAGGCTCTTGTTGTCGGTGCCAGGCGGCGCGGCTCTCAGCGTCGGGAGCTGGCCGGTGCCGGGCAGGGCGGCAAGCTCGCTTCGGGCGCGCTCGAGCCGGGCGAAGTCGGCCGGGGCGGCGATCACCCCGATCCGCGCCCGCTCGGTGTCGCTCGCCACCCTGGCGCCGATCCCGCCGAACAGCACGCCGAGCAGGATGGGGAACAGCGGTCCCAGCAGGAAGAACAGGAAGGCGCGGCTGAACACTGTCGCGGTGTAGTCGCGCCGGGCGATGACGAAGGCGGCCTGTAGCTTGTTCAGATGGCGGGTCATGCCGGCACTTCCTCGCCCATTTCGGCGGCGGCGGAGGCTCCGGCGATGGCGACAAAGGCGTCATGCAGGCCCGGCCGCTCGATCGACAGCGTGTCGATGCCCGCGCCGCCGTCGATCAGCGCGCGCAGCAGGGGTTCGGGCCCGCCTTCGGGAAGCTCGAAGCGCCATTCGCGGCCGTCCTGCCGGGCCTGCGGCGGGAGCGCGGCGCGCCATGCGCCATCGGCCGCCCGGGTCTGCAGCCGGACCACCGGGCGAAGCCGGTCGCGGGCCTCGTCCACCGCGCCGGCGAAGGCGACCTTGCCCGCGGCAATGATCGCTATTCGCTCGCACAGTCGTTCGGCATGGGCGATGACGTGGGTCGAGAAGATGATGGTTGCGCCCGCCGCCGCCTCGGCCCGGATCAGCGCTTCCAATTTCTCCTGGTTGATGGCGTCGAGGCCGGAGAAGGGCTCGTCCAGCACGATCAGGCGCGGACGGTGGACCAGCGTGCCGAGCAGCTGCACCGTCTGCGCCATGCCCTTGGACAGGGACCTGACCGGCTTCTTCTCCCATTCCGCCAGCCCGCGCTCGGCCAGCAGGACGGAGGCGCGGCGGCGACCTTCGGCAAGCGGCAGCCCTCGCAGTGCGCCCATGAAGGCGATCGCCTCCCGCGCGGTCATCGAGGGGTAGAGGCCGCGCTCCTCGGGGAGGTAGCCGACTTCGTTGGCGGAGGTCAGCGGTGCGGAGCGGCCGAGCAGGGAGCGGGTGCCGCTGTCCGGGTCGATGATGCCCAGCAGCATGCGCAATGTCGTGGTCTTGCCCGCGCCATTGGGTCCGAGCAGGCCGAAGATGCTGCCGGTCGGCACAGCCAGGCTGACTCCATCGACCGCGCGCTTGGCACCGAAATATTTGACGAGGTCCTGCGCTTCGACCGCGAACCCCTCTTGCCCCTGCACGCGACTGGCCTCCCCCGGCATCGACCTGTAGTGAGCGCCGGTGCTTGAACCCGCAAGCCTTAAGGAACGGATACGCGTCGAGGCCGAGCGGCTGGGTTTCGTGACGTGCGGCTTTGCCCGCGCCGATGCGGTGCCGGAAGCGGGCGAGCGGCTGCGCGAATGGCTGGCCGAGGGGCGCCATGGCTCCATGGGCTGGATGGAGGAACGAGCAGGGCAGCGGGCCAGCCCGCAGGGGCTTTGGCCCGAGGCACGAAGCGTGATCGCGCTGGCGATGAGCTATGCGCCGGAGGGCGACCCTCGGGCGCTCGAAAGCGAGGCGTCACTTGGGCGCATCAGCGTCTATGCGCAGGGCGCCGACTATCACAAAACGGTGAAGAAGGCGCTGAAGGCGCTCGCCCGCTTCATCGTCGATGCGGTCCCAAGCGAGCTCAAGGTGTTTGTCGACACCGCGCCGGTAATGGAAAAGCCGCTGTCGGCCGCGGCGGGGATCGGCTGGCAGGGCAAGCACACCAACCTCCTGTCGCGGGCCCACGGCAACTGGCTGTTCCTTGGCGTGATCTTCACCGAGCTGGAGCTGGAACCCGATCCACCCGCCCGCGACCATTGCGGAAGCTGCACCCGCTGCATGGTCGCCTGCCCGACCGGCGCGATCGATGGCCCGCGCCGAATGGATGCGCGCAAGTGCATTTCCTACCTGACGATCGAACATTCCGGGCCCATCCCGCTCGAGTATCGCGAGGCGCTGGGCAACCGCATCTACGGCTGCGACGATTGCCTCGCGGCGTGCCCGTGGAACCGCTTCGCCGCCCAGGCCCAGGCCAACCGCGCTTTCCTGCCGCGCGCCGAACTGGTGGCGCCGGCGCTCGGCGACCTTCTGGCGCTGGACGATGCGAGCTTCCGGGAGCTGTTCTCGGGCAGCCCGATCAAGCGGGTCGGGGTCAAGCGCTTCCTCCGCAATTGCCTGGTCGCGGCCGGCAACAGCGGGGACCCGGCGCTGCTCGGCCGGGTCGAGGCGCTGCGCGGGGACGAGGATCCGGTGGTGGCGGAAGCGGCCGAGTGGGCGGTCGCCCGGCTCCTCAGCGGGTCGCCAGGCTAGCGACGCAGCCTTCCACCGGCACCGTTTCGCCCGTGCCGGGCCGCCGCGCATCGGCGTGGAGCACGGTCGCCGCGCCCGATCCGCTCACCGGCGGATACAGATAGGTGTCGAGCACGCAGGTCCCATTCTGCCATTGGAGCTTGAGTCCGCTTCCCTCGCGCACCCGGAACGGCGCGGGGCCAAATTTCGCGAGGAGCTCGGCCTCGGAAAGGCCGCTGAGGTTGGTGCGCACCGGCGCCGGCTGCGGGGTACTCGGAACCGGGGCGGGAGTTGGCCGCGGTGTGGTGGCGCAAGCGGCGACGAGAAGGGTGGCAAGCGGAAACAGGCGGCGCATGGGCAGGGGCTTTGTCATCTGTGGCAGGAGGAGGCAACCTTGGGCGCGGCACCCCTGACCTTCCCTGAACCGCCTGATGCGGGTAGGGCGCGCGCCACTTTCCCCTGATCAGGACATTCCATGACCGCTCCCCGTTACGACGTGCTCGCCATCGGCAATGCCATCGTTGATGTGATTTCCGATGCCGACGATGCCTTTCTCCAGGCGCAGGGCCTCGACAAGGCGAGCATGAGACTGATCGACGAAGCGGAGGCCGAGCGTCTGTACGGCCTGATGGGTCCGGGCCGCGAGGCGAGCGGCGGATCGGCCGGCAACACCGCCGCGGGTCTCGCCGCGCTGGGGATCAGGACCGCTTTCATCGGCCAGGTCGCCGACGACCAGCTCGGCGCGATCTTCGCCCATGACATCCGCAGCCTTGGCGTCGACTTCGACACGCCTGCCCGCGGCGACGTCGGCGCCACCGCTCGCTGTCTGATCCTGGTCACCGCCGATGCGCAGCGGACCATGAACACCTTCCTCGGCGCCGCGCAGCAGCTGTCGCCCGACGCGATCGACCTCGCTGCGGTACGCGACGCCGGCATCCTCTATCTCGAAGGCTATCTGTGGGACCCGGAGGTGCCGCGCGCCGCAATGGAAGCGGCCATTGCCGCCGCCCGCGAGGCGGGCCGCAAGGTCGCTTTCACGCTTAGCGATACCTTCTGCGTCGACCGTCACCGCGACGGCTTCCACCGCCTGCTGGACGAGAAGAAGATCGACATCCTGTTCGCCAACGAGGCCGAGCTGCTGGCAATGACTGGCGAAACCGACTTCGAAGCGGGCCTTGCCGCCCTGTCGGCCAAGGTGCCGGTGCTGGCCGTCACCCGCAGCGAGAATGGCGCAGTGGCGGTCGCCGGATCCGAGCGTGCCTCGGTCCCGGCCGAGCCGATCGAGCGGCTGGTCGATACCACCGGTGCCGGCGACCTGTTCGCGGCCGGCTTCCTTGCCGGTCAGGCCCGTGGGCTCGGGCTGGAAGCCTCGCTCCGCCTCGGCGCCATCGCCGCGGCCGAGGTGATCCAGCATTACGGCGCCCGTCCCGAGATGGATCTGAGGGCGCTGGCTGGCGACATTCTCTAGGTCGCCGCTACCCTCGCCAACAAGAAGGGCCGGTGCATCGCTGCACCGGCCCTTTTGTTTTGGCTTCAATCCCTGAGAGGATCAGTCGCGGGTAACCGGACCACCTTCGCCGCCGATCCCGGCGATGTTCGGTTCCAGCTTGTCGACGTCCGTTTCCGGTACCTCGACGATGCCGCGGCCAAGGTGGCTGTGGCGATAGCCGTAGAGGTAATAGATCACGAGCCCGATCGCCGCCCAGGCCGGAAGCACGATCATTGCTTCGAACGGCAGATTGAGGAACAGGAAGATCGTGCCCGCAATGGTCAACGGCCCGAGCAGCCACAGCGCCGGCGTCTTGAACTTGCGCGGGCGATTGGGTTCGGTCTTGCGCAGCATCATCACCGCGATTGCCACCATCATGAAGGCGTAAAGCGTACCCGCATTTGCGATATCGGCCAGAGCGCCGACCGGCAGGAAGGCCGCCGCGACCGCCACCACCGCGCCGGTGATCGCCGTGACGATGTACGGGGTCTTCCACTTGGGGTGGATGGTCGACAGCTTCTCGGGAAGCAGGCCGTCGCGGCTCATCACGAAGAAGATGCGGGTCTGGCCGAACAGCAGGATCAAGATGACCGACGGCAGGGCGACAAAGGCCGCGATGCCGAGCATGTTGCCGATCGACGAGTAGCCGATCTCGCGCAGCACGTGGGCGAGCGCCTCGTTGGAGCAGACCAGCCATTCGCTATACTGCGGCAGGGCGCACTGGCGGGCGAGCTCGGCCGAGCCGGCCGGGAACGGGATGCCGTTCGGGCCCATGATCGGCTGACCGCCCGTCGGCGACGCACCGATGGCGCCGGCCGCGACCAGGATATAGAAGACGGTGCAGAACAGGAGGCTGCCGACCAGGCCGATCGGAACGTTCTTCTGCGGATCGCGGGTTTCTTCCGCCGCAGTCGAAACAGCGTCAAAGCCGACATAAGCAAAGAAGATCGTCGCCGCGGCACCCACCGCGCCGATGCCCGACCCGAAGCCGCCGAACACGCCGGCCGGAAGGAAGGGATTGAACTTCTCCGCTTCAGCGGCGGGAAGGGTGAGGATGATGAAGGCGGTCAGCGCCGTGACCTTGATCGCCACCAGCACGGCATTGACCTTGGCGCTTTCGCTGGTGCCGATCATCAGCAGCCAGGTGACCAGCAGGGCGATCACCAGCGCCGGCAGGTTGATCAGGCCGCCAGGAGCGCCGCCCAGTGCGAGCGGTCCCGCCGCAAGCCAGGCGGGCAATTGTATGCCGAAGAACTCGTTCAGGATGGTCCCTGAGAAGTAGCCAGACCAGCCGACGGACACCGCCGACGCGGCGACCGCATATTCCAGAACCAGCGCCCAGCCGACCGTCCAGGCCAGTAGCTCACCCATGACCGAGTAAGTGTAGGTGTAAGCGGACCCCGCGACCGGGATCATCGCCGCGATCTCGGCATAGCAGAGCGCGGCGACAATGCAGATGGCACCGGCAATGGCAAAGGCCAGCATCAGACCCGGGCCGGCCTTTTGCGCGCCGGCCGAGGTCAGAACGAAAATGCCGGTGCCGATCACACAGCCGATCCCGAACAGGGTCAGCTGGAGTGCGCCTAGCGAGCGGTGGAGCGACTTCTTCTCGGCCGTCGCCAGAATGGCGTCGAGCGGTTTGACGCGGGCAAATTTCATCAAGGTCCCCTTAGGCGGCATGACTTGAGCCGTGTGGCGCGGGAGCCTAGCGGCTTGTTTCGCCGGTGCAATCCCTCTGTCACACGGCCTGAAACTGTTGCTTCAGCGCGCCAGCATGGGTCCAAGCGGCTGCCCGCCGAACAGGTGCACGTGGAGGTGCGGCACTTCCTGGCCTGCGCGCTTGCCGGTGTTGGCGAGCAGCCGGTAACCTCCCGGCTCGGCCCCGACCATCCGCGCGGTCTCGCCAATCGCGCGGATAAAGCCGGCGATTTCGGCATCCGACGCATGGGCCGAGAAATCGTCCCAGCTGACGTAGGCGCCCTTGGGGATCACCAGCACGTGCACCGCCGCCGCGGGCGCAATGTCGTGGAACGCCAAGGCATGCTCGGTGTCCAGCACCGTCTCGGCCGGCAATTCGCCGCGCAGGATGCGGGCGAAGATATTGTTCTCATCGTACGGCTGCTTGTGATCAATTGGCATTGCGCGCGTTTCCCGGTTGACCCTGTGAGGCACCTCGCTACCAGTTCGGGACATGGCCGACGATAGCCCAGAAAGCCTGATTCCCTACGACGAGATCGTGCAGGAAGCCCTGCGCGACGTGGTCGGCCGGGTGCTGTCGTCGGTCGAACAGGGCGGCGCGCTGCCCGGTGGACACCATTTCTACATCACCTTCCGGACCCGCATGGCGGGGGTCGAGATCCCCAAGCATCTCGCCCAGCGTTTCCCGGACGAGATGACCATCGTCATCCAGCACCGCTACTGGGACCTCCACGTCGCGCCCGATTTCTTCACGGTGGGCTTGAGCTTCGGCGGCGTTCCCGCGATGCTTCGCGTGCCCTTTGCGGCGGTCACCGACTTCGTCGATCCGGCGGTCGACTTCAGCCTCAAGTTCCAGGCCAATGGCGCCGAAAACGACGGTCACGAAGAGCATGACGAGCCCGAGAATGACGCGCCGACCGCCGTCCCGGTGGAAGATGGCTCCAACGTCGTCTCGGTCGACTTCACCCGCAAGAAGTAAGGCCGCGTGCCGCCGGGCTTGATCCGGCCACCCTCATCCTCTTTAGCGCTCCCCGACAAACGACAGGCAGCCCGCGTGCAGCGGGCGCGACGGAGAACGCATGACCAACACCCGCACCGAAACCGACAGCTTTGGCCCGATCGAGGTCCCGGCCGACTGCTATTGGGGCGCGCAGACCCAGCGCAGCCTCGGCAATTTTCCGTTCGGTGAGCGGGAGCGGATGCCGATCCGGCTGGTCCATGCGCAGGCGATCGTGAAGCAGGCGGCGGCGCGGGTTAACCGCAAGCATGGCCTCGACGCCCGCCTTGCCGACGCAATGGAGAGCGCCGCCTCGGCCATCATCGCGGGCAATCACGACGACCAGTTTCCGCTCACCATCTGGCAGACCGGCAGCGGCACCCAGACCAACATGAACGTCAACGAGGTGATCGCCGGCATCGCCAACGAGGCGCTTGGGTCGGGCAAGGGCGGCAAGAGCCCGGTCCACCCCAACGACCATGTGAACAAGAGCCAGAGCTCCAACGACAGCTTCCCGACCGCGCTTCACGTCGCGGCGGTGCTGTCGGCCGAACAGCAGCTTTATCCCGCGCTCGAGCGCCTCACCGCCGCGCTCGATGCCAAGGCCAAGGAATGGGACTCGATCGTCAAGATCGGCCGGACCCACACCCAGGACGCCACCCCGCTGACGCTGGGCCAGGAATTCTCGGGCTATGCCGCCCAGCTCAAGAGCTGTCGCGCCCGGATCGAGGGCGCGCTCGAAGGTAACTTGCGCAAGCTCGCCATCGGCGGCACCGCGGTCGGCACCGGCCTCAACGCGCCCGCCGGCTGGTCCGACGACATGTGCGCGGCCATCTCCGACATTGCCGGCAGCCGGTTCGAGCCTGCGCCCAACAAGTTCGCCGAAATGGCCGCGCGTGACGGGCTGGTCTTCTTCCACGGCGCGCTCGCCACGCTGGCGGTCGCGCTGACCAAGATCGGCAACGACATCCGCTTCCTCGGCTCCGGCCCACGCTCAGGGCTGGGCGAACTCAGTCTTCCCGAGAACGAGCCGGGCAGCTCGATCATGCCGGGCAAGGTCAATCCGACCCAGGTCGAAAGCCTGACGATGGTCTGCGCCCAGGTGATCGGCAACGGCCAGGCGGTGACCGTCGGCGGCATGCAGGGCCATTTCGAACTGAACGTCTTCATGCCGCTGATCGGGTCGAACGTGCTGCGCTCGGTCGAACTGCTCAGCATTGCGATGGTCAGCTTCGCCGAACGCTGCGTCGAAGGCATGACCGCCAATGAGGAGCATATCGCCGAGCTGGTCGGGCGCAGCCTCATGCTGGTCACCGCGCTGGCGCCCGAGATCGGCTACGACAATGCCGCGACCATCGCCAAGCACGCCCACAAGAAGCGCCAGACGCTCAAGGAAGCCGGGCTGGAACTCGGCCTGGTCGATGCCGAGACCTTCGATCGGGTGGTCCGGCCGGAGGCGATGATCGGGCGCTAGGCCCGGCCATTCGCAACGCTCATGCGGGTGCCACGAGTCGCCCGATTGACTCTGTTCGCGGACTCGCGCGAATAAGAACAAAAGTAGAACATGAGCGTTGCGAGTCGTGTGGAACGAGGTCTTCATCTCGTCGCCGGCGGGGGTTCCCGCGCGGCTGGGGAAAGCTGTGCACCGGCGGTGGCCGGGGCTCGGGCTGCTTCCTCGCACGTCCAGCCTGCCGGGCAGGCGATCCTCTCCGAACTCTTCCCCGCGCTCCCCCGCGATGCCGGCTGGACCGGCTTCGTCCTCCATCACCTCTCGCCTGCCAAGCCCTTGCTGTGGGTGCAGGAACGCATGGCCATTCTTGAATCGGGGCGGGTCCATGCCGCGGGCCTGGGGCCGCTCGGCCCCAACCTCATCCATGTCGAGGCGCGCGACGCCAAGGCCGCTTTGTGGGCGATGGAGGAGGGGCTCCGATGCGAAGGCCTAGGCGGGGTGATCGGCGAATTGTGGGGCGACCCGCAAGCGCTCGACTTCACCGCCACGCGCCGGCTGGCGGTCGCGGCGGAGCGCACCGGCGTCGCCTGCTGGCTGGTCCGGCTGGCTGGCGCGGCCAACCTCAGCGGCGCGCGCGAACGCTGGCGGCTGGCCAGCGCGCCAAGCCTTGCCCACACCTTCGACCCCAAGGCGCCGGGTGCGCCACGCTGGTCGGCCGAGCTGTTCCGCTCACGCCGGCGGCACCCCGCCACCTGGCTGCTCGGCCCGGAAAGCACCGGCAATGACCCGGCGGATCTGCTCCCTGTGGCTGCCGAACCTCGCGATCGAGCGCTGGGCGGGTGGCAACGCCGCGCCTGACGACGCGCTGGCCCGGCCGCTGGTCCTCACCGTCGAGGGCCGTCATGGGCAGCTGATCCATGCCGTCACCCCTGCCGCCGCCGAGCGCGGGGCCTGGCCCGGCGCCCGCCTCGCCGACGCCCGCGCGCTCGATCCGGCGCTGGAAGCCGAAGCCGCCGACCTTGCGGGCGAAGCCGCCTGGCTCCGCGCCGCCGCCCGCTGGGCCAGCCGCTGGTCGCCGCTGGTCGAGCTCGACGGCCCCGACGCGCTGCGGCTCGACGTCACCGGCGTCGCCCATCTGTTCGGCGGTGAGGAGGCGCTGCTCGCCGACATCGAAGCCCGTTTCGCGGCCATGGCGATCAGCGCCCAGCCCGCGATCGCCCCCACCGCCGGCGCGGCCTGGGCACTGGCCCGCTACGGCCGCGAGCAACGCCGGGCCGCTCCGGACGAGCTCCACCGCATCCTTGCGCCCCTGCCGGTCGCGGCCCTGCGCCTGTCTCGGCAAGCCAGCCACATGCTGGTCCGCCTCGGCCTCAAGCAGATCGGCGACCTCGCCGGCGTCCCGCGCAAGTCGCTCGCCCGCCGCTTTCCCAAGGACGAGCATCCGCTCGATGCGCTCGACCGCGCGCTCGGCCGCAAGCCCGAACCGCTCACCCCGCTCCCCGAAGACCCACCGCCCCGCGCCCTGCTCCCGATCAAGGAACCGGTGGTCCACCCTGAGGCACCAGCCGAGGCGCTGCGCCAGCTCGTCCCGCGCCTCGCCGCCGAGCTCGAGCGCCGCAAGCTCGGCGCCCGCCACCTCGCGCTCACCGCCTTCCGGGTCGACGGCAGCGTCGGCGACGTCCAGGTGGCGACCTCCATCCCCAGCCGCGAGCCCGCGCACCTCCACCGCCTGCTGTCCGGCATTCTCGAGCGGCAGGGGATCGACCCCGGCTTCGGGATCGACGCCTTTGCGCTGGAGGTGCGCTGGTGGGAACGGCTCGATTCGGCGCAGGATGCCTTGCTTGGGTCTCCGCCCGGCGAGGTGGCGGTGGCGGCGCTGATCGACCGGCTGAGCGTCCGCCTCGGCGCAGCCAAGGTGCGGCGGCCGAGGGCGGTGCAAAGCCACATGCCGGAGCGCGCGGCGGGCTGGGTGGAAGGGGTGGACGCGCCTCCGCCAGCCGATGCGCCCGCCGGACCCGCCGACGATCCCACCCGCCTGCTTGACCGGCCCGAGGGCATCACCGTCATCTATGCGACGCCCGAAGGCCTGCCGCGCCGCTTCGTGTGGCGCCGCCGGGTCCACGACATCGCCCGTGCGCAGGGGCCGCGGCGGGTCTCGCCCGAATGGTGGCGCGAACGGTCGAGCGCCCGGCTGCGCGACTATTACAAGGTCGAGGATGCCGACGGCCGCCGCTTCTGGATCTTCCGCGAAGGAGTCGTCGGCGACGGCCGGGGCGGCGCGCCCGAATGGTTCGTCCACGGGCTGTTCGCGTGAGGAGGGGCCATGCCTGAACAGGAAGGCTATGCCCGCCGCCGCCTCGAATGGCGCGACGGGCCGCTGCCACCCATTCCCCGCGCATCCTTTGTCGAGCTCGGCGTCACCACCCCCTTCTCCTTCCTGCGCGGCGCGTCGGACGCGGTGGAGCTGATCCCGCAGGCGATGAACCTCGGCATGGACGCCATCGGTGTCGCCGACCGCAACACGCTGGCCGGCGTGGTGCGGATCCACAGCAATGCCAGGACGGCCGGGCTCACACCGCTGATCGGCTGCCGGCTGGTGGTGGATTGCACTCCCCTCCCGCATGCGGGAGGGGAAGGAGGCGCATCAGCGCCGGACGGTGAGAGCCTGTTGCGGCTGGTTTCCACAAGCCCTCCTCCAGCCCCTCCCGCATGCGGGAAGGGAGAAGTCGAACTCCTCGCCTATCCCATCGACCGCGAAGGCTATGCCCGCCTCTCGCGCCTGCTCAGCCTCGGCCAGGGCCGCGCGATCAAGGGGGAGTGCGATCTTCACCTCGCCGACGTCGCCGAGCACCGGGAAGGCATCGCCTTCATTGCCTGGCCGGGCGACGACCTCGACGCCTTCGAGGCGCAGCTCCCGGCGATCCGCGCGGCCGTCCCCGACCTTCGCCACATCGCCGCCACCCACCTCTACCGCGGCGACGACCTCGCCCGGATCGAGCGGCTCGACCGCCTCGCCCGCTCCTTCGGCGGCACCATCCTCGCCTCCAACGACGTCCACTACCACACGCCCGCCAAGCGCCCGCTGCAGGACGTGCTGACCTGCATCCGCGAGAAAACGACGCTTACCGAAGCCGGTTTCCGCCTCCACGCCAATGGCGAGCGGCACCTCAAGGGACCGGAGGAGATGGCGCGGCTGTTCGAACGCTGGCCCCATGCGCTTCGGGCCACCCGCGACTTTGCCGACGCGCTTCACTTCAGCCTCGACGAGCTCAAATATGAATATCCGCGCGAAAGCGTGCCCGACGACCTCAGCCCGCAGGCCCATCTCGAGGTGCTGACCTGGGCCGGCGCGGAGGAGCGCTATCCGCAAGGCGTCCCCGACAAGGTCGCCGCCCAGCTTCGCCACGAACTGCAGCTGATCGAGAAGCTGGACTTCGCCCGCTACTTCCTGACCGTCCACTCGATCGTCGCCTTTGCCCGTTCGTGCGAGCCGCCGATCCTGTGCCAGGGCCGCGGCTCGGCCGCCAACAGCGCGGTCTGCTACTGCTTGCAGATCACCGCGGTCGACCCCGCCGACACCGACCTGCTGTTCGAACGCTTCATCTCCGAAGAGCGCAAGGAGCCGCCCGACATCGACGTCGATTTCGAGCATGAGCGGCGCGAGGAGGTGATCCAGCACATCTACGAGAAATATGGCCGCGACCGCGCCGGCCTGTGCGCCACCGTGATCCACTATCGCCCGCGCTCCGCCATCCGCGAGGTGGGCAAGGTGATGGGCCTTTCCGAAGACATTTGCGCCGCCATCGCCGGCACCATCTGGGGCTGGGGCGAGGACGTCACCGAGACTCACGTCAAGGAAGCCGGGCTCGACCTCACCGACCCGCACCTCGCCCGCACCATCCGCCTCGCCGAGCAGCTGATCGGCATGCCGCGCCACCTGTCGCAGCATGTAGGCGGTTTCATCCTGACCGAGCGCCCGCTGATCGAAACCGTGCCGGTCGGCAACGGCGCCATGCCCGACCGCACCTTTATCGAATGGGACAAGGACGACATCGAGGATCTCGGTATCCTCAAGATCGACGTCCTCGCGCTCGGCATGCTGACCTGCATCCGCAAATGCTTCGGCCTGATCGAGGACACGCACGGGGTGAAGCTCGACCTCGCCACCGTGCCCCGCGAGGAACCGCGCGTCTACGACATGCTGTGCAAGGGCGATTCGCTGGGCGTGTTCCAGATCGAAAGCCGGGCGCAGATGAACATGCTCCCGCGCCTGAAACCCCGCTGCTTCTACGACCTGGTGATCGAAGTCGCGATCGTCCGCCCCGGCCCGATCCAGGGCGACATGGTCCACCCGTTCCTGAAGCGCCGCCAGGGCAAGGAAAAGGTCGAATACCCGCGCCCCTCGCCCGATCACGGACCGCCCGACGAACTCGAACGCATCCTCAAGCGGACGCTTGGCGTGCCGGTGTTCCAGGAACAGGCGATGAAGATCGCGCTCGATGCGGCGAAGTTCAGCAGCGCCGAGGCGAACCAGTTGCGCAAGGCGATGGCGACCTTCCGCAGCCGCGGCACCATCGATCTCCTCCAGGACAAGATGGTCGAGCGGATGGTCACCCGCGGCTACGAGCGGGAGTTCGCCGAGCGCTGCTTCCACCAGATCCGCGGCTTTGGCGAATATGGCTTCCCGGAGAGCCACGCCGCCAGCTTTGCGCACCTCGTCTATGTCTCCAGCTGGCTGCGCTGGCGCTACCCCGCCGCCTTCGCCTGCGCGCTGCTCAACAGCCAGCCGATGGGCTTCTACGCGCCGGCGCAGATCGTGAAGGACGCGCAGCTGCACGGGGTGACGGTGCTGGCGGTGGACGTCAACGACAGTGGGTGGGACTGCTCGCTGGAAGGACCGGGACCGGCGCTTCGCCTCGGCCTGCGCCAGGTCGAGGGCCTCCGAGAGATGGACGCCGCGCGGGTGGTGGCCGGCGCCCCCTACGAGACCATCGAGGAGCTGCACCGCCGCGGCGGCGTGCCGCCCCATGCCATCGTCAAGCTGGCCGAGGCCGATTGCTTCCGCTCGATGGGTCTCGACCGGCGGCAGGCGCTATGGGATGCCCGCGCGCTTCGCCCGGTGCCGGAGCTGCCGCTATTCGCCGCTGCCCGGACGCGGGAGGAAGGCGAGGAGCGGGGCAAGGCGACGCTTCCCACCATGCCGCTCGCCGAGCATGTGGTCAGCGACTATCAGACCGTGCGCCTCAGCCTGAAGGCGCATCCGATGCAGTTCCTGCGCGATCATTATGCGGCCCGCGGTTTCGTCCGCGCCTGCGACCTGCGCGCCATTCCCTATGGCAAGCGCGTCAGCCTCGCCGGCCTGGTCCTGATCCGCCAGCGGCCGGGCAGCGCCAAGGGGGTCTGCTTCATCACGCTGGAGGACGAGACCGGAACCGCCAACCTTGTGGTCTGGCCCGACGCCTTTGCGGCGCAGCGCCGGATCGTCATGGGCGCGCGGCTGATGGTGGTCCACGGGCTGGTCCAGCATGACGAAGCGGTGTGCCACCTCATCGCCAGCCGGCTGGAGGACGACAGCCCGCGCCTGCGTGACCTGAACGACGGCCAGACGCTCGACCCCCGGGTCGGGCGCGGCGACGGGGCAGGGCCGAGCCGCCCGCCCATGGCCCGCCATCCGCGCCAGGCGGAGGTGATCCCCAAGGCGCGGGTGATCAACTGCCCGACCTATTGAGCTGCTTGCAAAGTAGGATTGGCGCTGCTTGGCTGCCTCGACGGCTCAGGGACGGACAAGGGACGAAAGGGGCCGCCGCGAAACGTCCGCCCTATGTGAACTTCGAGAACTTCGGGAGGTGCGGTCGCCATATTCCTGCCACTGTTGAGCAAGCTTGAGGCAAGGCTTCATCGGTTAAACAAACGCTTATGCGCACAATGATTCTCTCCCTCGCGGCCGCCCTGACGCTGGCCCTTCCGGCTCCGGCCCTGGCTGCCAGCCCGCTCGAGGGACTGTGGACCAACCCCAAGAGGTCGGTGGTGGTGCGGATCGCGCCTTGCGGCCCCGCCTGGTGCGGCAAGGTCGTCAGCGCCACTGCGCGCGAGGAGGCCAAGGCCGCCAGGTACGGTATGGACGAACTGGAAGGCGAGCAGATGCTCACCGGCCTGCGCCCGGCCGGCTCGGGTCGCTGGAAGGGGCAGGTCTTTGTCCCCAAGCTCGGCCGCAAGGTCGGCAGCACCGTCACCATCGCCTCGCGCAACCAGATGAAGGTGTCGGGCTGCGTCGCCGGCCTCTTCTGCAAGACCCAGGTCTGGACCCGGGTCAGCTAGGCGAGGCCAGGCTTTCCTTGGCGCCGCCGCGCCGCTAGCGGCTGAGCCCATGAGCAAGCCTACCATTCTCGTCACCGGCGGCGCCGGGTACATCGGCAGCCACGCCGTTCTCGCCCTCCATGACGCCGGCTGGCCGGTGGTGGTCGCCGACAACCTCTCCAACGGCCGCCGCGAAGCCATTCCGCAGGGCGTGCCGCTGGTCGAGGTCGACGTCGGCGACGCCGAGGCGATGGTCGCCCTGTTCGCCGCCCATCCGGTCGCCGCGATCATGCACTTCGCAGGCTCCATCGTGGTGCCCGAAAGCGTCTCCGACCCGCATTATTACTACCGCAACAACACGGTCGCCAGCCATGCCCTGATCGGCGCCGCGATGAAGGCGGGCGTCCGCCACATCCTCTTCTCCTCAACCGCCGCCACCTATGGCGCGCCCGAAACGGTGCCGCTCGACGAGGACAGCGCGACCCGCCCGATCAACCCCTATGGCTGGTCCAAGCTGATGACCGAGCAGATGCTGCGCGACATCGCCGCCACGGGTGCCTTCAACTATGGCGCGCTGCGCTACTTCAACGTCGCCGGCGCCGATCCGGAGGGCCGCTCGGGCCAGGCCAGCAAGGGCGCGACCCACCTGCTCAAGGTTGCCTGCGAGGCGGCGGTCGGCAAGCGCACCCATGTGGACGTGTTCGGGACCGATTACCCGACCCTCGACGGCACCTGCATCCGGGACTATATCCACGTCTCCGACCTCGCCAGCGCCCACGTCCTTGCGCTGGAGGCGCTGATCGCGTCGCCGACGGAAAGCTTCACCCTCAACTGCGGTTATGGGCGTGGCACGTCGGTGCTGGAGATGCTGGACGCGCTGGACGAGGTGAACGGCACGCCGGTCAAGCGCGTGCTTGGGCCGCGCCGCGCCGGCGATCCGCCGCAACTGGTCGCCTCCAACCGCCGGTTGGTCGAACGGCTCGGCTGGGAACCGCGGTTCGCCGATACCGCCACCATCATCAAGAGCGCGCTCGACTGGGAGCGCCGCCTTTCCTAAGTGAGAGATCGCCCGTTGCGCCCCATCACCTTTGCTGTCCTGCCGCTCGCCTTTGCGCTGATCGGCGCCGCCCAGCCCTCCGCCACCATCGCCCCGACCAATGCGGCCGACCGGGTCCGGGCGCATGTCGAATTCCTGTCGAGCGACCTGCTTGAAGGCCGCGACACCGGTAGCCGGGGCCATGAGATCGCGGCGAGCTATGTGGTCAGCCAGCTGCAGGCGCTGGGCCTCAAGCCGGGCGGCGACAACGGCAGCTGGTACCAGCAGGTGCCGTACCGCCGGGCCACGCTGGCCGCGCCGCCGACCATCAGCTTCAGGAGCGGCAACAGCACGGCGCCGCTGGCACAAGGGACCGATATCGCGGTCCGTCCGAACCTGGTCACCAAGGACCTCAAGGTCGACGCCGGGCTGGTGTTCGTCGGCTACGGCATTTCCGATCCCGTGCTCGGACGTGACGATTATCGCGGGGTCAACGCGAGGGGCAAGATCGTGGTCGCCTTCAGCGGCACTCCCAAGGGCCTGCGCAGTGACGTCGCCGCGCACCTCAACCAGGTCAAGCCGCAGACCGCCGCCGCCCGCGGTGCGGTGGGCTATGTCGAGATCCCGGCCAACCCTGCCGCCAGCTGGGGCTCGCCGGCTGGTGCCGCTGCCCGCCCGCTGACCAACTGGGCCGACGGCAAGGGCGGTTCGGGGCAGGGCCGCGCGGCGCCCTTGCTGCGCATGACACTGACCAAGGCGACGGCCGAGCGCTTCTTTGCCGGCGCCCGCCAGCCGCTCGCCACGGTCCAGGCCGACGCCACCGCAGGACGCCCGCTCAAGGCATTTCCGCTCACCGGTCAGCTCAGCGTGCAGGCAAGCAGCAAGTGGGAGGATTTCACCAGCCCGAATGTGGTTGCCGTGCTTCCGGGTGCCGATCCCAAGCTGTCGGGCGAACATATCGCGCTGATGGGGCACCTTGATCACATCGGGGTGAGCAGGAATGCCAAGCCGGGTGAGGACGCGATCAACAATGGCGCTCTCGACAACGCCAGCGGCATCGCCACCATGCTCGAAACCGCTCGCGCCTTTGTCGCTTCTGGCCAGGCGCCGGGGCGCAGCCTCCTGTTCCTGGCGGTTACCGGCGAGGAGATCGGCCTGACCGGTGCCGATTATTACGCCACCAACCCGACGGTTCCGCTGCCCCGCATCGCGGCGCTGGTGAACCTCGACATGCCGCTGCTGCTGTACCCGTTCCGCGACGTCATTCCGTTCGGGGCCGAGCATAGCAACATCGTGGAGGCCGTGGGGGAAGCGGGCAAGGCGATGCAGGTCACTGCCTCGGCCGACCCGATGCCGGAGCAGGGGCTGTTCACCCGCTCCGACCATTATCGCTTCGTCACCCGCGGTGTGCCGAGCGTGTTCCTGATGACCGGCTATGCCAATGGCGGCGAAGCGCAGTGGAAGAAGTTCCTGGGAGGCTGCTACCATAGTCCGTGCGACGACGTGGCGCAGGGGATCGACTGGGACGCGGCGGCGCGCTTTGGCGAGCTCAACTATCGGATCGCTCGGCAACTGGCTGACGCGCCCGAACGCCCGCGCTGGTATGCCGACAGCTATTTCGGCCGGACCTTCGCCGCCGCGCAGCCAAAGCTCAGCCGCTAGAGCGCGCCCAACCTTGACTCAGAGCCGCCCCTCCCATAGGGGCGCTGGCCGAAGCCCTCGGGGCGTCAGCTGACAACCAGATTAGAAAGACGGGTCAACCCGCCATGAAGATTCGCAATTCGCTCAAGAGCCTCAAGGATCGTCACCGGGATTGCCGGGTGATCCGTCGTCGTGGCCGGACCTACGTCATCAACAAGACGAACCGCCGCTTCAAGGCGCGCCAGGGCTAAGCTGAACCGGCCCGAAACGGGCCGGATCGCTTCGTCCCAGAAAATGTGCGACCTGTCGTCAGCGACGGTTAAGGTCCTCCGGGCTAGATCAGCTTCCTGATAGGGAGCCGATTCGATGAGCATGTTTGTCCGCACCACCTTTGCCACTGCGCTTGTCGCGGCCGGGCTGGGTCTGGCTGCGCTGCCTGCTTCGGCCTCGTCCCAGCCCGCGGGTGGCCAGGGCTGCGTGTCGCCGCCGGGCATGAACTACATGATCTGCAACGGACAGCGCGTGCCCAAGCCCGGCAACCGTGTCGCTACGGCGGGCGGCGGCTGGCGCGAGGAATCCAAGCAGGGCAATTGCATCGTCGTGCGCGAAAAGACCGCCAACGGCGAATTCAAGGAAAGCCGCCGCTGCGACTGATCGCTCGGGTCGGTGACTAGCCGGCCTTGGCGATGCCGCGTTCGGTCCGACCGCTAGGGTCGGCCGCAATCCTGCATTCGGGAAGCTGGAACTTGGCATTGTCGGTGCACGGACGCACCTGCGCGCTGCCGTCCGGGCCGACGAAGATGCCCCAGCTGCGATTGTCATCGCAATCCGCCTGCCACATCGACAATTTGTTATACTCGGTGACATAGCCTGAGCGGACGACCCGCCGGCAACGCAGCCCGCTGGCAAGGATGGCGCGCTTCAGCGCGATGTCGCGGTTCATGTCGCTGAGCTGGTGGAGCCGGTTCTGCTCCTCGCTGCGAACGGCGATCTCGGGCTGGTTGGTGGTCGCTTCCCTGCTCGCCTCGCCTCCGCAGGCAGCAAGGGCGGCGACCGGCAGGGCAAGAACCAACACGCGCATGCTCACTTCTCCTCCTCATCATCATAGGCGATGGTCACCGCAGCGGCCGCGGCCTTGGCCGCCGTGACCGCCGCCTCGACGCTCGCCGCCCTTGCCAGCGCGACGCCCATGCGCCGGTTGGGAAGGGTCTCCGGCTTACCGAACAGCCGAAGGTCGACCGGGGTTTCCGCCGTGCCCATCTGAAGCGCGGTGCCAACCCCTTCGAAGCGGAATTTGCGAGACGGGCGGTCGGCAAGGATCACCGCTGAAGCACTGGGTCCACGCTGGACGATCGGCCCGAGCGGAAGGCCGAGGATCGCGCGCAGGTGCAGTTCGAACTCGTTCGGCTCCTGCCCAATCAGCGTCACCATGCCAGTGTCGTGCGGGCGCGGGCTGAGCTCGGAGAAAATGGCGCGGTCTCCGGCGATGAAGAACTCCACACCGAACAGCCCGCGTCCGCCAAGCGCCCGGACGATGGCCGCGGCCTGCCGCTGCGCGTCCTTCAGTACCGGGTGGGAGAGCTCCGCCGGCTGCCAGCTTTCGCGATAGTCGCCGCCTTCCTGGCGGTGGCCGATCGGTGCACAGAAGTGGATACCGTCAGTGGCCGCGACCGTCAGCAGGGTGATCTCGCTGTCGAAGCGGATGAATTCCTCGACAATCACGCGGGGCCGGTCACCGCGCATCTTATCGATGGCGTAGGCGAAGGCGGCGCGCACCTCGTCCGGCGTCGATGCCGTGCTCTGGCCCTTGCCGGAGGAGGACATGACGGGTTTGATCACGCAGGGCAGGCCGACATGCTGGGCCGCTGCCAGCGCTTCCTCCTCGCTCTCGGCGAAGCGGTAAAGGCTGGTGGTGAGCCCAAGCTCCTCCGCGGCGAAGCGGCGGATGCCGTCGCGGTTCATGGTCAGCTGCGCCGCCTTGGCAGAAGGGACGACGTGCCAGCCTTCGCCTTCGAGCGACGCCAGCATGGCCGTGTCGATCGCCTCGATCTCCGGCACGATATAGTCCGGGCGGTGCTTCTCGACAGCCGACCGCAGCGCCGCTCCGTCGAGCATGGAAAAGACCTCGGCAGCATCGGCGACCTGCATGGCGGGGGCACCGGCATAGCGGTCGCAGGCGACGATCTGGCAGCCGAGGCGCTTGGCGGCGATCGCGAATTCGCGCCCCAGCTCGCCCGACCCGAGCAGCATGAGCTTGGCAAGGAACATGGCCGAAGTGCCTACCGCAACCGCGCGCCACGCGATAGGCTGCCCCCATGAGCATCCTCCTCGCCCTCGCCGCCCAGGCCGCCGCCGCCCCGGCCAAGCCTGTGACCCCATCCGAAATCGTCGCCCAGGCGCCAACGACCGCCTGGCGCGAGGTCAGGCCCGAAGACCTGCTGGTGATCGACTATCAGGGCGGCGGACGGACGATCATCGAACTGGCCCCGGCCTTCGCGCCGGTGCACGTCGCCAACATCCGGGCGCTCGCGGGCTCGGGCTACTGGATCAATTCCAGTATCTACCGGGTGCAGGACAATTACGTCACGCAATGGGGCGTCAACGAGGGCGGGCCGCCGGTCCCTGCCTCTGTCGTGAAGAAGCCGCCGGCCGAATATGACCGCCCGCTGCGCGGCCTCACCCCGCGACCGCTCGGCTTTGCCGACGCCTATGCGCCGAGAGTCGGGCACGCGCTGGGCTGGCCGGTCGCCTGGAACCCTGCCACCGGGCGTGCCAATCTGACGCATTGCTACGGCATGGTGGGCGTCGGCCGCGACATGGCCCCGGACACCGGCATGGGCGGTGAGCTTTATGCCGTGATCGGCCATGCCCCGCGCCACCTCGATCGCAACATCGCGCTGGTCGGACGGGTGGTGGAGGGCATCGAGCAGATGTCGGCGCTGCCCCGCGGCACGGAGGCGCTTGGCGTCTACCGGACGGGCACGGTGGCGCGGATGATCGGGACGGTGCGGCTTGCCTCGGCGATGCCGGCGGCGGAGCGGCCGCGCTTCCAGGTGATGAACACCGCCAGCGCCAGCTTCTCCAGCTATGTGCGGGCGCGGGCCAATCGCAAGGACGCCTTCTTCAACATCCCGGCCGGCGGAGTCGATCTATGCAATGCGCCGGTGCCCGTCAGGCGGACACCGGCGCTCTCACCTTCGCGTTAGTCGTCCCCATACGGTCGGCGCGGCGGCATTGCTGCGCCCCTCTCCTGTCACCGCGGGGACGTGGGATTACGCCGCCCAGGCGTGTCCGTGATTACGGTTGCGGTGCTGGATAACCGCAGGGCCGTTGTGATGGCGTGTGCTGGCTTCGGCGAGCGGAAGGGCGGTGGCACAAAAGGCACATTCCGCCGACACCCGACCGATCAGCCAGTGGGTTCGCCCGCATCCGGGGCAGTGATTCACTTCATGCTCACGATAAACGGCATGGTAGCCGCGTCCCTTCGGATCGTGCTTCAGGCCCAGCTCGCCCAAGGTCGGGAAATTGGTCATGATCAGGCAATCCTTTCAGCCCGGCTCAACGGCGAGGACGCGACGATGGTTCCGCGCGATCGCGCCGTCCAGCGCGGCTCAGACCGCCCGGAGTGCCGTTGCGGGACGGGCCCTCAGCGCCGGCCAAGCTGCTGCCAGAGCAGTGAAAACCGCCACCACCATGCCGGCGACTGGAAGCGCCAGGAGGCTTGGCCAGTCTGGCTTGAACGGGAGTTCAAACAGCCACGTCACAACCCCGTAAGCGGCCGCGGTCCCGGTCACGAAAGCAAGGGTAACGATGCCGCCGGCCATCGCCGCGAATTCGATCCCCTGTGCCGCCAGGACCTGCCCGCGCGTGGCGCCGACCAGCTTCAGCAGCACGCTTTCGCGCATCCGAGTGCGCCGGGTGGCGGCCACCGCGCCGGCCAGCACCGTGACCCCGATCAGGATGGCGACAAGGGTGGCCAGGCGGATGGCATTGTCGAGGCCTTCGAGGATCGCGGTGACCTGCGTCACCACGTCGCTGACCCGGATGGTGCTGACCATCGGCAGGTCGGCGGCCAAAGCGCGTTCGAACGGCAGGGTCGACGCGCCCCGCTCGGGCGAGGCCGTCGCCATCAGCGTGTAGGGCGCCTGCTCCAGCGTGCCCGGCGCGAAGATGATGGCGAAATTGAAGCCGAAGGTGCGCCAGTCGATCGTCCGGAAGCTGGCGATCCGCGCCTCGATCGGCGAGCCCAGCACGGCGATGGTCATGGTGTCGCCGATCTTGAGGTTGAGCGCGCGCGCTGCCTCGATGTCGAGGCTGACCAGCGGCGGGCCGGCATAGTCGGCCGGCCACCAGCGGCCTTCCACCACCTGGTTGCCCTCGGGCAGGTCGCGGGCAAAGGTCAGGCCGCGGTCGCCGCGCAGGATCCAGGCGCCCTCGGGAATGGCCTTGAGCGCCGACACGGGCTGGCCATTGAGCGCGGTGACCGGCCCCCGCAGCGACGGCACCAGGCGCAGCTCGGCACCGGGAAGGTGCCGTGCGGCAAGCGCCCGGAAGCGCGCGTCCTCCGCGGCCGGGATGTCCAGCATGAACAGGGCGGGCGCCTTGGCCGGAATGCTTCCGCCCAGCTCGGCGCGGACGCTCCCGCCGATGCCGGCCAGCGCCACCAGCAGCGCCAGGCCTAGCCCCAGCGCGACGCTGAGGCGGACGGTGGCGGCACCCGGCCGGTGCAAAGCGGCAAGGCCGAGCCTGGTGACCGGCCCGCCACGGGCGCCGAAGCGGCGGGCGAGAAGGGCGAGCAGCTTGCCCGCGCCGGCGAACAGGAAGGCGAGCGCAACGCCGCCGGCGAGGGTCGCGGCGGTGACTTCCTCATTGCCCGAGGTGAAGATGGCGAGTGCCGCGACGCCCGCCGCCGCAAGCAGCGGGACGAGGAGGTCGCGGCGGTCGACCCGGCCCTCGTCGACGTCGCCGCGCAGCACGGCAGCAGGGCGGGCGCGCGCCGCTCGGGCCAACGGCACCCACGCGGCCGCGATCGTTACCAGCAGTCCGAACAGGCCGGACTGGGCGAGCGCGCCCCATTGCGGGCGGGGATCGGGCGCGACCGGGAGAAGGTCGGCGGCGGCACGCCCGACGATGGCCGGAACCGTGGCGCCGACCGCCAGGCCGAGGACAATGGCGATCAGCGCCAGCAGGGCGACGCTGGTGCCGAGCATCAGCGCGAGGTCGCGGGTGCGGGCGCCATGCACCTTGAGGATGGCGATGGTCGCTCGGCGCGAGGCGGCAAAGGCGCCGGCGGCGGACGCGATGCCGATGCTGCCGATGCCTAGCGCGCCAAGCGCGATCAGCAGCAGCATCTGCCCGGTCCGCTCGGTGAAGCGGCGGGTGCCGGCGGCGGCCTCGCCCTTGTCGGTGACGCGCCAGCCGCCCTCGGGAAAGCGCTTCTGGAAGTCGGTGCCGATCCCCTGCGCCGGAGCGCCGGGGGCAAGCGCCACTCGGTAGGTACTGGTGTACAGGCTTCCGGGCTGGACCAGCCGGGTGGCATCGAGGCCGGAGCGGTCGACAAGCACGGGCGGCGCCAGCGCGAAGCCGGACGGCGCGGGAAGCTTGTCGATGATGCCGCTCACCGTGAAGTCGGCAAAGCCCATCCGCAGCCGGCTTCCAACATCGAGCGAGAAGCGCTCGGCAAGCTCGCGGCCAATAGCGGCTTCTCCGGCAGAGGCGGGCAGTCGTCCTTCGGTCAGGGTCACGCGGCCCGCCGCGGGCCAGCCTTCGTCCACCCCGGACAGGTCCACCAGCGCTGTCTGGCTGCCGATCTGTGCGGTGCTGCGCAGGGTCACGCTTTCCTTGACGGTGCCGAGCCGGTCGATGACCGTGCGCTCTTGCGCGCTGGCGCTACGCTGGGCGACGCTCAGCGCCAGGTCGCCGCCGAGGAGGTCACGCGCCTGGCCCTCGATGGTGGAGGCGATGGCGCTCGACAGGCTGGTCACTGCGGCAAGGCCGGCGACCGCGATGGTCAGGCAGGCGAGCAGCAGCCACAGCCCGCCGATGCCCTGCGCCAGGTCGCGCCGGCCGAGCTTCAGCCCCGCACTCACTCCGCGAGCTGCCCATCGGCGATGCGCAGCACGCGGCCGGCGCGTTCGGCCACGGCGGGATCGTGGGTGATGACCAGCAGACCGGCGCCGGCCGCCGCCACGCGGTCGAACAGCAGGTCGATGATCTTCGCCCCCGTCGCGGCATCGAGGTTGCCGGTCGGCTCGTCCGCCAGCAGCAACTTGGGCGCGGGAGCGGTGGCGCGGGCGATGGCGACGCGCTGCTGCTCGCCGCCGGACAGCTGTGCGGGATAATGGTTCTCGCGCGCGGCGAGGCCAACGGCGGCAAGCTCGGCGGCGGCGCGCCCGCGCGGGTCTGGGGCACCGACCAGCTCCATCGGCACCATCACGTTCTGCAGCGCGGTCATGGTCGGAAGCAGGTGAAAGGCCTGCAACACCACCCCGATCGACTTGCCGCGGAGCCTTGCGAGCTGATCTTCGCCGAGCGCGCCCATGTCCTCCCCGAGCACCCGAACCGAACCGGAGGTCGCCCGCTCCAGCCCCGCAATCACCGCCATCAGCGAGCTTTTGCCCGATCCGGAGGCGCCCAGCACCGCCACCGTCTCGCCGGGCGCGATGGACAGGCTGATGCCGCGCAGGATCTCGGTCCGGGCGGCGCCCTGGCCAAGGGTGAGGCGGACGTCGTCGATCTGGATGAGGGGCTGGGTCATTACGCCTGCAGCTAGGAAGCTTGAAGGGGAGCGGCAATGGCCTAGATGGTGGGGATGCTCCGCTGGCTCCTCCTTCCCGCCCTGTTTGCCGCCCTTCCGGCGAGCGCCCAGGCCCCTTCGTCGAAAAGCGACGGCCCCTTGATCCTCGCGTTCGGAGATAGCCTGACCGCCGGCTACGGCCTCGGCCGTGGGCTTGGGTTCGCGCCCCAGCTCCAGGATGCGCTGCGCCGCCACGGGATCAAGGCGACGGTGCACGATGCCGGCGTGTCAGGCGACACCACGGCTGGAGGCCGGGCGCGTCTCGCCTGGACGCTGCAGCGGATGGGCGGCAAGCCCGACCTCGCCATTGTCGAGCTCGGCGCCAACGACATGTTGCGCGGGGTCGACCCCCGGGTCACAGAGGCTAATCTCGACGCAATCCTGGCCGAACTGGACAAGCAGGGCATTCCGGTGCTGGTCGCCGGCATGCTCGCTGCCCCCAACCTCGGTCCCGACTATCGCCGACGGTATGAGGCGATCTTCCCTTCGCTCGCGCGGAAATATGATGCCGAGCTTTATCCCTTCATCTTGCAGGGCGTGGTCGGCAACCGCGCGCTGCTGCTAGGCGACGGCATTCATCCCAACTTTGAGGGTATCAAGCGGATGGTGACGGGCATCCTGCCCACCGTGCAGCGGGCGCTGGCGAAAGCGCGCTAGGCGCCGATCTGCGCCAAGGCCTCGTCGCTGAGCGGCTCGGCAAACTGCGCGCCAAGCTTGCCGGCAGCGGTCCAGCGAACGATCGCACTCGCCCGCTCGCGCCCCGGAAGGATCAGCCATACCCGCGCGCCTACCTCATGCTCGGTGACGGTCTCTGCCATGAAGCCGTCGCGGGAGATGTTCAGCACGCGTGCTTCGGTGCCGGTGGTCCCCATTTCGCGGACATGCGCCTCCAGCTCGACGGCCGCGCGCGGCTGGCCACGGCGCTCGCTGCCGGCCGGGTCCTTTGCGATGCGGGCATCGATGGGCACTTGGGTCAACTCCTGGAGGGTTGGCGCGGGGCTCTGCCGGCCAATCGGGAGGGCGCTATGGCGCATCCGCAAGCGAAACGCCAGACTGAGCTAAGCCGTGGGCGTTATTGGACAAACCGATCTCCACAACTTGCCGATGTTGCCAAGCGGACACTGGAGATTGGCGTTCATCTTCGGTAACAAGGGGAAAGGGCAAAGGGCTCTTCGAACGAACAAGGGTGGGACGGCAATGCGCGGGCGATTGGCAATTTCGGTCATGCTGATGGTGAGTGCCGGAACGGCGTGGGCCCAGACCCGGCCGGCGGCGACCCCGGCGCAGGGCCAGCCGGCAACGGTTGATCCGCTGGCTCCGGTCGGCGCGGCCCCGGCCCAGCCCGCGGTTGCCGCTCCCGCCGCAGCCGAACCGCTCGCTCCGCAGCCGGCGCCTGAACTGCCGCCAGCTGTGTGGAACCTGCGCGCGGCAAGCGAGCTGCTCGATTATGTCCGGGGGATCGGCAAGGAGGGCCTCGACCCTCGAGACTACAATCCAGCGCTTCTCGAAACGGCGCTGAAGTCCGGCGACCCGGCCGGGATCTCGGCCGCGGCCAATACGGTCTGGCCGCTGGTGGTGCGCGACCTTGCGCTCGGCCATGTGCGCGGCTCGGCCAGGGTGCAGTGGTTCGTCAAGGATCCCGACCTGCCCGAGGGCCGCAGCCGCCAGTTGCTGGATGCTGCGCTGGCCGGGTCCGGCATCGCCGCGACGCTTGACGGGTTGCTTCCCAGCCACCCGCAATATGGCTCGCTCAAGAACGCGCTGGCCAAGGCCGACAAGAACGATTCCGTTACCGTTGGCGCGATCCGGCTCAACATGGACCGCTGGCGCTGGCTGCCGCGCGACCTTGGGGACCGCTACATCATCGTCAACGTGCCGGGAGAGCATGCGACCCTGGTCGAGAACAGCGTCACCCGGTGGAAGCGGCGCGCCATCGCCGGCGCCCCGAAGACGCCGACGCCGCAGCTCGCGGTGCAGGCGACCGGTGTGGTGCTGAACCCCTGGTGGGAGGTGCCGCAGAGCCTGTCGCGCGAGGTCGCGGGCAAGGCCGGCTATGTCGCGGTGAAGGGCAAGGACGGCAAGGTCCAGCGCTGGCGCCAGCCGCCGGGGCCGAGCAATGCGCTCGGCAAGATCAAGTTCACCATGTACAATCCGCAGAACATCTATCTGCACGACACCAACAACCGCAGCCTGTTTGACGCCCGCTCGCGCTTCCTCAGCCACGGCTGCATTCGCACCGAGCACATCCTCGACCTCGCGGCCGAGCTGCTGAGCGATGACGGCGGCGACTGGTCGAAGGAAAAGATCGACGCGGTGCTGGAGTCGAAGAAGACCACCTCGGCCACCTTCGTGAAGCCGTTGCCGGTCTACATCGTCTACTTCTCGCTGGCGGCGCTGAACGACGGTGCGATCGTCAAATATACCGATCTGTACAAGCGCGACGCGCCGGTCATGGCCGCGCTCAACGATCGCGACGGCGGTGCGAAGCCGGTGGTCAGGGCGGCGGCGCGCTAAAAGAAAGGGAGCTCAGGCGATGTTGGCCTGAGCTCCCTTGTTCCATTCAGCAGGCCCTTGAGATCAGGCCAGCTTGTCGGCGTAGATCATGCGGCCTTCGCCGAGCATCCGCATCACTTCGAAGTGGCTGTCGCGGCCGAAGGCGAAGCAGCCTTCCGAACGGCCAAGCTTGCCGTGGATGCCGATCATGTCCGGCTCCGCATACCAGGCCTGGTGGACGACGATCGCCCGGCCGAGCGCATTGTTGTTGCTCCAGTCGAGGCCATTCAGGCGCATCGAAAGCCCGTACTTGCCATGGTAGAAGTCGGCGGTCGAATAAGCACCGTTCGAGGTCGCATTGCTGCCGAAGTCGTTGGAGAAGCTCTCAAGGAAGCCGGTGTGACCGCGGTCCGAACCGCGGCCATGCGCAACCCGGTGACTGGTCACCTGGCCGCTCGCCACGTCCACCACGTGGAAGCGGGGATCGCGGCTGGGCGAGGAAAAATCGGCGATGCCGATCCGGTCGGTATGGCGCAGCGATGGCCGGTGGCGCTCCAGCGCGGCCTTGGCGCGGGCGAACAGCTGCGGGTCGACACCGATCGGTGAAGCAGGGGTGGGCGCAACGGTGGCCGGGGCGACGGGGGTGGGCGTGACCGGGACCAGCGGCTCGCCGCCGAACGGCTTGGGGGTACCCAACAATGCCGGAAGATCGGCGGCCAGCGCAGCCCCGGACAGCAGCGCGGCGCCACCACCCAGACCCAATTGGCGCAGAATATCGCGGCGATTCAAGGTCACCCACAGCCCTCCTGTTGGTTCGGAACAGGAAAAGGCTATACACGACAACAGGTTAACAGGCGATAACCATCGGCTGGACCGGACGCGCCGGACCGTCGCTTCGTCGTATCACCGGCTCCGGGTTGTAGAATCGGCCGGGCACTGTTAGGGGCACGCACTTCCGGCGCGACCCAGGTCTGCGGCGGATAGCCGCTTTGGTCGCCTGCCTCGCCGACGTTCACGTCAAGGCAGTGCGATGCCTAGCCGTCCAGCAAGGGCGGCGTGGGCGCAACCTTTGAGACCATGGAGTGACGGACTTTTATGCAAATCATCGTTCGCGACAATAACGTCGACCAGGCGCTGCGCGCGCTCAAGAAGAAGCTGCAGCGTGAAGGCGTTTACCGCGAGATGAAGCTCCGCCGTCACTACGAAAAGCCGTCGGAAAAGCGTGCGCGTGAGCGCGCCGCCGCCATCCGCCGCGCCCGCAAGCTCGAGCGTAAGCGCGCCGAGCGCGAAGGCGCCCGGTAAGGCGTTTCGACGCTTTCACTTGACCATCAAGGAGGCCGCCCCTTACCGGGCGGCCTTTGCTATTGTGCTTGCTGCCACAGGATGACCCACTGATGAGCGCCACCCAGGTTCCGTTCCGTCCCGTCGCCCGTGCCACCCGGCTGCGGCTTGCCTTTGGCCTCATCCTGCTGGTGATCGCGGGCGCTGCCCTGGCCTTTGCCGGCGCCGGTCAGATGCGTCCGGAAGTCACCGCCAACGGGGTGCAGATCCGCACGCTCAAGGCGGGCGAGGGTGACCTCATCGGGCCGCAGGACGGCGTGATCATCGATTATGTCGGCACGCTTCCGGATGGAACCAAGTTCGACGAAGCGCAGGATGCGCCGCTGCTGGTGCAGCAGGTGGTTCCAGGCTTCGCCGAAGCGCTCCAGAACATGCGTCCCAATGGCCGCTACAAGGTGCGGATTCCGGGCGAACTGGCCTATGGCGCCACGCCGCCGCCGGGCTCGCCGATCCCGCCCAACAGCCCGCTCGATTTCGAGATCACGGTGAAGCGGGTGGTCCAGAATGCGGCGGCGCAGGTCGGACCGCAGGGTGCGCAGGCGCTTCCGCCGGGTGCCGAGGTTCCGCCGCCGCCAGGCCCGGCGCCCGAGCGGGGCCGCTAGAGGCGGATGAAGGGCGACGCTCGGCAAGTTTCTCGAGCGTCACCTTCAGCGTCGCCATGATCGGGTCGGCCAGCAGCAGGCCGAGAAAGCCGAACAGCGCGCCGAACACCAGCTGCGCCGCGAGCACGATGGCGGGCGCCAGGTCCACCGTCTTGCGCGCGATGTAGGGCAGGATCAGGTAGCCATCGATGTTCTGCACCGCGAAGTAGGTGAAGATCGCCCACAGCCCCTGGTCGGTGCCGGCGGAGAATCCCACCGCGACCATCAGGATGCCGGAGATGATCGCTCCAACATTGGGGATGAAGGCGAGGATGCCGGTCAGTAGCCCCAGCAGCGCGGCCATCGGCACCCCGCCCGCCCACAGCATGGCGAAGGTGAACAGCCCTTCGACGACCATTCCGACCAATCGTCCGAACAGCAGCCGGCGCAAGGTGAAGCCGACCGCGGACAGGATGTCGTAGAAGGCGCCGCGATGCCGCAGCGGCAGCATCCAGGCGAGCCCACGGTCATAGACCTTGGGTTCGACCGCGAAGAAGATGCCGATGATCAGGATCAGAACGGTGCTGGTGACCGCCCCTACCGCCACCCCGACGGCGCTGGTGACACGCCCGACCGAGCCGAGCAGCTGGCGGGCGATGGTGTCGCTGCTGCCGGCTTCGACCATGCCATGGTCGCCCGCCCAGGCGTAAAGCCGCATGGCCTGCGCCTCGACGGTAAGGCGAAGCGCCTCGAACTGGGCGGCGAAGGTGGTGCCGGCGTAATAGAGGACCCAGCCGAGGAAGCCGAAGCCGGCCAGGGTGACGATGGCCAGCCTCAGTCCGCGGGCGATCGGCAGGTAGCGCCCGAGCAAGCGAGTGCCGCCGTCCAGCAGCACCGCGAAGACCAGTCCGCCGACGATCAGCAGCAGCGGCTGGGCAAGCAGGATAACGGCAGCGGCGGCGAGCACCGAACCGATCCAGATCCACGCCTTCTGGAGTTCCCGGCGAACGGCCGGATCGTGGAATTCGGCGGGACCGGGCTGCTCGACGTGCTGCCGGTCCTCGCCGCCCTCCGCCATCGCCTAGCTTCCGCTTCTCAGGCTCGTCCCGGCCCGCCCACCACGCAGGCTGGTCAGCCAGCTAATCGGGTTCCACCAGCTGGCGGAGCCGTCGAGGCTGAAGGTGATGAATTCGGCACGACCCCCGATATTCTCCCACGGCACCGGCCCGCCAAGGCCATTCTCGGCCGGCCCAAGGGCGAAGCGGCTGTCGGCGCTGCGGTCGCGATTGTCGCCCATCAGGAAGACGTGGTCGGCCGGGACCTTTACCGGCGGATAGTCGTCGCCGATGCTCGGCCCTAGGTCGACCGTTTCGTAGGTGGCCCCATTGGGCAGGGTTTCACGCACGATCGGAAGCGAGCAGGCGAAGCCGCCATCCGTCTGCTGGACCAGGCGGCCGGCGAACTGCTCCACCCCGCAGGGCGCATTGGCATCGACCGGCACAAGGCGATTGGGCAGGCGCTCTTGGCGGACCGGGATGCCGTTCAGGACAAGCCGCCCGCCGCGCACCTCCACCGTGTCGCCGGGCAGCGCGACCACCCGCTTGATATAATCTTCCCTGAGCCCGGGAGGGGTCACGATGACCACGTCGCCGGCCTTGGGCAGCGAGCCGAACAGCCGGCCCTTCTGCTCGGGCCATATGTGGAAGCTGGGGGAGACCCAGGACCAACCATAGGCATATTTGCTGACCACCAGCCGGTCGCCCTTGAGGAGGGCCGGCATCATCGATTCCGACGGAATGTAGAAGGGCTTGGCGACGAAGCTGTGGAACAGCAGCACGGCGACCAGCACCCAGAAGATGCCCTTGATCTCACGCCACAGGGCGGAGTCCTTCTTTGCCTCGGCGGGCGGCGCGGCCGGTGTGTCGGGCGCCTTGCCCTGGTTGAGGACGGTCTCGCTCACTTAAGTCTCCGCAGTCGGCACGGCTTCCAGGATGACGAATGCCTGCGCCCAGGGATGGTCGTCGGTCATTGTCAGATGCACCCGCATGGCGTGGCCCGGAGGGGTGAGCGCGTCAAGCCGCGCCCGGGCCCCTCCGGTCAGTTGCAGAGTGGGCGCGCCGCTTGGCAGATTGACGACCCCAATGTCCTTCATGAACACGCCGCGCTTGAAGCCGGTGCCGACCGCCTTGGAAAAAGCTTCCTTGGCGGCGAAGCGCTTGGCCAGGGTGCCGGCGGCGGTGAACGGGCGGCGCGCGGCGTTGGCGCGCTCCTGGTCGGTGAAGACCCGGTTGAGAAAACGATCGCCAAAGCGGTCAAGCGAGTTCTGGATCCGCTCGATATTGCACAGGTCCGAGCCCAGGCCGACGATCAACGTGCGCTGTCCATCAGGTCGCGCATCCGGCGGATGCTGGCTTCCAGGCCGACGAAAATCGCCTCGCCGACCAGGAAATGCCCGATGTTGAGCTCGGCGACTTGGGGAATGGCGGCGATCGGGACGACGTTGGCGAAGGTGAGGCCGTGGCCGGCGTGGGGTTCGATCCCGTTCTTGGCGGCGAGCGCCGCGGCGTCGGCGAGGCGCTTGCACTCGGCCTCCCGGCCATCTTCGGGGAGGTGGGCGTAGCGGCCGGTGTGGAGCTCGACCACCGGGGCGCGGAGGCGGACGGCGGCGTCGATCTGCGCCGCTTCCGGCTCGATGAACAGCGACACGCGAATGCCGGCAGCGCCGAGCTCGTCGACGAAGCGGCGGAGGTGGTCATACTGGCCGGCGGCGTCCAGCCCGCCTTCGGTGGTGCGCTCCTCCCGCTTCTCGGGAACGATGCAGGCGGCATGGGGGCGGGTGGTGAGGGCGATCCGCAGCATCTCCTCGGTGGCCGCCATTTCGAGGTTCAGCGGGAGCGCGATCTCGTTTTTCAAGCGAACGAGGTCGTCGTCGCGGATATGCCGACGGTCCTCGCGGAGGTGCGCGGTGATCCCCTGCGCTCCGGCTGCCTCCGCGATGTGGGCCGCGCGGACGGGGTCGGGGAAGTCACCCCCGCGCGCGTTGCGGATGGTGGCGACGTGGTCGATGTTGACGCCGAGGCGAAGGGGGCCGGCCATCAGCGGCGAAGTTCTCGAAGTTCACATAGGGCGGCGGGTCGGCGGAGAGGTGATTTCCCCTGCGCTCGCCTCAGCCGTCCGGATAGCTGTCGCCCCATGGCGGGGAGATGGCATCTAAAATCCTATTGTTCAATCGGATGCACCGCAGGCGGTCGCGGAGAGGAGGTCGTGGGAAAGGCCCTTGCCCTCCCAGATCTCGCCAAAGTCGAACTTCTCGTCGGCGGTGAACAGGATCAGGATGCGGTTGCTTTCCGGCAGGATCAGGTTGCGGACCTGGAAGCGACCGATGCCGCCGCGCCGCTCGATGATCCGGACCGGCTTGGCGCAGCCCTTCAGCGGGGCGGCAAAGCTCCATTGCGCCAGCCCCATGAAGCCGAGCGTGGGATCGCCCTTCCACATCTCGTCGCGCGCGGCCGGGGACAGCAGGCGGCCGCCGAGCAGCGCGCGGTCGATGGCGAGAAGGTCGAGCGGCGTGCCGAGGAGCCCGCCGGCGGCGCCGAAGCGGGCAAGGACCTTCTGCTCCGCAGGGGTGATCGCCACCGCCGTGTCGGGATCGGAGGGGCGGGACGGGGCGGGCCAGCGCGCGAAGGCGGTGCCGGAAAGCCCGAGGGGGCGCTTGAGGTCGCGCTCGAACAGTTGCTCCACGGTGAGGCCGGTCACCCGGCGGAGAAGGGCGCCGAGCACGAGGCTGTCGCAATTGTTGTAGCGCCACTCCCCGCCCGGCGCGCCGCGGCCGGCGAGGCACCAGGCGAGGGGGGCGTCGCTGGCGAGGTACCAGCTGGGGGTGCCGTCCGCGGACTTGAGGCTGTCCTCCGGGTTGCGCAGGCCGGCGCGGTGCTGGAGCAGCTGGCGAACGGTGGGCGCGCCGCCGGCGGGGCCAAGCGCCGGGAGGTAGGCGGAGGCCGGCGTGTCGAGCGCCAGCTTGCCGACATCGACCTGTTTCATCACCAGCACGGCAAGCACCTGCTTGGTGACCGACGCCCAGGGCCAGCGCTGGAAGGCGGGGTCGCGCGGATGGCAGAGGATGATGTCGCCGCCGGGCGCATTTTGCGGGCAGGCTGCGCGGGGGGTCTGCCATAGGATGCGGTTGGCGTCCGCGACCATCGCGAATCCCTTGAAGCCGGCGGCGTCGAGGATCCCCGGAACGTCGGCGGGCGCCGCGACGGCCGGCGCGCTGACGAGAGCGGTCAAGAGGGCAAGCAGGGCGCGGGCCCTCATGCCGCGCGGCTGCCAGGCTTGATGGCGGGAACGGCGGCGAGGTCGGCCGGAAGGGCGTCAGGCTCGTAGGTCGGGACGTCAAGCTGGAGGAGGGGCGTGAAGGGCACGCCAAGCGCCGCGGTTCCGTTGGAGCGGTCGACCAGCGATGCCGCCGCGATCACCTCGCCGCCTGCTTGCGCAATCGCCAGAATCGCTTCGCGGCTGGACAGTCCGGTGGTGACCACGTCCTCGACCAGTAGGACGCGGGTGCCGGGGTCGAGGCGGAAGCCGCGGCGAAGCTCGAAGGTGCCGGTCGGGCGCTCCACGAACATGGCGGGCAGGCCAAGGGCGCGGCCCATCTCATGGCCGATGATCACGCCCCCCATCGCCGGCGAGACAATCGCCTGCAGCCTGGCGCGGAATGCAGGATCGATCTTGTCCGCCATTGCACGGGCGAGGCGCTCGGCCCGGGCCGGGTCCATCAATACCCGGGCGCATTGCAGGTAGCGCGGGCTGCGAAGGCCCGAGGACAGGATGAAGTGTCCTTCCAGAAGCGCTTCGGCGGCCCGGAACTCGGCCAATATTTCCTGTTCGGTCATAGGTTTCGTGCCCCCGCGCCATGGCCTTTCGGCGGCCTTTCTGGCCGCTTCCGTGAAGCGCATATACAAGTCCTTGAGAAGGCGGGAGCCCCTGCCTATAAGGCCGCCACTTTCAGGCGGCCCGGCCGGGCTCTCCTTGTGGCTTGAACCTGTGACCGGGGTCGTGATGAAGTTGAAAACTGGGCTGATTGCGCTTGCTGCCTTCGGGATGACCCCGATTGCGGCGCAAGGACAAACCGCGGCGAATCCGGCCCCGCAGGAACAGCAGGCCGCGTCGGCGGCGACCGGACCGGCTGCCCCGACCGGCGTCGGTCAGAGCGCGGCGACTCCGGCCGGCCCCAATGCCGCCACCGCCAACCCCAGCGCGACCCCGGCAGCCGGCGTCGACGCGACGGGCGCCAGCGCCGTAGCGCCGGGCGCTTCGCCCGCGGCCCCAGCCTTCGACCACGCCGCGCCGACCCCCGGCATCGGCATGCCGGATGGCCGCATGGGCCTGCAGGACCAGTTCACCCCGGTCGGCCGTGAAGCCGCGGCTTTCCACAACAACTGGCTGCTGCTGCTGTGCGCGGCGATGAGCCTGTTCGTCCTGGTGCTGCTGCTGTGGGCCATGATCCGCTATCGCCGGAGCGCCAATCCGACGCCGTCGCGGACCAGCCACAACACCTTTGTCGAAGTGGTCTGGACGCTGGTTCCGGTGCTGGTGCTGGTCGCCATTGCGGTGCCCTCGATCCGGCTGATCCGCCACCAGTACAGCCCGCCGCCCGCCGACCTCACCGTGAAGGTGATCGGCAACCAGTGGTACTGGAGCTACCAGTATCCGGACAATGGCGGGTTCGAGATCGTCTCCAACATGCTCAAGGAGCGCGGCGAGGTTGCGACCGGCGCCCGGTTCCGCACCGACGCCGACGGTCCGCGCCTGCTGGCGGTGGACGAGCGGCTGGTGATCCCGGCCGGCGCTGTGGTAAAGTTCATCGTCACCTCCAACGACGTGATCCACAGCTTCGCCATGCCGGCCTTCTGGACCAAGACCGACGCCAATCCGGGCATCCTCAACGAGACCTGGGTCAAGGTCGACCAGCCGGGCGTCTACTTCGGCCAGTGCTCGGAACTGTGCGGCGCGCGGCACGCCTTCATGCCGATCGCGATCGAGGTGGTGACGCCCGAGCGCTTCGCTCAGTGGGTCGCGGCCAAGGGCGGCACCATGCCCGGCGCAACCCCGGCGGTGGCAGCGCCCGACAGCACCGCGGCGACCCAGGTCAGCCCGGCCGCGGTCAGCGCTCCCGCTCCGGTCGCCGGCGCGGCGGTCGCTCCGCCCACCGCCGCGCAGCCCGCAGCACCCGGCAATACCACTCCCGATGTCGCCAACCGCGCGACCGACGGCACCAATTAAGACAGGCACGGACCGAACATGGCCACCACCGCTGACACGCTGAAGCTCGAGCCCGCCCACGCCGGCGGCCACGATCATGCGCATGACGACCATGACCACCTGCCGGGCTTCTTCGCCCGCTGGTTCATGTCGACCAACCACAAGGACATCGGCACGCTGTACCTGATCTTTGCGATCATCGCGGGGATCGTGGGCGGCGCCCTGTCCGGCATCATGCGTGCCGAGCTGATGGAGCCCGGCATCCAGTATCTGACCCGCGCCTGGCCGATCGGGTCGGGCAGCGCCAACATCGACGAGGCCTATCACCATTGGAACGTGCTGATCACCGGCCACGGCCTGATCATGGTCTTCTTCATGGTCATGCCTGCCCTGATCGGCGGCTTCGCCAACTGGTTCGTGCCGATCATGATCGGTGCGCCCGACATGGCGTTCCCGCGGATGAACAACATCAGCTTCTGGCTGACCGTGGCCGGCTTCTGTTCGCTGCTGCTGTCCACCGTCACGAGCGGCGGTACCGGCGTCGGCGCCGGCACCGGCTGGACCGTCTATGCGCCACTGTCGACCAGCGGCTCGGCCGGACCGGCGGTCGACTATGCCATTTTCGCGCTCCACCTCGCGGGTGCGGGCTCGATCCTTGGCGCGATCAACTTCATCACCACCATCTTCAACATGCGCGCGCCGGGCATGACCCTGCACAAGATGCCGTTGTTCGTGTGGTCGATCCTGGTCACCGCCTTCCTGCTGCTGCTGGCGCTGCCGGTGCTGGCGGGGGCGATCACCATGCTGCTGACCGACCGTAACTTCGGCACGGCATTCTTTGACGCGTCGGGCGGCGGCGATCCGATCCTCTACCAGCATCTGTTCTGGTTCTTCGGTCACCCTGAAGTCTACATCATGATCCTGCCGGCGTTCGGCATTGTCAGCCAGATCATCGCCACCTTCAGCCGCAAGCCCGTGTTCGGCTATCTCGGCATGGCCTATGCCATGGTCGCGATCGGCGTGGTCGGGTTCGTGGTCTGGGCGCACCACATGTTTACCGTCGGCCTCGACGTGAACGTGAAGATGTACTTCACCGCCGCGACCATGATCATCGCGGTCCCGACCGGCGTGAAGATCTTCAGCTGGATCGCGACCATGTGGGGCGGGTCGATCACCTTCCCTACCCCGATGCTGTTCGCAATCGGCTTCATCTTCCTGTTCACGGTCGGCGGTGTGACCGGCGTCGTGCTCGCCAATGGCGGCGTCGACACTTACATGCACGACACCTATTACGTGGTGGCGCACTTCCACTACGTGCTGAGCCTGGGCGCCGTGTTCGGCCTGTTTGCGGGCTTCTACTACTGGTTCCCGAAGATGTCGGGGAAGATGTACAACGAATTCCTCGGCAAGGCGCACTTCTTCGTCATGTTCGTGGGCGTGAACCTGATCTTCTTCCCGCAGCACTTCCTTGGACTCGACGGCATGCCGCGGCGTTACCCGGACTATCCGGATGCCTTCGCCTACTGGAACTACATTTCGACCGTCGGTTACATGGTGACGGTCGCGGCGATGGGGATCTTCTTCGTCAACGTGTTCCTCAGCCTGTTCGCCGGCAAGAAGTCGCCGGACAATCCCTGGGGCGAGGGCGCGACGACGCTGGAATGGACCCTGTCCAGCCCGCCGCCGTATCACCAGTTCAACCAGCTGCCGAAGATCGACTGACCTTCAGCGCAGAGTTGAGAATGATAAGGCCCGTCCTGCACCAGCAGGGCGGGCCTTCTTCTTGGGCAGGGTCAGGCCGTTGCGGGAGCGCGCTTCGCAACCTGGTGGATCAGCAGCGCGGTACCGGCGAGCAGCAGGGCGTCCTCGACGAACCCGGTGCGAGCCTGACTCCAGCGGTGCATGGAGCGCAGTCGGGCGGCGAGGCCGAAATGGGCGGTGGTGACCGCGGTCAGCGCGGCAACCAGACCACCCGCTACACGCCCTTCGCGCGGAGCAAGCGAGGCACCCGCCGCGGCGGCGGTGAGGAAGCGTGCGGTGCTGCCCGACAGCACGGTGCGGTCGGGGGCCTTGGGCCACTTGTCGCCAACCATCTCCGCCACCGCCAGCGCAAGCAGGCCGCCCGCAAACAGCTTGTTGTCGAGCAGGGGCGCCGGCTCGCTGCCTTCGGGCAGGCGATCGCGGGTGGCGGTGATCGCCACCGCAGCGACGGGGGTGAGCGCGCGCTGGCCGGCGAGGGCGCCGATAAGAAGGGAGGAAAGCATGAGGGGTCTCCTGATCGTGTCACAGGCTTCAACGGGGGCGGCGGACCAGCGCTCCACGCCGTGACGAGGAACTGAACAGGGGAGTGCCGCCGCACCGCCGCGTGCCTGGAAAGTAGCGTCTGCTTGCGACGATCCGGTCCCGCAGTGCCCGGGGCCGCCACTCGGGGCCTTGGTGTGGCCCGCAAGGCCCGCTATCCAGCAAGCAGATGACGGCCACCGCCGATTATTACGCGATCCTTGGGGTCGAGAGCAGCGCCGACGATGCGGCGATCCGCCTCGCCTACCGGACGCTGATGCGGCGCTACCACCCGGACGTGAACCGCACCGACGAAGCGGCCGGGCAGGCCCAGTCGATCAACGAAGCCTATGCCTGCCTCCGCGACCCGCAGGAAAGGGCCGCCTACGACCGCCAGCGCGCCGCACCCAGGCCGGGCCGGGTGTTCACCGCGGGATACCGGCCAACTCCGCCGCGCGGCGCCGGCTGGCAGCCCCCAGGCCAGCGGCCTTATGTGGCGGAGGTGGAGCCCGCGCCGACCCAGATTCGCGCCGGGATCCTTGGGCTGGCAGTTCTGGTGACCTTCATCACCTTTGCCCTCACCTCGGCCACCCCGCCGCGCGAGCCCGCGCCCCCGGCCGTGGTGGTCGACACCGCGCCGATCGCCGCCGAAGAAGCTTCCAGCGGCATCCGCTCCGGCCCTTAGGGTGCGACCTTCCGCGCCGTGCGGATCGGGATCGCGGGGGTGACCATCTGGCCTTTCATCGGACCGGCGCCCTTGTCGGGATCGACCGGGGCAGCGAAGATCGCCTTTACCACGTCCATGCCCTCCACCACGCGGCCGAACGGCGCAAAGTCGTCGCCGAAGGGGATGGCGCCAAGGGTGATGAAGAAGTCGCTGCGTCCGGTGCCGGGACCATTGTTGGCGAGGAGGATGGTGCCGGGCTCGTGCTTGATCCCGGTCTTGCTGGAGGGCTCGTGCGCCACGGGCGGGAACAGCAGGCGCGCATCCTTGGTGATCCCGGCCTGGATCAGGCCATTACCCTCGCCATAGGGCATGGCGCGGTAGAAGGTGATGCCGTCAAAGCGCCTCGCCTCGACGTAGCGGAGGAAGTTGGCGACGGTCAGCGGCGCGCGGCCCCGGTCGAGCGCGAGGAGGATCGGCCCCTTCTCGGTATCGAGCCGGACCTGCACCAGATCGGATTCGGGCGCCGGCGCGTCGGCGGGGGTGGGCTGAAGCGCGGCGGCGGCCGGCAAGGGCACCAACGCAAGGGTTAAGGCGCTGAAAGCAAGAGTGATTCGGTTCTTCATGGGCCAATTCTAGGGCGCTGGGGACCCGGGTCCAGTGCCCTTCCCCTACGGTACCGCAGTCCCGCTTTCGCCCGCGGCCGTTCGTCCCTATATGGCCGGCTGAATCATGAGCACCGTTCTTTCCACCCGCGACCTGCCGGCCGACTGGCGCGACCTGTTCGCGCTGACCAAGCCGCGCGTCATGACGCTGGTGGTGTTCACCGGCCTGTGCGGCCTGCTGGCGGCGCCCGGGTCAATGCACCCGGTGCTGGCCTTCACCGCCGTGCTGTGCATCGCGGTGGGCGCGGGCGGGGCCGGCGCGCTCAACATGTGGTACGAGGCCGACCTCGACGCCAAGATGAAGCGCACCGCCGGGCGGCCATTGCCCGGAGGACGGCTCAAGCCCGAGACTGCCTTTCAGTTCGCCGTCGGGCTTTGCCTCGGCAGCGTGGTGCTGATGGACCTTGCCGCCAACCACCTAGCGGCCGGAATCCTTGCCTTTTCCATCTTCTTCTACGCCATCATCTATACCGCCTGGCTGAAGCGCCGGACGCCCCAGAACATTGTCATCGGCGGAGCGGCGGGCGCCTTTCCGCCCCTGATCGGCTGGGTCGCGGTGACGGGCAGCATCGACCTTCTGCCGGTGCTGCTGTTCAGCCTCATCTTCCTGTGGACCCCGCCGCACTTCTGGGCGCTCAGCCTGTTCGTGAAGAGCGATTATGCCAATGCCGGGGTGCCCATGCTGCCGGTCACGGCGGGGGTCGAGAGCACCCGGCGGCAGATCGCCCTCTACACGGTGCCGATGGCGGCAGTGGCGGTGGCGCCCTGGCCGCTCGGGCTGACCGGACCTCTGTACGGGGTGCTCGCCGCCGTGCTCAGCGCGGTGTTCCTTCTGCTCAGCCTGCGCGTCCTTGCCAACAAGGCGACCGACCCGGCGGCGATGGGACCCGAAAAGGCCTTGTTCAAATTCTCGATCCTGTACCTGTTCGCCCTGTTCGGAGCCCTGGTCGTGGATCGTTTCGCATGAGCCGGCCCGAGGATGAGGTGGTGCGCGCCCGCCAGCGCAAGGCGGCCAAGATAACGGCCATGCTGCTGTTCGCGTTCATCGCGCTGACCTTTGCGGTGACCATCGCCAAGTTGACGGTGAACCAGTGACCGCCGCCTCCATCGACCGGACGGAGCTTGCCGCGCGCAACCGCAAGGTCGCGGGGCGAGCGGTGCTGTTCGTGCTGTTCATGATCGGCCTCGCCTATGCCAGCGTGCCGCTGTACCGAATTTTTTGCCAGGTCACCGGCTTTGGCGGCACACCCATGCGCGCCGACGCGGCGCCGGGTGCCCAGGCGGCGCTCGCGCCCGTCGGGGTGCGGTTCGACGCCAATGTGAACGCCGCGCTCCCTTGGGAATTCAAGGCTGAGACCAACAAGACCCAGGTCGCCCCCGGGGCTCGGATCGTCACCTACTACACCGCCAAGAACCTGACCGCGCGGGCCACCACCGGCACCGCCAGCTTCAACGTCACGCCTGCCGTCGCCGGCCAGTATTTCAGCAAGCTCGAATGCTTCTGCTTCACCGAACAGACCCTGACGGCGGGTCAGAAGGTCGAGATGCCGGTGGTGTTCTTCGTCGATCCGAAGATCCGCACCGATCCCGCGACCCGGCATATCGAGGAGATCACGCTCTCCTACACCTTTTACCCGGTGGAAAAGAGCGCACAGGCCCGCTAGAGCGCGGTTCAGCAACAGTTTAGCTTAAGCTTTCGAGGACCCATGGCCGCGACCCGCAACCATCCGTACCACATCCTTCCGCCCAGCCTCTGGCCGTTGATCGGAAGCTTCTCGGCGCTGGCGCTGACTGCCGGGGGCGTGCTGTGGATGCACGACAACCCTTACGGCAAGTTCGTGCTGCTGGCGGGCTTTTCCGGCGTGCTGCTGACCATGTTCAGCTGGTGGCGCGACGTGGTGCATGAAAGCCGCGCGGGCGACCATACGCCGATCGTGCAGCTTCACCTGCGCTACGGGATGATCCTGTTCATCGCGTCCGAAGTGATGTTCTTCCTCGCCTGGTTCTGGGCGTTCTTTGATTTCTCGCTGTTCCCGAGCGCAGTGGAGAGCGTCGGCGGGGTCTGGCCGCCGCAGGGGATGGCGGTGCTCAACCCGCTGGGCTTCCCGCTGCTCAACACGCTGATCCTGCTCTGCTCGGGCACCACGGTGACCTGGGCGCATCATGCGCTGATCAACGGCGACCGCGCGGGCCTGAAGAGCGGCCTTCTCGCGACCATCGCGCTTGGCGTGCTGTTCAGCGCCATCCAGGCCTATGAATATGCCCATGCGCCGTTCGCCTTCACCATGACGAGCGGCGGCAACGTCTATGGCTCGGCCTTCATGATGGCGACCGGTTTCCACGGCGCGCACGTGCTGATCGGCACCATCTTCCTGATCGTCTGCTACTTCCGTGCGGTGCGCGGCGACTTCACTCCGCAGAAGCACTTCGGCTTCGAGGCGGCGGCCTGGTACTGGCACTTCGTCGACGTCGTTTGGCTGTTCCTGTTCGTGTCCATCTACCTGTGGGGCGGCTGGGGAGCCGAGTGGCACTGATGAGTATCGCGGGACCGGCGGGCCAGTGGCTCGCCGGCCTCTGCCCCAGATGCGAGAAGGGCCGGCTGTTCGCCGGCCCTGTTCGTTTGCGCGGAAGCTGCGAGGAGTGCGGCCTCGATCTTCAGCAGTTCAACGTCGGCGACGGGCCCGCGGCCTTCCTGATCCTGATCGTCGGCGCGTTGCTGGTAATCGGGGCGCTGGTGATCGATGCGGCATATGAGCCGGCGTGGTGGGTGCACCTCGTCTGGCTACCGGTCGGGGCCGGGCTGACGCTTGGCGGACTGAGGCTGGCCAAGGCGTGGCTGCTCGGCGCCGAATATCGCAATGCCGCGCATGAGGGGCGGCTGGTCCAGTGAGGCGCCTTCCCGTGCTTGCGACCCTGGTGGTGCTGGCGGCGGTCCTGACCATGGTCGGGCTCGGCTTCTGGCAGCTTGGCCGTGCCGGGGAAAAGGAGGCGGCGATCGCCAGCATCGCCGATAACGTGCGCGCACCTCCCGTGACCGTGACGGGCGATCTCGACCTTGCCGCCAACCTCCTCCGCCCCGCAACCGTCCGCTGCCCGGGCGAATCGCCGACCCGCCTCGCGGGTGCCGGCAAATATGGCTTCAGGGTGATCGCCGAATGCGCGGCGGGGACGGACAAGCCGCTGGCGGTGCAGCTTGGCACCCTGCGCACCCCCGCGCCGCCGCAGGCCTGGCCGGGCGGTGAGGTGCGCGGCTATCTTGCACAGGCTCCGGACAGTCGCTCGTTGCTCAGGCAATTGTTCGACCATCGGCCGGCGGGCATGATGGTGGTCGCGGTACCGCCACTCGCGGGCCTGGCGGCGAACCCTCCCCCCGAGATGCAGGACATTCCGAACAATCACCGCAGCTATGCCGTGCAGTGGTTCAGCTTCGCCCTCATCGCGCTGGTGATCTACGCGCTGGCGGTGCGCAGGAGGGCGGGGGCATGACCACCATCGGGCATCTCCCCAACGGTCTGACGGTGATCACACGGCCTATGCCAGGCCTCGAGACGGCCAGCATTGCACTATTCGCCGACGTCGGATCACGGCACGAGGAGGAGCGGCTGAACGGCCTCGCGCACCTGTTCGAGCATATGGTGTTCAAGGGCGCCGGCGGACGCTCTGCGCGGCAGATCTCCGAAGCGATCGAGGATGTCGGAGGGGAACTGAACGCCTGCACCGAGCGCGACGGGACCAGCTTCACCGCCGCCGTGCTGGGCGATCATGTCGGCCTGGCGGTGGAACTGCTCGGCGATCTCGTTTGCCGGCCCGCCTTCGACGCGGCGGAGCTGGAGCGAGAGGCGGAAGTGGTGCTGCAGGAGCTGGCGGAGGCGGAGGACACGCCGTCGGACATCATCTTCGACCACTTGTGGAGCCAGGCTTTTGCGGGCCAGGCACTGGGCCGTTCGATCCTCGGCAGCGAGGACAGCGTGCGCGCGATCCGGCAGGGCGACCTGCTGACCTGGCGTGATCGCCATTATCGCGGCGGCTCCATGGTGCTGAGCGCGGCAGGCGCGGTGGAGCATGAGGCGGTGATGGCCCTTGCCGAGCGGCATCTGGGCGCCATCGCTGCGGGCGCCGCGCCCAACGCGGCGGCGGCTCGCTTCACGCCCGAGGCGAGGCACGATCGCGCCAAGGCCGACCAGGCGCAGATCACGCTGGCCCATGCCGCGCCTGGGCAGAAGGCGCCGGATTATCTCGCGGCGCGCCTGTTCGCCGACATCGCCGGCGGCGGCGCCTCGTCGCGGCTGTTCCAGGCGGTGCGCGAGGAGCGGGGGCTCGCCTACACGGTCAGCGCGGGGCTGCACGGGCATGACGAGGTCGGGTTGCTGCACATCCATGCGGCGACCGCGCGCAAGCAGGGCAAGGCGGCGCAAGAGCTGATCGAAGAGGTCCTGCATGACACGGCGAGCAGCCTCGAGCAGCGCGAACTCGATCGCGCGCGCATCCAGGTCCGGGCAGGGCAGGCGATGGCGTTGGAGACACCCTGGGGCCAGGCGGCACAGGCAGCGCGGCAATGGCTGGTGCACGGCCGGCTGATCGAACGCGAGGAGCTGGCGGCACGGCTCGCGGCGCTGACGGTCGACGACGTGCGTGAAGCGGGCAAGCGGATGCTCGGAAGCGCCCCGGCGCGGGCGACCTTCGGGGTGGCGGCATGAGCGACCTCCAGACCATCGTCGCCGAGCCGTGGGCCGACTGGGGCCTGCTCGATAGCGGCAACGGCCTCAAATATGAGCGCTATGGCCACATTCGTGTGGTCCGGCCGGAGCCGCAGGCGATGTGGGCCCCCGCGAGCGAATCATGGGACCCGGACGCGACCTTTGTTCCCGGCAGCGACGAGGAAGGCGGCGGGCGCTGGGTCCAGCATCGCCCGGTGCCGCGCAGCTGGCCGCTGCGCCGCGACGGCGTCCGCTTCGAAGCCAGCCTCACCCCTTTCCGTCACCTCGGCTTCTTCCCCGACATGGCGCCGCAATGGGACTGGATGCGGGAGCGGGCGGACGGTGCCGAGGTCATGAACCTGTTCGGCTACACCGGGGTGGGCACCCTGCTGCTGAGCGAGGCGGGCGCGCGGCTGACGCACGTCGACGCGTCCAAGAAAAGTGTCGAGCAGGGCAAGAATAACGCGCACCTGTCGGAACTTGAGGAGCGGCCGATCCGCTGGATGATCGACGATGCGGCCAAGTTCACCGCGCGCGAGGTGCGGCGGCAGCGGCGCTACGACGGCATCCTGCTCGACCCACCCAAGTTCGGGCGCGGGCCGACGGGCGAGGTGTGGCGGCTGGAAGAGCATCTGCCCGGCTTGATCGAGGACTGCGGGCGCTTGCTGGACGCCGACAGCCGCTTCCTGGTGCTGACCGTCTATGCCGTGCGGATGAGCGCGATCAGCCTTGGCGAATTGCTGCGGCAGAAGCTGGCGCATATGGGCGGGCGGGTCGACATTGGCGAGATGACGGTGCGGGAGGAAGCGCGCGGTCTGCTGCTGCCGACAGCCCTGTTCGCGCGCTGGGTGCGCGACTAGGTCCTCGCGGCGCGCAAGGCTGCGCCGGCAACGAACGGCGCCCCTGCCACCAGGAACAGGCTGACCGCGGCTTCGAGCTGCAGCGCGCCGGCGCGGGGGTCCCCCGCGGCGGAAGCGGCGAAGATCAGCAGCGGAATGGCGAGAGGCAGCAGCAGCAGCGAACCGAGCGCCGACGCCTGGCGCAGGCCGGCGGTGAGGCTCGCCACCGCTACCGCCAGCGCGGCGAGCCCAGGCGTGCCGATGGCGAGGGTCAGCAGGGTTCGCGCCAGCGCGTCGCCCGACATGCCGAGCAAGGCGGAAGCCGGGATGGCGGCGATCATCAGCGGTGGGCCAAAGCCAAGCCAATGGGCAAGCATCCGCACGGCTGCGACCTCCTCCATCCTGAGGCCGGAGAGTGCCAGCTGATCGAGGTGGCCAGACGCGCGGTCCGGCTCGACCAGCCGCTCGATCGGGAGAAGGGCAGCGGTGAGGGCCGCGACCCACATCAGGCCTGGTCCGACCCTGGCGAGCAGTTTTCCGTCGGGCCCGACCGCGAAAGGCATGAGCGCGGCGACGAGAAGGAAGAAGATGATCGGCAGCAGCGCGCTTCCGGCAAAGGTGCGGCGGAGGTCACGGCGAAGGAGGCGCCACATCATCGCGCCAGCTCCAGCCTGCGCCAGGCAGCGCCGGCAAGCGGCTGGTGAGAGGCGGCAAGGATCGCCCCGCCCCGCGCAAGATGTCCGGCGATCAATCCGCCGAGCAGGTCCAGCGATGCCGAGTCGAGGCCGTTGGCGGGCTCGTCCAGCAACCACAAAGGTGCGCCGGCCAGACTGACCCGCGCGAGCGAGGCACGGCGCAACTGCCCGGTGGAGAGCAGCCGCACCGGCACTTCCGCAAGAGCGGCAAGACCGGTGGCGGCAAGCGCTTCCGCCACATTGCCGCCGGCGGGCGCCCAGAAGGCGAGCGCCTTGCCGAGCGGCAGTTCGGGATCAAGCGCGGGCCGTTCGTCCGCAAGGGCGCAGGGAGCGGCCTCCACCCTGCCTGACAGCGGCCGCAGCAGCCCGGCGACGACGCGCAGCAGGCTCGACTTGCCGGTGCCGTTCGGGCCGGTGACCAGGATTGCCTCGCCAGGCGCCAGCGACAGGTCGAGCCCTTCGAACAGCAGGCGCCCGCCACGCCAGCAGGCGACGCCGTCCAGCGTCAGCAGGGTCAAGCCGAGGCTTCCTCAAGCGCGTGCATGTCCTCGTCGCTAAGGCCGAAGTGATGGCCGATCTCATGGATCAGCACATGGGCAACGAGATATTCGAGGCTCTCCTCGCCCTCGCTCCACTCCAGCAGGATCGGTGCGCGATAAAGGAACACCTGGTCGGGGAAGCGGCCGGATTCATCCACGCTGCGCTGGGTCAGCGGATGCCCGACATAGAGGCCGGTCAGCTCATAGGGGTCTTCGATGCCCATGTCGGCGAGGACCTCGTCGGTCGCGAACTCCTCGACCTGCAGGACCACCTCGCGGGCGGTGGCGGCGAACGGCTCGGGCAGCCGTTCCAGCGCGGCGCGGGCCAGCGCTTCGATCTCGAGGAGGCTTGGGGCGGGACCAAAGGCGCGCATGGCCGACGGTGTAGCGCGTGCACCGCTGCTGCCAAGCGGGTTGTTCCCCGCGCGACAAGCCCCTAAGAGCCCGCCCAGTCCAGGCACAACCAAGTGCGGAGCGGTGGCCGAGTGGTCGAAGGCGCTCGCCTGGAAAGTGAGTATACGGCAAAACCGTATCGAGGGTTCGAATCCCTCCCGCTCCGCCACTTCCCCAACTGTCTGTGAGGCGGCCCAGCGTGCCGTTGTTTTCCCGAGCGCCCTCCTGTTCGACGCCTGGACTGCGGCCACCGGCAGGAAGACGTTCGCAAACTCCCGGCTGCCCTGCCAGCTACCTTTGCGATCCCGTGCACATCCGGCGCGGCCCGTCAGATGGCGCTCAGGGTGTCGCTCGACCAGCGATGATAGCAACCAGGCTGCCCGTTCATGACCAAGGCGAAGCTGTCGACCACCGTCCACATGCCAGCCTGCCAAGGCCATGCTGCTGAAGCCGCTTCAAGTGCTTATCCCGACGACAAGGTCCGGAGCCGCATGCACCAGCCCATGGCCAAGCTCAGGGGCGAGATTTGAACCTTGATCGCCCGAAGCCAGCGGGCGCTACTCACGCTTGGCTGCTCAAGGTTGAGGGCAGGAACTAGCGGCGGTTCTTGCGCGCCGCATATCGTGCATCGCGCGCTTGCTTGCGCTCCGCTTCGGTGAGCACGGGCTTGATCGCTGCCTGGCGTGCAGCCTCCGCCTGTTCCTCGGCCAGTTTGCGATCAAGCGTGGCTTGCCGGGTCGCTTCGTCGGCTGCCTTGCGCATCGCCCGGCGCTCGGCCTGCGCGGCCTCGCGGTTCTCGCTTGCAAGCAGGCGCGCCTGCTGCACGGCCGGGTCAAGCGGCGGCTTGGCGCGCAGCAGGTCGAGCTTTTCCTGCTTGGCCTTGGCCGACTGGGCGCTCCGGTCCTGGAAGGTGAAGTTCTGATAGCTTTTCACGACGCAGAGCCCTTCCGGCGCGGGCGCGGTGAAGGGATCAGGCCCGAGGCGTGCCCCGCCGCCCTCTGATGCCGACCGCCTGTCATGCGGGCTGCTTCACTGCCAGCTTCAGTTTCAATTGCCGCTGGATGCTGGCGCCCTGGAGATGCTCCTGGACCGACTCAAAGCCTTCCTGCTTGAGCTTGCTCCGGATCTCGTTGATCGACGTGCAGTCGGGTGCGAGCATGAAGGCGCGTTGAACTGTTCCTGCCAAATGTTGTCTCCGGGCGATGGGGAATGGGCCAAACGTAACTGAAACCCGCGAACCCCCCGGATTGTTGCGCCGCCTCGCTCGGCAAGGTGCCGGGGGCTCGCCTTTCCCCGGCGCGATCCGAAGCGAAAAAGCGGCGTCCAGCCTGCGCGGCGACCTTCGTCGCCTTGTGGTTCGTTCCCCGTTCAGGGCAGCGCGCGCAAGGTGGCTGCAGTGAACGGAGGGGGTGACGAGTGCGCGCTGGATTCTGGCCTGGACTGCTGGCGCTGGTCGCGTGGCACGGCGCTGCCCTGGCGGCGCCCAGCGGCGAGGTGAACGAGCCTGGGCTCGACATGATCATGATCGATGCCGAAGCGATGCCGGCCGAACCGGAGCTTGCCTCCGACCAGCCGCAGGTCGAGGACATCAGCTGGACCGGTGCGCCGGTCGACTTGCTGAAGCCGATCCATCATCTCTACACGGACCTTCGCCGCCAGTTGATCCGCTACCAGCGCGACTGGAGCAGCCTGCCGCAGGTGCGGGTGCCGGCGACGGGTGGGCCGCTGGCCCTTGGCGCCGACAACGCCCGGGTACAGGCCCTGCGCGAACGGCTGGGGCTGGCCCCGGCAGGCGGCTTCGACCCCGCGCTTACCGAGCGGGTCTCTAGCTTTCAGCGCGTCCACGGCCTTCCGGTGGACGGCAGGCCGGGTCCGCTGACGCTTGCCGCGCTGAACCGAGGCGCGGTTCATTACGAGCGCAAGCTGCTGATGAACATGGAGCGAGCGCGGCGCCTGCCGGCCCCCGGCACCGCCAAGCGCTATATCCTGGTCGACGCCGGAGCCGCGCGCCTGTGGATGTACGAGGATGGCAAGGCGGTCGACAGCATGAAGGTCGTGGTGGGCGCCCCGGCTTCCGCCACGCCGATGATGGCGGCCCTGATGCGCTATGCCAGCATCAACCCTTACTGGAACGTGCCGGTGGACCTGGTCGCAAGCCTGATCGCGCCCCGCGTGGTGTCCGGCGGGACCGCCTACCTCGCCGATCGCCGCTACGAGGTGCTGGACGGCTGGGAAGCGGGCGCCAGCATCGTCGATCCCGCCTCGGTCGACTGGGCGGCGGTTGCCGCAGGCAAGGCCGAAGCGCGGGTGCGGCAATTGCCCGGCGGCGCCAACAGCATGGGCGCGATCAAGTTCATGATGCCCAACGAATATGGGATCTACCTGCACGACACGCCCAACAAGGCGCTGTTTGCCGGTGACGAACGCTGGGTCAGCAACGGTTGCGTCCGGCTTGAGGATGCCGGGCGCCTGGCGCGCTGGATCTTCGGCGCGATGCCGCGTCCGACCCAGCCGGACCGGGAAGATCATCTCCAGCTTTATGAGCCGATGCCGGTCTACATCACCTACCTTACGGCAGCGCCCGACGGCGCGGCGACATTGTTTCGCCCTGATCCGTACGAGCGGGATGCGAAGGTCCTGGCGCGCTTCGCCGACAACGAGCCGGCGATGCGCAACGCGCGACCTCCACTCGTGATCGATCTCGATGCCCTGCTTGCCGGCGATCAGGCGGTGGGGGCCGAAGCAGCCGCCTCCGCCAAGCGTCACACCAGCGGCAAGCCGGTGGTCAAGGGGTCGGCGCCCCGGCGATAGCGCGCCTTCATCGGCCACGGCTGGGTCCGGGGCGCCCTGAGTGGGCACCCCGTCGCTCTTGCCTGAGCCGCCCTTATTCGCAGAGGCCAGCCGCCCGCATGGCGATGCCTTTCAGACCCTTGCACTTCGGTTTGGCGGCCGGCGCAGGCTGCGGCGCCTCCGCAGCGTCGGCGCCGCCAAGCTCGCTCATCGTTGGCATGCCGAGCATCAGCGAGGTGTGCGAGCGGAACCGGACCCGTGCGATCCACTCGGGCCGCCAGGCCGAACCGGCATTGGCCGGGCGCGGCGGATAGGAAAAATTGGCCTGCGGTCCGTAGCCGAACAATTGCGTCATCATCATCTCGCCCCCCGCTGCCTTGACCTCCGCCGGGATCGTGCAGCTGGTCTGGCTTGCGGGCATGACGGTCTTGGCCGCCACCAGCTTGGCAACGGCGGCGGGTGACAGCCAACCGGCCAGTTCGCCGCCAAACTGCTGGGTGCCGGCCGAGCTCCACCACACCATGTCGGGAGTGCCGCCGCCGCCGTTCCTCGCTCCCATCGCCCAGGCATAATAGCCGGTAGCCTTCGGCAGCGCGTTCCAGTCGATCCGCGTGGCGCCGCTGGGAAGGCTTGCCGGGCGCGCCTGCAGCGCCGGCATGAAGTCATCCGCCAGCGTGAAGTTGATCTCGGGCGCGTAGGTGCTGGCAATCCGGTGCGCGCCGAGCAATGAGGCATTGGCCTTCACCACCTTGCCATCGCGTCCGTTGGGCCACTCGCCATAGGTCGTGCTGTTCGAGGCCAGTACCTGCCAGTCTTCCGGCAGGCTCGTTCCGCGTGCGAAGAGGTTGGGAGGCACCTGGCCCTTGGCCAGCCTGGCAAAGTCGATCACCACCGGCTGGCCCTTGGGCGCATGTTCGCCGCAGCCCCAGAACAGCAGCAGGCGGCCGCGCGGCGCCTGACCCTGCGGGAATTCACCAACCGGTTCACGGCTGGCCGTCCGCTCGGGACTGACCAGCGGCACCGAGGCGCCAAGCTGCGCCGCCGCCGGCATGAAGTGATCGGCCCGGGGCGTACCGGCCGCGGCCCGGCTGGAGCCCAGGCGCAGGGTCAGTTCATGCGCCACCTGCCCGCCGCCGCCGCGCATCATGCTCATTGCCGCGCCAAGGCCGCCGCCGCTCATGCCTGCCATGCCCGACGTGGTGCCCGCATCGACCGTGTAGCGCGCCACCGTGGTGGAAGAGGGTTGGGACAGCAGGGGAGAGGCAAGGGCGCCAAGTGCCGCCAGGCCAACGAACGCCGCTCCACGCAACACACGATGGTTCATGGATCAGTCCCCCTGAATGGTTTTCCCCGGCCCCGGTATAACCCCGATCAATGCTCATGCGAAAGGGGGGGGCGCCGATTTCGCCTGTCCTTGCTTACCGGCGAGCCGTGCGAGATTGTTCGGGTGACAAGCACCCTGCGCCTGGAGTGACCGGACCATCCTTGCCATCGACATTTCCGTGATCACCCTGTGAAGGTCGCGCGCTGGGGCTTGCCGCTGGCCATGCTGGGCATGGTCGGCGTCCTCGGGTGGGCGACCGCGCGTGGCGAAACCGAGTCGCTGACCCGTCCTGCCGTGCCGGACCAGGCCTTCCCCGTGCAGCGCGGCGCCGCGGCATTCGAAGGTGGGGCCTTTGGGGGCATCAGCACCGATGCGCTGGCCAGCAATGCGGTGCCTTGGCGCCTTGTCGCCGCGGCACTCGTCCTCGACGCCCGTGCCAGCGACGAGCGCCTGCCTGCCGATGCGAGGACCCTGGGGAGGGTGCTGGCCCGCTTCGGCTTCCTGCCCGGGGCGGTGGCCGTCAATCGTCCCGGTGGCCTGGACGCGCGGCGGGGCGACCTTCCGCTCGGCTTCACTGCCGGCGACCTTGCCCCGATTGGCGGAGCCAAGGTGCGGGTGGCCAACCTCGGATGTGCGGCCTGCCATGCCGGGGTGACCTACGATGCTTCCGGCCAGCCGCAGCCGACCCGGGCCATGCTTGGCATGCCCAACACCAGCCTCGACCTCGAGGCCTATACGCTGACGATCTTCCGCGCGCTGCGCCGGTTCGCGGACGATCCACGCCTGATCCCAACGGCCGAGGCGATCTTCCCCGAGATGGACTGGCGTGAGCGGCAGAGCCTGCGGTTGCTCGTCCTTCCGCTTGCCAAGCGGCGGCTGGCGGAGCTCGCCGGGCAGGACCGCCCCATGCCCTTTCCCAACGGAACGCCCGGCAGCACCAACGGTGTCGCGGCCCTCAAGGCCGCCCTCGGCCTTCCGCTGGCGGGCGGCGGAATGGGCGATGCGGGCGTGGTCTCGATTCCGGACCTCGGGCACCGCATGTGGAAGACCAGCCTGCTGGTGGATGGCGCCTATGCGGTTCCCGGCCGGCCCCGCACCGCGGCGCTCGACGGCAACGGTATCGATGCCCCGCACCTCCGCGCGCTGGCGGCGATCACCACCTTCTTCACCGTTCCAAGCATGGGCGTGCACCCGGACAAGGCGCGCCGCAGCCTGCCTGACGCGGAGGCGATCGCCGCCTTTCTCGTCAGCTATCGGCCGCAGCCATTTCCGGGCGCCGTGGACCGGGTCAGGGCGGAGCGGGGCAGCGCGGTCTATGCGGCGGCCTGCGCAAGTTGTCATGGCGACTATGCACCGATGCCGCGGCCAATTCTTGTACGCTATCCCAACTGGATCGGCGATGTGGGCAGCGATCCGCTGCGGGCCCGCTTGTTCGACCAGGGACTGGTCCGCGCGGTGCAGGCCAGCGTTTATCGCGACAGCATCGCCGCTGGCCCCGGTCGCGGCTATGTCGCGCCGCCGCTGACCGGGATCTGGGCCTCGGCCCCCTATCTGCATAACGGTTCGGTCCCGACGCTTGCGAGCCTGCTCTCCCCAGCGAGCAGGCCGGCCCGGTTTCAGGCCGGCGGCCATGCGCTGGATCATGCCGCCGTAGGTCTCAGGATCGAGCCCGACGGATCTTACCCGACCGGCTACCGGCCGTTCAGCGATCCGGCCTGGATCGACACGCGTCAGCCGGGCCGGTCCAACGCCGGGCACCTGTACGGCCAGGCACTGCCGGCTGGGGACAAGGCCGCGCTGCTGGAATATCTGAAGCTGCTCTAGACGATCACGTCGTCCAGGGCTTGCCTGCTCCGGGAGCAATTCGCACCGCCGGGCCGGCGACCGATGCGGAAGGTGCTGACCACCCGCCTGCCTGGCGGTAGGCCGGCGAGCTGCGCGACCTTTTCGGCAGAGGGGCGATGATCGGCGAGCGCTGCAACCACCGCCGCGCCAAAGCCGGCGGCCTCGATCCGCAGCCAGCAGCGGTAGAAGTGGGCGCCGCTGACGAACGGTGGTTCGTCGGCCGGCCGATGAAAGACGACCAGGCCCGCAGAACCTTGTGTCTTGCCTTCCTCGCTGAGCAAGGGTGCAGCCAGATGCAATCGGTCGAGCAGCCCGAACAAGGGCCCGAGCACCAGGCCGGCACCGATGGCTTCGAACCGGCCCATGGCCATGGCGTCGGCACTGAGGCCGTCCTTGTGCCATCGGGGATGGCGCCGCGACAGGCGCATCCAGGACAGGAGCTCGCGGCGGAACTCCCGGTCTCGCATGAAGTGGAAGCTGGCCTGGTCGGCTAAGGCGGGCAGAGTGGTGAGGTCGGTGATGATGGACGTGTCACCCGCAGCCAGCGCCTCAGCGGCCTGGCGATCCTTGTCGGTCGGCGCGGCAAAGGTGCCGCGCCACGAGCGGCGCGCCTCGACGAACTCGGCAAGCGGATCTGCTTGTCCCTTGCCCAAATCGAGGCGGAAGGTGGCCACCGGGCTGAGCGGACCCACTGCACCCGGCAGGTCGCCCAGCGGCACCAGCGCCGCACCCTGCCGGGCGGCGGCAAGGCGCAGGCCCTCCGCCGCGGCGCCAAGGCTGATCGCGGCATCATGCCCGTGAGGGTCACCGACCCCAAGCCGGACCGAGCGATCCTCCAGCAGGAGCAGCCCGTCGTCCCCGATCAATCGCCAGCGCGCCGGCTGCACATTGTGGACGCTGGGGGCGAGCATCGCTTCCTCCACCAGCGCGCGGCGGTCGAGGGTCATGCAAGGTCCTTGCGAAAGAGGTGCAGGCGGTGGAGGGGCCGGGCCCCGATCCTTTCCATCTGCCGCAGGCTGGCGGCATTCTGGTCGGCGATCCAGGTGATGCCGAGCTGCTCGTAGCGTGCCGCCTTGAGGGCGGCGAGGGTCCGGGCCAGCAGCGCCCCCATCAGCCCGCGCCCCTGCTCGTCCTGCACCACCGAATAGAAGATGATCACCGCGCGGCGGCGGCGCAGGCGATAGCGCAGGAAGTGAAAGGGCGTGGCGAGCCCCATCCGGGAGCGGGTGGCGGCGAGGAAGCCATTGAGATCGGGAATACAGATCACCGTGCCCACCGGACGGTCGCCGTGCAGGAGGACCGACGAGAGGCGCGGGTCGAGGATCGACATCATCTCACCCGCCTGGGACCGGAACTCCGCCTCGGTCAGGGGAACGAACATCGGATTGCGGGCGAAGCCGTCGTTCAGCACCGCACGCGCTTCCTCCATACGCTCGCCGAAACTGCCGCGCTCGATGGGTGCGAAGCGATAGTCGCCGGCCTCTTCCAGTGCGGTGGCTGCCGGCATCGTTGCCTGGGCCAGCGACAGTTGGAAGGTCTGCATGGGGAAGAAGCGGGCAAAACCGTTCTCCTCCAGCAGGCGCGGGATGTGGGACGGATTCACGACCATGTCGGTAAAGGCCGCCCGGTCGAAGCCGCCGGTCATCACCCCGCATTGCTGCATGGCGGTGAGGTTGAAGTTGCCTACCAACTCCGCCGTGCCCTGATGGCGGGCGAACTCCTCCGCCGCGCCGAGCAGGAGGCGGGCGGCTTCAGGATCGTCGGCGCAATCGAAAAAGCCGAACTGGGCTCGCGAGGTGCCGTGAAGAGCGTTCGACTGCCGATGGAGATGGGCAAGGATCCGCCCGACCGGCCGACCGTCCCGATGCGCGGTCCAGAAGGCAAAGGGATTGCCGCTCTGCCACAGCGGGTTCCTCTCAGGGTCGAGCATCCGCTGGAGGTCGGCCTTCAGCGGCGACACATAGCCGACCTGCGGCGGGTAGGCGTGGAAGGGTGCATCGAAGAAGGCGCGGGCATCGCCTGTTCGCAGGTCAAGGGTCATGGGATCGCTCCAGCAGGCGACCCGCGATCGCCAACTCGTCCGTGAGGTCCGGCCCGGACAGCTCGCCGGCCGCGATTGCAAGCAGCTCGGGCGGGTGCTTGCCGGTGCGGATCAAGTGGGTCGCCCCGTTGCTGAGCAGAAGCTCGCGGGCAAGCGCGCGCACGTCTGGATCGTCGTGGTCGATACTGGTCACCTGATTGCGCAGCAGCGCCGCGATGCTTGCAGCAGGGTAAAGGGCGAGTTCCACCGGCCCGAGCAGCCTCCCGGCGGCGAGGAGCGGGTGAGCGGCAAGCACTGCCCCGCGGTCGGTCTCCCCCACACGCGCCAGCGCTGCCACGAGCCCGGCCGGCTCCCCCTGCTGCCGGGCAAGGCGCTCCACGATCAGCAGCAGCGCGGCGAAGGCGGCGACCGGCCCGGCAAGGGACAGCGAGGGCGGAACCCCGGCGGCCTCGGCCCCGAGGAGGGCGACCCCTCCCGCAAGCATCATCAGGATCAGGTCGAGCGGGAAGCGGCGCAGCGCGCGCGGCTCGCTTCCGGCGGCGGAGGCGGCGAGCAGCAGAAGCAGGACGGCAAAGGAGCCCCCGCGAACCTCAAGATCCGGCAGCAGCGCGCGAAAGTCGGTCAGGACCAGCGGCACCGCCAGCAGCAGCGCCGCAAGGATGGCGGAAGCCGCTTGCCGGTCCGCTTGTCCGAGGTCCCGCCTGCCGGCAATCAATTGCGCAACCATCAGCAGGAGCATCAGCGCCTGAAAGGCGGCAAGCGCGACAATGGCTCCGATGCTCCAGACAAGCCCCACGGTGATCGCGACCGCGCTCAGCGCAACCGCGCCGCCAAGCGCGAACAGCTTGATCCGCCGCCCGGCGTGACGGCGGGTCAGCTCCTCGACCAGCCGAAGCGCGGCAAGCGGCAGCCAGGCGGCCAGCAGCATGGTGGCCGCGGTCAGCACCGTGCCACCAACCACGGGTGAGACCAGTCGGCACAGCAGCAGCGCGGCGACCAGCGCGTAGAGGGTGCGAAGCCTTCGCGCGACATCCGATCGCTGCGCCAGCCTGCCCAGGCCATGGCGGGCGAGCAGCACGGCCAGCAGGGTCAGCGCCGTGACCAGCAGGTTGGCCGCGCTCATCCCATCATCCGCGCCATGAACCGCCGCACGGCAAAGCCGCGCACGGCGGCAAGCGGGGCGGCGAGGGGACGCTCGACCCGGACTTTGTGGGGGTTGAAGAAATAGCCGCGGCAGTCGGTCCCGCCGGGCCGCCCCAGCAGGATGCGGATGGCTTCCTCGGCCATCAGGGTGCCCGCCATGGTCACCATGGTGGAGAAGGAAAAGCGCGACCGCTTGCCCGCCGCCACTTCCGCCGCGACGTCGAGATCGACGTAGCGGTGCGAGGAACTGTGGGTCAGGACATAGGCGATCTCGCGCTGCAGGCACTCGGTCCGCATGCCGGGGGTGATCGCGGTCCAGTCGACGCCGCGGGTCGGGTAGCCGAGCCGTTCCTCCAGGCGCGGATCGGATGGCCGGACCACCGTCACCGACGGAAGCGGCGACGCGTAGGCATCGATCACGGTGGCGCCATGTGCTCTCGACTTGCGGTAGAGCTGAACCCCGGCCGCGGCATCGTCCATGCCGTTCACCGCCACCTTGGCGGCGGCGAGGATCCGGTCGAGCTCGCCCGGCCATTCCCCGCCAAGCAGTTCGATCTGGGCCTCCGGGTTGATCCGCAGGGCGCCGGAGCGCGCGGCCGCAGCCTTGGGCTGTCCGACCGTGTCCAGCGTCGCGAACAGCTGCCGATTGAGGTTGGACAGCTCGAACGTGTCGAGGTCGGCGATGATGAAGCGGCCGACGCCCGCCCGGACCAATGCCATGAAGGCCGCGCCACCCATGCCGCCAACGCCCGGAATGAACACGCAGGACGACCGCAGGCGCTCCTGCTCCTCGGCGGTGACGAAGCCGGCGTTGCGGGTCGTCATCTCGGCATAGGAGAAGTCGGTCATCGGGCAGGCCTCAATCTTCCAAGGGGTTTGTCGGCCGCCATCCACTGCAGCAGCGGCGCGACCACTGCCTGCGTGCCGAGCACCAGGAACTGCACGGCCAGCTGCGGCAGGGCATGGCGGGGCACGCTGCGGGACAGAAACCGCCGGGCAGTGCCGAGATCGATGCGGCCGATCTGCAGCAGGTCGTCGCCGCGCCCATAGTCGAGCTGGTCACGGCAGAAATGGTTGTAGCGCTCATCGCGATGCTTGGCCGCGACCGCGAAGCTCTTCTTCAGATTGTCCGAACCACCGGTGTAGGCGTTGGTGATGACCTGCCGGTCGGGGTCGAAGCCGGCGTCCGGCCCGACCCCGAAGGTCGCGCGGTGGGCCGCCATCAGTTGATGGGCGAGATGCCGGTGGACAAAGGTGGGGGCGGTGCCGTCCTGCCCCGGATAGACCTGGTCGAACGTCTCGGCGACCATGCCGACCACCGCCGGAACCTGGGTGACGCTGCTGACCCACAGGGGGCGAAGCCGGCCGCGGACGAACAGGGCAAAGCAGGTGAGCCCGTAGAGGATCCACGACAGCCCGCCGCTGCGCTCGGCCGGATCGACCATCACCAGGCCGAGGTGGAGGAGGTCGATGTCCTGCCCGTCGTGCCGCACGGGCAGCAGCGGCATGGCGTTGAAGGCGACCGGCCGCCCGTCCTCCACTCGCCGCACAAGGGTCACGACCGTGCGGTCCCACGCGTCCCCGGCGGGGTCGAACAGCCCGTAGTCGAGCGCTTGTCCACCGAGGCAGGCCGCGACGACCGTCCGGCAGTCCTCGCCGAGGGCGGCAAGCCGGGCTTGCGGCAAGCTCAGCCCCGGACGCTCGGCGATTTCGACCGCATAGGTCGGCCCGGCTCGGAAGCGCACGTCCAGCCACTGACCCGCCAGCAATGCCGTTATGGTCGACAGACGCACCCACTTCCCCCCAAGCGGCCGCACCCTAGATGGCGAAGACTTAAGCTCCCGTCACCTGCAACGGCCAGGCCGGGCGCTCATCCTTGCCCGAACAGCTTGTCCAGCTCGCCCGTGACCAGCGGGTGATAGATCGGCCGGGCGCGCGGGTAGACACGCTGCGCGATCGGGCGGCCCCAGCTCTCGTCCTTGTGGAGGGCGAGGAACAGCGGCCGCACGAACTTGCGGCGGCCTTGCGCAGCGAGAAACGCCTCCAGCGACGGGATCGCGGGATCATAGCGATTGGCGACCGCAAGGCTCACCCAAGCGAACTTCACCTCATTGTTGCCGATGGCGTTGAGGCCAAAGGCGCGTTCCAGCGCGTCGAGCCGGGGACGGCTCTGTTCGCGCGGCAGGCGGTTGAGGAAGCGGAGCCGCTCGTCGGTGGTCCAGCGCGACCACGCAGCGGTCGGCAGCGTGCCTGCGGCGTGGGCGACGACCGCGGCGTCGACCTCGGCAAAGGCCTGGGGGTCGGCCGGGACCGCGTTGGCCGGGAGCCCGGGCTGGCTGACCCAGCGGTCGAGCTCCAGCCGCTGCTCCAGCGCCGCATCGCCGCGGATGAGGTCGCGGCGGACGGCGGCGAGGAACTGCGCGCTGGTCACGGGCTCAAACGCATGATCATCGAACCATTTGCGCAGGAACGGGTCGAAGCGCTCGCGTCCGACCGCATTCTCGAGGACGCGCAGGAACGCCGCGCCTTTTTCATAGGCAATCTCGGTCATGCCGTCGTCGGGATTGCGGCCCCTCAGGTCGACCGCCAGCCGGGTGTCGGCGGCGGGCAGCGCCTTCAGCTCGGCGTCCAGGCTGTCGATGCCGAGCGCGATCTGCTGGTCGGCGACCTTCTTGCCATAGACCGCCTCGACGATGCGGGTGGTGGCATAGGTGGTGGTGCCCTCGTTCAGCCAGAAGTCGGCCCAGGTGGCGTTGGTGGCGAGGTTGCCCGACCAGCTGTGCGCCAGTTCGTGCGCGATCAGGCTGACCAGGCTCTTGTCGCCGGCGATGAAGGTCGGCGTGAGGAAGGTCATGACCGGGTTTTCCATGCCGCCGAACGGGAAGGAGGGCGGCAGCACGATCATGTCGTAGCGGCCCCAGCGGTACGGCCCGAACAGTTGCTCGGCCTCCACGACCATCTTCTCGGTGTCTTCAAGCTCGCGTGCGGCGGCGGGCAGGGTGGCCGGTTCGGCCCAGACGCCGGTGCGCGGGCCCAGCGGCTGGAACTTCAGATCACCAATGGCGATGGCGATGAGGTAGGGCGCGACCGGCTTGTCCATGCGGAACTGATAGGTGCTGGTGCCGCCCGTGCTGGCGATGACATCGTCGGACTTGATACCGCTCATCACCGCGTTGAGACCGCTCGGAACAGTGATCCGGGCCGACCAGGTCTGGCGGATGCCGGGGCTGTCCTGGGTCGGGATCCAGCTGCGGTTGAGAATGGCCTGGCCCTGGCTGAACAGAAAGGGCTGGCGCTTGCCGGCGGTCTGCTCCGGGGTCAGCCACTGCAGCGCCTCGGCATCGCGGGCGGTGTAGGCGATGCGGATCTTGCGGGTCGCGGCGCCAAGCTGGACGGTGAGCGGACGGCCGAGTGCCTGATCTTCCGCACCATAAGCATAGGCAAGCGGGGCCCCGGTGGCGGCATCGGTGACGGCGCTGACCTGGTAGCCATCGCTGTCGAGAACGATCTCGCGCGCGCCGGGCTTGCGATCGATGTCGAGGGTCGCGGTGCCGCTGACGGCCTTGGCGTCGAAGTCGAAGGCGAGGTCGAGATCGACATGGCTCACCCGCGCTTCCAGCGGCCGGGCGAAGCTGTGCGGATCGACCGCGTCGGCGGTGGCGAGCACGGGCGAGACAGTCGGGGCAGCGCCGGAGGCGGGAACAAGAGTCTGGCACGCCGACAGGGCGAGGGCAGAGGCAAGCAGAAGGGCGAGGCGGGTCATGGCAGCTCCTTTTTCGCCATGCGCTCTAACCGCCGCTGAACGTGGGGGAAAGCGCGGGATCGCCGGCGCTCGCAATGACTGGCGCACGCGTCTATATGCCGAGCATGGCCACTGACAGCGCCCTCGTGTCGGAGCAGCCCCGGCGGACACCGCGGGCGCTGACGCCGCGGTCGGGACCGATCGCGCGGACGGTGGGGCTCGATGCGCCCTTTTTTGCCGACAAGAACCGCGCCTTCTGGGTGCTGCAGTCGGCCGGGTGGATCGGCTATTTCATGCTGCGGACGCTGGGCGGAATCGCCAATGCGGTTCCGGCGATGTGGATGGTCCACACTCTGCTGCTGACCGCCACCGGCTATTCGCTGACCCTGCTGCTGGCGAGCCTCTATCGGCGGCTCATCACCATGCGGGCGATCTACACGGTGATCCTCAGCCTGGCGGCGGTTGGGGTGGCCTCCGGCGCCTTTTCGGTCATCGAAACGTGGAGCCACGCGACCTTTGTCAGACCTGGCGCCAACCCGGTCGGCGTTCAGCTGCTGGGCCCGATCCTGCTCAACTTCGCGCTGCTCGCGGCCTGGTCGGCGCTCTACTACGGGATCAACTATTATCTGCTGCTGGAAGAGGAGATCGACCAGCGCACCCGGCTCGAAAGCCAGGCGTCGAGCGCGCAACTGGCGATGCTGCGGTACCAGCTGAACCCGCACTTCCTGTTCAACACGCTGAATTCAATCTCGACCCTGGTGCTGCTGAAGCAGACCGAACGGGCCAACGCGATGCTGGCGCGGTTGTCGAGCTTCCTGCGATATACCCTCGCCAACGAGCCGACCGCGCAGGTCACGCTGGCGCAGGAAGTGGAGACGCTGAAGCTCTATCTCGAGATCGAGAAGATGCGGTTCGAGGATCGCCTCCGCCCGCATTTCCGGATCGAGGCGCAGACCATCGGGGTGCGGCTGCCCAGCCTGCTGCTCCAGCCGCTGGTGGAGAATGCGATCAAATATGCGGTGACGCCGAGCGAGAACGGGGCCGACATCTGGGTCACCGCCATCCCGGAAGGCGACAGCGTGCGGATCGAGGTCGCCGACAATGGCGCGGGCGGGCAGGACGCGCTGGTTGCAACCCAATCCACCGGTGTCGGTTTGGCGAACACCCGCGACCGTCTGGCGCAAGCCTATGGCGAGCGGCATCGTTTCGCGACACGCAAGAACGAACAAGGGGGCTTCAGCGTTATCGTCGAAATCCCGCTCGACGCGCGGCCGCTCGGCTGCTGACAGGCGGTCAAAACAAGAAGGACCTGCATGACCATTCGCACCATCCTCGTCGACGACGAGCCGCTGGCCACCCAGGGGCTGATGCTCCGGCTCCAGGCGCATGACGATGTCGAGGTGATCGCCACCGCCAACAATGGCCGGGAAGCGATCCGGGCGATCAAGACCCACAAGCCGGACCTCGTGTTTCTCGACATCCAGATGCCGGGGTTCGACGGCTTTTCCGTGATCCAGGGCCTGATGGACGTCGACCCGCCCTTGTTCGTGTTCGTGACAGCCTATTCAGAACACGCCTTGCGCGCGTTCGAGGTGCAGGCGGTGGATTATCTCGAGAAGCCGGTGCTTGAGGACCGGCTGGCGACGACCATGGAGCGGGTTCGCCAGCGCTTGGCGGAGAAGGGCGCGCAGCAGCATGCCGAGCGGCTGGCCGAAGCCCTTGCCGAACATGCTCCCGAGGCGGCCGAGGAACTGGGCGAGAATGCGCCCGCCGCGGCGCCTGAGTCCGGGCGGTTCGAGAAGATGATCAACATCAAGGACCAGGGGCAGATCTTCCGGGTCGATGTCGACACCATTGAGCGGATCGATGCGGCGGGCGACTATATGTGCATCCAGACCGGCGACAACACGCTGATCCTCCGTGAGACCATGAAGGACCTGGAGAAGCGGCTCGACCCGAGGCGGTTCCAGCGCGTGCATCGGTCGACCATCGTCAACCTCGACCTCGTCCGCCAGGTCAAGCCGCACACCAATGGCGAATGTTTCCTGGTGCTCAACTCGGGCGCGCAGGTGAAGGTCAGCCGAAGCTACCGGGACGTAGTCGCGCGCTTCGTCCATTGATCGTTGCGGCGGCGTTTGCCGCAGGGGCCGGGTGGGGTACACTGGTGCCATGACGAACAAGGGCGTGGACGTTCTGACAGAAGCGCTGGGGGGGTTCGACTTCAAGCGCATCCTCGGCATCGCCGACGCCCTGCCCATGCCGCTTGCGTTGATCGACCGGGGCGAGCGCTACCTGTTCTGCAACCAGGCGCTTGCCGCCTTCCTGGAGAAGCCACGCGGCACGATCCTGGGAGAACCCATTGGTGAGGTGATCGGCGAGGCGGCTTATGCCATCCGCAAGCCGCTGATCGCCGCCGCCATGAAGGGCGAACGACAATGGTTCGCCGCCGAATATGACCATCCGAGCCGCGGCACGGTGGCGATCCAGACGCAATATCTGCCGCAAGTGGAGGCCGACGGCTCCATCTCCGGGATCGTCATCCTGGTCACCGACGTCACCGAGCAGCGTGTCGCCGAACGGGCGATCCGGGAGTCTGAGGCGCGATTCCGGCGGATCGCCAACAATGCCCCGGTGATCATGTGGGTGACCCGGCTCGATCGGCACCGGGAATTCGTCAACGACGCTTACCTGAGCTTCGCCGGGATTGCCCGCGACCAGGTCAACACACACGAATGGCGCGACTTCATCCATCCCGATGATTTCGAGCGGGTGGTGGTGGAGAGCATGGCCGGGGAGGCGTCGCGCCGGCCGTTCACCCTTGAAGCACGCTACAAGCGGGCGGACGGCGCCTATCGCTGGCTCCAGTCGGTCTCCAGCCCGCGCTTTGGCCCCGATGGGGAGCTGGTCGGCTTCATCGGCGCCGCCTTCGACGTGACCCTCGCCAAGGAAGCCGAGGGCGAACTGAGGCGGCAGGTGGAGGAGCGCACCGCCGCTCTGTCGGCCAGCGAGGGCCGCTTCCGCGCGGTGTTCGACACGGCGATGGAGATGATCGCTTTGCTCTCGCCCGAAGGAGATTATCTGGAAGTCAATCGCACCGCTCTCCAGACCATGGGATGCGACCCGGACGAGATGGCGGGGCACAAGGCGTGGGATCTGCCGCCGGTTGCTGGTGACGACAAGGCGGCCGCGACCATGCGTGACCTCATCCGGCGCGGCGCGGCGGGGGAAACCGTTCAGGCCGAGATCGAGGTCACGGTTGGCGGGCAGCGGCAGACCCATGTCACCTCGATCAAGCCCGTGCCCGGTCCCGACGGCAAGCCCATCTACCTGGTGGGCGAGGCGCGCGACGTCAGCGAATTGCGCGGTGCGCAGGAGCAGCTTCGGCAAAGCCAGAAGATGGAGGCGCTCGGCCAGCTGACCGGCGGCATCGCCCACGACTTCAACAATCTCCTGACCGTGGTGGTCGGCGGCCTCGACCTGATCGTCCGGCGGGCGGAGGATCCGAAGCTGGAACGCTACGCCCGCAACGCGCTGGAAGCGGCGGAGCGGGGCGCCCGGCTGACCGCGCAGCTGCTGGCGTTCAGCCGGGTGCAGCGGCTGGAAGTGCAACCGACCCTGGTGGCGCCGCTGATCGCCAACATGCGGCCGCTGATCCGCAACGTGCTCGGCCCCGGAATCGAGAAGAAGATCGAGCTCCACCAGGGGGCGATCCCGGTGCTGGCCGATCCGACCCAGCTGGAGTTGGCGGTGCTGAACCTCGTCATCAACGCGCGGGACGCCATGCCCGGCGGCGGCCAGCTGTCCATCACCACCCGCCCGGTCACCATCAGCGGCGATCCCGAGATGGAAGCCGGCGACTATCTCGAGCTCAGCATCGGCGATACCGGCACCGGCATGCCGGCCGAGGTGGCGGCCCGGGCGTTCGAGCCCTTTTTCACCACCAAGGAGGTCGGCAAGGGAACCGGGCTTGGGCTGTCGATGGTCTATGGCGTTGCCCGGCAGTCAGGCGGCACGGCGCGGATCGACAGCCGGACGGGAGAGGGGACCACCGTCCGCCTGTTCTTCCGCCAGGCGGAAGGTGCGGCGGTGAAACCCGGGGCCGCGGGCACGGTGGACGGCGGCGATATGCGGGCGGCCGAGCAGGCGGCCCGGGTGCTGGTGGTCGACGACGATGCCGACGTGCGCGGCTTCGTGGTCGCGAGCCTCGAGGACCTTGGTTACGAGGTTGCCGAAGCCTGTGACGGCGTGGAAGCGTTGCAGCAATTCCGTCGTGAGCCGCCCGACCTGGTGGTGCTCGACTATCTGATGCCCGGCATGTCGGGGGCGGAGGTCGCGCGGGAAATCCGCAACGCCCGTCCCGAACAACCCATCCTGTTCGTGTCTGGCTACAGCGAGACGGACGCCATCCGTGCCGCTGCTCCCGGGGCAACGCTGCTGCCCAAGCCGTTCCGCTCCGAAGCACTTGCCGCCTGTGTGCGAAAGGTGCTGAGCGGGGCGTGAGGGTCCGTTACAGCATCACGCTTAGGTGAAGGCCCCAGGTCCGCGTCAGGCCTGTAGACGTACGGCGCATTGAACAGGTTGCCGAAACGGGTCGAGGTCAACCGGCGAGCTTGCGGGCGCCCAGACCGACCACCAGCTGGTTGGCGCGATCGTAGGACAAGGGTTTGCCGAACAGATAGCCCTGGATGGTGTCGCAGCCGAGTTCGCGCATGCGCTCAAAGTCCTCGGCGGTCTCCACGCCCTCGGCCGTGACCGACATGCGGAAATCCTTGGCGAGCTGGACGATCGACTTGATGATGGCGACATTGCCCGGCCGGGTGCCCGCGTCGCGGACGAAGCTGCCGTCGATCTTGAGCTTGTGGAACACGGCCTTGTTCAGATAGCCGATCGACGAATAGCCGGTGCCGAAATCGTCCAGCGCGATGCCGACGCCCAGCGCGCGCAGGCGGCCAAGGATGTCGAGGCTGCGGCTGGAACTGTCGAGGAACACGCCTTCGGTGACTTCCAGCTCGATCCGGTTGCCGGGCAGCTTGTGGCGAGACAGGGCCTGGCTGACCACGTTGGGCAGGTTGGGCAGGATGATCTGCTTCGGACTGACGTTCAGCGCGACGGTGATCGGTTCAGGCCAGGTCGCGGCGGCGCGGCACGCTTCCTCGATGATGAACTCGCCCAGCGGGCCCATCAGGCCGCATTCCTCGGCCACCGGAATGAAGACGTTGGGCGGCACGAAGCCGCGGCGCGGGTGGTTCCAGCGGACCAGTGCCTCGAACCCGACGAGCTTCTGGTTCTTGGCGCTGACCAGCGGCTGGAAGGCGAGGTAGAATTGGCGGGTTTCCAGCGCTTGGCGCATGTCGGCTTCGAGCCGCACACGGTCTTCCTGCTCACTCTGCAGTTCGGAGCTGAAGTAGCGCACAACGCCGCGGCCGGCATCCTTGGCCTGGTAGAGCGCAAGGTCGGCCTTGAGGATGAGGTCGTCGACCGTGGCCCCGTCGATCGGGCCAAAGGCGCAGCCGACGGAGACGCCGATCCGGATCTCGGTGCCGTCGATGGAATAGGGCTCGGCGATGGCGACGATGATTCGGTCGGCCAGCTGCTCGACCTTGCGGCGGCTCTGCCCGTCCGGGATGACGATCGCGAACTCGTCGCCGCCGAGGCGTCCGACATGGCCGTCGGTGGAGACTTCGTCGCACAAGCGCTTGGCGACCGCCTGAAGCACGGCGTCGCCCTTGGGATGGCCAAAGGTGTCGTTGACCGGCTTGAACCCGTCGAGGTCGAGGAACATGATCGCGCACGGCACATTGCCGGCAGTGGCGCCGCGGAGCGCTTCGCCGAGCAACTGGCGGACACGGCCCCGATTGGGCAGCCCGGAGAGGACGTCGACGTTGGCGAGGTGGGTCAGCCGCTCCTGCGTGTGGCGTACGTCCGTGATGTCGAGCCCGACTCCGCGAAAGCCCTCAAAGCGGCCGGCAGTGTCGATGATCGGGTCGCCCGACAGGGAAATCCAGCGATTGCCACGCGCAGTGCGCAGCTCCATCTCGAGATTGGTGAAGGCCTGCTTGTCGAGCAGCACACGGCCGAGGTCGGCATGAGCGCCCAGCAGAGCGGGCAGCGAATGACCGAGGATCTGGGTCGAAGGCCGGCCGATCAGCGCGCCCATCCGGCTGGAAATGTAGACAACGCGATTTTCCGAATCGACCTGCCACAGCCAGCCCACGCCGCGCTGTTCATATTCCTGCAGCAGCAAGGAAGCGCTTTCCGACTGCGACCCCATATCGGCGTTGGTCTTGAGCTGCCCCGCGGCCCAGCGGGCGACGGTGAGGATGCCGATGATCGACACGCCAAGCACGAACAGCATCGCCAGCAGCTGCTGGAACTCGACGGTCGACTGCATGAACAGCAGCGGCACGCCCATGCCGAGGGTAAAGGCGCTCATCCACGCGACCGCGCAGGCGAACACCACGACCAGGCCGAGCCCGGCGATGCCGACCCCTGCAATCAGGGTGCCTGCGATGATCTGCCCGTCGGTGGACAGTGTGGGGAAGAGGTAGATCGGCAGGCTGAGCCAGACCAAGGCGCGCGCCATCACGTCGCCGATCATCAGGGACAGGGGAACGCTGTGCCCGGCACGGCCGACGCAGGTGACCGCTTGGCTCTGGCTCCAGCGCATGGCGAGGTAATTGGCAAGCGCGACCACCCCCGCCCAGCCGAGCAGCAGGCTTGGCTGCACCGATCCCCAGAGGGCGGCGGTGAAGAGCAGAGCGGCACCGATATTGGCAAAAGCGAAGAAGGGGGCGAGCTGCCCGCGCGCGATCAGCTGCACATCCTTGAGCGGGGAGGCGCCCGACCCATTGTCCCGGGCAAAGCCGGCCGACTCGCCGTCGGGCAGCCGAGCGGCGATCATGCGCTTGTAACGGTCGGGGGCTTCGTACATCGGCTCGCTGACACTCCTGAACGAACGGGAGTTAGAGCGTCGGGGTTGAGACGGAGTTAAGAACGACGGCGCAGCAGGGTGTCGGGATCGAGCCAGGGACTGCCCGCGCCGGCCTGTTCCGCAGCCTTGATGGCGTCGGCAATGGCGCGATTGACGGGTACCGGAAGGCCCAGCGCGGCCGCCCGCCGGATGACCTCGCCCTGGAGCTCGTTGACCTCGGTCTGGCGGCGGCGTTCGAGGTCCTCCCACATGGACGAGCGGGCCGACGCATCGATCCTGACCCCGCGGCGGCTGACCAGCCGGAACAGGAGGTCGGGCAGGCGCAGCAGGCGCGGGAAGCGACTGATTGGGATCTTGCCGAGGCTCCAAGGCTGGATTCCCTCCGCCGCGAAAACGGCCAGCGCCTCTTCCTGGGCCGCGGCGAGGATCAGCCGCCAGCGGCGGTCGGCAAGCTGGTTTCGCAGCGTCAGGCCGGACAAGGCGTTCAGCGCATTGTTGAGGTTGTAGACGAGCTTGCCGGCAAGCACCGCCCCCATGTCCTGGTGGGTCAGCATGTCGAGATGCGGGGCGGTCAGGAGCGGAGCGCCCGATTCGATCACCAGCGGGCCCGAGGTGCCGCGGTGAAAGCGGCCCTCGCCCTGGTGGAGGACATTGAAGCTGACCATTCCGGCATACACTGCCCGGTCCGGCAGCACGCTTCGGAGAAGAGCGGCATTGCCGAGCCCGTTCTGGAGGCTGACGACCGGCACCCCGGCCGGCGCATGGGCGGCGATCAGCTGCCCCATCGCCTTGGTGGCGCCGCTCTTCACCGTGACGAGGACGAGATGGGCCCCGGCCAGGGCGGCCGCGGGATCGGTCTCGATGCGGAGGCCGTGCGGCGAGATCCGCTCGCTCCAGCCTTCGAGGCTGGTGAGGTGAAGGCCAAAATGGACCACTTCCTCCGCGATACGGGGCCGGGCGAGCAGCACCACCTCGGCGCCGCCGAGCGCCAGCAGTCCACCGACGAAGCAGCCGATGCTCCCAGCTCCGGCAATGACGATCCTTTGAGCCACGCGGGGCGTGGTGCGCCCCGGCGGACCGGTTGACAAGCCGCGCGCTTGGCCAGAAAGACAGGCCATGACCTGCAGCTGGCATCCTTGGCGGACGACTCAGACGGCGGCGCGATGGCGCTGGCGGTAGGCGACCTGCACCTTCCTCCAGTTTCTCCATAAAGATGCGACCCGCCCTCACCCGGCGGGTTTTTTGTTGTTCCGCGAGGCCTGTTCCATGACCCAGACCGCCCATTACACCGCCGTCATCCCGGCCCACCCGCCGGTCGACGCCGGACCCGTGCCCAACCCGCTGCCGCGCCTGCTGGCGGGTGAAGACCTCAGCGCGGAGGATAGCCAGCACCTGTTCGAGCGACTGGTGCTGGGGCGGCTGGAGCCGGGCGAGATCGGCGGCATGCTGATCGCGCTCCGCATGAAGGGCGAGACGCCGGAGGAGATGATCGGGGCGGCGCAGGCGCTGCTGGCGGCGGCGACCCCGTTCGAGCGGCCGGACGGCCTGTTCGCCGACTGCTGCGGCACCGGCGGGGATGGCGCCGGCACGATCAACGTGTCCACCGCGGCCGGCCTCGTCGCGGCCGCAGGCGGCCTGAAGATCGCCAAGCATGGCAATCGGTCGGTGTCGAGCAGGTGCGGATCGGCCGACGTCCTGGAAGCGCTCGGCGCGAAGCTCGAGCTCGATCCGGCGCAGGCAAGGGCGGTGCTCGACGAGACCGGCTTCACCTTTCTGTTTGCGCCTGCCTACCACAGCGGCATGCGGCACGCGGCCGTGGTGCGGCGGCAGCTCAGCGTGCGCACGGTGATGAACCTGCTCGGCCCCTGCGTGAACCCGGCGCGGCCGCCGGTGCAATTGCTGGGGGTCGCCGACGCGAAGATGCTGCGGCGGATTGCGCAGGTGCTGCAGGCACTCGGGGTCGACAAGGCGCTGGTGGTGCATGGCTCCGGGCTCGACGAAGTGGCGCTGCATGCCGAAACGCGCGCCGTCAGGCTGGCGGGCGACCAGCTGGAAGAGATCGTGCTGACACCCGAGGACGCTGGATTCGAGCGAATGCCCCTCAACGCGCTGGAAGGCGGCGACCCCGACGACAATGCGGAGCGGCTGCGGGCCTTGCTGGAGGGCGGCGGGGGCCAGGCCGAGCAGCAGGCGGTGGCGCTGAACGCCGGCGCCCTTTTGTGGACAGCGGGCCTTGAGCCCAGCTTCGGCAAGGGGACGAAACGGGCGCTCGACCTGCTGAAGTCAGGCGCGGCGGGGCGGACGCTGGATGCCTTTGTGGAGGCGACCAATGGCTGACGTGCTGGGCGAGATCGTCGCGCACAAGCGGAGGGAAGTGGCGGAGCGGCTGCGCGGGTTCGATGCCGCCAATATCGCGCCGACCACCCGCAGCCTGCGCGCGGCGCTGCGCCGGCCGGGCGCCCGGTTCATCATGGAAGTGAAGCTCGCCTCTCCCTCCGGCCACCGGTCGAACCACTCGGTGGAGACGGCGATCGCTGCCTACGCGGGGGTGGCCGACGCCGTCAGCTGCCTCACCGACGAGCGCTTCTTCGGCGGCTCGTTCATGGCGCTGGAGACGGTCCGCGCGCGGTTTGACGGGCCGGTGCTGGCTAAGGATTTCGTGGTCGTTCCCGCGCAGGTCGCAGAGGCTCGGCGGCATGGGGCGGACGCGGTGCTCTGCATGCTGTCGGTGCTGGCCGACGAGGAGGCCCGTCTGGTGATGGCCGAAGCCGAAAGGCTCGGCATGGACGTGCTGGTCGAGGTGCATGACGAGGCCGAGCTGGCCCGTGCGCTGGCGCTTGGCGCGACCTTGGTGGGGATCAACAACCGCGACCTCAAGACGCTGAAGACCGACCTGGCGGTGACCGAGCGGCTGGCGGCCCTGGTGCCGGACGAGGTGACTTTGGTCAGCGAATCGGGTGTGTTGACGCGGGCGGATGTGGAGCGGCTTGGCGCCCATGCCGATGCCTTCCTGGTCGGTTCGTCGCTGATGGCGGCAGACGACGTGCACGAGGCGGCGCGGGCGCTGGTGTTCGGCCGGGTCAAGGTCTGCGGGCTCACGCGCAAGGAGGACGTTGCCGCCGCCGCAGCGGCTGGTGCGACGCACGCGGGGATCATCCAGGTGCGAGGGACGCCGCGCGTAGTCACGGCCGAGCAGGGCTGTGCAGTCGCCGAGGCAGCGCGAGCGGCGGGGTTGAAGCCGGTTGGCGTGTTCCGCGACGAGGAACCGCGCGACGTGGTGCGCGTCGCGCAGGCGCTCAACCTTGCAGCCGTGCAGTTGCACGGGAACGAGACACCCGCCGCAGTGACCGAGACACGCAACGGTTTCGACGGCGAGATCTGGACTGCCGGCTTCGAGGAGCGCGGCGGCGACCGGCTCTTGTTCGACTCGCCCGGCGGCGGAACCGGCGTGACCTGCGACTGGGACGCGGTGGCCGCGCACCCGGCCAAATCCAACGCCTTTCTTGCCGGTGGGATCGGACCCGACAACGCCCGGGCGGCGCAGCGCACCGGGGTCTACGGCCTCGATGCCAGCTCGCGGCTGGAGAGCGCGCCAGGCATCAAGGATCACCAGAAGGTACAGGCGCTGTTCGACGCGCTCAGACTTCCCGACCGGAGAGACTCGAATGAAGCATGACGGACGTTTCGGCCGGTTCGGGGGCTGCTTCGTGCCCGAGATATTGGTGCCGGCGCTTGAACAGCTGGAAGCGGCCTTCCTCGAGGCGGAGGAAGACCCCCGGTTCAAGGCCGAGCTCGACCAGCTGCTCACCACCTATGCCGGGCGGCCGACCCCGCTGACCCGCTGCCGGAACCTCGGCAAGGGAACGCAGGCGCGCATCTACCTCAAGCGCGAAGATTTGCTCCACGGCGGCGCGCACAAGACCAATCAGGTGCTGGGGCAGGCGCTGCTGGCGAAGCGAATGGGCAAGCGCCGGCTGATCGCGGAAACGGGCGCGGGGCAGCATGGCGTCGCGACGGCGCTGGCGGGCGCGCTGTTCGGGCTGGAAACCGAAATCTACATGGGCGCCGATGACGTTGCGCGACAGCAACTCAACGTGTTCCGAATGGAGCTGATGGGCGCCAAGGTGGTGCCGGTCACCGCCGGCGATCGCACGCTGAAAGACGCGGTCAACGAGGCGCTGCGCGACTGGACGGCTAGCTTCGCCAATACGCACTACCTGCTTGGCACCGCCGCCGGTCCGCATCCGTTCCCGACCATGGTGCGCCAGTTCCAGCGGGTCATCGGCAAGGAAGCGCGTGCCCAGGTGCTGGAAGTCGAGGGCCGCCTGCCCGACGTGGTCACCGCCTGTGTCGGCGGCGGGTCCAACGCCATCGGCATGTTTGCGGACTTTGTTGGTGATGGGGACGTGCGGCTGGTTGGGTGCGAGGCGGCGGGCAAGGGTCTGAGTGGTCACGAGCATGGCGCGACCATCCTCAAGGGCACGCCCGGCATTCTTCATGGCACCGAGACTTTGCTGCTGCAGGACCGCGACGGGCAGGTGGCGGATACCTGGTCGATGTCGGCCGGGCTCGATTATCCCGGCGTCGGGCCCGAGCATGCCTTCCTGAAGGAAAGCGAACGGGCGGGATACGTCGGGGTGACCGACGCGGAGGCGCTGGCGGCGTTCCAGGCGCTTGCCAGGTCCGAGGGGATCATCCCGGCGTTCGAAAGCGCCCATGCGATTGCCTTTGCGATGGCAGAAGCAGAGCGGGCGACCAAGGACATGGTCATCCTGGTCAACCTGTCGGGCCGCGGCGACAAGGACATGGCGAGCGCGGTGAAGCTGCTGAAGCCGGAGGCCGCGCAGTGAGCCGCTACGCCCAGATGTTCGAGCGGCTAAAGCAGCGCGGCGAAGGGGCGTTCGGCGCCTTCCTGATGCTCGGCGACCCGGACAAGGATACCAGCGCGGCGCTGCTGGATGCGGTGGTCGAGGCCGGCGCCGACATGGTCGAGGTCGGCATCCCCTTCAGCGATCCGGTCGCCGACGGGCCGGTGATCCAGGCCGCGGCCGAGCGGGCCTTGGCGGCGGGCGCGCGGGTCGACGACAGCTTTGACCTGATCCGTGGTCTCCGCGAAAAGCATCCCGCGGTGCCGATCGGCATCCTCACCTACGCCAACATCCTCCACGCCCGGGGGCGGGAGCGCTTCATGGCCGATGCGGCCGGGGCTGGTGCGGATTCGGTGCTGGTCGCCGACGTGCCGAGCCTGGAGGCGGCGCCTTACAGCGCGGCGGCCAGGGCGGCCGGGCTGGAACTGGTGATGATCGCCGCGCCCAACACCCCGCCTCCGGTCCTCGCGCGGATTGCCGACCTCTCGGGCGGCTATACCTACTGCGTGGCGCGGGCGGGCGTCACCGGGACCAGCGACCGACTGGCGCTCGACCATGACGCCCTGTTTGCCGGTCTGGCAGAGGCCGGGGCTCCGCCGCCGGTCCTTGGCTTCGGCATCTCGACCCCCGACCAGGTACGGCAGGCGCTGGCCAGCGGGGCGGCGGGGGTGATCGCCGGATCCGCGCTGGTGAAGTGCGGGGCGGACCGGCAGGCGCTCGGCGATCTTGTCACGGCCCTCAAGCGCGCTACTGCCCTGCGCCAGGACTGAGAAGGATCACCCATGGCCGTTTCGCTTGCAGGTCGCACCGCCATCGTCACCGGCGCCGGGGGAGGGCTCGGCCGCACCCACGCGCTGCTGCTGGCACGGGCGGGCGCCACGGTGGTCGTCAACGATGTGCCGCAGAACCTTGCCAATGCCGAAGCCGTGGTGGAGGAGATTCGCTCCGCCGGCGGGCAAGCCTCGGCCTTTGGCGCCAGCGTTACCGACGAGACCGCCGTTGCCGAGATGGTGGCCAGCGCTGGCGCGGTCGACATCCTCGTCAACAACGCCGGAATCCTGCGCGACAAGAGCTTCACCAAGATGAGCCTGGACGATTTCAGGCTGGTGATGGACGTCCATCTGATGGGCAGCGTGATCTGCACCAAGGCGGTGTGGGACGGGATGCGCGAGCGTAACTACGGGCGCATCGTCATGACCACCTCCAGCTCGGGCCTGTACGGCAACTTCGGGCAGAGCAACTACGGCGCTGCAAAGATGGCGCTGGTCGGCTTCATGCAAACGCTCAGCATCGAGGGTGCCAAGAACAACATCCGGGTCAACAGCCTCGCCCCGACCGCCCGCACGGCGATGACCGAAAACCTGCTGCCGCCCCAGGCGCTGGATCTGCTCGGCCCTGAATATGTCAGCCCGGCGCTGCTCGCATTGGTTGCTGAGGATGCGCCGAGCCGCACCATCCTGTGCGCCGGGGCGCAGGGGGTGGAGCAGGCGCATGTGACGCTGACAAAGGGCATTTCGATCAAGGGCCTCGACGATCTCGAGGCTGCCTCGGTGATCCTTGAGCGGCTGGCCGAGATCGGTGACCTCAAGACCGCCACCGTTCCCGCCAGCGGGCTCGAGCAGGGGCAGGTCGAACTCGGCAAGGCGCTGGGCGCCTAGGCCATGAGCGGCGGCTGGCATCCGGCGATCTGGCGGGAACGGCGGGCGGCACAGCAGCCGGTCTATGCCGACGCCGCTGCCCTGCTTGCCGTGGAAGAGGAACTCGCGGCCGCGCCGCCGCTGGTCGATCTCGCGGACATCGACGCCCTGCGCCGCGCCCTTGCCGATGCGGCCGCCGGTCGCGCGCTGCTGCTCCAGGGCGGTGACTGCGCGGAAACCTTTGCTCCCGCCGACGTACCTGCCTTGTCGGCCCTGTTCGACACGCTGGCGGTCATGCTTCCCCTGCCGGCGGTGCGCGTCGCCAGGATCGCCGGCCAATTCGCCAAGCCGCGCACGGTGGAGGGCCGCGTCTGGCGCGGGGAGATCGTCAATTCGCGCGAAGCACCCGAACCCGATCCGCAGCGCATGCTCCGCGCCTACCGTCACGCCGCAACCACCGCGGGGCAGCTTCCGCCGGGGCTCTACGCCAGCCACGAGGCGCTGCTGCTGCCCTATGAACAGGCACTTGTTCGCCGCTCCGAGGACGGGCGCTGGTGGAGCGGGTCCGGACACATGCTGTGGATCGGCGAGCGCACCCGCCACCCTGACGGGGCGCACGTCGCCTTTGCTGGAGGCATCGCCAATCCGCTCGGCGTGAAGCTCGGCACGATCGGCACCGATGAGCTTTGCCGCCTTGCCGACCTGCTCGATCCGGAGCGCCAGGCCGGCCGGCTGACCCTGATCGTGCGCATGGGGGCGGGGATCGACAATGCTCTTCCCGCCCTGATGCGGGCCATGCGCCAGGCAGGACGGCAGCCCTTGTGGGTCAGCGATCCGCTGCACGGCAATACGCGGCGGGGCGGCCATCGCAAGGAGCGGCGGCTGGACGACGCGGTGCGCGAAGTGTCGGCCTTTGCGGCGATCGCCCGCAGCGAGGGAGTGCATGGCGGTGGAGTGCACCTGGAGATGACGGCGGAGAATGTGGCGGAGGTGAGCGGCGCCTTTGAGGGTGAGGGCTGGACCACCGCCTGCGATCCCCGCCTCAACCCGGCGCAGGCCCGTGCGGTCACCGGCGCCTTCGTGGCTGCGCTTGGCCAGCGCGACGCGGCATGAAGCTGAGGTCCAGACAATCCGGTCCGCTTGCCGGCACCTTCCCCGTGCCGGGCGACAAGTCGCTGTCCCACCGCGCGCTGATCTTCGGCACGCTGGCGGAGGGGGAGACGGTGATCGCCGGACTGCTGGAAAGCGCCGACGTACTGGCAACGGCCGCGGCGCTCAGGGCTTTCGGGGTGCGGGTCGAGCGGTTTGGGCCGGGGCGCTGGCGGGTAATCGGCGGCAAGTGGCGCTCGCCCGACAGGCCGATCGACTGCGGCAACAGCGGGACCGCGGTGCGACTGCTGATGGGTGCGGCAGCAGGCCAAGGCGTGCGCGCGACCTTTACGGGCGATGCCTCGCTGTCGAAGCGTCCGATGCGGCGGGTGACCGGACCGCTGGAAGCAATGGGCGTGCGCTTCGAAGGTGGCGACCGGCTGCCACTGACGGTCGAAGGGCCGGTTCGCCACGGCCTCTCGCACCTCAACGTGCCGGCCAGCGCGCAGGTGAAATCGGCGGTGCTGCTGGCGGGGCTCGGCTCCGATCAGCCCGTCGAAGTCGCCGAGCCGGTGCCCAGCCGCGACCATAGCGAGATCATGCTCGCCGAATTCGGGGTCGACATGGAGCGGGACGGGCAGGTGACCCGGCTCGGCACCAAGCGCACGCTGAGTGCGCGGCTGGTCGAGGTCAGCGGCGATCCCTCGTCAGCGGCCTTCGCACTCGGCGCGGCGGCGATCGTGCCGGGGTCGGAGGTGACCGTCAGGGACATGCTCCTCAACCCGCATCGCTCTGGCTTCGTCATGGCGCTGCAGCGGATGGGCGCAGACCTGGCTATGAGCAACATCCGCGGCCGCGGCGGAGAGACGATCGGCGATGTGCGGGTGCGCTTCGGGCCCTTGTTCGGGGCCGAGTTCACGGCCGAGGAAATCCCTTCGATGGTCGATGAGATCCCCATGCTGGCGGTGGTCGCTGCGGGCGCCAGGGGCGAAACACGGATCGAGGGGCTGGACGAACTTCGTCACAAGGAAAGTGACCGGCTGGCGTTGATGGCCGAGGGGCTGACCGCCTGCGGGATCGATGCCCGGGCTGATGGCGATGCGCTGGTGGTGCAGGGCGGTCCGATCCGCGGCGGTGCGACGGTCAGGACCGAGGGCGACCACCGCATCGCGATGAGCCATCTGGTGCTGGGCCTCGCCGCCGAGCAGCCGATCACGGTCGACGAAGCCGAGATGATCGGCACCAGCTTCCCGACCTTCCGCGAGGCGATGCGGGCGCTCGGGGCCAGGATCGACGAGGTGCGGGAATGAGCTGGAACAGCTTCGGGCGGCTTTTCCGCTTCACCACCTGGGGCGAGAGCCATGGGCCGGCGATCGGGGTGGTGGTCGACGGCTGCCCACCCGGTGTCGCACTCGACGAGGAGCATGTGCAAGGCTTCCTCGACCAGCGCCGGCCGGGGACGGGCAAGAACGTTTCGCCGCGGCAGGAGCCCGACCGGGTGCGGATCCTGTCGGGGCTGTACGAGGGGCGGACGACCGGCACGCCGATTGCGATGCTGATCGAGAATGTAGACCAGCGCTCCAAGGATTACGCCGGTTTGCCGCCTCGGCCCGGCCATGCCGACGCGGCGTATGATGCGAAGTACGGCTTGCGCGATCCGCGCGGCGGCGGCCGGGCAAGTGCGCGTGAGACGGCAATGCGCGTGGCGGCCGGAGCGGTCGCGCGGCTGGTGATCCCGGAGGTCACGATCACTGCCAAGGTCGCGGAGATCGGCGGCGAGGCCGATCCGGAGCGGTGGGAAAGCCTGCTCGACGTAGCGCGGGGCAATCAGGACAGCCTGGGCGCATTGATCGAGTGCGTTGCCGAGGGCGCAGCGCCGGGCTGGGGCGCGCCGATCTACGCCAAGCTCGACGCCGACCTTGCGGCGGCGGTAATGGGGATCAATGCGGTGAAGGGAGTCGAGATCGGCGAGGGCTTCGCCGCCGGCCGGGCGAGCGGGCGGGCGAGCTTGGCGCTGATGCAGGCCAGCGGGATCGACGGGGGTATTTCTACCGGCCACCCGATCCGGCTGCGCGCGGCGTTCAAGCCGACCAGCAGCATCGGGATCGGCGGGCGGCACGACCCCTGCGTCGGCATCCGCGGCGCGCCGGTGGTCGAGGCGATGGTGGCGCTCGTGCTCGCCGACCACAAGCTGCTGCACCGGGGTCAGTGCGGCTGACGGCCTAGTGGCACTTGAAGCGGTCGAACGGCTCCAGGCAGTTGCGGCAGCGCCACTGGCTCTTGCACGGGGTGGAACCAAAGCGGCTGACTTCCTCCACCTCCGCAGAGCCGCATTGCGGGCAATGGACGTCGCCTGACGGCTCGGGCGGAGCGATGCCGTAGCGGCGCAACTTCGCGCGGCCTTCCGGGGTGATCCATTCGGTGGTCCACGGCGGGCTGATGACCGTCTCGATCGCCGTGCCGCGATAGCCGGCGGCGTCGAGAGCAGCGCGAATGCTCTGCTCAATGAACAGGGTCGCGGGGCAGCCCGAATAGGTCGGGGTGATCACCACCCGCTCTTCCGAGACATCGCGGACAATACCGAGCTCGACCACCGAGACGGCCGGGATCTCGGGATCGGGGACTTCAGCGAGGACGTTCCAGATCGACTGCATCACACCCGCTCGATCACCATGGCGATGCCCTGGCCAACGCCGATGCACATGGTAGCCAGCGCATAGCGGCCGCCGGTTTGCTCGAGCTGCACGGCGGCGGTGCCGGCGAGGCGCGCGCCGCTCATGCCGAGCGGATGGCCAAGCGCGATGGCGCCGCCATTGGGGTTCACACGCGGGTCGTCGTCGGGCAGGCCAAGCTGGCGAAGAACGGCAAGGCCCTGCGCCGCAAAGGCCTCGTTGAGTTCGATCACGTCCATCTGGTCGAGGGTGAGGCCGAGGCGGGCGAGCAGCTTGATCGTGGCCGGGGCCGGGCCGATGCCCATGATCCGCGGCGGCACGCCCGCCACCGCGCAGCCGAGGATGCGGGCCTTGGGGGTGAGACCGAACCGCCTTGCGCTCTCTTCCGAAGCGATCAACAGCGCGGCGGCTCCGTCGTTGACGCCCGACGCATTGCCGGCGGTCACCGTACCGTCCTTGCGGACGATCGGCTTCAGCGCGGCGAGCTTGTCGAGCGGGGTGAGGCGGGGATGTTCGTCCCTGTCGACGGTCGTGACTTCACCTTTGCGGCCCGGGACATCGACGCCGACGATCTCTGCAGCGAGGCGGCCATTGCCCTGCGCGGCGGCGGTCTTCTCCTGGCTGCGCAGCGCGAACAGGTCCTGGTCCTCGCGGCTGATGCCGAACTCGTCCGCCACGTTCTCGGCGGTCGAGGGCATGGTGTCGTCGCCATAAGCGTCGCGCATCTTCGGGTTCACGAAGCGCCAGCCGATGGTGGTGTCGTAGATCTCCGCATGGCGGTCGAAGGCGCTGGTCGCCTTGGCCATGACAAACGGCGCGCGGCTCATGCTTTCGGACCCGCCGGCGATGAGGAGGTCGCCCTCGCCCGAGCGGATGGCGCGAGCGGCCATCGCCACTGCATCGAGGCCCGAACCACATAGGCGGTTCAGCGTCACTCCGCCGCTGTCGTGCGGCAGGCCGGCGAGCAGCCCGGCCATGCGCGCGAGGTTGCGATTGTCCTCGCCCGCCTGATTGGCGCACCCGAAGATGATGTCGTCGAGCGCGGCCCAATCGACGCCCGCGTTGCGGTCCTTCAGCGCGCGGACGGGGATGGCGGCGAGGTCGTCGGCTCGGACCGAAGACAACGCGCCGCCGTAGCGGCCGATCGGGGTGCGGACATAGTCGCAGATGAAGGCGTCGGTCATTCCGCCGAGATTACCCCGCGGCGGATCTGGTCTAGCTCAATCGACTCGAACAGAGCCTTGAAGTTGCCTTCGCCGAAGCCCTCGTTCCCCTTGCGCTGGATCAGTTCGTAGAAGATCGGGCCGATCACTTCCTGGGTGAAGATCTGCAGCAGGAGGCCCTGGCCCTCTGTCGGCGCGCCGTCGAGCAGGATGCGGCGCTTCTTCAGTTCTTCCATCGGCTCGCCATGCTCGGGCACGCGGGCGTCGAGCAGGTCGTAATAGGTGTCGGGCGTGTCCTGAAACGGAATCCCGCGCGACTTCAGGATATCGACGCTCGAATAGATGTCGGTGGTGCCAAGCGCGATATGCTGGATGCCTTCGCCATTATACTTGCGGAGGAATTCCTCGATCTGGCTCTTGTCGTCCTGGCTTTCGTTCAGCGGGATACGAATCTTGCCGCAGGGGCTGGTCATCGCCTTGGAGAACAGGCCGGTGACCTTGCCCTCGATGTCGAAGTAGCGGATCTCGCGGAAGTTGAAGAGCTTTTCGTAGAATTCGGCCCAATGGTTCATCCGGCCGCGACGGACGTTGTGGGTGAGGTGGTCGAGGTAGGTGAGGTGGCTGGCGCTCGCCTCCATCGCCTCTTCGTGGCCGGGCAGATAGTCGAACAGGTCGGCATAGGCGTAGCCATGGTCGCCGTAGCGGTCGATCAGGTACAGCAGCGAGCCGCCGATGCCCTCGATCGCCGGCCAGCCGAGGCCCTTGGCAGTGACGTCCGTGGCGCCGAGTTCCAGCGCACGGACGTGGGCGGCGGCGGCATCCTTGACGCGGAAGGCCATGGCGACCGCCGAAGGGCCGTGTTCCTTGGAGAAATCGGCCGCATGGCTTTCGTCATGGGCGTTGATCAGGAAGTTGATGTCGCCCTGGCGGTGAAGGGTGATGTCCTGCGTGCGGTGCTTCGCCACGGCGGGAAAGCCGAGCTTGGCGAACAGGTCGCGCAGCAGCTGCGGTTCGGGGGCGGCATATTCGACGAACTCGAAGCCGTCGGTGCCCATCGGATTGTCGAGGCCGAGCGGCCCCTTTTCGAGCGTGGCGGTGGCCATGGGAATGTCTCCTTGTCAGCGGTCCCTTGCGCCGGGCATGGTCCCATTTCAAGCAGGAGGCTGGTCATGGCGTGGGAAGAACGGGACGGCGCGCTCCATCGGAGCTTCAAGTTTGCCGACTTTGGAACGGCGTGGGGCTTCCTGACGCGCGTCGCACTGCACGCCGAGAAGGTGGATCACCATCCGGAGTTCACGTCGCGGTGGAACCGCATCGACTTCCGCCTCACCAGCCATGACGCGGGCGGAGTGACCGACCGCGACCATCAACTGGCGGAGGAGATCGACCGGATCGCGGCTCAGTAGCTCCGGCCGGTCAGCCGCTGGTTCTTGCGGTGGGCGAGATACGCGCCGATCGCACCGCCAATGAACGGGCCGATGATCGGCGCCGGGATGCCGATCACCGCACCCACCGCGGCATATTTCGCCATGCGCTTTCCTTCGTCGGTCATTCTTCTCTCCTTTTAGTCGAACATGGCGGTGGCGAGCGGCTCGCTGGGGCCGAACCAGATGACATGGTCCGTGTGGTCTGAACGGTCGTCACCGGTGGATGGATGCGCGAACACGGTGAGGCCGCGGCGATGGAGAGGGAGCCAGCAGGCGACCTCGCCGAAGCGCTCGGGCGCGACCGTCAGCTGGACAGAGCCACGCGGATGGGGACCTACCGGGTGGGCATGGAAGTGGCCAACCGCAGCGCCGAACCGCTCCGCCACCTTAGCCGCCACGACGCGGGCGAGGTCGACTTCGTCGGCGTCGAAGTAGAGGTGGACGTGGAAGTCGCGCGGATCGCTCATGGGGTTGACATGGGTATGCTGGTGCCCGGGCAAAAGGGCCAGCTTCCATTCAGGCGCGTTTGTGCTACCTGTTCGTCCATGACCGCGACTGTCGCCACCGTCAGCTATTATTATCCCTGCGAGGTGGGGATCGGCTGACGCGCGTCTGACAGACAAGCCTCATTGCCACCCCGCCAGGCCACTGCCCGGCGGGGTTTTTTGTGTTCGTGAGAAGGACAAGAAGCCATGTTCAAGGAGTTCCACCATGCCGCCGCCGACCCGCTTGTCGCGGGCTGGCAGGCCTATGTGGTCGACCAGGGCTGGGTAAACTTCACCGCCGAGGATCATGAGACCTGGGACCTCCTCTACGAGCGGCAGACCTGCCTGCTGGAAGGGCGGATCGTTGCTCGCTTCATGGATGGTCTCGCGTCGGTCGGCCTCGGCGAAGGCGGCATTCCGGAGCTTGGCAGCCTCAACGCCAGGCTTGAGCCGCTGACCGGCTGGCGCTGCGTGGCGGTGGCCGGGCTGGTACCGGACGAGGCCTTCTTCGCCATGCTGGCCGCACGGGTGTTCCCGATCGGCAACTTCATCCGCACCCGGGCCGAGCTCGATTACCTGGAGGAGCCCGACTGCTTCCACGACATCTATGGCCATGTGCCCATGCTCGCCGACCGGGCGGTGGCGGACGCCATGCAGCGGTTCGGCGAAACGGGCGTGGCGGCCATCGCTGCAGGGCAGGGCGACAAGGTCGCGCGGCTCTACTGGCACACCATCGAGTTCGGGCTGGTGCGCGAACAGTGCGAACTGCGCATCCTTGGGGCCGGCCTGGCGTCGAGCTTTGGCGAGGCGGCCAAGAGCCTGGAGGATCCGGCGATCGAGCGCCGTCGCTTCACGCCCCAGAGCGCTGTCGCGACCCCCTATAGGCACGATGCCATGCAGCCGCTCTACCTCGTGGCCGACAGCATGGGGCAAGTGGTCGAGGCGCTGCACGCCCCGCTGCCGTGACTGGCGCCGGGCGGCCGCTTCTGCTTAGCCATCGCACATGAGCATCTGGCACCATCCCGAGATCGACTTCGAGGCCGCGACCAGCTTTGGCGACGGCAGCATGCCGGGGCACCTTGGAATCCGGATCACGGCGCGGGGCGAGAACTGGCTGGAAGCGACCATGCCGGTCGACCGCCGGACCCATCAGCCGTTTGGCCGCCTGCATGGAGGTGCCAGCGTGGCGCTGGCCGAGACGGTGGCGAGTGTCGCCGGGTCGTTGACGGTCGATCCGGCCGAGAAGGTGGTGGTGGGCCTGGAGATCAACGCCAACCACATCCGCCCGGTGCGCGACGGCATTGTCACCGCGCGGGCCACGGCGGAGGCGATCGGGCGAACGACACAGGTGTGGACCATCCGCATCACGGACGAGCGCGAGAAGCTGGTCTGCCTGTCGCGGATCACGCTGGCGGTGATCCCGGCGAGGCAAGCCTAGGGCGCCGACAGTCCGCGTTCGCGCAGGAAGCGGAGCGTTTCCTGCGCCACCTGCCGGGTTGCCCGTGGCGACACGCCAAAGGCCATGTGGTTGCATTTGAGCTCCACCGCCTCGTCGCTTTCGTGCTGCTCGCCGCGGGCGCAGGCGGGGGCGACGATGCCGTCACGGCGCGACCAGAAGGCTAGGGCGGGGACCGGCGGCTTGTCGCAGATGCGCGGCACGGGCGGATTGTCGACGGGATGGCCCGCAACCCATTCGTAGAAACGCCACACGTTGTTGCCGCGCACGTCGCCCGAAAAGGGGGAGCCGAGGGTCACCACCGCGCTGACAAGGTCAGGGCGGTGCCGGGCCAGTTCGCGCGCGAACAGGCCGCCGAGGCTCCAGCCGACGACCAGTACGGGGTCGCCTTCCCCGATCTCCGAAAGACGTCGCTCGAGCCGGATCAGGGTATCGGCGCGGGCGCCGCGATTAAGGCCCATCGCCCACGGGTGAGTGCGGAAGCCGGCGGCGGCAAAGGCGCGGCGCAGTTCCATGGTGGTGCGGTCAGTGGCGACGAACCCGGGAATGACCAGTGCGGGCGGTCCGTCGACAGGGCCGCGCGGCCCGAGGTGGCCGAAGCCGTTCAGCAGCCGCGGCGCGAGGCTCAGCGCCTCGGTCAGGCGGCGGTAGCCCGGCGGGGCGAGATGGTCGCTCCCGCTCAGAGCCACTCCCCGCCCATCAGCCCCTGCAGCGCCTTGGGCAAGCGGACCCGGCCGTCCTCAGTCTGGTGGTTCTCCAGCAGGGGCACGAGGATGCGCGGACTCGCCAGCGCGGTGTTGTTGAGCGTGTGGGCGAAGCGCACCTTGCCGTCCCCATCGCGGTAGCGGAGGTTGGCGCGCCGGGCCTGCCAGTCGTGCAGGGTCGAACAGCTGTGGGTCTCGCGATACTTGCCGAGCGAAGGCACCCAGCTTTCAATATCGTTCATCCGATACTTGCCGAGGCCCATGTCGCCGGTCGACGTCTCGATCACCTGATAGGGGATCTCGAGGTCGGTCAGCAGCGCTTCGGCGAGCCCAAGGAGGCGGGCGTGCCACTCGGCCGACGTCGTCTCGTCCGCTTCGCAGATGACGAACTGTTCGACCTTGGCGAACTGGTGGACGCGCAGCAGGCCGCGGACGTCGCGGCCCGCGCTGCCGGCCTCGCGCCGGAAGCAGGGCGAGTAGCCGGCGTAAAGGAACGGACCCTTGGACAGGTCGAGGATCTCGCCCGAGTGAAGCGAGGTCAGCGCCACCTCCGCCGTTCCGGCAAGCCACAGGTCATCGTTCGGAAGCTGGTAGGTTTCTTCCTTGTGGCCGGGGAACTGGCCCTGGCGGACGAAGGCTTCCTCACGGACCAGCGCGGGCACGGTGATGGGGGTGAAGCCGGCGGCGCTGATCTTGGTCAGCGCCCAGCTCATCAGCACGGTTTCGAGCAGGGCGAGGCGGCCCTTAAGGCAATATTGGCGGCTGCCCGACACCTGGACGATGCGGCCGAGGTCGGCCCAATCGTTCATCTCCACCAGCTCGACGTGGTCGCGCGGGGTGAACCCGAATTCGGGCACCGTGCCCTCGATGCGGATCACGACATTGCTGCCTTCGTCCGGACCTACGGGTGCGCCGTCCCATGGAATGTTGGGTAGGCGCAGGAGAGCGTCGCGAAGCTCGGCCTCCTTGTCGGCGATTCCGGCTTCCAGCTCGGACGCGCGGGCGCCTGCTTCCTTGGCGCGGCGGCCGAGTTCGGCCTTTTCTTCGGGTGCGGCGGTCTTGAAGCCGGCCGAAATGGCATTGCGCTCTGCGCGGAGGCGATCCACCTCGGTCTTGTTGGCGCGGACTTCTCCTTCGAGCGCAAGAATGGCGTCGAGGTCGATCGCGACGTTTTTCTGCTCGGCGGCGCGGGCAACGAGGTCACGGTTCTGGCGGAGAAAGGCGAGGTCCAGCATGGGGCGGCGGGATGCGCGATTGCGCTTGCCGACGCAACCTTTCGCGCGCGCCGGCACTTGACCCCGCCGCGACCTTCTTCTTTTCAGGTGGGAGGACAACAGGGGGACCCATGCCTTCAGGACTTGCCGCGCTGCTCGACGATGTGGCGACGATTGCCAAGCTTGCCGCGGCCAGCGTCGATGATGTCGGTGCCGCCGCCGGCCGCGCGGGGATGAAGGCGGCGGGCGTGGTGATCGACGACACCGCGGTGACCCCGCGCTACGTGACCGGCCTCAGTCCCGCGCGCGAGATCCCGATCATCGCCAAGATTGCGCGCGGATCGCTTTTCAACAAGCTGGTGATCCTTCTTCCCGCCGCGCTTCTGCTGTCGGCATTCGCGCCATGGGCGATCGTCCCACTGCTGATGATCGGCGGCGCGTTCCTGGCGTATGAGGCGACCCACAAGATCTGGGAAAAGGTCAGCGGCCACAGCCACACCGCCGAGGAACTGGTCGAGGCGGCCGATCCCGGCGAGCTCGAGGATCGCCAGGTCAAGGGAGCCGTCAGGACCGACTTCATCCTGTCGGCCGAGATCATGGCTATCGCGCTGGCCGAAGTGGAGGCCAACAGCCTCGCCACACAGGCCGGCATCCTTGCCGTCGTGGCAATCGCCATCACCTTTGGCGTCTATGGGGTGGTCGGCTTGATCGTGAAGCTCGACGACATCGGGCTGCACCTCGCCGAGCGCGGGCCGAGCGTCGCGAGGAGCTTTGGGCGCGCGCTGGTTCGCTTCGTGCCCAAGCTGCTTGCCGCGCTGGCGGTGATCGGAACCGCCGCAATGCTGTGGGTGGGTGGACAGATCCTGCTCCACGGCATGGAAGAGCTGAACCTTGCCGCGGGCATCCCCCACTTTGTTCACGACACTTCCCACCAGCTGGCCGAGGGGATCGGCTTCTGGGTGCCGGTGTGGGATTGGCTGTTCAATGCGCTGGGCGGTGCGGTGGCGGGCATCGTGGTCGGCGGGGTGATCGTCGCGCTGCTCGGACTCCTGCCCAAGCGCAAGCACGCCGACGCCGAAGCGGTGGCGCACTGAGCGGGCTGCTGGTCTTCGTCGGCGGCGGCAGCGGGGCCTTGCTCCGCTGGTGGCTCGGGCAATTGGTGGCGAGCCCGTGGGGCACGCTGGCGGTCAATCTGCTCGGATGCCTGCTGATGGGCATGCTGGCTGGCTGGCTGCTGCGAAGCGGAGGCCATGAACCGACGCGATTGCTGCTCGGCGTCGGGCTGCTCGGCGGCTTCACCACCATGAGTGCGTTTGCGCTGGACACGATCCAGCTGTGGACGCGGGCGCCTGCAACTGCCCTCCTCTATGCGGGCCTGACCATTGCCGGCTCGCTCGCGGGGTTGCTGCTGGGCCTAGTGGTCGCGCGCTAAAGCCGAACGTTCAGGCGCAGGCCCACATTGTCGATGCCGGGGTTTTGCTTGCCGAATAGCTGTGCGTGGCTGAAGTGGACCCAACTCGCCTCGATCCCGATACGATCGTTCAGCTGGGTGCCGACCGCAAGTTCTGGCGCGAACAGCACGCGGCTGCCCAAAGCGAGACGGTCCGGCAATTCAACCTTGGAGGCCGAGCCGTCATGGATGGCAAGGCCGACGCCCGGGCGCACATACACCTTCTCTCCAAATCGCGCGGAAAGACCAGCGGCAAGGAAGTTGGTGTCGCCGCTGAGGTTCACGGAAGCAAAGGCATAAGGTTGCAACGGGGTGCCGGCGATCCGCCCGCCCCGAATTCCGGCACTGATGTCTGCTCCGCCTTCCCGGTCGGCATTCAGGCTGAGCGGAGTCTTGACGCCATGCGCGTGAAGGCCGGCGAAGACTTCCCCCGCCGATGCGGCGGCAGGGCAGGTCAGGGCAGATGCGGCGGCCAGTAGTGGCAAGAATCTCATGATCGCTCCGGGACTTGCAGGGTGGGCGAGCGCCCGTTGGCACAGGTGTATGCTACGGAACCTGAACGCTTGCCCGCGACTTGGGCTCCTGTCGTTCCATCGACAATCAAGGAGTGCTCCCATGCGCCGTTTCGCTTCTCTCGCCCTCCTCGCCGCCCTTGGCGGCATGAGCCTCACCGCCTGCGCCACCGGGCCGGGAATGACCATGACACCGCGGGTCGCGCCGGCGTTCATGGCCATGGCGGCCTCGTCCGACATGTACGAGATCGAAAGCAGCCGTATGGCCCTGCAGCGCAGCCGCGATCCGATGAACCGGATGCATGCCGAGATGATGATCCGCGACCACACCAACACTACGGCGCAGCTGACGCTGGCGGCGCGCAGCGCAGGCTTTGGTGTGCCGATGCAGATGCTGCCAATGCACGTGGCCATGCTGAACGAGCTGTCGCGATCGGCCAATTTCGACGCTGCCTACCGTAGCCAGCAGATCACGAGCCATCGCCAGGCGCTCGCGCTGCACGACAATTATGCGCGGCGCGGCGACGTTCCGCAGCTGCGCGGTGTGGCAGCAGCAGCGGTGCCGGTGGTGCGCGGCCATCTTGACCACATCACTCGGATGCGGTGAGCGAACAGGCGGGGGCGTCAGGCCCCCGCCTGCCAGCCGCGGATGGCGTCATTGGGCGCGAGCAGCATCCAGACGTTCAGCGTCAGATTGTCCCGGATGATCGCCAGAGGCACCAGTTCGAGGACCAGCACGATCATGGCGCTCGCCCGCACCGGCACGCGCGCAGCGAGGAGGAAGCCGGCGATCATCATGGCGATGTCGCTGACCGAATTCACCACCGAGTCGCCGCTATAGCCAAGCGCAATGGTGGCCTCGCGGTAGCGGTCGATGATGACGGGGGAGTTCTCGACGATCTCCCACGCCGCTTCGACCAAGGTGGCGGCAAGCAGCCGCTCGCCCGGCTTCCAGCGCTTCGCGGCGAGATGCAGCACGGCGTAGAAGAGGAAGCCGTGCACGATGTGGCTGGCACTGTACCAGTCGAGCAGCATCTGACTCTGCTTGGCGCCGGCCGGTCCCCAAAGTTCGATCAGCCCGCCCCGATAGGTAAGCGGCCGGCCCATCAGCCACAGGATGGCCGCAGCGCCGGCAACAACGAGCAGGGTGGCCAGCAGTGGCCGCACGTTCTTCTTCACGAACATTCCACGGTAAGGTGCGCGATGCGCTTGTCGTCGCCGAGGCGGCGGCGGATCTCGGCTGCGGGGGCGCCGGTGGCGGAGACAATGGCGGCGTAGCGACCGGGCCCGACCGCCCACAGGTGCCAGTCGTGCACCGTAACGTCACCCTCGCCCTCGATGCGGGAGCGAAGCTCGTCGCAGAGGTGCTGGTCGGGAACGCGGTCAAGCAGAACGCCGGCGGTTTCGGCGATGAGACCGCGGCTCCACAGCAGGATCACGGCCGCGCCAAAGATCGCCACCGCCGGATCGAGCCAGCGCCAACCCAGCCACCAGCCGGCGGCCAGCGCGGCAATGGCCAGCACGCTGGTCAGCGCGTCGGCGAGGACGTGGAGATAGGCCGAGCGCAGATTATGGTCATGGTGGTGGTGCCCCGCATGCCCGTTTCCGTGATCGTGCCCGTGGTCGTGCCCGTGCCCGTGGCCGAGCAGGGCCGCGCTGGCGAGGTTGACCAGCAGGCCCAGCACCGCAACTGCCAGGGCCTCGCGGTAATCGACACTGCGCGGCTCAAGGAAGCGGCTGGCGCTTTCCACCACAATGCCGACCGCCACCGCGGCAAGACCGAGGGCTGAGGCAAACCCCGCCAGGCTGCCGACCTTGCCGGTGCCCCAGCTATACCGCTGGTCCGCGTTCTTCCGCCGCGCAAAGCTGTAGGCCAGCGCACTGACGCCGAGCGCCAGCGTATGGGTCGCCATGTGCCAGCCGTCGGCCACCAGCGCCATCGAGCCGGTGATGGTGCCGGCGACGATCTCCAGCACCATCATCACGGCGCTCAATGCCACCACCCAGCGGGTGCGCCGTGCATTGCGGTCGTGGGCGTCGCCAAGGAAGTCGTGGGCGTGGGTGGCCATGGTCGCCCTTGGCTAGGGGAGGGGCGGGGTCTTGCCAAGGCGCAAGCGGGCGACGAACAAGGTGCCATGCTTCGCGCCTACGGCCCTGACTGCGACGGATCGGTGATCGAGGATCATCACAAGATTCCTGCCGCCGCGACCTGGGTGGACCTGGAGGAACCGACCCGCGAGGAAGAGCAGCTGGTCGAGCGCTCGCTCGGCTTTGCCGTGCCGACCCGCGAGGACATGGTGGAGATCGAGCCGTCGAGCCGCCTGTATGAGCGCGACGGCGCCCTGGTCCTTACCATGAGCGTGCTTTTCGGGGTGCAGGAGAACCAGCCGCAGAGTGCGCCGATCAGCTTTGTCCTGAAAAACGGCAAGCTTGTCACGGTGCGCTATGTCACGCCCAAGCCGTGGCTGGCCTTTAGCCGCGAGGCGCGGGTCACGCCGGGGCTGGTCCGGGACTCCACCACGGTGCTGGTCCGCTTGCTGGACGCCATCATCGATCGCCTGGCCGACGAACTGGAAGCGGGTGGAAGCGAGATCGAGCGCATTTCCCGCAGCACCTTCCGCCATGGCGCCGGGGAACGGGTCACGACCGAGCGGCTGGAAGTGCTGCTGCACCGGATTGGGCGGGTCCAACTGCTGATTGCCAAGATCCGCGAAACGGCGGTGAGCGCGGCTCGTGCCCTGAGCTTCCTGGCCGCGTCGGAGCGGCTTCATGGCCCCGACTGCGCCCGCATCCGCGAACAGATCGCCAGCCTTGCATCCGACGTCGGTGCGCTGATCGACCATAGCGCGTTCCAGTCGAGCCAGCTCACCTTCCTCCTCGACGCCAGCCTCGGGCTGATCAGCATTGAGCAGAATGCGGCCATGAAATTGTTCAGCTGGGCGGCGCTGATCTTCCTGCCGCCGACACTGATTGCTGGCGTCTATGGCATGAACTTCGAGCATATGCCCGAGCTCAAGTGGCTGTTGGGCTATCCGATGGCGCTGGCGCTGATCGTGTTGAGCGCAGTGGTGCCGATCTGGGTCCTGCGGCGGAAAGGCTGGATCTAGGCGCGGAGCAGGAAAGCGGGCCCGGCAGAGGTGGCGGCCGGATCGCTCGCCATCGCCTGGCCGCAATCGGAAAGGCGACGGGCAAGGGCAACCCGGGCGAAGCTCAGGTCGCCGAGCGGACGACCCGATCGACCGGCTTCGGCGCGTTCAAAAGCAGCAAGGCGGCGGTCAAAGGCCGGACTGGTGAACGACATGGCTTTTCCCTGCGTGGCGCACAGCAGCATGCCGGCAACCGGCGTACCAACCGGCAGGGCACAAGGATGTTCCCGCCCCAAGTGATTCTTTTTGCAGGATTATGGTCCGGGCCTCGCCGCCCGCCTGCAACGATCGCGCGGCGAGGTCGTTACGGGGCTGATGAAGGCCCGGAACCGCAACTGGCTGGTGCAGGCCGGCGATCGCCTCTCCGAAGCGGTTGCACGGCTGTTCGCGCATCCGATCATGCATATCCTGGTGATCATCTTCTGCTGCCTGTGGTTTGTCGTAGGCCTGCCCACCGACCTGTTGACCGCAGCCCTGTCGATCCTGGCCATCACGCTCGCCCAGATGGTGCTCAACGGTCAGTATGACAGGGAAGCGGAGGCGCATCGCCGCGATGTCGCCATGCACGCCAAGCTCGACGAGCTGATCCACGCCACCAAGCGGGCGCGTGACGAGATGGCCGGGATCGAGGAAGATCTGGACGAGACCGAGATCCGCGAGCTTCGCGAAGAAGCCAAGGACCTTGTCGAACGAGCGGCAATCAGGAGCAACGAGATTGCCGACGGAGAGCGGGCCAAGCGCGCGATCGAACGGGTTGGCGACGGCAAGTAGCACACCGCCGGGAAGCTGGACGACGACGCCCTTTGCCGCCCCTCAAATCCCTTGCTAAGGGCGGCGGCAATTCCACTCCTTCACAGATGAGTAACGCCATGATCCCGACCGGCCAGGACAGCCTCGGCACCCGCTCGACCTTGAACGTCGGCGGCAAGAGCTACGCTTATTACGACCTGAACAAGGCCGGATCGGCGCTGGGCGATGTCAGCCGCCTGCCCTTCTCGATGAAGGTGCTGCTGGAGAATTTGCTGCGTTTCGAGGATGGCGTAACGGTCACCCGCGATGACCTGCAGGCAATGGTCGACTGGCAGAAGGAGCGGCGGATCAGCCGCGAGATCCAGTATCGCCCGGCCCGCGTGCTGATGCAGGACTTCACCGGCGTTCCCGCGGTGGTCGACCTGGCTGCGATGCGCGACGCGATGAAGAGCCTCGGCGGCGACCCGCAGAAGATCAATCCGCTGGTTCCCGTGCACCTCGTGATCGACCACAGCGTGATGGTCGACGAGTTCGGCACCCCGCAGGCCGCCAGCGCCAACGTTGATTACGAATATGCCCGCAATCGCGAACGCTACGAGTTCCTGAAGTGGGGCAGCCAGGCGTTCGACAACTTTAAGGTCGTGCCGCCTGGCACCGGCATCTGCCACCAGGTGAATCTCGAATATATCTGCCAGACGGTATGGACCTCGGCCGACCAGAGCGGCGACGAGGTGGCTTATCCCGACACCCTGGTCGGGACCGACAGCCACACCACCATGGTCAATGGCCTCGGCGTGCTCGGCTGGGGCGTCGGCGGGATCGAGGCGGAAGCCGCGATGCTTGGCCAGCCGGTGTCGATGCTCATTCCCGAAGTCGTCGGCTTCCGTGTGACGGGCAGCCTCAAGGAAGGCATCACCGCCACCGACCTGGTGCTGACCGTCACCCAGATGCTCCGCGCCAAGGGTGTGGTCGGGCGCTTTGTCGAATTCTTCGGCCCGGGCCTCGACGCGATGACGCTGGCGGACCGTGCGACCATCGCCAACATGGCACCCGAATACGGCGCAACCTGCGGCTTCTTCCCGATCGACACCCGCACGCTCGACTACCTGCGCCTGTCGGGCCGCGACGATGACCGCATCGCGCTGGTCGAGGCCTATGCCAAGGCGCAGGGCATGTGGCGCGACGCCGATGCTCCGGAGCCGATCTTCACCGACACGCTGGAGCTCGACCTCGGCAGCGTGGTGCCGAGCCTGGCGGGTCCCAAGCGCCCGCAGGACCGGGTGATCCTCAGCGAGGTGGACGACCAGTTCAATGCCGAACTGGCCGACACCTACAAGAAGGCGAACGACCCGCGCGTCGAGGTCGAGGGACTGGATCACGACCTTGGCAACGGAGACGTCGTCATCGCCGCCATCACCAGCTGCACCAACACCTCCAATCCAAGCGTGCTGGTTGCCGCGGGCCTGGTCGCCCGCAAGGCGCGTGCGCTCGGCCTCACCCGCAAGCCGTGGGTCAAGACCAGCCTAGCGCCGGGAAGCCAGGTGGTGAGCGACTATCTCGCCGCTGCGGGTCTTCAGGAAGACCTCGATTCGATCGGCTTCAACACCGTCGGCTACGGCTGCACCACCTGCATCGGCAATTCGGGTCCGCTGCCGGAGCCGATCAGCCAGGCGATCAACGGCAACGACCTGGTCGCCGTGTCGGTCCTGTCGGGCAATCGCAACTTCGAAGGCCGGGTCAGCCCCGACTGCCGCGCCAACTATCTCGCCAGCCCGCCGCTGGTGGTGGCCTATGCGCTGGCCGGCACGGTCCGCAGCGACATCACCGCCGAGCCGCTCGGCACCGCGCAGAACGGCGAAAAGGTCTATCTCAAGGACATCTGGCCGACCAACGACGAGATCCGCGATCTCATCGATCAGCACGTCCACTCGGACCTGTTCCGCAAGCGCTATGCCGACGTCTATCGCGGCGACGAGCGCTGGCAGGGCATTTCCGTCACCGGCGGCGACACCTACGCCTGGCCGGCGGCGTCGACCTACATCGCCAACCCGCCTTATTTCGAGGGCATGAGCATGACCGCCAAGGGCATCGAGGACATCTCGAACGCCCGCACGCTGGCGGTGTTCGGCGACAGCATCACCACCGACCACATCAGCCCGGCGGGCTCGATCAAGGCCGAGAGCCCGGCTGGTCGGTGGCTGATGGAGCGCCAGGTACCGAAGAACGAATTCAACAGCTACGGCGCGCGGCGCGGCAATCATGACGTGATGATGCGCGGCACCTTCGCCAACATCCGAATCCGCAACAGGATGCTGACCGGTGTCGAGGGCGGCTTTACCCGCAACCTCCTGACCGGCGAGCAGGAAGCGATCTACGACGCGGCCATGGCCTACAAGGAAGCCGGCGTGCCGCTGGTAATCCTGGCGGGCAAAGAATATGGCACCGGCTCGTCGCGCGACTGGGCGGCCAAGGGCACCGTTCTGCTCGGCGTCCGCGCGGTGATCGCCGAAAGCTTCGAGCGCATCCACCGCTCGAACCTGGTCGGCATGGGCGTGCTTCCGCTGCAGTTCGCCGAGGGCGAGACCGCCGCGTCGCTAGGTCTGGACGGTTCCGAGAGCTTCACCATCCGCAACGTCGCCGGCATCCAGCCGCGGCAGGACGTCGAGGTCGAGGTGACTGAGGCCGACGGCCACACCCGCACCATCGTCGCGCGGTGCCGGATCGACACGTTCAACGAGCTCGAATATTTCCACGCTGGCGGCATCCTGCCCTACGTGCTGCGCAAGCTCGCCGCCTGATGGAGCGCCTGTTCGTGGATGTCGCAGGGTGGGCCGCCGCCCTGCTGATCCTTGGCGGCTATGCGTTGCTGACCGCAGGCAAGGTCGATGCGAAGTCACCGCTGTACCAGGCTATGAACGTGCTCGGCGCGATCGGATTCATCATCAACTCGGGCTACTTCAAGGCGTGGCCGTCGGCGGTGCTGAACGTGATCTGGGCCGGGATCGGCATCGTCGCGCTGATCCGCATCGCGTCCAGCCGGCGGAAGGACGCTGCAGTCGCCTAGGCCTCGCTCAAGGCCGAACGCAGCCATGCAGGAAGGCTGACGCCGGCAAGGTCGTCGACCCGGCGATGCTCCACGGCAAGGCCGAGGTCCGGGTAAAAGGCCTTTGATCGCGCGGTCGGCGCGCCCGCCGGCACCGCCACCAGCCGGCGATTGACCTTTTGCCGCCAGTTCATCCGGGCAGTATTCTCCTGCCCGACATAGCACCCCTTGGTGAAGCTCACCCCGTGCAGCTCGGCCGCATTGCATTCGAGCCAGAGCAGGTCGCCAAGCTCCGACCGCCCTTCGCACACCCCAAAGGAGAGTCGGTGCCGCAGCCAGCCGGTGGCAGGTTCGCCAGCGGGCGCGAGCCAGCGGCGGCCAAGCTCGGGCAAGCGCGGGTCGGGCACGCCCTCTTCGCCGTCCGCCGACCAGTGAACCGCCAAGGCCTCGTCCAGCTCAATCGTGATCGGCCGCCGGAGCCGATACATCCGCAATCGCTTGGCCAGATCCTCCGCCCCCTCGGCTTCGCAATCGATCAGCAGGTCGTCGCCTTCCGCCCACACCAGGAAGTCGAACAGGCACTTGCCCTGCGCGCTGAGCAGCCCGGCCCACACCGGAAGCGTGCCGGTGACATCGTTGGTCACGAGCGCCTGAAGGAAGCTGCGGACATCCTCTCCCGACAGGCGGATGACGGCTCGGTCGGGGAGGGTGGTCGCTGGCATGGCACTTAGCTAGGAACGGCCCCGTGCAAACGCAAAGCCTGACCATCCGCCGCCCCGACGACTGGCACCTCCACCTGCGCGACGGCGCCATGCTGGAGGCGGTCGCGCCGTACAGCGCGCGGCAGTTCGCGCGGGCGATCATCATGCCCAATCTCGTGCCGCCGGTCACCACGGTCGAGGCCGCGAGCGCCTATCGCGAGCGCATCCGCGCCGCAGCAGGACCAGGCTTCGAGCCGCTGATGACCTGCTATCTCACGGACACCATCGATCCCGACGAGCTCGAACGCGGGCACCGTGAGGGCGTCTGGATCGCCGCCAAGCTCTACCCGGCCGGTGCCACCACCAACAGCCACAGCGGCGTGACGGACGTGCACCACATCCACCGCGCGCTGGAGCGCATGGAGCGGATCGGAATGGTGCTTTGTGTTCACGGCGAGGTGACCGATCCGACCATCGACATTTTCGACCGTGAGGCAATATTCCTGGACCGGGTCCTGACCCCGGTGCTGCGCGACTTCCCAGCCCTGCGCGTCGTGCTGGAGCACATTACCACTGCGGAAAGCGCCGACTTCGTGACGGGTGCTGGGCCAAACCTCGCCGCGACGATCACCCCTCAGCACCTGCACCTCAACCGCAACGCCCTGTTCGACGGCGGCCTGCGACCCCACGCTTATTGCCTTCCCGTGGTGAAGCGGGAGAAGCATCGGCTCGCGGTTCGCGCCGCCGCCGTTTCGGGAAATGCGAAATTCTTCCTCGGCACCGACAGCGCCCCACATCTGCGCGACGCCAAGGAAAGCGGCTGCGGCTGCGCGGGCATCTGGAATGCGCCTCATGCGCTGGAAAGCTACGCCACCGTGTTCGAGGAGGAAGACGCGCTCGACCGCTTCGAGGCCTTCGCGTCCGAGCATGGCCCGCGCTTCTACGGCCTGCCGCTGAACAAGGGGACCATCACGCTTCAACGTGTCTCGGTGCAGGTGCCCGAGCAGGTTCTCGCCGCCGGCTCCTCGCTGATCCCCTTCCACGCTGGTCAGGCGCTCGGCTGGAGCATCGCCGCCGCCTGATCGTTCTGCTTGCGGAATAAGGTGAATGGGCGCACTTTACCTGCGGTGGTGTCGCGCCGGGGACGGTGGGGCGCGGTGACCGCCCGAACCCACATGGAGGGCGAAGATGAGCTTCATTCTTCTGCTTGGCGCGGCGCTGCTGGTGAAGGATGCCACCAGCTTCACCATCGACGGCGTGGCCGCACCGACATCGGACGGCATGATCCCGCTGTCGGTGGCCACCGGTGACCTGGACGGCGACGGTGCGGCCGACCGCGGGACCCTGCTGATCCGCTGCGCCGGCGACAGCGTGACAGAAGCGATGTGGTTGAACGTCAAGTCGCCCCGCGATTCAACGTCCGGCCTTGCCACCGGCAAGCGCACCCACATCATGCCACATGTGTTTGAGCCCGCGGGCAGCCGCCTTGCCGCGATGCGAGGGACGTGGGACCTCAAGGAAGCCAAGGGCGCGCGGATCGTCGGCAAGAAGGGCTACGACTATTATCACGCACTGAGCCTCGGTAACGTCGCCGGCCTGTGCGCGGCCGCTTTAGCGCAGGCTGCAACGGTCAAGGCGACCAAGTCGCGATCGAATATCCAGAACAATTAATGGGCGGCGCGGTGCTCAGTCCGGGGCGCCCCTGCCGTCAGGGCCGAGCACGGCATGGAAATGTTCCTCGATCGCCGCATAACAGTCGCAGCTCACCCGTTGCAGGCCGGGACGATCGGTGACCTGGATCGCACCGCGGCGATAGGTGATGAGGCCCTGCTCCTGAAGCACCCTGGCAACCGCGTTAACGGTGGTTCGCTGCACGCCCAGCAGCCCGGCCAGGCTTTCCTGGGTCAGTTCGAGGCGGTCGCTCGCGGCGCGGTCGCGGGCATGGAGCAGCCAGCGGGCAGCGCGCGCCTCGATCGGATGAAAGGCATTGCAGGCGACCGACTGCATCACCTGCGCAAGCAAGGCGTCGGAGTAGCGGCAGAAGAGATTGCGGATATGGTGGCTGTTCCGCTTGGCTTCCTCCAGCACGTCCATCGGGATTGCGGCGGCCGAGCCCGGCAACTGCACCACGGCATGGGTGAACGCCCGAGCCTTGCCGCAGCTGACGATTCCGCCGACGGCGCCTTCCCGGCCGATAGCGGCAACCTCCACCGAGCGCCCGCCCGACAGTTCGCGCCGCATGGACACCATCAAACCGCGGTACGGAAACAGGCTGCGGACGTTGTTTTCGCCGGCGGAAATCACCGTCTCACCGCCAGTGAAGTCGATCAGCTCGACGCTGGGCTCCAGCATCGCCCGCTCCTCCGCGGGCAAGCTGGCAAGCAGCCGGTTGCCGGCAAACGCGGCATCACGGCTCGTGTCGGCGAGCAGGTCGCGCGGTAGGTCCATAAGCCCCGTTCAACTCCCACACAGGCCCGAACAGGCCCGCCCCGGCAAAAGCATTACGCTAGTGTTCCAATGCGAAGCAACCTTTATTCGCAATGACTTAGGGCAGGTTTTGTGTCGGCTTGCCGACAGTTGGCCGGCGTTGCCTGGACGCGCTCGGATGAGCTTATTCTTTTCTTCGGCTCTGCAAGGTTGAACCCGCCAACCGTGTCCGCTAAGCGCACCGCAGCCGAGGCATCCGGAGACGTGGGTGAGTGGCTGAAACCAGCGGTTTGCTAAACCGCCGTAGGGGGAATTCCCTTACCGAGGGTTCGAATCCCTCCGTCTCCGCCAGTCCGCCCGTCGACAGCATAGCGATCAGATAATTCCGCCGGTGCGGGAGAGCGATCTCCCTGCCAGCCCCAGGCTGCCTTCCACCAGGCTCCCAGCGCTTGGATGTGTATGAGGTCAGGGCGGCGAAATGACGGTGGCAAGCGGCACTGCAGGTCGGGACTGCCCTTCGAAGGTTTGCGAGCCTTCGCATGAAGTCTTATTCCTTTGAAATAGCAACGCCTTGAGTGGCCGGTTGGTGGGCGGGAACAGGTTGGAACGCGGCAGCCTGTGGCGATCCGTCGCACTTCGGTTGGTCTCTCGTCGTTAACTGGTAATCTTCCCCTAACGGCTGCGTTTCGTGGCCGTTCCGATCCATTCATGATGTGCTCACCGCTCCCGGGGCAGTTTGCCTAAACCATTGGATTCCCGGCGCTTGTTGCGCGTCCGGAACCTCTTGGTGAGGCCTTTCGTTGGGGCGGCGCTGATGTTGATCGGTGCTGGCCACAGCCGTGAGGCCCGTTCTTCCGTTGCGACGGACAGGACCGATCGAGGTTACCGGAACATATCGGGAGAAAGCATATGAAGAAGACACTGATCGCCCTCGCCGCCGCAAGCTCGCTGTCGCTGGGCGCCTGCTCCACCACGTCCAACGACACCCTCGCCGACGCCGCGACCGGCGCCGCCGTGGGTGGTGTCGGCGGTGCTGCCGTTGGCGCCGTTCTTCCTGGTGTCAGCCCGATCGCCGGCGCGGCCGTTGGCGCTGCCATTGGCGGTCTGACGGGCGCCGTATGGGCCGATAACAACAGCGACGGCTATGCCGATGGCTATGTCCAGAACGGTCAATACTATCAGGGCGCGCCGAGCGGCTATGACTCGACCCTCGGCCGGGTCGCCACCGGTGCCGGTGTTGGCGCTGGCGTAGGCGCCGTTGCCGGTGCGTTGATCCCGGGCGTCAGCCTGCTCGAAGGCGCTGTGGCCGGTGCGGTCGTCGGCGGTCTCGCCGGTGCCATCTGGGCCGACAACGATCGTGACGGCCGGGTCGACGGCTACGTCCAGAACGGCCAATATTATCCGGGTGCGCCTGCCCAGACCAACACGGGCGGCACCTATCAGCAGCCCGCCCCCGCCCGGAGCGGCGAGCGCGGCTAAGGAGAGCCAATGAGCCTTTCGCGTACTCAGAATGGCTTTGGTGCCGGGCGCTTCGTGCGTCCGGCACTTGTTTGTGCGGGGCTGTTGTTCACGCCCGTCATGGCCGCCTCGCCAGCGACTGCGCAGGCCAGCTTCGTGCGTCCTGCGTCGAACTCCCTCTTCTTTCGTCCGGGCAGCCAGGGCGCTGCGGCCGAGCTGTTGCGGCTGGCCGCGACGGCGCAGGCCGATGGCCTCGACCCTAGGCGCTACCGGACCAGCGATCTTCCGCGGCTGGTGCGCGCCGCCGAGAGCGGTAATCCGCAAGCGATCGCCCGGGCCGACCGGGCTTTGAGCGACCTGTTCGTGCGGTACGCCCAGGATCTGCGCCGCGCGCCCAATGTTGGCATCATCTATGTCGATGGCGACCTGCGCCCACAGGCGCCCAGTGCCGCCGCCTTGCTAACCGCCGCGTCCGCCTCGCCCGACGTTGCCGCCTACATGCGCGACATGGGCTGGATGCATCCCTATTACGCGCAGCTTCGCCGCCAGTTGACCGACGGCAGGCCTGATCCTGCGACGCGGGCGCTGGTGTCTACCAACATGATGCGCGTCCGCAGCCTTCCGGCAAGCGGGCGCTATGTGATGGTGAATGTCGCCGCCCAGCGATTGTTCATGGTCGAAAACAACCAGACCGTCGACATGATGCGGGTGGTAGTCGGCAAGCCGGTCTATCCTACCCCAATGATGGCGGCCAACATCCGCTACACCTCGCTGCGGCCTTACTGGAACGTACCGAGCGACCTTGCGGCCGAACGGATCGTGCCCAACGTCATCAAGGGCGGCACCCCTTACCTCCGCGCCAAGGGCTATCAGGTGCTGTCCGACTGGTCGGACAAGGCCAAGGTGGTCAGCCCCGCAAGCGTTGATTGGCAGGCGGTCGCCGCAGGCCGCAAGGAAGTGCGGCTGCGTCAGCTTCCCGGGCCCGCCAACAGCATGGGCGACATGAAGTTCATGTTCCCCAACGCGCAGGGCATCTACCTCCACGACACCCCGCAGGACGAGCTGTTCGGAGAAGCCGCCCGTCTGTTCTCGGGCGGCTGCGTGCGGCTGGAGGCGGCGCACCGGCTGGCGACCTGGCTTTACGGCAAACCGCTCAAGGCCAAGGGTGCGGCGCCGGAGCAGAAGGTGCCCTTGGCCAAGCCCGTGCCGGTCTACCTCACCTACCTGACGGCGGTGCCGAGCGGAACCGAGCTCGCCATCTACGAGGACATCTACAAGAAGGATGCGCCGGTCCCGGCTCGTGGGCGACTGGCCAGGCGCTGAAGATCTAGTTGCGGTCCCAGGTGGCGACGTAGCGAAGCGCTACCGGGACCGGAGTGTCGCCGCGATCCCGTGCCGGCTCCCATCGGGTCCGCCCCAGCAGCCGGCACAATTCGCCATCCAGCGCGGCATTGCCGGATGTTGCAACGGGCAGGCAGCGTGTGACTCGTCCGTCCGCCCCGATGTCGAGGGCAAGCACCGCCGACCCGCGCGGTGCACCGAACCCGCGAATGCGCCGGTAGTCGCCGCGGGAAAGGTTGCCCGACAGCAACCGCGCCTCGCTGCCTAGGCCCCCGCGGCCCTGACCGCCATTCCCGCCGCCGCCCGCGCCGCTCCCGGCCAAGCCCGACCCTTGCCCTTGCCCCGCCATGCTTCCCGAGCCGGCGCTTGGCGAGGTTCCGGGCTCGGGCGCAGCCTCGTCGGCGGTCCGCAGCACAGGCGGGACAGGAAGGCGGACCTCGGGCGGCGTCCGGACCACGGCGGCGGGCCTCGCCTCAAGGTCGGTCGCGCCCTCGTCCCGCTCCTCGGCCGAGTCCTGGTCGCGCGGAGCGGGTTCGGGCGGCGGCACGGAGGGCAGGGGCACGTCAAATGTCGTCAGCGCCTCCACCGAGCGTTTCAGTGGTTCGCCGGCAAGGCCGAGGACCAGCGCCGCGCCCAGGCCAAGGTGCAGCGCCACGACCAGCACAAGCGCCTTGGTCCGGTCGCGTCCTCGTTCCTGTGGCTGCCACGGCATGGCTGGAAAACGCCGGCAAGGCCAAGCCGCTCCCTAGCCTTCGACCTCAGCCAGAAAGCCTTCCAGCACGCGGTTGAAGATGGCTGGCTGCTCGAGGTTGGGAAGGTGCCCCGCGCCGGCTATTTCGATCAGACCGGCATGGGGAATCAGCTGCTTCAACTCTTCCGAGAGGGCTGGCTGGGTGATCCGGTCGTCGCTGCCGTAGAGGATCAGGGTGGGGCAGGCGACCGCCGTTGCTTGGGCGCGCTGGTCGGCCAGCCACACCGCCTCGGCGGCGCGGGCATAAGCGGTGGGATCGATCCGGCTCATGGTCTCGATCACTTGCCTGCGCACCTTCGGGTGGGCCGGCTGCGCCAACAGCGCGTCAGCCCGGCTATCCGCCAGACCCGCCATGCCGAGTTCCGCAAGACCAGCCAGCGACCGCTCGAAGATGGCCTGGCCTTCCGGATGGCAGGCGAAACTGTCCGCCAGGACCAGGCTTGCGACGCGTTCGGGCGCCCTGGCGTGCAGCGCGAGCGCGATCACCCCACCAAGGCTGAGCCCGCAGACATGCGCCGTGTCCACCTGCAGAGCATCAAGCGTCGCCAGGGCGGCGGCGGCAAAGTCGCTTCGCGCGTCGCCGCTTCCTGGATCGCTGTCGCCGTAGCCGGGCATGTCGATGGCGACGGCCATGCGCTCGGACCCGAACCGCTCGACCTGTTGGTCCCAGGCGCCGCGGTCGGAACCCACGCCGTGCAGGAACAGCAAAGGCACGCCGCCCAACCCCCGGACGGAGCAGCCGATCCGCCCCCAGTCTGTTGCGATGCTTCCCATCTCTCTCCCCCGAAGTCCCGCTTGGCAGCATCGGCGGCTCGCGGCTAGAGGTCAGGCATGGCGCGGATGCGGGTAAACGGGCAGGCACTGGACTTTCGTCTCGATCCCGCCACCCCCTTGCTGTGGGCCTTGCGCGACGCGGCCAACCTTGTCGGCACCAAGCAGGGCTGCGGCGGCACCGGCCAGTGCGGCGCCTGCACGGTTATCATCGACGGGGGCGCGGCATTGAGTTGCACGGTCGCCATCGGCTCGCTCGAGGGCGCGGACGTCACCACCATTGAGGGGCTGTCGGGCCACCCGCTGACCCTCGCTCTTGTCGCGGAAGATGCGATCCAGTGCGGCTTCTGCCTGCCGGGCTTCACCTGCGCGGTGGCGGCGCTGCTGCAGCAGAGCCCGCGGCCTGCGCCCGAGCAGCTCGATGCCTTCGCCAATCGCTGCGCCTGCGGCCTGCAGCCGCGCCTCCGCCGGGCCGTGGAGCGGGTGGCCGCCGCTGCCTCGCCCGCGGCAGCCGAGGCACCGGAGATCGCTTCGCCGCTGCGTTAATCTGCCGCTCAGCGAGCGTAGAAGAAGATCGCGTGAACCTGCTCAAAGAGGTCACGATCATGCGTCTTTCCCTGTTGTCTCTGCTGCTGCTCGGCGTTGCCAGTCCGGCGCTTGCCGCCGACCCCACTCCCGACGAGTCGGCACCGCGGATGGAGCGGGAACGAGCGCCGCGGGCCGAACCCGAATATCGCTCGCGCAGCGTCGATGCTCGCCCGCGCACGTCTGATCGGGCCGAACGCAGTCAGCGGGTCGAGGTCCGGGAGACCAGGCCCGAGCCCATCCGCGACATCGCTGCAACCGCCGCTGCCCAGCCCCGAGGGGAAGGCCGGGATCGCTCCCCTGGGAGCGCCGAGGGCCGTCGCCCCTCAGCCGGCAGCGGTTCGGCCTGGCGTGAGCGTGGGGCTGAGCGTGAGCACAGGAACCGTGGCATTCCGCCTGCGGCGGGCTCGCCCGTTTATGGTTCAACCCTTCCCTCGCCCGGCACCGTGATTCAGCCAAGCCGCGAGGTGTCCACGGGGACCGCTGCCGCCGGCGGCAACCTGCGCGACCGCATTGCCGCCGAAGGCCTCCGCCGCCAGCGCATCGAGAGCGCGGAATGGCGACGCGACTGGCGAAACGATCGCCGCTACGACTGGCGCCGCTACCGGGACCGGGATCGCTCGCGCTTCCACCTCGGGATCTACATCGATCCGTTCGGCTGGAATTATCGCAACTGGGACATCGGCTGGCGTCTGCCGACCCGTTATTATGCGAGCCAGTACTGGATCAACGATCCCTATTACTATCGCCTGCCACCGGTGGGTGGGCCCTACCGCTGGATCCGCTATCACGGCGACGTGCTGCTGGTGGACCTGCGCTCAGGCCGTGTGCTCGACCGCATTCCGAACTTCTTCTGGTAGAGCAGTTCCGACCCTTCATCGAAGCATGCTAGGCAGGGCGGGAACCGGACACTCTTGCCGGCTCCTGACCTGACCCTTCTTGCGAAAGAGCATGCTTCGATGACCCACCGCCTCCTGCTGCTCGGCGCCAGCCTGCTGACCCTTGGCGCTTGTGCCACCCGCGAGCAGGTCGAGGTGGCGTCCGCGCAACCCGTCGTCGCCGCTGCCACGCCGACGCCGGCTGCCACCGCACAGTCCGAGCATGACAAGCTGTTCGCGCTGTTCAGCCAGAGCGACGAGGACAATCTGCGCCGCAATCCGCTGAGCGCCCTGTTTCGCGGTGACATGCGCTATGCCGATCGGCTGGGCGACAACATCACCGACGCTTATTATGCTGGCGAGCGGCAGGCCGCGGAGCGCGAACTGGCCGCCCTGGCCGCGATTGACCGCAGCAAGCTCAGCCCGACCGACGTCATCGCCTATGACGTGTTCAAGGTGTCCACCGAGGACACGCTTGCCGGCTACCAGGACAATTTGCTGAGCCTGACTCGGGTGCGGCCGATGAACCACTTCTTCGGCATCCACACCTTCTACCCGACCTTCGCCAGCGGGCAGGGTGCGGCGCCGTTCAAGACCGTCGAGGACTATGAGAACAACCTCAAGCGCCACAAGGACTACGTCACCTACCTGGACCGCGCGATCGGCCGCTGGCGGGAAGGGATGGCGAGCGGGGTGGTCGATACCAAGCTGACCGTCCGCAACATGGTGGAGCAACTGAACGCGCAGCTGAAGCAGACCCCGGCCGAGAACAATTACCTGGGGCCGATCCGCAAGTTCCCCGATGCGATACCCGCCGCGGAACGCACCCGCCTGACCGCTGCCTACCAGGCGTCGGTGGATGGCGAGATTCGCCCGGCGCTGACCCGCGTGCGCGACTTCCTGCGTGACGAATATCTGCCCGCCGCGCGCGAAGGCGTCGGCTTGATGCACATGAAGGGTGGGCCGGAGCTTTATCGTTACCTTGTGCGCTCGACCACCACGCTCGACCTCACGCCCGATCAGATCCACCAGATCGGCCTAGACGAAGTGGCGCGGATCCGGGGCGAGATGGACAAGGTTCGCCAGGAGGTCGGGTTCAGGCGTGACCTGCCGGCCTTCTTCGAGCACCTGCGCACCGATCCCAAGTTGAAGCCCAAGAGCCGCGAGGCGCTGACGCAGGGCTATTACGACATCGGCAAAAAGGTCGATGCGCTGCTTCCAACCTACTTCTCGACCATGCCCAAGGCACGGCTGGAAATCCGTCCCTACGAACCGTTCCGCGAGAAGTTCGAGGCCGGCGGTTCTTACCAGAGCGGGACGCCCGACGGGTCGCGTCCGGGCGTGTTCTACTTCAACGCCTACGACTTGCCGAGCCGCACCACGCCCGGGATGACCACCCTCTACCTGCACGAGGGCGCGCCGGGACATCACTTCCAGATCAGCCTGGCGCAGGAGAATGAAGCCCTGCCGGCGTTCATGCGCTTCGGCGGCAACACCGCCTATGTCGAGGGCTGGGCGCTGTACGCCGAGACGCTGGGCTACGACATGGGGCTCTACAAGGACCCGTACCAGCGCTTCGGCACGCTGTCGGACGAGATGCTGCGAGCGATGCGGCTGGTGGTCGATACCGGCATCCACTCCAAGGGTTGGACCCGCGACCAGGCGATCAGCTACATGCTGTCGAACAGCGACATGGGACGCACCGACGCCACCGCCGAGGTCGAACGCTATATCGCCATTCCCAGCCAGGCGCTGGCCTACAAGCTCGGCGCGCTGACGATCCAGCGGCTGCGGAGCAAGGCGCAGACGGAGCTTGGGGCGAAGTTCGACATTCGCGCCTTCCACGACCAGGTGCTTGGCACCGGCGCGCTGCCGCTGGCGGTGCTGGAGCAAAAGATCGACCGCTGGATCGTCGCCACAAAGGCAAGCTGACCGGATCCGGCCGGCTTGGGTAGCCGCCGCTGGGTGCGCTCAGGCGGCGGCCAGGCTTGCTGCGGCGAAGGCAAGCGCCTTGTCCTTGCAGAGGGGGCGGCTGAACAGATGACCCTGCGCATAGCTGCAATTAAGCTGGCGTAGCTCGCGCGCCTGCTCTTCAAGTTCGACGCCCTCTGCGACCACCGACAATTGCATGGTGGAGGCCAGTTCCAGCATGGCCTTGACGATGCTCCGGTCGCGGTCGGCCCGGGCGACTTCGGAGATGAAGGAGCGGTCGATCTTCAGCGTGTCGAACGGAAAGCGGTGAAGGTGGCTGAGCGAGGAATAGCCTGTTCCGAAGTCGTCGAGACTGACCTTCACCCCCACCTGCTTGACCTGGCGCATCAGCTCGCTGGCCTTTTCCGGATCGGTGATGGCGATGCTTTCCGTCACCTCAAGGGTCAGCGCCGAGGCGGGCAGGCCGGTTCTGGCGATGACGTCCTGCACACGCTGGGGGAAGTCGGGACGCATGAACTGGCGCGGTGAGACGTTGACGCTGACGTAGAGCGGGCGATGCTCGTTCCAGCGAAGCGCCTGCAGGCACGCTTCCTGCATCACGAACTCGCCGACCGAGGTGATGAGGCCAAGCTCCTCGGCCATCTCCACGAACTGCGCTGGCGAATGCAGGCCATCATCCCGCCGCCAGCGCAGCAGCGCCTCGAAGCCGACCAGCTGATTGTCCCGTAGCGCGACGATGGGCTGATAATGAACCTCGATCTGCTTGCGCTCGAGCGAATGGCCGACCGCGACCTGGGTCGCGAAGCGCTCGCGCGCTGCCTGCCACAGGCTGGTGCCGAAATGCGAGATCTGCCCACGAGACTTCTTCTTGGCGTCGTACATCGCGATGTCGGCGTTGCGGATGAGGTCGTGGGAGTCGATCTCGGCACCCGCGGCATGGGCGATACCGATGCTCGCGCTGACCGAATAAGCGACGCCGTTCACCGACAGTCGATTCCGGTCCAGCGCCTTGAGGAGCCCTTCGGCAATGGTCTGCGAAGAGGATCTCGCTTCATCGCCAATCAGCAGAATGGTGAACTCGTCCCCGCCAAAGCGGGCAAGCGTATAGTCGAGCCGACTTGGCGCCTTGGCGGTGAACAGGCGCAGAGTGCGGTCGAGTTCGCGGGCGACGTCGACCAACAGCTTGTCCCCGGACTGGTGTCCGGCGCTGTCGTTGACCAGCTTGAAGCCATCGAGGTCCATGAATAGGACCGTTACGCCCAGGCTCGGGTCCTGGGCGCGCCGCATCAGCGCATCGTCCAGCCGCCGCCACAAGAGGGTCTTGTTGGGCAGCATGGTGAGCCCGTCGTAGAGGGCGTCCTGGGTCAGCTTCTGCGTGAGCCGCTCGCGCTCCACCACCCGGCCGAGCTGGACACCGATCTGGGCCAGCACGTCGAGCAGTTCCTCGTCCAGCGTCAGCTTGGTGCAGGAAAAGAATTCCAGCACTGCGTCGACCTTGCTGCCGACCAGCACCGGCACTGCCAGGGCCGATACGAAGCCGCAGCGTATGGCGGCCTCCATCCGGTGGAAGTTGCGATCCTCCTGGAGGTGGGTGATCCAGCATGGCTCGCCGCTTTCGAGCACGCGTCCGGGCAGCCCTTGCCCGATGCTGAAATGCTTGGTGGCACTGGCCTCGTAAAAGCTGTCGAAGATGGTGTCGGAGGTCTGGCAGATCCCCGCCGGCTTCAGGCTGGCATCGCCGTCGCGGATGTAGACGTTGCCGAGCGCCCATCCGGTGTGGTCGCAGATCCGCTCGAGCGCCAGGGCATAGGCGACCCGTGAGGAGGAAGTGTGGTTTGCCAGCGTCGCGATCTCGTGCAGCAGGCTGCTGCGTTGTTGGCGCAGGTATAGTTCGCGCAGGCCCCGCTCGGCGATCCGCTCCGCTTCCAAGCGGGCCTGCCGTTGCCGCTCCAGCTGGCGCAAGGCGCGCTTGAGCTCGGGCTCCAGCGGATTGTCGGCGCTGATCGGCGCGATCAGGCCCATCGCACTACCAGCTCACAATCGCGCGCGCCGTCGTGGGTGCAGCGTTCGTGCACCACGCTGACGCTGGTCTTGAAGTGATCGGCCGCGCCTTCGATGAAGCCTTCGACCAGGGCGCAGAGCTGCCGCGGGGAACGGTAACGCAGGACGGTGGAGTGCGCGTCGGGAACCTGGAACTGGAAGTGCGGACACACCGCTCCGGGATAGAGCTTGCGCACTTCCGGGTGGATGATCGAGTTGACGCTGAGCAGGAATTCCCGGGCGCTTCCGAACTGCTCCACCAGCGAGGAATAGCGGTCGGCAAGTCGCGGCAAGGCGCGCTGACCGAACCAGCGCAGCACCTCCCGCTCCGACAGTCCGCTGAGGCGCGCGGCACTGGCGACCAGGCTCATTATCTCCGCGTCCGGATAGTTACCGAGCGACGTGTAGCTGCCCTGCACGCCCGCCGTGTCGAGCATGTCGCACCAGAAGGAATCGCCGAACTCGTCGGAGACGACTTCCTCCAGCAGATTGAAGATGACACCCTTCATTGTTGCGCAACCCCGAGAATTGCTCCCGGTTTGTACGATCGCGCTTGCGGCTTGCTTGCTGAAAGCTCCGTTGTGGAGCTATCGCGCTTGCCTCACGCTTCGAGCGACCGGCCGCGCAGCCGGTCGGCCAGCTCCCTGAGGGTCGGCTTCTGGCCCTGGGCGAGCAGGCTGGCGCGGTACAGACGGCCGAGCAGGAGCAGTTGCAGCGCGACAAAGGCGGCGAGCAGCAGCCCCGATCCAATCACCTCCCATGCCGGAATTCCTGTGCCCAGCCGCGCCAGCACCGCAAAGGGCGTCCACACCGGAACCCAGGTCATCACCGTGACGCCGATCCCCTGACCACCGGCGATCACCCCCTGGATCAGGATGGTGATCGGGAGCAGGATCATGAGGATGATGGGCATGAGATAACCCTGCGCATCGTTCATCGAGTCGCTGATCGCGCCCACCGCCAGGAAGAAGACCGAAATGGCGACGTAACCGGCGATGAAGAAGTAGATCATCGCCAGAATCGTCGTCCAGGAGGTCAGCGGCGCGAGCGCAGGGCGGATCATGTCGGCGATCGCGCCCTGCGTCGCAAAGGCGGCAAAGGCGCCGCACCCGATCCACACCGCGATCATGGTAAGGCCCACCGCCACCGTGCCGAGCAGCTTGCCGTACATCAGTTGCTCGGGACTGATCGTCGCCAGCACCGTTTCCAGCAGCTTGTTGGAGCGCTCCTCGATCGTCCCCTGCAGCATCCAGCTGCCCGACAGCATCAGCGCCATCATCAGGAGGTAGCAGCTGGCGAGCGGCAGGATCGAGCGGACCAGCAGGGCCTCGCGCGCGCCGCTGCCGGGAGCAGGCTGGGCGATGAGGAGGGTAGGGGTTACCGTTCCCGCCGCCGCGGCAATCTCGGCCGGAACGCCGCTGCCGGTGAGCAGGCCTTGGCGGAGCGAACGGGTCAGCACATCCTGCACGGTGCCGACCAGCTGCGCATTGGGCCGTCCGGACGAGGACAGGCGCGCGGTGCCCGAGCGCAGGAAGCCAGGCGGGATGATCACCACGGCGTCCACCGGCTCGGCCTTGCTGCCCTCGGCAGGTCGGAGCAGCGTTTCGAGCTGCTGATCGAGCGCCGGGCTTGCCAAGCGGGCGAGCGCGTCCGGCGGGGTCACCAGTTCGTACAGGGGATCGGGCCCGTCGAAGTCGGGTACGCCTTCGGAAATGGCAGGACCAAGCCGCGCCAACGCCGCCTCGGTCCCGCCTTCCGCTCGAAAGCGGGCGACGTCGGCGTCGCTGAGGTAACGGTCGTTTCGCGCCCACGCGGCCTCCGCTGGCACGGCGATCTTGTGCCGCTGCACGTAGCGGGCAAGGGCGTTCATCGTCCGCCGGTCGTCGTCGAGGCGCAGGCGCTCCGCAATCGCCCGGCCAGCGCCGCCGCCGTCCTGGTCGATGATCATCACCCGGTCGGCTTCGTCATCCCCCATGAACCGCTGGGTCAGCGGGGCGATGGCAAGCGCTAGGGGAAGGATCAGCAGCGTCAGCCAAAAGCTGCGCATGCGGGTGATCTGCCGGTATTCGCGGATCGCGACGAGGAAAATGTTGTTCACTTCACCGGCTCCTCGGTCCCGACCATGTGCAGAAAGACATCGTGCAGGCTTGCGCGCCGCTCCTCGAACCGGCGCAACGCGATGCCGTTGGTCGAGCAATGTTCCAGCAGGTCGCCCGGCGCGGCGCCGGGCCGGAGCGTGATCGAATAATCCCGCCAGCCGTCGCGTCCCTCGCCTTCGGCCTGGCACCCGGCGATGCTGGGGAGGCCCGACAAGGGTTGCCGCGCCGTGACGGTGAGGCGGCCTGGCAGCAGTGCGCGCGCTTCGTCCAGATTGCCCTCGAACTTCTTGGCGCCCCGGGCGAGGAGCAGCAGCCGGTCGCACAGCCGCTCGGCGTGCTGCATCACGTGGGTGGAGAAGATAACCGTCGCGCCCTTTGCGGAGGCGCGACGGATCTCGTCCTCCAGCAGGCCCTGGTTGACGGGATCGAGCCCGGAGAAAGGCTCGTCGAGGATCAGCAGCTTCGGGCTGTTGACCACTGCGGTGGCCAGCTGGACCTTTTGCGCCATGCCCTTGGACAATTGCCCAACCGTGGACTTGACGTTGGCGGACAGGCCGAAGCGGTCGAGCAGCGCCAGGCCTTCGGTGCGCGCGTCACCTGGGGCCATGCCCTTCAGGCGCCCGAAATAGACGATGGTGTCGATCGCCGACATGGTCCGGTACAGCCCGCGCTCTTCGGGCAGGAAGCCGAGAAAGGGCGCATTCTCGCGCCCCGGCGCTCGGCCCAGGACCGAGATGCTGCCAGCGGTGGGGCGGATGATGTCCAGCACCATGCGCAGCGACGTCGTCTTGCCCGCGCCATTGCCGCCAAGGAAGCCGAACACCTCGCCGGTGCGAACGGCGAAGCTCAGCTTGTCGACGGCGGTGAAATCGCCATAGTTCTTGGTGACCCGGTCGAGAACCAGCGCCTGATCGGATTGCAACGTCATTCCCCCTGTTCGAGGGGATTGGAGCCGAGCGTCTGGCAAGGGTCAACCCGCGTTCGGTGCGAGCTTCGACAAACGGCTCGGTTCAGCCTTCCAGCGCCTCGGCGATCAGGCGGCGGCTGTTGTCGATGCCGTAGAGCGCGATGAAGCTGCCGAGGCGCGGACCCTGGCTTGAACCCAGCAAGGTCTCGTACGCCGCCTGGAACCACTCGCGCAGCCGCTCCTTGCCGTAATGACGCTTGCCGATCTCGAACACCACGTTCTGGATTTCATCCGCAGCGGTGTCGGGTGCGAGCTCGCCCAGCATGCTGTCGAGGTCGCGCAAGGCGGCGGCTTCATCTTCGCTGGGGGCACGGCGTTCCAGTCCCGGCACCACGAAATCGCGGGCATAGGTCACCGCCAGCCCGATCAGTTCGTCCAGTTCGGGATCGCTCTCCGGCGAAGTGCCCGGGGCATAACGCTGGACGAAGCGCCAGGCGGTGTCCCGGTCGGCCACGCCCGGCAGGCTGGCGAGGTTGAGCAGCAGGCCGAAGCTCAGCGGAAGCTCGCCAGGCTCCGGCACCGCGCCGCCGTGGATATGGTGCACCGGATTGCCGAGGCGCTGCTCGACCGGCTGTTCGCTCCACCGTCCACGCGCCTGCCAATAGTCGTCGATCGCCCGCGGGATCAGGCCGAGGTGGAGGTTCTTGGCCTTCTTGGGCTCGCGGAAAAGGTAGAATTCGAGGCTCCGCTCGCCGCCATATTTCAGCCAGTCGTCAAGCGTCAGGCCATTGCCCTTGGACTTGGAGATCTTCTCGCCCTTCTCGTCGAGGAACATCTCATAGTTGAACCCCTCGGGCGGGCGCGCGCCAAGGATGCGGGCGATCTTGCCCGACTGGATGGTGCTGTCGATCAGGTCCTTGCCGGCCATCTCGTAATCGACGCCGAGCGCGACCCAGCGCATCGCCCAGTCGACCTTCCACTGCAGCTTGGACAGGCCGCCAAGTGCCGACTGCGTGACCTCGCTGCCATCCTCGTCGGTGAAGGCGATGGTGCCCGCTTCGGCATCGACCACCCGCACCGGCACCTGCAGCACCCGGCCGCTGGTGGGCGAGATCGGCAGCACCGGGGAGTAGGTAAGCCGCCGCTCCTCGCGGAGGGTCGGCAGCATGACGCCCATGGTCGCGTCAAAGTTGCGCAGCACCTGCCGCAACGCCTCGTCGAACTTGCCCGAGGTGTAAGCGTCGGTCGCGCTGACGAATTCGTAATCGAAGCCGAAGCGGTCGAGGAACTGCCGCAGCAGCGCATTATTGTGATGCGCGAAACTGGGGTGGCAGCCGAAAGGGTCGGGAACCTGCGTCAGCGGCTTGCCCAGCGCCGCCTGCAACAGTTCGGGATTGGGCACATTGTCCGGCACCTTGCGAAGCCCGTCCATGTCGTCGCTGAACGCGACCAAACGGGTCGGGACCGAGCCCCCGGTCAGCGTCTCAAAGGCGCGCCGCACCCAGGTCGTCCGCAGCACTTCGGTGAAGGTGCCGATATGCGGCAGGCCCGAGGGGCCGTAGCCCGTCTCGAAAACGATCGGAGCGCCGCCCGGCTTGCCATTCGGGTAGCGTGCGAGCAGCTTGCGCGCTTCCTCAAACACCCAGGTCTTGTTGGTGAGAGCTGCTTGGCGAAGCACGTCGTCGGTCATGGCGCAAGCGAATGCGTTGTTGCAGGTGCGAAGGCAAGGGGTTGGCTCGCCAGGCAGGTCTTCGTCACCCCCGGAGGGCAACCGAGCGTCCCGCCTTCCCGACTTGAGTCTGTTTTCGACCCGAAGCGGACATTCATGCACCAGGAGTCTAGTTTTTCTCTGCTGCTGTCTCTAGAGGGGCGTCAATCGCATGGACCCGGTGCAAGTCCGGGTGGCTATTCCGGCCGCCAATCCGCCGGACAACATCACGCATGAAGCCAGCCAAGCGCCCATAGTAGCGCCGTGCGTTCTGATGTGGATTTTGCATGACCCAACTTTCCGTTCGCTTTCGCCAGCAATGGTTAGGTGACAAGGGCTCGTCTCGGCATGAACTGCTCGCCGGGATCGTCGTCGCGCTTGCCCTGATCCCCGAAGCGATCGGCTTTTCGATCATTGCCGGTGTCGATCCGCGAGTAGGCCTTTATGCCTCCGTGGCCATTGCTATGGTCGTGGCTTTCACCGGCGGACGCCCCGGCATGATCTCGGCCGCGACTGCTGCCGTCGCGGTTCTCGTGATTCCGCTCGTTCGTGATCATGGTGTCGAGTATCTTTTTGCCGCCACCATCCTCATGGGCCTGATCCAGATCGTCGCCGGCCTAGCCAGGCTCGATCTCCTCATGCAATTCGTCTCCCGGTCGGTGATCACTGGCTTCGTTAACGCACTGGCGATCCTGATCTTCATGGCCCAGCTGCCCCAGCTGACAAACGTAACCTGGCAAGCCTACGCCATGGTCGCGGCGGGTCTGGCGATCATCTACCTTCTCCCTCGCCTCACTAAAGCTGTGCCGTCGCCGCTGGTCGCCATCCTCGTCCTGTCGGTGATCTCCATCTGGACCGGGGCGCCGGTCAACAGCGTGGGCGACATGGGGCAATTGCCCGAGGGCCTGCCTAGCTTCGTGCTCCCCGATGTCCCGCTGACGCTCGAGACCCTGCAGATCATCCTGCCCTTTTCGCTGGCGATGGCAGCGGTCGGTCTGCTGGAATCGTTGCTGACGGCGCAAATCGTCGACGACATGACCCATACTGACAGCGACAAGCGCCGCGAGTGCGCGGGTCAGGGCACTTCCAACATCGCCGCTGCTCTGGTCGGCGGGATGGGTGGTTGCGCGATGATCGGCCAATCGGTGATCAACGTCACCTCCGGTGGGCGCGGACGTCTGTCGACCTTCACCGCCGGCGCCTTTCTCTTGTTCCTGCTTGCCGTTCTTGGACCTTACGTCGGTCAGATCCCCATGCCGGCACTGGTTGCGGTCATGATCATGGTGTCGATCGGCACATTCAGTTGGAACTCCATTCCCAACCTTCGCCATCACCCGTGGCCCTCTTCCGTGGTGATGCTGACGACCGTAGTCGTGGTTGTCGCGACCCACGACTTGTCGATGGGTGTGCTCGCGGGCGTGCTGCTGTCAGGCATCTTCTTCGCCGGCAAGGTGCAGCGGATGTTCGCAGTCGAGCGCACGGCCTCGCCCGACGGCGCCACCGCCACCTACCGGGTGTCCGGACAAATCTTCTTCGCCTCAGTGGAGCGCTTCGTTCGAGCCTTCCAGGTTGAGGAAAGCGCTGCAAACATCCTCATCGACATGACCGCCGCGCACTTTTGGGACATCTCAGCTGTTGGAGCTCTCGACAAGATCGTCGCGCGCCTCCGCCGCGAGGGCCGGACCGTCGAAATGGTGGGCTACAACCGGGCAAGCGCGGACATCGTCGATAGGTTTGCATTACACGACAAGACGGGCTTCGAAATTGGCGCCGTGCCACACTGAAGGGATGGGAGCGGCCTTTGCACTTGCCAGGGTTCGCTTTCCACCCAAAGCAGACATTCGGGCCACAGCTTGCAGAACAGGAAAGCACCTGCTTGATTAACCGCCACGGCTCGTTGCCGGGCTCTTCCTCACTGCTGCTCCCTTGCCGAAGCCGAACCTCACACGGCACCGCGCGGAACCCCCACCCCCGGTGGCCTTTGTGACCTTCGAAGGCCCGCCAGGCATCGCAATCTGACTGGCTTCCGCCGCAACCTCGTTGCCCTTTCGTTCCCCTGTCGCCACATAGGGGCAGGTGGCGATCCCTCTCTCCATTCCCGCTCTTCACGCTTCGCACGCCGGCATCTGGCTGGTGGGCCCCGATGGCGCGCGTGAGGCGGGGCGGGGGGAGGCGATCCGTGCCGTGTCCGATACGCCGCACGTCCTGCTCAATGCGCCGCTTGCCGGCCAGCGCCTCGGCTATGCGGAGGTCAGCGGCCTCGACCTGCTGGAGCTGTTCGCCTTTGTTCATCCCGCGCGCTTCGTGGTGCCGACGGTGCCGGGGCTGGCGGCGTTCGTCGGACTGGAGGCCCCAGCTGACGAAACAGCAGCCGCAGCGCTCCTGCCGCACATCGCGGGCCGACTGCTCGCGACGCTAGGCGACGAAGGCTGGGCCGAACGCGAGGGCGCGTGGACCGTCAACGCTTCCTTGCACCGCCTCGGCTGGGGCTGGGCTGGCCTCGTCGGCCATCGGCTGCGGCGGCCGGACAAGGGCGAACGCATGCTCTTCTCCCGCCTCGAAGCGTGGGAGGAATCCGCCGAGCGCCCGCCGCCGCGGCACGTCCGGCTTGGCGACGGAGAGGCCGAAGCGCGGCTGGCGCAACTGACCGGTGCCGGTTCCGAAAGCCGGCAAGGCCAGCGCGCCTTCGCCGCGGCCGCCGCCCACGCCTTTGCCCCGCGCGACCGCCGCGACGCGCCCAACCTTTTGCTGGCGGAAGCGGGCACCGGCATCGGCAAGACTCTGGGTTATCTCGCCCCCGCCTCGCTGTGGGCGGAAAAGGCGGGTGGGACGGTGTGGGTGTCGACCTACACCAAGGCCTTGCAGCGGCAGCTCGATGCCGAAGGTGCGCGGATCGTCCCCGACGAGGCGGAGCGCCGCAAGCGCATCGTCGTTCGCAAGGGCCGCGAGAATTACCTGTGCCTGCTCAACCTGGAGGATGCGCTGCAGGGGAGCTTCGCGGGCCGGGCCGCGGTGCTGGCGCAGCTGGTCGGGCGCTGGGCGGCGTACAGCAAGGATGGCGACATGGTCGGCGGCGACCTGCCCGGCTGGCTGCCGAGCCTGTTCCGCCGCGCCGGCGCCACCGCCCTCACCGACCGCCGCGGCGAGTGCGTCTATGCCGGCTGTCCGCACTATCGCACATGCTTCATCGAGAAAGCGGAGCGGGCCAGCCGGGGTGCCGACCTGGTGATCGCCAACCACGCGCTGGTGATGGTGTCGGCCGCGCGCGGACGCCTGGGTGGGGGGCTCGAGCGGATCGTGTTCGATGAGGGACACCATCTGTTCGATGCCGCGGACTCGACCTTCGCGGTGGCGCTGACCGGGGCCGAGACGATCGAGCTTCGCCGCTGGATCATCGGGCCGGAACGCAGCACCCGTGGGCGCAGGCGGGGTCTCGCCGCGCGGCTGATGGACGTCTGCTCCTATGACGAGGAGGGGGCCCGGGCGCTCGATGCGGCGGTGCAAGCGGCCGGGCTGTTGCCGGGCGACGGCTGGCTCGGCCGGGTGGTCGAGGGACTGCCGCTGGGACCGCTCGAAGCCTTGTTCGCGGCGGTGCGCAGCAGCGTCCTCGCCCGCGCCCGGGCCGAAGATGCGGGCTACGGCCTCGAAACCGAGCTGGCCGAACCCGACGCGCCCCTAGTCGAGGCCGCCGCCGCCGCCCTGGTTGCGCTGGAGGCGCTCCAGCGGCCGATGACCGCGCTGCGGCTGCGGCTCGAGGCCGTGCTGGAGGACGCGCCCGACTGGCTCGATGCGGCGGCACGGGCGCGGGTCGAGGGTGCGATCGCCGGCCTCACCTGGCGCGGGCAGGCGGTGGGTGCGTGGGCACAGCTGCTGGCGCGGGTGGGCGGCGCGGCCGACCCGGACTTCGTCGACTGGCTGAACGTCGACCGGGTCGAGGGCCGCGAACTCGACATCGGGCTCCAGCGCCGTTGGCTCGACCCGACCCGGCCGCTTGCCAAGGCGGTGATCGAGCCGGCGCACGGGGTGCTGGTCACCTCCGCGACCCTGCGCGGCGGGGAGGAGCATTGGGAGGTCGCCGACGCCCGCACCGGTGCCGCGCACCTTGCCTCGGCGCCCGCGCATTTTCATGCCGCCAGCCCGTTCGACTATGCCGCCGCGGCCGAGGTGCTGGTGGTGACCGACGTCAAGCAGGGCGACCTGGCGGCGCTCGCCAATGCCTATGCCCGGCTTATCACCGCGGCCGGTGGCGGCACGCTGGGGCTGTTCACCGCCATCGCCCGTCTGAAAGCGGTGCAGGCGCGCATCGCAGACCGGCTGGCGCGCGAGCAGCTGCCCCTGCTCGCCCAGCATGTCGATCCGATCGACACCGGTACGCTGGTTGACATGTTCCGCGCCGACCCGCGCGCCAGCTTGCTGGGTACCGACGCCCTGCGCGATGGAGTGGATGTCCCGGGCGAGTCGCTGCGACTGGTGGTGATGGAGCGGGTGCCGTGGCCGCGCCCGACCGTGCTGCACGCGGCGCGGCGGCTTGCCGGCGGCGGATCGGCCTATGACGACCGCGTGGTCAAGGCGCGGTTGGCGCAGGCGTTCGGCCGGCTGGTGCGGCGCCAGGGCGACAAGGGCACCTTTGTGATGCTCTCGGCGGCCTGTCCCTCGCGGCTGCTGACCACCTTTCCGCCCGGGGTGCGGGTGAGCCGGGTTTCGCTCGAGGAGGCGGTGACCCGGGTCGGTGCGGCCCGCGGTCTGGTCGCTTGCTCAGTCGGCGATGGCGGCGGTGAGTTCCGCGCGGACGCGCTTCAGCGCCTCGACTAGGCCTTCTTCGGGGGCGGCCGGCTCAGGCAACGGCTCCTTGCCTTTCAGCAGTTGCTGAACGCCGCGCACGGTATAGCCTTGCTGCGACAGCAGCGAGTGGATCTGGCGGACCAGCTCCACGTCTTCGGGCCGGTAATAACGGCGGTTGCCGGCGCGCTGCAGCGGCTTCAGCTGGGGGAAGCGGCTCTCCCAATAACGCAGGATGTGCTGCGCAATGCCAAGTTCGGCGGAAACCTCGCCGATGGTGCGAAAGGCGGCTGGGTCCTTCGCTCCTCTCGAGGTCGGCACGCGTGTCAGCCGCGCGCGATCCGGTCGCGCATGGTCTGGCTGGCTCGGAAGGTCATGACCCGGCGCGGCGCGATCGGCACCTCGACTCCGGTCTTGGGATTGCGGCCGACGCGCTGGCCCTTGTCGCGCAGGATGAAGCTGCCGAAGCCCGAAATCTTGACGTTCTCGCCATGCGCAAGCGCGGCGCACATGTGGTGGAGCAGTCGCTCGACCATCGAGGCCGACTCCGCACGGCTCAGCCCCAGCTTGCGGTGCACCACGTCGCCAAGGTCGGCGCGCGTCAGCGTTCCCGCATGCATTTCGCTCAATTGCCCGCCACGCGGGACACCTGCGTCGGCCATCCGTAAAACTCCCGCCCTGTCGGCGCCCCCGTTTTGCGCCCCTCGGGTTTCATAACCTAAGTCGGTAGGGTCGGCAAACAGACAATCGTGCCAAGTTGCTGATGATTGTCCGGGGGTTAAACGGAAAGTAACGCGGCGCCCCAGGTGAAGCCGCCGCCCATGGCTTCCAGCACCACGAGGTCTCCGGGCTTGATCCGCCCGTCCTTGACCGCGACGTCCAGCGCAAGCGGAACCGAAGCGGCCGAGGTGTTGGCGTGGCGATCAACCGTCATCACGACCTTGTCGGGCGACAACCCAAGCTTGCGCGCGGTGGCATCGATGATCCGAGCATTGGCCTGGTGCGGCACCACCCAATCGACGTCGGCCGGCACCTTGCCGCCAGCCTCGAGCACCTCGCCGAGGACCTCGGCCAGGTTGACCACGGCGTGGCGAAAGACCTCGCGGCCCTTCATGCGCAGCTTGCCGACAGTGCCGGTGGTGGACGGTCCGCCATCGACATAAAGCATGTCGCCCCACTGGCCGTCGGCATGGAGCTTGGTGGCGAGGATGCCGCGGTCTTCCGTTTCCTGCGCCTGCAGGACGACAGCTCCGGCGCCATCGCCGAACAGCACGCAGGTGGTGCGGTCTTCCCAGTCGAGGATGCGGCTGAAGGTTTCGGCCCCGATCACCAGCGCGGTTCGGGCATTGCCGCCGCGCAGCATCGCGTCGGCCGTGGTCAGGGCATAAAGGAACCCGGTGCAGACGGCGTGCACGTCGAAAGCGATCGCATCCTTGATGCCGAGCAGGTGCTGGACCTTGGTCGCGGAGCTTGGGAAAGTCTGGTCGGGCGTCGCGGTGGCGAGGACGATGAGGTCGACATCGGTGGCTTCCAACCCGGCGTGAGCGAGCGCCTTGCGCGCGGCCTCGGCAGCAAGGGTGGCAGTGGTCTCGCCCTCGCCGGCGATATAGCGGCTACGGATACCGGTGCGCTCGACGATCCACTCGTCGGAGGTCTCCACTTGCGCAGCCAATTCGGCATTGTCGACACGGCGGGCCGGCAAGGCCGATCCCACCCCCAGGAATACGCTACGCAGGGTCACTTGGGTTACTCGCTCCGGCAAAGGCATGGGCACGGAATTCGTCGAGATCGCTCACCACCTGGTTGACGATGTCGCCGCGGACCATGCGCGCGGCCACCGCAATGGCGTTGGCGACGCCCTTGGCATTGGCGCTGCCATGGCTCTTCACCACCAGCCCGTTGAGGCCAAGGAAGACCGCGCCATTGTGGTTGTTGGGGTCGAGATGCACCTTGAGCATCTGGAACGCGGGCTTGGACAGCGCGAATCCGGCCTTCGACCGCAGCGACGATGTGAAGGCGCGGCGCAGCAGGTCGGTGACGAAGCGGGCGGTGCCCTCTGCCGTCTTGAGCGCGATATTGCCCGAAAAGCCGTCGGTCACGACCACGTCGACCTTGCCGCGCGACAGCTGGTCGCCTTCGGTGAAGCCGTCGAACGCGAGGTGGAGATAGGTCGCCTCGCGCAGCAGCGCGGCCGCTTCCTTGAGTTCGCCGGTGCCCTTCAGTTCCTCGGTGCCGATGTTGAGGAGCTTCACCCGCGGCTTCTTGAGGCCAAGCACGGTGCGGGCGTAAGCGGCGCCCATGACTGCGAACTGGACCAGGTTCTGCGCGTCGCACTCGGTGTTGGCACCAAGGTCCAGCATCACGCAATCGTGATTGCCGAGCGTTGGCAGGAGCGCGGTAAGCGCCGGCCGGTCGATCCCGGGCATGGTGCGCAGCGCAAGCTTGGACATGGCCATCAGCGCGCCGGTGTTGCCGGCCGACAGGGCCGCGTCGGCACTGCCTTCCTTCACGGCATTGATCACCAGACCCATGGAGGTGGTGCGGGCACGGCGCAGCGCCTGGCTCGGCTTTTCGTCGCCGGCGATGCTGTCGGGAGCATGGAGAATGGTGGCGCTGCCGGCGGGCAGGGCCATGCGGTCGAGGCGCGAGGCGATCACCGCCTCGTCGCCGACCAGCAGGAAGCGCAGCGAGCGGTCGGAGCGCAGGGCGCGCTCCACCCCGCCAAGCACGGCCTCAGGGCCGCCGTCACCGCCCATCACGTCCACGGCAATCCGCGGAGCCTCGAGGCTCCGGGTGCTGGCCGGTTTGGCGGTCACGTCAGCGACGCTCTTCAGGCCTCGGTGGAGACGATCTCGCGGCCGTTATAGTGGCCGCAGGCCTGGCAGAGGTTGTGCGGGAGCTTGAGCTCGCCGCAGTTGGGGCATTCCTGGAAGCTCGCCGGGGTCAGCGCGTGATGGCTGCGGCGCATGTTGCGCTTCGAGGGCGAGGTCTTTCTCTTGGGGACGGCCATTGCGGCACCTGTTCTAAGCTGTTGCGGTCAAAAAAGAAGGCGACGCCCCTCCACCGGCTCACCGAGGCCAGGCCCCGGGGCGGCGACAAGGATCGTCGCGAACGGGCGGCCTATAGCGGAATAGCCCGTGGAAGCAAGGGCAAGCGTCTAGGTCAGCACCTTGTCCCCCACAAAGGGGTTGCTGGCCCGTTCCCGCGCGAAGCTGCTGGCCGGGCCGTGGCCGGGAATGAACACCGTTTCGTCGCCAAGCGGCCACAGCTTGTTCTTCACCGAATCGAGCAGCGCCTGGTGGTCGGACAGCGGAAAGTCGGTCCGCCCGATCGAGCCGGCGAACAGGACGTCACCGACCAGGGCCAGCGCAGAGGCAGGGTGGTGGAAGATGACGTGCCCGGGCGTGTGGCCGGGAGTTTCGTACACGTCGAGCACTAGGTTGCCGACGGTCACTTGCTCGCCGTCGGTAAGCCAGCGATTGGGCTCGAACGGGGAGGCATCGATTCCATAGGCGGCGCCATCGTCGGCCAGGCGCGCGATCCAGAACAGGTCGGCAAGGTGTGGCCCCTCGATCGGCACGCCAAGCTCGGCGGCATGCTGCCCCGCCTGGCCGCAATGGTCGATGTGGCCGTGGGTGAGGATGATCTTCTCCACCGTAACCCCGGCCTGGGCGATGGCCGAGCGGATCTTGGGCAAGTCACCGCCCGGATCACACAATGCCGCCCGGTTGGTCGCGGTGCACCAGAGAAGGGTGCAGTTCTGCTGCAGCGGGGTGACCGGGATCACCATGGCCTTCAGCGGCGGGTTGGCGGCGTCACTCACTTGGGAACGATCCTTCTATCGCGCGCTTGGGGCGGGGCCGATCACGGCCATGGAGGGCGGAACGTCCTTCATCGAACGGGCGGTCGCCTCAGCCCCGCGCAGCGCGCGAAGCACGTTGCCGCCGGCAAGCTTGGCGAGGTTGGCGTCCGACCAGCCGCGGCGGATCAGTTCGGCAAATAGGCGCGGATAGGCTTCGACACCCTCAAGGCCCACCGGCGTGCGCGGAATGCCGTCGAGGTCGCCGCCGATGCCGACATGGTCGTGACCGGCCACTCTTGCGACATAATCGATATGGTCGGCGACGTCCTTGATCCCGACCACCGGCCGCGGATTGGCCGCGACCCACGCGTCCATCGCCCGCGTGACGGCGGCGGCATCCGCGCGGTTGTAGGTCTTCACCCGCGCTTCCTCGGCGGCAGAGTCACCATCCCACTTCCACTGCGCCGCGCTGAGGAAGCTTGGTACCCAGGTCACCATCACCACGCCGCCGTTGGCCGGCATCAGGCGCAGCACGTCGTCGGGGACATTGCGCGGATGCGGGTTCACGCCCGCCGCGCTGGAATGGGAGAAGATCACCGGCGCCTTCGAGGCGGCGATGGCGTCACGCATCGTCGCCGGCGCCACGTGGCTGAGGTCGACCAGCATGCCGAGCCGGTTCATCTCCCCGATCACCTGGAGCCCGAAGGGCGAAAGGCCGTCATGCGTCGGCTGGTCGGTCCCGGCGTCCGCCCATTCAGTGGTCTGGTTGTGGGTCAGCGTCATGTAGCGCGCGCCAAGGTCGTAGAAGCGGCGCAGCGCGGCCATGGAGCCGCCGATCTGCCGCCCGCCTTCGATCCCCAGCATGGAGCCGATCCGGCCGGCCTTGTGCGCGGCCTCCATCTCGTCCGCGGAGCGCGTGAACCGGAGCGTGTCGGGGTAGGCGGCGATGATACGGTGGGCGGTGTCGATCTGCTCGATGGTGGTGCGGATCGCCTCGTCGCCCAGCGTCGTGCCGCTGATGTAGACCGACCAGAACTGCCCGCCCACCCGGCCTGCGCGAAGCCGCGCCATGTCGGTCATCAGCGGCGGCTTCCACTGGTCGGTGCCGCTTTCCAGCCCCTCGACCTTGCTGCCGAAATCGCCGCGCAGCGCCCATGGCAGGTCGTTGTGGCCGTCGATCAGCGGGGTCCGCTTGAGGATCCGGTTGATCCGCTGGCTGACCTTGGGATCGATCTGTTGAGCCATGGCAGGCACCGGGAGCAGGCAGGCGGCGGCGAGCAGGGGAAGGATGAAGCGCATGGGCCGAGCTTTACGAAGCGGCGCGGCGCTTGCAAACGCTTAGCTTGTGGATGCGCCATTTCTCCTGTTCGACGATGCCCGGCCGGGTGGAACCGCAAGGCTGTACCGCAACCCCCTCGGGGAAGTGCGGGCCGACCGGATGGAAGAGGTGCTCCCCGCACTGGAAGCGTTGCAGGAGGCGGTGCGCGGGGGCGCCCATGCGGCGGGCTTCCTCGCCTACGAGGCCGGCTATGCGCTCGACCCGGCGCTCGCCCCGGCCGCGCGGCAGGGCCCCGGCCCCCTGATGTGGTTCGGGCTGTTCGAAGACTTTGGGCAAGTGGATGCGGCGACTTTGCTGCCGGATCCGTCGGGCGCCTGGAACTCCGCGCCGGAGCCGCGGTGGCGCCGCGGCGACTATCTCGCTGCGGTTGCAAGGGTGCACGAGCAGCTCCGTGCCGGTGAGCATTACCAGGTCAATCTGACCTTTCCTTGCGACCTGGCCGTCGTGGGTGACCCGGCGGCGCTCTACGCGCGGTTGCGGGGGGCGGCGCTGGCGGGATGGGGGGCGCTGATCCGCCACCCCGGCGGCTGGCTGCTGAGCCTCAGTCCCGAGCAGTTCTTCACGCTACGCGACGGTCTCGTCGAAGCCCGTCCGATGAAGGGCACCGCCGCACCCGGCGCCGATGCCGCATCCCTGACCGAGGATCCCAAGAGCCGGGCCGAGAACCTGATGATCGTCGACCTCCTGCGCAACGACCTTGCGCGGGTGGCGGCGCCGGGCAGCGTGGCGGTGCCCGAGCTGTTTGCGATCGAGCGTTATCCCACGGTGACCCAGATGGTCAGCCGGGTCAGGGCGCGGCTACGCCCCGGCCTCGACGCGGTGGATGTTCTGCGCACCATCTTTCCCTGCGGCTCGGTGACGGGAGCGCCCAAGGTTGCGGCCATGAAGGCGCTGCGCGACCTCGAACCGGCTCCGCGCGGCGCTTACTGCGGCTCGGCCGGGTGGATCGAGCCAGGCGGCGACGCGGCCTTCAACGTTCTGATCCGGACGCTCGAAATCGGCACCAATGTCGAAAAGGCGACTCTGGGGCTCGGTTCCGGGGTTGTCGTCGACTCCGTTGCCGACGATGAATGGGCGGAATGCAAGTCAAAGGGGGCCTTTTTGACGCGTGACCGACCAGCCATCGACCTTATCGAGACCATGCGGTTCGATCCCAGTGAAGGCGTGATCGAGCTCGACCGCCACCTCGATCGATTGATGGCTTCGGCCGAGGCGCTCCAGTTCCGCTTCAACCGCCACGCCGCCCGCAACGAACTCCAGGCGGCCACCTTCGCCCGCCGAACCCCCGCCCTGGCCCGACTGCTGCTGTCGCCGAGCGGCACCATGGCGGTGGAGGTGCGGTCCTTGCCTCGTCCGCGCACCGAGCTTGCGAAGATCAAGATCGTGCCGCTTCCAGTTCCCAGCAGTGACTATAGGCTGCGATACAAGACTACCGACCGGAGCTTTTACGACGAGGCTCGCGTGAAGAGCGGTGCGGACGAGGTGATCTTTGTCGATAGCGAGGGGCTGCTGACCGAAGGCAGCTTCACCTCTCTGTTTGTCAAGCGAGAGGATGGCCTGCTGGTCACCCCGCCTCTGTTGCGCGGTCTCATCCCCGGTATCCTTCGGACCAAGCTCATCGCCGAGGGCCAGGCGATCGAGGGTGACCTCCGCCGTGAGGATCTCGAGGGCGGATTCATGGTCGGCAACATGCTGCGCGGCCTGGTGAAGGCGCGGCTGGTCGACTAGGCGGCGAGCGGGAACTTCAACAGGCGATCCTTGACCGGTATCAGTGCCGAGGCCGGGCTGCCGACCTTGCTCAGGATTTCGGCATGACCGGCATCGAGACCCCCTGTCAGCGCTCCGAAAGCGGGCAGGATCAGCTTGGCCCCGCTCGCGACGAAGCACCGCCGGCTGACCTTTCGCCCGCGCACCTGCAGGCGGAGCTTGGGATGGTAGTGCCCCGACAGTTCGGGCCGCGGGTCGGCGACGTCGGCTTCATGGCGGAGGATCAGGCCGTCGACCTCCACCTCCTGCCTGAGGATGCCGCCGCAATGGTCGGCGAAGCCGGGATCGTGATTGCCGAGGATCCAGGTCCAGTCGAGGCGGGCAGTCAGCGCCAGCAGCATCGCGCGTGCGGCTTCGGGCAGGCGGTCGCAGCCGAACTTGTCGTGGAAGCTGTCGCCAAGGCAGTAAAGCCTTGTCGCGCCGGTGCGGTCCACGATCTCGGTCAAGGCGGCAAGCGTCGCCTGGCTGTCGTAGGGTGGGAGGAACTGGCCGAGCCTCGCATACCAGCTGGCTTTCTCCAGGTGCAGGTCGGCGACGAGCAACGCGCGCCGCTCCGGCCACCACAGCGCACCCTGGGGATCGGCAAGAAATTCGTGTCCGGCGAACGAAAGGGGAACCATTGTGCCGGCGCTTAGCCCGACTTTCCTGCCCGCCGCAACGACTTAGTAGCCGCGGTTTACCACATGGTCGCGAAGGGCTCGGGCGTCATGCAGTGCGTTGTGCGGAACCGCACTGTTGCGGGCCGTCGAGAAGCCCGCGAGGTTCAGCAAGCGGAAGGTCATCGGCGGGACGGTCACCATCTGGCCGTTGCCGGTCATCAGCGCGCGGCAGAGGTAGGCAATGTCGTCCGGCCAGTCGGCGACGATCTCGACTTCCTCGAACGGGCTGAACCAGCGTGCCAGTTCGCGGGCGACGGCGCCTGGCGGCTGGGGATCGGCCTTGAGCGCCTGCGGGACCGTGTTGAGATAGGGTGCGACGTGCCGCTCGACCCAGTCGGTGCAGGGCCGCTCATGCTCCAGGACGGCATAATATTCCTCGCTGCTGTCGTCGGGCACCAGCGCAAGGCTGAGCAGCGGGCCGCCGAAGCCGTCGAATTCGCAATCAAGGAAGTAGCGCATGGTTCTGCTCTGGACGAGGAGGCGAGGCCGCGCCAGTCTCCCGTCGGACCAGACACTTGGGGGATGACGAATGCGCCTGTTCCTGACGAGCCTTGCCGCGAGCACCGCCCTGGTGGCGAGCGGCGCCGCTGCCCAGACGCCCGGCCGCGCCGCGCTCGCCAAGGTGGTGGCCGATCGCCACGACACCACGGTCAAGGCGCTGCAGGATTGGATCGCGCTGCCGACCATCGCTGCCGAAAAGAAGAACGTCGATCAGGGCGCCGACCATATGCGGCGGCTGGCGCTCGACGCCGGGTTCCAGCAGGCGCGGATTGTGCAGTCCGGCGGCGTGCCCGGCGTCTTCGCGACGCTGGACGCGGGTGCGCCAGTGACGCTCGGCATCTACTTCATGTACGACGTGAAGCAATTCGACCCCGCCGAATGGTCGAGCCCGCCGCTCGAGGGCCGGCTGGTCGATCGGCCCGGCGAGGGTCGGGTCATGATGGGCCGCGGCGCGGTCAATCAGAAGGGGCCGGAGATGGCCTTCCTGGCGGCGCTGCACGCCTTCAAGGCGAGCGGCCGCAAGCTGCCGGTCAATCTGGTGCTGGTGGCCGAAGGCGAGGAGGAGATCGCCAGCCCCAACTTCCCGACGGTGGTGACTGATCCCGAGGTCGCCGCGGCGCTGAAGAAGACGGTGGGCGTGTTCATCCCGGCCGCAAGCCAGGACCCGACCGGCCAGGCCGGCATCACACTGGGCGCCAAGGGAGCGGTCGAGTTCCAGCTGATTGTCGGGGGTGAGACCAGCGACAAATATCCCAAGCTCGATGTGCATTCGAGCAACCATGCCCGAATCGAGAGTCCGGCCTGGCGGCTGGTCAAGGCGCTCGACAGCCTGGTCGCAGAGGACGGCCACACACCGGCGATCGACGGCTTCATGGCCAACGTGAAACCGCTCACCGCCCGCCAGAAGGAACTGATCGCCCAGCGGGTTGCGGTGACCGACGAGGCGGAGGTGAAGAAGTCGCTGGGCATCGGCAGGTGGATCGACAACGAGGATTACCAGACCAGCTCCGAGCGGTTCCTCAGCCAACCGACCGTCAACATCCAAGGGCTGGTCAGCGGCTATACCGGGGTCGGCGGCAAGACCGTGCTGCCGGGTCGGGCAGAGGCCAAGCTCGAGTTCCGGCTGGTGCCCGACATGACTAGGCAAGAGGTCGAAACCAAGCTCAAGGCGCATCTGGCGAAGCGCGGCTTCGACGACGTGAAGGTGGTGGTGAGCGGCGGCTATGGTCCCAACCAGACCGACGAGAACAGCCCCTTCATCCAGGCGCAGAAGAAGGTCTTCGACCGCGCCGGCATTCCCTACACGCTGAGCCCCCGCAACGCGGGAAGCTGGCCGGGCGTGGTGTTCAACGGCGCGCCGCTCAACCTGCCGACCGGGCAGTTCGGGGTGGGACGCGGCGGCGGCGCCCATGCGCCCAACGAATGGTTCCTGATCCGTTCGGCCAACCCGAAGGTGGCGGGCCTCGACGAAGCGACGATGCTCTACGTCGACTATCTCTACGAGGTGGCGAAGCTCGGGCGGCGCTAGCGCGGCGGGCAGACGTCCTCGGGCCGAGCACGGCCCTTGCGGCACCGCTCTTCGAGCTCGCGGCGCTCGCGGCCAAGGCGTTCCTCTTCCTTGCGGATCTCGCGGCCGCGCTTTTCGTCGGCTTCGGACTGGCTGGTGGTGGCGAGGTCGACGCCCTTGGAGACGACCTTCACCGGGAGGGTGACGACGTCGACAGCGGTGCTGGCAACTGCGCAGGCACCAAGGGCGGGGGTCAGGAGCAGGACTGGCAGCAAGCGCATTGAAGGCATTCTAAGCACTTCCGTTTGCCTGCGGAAGGCGCCTAATCTTCCCGCATCGCCAGTTCGGCGATGGCGCTTTCGGCTTCCACCAGCAGGGCTTCGTCCGCGCTCGCGCCGCTCGGTAGCGCTTCGCGGCCGATGATCACCATCAGCGGCACGGCCATGGGCGTGACCCGCGACAGGTGCACGTGCACCATCTGCGCCGCCGCTCGTTCGACCAGCCGGGCCAGGCGGCCAAGCTCGGTCATCCGCGCGCGGGCGTCCTCCCACGCGGCCTTCATCAGCAGATGCTCGGGCTCATACTTGCGCAGCACGTCGTAGATGAGGTCGGTCGAGAAGCTGACCTGCTTGCCGGTCTTGCGCTTGCCCGGATGCTGGCGCTCGACCAGCCCGCCGATCACGGCCACCTCGCGGAAGGCGCGCTTCAGCAGCATCGATTGCTCGACCCACTCGACGAACTCGCCTTCCAGGATGTCGGGGGAGAGCAGGGGCGCGGGGTCGCCGATCGGCTCCAGCCCATAGACCGACAAGGCGTAATCGTTGGCGACGAAGCCAAGGGGCTTCAGGCCCATCTTCTCCATCCGCTTGGTGACCAGCATGCCGAGGCTCTGGTGCGCGTTCCAGCCTTCGAAGCTGTACATGATCATGTAGTGGCGACCTTCGTGGGGGAAGGTTTCGACCAGCAATTCGTCAGGCTGGGGCAGGCGAGAGCGGCGCTGCTGTACCTCCAGCCATTCGCGCACGTCGGGGGGGAAACGGTGCCAGTCGGTGGGGTCTGCCAGCATGGCCTTGACCCGGTCGGCAAGATGGGTGGTCATGCTCATCCGCTGCCCGCCGTAGGTGACCAGCCGTGCCTCCTTCTTGGAGGCCTGGACCAGGATGTCGCTGTCCTTGAACTGCAGCACCTCAAGAGAGAGGCCGGCGAAGAAGACATGGTCACCGGGGCTGAGCGTCGAGGCGAAGCCCTCCTCGACCCGGCCGAGCATGCGGCCATTCTTGAAGCGAACGTCGAGCATCGGATTGTCGACGATGATGCCGGAATTCATCCGGTGCTGGACGGCGACATTCGGCTTGGTGATCCGCCAGTGGCCCGAACCGGCCGGTTCCTCGACCAGGCGGCGGAACTTGTCATAGGCGCGGAGGGCGTAGCCGCCGGTGGCGATGTAGCTCAGCACGCTGGCGAAAATGGCGTCCGTGAGGCCGGCGTAAGGCGCGGCGGAGCGGATTTCGGCCAGCAGTTCGGCTTCCTCGAACGGGGCGGCGCAGGCGCAGGCGAGGATGTGCTGGGCCAGTGTGTCGAGCGTGCCGGGACGGAAGATCTCGGGGTCGAGCTCGCCCGCGTCGACGGCATCCAGCGCGGCACGGGCCTCGAGATACTCGAAGCGGTTGCCGGGTACGATGGTCCCATGGCTGGGCTCGTCCAGCCGGTGGTTGGCGCGGCCGATCCGCTGCAGCAGGCGGGACGATCCCTTGGGCGCGCCCATCTGAATGACGAGGTCGACATTGCCCCAGTCGATGCCGAGATCGAGGCTGGAAGTGCAGACCAGCGCCCGAAGCCGCCCGTCGGCCATTGCCGCCTCGACCTTGCGCCGCGCTTCGAGTGCAAGACTGCCGTGGTGGACGCCGATCGGCAGGCCCTGCTCGTTCACCTTCCACAGGTCCTGGAAGATCAGCTCGGCCAGCCCGCGCGTGTTGCAGAAGACCAGCGTGGTCTTGTGCTTCTCGATCTCGGCCATGACCTGTTTCGCGGCATAGCGCCCGGAGTGGCCCGACCAGGGGACCCGGTTTTCGGGAAGGAGGATGTCGAGTTCCGGCTCGGCGCCCTTCGCCCCGAGCACCACATCCACCTCGTCCATATCGGCGTCAGGAGCGAGCCAGCTGCGGTAGGCGTCGGGGTCGGCGACGGTGGCGCTGAGGCCGACGCGGCGCAGGTCGGGCGCAATCCGCTGGAGCCTTGCCAGCGCCAGGGCGAGGAGGTCGCCGCGCTTGTCCCGGGCGAAGGCGTGGATCTCGTCGAGAACGATGGTCCTGAGTCCCGCGAACATTGTGAAGCTGTCGGGATAAGACAGCAGCAGGCTGAGGCTCTCCGGAGTCGTCAGCAGCACCTGCGGCGGTTTGACCCTCTGCCGCGCCTTGCGGTCGGACGGGGTGTCGCCGGTGCGGGTCTCCACCCTGATCGGCAGCCCCATCTCGCCGATCGGATCGAGCAGGTTGCGCTGGACATCGACCGCCAAGGCCTTGAGCGGAGAGATGTAGAGGGTGTGGAGCCCCTCGGCCGGGTTGTCGGCCAGCTCGCAGATGGTCGGCAGGAAGCCGGCCAGCGTCTTGCCCGCCCCGGTCGCCGCGACCAGCAGCGCGTGGCGACCCGCCCGCGCACGCTCCAGCATCTCCAGCTGGTGGCGCCGCGGCTGCCAGCCGCGCGCTTCGAACCAGCCGGAGACGACTGGCGGAAGGTCAGTCCCGGTCAGAGGCCGCTGTTGCCGTCGCGCTCATGCTCGCGCTGCTCGGCGGCATAATTCTCGCGCGTTGCCCGCTCGGTCACTTCGGGATCGACCTTGCTCTTCTTGTTGCGGGTGAACGCATAGATCATCACGGCCAGGAGGAGGATCGGCCCGAGGATCGTGACCAGGGTCCAGTAATTGACGTCGCTGCCTTCGGCCATGGTAACACCCTTGTTTGTCATTATGCTTGCGGAACCGTCCGCTTGTCACTTCCGTATAAGAGCCATGCCGCGCCTAGGTTCCTGGATCGAGCCCCATCCGACGGGGATATACGTGCGGCCCGCCGACGCGTGGGTCGATCCCTCGCAGCCGCAGCAGCGCGCGCTGATCACTCACGGACATGCCGATCACGCCCGCGGTGGGCATGGTACCGTGTGGGCGACGCCCGAGACGCTGGCGATCATGGGGGTGCGCTATGGCGACCAGAATGGCTGCGAGGTCGCCTACGGCCAAAGCGTAACGGTGGGCGAGGTGGAGGTCAGCTTCGTGCCCGCCGGGCATGTGCTGGGCTCCGCGCAGATCATCCTCGACTGGAAGGGCGAGCGGGTGGTCGTCTCGGGCGACTACAAAAGGCGGCCGGACCCGACCTGCGAGCCCTTCCTGCCGGTCAAGTGCGACATCTTCATCACCGAGGCCACCTTTGGCCTCCCGGTGTTCCACCATCCCGAGACGGGGGGCGAGATCGACCGGCTGCTGACCCGACTCGCCGACAATCCCGACCGCTGCGTGCTGGTCGGCGCTTATGCGCTGGGCAAGGCGCAAAGGGTGATCGCCGAAGCGCGGCGGCGCGGGCACCGCCAGCCGATCTACCTTCATGGCGCGCTGGAGCGGCTGTGCTCTCTTTATGTTGATCAGGGGATCGACCTTGGCGAGCTTCGGCTGGTCGCGGGTGCCGACAAGAAGGAGATGGCGGGCCATCTCGTCCTCTGCCCGCCAGGGGCACTCAACGACCGCTGGAGCCGCCGCTTGCCCGACCCGATCACTGCGGCGGCCAGCGGATGGATGCGGATCCGCCAGCGGGCGCGGCAAAAGAATGTCGAACTGCCGCTGATCATCTCCGACCATGCCGACTGGGGCGAACTGACCGACACCATCCTCGAAATCGCGCCTAAGGAAGTGTGGATCACTCACGGGCGCGAGGATGCGCTGATGCACTGGTGCATGACCCGCCAGATCAAGGCGCGCGAGCTCAACATGGTGGGCTATGACGACGACGAGGACGACGGCTGAAACCTGGCCGCTCGTTCATCGACAGGCGAGGTGAGTTGAGTCATGGTGGTTGGCATGACCACCGACGCGCCATCGCTTCACCGCCGCCAGTTCCTCGGCCTGACTGCCACCGGCCTCGCCCTTGCCGCGGCTCCCGCGCTCGCCGCGCCCGGGCCGGCGATGGTGACATGGCGAAGCCCGACGTGCGGCTGCTGCATCAAGTGGGTCGAGGCGATGCGCAAGGCCGGCTTTGCGGTCACCGTGCGCGAAACAAACGACATGGCCGCGGTCAAGCAGCGGCTGAAGGTGCCCGACGCAGCGGCCAGCTGCCACACGACCTTGGTCGGGGGATTGGTGGTTGAAGGCCACGTTCCCGCCGACGCCGTGCGCACCCTGCTGGCGCGCAGGCCCAAGGGCGTGATCGGGATCGCCGCGCCAGGCATGCCGCGCGGCTCGCCGGGCATGGAGATGGCCGACGGATCCAAGGACCCGCTCAACCTCACCCTGTTCGACGCGGCCGGAAACACTCGCCGCTTCGGCTAGCTTTCCGCGGTGGTCGGATCGATGATGTTGCGGACCTGACTGATGCGGTTGGCGGGAAAGCCGCTTTTTTCCGCATGGTCGCGGATCAGCTTTTCGTCGGGTGCCCGGTAGACGCAGTAGATCTTGTCGTCGGTGACATAGGATTGCACCCACTGGATGTCGGGGCCGAGTTCCTTGATCACCGAACAGCTGTGCTGCGAGGCACCCCGAAGGTCGGCTGCATCCAACTGGCCCGCTCCGGGCATGTCACGCTCGATCACGAACTGCGGCATCGGAAAGACCCTTTCGTTCGGCTTGAGTGACCGAAAGGTGAAGCAGATGCCGCGCGGAGTCTAGCTGCCGATGCGGCTCAGCATAGCCTGCTCCAGCGCCTGGAGGTTGCTGCCGATGGCGGCTTCGGTGGCGGCGGGGTCGGCAGTGATGTCGAAGTGGTGAACGTGGTTGATCGTCGCCGACCCGTCACCAATCGCACTCGCCGCGAAGTTCGCCTTGGCCAGTGTGTTGCCGACCGTAGTGCCACTATTGTTGGCAAGCGCGATACGGCTTTTCATCAGCACTTCTTCCGCAAGCTTGGCCCAGGTCGCCGTGGAGGCAAGCTATAAGCTAATGATCACCCTCGGTCCGCTCGATTTCGGACAGGGCAAGCTGCTGGTCGATCTCGGTCACCAGCAGATCGAGGCCGCGCAGGTCGGTCGCTTCGGCGCGGGCGACCAGCACGTCCTGCGTGTTGGAGGCGCGCAGCAGCCACCAGCCCTCGGGCGTGTTGACCCGTACCCCGTCGGTGGCGTCGACCGTCGCGCCGTCGGAAGCAAGACGGTCGCGGACCTCCTCGATCACGGCGAACTTGCGGCTCTCGTCGACCGGGAAGCGCAGTTCGGGCGTGGAGACCGACGTCGGCATTTCGTCGCGCAGCTGCGTCAGGGTCTTGCCCGAGGCTGCCACCGCTTCGATCAGTCGGACCGACGCATAGAGCGCGTCGTCGAACCCATACCAGCGGTGCTTGAAGAAGATGTGGCCGCTCATCTCCCCCGCCAGCGGCGCACCGGTTTCCTTCATCTTCGACTTGATCAGGCTGTGGCCGGTCTTCCACATCAGGGGCTTGCCGCCCATCTCGGCGATGCGGTCGAAGAGGGTCTGGCTGGCCTTGACGTCGGCGATGATCGTGGCGCCCGGCTGCTCCTGCAGCACCGGTCCGGCAAGGATCATCAGCAACTGGTCGCCCCAGATCACCCGGCCTTGGCCATCGACAGCGCCGATGCGGTCGCCGTCGCCATCGAAGGCGATGCCGAAGTCGAGCTTCTTGTCGCGGACCAGCGCCTTGAGGTGTTCGAGGTTCTTTTCGACCGTGGGGTCGGGGTGGTGGTTGGGGAAGCTGCCGTCGACGTCGGTGAAGATCGCGTGGTGCTCGCCCGGGAGCAGCTTGATCAGCCGTTCAAGCGCAGGCCCGGCGGCGCCGTTACCGGCGTCCCAGCCGATCTTATACTCGCCGCCCTTAAAATCCTCGACCAGCCGATGGACGTAGCGATCCATCACGTCCTCGTCGGTGACTGCGCCCGCGCCCTCGCTCCAGCGGCCTTCGGATGCGCGGGCGCCGAGCGCCTTGATCGCCGAGCCGAACACCGAGCCGTTCGGAAGCAGCATCTTGAAGCCGTTGTAGTCGGCCGGATTGTGGCTGCCGGTGATCTGGATGCCGCCATCGACGTCGAGCTCCGACACTGCCCAGTAGAGCATCGGCGACGGACCCTCCCCGACGCGGACGACGTCCATGCCGCCCTCGGTCAAGCCGCGGATCAGCGCTTCCTCCAGCCGCGGCGAATGCTCGCGCCCGTCGCGACCGACCGCAAGCTTCTTCGCCCCCGCGTCATGCCCTTCCGAGGCGAAGGTGCGGCCGAGCGCATAGGCGTCCTGTTCGTGCAGGGTGTGGCCGACGATGCCGCGGATGTCATATTCGCGGAGGATGGTGGGATCGAAGCTGTGAGTCATTTCGGCCCCTGAACGAGGAGGGAAGAAGAAGGTTGCGTGTGGCGCGGGCTCAAGCCGCTTTCGCAGCCTCGGCACCCGGCAGGCCAAGTCCCGCGACCATCTCGCGCAGTTCTTGGCGGGCAGCGATGTGGGCGATGCCGGCGTCGCCGATCTGCTTGAGGTCGAGCAGAGTCAGGCCCTTGGGGAAAAGCTCGCGGTAGATGACGCGCTCGGACAGACCGGGGATGACGCGGAAGCCGACCCGGCGGGCAAGCTCGTCCATCGCCGCGCCGACGCGCTGCTGGTTGTGACTGCCGATGTGTTGGAGGCGGTTGCGCAGCACCACCCAATCGACGCTTTTGCCCGCGGTCTTGGCGCGCGCGGTGCGGCTGTTCCAGATCAGCTCGGCATAGAAGCTGGGCTTGGTTACCTTGAAGGTGTCGGGATTAACCTGGCCGATAAGGTCGAGGTCGACAAAGCTGTCGTTCATCGGGGTGACGAGCGTATCGGCCTTGAGGATGGCGGCACGGGCCACGGGATCGTCGCGGCCGGGCGTGTCGATGACGAGGATGTCGGCTTCTCTCGCAAGGCCGGCGATGGCGGCGTCGAGCGCTTCCTCGCTCTGGTCCTCGAGCACCTGGAACACCGGCTGCGGCAGTTCGACGCCCAGCCGCCGGACGCTCGCGGCGCGGTTCTCGAGATAGCGGGTGGTGGTGCGCTGCCGTTGGTCGAGGTCGAGCGCGGCGACCCGGTGGCCGGCGGCCGCCAACGCTACGGCAGTGTGCACCGCCGTGGTCGACTTGCCGGTGCCGCCCTTTTCGTTGGCGAAGACGATGAAATGTGGGCTCGTCACTTGGTTTCTTCCCCGCGTAGCGCCAGAGCGCGTCACTATTGGACCCAAGTAAACCGGGGGAATCGGCGGTGCAAATCATCCGTGAGCTTGGCAGCCTGAAGCCGGCGGTGGCGGCGCTTCGTGGCGGGCAGGACACGCTCGCGCTGGTGCCGACCATGGGCGCGCTCCACGATGGTCACCTGGCGCTGGTCGCCGAGGCCAAGGCCCGCGCTACCCACGTCGCCGCCACCATCTTCGTCAACCCGTTGCAGTTCAACGATGCGAACGACCTGGCCCGCTACCCCCGGCAGGAAGAAGCCGACCTTGCCAAGCTGGCGGCGGCCGGTTGCGACCTGGTGTGGCTTCCGACCCCCGACCAGCTCTACCCCAATGGCTTTGCCACCAGTGTCAGCGTGCGGGGGGTAAGCGAGCGGTGGGAAGGCGAACATCGGCCCGGCCACTTCGATGGGGTCGCAACGGTGGTGGCCAAGCTGCTGCTGGCGGTGCGGCCGACCCACGCCATCTTTGGCGAGAAGGACTGGCAGCAGCTGGCGGTGATCCGGCGGGTCGAGGCGGACCTTGGCATCGGGGTGACGATCCTCGGCCACGAGACAGTGCGGGAGGCGGATGGCCTGGCCATGTCGTCACGCAACGCATTGCTGTCGCCGGCGGATCGCCAGCGGGCCGTCGCGCTCCCGCAGGCCTTGCGCGCCGCTGGTAAGGAAATCACCGGCGGTGGCGAGGTGGAGGCGGCGCTGGAGCGGTCCAGGGAGGCGCTGCGGAGCGCAGGCTTCTCCACTGTGGACTATGTCGCTCTTGTCGACGCAGACAGCCTCGAACCCCTTGATAGTCCACGCGAACCGATGCGCCTGATCGCCGCCGCGAGCATCGGTGGAGTGCGCCTCATCGACAATATGGCTGTCACTTCGGAGCAACAGTTAGGGTGGTAATTACCACGTTAACCATTTGATAGCCCGCACGGGGGAGCTTGCCTGCAGCGAGACAGGGGAGTTCAAGACATGGCAATTGGTCAAAAAGGTGCGGAGTTCCTGGTACTCAGCAGGCTGCGCGACGCCGAAAGCGGCGACGTCAATGCGCTGTTCGAGCTTGGCGTGACTTACTCGACGGGCCGTGGGGGCACGGACGTCGATCTGGTCGAGGCGCACAAATGGTTCAACCTGGCGGCGCTGAACGGCTGCACCCGCGGTCAGGCCTGCCGGGCCGAGATCAGCATCGAGATGAGCGCGCGCGAGATCGCCGAAGCGCAGAAGGCCGCGCGGGCGTGGCTGGCGATGACCGGCCGCAGCGCCGTTCGCGCCGCGGCCTGATCACATCAGCGAACCACCACCGTCACTGCACGGCGGTTCTGCGCCCACGCGCTTTCGTCCGAACCGGTCGCTACCGGGCGCTCCTTGCCCCAGCTGATGGTCAGCAGCCGGTTTTCGGGCACGCCCTGCGCCATCAGATACAGCTTGGCGGCCTGCGCGCGCCGCTCGCCCAGCGCCTGATTATATTCGCGGGTGCCGCGCTCGTCGGCATGACCCTCGACCGAGGCGCGCACGTTCGGGTTGGCCAGCATCCACCTGGCCTGCGCGGCAAGGGTTGCCTGGGCATCCGCCGAAATGTCCGAGCGGTCCGTCCCGAAGTAGATGGTGTCCGACCCCGCCGCGGCGACCATTGCGGCCTGGCTTCCGGGGAGCTCGACCAGCCCGACCTCGTCATTGGTGGCCCCGCTGCCGGCCGCAGGGTCGGTTGGGCCGGTCTGCGCCGGGGGTGTCACCTCCGGCGCCTGGCGACGGCCGCAGGCGGTGAGGGAGAGGCTCAAGGCCAGGGTGGCGAGGATCAGTTTGGAGCGCATGTCTCTTCTCCTTGTCAGCGCTGCAGCGGGGACCAGCTCGGGTCCGAACCGTCCTGCGGGGTGGGGAGGCGGCGGGCAGTACCGCCACCGACCGGGACCGCGAACAGGCTTGAGCGCCCGTCACGGGTGAAACGATTGAACATGACGAACTGTCCGTTCGGCGCCCAGCTCGGGCTTTCGTCCTGCCAGCCGTCGGTCAGGATCTGCTCGCCGCCACCATTGGCGTTCATCACGCCGATCCGGAACGATCCGGTGCGGACAAAGGCGATCCGGTCACCCCGCGGGCTCCAGACGGGCGATCCGGCCGGCCCGCCGAAGCTGATCCGCCGCTGGTTGGAGCCGTCGGCGTCCATCACGTAGAGCTGCTGCGATCCGCCGCGATCGCTCTCGAAGACGATCCGGCGACCGTCGGGGGAGAAGCTGGGGCTGGTGTCGATTCCCGGCGCGCTGGTCAGCCGCTGGGGCGTACCCGACCCGTCGGCGTTGGTGATCCAGATGTCGGTGTTGCCGTTCGCCGACAGGGCGTAGGCGATGCGATTTCCGTCGGGCGAGAAGCGCGGCGCGCTGGTCAGCGCCAGCCCCGGCACCAGCAAGCGCTTCTGCCCGCTGCCGATGTCGATCACCCACACCCGGGCACGTCGTCCCTGGTAGCTGACATAGGCCAGCCGGCTGCCGTCGGGCGAGAAGCGGGGCGTCACCACCGTCGCTTCGCCCTCGGTCAGGTAGCGCAGGTTGGCGCCATCCGAATCCATGATGGCAATGCGTTTCTGGCGGTTGTTCTTGGGGCCGGTCTCCGCGACGAACACCACGCGGGTGTCGAGGAATCCGCCCTCACCGGTCAGCCGCGAGTAGATGGCGTCGGCGCACTTGTTGGCGGCGCGCCGCCAATTGTCGGTGGTGACCTGGAAGCCCTGACGGACCAGCTCACGTCCCGCGCCGACATCAAAGAGGTAGCAGCCAACGGTGACCTGTCCTGCGCCTGCCGGGCGGACAAAGCCGGTCACCAGCTGCTGCGCGCCGAGGCCCCGCCATTCGCCAAAGGCAGGCGCATCAGCCTGTGCGATGCTGTAGTTGGGCAGCCCCGACGGGCCGAGCGGCGCGAACCGGCCGCTGGCGCGCAGCCCGCTGGCGATCACGCCGGCGATATTGCGGCCGAGCGCCATCTCCACCCCGCCCTCCACCGGCATCGGCGGCACGGCAATGGTGGTGGCGGCGTTCACCCCGCCGCTGGTCACCTCGACGTCGACCGGCGGTGGTTCGCCTTGGGCCAGCGCGGGGCTCGCCACCAGCGCCGTCATGGCCAACAGCAGTTTACGCGTCATTCCGGGCGTCCTCATTTCGCGGCATAGGTGAGATTGATGTTGCCCCAGCCACCTTGCGGAGTGCTGTACAGCTCCGCCGGCAAGCGCAAGGGGGAGCAGGCGCGGAATACCGCCACGGCCTGATCATAGGCGAGATCCTCGAAGCGTGCATTGTCCTCGTCCACGCCCGAGGTGCGGACAAGCGCGGGCGGGCGCGACAACCGGCCCGACCGGTCGAGGCGGAGATTGACGGTGACCCTGATCCGGTCGGCACCGGGTCCAAGGGTCGGCTGGCGCGCGGCGCAGGGCTGGATCTGCCGCTTGATGGCGCTGTCGACGCTGGCCTTGGCCGCCGCGCTGAAGGTGGCTGCGCCCTCCGCGCCCTCTCGCGGGCCAAGATCGCGGTCGCTGGGGATGCCGCGCAGGAAATCATCGCCAATCCGCGACTGGCGTGGCGGCGCCGGGCGTGTCGGCGCTGGGGCCGGACGGGCTGCCGGCGGAGTGGGAGCCGGACGCGCAGGTGCTGGCCGCGCCGCTGGGGGTGTCGGCCGGGGAGGAGCCGGCCGGACGATGGGCGCCGGGGTGGGCCGAGCCACGGGCTGGGGCGGCGGCGGGGTCGGAGCCGGCCGGGGCGCGGGCGCAGGCTGCGGTGCGGCGGGCTGCGGCGGCGGCGGGGAGGGTTGGGGTTCGGGCGGGAGCGGAGCCGGCTCTGGCGCCTGTGCCGCTGGCGGCGTGGCAGGGCGCGGCGCGGCGGCGGTCAGCGCCACCTCGTCGCTGTCGACCAGTTCGACCTGCACGGGCGGCGGCTCGGGCGGGCTCGGCACCTTGGCCAGGCTGGTGGTCAGCGCCACCACCAGCACCGCATGGAGCAGGAGCGCCGCTGCCGTGCCTTGCGCCTCGCCCCGGTCCACCTTCATGCGGCCGCTTTCACTGGCTACCCTCGCCGGTGCTGACCAGCGCGACCCGGTTGAGGCCCGCACGATTGAGCTCGCCCATCACCCGCATCACGCGGCCGTAATCGAGCCCGCGGTCGGCGCGCAGGAAGATGCGGCGACCTTCCGACGGTGCTGGCTCGGCGGCGATGGCGGCAAGTCGCTGCGGCAGCGCGGCCTCGGCGATCTCGGTTTCGTCCAGAAAGATCCTGCCCTGTCCGTCGAGGGAGATCTGCACCGGCTGCACCTGTGTATCGAGCGGTGCGGCACGGCTTTCGGGCAGGTCCACCGGCACGCCCGCGACCAGCAGCGGCGCGGTAACCATGAAGATGATCAGCAGCACCAGCATCACGTCGACAAGCGGCGTGACGTTGATGTCGGCCATCGGTGCCCGCCGGCCGCCGCGTCTCCTGCTGCCCACCGACGCGCCCATCAGCCGCGCTCCAGCTCGCGGCTGAGGGTCGCGTGAAAGCGGTCCGCGAAGCGGTTCAGCCGTGCCTCCAGCCGATCGAGGCCGTGGGTCAGCCGATTGTAGGCGATCAGCGCCGGAATGGCCGCGAACAGGCCGATGGCGGTAGCGAACAGCGCCTCGGCGATCCCCGGCGCCACCACCGCAAGGCTGGTGTTGTTGGCCCCGGCAATGGCGGTGAAGGCCCGCATGATTCCCCACACTGTGCCGAACAGGCCGATGAACGGCGCCGAACTGGCGACGGTGGCAAGGATGTTGAGGCGGTCGGAAAGGCGGTCGAGTTCGCCTTCCACTTCCGCGCTCATGACGGTGGTCAGCCGCTCGCGCGCGCCGCTGCGATCACTGGTCGCAAGCCCCACCGAATGGCGCCATTCCTTGAGACCGGCGGTGACGATGCGGGCGCTCGGCACGTCATCCTTGCCGCGGGTGTCGTGAAAGGCATCAATGTCCTTGGCCGCCCAGAAGTCGCGCTCCCACGCTTCCGTGTTGCGGTTGATCTGCTTCAGCCGGCGGGCATGGGTAATGATGATGCCCCACGTCCACACGCTGGCGAGCAAGAGCCCGATCATCACCGCCTTCACCACGATATCGGCGTGGAGGAACAGGGCAAGGGGGCTCATCAAATCGGCGGCGGGGGCCGTCATGCAGGTTCCTTTGTTGCGCTGCGGATCGCCTCGAACCGCTCGACCCATTCCCGCGGCTGCCGGGTCGGGCGGCCGTCGGGCGTGAGGAAAGCGGCGGTAATCCGCCCTTGCGCCAGAGTCTCCCCAGCGCGGATGACTCGTTGCTGAATCCGGACGGATGCGGCGCGGACTTCCTCAACGTTGGAGACGATCAGCAGGTCATCGCCGAGCTTCGCCGGGCGGAGATAGCGAACATGTGCTTCGGCCACCGCATAGACGCCGGTTCCGGCCTCCAGCGTGGCTCGCTGGTCGATCTCGGCGGCGCGCAGCATGTCGGAGCGGGCGCGCTCCATGAACTTCAGGTAATTGGCGTAGTAGACGATGCCAGCCGTATCCGTGTCTTCGAAATAGACGGTCAGCGCGAAGTGGTGATCCGGGCCGACAAAGCCGCCGCGATAGGGCTGGTCAAATGAGGTGGTCGTCACCCGCGGGGCTCTAGCCCCGCCGGACTCGGTCGTGAACCCCTTGCCGGCTGTTCCGGGCTCCCGACCCTACTCCGCCACTGCCTCCACCAGCCGGAGGAGGTCGCCCTGTGCCGCCGGTACGTCGGCAAGGTGCATGCCCCAGCCCGGGATGAACAAGCCGCCGATCCCGACTTCGCCGCCGATCCGGTCGGTCCACCTGGCGCCGCGTGTGACATTGGTGCGGATTTCGAGATAACCGCGCTGCCCATCATTCACGCAGCGGGCGGCGGCGAGGCCTTCGGTGCGCAGGAAGGGGGTCGGCGGGGCGCCTTCGCTTGACCAGCGGATCGGACCGCCCGCAACCGGATAGGTGGTCCGGGTCGACCAATAGCTGTCGAGGTTTGCCCAGTCGCGCGACCCCAGCGCCGCGGGATTGGTGCAGGCAACCGTCATGCCGGGCGCCGGCGCATAACCGAACAGCGCGCCCGGCGGCGGCGGATTGCCCGTGCGGTAGGAGACATAGCTCACCACACAGCCGCGCTGTCCGACACGGGTGCAGAGCGGGGTCGACTTGAAGGTGCCACCAACCGTCTTTCCGGCGGGGACCAGCAGGTTGAAGCCCGGGATGATCGCCAGCGCCATCTGCCGCGCCGCCGGCTTGCCCTCGATCTCCTCGGCGATCAGACGCTGGAGGAGCCAGCTGCCCTGGCTGTGCCCGACAAGGACAAAGGGCCGGTTGTTCGAGCGGGTGGCGAGGAAGTTGCGAAAGGCGCCGCGAACATCGCCATAAGCAAGGTCGAACCAAGCCTGGGGGTTCTGGCCGAGCGCCACGGCGCCGATCGCTGCCTGGGTCATCTGGCGATAGATTGGCGCAAAGGTCCGGCAGACGCTGCCGAACCGGGCAAACTGGCCAAGCGCCGCGCCATTCTCTTCCGAGACGACGAGGTCGCTGTTCATGCCGCGATCGCCGCTGACCGTCGGATAGACATAGAAGCAGTCGACCTTCGGAGCGGCCGCCGGACGGACCTGCCCGGACGAACCATAACCGTTGCGGGTGAGCGCCGTGGTCGCAAGCGGGGTGGCGCAGACATCGTTGCGGCCCGGCAGGCACAGCCAGTTGGCGGCGCTGCGATAGTCGGGCGCGGCGGTAGTGGCGAGCGGCGCCGGTTGCGTGGCGGCGGCCTGGGCGGCGAGGGCAAGCAGTAGCGACATCAATTCATCCTAATCGAAGAGGCCATTCGAACTGCCCGCCGGCGGGGTCAGGCCAAGGTGGGTCCAGGCCTTGCCGTTGAGGCAGCGACCCCGTGCCGTGCGGGCAATGAGGCCGAGCTGAATGAGATAGGGCTCGATCACGTCCTCGATGGTGTCGCGTGGCTCGCTGAGCCCAGCCGCCAGCGTCTCCACTCCGACCGGCCCGCCGCCGTAGAGGTCGGCAATCATGCCGAGATAGCGCCGGTCCATCGCGTCAAGGCCCAGCGCATCAATCTCCAGCCTGCTGAGTGCCCGGTCGGCGGCGGCCATGTCGATGGTGTCGGCGCCGGCGGCATGGGCGAAATCGCGCACCCGGCGCAGCAGGCGTCCGGCGATGCGCGGGGTGCCGCGGCTGCGGCGGGCGATCTCGTGCGCGCCGTCGGGCGTCATCGGGGCGCCAAGCAGGCTGGCGGCCCGGCGGACCACCAGCTCCAGTTCCGCCACCGTGTAGAAGTTCAGGCGCACCGGGATGCCGAATCGGTCGCGCAGCGGCGTCGTCAGCAGCCCCTGCCGCGTGGTCGCTCCGACCAGGGTGAAGCGGGGCAGGTCGATGCGGACCGAGCGCGCCGATGGCCCCTCGCCAATGACAAGGTCGAGCGCCCGGTCCTCCATGGCAGGATAGAGGACTTCCTCGACCGCCGGGTTCAATCGGTGAATTTCGTCAATGAACAGGACGTCACCGTCCTCGAGGTTGGTCAGTAGGGCGGCAAGGTCGCCCGACTTGGCAATCACGGGGCCAGAGGTGGCGCGAAAGCCGACCCCCATCTCGCGCGCAACGATCTGCGCCAGCGTGGTCTTGCCGAGGCCCGGCGGCCCGAAGAACAGCACATGGTCGAGCGCTTCGCCGCGGGCCTTGGCGGCGGCGATGAACACCCGCAGGTTCTCGCGCGCAGCCTGCTGGCCGACGAATTCGTCCAGCCGCTTGGGGCGGAGGGCCGCGTCGACGTCGTCGGCGGTGCGCTCGGAAGTGGTGATGCGGTCGGGGTCGCTGGCCATCAGTCGTGGTGGATCCCAGGGCCGCGAATCTCAAGCCACTTGTGCTTGCGGCTCTCGAACACGGAAAGTTGCGGGGTGGCGAACGTGGGGTCCTCGAACGCGCCGAGGGGAATGGCGATGCTGTCGGCGACGGCCGGGTGCAAAGTCGGGCCGCCATTAACGAACCAGACGTCGCAGCCGCATTTGGCGCAGAAGTAGAAGTCGGCCCAATTACCGCTGTCCCCAACCTTGCGGAAAACGCTTGGACTTCCGCTGATCTCCACCCGCTCGTTTGGCCAGCGCGCCTGCACGGCAAAGGCGCTGCCGGTGCGCTTCTGGCAGTTGCGGCAATGGCAGACCGACACCCGCATCGGATCGCCCAATGCAATCGCGGCAAGCTGGCCGCAACGGCAGGAGGCGCGATGCTCGCTCACTTCGCCGCCTTGCGTAGCGCCAGCCGGACCAATGCGTCCAACGTCGCATGAGGGCCGAGCTCCTCGGCGGCGGCGGCGACGGCCTGTGCCGCTTCAGCTGGCTTGAAGCCAAGATTGGCGAGGGCCGACAGCGCATCGTTGGTGGCGGGGTTGGCCGCGGCCGGGGCGCCGGGGCCAAGCGCCGCAGGAAGGCCGAGCTTGCCCTGCAGTTCGAGGGCAATACGCTGGGCGAGCTTGGGGCCGACGCCGCTGGCGCGCGAGATCATGGCCTTGTCGCCAGCGGAGACGGCGCGGGCCAGCTCATCGGGAGAAAGAGTGGTGAGGATCGCCAGCGCCAGCCGCCCGCCGACGCCCTGTACGCTGGTCAGCTGGCGGAAGGCCTCGCGCTCGGCGGCCGAGCCGAAGGCGAACAGGGTCATCGAATCCTCGCGGACCTGAAGCTCGGTTAGCAGGACGACGTCACCGCCGACCGCGGGCAGCGCGCCCAAGGTCCGTCCGCTCGCCAGCACAACGTAGCCAACGCCGCGCACGTCGATCACGGCGCTGTCAGCGGAGAGTTCGGCGAGGGTGCCGGCAAGGCGGGCGATCATGGCAGCGGGTTAGAGCAGGAACAAAAGGCGCACGCAAATGGCTTGTAAGCGCCTAGCGAACCCCGCGCCGCGCGCTGGCGAGATGATGGGCGTGGGTGATGGCGACCGCCAGCGCATCCGCTGCATCCTCGCCGGCGATTGCGGCGCCGGGCAACAGCATCGCGACCATCGCATGGACCTGGTCCTTGGAGGCGCCGCCGGTGCCCACCACCGCCTTCTTGACCATAGAGGGCGCATATTCCCCGACTTCCAGCCCGCCCCGCGCCGCGCACATCAGTGCCACGCCGCGTGCCTGCGCAAGCTTGAGGGTCGAGGCCGGGTTCTTGTTGACGAACACTTCCTCGGCAGCCGCCGCGGCCGGCCGATGCTCGGCGACGATCGCCTCCAGTGCCCCGGCCAGCTCCGCCAGCCGCGTCGCGAGCGGCAAGCTCGCCTTGGTCTTTATCTGACCGTTGGCGACATGCGTCAGGCGATTGCCGTCGGCCCGGACGATCCCCCACCCGCAGGACGAGAGCGAGGGATCGAGACCGAGGATGATCACCGGCTCAAGGCTCAGCCGAGCTTCGCCAGCTCGTCGTCCGAGATGTCGTAATTGCCCCATACGGTCTGGACGTCGTCATCGTCCTCCAGCGCGTCGACCAGCTTCATCAGGCTGGCGACCGCATCGCCCGCGACCTCGGTGGTAAGCGTCGGCTTCCAAGCCAGCTTGACCGCGTCGGCCGGCCCGAGCGCCGCTTCGAGCGCCTTGGCGACTTCGTGCATGCCTTCCTGCTGGGTCCAGATCTGGTGACCGTCCTCGTCGCTCTGGACGTCGTCGGCACCGGCCTCGATCGCGGCTTCCATGACCTTGTCCTCGTCGCCGACGCTGGCGGGATATTCGATCAGGCCGAGCCGCTCAAAGCCATGCGCCACGCTTCCGCTGGCGCCGAGGTTGCCGCCGTTCTTGCTGAACGCGGTGCGGACGTTGGTGGCTGTGCGGTTGCGATTGTCGGTCAGCGCCTCGACGATGATTGCCACGCCGTTCGGGCCATAGCCCTCGTAGCGGACTTCCTCGTAATTCTCCGCGTCGCCCTTGGACGCCTTGTCGATCGCGCGCTGGATATTGTCCTTGGGCATCGACTGCGCCTTGGCGGCGTTGACCGCCGCGCGCAGGCGCGGGTTCATGTCGGGATCGGGCAGGCCCATCTTGGCCGCAACGGTGATTTCGCGGCTGAGCTTGGAGAACATGCCCGAGCGCTTTTTGTCCTGCGCGCCCTTGCGATGCATGATGTTCTTGAATTTGGAATGGCCGGCCATGGGTGTCCCGTCTTGAAGGTCGCCCGGCCCTTAGCGGGGAGCGGCCGCCGGCTCAACTTGGCGCCTCCGGGCATAGCGATCCGCGCCCTTGTCGAACCCCGTTGCTCGGGAAGGGTCGATCATGTCCAGCGCCTTCCTGACCTTCCGCTCGAAAGCGAACTTATACTCAGGCCATTGATGGACCTTGAGCAAAGTCCGTTCAGCTCGTCGACCGCTTGATCACGTCCCTCCACGTCAACGAACGTGAAGGGGCGGGCTCATCCGAGCTTCACCGCCGTGCCGCAGACGCAGACCATCAGCATCGAGCCCGACTTGCCGATCACCTCATAGTCGAAGTCGACTGCCAGGATCGCGTCGGCGCCAAGCTTGCGGGCGGAGGCTTCCATTTCGGCCATCGCCTGCGCACGGGCTTCCTGGATCGACGATTCGTAGGCCCCCGAGCGGCCGCCAAGGAAGTCGGTCACCGAGGCGAATACGTCCTTGATGACGTTGGCGCCAACGATGACCTCACCGCCGACCAGCCCGAGATAGTCGCGCACGGGTCGGTTCTCGAGCGTCGAGGTCGTGGTAATGATCATCGTGCCTGCTCCCCCTGTCAGAAGCCGACCTTAGTGCAGCCCCAGCGCATTGCGATAGGTTTCGAGCAGGGCGTCCGCTTCGTCGCGGGCGTGCTTCTCCATCTTCCTGAGGCGCACCACCTGGCGCATCGTCTTGGTGTCGAACCCGGTCGCCTTGGCTTCGGCGTAGACATCCTTGATGTCGTCTGCGACGCCCTTCTTTTCTTCTTCCAGACGCTCGATGCGCTCAATTAGAAGCCGCAGCTGATCGGCGGCGACATTATCGTCGGCCATGATTCCCTCTCCCCGGTGAATAGGTATGCGCCGGGGCCCTTAAGCCAGGGATGAGAACCCGCCAAGCGGTTGAAACAGCGGCGCTGGCCGCTATGGCTCGGCAGCAACAGCAGCAGCGATACAGGAGTGAATGTGGCGATGTCGGTAGGACCGCGCGAACGCAAGGTCAGGATCCTCGCCACCCTCGGGCCAGCATCGAGCAGCCGCGAGATGATCGCCAAGCTGATGGCTTGCGGGGCCGACGCCTTCCGCATCAACATGAGCCACGGCGACCAGGCGACCAAGGCCAAGCTGGTGGAGACCATCCGCGCGCTCGAGGTCGAGCACAAGCGGCCGAGCTGCATCCTGTTCGATCTGCAGGGTCCCAAGCTTCGGGTCGGGCGATTTGCCGAGGGCGCGGCGATGCTCGACACCGGCGCACGCTTCGTTCTCGATGCCGACGAGACGCCGGGTTCGGCCGAACGTGTCGAGCTTCCCCATCCCGAATTGTTCGAAGCCGTGCGCGAAGGCGACCAGCTGCTGATCGACGACGGCAAGATCCGCCTTCGCGTCGCGGCGGTCACGGCCAGCCGGATCGAAACCATTGTCGAGGTCGGCGGCAAGGTCAGCAACAACAAGGGCGTCAACGTGCCCGACGTGCTGGTGCCGATCCCGGCGCTGACCGAAAAGGACCGTGACGACCTTCAGTTCGCGCTGGCGCAGGGCGCCGATTACATCGCGCTCAGCTTCGTCCAGCGGCCCGAGGACGTCGAGGAAGCCCGCGCGCTTATCGGCGACAAGGCGGCGCTGCTGGTCAAGATCGAGAAGCCGGCGGCGATCGAGCGGCTGGAAGGCATCCTTGCCCTCGCCGACGCCGTGATGGTGGCGCGCGGCGACCTTGGCGTGGAGCTTCCGGCCGAAGCCGTGCCGCCCTTGCAGAAGATGATCGTCGCCCGCGCCCGCGAGCTTGGCAAGCCGGTGGTGGTCGCAACCCAGATGCTGGAAAGCATGATCACCTCGCCGACGCCGACCCGGGCCGAGGTCAGCGACGTCGCCAACGCCATCTACGACGGCGCCGACGCGATCATGCTGTCGGCCGAAAGCGCCGCGGGCGAGTTCCCGACCGAGGCGGTGCACATGATGGACCGGATCGGCCGCTCGGTCGAAGCCGATCCCAAATATGCCGAACGGGTGCACTTCACCGCCACCCCGGCCGAGGCCAACACCGCCGACGCACTGGCCGAAAGTGCCGGCAATATCGCCAACACGGTCAAGGTCGCGGCCATGGTCTGCTATACCTCGACCGGCGCCATTGCCCGCAGGATCGCCCGCGAACGCGGTCCGGTGCCGCTGCTGGTGATGACCGCCAGCCGTGAGGTTGCGCGTCGTATGGGTCTGGTGTGGGGCGTTCACGCGGTCCACACCCGTGACGTCGCCAGCTTCGAGGAAATGGTCGGCAAGGCCAAGCGCATGGTGCTCCGCCACAAGCTCGCGACCGGCGGACAGCGGGTGATCATCATGGCCGGCGTGCCGTTCGGGACCGCCGGCTCGACCAACGTGCTGCACGTGGTGCGGGTGGTCGGCGACGAGCTCGACGACTACGGGGTGAGCTAAAGCATTCCGCCGTCGCGCAGGATGCCGGGCACCTCGTCCGGTATCTCCCGCGCGAGATAGCCGAGGGTGCCGATCCGTTGGCCCAGCCGGCGGCCGGCCTCGCCATGGCACCACACACCCCATAGCAGGGCGGTAAGCGGGTCGGCACGGCGCGCGAGCAGCCCGCCGACAATCCCCGCCAGCGTGTCGCCCGAGCCCGACACGCCCAGCCCCGGTCCGCCGCCCTTGTATCGAAAGACCTGCCCGTCAGGCGCGACGATGTGGCTGTGCACGCCCTTGACCAGGGTAAGGCAGTCGTAGCGCTCGGCACAGGTGCGGCCCGCGGCCGCCGGATCGGCTTCGACCTCCTCCTCGGAGCAGCCGAGCAGGCTCGCCATCTCGCCGGCATGGGGCAGGAGGATGGTGGGGCAATCGGAACGCTGCACTTTATCCTCGCGCGCCGGCAGCGCGTGGAGGAGCGCGGCATCGAGCACCAGCGGCTTGCCCCCGCCCACCAGCGCGGCCGCAAGGGCCTCTGTTGCCTTGTTGCCGCGCATCCCGGGACCGGCGACCACCACGTCGGCCTCGTCCGCGCGCTCCGCGACCTGCTTCACGGTCGAGGGCGCAAACCCGCCGTCGCGTGCCTCGGCCAGACCGGTCACCATCGCTTCGGGCATGGAGATGGAGAGGCCGGGCGCGGCGCTTGCGACCGTGACGATCTGCAGCCGCCCGGCACCCGCCCGCATTGCGCCCATCGCGGTGAGGAGCGCGGCGCCCGCCACTTCGCGGCTGCCGGCGACGATCAGGATGGAGCCGCGGTCGTCCTTGTCGCCGCTGCCGATCGCGGGGAGGGGATGGCGCTTCAGGGTCCTGGCGTCGAGCTCGACCGGGCTGCTCACCGGCTGCCCACCATCTCGTCCGGCGCGGCGGTGACCGGGGCGCCCTGCTCCTCAAGGGGCGCGGCGTGGTTCCACAAGGCCAGCCGCGGCGCGCAGTCGAGTTCGTGCACCTCGAAATCGAAGGCGCAGATGCCGCAATTGAGAACGTCGGCTGCCTTGTCGATGGCAAGGATCTCGGTCTCCTCCAGCTCCTCCAGCACGTAGCGCATGCACAGCACCACGACCTGATGGCAGACGATCAGAACCCGCCGGCCGCTATAGTGGAGATTGATCGAGTTCATCGCCGAGCGCAGCCGCAGAATGACGTCGGCCCAGCTCTCCCCGCCAGGCGGGCGATGGTAGAATTTGCCGAGCCGGGCGCGGTGCGCGGCCTCTTCCGGATACTTCTGGCGGATGCCGAGCGCGGTCAGGCCGTCGAACACGCCGAATTCCCGCTCGCGCAACCGCTCGTCGATCACGGTCCGCTCACGGCCTCCGGCAAGCCCGCCGGCCTCGCAGATCGCGCGGGCGGTCTGCCGGGCGCGGAGGTAGGGCGAGGAGAGGATGACTTCCGGCTTTTCGTGATCGGGCAAGGTCGCGAACCACCGCCCGGCGGCGTCGGCCTGCTGGTGGCCAAGGTCGCTCAACGGCACGTCGACGTCGCGGATGTCGATGCCGATGGTCGCCAGCCCCTCCGCCTCCGATCGGTCGCGCGCGACATTGCCCTGGCTCTGGCCGTGGCGGACGAGGTAGAGGCGCTGTGGCCAGTGACTGGTCGGCGGCAAGCGGTTGCTCCCTGTTGCTCCGTTCGACAAAGCACGACCCGCCGTGAAGGTTCAACCGCTGCCTTCTGCCGCCCTGCCGAACGACTTCTGGCCGGTCTCTCGGGACCGATTGCCGGTCCCATGTGTTGAAGGGCCTGATGGGCGGACCCGAAACGATCTTTGCAAGCTTTTTTCAGGGCGGCTTCGAATGTTCTTCGCATCGGCGGCGGGACGGCGTGCGCCTCGACCTGCTGCGGGCGACGGGGCACGACCGGCATGTGGCCGGCGACTATCGGCAGCTGCATCAGCTCGGCCTCCGGACCATTCGCGACGGGGTCCGCTGGCACCTGATCGAGAAGGCGCCCGGCCGCTACGACTGGTCGAGCTGGATGCCCGCGCTCGAAGCCGCGCAGGATGTCGGGATGGAGGTCATCTGGGACTTCTTCCATTATGGCTCGCCCGATCATGTGGACCAGGGTGCCGACGACTTTCCCCAGCGCTTCACCGACTTCGCGATGGCGGCGGTCGAGGTTCAGCAGCAGGTCACCGGTGGGCGCCCGCGGTTGTGCCTGGTCAATGAGATCAGCTTCATGGCCTGGGCGGTGGAGGTGGGCTATTTCCCGCGGCCAGCCGGCGCCGAGCGCAAGGGCTGGTTCAAGGAGCAATTGGCACGCACCGCCATCGCCGCGGCGGGCGCGGTCCGGGCGCAATGGCCGGACGCGCTGCTGGTCTGGGCCGAGCCGCTGGTCCACATCGCGCCGCGCGACCATCGCAGGAAGTCGATCGAGGCGGCCGAGAAGGTGCGGCTGGGGCAGTTCGAGGCCTATGACTGGATCATCGGTCGTGCCCGCCCCGAGCTTGGCGGCGACCCCGCCTTCGCCGACCTGATCGGCCTCAACTATTATCCGCACAATCAATGGTATCTCGACGGGCCGACCATCCCGATGGGGCATCATGAGTATAAGTCGCTGAGCGAGATGCTGGTCGAGGTGGCGGAGCGCTACGGCAAGCCCTTGTTCCTGTCGGAAACAGGCGCGGAAGGCTGCGGCCGGGCGGCATGGCTCCACTATGTCGGGGCGGAGGTGCGGGACGCGATGCGGCGGGGAGCCGACATCCACGGCATCTGCTGGTTCCCGATCACCGCCTATCCCGGCTGGGACAACAGCCGCCACGCGGAAGCCGGCCTGCTGTCGACCGTCACGGCCGACGGGACCCGCAACGTCGACGCGCGCCTTCTGGAGGAGCTGGAGGAGCAGCAGGGGCGCTTTGCCAGGTGGCAGCGCGAAGCTGCGGGTAGGGCGCTCGAGCCCGCCTAGACCGCCGGGGCGGGCTGCTCGCCGGTCGAGGGCGTGCGTACCACCGGCCAGCCGTCCTCCCAATCAATGCGGTCGATCAGCAGCACGCGGCGGCTGTTGATCTCATCTTCCTGGCGCTGGCGCGGCTGTTCGACATCCACCGCATGGTAGAGGATCCAGTGCGTGCCCGCACGATCGGTGACGATGCCGTTGTGCCCGGGGGCGAGCCACTGCTCGTTGCGGGTGAGCATCAGGCTGTGCTTGACGCCCTTCGCCTGCTCAAGCGTCTCGAAGGGCCCGAGCGGATGCGTCGCCCGCGCGACCATCACGCCATATTCCGCCTGCGGGCCGCAGCAATTGTCGCCCGAGTAGAAGAGGTAATAGGCGTCGTCGTGCATGATCGCCCAGGCCGCCTCGACCAACCGCGGGAAGGCGCCGGGCTCGGGATTGGGCCAGATGATGTCGACCGGCTCGGTGCCGGGGGCGAAGGAGAGCAGGTCCTTGCTCAGCTCCTGCACCTTGATCGGCTGGAAGCCAGAACCCCAGTAGAGGTAGGCCCGGCCGCTGGCGGGATCGCGCAGCACCATGGGATCGATCACCTCGAACCCCTGGCCGTTCAGGAAGGGCTGGCCGATGTCGGTGAAGGGGCCTTCCGGTCGTTCGGCGATGGCGATGGCAAGGCTGTGGCCCGGCTCGCCCTCATATTCGTCCGGCTTGGCCGAATAGAACATCAGGTAGCGGTCGCCGTCACGAAGGACATAGGGGGCCCAGAAGTCCTGCGTGTGGCTGGCCCAGGCGGGCTTCACCGGCAGCGCGTCGACCAGATGCTCCCAGGTGACCAGGTCGGCCGAACGCGCGACCTGGATGTTGATCCAGCCGGCGTCATCGCGGCTTTGCGTGGCATAGGCGTAGTAGAAGCCGTCATCGCCGAGCAGCGCCGCAGGATCGGGAAAGTCGCGATCGAGGATCGGATTGCGGTAGGTGCGGCCCGTCTCGTTTGCGGCCGCCGGGACAGTGACGGCGCGAACGCGCTTCAGGTCGGGCATAGGTTTCTATGTAGTACGAAACCTGTCCCGCGAAAGCGCCAAAACACCGAAATGCAAAAGAGGTTTCCGGCTGTGTGCCGGAAACCTCATTCTTGCCGTTGCGGGAGGGCTCAGATGGCCAGGCGAAGCTCCCGGCTGCTCGCGCCCTTGCGGGCGCGGCTCTCGTCCATCCGGCGGAAGGTGGCGAGGGCCTGACCGACGATCTGGTCCATGTTGTAGTAGCGGTAGGTCGCCAGTCGTCCCACGAAAGTCACCCCGGCGGTGGAGTCCGCCAGCGCTTCATACTTCTTGAACAGCAGCTGGTTCTCGGGCCGCGGGATCGGATAATAGGGATCCCCCTCCGCGCTCGGATATTCGAGCGTGATGGTGGTCTTCGGATGGCTCTGCCCGGTCATGTGCTTGTATTCGGAGATGCGGGTGTAGGGCGTTTCCGTGTCTGGGTAGTTCACCACCGCCACCGGCTGGAACTGCTCCTTGTCGATGGTCGAGTGAACGAACCGCAACGAGCGATAGGGCAGCTTGCCGTAGCGCCAGTCGAAATATTCGTCGATCGGCCCGGTATAGATGATGTGCGCCGCGTCGATGTCGTTGCGCACGTCCCGGAAGTCGGTGCCGAGCCGCTTGTCGATCAAGGGATGGTCAAGCATCTTCTCGAACATCTTGGTGTAGCCGTGAAGCGGCATGATCTGGTGCGTGTCGGTGAAATAGCGGTCGTCGGTGTTGGTCCGCGTCGGGATGCGGCTGGTCACCTGCTTGTCGAGCTCCGACGGATCGAGGCCCCACTGCTTGCGGGTGTAGCCGCGGAAGAACAGCTCGTAGAGCTCGCGCCCGACTGCGTTGATGACCACGTCTTCCGAAGTTTTGATCTCCGCCACTGGTTCGGCCCGCGCCGCCAGGAACGCCGCGGCATCCTCATCGGTCTTGAGCCCAGCATTGAACAGCTGGTTCAGCGTCGTCCGGTTGATCGGGATCGGCACCTGCATGTCGCGCACGTTGGCGAGCACGCGATGCTCGTACGGGCGCCACTGGGTGAACTGCGACAGGTAGCTGACGATCTCATCGCTGTTGGCATGGAAGATGTGCGGCCCGTACTTGTGGTACAGGATGCCGTTCTTGTCATATTCGTCATAGGCGTTGCCCGCGACGTGATCGCGCTTGTCGATCATCAGCACGCGGGCGCCATGCTGGGTGGCCAGCCGCTCGGCCAGCACCGAACCGGCAAAGCCGCAGCCGACGATCAGGTAATCGTACTTCTTGTTCCTGGTGTGGGTCAGGTGGCCCTGGCCGAACGCCGGGCGCTCGATCTTCTGGCCCTGTTCTGTCACTTCGGCGACCAGGGCAGCCATGCGGGCCTGGGTGGTGTCCCAGCTCATGTCGGCCAGCGCGAGGTCGACCTCTGCCAGCCAGTCGCCGCCCTCACCGCGGGTCAGGCCAAGCGCACGCTCGCCAGCATCGACAAACTGCTCGGCGGTGCCGGCAATCATCACGCCGCTGAGCTTCTCGTAGTGGCGCTTGACGTCCTTGATCGGGGTGGAGATCACCGGCTTGCCAGCCGCCAGATATTCCGGCGTCTTGGTCGGCGAGATGAAGCGCGTCGCCTCGTTGATGGCGAAGGGCATCATCGCCACGTCCCAGTTGCCGAGGTAGGTCGGCAGCTCGTCGTAGCTCTTGCCGCCGAGATAATGGATGTTGGCGCGGCGCGGCAGATCGTCTTCGCTGATCTTCACCACCGGGCCGACCATCACCAGCTGCCAGTCGGGCCGCATGTCGGCAACGCTGGCGAGGAGATCGAGGTCGATGCGCTCGTCGATGACGCCGTAGAAGCCGAAGCGCGGACGAGCGATATTTGCCTGGTCCGCTGGATCGGCGATCCCGGCGCGGGCCTTTCCGAAGTGGACGCGATCGACCGACGAGGGGAAGGGGTGGACGTTGCCGTGGCGCTTCTTCTTGGCCTCGTACAGCGAATAGCCGCCGGTGAAGACCATGTCGGCCGCTTCCAGCAGTTCGCGCTCCAGGTCGAGCAATTCGGTCGGCGCGAAGCGGAAGGCGCTAAGTTCGTCCATGCAGTCATAGACGGTGGCAACCGTGTCGAGGTGTCGCGAGAAGGGCAGCATCATCGGCGTGTAGTACCAGCGGATCAGGCGACCTTCGGTGCCCGACACATATTGATCGAGCAGGCCCTTGAGGATCGTGCGCTGGGCCGACACGTCCAGCCCTTCTGGCAGGAGCGGCGTCACCACCGTGACGTTGGCGCAATCCTTGGCCGGACGGACGTCGAGCGAGGGACCATCGCCCTGCGGCGCCGGCACCGGCTCTTCCCAGATCACCACCGGCATCGACTTGGCGAAGCGGCTCATCAGATGCTGCGGGCGCTGAAAAACGAAATCCCACCGCAGATGCGAGAAACACAGCAGGGTGGTGGGTTTGCTGGTGTCGGAACGAGCGGGAGAAGAACCAGTGTCATTTACGCCGACTTTCTCGAACATGCGTCAGGAACCTCTCTCAAGAGCCGGATGGTTACGGTCAAACAACGTTTTGCCGGGATCGATCCCGCGGGGCGGGACCATGCGGCTGGATGATGCTGCACTGCGGCAAACGGAATTCCGCACGGCGCTCAGGATGATGAACAGTCGTTCAGGGCCGGCGGTTCCAAGCCGATCACTTAAGTTAGCGAGAAAGGTCGCTTGTTGACGGCAGGCGGCACCGGCGCGAAGAGCTTCAGCCCATGAGCAGCACCATCGCAGAACTCGACCGTCGCCGCGCCGCAGCACAATTGGGCGGCGGGCAGAAACGCATCGACGCGCAGCATGCCAAGGGCCGGCTGACCGCTCGCGAACGGCTCGACGTGCTGCTCGACGAGGGTAGTTTCGAGGAGGTCGATGCCTTTGTCGAACATAATGCCACCGAGTTCGGGATGGCCACCCAGCGCATTCCCGGCGACGGGGTGGTGACCGGCAGCGGCACCATCAACGGCCGTCTCGTCTATGTCTTCGCGCAGGATTTCACCGTCTTCGGCGGCTCCCTTTCAGAGCGCCACGCGCAGAAGATCTGCAAGATCATGGACGCGGCGATGAAGGTCGGCGCGCCGGTGATCGGCCTCAATGACAGCGGCGGTGCGCGCATCCAGGAGGGCGTTGCAAGCCTCGCCGGCTATGCCGAGGTTTTCCAGCGCAACGTGCTCGCCTCGGGCGTCGTGCCGCAGCTCAGCCTAATCATGGGTCCGTGCGCGGGCGGTGCGGTCTATTCGCCGGCGATGACCGACTTCATCTTCATGGTGAAGGACAGCTCCTACATGTTCGTCACCGGGCCGGAGGTGGTGAAGACCGTCACCAACGAGGTGGTGACGCAGGAGGAACTGGGCGGTGCGGTCACCCACACCACCAAGTCGTCGGTCGCCGACCTTGCGCTGGAGAACGACATCGACGCGCTGCTGGCGGCACGCGAGTTCTTCGATTTCCTGCCGCTGTCCAACCGCGTGTCGGTACCCGAGCGGCCAAGCGAGGACCCGTGGGACCGTGCCGAGCCCAGCCTCGACACCTTGATCCCGCCCAGCGCCAACCAGCCCTACGACATGCACGAGCTGATCCGGAAGGTGGCCGACGAGGGCGACTTCTTCGAGCTCCAGCCCGCCCACGCCGCCAACATCATCATCGGCTTCTGCCGGATCGAGGGCCGCACCGTCGGCGTGGTCGCCAACCAGCCTATGGTGCTGGCCGGCGTGCTCGACATCAACTCGTCGAAGAAGGCGGCGCGCTTTGTCCGCTTCTGCGACGCCTTCGAAATTCCGTTGCTGACCTTTGTCGACGTGCCGGGCTTCCTTCCGGGCGTCGGGCAGGAGCATAATGGTATCATCAAGCACGGTGCCAAGCTGCTGTTCGCCTATGCCGAAGCGACCGTGCCCAAGATCACCGTCATCACCCGCAAGGCTTATGGCGGTGCCTATGACGTCATGGCGTCGAAGCACCTGCGCGGCGACTTGAACTATGCCTGGCCCACCGCCGAGATCGCGGTGATGGGCGCCAAGGGCGCGGTCGAGATCATCTTCCGCCAGGACCGCGGCGACGCCGAAAAGATTGCGGAGAAGACCCGCGAATATGAGGAGCGCTTCGCCAACCCCTTCGTGGCGGCAAGCATGGGTTTCATCGACGACGTGATTCAGCCGCAGGAGACACGGCGGAAAGTGGCGCTGGGCCTACGGAAGCTGCGGGACAAGCAGCTCGAGAACCCGTGGAAGAAGCACGACAACATTCCCCTGTAGGACAATTCGAACATGGCCGAGAACGGCGAGAAGAAATTCACTTTCGGCATGGCTGTGGGCGTTGCCCTTGGGATGATTGACTATCGAGTCTTGTTCGGCGGATGAAACTCGGACGCCTAAACCATGTCGGGGTTGCTACCCCGTCGATCGAGCGGAGCCTCGAGACCTACCGCACCCTATTCGGCGCCGAGCCGTCCTCGCCGCCGTTCGACCTGCCCGCGCAGGGCGTACGGGTGTGCTTCGTCGACGCGCCCAACAGCCAGATCGAGCTGATCGAACCGCTCGGGCCCGACAGCCCGGTCGCCAAATTCATCGAGAAGAACCCGCAGGGCGGGCAGCATCATGTCTGCTTCGAGGTCGACGACATCGAGGCGGCGCGAACGCATCTCGAAGGCGTCGGCGCCCGCATCCTCGGCCCGACCCGGATCGGCGCGCACGGCACGCCGATCTTCTTCCTTCATCCCAAGGACATGGGCGGGATGCTGACCGAGATCATGGAAAGCCCCAAGCAGGCACATTGATGGGCGGGCGCGGCGAGGAACTGCTGATCGGCGGCCTGTGCGCTGTGCTGGCACTGCTGATCCTGCGTCGGATCGCCGCCGCCCTGCGCAGCGGCGAGGTGCCGCTCTACCGGACCCGGCTTAACCGGGCAGAAGCGGGCGAGGCGCGATTTTGGGCGCTCGTGCTGGTCAACGTGGCGCTGTTCGTGCTGCTGTTCTTCATCGCCGCCGACCTGCTGCTCGGCCTCGGCTATAGGGGCGGGCGCTAAGACTGCAAACGCAGCGGCCCAGCCCCGCTCTGACCGGCGTTACCTCTCGACCTGTTGCTGCAACGTCACCGAAGCTTTCAGGCATCCCAAAGCAAGGAGGATGCAGACAGGACCGGGCAGTATGATCACGGCAACGAGCGTCAGCAGGATCGAGACTAATAGCGCCGTATCACGTCGGCGTTCGCAACGGCGAGCCGACCTTTCGTTCTGCTTGAGCCTTGCCAGTTCCAACTTTGCAGCAATCCGGTGCTTCTCCAGCTCGAACCCATAGGCATTAGTTAGGGCATCGTCGGGCTGCTTGATGCGAGCGGAAGCGCTATGCTCTTGCAGCTCCGGCACGGACATCTTCGCTCTTGCGGTAAGCTTCGAACTGCCGCCGGACTTCATGATGGCCAATCTCCTGACCTAATCCAGCCTCAACACGCTTACGCCAAGGCGAATCATCGTCACGGGAAATCGTAGCCAGTTGCGATGCCGTGAGGTCGCCATAAGCATCGATAATGGATGAAACCAAATCCACTTCTTCTTCATCCAGAATGGAGAGGTTCACTGGCGCAAGGGCACTGGCTTCTAGCTTTTGGACACCATAGCTGCGCAGTGCCTTGGCAAGCCGTTCGTACTCCGGCCCGAACTGCGTGATAACGGGGCGATCTCCAGTCAGCGGCTCGCCCGTAGTTGCAAGATGCCAGCCATGAGCGATGTAGACGAGCGCTTGCAACTGCAGTTGATCGAGTGGGAGTGACCGCTCGCCAGCCTCCCGCGAAAGGAATGCAGCAATTTCTTCCGACCATGCAGACATCAGCGATCCTCCGCCTCCGAGATACCAGTAACGAACATATAGAGAACAATTGTCTTGTCCGGAACGGAGACGAAAGGCAGGGCTGGACCCAGGTTCGTGCAGGAGTAGAGGAAGGCCTATGTCCACCGACAAGCAAGACGCCTGGAAAGCCCTCGCCGCCAAGGAAGCCCGCGGCGCCGACCTCCGCCGCACCACGCCCGAGGGGATTACCCTCAAGACCGTCTACGGCCCCGAAGATGCGGCTCACATCGATCCCGGCTTTCCCGGTATCGCGCCCTACACGCGGGGGCCCTATGCGACGATGTACGCGGGCCGGCCTTGGACCATCCGTCAATATGCCGGCTTCTCGACCGCGGAGGAAAGCAACGCCTTTTACCGCCGCAACCTGGCGGCCGGGCAGAAGGGGCTGAGCGTCGCCTTCGACCTTGCCACCCACCGCGGCTACGACAGCGACCATCCACGCGTCACCGGCGACGTCGGCAAGGCGGGCGTGGCGATCGACAGCGTCGAGGATATGAAGCTGCTGTTCGACGGTATCCCGCTGGGCGAGATGAGCGTCAGCATGACTATGAACGGTGCGGTGCTGCCGGTGCTCGCCTTCTATATCGTCGCGGGCGAGGAGCAGGGGGTTGAGCGTGCGGCGCTGACCGGCACCATTCAAAACGACATTCTGAAAGAGTTCGCGGTCCGCAACACCTACATCTACCCGCCCGAACCCTCGATGCGGATCGTCAGCGACATCATCGCTTTCACGTCGCGCGAAATGCCCAAGTTCAACAGCATCTCCATCTCGGGCTATCACATGCACGAAGCCGGAGCGACGGCAGTGCAGGAGATGGCCTACACGCTTGCCGACGGCATGGAATATGTCCGAGCGGCGATGAAAAGCGGGCTCGACATCGATGCCTTCGCGCCGCGCCTCAGCTTCTTCTGGGGCATTGGGATGAACCTCTTCATGGAGGTCGCCAAGATGCGCGCGGCGCGCACTCTGTGGGGCCGGATCATGACCGATCTCGGCGCCAAGTCCGAGAAGTCGAAGCTTCTGCGCACCCACTGTCAGACGTCGGGCGTGTCGCTGACCGAGCAGGACCCCTACAACAACGTCGTTCGCACCACGATCGAGGCGTTGGCAGCGGTGCTTGGCGGCACCCAGTCGCTCCACACCAACAGCTTCGACGAGGCGATCGCCTTGCCGACGGACTTCTCAGCCCGGATCGCGCGCAACACCCAGCTGATCCTCGCCGAGGAAAGCGGCGTCACCGCGGTTGCCGATCCGCTCGGCGGCAGCTGGTATGTCGAAGCGCTGACCCGCGAGCTCGAAGAGAAAGCCTGGGCGCTGATCCAGGAGGTCGAGGCACTGGGCGGCATGACAAAGGCGGTGACCGAGGGCCTGCCCAAGCGCCGGATCGAGGAAGCGGCGGCCTTGCGCCAGTCCAAGGTCGACACCGGCGAGACGGTGATCGTCGGGGTCAACCGCTACCGGTTGCCTGAGGAAGCCGAACTCGACATTCTCGAAGTCGACAATGCCAAGGTCCGTGCCGGGCAGATCGAGCGGCTCCAGCGCCTTCGCGCGACACGCGACGAGGCGGCAGTGCAGGCTGCACTCGCCGCGCTCGAGGAGGGCGCTCGCAGCAACGCCAACCTCCTCGCGCTCAGCGTCGAAGCCGCCCGCGCCCGCGCGACGCTTGGAGAAATCTCCGACGCCCTCGAACGCGTCTTCGGTCGCTATGCCACCAAGCCCGAACCCGTCTCCGGCATCTACGGCCAGCGCGCCGACCAGCGCTGGGAAGAAGCCAAGCAGGGCACGGTCGCGGTCGGCCAGCGCCTCGGGCGCAAGCCGCGGATGCTGGTCGCCAAGATGGGCCAGGACGGTCACGACCGCGGCGCCAATCTCGTCAGCTCGGCATTCGGCGACCTCGGCTTCGAGATCGTCGCCGGGCCGCTGTTCCAGACCCCGCGTGAAGCCGCCGAACTGGCGGTGATCGCCGACGTAGATGTGGTTGGCGCTTCCAGTCTCGCAGCCGGGCACAAGACACTGATCCCCGAACTGATCGGCCACCTCAAGGACCTTGACCGCACCGACATCAAGGTCGTCGCTGGTGGCGTCATCCCGGCACAGGACTATGCCGAGCTTCGCGCCGCAGGCGTGCAGGCGATCTTCGGTCCCGGCACCAATCTTGCCGATGCGGCGGACGAAGTGCTCCGCCTGCTCGGCCACAACAAGCCGCCGATCGAGGAGGCTGCCGAATGAGTGAGATCCTGCAGATCGCCGACGGCCAGCCTGGCCAGGAACGCGACCGTGAGTTCCTGCTCTACGATTATTCCAAGCACCTGCTATCGCTCGCGCTGCTGGCGATCGGAGGGGTCATCACCATCGCCCAATCACCGCTCGGCAAGTCTGTCCCGCCGGTCGCAGTGGCCGGGCTGCTGCTGGCTTTTGCGGTGAGCGGGGTGCTGGCATTGTCGGCCAGTTCGGCGATCCTCCAAGCCAGGCAAGAGCACAAGAGCCTCGGCAATGCAGCCTGGTATTACATCCGCGGGTCCATGGGCCTTCTCGGGATCGGGGTGGGCGCATTTCTGATGTCCTGGCTTCAGCTGCTTCTGTAAGCCATGCGGCCAGCACCTTTTTCCTCGCCGCCGAATGGCGGTGCGCTGTGTCAGTTTTCCAAGCGGGGCAAAGCCTGATGTTCTCCAAGATCCTGATCGCCAATCGCGGCGAAATCGCCTGCCGCGTGATCCGCACCGCGCGCCGGATGGGCATCAAGACCGTGGCCGTCTATTCCGACGCCGACGCCCGCGCGCCGCATGTGGAGCTGGCCGACGAGGCTGTCCGGCTCGGCCCTCCGCCCGCCGGTGAAAGCTACCTCAGGGCCGACCTGATCATCGCGGCGTGCAAGGCGACCGGCGCAGAGGCCGTGCACCCCGGCTATGGCTTCCTGTCCGAGCGCGCGAGCTTCGTCGAGGCGCTGGCGGCGGAGAACATCGCCTTCATCGGCCCACCGGCCAACGCCATCGCGGCGATGGGCGACAAGATCGAATCCAAGAAGCTCGCGCGCGATGCGGGCGTCAACGTCGTCCCCGGCTACCTCGGCGACATCGCGACCACCGACGACGCGGTCAGGATCGCCGCCGACATCGGCTTCCCCGTGATGATGAAGGCCTCAGCCGGCGGCGGCGGCAAGGGGATGCGGCTCGCCTGGAACGAGGCTGACGTGCGCGACGGCTTCGAGGCGACCAAGCGCGAAGGCCTCGCCAGCTTCGGCGACGACCGCGTATTCATCGAGAAGTTCATCGAAAGCCCGCGCCACATCGAGATCCAGCTGATCGGCGACAAGCATGGCAACATCATCTACCTGAACGAGCGCGAGTGCAGCATCCAGCGCCGCCACCAGAAGGTGGTCGAGGAAGCGCCCTCGCCGTTCGTCACGCCGCAGATGCGCAAGGCGATGGGTGAACAATGCGTCGCCCTCGCCCGCGCCGTCGGCTATCACAGCGCCGGAACGGTCGAGCTGATCGTGTCAGGCGCGGACACGACGGGGGAGAGCTTCTACTTCCTCGAGATGAACACCCGGCTGCAGGTCGAGCATCCGGTGACGGAGGAGATCACCGGTCTCGACCTCGTCGAACAGATGATCCGCGTCGCCGCGGGCGAGCCGCTCGCCTTCACGCAGGACGAGGTCAAGCTGAACGGCTGGAGCGTCGAAACGCGGGTCTATGCCGAAGACCCCTATCGCGGCTTCCTGCCGAGCACCGGGCGGCTGGTGCGTTATGCGCCGCCGAGCGCCGGCACCACTGGCGACACCCGCACCCGCGTTGACGATGGCGTGCGCCAGGGCGGCGAGGTCAGCATGTTCTACGATCCCATGATCGCTAAGCTGGTGACATGGGGCCCGACCCGCGAGACGGCGATCGACGCGCAGGTCGAGGCGCTTGACGGCTTCGACATTGGCGGCATCAGCCACAACGTCGATTTCCTGTCGGCGCTGATGCAGCACCCGCGCTTCCGCTCGGGCGAGATCACCACCGGCTTCATCGCCGAGGAGTATCCCGACGGCTTCACCGGCGCGCCGCTGGACGACACGCTGACAGCGGACCTCAGCGCCCTCGCCGCCTTTATCGGCACCGTACACGAAAGCCGCGCGCTACTGATCGACCAGCAGCTTGGGGCACCCGCGCCCGCCGTCCGGGAGCATGTCGTCAGGCTGGACGGCGGCGCCGAGCACCATGTGCACTTCACGCTCGACAAGGTGGTGGTGGACGGAGGCGACCCGCTTGCCTTCGACGCCGATTATGCGCCGGGCCAGCGGCTTGTTCGCGCCAGCATCGGCCATCGCAGCCGCACTGTTCTGGTCGAAAAGCAAGGCCGCAGCTGGCGCATGACCACCCGCGGCGCCAGCCATCGGGCGACGGTGATGACGCCCAAGGTGGCCGAACTTGCCCGCCACATGATCGAAAAGGTCCCGCCCGACCTGTCGCGCTTCCTGCTGGCGCCCATGCCGGGGCTGGTGACGCGGCTCGACGTCACGGTCGGTGACAAGGTCGAGGCCGGCCAGCCGATCGCGGTCATGGAGGCGATGAAGATGGAGAACATCCTCCGTGCCGAGAAGAGTGCGACGGTGAAAGCCACGCCGGTGGGCGCCGGCGAGAGCGTCGCCGTCGATCAGGTGATCGTGGAGTTCGAGTAAGCCCGATTTGTGCTAGCCTGCGGCCGGCGGCCCCGGGAAGACTCGGCAGTGGCTGTTCAATCATGCGTCGGGCGACCGTCCCCACTGGCGGTTGAACAAGCATGCGGAGCAATCCATGAACGCCAACAAAGCCTTGTGGGAAAAGGGTGACTTCACGCGCATCGCCGAGGCCATGCGGCAAAGCGGGGCCGAGCTAGTCGACCGCATCGGGGTGCGGCCGGGTGAGCGCGTGCTCGACCTCGGCTGCGGCGACGGTACCACTGCGCTGCCTGCCGCCGAACGCGGGGCGAACGTCCTGGGGGTCGATATCGCCGCTAACCTCGTCTCCGCTGGCAACCGCCGGGCCGAGGTGGTCGGCCTTGCCAACTGCCGGTTCCAGGAAGGCGATGCGAGCGACCTTGCCGGCATCGCGGACGCCACTTTTGATCGCGTTGTGACGGTGTTCGGTGCGATGTTCGCACCCCGGCCGGAAGATGTCACGAAGGAGATGGCACGGGTAACCCGCCCCGGCGGCACCATCACCATGGGGAACTGGATTCCCGGCGACCCAACCCTCGTCGCGCAGATCCTCAAGACCAGCGCCGCTTACTCGCCGCCTCCGCCCGAAGGGTTCGTCAGTCCGATGCTGTGGGGGCAGGAGGAGCATGTCCGCGTCCGGTTCGCCGCGGCAGGGATCGAGAACGTCGCTTGCGAGCGCGACAGCTTCGTGTTCCGGCATCAAGGATCACCGGCCGATTTCGTTGCCCACTTCCGCGACTATTACGGCCCGACGATGAACGCCTTCGCCGCGGCTCGCGACAATGGCCGGGCTGAAGAACTCGAACGCGAACTGGTCGACCTGTTCGAGCGGCAGAACCAGAGCGGCGATCCGCGGCGGACCGAGATCCCGGCGACCTTTCTGCGGGTAACGGCGATCAAGCCCGACTGAGCAGCCTCAGGCGCTGGTCCCGCCGTCAATCGTGACACACGCTCCGTTCACGCCGCTGGCCTGCGGATGGAGCAACTGCATAATCGCATGGGTGACCTCGTCGACCGTGATCAGGCGACCATTGCCGTTAGTGCGCGCGAGGATCTGCCGCGCTTCCTCGACGCTCTTGCCCGTGGCGTTGGCGATGCGATCTGCGCTGTCGTCGACCATGGGGGTGTCGACGAAGCTCGGGCAGATGGCATTGACGGTGAGGCCGGTGCGGGCGAACTCCAGGGCCAGGCTGCGGGTCAAACCGACCGCGCCATGCTTGGAGGCCGCATAGGGCGCGGCCATGGCGCCGCCCTTCAGCCCCGCGACGGAGGCGACGACGATCAGCCGCTTGCCTGGCGCCTGGAGGTCGGGAAGCGCCAGCTGCGCGCCGTCGAACAAGGCGGTGAGGTTGGTGGCGATGATCGCGTTCCACATCTCGCGCCTTGTGCGCAGGAAGGGGCGGCTGTCACCGATCCCGGCGTTGAGGATGACGTAATCGAGCGGGCCGAACGCCTCACGCGCTTCGGCAAAGGCGCGGGCCTGCGCCTCCGGGTCGGTCACGTCGCAGGGAATAGCGCGCCCACCCGTCTCGGCGGCGACCGCCTCGAGCGGGTCGCGGCGGCGACCGAGCAGGGACAGGTTGGCGCCCGCCGCTGCCAGAGCCCGCGCCGCGCCGGCGCCGATGCCAGTGCCGCCGCCGGTGATAAGTGCATGCTTGCCAGTCGCAAAGGTCATGGCTCGCGACCTTAGACGCCGGCGGCCCAAAGGAAAGGGCGACCCGGTTTCCCGAGCCGCCCTTCCCTGATCGCCGACGGCTTACTTGACGCCGATGATGTCCGGATTGCCGTCAGGATCACCCGCGACATTGCCACCGCCGCGGACGGCGCCCGCCAGCAACAGGCCGGCAAGGTGCGGCGTCGCCATGCTGGTCCCGCTGATGGTGTTGTAGCCGCCGTTCAGCCAGGTCGACTTGATGCTGACGCCCGGTTCCGCATAGTCGATCGGCGGGTTGCCGTAGTTGGAGAAGCTCGCCCACTTGTCACCTACCGCAAAGGCGGAAACGGTGAAGACGTTGGTGCCGTTGGCGCGTGCCGGCGAGTGGTTGTTGGCATTGTCGCTCTCGTTGCCGGCGGCAAGCGCGAAGCGGACACCGCCCTTGGCAGCATTAATCACCGCATTGTCGAGGGTAGTGGAGACGCCGCCACCAAGGCTCATGTTGGCGACATCGCCGGCCTTGCCGTTGGCGGCAACATAGTCGACGCCTCCGATCACGCCCGACGTGCTTCCCGAACCACGACGGTCGAGAACGCGCACCGCAACCACGGGAGCGCCGGCGGCGACGCCGATCACGCCCGAACCGTTGGCCTTGGCCGCGATGGTGCCGGCGACGTGGGTACCATGGCCATTCTGGTCATTGGGATTGCTGTCACGAATGAAGCTGCGGCTGCGGTTCACATCGACGTTGAGGTCGGGGTGGTTCAGCTGGATGCCGGAATCGATGACCCAGGCGACATTGCTCCCGGTGTAGTTGGCGCCGCCGCCGACCCGGGCGATTCCCCACGGCGTTTCCTCGGCCATGGCGTTGAAGGTCGGCGCTGCCTGCGCGGTCACCGGACCTGCGGTGACGACCTGATCCTGCTCGCAATAGTCGATGTTGGGATTGTTCGCCTTCATGTTCTCGACGGCCTGCGCCGGAAGCTCGGCTGCGAAACCGCGGACCGCGACGGAATAGACATGAGTGACGCGGGCGCCGACGCTCTGGGCCGCGCGATTGGCTTCGGCCTGTGCCTGGCCGCGGCTGACTGCGCGATCCTTGAACACGCAAATGTAGCTGTTGGCGATCTTCTCGCCGCGCTGCTGGGCGGCGGCTGGAGTGGCTACCAGCGCCACGGCCAGCGCCGCCGCCGAGGTCATCAGGATGGTCCGCATATCTTCCCCTTTTTCACGCCCGGACGCCCCGTCGGCCCCGGTCTGGTGAGTAGAAGCTGACCGATGATTTGACGCCTGTCCAGAATAAAAATACAGCTAATTCAACAGCTTAACGGGACAGTTCAGGGTTGAGCGAATGGGTTCGTGCCGGTGGTCCGGCAGCGGATTGGGACAACCGCGGGACTGGGTGTCAGCCTAGCCGGGCGATCCTCCCGTGAGGCCGGGAACAGCGGGCGAAGGGGCCGGGGTGATCGGCACCTCGTTGCGTCGGTGACGCACGATCCGCGGCGTGATAACGATGTAGAGTTCGGTCTTGGCCCGCGTGCTTCGCTCGTTGCGAAACACGGTGCCGATCACCGGAATGTCGCCAAGGATCGGCAGCCGGCCCTTTGTCTTGAGGTTGTTCTCCTGGGTCAGGCCGCCGATCACGAAGGTCTCGCCGTCGCGGACGCTGGCGCTGGTCTCCGCCTCGCGCTGGCTGATGGTAGGATAGCCCTGGCTGTAGCCGGTGACGGAGGACACCACGCCGTAGATCTGGCTGGTGACGAAGCCGTCGCTCGACACCCGCGGCGCGATCTGCAGCGTCACGCCGACGTTGACGTACTGCACCTGTTGGCTGACGCCATTGACGCCCGACAGGGTGATGGAGGTGAGGATCGGCAGCGCGTCGCCGGTGATGATCTTGGCGGTGGAGCCCGATTGCGCCGCGATCCGCGGGCGCGACACGATCCGCCCTTCGCCGCGCTGCACCTGGGCATAGATGGCGGCCTGCAGCACCCCCGATTTGAACGGGGTCAGCGGATCGTTGCCGAAGGGCGTGTTACCACCCAGCGTGATCTGCCCGACCGCGATCTGGCCGTCGCGGTTGGCGAGGTCGAGGCCGAGGTTGCGGACGCCCTGCTCGGTGAGCTCGACGAATTGGGTTTCGAGGATGACACTGTCGACTGGCACGTCGATCGCGTTGATCTGCGCCTTGACCCGCGCGATCCGCTCGGGGGTGCCGGTGATCCAGATCGCGTTCAGACGCCGATCGACCGCAAGCCCGCGCCCGGGAAAGCTTTGCCCGAGTGGTAGCTGGTTCTGCTGCTGGGCCTGGTTCTGGCTGTTGTTATACTGGTTCTGGCTGCTGGCAGTGGCGATCGAGCCGAACCCCGGCTCCCGGCGGATGAAGACGTTGTTGGGCTGGATCGTCTCGCCTTCGACCAGCAGGCCGATGACCTCGCTGACGTCGGCATATTTGAGCGGCACCAATTCGTAGCTGTCGCCGTCAACGCCGGGCTCGACATAAGCGGGAAGGGCACTGGCGGGGGAGACCGCTTCATCGCCGGAGCCGATCGGGCGGGCGCCGATGGCCTCGTCGCCGGACAGGCGCTGAACGATCACCTGCAGGGTGCGGTCACCAGCCGGCTGAACGCTGACCTGCGCCGGGGCAGCGGTGTCAAAGCGCCACAGGAGGCCGCTGTCAGTGGTCTCGAAGGTGGTCGCGCGAACCAGCCCCCGGTAGCTCGCCTGCGCCGGGACGCGCGGCGCGCGCAGGGTCGAGCGGAGCAGCAGCTCGGGCCTGGTCGGATTGTTGTTGATCGCCGCGGTCTGCGGCTCGGCGGGCGAGAAGCGGACCAGGAAGGCGGCGCGATTCTCGTCCAGGGTTACGGTCTTCACCTCCTCGACCACGGACGGCACGGGTTGTGCGCCAAGGCTCGCGGGCAGGCCGACCAGCAACAGCAATCCTAGGCGCGCCGAAGCGCGTCGCAATGTGATCAGTTCTGCTCTCCCCGCGTGGCGTCCCCCGACACCTTGCCAGAAAATCGTTGAAGCGCGGCAGCTTAGGGGCGGTTCAACCTTGTGCAAGCGCTTATTGTCGACGCCCCGGAACGCCCTGCCGCTAACGTGCCTGACTTTGCCAAGTGCCGGCCGCTGTGCCACTTGGCGGCGCCAAGCAGAACCAAGTTGCGAGATCCGCCGATGAAGACCCGCGCCGCCGTCGCCTTTGCCCCCAAGCAGCCGCTTGAAATCGTCGAGCTCGACCTCGAAGGACCGAAGGCCGGCGAAGTGCTGGTCGAGATCATGGCGACGGGCATCTGCCACACCGACGCCTACACGCTGGACGGCCTCGATAGCGAAGGCATCTTCCCCTCGGTGCTCGGCCACGAGGGCGCCGGGATCGTGCGGGAGGTCGGGGCCGGGGTCACCTCCGTAAAGCCCGGTGATCATGTCATCCCGCTCTACACGCCCGAATGCCGCCAATGTAAGTCGTGCCTGTCCGGCAAGACCAACCTGTGCACCGCCATCCGCGCGACGCAGGGCAAGGGGCTGATGCCCGACGGAACCACCCGCTTCAGCTACAAGGGCGAGGCGATCTTCCACTATATGGGCTGCTCGACCTTCTCGAACTTCACCGTGCTGCCCGAGATCGCGGTGGCGAAGATCCGCAAGGACGCACCGTTCCAGACCAGCTGCTACATCGGCTGCGGCGTGACCACGGGTGTCGGCGCGGTGGTGAACACCGCCAAGGTCCAGGTCGGCGACAATGTGGTGGTGTTCGGCCTTGGCGGCATCGGCCTCAACGTGGTGCAGGGGGCGCGGCTGGCGGGCGCGAACAAGATCATCGGCATCGACCTCAACCCCGACCGCGAGGCATGGGGACGCCAGTTCGGCATGACCGACTTCCTCAACACCAAGGACATGAGCCGCGACGAAACCATTGCAAAGGTGGTGGAGCTGACCGACGGCGGTGCGGACTACAGCTTCGACTGCACCGGCAACACGGAAGTCATGCGCACCGCGCTGGAATGCTGCCACCGCGGCTGGGGGACCTCGATCATCATCGGGGTCGCCGAGGCCGGCAAGGAGATCGCCACGCGCCCCTTCCAGCTGGTTACCGGCCGCAACTGGCGCGGCACTGCGTTCGGCGGAGCCAAGGGGCGCACCGACGTGCCCAGGATCGTCGACTGGTACATGGACGGCAAGATCGCCATCGACCCAATGATCACCCATGTGCTGAGCCTCGAGGAGATCAACCAGGGCTTCGACCTCATGCACCGGGGCGAGAGCATCCGTGCGGTGGTGGTCTACTGACAGGAGGAGAAGCAGGCATGTATTCGCACATGATGGTCGGGTCGAACGATCTCGACCGGTCGAGGAAGTTCTATGACGCCCTGTTCGGGAAGCCGGCGCGCTCCGATGACAAGGGGCGGCTGCTGTATGGCCGCAAGGGCGCGCTGTTCATGGTCTCGCCGCCGATCAACGGCGAGGTCGCGACCCACGGCAATGGCTGCACCATCGGTTTCTCGTTCGATAGCCCGGAAGAAGTGAACGCATGGCACGATCGCGGAGTGGCGGCGGGCGGCACGTCGATCGAGGATCCGCCCGGCATCCGCTCCAACGCGCTTGGCAAGCTCTACCTCGCCTACCTGCGCGATCCCGACGGCAACAAGCTGTGTGCCGTGCACCGGCCGCAGCAGTGACGCTGACCCTCACCAGCGAGGCGCGCAGCCACGGCGGGCGGCAGCTGGTGCTGACCCACGACAGCCGGGCGACGGGCACGCCGATGACCTTTTCGCTCTTCCTGCCTCCCCAGGCGGAAGAGCGGGCGGTGCCGCTGGTGACCTATCTGTCGGGCCTGACCTGCACCCACGCCAATGTCACCGACAAGGGTGAGTATCGCCGTGCCTGCGCCGAACTCGGCCTCGCCTTCCTCGCGCCCGACACCTCGCCGCGGGGCGAAGGCGTTGCGGATGCGGAAGGGTGGGACATCGGCCTTGGCGCGGGCTTCTACGTCGATGCGACGGAGCAGCCGTGGGCGGCCAATTACCGGATGTGGAGCTACGTCACCGACGAGCTCCCGGCACTGGTCGCGGCCGAGTTTCCGGCGCTCGACATGTCCGCCCAAGCGATCACCGGTCACAGCATGGGCGGGCACGGCGCGCTGACGGTGGCGCTGCGTCATCCCGGACGCTTCCGTAGCGTCTCAGCCTTTGCCCCCATCGTCGCGCCGAGCCAGGTGCCGTGGGGTGAAAAGGCATTTTCGCAGTATCTCGGAACCGACCGGGCGAGCTGGGCAGCGCATGATGCGGTGGCGTTGATCGAGGGCGGCGCCCGGCTGCCGGCGCTCAAGGTCGATGTCGGCGGGGCCGATCCGTTCCTGGAGCGGGAGCTTCGTCCCGGCCTGCTCGAACAAGCATGCAGCGGGACGGGCCAGCCGCTCGAGCTCGCGATCAGGGCTGGCTATGACCACAGCTACCTTTTCGTCTCCACCTTCATGGCCGATCACCTCGCCTGGCACGCCGAACGGCTACAAACATGATCTAGATTAAATTTGGCGCCACCAACTGTGTCCTGCACGCCACATCCTGGTGCTTTTTCTCTCCACCTGAAACCCTGAAGGTAAGCCCTCGTTGAGGGGGCACTCAGGTTTTCAGAAAGGGGAAAAGCGCGCTGGTCGCCGTTCCCCTTCAGGGGAGTGACCAAATGACACGTACTACCACCAAGCTTGCCTTGCTGAGCACGGCATCCGCCGCTGCTGCGGCCCTGTTCGTTCCGTCCGCCGCCTCCGCGCAGAGCAGCACCACCTGCACGCTGCGGGCGGGAACGACCAATGTGTACGACTGCCTCAACAGCACCACCGGCGTGTCCACCGTGACCGTCACCAGCGGCACCTTCACCGGCACCAGCCCGCTGCGCGTCACCAGCATCACCGGGGACATCGACGTCGGCGCCGTAGCGGTGGACGGCGGCACCCTCCAGAACGTTACCGGCGGCCTTGGCCAGGACGGCATCCGGCTGACCAACAGCTTCGCCGGCGGCAGCATCACGCTGGACGCGGCGGGCCAGAACATCACCGCGCTCGGCAACGACGTCAGCGCGATCGACTTCCTTGCCACCGGAGGCCCGGTCACCATCACCGCCGGCGACCTGTCAGCACCCGGCGAGGGAAGCTTCGGCCTGTTCGGCAATGGCGGAACAACCACCAATGTCACCCTCGGCGACATTGCGTCGGGCTCGACCGGCGCCGACATCAGCGCCACGGGTGACATCACCTTCACCAGCGGCACCATCACCAACAACAATGGCTTCGCGCTGAGCCTCGGCAGCACCGGTGGCACCATCACCGCCACCACCGGCGCGGTCGATTCGGTCCGCGGCGGCGTTCTGCTGAGCGGTACCGGCGTCAGCTACACCGGGGCGGGCATCAGCGCTGGCGACTTCGGCCTCCGCGCGACCGGCACCACCGGTCCGGTGACCCTGCGTTCGGGCGCGGTCAGCTCCAACGGAGACGGCATCACCGCGACCAGCACCAGCGGCGCGATCGACATCGGCAATTGCCCGACCGTCGCCACCGTGGATCCGCTTGCGCCGGGCATCACCGCCACCAGCACCACCGGCAACATCACGGTGAACTGCGGCGCGGTGACCACGGTTGGCGCCAACAGCGACGGGGTCAACCTCACCAGCGACAGCGGCAACATCAGCCTGACCACCACCAGCATCAACACCGCCACCGGTACGGACAGTGACGGCGTGGTGATCACCACGGACGGCGCCATCACCGCGAACACGGGCACCATCGCCACCGGCGGCGCTGATTCGACCGGACTGCTGATCACCGGCGGCACCGGGGCAATCACCGCCAATGTCGCGGGCGTCACCACCACCGGTAGCAATTCCGACGCCATCTCGATCACGGGCGCCGGCCCGGTCACCGTGACCAACACCGGCACCATCAATGTCAGCGGTGAGAACAGCGTCGGCATCGACGTTGCCACCACCGGCACGGGCGCGGTGAACGTCACCACCGGCGTGGTCACCTCGACCGCCACCAACGCCGCCGCCGATCCGAGCTTCGCCGCGGTTCGCGTGGTGGCTGCCGATGCCGCCCCGGTCACGGTGGTCGCCAACGGCAATGTCACCACGGCCGCGGGGTCGGGCATCTGGGCCCAGACCGCCGGCACCTCCAGCGTCACCGTCAACTCGGGCGTCACGGTGAGCGGTCCGACCGCCATCACGCTTGGCGGCGCGACCGGCAACACGCTGGTCGTCAACGGCACGCTGACCAGCACCACGGCCGGCACCGGCGGTTTTGTGCTCGCCCCCGGCGCCGGTCCGCTGACCCTCAGCATCGGCAGCGCCGGTGCGATCAGCGGTCCGCTGACCTTCACCGACGGCAATGACAGCTTCACCAATGCCGGCACCTACACCCAGACGGGGACGATCGACTTCCTTGGCGGCGACGACACGTTCACCAACAGCGGCACCTTCACCCACGGCGGGATCGTCCGCTTCGGGGCTGGCGCCGACGTCCTCAACAACAGTGGCACCCTGAACCTCAGTTCGGCCGCGGCGTTCGACTTTGGCGCCGATGCCGACGTGTTCAACAACACGGGCACGCTGAACCTGCGCGATGGCGCGCAGACCCTGGCGGGGCTGGAAACCTTCAACAACACCGCCGGCCTGATCGACCTGCGTGACGGCGCCGCCAACGACACGCTCACCATCCCGGGCAATTACGTCGCCAGCGGCAACGCACGCCTCGGCCTTGACGTGGGCACCAGCGCGACGGGCACCCTGACCGCCGACCGGCTCGTCTACACCGGCACCACCACCGGCGTGACCACCATCCTAACGAACTTCGTTCCGGGCTCCACCCCGGTGATCGACACCACCGGCGCCCTGCTGGTGGATGCCGGCACCGTGACTGCGGGCCAGTTCGTGCTTGGCGGCGTCACCAGCAGCGGCCTCATCAACTTCGGCCTGGAAACGCGCGGATCGGACGTGTTCCTGACCGGCCGTCCCGACGAGGCGATCGGCGACCTGCTGTTTGTCAATCGCCTCGGCAACGACATCTGGTACCAGTCGGCGGAAGCTTATCAGGCTTATGCGATGAGCCGCCGGGTGGACTTCGGCAACGAGCGCAAGAGCCCGGTCGGCATCTGGGCCCAGCTCTATGGCTCGAAGGAGCGCTTCGGTGAGCGCAACCGCTCGATCACCGCGTTCGACACGGCGCTGACCACCTCCAACCGGTTCGAGACCAAGCGCCGCGGTGCGCAGGGCGGGATCGAGTTCGGCGCGCCGAGCTTCCTGGTCGGGGCCACGCTCGGCTACGAACATGCGGACGGCGGCACCGACTTCGGCACCGTCTTGGACGCCGAGGGCTACAACTATGGCGCCTACGCTCAGTTCGGTGCCCAGCAGGGCCTCTACGCCGGCGTGCTGGTGAAGCGGGACGTCTATGACGTCCGCATCACCAATTCGGTAATCGGCGCCGGCACCGTCATCCCGGAAGGCAAGAGCACCGGTATCGACGGCGAAGTCGGCTTCCGCTTCGGAACGCCGGGCAGCCTCAATTTCGATGTTGGCGCTGGCCTCAGCTACGTCCGCAGCCGGATCGACGACTACAACTTCGGCAACCTGACTTTCGACAACGATCGCTACACCAGCACTCGTGGTCGGTTGCAGGCCCGCGCCTCCTTCGCCGGAGCGATCGCGCCGTTCATCGACGGCAAGATCTTCCGCGAATTCGGCGACGAGTCGGAGCTGACGGTTCGCTCGGGTGCGCTGACCACCGGGCTGGTGGACGAGAAGCGCGGCACCTGGGGCCGCATCGAGGCCGGCATCGGCGGCGGTGCGGGCGGCGGTCCGCTGCTGTCGGCCTTTGTCGACCTCGGCGACGTCAAGGGCTGGGGCCTGCGCGGCGGCTTCCGCTTCTAAGCGGCGAGCCACGGCCAAGAGAAAGGGCGTCGGGAGTGATCCCGGCGCCCTCTTCTTTTGCCCTGCGAAGGGAAGCGTCGCTCAGGGCGCCCAGTGGATGTCGATCGGCTGCTCGGCCTCGGCCAGCACCCGGCCGATCGGCAGCTTGCTCGACTGGCCGTCGGCGATCGCCTGCTCGAGCAGTTCCTTCTTCTCTTGACCGGTGATGGTGATGATCAGCGTCCGCGCGGAGAGCAATGCGGCGCGGGTCAGCGTGACGCGGGCGACCGGCATGTCGGCCGGCATCGGATCGGGGCGCACCCCGACCGCGCGGCGCGCCTTGGGGGCGTCCAGCGCATTCTGCATATGGGGCCCGGTGAAGATGGAGGCGGTGTGACCGTCGGCGCCCATGCCGAGCCAGACGAGGTCGGGCGGCCAGGGCAGGTCCTGCAGCCGGGCGTCGGCGATGTTGCCCGCGGCCTCGACGTCGGGATTCTCGCCGCCGATCGGGATCACCCGGGCGCCTGCCTTCATGAAGCTCTGCGCCAGAAGCCGCGCATTGCTGCGCTCGTCACTGACCTCGACCAGCCGCTCGTCGGTAGGCACGATGGTGACCTTCTTCCAGGCCAGCTTCTGCGCCGCCAGCTTCTTGAAGATCGGTAGGGGGGTCTTGCCCCCCGGCAGGGCTAGCAGCGAGGCGTCGCGCGCATCGATCGCGCTTTCGACAATGAAGCCGACGTCGCCGGCGACCGCATCGGCCATCTCGTCGACGCTGTCATATTCCCACCATTCGGCTTCGATCATCGGGCGGTCCTCTTGCTTGGATCAGTACAGGCGAGCGCCTTCGTCCCGCGTGGGGGCGGGGTCAAGGCTGGACTCGGCCAAGGTCGTCAGGGCGGTTGAGCGTGGGGGCCGGTTGCTAGCGGCGGACAACCAGGCACGGCGTCCCGGTGCCGAGCCTGGCGCAGGCGGCCTCGGCCTCGGCCCGATCGGCGAAGGGCCCGACCAGCAGCCGGGTGACGCGACCGGCTGGCACGTAGGTCGGCTGCTTGCCGGCGAGCCTCATTTCCACCCGCGCAAACAGGGCTTGTGGCGCGCCCGGCCGGGCAAAGGCACCGAGCTGGATCGCCCAGCCTCCCGCTTCGGCAGGCACGAAAGGCGCGGTGACGGCCTTGGTCATGGCCGGGGTTGCGGCGGCCTCTGCGCTCGGCAGCGCAGCGGGATTGGCCGGCGGTGCAAGCACCTGCTGCACAAGGCGTGGCGGCGCGTCGGCAAGGTGATCGGGCAAGGCCTCGGCGAGGGCCGTAGTGGAGGTGGAACGCGGCTGGTGCTTGCCAGCGCCGCCCCAGTCGTTCCAGTCGCCCACCACCTCGCGGTAATGGCCGAGCGGGTCGTATAGCGAGCCGCCCTGCAAGCCCAGTTCCTCCGAGCTTGCCTGGCCCATCGCCTGCAGCAGCCGAAAGCCGGCGACATAGGCGTCGCGGCGGGCGGCAATCAGCTGGACTTGCGCCTGGAGCAACTCCTGCTCGGCGTTCAGCACCTCGATCACCGTGCGCGATCCCACGCTGCGTTCGGCCCGTGTGCCGCGCAGGGCAAGTTCATTGGCGCTGACTGCATCCTCGTTCGACCCGATGGCGCGAAGCGCGGCCTGATAGCTGACGAAGGCAGAGCGGGCGCTGGCGACCACCGTCCGCTCCGTCGCGATCGTTTGTTCGAGGAGCTGGCCCTCCGCGGCGCGTGCCTGGCGGATGCGTGCGGCCGGCGCGCCGCCCTGGTAGAGCGGGATGCGGGTGGTGAGGCCGACGCTCGTCTGCACCCCGGCGCGGGGGATGCCGATGCCGGGTTCGTCGTTGATATAGTTGATATAATCGCCGCCAAGCACGCCCGCCAGGCTGGGCAGGCGATTGGCAAAGGCCACCCTGACGTCGAGCCCCGCCGCGCGCGCCTGCTGCAGGGCGGCGGTGAGGCGCGGGTTACGGGCGATGGCGATGCGCGCTGCCTCGCTGGCAGTGGCGGGAAGCGGCGGCAGCGGCGGGGGAGGGGAAAGGCCATCCGGCCGGCGACCGACGGTGCGCAGATAGCTTTCCTCGCTGACCGACAAGCGGGACTGGGCAAGCGCGAGCTGCGCCGACGCGCTGCTCAGCCGGGCCTGCGACTGGGCGATGTCGGTGCGGGTGAGGTCGCCGGCGTCGAACAGCTTGCGGGTGGCACGCAGGTTTTCGGTCAGGACCCGGACCTGGTTCTGGTTGAGGTCTAGGACCGCCCGGTCGCGCAGCACGTCCATATAGGCTTCGACCGCTTCGGCGAAGACGTCGCCCTCTACCGCCTTGAGCGAGGCTCGTCCGGCCTCGACCCGGGCCCTGGCTGCCCCCAGCGAGTTGCGGATGCGCCCGCCGGCGAACAGCGGCAGGTTGACGTCGAGGCCGCCCGACAGGATCGGTCCCTTGGACCGGCTGGTGACCAGCACGCCCGAGCGGGTGAGGTCGCGGTTCAGGCCGACCGTGGCGGCGATCTGCGGCCGCGCCTCGGCACCGGCAAGGGCAACGGTTGCGTCGGTTCCCTTCAGTGCCTCACGCTGGGCGTTGAGGACCGGATTGCCGGCGTAGGTGGCAGCAAGGGCGTCACGCAGCGTGTCGGCGGCGGTGGCCGGAGAGCTGGCCAGGGCGATCGCCAGCATCGCACCGGCAAGCCTGCCCGTCGCTGCGCCCCTAGCTGCCCGCATCACCAGCGCCCCTTCTTCGCCGACCCGCACCCCCCGGTGCGCCGGGGCAAGGTGAACCCCGGCGCGGCAGAGAGCAACATCAGTTAACGCGATTAACGAACGCCGGCGTAATTATTTGTGGATCAATGCTCGCGCCCGGCGCGGCGCATGGCCGCGGTCAGTGGCTCCAGCATGTACTGGAGCGCGGTCCGGCGGCGCACCGGGATCTCGATGCTGACCGGCATTCCGGCGCGCAACTCGAAGTCCGACCCGCGCACTTCCTTGAGCAGGGCCAGCTCGGAAGGCAGCACCTCCACCGCCGCGACGAAGTAGCTTTCGCCGGTCTTTTCGTCGGTGAAGCTGTCGGCCGATACCCGCGTCACCGTGCCCTTGAGCGGCGGCAGCGCGCGTTCGTGCAGTGAATCGAAGCGGATAAAGGCGGTCTGGCCAGCCCTGACGTCGTCCCCGTCGTTGACGGCCAGACGGCCCTCGACATGAAGGGCGGCGCGGTCCGGCACGATGTCCATCAGCCGCTGCCCGCCGCCGATCACCCCGCCCGGGGTGAAGACCTGCAGGCCGACGACCGTGCCCGACACGGGGCTGCGGATGTCCGTCCGCGCCAGCTGGTCGCGCGCGGCGGCAAGCTTGGGCACTACCTCGTTCAGGGCCGCTTCGACATCGCGCAGTTCGGATGCGCTGCGGGCGAGGTAATCGCTTTGCGCTTCCAGGCTCTGCAGGCGGCTTTCCCCGGCCTGGTCGCGGCTCTGCGCCACGGTGGCGCTATACTGGCCGCGCTGGCCGAGCAGTTCGGCGCGCGCACGCTCCAGCGCGCGGATGCGGCTTTGCGAGACAAAGCCTTCTTCCGCCACGCCGCGAAGGGAGTCGAGTTCCTGGTCGAGCGAGCGGATCTGCTGGTCGAGCGCCGACACCTGCTCGCTATAGCCGCGGCCGAAATTGCCTGCGCCCGAGCGCCGTTGCGCAAAGGCGCCGCGCTGGGCCTGGACAACAGCCAGGCGGGTTCGCAGCTGAACCTTCTGCACCTCCATGGCCCGGGCGATCTCGGCCCGGTCCTCGGCGGCGGTCATGGCTGCGAACTCGGCAGGGGCGACAATGGTGCCGCTGCCCAGCTGCTCGGCCTGAAGGCGAGCACGCTGCGCAAGAAGGGTGATGGCCTGGGAGGACAGCGCACGCTCCTGCGCCCGGACGTCGGCGGCAGCCAGGCTGAGGAGGACCTGCCCCTTGGCGACCTTCTGCCCTTCGCGCACATGGATCTGGCCAACCACGCCGCCGTCCCGGTGCTGCACCGTCTGGCGCTGCCCATCGATCACCAGCTTGCCCGGCGCCACCGCGGCGGCATCGAGCCGGGTGAGGGCGGCCCAGCCGATCAGGAGCACGAAGAAGAGAAAGGCGATGGCATAGCCAAGCCGGATATCGAAGCGCGGATCGTCGACCCCGCCGCTGTGGCGTTCACCGCCGGTGTCGGAAAGGCCGGCAAAGGTTGCCGGAAGCGCGGACGCGCGCAGATCGAGGTTGATGGCGGACACTCAGGCAACTCCCTGGGCAGGCGAGGGTGCGGTGACGGTCTTCTGGGCGGAAATCTGCCGCATGATCTCGTCCTTGGGGCCGAAGGCGGCGACCCGGCCGTCCTGGATGATCAACAGCCCGTCGACGATCGGCATCATGCTCATGCGGTGGGCGACCAGCAGGATGGTGGTGCCGCGCGCCTTGCACTGGTGCAGGCATTGCAGCAGCTCCTGGTCGCCGTCGGCATCGAGGTTCGAGTTGGGCTCGTCGAGGATCAGGATCGAGGGACCACGAAACAGCGCCCGGGCGAGCGCGACCCGCTGCGCCTGCCCGGCCGACAGCCCGCGCCCGTTGGGACCGAGCTGCTGGTCGTAGCCGCCGGGCAGCCGCTGGATGAGATCATGGGCGCCTGCGACCTGCGCGGCGGCAATGGTGTCCGTGTCGATCTGCGCCGCATCCTCGCCGAGGCGATTGCGGAAGCGGGAGATATTCTCCTTGATCGAGCCGCGGAACAGCGCCGACTCCTGCGGCATGAAGCCGACATGCTCGGCCAGCCTTTGCGGATCCCAGTTGCGCTGGTCGGCGCCGTCGAGACGGATGGTCCCGTGGTTGGGAACAAGGGCACCGGCCAGCGCGCGCACCAGGGTCGATTTGCCGGCGCCGCTCGGGCCGACGATCGCGATCACCTGACCGGGCTGGACCGTGAAGGAGATGTTCTGGAGGATCGGCTGACCCTCCTCCGACAGGACGTGCAGGTCCTCGACCTCGATCTTGCCCTGCGGCCGGGGCAATTGGGTAAGGGCAAGGTCGGGCGGCGACTGGTTCAGCAGCTCGTTGAGCGCCGTCCACGCCCCGCGCGCCTGGACGATGCTCCGCCAGTTGCCGACCATCTGGTCGATCGGCGCAAGCGCGCGGCCGACGATGAACATGGACGCGAAGATTGCGCCGGGGCTGATCAGCCCATCGATGGCGAGCAGGGCTCCGACGCCGAGCGCAAGTGACTGCAGGAACTGCCTCACGAACTTGGAGGTGGCGGTGACCCCGCTCGAGCCCAGGCTGGCTTCGGTCTGCAGCCGCATCATCAGTGCGCGCTGCGAGAGGTGACCGTTCACCATGGCCTCACGCATGCCGAGCGCGCGAACCACGTCGCCGGACGCCACGGTCGCCTCGAAGTCAGAATAGGTCGTGCCAGCGGCCGCATTGGCTTCCTGCAGGCGGTTTCGGGTGACCTGCTCGTTGCGCATTGCAAGCAGCACCACCAGCGCTGCCCCGACTAGGGCGAGAAGGCCGATCCAGGGGCTGAGTAGGAAGGCGATCAGGACATAGATCGGGACCCAGGGCGCATCCAGCACCGCCAGGGTCGCGGGGCCGGTCAGCGCCTGGCGCAGCGTGTCGAATTCCCGCATCGCGCCCAGCGCATTGCGCTGCCCGCGCTGGCTCGGCCGGCCAAGGGTTGACTGGAGGATGGTGCGGGCAAGCTGCGCGTCGAGCCGGACGCCGGCGCGGACCAGCAACCGCGAACGCAAGGTGTCGAGCGCCGCCATGGTGGCCAATCCGACCAGCAGCACCAGGGTCAGCATATAGAGCGTCATGTGCCCACGCGTCGGCACCACCCGCTCATAGACTTGCAGCATGTAGAGCATCGGCACGATGAAGAGCAGGTTGACCAGCGCGCTGAACACGATCGCCGTCGTGAAATGGTGCCGGCACAAGCTCAGCGCGGATCTGATCGCTTCGTTCATTCCAACTCAAGCCCCCTCGGGATGGCTCACCGGAAGGCACGCCATCGCTTCGCCCCGACGCAGGGGCGTGCGATGCTTTTCGGCAGATATGGTTAATAGGTCTTTACCGTGGCGGGTGGCAAAGACATTTGTCGGGAAGGCGTGACGACCGCTGGCGGTCAGCAACAAGGGCGCCCCTGCTTCGTCAGAAGCGGGGACGCCCTTGCCTTGTGGTGTCAGTGTCTTGCCAGCGGGTCCTAGATGAAGATGAACCCGCTGAAGTCGACCGGACCGTAGTTCTGCACCAGGGCGATCAGTTCGTCACGGTTGTCGAGCACGCCGTTGCCGTTGGTGTCGTGGTAGATGCCGGTGCCGGAAAAGCCCTGCAGGTTGTTGATCCAGCCTTGCAGGTATTCGCTTGCGCTTCCCCGCAGCTGCAACTGGTCGCCGACGCCGAAGTCGGTGATGCGGGCGAAATCGTTCGTGCCCGACGAACGGTTCGACCCGTCGTCATAGAAACGACCGCGCGCATCGCCGAGGACGAAGACGTCGTTTCCGGCACCCCCGGTCAGCGTGTCGATGGTGCCCTTGCCGAGCTTCGGACCCGTACCGACACCGGAGATGATGTCCGCGCCGCTGGTGCCGATCAGCACGTCGTTGCGGTGGGTGCCCTCGATGACGTTGGTGCCGAGGGTCACGGCCAGCACACTGGACATCTGCCCGAGGTTGCCGGCCGCGTCCTGGACCTGCGCGGTGTATTTGAACGAGCCAAAGGTGACGCCGTCGTTGAACGACCAGCTACCGTTGGAGACGCTCGCCGTGCCGATCCGCCCGCCATCGCGGAACACCACCACCGTTTCGTCCGCGGCAAGCGTGCCGGCAATGGTGCCGGTGACGGTTGTGCCGCCATTGGCGGACGATGCGGCCGAGGTCGTCCGCAGCGAGGTCGAGCTGGTCAGGTCGGCACTGGTCACGTTCACCGCCTGGGTCGGCGCAACCGTGTCGATGGACAGCGAGAAGCTGCCCGACGCGGCACCCGACTGGCCCAGCGAATCGACCACCTTGACGACATAATCATGCTTGCCGTTCGACGCGCCTGGATCGGTGAAGCTCCAGCTGGTGGTGGTGGGTGAGACCTGCCCGATCAGCTCACCGTTGCGATAGATGGCAAGCTTCTGGCCCGAACCCAGAAGCGCGGACAAAGTCCCCGACAAGGTTGGCGTGGAGTCGTTGATGAGCGCTCCATTGCCGACAGTGCTGAGCCCACCGACATCGTCCAGCGCAGTGGTGATGACACCATATTGCGTGGGCGCGGGCGTGGTGGGGGTTGCCGGCATGGTCGGTGTGCTGCCGTCGACGTCATAATATGCATAGCTGTTACCGCCAAAGCCGACGTAGACGCGTCCAAAATGATCCATGTCACCATTGATCACCGTAAGGGCATCGAGATTACCCATCGGATGCTCGCCGATTTTGGTCCAGGTCTGGGCGTCATCCGTCGAGTACCAGACGCCGTAGTCCATATTGACGAAGCCGATGATGAAGACCGTCGCCGGCCCTCCCGCGACCTTTGGCGCACCGTAACCGAAAGACGTGACTTCGGTTACACCGTTTACAGCCTGCCAGCTCGCACCGCCATCGGACGAGTGCATGAAGGGGATGTCACCGGTACCCTGAAGCCGCCCATTTGTGAAGAAGAGCTCGCCGGCACTCCCAGGGACGGCCTCGATCTTTGCGTTCCAGGAAGACCATAAGCTGATCTTCCCGCTGTAAACCTTGGCCCAACTTACTCCGCCATCATGCGTAGCGTAGACGCCACTGTTAACGTCATAGAGATAGAAGGTATTCGGCTGTTCACGATCGGCAGTGATGACGGTGCGCTTTAGATAGTGAGAGACGTGCAGATTGGTCCAGTCGGTCAGACCTGGAATGGTGACGTTCGTCCAAGTCTTGCCACCATCGAGAGTATACGCCGGCGGCCTTCCGCCGGTCGTAACCCAAATGAAGTTCTCCGGCGTGCTGGCAGCAATGCTACCGCCGATGGAGTTGTTCGCCCACTCCGGATAGCCCTCAAACTTCTGCCAAGTCTTTCCTCCGTCAATCGAAAAGCCGCTGTTCTCGGTTCCGTACCAGTCAGATAGCCCCACGATGAAGGAAGGGTCGCTCGAGGCATAGTCGACCGACCAGCCCATCGAGAATTTTCCGCCACCATAACTTGTCGCATAATCGTCGAGGTTCGCCTCGGTGAAAAAGGGGCGGTCCCATGACGCGAAGATGGGATCGCCGCCGGCTGGCGCGATAATATCGTTCGGCACGATGTTCTCAATGCCGGCAGTCTGTGAATGCCAAAGCGTATCGACGTACTTGCCGGATGCATCGACCCCTAACTTGGGGGTCAGCACGGTATGCCAAACGCCGACGCCCGCCGACTGAAACAGCTTGTCAGGCGAGAGGGGGTCAAACATAATAGCCGTAGTTGACATGTAAGCGCCACTGGTGGCGAGCCATGGAGCATCGCCAGTGGCGTCCAGCTTCGTGCCCCACGCCCAACCCTGCCAGGTCGCACCGCCGTCCGTGCTCTGCTGAAGCGAACCCCCGGCTGTCGCTACGACGATGCGATTGGCATCAAACGGATCGATGGCAATGGAGTGAGCTTGCGTAACACTGGTTTGGATCCAAACATCGTTGGAGTATTTCCAAACGGTTTGGTTTGTTGCAGTGACGAAGAGAGTGCCATCAGGTGCGACCGCCGCATGGGCGATGTCGGTTGGACCACCCGATGTGCGGCTCCAAGTCACGCCCTTGTCATCACTGCGATAAACACCCCCACCATCGGATCCGACGTACACCGTGTTGCCGTGGAACGTGATGCCGGACAGGCCCGCGTCATTGTTAGTGGCGAGGACCGGAACCCCAGCAGCCTTCTGCCAGGTCATGCCACCATCGCGAGTTACCCATAGACCGTCCCTCTGTGTGCCTGCGAAAACGGTATTGGGGTCGTTCGGATCGATCGCCATACGTTGGCCATCGGCGCGGCTGGAGCCGTTGGCGTCCATAAAGACATCGGGAAAATTAGTCTTTGTCCAGTTTGCGCCGCGATCGGTGGTTTTGTACACTCCACCAGCAAGTGCCATATACATGATGCTGCTGCTGCTGGGCGCTATCCGGATTTCGTAGACACCCTCGGCTTGCTGGAAGGCAGCAGGCATGCTGCTCGCGGTAACGAGCTGCTGCCATACGCTTCCAGTCCAGATATACGCCCCCGCACCATCGGTGCGTGTTACGATAGTTCCATCGGCATTGCTGTCGATCCCGGTGGCCATGCCGCCGCCACCGATCTTCACTGGCTTCCATGCGCTATCGGTAGAAAACATCTCTGCCATTGCAGTCCCCATCCCACGCGACCCCCCACAGGTCGCGCTCCAAAGTTCGCTGCCAAGCAGTCGCTTCGAAAGGTAAAAATACCCTTGCAGGTAAATTTACACTCCGTTAATACCTGGCAAACTCGTTCTTTTATTAGTATCTAGCATCGTATTAATGCTTTTTACTTAGCGAGAACTCGCATGGGCTGCCGCGTACGTCGCAGCAAGCCGCTTCACCATGGTGGTGTTAAGCCGTTAACGGTCGGGGAGAGGAGCAGGGCGACGAACTGCATCGCAGCAAGGGAACGTCTCTGAGTTTGCGGGTTGCGGCCCCACAAATGGAGAGATGATGGGGATTTGAGCCGATCTTTGTGTTAATGGCGTCCTTGTGTCCTAGCTCAGCTCACAGAGAGTGCGCCACAATGGATCATATAATCCGTACCTGGGGCTGGAGGGAGCGGTTCGTGCGCTACCGGCTGGCTCTAAGTCACCTCGGCTTCAATGCGTTGTTACAGCGTCGTAAAGCAAGTCGTGTTGGGAACACGACCATCCGGCCGAGGAATAGTGAACACCCATTGTTCATCCGCGCTGGCACCAGTGACATATATGTTTTCGAGCAGATTTTCGTTGAACGTGAATATCGCTGCCTTGATGGCCTTCGCGGAATTGAGACAATCGTGGATGCAGGGGCTAACGTGGGCTTCGCCTCGGCCTATCTGCTCTCGCGGTTCAAAAACTCTAAGGTAATTGCAATCGAGCCCGACAGTCAGAATGTGCGGGCGCTTGAGCGGAACCTCCTGCCATGGAAAGAGCGCGCCATTGTCTTAGAGGGCGCCGTATGGTCCGAAAATTGTATGCTTGACCTTCGGAATGATGGGCCCACCGACGCGTGGGCTCGTCAGGTGCACAAAGTGGACGGGGGTAGGGTACCTGCTTACGACATGACGACCATCCTCAAGAGCCATGGAATCGAACGACTCGACCTCCTGAAAATGGACATCGAAGGAGCCTAGCTTCATGTATGCCAAGCGCATGATCTGTCATGGCTGAAGAGCGTTCGGAATATCGTGATCGAATTACACGGTGAAGAGTGCGAAGACGCCTTCTTGAAGGCGGTTAAAGATCGCGGGTTTTCGATCACGAGGTGTGATGAACTCACTGTGTGTTTGGGTCCGCTCTGATCGCGAATTTGTGGCCATGTTCACGTTCTGCCGCAGCTTGGGAGAAATCGTCTTGTCACGGGTCGGCGCGAACGTAACCTTTCTGCTCTTGCTGTTGTTCTCTTCCTGCTCCGTTGCAACATACTCGACAACCGCAGATGAGAGTGCGGGCGTGAGTTCGGGTATAGACCCCAATACTGTTGGCTTCAGGCCCATGCGCCTGGGCGGTGGAGGTTATGTCGCCGATCTGGATACATCCCGAGACGGCGAAACAATTGTTGCGAGAACCGACGTTCACGGTGCCTACCGCTGGGATCGACAAGCTAACGCCTGGCAACAGTTGGTTACGGCTCAATCAATGCCATCGGATGATCATCTCCTTTGGACGGGAAATGCTATTGGAGTCTATGCGATAAGGGTTGCACCAACCGATTCCCGTCGCCTCTACATGGTTGCCCCAGGCTTCAGCGGAGCCCCTTCCTGGTTATATCGCAGTGACGACAGCGGGCGGCATTGGCGTAGAACGAGCTTTCGCCCTCAGGAGATGTCGGTCCAATCCGAAGGCCGTTCTTTTGGTCCCAAGATGGCGATCAGCCCGGAAAATGCAGATATCGTTTTTGTGGGCGACAGCGCCGGTCATTTCTATCGAACGTTGGACGGCGGCCGAAATTGGGAAACCGTCAAGGGTGTTCCCGCCGGGCCGGAGCCCGCGATTGCTTTTGTGAAGAGCAATCTAGGGCCTGTCGACGTTGTCGTTTCGACTGGAGCGAATGGTATCTATCGATCGAATGATTTGGGGCAGAATTGGACAAAACTGATTGGGGGTCCCGCGTCTATCGCGCGCCTTTACGCCTCCGGCATCGAACTGTTCGCAACAGACCGCGACAAGAGCTCACCGTTTAACGCTTGGAAGCTCACCCAGTCGGGATGGCAGCGACTGAATATCAAGGCGCCTGGATTAGGAAATGGCTGGCACTCTATCGCCATATCGTCCAGCGATTCCAAGTTGGTTGTCCTCGGCACGGGGGCGGGCAACATCGCGATGTCCGAAGATGGCGGCGCGACCTGGAACGACTATTTTGCAAATGCGCCGGGCCGCATTGCTAAAGATGTACCATGGTTGGCGAAGACGAATGAAAGCTGGATGACGAACGGCAATATGCTGTTCGACCAGAAGCAACCCGATCGATTACTCTTTGCTGAGGGTATTGGTGTCTGGAACACCGTGCCCTCCCGCTTGAATGCAAAGCCCGTCTGGCATTCGCAGACTCGTGGCATTGAGGAACTCATCGTCAACGACCTGGTGGTACCGCCGGGGGGATCACCGATCGTTGCAGTCCAAGACCGCGGGGTTTTCACCATCACCAATCCCGAGCGGTATCCGGAGGCGCACGGACCCGCATACGATGTCCCCATCCGTCACGGCTGGGCCCTGGATTACGCTGCTGGCAATCCGCGCTTCGTTGCGCTGATCGCCAATGGCGGAGCGAGCGACCGGTCAGGCTTCTCAATCGACGGGGGCAAAACTTGGCAACCGTTTGTGTCGCCAGCACCCGCGAAACGACCCGGACATTTTGGCGGCTCGATCGCGGTTGCGACAGACCAGAATTTTGTTTGGGCACCGTCGAACAATGGCCGGCCCTTCTACACCCGAGACGGCGGTCGCTCGTGGCAACTCGCTCAGTTTCCCGCCGATCTGCCAGCGACTGGAGAATTGGGCTGGACATTCACCATGTACCAGAACCGCCACATCTTCGCGGCGGATCGGGTCAAGACAGGTACCTTCTACGCCTACAACTACGGGCCGCCCTCGAACCGCAGCGCGGCCGGCACCTATCGCTCAAACGATGGCGGGGCGACATGGGTGAGGGTCTCAAAAGGTTTTGGGATCCCGGGTAGCATGGGAACCTCGGCCAGGCTCATGGCAGTGCCCGGAGTGGCCGGTCATCTTTTCTTTGCCGCCGGAACGACGGGATTTGGTGACAAGCATCCGTATGGATTCTCGCTGCAAGCTTCGCGCAACGGTGGCGCCACATGGAAGGGCTTGGGTCGTACGCAGGAGGTGTGGGCTGTCGGCTTCGGTCGCGCTGCTGCCGGTCGGTCCTATCCGACCATATTCATCGCTGGCTTCGCAAATGGGGAGCGCAAGCCGGGAATCTTCTGTTCGATTGATGAAGGCATGTCATGGACCCGGCTAACAGAAGCCCCCTTTGGAAACCCTGACGGCATTCGAGCCATTTCGGGAGATATGCAGAAGGCCGGGCGGGTCTATTTCGGGTTCTCAGGGTCTGGTGCCGGGTACGGCGTATTCGAAGCCTGCCAGTGACGAACCCCATTTGAGCGCTACCAGATCTTGTTCGCGCCCTTTCGCCGCAGAACACGATTGGCGGCGATTGCGGGGAACAACGACACGACCACCGCTGCAACGCGAATGGGGAACATCGCAAGTGATTTAACGCCCCCCGCGTAAAAACCGCGAAAGCGACTTAGCAAAATCGCTTGCGGGATGAGCCAGCGCTTTCCGCGTGTCTTGTCGGCAACGATGCGGTCGACCCAGTCGGAACTGCTCTCGTTCCACAGTGCGATGTCACGACCTGCCTGCACGGTCCGCTTCTGTGCCCACAAGTATTCAAATATCCAGCGATTGACCATCGTACCCACCAGCATGCGCCGTTCATGGGCAAAGAATTCCGAAACGGTATGCGCCTTGAAGTAGTGGGTCGGTTGAGAAGCGCTGACTACACGCCCTTGGACAATCGGCTTTGTGAAGCCCTCCGTAGTTACCATGGCGTTCAGAAAGCCATCCTCCCCTGGCGTGTCATTTGGCAGCCAGATCTTCTCAATATCCTGTAGGCGCGCCGCGTAGAGCGAGCCGTTGATCACGTCGGGTTGGCGGGAAGCCGAAGAGATTGCCAGTGAGAAACGATCGAGGAAGCCACCTCTCTCCTTGCGACTGATATCCTTGACCGGATAGCCACTCAGCACTGCTAGGGCCGCGCTGGAGCGCAGTTTGGAGAGGAGTCCGGCCAAGACGCCACGATCAACGAATTCGATGTCGGCATCCACGAAGACGATGAATTCATTGCCCTTCAAGAGCTCGTGAACGGCAACATTCCAAGCGCGACTCTTGCCGCCCTGACGAATGTCATGGACTTTTAGGATGGCAGTGCGATCGACGAACGTTTGGCACCATTCTGCTGCTGTAGCGGCGGTGTTATCAGTACAGCCATTCGCGACGACATGGACCTCGATCGCATAGGCGCGATCAGCGAATAAGCTTTGTTCGGAAAGCTGGGTCAGCGTCTTGCCGATGTTCTTCGCTTCGTTGCGAGCGAGGATGCATATGGCAAGTCTCACTTGTTCAGTTTGCATGCCAGTCTAGGTCCGTTCAAGCCGTCTGAATGAGACGCGACCCTCCCTAGAAAGCGGAAAAGTTAATGTCGAGCGAACCCTCTCTGCATGGCCTTAATAGGATGTTTGCTCTAGCAGACGCTACGATGAGCAACTTCGGCCAAGACTGGATTCCTGGGCAATGAAGTGGATCGCCCTCCTCCTGCTACTCGCCGCCGTGCCCATTTTTGCGGGCCTGATCCGTTCGAACCCTTCCAGAGCTCCCATCTTCTGGGGCCTGCTTGGTTTCCTGCCCTTCGTTATCGGTCCGTGGAACCTGACGATCGCGCCGTATGCGACGCCAATCTGGAGTGGTTATGTAAGAGGTTGGGAAATTAGTCTACTCGACGCTCTGGCGGTCGCGACCCTCCTGAGCATGCCTCTTTCGGGCTGGAGAAAGCCAGCCAACCTGTTCTTATTGCTGCTCTATATCCTTTCCGTGACCTTGGCTATTATTCAAGCCAAGTTCCCGATGCTTGCCTGGTCCTATGTAATCCAGCTCATTCGCGCAGCGATCGTCTTCTTGGCGGTGGCCCGCGTCACCGAATATCCGAAAGGCGAGCGAGCGCTTCTGATCGGTCTGGCATGTGGGATTGCCCTTCAAGCGGGCTATGCCATATTCGCGCGATTAGGAGGCGCGCTGCAGACGGGCGGTTCGCTCGGACATCAGAACCTTCTCGGGTTTGTCTCGCATCTAGTGCTGATGATATCCTTCGCTGCACTCATTTCTGGACGCTGGACGAAGATTGGGGCGGTGGGCTGCTTCGCAGGCGGCCTCGCAGTCATTCTTACGGTTTCACGGGCAACGATCGCGATCAGCCTGATTGGCCTGGCATTGACCTATATCCTCTGCATCGCCGCCAGGCCTGCTGGAAGAAAGCTAGCGGTTGGCGCGCTGTTCGCGGTTGCTCTCGTCGCCGCGTTTCCGTTTGCAAACGCTGAACTCCAGCGGCGTTTCGAACTTCAGAACACTTCGTTTTTTGCGGCTGACGAAGAACGCCTGGCATTCGAACGCGCCGCAGAAGCGATGATTGACGCACGCCCGATGGGCGTCGGGCCTAATCACTATGTTTTCGTTGCAAATACCGAGGGCTATTCGGAGCGAGCAGGCGTGACATGGGCTTCAGGCAGTCGCTCGACGAACGTGCATAACTCCTTCCTGCTTGTGACCGCAGAAACCGGCTATCTGGGCTTGATAACCCTCACTTTTCTTCTCATCGGGGCAACTCTTACTGCCCTTGTGACTGCCTTCCGGCATCGTGCCCATCCTTCCAGCGAGTTGCTGATTGGGCTTGCGTGCGGAATTATCGCTATGTGCATCCACGGCCTTGTTGAATGGATGTTTGTGATGAACCCTACCCAGTACCTTTTCGCGATCTCACTTGGTATGATCGCCGGCTTGCGGAACCGTATTCTGGTGGAAGTAAGATCCTCAGCGGCCCGCCGGAAGAAACTCAACCAAGCAAGGACACCGCGCTTGGAGCCTGCTTCGATTTGACGTTTTTCGAGCCACGATCGGCGCTGTTCCGGAAGCGATCGTCCTCCAGAAAATAGGTTTCAACGATTGTCGGTTCGGCGCTCACTTGTGTGGACTTACGTCGCCCAAGCAACCAACTTCCTCATGGGATTCGGTTCATCGATCATTGTCGCCCGTTTAGTCAGTCCGCGTGACTTCGGCATCTTTGGGATGGCCGTCGCTATTACGTCGATCCTGAATGTATTTCTGCAGTTTGGGCTAACGCGGTACATTATTCGGGAGGAAACGGTCGATCGGGATATGCTTCGATCCCTCTTCACCGTGAACACCATCCTCACCTTGGGATATTTTATCGCAATTCAGGTTGGCGCGTGGATTGCGCTGGGGACGGATGCCCCTGAAGTCGGGCACTTTCTCCTTGTCTTCTCCCTTTTTCCCTTGATTGCGATATTCGAGTTTATTCCGGCTAGTCTTTGCGCTCGCTCAATGAGATTCGGCCTCATCTCGGCAATAACGGTGATCAAAGCAATCGTCATTTTCTCGGTGACAATCAGCTTCGCCTATCTAGGTTTTGCCTACATGAGCTTCGCTTGGGCCTCGGTGCTTGCCGCCGCCGCCACTGCCATCTGCTACAATGTCGCCTGCTTCAGACCCGACGTCTGCAAACCGCGCTTCGTGGATTTCCGTAAACTCGTTCACTTCGGGATCGACATGATCGGCGTCGGAGGCCTAAATCAGCTGAGCTCGCGCGCCGGCGAAATGGCGCTCGGGTCGACACTGGGGCTCGCCAATCTTGGTCTCTACACGCGCGCGTCCAGCTTACCGACTACCTTGTACCTGAATGTCTATGGGGTCGGGACAAATGTTATTTTCACCCGTCTGTCGCAGGATTTGCGCGACCGTGGCGAGTTCCACCAAACCTATTTTCGCTTCATGCGGCTCCTGCTCGGCGCCCTGTGGCCGGCGATGCTCGGCATGGCCATCTTGGCTCAGCCCTTGGTGAACCTGCTTTACGGGCCGAAATGGCTTGGAGCCGCCACGCCGCTGGCTCTGCTCATGATTTCGACCGGCGTCACGCTTGCCATCGGAATGAGCACGGAGGTCTACATCTTGCGTCACGAAACGAGGAAGCAGGCCAAAATCGAAACCTTTCGCGCTTTATTTGGGTTGATTCTGTTCCTGATCGGCTCGGCGTTCAGTCTGACGCTGGCTGCGCTGGCCAAGGTGCTGGAAGTCGTGATCGCCTATTTCATCTACCGGAAGCCAATGGATGAATTGGTCGGCGGGCGACCGGGTGACTTAGAGTCAGTCTATCGCGAGTCTCTCTTCCTTGCGGTTGCCGCATGTCTTCCGAGTGGCGTGCTGGCCCTGATCTTTCGAAACTCACCGAAGACCCCGCTGGATCTGGTTTTCGGGTCGGTCGCGCTCGGCGTCCTACTCTGGTGTCTGCTGATCATTCGTCTGCGCCATCCGATTGTTGACGAGGTCGGCAAGGTCTTATCAGTTCGGCGGAAGGCGGAGCCGGGTAAGGTCCGCCCTTGACGATCGTGTCCGACAATCACAGTCGCAATCGCGAGCACTTTGAGCGCCAATAGTCGCGTCAGCGACCGAGATACTGTTTGATGAGTATGATACGTTCCTCGATTGCCGCCTCGCGGTCGAACGTCCGAGCCGAAGCAAAAGCCGATCGCATGAGGGTAGCAAGATGCGGTCGATCGCCGTTGAGCGCTACGACTGCGCTTGCGAGCCCGTCGACGTCGTTCATGTTAACAAAGACACCACCCCCCCTGGTGGCGGTGAGATTACGAGCATGCAGGCTATCGTAGCCGACCAAGGGCGTACCGAGCGCGAGCGCCTCCAGCAAACACCGCGGCGACTCTTGCGTCTTATGACAGAACAGAAAAAGGTGGCTATTCTCGACGGTCTCACGGACTTGGCTGCGGGTGACATTTCCCGGCAGCGAAACGATATCTTCGAGGCCAAACGACCGCACTATCTCATTGAAGGCCGTTCGCAGGTCGCCGTCACCTAGCCACGTTGCGGCAAACTGCACCTTATGCTTGTGCAAGCGGTCGAGGCAGGACAGCCAGTCGATCGGCCCTTTCATGCTGATCATTCGTCCGGCGTAAGCGATGCGCAGCGGCGACCCCGTCAAGACCTCCTTCACCTTCCCGGCCAGGACTTCAACATCAATCCGATCGTTGTCCGAGATTTGCACGTTAAGGACCTGATGTGGATTTGGCGCCCGCCCGCGATAGGCGTTGAACACTGTCGCTCCTTGCAAGAGCGCGAGCGACGAGCCTTCCAAGACCTTCATGAAAGAAGGCGTATGCAGCTTAAGCCAGACATACTGGCGTAACTTGCGAGTTCCAGCCGGCATGTCGCGAATGATGCCAGCCCAAACTGCCTGTAGATCCCAATCGGCCTCCATACCGTATCTTCGTCCGCTTTCTAGCGCGGCGATGCCCGCTAGCGTCGACCAGTCGAATGCGGAGTGCGGCGACACCATCACATAATCAGCGGCGGCTATTTCATGGTCGATGAGGCGGCGAACCTTTCGACGATGTCGAAGGTAACGATCCTCACGATAAGGCAAAGGCAACACGTGGACAGTCGTCCGCTCGTGCCCCTCGACCCGCTCTAGCGGGATTAGATTCTTTTGCGGCGTTTCGAAGGCCGGTGACGCAACTACCACATGCTCGAACGAATTCAGGTAGCTCCGCAGGTTATTGGCATAATGCTCGTCAAGAAGAACATTACCGTCTTCGACCCTCAGAATCGCTGGTATGACCATGAGCAGTCGTCCATTCCTCGCCTCAAGGCCCGTCTGGCCGCCGGCCGGTGACTGCATTGTCCTGTTCCCCGCATATGATTGCGAGTGAGCCATAGCCGAAAAAAAGGCTTCGTCATGCTGAAGTCTGTCAATCCCGCACTCGCTCATGAGCGATACTCCTGGCTTTCGATTGGCCAAACTCCTTTCACCTCGACTCACATCACGATGAGGGCTGGGCGGTACGCGGCAGGGTGACTGCATCTACCGGCGAGAAATTGCGCCCGCATGTTCCTGCGCGTCATTGGAATGCATGCCCAGGCAAGAGAGCCTTGACAGCAATACTAGGCAACGGCGTGCTCAAGCATGCCATGCAGGCCGGCTACGGGGTTTCGGCACGCCTTTCCGGTGCCTTCGACCTGGTGGCTTACTCGGTCTTGCGGGCAACATGCCGATACGACCACCGTTTAGGCAGGCGCGATGGTCAGCCTAACTATCGCGGCAGCCGCCAAAGTGACGGAGGCCGTGTTCGCCTTTCTCCTTTACCGCAAGCCGATGGACGAACTCGTCGGTGGTCCGGCTGGAGCGCTCCGCCGGATCTACCTCGAAGGGCTGTTGGTCACCGCTGCGGCGGTGGCGCCGGCTGCCATTCTGATGATCTGGTCCGACTGGGCGCCGACCACGCCATTACCTCTGATCGCCGCCGCGATGGCGGTGGGCGTCGCCGGCTGGGCAGGCCTGCTCATAAGGCTCAGGCACCCCCTCTATCTCGAGACGCTTCGATTGCTGCGACTCGGCACCCGGGCAAGCGCTTAGGCAGGGAATCTTTCGCACGCCTCGTCCCAAGTCAGGACGGATGTGCACAAATCGTTCGATGCCATTAACTTTTGCCTTGCTGCGCCTGGTTACCCTTTTGCTAACAACGATTGTAAATTGCTTAAAATTTGTTTAATACCTGAGTCGTTCTTGGGAAACGAACGCCCGGTGGCTTGCCGGATCACCGCTCAGGGGAATTTTGCCATGAAGACCATTTTCAAGACTGCCATTGCTGCGTCGACCGCAGCGGCAGCGCTCAGCTTCGCCTCTCCGGCGACGGCTGCAATGCAGCTAAACGCCAACGGCACGGTGACGATCACTGGCAACGGTGGCGGTTCCGTCGTTCTAAACTTGGGTGGCAACTCCGGTGGCGTAGATTACGCTAACCTCGCAAGTTCAATGACGCTCAACTTCGTGAGTGCGGTGAATGGAACTTATACATTCAACTACACGCTTCAAAATACGTCATCGGCTCCCATCACCTCACGTGTCAACGCCTTTGGGTTCGATACCGATCCCAACGTCGTGCCGCAGGGTGCAGAGATTCTTTCGGGTGATGTTCTGACAGCGATCCGGTACAACACCAACATACCTAATGGTGTAGGTAACGTGGAAGTCTGCTTGACCACCCTCAACTGCGCAGGCGGTGGCGGAACTGGTCTGACTAACGGACAGTCAGCGAGCGGGAGCTTCAGCCTCGACTTCGGCAACGCAAACCCTTCGCTTCTCACGCTGAGCAATTTTGCGGTCCGTTATCAGGGGCTCAATGTGGGCACGGGTTCGGGAACTGGACAGCTCATCACCACTGCGGTTCCGGAACCGGGCACCTGGGCGCTGATGCTCATCGGCTTCGGTGCGGTGGGCGTCTCGATGCGCCGCCGTCGTCGCTCGAGTGCGCTGCTTCAGATGGCCTGATCGGGCCTTCAGGACTCACTCAAAAAGGGGCGCGGGAAACCGCGTCCCTTTTTTCATGCTCTCTGGCCACGGTCGTGGGAAGCCGGCGATCGGTGATCCGCCGCGCTGGCGAGGGGCCAAGGGATGGCCACAATCAGGTCGGTCAGCCGCAGGTTGCAGACTGGTCTGATTGCGTGGGCAGCGAAGCGCCTCTGACGCCTGCGTCCGCCATGCGGCAGAGTAACGGCGTTGCCGCCCCACGACCCTGCAGCCGGCTAGCGCACCGCCTCCTCGGCTTCTCACCGATGTCTTCAGCAGTTGGCCTTTTCGGCACCCACCCGCGACACGGACGATCCGATGGGACGGACCTGCTGCACCGGCCCGCTGCTGCAGGCGGGCTCGGTCGTGCTTCTGGGCCTGGCCTGCGCTGGACGGCCCGGCGCCGCCTCACCGAGGATCAACTGCCCCCGGGCGAGGTCGGCCTCAAGCGGACTGGTTTCCTGCGTCCTGACCTGCTGCGCCGGTGCGAGCGCCTCGATGCGATCTTCCTCCACCTTGATCTCCGCCGGCAACTCGCTTGGCGCCGTGGCATTCTCCAGCGTGTCGAGGCTGTCGCTGATCACTTCCGCAGCGCTCAGCTGCACAGCCGGTTCGGCGCCGGCATAGCCCTGCCGAAAGGCGCTCTTCGATCCGGCCGCGCCGCGGAAGTTGTAGAAGATATGCCGGCCGACCACCGCCACCTTGTCGAGTGACGCAGCCCAGTAGGGCACCACATAATCGGCATGGTAGTGGGTCGAATAGCCAACCGGTGCGAAGATCCGCCCGGCGAGCGCCTCGCTCGCGATCAGTCGCGAGCGGGACCACAGGTAAGGCACCGGTGTGCGCGCCAGCGATCCGTCGCAGGTGAAGGTGAACTGGCAGCCGGTCACCCGCTCGCTGCCTTGGTAGACCACCCCGCAGACGCTGCTCGGATAGCCAGTATGGCGCACCCGGTTGAGCACCACCTGGGCGACGGCGCGGCCGCCGTCGACGCCTTCGGACGCCGCTTCATAATAAATGGCCTGGGTCAGGCAATCGACCGCGCGCAGGCGGCTGATCTCGTCCGCGCGGAGCTTGAACGGGGCGGCGGGGGTCGCGGCAACCGCTTCAACCGGGCGTTCGGCATTCAGCTTTTGCGCTTCCTCCGGGCTTAGCGGTCGCAGCAGGTCGGGCGGCGGAAGTTCAGGAATGGCGGTTGCCTCCGGCGCGGCCACGGCCGGGTCGCCCTCGCCACCGCCGGCAGCCGAGTTTCGCTGCTGGTAAAGCAGCGCGCCCGTCACTGCCACCGCCATCAGGAGCAAGGCCGCCAGCACCAGCGCAAGAAGGCGCAGCTGGCGCCGCCTTGCCAGCCCACCGGAGGGGCCACCCGGCAAAGTCAGATGCCGGGCGCCTGTCGGGGTGATGGTCTCGATCAACGCGCCGCCGTGCCTCTGCGGAAGCGGGCGGCGAGAAGAAAGATGCGCGGCCCCTCGACCAGGTAGCGCCGCCACATGCGCTTCGGATCGGAAGCGAGGCGGTGCACCCATTCGAGGCTCAGCCGCTGCAAGATCCGCGGCGCGCGGCGCTGGCGCTCGGTGATGAAGTCGAGCGAGGCGCCGATGCACAGCGCCATGCCGGTGGCCTGCGGGAAGGCGCGCACCGCACCGGCGATCATCTCCTGCTGCGGCGAACCCACGGCGATAAAGGTGAAACGAGCCCTGGCCTCAGCGATGAAGCGCGCCGTCTCCAGCCGGGCGGCGGCGTTGCGGCGGAGGCCCATGGGCGGCTCGTAATGGATGAGCTCGACGCCCGGATAGCGCCGGCCGAGGTCCTCCACCATGTCGCTGTCGCCGCCGACGATGGCGATTCGGTCGCCGGGCTTGATCACGTCCCGGAACAGGTTCGGCGTGAGGTCGCTGCCCGGCACCACCGGAAGCGCGATGCCACGGGCGCGGGCGAGGTGCGCGATGATCCGGCTGTCGCACAGGCTGAGGTCCGCCCCCTCGTAGAGTGGCGCGAGCTCGGCCGCCTGCACCGCATCGTCGAGTCGCACCACATGGTCGACGTTGGGCGTCACCACATAGCCGTAAGGGGTGGCGTCGGTGACTTCCGCCAACCGTGCCATCACCGTGTCCATATCCAGGGGATCGAACCCCACCCCCACGAAGGGGATGCGCTCAGTAGGCATCGGCATCAAGGAACACGGCCCGGACGGTCAGCACCAGGATCCACAGATCAAGCCAGACCGACCACTGATTGATATATTGCTGGTCCAGCTCGACCCGTCGCTTGGCCCGCTCGAGCGTCCGGATCTCGCCGCGCAACCCCTTCACCTGAGCAAGGCCGGTGATCCCCGGCTTGACCCGGTGGCGCCCGGCATAGCCCTTCACCGCCTCCTGGTAGAACAGGTCGCCGACCCGCATGTGCGTCGCGTGCGGGCGGGGCCCGACCATCGACATGTCGCCCTTCAGCACGTTCAGCAACTGGGGCAGTTCGTCGATGCTGAGCCGGCGGAGGATCTTGCCGACCGGAGTTACCCGGGGATCGGCCTTGGTGGTGGTTTGAAGGCCGACCAGATCGGTCTGCTGGACGTACATGGAGCGGAACTTGAGGACGTGGATGACCTCGTTGTTGAAGCCGACCCGCGGCTGGACAAACAGCACCGGCCCGGCGCTGGTCAGCCGGATCAGCAAGGCCGCGACCAGCATGATCGGCGACACGAGCACCAGCGCGATGCCCGCCAGGATGATGTCTTCCGTGCGTTTGAGCAGTCCGCTGACATCGCGCCAGGGCCGCTGCCACACGGTCAGCACCGGAAGCGTCCCGATCAGGCGCACGCGATAGTCGGGTGCGAGGTCAATCGCCTGGTCGGGGATGAGTGAGATGTCCACGCAGACCGAATTCAGCCGCTCCATAATGTCGTGGAGCCGGGCCGGCGGCAGGTTGCGGACGCTGATCAGCACTTGGTCGACCTCCCCCGCGCGGGCCAGGGCGGCAAGGTCGTCGCTTCCGCCGATGAAGCGCAGGCCTGGTACCTCTGGCCATTTCGGGCGGTCGTCGGCCACGCCCACGAAATGGAGATGGCTGAGGTCGCTCGCCGCCAGCACCTTCTGGATCGCCGTGATCGAGCCGGGGTCAGCGCCGTAGAAGGCGATCCGCTGGCCGATCACCCCGCGCCGCGCCATCCGGTCCAGCATGCGGTGGAACGGCCAGCGCGACAGCGCCAGGAAGGTCACGGTGGCAGTGACGTAAAGGACGCTCACTCCGCGGGAGAAATTCTCCACCATGCCGGACAGAAATACCAGCGCGGTTGCGACCAGCCCGCCTAGCAGCGCGTCAAACACGGCGCTGTCGCCCCGTTCGTTGAAGGTGAAGAGGTTCTGGAGATAGCTGTCCTTGGACACCCGCATCAGGATGAAGCTGCCGGTCATGGCGGTGGCCGCGAAGAAGTGGACGGAGGGAACAAGGTCGTCGCCGAACAGCCAGCCATAAGCGAGCAGCGCGACGGGAAAGGCGAGCATGAAGCTCAGCATGTCGCGCAGGAACAGCAACGGCCCGACGATGTTGGAGGTGAAGCGGGTGCCCGTCATCGCGACTTCGCGGGCACGGGGCTGCACCGGCGCCGCGGGGTCCGCCGCCTCTTCTTCCAGCACGAGGTCCTCGTTCGAGGGCAGGATCACGCGAAGCTCCGGGTCATTTGTTGGTTACGCTTATCGTAAAATTCCTGCGAGAGTCGCTGTGCGGCCTGCACACCGTCCGATTTCGCTACAAGTGGCCTTAACGCATCATAGATGGCGCGATCCGCACCAATATCATGAAACGCCTCCCACAGGGTCCTGCGCGCCGCGTCCGCATCCCCTGCGGCGGCGAAGATCCGGGCAAGGAGGATCCGTCCCTGCGCGGCATCGCGATCTACGGACACTAGCTTCTGGGCATCCTCGATCGCTTCACGGTGTTTGCCCATGCGGCTGCGCAGCAAGGCGCGGGCCCGCAAAGCCTCGCGGCTGGTCGAATCGAGGGCAAGCACTTCGTTCAGCCGGCCCAGACCTTCCTCGTTCCGTCCACCCTGCACCAGTGCTGCTCCGTACAGCGCATGCACGGTGACGTTGCTGGCTCGAACCGGCGGCCTTGCGTCCTCTGCAATCAGCGCCAGCACCCGGTCCGGGCGCGAGGTGGTTGAAAGAAAGCGGGCAACCGCGATCCGCCGGCCAGGCTGCGCGGTTTCCGCCCAGCGGAGCAGCCGGTCGGCCACCACCTCCTGCCGGCCAAGCGCCACCCAAGGCGCCAGGAGTTCGTCGACACCGTCGGTGGCAAGGCCCTTGAGCGTCAGATCGGCGGCCGCCTCGTTCTGGTTGGAGCGCAGTTCCGCTTCCACCAGGCGGACTCGGGCTTGGGCGTCGGTGGGCTGCCATGACATGTAGGTCCGCAGCGTCGCCGCCGCCTCGGCCCACCGTTCCTTCAGCTCGTAGAGGCTGGCAAGCGCCCGCAAGCTGCTCGCATCGGATGGCTGCTGCCTGACGTGGTCGTTCAGAATGGCGATGGCTTGGTCATGCTGATTGCGGGCCATGAGGATGCGCGCCTGCAGGACCTTGGCGGTGCCGTCATAGGGCGCAACCTCGAGAAGGGCGGCCACCTGGCGGTCGGCTTCGGCAAGGTCGGACCGGCGAAGCGCCAGATAGCCCTTGGTCAAGGGCACTGCCGGATTGTTCGGCTGAAGCAGGTCGAGCTGCTTGGCATGATCCTCGGCAAGCTCGAGATTACCCGAACGAAGCGCCAGCTGGGTCATCACCGCAAGCACCTCGACATTGGCCCGGTTGAGCTCGTGGGCACGCTGAAAGGCTTGGTAGGCCGCCCCATAATCGGACAGCTGCATCGAAACCTTGCCAAGTTCGATCCAGTAATCGGCATTGGAATCGTCGGCCGCGACCAGCTCGCCAAGGGCACGGCGCGCCTGCCGCAGGTCGCCGCTCACAACAGCCGACTGGTAGCGGGCGAACGCCGCCTGCGCTTCTTCCTGCCGGCTGTCGCAGCCGGCGACCAGAACCGCCGCAAGAAAGGGAGGGAGCAGAAGCCTGCTCAACCTGTTATTGTGGTTCATAAAGGTGTCCGACTAGACCTTTAAGCGGTTTGTGACCAGAAGAGTCGCTCGAGAACACCTGACCGACCCCTGATAATATGACCTGAGCAGGAGTAACATGGCGCGCTTTAACATCTTTCTCGCCTTGCTGTTCGCCATCGTCGTTGGCGGTGCGCACGGCACGGCGAGCGCACAGGCGGCGAGCCAGCAGGCGCCGGCGGGCGTGGCTTACCGGATCAATCCCGGCGACGAGATCGACGTCCTTGTATGGGGTGACGAGCGCCTACAGCGCAGCGTGCGGGTGCTTCCGGACGGGACCTTCGCCTTTCCGCTGGTCGGTCAGGTGGTCGCCGCCGGCCGTCTTCCCTCGGAACTCGAGCGGATCATCACCGCCGGGCTGCAGCCGCAGTATCGCGGCCAGGTCCCGCAGGTCACCGTGTCGGTGAAGAACCCGACCGGCTTCCAGTTTTCGGTGGTCGGCAAGGTCAGGGGCCCCGGCACCTTCACACCTGGCCGCTACGTCAACGCGCTTGAGGCGCTCAGCATTGCCGGAGGTGCGACCGAGTTCGCCGATCTCGGCAACGTCCGGATCATTCGCAAGTCTGGCAACGATCTGTTGACCATCCGTGTGCGAATAGTGGATGCCCTGAGAGGGAGCGCAGGCCGCTTGAGCACGAACGACATACCGCAGATCCAGAGCGGCGACACTTTGGTGGTCCCATGACCAGCGGCCGCACTGTCCTCGGCGCCCTGGCCGGTGCTGGCCTGCTGCCGCTGTTTGCCGCCGCGCCGGCCGCCGCGCAGAACCAGAGCTTCGTCGACCTCCAGGCAGGGCTTGGCTATTCCAGCAACCCTGACCTGCGGATCGATGGCGTCGGCAGCGGTTTTGCCCGCGTTTCGGCCTATGGCTATCACGGCTGGGGCAGCGAACGCAGCAAGTCGAGCGTTTCGGGTTATGTGGAGAACAGCTCCTATTTCCGGCGCCTCGGCAATCGGCAGCTGTTCTCGTTCAATGCCGACAACAATACCCAGGTCAGCGAGACCATGCGGGTGTTCGGCAATGTCGGCTTCAGCGGCGACTTCGGATCACAGCTGAGTTCACGCTTCTTCGGCGCGCCCGCCACCGCGACCCCGCTCGATCCTACTATTCCCCCGACGTCCGTCGTGGTCGTGAACCCCGATCTCGCGGCGATTTCGCAGCGGCAGTATCGCGTCAACGGCCTCGTCGGCGCCAGCTTCGTGCTGTCGCCGCGCGACACGCTGACGGGTACGGTCGGCGCCCAGCGCGTGACCTTCAAGAGCGGTGCCGGGCTGCTTGACTATTATCTGTTCGACACCTCGCTCGCTTTCCGCCGGCAGGTGAACGAGCGCTTGTCGGGAGGCGTCAGGCTGATCGCCAGCCGGGGCGACTACACGCTTGGCCGCTCGATCCTGACCTATGGCCCGCAGCTTACCGCCGACCTCCGGTTGAGCGAGAATCTGGAGCTTGGCGGCGCGATCGGCTTTGTCAGGACGGAGCAGGACCTGGGTGCCCTCGGTCCCAGCAGCAATTCGACCGACCTCTCGTTCGACGCCTCGCTGTGCCGCAATCTGGAATATGACCGTTTCTGCGGCCGAATCGCGCGCCGCACGCAAAGCGCCGCGATCGGCACCGCGCCGACCTCGACCAGCCTGACCGCCGACTATTCGCGCCGGCTGACGGCCCGCGACCAGGTGCAGGCGGCGGTGTCGCTCGTGACCAACGACGCGACGGAAGAACTCGCCCTTGGCCGGCAGAACTTCTACTCGGTCTCGGGCTCGTTCGATCGTCGGTTCAGCCCGCGCCTGTCGGCCGGCGTCAACCTGGTCGCGCGCAAGTTCACCGTGTCAGGGCCGAACCCCGACGCCGATGTCGGCGGCTCCCTCTTTGTCCGCACTCGCCTCGGAAGCGTCCGCTAATGGAAGAAACTGAAACGGGGCAGGGGGGTATCGGCTGGTTCTTCAACCACCTGCCCACCATCATGTGGCAGCGCCGCCACTGGATCATCTGGCCCTTCGTTGGCCTGACGCTGGCGGCGGCGATTGCCGCCTTTGCCCTTCCGACCCTGTACCGCTCGACCGCCAGCTTGCTGGTCCAGTCGCAGGACCTCCCCTCCAGCGTGGTGCAGGCGCCAACCGCCGGCGACATCGAGCAGCGCATTGCCCGTATCCGCGAGCGGGTGCTCAGCCGCGGCGATCTCATCCGCTTGATCGAGCAGAATAATCTGTATCCGGATGAACGGCAGAGCACGCCTTTGTCCAAGATCGTCGAAAAGATGCGCAAGGCGACCACCATCGGCGCGCAGACCAACGACCTTGGCGGCGCCGGTGGCGGCAGGGCGGCCACGATCGCGATCGATATCAGCTTCGATTACGCCGACCCGGCCCAGGCCCAGGAAGTGCTGCAAAGCTACGTAAACGACTTCCTGACTCAGGACAATGAAGACGTGTCCGAGCAGGCCCGGCTCAGCGTCCGCTTCCTCGAGGACCAGGCCAACCGTTTGCGCGGACAGATCAGCGCACTCGAAGGGCAACTGACCAGCCTCAAGGCTCGCAACGGCGCCGCACTGGCGACAACCTCGCCGCCGATGATGGACCTTGGCAGCTACTCGAGCCAGATCGCCAGCCTGGAAAGCCAGAACCGTGAGCTGCTGGCCCAGATCAACCGGGTTCCCAGCAAGGATCCGCAGGTGGCCAGTGCCGAAGCGACGCTGGCCGCGGCCCAGGCGCTGTACAATGACAACCATCCCGACGTCGCTGCCGCGCGGGAGCGGCTGCGGGCGGTTCAGCAGATGGCCCGGGCCAATCCGGTGCAGAACGAATCGGCCCTGTTGCGCAGCCAGATTGCCGCCAATAACCAGGCGATCTCCTCGCTCCAGGCGGCGCGCTCCTCTGCCATGTCCCGAGCCCAGTCAGCACTTGCCGGCTCGGCACGCGCACCGGCCATCCTTGAGCAGGCGATGCAGCTCGAAAACCAGGCCACCGGCCTTCGCGAGCAGTATCGCAAGGTCGCAGACGACCTGCTCAAGGCGCAGAACAGTGCCCGCCTTGCCAATGAGCAGCGGGCCGAGCGGCTTTCGCTGGTCGAGCCGGCCAACCTGCCCGACACGCCTTACTCACCCAATCGCCCGCTGCTGATCGCCGGAGGTGCCGTGCTCGGCCTGATCGTCGGCCTGCTGCTTGCCTTTGCCGTGGAATTCCTCCGCCGCCCGCTTCGCAGCCCGTCGCAGATCGAGAATCTCGGTCTGCCGGTGCTTGGCGTCGTGCCACTCCTTGGGGCCAAGAAGCCGCGCTCGCGCTTTGCCCTGTTCCGCAAGAAGAGACCTCGCTTTGCATAGCACCATCAACCAGATCGCCGGCGACGCGGGCGACCGCCATCCGACGCCTGACCAGTTCGTGGCGGACGCGCTGGAATCGCCCGAGCCGCTTGGGTGGAGCCCCGAGCGCGCACTGACCGGCGGCATCTACGGCTTCAACAGCATCGATCCTCGCTCGCGCAGCTTCAACCTCGTCCGGGGTCGACTGCTGGAACTGAAGCGGACCCGCAATATCCGGCTGGTGGGGGTGGTCTCGGCCACGCCCAACGTCGGCAAGTCGTTCGTCGCCGCGAACATAAGCGCCAGTCTCAGCCGCGATCCGCAGATGCGCACTTTCGCCGTCGACCTCGACCTGCGCCGCGGGTCGCTCAGCACGCAATTCGGCATCACCCCCGACAACGGCCTCAACGAATATCTGGCTGGCGGCGGGCGGTTCGAGACCTATCTGCTGGACGGCGAAGCGCTCACGGTTGTGCCGACCCGCGGTGGCATGGTCCATTCCGCCGAACTGCTCGCATCGGCCCGCGCACGCGGCATGTTCCAGGCGATGCGCCGGAGTAATCCCGACAACTTCTTCATCTGCGACCTGCCGCCGGTGTTCGCCAACGATGATGCCGTGGCGACCATGGCGTATCTCGACGCCTACATCCTCGTGTCCGAGGAAGGACTGACCACCGAGCGGGAGCTCAAGGATTCGGTCGAGACGCTAGGCCGGCAGAAGCTTGCCGGCGTTGTCCTGAACAAGTTCAAGGGCGGTATGCTCAGCGACGGCTATGGCGTCGAAAGCTATTACGCTGTCGGCTACGGGGCCGAACAGGGCTAGCAATCAGGCAGCGCTTCCGTCTGGAAGCGCTGCCTTCGGCAATGCGTACCGCCAGTCCTCAGGACTTAGCGGCGCCGAAGCCTTCCTTATATTCGATCTTGGCCGAGGCCTGCAGTTCCTTCAGCCGCTGCTGCAGCGCGTTGGTGCTGTTCTGCCGACGGATTGCGTTGACGGCCTCGGTCCGTGCCGCAGGCCCGGCAAGCGGAGCCGGCTCACGCGAGGCAATCACGCTGGCGACGGAACGGTTTCCAGCGGGAACGATGAATGGTTCGCCAGGCGCCAACCGTGCCAGCTGCGGGTAAAGTTCGCCCGGAATGGCGCTGGTCACCAGCTGATTGTTGGCACGCTGGAACGGGATGCGTGCGGCGGTCAGCACGCCGATGAGCTGTTCAAGGCTGCGGGTCGCGAGAATCCGGTCGAGCACCGCCTTGTCGCGCGGCGTTTCATACTGGACCTGCTCAAGCTTCCACACTTCGCGTTGCGCGAAAGCTTGCGGCTGCTTGGCCTGGAAAGCCGCAATCTCGGCTTCGCTGGGCAATTTGCTGGTGTCGAGCGTGCGGTTGGCGAGCATGCCAATCAGCAGTTCCTCGTTCATCCGCCGCTGCCGGGCGATGTAATCGGGAGAGCGATCAATGCCGTCCTTGCGCGCCTGTTCAGCCAGCAGGCGGCGATCCACCAGGCCCTGCAGGATGCGATTGGTGGCAGCCTTCTTGTCCGCACCCTCCGGGATGTTGGCGTTGGCAAGCTCAGCATTGAGCTCGGACGCGGTGATTTCCTCGCCGTTGACGAGGGCCACCGTCTGCCCCTCCGCCTTCTTCTGGCAAGCCGTGCAGGTGGCAAGAAGGAGAAGTGCGACAAGGGTGCGTTTGGACATGAAGTGAAACCTCGAGAACTGCAGTTCTGAAAGGCTAGCATCGATGCTAGGAGTAAGCCAGACAGGCGGAGGAGCAAGAGTAGATGGAAACCCCCTATGACTGGATTACAGTTGGCATCTTTGCCGGGCTGATCGTCCTGTTCATGCAGCGTTCGACCAGCGACAGCGACGAGAACGACATCAACGATCCTCTATGGATGTACCTGGCTGCGGGTGTCGGCTGCGCCGTCGCCAATTACATCGGCAACGAGGGGCAGCATCTGCTGGCCATCCTCGCCATTGTCGGAACGCTTGCCTTTGTGTTCCATTACCTGAAGCCTTTCCGCTGGCCGCGGGCCGACTAGGGGTCAGGCGACGAGGACGCTGCTGCCGGCGCCCATGCCGGCGATCATCTTCTCGACGAAGTCCGCAAGCCGCGCATTGCCGGCCTCTTGGTCCATGTCGATCGTCGAGACACGCGTCAGCACGGCGTCGGGAACGATGCCGTTGAGGTTGTCCATCGCGACCGCAAGCCGCTGCTGGGCCCAGCTGAGCGGCATCCGCCTCCCGATCCGGGTGAAGTAGATGATCTGCTCGACCCGCCCGGGAAGGCTCGCGGTCAGGCGGTTGGCTTCGACCGCCTTGCCTCCTGCCGGGAGTTGCATGGGCACGATGGGCGACAGTTCGAAACCGCCCGCCGGATAGCAATATTCCGGGCGATGGATCTGCAGAAAGCCGCTCTGCCCCGCACTTTGCGCGATCAGCAGCATGATCGGCGGCTCGCTCCCATTGGTGTACACCCGCGTCAGCAGCTCTGAATAGAGCGCTGCGGAAAGGGCATCCTCGGTCGGGACCACCAGGCCGCTGTTGGTCAGGAACTGCCAGGACCCGATCTGCCTAGGCACAAGGGAATCGAGCTTGCGATCACCGAGCAGGTCGATCTTCTCGTCGGGCTGGCGGGCATAGGTGATGGCGGATCCGGCGACCAGCGCGCCGCCGATCAGGAAGCGCCGCCGGTCGAGCGACTGCGAAGCCGATGAAGCGGTGGGTTCGCCTTTCTCAACCATTGGCCGCCCTCCGGCGCGCACGAACCCGGCGCGGGCTGGTGATAATCGCCTCGATCCCCATCAGGGTCGCCAATGCTGCCGCAAAGGTCAGCAGGCCGGCGAAATCGTGGAGGAAGCCCTGCGCAGCCGCTTCGCCGAAGTAATAGGTCACAAGGATCAGGATCAGCACCCGGATGAAGTTGGCGAGGACGGCAATCGGCACCACCAGCAGGGCCATGCCGATGAACAACCGCTTGTCGTTCTTGTTCTTGAGGTAGACGTAGAACATGCAGATGGCCGACAGTGTCAGCAGTGAATTCAGTCCCGAGCAGGCGGCGGCGACCAGCAGTTCGAATTGAGCAATCTGGATCATCACGCCCGAACTGCCGATCGGATAGCCAAGGGCGTAAAGCAGCTTCACCGCGACGCTGGAGATGGCGATCTTCACCGGCTGGGTGATGATGGCGACGACCTGGTCGGGCGGTGGTAGAGCGAATGCCAAGTAGAGGATCGGGAACCAGCACGCCCGAAGCACCGCTGCGCCGACCAGCAGATAGGCCCCCGCGACAATCGCCGCGTACATGATGAAGACCTGCAGCTCGAGGATGCCGGTGATTCCTGCTACAATGTAGAGGGGGATCAGGACCAGCAGGGCCGCGAAGCCGAGCACGGCATTGCCCGGCCGCACCAGATGCTTCGCCTGGCCATATTCGCGCACCAGCAGCCACAGCCCCGTGGCAAGCACAATTGGTCCGTGCCCGCCCTGCTCGGTCGTCCAGTTGAACCGCGCGACCTCGATCATGGGTGGCAGCACGAACAGCAGAAAGGCGGCGGCAAGGGCGAGGTGGGACAGCCGCCAGCCGGCAAGTCCCCTCGTTCTACCCTGTTGCCTTACAACCAGCACACCATACCTGCCCTAATCTGCACTGGCAGAAGAAGTTGTTTGACCCGCGACGCTAGTCTCACGCAGGGATGATGGCAATCGCCGCCACGCGGGCGAGCGCCAGGTGGAGAGCTTCGGGACCATGTCCACTGTCATTGTTCTGGTCCTGCTTGCACCATTGCTGGTCCTCAATTTCTTCTTTGTCGTCGAAGCCGCTTCCGGTCTTCCGCGCGGTCGCCGCCGCGATTGGCCGGCGCCGAGGTCGCGGACGGTGGTCATCCTGCCAGCCCATGATGAAGAGCTGGTTATCGGTCGAACCCTCCTGGCGTTGAAAGCCGCCCTTCCGAGCGGGTTCGATATCCTGGTGGTGGCGGACAATTGCTCGGACGCGACGGCAGCGGTCGCCCGCGGTCACGGCGTGCGCGTGGCGGAACGACAGGATCGCGAGCGACGCGGCAAGGGTCATGCGCTGGCCTTCGCGCGCGACTGCCTGCGTGGCGATCCACCCGCCTCGGTCGTCGTGCTCGACGCCGACTGCCGCACCGATCGAGAGAGTCTTGCGGCGCTTGCCGGTGCGTGCGAGCAGTTGCGGGTACCGACGCAGGCGATCAACCTGCTGGAGCCATCCCGATCGGCGGGTCCGTTGGTGCAGGTTTCCAGCTTTGCCTTTCTGGTCAAGAACCTGGTCCGGCAGCGCGGCCTGCAGCGGCTCGGTGGAAGCGTCCACCTGACCGGAACCGGCATGTGCCTGCCGTGGCCGCTCTTCGACCGGGCGGACCTTGCCACCTCCAGCATCGTCGAGGACGTGAGGCTGGGCATCGAGCTTGCCCGGCACGGCGCGCATCCGCGGCTGATCCAGGAAGCCCGGGTCTGGTCCCCGCATGCCGAACAATCCCACACCATCGGCCAGCGCAGCCGCTGGGAAGGCGGTTTCCTTTCGCTCGCCAGGGCGACTGCACCGGGCTTGATCGGCAGGGGACTGGCGACCTTCTCTCCGCGCAGCCTGCTGGCCGGCCTTGACCTGCTGGTTCCGCCGCTCGCGCTGCTCGTGCTGGTCAATGGCGCGGCGCTTGTCCTTGCCGCCATCCTCGCCCTGGTCGGCGTGACCGGCTGGCTCCCCCCGCTGCTGCTCGGCCTGTCGGGGCTGCTGGCGGCGATCATCCTGCTCGCGGCCTGGTGGCGGGAAGGGCGCGCCTTTCTCAGCCCGGGTGCCTTGGTCCGCCTGCCGCTGTATCCCTTATGGAAGCTCCCGATGTACCTGCGGCTGGCGCGATCCGGGGCGCCGAAGGACTGGCAGCGGACGGAGCGGCCTGGTGAAAGAGGTGGCGGAGCGTCACCGCCGATCGATTGACGTCGAACTCGGCGGCGATCCGCCGGGGACCGGCGGCGCCCAGGCGGCGACGCAGCCCGGCGTCGCTTGCCAGGGCAGCGATATGTGCCGCCAGTTCGCTCCAGTCGGATGGCGTGAACAGCAGCCCATGCTCGCCATGGGTCACGAGTTCGGGGATGCCGGCAACCCGGGTGGCGATCACCGGCTTGCCGAGTGCCATGGCTTCCATGAGGACAATCGGCAGCCCTTCCATGAAGCTCGGCAGGACCAGGAAGTCGCTCCGGGCAATCTCCGCCAGCGTTTCCGCCTCGGAACGGCGACCGGCAAAGGTGACCAGCCCGCCGAGCCCAAGGTCGCCAACCATTGCCTCCAGTTTGCCGCGCATAGGGCCGTCGCCGACGATCACCAGTTCCGGCCGTTGTTCCGAGGCAAGCAGGGACATGGCCTGCAGCAGTCCGCCGATACCCTTTTCCGGGGACAGGCGTCCAACCAGCACCATGCGCACGCCGGAGCCAGACCTCTCATGGGGTGAGGGCAGCCGGTCGAGCTCCAGGCCGCAACGGACCACGGACAGCTTGTTCCAGTCACGCCCGTCAACCAGCCGATATGCCTGCGCCCGCCCAAAAAAGGAGACGCACGCAACGAAGCTCGCCGCCGCCACCTTGTCGCCGAGCAGCAGCCCCGCCGGGTAATCGAATTCGGAGATGCCGTGAATGGTGAAGCTCCAGCCCGTCCCTGCCTGCTGGCTGGCGAGCATCCCCACTGTGGCCCCACTGTTGGCGAAATGATTGTGCAGGTGCGCGATTCCGCGGCGCCTGAGTTCGGCGGCGAGCAGGATGGCTTCGGCGAAGTGGGCCAGCGACAGAAGCGCAGCCTTGCCGCCTGGCGGGCGATGGCGAAGCGCGAGCATCAGCGTCCGGGCGTAAGCGGCGGGATGCCGCAACAATTCGCCGGCATGCGCGCGAAGGAAGGTTCCGACCGATTGCCGCAGGAGGGTAAAGGTCTGCGCCGCTTCGGCCCGGTCGATGTCGGAACCGAGTTCGGCTGCTGCCGGCGCACGGACGCTGAAAGTCTCCAGGTCGATCCCGAGCGCCCGAAGCGCGCTGACCTCACGCCGGATAAAGGTGTGCGACGTCGCCGGATATTGGCTGGTGAGGTAGGCGATGCGCAAGGTCATGCGCCGTTCTGGACCGGGCGGGCGCCGCACTTCAAGCCGGGACGGTGCAGCATCGGTCGAGGACAAAAGAAAAGGGCCCGGCGGGGCGGCCGGACCCTGTCCTTTTTACCTGAGAAGGACTGCTTAGGCAGCCTGGTACAGGTGCGTGCCCCGACGGCGGCGGCGCATCGAGAAACCGACCGCGCCGAAGCCGAGCAGCATCATCGCCCAGGTGCCGGGCTCCGGAACCGCAGCCATGCTCTGGAAGGCGACGTTACCGCCAAAGGCGCCGTTCTGCGTGCCCGGCCTGCCCTGGATGTTCAGGGTATAGGTGCCGGCCGCGACCTGGAAGTTGTTCAGCGCGCGGGTTTCGTTCGGGTCGGCAAGGACCTCCGAAATGGACAGCGGGCTGGTGATCCCGGTACCGGTCAGGAAGACGCCCGAAAAATCGGTGTCATCAAGCGCCGAGGTGGAAGTCGAACTGAGGATGATGCTGAGCATACCGGCCACGTCGGTAGTGAAGGTCAGCAGTTCGTTGAAGGGGTTGGACAACGCAGCGTCGCTGAACCCGATGGTGAAGCTGCTGTCAGGGCCGACTTCCAGCTTGGTGTTGGCAACGGTGGTTGCCTCCGGACCGCTGGTGATGATTTCAGCCGCGCTCGCCGTTCCAGGCAAAGCAGCAGCGGCGATCGCGAGCGCGACCCCAAGCTTCAACGATTTCATTATACAGTCCCCTAACGATGGAAGATCGGTGGACTGGCTTGCCACCGCGAATTCGTTAACGGGCTGCTAACTATTTGGGTTCCTCTGGAAAGCACATCAAACCGGACGAGATACACGGTTCGTCCTCACTATATAACGGTTTGGCCGTAAACATTGCCGGCTGTTCTATATCGGCACACCATGATTTCCTCATTTCCTGCGCTGCTTGTTGCGCAGCCGACATGAGTTGTTCGGCGCCAGATCAGTTGCGTGTAGTGACTGACATCGGCAAGTCGCCCCGAACGGCTGTTATTGGGGAAGATGCCCGGCTTGAACTGCTGTTTTTCGGCAATCCAGAGGCCGACCATCTTTTCCGGCGCAAAGGCCAGCGGTGTGCCGCCCCAGATGTTCTCACCAACCTGTTCGCCTTCATCCTCATCAGGCGAATGCTCGAACCGGCCGGAACGGCTGAGGTGGTCGGCCCATTCGAGAGCGCCCGCGGCGAGCACGGGATCCCAGCGGAGCGGCGGGACGTCCATCGCGCCTCGCTCACGATTGTGGGCGGCAAGCAGACGATCGTCGAAATTGGTGCGCAGGCCGGTGCTGCCGATCATCAGCGGACTTGCCGCCAGCAACAGCAACAACTTGCCTGTGGAACGCCGTGATCTGCGCATGGTGAGCCCTTTCGCGGGCACTGCCATGCAGCATGGGTCGTAAAGAGGAGGTTAGGGGCGGCCGGCCCGCCCGTTTCGGTCAGCTCAGCGGAGCGGTGCGCACGATGGTGACCATGTCTCCGGTCCGCGTTTCCTCGAACAACCGAAACGCGAACTCCTCCGGAATGCCGATGCAGCCGTGGGTGGCCGCACCGGAACGCACGTTGCTGCCGTGAATGGCGACGCCATCTCCGGTCAGGCGCAGGGTGTAGGGCATGGGCGCGTCGTAGATGCTGGACTGGTGGTTGCGCCCCTTCCACAGGATGGGGAAACTGCCAAGCGGCGTGTCCTTGCCGTCTGCGCCGTAGAGGACAACGGCGGTGCCGATCTCGTGCCCCGCGCGGAACACGCTCAGCATCTGGGTCCTGAGGTCAACGCGAATCGTGATCGGACCGGGCGGAACCCCCTCATCGTTCCACTGGAAGTCGCCATATTCCATGCGCCGGGCGATGCGCAGCAGGGACAAGGCCGGCTGCTTGAACCCTTGTTCGGCCGAGGCCTGGCGGCGCTGTTCGGGATCGAGCCAGATACGGGCGTCGGTTTCGCCCGCGTCGCCGGGATCGGCATCGTTCGTGGCTGCGGCGACCGCCGGGGCGGAGATCGCCATCGGCTCTTCGGAAAGGTCCGTCTGATAGGCAAAGAAACCGCCAGCGAACGCCGCGGCAAGGAACAAGGCGAGCCAGCGCATGGTGGCCCGCTCAGGCCATGGCCACGGCGGCCCGCGCCTTGCGGCGGGACATGGCCGAACCCACCATGCCGAAGCCAAGCAGCATCATCAGCCACGTGCCCGGTTCCGGAACGGCGCCGGGAACGCCGCCCGGCGGAGGCGGGATGTTGGGCGGGGGTGGGAGAACGCTGCCGCCAACGATCACCGACCCGACGGTCAGCGGCACGCTGGACAGGCTGGCCGGGACAACCGGACCCGGCACAACCGGCGGATCGACGGAGACCACTTCCAGCGGCGCGACCGGCGGCGGCGACGCAACCACGACCCTGGACAATTGCTCCATGGGCGACGGCTTGGGCGGGAACACCTTGCCAAGCGCTCGGGCACGCGGCTTGTCCGTCTGGCTCAGCCTGACCTTGCTCTGCGTCAGGGCGCCTTTCGCCCGCTCACCAGGCGACCGGCCATCAAGCAGGGCCATAACGTTGCGCGCCGCAGTGACGCCGGCAAGTTCGATCTCCTGCGCGCCAAGGGCCGAAATTGCCAGGGGCGCGGACGCAAGAACGGCGAGGCAAGCGGCGCCAGCGGCTGCCAAACGCAGTTTCCGGGCGTCCCTTCTGCGCACGCTTCTTCTCCGAACCCTGGTGTTCATGGCTGAACGGTTAAAGCATCTTTAAGTTTCTTCAAAGCTTGCTGATGCGATTGTGCGAAAGCGGGACGAGTTTGAGGGCGTCACCCGGCCGCTCCAGTTTGCTCCGTTTTTGACCCGCGACGAGGCTTGCAGATGCCTCTAAGAGAGAGCGCATGAACGAGATCAACGCCCCACTCACCGACCAGCCGCGCACTTCGATCCGCCCCGTTATTCTTTGCGGTGGCTCCGGAACGCGGCTGTGGCCGCTTAGCCGGGCGCAGTTCCCCAAGCAGCTTGCAAGCTTCGACGGCGGGCCTTCCTTGCTCCAGAAAACCGTCGCACGCGCGTCCGGCGCCCCGTTCAGCAGTCCCGTTCTGATCACCGCGGAGGAACAGCGCTTCCTTGTTCGCGACCAGATCGAGGATGCCAACATGCCTGCCGAATGCATCATCCTCGAGCAGCAGGGCCGCAACACCGCGCCGGCGCTTGCAGTGGCTGCTCACTGGCTCTCCCGCCGTGATCCCGGCGAGGTCATGCTTGTGCTCCCTTCCGACCATGTGATCGACGACGAGCCGGCCTTCCACGCCGCGGTGGCGCGGGCGCTGCCCGAGGTGCATCGGGGAAGGATCGTCACCTTTGGAGTTCAGCCAACCGCGCCGCACACGGGCTATGGCTATATTCGCGTGGAAAGCGTTGCGGCCGGCGGAGAGGCGGCGGTGGACGTCGCCGAATTCGTGGAAAAGCCCTCGCTCGACAAGGCCGAGGAGTATCTCCGTTCAGGCGCTTACTACTGGAATGCCGGTATCTTCCTGTTCCGCGCCGGTGACTTCATCACCGAGCTCGAAACCCATGCGCCCGACATAGCGGCCTGGGCCAAGGCGGCGGTCGAGGGTGGCAGCGGCGATGGCCCGTTCTTCCGCCCGCTGGAGGAGAATGATGCGGCCGCCATCCGACCCATCTCGGTCGACTATGCCGTGATGGAACGGTCGGCCAACGTCGCCGTGGTTCCGGTCGACATGGGCTGGTCCGATCTTGGCTCGTGGAACGAGATCTGGAGCCGGGCCGACCGCGACGGCCGGGGCAATGCCTTGCAGGGAAGCGCGCTCGCGATCGACACCAAGGGCTCGCTGGTCATCGCCGACGGGGACACCACGGTTGCGACCCTCGGCCTCGACAACGTGGTGGTGGTGGCGGTGGACGGGGCCGTGCTGGTCAGCGCGCGCGATCGGGCGCAGGACGTCGGCGAGGTGGTCAAGGCGCTGAAGGACGCCGGCAACCCCAATGCCGACCTTACCAGCGTCGTCCACCGGCCGTGGGGATCCTACCAGACCACCGACCGCGATGCCCGCTTTCAGACCAAGCGCATCATCGTCAGGCCAGGCGCCAAGCTGTCGAGCCAGCTTCACCATCACCGCTCGGAACATTGGGTGGTGGTCACCGGCACCGCCGAGGTCACGGTAGGCGAGCGCACCTTCCTGCTGCACGAGAACGAATCCACCTACATAAGCGCCGGAACCGTCCACCGGCTCGCCAATCCCGGCAAGGTGCCGCTGCACCTGATCGAGGTCCAGTGCGGCACCTATCTCGGCGAGGACGACATTGTCCGCTTCGACGACATTTACGGGCGCGCCGATCAAGGCTGAAACCGGATCGAAGTTGCTCCCGGGCAGCAGATTAGGGTTTCATTAACTTTTTTTCTTAAGCATGGGAACAGCTTGCTCCATGCGTGCGTAAAGCCCCCGGACAATGAGGATGCCCTTGTCGCAGCCCCGTGTCGCGTTCGGAGAAGCTAGCAATGAAGACACTCATGACCCTTGCGGGGGCCACGGCGCTTGCCATGGCCGCGGCGGCCCCGGCTTCCGCAGCAATCATCATCACCGCCTCGCCGGGTGCGGTGCAGCCGCCGGAAAACGTCCTGACCGACACCGCCATGACCGGTCTTACGGTGATGGGGACGACCAATCAGACCGACACCTCGGTCAGCGTCAGTTCGACCGAGACCCTGACGACGACCACGTCCAACGGTCAGGCCCGGTTCCGGGCGGCGGACGGCTCCTTGGACCTCGGCACCATCTTCCTCACCGGAGGTGGGACCTTCACCTCGGCCGAGTTCAACCTGTTCAATGCCGCTTCCGATACCAACTCGGTGAACATCACGGTGAACGGCGTTACCCAGAGTTTCGCGCTCGGCAACGGGCAGAACTTCTTCGGTTTCACCGCGACGGACGGTGACACCATCACCTCCATCGCCTTTGACACCAACGGCAGCGGCGTGGCCGACCTGCGCCAGCTCCGCCTCGGCGGCGTTGCGGCGGCGGTGCCGGAGCCCGGAACCTGGGCGCTGATGCTGCTCGGCTTCGGTGCGATCGGCGCTTCCATGCGTCGTCGTCGCCGCGAGACCCACCTGCCGCAATTCGGCTGACACGACTTCCGCTCCCAAGGGGAGCGGATCAAAAGCTGAAAGCCCGGTATCCCCAAGGTGCCGGGCTTTCTCGTGTTAGGCTCCCTCGGTCGGGTTTGCTGGTAGCGGAGGAAGCCCGTCGCCCCTGTAGCGACGTAGGTCCTCAAGCCGACACGTGCTGCTCCAGCGCATCGGTGAAGCGGCGCCGCCACCAGAGCACGTCCTGTTCGCACACAGTGGTGAACATCGCCTCCCAGCGGCGGATCCTCTCGGCCTTCGGCATCGCCAGCGCGGTGCGGATCGCGTCCGACATCTCCTCGGCGCTGTAGGGATTGATCAGCAGCGCTTCGGTGAGCTGGGCGGCGGCGCCGGCGAAGCGGGACAGGATCAGCACGCCGGGATCGGCAGGATCCTGCGCCGCGACGAACTCCTTGGCGACAAGGTTCATGCCGTCGCGGATCGGTGTCACCAGGGCGATTCTGGCGGCGCGATACACGCCGGCGAGGACCGCCCGCGGATAGCCCTGGTTGACGTAGCGGATCGGCACCCAGTCGAGGTCGGCGTGGGCCCCGTTGATGCGGCCGGACAGGCCCTCCAGGGTGCTCCTGATGCGCTGATAGCTTTCCACCGTCCCGCGCGAAGGCGGGGCGATCTGGAGCAGGAAGACCTCCTTGCGCTCGTCGGGGTTCTCGAGGAGAAATCGCTCGTAGCCGAGAAAGCGTTCTTCAAGGCCCTTGGAGTAGTCGAGCCGGTCGACACCAACGATCATCGCCCGGCCATCCGCGCTTTCCCGCATCTGCCGGAACGTGCGCTGCGCTTCCTCACCCCTGGCCAATGTCGCGAACTCGTCGCTGTCGATGCCGATCGGGCAGGTGATCAGGCGGATCTGGCGGCCTTCAAGGCGGAGGATGCCGTCGGCATAGGTTCCCCCGCTTTCGAGCACCACGAAGTCGACAAATGACTGCAGCCACTCCTCGGTGTGGAAGCCGATCACGTCATAGGCGAACATGGTCGCGACCAGTTCGGTCGCTTCAGGCAGGGTGAGCAGCAGGCGCCGCGGCGGCCACGGCGTGTGCAGGAAGAAGCCGATGCGATTGCGGCAGCCGCGCTTGCGCAACTCCTGGCCCAGAGGGATCATGTGATAATCCTGGACCCAGACGATGTTGTCGGGCTCGATCAGCGGGATCACCGTCTCGGCGAAGCGTTCGTTGGCGCGCTGGTAGCCGCCGGCGAAACCGCGCTCATATTCGGCCAGGTCGACGCGATAATGGAACAACGGCCACAGCGTTCGATTGGCGTAGCCGTTGTAATATTCCTCGACGTCCTGCTCCTCCAGGTCGACGGTGGCAGTGGTCACCCCGTCGTCGCGCTGGAAGCTGATCTGGCCGGTGAACTCGTCGGTGACTTCGCCCGACCAGCCGAACCACAGCCCGCCGCTTTCGCGCAGCGCAGAGGTCAGCGCGACCGACAGGCCGCCCTGCGCCCCGGCGGCTCCCCCGGTGGCGGCGGACACGCGGTTGGAGATGACGATCAGGCGGCTCATCGAATGGCGCTCCAGGGCTTGCTGAGCAGGACGGCGCAGTTGATGGTGCCGACCAGCGAGTAGGTTTGCGGGTAATTGCCCCACAATTCGCCGGTCTGCGGGTCAATGTCTTCGGACAGCAGGCCGGCGCCGGTCCGTCGGGACAGCATCTCCTCGAACAATTCGCGGGCGTCGGCCTCCCGCCCGGTCGCCTGAAGCGCCTCGATCAGCCAGAAGGTGCAGACATTGAAAGCCGTCTCGGGCAGTCCGAAGTCATCCTCGGTGGCGTAGCGGAGCATATGCGATCCACGCCGAAGCCCTTGCTCGACCGCCGTCAGCGTGCCGCTGAAGCGCGGGTCGTCGGGCGTGAAGAAGCGCAGGTCCAGCAGCTGGATCAGGCTGGCGTCGAGATCGTCGCCTTCAAAGGTGGCGGAGATGCGCTGGGTGTCGGGACGCCACGCCGCTTCCTCGATCCGCTGACGGATGATCGCCGCGCGCTCGGACCAGTGGCTGGCGCGCTCGACAAGACCGAGCGCGGTGGCGGCATGCGAGAGTCGGTCGCAGGCGGCCCAGCACATGGCGGCCGAATAGGTGTGGACATGTTGCCGCGTGCGCAGCTCCCACAGGCCAGCATCGGGCTTGTCGAACAGCTCGAACGCGCGATCCCCGACCCGCTCCAGCGAGGCGAAATCCTCGGCCGTGGCCATGCGGAACAGCCGCTGGTCGAAAAAGGCCTGCACGTTGGAGAGCACGATCTGGCCGTAGGCATCGTGCTGCACCTGCTCGTAGGCCTGGTTGCCGGCGCGCACCGGTCCCATCCCGCGATAACCGGCAAGCCCTTCCTCGATCCGTTCCTCCAGCCGAGCCTCGCCGCTGAGGCCGTAGAGCGGCTGGATATGACCGCCCTTGGCATCGTCGACGATGTTGCGCAGATAGCCGAGGTAGAGTTCGAGCACGTCCAGCGCGCCCAACCGGTTGAGCGCCTGCACGGTGTAGTAAGCGTCGCGGATCCAGCAATGGCGATAGTCCCAGTTGCGCTGGGAACCGGCATGTTCGGGAACGGAGGTGGTCAGCGCCGCGACGATCGCCCCGGTTTCCTCATGCTGGCAGAGCTTCAGGGTGATGGCGGCACGGATCACCGCTTCCTGCCATTCGACCGGTGTCGCCAGCCCTCGCACCCATTCCCGCCATTCGGCAATCGTGCTGTTCAGCATGTCGCTGGCGGCGCGCGACAGGTCGTCGGTGAAGGGCTCGTCCGGGCCGAAGAAGAAGGTCAGGGGCCGTTCCAGCCGGAACAATCGCTCCTCGCGGACCAGGGTCACCGGCGCATCGGTGGTCAGCCGCATCGGCAGGCTCGGAAGCGCGTAGCGGATGTGATTGGACCCGCCGGGCAAGGGGGCTGCCGCCTCGCCCCAATTCTGCGTCGGACGTAGCCGCATCCGGATCCGCGGGCTGCCGCTGACGGGGCGGACCAGCCGCACAAAGGCGGCCGGGCGATAGGTCCGGCCAAGCCGCCGGAAACGCGGGCAGAAGTCGATGATCTCGATGCTGTTGCCGGCCGCATCGGTCTTGCGCGTCGACAGGATCGGCGTGTTGCGGAGATACTCCTGCTCGACGCTCACCTCCCCGTCGAGGTCGATCGCCCACAGGCCATGCTCCGGCTCCTCCCCGCCTAGCAGGCTGGAAAAGAGCGGGTCGCCATCGACCCGGGGAACGCAGGCCCAGACCAACTGGCCCTCGCGGTCAACGAGGGCGCTGACCTGGCAATTGCCGATCGGCCAGAGATCAAGTGAGCTCATGCCATGGCCTCGCACGCTTCGCTGAGCCAGCGATGGACATGGGCGACATCTTCCAAACGGTGGGTGGCGGCCGTGCGGCGTTCCTCCCCGACCAGCACACCAACCCCGCCGAGCTTGCTGACGGCGGCAAAGCCGTGCTCGTCCGTCAAATCGTCGCCGATGAAGACCGGGCGGTGCCCTGCATTGCCGGGCTCCTTCATCAGCGCCGTGATGGCCGTCCCCTTGTCGCCATCGGCGGGCTTGATCTCGAACACCATCTTGCCCGCCTGAACCGTCATTCCCGTGGCCGTGGCGACGCGGTCGGCGGCGGCACGGCAAGCTTCCTCGGCGGCTGGCGCTTCCCGGAAGTGGATCGCTGCCCCCGTCGGCTTTTCCTCCACGATCACGCCCCGATGCTGCACCTCGAGGGATCGCAGGTTATCCAGACCATTGTCCAGTGCAGCCGGACGCCGGACCTCCGCGCCGCCACGCTCGAGACCGTGGCTCCCGACCACCGCAACGGGCAGTGGGTCCAGCCATTGGCGCACATCTGCCGAGGCGCGCCCGCTGATCAGGGTCAGCCGGCCTTCAAGCCTGTCCTGCAGTCTTTCCAACAGGGGCAACAATGCCGGATCCACCCTGATGGCGTCGGGCCGATCGGCAATCGCGACTAGGGTGCCGTCGAAATCGAGAAACAGTGCGGCGTCGCGCAACAAGGTCAGAGGTGGCGTCGGTAGGGGCATGGGCCTCGTATCTGGAGCGATGCGGTGGAGACTGGCAAGCGCGTGCGGGCGTCATTGCAGAGGGAGAACGAGTCCCACGTGGCGCTGTTCCGCTTGTGCGGCGGGAGAGCACCAGCAAGGCGGGACCAATGATCCTCGTCACTCGATCCGCACTGTCCAGATCGCCACGGTGAGCGCAACGGCACCGGCCGAAACCAGCCAGGCGAACAGGCGCAGATTGATGCCCTTGGCGGCGGCCACGACATGGGGTTCCAGGCGGGCGAGCACGGCGGCGGCCCGCCGTTCGGCCGCCAGGATCACCAGCACGGCCAGCAGCAGGAAACCGGTGGCGATCGAACGCGGCACCCACGCCGGCTCCATGCTCGGGAACAGACCTTGAAACCCGACGCCGATCGCCACGCAGGCAAGGCTTGTCCGCATCCAGCTGCCAAAGGTCCGCTCGTTGGCGAGTACGGTGCGGTCCTCGGCAAGCTCGTCGCGGGAAGGGTCGTCCTTGCTGCTCATGCATCGTCAACTAGGAAAAGGTCACATCGGTGCCCTTCACGAGGGCCTCGCCATGCGCAAAGGTCCGAAAATCCTTTGCAAAACTTCCCGCGCTGCTAGCCTTGCGGGCGGAGGCCAGTTTGTTCGAATTCCTTGGAACAGCCGAAGTTCTGCCATTCACCGTCGCGCTGGCCCTGATGCTGATGATCGGCCTGGTCGAAGCGCTCGGCCTTGGTGCGTCCGCGGTCCAGATGGACGCCGACCTCGATCTTCATGACAGCGGCAATCTCCTGGGCTGGCTTGGTCTTGGCGCCGTTCCTTTGCTTGTGCTGGTTGTCATCTTCCTTGCCCTGTTCGGGCTGATCGGGCTGATCGGGCAGCGCGTCGTCACCGAGTTGCTGGGTGCGCCGCTCTCTGCCTGGATCGCGGCGCCGGCGGCCGCGCTGGCGACCTTGCCGCTGCTGGGGATCACGGCGCGCGGCGCCGCGCGTATCCTGCCGCGCGACCACACCACCGCGGTCGGCCGCGACAGCCTGATCGGCAAGCGTGCCACGGTGACGGTCGGCACGGCCAGGGTCGGGCAGCCGGCGCGGGCCATCGTCCGCGACGAGCATGGCCAATCGCACCAGGTCATGGTCGAGCCGTTCAGCGAGGCCACCGCCGCCCGGGAGGGGCAAAGCCTTCTGCTGGTCCGCCGCGAGGGCGAATTGTTTATCGGATTGGCCGAAGGGGAGACGCTCGACCTCACCCTTGAGGATCGTCCGCGCTTGTACAGTTAAGGGGAACAGGACTTGCTTATCGAAACGGGCATCTACGCCGGCATCATTCTCGGCGCCCTGCTGGTCATCGGGCTGATCTTCACCCGGCTCTACAAGCGGGCAAGCAAGGAAACCGGCTTTGTCCGCACCGGCTTCGGCGGCGAAAAGGTGGTGATCAACGGCGGCGCGCTGGTGCTGCCGGTGCTGCACGAAACCATGCAGGTGAACCTCAACACCGTGCGCCTGGCGGTGGAGCGCAAGAACAACGACGCGCTGATCACGCTTGACCGGCTGCGGATCGACGTAAAGGCCGAATTCTACGTCCGCGTCCGGCCCGATCGCGACAGTATCGGCATTGCCGCGCAGACGCTGGGCGTCCGCACCATGCAGCCCGACAGCTTGAAGGAGCTGATCGAGGGCAAGTTCGTCGACGCCCTCCGCTCGGTCGCGGCGGGCATGACCATGGCCCAGCTTCACGAGCAACGCGCCGACTTCGTCCAGAAAGTGCAGCAGGTCAGCGCCGCCGACCTCGCGATGAACGGTCTGGAGCTGGAATCGGTGTCGCTCACCGGTCTCGACCAGACCTCGATCGAGCATTTCAACGCCAACAACGCCTTCGATGCCGAGGGCCTGACCAAGCTCACCGAGCAGATCGAATTGCGCAAGAAGGCGCGCAACGACATCGAGCAGGAAACCCGCGTCCAGATCGAGGCCAAGAACCTCGACGCCGAGCGCCGCAGCCTGGAAATCTCGCGTGAGGGCGAGTTCGCCCGGCTCGAGCAGGAGCGCGAGGTCGAAGTTCGCCGCGCCGCGCAGGTCGCCGAAGTCGCGCAGGAGCAGTCGATCCGCCAGCGCGAGGCCGAACAGGCCCGGATCGAGGCCAAGCAGCAGGTCGACAGCGCCCAGATCGAGGCCAATCGCCTAATCGAGCAGGCCAAGATTTCGCAGGCGCAGGCAATCGAGATCGCTCGGCAGGAGCAGCAGATCGCCGTTCAGAACAAGAGCCGGGAGGAAAGCCAGGCCAAGGCCGAAGCGGACCGGGCGCGCGCCGATGCGGTGGCGGCCGAGGAGCGGGTCGGAACCGCGCGCGAAACCGAAGTGGCCGAGCGCCTCAAGCGGATCGAACTGATCGACGCCTCGCGTGAGGCCGAGCGGGCGGCAATCGGCATCAAGGTCCAGGCCGAAGCCGACAAGCAGGCGGCCGCGGACCGCGCCGAGGCCCTGCGCCTCGCCGCCGAGGGCGAGGCCAATGCCGAGAAGCTGCGGGCTGACGCCGCGCGGGTCCGGTTTGAGGTCGAGGCGGCAGGCCAGCGCGCGGTGAACGAAGCCGCCAACCTCCTCTCCTCCGACCAGATCTCGCTGCAGACCAAGCTTGCCCTGCTGAAGGTGCTGCCCGAGGTCGTACGTGAAGCCGCCAAGCCGATGGAGGCGATCGATTCGATCAAGATCATCCAGGTCGAGGGCCTGTCGGGCGGGGGCTCGACCGACCAGGGCGCGGGCGCAGCGCCGGGCGACGGCAATCTTGCTTCAAGCGCCGTCTCCGCCGCGTTGCGCTACCGCGCGCAGGCACCGATCGTCGACGGCCTGATGAAGGAATTGGGGTTCGACGGTGGGAGCCTGGAGAGCCTGGCGGGAGCGGTTCAGTCGTTTTCTTCGACGCCCGGGCGGTCCGGGCCTGTTCCGAACGACTCCGATGCAGCAGAGATGGGCGAGCGTTCCGACCGGCAGGACTGACCGCCTGCAGCCCCTTGTCAGCGCCAGCCTGGCGTCGAGCCCGGGTCAGCGCGGGGCGGGGTCGGGCTCGGCCGTGGGGCTGGGCAAGCCTCGCTGCTCGCGGTAGATCGTCCAGCCGGCAAGGAACAGCCCGCCGACCACCGGGCCGACCACCACGCCGCTGAGGCCAAAGGCGGCAATCCCGCCAAGCGTGGTCACCAGTACCAGCCAGTCCGGGATCCCCGTGTCGCGCCCAACCAGCATTGGGCGGAGAAGGTTATCGGCCATGCCGATGACCAGCGCGCCCGAAACGAGCACCACCACGCCTTGCCAGATGCTGCCGGTGAGCAGCAGGTAGATGGCGATCGGTCCCCACACCAGCGCCGGCCCGACCGCCGGCAACAGCGACACGATCGCCATCAGCACGCCAAGCAGCACGGCCGAGGGAAAGCCGACGATCCAGAAGGTGATGGTGCCCAGCATGCCCTGCACCAGCCCGACCACGACCGAGCCCTTGATGGTGGCACGGATGGTGGCCACGAAACTGCGGGCAAGGTGGTCCGCCGTGGGGGCGTCGAGCGGCATGGTCTCCTTGACGAGGGTGCCGATCCGCGCCCCGTCCCGCAGAAGGAAATAGGTGACATAAAGGCCGACTGCAAAGGCAAGCAGGGAGGTGAAGGCGTTGCCTCCGATCTGCAGGGCGTGCCGCGCGATCACGGTTAGGCTGTCCCGAAGGATTGCGGTGATCCGCTCCTGGAGCAGCGCGAAATCGCCGTAGCCGTTCCCCTCCATGATCTGGCGCAACCGTGCGGGTAAACGGCTCTGGACCTGCTCGAAATAGCTGGCGGCGTCGAACCTGCCCGCCTTCACCACCTCGTAGATCTCCAGCGCCTGGGCGACGATGATGTTGCCGATGGCGACGGCAGGAAGGATCACGGCGACGAAGATCACCAGCAGGGTCGCGACAGCCGCGCGATTGCTGCCGCCACCCATCCGGACCAGCATCCACTGGTAGAGCGGCTGGAACATGATCGCCGCCAGCACGGCCCACAGAAGCGCCGAGGCGAACGGCCAGGCGACATAGCCCAGGGCAAGCGTGACCAGCACCAAGAACAGGAGAAAACCGCGCTGCTCGTCGGCCTTGTGCGGCCTGATATTCTGCATGGACGACCCCCGTTGCTGCCAGCCTCCTATAATGCCGGGTGGCTAAGTGTCTCGCACCAAAATGGGCGGGGCATGCTCCCCGCCGCAATCGTCACCATTGCCGAGAGGCGGCCGGCACGGCACCCTGCTCCGCTCCATGCGCGTCCTGCTTGCTACCATTGGTTCGCTGGGTGACCTGCACCCGTTTCTTGCCCTTGCCCTTGCCCTTCGAGAACGCGGGGTAGAACCGGTCCTTGCCGTCCCTGCAGACCACCTGACGAAATGCATGGCGCAGGGGGTGGAGGCGGTGGCGCTCACCCCCACCTTCGCGGAGATCGGCGGGGCCACCGGCCTCGATGAGGCGACGGTGCTTCAGCGCGTCCTTGCCAGTGGGGATTTCCTCGTCAGCAGCATCCTGTTGCCGACCCTCGAACAAGGGGTCGAACGCCTGGTCGAGGCAGGACGCGGGGCAAGCGCGGTGGTCGGATCCAGCTTCACCTTCGCGGCGCCGATTGCAGCGGAGGTGCTGGGCGTCCCCTTTGTTGCCGCGCGCCTGCAACCCTTTGCCCGCTTTGCCGCGGATGACCCGCCGATCGGGCCGCTGCCCCTCTTCGCCCCACCGTCATCGGGGCGCGCGGGCGCGGCGTGGAACCGGACCCTCCTGCGCGGCGGCAAGTGGTTCGCCCGCAGGCGCTACGGATCGGCCATCAACCGGGTCCGGGCGGCGCACGCCTTGCCACCGACCAGTGCCGCGCCGATGATGGAGCCGGTCGGGCGGGCCGCCATGACCCTTGACCTGTTCTCACCCAGCTACGCGCCTTCGCCTGACGCCGTGGGCTTTCCGTGGTTCGACCGCGACGAAGCGCCGCGTGGGCCAGACCACGAGCTTGAAGCTTTCCTTGAGAGTGGACCCGCGCCGGTCGTGGTGTCGCTCGGATCGTTCGTTCCGCATGCGGCGGGCGACGTCTACCCGCGGATCGCCGATGCTCTGGCGCGGGCCGGCCACCGCGCGCTGCTGCTCACCGGCTCCGCCAGCGTCGCCGAAGCACCCGGCAGGATCGTCCGCGACTATCTGCCGCATTCCGCCGTTTTTTCGCGCGCAAGCGTCATCCTCCATCATGGCGGAATCGGCACCACCGGGCAGGCGCTTGCCTCCGGGCGTCCGCAACTCGTGCTGCCCTTCATGGGCGACCAGTTCGACCAGGCGGCCCGCATCACCCGCTTGGGAGTTGGCCAGCGGCTGGCCCGCCGCCGTCTCGAACAGGAACTGCCGGCGGCTCTCGAACGGGTGCAACGCCCCGCCATCCGGGCCGCGGCCGCAAGGCTGGGAGCAACCATCTCGCGCGAGGACGGAGCAGGCAAGGCCGCCGACGCCATCATCGCAGCCGCAACGGGAGCATAGTGGCTGGCGGCCGAAGACAATGCCCCTAATCGCGCTCGCAAGCCGGCTGGTCGCGAGGGGAGAGAAAGCTGGCGCGAAAATGGCTATCGCCCTGCCGGACTGCCATCCGGCAGCAATGGTGACCCCTACGGGACTCGAACCCGTGTTTCAGCCGTGAAAGGGCCGCGTCCTAACCACTAGACGAAGGGGCCATCGGGAGGCGAGGCGCTCCCTAGGTGAAGGTGGGCAAAGGGTCAAGCGAGTGCGGCGTCTTCGAGGTGCAGTTCGGCGGCATCGCCGCCGTTCCAGCTGTCGCGGTGCACCGTGCCGGCCAGCCACAACCGCCGGTCGCCCGGCATTGCCAGCAATGCCTGGCCCAGCGGGGTGTCGGCCGAACGGAAGGCGATCCACTTGAAGCTCGACCCGTCGGCCCCGCAGGCGATCCCCCGGACATGGCCGTTGCCGACCACCCCCACCCGGATCAGCCGTGCCTCGCCCGCCGCGACGCGGGGCTGGGGCCAGCCGACGCCATAGGGACCTGCCTGGTCGAGCGAATTGCACAAGCCAGCCGCAATGCCGCGCGGCGCGCACATGGTGTCGAGCACCAGCGCGCGGTTGGCGGTGGCCGCCGCCACATCGGCCGCAAGCCGCTGGCTCAGATAATCGCGAAACGCCCCGACGCCGCCCGGCGCCAGGGTGACGCCTGCCGCCATGGCATGGCCGCCGCCGCCCACCGCATGGCCCTCGTCCCTGGCCGCTAACACCGCCGCACCAAGGTCGACGCCCGTGATCGAGCGGCCCGAGCCCTTGCCGGTCCCATCCCCGCCCACCGCGATGACGAAGGTGGGCCTGCCAAAGCGTTCTTTCAGGCGCCCGGCGACGATGCCGATGACGCCCGGATGCCAGCCCTCCGCCGCCACCGTGATGACGGGGTCGCCTTCGCGCGCCGCGGCCTGAGCCATCGCCTCGTCGAGCACGAGCTGCTCGATCCCGCGCCGCTCCTCGTTGAGGCGGTCGAGCTGCTGCGCGATGGCGCGCGCTTCCTCGGGGTCAGTGGTGGTGAGCAGCCGCACGCCGAGATCGGCCTGCCCGACACGGCCCCCGGCATTGATCCGCGGCCCCAACGCGAAGCCGAGGTCGCGGCAGGACGGCGCCCCGCTCAGCCGCGCGGCTTCGGCAAGGGCCTTGAGGCCGATGTTGCGCCCCGCGGCCATCACCTTCAGCCCCTGGGCCACGAAGGCACGGTTAAGGCCGTGGAGCTTGGCCACGTCCGCCACCGTGCCAAGCGCGACGAGGTCGAGCAGCTCGATCACCCGCGGCTCGGGGCGGCTTGCGAAGAAGCCGCGCGACCGCAGCGTCCGCACCAGCGCGACCCCTAGCAGGAAAGCCATGCCGACCGCCGCGACATGGCCGTGGCTAAGGCCGGTCTCCCCCTCGTCGAGGCGATTGGGATTGACCAGCGCATGGCACAAGGGAAGCGCGGCCGCGCACTGGTGATGGTCGACCACCACCACGTCTAGGCCCGCCGCGCGGGCGCCGGCCAGCGGCTCGAACGCCTGCGCGCCGCAGTCCACGGTGACGATCAGGCTCGCCCCGCGGGCCTTGAGCGCCAGCAGCGCCGGGAGATTTGGGCCATAGCCCTCGGCCTGGCGGTCCGGAATGTGGACCAGCGCCTCGGCGCCCAGCTGGCGGAGCAGCAGCACCAGGAGCGCGCTGCTGGTAGCTCCGTCCACGTCATAGTCGCCGAAGATCGCGATCGTCTCGCCGCCCAGCACCGCCGCCGCCAGCCGCTCGGCCGCCGCGTCCATGTCGCGGAACAGGCTGGGATCGGGCAGCAGGTCGCGCAGCGTCGGATTGCGGTAGCGGTCGAGCTCGTCCGGGCTCACCCCGCGGCCGAGCAGCAGCTCGTCGAGCAGGGCGGTCCCCAGCTTTTCTTCCGATTGCGGCCGCCGCCAGCGCCATGCCTGGCCCGACAGCGACTGGGCCACTCCGAGTGCTGCAGTCATGGCTGCGCCGATAGCAGCTCGCGGCGCAGAAGACTCGCCTGTTCTCGCGGCAGGGAGGGCAAGCGCTGGCCACCCGACCTACCCCCGGCGACATCGATCGCCAGCGATGCGATCCCGAAGCGGCGGCCAAGGCTGTTCTCCAACAAGGTCACGCTCTGGACGTTGCGCAGCGGCAGGAGGAGGGTGCGGCGCTGCCACCAGCCAGTACGGATCAGCAGCCGCTCGGCCTCGACGGCAAAACCGGTTCGCCGCCACTCCAGCCAGCGCATGGCCGCGAGCGCCACGAACCCGGCGCCAAGTGCCACCGGCGCTACCAGCAGCTTTCGCTCCTCAGCTTCCGCCAAAAGCAGCGAAGTGACCGCGGCCAGGCAGATCAGTAGCATCAACGGCCCAAGGACAAGCAGGAAGCTCGTGACATGCGCGCGCGACACCGGCTGCCAGCGCGTGTCGGGGCCGGGCAGGCTGAGGCCAATCTCGGCCGCGATGGGCGCGATTTCCGCGTCGCTGGCGAGGGGCGCCAGCACATGGTCGTCGGCGCCCTCCTTGCCAGGCCCGGAACCGCCTTCGCCCGCAAGGCTCAGCACCTTGAAGGCGCGCCAGCCGAAGCGGGCGCGCAGCGGTCCGGTGGTTACCAGCCCGGCCTGGATCCGCCGCCTGGGCAACGAGACATCGGTGCGGGTGAGCAGGCCGCGGCGGCGGCGGAAGCCATTGCCGGTGCGATCCAGCCGGAAACCGAATTCGCGCAGGGTGGTGCGGACCAGGCCCGTGACAATGCCGGCCATCACCAGCACCGCAAGACCGCCGATCGCCAGGCCGATGCGGTGCGCAAGCAGCCAGTCGCCGAGGCCGCTCTGCTCCAGGAGCGGCTCCCAGAAGCGACGCGAAAAGGGGTCGATGCCCATGGCATCGCCGACCGTCGGGCTGGCGCCGAACAGACCGGCGAACAGGGCCAGGCTGAAGTTGAACAGGCCAAGCGTCAGCACCCGGCGCAGGTCCATCGCGAAGAGCGGCGCAGGTTCTTCGGCGTCCGCGGCGGGTACCATCGCGTCCGCCGGTGCCCCGCGGGAGGCCAGCCGCCGCGTCCGAACCTGGTCCCGCAGCGCTTCGCCCCGGTGCAGCGCGATGCCGTCCAGCACCCCTTCTTCCTGCCCTGCGGCCGATCCGCCGGTTTCCAGCGTCACGCGGGCGATCCCGACCAGTCGCTGCAGCGGCCCCTGCGCGATGCTGACGTCTGCCACGCGGTCGAAGGGAATGGTGCGCTGATTGCGGCTGAGGATGCCGCTGTCGATGCGGATGGCATCGCTCGTCACCCGGAAGGAGAAGCGGCGCCAATGGAGGAACATCACCGTGGGCGCCACCACCAGCAGCGCGCCAAGCAGGATCAGCGCGACGTCCGTGCGACCCTGGAAGGCGAAATAGCCGCCCGCCGCAATCCCGCCGATGGCATTGCGAACCGACCGGCCAAGCCCGCTCAGCAGGGCGAGCGGGTGCAACCGCTCGGCCGGCGCGTCCTCGGCGGTCACCACGGCCCCGGTCACCTCAGTCGAGGTCCTCCGCCTTGATGTGGGCGCGGATCACCGCCGCCAGCTCGGCTGCACGGTCCGGCGACAGGCCGGGCAGCGTGACAATGCTGTTGTGCGTGCCCGCGGTATGGATCGCCAGCGTCGCGGTGCCGAACAATTTGTCGAGCGGCCCGCGCGCGACATCGAGGTGCTGAACCCGGACCAGAGGCACCAGCGTGTCGGTATGGAACAGCCAGCCGCGCACCACCCGCAGCACCGCGGGCTCCAGGGCATAGCCGAGCCGGGCCCAGATGCGCCGGGGAGCAGTCGCCGCCGTGATCGCCGCGAGAAGTGGCACGGCAACGAGCAGCAGCCCACCCCAAGGCGTGTCGGCCAGCAGCACCCGGTCCAGCACCACCGCCCCGACGATGGGCGGCAACCAGGCGAGCAGGGTGCGGACGCGGATCACCTGCACATAGCCGGGCTCTACCGGCTGGACCGGTGTTTCGACCGTGCTCGCCACCGGGCTGGCGACATCGTCCGCAAGCTGGGCGTCAACTGTCATGCCGGCATAATACAGTTCGCAGGCTGGGCTTCAAGCATGACCCTTGCGATGCTCGCCCGCGATCCGCCGCACCGTGCCGCTCGACGCGCGCATGACGATGCTCTCGGTGGTGATGAAGTCCTTGCGGCGTTTGACGCCCTTCAGCAGCGAACCGTCGGTGACCCCGGTGGCGGCGAAGATGCAGTCGCCCTTGGCCATGTCCTCGAGCCGGTAGATGCGGTCGAGGTCTTCGATCCCCCAGCGCCGCGCGCGTCTGCGCTCGTCGTCGTTGCGGAACAGGAGCTTGCCTTCGATCTGCCCGCCGACGCAGCGCAGCGCCGCTGCCGCCAGCACGCCCTCCGGTGCGCCGCCTGAGCCCATGTAGATGTCGACGGTGGTGTCGGGGTTGGTGGTGGCGATGACGCCGGCCACGTCGCCGTCCGGGATCAGCATGATGCCGCAGCCGATGGAGCGCAGTTCTGCGATCACCGCCGCGTGGCGGGGGCGGTCGAGGACGCAGGCGATGATCTCGTTCGGCTGCACACCCTTGGCCTTGGCCAGCGCCGTCACGTTCTCGGTCGCCGAGCGCTCCAGGCTGACGGTGCCCGGCGCATAGCCCGGTCCGATCGCCAGCTTCTCCATGTAGACGTCGGGCGCGTTCAGCAGGCACCCGGCCTCGGCGATCGCCAGCACCGCCAGGGCGTTCGGCCCGGCCTTGGCGGTGATCGTGGTGCCTTCGAGCGGGTCGAGCGCAATGTCGATCTTGGGGCCGCTGCCCTGCTCGGAGCCGACCTTTTCGCCGATATACAGCATCGGCGCCTCGTCGCGCTCGCCCTCGCCGATCACCACCGTGCCGTCCATCGGCAGTTCGTTCAGCGCCGCGCGCATGGCTTCCACCGCCGCCGCATCGGCCGCCTTCTCGTCGCCCCGGCCGATCAGGCTGGACGCGGCAATGGCGGCCGCTTCGGTCACCCGCACCATTTCGAGGACCAGCACGCGGTCGAGGATGTTGGACGCTTGGATCAAGGTAGGGCTCCGTCGTGGCGATCAGTTGCGGTGAGCGCTAGGCGAGCAAGCCACCATTCGCAATCGTTCAGGGCTTTGCCGCGGGCGTTCCTGCCGGGCCGCGGGGCGAGGGGAGGTGGGCGGTGGCCTTCTCGATCTCCCGGTTAGCCTCGGCCATCCGGCGCATGGCGATGGTCGTCATGGTCCCTGACAATTCTTCCAATTCAGGCCCGCCAAACGCGTCCATCAGCTGCCCTGCGAACACCCCGCCTGAGTTGGTACCCATGAAGGCCAGCACCTCGCGCAATTGCACGGCCGTCAGCCGCCGCGCGAGCGACTTGGCCATCGCTTCACGGTACAGCGGTTCCATTTCTGTTGCGGCCTGGACCCCAGCTTGGTCGAGGATGCGCTTGCTGATCCGCATCCGTTCGGCATACGCCGGGTCGGGAGGCATCTGACTGATCTTGTCGTAGATTGCCCTCAGCTGAGGATCGGTCGGAGGCGGCCCGAGGTCGCGGCCTCCCCCCACCCGATCGAACCGCTGAAAGCGCGCCTGCATCTGCCTTGCCAGCGATCCCGCCGGCACCATCGCAGCCGCCACGTCGCTCGCAATTGCTAGCCGTTCGGCCTCGACCGGCTGCTCGATCCGCGGCGCAGCGCTCACGGTCTGCGGCTGGGCGATCATCAGTGCGAGCCCGATCAGCACGTCATTCTCCTGTAAAGCGCCGAGGCTAATGGCATACAAGTGCAAGGATCAAGCGTTGGGGGCGCAATGATGCGTCATCCCTCGCTCCTGTTCGTGCTTCTGCTCACCGCCTGCTCCGGCTCCGACAAGTGGGCGGACAACGCGGTCACCCCGCCGCTCGAGATCATGGCCGAGGCGCCCGGCGACTGGTCGGCGCTGGACGGGATGATCGGGAGGCGACCGTCCGAAAGCGGGCTGATCGAGACCAGTCCGATCAGCGTGGACCTGAACGCCCGGCTCGGATCCATGGCCAAGCCGTATCGCGACAGCATGATGGCGGCCGGCCCGCTGACCCGCCGCGACAATCTCCTGGTGGCGGTGGCGCCCGATGCGTGGCTGGTGCTCGATCCCCAAGGCCATGCCTTTCGCGCGGGATTGCGGACCCGCGAGGGCTGGCAGGAATGGGCCACCGCCGGTGCCAGCGTGCCCTCGCTCGGGCTTGAATAGGCCTAGTCGTCGCCCGCGGCCTCGTCCGCTTCATGGGTCAGGAGCGACGGCCGGACCCGGATCGCACGCGCGGCGATGCGGGTCTCGATCAGGAAGATGAAGAAGCCCGCCGCCAGCGTCACCATGGAGGCGATGAACAGGACGGCGATGGCCGGCCCGGCATGAAGGTCGACCAGGGCCGCGGCGAACAGCAGCACCACCACCGCGCAGACCAGCACCGCGCTGGCCACGGTGGAGGTGATCGCGCTGCTCATCAGCCGCATGCGGCGGTCCACCGTGTTGATCTCGCGCACCAGGCGGTCATGCTCCGCGCCGATGCTTTCCAGCAGCCTTGGTTCGATGGCGCGGCCCCGGTCGACGATCCGCGCCAGCCGCCCGGTCAGCGTGTTGAGGAAGGCACCGATGCCGGCCAGCAGGAACACGGGCGCCACCGCCTGGCCGATGATCCGCGCCACGGCCGACGCGTCCTCGGGGGTGACCGGCAGGGTCATGCGCCTTTCGCCCCGGCCGAGCGGCAGCGGTCCGAACAAAATCTCACCTGATCCCAGTCCCGTTCCCACTTCTTGCGCCAGGCGAAGGGCAGCCCGCACGACGCGCAGGTCTTGGTCGGCAGGTCGGCCTTCTTGCGCATCTTCGGCATGAGGCAGTTCCTGACTGTCCTGACCGGCCTAGTCAAACCGGCGGCACCCGCCCATGATCGCCGGCAATGAACGACTTCGAGTTCCTGTTCGCGCTCTACGGCCTGATGCTCGGCCTTTCGATCGCGGAAGTGCTGAGCGGCCTTGCCCGAAGCATCGAAGAGCGGCTGCAGAACCGGGCCACCTTGCGGATCGGCTGGCTGTGCCCGCTGCTCGCGGCTTTCGTTCTCCTTGATCTTCTTTCCTTCTGGAATGCGGCGTGGGGAGTTCGCTCCCTTGTGCGGGTGACCGGCGGAAGCCTGATGCTGGTGACCGCCTTTGCCGGTGCCTATTATCTGGCGGCACGCCTGGTCTTTCCCCGCGACCTCGGGGACGTGGACGATCTTGACGATCATTTCTTTCGGGTCCGCCGCATCGTCCTTGGCATCCTGTTCGCGCTGCTGGTCGTGCAGATGACCTTTTACGCGTCCGTGGATGTCATCCGGCCCCGGCTATTGTCCCCGCCGTCGATTGCCATGACCCTGCTGCTGGTCGGGCTTCTCGCCATGGCGATGGCGGTTCGAAGCCGACGCTGGGCGGCGATCGCCCTGGCTGCCCTCGTGCTGCGCTACGTCGGCGGCTACCTGCTGTTCTGAGGCTCAGCTGCGGGTGCGGGCAAGGTTGAGCGTGCCAAGCGCGTTGCGCAGCACCATTTGCTCGCTCCCGATCGGCTCGACCTCGAAGGGCAGGGCGAGCGCCTTTTCGGCCGCTTCCTCGAAGCTTGGGTCGGCGCAGGCCATGCGCGTCTTGGCGACCGTCCCGGCGCTCAGCACCCGGCCCGCGAGGGCATAAGGCGCGTTCAACCGGTTGCAGCCGAGCACCATGCTCAGCCGCCCGGGCTCGAACTCGGCGGTGAAGGGCCGGTCGAGCGGGGTGGGGCGTCCGTTCACCGACAGCACGGTCCAGCTGCCCGCGCCAAGCGTCAGGCCGCGCGACTGCTCGCCGCCACAGCCGGTGTAGGTGCGCCCGGCGACCGTCACTCGCACCGTCTGGGCGAACGTCCCGGTGGTCAGCGCGCAGGGCTGGGGCCTGCTCTCGACCAGGATGCGCTGACCTTGCAGGCGGCCGTTACGCGGCACGGTTCCGGACGGGTTGGGCTCGTCGACCAGGGGCGAATTGCCGTCAGCGGCGAAGACGATGCGGGCCGGCGTGGCGGTCAGCTGCCAGGCGGGCGCTTCGCCGCGGGCAAGCAAGGGGTCGACGCCCGCGGCTCCGGCCAGGGTTCCCCGCGTGGCGCAGCCGCCCAGCAGTGCGCCAGCGGCAAGGGCGCCGCCCAAGGTGAAAATATTCTTCATGCCGCTCCAACGCGCCAGCGGCGGAAAGGCTCGATCAGGCCGTTTTGAGGAGCTTCTTCACGTTGCGTGCGGCCTGCCGCAGGCGCTGCTCATTCTCGACCAGCGCGATCCGTACAAAGCCCTCGCCCTCCTCGCCGAAGCCGACGCCCGGCGCCACCGCGACTCCCGCTTCGCTCAGCAGGCGCTTGGCGAATTCCATGCTGCCAAGGTGCCTGAACTGCTCCGGGATGGGGACCCAGGCGAACATGCTCGCCTGCGGCACGGGAATGGTCCAGCCGGCCCGCCCGAAGCTTTCCACCAGCACGTCGCGGCGCCGTTTGTAGAGGGCGCGGGTCTCGGCGATGCAGTCCTGCGGCCCGTTCAGCGCCGCCACCGCCGCGGCCTGGATCGGGGTAAAGGCACCGTAATCGAGATAAGACTTCACCCGCGTCAGCGCGGCGATCAGGTCGCGGTTGCCGACCGCAAAGCCGATCCGCCAGCCGGCCATGGAATAGGTCTTGCTCATGGAGGTGAACTCGATCGCCACGTCCTTGGCGCCCTCCACCGCAAGGATCGAAGGGGTCGGCGTGTCACCGAAGTAGATTTCGGCATAGGCGAGGTCGGAGATGATCCAGATCCCATGCTCACGGGCAAAGGCGACCAGCTTCTCGTAGAAGGCCGTGTCTGCGACATAAGCCGTGGGGTTGGAGGGATAGCCGATCACCAGCGCCTTGGGCCGCGGCACGGTGTAGCGCATCGCCATCCGTAGCCGCTCAAAGAATTCCTCGCCCGGCGCGGCGGGAATCGAGCGGATCGCAGCGCCCGCGATGATGAAACCGAAGCTGTGGATCGGGTAGGAAGGGTTGGGCGCCAGCACCACGTCGCCGGGCGCGGTGATCGCCTGCGCGAGGTTGGCGAGACCCTCCTTGGAGCCCAGCGTGACGATCACCTCGCTATCGGGATCGACCTCCACCCCGAACCGCCGCGCGTAATAAGCCGCCTGCGCCTTGCGGAGGCCCGGAATGCCCTTGGACGCCGAATAGCCGTGCGCGTCGGGCTTGGCCGCGACCTCCGCCAGCTTCGCCACCACATGGGCCGGCGGCGGGCTGTCGGGATTGCCCATGCCAAGGTCGATGACGTCGCGCCCTTCCGCCCGCATGACCGCGCGCATCCCGTTGACCTCGGCGAAGACATAGGGTGGCAGCCGCTCGATGCGGTAGAAGTCGGTGTGCATGGCGTCTTTGTGCCGCCCTTGCTGCACCGCGGCAAGAAGCCTCGGAACCGCGAACCCGTTTTCCGGTTCGTAGCGAAACGAAACGTAGAAGCGGAGGAGGCACCCGACATGAATATCCTGATGGTCCTGACCAGCCACGACCAGCTTGGGGACACCGGCAAGAAGACCGGCTTCTGGCTGGAGGAGTTCGCCGCGCCTTATTACGTGCTGAAGGACGCCGGCCACGCCATCACCCTCGCCAGCCCCAAGGGCGGCCAGCCCCCGCTCGATCCCAAGAGCGACGAGGAAGACGCCCAGACCGACGCCACCCGCCGCTTCAAGGCCGACAAAGACGGCCAAGCCCAGCTCGCCGCAACGAAGAAGCTGTCGGAGGTCGACCCCGCCGCCTTCGACGCCGTCTTCTACCCCGGCGGCCATGGCCCCTTATGGGACCTCGCCGAGGATCGCGACAGCAAGGCGCTGATCGAGCGCACGCTGGCCTACGGCAAGCCGGTCGCCCTCGTCTGCCACGCGCCTGCGGTTCTCAAGAACGTCACCGCGCCCGACGGCAGCCCGCTGGTCCGCGGCCGCAAGGTGACCGGCTTCACCAACGAGGAGGAGGAAGCGGTCGGCCTCACCGACGTGGTGCCGTTCCTGCTGGAGGATGAATTAAAGCGGCTCGGCGGCGACTACAGCAAGGGCGCGACCTTCACGCCCCATGTGGTGACCGACGGCTTGCTGATCACCGGCCAGAACCCCCCGTCGAGCGAGCCCGCCGCCGAGGCGCTACTAAAGGCGCTCACCCGGCAGACCGCCGACGCCTGAGGGGGAGGAGGGCAGGGCCCGCTTCCTGCCCTACTCCCACGATGTGCGGCGGGACGTCCCGTAGCGGTAGTGGATCTCGACCCACTCGCCGACCTGGTAGCGTCCGCCGACGCGCGGTGGCCGGATCCGGAACTGCCAGGACGCGGCGATGACGGCGCGGGCCAGCTGCGATCCGCGCGATTCGCCGATCGCGACGCAGTCCTCGACCCTGAAGTCAGCCACGGTCCGGCACGCGATCAGCGCCCAGCCGGGCTGTGCCGTCTGGAGGTAACCGCGCATCTCCTGCTCGGTCGGCTCGCCGCGTTGCCAGGCGGCGGCGTAGAGCCGTTCTCCGTTCGGCCCGGTGCCGGAGGCCAGCGGCGTATCGGCCGCGCTGCTCGGCGCCGCAGGTCCTGCCCTGGCAACCGGCTTGGCGACCGACGGCAAGGAACGGAGGTCCGCCGCCGCCAGATCCTCGCGGGACAGCTCCACCAGCGGCGAGGGTTGGGGCGGTGCCGGCATCGGCGGCTGCACCGAGGGCGCGGGCGGAGCAGGAACGCTCGGCGCGTCCGGCGCGCGCGGCTGCGGCTGGGCCTTCGTCACCACCTTGGTCTCGGGCGCCTTGACCGCCTCGACCACCGGCTCGGGGCTCGGCGCGGCAAGGTCGAAGGTCTTGAGCGGCTGGCCTTCCTTCGCCATCTCCGCGAAGCGGTCGGCGCCGAGCGTCAGCAGCGCCAGGACCACCAGCGCTTCGACGGCCAGCGCCGCGGCAAGTCCGGCCAGCCGCTGCCGGCGCGGCTTCACCCGCCGCGCGCGCACCGGCAGGTCGGCCTCAAGTGCCGGAAAAGGAAAGGCCACGCCCATCCGCTCCCCCTAGCCGAGCTGCGGCCAAGTTGCAGCCCGCTTATCTCCTTGCCCGGCCAAGGATTTCACCGCCCGTAGGCAGGCAGGCTCCAGCCCCGCGCGATGGCCAGACCGCGCAAGCCAAAGCCTGCCACCGCCGCCAGCAGTGCCGCCGCCCAACCGGTCATGCCCAGCATCGCCAGCCCGACCAGCAGCCCGGCCGACAGCGCCGCCGCGGTGACGTAAAGCTCGGGCCGCATCAGGATCGACGGCTCGCCCGCCAGCACGTCGCGGATGATCCCGCCCGCGCAGGCGGTCAGCACCCCCATGGCGAAGGCCGGCACCGGGGCGATCCCGAACGCCAGCGCCTTGGCCGCGCCATAGGTGGCGTAGGCGCCCAGTCCCGCCGCATCGAACCACAAGAGGGCGCGGCCCGCAAACCAGCGCCGGCTCGCCAGCCAGACCAGGGTCGCTGCGGCAAAGCAGATCAGCAGCACTTCATTGCCCTGCACCCAGAACACCGGCGCCCCGATCAGCAGGTCGCGGAGCGTGCCGCCGCCGACCCCGGTGACCACCGCGAAGAACAAAAAGGTGACGAAGGTCTGCCGCCGCTCCGCCGCCAGCAGCGCGCCCGACACGGCGAACACCGCGATCCCGAACAGGTCGATCGCCTGGATCGCCAGCGGCAATGTGGGAGCGGGGAGGTCGGGCGTCATGACGCTCACCTACACGCTCGCCCCCCACGCCGTCACCCGGGCCGCGCCCGGGGTAGGGGGAGAGTGGCCGGGCTGTCCTACACCGCTCCACTATGCCATGCTTGCCTCATGACGAACTTCCCGCCCGTCAGCCCCGCGCGTCTCACCCCGGGTTCGGCCCGCAACCGAAATGCCGCCCTGTGTGAACTTCGAGAACTTCGCCTCGTTGGAAGGGCGGGGTGGCGGCAGGCAGCGGAGACGCAGACCGCCGCCCTATGTGAACTTCGAGAACTTCGAACCGCAGGGGGTGCCGCATGACCACCGAATCGGACGCGCCCACGGCCGCCATCCCGACCCTAGAGGACTGGCAGCACTGGACCCAGGTGATGGGGCGCGCGCAGCAGATGCTGCTGGAAAGCTGGGCCGACAGCTGGAAGGCGGGTGAGCCCGCGCCCGGCCTGAAGCTTCCCCATGCGCCCGATCCCATGGCGCTGCTCACCGCCGGCGCCGAAGCCTGGGGCAAGGGGCTAGAGGCCTGGGGCAATATGCTGGGCGGCATGGCGGCGGCGGCGGACCGGAAGGACAAGCGTTTCGCCGCGCCCGAATGGCACGACAATCCGTTGTTCGACACCATTCGCCAGTCCTACCTCGCCATCTCCGACCAGTTGATGAAGTCCGCCGAAGAGGCCGAAGGCCTCGATGCGGAAGCTCACCAGCGGCTGAAGTTCCTGACCGCCAGCTTCGTCGACGCGATGAGCCCGTCCAACTTCGCCCTCACCAACCCGCAGGTGCTGAAGGCGACCATGGACAGCCGCGGGGAGAACCTGCTCACCGGCCTCAAGCACATGCTCGACGACCTGAAGGCCGGGCAGATGACCCATGTCGCCAAGGGTCATTTCGAAGTCGGCCGCAACCTTGCCACCACGCCCGGCAAGGTCATCCACGAAACCCCGCTCTACCAGCTGATCCAGTACACGCCGACCACCGACAAAGTGCTGGAAACACCGCTGATCGTCTTTCCGCCTTGGATCAACCGCTTCTACATCCTCGACCTGACGCCGGAGAAAAGCTTCGTCCGCTGGTGCGTCGAGCAGGGGATCACCCTGTTCATGGTCAGCTGGAAGTCGGCGGACGAAACGATCAAGGACGTAACGCTCGACGATTATGTCCTGCGGGGGCAGGTCGACGCCATCGACACCGTGCGCGACCTGCTCGGCGTCGAAAGCGTCCATACCATTGGCTATTGCGTGGCCGGCACCACGCTTGCCGCAACGCTGGCGCTGCTGGCGGCACGGGGGCAGGCGGACAAGGTCGCTTCGGCCACCTTCTTCACCGCGCAGGTGGACTTCGAACATGCCGGCGACCTCCGCCTGTTCCTCGGTGACGAGACCATGGGCCTGCTCAGCCAATTGTCGGCCGACACGGGCGTGGTCGACGGCCGGGTCATGGCTTCGACCTTCAACCTGTTGCGCGGCCGCGACCTCATCTGGAACTACGTCACCAACAACTACCTGCTCGGAAAGGAGCCGCCGCCGTTCGACCTGCTGCACTGGAATGGCGACGTCACCAACCTGCCGGCCGGCTGGCACCGCGACTATCTCGAGACGCTCTACCGGCAGAACAAGCTGGTCGAGGAGGGCGGCATCAGCGTCGACGGCACTCCGATCGACCTCAAACGGATCGAGACCCCGCTCTACATCCAGGCCGGGCGCGAGGATCATATCGCGCCACCGCAAAGCGTGTGGAAGATCATGGACCATGTCCCCGGTCCCAAGCGCTTCGTGCTGGCGGGCTCGGGCCACATCGCCGGGGTGGTGAACCCACCAAGCGCGGGCAAGTATCAATATTGGTTGAACGAGGGCGAGCCGAAGGACCTCGACGCGTTCATCGCGGGTGCCACCGAACACAAGGGCAGCTGGTGGCCCGACTGGCTGTCATGGCTCAAGGAGCGGGCGCCCGCCCAGGTGCCGGCCAAGGGTGCGCGCATTCCCGGCAAGGGCAAGCGCAAGGCGATCGAGGACGCCCCCGGCCGCTACGTCAGGACGCGCTAGAGGATCCCGCCGCCCAGCATCAGCCGCAGCGCGCCGATCACGATCACGAAGATGCAAAGGTTGCGGCCCGCCTTCGATCCGCCGCTCAGCTGCCCGATCCCGGCGCCGACCACCGCCAGCGGCAGGATCAGCCAGTTGGCCCAGCCCAGCAGCGGCAGGAAGGCGACCGCAGCGCTGAGCAGCGCAACCAGTCCGATCAGCAGGGCGACGATGTTCATCATGGGTGATCCTTCCTAGGTCGTCCGGGCGGTCCGAAGTGCGGAGATGAGGTAAATGGCCGCCGCCGTCCAGATGCAGGCGAAAGCGGCGGCATGGGGCGTGGTGAACGGCTCGCCGAACAGGAACACGGCAACCAGGAACTGCAGGGTCGGGGCGATGAACTGAAGGATGCCGAGCGTCGAATAAGGTAGCAGCCGGGCGGCGGCGGTGAACAGAAGGAGAGGCACCGTCGACACCGCGCCGGCAAGCACCAGCAGGAAGGTATCGATGCCGTCGGTCCCCCAAACCGGCTGGCTCGTCGCCAGGGTGGCCCAGGCCAGCCACCCGACCGCCACTGGCAGGAGGAGCGCGGTCTCGATCCCCAGGCCCGCCGTTGCCTCCACCGTCGCCACCTTCCGGAGCAGGCCGTACAGGGCAAAGGAGACGCACAACGAAAGGCTGATCCACAAGTGGGAAAGCGCCCCCACCGCCAGGATCGACACGCCCACCGCCGCCAGCGCCACCGCCACCCACTGCGCCCGGCTCAGCGGCTCACCCAGCACGAACCGGCCGAGCAGGATGTTGGCCAGCGGATTGAGGTAATAGCCAAGGCTGGCGGCCAGGATGTGCCCGCTGTTCACCGCATAAACGTAGAGCAACCAGTTGATGCCGATCAGCCCTGACGTCGCCAGCAGCAGCCGCACCGTCCTTGGCTGTCCCAGCGCCTCGCGGATCGCGGGCCAGGCGCGCTTCAGGGTGATCAGCCCGCCCAGCAGCAGGAACGACCAGACCACCCGGTGCGCCACAATCGCCAGGGCCGGCACGCCCAGCAGCAGCTTGAAGTAGAGCGGCATCAGCCCCCACGCCGTGTAGGCGCCGATCCCCAGTCCCAGGCCGGCGCGGGAGAGGGTGGCGGCAGGGGCGTGGCGGGGGGCATCCATCCGCCGCGCCTTGGGGCCGTCACGGCCCCGTCGCAAGACTTTGTTAACCAGTGCAGCCCTTTGTCTCTGTGGACTGGCTGGGGGGCTGTGCTAGCGAGAGGATGGAATGAAACACGCGCGCTCCTTGTCGATGATGGTAACCCTGCTGGCCTTGGCAGCCTGCACGGTTGGGGAGCGCCCGCGGTTGCCCACGGCGCCGGTTGCCGATGCGACGCCATTATCCAAGGCCGACCGCTGGCTTGCCGTTGCCAACACGGAGGATGCCGAACGCCTGCGCCGATTGCCCATGGCCTGGAGCGAGGCGCTGACGGAGCTGCGGGCTGCGCGCTCCACTGCTGCGTTGCGTGAAGAGGGCGTGCTGCTCCAGCCCGGCGCCGCTTTGGCGCGTCCGGCGCCTACCCCCGGGAGCTACAATTGCCGCCTCGTCAGGCTTGGCCGGACCGACCGCCGCGCGCCCGCCCTCGTCCGGTTCAAGCCCTTCTTCTGCTACGTGGAGGTGGAGCAGGACCTGCTCACCATCGTCAAGCAGACCGGTTCCGAGCGTCCTGCCGGGCGGCTGTGGGAAGACGACGAGGAGACCCGGCTGATCTTCCTTGGCAGCATCGCCCTTGGCAGCGAGGAGCAGCCCAAGGCCTATGGCGAAGACGCCAGCCGCGACATGGCCGGGGTGGTGGAGCGGATCGGTCCCATGCGCTGGCGCCTTGCCATCCCCTTTCCGCGGTCCGGCGCTCGGCTCGAAGTCTATGAACTGACCCCGGTCGCGGTGCAGCCGGCGGCGTGAGCATTGCCGACCCGGCAGCGGTGCGCGAGCATCTGCTGGCCGCCGCCGCCGCTGGTCACCCGCTCACTTACTCGGAGTTGCTGGAGCGGCTCGGCCATGTCTTCACCCGGCCCAAGATGCGCGCGCTGTGCAAGACGCTGACCGCGATTGACGAGGCCGCCGAAGCTGACGGCGAACCCGAGCTTGCGGTGCTGGTGGTGCGGCAATCGGACGGCTTGCCGGGCCAGGGCTGGTGGACCGGCAGCTGGGAGAAGCACCGCTTCTCCGGTGAATGGACTGGCCCCGAAGCGCGCCGCCTGATCGATCGCCTCCAGCGCGAGGCATTCCGCTATTGGCAGGATCGTCACCCCGGCTAAGCTGCGCGCAAACACGTGAGGGGGATCAACCATGCTCATGCTTTTCGCCGCCGCCGCCTTTGTGCAGGCCGCACCCGCCCAATCCGTCACCGTGATCCACGCTGGCACGCTGATTGACGTTCCCGGCCGGGCGCCGCGACGCAATGCCTCCATCATCGTTCAGGGCCGCAAGATCACCGAAATCCGCAGCGGTTTCGCCGACGTGCCGGGCGCTCGCATCGTCGACCTGCGCACCAGCACGGTCATGCCGGGACTGATCGACAGCCATGTTCATCTTGGCGGGCTCGACGACCGGTTGCAGGCGCGGCTGCAAGCGCCGGTCCGTAACGATGAAGACGAGGCGTATACCGCGCTGACAAACGCCAAGAAGACGCTTGCCGCCGGCTTCACCACCGTGCGCGACCTTGGCGGCGACCCGCCGGGAATTCGCGCCCTCAAGAACGCGATCAACAGCGGAGCCTTTGTTGGGCCAAGCATCGTCATGGCCGCGCGGATGGTTTCGGTCTCCGGCGGCCACGGAGATCCAGTAAACGGCGTCAACCGCGAGCTCGCCGAGATCGGCCACAATCACCAGACCCATGTCTGCAACGGACCCGACGATTGTCGCCGCGCCACCCGCGCACAGATCCGGGACGGCGCCGACGTGGTGAAGATCGCCGCCACCGGTGGCGTCCTCAGCAACGTCGCGGGCGGGCTCAACCAGCAGATGGCCGACGACGAGATGAAGGCGATCGTCGAAACGGCGCGCTCATTCGACCGAAAGGTTGCGGCCCATGCCCACGGCGTCAACGGGATCAACGCCGCGCTGCGCGCAGGGGTCAATTCGATCGAGCACGGCACCTTCACCAATGACGACACCTTCCGTCTCTACAAGCAGAGCGGCGCCTACTACGTGCCGACGCTGCTTGCCCCCGCCGCCGCCTATCGCGACGGCGAGCGCGGTGCGTTGACCCCTGCTCAGTTCGAAAAGGCCGCCGCTGCCCGCGGCAATGCCGAAAAGAGTTTCGCGCGCGCGATCCGCGAGGGTGTGAAGATCGCCTTCGGCACCGACAGCGCGGTCAGCCCGCATGGCCAGAATGCGCAGGAGTTCGCGCTGATGGTCAGGAATGGCATGGCACCGGCCGAGGCGATCAAGTCGGCGACCGTCAACGCCGCGGACCTGCTCGGCGTGTCGGCGACTGCCGGCACCATCGAAGCCGGCAAGGACGCCGACATCATCGCGGTGGAGGGTGATCCGCTCGCCAACATCCGCCTGCTGGAGAATGTCGGCTTCGTGATGAAGTGGGGTCAGGTCTACAAGCTGGGAGGGCAGCGCCAGCTCACCGCCGCCGACTGAGCGGGGGCTCAGGCAGTCTCGAGCAGGCGCGCGGCCTGGGCACGCGCTTCCTCGGTGACCGCCGTGCCCGACAGCATTCGCGCAATCTCTTCGCGGCGCTCGTCGGCGTCAAGCAAGCGGACAGTGGTGCGCGTGCCTTGCTCACCGTGGCTCTTCTCGATTTGGTAATGCCGGCTGGCCCGTGCAGCGACCTGCGGGCTGTGGGTGACCACCAGCAGCTGGCTCTTGGTCGCAAGCCGCGCCAGTCGTTCACCGATCGCGCTCGCCACCGCGCCGCCGACTCCGCGATCGATCTCGTCGAAGATCATGGTCGACGCACCGCCCTCTTCGGCCAACGCGACCTTGAGCGCGAGGATGAAGCGGGACAGCTCGCCCCCCGACGCGATCTTCGTCAGCGCCCCGAACGGTGCGCCGGGGTTCGTGGACACCTCGAATTCGACACGGTCGGCGCCCATGGGCCCTGCCTCGCCGGGTGCAACCACCGTCTGAAAGCGAGCTGCTTCCAGCTTCAGCGGCGCAAGCTCGCCCTCGACCGCCCGGTCGAGCCGCCTGGCCGCTTCCTTGCGGGCCGCGGTCAGCGCTGCGGACGCTGCGGCGTACTCCTCCTGTGCGACGGCGAGCGCGCGTTCGACCTCACCGATGCGGCTTTCACCCTGGTCGATCGCTTCCCTCTGCGCTTGCATATTGGCGAGTAGGCCGGGCAGCTGATCGGGTTCGACCCGGTGCTTGCGGGCGAGGCCGCGAAGCTCGAACAATCGTGCTTCCGCTTCTTCCAGTTCGTCCGGCGAAAAAGCCAGGTCTCGCTGGGCCTGGATCACCTTTTCCTCGGCATCACCGCCTTCAACCAGCGCACGGTCGAGCGCGCCGAGCGCCTCGCTCAGCAGAGGGTGGACATCGGCGATGCGCTCCAGCCGACGGGCGGCCTGGCGCAATTGCGAAAGCCCGCCGTCCGAGCCGGTGAACAGGCCGGCAAGGCCGTCCAGATCCTCCTGCACCCTGGCGAACTGCTTCATCGCCGACCGCCTTTCGGCCAGCCGCTGCTCCTCGCCTTCTTCAGGTTCGAGCTTGGCCAGTTCGGCGATGCTGTGATCGAGGAAGTCGCGGTCGCGATCGGCGTCGGCAGCGTCGCGGCGAAGTTGTTCAAGCTCGCTGCGGAGATCGAACAAGCGCTTCCAGCTTCGCGCCACCGGCGCCGGATCCACCCGGCCGAAATTGTCGAGAAGGGCGCGGTGACCCTTGGGATTGAGCAACCCCCGGTCGTCATGCTGACCGTGGATCTCGACCAGCGCGCCGCCCGCCTCGCGCAGGGTCGCCGCCGGCACCGGGCCGCCGCCCAGGAACGCGCGGCTTCCGCCATCGGCCTTGAGAGTGCGGCGAAAGATCAGCGGTTCGCCCGCCTCCTGCTCCAGGCCCGCCTCGTCCAGCAGTGCAAGGGCAGGGTGGCCGGGAGCGAGGTCGAACTCGGCGGTGACCGAGGCGGCCTCCTGGCCCGACCGGACGAGTCCGCTGTCCGCCCGCATTCCAAGCGCAAGGCCGAGCGAATCGAGCAGGATCGACTTGCCCGCGCCGGTTTCCCCAGTGAGCACGCCAAGGCCATCGCCGAAATCGAGGGTGAGCCGATCGATCAGCACCACGTCACGGATGACGAGCTGCCTCAGCATGTCGGCTCGGCGCTGGTCCTCAAGCCGCCTGGCGCGGAGCGTTGGGCACGTGCCGCTGGACCAGCGAGAAGGCGCGCTGGTACCAGACGGTGCCGGGATAGTTGCGGCCGAGCACGGCGGCCGACTTAACCGCCTCGTCCGGGGTGCCGAGCGCGAGATAGCTTTCGGTCAGGCGCATCAGGGCTTCGGGCGTGTGCGTCGTGGTCTGGTACTTCTCGACCACGGTGCGGAAGCGATTGACGCTCGCCAACCAGTTGCCCGACCGCTGATAATAACGACCGACTTCCATTTCCTTGCCGGCCAGCTGGTCGTTGATGAGGTCCTGCTTCAGCCGGGCGTCGGCGGCATAGCGGCTTTCGGGATAGCGGCGGACCAGCTCCTGGAAGGCGTCGCTGGCCTGGGTGGTGATCTTCTGGTCGCGCGTCACGTCGCCGATCTGATTGTAATAGCTCATCGCGATCAGGTAATTGGCGTAGGGCGCGTCCTTGTTGCCCGGATGGATGGTCAGGAAGCGCTGGGCCGAACTGATCGCATCGGGGTAGGTGCGCGCCATGTAATAGCTGAACGCGCTCATCAGCTGAGCGCGGCGGGCCCAGACCGAATAGGGGTGCTGGCGCTCCACCTCGTCGAAGATCTTGGCGGCTTCCTGATAGTCGCCACGATCAAGACGGGTCTTGGCCAACGCGTAGAGCGTGTTGACGTCGCGGGCGACATAGGCCGTGTCGGCCCTGGTGCGGTTTTGAGCGCAACCGGCGGCAGGCAGCACCACCGCGACGCTCAGCGCGAGGAGAAACAGACGATTGGGCTTCAGCATGGACGGCCTTCTAGGGCAAAACGGGGGGGGAGGCCAAGCGATAGTGGGGGCAAGCGGCTGAACCCGCGCTTACACGACCGCCCCGTCTCCGCCCGCCAGGTTTGGCGCCTTGTCCTCGACCTTGAGGAAGCTGTCGGGCTTGACCCCCAGCCAGACCAGGATCGGCGCCGAGATGTAGATCGACGAATAGGTGCCGATAAACGTGCCGAGCAGGATGGCGGCGGTAAGGCCGAAGATGACGTCGGGGCCGAAGATCAGCAGCATGGCCAGTGCCAGCATGATCGAGCCGGAAGTGACGATGGTCCGCGACAAAGTCTCGTTCAGCGACAGGTTGAGCATGGGCACGATCTGCATCTTGCGGAACTTGCGCAAATTCTCGCGAATTCGGTCGTAGATCACCACCGTGTCGTTGAGCGAATAGCCGACCACCGCCAGGAAAGCCGCGACGATGTTGAGGTCCACCTGTAGCTGGGTGACGGCGAAGAAGCCCAGGATCAGCGCCACGTCATGCGCCAGCGTGACCAGCGCGCCAACGCCGAATTGCCATTCAAAGCGGAACCAGATGTAGATGGCGACGCCCAGCATCGCCAGCGTGATGGCCAGCAGGCCGTCCTGCGCAAGCTCGCCCGACACCTTGCCGGACACCGCCTCCGCCGCGCCCACATTGACGCCCGGGTACTGGGCCTGAAGCATGGTGCGGACCTTGCCGGTGATGGCCGCAGCCTGCGATTCCGGACCCTCCGGGCGCGGCAGGCGGATCTGATAGGTCCGGCCATCGCCGAATTCCTGGATGCTCGCTTCACCAACGTCGAGCGCTTCGACCCGATTTCGCAGGTCCTCGATGGCGACCGGCTGGGCGAAGGTGGTACGGACCACCTGTCCACCGATGAAATCAACGCCGAGGTTCAGCCCGCGCACGCCGACCAGCACCAGGCTCGCGATCGTCACCAGCAACGACAGGATGAGCGCGATGTTGCGCACCTTCATGAAGTCGATGTTGGTGTTGTCGGGAACGAGCTTCAGCAGCTTCATGGCATGGGCCTCAGATATGCAGTTCGCGCGGCCGCCGGCGCCGGACCCACAGCGCGACCAGCAGGCGGGTGAAGTTCACGGCGGTGAACACCGAGGTGATGATCCCGATCAGCAGCACGATGGCGAACCCGCGCACCGGGCCCGACCCGAAGTACCACATCAGCGCGGCAGCGATGGTGTTGGTGATATTGGCGTCGAAGATGGCGGTGGACGCTTCCTTGTAGCCGGTGTCGATCGCATCCAGCAGCTTGCGCCCGCGCTTCTGCTCCTCGCGGATGCGCTCGTTGATCAGCACGTTGGCGTCGACCGCGGCGCCGATCGTCAGCACAAAGCCCGCGATGCCCGGAAGCGTCAGGGCGGAACCGAAGATGCCCATGATGGCCAGGATCATGAAGGAGTTCACGATCAGCGCGATGTTGGCGTAGACGCCGAACCGGCCATAGGTGGCGATCATGAACAGCATCACGGCCAGGACCGCGATGGCCGATGCGAGCAGTCCCTTGCCGATCGAGTCGCGGCCAAGCTCGGCCGACACGGTGCGCTCCTCGATGACGTCGAGCTTCACCGGCAGCTTGCCCGAGGACAGCGCAACGGCAAGTTCGTTGGCGGTTTCCACCGTGAAGTTGCCCGAGATGGTCGCCGAACCGCCGATGATCGGCTCGTTGATGTTGGGCGCCGAGAGCACCTTGTTGTCGAGGATGATGGCGAATGGCTTGCCGACATTGTCGGTGGTGGCGCGGGCAAAGCGCCGCGCGCCGGCGGCGTCGAAACCAAGCGTGATGTTCGGCGCGCCGGTCTGCTGATCGAAGGTCTGCTGGGCGCGGCTGACCTGCTCGCCTGCCACCATCACCCGGCGCTGCACGGCAATGGCGCCGGAACCATCGGCCATCGGCAGCACCTGGCTGCCGGCCGGGGCACGCCCTTGCGCGACCTGGTTCGGATCGGCGCGCTCGTCGACCAGCTTGAACTCAAGCCTGGCGGTCTGCCCGATCAGGCGCTTCAACGCTTCGGGATCGTCGACCCCCGGCACCTGCACCAGGATACGGTTCGTGCCCTGGTTGATGACGGTGACCTCGCGCGTTCCCGACGGGTCGATGCGGCGGCGCACAACATCGCGAGCCACCGTCATCGCATCACGGACTGCCTGCTGGGCGCCCTCCGGAGTCGGGGTCATGATGACGCGGTTGCCGTCGCTGGTGCTGACGTTCCAGGTGCGGGTTCCGGTCAGGCCGACGCCGGCGGTCAGAGTGCGGAGGCGCTCCACCGCGGCGTCAAGCTGGGTGGGATCGCGCAGGATGAAGCTGATGCGTCCATCCGAGGTCGAGATGTCGCCGGCCTGGATGCGAGGGTCGCGTCGCAATTCCTGCGACACGCTGTCCTCCATCGCGGACAGTCGCTGCCGCTCGGCATCGGCGAGATCAGCCTCGAGCAGCAATTGGCTACCGCCGGCAAGATCAAGCCCCAGCGCGATCTGCGTGCGCGGCGCGAGACTTGGCCAGGCCGCAACCTGGCTCTTGGGAAAGAAGCTCGGGATGGCAAAGACGATGCCAAGGGCGATCGCCAGGAAGATCCCCCAGATTTTCCAGCGCGGCGGATCAAACATCAGTCGTTGGCGCCCTTGGGCGTGGCGGTGAGGACCTGGGAAAGGGTCGCCCTGACCACACGGACCTTGACGCCTTGGGCAATCTCGACCTCGACCTCGCGCTCGTCGATCAGGCGGGTCACCCGGGCCCGGATGCCGCCGGCGGTGATCACCTCGTCACCCTTCTTGACTGCCGCGATCATCGCCTGATGATCGCGCATCTTCTTCTGCTGCGGACGGATCATCAGAAAATAGAAGATCACGAAGATCAGCAGGAACGGGAAGATCTGCAGAATGAAGGCGGCGGCGCCGCCGGGCGCTGCGGGCGCAGCGGCTGCGAGGGTCAGGCTCAGTTGGGGCATCGACGTCGCGGCTCTTTTCCAGCTTCAAGGAAAGAAAATGGTCGGGGCGACAGGATTCGAACCTGCGACCCCCACACCCCCAGTGTGATGCGCTACCAGGCTGCGCTACGCCCCGACCGATGCCGCGCTGGCTAGCAGGCGACGTGCGGCGCAGATAGTTGCCGGGGATCGATTAGGCAAGGCAGGGTTTGGCGGTGGCGATCCGAAGGGCAGTCAGGAGGCGCCGAAAGGGCGGTTGGGAAAGGCGGATCCTGCTCGCGCTCGCGGCGGTTCCGCTGCTGTACCTCGCCGCGGCGTTGGCGGGCGGCCTGCTTGCGCTCAATGGCGAGTGGGAGGAGCCCAGCGAGGGCACCACCGTCTACCTCCGCTCCAACGGCATCCACGTGGACATCGTGATGCCCGCACAGGCTCATGGGCTCGACTGGAGCGCGCTGCTGCCGCCCAGCCATGTGCGCGAAGCGCCGGCCGAGGTGCGCTGGTATGGCTTCGGCGCCGGGGAACGGCAGGTTTATCTCGACACTCCGACCTGGAGCGATCTCACGCTCTCCACGCTGTGGTCGGCCTTGGCCGGTGGCGAGCGGGTGCTCCATGTCGACCAGACCGCGACGCCCGGAGCCGAGCTCTACGCCGTCCGGCTCCGCCCCGAGGAATATCGCCGCTTGTGGGCGGCGGTGCGCGCCGACTTCGACGGGTTGCCGCGCCGGATCGATCATCCGGGCTATGGACCCGACGACGCCTTCTACGTCAGCCGGGGCCGGGCCAGCGCCGTGCAGACCTGCAACCAGTGGGTCGCCGACAAGCTTCGCATCGCCGGGGTCGAGACAAGTGCCTGGACCCCGTTCACGCAAGGCCTTCTGTGGCGCTACCGCCGCGTTGATGACCAGGCGCTACAGGACATAGCGCGATAGGTCGGTATTGCGCGCAAGGTCGCTGAGCTGGGAGTCCACGAAGGCGGCATCGACGACCAGCCGCTCGCCGCGCCGATCCTCGGCCTCGAAGCTGACGGTTTCGAGCAACTTCTCCATGACGGTCTGAAGCCGCCGCGCGCCGATGTTCTCGACGCTCTCGTTCACCTCGGCCGCGATCTTCGCCAGTGCCCGGATGCCGTCCTCCGCAAAGTCGACGGTGACCTCCTCCGTCGCCAGCAGGGCGCGATACTGGTCGGTCAGGCTGGCGCGGGTGGCCGAGAGGATGCGCACGAAATCATCCTCGGTCAGCGCCTTCAGCTCGACCCGGATCGGCAAGCGGCCCTGAAGCTCGGGCAGGAGGTCGGCGGGCTTGGCGACGTGAAAGGCGCCGGACGCGATGAACAGGATGTGGTCGGTCTTGAGCGGCCCGTATTTGGTGGCGACCGTGGTGCCTTCGATCAGCGGCAGGAGGTCGCGCTGCACGCCCTCGCGGCTGACCGAACCACCGCGGACGTCGCTCACCGCGATCTTGTCAATCTCGTCGAGGAAGACGATGCCATTGGCTTCCGCATCGGCCAGCGCCGCGCGGGTGACGTCCTCCTGGTCGAGCCGCTTGTCCGCCTCCTCCTCGGTCAGCTTGGCGAACGCAGAGGGCACCTTGAGCTTGCGCCGCTTCTTGGGCGCGCCGCCCATCGCCTTGCTCATCATCTCTGAGAGGTTGATCATGCCGATCCCGCCCTGGCCGGGAAGCTCGAACGGGGTGGAAGGCGCCTCGGTGACCTCGATCTCGACCTCGGCCGTATCGAGGCTGCCATCGGCGAAGCGCTGGCGGAACGACGCGCGGGTCGCCTCGCTCGAACCCTTGCCCGTCAGCGCGTCGAGCAGCCGCTCCATCGCCGCTTCCTCCGCGGCCTGGCGGACGGCGAGGCGGCGGCGCTCCTTTTCGAGGCGCACGGCTTCCTCGACAAGGTCGCGGGCGATCTGCTCGACATCGCGGCCGACATAGCCGACCTCGGTGAACTTGGTCGCTTCGACCTTCACGAACGGCGCGTCGGCGAGCTTGGCCAGTCGGCGGCTGATCTCGGTCTTGCCGCAGCCGGTGGGGCCGATCATCAGGATGTTCTTGGGCGTGACCTCGTCGCGCAGGTCGTCACCGAGCTGCTGCCGGCGCCAGCGGTTTCGCATGGCGACAGCGACGGCGCGCTTGGCTTCGGTCTGGCCGATGATGTGGTCGTCGAGCGCAGCGACGATGGTCTTGGGAGTCAAAGCGTCATTCACTTGGGGGAATATCCTAGATCGTTTCGACGACCACGCGGTCGTTGGTAAACACGCAGACCTCGGCGGCGATCGCCATGGCCCGCCGTGCAAGCTTCTCGGGATCGGGTTCGTAGTCGACCAGCGCCTTGGCCGCGGAAAGCGCATAGTTGCCGCCGCTGCCGATGGCCGCGATGCCGCCCTCAGGCTCAAGCACGTCGCCGTTGCCGGTGATCACCAGCAGGACGTCGGCGTCGGCGACGATCATCAGCGCTTCAAGGTTGCGCAGGAACTTGTCGGTACGCCAGTCCTTGGCCAGCTCCACCGCGGCGCGAAGCAGCTGGCCATTATGCGCCTCGAGCTTCTTTTCCAGCCGCTCGAACAGGGTGAAGGCGTCGGCGGTGGCGCCGGCGAAACCCGCGATCACCTTGCCCTCCTTGCCGAGCCGGCGAACCTTGCGGGCGTTGGGCTTCATCACCGTATTGCCCATGCTGACCTGGCCGTCGCCGGCGATCACCGTGCGATTGTCCTTGCGCACCCCGATGATCGTGGTGCCGTGCCATTGTTCCATATGTGTCCCGCTCATGCTGATGGTGGGGAGGTGGGAAGCCCGAGCACGGAGCGCAAGAAACGGACGGCATCGGCAAGCACCGGGTGACGGCCGCGGAAGGGGCGGGAAAGCGCGACCACCGTGCCGGCATGGTCGCAGCCCCGGTAGATGCGCAGTTCATGCGGGGCGCCGACGCGCGACAAGGCGGCGTCAAGGTTCCGGCTGTTCTTGGCATACACCAGGCGGTCCGAACTGCCATGCTGAAGGAGGATCGGCGGAGCGTCGGCGCGGACGTGATTGATCGGCTGGGTTTCGGCCGGATCGGGGTGCGTGCCGAAAGTCGCGCGGCCGCGCCATTCGCGAAAGGGGGCGAAGTCGAAGGGCCCTGACAGGAGCACTGCGGCGCGGACCGTCTCCGGGCCGAGCTGAACTGCGCCAAGCCAGCGCGGGTCGAGCGCCAGCATGGCCGCGATGTAGGCGCCGGCACTGTGACCCGCGACAGTGATCTTGCCCGGATCGCCGCCAAATTCGGCAACATGCGCCTGGACCCAGCGCACGGCGAGGGCGGCATCCTCGAGAAAGCTTGGGTAGCGCACCTCGGGCACCAGCCGGTAATCCGGCACCACCGAAACAAAGCCCTGTCCCGCAAAGGCCGCGCCAGCGAAGCCATAATCGCCCCGCTCGCCGGAATGCCAGCCGCCGCCATAGAAGAAGATGACCACCGGCAGGCGCGCATTGTCGGGGTGGGAGGGTGCCCAGACGTCGAGCTGGTGGCGGCCGAGCGGACCGTAACTGATCCCGGCTCCCACCTTGCGTGCGCGGTCCCCTCGTCCCGGGGTGATCCGGTCAACGGTGTTGAGCAGCGCCACCGGGCTCCAGCCGAAGCGGTCGACCAGCTCGGCGGCGATGCGGGGGATGTTCTGCCAGCGACGGCGACGGTTTGAGCGAGGCATCAGACCGGAAGCTTCTTGCCCCGTCTCCGAAGCGCCTTGAAGCGTCCGCGCAAGGGTTCGAACAAGGTGCGGCGGGTCATCCCCTCGAACATCGCATCGGGGCTCTTGGGGTCGAGCAGCTCGGTTTCGGCGATAAAGCAGGCGGCGCCTTCCGGCTTCTCGTAAGGCAGGGGCTCGAGCCGGCGGTCGTCGGTCCTCGTCAGTTCGGCGATGGTGGCGCGGAGCGATCCGGTGCGCTCGAACGTCTCGCGGACCTGTTCCTCGGTGGCACCCAGATGCTCGGCCATCAGCCGTTCGCGGACCTCGCGCACGCAGGCGCGATGCTGCTCCTCGTCGAGGAGGGCGAGATCGCATTCGCTGTCGAGGCCTAGGCTGCGGTTGTTCATGTTGGCCGAGCCGATCTTGAGAAAGGCGTCGTCGACGATCATCACCTTGGCGTGGACGTAGATGTCCTGCCCACCGGCGGTCTTGGGCGTATAGATGCGGAAGCGATCTTCGGGATCGACCGCGCCGATGATCTTCATCAGCCGCAGCCTGGTCGCGTCCATTGCCACTTGCTCCAGCCAGCCGTCGGCGGTGATCGGTGTCACCAACACGATTTCGGGCGGGTCGGGCTTCTCCAGCCGGCGCATGATGGCGGCGGCGATCCGAGGCGAGGTGAAATATTGGTTCTCGATGTAGATGAAGCGGTGGGCGCTTTCGATGGCGTCGATGAACAGCGCTTCCACCTCGCGCACGTCTTCCCACTCCTTGAACGCGGCCTGGGTGCGGGCCACGGCGAAGCGGGCGTCGGTGAAATGCGGGTCGAGCTCGTCCGGCCAGAAGTCGTCGCGCTGGTCGAGCACCGGCAGTTCCTCGCCCGTCGCCCGCCGCCAGCGGTCGCGGCTGAGTTCGGCCAGGGCACGGGCCAGCGGGCCATCAACCGCCATGGTAACGTCGTGCCAAGGGCCGTAGGGCTGGCCGTTGGGGCGGACCCGACCGGGTTCGTCGTCCTTGTGGGCGGACTTGTCCCAGCGGTCGCCGGTCATGTCGATCCCGCCGCAGATGGCGAAGCTGTCGTCGATCACCACGATCTTCTGGTGGTGGCTGCAACCGGCGGGATGGGCGTGGTCAAGGGTGAACTTGATCGACTTCTGCCAGGCCAGCCGCGCGAGCCAGCCGAGCGCCTTGCCGCGAACCAGCAGCTTCAGCGCACCAAGATCCCACTTCAGGATCCGGATATCGACGTTGGGCTTCTTGCGGGCGAGGCCGAGCAGGAAATCGCCAAGGCTTTCGTCGCTGTCGTCACGGTCGAGCAGGATGCGGGGGTCAAAATCCCAGCCGATGATCAGGATGCGGCGCTCGGCCCGCTCCATCATCTGGCGGATGATGTGGTAATAATCGCAGGCGTCCACGATCACCGCGGCCCGCCCAGCCCGCTCGATCCGCCAGCAATTGCGACCCGGTTCGAGCTCTGGCCCCACGAAACGATCCCTCCTGTCCGCGTTTCATCAAAGAGCGGACGGCAAGGATCGTTCCACGGGCGAAGCGATGCAAGGGGCTAGGCAGTCACTCCGTGCGGCAAGGTGAGGGGTTCAGCGCTCGGCGCCCTTGACCTTGCCCCAGGTGCGCGCGGCGGTGTAGCCAAGGTAGCCGGTGCCGAAGAGGGTGTAGAGCTCATCGGGAAGCGCGCGGAGGTAGGAGGTCATGCCCACCGCAATGGCATTGGCCTTGGACGGATCGATCGCGGCGATGAGGCCCATCGGTACGGACCACAGCATCAGCGCGTACATGACGTAAAGGAAGCTCGGCCGGGCGCGGCTGGTCCAGGGATCGTGGCTGTTCGCCTCGGCGATGATGGCCTGCATCTGCTGGGCGATCTGCGCGGCTTCCTGGTCACCCTCAAGCTTCAGCAGCTCCAGTTTCGCCGCATCGCGGGCGCGGGGGTCGGGGATGATCTTGTCGATGAGCTTGCCGAGCGGGCCGACAATGGCGTCGAGTAGGGGCATGGTCTCTCCCGTAAGTTCACGAAGTTCTCGAAGTTCTCATGGGGCGGGGGTCCGATGGCGTTCGGCCCCCTGCCTCAGTCGGCTTGACCGATACGGTTCGCGAGCCAACCGTAGAGGAAGGCCTCGTTGGCAGGGCGCTTTTCGGCCAGGCGGAGGTAGCGTTCGCCCTGCAGCGCCTCGAGCGCGCGCATCAGCACGACCTCGCCGCCCTTGCCGCGCAGGTCGAGAAAGGCATCAAGCGCGGCGAGGGTAGCGGGTCCAACCCGACCATCGGGAACCAGATCGGCAAAGTCTGTGGCCTTGCGATTGAGCGCGGTCAGCGCTCGCTGGAGAAAGGTGGTGGCGACGCCCGGCCCCATGTTGACGCCCGTGTCGAACAGCTCGGCCGCGATCCTGGGGCAGCGGCGGGCGACCTGGTCGAACCGCGGACGAAGCCAGTAGAGACGGCGATAGATGGCAGCCGCCTCGGCGCGCGGCAGAAGCGACATGGGGCCGGTGTAGCCGTGCGCCCGTGCAACCGCTTCGGTGATGCCGTACCGCGTGGCGCCGCCGCGGTCGGCCGGGTGGTTGGAATAACCGCCCTCGCGTTCGATAAGGTCGTCGATCAGCTGGTCGATACAGTGTTTCGATGGGTCGTCAGACATGTGCGGCTCCGGCAGCTTAGAGGACCGAGTCGAGCAAGTGCTAACCCATATGGTTTGCTGTAGGACAGCTTTTTCTCCGCTGCAGGCTGCCCGTGGGTGCGCTTGCTGCGGGAGCCGAGGGTGGCGCATGCGCCGGCCATGCTGTTGATGACCATGGCGCTGCCGATTGGTCCCGAGCATTCGGACGCGGCGCGGCGTGAGGTCGCGCGGCAGGAGTGTCGTCTGAAGGAGACGGCGGAGACGATCACCTTTTTAGGCGCCGCGAGCAGCGGCGCCGCGACCAGGTCACCAACCTCGCTGCCCCCATGATCCGCGCGGCAACAGCAAAGGATTGACGACCCGAGCGGATGGGCTGCATCGCCGAGGGCGACAGCGGCATCGGCAGTTGCTCCAGCCGGGACGGGCTGCCCGGTGACAGCGTAGTGGCGGACCTTGCAGCAGAAAGGCTTGCTGGTGTCGTATTTGGCGGCGCTCGTGAAGGGCAAGCCGATCGAGAGCCTCGCCGACAGTCGGGCGAGTGTCGCTCTCAGGTTTGTACCTGATCAAATTCAGAGAGCATCAGACTGGCCCAATGTCAGTGATCAGCACCAGTGTAGCGATCCACCCCACGAGGAAGACTACAATCCGGTGGGTCCAAGGGGAAAGATCCAGATCGCTATCAATGTTCATAGTCCCGGCATAAGCGGGACGCTGTTTACTTCTAGTTCATCTACTTGGTGTGTCCCAGAATCTAACAGTCTTCTGGCGCGCCCTTATGTGGGTGCAATTGGCTTGAACATCGCGCGTAGATTTCTGAAGCGGGGCCAACGTCCGCTTTCGACCCAAAGCGGACATTCGGCTGACCGCTAAAGAGTGGCCAATCTTGGCCGCCAGGAGACCGTCTGGTCTTCGCGGCAGAGCCTGGAAAGCGGCCGCTGGTTCAGGTGCCTGGCTTATGTCCGCGTTCCGCCCATCGCTGACGTCGGCCGCTGCATCTCACAGAAACTGTGCAGGCGCCCCCAACAGGAGCCTGGCACCTTCGTGGAAGTGGTCGACGGCAGGCCGCTTCAACCGGAAGTTCCTGAGCACAGTCTCTCCTTCAGCCACATCCAGTCGGAAGTTGCCGCGTTCAAGCAGTCCGGCAATCCACTGGAGGAACGTGCCTAGCGACTCGGCGATCACCACCTTCACGTCCTCGTCGCGTCCAAACATGATGACTTGGCCGATCCGCCCGCCCGGCCACGGATCGAAGTCGAGTCCTATGTGACCACCTGACCCATCGCTCGTAAGCGGAATCCACCGAGGGTTGGTGTAGGCCGGGTCGACCGCGCCTGCTGGCCAAGCACCTCCAGGGACCATGTAAGGGTTGTTACCGAACTCCTCCAAGATCGCCTTCCAGACCTTCCATTCGGACGCCACCTGAGCGAGAGGCAGAAGCGGTAGCCCGTAAATGTGGCCCAAGCGATCGTCTCTGTCGCCGTCATGCCAGCGATAGAGTTGTCGAAAGGAACGAGGCAGTTTCACTCTGACCAAATTCTGGAATTCGTCGATCCTGACATCGCTCGCCGGTGCATTGAACCGATATCTGTCGGCCGGCAGGTTGGCGGCAAACCATTCGTCCAGCCGAACGAGTACCGGTCTAATGTCTTCCTCCAGCATCGGCTTTGCCCTGCCGCCTGGGCGCTTAGGATGGTCCTTCTTCGACGAGGTTGGGCCTCCTCTTATCTGCCGCATGGCACAGGCCGCCGGAAGCAGACTCCCCAAGGCGCAGACACCGAGGAGCGAGCCGCCGATCAGCAGTGTGCGTCTACTTGGATTCACGGTCGTCCATGCTGCACAGATAAGCGAAGGAAGCTTCTCTCCGCTTACCATGCATCGCCAACAATCCACTTGGTAGCCCTTTGCAGCCTCAGGCGGCAGGATTGACTTGTCATTCAGCGAAGCGTCAACTTGGATACATTCTCCGCACCCGTGCTGTGCTTTGAAGTCGCGAGGCAAGTAGATGAAGTCGTCCATGAAGACAGCAGCGTTCGCAGCCGCTTCAGCCTTTGCTTCCCAACCTTGCCTGGGGGCGGTGGCTCTGGCGCCCGGGAGACTTTCGCCCGTCAGCACGGTTGCCGCGACACCAATCGAGCTTCGATTTAACCTTGCTTCGGTCGGTGCCTCTAACGTGACTGCTGCAAGCATGACTATGGCGGCCAGCCAGCAGACAGCCTTGGAGGCAACTGATCAGCCGAAGCCGAAAGGAATCCGAACCGGCACCTTGCTGATTGTCGGAGGTGTTATTCTTGCCGTCGCCTTGCTGGCTGCCGTGGCAGGGGCAACGCCGACTCCGGGGCCGCGGGAAGGCGCCTTCGACTAAATTGCCGCAAGACGTGGAATATAGGTCCTGCCAGAGGCTGTTCGTAAATGGCTGCGCATAGACCCCGGTCTGAATATCCGCCTTCCACTCGGCGCGGAGATTTGCCCGACTCACGGCTCAACTGAATCTCAGGCATAAACGGAAGTCAGCGGTTCGGGGGAAGCACCGTGGATCAGCCTGCCACTCGCACTAAGCGCACCTATCGGCATGCACGTGTCGACGTTTGGATCGGCGCTGCGGCCGTTTCCTCTGCCGTGTTCATCTGGCTTATCGCCGTCCCTGCTTTCGGACCAGCAAGGCAGGCATCTCATCTCGGGCATGTGCCTATGCTTTGGGCGCACGTAGCGGGCGGGATCGTGATGCTATTCGCAGGTGCGGTGGCGCTGCGCATTGGTATGACCCGTGAGTGGTTCCGGTGGCACAAAGTGGCGGGCTATACCTATTTGGCTTGGGGCATTCTGGCCTCTGTGACCGCTCTCGTTCGCTCATTCGATGTGGGTCATTCGCCAGGCATGGCCACCGGCGTCCTGGCAGTCGTCTGGCTCGTGTTCTCTGCAATGGCATACAGAGCGGTTCGCAACCGCCGCTTCGACCAGCATCGAGACTGGATGATCAGGAGTTATGTGGCTGCGTGGACGTTTGTGTTCTGCCGCTTCTGGTCCCGGTCTGCGCCTGAGGCGCTACAACCACTCGAAGCCGATATGCTTTGGCTTGCTTGGGTTGGGCCACTGCTGATTACCGAAGTGATGTTGCAGTGGTCTCGTGGAACAGCGTCAGCAAAGGCCTCTGGCTAACGCTCGCTTTCCACCATTCGGGGACATTATGGGCGGACAATCCGAATGGCTCATTGTGGCCGTCAGGAGACCGTACGGTGTGCGCGGCCAAGCCTGGGAAGTGGCCGCTTGTTCAGCTGGCTTGAGCGTCCACTGCTCAGAATCTCAAACGAGATCAACGAGCGGGAAGTCTTCGTCCTCATCTTCAATGCCGATCAGGGAAATCGTCGCCTTAAGAGGTGAGCCTCCTCGGATTGGCGGCAGCGAGTGCTTCAGGGTTTGTCGTGACTCGCAGCCGGATCTGTGAAAGATTTCGATGATCTTATTCGCCGGGGGGCGACTATGCACGGTCAAGATTGTCATGAGCCAGACTGCGTTACCCGTGACAAGGTCTTCGAGGCTGTCGCGAGGAATGCGATCGACGCCATCTTCGTCCTTGATCGCCACGGCCGCGTGACGTTCGCCAATCGTGCCGCCGAGGAGATGTTCGGCTGGTCGCAGGCCGAGTTCAGGTCCCAACGCCTGCACGATCTTATTCACAGCAAACGAACCGATGGCTCGAGCTATCCTATCTCCGACTGTCCGCTGAACGCGGTGTTCGAATCCGGCCGGTCACTGAGGCTGCATGACGATGTCTTCTTCCACCGCAACGGGCGGGCGGTGGCCGTAACCTGTACCAATGGTCCGATACAGGATCGCGGCGAGATCGTGGGCGGGCTATTGATCGTTCGCGACGAAACGGAACGAAGATTGATCGAAGAGCAGAACGAGCTGCTTCGACGCGAACTCAACCACCGGGTGAAGAACAACCTCACTCTGATCCAGGCCATCATCCATAAAACACTTAGGGCCGTCACACCCGCCGACACGCTACGCGCCCTAGACGCACGTCTGGACACCCTAGCCAGCGCCAATCAGCTTCTGGTCGAAGAAGCGTGGGCTTTCGCGAAGGTGAGTTCCGTGGTGCAGCGGTCCTTGGCGCCTTTCGCGCAATCCGATCGCATCGAAGCGGAAGGTCCAAACATCGACGTTCAGCCGTCAGCGGCTGTCGCCATGGCGCTGACGCTTCACGAGCTTGCCACCAATGCGGTCAAATATGGCTCGCTGGCAACGGACCTGGGAAGCGTCAGGGTAAATTGGAAGTTCGATCACGAGAACAATTTCGAGCTGATCTGGACGGAGAAAGGCGGGTCGCCACCTGAGGTCGAAAAGCGGCGCGGCTTTGGGACCGATCTCATGAGGCGCGTTTGGCAAGGCCTGAGTGGAAGCGGGCGGCTGAGGTATCTGGAGCAGGGGTTGAAGGCGACCTTCTGCGCACCGCGCGACCGTATCGAAGCGTTCGAAACTCATGAGGGTTCAGGCGAACGCTAGCAACCGAGAAGGGCGAGCTAAGATGAGCGCGGGGTCATGACCATCCGCCCGAGATCGGACAGCGTCTTGGCCTGCATTTTCAGCCGGCTCGAGATAGCGAGTTGGCCGAGTGAGCTCGCTATGGCCAAGGCCGGACCCAGCTTGGAGCAGACCAGCGTTACAGGTCATCAGTGGAACACTAGAGACGTTTACTAGCGGGAGATCACGAAGAAGAGCTGCTCCTGCTACGACGTAAACGGGCTTTCCCCACAGCTCCTTTCAGCACCGCGCTTAGCTCTGCTGCCGAGTAAGGCTTGAGAACCACCGGTGTACCACTCAAACCCTGGACTGCTTGCTCGCTGTAGCCAGTTGCCAAGACTACGGGGATCGAAGGTTGCTCACTGGCGATCTGTTTGGCCAAGTCGATCCCACTCATGCCGGGCATGACGATGTCGGAAAGTACCACATCGGCCATGAAGCTTGGCAGGCTGCTAAGTGCCTCCTCGGCCGAGGCCACAGGGTGAACTTCGCATCCAAGATCGAGAAGCAGATCAGTGGCGAAGGACCGTACCTGCAGATTGTCTTCAACCAGCAAGACCCGCAAGCCGGACGGCAGCTGCGTCGAGCCGTCGGACAAATCGGTGGCCGTGAGCTCCTTCGTCGACGAAGGAAGAACGATCGATACTGTTGTACCCTCGCCTTCCCTGGACGAGATCTCCGCTTCGCCACCTGCTTGCGCGGCAAACCCGTGGATCTGTGAAAGACCTAGGCCGGTACCCTCACCAACACCCTTGGTGGTGAAGAAGGGCTCGAAGGCTCGCGCAAGAACACGCTCGGGCATGCCAAGCCCAGTGTCGGATATAGCAATCCGAACCCGGTCACCTTCGGCACGGACTTCTCGATGTGTCGCGATCGTCAGCGTGCCGCCGTTTGGCATAGCATCTCTAGCATTCACTGCCGCGTTGAGAACCGCATTGTCTAGCTGAGCTGCATCGACCTCGATCCTGCCGGCACTCGGATCCAGTGCCACCTTGAGGTCAATGCGACTGCCAAGGGTTCTTCGAAGGAGATCGGCAAGCCCGTCGATCGCCTCATTGGCGTCGATCACCTCCAGTTGCAGCGGTCGACGCCGGCTGAAGGCGAGTAGCTGATCAGTCAGCTTCGTGGCTCTGAGCGCCGTGGAGTGGATCGCGTCCACATACTGCTGGCGCTTAGCTTCTGGCAGATTGGGCCGTCGCCGCAGGAAGTCCGCAGAGCCCACGACCACGGTCATTAGATTGTTGAAGTCGTGTGCCACGCCTCCGGCAAGCTCACCAAGCGCCTGAAGCTTCTGAGCTTGAGCAAGAGCTGCCTGAGTTTCCTCCAGCTGCTCTTGTGACTGCTTCCTCTCGGTCGCGTCCCTTGTAACCTTGGCGAAGCCGACGTGATTACCGTTACCATCGAAGATTGGATCGATCAGGACGTGCGCCCAGAAGAGCGAGCCATCCTTCTTCACACGCCAAGCTTCACGCTCGTACTTGCCTTCGTGCAGAGCGGTTTTCAGTGCGCGCTGGGGCTCGCCGGCAGCACGATCTTCTTCCGTGTAGAAACGCGAGAAATGCTCACCGACGACCTCGTCTTGCGAGTAACCCTTGATGAGCTCAGCGCCGGAGTTCCAGTTGGAGATGCGACCTTCGGTGTCGAGCATGTAAATGGCGCAATCTCGAACGCCCTGAACCAGTAGCCTGAATCGCTGCTCGCTTTCGTAGAGAGCGATTTCCTGTTCGCGGCGCCTGGTGACATCGCGAGTGACCTTAGCGAATCCTGTCAGCTTCCCTTCATCATCACGGATGGGGTCGATGACCACATGCGCCCAGAAGCGACTTCCGTCCTTGCGGACGCGCCAACCCTCGGCCTCGAAGTGACCTTCACGGGCAGCAATCTTCAAAGCCCGTGAAGGGAGGTCAGCCGCACGATCTTCGTCCGTATAGAAATTTGAGAAATGCTGACCCAGCACCTCGTCGCGGCGGTAACCCTTGAACCGCTCCGCTCCAGCGTTCCACGTGCTCACACGACCCCCGCGATCAAGCATGTAGATCGCGTAATCCGTGACGGCATTCACCAAAAGGCGGAGGCGTGTTTCCTCAGGGGTGCTTTCCAGATCCACCGGCAACTCGAGATTAGCTGAACTAGTCAGACGACACCCACCCCACGCAGACTGATACGGGCTTTGGGAGGTATGGCAAGGAGTTCACCCCCTACTCAGATTGCTTCTGCCGGGTAGCAGCGATCTGTCCATGGCTGGCGTGCTCAGGATGAGCTGCATCGAACGCTTGGAAGAGAGATGGACCAGAAGCTCCTCCATGACATGAAGCAGCGGCTTATACGGCTTCGCCGCGTCGCCGCTATCGCTCATGACAGAGCGGTCGTGGAACTGGTGACCCAAACTGCGGATGAAATCGAAGCAGATCTTCGTGGCATCGAGTCTGACTCCCTAACCGCAGAAGCTGAGTTGGCTAACAATCACTGATACTCGCTGCGATCCGGTAAACGGGCATAACGTAAGCTGGCGGAAGCTGACTGGCAGCTCTGCAGCGAGAGTGGTCACGATCTCAGCCCACGGGAGCGGGCACCTCGCTCCGGTTTCCGGTCGCTACCCCATCCTTGATGAGACGACTGCCGTGAGCCTCGAGATCATGAATGGTCCTTCGAATACAACTACTAACGCCGGCCGATGGGAATAACGAACTCGCCTGCAAGCCCCGCTGCAGTCCAGTCCAGCTTCTTCGAGCCTTGTAATTGGCGTTCGACAATTCCGGTCATCAGTGTGGAGCCGAAGCCCGTTCTCCGGAGATCGGCAGGTCGGGGACCGCCTTCTTCCCGCCACCGCAAGACGAGCTGGCTCTTGGCGGCATCCTCGCTCCAGATGATCGAGACGCGTCCGCCAAACACCGACAGGGCGCCATGCTGCGCGGCATTCGCGATCAGCTCATAGATAAGTAGCGCGATCGGCTGCACCAAAGAGGATGGCAGTTCGACGAGCGGGCCTTCCAGGGTGACCTGCCGAGATCCAAAGGGCTCAACCTCGGCCCTGATAAGCGTAAGGAGTGATACGCCACGCCAGCGCCGCTCTGACAACAGGCCGTGGGCCCTTGCCAGCGCTTCGACACGGCCCTGAACTGCGGCAGCATAGCCTTCTACGCTGTCGGTACGGCTCATCCTTACGATACCTTGTACGAGCGCGAGCACGTTCTTGGCGCGATGATCCACCTCCCGCATCAACCGGAGCTCGGAGAGCTTCCGCTCTCGTTCTTCACGCTCGATCGTCACGTCCTTCTGCGATGCGAAGAAGTAAAGGAGCTCACCATCATCGGAGCGCACTGGACTGATAAAGAGGTTGTTCCAGAAGCTTGAGCCGTCCTTGCGGTAATTAACCAGCTCGACAGTCACTTCTTCCTCCGCACAGACCTTGCGGGCGATCTCGGCCACGGCTTCGCGCGAGGTATCGGGCCCTTGCAGGAAGCGACAATTTCGACCGAGCACTTCGTCCCGCCCATAACCAGACATCTCAAGGAACGCCTCATTGGCGAGGACAATGGGGTTATCGGGTTCACGCGGGTCGCTCACCACCATCGGCATTCGGGTACGCTCAAGCGCTATCAATGCGAGCTCTCGTCGATCGACCAGACCCTGTGCTGTGACGGCGGTCGGTGCGTCACCGGTAAGATGACCGGGACTCAGATGCTCTTCGCTCAAGGTTGCTTCTCGGTTAATGGCCGTCATCTGAACGCTCGATCTCCGAAGCGGATGCGAGCCACACGAAACTAGTTCGCGGACCACAGACGCGATCACCCGCAGGCAGCTGATTGTTTGACCGCTTACGGGGGCCGCCGGTGTTATTCAGAACGACCGAAACGGGCGCCAAGCAGACCTACCGTTCTTATGGCCACAAGTGGCCGCTAGGAGAACGTCCGGTCTTTGCGGCTGCAAGGGAGAAAGCAGCCGCTGGTAGCTAAGTAGCTAATGTCGCATTTCGACCCAAAGCAGACATCGTATCCTTTTCAGCGCTGGCCGCGTGCTGAGCTGCCACGCCAGCGAGCAATCAGTCTCAAAACCTGTTGTTCTATCAATTAACAGCCGTTAACTGATCAACATCAATGCTGAAGGTGATTCGAGGGGTCCACATGAAGAAGTTGCTTGCTGCCGCCGCTTTCGCGGCGCTGTCAATTGCTGCGCCATCACAGGCTGCCACTCTTGTCATCAACTCAGACGGTAAGTTGACTGGCGCCACTGGCGTGCAGGTTGGGAGCGATCTTTACAACGTGAGCTTCACCACAGGCACTTGTGCCGGCAACTTCAGTGGATGCGACAGCAGCTCCGACTTCACCTTCAAGACGTCAGATGACGCTTTTGCGGCCGTGTCGGCGCTAGCTTCACAGGTGTTTGCAGGCATTTACGACACCAACGGTGGGCTTACTTGTTCGTCACGGATTAGCCCATTCTGTGACGTGATCGTGCCTTACCAGGTCTTCGTGAGCGGCAGTGTGTTCGAGGCTTTTCGTAATAACGATGTAGAGTTCGACGATTTCCTCTACAGCGGCAACAGCTTCCCAGTGGATCAAGCGTTGGGGGTAAATGGTCGCTTCGCTGTCTTTTCCTTTACCGGACCAGCGAGCGTTACGGCGCCAGTCCCCGAGCCTTCTACTTGGGCTATGATGATGGTTGGCTTCGGCGCGATCGGCGCAAGCATGCGCCGCCGCCGTCGCGTCTCATCTATTGCTCAGATGGCTTAAAGCAAACAGCGTCAGCTTGTGCGAAGAAAGGGGTGCCCGTCATGCGGGTGCCCCTCTTCCATTCGCCGCTCAATGTCCGCTTTCCACCCATAGCGGACGTTGCAGGCTCCTCCCGAGCCGTCCCTAGGTCCAGTAGAGGATGCGCGCTTCGGGCAGCCTTGCGGCGAGCTGGTCGTGGAAGAAGGTCTTGAGCTCATTCATCAACTCGGGCGGGTAGACGAACTTGGTGCCGGCGAATTTGGTGCGTCTCTCGGCGCGCCGGTCGGGATCCATCTCCAGGTCGGAGCCGGGGTACCAGCTGGTCAGCACCTCCCGGCTTCCCGGCGTGAAGCGGTGGGTGATGAGCTCGGCAGTAAGGTCAAGGCCGGGCAGGCCGCGCAACTGTTCGGCGGCCGCGTCGATCAGCTCCGCATAGGCCTCGCGCCAGCCCTCGGCGGCGATGATCGGGGCGATGGTGAGCCCGACCTTGTAGCCGGCCTGTCCCATCCGGCGCAGCGCGGCGAGGCGGGCGACGACTGGGTCGGTGCCGGCTTCGAAGCGGTGGTAGGCGGGCGGATTGACCGACGCGCGCATCCTGGTGCGGCCAGCGTGGGGGAGGCCCAGCAGCGAAGAGACGTCCGCGAACTTGCTGGTGAAGCGCAGTTGCACGTCGGCGTCCCAGGCGCCGAAGAAGCGGATCAGCGCGGCGAGGCTACCGGTCAGCGGCTCCAGCGCCAGCGGGTCGGTGTAGCAGCTTGCCTCGAACGTGGTGCCCTCGTGCGCGCGGGTGCGGGAGCGCGAGGTGATCCGGCCCTGGCCGAGGTAGGCGGGGAGAGCGGCGGTGATCTCATCCAGGTTGGCGTAGACCCGGGTGATCGGCGGCCCCTTGAGCGAGCCGGCAAGATAGCAGTAGGCGCAGTGGGCCGGGCAGCCTTCGGCAAGGTCAACCCGCCAGTCGGCGCTGGGCGCGATCGGCTGGAGCCGCAGCTTGGACGGCGGGGCGACGACCACTGCGAGGGTCGACTTGGCCTCGGCATAGGCGCGGCGCTCGTCGGTCTGGGTACCGAGGCTCAGCTGGTTGCCGCCAAGCTCGGCCACGGGAATGCCGAGCGACCTGGCGCGCTCGGCAATGGCGCGGCCGTGGGCATGGTCTTGCGCGGCGCGGGTGATCAGCAGCCGCTTCGGCCGCCAGGCGCGGGGCGCGCGCGCCGGCTGGGGTGAGGTCATCTCCATCGCTGCACCGAACGAGCCGGAGCGGCGGCTTTCTCCATGGCGGACAGGTGTTTCGGGCCCCGCGCGAGGGGTTGGCCGGGGCGCCTCTATAAGAAGGCAATGGCGCCCCGCCCCCGCAAGGGACGGCGGGGCGCGCCCGGACCCATGTGAACGAGGAAAGAGGCAGGCAGATGCAAAGGCTACTGCAGGATATCGGCATCATGAAGAAGATCCTGGCCATGATGCTGCTGCTGGGGCTGGTCGGCATGGTCAGCGCGGGCGTGAATGCGTGGCGGATCCGCTCGATCGACCAGCAATATTCCACGCTGGTCACGACCAAGCTTCCGGCGATCCCTCAGCTGATCCGCGGCCTTCGCTATGCCACCGACATGGTCAAGAACGGCTATCGCGTGGTGGCCTATCCGGTGGGCAGTGAGGCCGAGCAGCTGGGCCTTGCCGAACTGGCCGACGATTATGCGCAGGCGGTCGACAGCTTCAGCAAGGCAGCCGCGATCAATCCCGAGCTTCAATCGCGGGTCCGCGAGTATGAGGGCCAGACCAGAGACGTTCACGATCAGGTGCTTCGCGCCATCAAGCTGGCGCGCAGCGGCCAGCAGGCGAGCGCCATGGCGCAGATGGTCCGCGCGGACGCTGCCCTGACCGCGTTCGTGAAATCCACGGTGGCCCGCAACAGCGAGCGCGTCGCGGCCACGGCCAGGGAATCGGACGAGCTGAGCAAGTCGGTCGAACGCAATATGCTCCTCTCGCTCCTCGTCAGCATTGTCGCGACTGCCGTTGCGCTGCTGATGGCGCACCGGGTGGTGAGGTCGAGCATCGTCAGCCCCCTGCTGGAGCTCAACCAGCAGATGAGCGTGCTTGCTGGCGGTAATCATTCGATCCGCGTCGCGCATGGCGACCGCAAGGACGAAATCGGCACCATGAGCAGGTCGGTTGCCGTGTTCCGCGACCAGGCGGAGGACCGGGCGGTGCTGGAAGCGGACAAGCAGCGCGCCCAGGCCGAGCAGGAAAAGGTCGTCTCGACCGTCGGGCGGCACCTCGACAGCCTGGCCTCCGGTGACCTTACCGCCACGATCCGGGAGGAGTTCCCGCCCAGCTACGCCCAGCTGAAGAGCAGCTTCAACGCCGCCCTGACCAGCCTTGGCGCGCTGATCCGCTCGGTCGCGGAAAGCACGGCGGAGATCCGCACGGGCAGCAGCGAAATCGCTCAGGCGAGCGAGGATCTCGCCCGGCGCACCGAGGGCAATGCCGCAAGCCTGGAGGAGACCAGCGCCGCCATTGTGCAGATGAACGGCCGCCTCAAGGCGACCGCAAGCGCCGCCACCCAGACGGTGGGCCGCGCCGACCAAGCCATCGCCACCGTCAGCGGAGGCCGCGGCGTCGCGGAGGAAGCGGTGCAGGCGATGGGCCGGGTCAGCGAAAGCGCCAAGGGCATCGACAGCGTCATCGAGGGTCTCGACAAGATCGCCTTCCAGACGCGGGTGCTGGCGATGAACGCCGCGGTGGAAGCCGGCCGGGCGGGCGAGGCTGGCCGCGGCTTCGCGGTGGTCGCCGACCTCGTCAGTGCGCTGGCGATGCGCGCCGAAGAGGAGGCCAAGCGGGCCCGCGACCAGCTGACGGTGACCCAGACCGACATCGTGACCGCCGTGCAGGCGGTCGGCCAGGTCGATGCGGCGCTTCAGAACATCTCCGCCGATGTTGGCGAGGTGCATGACCTGCTCGGCCAGATGGCGACCGACAACCAGGCCCAGGCGCTGGCGATCACCGAGATCAATGCGGCGATTGCCAGCATGGACCAGTCGACCCAGCAGAATGCGGCCATGGTGGAGGAGACCTCCGCCGCCGCCCGCAACCTCCTCAGCGAGGTGAGCGGCCTTGCAGAGCAGTCGGCCCGCTTCCGCTACGACGGCGCGGGTGCTGCCATGGAAAGCGCGAGGGCGCCGGCAAGTGCCGCCAGGATGCCCGCCAAGGCGGTGGTCCCCGCGGCGGTGTCTGCCCCGGCCCACGCCAAGGCATCGAAGCTGCCGAGGCGCGGCAAGGAAGGGGTCTACCAGTCCCCCGTCAAACCACTGCCGGCGGCTGCGATTGAAGCGCTTACGCGGCCGATCGAAGACGATTGGAAGGAATTTTAAAGGTCCGGCCCGCCCACTTCCCCCAACAGGGCTGGCGATGGCCCGGCAGCGCGCATGCTGCCGGGCCATTTTCCTATGCGCTTCCTGCGCAAGGCGGGGGCCTGCCCGTTACCTCCGACCGGCTGCACCGGGGCAGCAGGGGGGGTAGCGCACTGCGATCCCGCCGGCGTGGCGGCGATCCCCGGGGGTGCGTGATTGATCTGGCCGACGGTAAGTCGCGGCGGGGAAAGGCAGCAGCGCAGCGCTGCGGAGGCAAGCCGGGCCCGGAGAGCAGACGGCAGGAAGGCCGGCGTTGCCAGGGCCAGCCAAGGGCCCTGGCAAGTGGAGGCGCTGCCCGCGACGCAGGCAAAGCAAAGGCCCCGCCGCTCGCAAGGGAGCGGCAGGGCCTTGTGACGAAAAGCGCTGGGTTCAGGCGGCGATGCGGTTGGTCCCCGGGCGAGACCCCGGATTGCGGGCCGCAACCGACGGCGCGTCGAGTTCGCGGACGGCCACCACCCGGGTCGCCTTGGCGCCCTCGACGTCGGGCAGCAGTCCGACCGGCTGGTCGTGGCGACTGCGACGGCTGGCGATCGTCGGGGCATAATCGGCCATGACCCGGAAGCGCGGGTTCACTTCGGCAAGCTCGGCCATCACCTTGGCCGCGCGCTTGCCGATCTGGCGCACCTGTTCGCGGGACAGGCCGCTGCCTTCGGGCGCATCATAGTCGGCAAGTTCGCCGAACACGCGGGCGGACAGGATCTCGCGGTCGCGGGTGAGGCGGGTTTCGAGCGCCTCCACCGCTTCCTCGTCCAGCCCGGGCCGGGCACCGGCCTTGAGCGCGCGGGCGAGTTCCCGCTTAGGCTGCTTGCGGCGCAGACCCTCCAGCGCGGCATGGCGGCCCTTCTGCACGAATTCCTCGATCAGGCACTGGGCGGCGGCACGGGCAAGATAGTCGCTGGCCGACGCTTCGGTCCGGGCAAGCGCATCCTCATCCTCGATCAGGGCTTCGAGCGAGGAGTCCTCGCCGTCGGGCCCTGCGGTCAGGCTGTGCAGCGACACGGTGGTGGCCGAGACCTTCTGCGCCGACGGGCGCTGGTCGGTCATGACGCGAAAGCGGAGCGACTGGAGCTCGCCGCGGATCTGCCAGTTCACGAAGGTGGTGAACTGCGCCTTTTCCGGATCATAGGCTTCAATCGCGCGGTGGACGGCGATGGCGCAGCATTGCTCGGCATCGTCCCAGTGGGCGCCGAGGCCATATTGGCGAATGAAGTGGCGGAAGCGCGGGCTGAGCAGCCGGAGGAGGCGAGCAAAGGCCAGGTCCCCGTCGCGGCGTTGGCGCGCGGTCGGGCGGCCATCGGCGGCGGCGTGCATCTGCTTGATCTCGGCGACGACGCTTTCCAGCGCCGCGGTGGTCTTGGACATTCTCGAACCCCCCGGTTCGGGCGAGAGGGACGATCCCTGCTCACCCGGCGAGGAGAAGAAGCAGCCAAGGCCGTTAACTGCGGTGGACCTGTATCTCCGGAGCGGAGTAAATGCCGTTAACCGCAGTATGTCCGCGTTCTTGACGGAAGGGTGTTCGCTCCGGATCGGACCGGTTCACTGGGTCAGGCGGTAAGGAAACGGTCGGGCCGGATCCGCTGATCGACATAATGGTCCAACCAGCGGCGATGCGCGCCGGCGGCGCTGCCCGATGCGGCGATGCGGCGCTCTGCGGCGGCGCTGCCGACCTGCGCCGCGAGCAGGCGGCCGGCCCGTTCCTCCCCGAGGCCGCCGCCCAGAAAGCGCATGGCATCGCCAAGCCCGAGATGATGGGAAAGATAGGCGGCGCGGGCGGTCTCGCCGAGGCCGGCGGGTGCGATGCCGCGGGACCGCAGGCGGGCAAGGTTGGCCGCCGCATGATCGGCAATAGCCTCGATCGAGGCGACGGGGTCGGATCGCAATGCCAGCAGCGCGGGGCGGGCCTCGGCCTTGATGGTCCCGTCCTGGGCAAGCCAACCGCGCGCCTCGGCGGTCATGTGCAGCCAGCTGCCGGGGCGACGCGCTTCGTGAAGCCAGGTGCCGGTAAGAAATTGCCCGAGCCCCGTCGCGGACGAGCGCGGGTTGCGGCTTGCAGGGTTCCAGCTGCCGTCGGGTCCGCGAGCCGCCTCCGCATCGACGATCGAAGCGAGCAGCGCAGGCTCAAGCCCGGTCCTTGCCGCTGCCCGTTCCAGCGCCGGCGCGAAGCCTCCGTTGACGCCGAGGCGGAGCGGACCCGAACCCGAACCCTCGTGGGGGAAGGGCGGGGTGACGGGGCCAGGCGCCAGGATGGGCTGGACACGATCCTCGGCGCTCAACGCCTCGATCAGCGTGTCCAGACGGAGCAGGCCCGCAGCCGGGCGATCGGAGGGCGAGGCCGCGGCGGCTTCGCCCCCGTTTCCGAGTGCGGCCTGCCACAGCCGATTGTCCAGCTCATACCGCGCCGCGCGATACAGCAGGTCGGCACGGACCGATGGCGGCAAGGGCGCCAGGGGCGAGGGCGAGGGCGAGGCGTTGCTCACCGGCGGCACCAGACGGCAGCGATGCGTTCGTCAAGCGCGGCGGCGGCCCTGGCTTCCTGGCGGCGACCTTTTGCCCGTTTTGCTTCGGCGGCGGCGTCCTCCAGAAGCTGCAGGCGCGCCTGGCACTGGACCGCCTCGGCCCTCAATTGGGCGAGCCTGGCGGCACCCGCGGCGTGAGCCTCGTCCAGGGAGGAGAGCTGCCGCTTGCCTTCGGCGAACCAGGGGTCGCAGGGAAAGGCTACGATCGCTGCCAACTGCCGTTCGGCTTCGCGCTGGCGGACAAGCTGGTCCGCTTGGCCGGCAAGGGCGTGAAGCGCTGCCTGCTCGGCCGCGAGGGTTGCCGCCAGGGTGTCGAGCTGGCGGCGGCGCAACCGAATGGCGGAGGCGAGGCCGGTCATGCGACCAATTCCCCGAGTGCGGTAAAGGCGGCCTGCGGGTCGCCGCGGTCGGCCTTGGTCTGGGTCAGCAGGGTTTCGATGGCCGGCGCGACGAGGATGGCGCGGTCGACCTCCGGGCTGGCGCCGGGCGCGTAGGCGCCGAGGCGGATCAGCTCTTCCATGTCGGCGTAGGTCGACAGGACCCGGCGTGCCTCCAGGCGAAGCGCGTTGTCTGCTGGCGGAAGGCAGTGCGGCAGGGTGCGGCTGACGGACTTGAGAAGGTCGATAGCGGGGTAGCGGCCGCGTTCGGCGATGCGGCGGGACATGACCACATGGCCGTCGAGGATGCCGCGCACGGTGTCGGCGACCGGCTCGTCATGGTCGTCGCCGTCGACCAGCACGGTGAACAGGCCGGTGATGCTGCCCTCGCCCACCCGGCCGGGGCCGGCGCGTTCGAGCAGCCGGGCGAGATCGGCAAAGACCGATGGGGGGTAGCCGCGGGTGGCGGGCGGTTCGCCGGCGGCAAGGCCGATCTCCCGGCCGGCCATGGCGAAGCGGGTGACGCTGTCCATCAGGCACAGGACGCGGAGGCCCTGACCGCGGAAATGCTCGGCGACGGCAAGAGTGGCGAAGGCGGCCTGGCGGCGCATCAGGGCGGGCGCGTCGGAGGTCGCGACCACCACGACGGAGCGGGCGAGGCCGTCGGGACCAAGGTCGTCGGCGATGAATTCCTGCACCTCGCGGCCGCGCTCGCCGATCAGCCCGATCACCGCGACGTCGCAGTCGGCCCAGCGGGCGAGCATGGACAGCAGCACCGACTTGCCGACGCCCGAACCCGCAAAGAGGCCGAGCCGCTGACCCTCGCAAAGCGGCGCGAACATGTCGAGCGCGCGCACGCCGGTGGCGAGCAGCGGGCCGACGCGGGCCCGCTCGGCCGCGGGCGGTGGCGGCGCGCGCAGGGGGGCGGGCGCGAGGCCCTGTTCGAGCGGGCCGAGCCCGTCGAGCGGGTCGCCGAGCCCGTCGATCACGCGGCCAAGCCAGCGCCGGGTTGGACGCAGGGCGGCTTCGGCGGCGACCAGTTCGGCCGGCGTGCCGGTGGTGAGGCTTTCGGTCGGTGCAAAGGCCATGGCCGTCGCCTCGCTTGCCGCCAGGGCGGTGACTTCGGCGGCAAGCGGCCCGTCGCTCCCGGCGAGCACAAGGCGCGAGCCGATCCGCGCCGCGCCGCCCAGCCCCGAGATGGTGAGGCAGGCCCCCTGGACGCGGACCAGCGTGCCGAAGCGGCGGTGCGGCGCGGCGGCGCGGACCCGTCCGGCAAGGGCGGCAAGGGCGGCGATCCCGCTCAGGCCGCCTGCTCCGCCACCTCGGCGAGCGCGTCGGTCTCGATCCGCATCAGGGTCCGGCAATCGCCGAGCGCGCGATAGTAATCGGCGCTTGCGGCGCGGGTTGCGAACCGTGCCACCGCCTCCCGCCCGGGTTCGCAGCGCGCGAGGCGGGTGACCGCCGGAAGGGTGTCGAGGATGGCGGCGTGGTGCCGGGCGATCCCGTCCGGATCGAGATAGGCCATCATGGTATGAAAATAGAGCGCGCGGGCCGGAGTGGTAGCCTCGGCCGGATTCATGATCTCGCGCCCGCGGAGAATGGTGACCTTGCTTTCGACGGCGAGATCGGTGCGGCCCGAAGCGCGGATCACCGCGCCGTTGATCACCACCTTTTCCCCGTCGCGAAGTGAAATCCTGAGCGTCATCGGCGCAATCCCCTGCCTGTCGTTATCTGCCTTCTTCCTAGAGGAGTGAGGGGCGGGTCGGGGCGCAAAGCGGCAAATGTTGCCGTCTCCGGGGGGTTCGGTGCGGGCGTCCTATAAGGGGGGGAAAGGACCGGCAAGAGGGCCGCGTCCAGGAACGGGAGCCAGCGACCCTTGAGCCTTTATTCCGCCCTTTATGCCGGCGCGTCCGGCCTCGGTGCCCAGTCGACCGCCATGGCCGGCGTCGCCGACAACATCACCAACATCAACACCATCGGCTACAAGGGGGTGGCGACCGAATTCCGCACCCTGGTGACTTCCGGTGGGATGAAGTCGCAATATTCGGCCGGCGGAGTCGCCGCGGCTCCGCAGGCGCTGATCAGCAAGCAGGGCCTGATCCAGGCGAGCAGCAGCAACACCGACCTGGCGATCGACGGCGCGGGCTTTTTCGTGGTCCGCTCGGGCACGGGCGCCGACAGCGATGTCGCCTTTACCCGAGCCGGCGCCTTCAAGCCTGACGTGATGGGCTTTCTGCGCAACACCAGCGGCTACTATCTCCAGGGCTGGAAGCTCGATCCCACCGGCAATTACGTCGACACGGGGCTGAACTCCCTCCAGTCGGTGCGCCTCAGCGACCTCACCGGCTCGGCCAGCGCCACCTCGCGGCTCCAGCTGCGCGCCAACCTCCAGTCGGACGCGCCGGTCCTGGCGGGGGCCTACGCCGTTGGAGACATCGCCACGGGCACGGTTGCGCCGCACTTCCAGCGCAGCTTCGACATCTATGACGCGCAAGGCTCCGCGCACCGGATAAGCGTCGGCTTCGTCAAGACCGCGCCCAACGAGTGGCAGGCCGAGATCTTCGCGGTTCCGGCCACCGACGTCACCGCCGCGGATGGCGTGCTGGCCAGCGGCACCGTGCGCTTCAACCCCGACGGGAGCCTCGACCTCGCCGGTTCGTCGGCCGCCTTCTTCGCCGACCTGACACCGACCTGGACCAACGGCGCGGGCGCCCAGCCGATCGACCTTCAACTGGGGTCGGACGGCAAGCTTGACGGCCTGATCCAGTTCAGCGGCGCCAGCGCGGTGATCAGCTCCACCGTGGATGGCGGGGTGCTCGGCAACCTTGCCTCGATCGAGGTCGACGAAAAGGGCGTGGTAAGCGCCATCTTCGACGACGGCACCTCGCGCAAGGTCTACCAGCTACCGGTCGCGACCGTCCTCAATCCCGACGGCATGAACCGGCTCAACGGCAATGCCTTTGGCCTGTCCAGTGCCAGCGGCGCGGTGGCGATCAACCCGCCGGGCGCGCTTGGTTCGGGCATGATCTCCAGCGCCTCGCTGGAGGGATCCAACGTCGACCTGGCGAACGAATTCACCAACATGATCCGCTTCCAGCGGGCCTACAGCGCGTCGTCCAAGATCATCACCACGGTGGACGACATGCTGCAGGAACTGAGCAACCTGAAGCGGTGAGGCACTCCTAGGCCATGAGCCTGTCCGACATTCTCGGGTCGGCCCTGTCGGGGCTGAACGCCGCCCAGGCGGGCCTGCGGTCGGCGTCGAACAACATCGCGAACGTCAACACGCCTGGCTATGCCCGGGAATGGGTGCCGCTGGAAACCGGGGTCACGGCCGGGCGGGTCAGCGGCGTCCGGGCGCTGGAAAGCCTGCGGGTCGCCGACCGCTTTCTCGAATCCACCGTGTACCGCCGGGCCGGCGATTGGGGCCAGGCGGAAGCGGTGGCGAGTTCGCTCGACCGGCTGCAGGCGCTGCTTGGGGCCCCGGGCGACACCAGCGGCCTCCCCGCGCGACTGGATGCGATCGGCGCCGCGGCGGTGGCGATGACCGGCGCCGCCGGCAGCGAGCCGACGGTGAGGAGCTTTGTCGGCTCGGTCGGCCAGGCCTTGTCGGCCTTGCAGACGCTTGACAGCGATGTCACCGCCCTTCGCATCGATGCGGAGCGTGAGCTCAGCTATACGGTCGACACCATCAACTCCCTGCTGCGCCGGATCGACGGGCTGAACGACAGCGTCGCCCGGCAGGCGGCAAGCGGACGGGCCGGGAACGGCGCGGTCGACCAGCGGATGACCGCGGTCGAGGAACTTGCCGGACTGATCAAGATCGAGGTTCGCCAGGGTGAGGATGGCCGCCTCACCATCGATACCGCCGGGGGTGCGACCCTGCTCGACCGGCGCCTCCGGCTGCTCGACTATCCGCCAAGCGAAGGTTCGCCCCAGCCGATCTACCCCGCGGTGAAGCTGCGCTTCGCGGCTGCCGACGGAAGCCTTGGGCCGGAAACCGGTGAGCGGCTCGACTCCTCGGCCGTCGGCGGGCGATTGGGGGGGCTGATCGACCTTCGCGATCGCCGGCTCCCGGCCTTTGCGGAAGAGATCGGAAGCCTGTTCGGCGGGCTTGCCGAAAGTCTCAATGCGGTCAGCAATGCCGGCACCACCGTGCCTGCGCCCGCCAGTCTCGACGGCGCGCTGACGGGCTTTGCGGCGAGCGACCGGCTTGGCTTCACCGGCCGCGCCGTGGTCGCCGCGTTGCAGCCGGACGGCACGCTTGCGGCGAAGTTCACGCTCGACTTCGGGGCACTCGGGCCGGGCGCCACGATCCAGGATGCGGTGGACGCGATCAACGCCGGCCTGGGCGGCGCCGCCACGGCAAGCTTCAGCAGCGGCCGGCTGAGCATCGCCGGGGCAGGCGGGCTTGGCGTCGCGGTCGCGCAGGATCCGGCCAGCCCGAGCAGCCGGGCCGGGCTCGGCTTTGCGCAGCTGTTCGGCCTCAACGACCTCGTCACCGCTGCGCGCACCTTCGGACCTGCCGGCTTCATCGCTTCCGACCCCCATGGCAGCGGTCCCCCTCAAGCGGCCGAGTTCGTGCTCCGCGGTCCGGACGGCCGGGTGCTGGCGCAAGACAGTATCGCGCCAGTCGCCGGCGGCACCATCGGCGACCTGGTCACCTCTCTCAACGCTGGGCCGCTCAGCGCCTTTGGCAGCGTGGCGCTGGACAGCCGCGGCCGGCTGGCCTTCACGCCCGTCGCCAACCTGCCCACGGCAAGCTTGTCGGTGGTGTCCGACTCAACCAGTCGGTTCGGCACCGACCGATCGCTGTCCTCGCTGCTGCTTCCGTCCGGCCGCGAAGCCGGTCTTGATGGCGCGCGGGTCCGCCCGGACATTGCCGCTACCGGCCGGGCGCTTCCCCTGGCGCGGCTCGATATCGCGGCGGAGGTGGGGACCAAGGCGGTGGGGCCAGGCGACAGCCGGGGTGCCAATGCCTTTGTCGACCAGTTGCGGGCACCCGTCGACCTTGGCCGCGGCCGCGTGTCGGGAATGGAAAGCTATGCCAGCTTCGTGCTTGGCCAGGCCGGGCTCGACGCCGCTGGCGCCAAGGATCGACTGGCCGACATGGAAGCGCGCCGGTCGGACGCGATCAACCGCCGTGACAGCTATTCGGGCGTCAACATCGACGAGGAACTGGCCAGCCTCGTCACCTTGCAGAACAGCTATTCGGCGGCGGCACGGGTGATGAGCACGGCAAGCGACATGTACGAAACCCTGATCGGGATGGTGGGACGATGAGCGGCTGGAACCGGGTGGCCACCGTGCCGATGCAGCGCAGCCTGTTCGAAAGCATCGCTGCCTCGCAACGCAAGCTGGGCGAGGTCCAGCAGCAGATGGCGACCGGCAAGAAGGCGCCCGATTATGCCTCGCTCGGAATCGAGACCATGCGCAACCTGTCGGCCCGCACCCTGCTGGTCCGGCAGGAAGCCCATGCCGCGGTCGGCAATCGCATCGGCACCACCCTGTCGATCATGGATTCGCAGATGGACGGCATGGTGGAATCGCTCGGCAAGCTGCGCGACGGGCTGCTGTCGGCGATCGGAACGGGGCGCTCGGACGGGTTGCAGGAAGTGATGGAAGAAGCCTTTCAGCGTTTCCGCACCGGGCTGAACAGCGACGAGGCAGGGCAGTATCTGTTCGCCGGATCGCAGACGGATACGGCCCCGTTCGTGCCGGCAAGCCTTGCGGCCTGTGCCGGGGTGCCGACCGCCAGTGCGTTTCGCAACGACCAGGTGACTGCCGAAGCGCGCGTGGCCGATGGACTGGACGTCACCTACGGCACCACCGCCAGCGCGATCGGGTCGGAGCTGTTCGAGGCCTTCCGTGCGCTCTCCGATGCCGGCGCGGTGGGGCCCGCACCGACCGCGGCGCAGCTGTCCGCGATGAACGAGGCGGTGTCCAAGCTGAACGACGGGCTGAAGACCCTTCGCGCCGCGCATTCGGAGAACGGACGGCGGCAGGCGCAGGTCGAGAATCTGGCGGAACGGGCGGCCGAGCGGACGCTGATCCTTGAAAGGCTCGTGTCCCGTAACGAGGATGCCGATCTGGCGGAGGTTGCCAGCCAGCTGGTGCAGCGGCAGACCACCCTGGAGGCGAGCTACACGCTATTTTCCCGCCTCTCGAACCTCAGCCTGGTGAACTTCATGCGCTGACGGCACCAGCGCCATTGCATGATCCGCCGCGCTGCTGCTTTGGTAGCGCCATGTTCAAGCGATCACTCGCCCTGGCGGCACTGCTGCTGGCGGCCGCCGTCCCGGCGCAGGCGGCGCCCCGCGACAGTGCGGAGGGCAAGCTGCTCCTCGACCTGTTCAAGACCAGTGTCGAAATCCCGACCGTCAAGGGCCGCGGGCAGGTGCCGCGGATGGCACGGGCGCTGTCCGCCCGGTTGCGGCAGGCGGGCTTTGCCGCGCGCGACATCGAGATCCTGCCGGTGGGCGAAACGGCGGCGATGATTGTCCACTTTCGCGGAACGGGCGCCCGGCAGCCCTTGCTGTTCCTGGCGCACATGGACGTGGTGGAGGCGAAGCGCTCCGACTGGCAGCGCGATCCCTTTCGGCTGCACGAGGAAGGTGGCTTTCTCTACGGCCGGGGGGCGAGCGACAACAAGCTGGGCGTGGCGCACCTCGTGGCCGCCTTCATCACGCTGAAGCGACAGGGCTTCCGTCCCGACCGCGACCTAATCCTCGGCTTCACCGGCGACGAGGAAACCGACATGGCGTCGAGCCGGGTGCTGGCGGAGCGGCTGGCGGCGCTGAAGCCCGAACTCGCGATCAACTCGGACTCGGGCGGCGGCCGGGCCGATGCGTCGGGCAAGCCGACCAGCTTCGCGGTGCAGGTAGCGGAAAAGACCTTTGCCAACATCGCGGTCACCATCCGCAACCCCGGCGGGCACAGCGCCCGGCCGCGGCCCGATAATGCCATCTACGAGCTTGGCGAGCTGCTCGGCCGGGTGCGGGCCTACAGCTTCCCGCTGGTCGACAGCGACCTCACCCGCGCCATGCTGCGCGATGCCGCCGCGCTTCCTGGCGCCAGCGACAGCCTGAAGGCCAAGGTCGCGGCACTTGGATCAGGCGGTGACGGCCCGGCGCTGCTGGCCGAGATCGGGCGCGAGCCGCGGCTTGGCCATGCCATGCGCACCACCTGCGTGCCCACCCTGCTGGAAGGCGGCCACGCCGACAACGCCCTCCCACAGAGCGCAACGGCCACCATCAATTGCCGCATTTTCCCCGGGGTCGAGATCGAGGAGGTGCGGCGAACCTTGGCACGGGTCGGCGACAATCCGGCAGCCGAATGGACAATCCTGGGCGAGCCGTTCGGAGCGCCGGCCTCGCCAAGCAATCCCGCGCTGTTCGCCGCGCTTGCCGAGGCCATGGCCCCGGACGCACCGGGCGTCCCGATCGTGCCTTACATGACCCCGGGCGCGACCGACGGGAAGCACTTCCGGGCGCGCGGCATTCCCACCTATGGGTTCAGCGCCGACTTCACCGTCGGCGGCGAAATCGCCGGCGTGCATGGCTTGAACGAGCGCATTCCGGAGCGCAGCCTGTTCGACGCCTTCGACTTTTGGCCGCGGCTGATGCGCCTGCTGGCAAGCGGCGGGGGAGAGCAGAAATGAGGGCGCTGCTGCTCGCGGCGCTGTTCACGGCGACCCCGGCAAGCGCGCAAGGTCCGGCGAACCTGCAGCAGCAGGTGGAGGCGAAGCTCGCCGAGGCCGGCCCCGGCGTTCGCTTCGGCTTGGTGGTGGCGACGCTCGACGGGCGCGAATTGCTTGCGATCAGCCCGGACGGGCGCTTCGTTCCGGCGTCGAACACCAAGCTGTTCACCACCGCGGCGGCTTATGAACTGATGCCCGGGCTTGATCGGCCGGATGCCGAAGGCGGAACGCTGGTCCGGTTCGAACCCGGGAAGCGCGGCATTCCGGATGTGGTGCTGGAAGGATATGGCGACCCTCGCCTGTCGAGCGCTGCCGATTGCCGCACGAACTGCCTGTCGACGCTCGCCGATGCCATCGCTGCACGGACCAAGAGGGTAGGGTCGGTGGTCGGTGACGCCCTTTCGCTGCACGACGAGCGGTGGAGCTTCGGAATGAGCTGGAACAACATTCCGACGCGTTCCGGGACGGCTCTGGCAGCGCTGATGATCGACAGCAACGAAGTGGCGCTGCGCGTCTCTCCCGGGAAGCTCGACGAGGCTCCGCGTGTCGGCGCCTCAGACTATCTGCGCATCGACAATCATGCGCGCACCGTTGGTGACGGGGTGACGAACCTTGCCATCGAGCGCCTGCCGGGGAGTCGCACCGTGCGCCTGACCGGAACCATCCTCTCCTCCAGCGAGGAGCAGCTTTTGCGGCTTGGGATCGACGATCCGGCCCATCATGCCGCCTGGCGGCTCAGCGGCATGCTGAAGGCGCGCGGCGTCAGGGTCCTTGGCGATGTGCGGTCGCGCTATCTTGAAGCCTCGTCCAACCTCACCGTTGATCGACCGGCGGAAGGCGTTCTCGCGCGGGCCACACCGGCGCCGCTTCGCGATGACCTGACAACGATCAACAAGGTGAGCCAGAACGTGCATGCCGAGCTGCTTCTGCGTCGGCTTGGCGCGTCGCAGGGCGAGCCGAATGTGGCGGGCGGGCTCCAAGCGGTGCGCGTCATGCTGGACCGGGCCGGCGTGCCCACGCGCGCGGCAACGCTGGCGGATGGGTCCGGAATGTCGCCCTATAATCGCGTTTCCCCACGCGGTGTCGTCATCTTGTTGCGCTGGGCGGCGGGGCGGCCCTGGGGCGCAGCCTTCCGCGCCAGCCTGCCCATCGGCGGAGTGGATGGGACGCTGCGGAACCGCTTTCGCGACGGGCCGCTCAAGGGGAGGGTCTTCGCCAAGACAGGCTCGCTGACCGCCGCCAATGCGCTGTCAGGCTACATGCTGTCGGCGCGAGGGGAGACGCTGGTCTTCTCCTTCATCGCCAACGACGTTCCGGAGGAGGTGCGCGCCACGGCGATCATGGACCGGGCCCTGGAACTGATCGCCGCCAGCCGCTGAGAAGCCTCCTGTTGCGTGCCCGCAACAGCGCCAGACTGGTTGACGGGAAAGGCGGGCCGGACAGGCGTGTGACAAAGAAAAGACTGGCAACAAGCCGTCCCTTGCCTCCTATTCGGCCCACAAGGGACGAAGATCTCGGGGCAAGGAAGCAACATCATGAATCAACTGGGGACTCGCGCGGCAATGCTGTCGATGGGAAGCGCGCTGGCCGTGGCGCTGGCGATGGCGACGCCGGCCGCCGCGCAGAGCACGACCGGCAACACGACGGAGCCTGCCTCGACACCGACGGGCGCCGAAACGCCGATCACGCCGGCCAACACCAGCAGCACCAGCGACAGCGGCTCGGGCGAGATCGTGGTCACCGGTTCGCGCATCCGGCGCGATCCCAACGACAGCCCTCTTCCGCTGCAGATCATCACCACCCAGGAGATCGTCCGCAACGGCATCAACAATCCCGAGCAATTGGTGTCCTATCTCACCACCAACGGTTCGGGGAACGACAATCTCGCGAGCAATTCGGACGTCGTGAGCGATCCCGAGCGGCGGGGCAATAACGGAGCCAGCTTCGCCAACCTTCGCGGGCAGGGCGCGGGTGCGACGCTGGTGCTGCTGAACGGCCGCCGCGTGGCGGCGCATGGACTGCAGGGCTCGGCGGTGGACGTCAACCAGATCCCCTTCGCCGCGATCGAGCGGGTGGAGGTGCTGAAGGAAGGCGCGTCCGCCATCTACGGCACGGATGCAATCGGCGGCGTGCTGAACTTCATCCTGCGCAAGGATTACCAGGGAGTTGGCGTGCAGGGTAACGCCGACGTGACTGACGAGGGTGATCACAGCATCTACCGCACGTCAGCGATTGCCGGTTACGGTGACCTCCGCTCGCAGGGTTTCAACGTCATGGGGGCGGTGAGCTGGAGCGACATTCCGGAGCTGCGCGGCGACCAGCGCGACTTCATCAACACCTTTCAGCCGAACCGCGGCCTGTCGGTAGAAACGCGCGGAACGCCGTTCGCGACCATCGTTCCGCTGGCCGGCACCTTCTTCCCTAATGGTGATTCGACACCGTTCATCCCGGGCACGACCCAGCGCGCGTCTGGCGGCATCAACATCCTCGACCTGCCCAATGGCGAGGGCTGCGGTGTGATCCGCGACCAGGCGGCCTACGATCCCGTCCTCTGGGCGCTTCCGGGCAATGGCCTGGCCTGCGCGTGGGATACGGGTCGCAACGTCGTTCTCCAGCAGCCGCTCCGCACCCTGACGTGGCTTGGCCGGGCTGTTGCGCGCCTGGGTGAGCATGAGATCAGTGCTGAGGTGACCGGATCGGACGCGACGGCGATCAAGCGGTTCAGCCAGGTTCAGCTGCTCCCGAACACCACCACCCAGCGGCTTGAACTGCCGATCGGCGCGCCGGGGTACGAATTGGCCTACCAGCGCCTGATCGCGCAATTTCCCGAGCTTGCGACGCGGCCGCGCGACGGCTTTGCCTATCGCTGGCGCTGCCTGGAGTGCGGCCAGCGCGAGATCACCACCGATACGAATACGGCGCGCTATTCGCTTGGTGTCGACGGGCCGCTATTCGGAGGCTGGGACTATCGCGGCGGTGTGTCCTACGCCACCAGCGAGTCGCGGTCCGAGCTTGGCAGCGGCTTCTACTATCGCGGCACGCTGGCCTCCGGGGCACCCGACCCCAATGCTCCGCTGGTGCCCGGAACGACCGAGCTGCGCGGCCTGGTCGGCGCGCTCAATAGCGGCCTCGTCAACGTCTTCCTTCTCCCGGGGCAGACCCAGTCGGCCGCCGGCCTGGCTGCGATCCAGTCGGCGTCCGCGGAAGGCGTCATCCTCTACGGCGGCAAATATTCGGTGACGCAGGCCGATGCGTCCATTTCCGGAGGGCTGTTCAGGCTGCCGGCGGGAACGGTCCGTGCCGCGGTGGGTGTCGACTACCGCAAGGAGCGTTACCGCTTCAACGGCGACACCCGCGCCGCCACCAACCGGCCGGTCATCATCGCCGCGCCATTCGATGACGGCAACGCGCTTGCCGGCGCGAGCCGCGAGATCAAGGCGGCGTTCGGTGAGGTGCTCGTTCCCATCCTCGACAGCCTTGAGGTGACGGGTGCGGTCCGCGTCGACGATTACGGCGACTATGGCACCACCACCAATCCGCTGGTGAACTTCAAGTTCAGGCCGGTGCGCTGGATGATGTTCCGCGGCAATTACAACACGGGCTTCCGCGTTCCTGCCTTCAACCAGCTGTTCAACGGTGTCACCGAAACGCTTTACACCGGGGCCGACCTGGCCGACCCGCAAAGCTGCCCGGGCGGCGTCCCGAGCACGGCGCCGGGCTGCGCCAACCTCGAGCGGACGATCAACATCATCAACGGCGGCAATCCCAGCCTGGAGCCGGAGACGGCTGACATGTGGAGCCTGGGCGCGGTGTTCGAACCGTCGCGCAACTTCAGCCTGTCGGTCGATTATTACGACATCACGCGCAAGGGAACGGCGCAGGCGCTGCTCCTGAGGACTTTGGTCAACAATTACTCGCTGTTCACCGACCGGTTCATCCGCGATGCGGGCGGGCGCCTGATCGCGATCGATCAGCGCCTCGTGAACGCCGGCACGACCAGGACCCGCGGCGTCGAGTTCGTGGCCCGTGGCGGGCTCGACATCGGCGGTGGCCGAGCCATCGCCGGTCTCGACGGCACCCTGCTGCTGGAGAATAACGCGCAGGCTATTCCGGGCGCGTCCGTCGAGGAGCGGCTGGGTGTCTTCCGGGTCAACGGCGACCTGGGACTCAAGTGGAAGCACAATGCCTTTGTCGGCTTCACCGCGGGCGCGTGGAATGTCACGCTGACACAGCTGTTCCGCGACGGCTACACCAACCAGCGGCTGCCCGGCGTGATCAGCGGCGCGGTGAACCCGCCGAACGATGTCGACCGGGTCGACGAATATATCATCTACAACCTGTCGGTGGGCTTCGCCGCGTCCGAGCGGATGCGCCTTACCGCCGGCGTGAAGAACCTGTTCGACAGAGATCCGCCGTTCGCCATCAGCTACGACAGCTTCGGCGGGACGGGCAGTTCGTGGGAGCCGCGCGTGGCCGACCCGCGGGGCCGGGCCTTCACCCTCAGCCTCGATGTGAAGCTGTTCTGACGCGCATCGTGGAAGGGGGCTCGGCATTGCGCCGGGCCTTCTTCCCTCCGCCTACTTGAGGCGGGCGGCGAGCAATTCCTCGATTCTCGTGAAGCTGCTCCGGCCGGCGGGCGGGCTCCTGCCGTTGTTTGCCGCAACAAAGGCGATCCCCATCCTGGTCGCGGGATCGAGCCACAGGCCCGAACGCACGCGGTAGGCCTCGCCGGCGTGGCCGATCAGCCGCCGTCCGGTTCCTGTCAGGTCGTCGCGGCAACGGGAGCCCGGCGCGGGGATGAGCTGGATGCCAAGGCCATAGGCGCAGTAGAAGCCGTCGTCGGTTGCGCCATTGCTGCCGTCATACTGCCAGACGGGTGCAGCCATCGCGCGAACACTGGCTGGCGAAAGGAAGGGGCGGCCCTGGTGGCGGCCCTCGTTCAGCAGCACCCGGCCGATCACCGTCAACCCCGCGGCCGAGATGCGCAGGCCCCCTTGCGGTGAGAAGAGCGCGCCGTTGGTGCCCGGTCGGTAGCGGTCGAGGGTGCAGGGCGTTGCCGGCTCCACGAACACCGGGCAGGGCGGAAGCCTGCCCTCAAGATCGTCAAGGATCGCCGACCCGTCTTCGTCGTACAGCACCACTGCCCGCGCCGCCGCCTCCGCACTGCAGGCGGCATAGTTGAAGCAGGCATCCAGCCCCAGCGGCTCCAGCACTTCGCGCCGCGCGACCCGGTCGAACCGCTCGCCCGTGGCCCGCTCCACCACCGTGCCGACGATCCCGTAATTGAGGTTGGAGTAGCGGAAGAAGGTGCCCGGCGCGTGCTGGCCATCGAACGAGCCGGGGTCCTGCGCCTGCGGACGGATCTCCCTGTCGAAGCGCACCACATAATTCTCGCCATTGTCCCGCACGCTGCCGGTATGGCTCAGCAGCATGCGCAAGCTGATCGGCCGGTCGGGATAGGCGGGATTGCGCAGGGGCCAGCCGAGCACCGCCGAGACGTCGGCATCGAGGTCGAGGCGGCCCTGCTCCACCAGCCGCATGACGGTGAGGGCGGTAGCGATCTTGGACACGGAAGCGACGCGGATCGGGTCGTCGGGCGTGATCCTCCGGCCGGTGCGGCGATCGGCCATGCCAGCGGCGTCCTGGTCGCTGATGCGGCTGGCGTCGAAGCTTGCCCAGGCCCAGGCCACCCCTGGCGGAGGCACGTAGCGGTCGGGTCGCTCCGCCGGCGCACAAGCGGCGAGGAGCAACGGCAGCGCAAGCGTTCGCATTGCGCCGCGCATCAAGCCACCGGCGATTCGAGGAGCCGGATGGTGCCGGCTTCGGCGTCGATCTCCGCCCGGCAGCCAACGGGCAGGCTGAACTGGTCGTCGACATGGCCGAACATGGCACCGGAATAGGCCGGAACGCCGAGCGGCCCGAAATGCTGGCGAAGCACGTCGCCAAGGGTGAAGCCGCTACCGCCTCCTCGGGCGGTGCAATCGGTGCACTGGCCGAACACCACCCCGGCAAGCCTGCGCAGGATGCCGGCCTGGCCGAGCTGCGTCAGCATCCGATCGATCCGGTATTCGGCCTCGTCCACGTCCTCGATGAAGAGGATGGTGCCATCGAAGTTCGGAAGCCACGGCGTGCCGACGAGATGCGCGAGGACGGTGAGGTTGCCGCCGAGCAGTTTGCCCTGCGCCTTGCCCGGACGGATGGTGCGCGTGCGGCCCCTGCGCTGCACCAAGCGGTCCTCGTCGCCGGGCAGGTTGCGGTAGAGCGGCAGCTTGCCGTCGAACACCAGGTCGCGAAAGGCGGCGTAGCTGTAGCGCGACCAGCTGCTGCCGGCGTTGGGCCCGTGGATGGTGGGAAAGCCGGCGCGGGCCTGGATGGCGAGGTGAAGCGCCGTGATGTCGCTGAAGCCCACCAGCAGCTTGGGATTGGCGCGGATGGTGTTCCAGTCGAGCAGGGGCAGGATTCGCGCCGATCCCCAGCCGCCGCGTACCGCCAGGATCGCCCGGATGCTCTTGTCGGCGAAGGCGGCATTGAGGTCGGCCGCGCGATCACGATCGGTCCCGGCAAGATAGCCGAAGCGATACCTCCAATGCGGACCCGGTACCGGCACCAGCCCCATGGCGGTGATCGCCTCCATCGTCAGCTGGAGGTCGAAGTCGTCGGCGACGAAGCCGGCCGGCTTGACCAGTGCCACGCGGTCACCGGGGCGAAGACGCGGGGGTTTGCGGCTAACCCCCGGTGGCGCTGCGCCAAGCGGGGAGGGCAACCCGAGTGCGATGCCTGCCGCACCGAGGGTCACAAGGGCTTGGCGGCGCTGCATGCTGGTCATGCGTACCGACGATAGGCGGACGTTCGCCAAGTGCAACGCGTCGGTTGTCGCCGTGACGGCCTGCAAGCGCTTGCTTGCGGTCGGCAAGCGATCGCACTCAGCCGTGGACGGCCTGCGCCGTCATTTCCGCAGCCTGTCCATCGCCGGCGGCCTGCGCTTGCACGATGCGCTGGCCAGTTAGTCGGCGTCCCGCGTCCGCTCGCCGATGCTGTTCGGGTCCACGATGCCCTTGCTGAAATCGCGAACCACGCCCTGTCGATGCACCGCGGTTGCGACCTGCGGGTCCGAGTATGCGAAGCAGGCGCCGCGTCGTTCGGGAAAGTCGCGCAGGGGAAATGGCTTGTTGTCGGTGATGTGGGCACGGGCGCGAGCCGTGAAAGCGGCCATGCGGAGGATGGTCGCTCCTTCCAGCAGGTCACCATCATAACGGGCGGCTGCCCACCGGGCGAAGCCCTTGAGCAGGGATTGAGGCTGATCACCTGGCGGCACGATGACTTGCTCGTCGAGCGGCCATTGCAGGACTTCCTTCCCGTCCAATGACAGCGTCGCCACGGTGCGGCCTTCCGCCGCGTCGGGGACCACTGCATCCCACAAGCGATCTCCCGGCAGGCGATTGGCCATCGCAAGGGCCAGCAGGGCAACGTCATACAAATGGGTGCAGTTGCGCCGCGCACGGCCATTCGCAACCAGTTGGTCCCGGGTGGCACTTACCGGAACGCCAACCAGCTCCTGGAGAACTCCAACCGCACCGGGGCAGCCGGTCGTCGGCCAGCGGGTGAACCCACCCGTGATCGCGGTGACAATGCCATCGGCGTGCGCGAGGCGAACCCACATTGCGTGATTGTTGTCGCTTAGCGTGCCGTCGACGACGTCATTTCCATGGTGGAGCCGCACGCGCCGGCGGAACGCTCCGGTGCCGTAGGCCGGATTGAGATCGAACAGCGGAAGAAGGCGTCGCGGCGATTCGCCAGCGCCGCCCTGTGCGCCGCCTGCGATCAGCTTCGTCCCAGCGAACGTGCGGCCTGCGCGGCGAGGGTCTTCTTGTCCATCTTGCCCGTGGCGGTCACCGCCATGGTGTCGACCAGCACCAGATGCTCGGGCCATTTCTTGCGCGACAGGCCAAGTGCCTCGAGATGGCTGAGGAGGCCCGGCAGGTCGATCGCAGGTTGTCCCGGAAGCACCCGGCAAACGGCGCAGGCCTGCTCGCCAAGCTTGCGTTCGGGCACTGCCACCACCGCTGCCTCGACGATCGAGGGGTGGCGAAGCAGGGCCGCCTCGATTTCTGCCGGATCGATGTTGAAGCCGCCGCGGATGATCTGGTCCTTGATCCGGCCGACCACGCGCACGAAACCGGCCTCGTCGCGGATGATCTCGTCGCCCGTGAGGTAGAAGCCGTCTTCGGTCATCCGCTCCTGGCCGGCGCCCAGCCCGTCCGCATAGCCAAGAAACAGCGAGGGGCCGCGAACGCCCGCCTGTCCGCGCGTGCCGCGGGGAAGCGCGCGGTTCTGTTCGTCAAAGGCCTCTTCCTCGGTACCGGGAAAGGGGATTCCGTCGGTTGCCTGGCATTGCTCAAGCGAATGGTCGAGCGTGGTCGAGCAATGGCCCATGCACTCCGACATGCCGAACATGCGAAGCGCGCGCAGGCCGAGCAGTCTGTCCGCGTCGGCGATCAACTCGGGCGTCATGGCGCTTCCGCCCACCGCGGCCGAGCGCAGCGGCAATTTGCCGCTCCAGCGGCCGAGCTTCGCCGCTTCCACAAGCGTGAACAATTGCGTCGGCACCATGATCGACCAGGCGGCATCGTACCTGGCGGCGCGGCGAAGCGCTTCCTCGGGTACCCAGGGATCGATCATCACCAGCGGCTGGCCAATCGACAGCGCGAAATGGGCCGTGAAGGTGAAGCCCGGCGCACTGTCGAGCGGAACCAGCCCCATGATCGCCTCGCCCGGCTGGAGCCCTGCAATCGCCGCGCAGCAACGGGTGGCGTAGTTCAGCGCTTCGGCGCCGTGCATGACGCCCTTGGGAACGCCGGTCGTGCCCGACGTGAAGCCGATCAGGACAGCGGCCTTGTTGCGCGTGTCGCTCGACCGGGCGTCCGTTGCTGGCGCGAGGATCTCGATGTCCTCGTGTGCCGCTGGAATGACTCGGGCGCCATGTCCCAGGCGCTCTTCCAAGACAGCAAGGTCGGCCGCCGACAATTTCGGTGAGTAAGGGCAGAACACCGCGTCCAGCCGCGACACGGCCAGGGCCAGCGCCAGGGTCGACGCGCTCTTGGGGGCGGCGGCCAGAACCCTCGACCCGGCTCCGATACCGGCCTCCCGAAGCCTGTAAGCGAAATGGTCAGCCTTGGCGGCCAGCTCGGCCCTGCTCCAGGCGCGTTCGTCGCAGTCAATAAGGGCGAGCGCTTGCCCGTCCGCCGCACAGAGGCTCGCGAATTGCGGCCAGAGCCGTTCGTCGTTCCAGGCCACCTGCTCAGGCAAGCGACTGGCCTCCGTCGACCAGGAAGGTCTGGCCGGTGATGAAGCTGCCGGCGTCCGAAGCAAGCAGGGCAAGCGTGCCGCTGACTTCGTCGGGGCGGCCGAAGCGGCCGAGCAGGATGCCGGCGCGGGTGCGATCGGCGATCTCCGGCGTCAGCGTTTCAGTCATGCCCGTTGCGATCGAGCCGGGTGCGATGGCGTTCACCCGGATGCCATGCTCGGCCCATTGCGCGGCAAGGTCGCTGGTGAGGTGCACGATGGCGGCCTTGCTGGTGGTGTAGGGCACCACTTGCCCGTCCGCGGGACGGTAGGAGATGAACGCACCGACGGAGGCGATGTTGACCATCGCTCCCCCGCCGTTCGCAATCATGTACCGCGCCGCGTGGCGGCAGGCGAGAAAGGTCCCGGTGAGGTTGACGTCCATCACCTTGCGCCACCCGTTGAGCGGAATGTCCTGCGGCAGCCCCCACCAGGAAGCGCCCGCATTGTTGACGAGGAGGTCGAGGCCGCCGAGCTCGGCCAGGGTGGCGGCGACGGTTTGTTCGACCGAATCCTCGTCGGTGATGTCGCAGGCAAGGCCGATGGCCTTTGTCCCGAACCGTCCGGAGATGCGTGCGGCGATCGCCTCGCATTCGTCGCTGGTGCGCGAGGCAAGGGCGACGTCGCAGCCAAGGTCGGCAAGGGTTGCCGCCATGGCCTCGGCCAGCGCGCCGCGCCCCCCGGTGATCAGGCAGCGCCGGCCGTCGAGCCGGAACTGCCGGGCGACGAAGCCGCTGTCTGGCTCAGCCATCGCCGTGCCCGGCGAGAAGATCGACTTCCTCGGTGATGAGGATGATCCGCTTGCCGCCCATGCCCTTGGTCTGGGCCGTCGCAGCCTGCCACTCGGGCGAAGCGAACGCCGCGTCGAGCGCGCCCTGGTCGGCGAAGGTCAGCACGGCGTGACCATCCCACCCCGGCGTGTCGGGACTGTCATAGTCCTTGGTGACCACGCCGTGGCGGTAGGCGAGGAGGCCGGGCAGGACGCGGGCGGCGTCAGCATGGGGCCCGCGCCACCAGTCGGTGAAGCGCCCTTGCGTCCACTCCGGCGGGCGGCTGGCAAGCACGACCATGCTGACGGCCATCGCCTTACTTGCCCGTCCAGACCGGCTTGCGCTTCTCGAGGAAGGCCGCGACGCCTTCCTTGGCGTCCTGCGAATGGTGGACCACGTTGCAGGTCATGGTTTCCAGCGCGATCAGCGAGTTGGTGTCGGCATCGAGGCCGCGGTTGACCGCCATCTTGGTCATCCACATGCAGAACGGGCTCTTGTCGATCAGCGGGGCGCAGAAGTCCTGGATCAGCTGGTCGAGCTGGTCACCCGGCGCCGAGGCATTGCACAGGCCCCACTCGACACATTCCTTGCCTGACAGGAGCTTGCCGGTGAGCATCAGCTCCTTGGCCTTGCGCATCCCGATGTAGCGCGGAAGGCGATAGATCGGGCCGGCGCCGCCGAACAGCGCACGGCGGATGTGGAAGTCGCCGATCTTGGCGTCGTCGGCGGCAATGGCGAAGTCGCAGGAGATGAACAGCTCGAACCCGCCGGCGACGGCATAGCCTTCGACGCAGGCGATGGTCGGCTTCTTCATGTTGTAGATCTTGTCGTAGGTCCGCGCGCTGTCGATCGCGAGCTGGAGCGACACGCTGCTCTCGTGGAGCACCGGACCGACCAGCTGGTCGAGATCGGCGCCCGCGCAGAAGGTGTTGCCGCGGCCACGGAATACCACGGCGAGGACGCTGTCGTCCTCGGCCGCCCTGTCGACCGCCGCCTCGAGGTCCTTGAGCAGCTGCGGGCTGACGCAATTGCGCTTGTGCGGCCGGTTGAGCCAGATCAAGCAGATGCCGTTGTCGGCCACTTCATACTGGATGACGTCGGTTTCCTGCGTGACCGGCTGCTTGTTCACATATTGGGTTGCCATGGTGCTCAGCTCCTTGAGGTCGGGTGTGGTTCAGGCCGAAGCGTCGGCCGTGGGTTGAAGAAGGTCGCCGACCGCCATCCAGGCGGCGATGCCGGCGGCGGGGATGGCGCAGATGGCGGCCTCGGCGATCTCCTGGTCGGTTGCGCCCGCGCGGCGCGCACCATCGACGTGACGCTTGGCCATCGGACTGTAGCTGGCAGCCAGAACCGTGAGCAGCAGCAGTTCGCCGTGCTTGGGCGACAGGGGATTGGCGTCGATGCTTCCCCGGCGCATCAGATAATAGCCGTCGGCGGCGCGTGGGGAGAGGCGCAGCAATTGCTCCAGCGGGACGGGGATCGTGCCAAAGTAGGCGGTGAAGTTGGCGATTGCCTCACCCGCTACTGCTTGCGGGAGAGGTTGCGCCGCGGGCGGCGGCGCGCCGGGAAAGGCGGCGGCGACAAGCTTGGCAAACTCCATCGCGGCCCCTTCGCCGCGGAGGCTGGCGAGGACGATGATACCGGCGGTGGCGGCAGTGACGTCGAGGCCAAGCGAGACGCCGCGTTCCAGCTCACGGCGAGCCAGGTCGGGGTAGCGGCGGTCGGTCGCGGCAACGGCGGCAAACAGCGCCTTGAGCGGCGCGCTGACCGCGCCGTCCTGGTCGATCACCGCGCGGAATTCCGCATAGCCCGCCAGCGTGTACGGCGCATGCCCCGCAAGCAGCGGGACGGTTTCGAGCATAGTGGGTTGCGCCGCCATCCTGACCTCTTGATCCTGCTCGTCGCAATGCCCGACCGACTGGTCGGGCGTCAACCGATGCGCCGCTGTCGCTTGTGACAGATGGCGGGTTCTTTCCGCCGCCTAGAATGCCACAAACGTGAGCAAGCGGGAGTGATCAGCATGAAGCCTTGTTCGGCCATGACAAGCATGGTGCTTGGCCTGCTCCTGGTGGTCGGCGGCACCTCGGCCGCTTGCTCCACGCCGCTTCTGTCGACCCAGGAGGACGCCGCGGTCGAAAACGCCCGGACCCTTGGCAGGCGGGCCTTCATCTGGGGCTATCCGCTGGTTCGCGCGGCACAATTGCGGCAGAACCTCACCCTGCCGGACGAGCCGCTGAAGGCTCGGCCTCCCTCGTCGCCGGGCGCGCCGATCAACCGCTTTGGCCATGCACAGGAGCTTGGCTCGCCCCGCATGCGGCAAGGCGTGGCGCCCAACAGCGACACGCTCTACAGCCTGGCATGGCTGGATCTGAACGACGGCCCGTTCGTGCTCGAGACGCCGGACTTTGGCGACCGCTACTACACCTTTCAGATGGGACAGGCGGACTCGTCGACCCAGCAGGCGCTTGGCAGCCGCACGCATGGGTCCAGGCTTCCTCCCATCTTCATCCAACGGGCAGGGGAAAGGCACCCTGTCCCCCGCGGGATGGTCGATGTCCGATCCTCGCAGCGCTACCTGATGATCGCCGCCCGTGTCCTGGTGCGGGGGGCGGAGGACATGGCGGCCGTGGGTCGGCTCCAGCAGCAGTTCCGGTTGCGACGGTGGGAGGATCATCGCCGCGGACGCGACGTGCTGCCACCGATCAGCCCGCAACGCCGGGTGAGCACGGCCGCGGTGGTGGGCGATCCCAAGGCTTTCCTTGTCGCGCTTGGCGAAGTCCTGCGCGACTGGCGGCCCGGCCCCAACGACGCGGCCATGATCCGCTCGCTGCGGCGGATCGGGCTCTCGCCCGAGCGCGGCTATGTGGAGACGCTTGCTGAGGAGCAGGTCCTCGCAGGCGTGCGGGAGGGGGAGGCGGCCGTGCGGCAACGGACGTTCTCGCTCGGACGCAACGTCAACGGCTGGAGCATCAACAACAACGGCTCCAACTTCGGTGGCGACGACCTGCTGCGGGCGGCCGTCGCGATGGACCAGATCTACGTACTTCCCGCCGAGGAGGCGCTTTATCCCAATGCGCGCCTCGATTCGGAAGGGCGGGTCCTCGATGGGCGCCACCGCTACGAATTGCGCTTCACCCGCGCCCAGCTCCCTCCCGTACGCTTCTTCTGGTCGGCGACCATGTACCATGCTCAGGGCCTGATGGTGGAGAATGCGATCGGCCGCTATGCGATCGGCGACCGCACGCCCGGCCTGATCCGGGAGCCGGACGGGGGCATTCGGATCCTGCTCCAGAACGATGCCCCGACCGGGCCGATGGTGGCAAACTGGCTTCCCGCACCGGCTGGAGAGTTCATGCTGATGCTGCGCCTCTACGGTCCTCTTCCCGAGGCGCGGACGGGGGCATGGACGCCGCCCGCCATTGTACGGATTGCACCGGATCGCCAGCCCTGACCAATTTGAGAGCCGACCGGTCGGTCGAATAATCATACAATGCTGATCAAGCGCGTGAAACACTCCGCGCAGCCGTTGATCAGGGGACCTTGGTGGGCTTCGAACAGTCAGAACTCTCGCTTTCCTGGATGGCCAGGGTCCGTGCCTTCATGGACGAGCACATCATACCCGCCGTGCCCGTCTACCACCGCCAACTGGCTGAGATCGATCGCTGGCGCGAGATCCCGCCGATCTTCGAGGAACTGAAGGCCAGGGCGAAATCCGAGGGCCTGTGGAACTTCTTCGCGCCGCCCTCCGAGCATGACGATGACCTGTTTACCAGTCCTGGGCTCAGCAACCTCGATTATGCGCCGATCGCCGAGCTGATGGGGCGGGTGTCTTTTGCCAGCGAAGTGTTCAACTGCATGGCGCCCGACACCGGAAATTTCGAGGTCCTTCACCGCTACGGCACCCGCGCCCAGAAGGAGCGCTTCATGGTGCCGTTGCGCGACGGGCTGACCCGCTCGGCGTTCCTGATGACCGAGCCGGACGTCGCCTCGTCCGACGCCCGCAACATCCAGACCGAGATCAAGCGGGATGGCGGCGACTACGTCATCAACGGCCGAAAGTGGTGGTCGTCAGGCGCCGGGCATCCCCGCTGCGACTTCTTCATCCTGATGGGCAAGACCGACCCGGACGCCGCGCCCTACAGCCAGCAGTCGATGATCCTCGTCCCGCGCGATTCGCCGGGCGTGACGATCGTCCGCTTTCTTCCGGTGTTCGGCTACGATCATGCTCCGCACGGACATTTCGAGGTCAGGCTCGAGAATGTCCGGGTGCCGGCGGAGAACATGCTGCTAGGCGAGGGCCGCGGGTTCGAGATCGCGCAGGGGCGCTTGGGGCCAGGCCGGATCCACCACACCATGCGCAACATCGCGACCATGGAAGTGGCGCTGGAAAAGATGTGCCGCCGCCTCCTGTCGCGCCGCACCTTCGGCAAGGTCATCGCCGAGCATAGCGTGTGGGAGGAGCGCATCGCGCGGGCCCGCTGCGAGATCGAGATGTCGCGCCTGCTGTGCCTCAAGGCCGCGCACATGATGGACACGGTTGGCAACAAGGCCGCCAAGGCGGAGATCGCCATGATCAAGATCGCCGCGCCGCGCATCGCGCAGCAGATCGTCGACGATGCGATCCAGGCCCATGGCGGCGGCGGAGTGTCGGACGATTTCGGCCTTGCCGAACTGTGGGCCAACACCCGCATCGTCCGGCTCACCGATGGTCCCGACGAGGTGCACGAGCGCCAGCTCGCCCGGCTGGAGCTGGCCAAGTACCAGGGCGAGGCCGCATGAGCAGCGCGCCGGCCGCCTGATCGGTCATACGGTCGAGGTCGCGCGCGATACGCAATTCGACGAAGCGCGGCTGCGGGCCTAATTCCGGGCTTTGCCGGGGACATGGCGGTCAGCCAATTCCAGAGCGGCCAGTTGAACCCTACCTTTCTGCTGACGACCCCGCTCGCGTGCTTCGTGCTTCGCGGCAAGCCAGCCGGCGTGCTGCTGGCGTCCACTCATGCGGTGGACCGCGAATATCGCGTCACCCGCGCCCTGCTCGAAGCCGGGCTGCCGGTGCCCGAGCCCTTGCTGCTGTGCGAGGACACCGAGGTCATCGGCAGCATGTTCTACGTCATGCGCTACGTGCCGGGAGGCGGCTTCTGGGACCCCCGCATGCCCGCCGTGTCGGCCGAGGACCGCGCAGCCATCTACGACAGTGCCAACGAGACGCTCGCCAGGCTGCTCACTGCCCCCGGTGGGTTATTCATCGCGAACGGCTTGCCGAGGATAGCGGACGCGCAGGGCTGGAAGAAAGTGCGCAGCGTCTATGATTGCTTTGTTTCGCTGGATGCCGTGCGAGTTGCCGGTGCCCATCTTTGACCGGAAATGGTGCCCAGAAGAGGAACGAGCAAGGCAGGCTCGTTCGAGTCCTCCCAATCCG
>CAUQTY010000002.1:0-568914 GCA_963521395.1 uncultured Sphingomonas sp. | reverse complement strand
GCCGCCGCCGCCGCCGCCCGCGCCGGTCAAGGTGCAGCCGGCCAAGGCTCGTGCGAACCTCGCCTCCTACATCACGGATGACGACTATCCGCAGGATGCGATCCGCAACGAGCAGCAGGGCACGACCGGTTTCCGGCTTGATGTCGGACCGGACGGCCGGGTCACCAACTGCACGGTCACCAGTTCGTCGGGGTCGAGCTCGCTCGACAACACGACCTGCCGACTGCTCCGCAGCAGGGCCCGGTTCACTCCTGCCTCGGACAGCAGTGGCGCCAGGACTTCCGACTCCGTTTCGGGTCGGATCCGCTGGCAGCTGCCCGCAGATTGATCGTCTTCGTCTCCTAAGCCAACGGTTTCCACTTAAGGAATACGCACTATGACTTTCGTCTCTCTCATGGCCGCAGCCGCTGCCGCTCCCGCGGGTGATAACCCCTACGGCCTGATGCAGGCGCTGAACGAAGGTGGTCTCATTGCCTGGGCCACGTTCGCCATCCTGGTCGGCATGTCGATCGGCACCTTCTACATCCTGTTCACCAAGTTCTTCGAACAGCAGAAGATCATCAGCCAGGGCAACAAGGTCCGTGCCAGCTTCTGGAACTCGCCGAACCTGAAGGAAGCCGCGAGCAAGCTCGACGCCAAGAGCGCCTATCGCGCGATCGTCGACGACACGATGGTTGCTCAGGAGCAGCACGGCAAGCTGACCAACCCGGTCGACCAGCATGACTGGATGGCCAACAGCCTCGCCCGTTCGCAGGGCGGCATCGGCGCTCGTCTCGGTGAAGGTCTCGCCTTCCTCGCGACGGTGGGTTCGACTGCTCCGTTCATCGGTCTGTTCGGCACCGTGGTCGGCATCTACCGCGCCCTGATCAAGATCGGTGCGTCGGGTCAGGCCTCGATCTCGGTCGTCGCCGGCCCGGTCGGTGAAGCGCTGATCATGACCGCGCTTGGTCTGGTTGTCGCCGTTCCGGCCGTGCTCGCCTACAACTGGCTGATCCGTCGCAACAAGTCGATCATGGAAGACCTTGCGGCCTTCACGAACGACCTGCACGGCTATGTCATGTCGGAAGGCAAGGTTAAGCCGCAGATCGCCGTTGCTGGTGGTGCTCCGAATGCCGGCTCGGCTTCGGTTGCCAAGGGTTCGCAGACCCGCACGGGTGCTGCTCCGACCCCGGCTGGCACGCAGCCGCTGACCGCCGGTCAGACCTCGACCGGCCAGCAGGCCGGCGGAACCGGCACCACCACGGTGGATCGCCGCTAAGCTCTGGTTCAGGGGAGCGGGCGTCAACTGCCCGCTCCCGCTGGATCACCGTGCAGTGATCACGCTTGAAGAGGGATTGAACAATCCATGGGTATGAGTGTCGGCAAGGAAGACGGCGACGACGTCCCGATGTCCGACATCAACACCACGCCCCTCGTGGACGTGATGCTGGTGCTTCTGATCATCTTCCTGATTGCCATTCCGGTGGTGGTTGAAACGGTTCCCATTGCCCTTCCGGCAACGGCTTACGAACCGCGCGAGACCAAACCCGAGAACGTAGAACTGACGATCCGGGGCGGCCCGGGAGGGACCTGCGAAGTCTATTGGGGCATGACCCCGATCGACAGCCAGGCCCTGCTTGATCGCTCGGTGAAGACCCTTGAGGACGCCATTGCAAAGGTTGGCGGTGCGGAGAACCTCACCGACGACACCATGCCCGAGGCGCATCTTCGGGGTGACGTCAACACGCCCTACAAGTGCATCGGCGGAACGATCTTCACCATGCAGCGCGCCGGCTTTGCGCGGATCGGCTTTGTGTCCGAACCGCCGCCCGGCACGACTGTGACCCGGATGTAGGAAAAGGAGCACGCCCCATGGCGATGCAAACGACTTCGAATAACAGCGAAGGCGAACCGATGATGGAGATCAACACGACTCCGTTGATCGACGTCATGCTGGTGCTGATCATCATGCTGATCATTACCATCCCGGTTCAGACCCACGCCGTGAAGCTTGACCTCCCGCAGGGCGACAACCCTCAGGAGCAGGTCATCGATCCGGTCAAGAACAAGATCGTGGTCACCCAGGGCAATGCCATTCTGTGGAATGGCGCTCCGGTGAACCAGGTCCAGCTTCGCCAATATCTCGACATCACGCAGCAGATGAACCCGGTTCCGGAGCTTCACCTGCAGCCTGAGCCGGAAGCCCGCTATGACCTGGTCGACCAGGTGCTGGTCGTGACCAAGCAGGCGAATGTCTCGAAGATGGGCTTTGTCGGTAACGAGGCCTACGCAAAGGCCTTTTAAGGTCTTGGCACCTAAGTTTCGGGAACCATCCCGAAAGATCCTGGGCGGCCTTCTCTACGGAGAGGGTCGCCCTTTTTTCGTGTCGCGCGTTGATCGGGAAACCAGCCGCGTCTCACAAGGAGAAAGTCCCCCATGCGCATGCCAGCCAGCCTCTGCCTCGTCGTCGCCGCTACTGCGGCCCTGACCGCCTGTGCGACCCCCAGCGATGCGCCGGCAAGCGCAACCAGCGTTCCGCTCGTGGGCAGCAGCGGCCAGCAGATCGGCACGGTGCGCATGTGGGAAACGCCGGGCGCCGTCAGCTTCCGGGTGGAAGGAAACGGCATCACGGTTGGTCGCAAGGGGCTGCACGTCCACGCTGTCGGTCGCTGCGACGCGCCAGCCTTCACCACCGCCGGCTCGCACTGGAACCCAGCCTCGCGCCAGCATGGCCTCGCCAATCCGCAGGGTCCGCATGCCGGCGATCTTCCAAACGTGCCGGTGGCTGCCAACGGCACGTTGCGCGAGACCGTGGTGCTGAGCGGCGCCAGCCTGGCCGCGCTGCGCGACGCCGACGGCTCCGCCCTGGTGCTTCACGCCGGCGAGGACGACAACGTCACCGATCCGTCGGGGAATAGCGGCGACCGGATCGCCTGCGCCGTGCTCAGCCCCGCGGCCTGATTGATTCGTCGCGGGTAAGTTCCAGCGTCTTTCCTGCCCGATCAGCCGTAGCGGCCAACGGTCAGGCACTTCGTTGATGCCGGGCGGTGGCGAGACGCCACCGTCCAGTCAGTAGGAGTGAGCAATGCCGCAGCGTTTCACAGCGACCGAGAATGCCTTCGACAAGGGCATCGAGAAGACCACCCCCAGGCAGGGTGCCAAACTTGCCGGCGAATGGGTGGAGGAGCTTCGCAAGGCTAATTTCACGGGCGCCAAGGGTCTGGCCTCGGAACTGGAGCGGCTGGAGAAGCTGTTGAACGCGGACGAGCCCGATGCCGACAAGCTGAAGACCTTGCTCGAGAAAATCGGCGAGGACACCGCCAAGGCAGCCGACCGCGCCGAGGATCCAAAGGTCGCCGAGAAGGTCCGCAAGCTGGCCGAAGCGATGGGCGCCAAGCTGGCCGCCTGACCAGCAGGGAGGGGCGATCCTGTGGCGGGTCGCCCCTTCACCATCTCGTCAGGCGCGGGATGGCCCGCCGCTGGTCATGTCCGACTGCCCCTTGTCCAGCGGCATGGCTTCCCCCGTTTCCTGGTCGAGCCGCCCAGCCGTCCAGCGGTCAAGGGCGGTGCAGGCGCCGACAAAGGCAAGGGCACCGAGCACCGCTCCCGGTTTGCGGGTCGAGCGCAGCGCCAGCAGCAGCGCCGCCGTGTCCATCGTGTCTCCAAGCACCCGGTTCCAGGCGTTGAAGGATACCGCAGGCCCACGCACCAGCATTGCGCCCGCGGCGACCTCCCGCAAGCCGAAGGCGCGGATCACGGACGTCGCGCTGCCGTCGGGATCAAGTCCCAACCCCTCCGCAATCCGCTTGGGTGCAAGAAGTTCGGCGGCGCCGAGGGCAAGGCTGAACAGCCCGAGGCCAAGGCCCGTCTGTCGGGCGGCAAGTGCTGACATGGGAACGCTCCTGTTAGGGGAGTCAAGTCAACGGGTGCCTGCTGGAGCCCGTTCCCTGCTCCTCGTATCAGCCGAGCGGCATGTCGATATGCTCCTGAAACTGCTTGATCAGTTGGCGATAGAGATCGCGCTTGAAAGGCACGATGAGGTCCGGAAGCTCGGACGGAGCAACCCACTTCCAGGCGTCGAATTCCGGATCGGCAGTCGCGATATCGACGTCGCTCTCGCGGCCAAGAAAGCGGCACAGGAACCAGTCCTGCTCCTGGCCGCGCCACTTGCCGCCCCACAACTTGCCCTTGAGCTCTTCCGGTAGTTCATAGCGAAGCCGCTCGGGGCAGTCGGCGATCCGCTCCACCAGGTGCGGCGGGATGCCGGTCTCTTCCTGCAGCTCGCGAAGCGCGGTGTCCCACGGTTCCTCGCCCTCGTCGATCCCGCCCTGCGGCATCTGCCAGGCCTCGTCGGTACGATCGATCCGCCGGCCGACCCACACCTTGCGGTCGGCATTGAGGAGCATGACGCCCACGCCGCGCCTATATTCTTTGTTCTCGGTCATGAGGCGTCAATGCGCGGCAGCCCCGATCGACGCAATGCATTGCTGCCCCTGCGCCTGCGTGAGACACTGCGCCGATGTTCGTCGCCCTGCTTGCACTTGCCGCCCTCGCGCCCGCCCTGCGCGACTTTGATGACTGGGTCGTCGGCTGTGACAATGGCCGGGCCTGTCAGGCTTCCGCTTACGCCCCCAAGGAAGGGCAGGGCGGCGCGACGCTGACCCTTGTTCGCTCGCCTGCCGGCGATGCACTGCCCCGGATCTGGCTCAACCCCCTCACCGAGGAGCGGGTGACCGACATTGCGGTGGACGGCCGACCGCTCGGCTTGCGCCTGACAATCGCCAAAGATGCGCTGCTGGTCGCCCCGCAGGACAGCCTGCGTTTCGCTCGGGCCCTGCGTTCCGGGCGACGGGCGCAGCTGCTCGGCGTGGGCGGACGTAATCTCGGCACGATTGAGGTTACCGGCGCCACTGCGGCGATGCTCTTCATCGACGAGCAGCAGCGGCGGCTTAGGACATACGGCGCCCTGGTTACGGAGGGGTCGCTTCCTGATGCGAGCGTGCCGCAGGCTCCTTCAGTGCCGACGATCAGGGCCGTCGGGGGTTCGTCGCGCCCCGCGGCGAGCCTGTCTCCAAGGGCCCTGGACACTCTCATCAAGCGCGAGGGTTGTGAGCGCGGTGCAGCCCCGACCAGCGAGCACATCACGCGCCACCGGCTGGACGATCGTCACACGCTGCTCGAGATCGTGTTCCTTTGCCACAGCGGCGCCTACAACATCGTCTCAACGCTTACGGTTATCCCGGACAAGGGAGCGCCGCAGCCGGCGAAGTTCGACGTGTCGCCGGTCTTCCAGGAAAACGGAGGGCGGCTGGTCTACAACGCCCAATGGGACCCGGAACAGCGCAGGCTCACCACCGGCTTCAAGGGACGCGGGATCGGCGATTGCGGGAACCTCGAAAGCTATGCCTGGGATGGCAGCCGCTTTCGCCTGGTTGAAAGCTCCGCGATGAGCGATTGCCGCTTCGTCACCGACTATATTGTCACCTTTCGCGCACGGGTGACGGAGCGTTGAGAAGAAATGGGCGGGAGGCCGTAGCTCCCCGCCCACCGAGATATTTTCCTTAGTAAGCGGAAGTGCCCGCCGTCTGGCCTGTCGTCATCTTCTGGCGGGTAGAGCTGTGACCGCCAGCGCGATAAAGCACGTCCTCGATCCGGCTACGGTCGATGTTGCCGCGGCTGGTATCGACCGACACGAAGATGCCGCCATCATTGATCCGGTCGCCATAATAGCGGCTGTCTTCGTCGCTCACGCCGTGCTTGCTGAGGATGTCGCTGAGACCGCCCGCAGCCGCGCCGACGGCAGTGCCGGTCAGCGCCGCGCCTCCGACTGCCGCTTCGGCAATGGCGCCAGCGGCGACAAGCGGTCCGACGCCCGGAATGGCAAGCGCCGCAACGCCGAGCAGCGCACCGACGCCCGATCCGGCAGCGGCCTTGGCGATGAAGCTTGCCGGCTCCTTGCCGTCGCTTACGGTCTCGCCGTCGCCGTGGGTCTCCGTGGTCCGGCCCTCATCCTTGCCGATGACCGAGATGGCGCTGTTGTCGACACCGGCGCTGCGCAGCTCCTGAATGGCGCGCTCGGCTTCGGCACGGTTGTCGAAAACTGCTGAAACTACATTGCCTTGCATGATCTACTCTCCCTCATCCTGGGCGCGTTCTGCCCTGTCCGACAAGCGAAGCGAGGGAGCAGGGGTTCCTTCCGCAAGCTGCTTTTTCACCGGCTCATGCGGCGAATCGACGCAAGATCAGCGCCAGCTGAGCGACGGCACGCTCCAAGTCCAGCTGTGCGCTTGGCAGTGCCTTGCGGAGGTTGAGAAAGCCATGGATCGTGCCTTCGCACTCGAGGTAGCTCGTCTCCACGCCGGCCTTGATGCAGGCGGCGGCAAACGCCCGGCCCTGATCGCGGATCGGGTCGAGCGAGGCGGTCACCACGATCGTCGGCGGGAGCCCGGCCAGGGGCTTGGCCAGCGGATCGTAGCGCCAATCCTTGTGGTCGGGCGCATAGCATTGGTCGAACCAGCCCATGGACGCCCGGCTGAGGAGAAAGCCTTCGCCGAATTGGTCGAGGCTCGGATAATGCCCGGTGGGATGGCCTGCCGGGTAGAAGGGCAATTGCGCCAGCACCGGCACCGCCGCCGCTTCGTCGCGCAGCGCCAGCGCGGTGACAATGGCGAAGTTGCCGCCCGCGCTGTCGCCGGAGAGGACCAACCCCGAGACTTGCAGTCCAAGTTCCTGCGGGGCACCAGCGATCCAGCGCGCCGCGGCGATTGCGTCCTCCGGGCCGGCGGGGAAGGGGTGCTCGGGCGCCAGCCGGTAGCCGACGCTCACCACCGGCAGGTCGGTCAGCCGGGCCAGTTCGGCGCACAAAGGCTCATGCGTGTCGAGATCGCCCAGCACGAACCCGCCGCCATGGTAGAAGACGATGGCCGGCCCCGCATTGCGCTGCTCCCGTGCATCGTAGACTCGCAGGGGGCAAGGGCCGCCCGTGATGTCGCGGAGCACGGCCAGAGGGCCCGCCGGCGCATCGAACAGCGCGCGGCTTGCGTGCAGCATCCCGCGTGCCTCCTCCAGGCTGACGTCCACTGCGCGCTTGGCACCGGGGCGGTTGGCAATGTCCAGCAGGGCGGCAACGTCGGGGCGGATGAAAGGCTCGGTCATGGGGCCGCCCTAACGTGGTGACGCCGCCCGTTCCACGCGCTAGAGACGGCGCCAACCCCTTTTCACGCGCAGGACCGTTCATGGCCACGGCCACCCATATGCTTACCCCCGAGGAGGCCAACGCCGACCTCGCCCCCGAGAATGTCGTGGTCCGCTTCGCCGGCGACTCCGGCGACGGCATGCAACTGACCGGCGGACAATTCACCCTGTCCACCGCGCTCGCCGGCAACGACCTTGCGACCTTCCCCGACTTCCCGGCCGAGATCCGCGCCCCGCAGGGCACGACCTTCGGCGTCTCGGCCTTCCAGATCAACTTCGGCTCGGCGAGCATCGAGACCGCGGGTGACCAGCCTGACGTCCTCGTCGCAATGAATCCTGCCGCCCTGAAGGTGAATGTCGCCCAGCTGCGCGACGGCGGCCTGATCATCGCCGACGAGGGCGAATTCTCCGCCCGCAACCTCGCCAAGGCCGGCTACGACGCAAATCCTCTGGACGACGGCAGCCTCGCCCGCTGGCAGCTGATCAAGTTCAACATCAGCCAGCTTACCCTCGACGCCGTGAAGCCGTTCGGCCTCGGCAACAAGGAGGCGCTGCGCTGCAAGAACATGTGGACGCTGGGCCTTGCGCTGTGGATGTTCGACCGTGACCGCGGGCCGGTCGTCGACTGGCTCAAGACCAAGTTCGCCAAGGCCCCGACGCTCGCCGAAGCCAATATCGCCGCGCTGAACGCCGGCCACGCTTATGGCGACACGATCGAAATGGGCGCGGCCTTCCGCCCCCACCACATCGAAGCCGCCCCGGCCGAGCCCGGCCTCTACCGGACTGTCACCGGCGCCGAAGCGCTCGGCCTCGGTCTCGTCGCGGGCGCGCAGCTCGCCGACCTGCCGATGTTCTTCGGCGGCTATCCGATCACTCCCGCCTCGGCGCTGCTGCACCACCTCAGCCGCCTCAAGGAATATGGGATCACCACCTTCCAGGCCGAAGACGAAATCGCCGCCATTTGCGCCGCGATCGGCGCCAGCTACGCCGGAAGCCTCGGGGTGACCTCCTCCTCCGGCCCCGGCATCGCGCTCAAGACCGAGGCGATGGGCCTTGCGATCATGACCGAACTGCCTTTGGTCATCGTCAACTCGCAGCGCGGCGGCCCTTCGACCGGTCTCCCAACCAAGACCGAGCAGAGCGATCTCTACCAGGCGGTCTATGGCCGCAACGGCGATGCGCCGATGCCGGTGATCGCCGCCCGCTCGCCCGCCGACGCGTTCGACTGCGCGATCGAAGCCGTCCGTCTCGCCACCCGCTACATGACCCCGGTCATGCTGCTGACCGACGGCTACATCGCCAATGCCGCCGAGCCGTGGAAGGTGCCGGACATGAGCGGCTACGAGCCGTTCCCCGTCACCCATGCAACCGAGAACAGCGTGCCGCGCAATGAAGCCGGCAAGCTCGAACCCTTCAGCCGCGACGACAAACTCGCCCGGCCGTGGATCAAGCCCGGTACCCCCGGCCTCCTTCACCGCATTGGCGGGATCGAAAAGCGCCCTGGTACCGGCGACATCGATTATTCGCCCGGCGCTCATGCCGAGATGACCAAGCTCCGCCAGGACAAGGTGCTCGGCATCGCCAAGGACATTCCCGACCAGAACGTCTGCCTCGGCCGCGCCGGGGCGAAGGTCGCAGTGGTCGGCTGGGGCTCGACCTTTGGCCCGATCCACCAGGCGGTGAAGCGATTGCAGGCGCAAGGCCACGACGTCGCCCACGTCCACCTCCGCCACATCTGGCCGCTGCCGCAGAACCTCGGCGACCTTCTCCGTAGCTTCGGCACCGTGATCGTGCCCGAGATGAACACGGGGCAATTGAAGACCCTGCTGCGCGACCAGTACCTCGTCGACGTGCAGAGCTTCACCAAGACCAGCGGCCAGCCCTTCAAGATTGCCGAGATCGAAGCCGCCGCCCGCACCGCCCACGGCGGAACGCTAGCGCCCGACGCGACCCAGCTGCCCGAACCCGACAGCGGCCGCGACCCCGGCCAGCCGCACGCAGCCGAGGTTCACTGATGAAGCCGATCAACCCCGTGCCCTACATCGCCATGCTGATCCTGGTGCTGGCGATGCTTTATTTCCTTTACGGACGCTGACGATGAATGAGCTGACCACCATCGAAAAAACCACCGCGAAGGACTGGGCGTCCGACCAGGAAGTGCGCTGGTGCCCGGGCTGCGGCGATTATGCCGTGCTGAAGGCCGTGCAGCGGACCATGCCCGACCTCGGCGTCGCGCGCGAAAAGACCGTGTTCGTGTCGGGCATTGGCTGCTCCAGCCGTTTCCCTTACTACATGGAGACCTACGGCTTCCACACCATCCACGGCCGCGCGCCGGCGGTGGCGACGGGGGTCAAGCTCGCCAACCCCGATCTCGACGTGTGGATCATCACCGGCGACGGCGACGCGCTCAGCATCGGCGGCAACCACACGATGCACCTCCTGCGCCGCAACCTCGACTGCCAGGTGCTGCTGTTCAACAACGAGATCTATGGCCTGACCAAGGGCCAATATTCGCCCACCAGCCGCGTCGGCACCCGCAGCCCGTCGACCCCGTTCGGCTCGGTCGACACCCCGGCGCGCCCCTGCGCCTTTGCGCTCGGCGCCGGCGCCCGCTTCGTCGCCCGCGGGATCGACGTCCACAAGTCGCTTCCCGACGTGCTCAAGGCCGCCCACGCCCACAAGGGCACGGCGTTCATCGAGATTTTCCAGAATTGCGTCGTCTACAACGACGACGTCTTCGCCCCCTTCACCGCCCGCGACGTCGCGAGCGAGATGCAGCTGTGGCTGAAGCATGGCGAGCCCATGCTGTTCGCCGGCGGCACCAAGGGCATTGCCCTCGACACCGAAACGCTGACCCTCAAGGTTGTGGCCGGTGACGATCCCGCGATCCTGACGCACAACGTGCGCAACCGCACCCTCGCGCACATGCTGGTCGAAATGCCTGCCGTCGGCTTCCCGGTCGCGCTGGGCGTCATCTACGACGATCCGGCCCCGACCTTCGAAGCCTCCGTCATTCAGCAGAACGAAACCGCCGCCGCCGGCAAGAAGCCCGACCTCCAGAGCCTCGTCGGCAAGGGCCAGAGCTGGATGGTCGAAAAGGAGCCGCGTGCTGAATAGGGGCGCGGCGGCCGCATGATCCCTCGCACCCACCTCGCCACCGTCCGCATTCCGGACGGGCCTGAGATGCACCTCTATGCGCGCGGCGGGGATCACATGATCCTGGTCGAGCGCGACGAGCTGATGAGCACCCGCATGTCGGGCTCGGAAGAAGCGCTTGCCACCATGACCGCCGAGCGGCTTGGCAATCGCCCGAAGCAGCGCTGGCTGATCGGCGGCTACGGCATGGGCTTCACCCTCCGCGCCGCGCTGCGCAGTCTGCCGAAGGATGCCGAGGTCACCGTCGCCGAACTTGTGCCGGAGATCATCGACTGGGCGCGGGGCCCGATGGCGGAGCTCACCGCCGGTTGCCTCGACGACCCTCGCGTGCGGATCGTCAACGGCGATGTGGCGGATCTGATCAAGGAAGGTGGCTGGGACGCCATTCTGCTCGACGTCGACAATGGCCCGGACGCGCTTGTCCGCGCGCTCAACCAGTGGCTCTACGAGCCGGGGGGCCTTGCCGTGGCCAGGGCCGGGCTGCGCCCCCGCGGCATGCTCGCCATCTGGTCCGCCGGTCCCGATCCCAGCTTCACCCGCACACTGGCAAAGGCCGGCTTCACGGTGGACGAACAGGTCGTCCGCGCCCGCCACAACGGCAAGGGCCCGCGGCATGTCATCTGGTTCGCCAGGGGTAGCTAGGCCATGGACAATCTCACCCACAGCTTCGCCGGCGCCCTGCTCGCGCAGATGGGCCTGAAGAAGCTGTCGGGCCGCGCCACCTCGACCCTCGTCATCGCCGCCAACATTCCCGACATCGACGCGGTGGCGACCTTGCTCGGCACCGAGAGCCTCGCCATCCGCCGCGGTATCACTCACGGGCCGCCCGCGCTGGTGATCCTGCCGCTGCTGCTGACCGGGCTGGTCCTGCTGTGGAACCGCTGGCGCCCCGCCGAGCAGCCGGTGCGCTTCTGGCCGCTCCTGCTATGCGCCTATATCGGCACCTTGAGCCATCCCGCGTTCGACTGGCTCAACAGCTACGGCATCCGCCTGCTCGAGCCGTTCAGTTCCACCTGGTATGCCGGCGACACCCTGTTCATCATCGACCTGTGGATCTGGATCGCTTTGGTCGGCTTTTGGTGGTGGAGCCGCCGCCGGGAGAAGAGGGGAGGCGACTGGCAGCGCCCCGCCTGGCTCGGCTTCGCGGCGATCGGCACCTACATCGCCGCCAATGGCCTCATCACTCGCCAGGCTGAAACTCTTGGCCGCGATGCGGTCCAGACAATGGTCCTTGTCGATCCTGTGGAAGGGCTGAGGCGAGCCATGTACCGCCCGTCCGTCCCCAAACCCCGCGGCGAGCCGACGATCGCTCCCGACCTTGTCGTTGCCAATCCGCAGCCAATCGCCTTCTGGCGGCGGCAGGTTCTGTGGCGGGGTGGCGGTCAGTTCGGATCCCTCGACTATAGCGCGGGCCGCGAATGGAGCGGCATCATATTCGAGGACTCGCCCACGCCCCTCAATCTCGACTCGCCCGCGCTCGCCGCAGCCCGCGGTCGTCCCGATGTCGAAGCCTTCCTCTTCTGGTCGCGCATGCCGATCGTGATCGAGCGCAACGGTGTCACCTATCTCGCCGATCAGCGATTCAATTCCGAGATGACCCGCGACAGTTTCCTCGTCCCCCTGACCTCAAAGCCATAGTGCCTTTGCGCTGCCGCGCGCGTTCAACTCGGCCATGGCTTCTCCCCAACTCGTCTGGTTTCGCCAGGATCTCCGCACCATCGACCAGCCGGCCCTCCGCGCCGCCGCCGAGCGGGGCCCGACTGTCGGCCTCTACGTCCTTGACGACGAGACGCCCGGCGAGTGGAGGCTGGGCGGTGCCTCGCGCTGGTGGCTCCACCACAGCCTCACCGCCCTAGCGACGGAACTGGAAAAGCTCGGCTCCACCCTGATCCTCCGCCGCGGCCGCTCGTCTCGCGTCGTGCGCGAGGTCGCGAGGGAGCTCGGCGCCGGCGGCGTCCACGCCACCCGCCATTACGAGCCCTGGTGGCGCGAGGCTGAATGCGAGCATGGCGACTTCGTCATCCTCCACGACGGCGATGTCCTTCACGAGCCTGCCGCCATCCGTTCGGGTGCGGGCAAGCCGTTCAAGATCTACGGTCCCTTTTATCGCGCGCTCGAAGCTCACCTGCCTCCGCCAAAGCCGCAGCCCGCGCCCAGGCTCAAGCGCCCGGACAAGCTCCCGAAGAGCGACAAGCTCGACGACTGGCACTTGCTGCCGACCAAGCCCAATTGGGCCACCGGCTTCGACAAGTGGGAACCGGGCTCGGCCGGCGCGCACAAGCACTTGCAGCGCTTCGCCGGGGAGGCTGACCGCTATGCCGAGCGCCGCGACCTTCCCGCCGAGAGCGGCACCAGCCAGCTCTCCACCCACCTGCACTTCGGCGAGATCTCTCCTCGCGAGCTGTGGCATGGCCTTGGCGGCGCGGCCGGCGACAAGTTCCACCGCGAACTCGCGTGGCGCGACTTCAGCCGTCACGTCATCCTGGCCGATCCCGGCATGGGCGAGGCCGAACAGCGCCCCTTGAAGATGCGCCACCGCATCGGCAAGCAGGCCGATGCCGACTTCACCGCCTGGAGCAAGGGCCATACCGGCTACCCCCTGGTTGACGCCGGCATGCGGGAGCTGTGGGTCACCGGCTGGATGCACAACCGCGCACGGCTGGTCACCGCCAGCTTCCTGGTCAAGCATTTGCTGCTCCCCTGGCAGCGCGGTGCCTTGTGGTTCTGGGACACTCTGGTCGACGCCGACTACGCAAACAACAGCCAGAACTGGCAATGGATCGCTGGCACCGGCTTCGACAGCCAGCCCTACTACCGGATCATGGCCCCGCTCGCGCAAAGCGAGAAGTTTGCCGCCGCCGACTACATCCGCCGCTGGGTGCCCGAGCTCGCTCACCTGTCCGACGCCGACATCCACGATCCATGGGGCAGGGGCGTCGCCCCCGCCGACTACGCCAAGCCCCTTGTTCCCCACCGCGAAGCGCGCGAACGGGCGCTTGAGGCCTTCCGCAAGAGAGCCGCCTGACGCTAAGAGGCCCCATGGCCTCTCGCGGTTCGCACCTCCTCGCTGCCGACCGCAGCTTCGCCACCGGCGCCGGGCTCCTCGGCCGTCTCGCCGCCCCGGCCTTCGCCCGTATCCTCGACCAGCTCCACGAGCGCCTTCGCGAAGGCGGCATCCACGCCACCCTGCCTGACGGGGCAAAGCGGCGCATCGGCTTCCACGCGCCTGGGCCCGAGCCGGTGGTGGAGCTCAACAGCTGGCTCGCCCTGGTCCGCCTCGCCACCAGCGGCAGCGTCGGCTGGTACAAGGCCTGGGCACGCGGCGAGTGGGCCTCACCCGACCCGGTGCCCCTGTTCGACCTGTTCATGCGCAACGCCGCCAGCCTTCGCGGCACCGCCCGCGCCAAGGGCCCGTTCCGCCTGGTGAATTGGCTTGCCCACCAGTGGCGCGACAATGCCCCCAGCCAGGCGAAGCGCAACATCGCCGCCCATTACGACCTCGGCAACGACTTCTACGCCGCCTGGCTGGACCCCAGCATGAGCTATTCGAGCGCGCTGTTCCGCTCCCCCGGCGACAGCCTGGAACAGGCCCAACGGGCCAAGATCGACGCCATCCTCGACCGCCTGCAGCTCACCCAAGGCACCCGCCTGCTCGAGATCGGCTGCGGCTGGGGCAGCCTCGCCATCCACGCCGCCCGCCGCGGCGCCCACGTCACCGGCCTCACCCTCTCGACCGAGCAGAAGGCCTGGGCCGAGCGCCGAATCGCCGAGGAAGGCCTTGCCGATCGCATCACCATCCGTCTCGAAGACTATCGCGACCACCGCGGCACTTACGACGCGCTTGCCTCGGTCGAGATGGTGGAGGCCGTTGGCCAGCGCTGGTGGCCAGCCTACCTCGATGCCATCGCCGCCAACCTTCGCCCCGGCGGCCGGGCGGCGCTGCAATATATATCCATCCGCCCCGAACTGTTCGACGCCTATGCCGCCAGCGCCGACTTCATCCAGACCTACATCTTCCCCGGCGGCATGCTGCTGAACGAGCCGACCTTCCGAGCCCTGGCGCAGGAACGCGGCCTGTCTTGGCACGCACCCCATGCTTTCGGCCTCGACTATGCCGAGACGCTTCGCCGCTGGCACACCAACTATGACGCCGCGGTCGAAGCCGGACGCCTCGCCGACTTCAGCCCCGAATTCCACGACTTGTGGCGCTATTATCTGATGTATTGCGAAGGCGGATTCCGCGGGCAGGGCATCGACGTCGCCCAAGTCACGCTGGTCAAGGCTTAGCCCTCAACCCGGACCTTCTCGCCGCTCGCCCGCTCCTCGCCCAGCAATTGCACCAGCCGCTCCGCCACCACCTCGGGTGCCTTCACATCCGCCGGGTCCTCACCCGGAAACGCCTTGGCCCGCATCTGCGTCCGCGTCGCACCCGGGTCCAGCACCGTGACCCTGAGCTTGCCCGTATGCGCCGTCTCGTCCGCATAAGCGCCAAGCAACGTCTCCAGCGCCGCCTTGCTCGATCCGTAGGCGCCCCAGAACGCGCGCGGGGTCGCCCCGACGCTGCTGGTTACCCCTACGACCTCGGCGCGATCCGACGCCTTCAGCATCGGGTCGAACGCCGCCAGCAGCGCCTGCGGGGCCAGCAGGTTGAGGTTGATCAGCCGCGTATATTCCTTGACGTCGATATGCTCGACCGGGGTCAGCGTGCCCAGCGTCGCGGCATTGAGCACCAGCAGGTCCAGTTTCTCCCATCGTCCGGACACCGCCGCCGCCAGCTTGCCGATGTCCTCGGCCTTGGTGAGGTCCAGCGGCGCAATGGTTGCCGTCCCGCCCGCGGCATGGATCCGCTCCTCGACCTGCTCCAGCGCGGCGCTCGTCCGCGCGGTCAGGATCACGTGCGCGCCCTCACGCGCCAGCGCCTCGGCGACTGCCGCGCCGATCCCGCGGCTGGCTCCGGTGACAAGGGCGAGGCGACCTTCGAAAATGCTCATGGCCGCGCGCCCTAGCCGAGCCGCCGCCCATGGCCAAGCACCCCGGCATTTCCCGCGTTGTGCCGCGCCCGCGCCTCGGTTAGTTCTGCCTCTGTTCTCTTTGCAAGTTGGTGGGGGCGAGTCGTGGACGCGTTGATGATCGTGGTGCTGGTGGGCGTGGTCGCCGTGGTGGCGATGCTGGCCGGCTTTGTCCTCGGTTCGCGCACTGCCGCCGCGCTCCGCGCCGAAGCGGCCGACGCGCGCGAACGGCTGGCCAGTCTCGAACGCGACCACGCCGTCACCAGCGAACAGGCGCGCCGCGCCATCCAGACGGAGGAGAGCCTCAGGGCGGTGACTGACGAGCGCGACCGCGTCGTGGCGGAGCTTGCGGCGTCCCGCGTCCGCGCCGACCTCTACGCCGATCTCGAACCCCGCCACCGCGCCCTGCAGGAGGAGGTCGCCACCATCCGCGGCGACATCGCCGGCGCGGAAGAACGGCTGCTGCGGCTGGCCGAGGTCGAGCAACTGCTCGAGCAGCGCACCAGCGAACGCGACGAAGCCCGCCGCGCGAAGGCGGGGCTCGAAACCGAAGTGAAGAGCTTCGAGGAACGCCTCGCCGACCTCCGCAAGTCGCGGGACGAGCTCATCACCCAGTTCCGTGACGTGGGCGACAAGCTGCTTGAAAAGGCCCAGACCGACTTTCTGGCCAAGGCCGACGAGCGGCTCAGCAAGGCCGACCGCGAAAGCCAGGCCAAGCTCCAGACCTTGCTCCAGCCCGTGTCCGACACGCTCAAGCGCTACGAGGAAGGCCTGCAGCGGGTCGAGGCCGAACGCAAGGATTCCTATGGTGAGCTGCGCGGCGTCCTTGGCGAGCTTCGCAAGGACCAGGGGCAGGTCCGCGACGAGACTCGCAACCTCGTCAACGCGCTTCGCTCAAGCCCCAAGGCGCGCGGCCGCTGGGGCGAACAATCGCTCCGCAACGTGCTGGTCCAGGCCGGCCTGACGGAAGGCATCGACTTCGAGATGGAGGTCAGTCTCGAAACCGCGGACGGGCGCCTCCGCCCCGACGTCGTCGTCAACCTCCCCAGCAATCGCAAGCTGGTGATCGACGCCAAATGCTCGCTCAACGCCTTTCTCGAAGCGTGCGAGGAAGTGGACGAGGAGAAGCGCCAGGCCTGCTTCAAGCTTCACGTCGCCTCCATGCGCAACCACGCACAGCAGCTTGGCGGCAAGGACTATTGGGCGCAGTTCGGCGAGGCGGCCGACTATGTCATCATGTATATTCCGGGCGAGCATTTCCTCACCGCCGCGCTGGAACAGGACCCGCAGCTGTGGGAGTGGGCGTTCGAGCGCCGCGTGCTGCTCGCCACCCCGACCAACCTCGTCGCCATTGCCCGCACCGTCGCCAGCGTCTGGCGGCAGGAGAAGATCACCGAGCAGGCCGAGGTGATCGCCGCGCTCGGCAAGGAGCTCCACAGCCGCATCGCCACCATGGCCGAACATGTGGTTCGCATGGGCAAGAATCTCGCCACCGCCAACGACGCTTACAACAAGATGGTCGGAAGCCTCGAAACGCAGGTCTTCACTCAGGCCAAGCGCTTCGAGGGGCTGGGCTCCGGCAGCAACAAGGAAATCGCCTCGCCGCCCATGGTGGAAGTCGCACCGCGTCCGCTGACCAAGCTCGCGCCGCCAGCCGCGAACGACGAGGTCACGGCGGCGGAGTAGCGGGGCAGCAGCGACTGCCGCCTGCAGTGAGCTTCTAGATCACCCGCCTGAGCACGATCCGCCCACCCGAATTGCTGATCGTCAGCCGGTCGCCCGCGCCCCAGGACAGGTCGCCCGGCTGCCGCAGCACCTGGCTCGCCTCCGTTTCGTCCCGCATGTCGGGGCAGGCCATCCGCGTTGCCACCAGCGCGCCGGTGACCAGTCGGGTGCCGTCCTGCTGCACTGGGGTGGAAAGACTATTGCAGCCGAACCGTGCCCGCAGCTGACCGCCCTCGAACCGGACGAAGTAACGCTCACCGTCCGGCGCGGCCCGTCCGTTGACGCTCTCGACCGACCAGCTGGTGCCTTCCAGCTGCACCGGCATCATGCCCTCGCCGCCGCATCCCTCGAACGAGCGGCCGTCGACCCGGACCTGCACCCTGTCGGGATAGACGCGGTCGCTCATCCCGTCGCTGCAACGCTGACCCCGCACGATGTTGAGGTTGATCCGACGCCCCTGATAGATGTCGCCAGCGAACCCGTGGATGGGGCGGGGCTGCGCGTCGACGATCCGCTGTCCCGGCGCATTCGCCTCCGTGAACACCATGTCGCGCCCGTTCAGCTCCAGCGACCAGAAAGGCTCGGTGCCGAGCGCGCGATAGGTGGCCGCCGGCTCGGCGGGGGCCATCGGCACGGTGGCACACGCGCTCAGCAGGGCTGCGGCAGCGGCGGCGCAAGCAAGAACACGCATGGGCTCGACCCTCGTCCTGATCATCACGCTGCTGTAACGCTGCTTAGATGAACGGTTTCCGACCGGGCTTGCTATGTAGGAACCGGTCGGCCATTGTACCAATCAGGTTTGTCACACTTGCAATCAGCCGATGGTGCCGCAGGGGGCAGGGCAATGGTGAAAAGGTGCCGCCCTATGTGAACTTCGAGAACTTCGCCTTGGTGGACGGGCCACGGTTGTTCACTTTTCGCGCCAGCTCGCTCGAACGTGGAAAGCCATCACCGCCGTCGCCACCGCCGCATTGAGGCTGTCGGCCCGGCCCAGCATCGGCATCTTCACCAGAAGGTCGCATTCCGCCTCATAGGCTTCCGGCAGCCCGGCCTGCTCGTTCCCGACCAGCAGAAAACAGGGCTTGTCATAGGCCGGTTCAAGGTAGTCATGGTCGGTCTGCAGGCTGGTTCCGACCAGCTGCCCCGGCCCGCTCCGCAACCACTGCAGGAAGGTCGCCCAGGGCACCTGGACGATCTTCTGGGTGAAGATCGCACCCATGGACGCCCTCACCGCCTCGACGCTGAACGGGTCGGCGCCGTCGTCAACCAGGATCAGCCCGCCTGCCGCCACCGCGTCGCCCGTGCGCAGGATGGTGCCGATGTTGCCCGGATCCCGCAATCTCTCGGCGACGAACCACAAGGGTGAAGAACCGCGGTCGAGGTCGGTCAGCCCGATCCGCGGCTGGCGATAGGCGCCAAGCAGCAGCGGCGGATTATCCTTGCCGCTCATCTTGGCCATGATCTCGTCCGGCACCACGATCGCCTCGGCGCCATTCGCCTCCGCCTCGGCGACGATTCCCGCGGCCAGCGGGTGAAGCTCACCCTCGGCGCAGGCGACGACCTCCGGCAGCACGCCCACGTCGCGCGCCTCGGCCATGATCCTCAGCCCCTCGGCCAGGAACAGCCCTTCCAGCCGCCGCGCCTTCTTCTCGCGCAGAGAGCGGAGGCGCTTGACGGTATCGTTGCTGAAGGAGGTGATGTGGCGGGGCAGGGGTCAATCCTCGCCAAACTTGTCCTCGACCAGCCGGGTCAGCTGCGCCACCGCCTCATCGGCACCAACGCCGCTGGCGCTGATCTCGATCGAGTCGCCGCGCGCGGCGCCCAGCATCATGAGGCCCATGATCGACGTCCCGCAGACCCGGTTGCCGTCCTTGGCGACTTCGACCGCCGTGCCGAGCTGACTGGCCAGCGTCACGAATTTGGCGCTTGCCCGGGCATGCAGCCCCCGCTTGTTCTCGATCCGGACGGTGCGGCTGGCCGGCGCGCTCAAGCCGCGGCCTCGCCCAGGATCTCGGACGCGACCGAGATATACTTGCGCCCCGCTTCACGCGCGGCAGCGACAGCGGCGCGTACGTTCATCGACTTGCGCGCGCCCTCCAGCCGGATCAGCATGGGCAGGTTGACTCCAGCGATCACCTCGATGTCGCCGGTCTTCATCAGGCTGATCGCGAGATTTGACGGCGTTCCTCCGAACAGGTCGGTGAGAATGATCACGCCCGACCCGCTGTCGACACGGGCGATAGCCTCCGCAATGTCCTTGCGGCGCGCTTCCATGTCGTCGTCGGGGCCGATGCAGATGCCGGCTACCGCGTCCTGCGGGCCGACGACATGCTCCATCGCCACGATGAACTCGGCCGCGAGACGGCCGTGGGTCACCAGCACTAATCCAATCATTTCAGCGCTTCTCAGGTCCTTCGATGCGCATCTGGCCAAGCTCGAGAGAATCATCGGGGCGAAGCGCGAGATCGCGATGACGGATATTCGGCGAAAACCCGCGCGCACGCAACCGCTGCCCCATGGCAAGTGCGGCAGCCACCGAGCGATGCCTCCCGCCGGTGCAACCAAAGGCAATGCCGACGTAGGATTTCCCGGCTTCCCAGTAGCGGGGAAGGAGAAAGGCTAGCAGGTCCTCGGTGCGTTTCATGAATTCGTCCCATCCATCCAGCGCCGTGACGAAGTCGATGACCGGCGCGTCGGCCCCGGTCAGCGGCCGCAGCTCATCAACCCAGTGCGGATTGGGCAGGAACCGCAGGTCGAAGACCAGGTCGGCGGTTCGGCTGATGCCGCGGGCAAATCCAAAGCTGGTGATGGTGATAACCAGTTCGTCGCCTTCCTCGCCGTAGCGCCTGCGCAGTTCGTCGCGGAGATCGGCCGGCTTGAAGTCGGTGGTATCAAGAACCGCATCTGCCGAAAGGCGGAGACCGGCGGTGAGAGTTCGCTCCCGGGCGATGCCGTCCTCGGCTGGTCGATCCGGAGCAAGGGGATGTCTCCGACGAGTTTCCCCGTAGCGCCGGATGAGTTCCGCACCGGTTGCATCCAGGAAAAGGATTTCAGCCCGGACATCCGGCACGGATTGGACCAGCGAAGGAAGGGCATGTGGATCGAAGCCGCGGCTGCGAACATCCATTCCGACTGCGACGTGGGTCTGGGGAGACGAGCGGTCGGCGCGATGCACGAATTCCTGAAGCAGGCTGGTCGGGAGGTTGTCGACCGTATCCCAGCCCATGTCTTCCAATGCGTTCAGGGCTGACGATTTTCCGGCGCCCGACATGCCCGTAACCAGAAGCAGGCGCGGCAGACGGCCGCGCGGTGCAGGTTGTTCCTGCGTCACGCCAGCCCAAGGCGGTCAAGCGCCAACGACACCTTGGCCGGAGCGGACGCCGTCTGCGCGTCGACGCTGATCAGCGGCACCGAGAGGCCGCAGATGACACGTTCGCGCGAGTCGTCCGGATAACGCTGAATTGTGCTGGTCAATTCGACGACCAGCGCGACGGGGACATCTTCGACAATCGGCATCTCAACAATGCCGATCCCTCGAATCTCCAGCTTGCCACGGATGGTTGGAGGCGCGCTGGCATGCAGCCGCGTTCCGCGCTTCTGGATAATGGTCTGGTCATCCGCGACCAGGGTGAAGCCACGATCGATCAGCTGCAATGCTAGGTCGGATTTGCCCGAACCGGAGATGCCGGTGATCACCACTGCGCGGCCGTCGATCGCGACTGTGCTTGCATGAATGGTCTCACTGGAAAGCCGCGCGTTCATGCCTGCTCATCCTCGGTGCTCAGTGTGGCAGCCGGAAGGCGGATGGTGAAGCGGGCGCCCGAAGGCGCATCGTCGCGGTCGGACACATCAATCTCCCCGTCATGGCCCTTCACGATTGCGCGGGCGATCGCAAGGCCAAGTCCCGAATGGCGGCCGAACTCGGCGCCATCAGGCCTTACTGAAACGAAGCGGTTAAAGATGGCTTCACGCGCCTCCGCCGGAACGCCGGGCCCCTCGTCATCGATGCGCACCCGCACCTCGTCGCGAACGGCGACGACCGTCACTTCGACGAGACCGCCCGAGGGCGAGAAGCTGACCGCATTGTCGATCAGATTGTCGATTGCGCGGGCCAGGCGATGGGGCTCGGCCATGACAATCGCAGAGGCAGCGCGCGGGCGGGCGAAGGCGATTCGGACATTGCCGGTCAGCCGCCTCGTTTCCCACCCGCTGCAGATCTGGCCGACCAGAGTGCCAAGGTCGACCGGTTCAAACGCGACCCGGGCCAATTCGGCATCGGTGCGGGCGGCCTCGCCGATGTCGCCGATTAGGCGGTCCAGGCGGTGGACGTCCTGGCGAACAACATCAAGCAGTTGGCGGCGCAGCGCCGGGTCCTCGATCCGGTCGAGCCCGTCGACGGCACTCCGGAGAGAGGCAAGTGGGTTCTTGAGTTCGTGAGTCACGTCGGCCGCGAAGGCGTCCAGGTTGTCCATGCGCTGGCGGAGCGCTTGGCTCATGTCGCTGACCGACCGAGCGAGCAGCCCGATCTCGTCGCGGCGGCGGTTGAAGCGTGGGACATTGACCTCGCGCGAGCGGCCGAGGCGAACCCGGTGGGCGGCGAGGGCAAGGCGCCGAAGCGGACGCGCGATGGTCCGCGCCAGGAACAACGACAGGGCAAGCGAGAAGAGCGCAGCGGCGAGCAGGCCGACACCTAGCTTGGCACGTTCCTGCCGGACGGTTCTTGTGAAGTTCCGGTCGTTGCTGGTGACCAGGACGACCTTACTCTCGGTCGTCCGGGCAGCCGCGGACAGCACCGGCGTCAGATCGGGCGCGTTGCGAACCACTGACGTCGTCTGCCCGCTTCGAAGGGCGAGCAGCGCCTCCGGCCAGGCCTGCATGCGGTCCGTCCTGGGCTCGACAAAATCGGGCAGGCTTCGTTCCCCGACCATGAAGTTGAAGGCGCGATCGAGGCCCCTTGCCGCTTCCTTGGTCCAGCGCTGGGTGGCGGGGTCGCGAAGACGGTAGCTGGGCCCGGTGGTGCGCCAGCTGTCATGCTCCAATCGGCCGGTGCGGTCATACAGGCGCACCCGGGCACCGGTCGCATTGCCGATGTCACCCAGTAGCATGGGCACGTTCTCGGCGGCGATCCTGGGCACTGCGGTAGCCGCCAGTTCCGCAAGGTTGCTGGTCTGCGCCTGGCGCTCGTCACGCAACTGGTTGCGGAAGCTGTCAAGAAACAGCAGCGCCAATGCCAGCACCAGGAGGATGATGAGATTTACACCGAGAATGCGCCGCGACAGCCGCCATGGCATGCCCGAGCGCGTGGGAAAGCCCGCTGCCGGTTCAGCCATCGCTGAAACGGTAGCCCACGCCATACAAGGTTTCGATCGCATCGAACTGAGGGTCGGCCGCCCGGAACTTGCGACGGATCCGCTTGATGTGGCTGTCGATGGTGCGGTCGTCGACGAACACATCTTCCTGGTAGGCTACATCGAGCAGCTGGTTGCGGTTCTTGACCACACCCGGCCGCTGGGCAAGCGTTTCCAGGATCAGGAATTCCGTCACCGTGAGAGTGACCGGTCGGCCGTCCCAGCTCACCTGGTGCCGCGCCGGATCCAGTCGCAGGCGGCCACGCTCGATGACCTGCACGGAGGCGTCAGGGTCGATCGTGGCGGTTGTGGCGCGGGCGATCTCCGAACGGCGCAGGATCGCGCGGATGCGGGCAATCAGCAGGCGCTGGCTGAACGGCTTGGCGATGTAATCGTCGGCGCCGGCGGCAAGGCCATGCGCTTCGTCCTGCTCATCGTCTTTGGAGGTCAGAAAGATCACCGGCATGGCGGATGCCTGCCCGCCGCCTTCGCGCAAGGCTGAAAGCAGGGACAGGCCGTCCATCCCCGGCATCTTGATGTCGAACACGCCAAGGTCCGCGGGATTGTCCCTCAGCGCTTTCAGCGCGCTCGCGCCATCGGGGTAGAGGCGGGTGACGAAGCCGTCGGCCTGCAGCGCGATCGAGACCGAAGTCAGGATGTTGCGGTCATCGTCGACCAGCGCGATCACGGAAGCGGCCATGGGTCCAGCGCCCTAGCCCACTGTCCCGCTTCGCTTCAAGGCAGGGGCCTCGTTTGACCGTCGCAACCTTTCTCGGGCATAGGCGGTTTACCTCACCGCATACGTATGCGGCGGCGACTTCCACGGCGGAGGTCAGCCGCCGCTCGCCCATGAGCGAAAGGGAAAAATAGAGTGACGAACAGGGTTCCTTCCTTTGGCCTCGACACGCAGGGTATCGCGACGTCGGCCACCATTCACTGGAATCTTGTCACTGCCCGCCTCTATGAAGCGGCTCTTGCCCGCGGCGAGGGCATGATCGCCAAGGACGGACCGCTGGTCGTCAAGACCGGTCGCCATACCGGCCGCAGCGCGCAGGACCGCTTCATCGTTCGCGACGAAACGACCGAGAGCAACATCTGGTGGGGCAAGTCGAACAAGCCGATGGATCCGGCCGCCTTTGACCGCCTGCACGAGGACTTCCTTGCCGCGCTGGGCCAGAAGTCTGAGTTGTTCGTCGCCGACCTGTTCGGAGGCTCGCAGCCGGAGCACCGGGTCAAGGTCCGGGTGGTCAATGAATATGCCTGGCACAACCTCTTCATCCGCACGATGCTCGTCCGCCCCGAAGGCGAGCAGCTGGCGGACTTTGCGCCCGACTACACCATCATCGACCTGCCAAGCTTCCGCGCCGATCCGGAGCGTCACGGCTGCCGGTCGGAGACGGTGATCGCGATCAACCTCACCAAGAAGGTGATCCTCATCGGCGGGACCGAATATGGCGGCGAGATGAAGAAGAGCGTCTTCGGGCTGCTTAACTATCTCCTGCCGCAGGACGGGATCATGCCGATGCATTGCTCGGCCAATATCGGCCCGGACGGTGACACCGCCGTGTTCTTCGGCCTCAGCGGCACCGGCAAGACGACCCTGTCGGCCGATCCCAACCGCACCCTCATCGGCGACGACGAGCATGGCTGGTCGGATACCGCGGTCTTCAACTTCGAAGGCGGCTGCTACGCCAAGATGATCCGCCTTTCGGAAGAAGCCGAGCCGGAGATCTACGCCACCACCAAGCGCTTCGGAACCGTGCTCGAGAACGTGGTCATGGACCCCGAAACGCGCGAGCTCGACCTCGACGACAACAGCCTCGCCGAGAACAGCCGCGGTGCCTACCCGATCGACTTCATCCCCAATTCTTCCGAAAAGAACATGGGACCGGTGCCGCAGAGCATCGTCATGCTGACCGCCGATGCGTTTGGCGTGCTGCCCCCGATCGCGCGCCTGACCCCTGACCAGGCCATGTTCCACTTCCTGTCGGGTTACACCGCCAAGGTCGCTGGCACGGAAATCGGCGTGACCGAGCCCGAAGCGACCTTCTCGACCTGCTTCGGCGCGCCGTTCATGCCGCGCCACCCGAGCGTCTACGGCAACCTCCTCAAGGAGCGGATCGCCAAGGGCGGGGTGAGCTGCTGGCTGGTCAACACCGGCTGGACCGGCGGCAAGTACGGGACCGGCAAGCGCATGCCGATCAAGGCCACCCGCGCCCTGCTCAACGCCGCGCTCGACGGAAGCCTCAACAACGCAGAATTCCGCAAGGACCCTTATTTCGGGTTCGAGGTGCCGGTGGCGGTGCCGGGCGTCGACAGCGCGATCCTTGACCCGCGTTCGACCTGGGCCGACAAGGACGACTTCGACCGCACCGCGGCGAAGCTTGTCGACCTGTTCTGCGACAATTTCGAGCAGTTCGCCGAGCATGTCGAAGAGGGCGTGCGCCAGTGCCAACCCAAGGTGGTGGCGCAGGCGGCCTAGGTCGCCAAGTTCACAAAGTTCTCTAAGTTCACATAGGGCGGGTAGTCGTTGAGACTGTCCGCCCTTTCCTTCGCCTCCCGGAGTCATCGAACCGATCCGGTTAGTCCAGCAGCGCAAGTCCTACTAGGCAAGAGCTTATTGGACGCCCCGCACCCGCGTCTCCGAAGAGTCCCTAAACTTTCTCGACCCGGCACTAGGCAGTGTCGTGCAGCGGCGCAGGGCCATTGCGGGGGATCATGAGATGAACTTGCAGGTCAGCCACGCCACGATGGGAGAGGCGCTCAGCAATGGCAGCGCACCAGTCGCCCTGGAGATGCCCAGCCCGCGCCGGAAGCGTGACCCTCGTGCCTTCGAATCCGACGCGAGCTACTTCAAGCGTCGCGCCGACGAAGAGCGTGTCTTCGCGAGTCAGCAGAGTGATCCGCGCTGTCGCGCACTGCACATCGAACTGGCGGACCGTTATGCCAGCCTATCGGCCGCAATCCGCGAAGCCAAAGTGCAGATCGGCTGAGCGTCCGCGCCAGCCGTGCAGGTCAGGACTGCCCGCCGTTGGTGCGGATATATTCCCCGACGTTGAGCGCGAGCACGTCCATCGGGACGTTGCCGCCGAGCAGCACCGCATCGTTGAAGGTGCGGATGTCGTACCGAGACCCTAGCGCTTGCTGCGCGCGGGTGCGCTGGCGATTGATGGCGGTGTGGCCGATCTTGTATCCGCAGGCCTGCCCCGGCCAGCTGCAATAACGATCGACCTCTGAGCGGGCCTCGGCCTCCTTGGTGCCATTCTCGTCCATGAAGAAGCGCACCGCCTGCTCGCGGCTCCAGTTCTTGGCATGGAGGCCGGTATCGACCACCAGGCGGCAGGCGCGAAAGGCGATTCCCTGAAGGTAGCCGAGCCTGCCGGCGGGGAAGTCGTCGTACAGGCCGAATTCGTCCGCCAGCTGCTGCGCATAAAGCGCCCATCCTTCGGAGTAGGCGTTGAACGCCAGCATTGTGCGGATCAGCGGCAGCTTGTTGGCATATTCGCCCTGCCAGACGTGACCGGGAATTGCCTCGTGATGGGTGAGGTCGGGCAGGTCGAACTTGGTGTGCAGCCCCGTTTCGCGCAGGTTGATCCAGAACTTGCCCGGGATGGTGCCGTCGATCGACCCCGCTCCGCCATAGGCGCCGGGCGCGCCGGGCTCCTCCTCAGGTGGCAGGCGGCGCACCTCGAGATTGCCGCGCACCAGGGTGTTGAACATCTGCGGCAGCTTGGCGCGAACGAGGCGCAGGCGTTCCTGGATGAAGGCCAGGATCTCGGCCCGTCCCTTGTCGCCTTCCGAGAACCTGTAACGCGGATCGCGGCCGAGCGCCTGCATCCGGCTCCCGACCGATCCCTGCGTGTAGCCGAGGCTGCGGAGGATCGGGTCCATGCGGCCCTGCAGCTCGCGCAACTCCGTCAGGCCGATCTGATGGATCTCTTCGGGCGAGAGGTCGGTGGTGGTGGAAGCCTTCAGCGCCCAACGATAATAATCCGCACCGCCGGGGCGCGCGGACATGCCGGGGGCATCACTGGCCTGACCACGCTGGCGCTCGAGTTCGGCGATCTGCCGCTCGAGCGCTTCGGCATAGCGGCCGGACGTGATCCCACGCGCACGGCCTTCCCAATCGCCGGCGATCCTCTTGTCGCGCGTGCGGCGAGCGATGGACTCGACCAGGGGCCCGCCGCTCTTCGCGCCGGCGAGCGACTGGCGGAGCTGGGGGAGTGCCTTGTCGATCAGGAAGGAGGGAGGAACGAGCCCCTTGGCGCGGGCCTCAGTGATCCGGGCGGTTTCCCCGTCGATCTGCAGCGGCGCGGAAGCCAGGCGAGCAAGGTAGGCCTCGGCGTCCGTCGCCGTCTCGATCTGATGGTCACTGTCCAGGAAGCGCGGATAATCGAGATAGGCGCCGACATTCTGGATCACGACATAAGGGCTGTTGCGCCATCCACCGACCGCAACGTCGCCATAGGGCAGCGCAAAGCCCTCGGACGCTGCGGTGTAGGCGCTGCGGACGACTTCGATGCTGGTGCGGGTCGACGGGGTGAGAGCGGACAGGTCGACCGCATTCACCCGGGCGAGGTCGGAGCGTATCACGGCGGCCAGCCGGGCGTGGCCAGCCGGCGTGCGGTCGGACAAACGGGACCGCAGGGCGGCATTCGCGCCCTTGTCGATGCCGAGTGAAGTGGCGCTTTCCGGTGACAGCGCAAGGAGATTGGCCGCTACAGAGTCGAGCAAGGCGGTTGCCTGCGCTTCGTCGATGCGCGGCCGCAGCGGCGTGCTTGCGAGAAGGCCGGGAGTCTTGAGGCTGCAAGCGGAAAGGGCAGTGGAGGCGGCGGCGGCGGCGAGCGCCTGGCGGCGGGTAAGTGCTGTCATGCGGGCAGCTTAGGCGCGGCTTCCACGATCAGGCAATTGCCTTCGACACCGATGATCTGCACCCGCTCGCCCGGTTGAGCGGGAGTGCCCCGCGCGCTCCACTCGCTGTCACCGAGGCGGACTCGGCCGCCATGTTCGTCGATCGCGGCGACCGCCACCGCGCTGCGGCCGATCAGCTGGGCGGAACGGTCGTTGAGGTGGCGGGAGGACGATGCGACAGGACGGTTCGCATAGACCTTGCGGCCAAGATACACCGCGAGCGCGGTGTAGATGGCGAACAGCGCGAGCGCGGGTGCGAGGCCGAAGCCGAACAGCAGCACGAACAGGCCGGTGACGATCGCTGCCACGCCGATGAATAGCAGGAAGAAGCCGGGCGCGAGCACTTCGGCGATCAGCAGCAGCACGCCGCCGATCATCCACCACCAGCCCTGGTCAATATCGTTCACTTGCCGGACCTCACGCCTGCGGGATGCCGGGAACGACGCGCGGCTTGGCCGGAGCGGCGGTTGCTGGATCATCCTTGCCGAACGCCGCCTTGGCGATTTCACCGATGCCGCCCAGGCTGCCGATCAGCTGGGTCGCTTCGACCGGCATGAGGATGGTCTTGGCATTCGGCGAGTCCGCGAACTTGCCGAGCGCTTCGACATACTTCTGCGCGATGAAGTAGTTGATCGCCTGACTGTCGCCACCGGCGATGGCGTCGCTGACCGATTTGGTCGCGGCCGCTTCGGCCTGTGCGGCACGCTCGCGGGCCTCTGCCTCGCGGAAGGCGGCTTCCTTCATGCCTTCGGCGGACAGGATCTTGGCCTGCTTCTCGCCCTCGGCGCGGAGGATCTCGGACGCGCGCATGCCTTCGCTCTCGAGGATGGCGGCGCGCTTTTCGCGCTCGGCCTTCATCTGGCGGGTCATGGCGTTGACGATGTCGGCCGGAGGACGGATGTCCTTCAGTTCGACACGGGTGATCTTCACGCCCCACGCCTCTGTCGCGTGATCGACGACCGAGAGCAGGCGGGCGTTGATCTCGTCTCGCTTGGACAGGGTCTCGTCGAGGTCCATCGAGCCCATCACGGTTCGCAGGTTGGTGGTCGAGAGCGCGAGGATCGCGGTGTAGAGGTCCGACACCTCATAAGCAGCCTTGGCGGGGTCGAGTACCTGGAAGAAGACCACGCCGTCGACCGCCACCATGGCGTTGTCCTTGGTGATGATCTCCTGCCCCGGGATGTCGAGGACCTGCTCCATCATGTTGATCTTGCGGCCGACGCGGTAGAAGAAGGCGGGGACGAAATTGAAGCCCGGATCGGCGACACGAACGAAGCGGCCGAAATGCTCGATCGTGTAGCGATGGCCCTGGTGGACGATCTTGATGCTGGCCATGACGAACAGCAGCACGAGCATCGTGACGAAGAGCAGGAACGTTTCAAGCATGTCTGACCCCCGGAAGATCCGCCTGCATCATGCCAAGGCATTGGCGCCAAGCGAAGCGAAATCGGGCGTATGCTGAACCTGTTCGGCCGTCCTGCCGTCCTGTTCCTGCCGGCAAGCAGGGCAGGGGCGATCCGCCGGGCACGGGAAAGCGCGGCGGATGTGATCTTCCTCGACCTCGAGGATGCAGTGGCGCCGGAGCTGAAGGACGAGGCGCGGGAGGCTGCAGTGGCGGCGGTTGCCGAGCCCTTCGGCGTGCCGGCGGCGATCAGGGTGAATGGGATCGCCAGCGAGTGGTTCGAAGCGGACTGTGCGGCGCTGCGAGAGAGCGCGGCGGATCTGGTGATCGTTCCGCGAGTAGAGAGCGCCGACACCGTGCAGCGCGCTGCCGAGCTGACCGGCAAGCCGGTTGCCGCGATGATCGAAACACCATCTGGTGTCCGCCATTGCTGGACGATCGCAGAGGCCGCAGTCGGTGTGATTGCGGGGACCAACGACCTTGCCGCCACCTTGCGACTGCCATCGGGCGCCGGCCGCGCGCCGTTGCAGACTGCGCTACAGACCATCGTGCTGGCGGCACGGGCTGCGGGCAAGCCGTGCTTCGATGGCGTGTTCAACAAGCTCGACGATGCGGAGGGGTTTGCGGTGGAGGCCGCCGAGAGCCGCATGCTGGGATTTGACGGCAAGACCCTTATCCATCCCGACCAGATTACGCTGTGCAAGGGGGCGTTTGCCGCGAGTGAGGCGGAGCGAGCGCGGGCGGAGCGGCTGATCGCAGCGGCTGCCGGCGGAGCACAGCGCTTCGAGGGGGAGATGATCGAACGGATGCATGTGGAGGCGGCGGAGCGGCTGCTGGCGCGCTAGTCCCCCTTGCCGAATCAGCCTCCAGCGGCCAAGTGCGCGCATGGCCGACTTCCTCCATAGCAACGACATCCCGCTGGGTCTCACCTTCGACGACGTGCTCCTCCAGCCGCTGGAATCGAGCGTGCTGCCGTCGGATGCCGACACCAGCACCCTGCTGACCCGCGGCATCGAGCTCAAGATCCCCTTGTCCTCCTCGGCGATGGATACGGTGACCGAGGCCGACATGGCGATCGCCATGGCGCAGCTCGGCGGGATCGGCGTGCTCCACCGCAATTTGACGGTAGAGCAGCAGGCCGATGCGGTGCGCAGCGTGAAGCGCTTCGAAAGCGGGATGGTGGTCAATCCCTTCACCCTCCTTCCCGATCAGACGCTGGCCGATGCGCTGGAATTGATGAAGCGGCACAAGATCAGCGGCGTTCCGGTGGTGGAGCAGTCGGGGCGGCTGTGCGGCATCCTCACCAACCGCGACGTGCGTTTCGCGGAAAACCCGAACCAGCCGGTCAGCGAACTGATGACCCGCGACAATCTCGCGACCGTCGCTCCGGGCACCAGCCGGCAGGAAGCGCAGCGGCTGCTCCACCAGCGGCGGATCGAAAAGCTGATCGTGACCGACGAGGCAGGGCGCTGCGTCGGGCTGATCACCGTCAAGGACATCGAAAAGGCGGTGGCCTCCCCCAACGCGACCAAGGATGCCGAAGGCCGGCTGCGGGTGGCGGCGGCGTCGACTGTCGGTGACAAGGGCTGGGAGCGCTCGTCCGCGCTGATCGAGGCAGGGGTGGACTGCATCGTCATCGACACCGCGCATGGTCATAACATCGATGTCGCGCGGGCTGTGGAGCGGGTGAAATCCGCCTCCAACAGCGTCCAGGTGATCGCCGGGAATGTCGCCACGGCCGAGGCTGCCAAAGCGCTGGTCGATGCGGGCGCGGATGCGATCAAGGTCGGGATCGGGCCGGGCTCCATCTGCACGACCCGGATCGTGGCAGGCGTCGGCGTGCCGCAGCTCTCCGCGATCATGGCCGCCAGCGCCGCGGCACGTGAAGCGGGCGTTCCGGTGATCGCCGACGGCGGCATTCGCACCTCGGGCGACCTTGCCAAGGCGCTGGCAGCGGGCGCGGCAAGCGCCATGGTGGGCTCGCTGCTGGCCGGGACCGACGAGACACCGGGCGAAAGTTTCCTCTACCACGGCCGCGCCTACAAGGCGTATCGCGGTATGGGCTCCTTGGGTGCGATGAGCCGCGGCTCGGCCGACCGCTATTTCCAGCAGGATATCAAGGATTCGATGAAGCTAGTGCCCGAAGGGATCGAAGGCCAGGTGCCTTACAAGGGTCCGGTGCGGGACGTCATTCACCAGCTGGTCGGCGGGGTTAAGGCGGCGATGGGCTACACCGGTTCCCGCACCATTGCCGAGATGCAGGAGCGGGCGCGCTTCGTCCGCATCACCGGCGCAGGGCTTAGCGAAAGCCACGTCCACGACGTGGCGATCACCCGCGAAGCGCCAAACTATCCGACCCGCTGAGCCGTGACACCGGCGGCACGTGCGCAGGCGGCAATCGAGATCGTCGATCAGGTGATCGCCTCGGCGCGGGATGATGGACCGCCGGCCGACGCGATCGTTAGCGCCTACTTCAAGACGCGGCGCTACGCGGGGTCCAAGGACCGCCGCGCAGTGCGGGAGCTGGTGTTCCAGGCAATCCGCCATTCGGCCGAAGTGCCGGTGAGCGGGCGGGCTGCGCTGCTGCCGCTTGCCGGCGAGTTGTTCGGAGGCGGCGGGCATGGTCCGGCTCCCGCGAGCGACGATGAACCGCGCGCTGCAGAAGGCGTGGTTCCGGGCTGGTTGCGATTGCTGTTGTCGCCGCTGGTGGAGCAAGGCGAGTGGCCGGCACTCGTCGCGCGCGCACCGGTCGACCTGCGCGCCAATGTCGCTCGCACCAATCGTGAGGAAATGACCGGGCACTTCGGGGCCAAGCCGACGCCGCTCAGTCCCTGGGGGCTGCGCCTTCCACCTGACCGTAACGTCACCAATGACGACGCTTTCGCCGAGGGATTGGTGGAAGTGCAGGACGAGGGGAGCCAGCTGATCGCGCTCACCTGCGAGCCTGCCGACCGTTCACTGATGATCGACCTGTGTGCCGGGGCGGGAGGCAAGGCGCTAGCGCTGGCTGCCGCCAATCCAGCCGCCCGGATCGTAGCGTGCGACACCAGTCGTACACGGCTGATGAAGCTGGGACCTCGGGCCGAGCGGGCCGGCGCAGTGATCGAGAGCCGCCTGCTCGATCAGCCGCGCGAGGCCGAGGGCCTCGCCGATCTCAGCGGTCAGGCCGACCTCGTCCTGGTCGACGCACCTTGCTCGGGCTCGGGTACCTGGCGGCGCAACCCCGAAGGGCGCTGGCGGTTGACGGCGGAGCGGCTCGACCGGTTGGCGGCTTTGCAGGGGCGCGTGCTCGACCTTGCCGCACCCTTGGTGCGCCCCGGCGGGACGCTCGTCTATGCCGTCTGCTCCTTGCTCTCGCGCGAGGGTCAGGCTCAGGCCGACGCATTCCTCAGGCGCCATTCAGGCTTCAAGGCCGAGGATATTCCCATGGACGTCGGGCGTTTGGACGGAGTGGGCCGGCTTCTCACGCCGGGACATGACGGTACCGACGGCTTTTTCATCGCGCGGTTCCGTGCCACATGAGCGGGGACCCCGCCTGGGAGACGATGATGCGTTTGCTTCCGATTGCCGTTGCCCTTGGAGTTGTTGGCGCAACCATCGCCAGTTCGGGCGGAACGCAGGTACCCGATGCTCAGATCAATCCCCAGTCTCTGCAATGGCAGAAGGCGGGTGAGGCAGCACTTGCTGCCGGCCAGTTCCAGGCGGCCGACGATGCGCTGGAAACGGCGCTGATCATTGATCCGTGCAATCGCGGCGCCTTTATCGCGCTCGCTCGCGTGGCGCAGAAGCAGAAGCTCTATGGCCAGGCGATTCGCTTCACCAATAGGGCCCTTGCGCTGGAGCCCAATGATGCGGTGGCGCTCGGCGTGCAGGGCGAAGCGATGGTCGAGCTTGGCGCCGTCAGTCGTGCCCAGCAGAACCTTGCCAAGATCAAGAGCCTGTGCGGAACGAACCCCTGCGCTCCCGCGACCAGCCTGTCGGCGCTGATCCAGCGCGGTCCGGCCATGGCGAAGGCCGAGGCGCCCGCCGCTACGCCGTTGAAGAACTGAGCGTCCGGGCAAGCGCGACCCATTCGTCCACGCTGATGGTCTCGGCCCGGCGCTCGGCAGCGATTCCCAGTGCTGGCAGGGTATCGAGGGCGCCCGGCACAGCTCTCAGGCTCTGACGGAGCATCTTGCGGCGTTGGCCGAAGGCGGCGGCGGTGAGTCGCTCCAGCACTTGCAACTGCACGCCATCGGGTTCGGCCGCAGGAACGATGTGGACCACTGCCGACGCCACCTTGGGTGGAGGAACGAAGGCGGAGCGATGCACGGCAAGAGCGATGCGGGGGGTGGAACGCCATTGCGCCGCGACCGCGAGGCGGCCGTAGGCATCATCCCCGGGTCTGGCGACGATGCGCTCGGCGACTTCCTTCTGGAACATCAGCGTGAGGCTTGACCACCACGGCTGCCAGTCGGCGGCCAGCCAGCGCAGAAGAAGCGCTGTTCCGACATTGTAGGGAAGGTTGGAGACAACGTGCGCGCCGCGGCCGACCAGCGGCTCTTCGGCGACCTTCAAGGCGTCTTCTTCGATCAGGGTCAGGCGCCCGGGAAAGAGTTCGCCGAGTTCGGCCAGCGCGGGCAGGCAGCGGCGATCGCGCTCGACAGCGGTGACGCTTGCGCCCGCATCCAGCAGCGCCCCGGTCAGTCCACCCGGTCCGGGTCCCACCTCGTAGACCTGCTGATCCTCCAGGTCGCCCGGGATCGCGGCAATCCGGGCCAGCAATTGGCGGTCGAGCAGGAAATTCTGTCCAAGCGCCTTGGACGCGGACAGCCCGTGGCGGGCGATCACGTCGCGTAAGGGTGGAAGGTCGCTCAACCGTGAGCCAGGCGGTGACGGGCGCAGCTTGCGGCCATTCGGATGGCTGCGACCATGGCGCGCGGATCGGCGCGGTCCTGCCCGGCGATGTCGAACGCGGTCCCGTGATCCGGGGCTGTGCGGATGATCGGCAAGCCGAGGGTCATGTTCACGCCTTCCTCGAAGTGCAGCGCCTTCAAGGGGATGAGCGCCTGGTCGTGATACATGCACAGCGCGGCATCGAAGCGCGCCCGCGCCGAAGCGTGGAACATCGTGTCGGCAGGGTGCGGTCCGGTGACGTCCCAGCCTTCGGCGCGCAGCGTGACGATAGCTGGCTCGATCACCTCCATCTCCTCGCGGCCAAGGGCGCCATTCTCCCCAGCATGCGGATTGAAGCCGGCGACCGCCAGACGCGGGTGGGCAATGCCGAAGTTCTTCTGAAGCCCGCGCAGGGTGACCCGGCCGCGCGCTTCGATCAGCGCGCTGGTCAGGATTTCGGGCACGTCGCGCAGCGGCAGGTGGGTCGTGACCGGAACAGTGCGCAGGGTTGGTCCGGCCAGCATCATGGCGACATTGCCTGGCGACACCCCGCAGCGTTCGGCAACGAATTCGGTCTGGCCGGGGTGGTTGAAGCCGATGGAATAAAGCTGGTGCTTGGCGACCGGGCCGGTGACCACGCCTGCGCAGGAGCCTGAGCGGGCAAGGCCGACCGCAAGCTCGAGTGCGTCGAGGCTGCAGTGCGCGCCTGCGGTGGTGGGCTGCCCCGGCAGGCTGGCCGCTGCTGCCGGCACAGCAAGCAACGGCAAGCCGCTGTCAAAGACAGTCAAGGCCTCCCGAGGATCAGAGAGTACCGCTATAGGACCGTCCCAGACCTCCGCCAGGCTGCGGGGATCGCCAACTGCAACGAACGGCGGCACGCGGAGCGCATGCCGTTCGTCCCACGCCTTGGCGACGACTTCCGGCCCGATCCCGGCCGGGTCGCCAAGCGATACGGCGAGCAGGGGAAGCGGCGGGCTCATCGGCCGGCCCCTAGCGTCCTTGCCCGCTTCTGACCACCTCAGCGATAGTCGATAACGGCGTCGCGGCGAAGGTCACGCAGGTAGCGGCGAGCGCGCAGGTTGACCCGCTCCTCCTGGAGCTGGGCAAACACGGCGTCGGGATTGGGAGCGTTGCCGCCTTCTTCCTCGTCGCGGCCGCAGATCACCAACACGCGCACCCCATCGTTGATGCTGCCGAAGGGGCGGGTCGCCTGACCGACCTGCATCGGCAGCATCATGTCCTGCAGCGCAGGAGGCAGATCGCGCAGCTTGACGGCATCCGACTGGACCACGTCGCCCTTGAAGTCGGCGGCCACCTTGTCGGCCCCGCCGCAGCCCCCGATGCTCTGGGTGGCAGCGGCGAAGCGCTGAAGCAGCGGCTCCGCGGCGGCGGCGCTGGTACCGGCCGGGAAGGTGATCGACACCTGCTTCAGCGCCAGCACGGCATTGCGCGGGTCAGCCGTCAGCACCTTGCGCGTGTCCTGCACGGCGATGATGGAAATGCCGCCCGGCACGGGGATCGGCTGGCTGAGCTGCCCCGCCTGCATCTGGACCAGGGTCTGGGCGATCGGCTCCGGCAGCTGTTCGGGCCGAATCCAGCCAAGATCACCGCCCACCGCCGCGGCAGACGACTGGCCGTACTGGCGGGCATAGCCGGCGAAGCTTGCCCCCTGCTGAAGCGCGGCAACGATCTGCTGCGCCTGCTGGGCGACCTGCGCCTGATTGGCGGGAGTAGCTTCGAGATAGATTTCGCCGACGCGATATTCCTGAGCGCCCTTTGAGGCGTTCAGGCGATTGATGTAGGCCTGGACCTCGTCGTCGCCGACGCTGACCCCACTTTCGATCTTCTGACGCTGCAAGCGCGACCAGGCTACCTCGCCCTCGATCTGACGGCGGATGGAGCCGATGGAGCTGCCATTCTCCTTCAGATAGGCGGCAAGCTCGTTGGGCTTGCGCTTGACGCCCTCGGCAACCCTGGCGACCGTGCGGTCGATGTCGCTCGCGCTGACCTTGATGCCGGCAGCCTCCGCAGCCTGAATCTGCAGCGTCTCGTCGATCAGGTTGCGCAGCACCTGGACGCGCAGCCGCTCTTCCTCTTCCTCCGGAATCGGCTGATTGTTGGCAAGCGCGAGCAGGGCAAGGCGGTGATCGATATCGGTCTGGGTGATCACCTGGCCGTTGACGATCGCACTGGCCTTGACCACGGCCGGGATCGGCCGACCGTAAACGGTGACGGTCTGCGGCAGGTTGAGCGCTGAGGTGCTGTTCCGCGACGCGGCCTGCGGCGCCACCTGCGCTGCCGCGACACCGGCGAGCGAGGCAATCAGGGCGGTCGTGAAAAGCGTCTTGGCCTTTGCCATGAGGAGCCTTGTATCCCTTGTTATTGCAAGCAATTCCTGCGCCTTTGCCGAAGCGGCGCTGAACCGGCGATGAGCGCGTTTAGCGGCTCAGGCCTTTCAAGGACAGGCGGAAACTGAAGGTGCTCCCTTCCGCCCGGTCACCCAGCCGCTCATAGTCGCGGCGCCAGCTGATGCCGAAGGCGAGGCAATCGTCTTCGTAGTCGAGGCTCAGCCGGTGGCGCACGGCGTTGATACCGTCGGCAATGCTGAGCGGATCCTCGTCGCTATTGGTAAGGTCAAGCACGGTGGCACCGAACACTGACCAGAAACGATGGAACTTCCACCGCCCTGCCAGCCGCAGTTCCTCCTTGTCGCGGAGGTCCTCGACCAGGCCGTCGATGTTTCGATCAAGGCGGAGGTAGTCGATCCGGGCGTAGGTTTCGGTGGTCCCAACGGTAAGGTCCACCTCGTTACGGCGAACGACGAGGTTGTCCTTGTCGAGCCGGAAACGATGGGTGAGGTCGACAAAGCGGCCGACCTTGACCCGGGTTCTGCCAACAAAGTCCGACCAGCGATCGGCAAGTCCTGTGCCATTGGGAAAGATCTGCGCATCGCGGTTGAGGCGATAGGATTGGCCGATATTGCTGCTGACCGCCCAGCCGGGCCGATCAAGCGTCCAGTCGAGGCCGTAGGTGATCCGGCTGCCGTCCTCCCACCGGTCGTACCCGGGGAAGCGGTTCAGCGCGAACAGGTTGCTGTCCTCAAGGTCGACGGAGCGGCTGTCCTCGTTGGGAAGGCTGATGTTGGCCGTGGGCGGGGTCACTACCAGTTGGGCGCGGGGAGTCAGGCGCTGGACACCGCCCAGCAGCTCGCCGGTGAGCGGCCAGCGGACCTCGGCGGCGGCGGCGGCGATTCCCCGCCCGCGCCAGCCTTCCTCGCCCCGGTAGATGGCGGCGGTGGTCAGCTCGTTCTCGTCGCTGTGGTAGATGTCGCCGCGCGCATAGCCGGTGAGCAGGATCTCTTGTCCGAAGTCGGTCAGGCGGCGCAGGTCCCAGCGGGCAGCGGCAAAGGCGCGCTGGCTGTCCTGGCCTTCGCGGCGAAAAACGGCGAGGCTGTTGGCCTGCAGCTCGATCCGCCCGCCGAGCACCGGATCGGTGAGGCGCACCCGAGCGTCGATCGCGGGCAGTGCAACGGGAATGGTGCGCTGCACGTCATTCTGCCGAACGCCCTGAAACGCCCAGCCGGCAATGCTGACGTAACTGTCGAGATCAATCCGTTCGAGATCGAGGAAGTTGCGATAGCGGTCGTCGCGATTGACGTCGTAAAAGCGGGCGACGTCCTTGTCGGTGGCGGCTCGCAGCTGTCCGGTCAGGCTCCACAGCGGCGTGAACTGGAACTTGCCGTTGCCTTCGAAATAGGCGCGCAGGCCCCGATTGGTGCGGCTGTCGTCGTAGCTGGAGCGATCGCCGTAGGTCACGAACGCGCCGAGCGAAAATGCCCCGAGGCTGTTGAGCTCACGGTAGCGGCCCTCGATGGCGGGAACGACCGAGGTGTAGAGATGCGGCGTCACCGTCAGGTCGCGGTTGGGCCCGAACCGCAGGTGGTAGGGAAGCGCCAGCTCGGCACCAAGGCGGCGGCGGTAGCGGAACTCGGGCAGCAGGAAGCCGGAGTAACCCTCGCCGCCGGTGCTGGTGCCAAGGCTGAACACCGGGAGCAGCGGCAGGGTGATGCCGAACAGTTCAAAGCGCCCGCGCTCGAAGCGGATGCGCTCGGCTGCCTGGTCGTAGCGGACCCGCGCGGCGAGGATTCGCCAGCTCGGGCTGCGCGGGCACCCTGTTTCGCTCTCGACTCGGCACGGGCTGTAGACGGCATTGTCGAGCGTGGTGACATCACCGCTGCGGGTCGCCCGCTCTGCGGCAAGGCGGCCGCCGCTTTCCAGAATGACGAGCAGGTTCTCCACCGTTGCGTCGCGCAGCGCGTCGTCCAGCACCACGCGCTCGGAAATCAGGCGATCGCCCTCAGGCTGGACCACCACGACGTTGCCGGTCGCGACCACTTCGCCAGAGCGGCGGTCCCAGCGCACTTGGTCGGCGGCGACAAACGTGCCCTGGCGATTGACGCGCACCTGCCCCGCGGCCGTGACGACCTCGTTCTCGCTGTCGTACTCGACCCGTTCGGCGGTGAAGGCGATTTCCTGCTCGGCGGCGGCAAGCGGCTGGGTGTCGGAGGCGGCTGATGGCGGCGCCTCGACAGAGGGGGGCAGGTCGGCCGCCTGCTGCTGCGCGGCGGCCGGTGCCCCAACTGCAAGGATCAGCGGAAGCGCAGTCCAGGCCGTGACGCCGTATCGCACCCTGTTTGTCCGCCTTGATCCGCAAAGAGCCCGTGAGAAGCGCCGCCTATTGCAGCCTTCGCCCGTCGGGGCAACGGGCTTGGCAGCGCGGGTCTCGCGGGCCTAAGGACCCCGAACCCCTTTCCCTCCTTGTTCGCAGGTAGCAGCCCCATGCAGATCCGCTTCGCCGACGCCCTTCCTTCCGGCAGTTTCGCGCTGATCATCCCCGTTGCCGGTGCCGAGCGCGGCAACCTTGCCTCGCTCGGCGACCAGCGCGCCACGGTCGAGGCGGCGTCGCGGGGTCAGCGCTTCGAGGGCGAGCCGGGCGGCGTGGCGGAGACCTGGATCGGCGGAGTGGGCGGAGCGCAGGTGCGCCGGCTGCTGCTGGTCGGAACCGGCATTTCGTCTGACGGTGCGGCCGCGGAGAAGCTTGGCGGCGCGGCGGTGGGCAGGCTGCTTACCTCGGGCGACAAGATGCTGGTGATCGATCTTACCGGCACCCGCTTCGACGCCGACGCCGCCGCACGGCTGGGGCTTGGTGCCGCCGCGCGGGCGTGGCGTTACGATCGCTATCGCACCAAGCTGAAGGACAAGCAGAAGCCGACGCTTGAGGAAGTGGTGATCGTCGGCGCTCCGGCCGGGGCCGAGGGGCGCTGGACCGAGCGCTACCAGGGCGTGCTGGCCGGCATCAAGCTGACCCGCGAGCTGGTCACCGAGCCCGCCAACATCATCTACGCCGAGACCTTCGTCGAGCGCGTCAAGGAGCACGCCGAAGGGACCGGGCTCGAGATCGAGACGCTGGGGCAGGCGGAGATGGAGAAGCTCGGGATGGGCGCGCTGCTCGGGGTCAACCAAGGCTCCGTGCGCGAACCCCGGCTGCTGGTGATGCGCTGGAATGGCGGCGGCGAGGGCATGGCCGAGCTGGCGCTGATCGGCAAGGGCGTGACCTTCGACACCGGTGGCATCTCGATCAAGCCGGCGGCGGGCATGGAAGCGATGAAGTGGGACATGGGCGGGGCCGGCGCGGTGGCCGGCGCCATGCTTGCGCTCGCCAGCCGCAAGGCCAAGGCCAATGTCATCGGCCTGTGCGGGCTGGTCGAGAACATGCCGTCCGGCAGTGCGACCCGGCCCGGCGACGTGGTCACCTCCATGAACGGCCAGACCATCGAGGTCATCAACACCGATGCCGAAGGCCGCCTCGTGCTGGCCGACGTCATGACCTATGCCCAGCGCGAGCTTGGGGCCAAGCGGCTGGTCGACCTTGCGACCCTGACCGGCGCGATGCTGGTCGCGCTGGGCCATGAGCATGGCGGGCTGTTCTCCAACAACGACACGCTTGCCGGCGAACTGACCGCTGCCGGTACCGAAACGGGTGAGAAGCTGTGGCGGATGCCGCTTGGCGATGCCTACGACAGGCTGATCGACAGCCCGATCGCCGACATCAAGAACGTCGGCCCGCGCGAGGCCGGCTCGATCACCGCCGCGCAATTCCTCAAGCGCTTCGTCGAGGAGGGCGTCGAGTGGGCCCACCTCGACATTGCCGGTACGGTGTGGAGCGACAAGCCCGGGACCACCCATGACAAGGGTGCGACCGCGTTCGGCGTCCGCCTGCTCGACCGGTTCGTGGAACTGACCGCCGAGTGAGGGTCGACTTCTACCAGCTGGCCGGCGCGCCGCTAGATGACGTGGTGGCGAGCCTCGCCGCCAGGGTGATCGAGAGCGGCGAACGGCTGCTGGTGGTCATGGCCGACGACCATGCGCTGGCCAGGCTCGACCGGCTGCTGTGGGACCAGAAGGAAACGGACTTCCTCGCCCATGGCATCGCCGCCGGCGGGGAGGATGCGCGGCAACCGATCCTGCTGTCGACCACGCCCGACCCGGCCAATGGCGCGCGCAACCTCATGGTTGCGGACGGCGAGTGGCGGGAGGCGGCGCTGACCTTTGACCGGTCTTTCTACCTGTTCGACGAGGCCAATCTTGCCGAAGCGCGGCAGGCGTGGAAGCTGCTGTCGGGGCGCGAGGGGGTAGAGCGCCACTATTGGGCGCGCGAGGACGGACGCTGGACGCGCAAGGCCTGAACCTTGCCCTTGGCGTGGCTGGCGGCTAGGGGCGCGCGCAATCCTTCAACCCACCCCTACAACGAACGGAGCCAAACCGTGGCCGTCACGCGCACCTTCTCGATCATCAAGCCCGATGCCACCCGCCGCAACCTCACCGGCGCGGTCACCAAGATGCTGGAGGAAGCCGGCCTTCGCGTCGTCGCCTCCAAGCGCATCCACATGACCCGCGAGCAGGCAGAGGGCTTCTACGGCGTCCACCGCGAGCGTCCGTTCTTCAACGACCTCGTCAGCTTCATGATCTCCGGCCCGGTCGTGGTGCAGGTGCTGGAAGGCGAAGACGCCGTGAAGCGCAACCGCGACATCATGGGCGCGACCAACCCCGAGAACGCCGAACCCGGCACGATCCGCAAGGAACTGGCCGAATCGATCGAAGCCAATTCGGTCCACGGTTCGGACTCGGACGAGAACGCCAAGATCGAGATCGACTATTTCTTCAAGCCGGAAGAGATCGTCGGCTAAGCCAAAGCGCTTTCGCTGATCTGACGAGGCCCGCTGGAGCGATCCGGCGGGCCTTTTTCGTGTCCGAAGTTCTCAAAGTTCACGAAGTTCACATAGGGCGGGGGTTTGGCAGGGCGAAATGTCCCGCGTGATTGTCATCATCAGTTTACAGAAGGCCTTGCGGAAGTCCGCCAAGCTGTGTGGAGCAGCCGAAATCCTACTTTGCAAGAAGCCCCGAGGATCTGCGTCAATGGTGACGGGCCTCAAGCCTCAGGGCCGACCGGCTCAAATCGAAGCGTCCCGACCTTTGTCGGCGTCGCTCCCGTATCGCTGGGATGCGCCACTCCATCGAGCACCGGCACTTCCCGGAAATCGAAAGGGCTTAACCCATCGAGGCACGCGACATTGACCCCATATTGCCTTGGATTCGATCGTCGCTGGTGGTGGGTATAGATGCCGCAGCGGGAGCAGAAGAAATGCTGCGCTGTTCCGGTGTTGAAGCGATAGCTTGTAAGCATATCCTCGCCTTCAATGAACCGCATGCCACCCAGGGCAGCAGATACGGCTACTGCCCCGCGCATGCGGCAGTAAGAGCAAGTGCACCTTCGAGCAGTACGAAGGCCATCGCTCAATTGCACCTCGAAGCGGACCGCCCCGCAATGACAGCTGCCTAGGCGTCGTTCCGGCGAGTCAGTCATTCTTGCCTCCACATCGAGGCAGTTTAGCGGCCCCGCCTAGAGGCAATCAACGTTCGCAATGGGGAGAAAGCCGACCTTCGCGGCAGGCTTATCCAGACACCATCGCCAACCAGACGAGTGCGCCCATCTGCAAGGCCGCAATGCCAGTCAGCCAGGTCGAGAACGGCTGCTTGCGGGTCTTGTGGCGGAGGAGGTGGCGGGCGGTGAAGGCGGCGGGGGTGCCGCCGAGGAAGGCGAGGGAGAGGAGTTCGCTTTCGCTGACGCGCCATTGCCCGAGGGCGGCGCGGCGCTTGTCCTGGCGGAAGCGGTAAAAGGTCCAGGCGTTGATGACGCCCAGCCAGGCGAGAGCCTGGAGGCCAGTCAAAACTCGTCCGCGGCGCGCATCAGCCTGGTCAGGCGCGGCGGGGCGGCGGCGCGCCAGCTTCGCTGGAGCCATTCGCCCACTTCGCCCCAGTCGGTGTCGGGACGGTTCAGCTTGAGCCCGAGCCAGCCGCTCGCGCCATAATATTTGGGCCAGTAGTAAGTGTCCGGGCGGGCTTCGATCAGGCCGGTCATCTCGTCGGCGCCGCTGGCCTTGACCAGGAGGCCGATGGCGTCCTCGCCGTGGTGGCGGTCGGCGAGAATGGCGAAGTGCTTGGCCGTCTTCTCGCCCCCCACTGCCCAGCCCGGCGCGCCGTGGTTGGTCTTGCGCGTCACTTCCGGGAGGTGGGCGGCAAGCGCATCGACCCGAGCCTCGATCCATCCGGCATCCTGGTGGCGTGAGACATAAGCGGCGAGTGTCGCGGGGTAGAGCTGGTGCTCGGCGAGGCGAACCCGCGCGGCAAGGCTGTCGGGGGTGTCGCCCGGGCGGACCGCGACCGCGACCTGGCCGAGGATTTCGCCCGCATCGACGACATCGGTGACGAGGTGGACCGTGCAGCCGGCCTGCGCATCGCCCGCGGCGAGTGCCCGGGCGTAGGTGTCGAGGCCACGATATTTGGGGAGCAGGGAAGGGTGGATGTTGAGCAGGCGTCCCTGCCAGCGACTGACAAATGTCGGGGTGAGGAGTCGCATGTAGCCCGCCAGCGCGACCGCGTCCGGGCGGGCGGAAGCAAGGGCGGCGTGCAGGGCCTCGTCAAAGGCTTCGCGGGACAAGCCCTTGTGGCTTTGCGACCAGGTCGGCACGCCTTCGCTTGCGGCAAGGGCAAGGCCGGGGGCGTCCGGGTTGTTGGAGGCAACCAGCACGATCTCGAACGGGGCATCGGGCAGGCGGCTGGCGTAGAGCAGGGCGGCCATGTTGCTACCCTCGCCCGAGATGACGACGGCGACCCGGGCGCGTTCAGCCATGATTGTGCGTGGCGCTCCAGACCCCGCGCGCGCTCCACGTCTCGTCACCGCCGCGCACGGTGCAGCCGCGTGGACCTTGCTCGATCCGGCCGATGCAGTGCACGGTTTCGCCGGCTTGCGCGAGGGCGGCGGCGACGGTGTCGGCCTCTTCAGGCGCCACCACCACCACCATGCCGATGCCGCAGTTGAAGGTGCGGGCGAGTTCCTCGGGCTCGATCGAGCCTCCGGCCTGGAGCCAGGCGAACAGCGGCGGAAGCTCCCACGCGTCGGCGTCGACATCGGCGTGGCAATCGTCGGGGAGGACGCGCGGGATGTTCTCCAGCAGGCCGCCGCCGGTGATGTGGGCGAGGCCGCGAATTCGGCCGGCGCGAATCTCGGGCAGGAGGCTCTTGACGTAGATCCGGGTCGGCTCGAGCAGCATCTCCCGAAGCAGGCGGTCGGGCGCGAAGCGGGCAGGGCGGTCGAGCTTCCAGCCGTTCACCTCGATCAGGCGGCGAACCAGGCTGAAGCCGTTGGAATGAACCCCGCTGCTGGCGAGGCCGAGCAGGACATCTCCCGGGCGGATGGAGGCGCCGGTCAGCTGCTCGCCCCGCTCCACCGCGCCGACGCAGAAGCCAGCGAGGTCATAGTCGCCGGCGGCATACATGCCCGGCATCTCCGCCGTCTCGCCCCCGATCAGCGCGCAACCAGCCTGGAGGCAGCCCTGCGCGATGGAGGCGACGACAGCCTCGGCGACCCCGGTGTCGAGCTTGCCGGTGGCGAAGTAATCGAGGAAAAACAGAGGCTCGGCGCCTTGGACGATCAGATCGTTCACGCACATGGCGACGAGGTCGATACCGACGCCCTCGTGCCGGCCGAGGTCGATGGCGAGCTTGAGCTTGGTGCCGACTCCGTCGTTGGCGGCGACCAGCAAAGGATCGGTGAAGCCGGCGGCCTTGAGGTCAAAGAAGCCGCCGAAGCCGCCGAGATCGGCATCCGCCCCCGGCCGGCGCGTGGCCTTGGCGAGCGGCGCGATGGCCTTCACGAGCGCGTTGCCGGCGGCGATGCTGACGCCCGCCTCTTCATAAGTCAGCCCCATGAGCCACCGCCTAGCCGAGAAGAGCCTTGGAAATCGAGCCCCAAGCTGCTTTGAGGGCCCCGATATGCCGCGCCTTCCCCTGCGCCTTCTGGTTCTCACGCTTGGCTGTGCCGGGCTTGGCACCGCCGTCTTCGCCCAGCTGGAGAGCGGGGATCGCGGCATTCCGCCCATCGACAGCGCCAGCACGCTGGAGATCGGCGGCATCAAGGTCGATGTCGCGGGCAAGGATGCGGAGAGTGCGCGGCTGGCCGGATGGCGGCTGGCGCAGCGGCAGGGCTTTGCCGCTTTGTGGGCCAAGATGCACAGGCGGCCGATCAGCGAGGCGCCCAAGCTCCCCGATTCGACGCTGGACGGGATCGTCAGCTCCATCGCCATCGAGCAGGAGCGGATTGCTCCGGGCCGCTACATCGCGACCCTGTCCGTGCTGTTCGACCGCTCGCGCTCGGCAGCGCTGCTTGGCGCGCAAGGCCCGGTGCAGCGCTCGGCGCCGCTGCTGCTGATCCCGGTGCTGGTGAGCGGGGGCACGGCGACAACGGTGGAGCTTCGCAACCCGTGGCAGCGGGCCTGGGCCGAATATCGCACCGCCAACAGCGCGATCGATTATGTGCGGATCTCGGGGCAGGGGATCGACCCGTTGCTCGCCACCGCCGCGCAGGTTCGTCGCCCGGGGCGCGCCATGTGGCGCAACCTCGTCGATTTCTATGGCGCCGCCGACGTGCTGGTCGCAACCGCGCAGGTACGGCGTCTGTATCCGGGTGGGCCGTCGGTCGCGACGTTCACCGGCAGCTTTGGCGCAGACCGCCGATTGCTTGGCAGCTTCACCCTGCGCGCGGAAAGCAGCGCCGACCTGCCGCGGATGATGGCGGAAGGCGTGCAGCGGATGGACGCGCTTTACACCAGCTGGCTCGCCGCCGGCGGGCTTGATCCCGATCCGAGCCTGCTCCCGCCGCCGCCCCCGCCGGTCGAAGAGGTCGAGGAGGAGGAGGAAGCCCCCGAGGCGCCGGTCGATCAGGTGATCCAGATCGCGGTGACCTCGCCCTACTCGCCGGTCGGGTGGCTTCGCTCGATCCCGGGGGTGCGCTCGGTGGAGGAGATCGGCGCGCAGGTGCTGGTGGTGCGCTACCGTGGGTCGCCAGGACAGCTTGCCTCGGCGCTGAATGTTCGCGGCTGGCAGACCAGCAGCGCCAGCGGCGTGTTCACCATCACCGGCTACGCGCCGCCGGCTCCGCAGCCCGCGCCCGCGCCCGCGCCGCAGCCTTCCCAGCCCGCGCAACCGCAGCCGCAGCCGCAGCCGCAGCCGCAGCCGCAGCGGCCGGCGCCCGAACCGATCACGCCCGTTCCCACCAACCGCCCGGGGGAATGAGGTGAGGGGGCCCGACCAGATCGCGCTTCCGCTCGACTGGCCGCAGGGGAGCGACGACAGCCGCTTCATCGTCAGTTCGGCAAACGAAGCCGCGTTTGAGCACTTCCGCCGGTGGTCGAGCTGGCCAGTGAAGGCCACCATCCTGACGGGCCCCCGCCGCTCAGGCCGTTCGCTCCTCGCCCGCAACTTCGTCGCGCGGGTCGGCGGTCGGCTGTTCGACCCGGCCGACCGGCACGAGGAAGAAGCGCTGTTCCACGCTTGGAACCAGGCGCAGGAAACCGGGCGGCCGCTGGTCCTGGTCGCCGACCGCGCACCTCCCGGCTGGCAGGTTGCCTTGCCCGACCTGCGCACCCGCCTGGCCATCACGCCGGTGGTCGCGATCGAGCAGCCGGACGATGTCCTGTTCGCCTCGCTGATCCGGCGCCTGTTTGCCGACCGCGGCCTGCATCTTCCGGACGAAGCGCTGCGTTACACCTGCCAGCGGGTGACGCGCGATTACTGGACGGCGGAGCGGGTGGTGGACGCAATCGACCGCTTTGCCATCGCCGCCCAGGCGCGGCTGACCCTGCCAACGGTTCGGCGGGCCCTGGTCGCCGGCGGTTTGATCGAGGGAGGGGGAGAGGAGTGAACGCGCCGGCCGAGATCAGGACCAACCGCCTGGCGGAGGGGGAAAGCCGCTACTTCAACCGTGAGCTGTCGTGGCTGGCCTTTAACCGCCGGGTCCTGGAAGAGGCCGCCAACCCGGCCCATCCGCTGCTCGAGCGGTTGCGCTTCCTGTCGATCAGCGGCTCCAACCTCGACGAATTCTTCTCGGTCCGGGTGGCGGGTCTCAAGGAGCAGCAGCTCGAAGGCCTGGAGGATCGGAGCTACGATGGCCAGACCCCCAGCCAGCAGCTGGCGCGGATCAGTGCCGAGGCCGATGCCCTGATCGCCGAGCAGCAGCGCACCTGGCTGGAGCTTGTCGCCTTGCTTGGGCAATCGGGCGTGGAGGTGGTCGCACCAAACGCACTCGATGAAACCGAGCGCAAGTGGCTGCGCACCTTCCTTTCGGATCAGATCCTGCCGGTTCTTACCCCCCAGGCGGTTGACCCGTCGCATCCTTTCCCGTTCGTTCCTAACCTCGGTTTCGCCCTGGTCTTCGCGATGATCGACGCCGCTGACAAGGAGCCGGTCAGCGAAGTGGTGATGATCCCGGCGTCCGTCCCGCGCTTTCTCCGACTGCCGGGAGCGATCACGCGCTTCATCACCATCGACTCGGCGATCGAAGCGAACCTCGACCTGCTGTTCCCGGGCTTCAAGCTGATCTCTGCCGGCGCCTTCCGCGTATTGCGCGATACGGACATCGAAATCGAGGAGGACGCTGAAGACCTCGTCCTAACCTTCCGCACCGCAATCAAGCAGCGCCGCCGCGGCCGGGTGATCCGGCTCGAGTTTTCCAGTGGCACGCCGCTCGAACTCGAGAACTTCGTCCGCGCAGGCCTCGGAGCCAAACATGCGCTGATCGCCGAGAGCTTTGGCCTGATCGGCATCGCCGACCTTCAGCAGCTGATCGACATCGAAGGCCATGCTGCGCTTCGCTATGCCCCCTACACGCCGCGCTTCCCGGAGCGGGTCAAGGAGCATGGCGGGGACTGCTTCGCAGCGATCCGCGACAAGGATTTCGTGGTTCATCATCCGTACGAGAGCTTCGACGTGGTGGTCGCCTTTCTCCGTCAGGCGGCGAGCGATCCCGACGTGGTGGCGATCAAGCAGACGCTGTACCGGGCGGGCAAGCAGTCGGCGATCGTCGACGCGCTGGTCGCCGCCGCCGAAGAGGGGAAGTCCGTCACCGCCGTTGTCGAGCTGAAGGCCCGCTTCGACGAGGAGCAGAACCTCCTCTGGGCCAGCCGGCTGGAGCGCGCCGGGGTGCAGGTGGTCTACGGCTTCACCCAGTGGAAGACGCACGCCAAGGTGTCGATGGTGGTCCGGCGCGAGGGCGGCTCCTTCCGCACCTATTGCCACTTCGGGACCGGCAACTACCACCCGACCACCGCGCGATTCTACACCGACCTCAGCTTCTTCACGGCGTCAAAGCGCGCCGCGCGCGATGCGGCAAAGCTGTTCAACTTCATCTCGGGCTATGTGCCACCCAAGGGCCTCGAGCTGCTGGTCATGAGCCCGGTCAGCCTGCGCGAGAAGCTGAGCCAGTGGATCGACACGGAGATCGCCAACGCCAGGGCCGGCAAGCCCGCGGCAATCTGGGCCAAGATGAACAGCCTCGTTGACCCCACGATCATCGAGAAGCTGTACGAAGCAAGCGAAGCAGGCGTGAAGATCGAACTGATCATTCGCGGGATCTGCTGCCTGCGACCGGGGCTTGCCGGACTGTCCAGCAACATCCGGGTGAAATCCATCGTCGGCCGCTTCCTGGAGCATAGCCGGATATGGTGTTTCGCCAATGGCGCGCGCTTGCCGCACGGCAAGGCCCGGCTGTTGATCTCCTCGGCGGACTGGATGCCGCGCAACCTCGACCGCCGGGTGGAAGTTGCAGTGCCGCTCGAGAATTCGACGGTGCACGCGCAGGTGCTTGATCAGGTGATGGTCGCCAACCTCATCGACAATCAGCAAAGCTGGGTGCTCGACGGCAGTACGGGGCAATATAATCGGGTCGCGGACGAGAAGAAGCCGTTCAACCTCCACACCTACTTCATGACCAATCCGTCGCTGTCCGGACGTGGCCAGTCGCTGGAAGGCAAGAAGGTTCCGAAACTGAAGCTCGAGCAGGGCGGTTAGGCACGCGATGGCAAAACGCTCCTTCGGCCCCGTCGGGATCATCGACATCGGCTCCAACTCGATCCGCTTCGTGGCCTATGCGGGTTCGGAGCGGGTTCCTTCGACCCTGTTCAACGAAAAGGTTTCGGCCGGGCTGGGGCGCGAACTCGCGTCCAACGGGCGCTTGCCCGACAAGGCGATGGACCAGGCGATCGAGGCGCTTGCCCGGTTCCGCCTGCTGGCGCGCGAGATGAAGCTGAAACGCCTCGACGTGGTTGCCACGGCGGCAGTGCGCGACGCGGCCAATGGTGACGATTTCCTTGCCCGCGCCCGCGCCGCCGGGGTCACGCCGCACGTCATCAGCGGTGAGGAGGAGGCGCGGCTGGCCGCGCTCGGCGTCATCTCGGCTATCCCCGACGCTCGCGGAGTGGTGGCGGACCTTGGCGGCGGCAGCCTCGAACTGACGCCGATCGCCAACGGCAAGGCGGGTCAAGGGATCTCGCTCCCGCTTGGCGTTCTGCGTGTCGGGTCCGAGGCCAGCGCCAAGCAGATCGCCGCGACGCTGCGGGGCGCCGTCCCTCCCGCCATTCTCGGCGCGGCGGCAGAGCACACGCTCTACCTGGTCGGCGGCTCCTTCCGAGCCTTCGCGCAGCTCGACCAGCAGGAGGCGAAGTCGCCCCTGCATATCGTTCATGGTCACGAGATCGACTCACTGCGGGTCCGGGAGCTGCGCGGCCTTATCCGCGCCGCCACGCCCGAGCAGCTCAAGCAGCGCTTTGGCCTGTCCTCGACCCGCGCCCAGACCGCCAAGCCGGCGGCGGCGGTGCTGGACGCGTTGTTCCGCGTGCTGGAACCCGCACGGGCGGTCGCCAGCGCTTATGGCCTGCGCGAGGGCCTGCTCTACGATCACCTGCCCGAGGAGAAGCGAGCCGAGGACCCGTTGCTGGTCGCCGCGCTGGAAGCCGGCGAGAAGCTGGGGCGCTTCGGCGATCATGGTGCGGAGCTCGACCAGTGGATCGCGCCGCTGTTTCCCGACGATGATTCGGCCTCGCGCAGGCTGCGCCTTGCCGCCTGCCTGCTGGCCGACGTCGCCTGGGAAGCGCATCCCGATTTCCGTGCCTTGTGGGCGGTCGACATGGGGGTGCACGGCAACTGGGTCGGGATCGACGCCGAGGGTCGCACGATCATCGGTCGGACCCTGTGGTCGGCATTCGGCGGCGACGGCCGCTTCAACGAGGCACTGGCGCAGCTGGTCGACCAGCGCGTGCTTGATCATGCCGGGCAATGGGGCGCGGCGATCCGTCTTGCCCAGCGCCTGTCTGGCGGGACCGAGCGATTGCTGGCCCGCTGCCGCATCGGGCTGGAAGAAGGCGCGGTCCTGCTCCGCCTCGCGAACAAGGACCAGCGGCTCTACAGCGACATCGTCGCGCGTCGGCACCGCCAGCTTGCGAGCCTGATGGGGCTCACTGCGAGGTTGGAGCTGGTCTAGCCGCAGCTGAGGCGCTGCACCCGGTTCTGCTCGTCCAGATAGATGCGGACGCGATCCGCGCGATACTCCATGGTCACCATGGTGCCGGCAGCGACCCATTGCAGCGCCTTGGCCCCGCTGGTCGAAAGCACCCGCGCACCGAGATCGGCGGATGCGGGCTGGCCGACGAACTGTTGCAGCCCTTCGTTGCTGCACGTGCCGTTTCCGGCAGGCTGCGCCGGTCCGACCGTCGCGCAGGCGGCGAGCAGCGCGGCGCCGGGCCCCAGTACAATCAGCTTGGTCATGCGGGTTCCTCCTGCTGGGTGCGGGTCATCTTGAGCTTGCCGTTCAGCGTCGCAAACGCCAGCCGCCCTTCCACCAGGTCCAACGCATCACGGCCGAATTCGTCGAACCGCCAGCCGCTGAGGATGGCAAGGTCCTTGCGCACGCCCGCCGCCAGCGCTTCCAGCTCGTCCGAGCGAGCGATCAGCTTGGGGGCGACGCCGCTTTCCTTGGCCTTGATCTTGAGCAGCAGCTTGAGGAGGTCGGCGACCAGCGCCCCATCCTTGGTCAGGCCCGGCCGGCTCGGCCCGCGTTCGGGCAGTTCGTTCGGCCCAAGCGGTGCCGCGCCTTCCAGCGCCTGCATCAGGCGCGCCCCGATGTCGTTGTTGCGCCAGCCCGCCGACAGGCCGCGCACCTTGGCGAGATCGTCCTGGCTCTTGGGCGGGTGCCCGGCGATGTCGGCCAGCGTGTCGTCCTTGACGATACGGCCGCGCGGCAGGTTCTTGCCGCGCGCTTCCTTTTCTCGCCACGCAGCGAGGGCCTTCAAGCGGCCGAGCACCTGCGGGTTGCGGCTTGGCAACTTGAGCCGCTTCCACGCATCCTCGGGATCGAAGGCGAAGCTGGACGGGTCGGCCAGCCGCTCCATCTCCTCGTCCAGCCACAGCCCGCGCCCGGTCTTGCGCAGCTTGGCTACCATCTTCGGGAAGATGGTCGCGAGGTGGGTCACGTCGCCGATCGCATAGTCGATCTGCCGCTTGTCGAGCGGGCGGCGGCTCCAGTCGGTGAAGCGCGCGCCCTTGTCGAGCGCGTGGCCGAGCATGGATTCAATGAGGTTGGAGTAGCCGACCTGCTCGCCGTAGCCGAGGGCCATGGCGGCGATCTGCGTGTCGAACAAAGGCTGCGGGGTCTTGCCCGTCACGTTATGGACGATCTCGAGGTCCTGTCCGCCGGCGTGGAAGACCTTGAGCACGTCCTCATTGTCGACCAGCAGGTCCCACAAAGGTTGCAAGTCGATGCCCTGCGCCATTGGATCGATCGCGGCGGCTTCGTCCACCGAAGCGATCTGGATCAGGCAGAGTTCGGGCCAATAGGTGCTCTCGCGCATGAACTCGGTGTCAACGGCGACGAAGTCGTGTGCGGAGAGCCGTTCGACCAGCGCGGCAAGCGCGGCGCTATCGGTGATCAGGGGATGAATCTTCATGTTCTGCGGCCTGTAGCGGGGCAACCTCAAGTTGACAAAAGGGGAGGGGTGGGGAAAGCGCCGCGCCATCCATTCACTGTCATCACGACCAACTCCGGACCCTCGCAATCATGCACGCCTATCGCACCCACCATTGCGGCCAGCTTCGCGGCTCCGACGTCGGCCAGGACGTCCGCATCTCGGGCTGGATCCACCGCAAGCGCGATCACGGCGGCGTGCTGTTCGTCGACCTGCGCGACCATTATGGGCTGACGCAGGTGGTGGTCGATGTCGATAGCCCCGCACTTGCCGTGCTGGAGAAGCTGCGGGTGGAGAGCGTCGTCACCATCGACGGCTCGGTCAAGGCGCGGGCGGAAGGCACCACCAACGCGGCGCTGCCGACCGGCGAGATCGAGGTCTATGCCCGCGGTGTTACCGTCCAGAGCAACGCGTCCGAGCTGCCGATGCCGGTCGCCGGCGAGCAGGACTATCCGGAGGAGATCCGGCTCAAGTATCGCTACCTCGACCTGCGCCGCGAGCGGCTGCACGCCAACATCATGCTGCGCTCGAACGTGATCGCTTCGATCCGGCGCCGTATGGTCGAGCAGGGCTTCACGGAGTTCCAGACCCCGATCCTGACCGCCTCCTCGCCAGAGGGCGCGCGCGACTATCTGGTACCCAGCCGCGTGCACCCGGGCAAGTTCTACGCGCTCCCGCAGGCGCCGCAGATGTTCAAGCAGCTGCTGATGGTCGCCGGCTTCGACCGCTACTTTCAGATCGCGCCCTGCTTCCGCGACGAGGACGCCCGCGCCGACCGTAGTCCGGGCGAATTCTATCAGCTCGACTTCGAAATGAGTTTCGTCACGCAGGACGACGTGTTCAACGCGATCGAGCCGGTGCTGGCGGGCGTGTTCCGCGAGTTCGCGGGCGAGCGCCAGGTGACCGAGGGCGCCTTCCCGCGCATTCCGTATCGCGAATCGATGCTGAAGTACGGCAGCGACAAGCCGGATCTGCGCAATCCGATCGTCATCAGCGACGTCGGCAGCCACTTCGAAGGTTCGGGCTTTGGCCTGTTCTCGGCCATCGTCGGCAAGGGTGGCTTTGTCCGCGCCATTCCGGCGCCGAACACCGCCGACAAGAGCCGCAAGTTCTTCGACGACATGAACGAGTGGGCGCGGGGCGAAGGCTATGCCGGGCTCGGCTATGCCACCCGCAAGGGCGGCGAGTGGGGCGGCCCGATCGCCAAGAACCACGGCACCGAGGGCATGGACAAGCTCGCCAATGAACTCGGCCTCGGTCCGGACGACGGGCTGTTCTTCGCGGCATCGGGCAAGGAGCTGGAAGCTGCCAAGCTTGCCGGCGCCGCGCGCACCCGGGTCGGCCAGCAACTCGGCCTGATCGACGAGAACCGCTTCGACTTCTGCTGGATCGTCGACTTCCCGATGTTCGAATATGACGAGGACGCGAAGAAGATCGACTTCAGCCACAATCCCTTCTCGATGCCGCAAGGCGAGCTGGAAGCGCTGGAGACCAAGGATCCGCTCGACATCCTGGCGTGGCAATATGACATCGTCTGCAACGGCGTGGAGCTCTCCTCCGGCGCGATCCGCAACCACCGTCCGGACATCATGTACAAGGCGTTCGAGATCGCCGGCTATACGCAGGAGCAGGTGGACACGAACTTCTCGGGCATGATCAACGCGTTCAAATATGGCGCGCCGCCGCACGGTGGCTCGGCTCCGGGGATCGACCGGATCGTCATGCTGCTGGCAGGCGAGCCCAACATCCGCGAGGTGGTGGTCTTCCCGATGAACCAGAAGGCCGAGGACCTGATGATGAATGCCCCGGCCGAGGTCAGCCCCAGGCAGCTCAAGGAACTGAGCATCAAGGTCGTCGGCGACGGTCCCCGAAGCTAGACAGCATGCGGCTTGACCCTGCCGCTGTGCCTTGGCCTGCCTGACCGAAGCTGGCGTAACGGCAGAGAGGAAAAAGGGTGAAGAGCCTGCCCGACAAGCTTGGTTACAAGTGCGGAGTTCCGGCGCTCGCCTGGCGAGTGCCCGAGGGACTTGGCGAGGCCCTGGCGGCGCTGACTGCGGCGCCCCAGCCGTCATTCCTGATCGCCTTTGTCCGCAACCGCGCTGAGCTGGCGGAGGCTGCGGTAGAGGTTGCTGCATCCTACCGCGCCGGCGGGCATCTCTGGCTTGCCTATCCCAAGAAGAGCGGCGCAATCCGCTCCGACCTTGACCGCGATCACGGGTGGGAGCCGCTCCTCGCCATGGGCTTGCTGGCAGTGACGCAGGTAGCCTTGAACCAGGACTGGTCGGCGCTTCGTTTCCGCTTCCGTGAAGAGATCAGGCTGCTTCGGCGGCGTTCCGAACAGGGCTGATCGAGCAAGCCTGAGCGATTAACCAGCTTTCCGGAAGCCACGCCTCGCCAGATCAACCGAATGTGCTGAAATGGCACGGCGAAAAATTAACCAAGAGTGGTGAATTGTCGCGGAGTTAAGAGCAAGTTAACAGCCGGTCGAGTTCAGAAGGATCGACCAAATGAAGACGCTCACCCTCGCGATTGTTGCTCTTGGTGCCGCTACCCTTGCCAGTCCGGCGTCTGCCACCTTTGAGGTGACCAGTGGCGCAAACATCGGCTGCTCCACGGCGCCCCTTGCTCCGGGCGCCGACAAGTGCGCCGGTTATTACGCCAAGAACCAGTTCAGCAACAAGACCGCCAACGTCGCGCTGCAGCAGGGCGCCGTTGATCTCCTGCTCGGCACGGGCAATTACACCGTCGACTGGAACGCCCTGCAGGATGCCGGCAAGGTTGTTTCCGGGAGCGACACGGCTGCCCTGAGCAAGCTGCTCGCTGGCGCGGGTGGTCAGGTTCTGCTTGGCCTCCATTGGGGCAATGTCCCAGGCCCGCATCAGAACGTCTCCGCCTTCTACCTGTGGAACAATGCGGCGATCGGCTCGATCGCGCTGACCGATGCCGACGGCTACTCCAACGCCGTCCTGTACCGCTCCACCGCCGTGGCTGCGGTGCCCGAGCCCGGCACCTGGGCGCTCATGCTCCTCGGCTTCGGCGCGGTGGGAGGTTCCCTGCGCCGTCGCCGCGGTGCCAAGGTCATCCCGCAGTTCGCCTGATCGGAACGGATCGGCGGTCCCACCCCTGGAGCCGCCGGTCCACCCTTGAAAACGCACAAAGGGCCCGTCCAACGGGCCCTTATTTATGGAGGAAACGACGCGGGTAGGGCCGGCGGCGTTAGGGATAGTGGATCGCCACCACTTCCCAGCTCTTCTCGCCCGCAGGCAGCCGCACGGTACGTTCGTCACCTACCCGTGCCCCGACCAGCGCCCTGGCCATCGGGCTGCCCCAAGCGATGCGGCCCGCACCGGCATCCGCCTCGTCGTCCCCGACAAGGGTCAGCGTCAGCCGCTCGTCCTCCTCGTCGGCGAGCTCCACCGTTGCCCCGAACCGCACCACCTGGCGGTCCGGCTGGCTGGCTGGGTCCACCACCTTGGCATTTTTCATGACCTTGGACAGGTAGCCGAGCCGGCGGTCGATCTCCCGCAGGCGCTTGCGACCGTATATGTAATCGCCATTCTCGGACCGGTCGCCGTTGCCCGCGGCCCAGCTGATCGTTTCCACCAGCTTCGGCCGCTCGGTCCCGAACAACTGCTCATACTCGCCGCGGATGCGGGCAAAGCCTTCCGGAGTGATGAAGCGAGGACGATCGGTCATCCCGGCGCTTTAGCCGAGGCGAGCCTTGCCCAGGAAGTGGCTGAGCTGACGCGGCGCGGTCGCGCGCGGGTTCATGCGATCATAAACGACGCTGTTCTCAAGCACGCGCTGCACATATCCGCGCGTTTCGGAGAAGGGGATGTCCTCGATCCAAGCGATGATGTCGGCGTTCGGCGCCCGCGGATCGCCATTGTTGCGGACCCACCGCCGCACGTTGCCGGCACCTGCGTTGTAGCTGGCCACCGCCAGGACGTAATTGCCGTCCCACTGGTTCAACAGGCGCCGGAAGTAGGAAGAGCCCAGCATCACGTTGTACGCGGGATCGCTGGTCAGCCGGCCATAATCGTAGCCGATGCCAAGCTTGCCGGCCTGCTCCCGCGCGGTGGGCGGCATCAACTGCATCATTCCGCGCGCACCGGCACCGCTGACGGCCGTCCGGTCGAAGGAGCTTTCCTGGCGCGTGATGCCGTGGGCGATGCTCCACAGATATTCCTCGCTGAGGCCGGCCGAGATGATCGGAAAGGCGCCGCGGAAATAGAAGGGCGATCCGCTGTTGCGGGACGACCGGGCGGTCCAGACGGCAAGGTCCTGCCGTCCGATCTGCGCCGACAATTCGGTCGCCAGCAGGCGCTCGCTGTCGCCTTCCAGCGCTTCCGACAGGGAGCGGACGAACAATGCCTGTTCATCGCGCCGACCCTGCGAGCCAAGCAGGCGAACCGCACGCACGAGCGGCTTTGCCTGGAAGGCGGAACGCTGCGCCGGGGTCAGCAGCATCTGCGGCGCGCCCAGCGGAGCGGGAATGGTGCGGCCCAGCCGTTCGTGGGCCAGCTGGCCGTAGAACAGGTCCGGATAGGCCGCTGCCTTGCTGAAATGCGCGGTCGCATTCTGCAATTGTCCTGCTTGCGCGGCGGCCCGCCCGGCCCAATAGGCCCCCTTGGTCAGCACCTGCAGCGAGCGGCCGCCCGAGCTGTACCTGTCAAACATCGCCACTGCATCGGCCGGCCGCCGGAGCGAGCGATAGGCGATGGTCCCGGCCAGCCAGGTAAGGTTGGTATATTCGTCGCGCACCTGAAGCGGCTGGGCGATCAGGCTGCTTCCGGCCGGAAGTGCATCGTCGACCTGCCGCGCAATGTCATAGGCCAGGGTGTACTGCCGGTCGGCGGCGGCCTCCTGCGCCACGATGCGCTTCAGTTCATACCATTTGCCGGGATCGACCGGGAGGTAGGTGAAGCGATGAGGGCGGGCCAGCAGCTGGCGGGCAGCGGCGTGCCAATTAGCTTCGCGCAGGTAGCGGGCGCGATCCTGCATCAATCCGGCATCCTGGGTCACCTGGGCCATGACGGCATTGTACCGGGCTTCGACATCGGGCGCGCGCTGCTGCATGGCGATGCGGGCGGCAAAGGCAGGACGCCGTGCCGCGCTGGTGGAAGCGAGCATTCGTGCGGCATCGGTGGGATCGCGGTCGATCAGCAGGCGATCGACGCGATTGTCGTGATCGGCCGTGGTGAAGCTGGCGCCGAACCGCTGGTACAGGCCGATCTCGTCAGCGGCGGAGAGCCCTGAAGCGCTCCAAGCCTGGCGCGCTGCCGCAAGGGCTTCGGCCGGGCGGCCCTGCGCTGCATGCGCCTCGGCAAGGCGGGCAAAGCCGCTGGCGGTGACGGGCGGCTGGGTGCGGAAAAAGGCGATCACGGTGGCTGGGTTCTCGCCCGGCTGCATGGCCCGTTCCGCGGCACGGCGCAGGGTCGCCTCGCCCGGCCAGCCGGGATTAGCGAGCAGAAAGCGCGCATAATCGGCAAAGGCGAAGGTTCCGCCCTGGCGGAGCCGGCGCCAGTCGTTCAGCGCATAGCCGATGTCACCCGCCGGCGCGGCCGCAGGGGCCGGGGCTGGGCTGACCGGCGTCAGCTGCGCCGAACCCGCGGTCGGTGCAATCAGGATCAGCGGAAGAAGGAAAGCTACTCGTCGCATGCTGGACATCTTCAATGACTGGTCCTTATCAAGCGCTGAACGTCTCCCGGCCCAGTCTAGCCGCAGTGGCCCATGAAAATACAGGAAGCTCCCATGTTCTCAGGGTCGATCCCCGCACTCGTGACACCGTTCACCGCAGGGGAGGTCGATCTTGCCGCCCTGCGCGACCTGGTCGACTGGCAGGTCGCGGAGGGGTCGAGCGCGCTGGTGCCGTGCGGGACCACCGGGGAAGTGCCCACGCTGACCGCCGACGAGCATGCGGCCGTGGTGAGGACCTGCGTCGAGGTGGCGAATGGCCGCGTTCCGGTGATCGCCGGATGCGGCAGCTATTCGACCGCCGAAAGCCTTCGCAACATGACGGTGGCCAAGGAGCTTGGCGCGGACGCCGCGCTGGTCGTCATCCCTTATTACAACAAGCCGAGCCAGGCCGGGATTGCCGCCCATTTTCGGGCGCTGAGCGAGGGGTGCGACCTGCCGATCATCGTCTACAACGTGCCGTCGCGAACGGTTGCGGATATCGCCGTCGACACGCTCGGCGAAGTGGCGCGGCTGCGGAATGTGGTCGGGATCAAGGACGCGACCGGCAATCTCGCGCGGGTCACCGCGCAGCGGCTGGTGTGCGGGACCGATTTTTGCCAGCTGTCGGGCAACGACGACATGGCGCTGGGCTTCAATGCGCATGGCGGCGTCGGGTGCATCTCGGTCACCGCCAACGTGGCGCCGCGGCTGTGCGCCGACTTCCAGCAGGCGACGCTGGACGGCCGGTGGGACGATGCACGTGCGCTCGCCGACCGGCTCTACCTGCTGCACGACTCCATGTTCGCCGATGCTTCTCCTGGGCCGGCCAAATATGCCTTGGGACGGGTGCGCCCGGGGTTTCCGCAGGATCTCCGCTTGCCGCTGATTCCGGCCAGCGAAGTCGCGCGGGCGAAGGTCGACGAGGGTCTCAGGGTAGCGGGACTGGTCTAGATCAGCTCCGCAAGGCCGCATCCATCCAGCAGCGCTGCGCGGGCCAGCTCGATGTCGCGGATCAGGGCTGGTGCGCCAAGCTCCTCCACAGCAATCTGCTCTGGCCAGAAGCGGGAAACGATGACGCCGAGCCGGTCGAGCTTCGCCTCGTCCACCAGGAAGCGGGGATCAACGGCCGCGGGATCGCAGACAACGCGCAGGCGCAGGCAGGCAGGGCCGCCACCATTGGCCATGGACTGGCGAACATCGACCACGCGGACATCGCGAATGGCGCCATTGCCGGCGAGATGTCGCTGCAGCCAGTTCCACACCGATGGCGTGTCGCGCGCCTCCTCCGGCACGATCAGGGTGGTGCGGCCATCCGGCGGCGTCACCAACTGCGCATTGAACAGGTAGGAGCGGATCGCATCCTCTAGGCTGACCTCGCCTGCTGGTACCTCGACAAGCTCAAGCTCGGGAAAGCGCTCTTCAAGCGCGGCGAGGAAGCCGGCGCGGTCGGCGAAGGCCAGCTCGTGCGCGAACAGCACCCTCTGATTGGCGACCGCGACCACGTCGTTGTGGAAGGCCCCGGCGGCGATCGCCTCGTCAGATTGGGCGACGAACAGGGTGCGTTCGGGATCAAGGCCGTGACGGCGGGCAATCGCTTTGCAGGCTTCGACATGTTGCCGGGCGGGGAAGGGGCCGCCGGAGAGGCCGTAAACGAATATCTCCACCCCGGGCGCGCCGTGCGCCGCGCATAGTCGCATGTGGTTGGCCGCGCCCTCGTCGCCGAAGGCGGGCGGCACAGGTCCATGCACCTTGAAGCTGTCGTGCGCGAAGGCCAGGCGAAGTTGGGCAAGCGTCGCCGGCCATTCGTGACTGCGGTGCGCCATGGTGCGAAGATTGGCGACCGTCAGGTGGGTTCGACCGTCAGCTGTGTCGGCGCCCGGACTGACGGTGGCCGCATTGGCTGCCCACATCGCACTGGCGCTCATCGCATTGGCAAGCAGTGCTGGCTCCGCTTGCTCCGGCGTGGTGCCGAGTTCGGCCAGCCAGGAACGTGCGGGGCGGGGCTGCGGGACGAAGATGCCCTGCGCGAGGCCAAGCGCCAGGTTGGCACGCATCTTCTCCAGTCCCTGGAGCGCCGCCGCACGCGGATAGCTCACCTTGCCGAGGTTGCGGGCGGAGGCGAGGTTGCCGAGGCTTAGCCCGCCGTAATTGTGGCTAGGCCCGACGATCCCGTCGAAGTTGATCTCGCGCAGGGTCACCGGGCGACCATCAGCAGCTTGGCTCCCACGTCGATCTCCAGCAGGTCGGCGGTCTCCTGGCTGATCGCGATGCCCTTTCTTCCGACCCGCCGCACCCCGGCCCGGACGCAGCGGAAGTCCCGCAGGCGGCCCGCCGCAAGCATCACCTTGGTTGTTCCCGGCTCACCCCCGATTTCCGCCACCTTCTCCTCGGTCGATTCCCGGATGGAGCGGACCTGGTCGGTCGGTGCAGTGACGGTTGGGCCGCCGTCGAAGATGTCGATATAGCGGTCGAAGGTCAGCCCTTCCTCCTGCAGCATGCGCAGCGCCGCGCGACCAGTGGGATGGGGCTGCCCCATCACCGCCCGAGCGGCATCCGGCAGGAGCGAGACGTAGATGGGCGTCTTGGGCATGAGGTCGGCGATGAAATGCGTGCCGTTCACCGCGTTGAAGCTGTCGGCCTCCGGAAAGGTCATGTCGAAGAAGCGCCCGGCAAGCGCATCCCAGAAGGGCGAGTTGCCGGCTTCATCCATCACTCCGCGAAGCTCGGCGAGCAGCCGGTCGCCGAAGCGCTGGCGATGCGCCTTGATGAACAGGTAGCGGCTGCGCGCCAGCAGCATGCCCCAGCCGCCGGCTCGGAGCTGGGGGTGGAGGAACAGTCCGCCGACCTCGCTCGATCCCTCGAGGTCGGTGGTGAGCGTCAGCATCTGGTTGCGGAACGTCTTCCCGAGTTCGGGGCTCCACTGCGTCAGGGTGGAGAGGTGATAGGAGTAGAAGGCCTGGGACGTGCCGACCATGCCGAACACCTGGCAGGTGCCGCGAATGATCTTGGCAGCCGGATCCTCGAGCACGAAGATGTAGCATTCGCTGCCCTGCGTCTCCTCAGCCTTGTCGAACGCCGCTTCCGATTTGGCCAGTTTCTCGACCAGCGTTCCCTTGTCGGCGGGGAGGTTGGTGAAGCCGCCGCCGGTCAGCTTGGCCATTTCGTAGATGGCATCGAAATCGTCCGGGCGGGCAGGGCGGATGCGGAAACTCACAGGGCGCCACCGGCAAGACGGGCGAGGACCAGCGCCGACAGGGCCGCGCGCTCGCCAAGGGACTCGGGGATCAGATATTCCTCCTCACTGTGGATGGCGCCGCCGCGCACGCCCATGGTGTCGACCACCGGGACGCCGCAAGCGGCGATGTTGTTGCCATCGCACACGCCGCCTGAGTCCTTGCGGCCGATCTCCTGGCCGAGGTCGCGGCCTGCCTGCTGGACCAGCGCGTACAAGCGTAGCGCCTGCGCATCGAGCGGCTTGGGCGGGCGGCCGAAGCCACCGTGCACATGAACCTGCACCTCTCGGCTTGCAGCGACCGTGCGGACGGCTGCAGCGATACCGGCGGCGGCGGCGTCCTGAAGGTCGGGGGTGCGCGGGCGGCAGTTCACGTGCAGGATCGCGAGGTCGGGCACGACATTGTTGGGCGAGCCGCCGTCCAGCCGCGCGACATTGACGCTAAGTCCGTCGCGGCGGAGTGCCTCCAGCGCCAGCGCCAGTTCGGCTGCCGCCGTTACCGCATTGCGCCCGTCCTGCGGATTGCGGCCGGCGTGCGCCGAACGGCCCTGGATACGGAAGGAGAAGTTGCCGGAGCCCGGACGTGCGCCGGCCAGCGTGCCGTCCGGAAGCGCCGAAGGCTCGTAGGTCAGGGCGGCGTGCTTGCCCCGCGCAGCGCGGGCAATGAGGGCCGCGGATGAGGCGGAGCCTACTTCCTCATCGCTGTTGATGACGACCTCGTAACCGATGGCCGAGGCGTCCGGATGCGCTTCGAACGCCTCAAGCGCGGCAATCATCACCGCCAGGCCGCCCTTCATGTCGGCCACGCCGGGGCCGTTGACGCGCCCATCGGGCAGGTCGCGAACCGCCTGGAACGGGTGGTCCGCGGCGTAAACCGTGTCCATGTGCCCGGTCAGCAGCAGCTGGCGCGGTGCGTGGGGACGGACGATCAGGTGCAGGTGGCGACCATGGGCGAGTGACGTCTCCCGCCCGCTGGAGTCCATCGCGCTGACTGGCTCCGGCTCCTCGAGGGCAATGTCGCCGGGCAGCACGGACAATCGATCTGCCAGCAGGTTTGCCATGGCGGCAAGGCCCGGCAGGTTGGTCGAGCCGCTGTTCACCGCGGCCCAGGCGCGCACCTCGTCGAGGCGGCATGCCCCTGCCGCCCGTTCGGCCATTTCACGTTCGATGGTTGAACAATTCCCCATGGCCGGGTGGCTTAGCCAAGCCGACCGGGGAAGGCGAGGGGTGGCATTCCGCGCAAAAGAAAAGCCCCGGCGGTGACCGGGGCTTGTCCGTGCCTGGCAATCGGCCGCGCGCGCCGCTTACGGACTAATGGAGATCTGGGTCTGACCCACGTCGTTGCTGAGCAGAAGAGCGGCAAGTCCGCCCAGCGCAGCGAGGCCGAGCAGAAGCGGCAGGACGCCGACACCGCCGCCGGCAATGACCGAGGCAGGCGTGCCGATCGGCGCCGTTTCAGCGACCGGGGGGGCCACGGGCGCATCAAGCGCCGGGAACACGCAACCCGGCGCACCCGCTTGCGCAGTTGCCGCGGCGGCAGAAGCCGCTACCGAAGCCGCCGCAGCGCCGCACAGTGCCTGGCTGGAGGCAGGAGAAGCAAAGGCCGACAGCGCAGCCCATGGGCTGTAGTCGGCAGCCTGGGCCTGCGAGGCGGCGGCGGCTGGGCCGCTGACGAGAAGGGTGGCAGCGCCGGCCATGACGACCAGACGTGCGGCAAAGCTCTTCATCGCAACATTCACTCCCAGATTCATCCTGCACATGCCCAAAGCTTGCCCAGTTGCCAAGTCTTTTCCGTGTTGTGCTACGCCGATACGCTGACCGGGGCAGGCTCGGGCCGGGCGTCGGGTGCGTCGCGCTCCATCTCGGGGGCAAGGCGCCCGAGATCGAATTCTTCCTTGAAGCGAATGCCGAAGCGGTCCCGCTGCGCCCAGCGAATGGTCCCGTTGACGGTGCCGGCACCGACGATATCCATGGTGATCGCCTGACCCGGGGTAAGCGGCCGGCTGCATTCCACCAGGGCTCCGAGTGCGGAGATGTTACGCAGCCGCACTTCCACCACCTCGCCGTCGAGACCGACCAGTGCGCGTCGCATCATCCGCTGGCGGGGTTCGCGGAAGAACAGGCTGGTGGTGCCTTCGGTGACCCAGCTTTCGGCCACCTGCAGCGCTTCCACGGCGCCCTTTGGCTGCCCGAAGATGTACCCCTGGATCTCGCTGACACCCAGGCTGCGCATCCATTGCAGATCGTCGTGTGTCTCCACCCCCTCGGCAACGGTGTCCATGCCAAGGCTCTCGGCCAACGTCACGATGGCGCGGATGATGGCCGCATTGCGGTTCTGGTCCTGCCCTGCACCCCGGACGAAGCTGCGGTCGATCTTGATCTTGTCGAACGGCGCCTTCTTCAGATAGCCGAGCGAGGAATAGCCGGTGCCGAAATCGTCCAGCACCAGCCTGACGCCAAGCTCCTTCAGGCGGGTGAAGGTGGTATCGGTGGTGTCGCAATCGGTCAGGAAGACGCCTTCGGTGATCTCCAGTTCGAGCCGCGCGGGCTCCACCCCCGTCACGTGAAGCGCGGCCTCGACCAGGTCGACGAGGCGCGGATCGTTGAATTGGACGGGCGAAATGTTGACGGCGAGGCGCAGGTTTGCGGGCCATTGGCGCACCGCCTGCAGCGCCCGAATGAGCACCCATTCGCCAAGATGGCCGATAAGGCCGCATTCCTCGGCCAGGGGGATGAACTCGGTCGGCGAGACCAGTCCCCGCTTGGGATGCTGCCAGCGGACAAGCGCTTCGAAGCCGGCCATTTCCTCGCCAGCGGCGCGGACAATGGGCTGGTAGACGACCGACAGTTCGCCCCGGTCGAGCGCTCCGCGAAGGTCATTCTCCAGCATCTGCCGGTTGGCCGCGTTGCTGTGCATGGCCGGATCGTAGAAGCGAAAGCGGCCCCGGCCTGCCGCCTTGGCGGCGTAGAGCGCAAGGTCCGCGTTGCGGATCATGGACTCGGCGCAGGACCGATTGGGGTCGCCGAACGCGATGCCGACCGATGCGCCGATGGTGACCCGGTTACCGTCGAGGAAATAGGGTCGCGACACTTCCTCGATCAGGCTTTCGGCGACATGACTGAGCAAGGCGACGTCGTTGGTGCCGGGAAGCACCGCCTTGAACTCGTCCCCGCCAAGGCGGCCGACCTGGCCATGGTTGCCGATCACCTGCGTCAGCCGCTGCGCCACCTGCTTGAGCAGGGCGTCGCCGGAAGGATGGCCAAGCGTGTCGTTGACGTTCTTGAACCGGTCGAGGTCGATCAGGAGCAGGGCGCAGCCGCGCTGGCGATGCGCTGCATTGCGCAGACCCTCGTCGAGCGTGCGCCGCATCATTGCCCGGTTGGGGAGACCGGTCAGCGAATCCGAGCGGGCAAGGCGGCTGATCTCCTGCTCGGTCCGGCGCTGCTCGGTGAGGTCGGTGCCGATCCCGCGGAAGCCGTAGAAGCGGCCCTTGTCGTCGAACACGGGATTGCCCGACAGCGACCATTGCACGTCCTCGTCGCTGGCCGGCCGCACCACCACGTCGGAGAAGGGAAAACGCGCCGACAGGTGGAAACCCAGGGTGCGCTCGTCCCGCAGGCCCTGGTTCTTGCCATTGTCGACCGACAGCAGATCGGTGAACTGCCGGCCGAGCAGGGCTTCGGGACTGGTCTTGAAGTCGTCGGCAAGCTGCTGGCTGACGTAGGACAGGGTGCCGGCGGCATTGGTTTCCCAGAACCAGCCGCGGCCGCTGTTCTCGAATTCCTCGACAAAGTTCAGCGCCTTCTTGGCCTGCCAGTCAGCGGCGAGCCGGCGGCGCGAATTGGCCAGCATCATGCGGGTGATGATGATGGAATAGGTGGCGGTCAGCAGGCCAAGCGCCGGGATGGCGGTGCGCAGCAGCGGATCGCTCGAGAAGAGGTTCACGCCGATGGTGGCAAGAAGAGCGTTGACGATGGCGGCCGGTGGACAGCCGATCGACAGCATGGCCTTGACCGCGAGGCCGGCGCCAAGTGCCAGCGGAAGAAAGCTGGTGTCGTGCAGGCCGGCATAGGTCGCGCTGCCGAACAGCATCCACAGGAGCCCACTTACCCCGAACCAGCCGACGATGAGACGCGAGGTGGCGACCGGCGAGAGATTGGTGCGGGGCCGCAGGAACAGCAGGGCGCCAGCCGCGCCATCCAGGAGGAGGACGGTCAGGACCGGGGCAAGCGCCAGCAGGAGCTGCCCGCCATGCATGTCGCCGCCTTCGCGGATGAGCAGGATCAGTCCGACGATGAAGTGGGTGGCGGCCAGCAGGATGGGGGCATAGGCCCACATGGCGATACGCTTGGCCTGAAGGGTCGAATCGTCGTCAGACCGCGGCGGCAGGACGTCAAAGGTCATCGCCTCGCGCACCGATGCGCGAGTCATCTCGGGCGTCGCCCTGTCCGTAAAGTTCAATCTGGACTGACGCATCACTGGTCCTGACCCGCCTCCCCGAGCAGGACCAGTTATCGCAACGCCGGTTAATGCTTTGTCTAAGGCGGAGGATTACGTCCGGATTAACCCTACTCAGGCAAGAAGTCGGGCACCGACAGGTAGCGCTCGCCGGTATCGTAGTTGAAGCCGAGCACACGCGGCTTGGGTCCAAGTTCCGGAAGCTTCTGGGCGATGGCCGCCAGCGTCGCACCCGAGCTGATGCCGACCAGCATGCCTTCCTCGCGCGCCGCGCGGCGGGCCATGTCCTTGGCGTCGTCAGGAGCGACCTGGATCACGCCGTCGAGGATGCTGGTGTCGAGGTTGGTCGGAATGAACCCGGCGCCGATGCCCTGGATCGGGTGGGGCGCGGGCTGGCCGCCGGAGATGACCGGCGACAGGGTCGGCTCGACCGCGAAGACCTTGAGCCCCGGCCAGCGCTTCTTGAGCTCGCGGCCGGCGGCGGTGATGTGGCCGCCCGTGCCGACACCGGTGATCAGCGCATCGAACCCGCGATCGTCATCGCCGAAGTCGGCCAGGATCTCCGGCACGGTGGTGCGGAGGTGGACGTCGATGTTGGCGGGATTGTCGAACTGCTGCGGCATCCAGGCGCCCGGCGTCGCGGCGACGACCTCCTCGGCGCGGGCGATGGCGCCTTTCATGCCCTTTTCGCGCGGCGTGAGGTCAAAGGTGGCGCCGAACGCCAGCATTAGACGGCGGCGCTCCAGGCTCATGCTTTCGGGCATGACGAGGATCAGCTTGTAGCCCTTCACCGCCGCCACCATCGCGAGGCCGACGCCGGTGTTACCGCTGGTCGGCTCGACGATAACACCGCCGGGCTTGAGGCGGCCATCCGCTTCCGCCGCTTCAATCATGGCGACGGCGATACGGTCCTTGACCGAGCCGGCGGGATTGGACCGCTCCGACTTGATCCAGACCTCCGCGCCTTCCGGAAACAGCCGGTTGATGCGGATGTGGGGGGTCTGGCCGATGGTGGCCAGGATGTTGTCAGCCTTCACGCAGGTTTCTCCTGTTCAACTGCTTGGGCGAGCACTTCGGGCGGCGGGTCAAAGGTCTTCGCCCGCCTGAGTTCGGGAAACAGATAGGACCAGAGACCGGCGATACCAATGGCTGCGGCGCCGCCTGCGACCACTGCGGCGACCGGCCCGAGCAAAGCGGCGGCAACCCCTGCCTGCAACTCGCCAAGCTCATTGGAGGCGCTGATCGCAAGCCCGCTGACCGCCGACACCCGCCCGCGCATCATGTCGGGGGTGTGGAGCTGGACCAGGCTGGACCGGACATAGACGCTCATCATGTCGGCGGCGCCGAACAGAGCAAGGATGCCGAGGCTGAGACCGAAGGACTTGGAGAGGCCGAAGAGGATCGTCATGGCGCCAAAGGCCGCGACGCTCCACAGCATCTTGATCCCGACATTGTTGTGCAGGGGATTGAACGAGAACCAGGCGGCGACAAGGGCTGCACCGATCGCCGGGGCCCCGCGCATCAGGCCCAGCCCTTCGGTGCCGACATGAAGGATGTCGCGGGCAAAGACCGGCAGCATGGCGATGGCACCGCTGAACAGCACTGCGAACAGGTCAAGGGTGATGGCGCCAAGTAGAAAGCGGTGACGGCGGACGTAGGTGAGGCCCTCCACCATCTGGTGGAACGGATGGGGGTGGCCCTGCATCGCCGGAGGCACGATCCGCCGAACCGGGGTGAGCAGCAGGACGGCTGTGGCCAGCAGGGCAACCGAGGCCCAATAGGGCAGGGAGGCGCCGGCGGCGTAAAGGAAGCCGCCAAGGGCCGGACCGGCAACCGCGGCGGATTGCCAGGCGATCGATGACAGGGCGATCGCCTTGGGAAGAAGATCGGGCGGGACGATATTAGGGGCAATGGCGGCAAGGCTGGGCCCAAGGAACACGCGCGCGACGCCGTGCATCGCCCCCAGCGAGAAGAGAAGGGGCAGGTTCAGCGCGTCGTTCCAGGTCGCCAGCGCGAGACACAGGGCGATCAGCAGGTCGACGCCGTTCGCCAGGCGCGCCACCGTCCGGCGCTCGAAACGGTCTGCAGCCCATCCAGCAACCGGTGTCAGAAGGGCGAGCGGCACGAATTGCACCAGGCCCAGAACCCCAAGCATCAGCGCCCCGTCGCGGATGCTCATGCCATAGTCGGACCGGGCCGTATCATAGACCTGGTAACCGATGATCACGACCATCCCCATCGTCGCCATCACCGCAAAGAAGCGGGCGCACCAGTAAAGGCGGAAGTCGCGGATCTGGAGCGGGGAGGTAAGCGGCTTGGTCACTCGGACGGGCTCTCGTAGACGGCTTGGGCGAAGTAAAGCCCTTCCGCTGGCGCATTGAGCCCCAGCGCCGCCCGGTTCCGGGCCTCTAGCGCCTTCTTCATGTCCTCGGGTCGCCACTGGCCAAGCCCGACAAGGCTGAGGCAGCCGACCATCGAGCGGACCTGATGATGGAGAAAGGAGCGGGCGGCGGCATGGACGTGGATTTCCTCGCCGACCTGGGCAAGCTCCAGCCGGTCGAGCGTCTTGATCGGGCTTTCCGATTGGCAATTCACCGAACGGAAGGTGGTGAAATCGTGATGGCCGACGAGGTGGCTGGCGGCCTCTCCCATAGCCCGGGCGTCGAGCGGCTTGGCGATCCGCCAGGCCCGACCCTTGTCGAGGGTGAGGGGAGCGCGGCGGTTAGCGATCCGGTACAGATACCGGCGGCCGACACAGGAGAAGCGCGCGTGCCAGTCGTCGGGGACAGCCTCGGCCGCAAGCACCGCCACCGGATGCGGGCGGAGGAGGGCATTGAGACCTTCCGCCAGGCGGTGCCCGTCCAGACGCTTCTCAAGGTCGATGTGCACCGCCATTGCCAGCGCATGCACGCCCGCATCGGTGCGGCCGGAGGCATGTGCGGTCACCGTCTCGCCCGTCATCTTCAGCGCCGCCTCTTCCAGCGCGCCCTGCACCGACGGGCCATGGTCCTGGCGCTGCCAGCCCATGAACGGCGCGCCGTCCCATTCCAGGATCAGTTTCCAGCGGGTCACGGAAGAATGGTGCCCGCCGGAAGCGGAAAGCCGCGCAGCAGTTCGGCGGTGGCCATGGCCCGTCCACCGGCGCGCTGGACCAGCAGCGGGCGTACGGCGCCCGTGCCGCAGGCGATGGTGAGTGCGTCGTCGAGGATGGTCCCTGGCGGCGCGCTCACGCCTTCGACCAGCTCGGCGGCGAGCAGTTTCACCCGTTCGTCTGCTGCCTCGAACCAGGCGCCAGGAGCGGGGGCAAAGGCGCGGACCTGCCGTTCGGTGAAGGCAGCGGCCCGGGTCCAGTCGATGCGGGCTTCGGCCTTGGCGATCTTGGGGGCGTGGGTCACGCCTTCCTCGGGCTGGACGCGGGGCAGCGACGGGGAGGCCAGTTCCTCGACCATCAGGCGCGCGCCCATGTGCGCCAGTTCTTGCGTCAGGTCACCGACCGTCTTTTCTCCGATCGGCGTGCGGCCGACGCGCAGCATCGGTCCGGTGTCCAGCCCCGCCTCCATCTGCATGATGGTGACGCCCGTCTCCTGGTCACCGGCAAGGATGGCACGGTGGATCGGTGCCGCGCCGCGCCAGCGGGGAAGCAGGCTGGCGTGGACGTTGAGGCATCCCCGCGCCGGGGCGTCGAGGATCGGTTGCGGCAGGAGCAGCCCATAAGCCGCGACCACCGCCGCCTCGGCACCCAGTGCGGCAAAGGCCTCTTGCTCCTCCGCCGACCGCAACCGTTCGGGCGTGCGCACCGGAAGGCCAAGCGCTTCGGCGCGCAGCTGGACGGCCGTCGGCTGGACCTTCTTGCCGCGCTGCGCCGGGCGGGGCGGCTGGCAGTAAACGGCGGCAATCTCGTGACCCGCCTCGACCAGGGCGTCGAGGGTTGGCACCGCGAAGGCCGGGGATCCCATGAAGATAAGCCGCATGCGGCCAGCCCTATGGCGGAAAGCTCCCGCTTTTCCTATCTGGAACGCCAATGGCCTCCCAGGAAATCGAAGCCCTCGCGAACGCGCTTGCCCGTCTGCCCGGCCTTGGACCGCGTTCGGCCCGGCGCGCGGTGCTGCACCTGATGAAGCGGCGGGAAGGCGCGCTCCAGCCCCTGCTCGCGGCACTGCAGACGGTGTCGGAACGGCTGTCGACCTGCTCCACCTGCGGCAATGTCGACACGCGCGATCCTTGCACCATTTGTGCCGACCCGCGCCGCGACGACCGGAGCCTGTGCGTGGTGGAGGAAGTGTCGGACCTGTGGGCGCTTGATCGCTCCCGACTGTTTCCAGGGCGCTATCACGTGCTGGGCGGTAAATTGTCGGCGCTGGAAGGCGTCCGGCCGGAGGACCTGTCGATTGAGCAACTGCTGCGCCGCGTGGCGGCCGGTGGCATCGACGAGGTGGTGCTGGCGATGAACGCCACGCTGGAGGGACAGACCACCGCCCATTATCTGGCCGAGCGGCTGGAGACGTTCCCGGTGCGATTGACCCAGCTGGCGCATGGACTGCCGGTCGGCGGTGAACTCGACTACCTCGACGAGGGCACGCTGGCTCAGGCTCTCCGCGCCCGTCGCCCGGTCGCCTGAGCAAAGACATGCGCGACCGTGACCTCGTGCGGCTGCACTGGCCGGAGTCTCGTCGTTCGGCATTCGACACCGCGATGGCACTGGACGACCGCCTCGCCGAGGTGGCGCTAGGCGCTGCCCAGCCGGCGCTGGCGGCAATCAAGCTCGCCTGGTGGCGCGACCAGTTGGCGGCGCTCGACACCCAGCCGCCCCCGCCCGAGCCGCTGCTGCTGCGGGTGGTGTCGGACCTGATGGTCTCGGGCGTCACCGGGGCGGAGTGCGCGGCGCTGGCGGAGGGGTGGCTGCAGGTGGTGGACGAGCAGCCCGATCCCGCGCCGCGTGGAGCGATGTTGTTCGCCTTGCTCGGGCGGGTGCTCGGACAGGGGCCGGCCACCGGCGGCGAGGCTTTCTCGCGGGCCGATCTTGCGCGCCGGACAGGCGAGGCCGAGTGGCTGCGCAAGCGTCCGCTTGTGCAGGCGCCCCGTCCGGTTCGGCCGGTGACCTTGCTGGATGCGCTTGGCGCCCGCGATGCCGCGCGCTTCTGGCCGCCCGAACCCGAAGCCACGCCCGGCCGCAGCTGGACCCTCATCCGGCATCGCCTGACCGGGCGTTGACGAAGGCACCGGAAACGGGGACAAGGCGCGCGCCGGATCGCTGTTTCGCCAAGGAGGTCATCCATGACCCGCCTCGTCGCCGGCGCTGTTGCTGCCCTGTTGCTTACTTCGGGCGCCGTTCTCTTTTACTCCAGCAAGGCCGCCGACAGCGCCGCTGTGGCTGCGCCGCCGCCGCCGCCGGCTGCTCCCGCCGTGCCCTTGATCGCCGCCGCCACCCCGTCGATCGAGGTTCGCTCCCCTCCGCTCGCCAGCCCCAAGAGCCGCGAGGAGAAGCGCTTTGCCCGGGCGGACAGGGACGATGATGGCCGCATCACCTCGGGCGAATTGCTGGAGCCGCGCCGCAAGGCCTTTGCCAAGCTCGACAAGGACGGCAATGGCACGCTCAGCTTCGACGAGTGGGCGGTGAAGACCGTGTCCAAGTTCGCTTCGGCCGACCGGGATCGATCAGGCTGGCTGACTGCCGCCGAATTCGCGTCCACCGCACCCAAGGCACCGAAGCGGAAAACGGTCTGCAGTTGCTGACGCTCTGAGCTGCTACCGCGTTGACTTGGCAACTAAATTCTTGGCGGGTAGAGAGGTACCGGGCCCTCCGGTCCGGAAGGGCATCGATGCAGTTCAAGAGCGTGACCTATACCAGTCTGGCGGCGCTGGACTTCAATGACGAGCAACTGAAGGCAGTCCACGAGGCCGCGATGTCCCTCAACGGCATCGACGGGATCAGCGGCCTGTTGTTGTTCAACGGCACGCACTTCCTGCAGTGGATCGAGGGGCCGCCCGATGCGATCGACGAGCTTGTGGAACGACTTCGTCGCGACCCCCGCCACAGCGCCTTCGAAATCCGCGACGAGCGGATGACGGACGAGCGGATGTTCGGAGGCTGGTCGATGCACCTGTGCCGCGTCCGCTCCAGCTATCAGCTGGCGCACGAGGACGTTGCCTCGCTGCTGCCGGCGGGCATTCCGGACCATCTGCGAAGCCGCGTCCTCGGGATGGTCGAAATGATCAGCGATGACGTTGAGCTCTAGGCTGCGGCGGACTGCGTTGCCGCTGTTGTGATAGCGTGTTCGCCCATCCATTGGGCGAAGGCTGACCGCGCCCGGTCGGTATAGGCCTTCTTGCGATCGGCCTTGCGGAAGCGCTCCGGCAACGGCGGCATCAATCCGAAGTTGACGTTCATCGGCTGGAACGTCGCGGCATTGGCGTCGCCGGTGATGTGGCCGAGCAGTGCACCGAGCGCGGTTGTGTTGGGCGGGGCGGGCAAGCTTGTCCCCCGTGCCTCGGCCGCGGCAAAGCGGGCCGCGATGAGGCCGATGGCGGCGCTCTCGACATAGCCCTCGCAGCCGGTGATCTGCCCGGCAAAGCGGATATTGGAGCGGCTCTTCAGCCGCAGCTGGCGGTCGAGCAGGTCGGGGGAGCGGATGAAGCTGTTGCGGTGAATGCCGCCCAGCCGCGCGAATTCGGCTTTCTCGAGCCCTGGGATGGTGCGGAAGATGTCGACCTGCGCGCCGTGACGAAGCTTGGTCTGGAAGCCGACCATGTTCCACAGCGTGCCACTAGCATTGTCCTGGCGCAGCTGGACGCAGGCGTAGGGCCATCGTCCGGTGCGCGGATCGTCGAGTCCGACGCCCTTGAGCGGACCGAAGCGAAGCGTTTCCGGTCCGCGCTCGGCCATGACCTCGATCGGCATGCAGCCTTCGAAATAGGGCGTGTCCTTCTCCCACTCCTTGAACTCGGTCTTCTCGCCCGCATTCAGTGCGTCGACGAAGGCGTGATACTGCTCCTTCGTGAGAGGGCAGTTGATGTAGTCATCGCCGCCCTTGCCCCACCGCGCGGCCTTCCAGGCGACCGTCATGTCGATGCTGTCGCCGTGGACGATCGGAGCGATGGCATCGAAGAAGGCGAGGGCGTCGCGCCCCGTCTCGGCTGCGATGGCCTCGGCCAGTGCGGAGCCGGTCAGCGGTCCGGTGGCGATGATGCAAGGATGATCGGGTAAGGCATCGATGCGCTCCCGCACGACCGTGATGTTCGGGTGGGCAGCGATTGTTTCCGTAACCCGCGCGGCGAAGACCTCGCGGTCCACCGCCAGTGCCGAGCCGGCCGGAACCCTGGTGGCGTCGGCGCAGCGCATGACGAGGCTCCCGAGCCGACGCATTTCGTGGTGGAGCAGTCCGACCGCATTGTTCTCCGCATCGTCGGAGCGGAAGCTGTTGGAGCAGACCATCTCGGCGAGCCGATCGCTTTCGTGTGCCGGGGTCATGTCGCCGCCGCCGCGCATTTCACTGAGCCGCACGGTGAGGCCCGCTTCGGCCAGCTGCCAGGCCGCTTCCGAGCCCGCCAGCCCGCCGCCGATAATGTGAATGTCTTGCATCCCCGCGCCTTTAGCGCCCTTTGACCGTGTTTGCGAACTAGCGGGCGCCGAAGCCCGTCAGCATGGTCCGGAGAGTCTTGAACAGGATCAGCACGTCCAGGAAGGGCGAGAAGTATTTGATGTAATAGAAGTCGTACTGAAGCTTGCGATGGATGTCCTGAACCTCGGCGACATGACCCTGGTTGGTCTGCGCCCAGCCGGAAATGCCGGGCTTCACGACATGGCGATAGCGGTAGAACGGGATCTCCCCGACATACCAGTGGCTCAGCACCTCCGCTTCGGGGCGCGGGCCAATCCAGCTCATTTCCGCGCGAAGGATGTTCCAGACCTGCGGCAGCTCGTCGATCCGGCTTCTGCGGAGAAAGCGCCCGACGCGCGTGATGCGAGGATCAAGCTCGCCCGTCATCGCCGCCTGGCGGGCGTCCCCGGCGCCAGGCTTTCGATCAAACCGCATGGTGCGGAACTTCACCACCCGGAACGGAGTGCCGCGGTGGCCGATCCGCCGCTGCTTGAAGAACACCGGTCCGCCATCATCGAGGAGGATGGCGATGGCCGCGGCAAGCATCACGGGAACAACCAGGGGCAGCGCGGCGAGCGCGGCCAGGAAGTCGATCACGGTCTTGAGGTGGAAATAGCCACGCGCTGGGACCAGCGACCCGAAGCTGTTTTCGGACAGGTGATCGATTTCGACCCGGCCGGTGAGCGATTCTGCGAGCGGCTTCACCTGGTAGACGATCAGCCCGGCAAGGGCGGCATCGGCAAGAAAGGCCTCCCACTTGGCAGACATGTCGGCCGAGAAGTCGGCAACGATTGCGTCGCAGCGGGCAGCAAGATCAATGCGCGGTTCGTCCAGCTTGATCCAGCTAACGCCTTCCAGGCCGACGAGTTTGGACCAGTCGCCGATCGGAACCACCCCGATCTGCAGGATCGTCCGTCGCTGAACGGAGAAATAGACCAGGTAGAACCAGGCAACGTGGAGCAGGAAGCCAGCAACGAACGCGACACGGTCGTAGGGCAGGCGGGTGAAGAAGAAGAAGGCCAGCACCGCCGCATGGGCCGCGGCGCAGGTCGGGAGGATGACCAAGCTCGACCGGATGCCGGGATAAGGTTCGACGCTCAGCCGCAACCAAAGCGCGAGGCAGACGGCGACCAGGTTGGCCCAGAAGGCGTTGAAGCTGGAGATCCACAGCGCTTCGGGCGTGACCACCAGCCGGAACAGCAGCGGCAGCACGGCCGCCAGCAGCACGGCGCCAAGCAATTGCACTCGGCGACGGCCCAGCAAGGTGGCACGGCGCACGTGCGAGACGGGGGTGAAGGCCAACATTACCTGAGCTCAGGATCTGCTTTCTAGAGCGTCCATGCGCTTGCTGTCGATGCATTTGCCCAAGGCCACAGGCGCTTAAGATCGGCGACCTCACCCTTGTCGGTCAGTAGCGAGCGGACCTGCTCCTCGCTCCAGCCACGGTAAGCGGCATGTGCGACGGCGCCGAGCACTAGGTCGACCTTGCCGGAGAGCGAAGCCGGGTCGACCAGCTCGAGGCCATATTCCCGGGCTGCTTCCGCTGGATCGGCAAGGGGGTCGGCGACGAGCACTTGATGGCCGAGCCATTGAAGGCGTCGGACAACGTCGATCACCCGGCTGTTGCGGAGATCGGGAACATTCTCCTTGAAGGTCACGCCGAGCACCAGCACCCGCCCGGCACGATTGCCAAGTCGTTCGTGAAGGCGGTCGGCGACCCATGCCCCCATGCCGTCGTTGGTTTCCCGTCCGGCCAGGATGATGCGCGGTTCGTGGCCGAGTTCGCGCGCGCGATGGGCAAGATAGTAGGGATCGACGCCAATGCAGTGACCGCCGACCAGACCGGGCTCGAAGGGCAGGAAGTTCCACTTGGTGCGTGCCACCTCCAGGACGTCCCAGGTGCTTAGGCCCAGCTTTGCGAAGATCTGCGTGATCTCGTTGATGAAGGCGATGTTGATGTCGCGCTGGGCGTTCTCGATCACCTTGGCCGCTTCCGCAGCCTTGATCGAAGCGGCCTTGAAGATGCGGCCTCCATTCATGCTGCCGTATAGGGTGGCCAGCATCTCGGTTGTTTCAGGATCCTCGCCCGCGACGACCTTGGTGATGCGATCAACCGTATGCTCACGGTCGCCGGGATTGATCCGCTCGGGGCTGTAGCCGAGCCGGAAATGCCGGCCCCGCTGAAGCCCCGACACGCGCTCGAGCTCGGCTCCGCAAATGTCCTCCGTGACGCCAGGATAGACGGTGCTTTCATAGACAATGGTGGCGGGGCGATGATGGTCCAGCATCGCCGCCACGCTGCGGGTGGCGGCAAGCAGGGGGCCGAGGTCAGGGTGGTTGGATCCGTCCACCGGAGTCGGCACAGTCACAATGTAGACGTCGGCTCCGCTCGCCTCAGCCGGGTCATCGGTCACTGCCAGCGTCGACGCCTGAAGGGCGGCGGGCTCAACCTCGCGGGTGCGGTCGTGACCGCGGCGAAGTTCCGCAATGCGCCCGCCGTCGATGTCGAAGCCGCTGACGCGCATATGGCCGGCAAGCGCCACCGCAAGAGGAAGGCCGACATAGCCAAGCCCCACCACGACCACATGTCGATCCTGCAACTGCACGCTCCTTCCGCCACCAGCGTCAGCCGCGGTCATAGGCGTGGCGGCGATCACGGCAAGCGCGCTGCGGCCACCATGAGCGACAAAAAAGGCTTGCAACTTCGTTCCGGGGTCGTGAGTTTGTCCACGTGCATTCGTCTACCTAACAGGGGGCGGGGCTGAAGAGTTCATCTTTAACGGTGGGGAGTGCCGCCATGACCAAATTGTCCATCATTGCCGGGATCGCCGGTGCTGCGCTGTTCGCCAGCGGTGCCGCGGCTCAATATGTTCCGGGTTCGGAAATCGTCGGGCAGACCGTTCAGGTCGAGACCAACGGCGTCGTAAACAACGTGACGTTCGAACCGGGCGGTACTGCCCGCATCTCGACCCCGAGCGGCAATGTCGTGCCCGCCAGCTGGACCGCCAACGCCGGCCAGCTGTGCCTCAGCACCGGCGCCGCCCAGGAGTGCTTTCCCTACAACCAGCCGTTCCAGGCCGGCCAGACGGTGACCGCCACGTCGAGCTGCGGCGCGACCAGCCGCTGGCTCGCCAATGCGACCAATCAGCCGGCTGCGCCTCAGCAGCAGCAGGCGGGCGAGCGCGGCTAAGCGCTTCCTACCACACGGTATCGAAGGGGTCTGGCAGCGATGCCGGGCCCCTTTTTCATGGCTTAGCGGAACGGCGGCTCGTCGAAACTGCGCAGCTTGCGGCTGTGCAGGGCATCGCCTTCCTCGCGCAGGAGGTTGAGTGTCTCGATCCCGATGCGGAGATGCTGGCTGATCGCGCGCTCGTAGAAGGCATTGGCTTGGCCGGGCAGCTTCAGCTCGCCGTGCAGAGGCTTGTCCGACACGCAGAGCAGGGTGCCATAGGGCACGCGGAAGCGATAGCCCTGCGCCGCCACGGTGGCGCTTTCCATGTCGATTGCGACCGCGCGGCTCTGGTTGAAGCGAAGCGCGCTGTCGGTGTAGCGAAGCTCCCAGTTGCGGTCGTCGGTGGTCACCACGGTGCCGGTGCGCAGGCGCTTCTTGAGGCTGTCCTCATCCTCGCCCGTCACCCGGGCGGCGGCATTGAAGAGCGCGGTCTGCACCTCGGCAATGGCGGGGATCGGGATCTCGACCGGCAGGATACCGTCAAGGACATGATCGTCGCGCAGATAAGCGTGGGCGAGGACATAGTCGCCGATCGTCTGGCTGGGCCGAAGGCCACCGCAATGGCCGATCATCAGCCAGACCTCGGGCCGGAGCACGGCGATATGGTCGCAGATGGTCTTGGCGTTGGACGGCCCCACGCCGATGTTGACCAGGCTGATACCGTCGTCGCCGTTCGGACCAACGAGGTGATAGGCCGGCATCTGGTAGCGCCGCCAGGAGCCCGCCGCGATCTCGGCCTCTGCATTCTCCAGCATGCCGCGATCGTAGCGGCCGCCAGGCACGCTGAGTGCCTGATACTGGGTTCCCTCCTGCCGCAAGGCATCGGCGGCAAAGCGCACGAATTCATCGACGTAGCGAACGTAATTGGTGAACAGCACGAAGCGCTGGAAATGCTCGGTCGGGGTGCCGGTGTAATGGCGTAGCCGGGCCAGGCTGAAGTCCGTGCGGGGGCCATCGAACAAGGCGAGCGGCCGTGCGGTGTGGCGGCTGAGGTCCCAGTCGCCGTCGGCTATCTCGTCGCCGATGTGAACCAGTTCGGTCGTCGGGAACCAGCGCCCGAGCTCGGCGGATTGAATGCCGCCAAGCTTCAGGTCGTCACCGGCGTCCAGCACGTAAGGGTAGGGGATTTCGCTGGCGGAGCGGCCCACGCTGATGCGGACGTCGTAATCGGACGCGAGATGCTCAAGCTGGGTGCGAAGATAGTCGCGGAAGAGTCGGGGCCGGGCGATGCTGGCGGTATAGATGCCAGGCTGGTTCAACCGCGCGAAGGCTCGGGCCGGAAGCGGAGACGGGCTGTCGGGATCATAGTCGATCCGCAGCTCGGGATAGGCGAAGCAGCCATCTCCACGGGCCTGCGGCTCTGGCTTTATGCCGTCCTGCACGTAGTCGCCGAGCGCGCGCCGGAGGTTCTGTACGGAGCGGTCGAAAATGGTCTCGAGTTCGTCGAGGATCGTCTCGATATCAGTCATGGCGCCGTGTAGCGGATTGGCCCGGCGGAGCAAGCACCCGGCCCAAAGGTACGACCCTTGCCCAGCATGCGCTGCTGCTCACCCTGATCTATGTGAGCTAACTCGCGACTGCTGACGGCTAAGCCGGAACGATCTCCAACTCATGGTCTTTTCTGCAGGAGCAATGGATCCTTTTATTCGAAAGCTTGGGCACGGCGCCCGTCTGGGCGAGGCTGACAAGGCGCTGCTGCGCGCAATGACGGGACAGATCCGCCGCACCCCACGAGGACGCGAGATCGCCGAACCGAACAATGGCTCGGCCCTCGCCTTGATCCTGGGTGGGTGGGCCTGTCGCTACCAGATGCTGGCAAGCGGCAAGCGGCAGCTTGTGACTCTCTACATCCCAGGCGATCTCTGTCAGCCGTTCGGCACCCTGCCGGGCTTTGCCGATTATCCCGTGGGATCGCTGACGGCGACGACGCACACGCTGGTCAGTCACAATGCCTTGGCCGAGGCGGCCGAACGCAGCCCGGCGTGCAAGCAGGCCTTCTGGTGGGATTTGCTGACTGCCTCAAACATCGAGCGCGAACGGATCGTCAGCCTTGGCCGGCGCTCCGCCGCAGAACGGCTCGGGCATCTGTTCTGCGAGCTTCAGTACCGGCTCACCATGGCCGGCGTTGGAGGTGAAGGTGGCTGCGACATGCCGTTGACGCAGGTCGATCTTGCCGACCTGCTCGGCCTTACGCCGGTTCATGTGAACCGCTCGCTCCAGGAACTGCGCAAGGCCGGCCTGATCAGTCTGGAAAACCGGCTGCTGATCATCCACGAACAGGCTAAATTGCAGGAACTCAGCCAGTTTAATCCCTCTTATCTCCACCTGGACCACGCAGGAACGGCTAGGCCTGACCACCTCGTGGGAGTGTAGACTCAAGCTACAGCAGGACCCTTGTGACGGCATCAGGACGAGAGGCAGGCAAGCGGCAACTTTGCCGTGAGAGCGGGGCAAGGGCGCGTGGCAGGGGTCCGGCACAAGTTTCTGCAAGTAAAGGCATTGCTGCGCGTCATTGAAGTACGGGTACCGGTCACGGCGAGTGCACTCGCGTGTGTGACATCAATGCACAGGGCGCCCGTAGTTTGTAACTTGCCCGAAAGACTTGGCACCGTAGGCTTTCACCTGTGTTAAAGCCGGGATACTTTCGGGGAATGCGCGGTGCGGGATCGTATTGTTGCCCTGGCCTTGCTGACGGACGATGACGTGAGCCGGCTTGGGTCCAATCTCAAGCGGCTCTGGCCGATCGACGACTCCTCCTGCTTCAGCGACTTGCTGGCTGCAATCGACAATGCCGATCGCGAGCTGGAACAAGCACATCGTGTCGAACCGGCGTCAGACGCAAAGAACGCCTGAGGCAGGGGCTGCGATGTGTACGGGGGTGCAGGCAAGGCACTTCAGCGGTTCAGCCATAGAGGCTCCAGAGGTGAGATCGTGCGACGTCCGCCGACGCGGCAATAGCCCTCCGGTGCAACGGGCACCTCGGCATGGGTGCTCGATCGAAGCTAGATTGTGCGGCTGGAGCGGGTAGCGGGAATCGAACCCGCGCGTTCAGCTTGGGAAGCTGACAGGCTACCATTACATCATACCCGCTCAGGGTGCGGGTGGCCGCTTGCCACAGGGGTGGGGCAGAGACAAGAGCATCTGCCCCAGCGCAGCCGGTGAAATCAAAAGGGCGCCGCTCTTCCGAGCAGCGCCCTTTATCTTTGCCAAAGGCAGTCCTTAGAAGCCGACGTTCACCGACGCGATCACGGTGCGCGGAGCGGCGGGCGTGAAGTTCGGATTGTCGGCGGCCCGGATCTGGGTCGAGATGTTTCCGAAGTAACGCTCGTTGAACAGGTTGGTGACGTTCAGCTGGAAGAAGCTGTCCCGCAGCCCGATCGATGCCAGGGCAAAGCGCAGGTCGGCGTCGGCGGTCGTGTAGCCCGCAACCTTGACGTCGTTGACGTCGGTGGCGAAGCGCGAGCTGACGCGCTTGACCTGCAAGCCGAGTTCGACCGGGTTGAAGTCGAGGTTCACGCGGCCACCATATTGCCAATTCGGGGTCTCGGTGACTTCCTTGCCGGCAGTCGGAGCGCAGGTCGTAGCCGTTGCAGTGCCAGTCGGCGCGGTGCCGCAGAAGACCAGCCCAGCGGGGAGCGCCGCTGCTGTCGAACGGCCGATTTCGACGTTCGACTTCAGCTCGGTGTCGATATAGCTGACGAGACCGATAAGGCTGAGGAAGCGGACCGGCTGGAACGCAATATTGGCATCGAAGCCGCGGCTGTCTACGCGACCGACGTTACGGTCGAGACTGATCCCGAGATCCTGATTGAACGAGCTGACGATCCGGTTCTTGTAGTTGATCTGCCAGGCCGCGACCTGCGCCTGAAGGTTGCGCCGGGTGAAGCGCAGACCAAGGTCGAACGCGTCGGTTTCTTCTGGATCAAGCGTCACGACCGGAGCGCGATACAGATTGTCGGTACGCGGCGCCGAGAAACCCTTGGCCCAGCTGCCGAATAGGCTCAGACCGGCCAGGCTGTCGCGGAAGTTGTAGGTGAAGCCTACGTTCGGGAGCAGCTTGCCGAAATCATACTCCGCCTTGAACGGGCGATAGTAGGGCGTCGGTCCAGTCGCAGGAACCGGATCGTTCGGATTGATGAACAGGAGGTTCGTCTCGCTGGTGCAATAAGCAAATCCCGAGCCACGCGCCTCGATGGGGCAGAAGGTCTCAAGCTCGCGCTTGAAGAACGGGCGGCGCACGCCGACCTCGACGCGCAGGGCGCGGTCGAAGAAGCGACCGATGTACTGACCGGCGACCTGGTTCAGCGATGCGATCGAGAGACGGTCACGCTGCTGGATCTGGAAGCCGGTGGCATCCAGGACCGGACGGCCGTTTCGACCGGAGAAGATATTCTGCGGATCACCATTCGGGAGCAGGAAACCCCACTCACCCGTCTGCCGGTGACGACCACGATCGTAGGTGTAGGCGAGGCGGACGCGATGTTCGCGATTGATCTCCCAGATCAGCGAGCTGGTGAGGCCGAAGCGGTGCGTGTTGGTGATGTTGGGGGTGAAGAAGTTGACGACATCCGGAACGAACACGCCCGCCGCATTCGTGAAGCCCAGATTTCCGTCACCGTTGAAATCGACGCCTGCTGCAGTGGTCGAGCCGCCGCGAGCACGAGCGCTGTTTTCAGCAAGGCGAGTGATGCCGCCGCCGTGCGCGAGCGTGTATTGGTAGCTTGGGTCGACGGTGAGGATCAGGCCGTCGCGGAGCTGGAAGCGCGAGTTGATACGCAGATTGCCAGTATCCGACGGATTGACACGCACGTTGTAATAGCTGGTGCAGGTCGGATCGCTGAGAATGTCGCTGCCGGAAACGATGCGGTCGCAGTCGGTGTTATTCTCGAAATCGTCAATGATATCGAACTGCGGCTTTGTGTAGCCACCGATGAACAACGGGTTCTGCGGGGTAGCTCCCGCGGTTGCCGGGACGGCCGTGGCACCAAGGATGCTGCGCAGGTCGTTGACGGACGGATTGCGGTAGAAGTTGTTGCGGTTGACGTTGACGTGGCCAGACACCGACACGAAGTCGCCGTTGTCGCCGAGCGGCTGATAAACACGTGCGTTGACCTGGCGCTTGTAGATCTCGCCCGGTCCCTTCCACTTGTCGTTCCGGGCAACGCTGCCCGAGACAAAGGCGCGGGTCCCGCTCGAGGTGAGGTCGCCAGTGTCGATCATCATGAACACACGGCGGAAATCAAAGCTTCCGAGCGAACCGGTGGCGCGCAGACCCAATTCGCGGCCCGGAAGGCGCGTGCGGTAATTGATGGTTCCGCCAGCGGCCGACGCGGTCGGCGAGTCAACGTCGGTGACGCCGAGATTGACGTTGACCTGCTCGATCAGCTCGGGGTCGAGCTGCTGGTTCGAGTAGATCGCATAGTTGCCGGTGTCGTTCAGCGGAAGACCATCAAAGGTGAGGCTGACGCGATTGCCGTCGAAGCCGCGGATGCGGATGTTGCCGCCCGCGCTGCCGAACGCATCGGACTGAGTGAAATTGACACCCGGGACCAGGTTGATCGTGTTGAGAATGGTCTGGCCGGGGTTCTGCTTGGCGATCAGCTCCTGCGTGATCACCGCCTGCGCCTTGGTCGTGTCGGGCACGATGACGCCTTCGACATCGCGGGTCCGCGCGCCGGTGACAACAATCGTCTCTTCTTCGGTCGCGATTGTACCGGTCGACTGAGCGTAAACGGTCGTCGGTGCGAAGACCGCAGCTGTCGAGCAGAGCAGGAGGAGCTTCTTCACTTGGGGTTCCCCGATGTAATTATGTGAATGACTGACGCGTGTTCGTGCAGTTCACCGGGGCGGCTAGAGCCTGATTAAGACAGAAAGGTGACGTCCCGAGGGAGGCCACCAACTGTCCTGCTCCGTGTTGTTGCAATGCAACATCTGCCGGTCGCCACCCCCGCGACTCGGCCGGCTCAAGAGCAGCTTAGCGCCAGATTTTCAAGCCGGCCGGCGGTCGAGATGTCGTCCAAGACGTACAAACATCAGAATGAGTGGCGGAACAAACACAATGGAAAGCACCACCTTGGAGAGCATCTGCCCGGCCAGCAGTGCCCCGATCGGGAACACGCCGTAGAAAGCAACGGTGATGAAGATCAGCGTGTCCACAATCTGGCTGAGCGTGGAAGCGACGGCGGAGCGCACGAACAGTAGGCGACTGCCCTCCCGGCCTTTCAGTGCGGAGAAGATGGTGACGTTCAGCACCTGGCTGGTGCCGTAGGCGATCAGACCCGCCAGCCAGATCCGCAGGTTCGAACCCATGATCAGCTCGAACGAGGACAGCCGCGCCGCCTCCATCTTGTCGGACGCGGGCAGAGCCAGCACCAGCACCGTCAGCGCTGCCGAGGCGAGCAGGGGAACGAAGCCCCAAATCACCAGCTTGTTGGCGGTCGACCGGTCGTGAAGCTCGGCAACTGCGCTGGAAGTGACCACCAGCAGCAGAAAGGCGAAGATGCCGGCCTCGACTGCAAGCGGCCCCAGCGCGACCTGCTTGTTGCCGAGCACGCCGGCGATGCAGACCATGCCGCCGTAGAAGATGCCAAAGGCGAACAGGGAGGGGGCGATCAGGCGGCCGGACGGCGCGGTGGCGGTGCTCATGGGGGGCGAGGGGTAGCGAACCGGGCGGGAAGTGCAACCGGCCGTGCTTGCAGGAGGGTGCCTGAGTGGCCACCTGCCCAGCCCAAGGCAACAAGGAACGTCAGCGATGAAGCCCAGCGGCAACACCATTCTCCTTACTGGCGGCGGATCGGGCATCGGGAAGGCGCTGGCGCAGCGCTGGCACGACGCCGGAAACAAGGTGGTGGTGGCGGGCCGGCGGACCGGCGCTCTCGAGGAGGCTGCCGCCGGGCGTCCGAACATCCACGTCGAGCAGTTCGACGTCGACAATGTGGGCGGCCTCCGTGCGAATATCGCGGCAATCCTGAGCCGCCATCCGGACATCAACGTCCTGGTGAACAATGCGGGAATCATGCGCTTCGAGCGGCTGGACGGGCGGCGCGACCTTGCCGATGCGGAAGCAACCATCGTCACCAACCTGCTGGGCCCGATCCGATTGATTGACGCCCTGATCGAGCATCTTGTCGGCAAACAGGACGCGGCGATCATCAACGTGACGTCCGGCCTGGCCTTCGTGCCGCTCATGTCCACGCCGACCTACAGCGCCACCAAGGCAGCGCTGCACAGCTACACGATCTCGCTGCGCGAAAGCTTGCGGGGGAAGGTGGAGGTGATCGAACTTGCGCCCCCTGGCGTGCAGACCGACCTCACGCCAGGCCAGTCTACCCGCACAGGCTATCAGCCACTGGAAGACTTCGCGGACGAGGTGATGACCCTGCTGGCACGGCAGCCCACTCCGGAGGAGATACTGGTTGGAAATGTGCAGGGCTTCCGTCACGCCGAGCGCGACGGGCGTCTGTCCGAACTGGTCGGAATGCTGACCGAACGTTCGCGCGAAACGCTGGCGGAACTCTCCTGAGCGCGGGGCGAGAGCGCAGGTGCGGAGGTTGACCCCGCCCGCCTGCGTCCCTAACCGCCCGCTCCCGTGACCCTCCCACCCCACGCCACCGATATCCTCGCCATGGGCGATGCGCTGGTCGACGTGATCGCGACCTGCGATGACGACTTCCTGACCCGCTTCGACCTGCCGAAGGGCGCCATGCAATTGCTGGACGAGCCGCAAGCGCTTGCGCTCTACGATGCGATGGGCTCCGCGCGGGAGATGAGTGGCGGCTCGGCGGCCAACAGCATGGCGGGTGCCGCTGCGATGGGTGCGAGCGTTGCCTTCATCGGCCAGGTCGCCAACGACCAGCTTGGTGCGATCTTCACCCACGACATGAGGGCGCTGGGCGTCCGTTTCGAGACGGCGCCGCTCGAGGTGGGGCCCGCCACCGGGCGCTGCCTGATCCTCGTCACTGCCGACGGCGAGCGGACAATGAACACCTGCCCCGGCGCCGCGCACTGCCTGCCGACCTCGGCGGTGGACGAGGCTGCGGTACGGGCGGCGTCGATCCTCTATCTCGAGGGCTATCTGTTCGGGCCGGAGCTGTCGCGCAAGGCAATGGTGAAGGCAATCGACATCGCGCACGCTTCGGATCGCACAGTCGCCTTCACTCTCAGCGAAAGCGTCTGCCTGCCCGGACGCAAAGAGCCCTTGCAAACGCTCATTGCCGCCGGCGGCATCGACCTCATCTTCGCCAATGAAAGCGAGGCGTTGCAGCTGGCTGGTGCGACCGACCTCGACAGCGCAATTGAGCACTTGTCCTCACAGGTCGGCACGCTTGTCTTCACCCGCGGTCCCGCCGGAGCACTGGCGTATGAGAATGGAATCAAGACCGAAGTTCCGGCGATCGCGGTTCCGCAGGTCATCGACACGACCGGCGCAGGCGATCTGTTCGCGGCGGGATTCCTTGCCGCACGCTGCAAGGGGCATCCGATCGACCGTCAGCTGATGACAGGTGGTATCGCCGCGGCGGAGATCATCAGCCACTTCGGCGCCCGTCCGGTCGCGAACCTTGCCGACCTGGTGAAGCTGTGAGCCTGCGCCGTATCGCCGTTTATTGCGGCTCTGCCCCCGGCAACGATCCCGTCTTCGCCGATGCCGCAGTCGCCCTTGTGCGAGAGATGGCGGCGCGCAAGATCGACCTCGTTTACGGGGGCGGTCGGCTCGGCCTCATGGGTTTGATCGCCGACACCATGCTGGAGGCAGGCGGCGAGGTGCATGGCGTCATTCCGGCCGCGCTAGTCGACAAGGAGGTGGCGCACACTGGTCTGACCGAGCTTCACCAGGTCGCCGGAATGCACGAGCGCAAGGCGCGCATGACCCAGTTATGCGACGCCTTTGTCTGCCTGCCGGGGGGCATCGGCACGCTGGACGAGCTGTTCGAGGCGTGGACCTGGAATGCGCTCGGCTACCATGCCAAGCCGTTCTGCCTGCTCAATGTCGAGGGGTTTTGGGACGGGCTGACCGGCTTCATGGACCATGTCTCGGCGAGCGGCTTCCTGTCGCCCTCTCGGCGTGCCCAACTGCTGGTTGCCGGCTCGCCGGCTCAAGCGATCGACAGGCTGGACGAAGCCGCTGCAAACGCTACGCAAGGTATGGTCTGGTAATCGCCAGGGGGCGGGGAAGCACAACGAATGAACCAGTTTTTCGGCCTGCTTGGCATTGTCGCCATTCTTCTCGTCGCGTTTCTGCTTTCGAGCGACAAGAAAGCGATCCGGCCGAGGGTGGTGATCGCTTCCTTCCTGCTGCAGGCCTTGATTGCTTATCTGGTGCTCAACAACAGCGTCGGGCGCGCCGTCATCCAGGGGATGGCGACCGGGGTCTCCAACCTGCTGGGCTATGCGGGAGAGGGGACCGCCTTCCTGTTCGGCCCGCGTGAGAACAACCCCGCGCTGTGGAACACCTTCGCGCTGGGCGCGCTGCCGGTGATCATCTTCTTCGCGGCGCTGGTGTCGATCCTCTACTATCTCGGGATCATGCAGCGGATCGTCCGCTGGGTCGGCGGAGCGCTCGGCTGGGTGACCGGCATCGGCCGGGTCGAAGCCTTGGGCAGCGCCGCCAACATCTTCGTCGGCCAATCGGAAAGCCCGCTTGTTGTACGCCCGTATCTTGCCGCGCTGCCGCCGGCCAAGCTCTTCACCCTGATGGTGGTCGGCATGGCAGGTGTCGCAGGAACCATCCTTGCCGCCTACGCCAGCCTGCTTGGCGAGCGCTACCTGCCGTTCCTGCTCGCCGCCGCCTTCATGAGCGCACCGGGCGGAATCCTGATGGCCAAGCTGCTGATGCCCGATCCGCGCGAGCCGGTCGCTGCGCCGACCAGTGGCGAGGCACTGGCGGAGGCCGGCCCGCCTGCCGAGACGGTGGAAATTGCCGAGACTTTCGAGGAGGGCGAAAAGCCGGCCAACATCATCATGGCGGCCGCGCAGGGTGCCCAGACCGGCGTCAAGCTGGCGGTGGCGGTCGGCGCCATGGTGCTGGCGTTTGTCGCGCTGGTGGCGCTCGCCAATGGAATCCTTGGCGGGATTGGCGGCTGGTTCGGGCTTGAGGGCCTAAGCTTTCAGCGGCTGGTCGGCTACCTTTTCCAGCCGATCATGTTCCTGATCGGCGTGCCGTGGAACGAGGCGGGGATCGCTGGTGGCCTGTTCGGGACCAAGATCGTCCTAAACGAGTTCGTCGCCTTCATCGATCTCGGCAACGCGCAAGGCGCCGCGGCGGCGCTGAGCGACCGCAGCCGGGCGATCGTGACCTTCGCGCTGTGCGGTTTCGCGAACTTCTCCTCCATCGCGATCCAGATGGCGGTGACGGGCGGCCTCGCGCCCAACCAGCGTCCCGTGATCGCGCGGCTCGGCCTCAAGGCCCTGCTTGCGGGCAGCCTCGCCAACCTCATGAGCGCGGCGCTGGCGGGGATCATGCTTCCCTGAGGCGGCAATTGATTTCAATCATTTGAACCGCCGCGCGGACGGGGCTAAAGCGCGGCTCATGACCACCGATACGCTCACCGCCGACACCATTGCCTCCGTTTCGCTCAAGGAGGCGGAAGCCGACCGCGACGCCTTTGCCCAGCATCTGGGCAAGAGCTTTGAGGAATATGGCTTCGCCGTGCTTGCCGATCACGGCATTCCCGACGAGCTGATCGCTCGGGCCGAGCAGAAGGCGAAGGAGTTCTTCGCGCTTCCGGAAGAGACCAAGCGCAGGTATGCGCTGGGGAGCGGCGGGGCGCGTGGCTACACGCCGTTCGGGATCGAGACCGCCAAGGGCGCCAAGGCCCACGACCTTAAGGAATTCTGGCACGTCGGGCGGGAGCTCGAGCCTGGGCACTCGTTCCGCGACGTCATGGCCGACAATGTCTGGCCGGACGAGGTGCTGGGGTTCAAGGAGACGTTCCTCGAGCTGTACGACACGTTCGACCGCACCGGCATCACGGTCCTGAAGGCGATCGCGCGCTACCTGCGCATCGACGAGGATTATTTCACCGACACCGTCCGCGACGGCAATTCGGTGCTCCGCCTGCTGCACTATCCGCCGCAGCAGGAAGCGACCGGCGAACATATCCGGGCCGGGGCGCATGAGGACATCAACACCATCACGCTGCTGCTCGGCGCCGAGGAGGCGGGGCTGGAACTGAAGACCCGCGACGGGCGGTGGATCCCGGTGTCACCCAAGCCGGGCGAGCTAGTGATCAACATCGGCGATATGCTGCAGCGGCTTACCAACGGCAAGCTCCGCTCGACCCCGCACCGGGTGGTCAACCCGACCCCGGACCGGGCGAGCAATGCGCGCTATTCGATGCCCTTCTTTCTCCACTTCCGGCCCGACTTCATCATCGAGGCGCTGCCCGGCACGGTGCCGCCGGGAGAGGAACCCAAGTGGCCGCCGATCAGCAGCCACGACTATCTGCTGGAGCGCCTGCGCGAGATCAAGCTAGCCTGAGCGATCGGCAATTATATACTTGCCAAAGCAGGTGCTCAGGCGTATCTAACCCAAATGGACGACATTCTTGCCCCTCGCTTCATCGACCCGGTTGCTGCCCGCAAGCACCTTGAGGCGCTGCGTTGGCCGGATGGTGCCGAGTGCCCGCATTGCGGCCTGATCAAGGCTACCGCCGTTAAGGGCGGTCGCGACGGCCTCTACCAGTGCAATGCTTGCCGTGAGCAGTTCACCGTTACGGTTGGCACCGTGTTCGAGAAGTCGAAAATCCCGTTGAACAAGTGGCTCCTTGCGACCCACCTGCTTTGCGCGTCCAAGAAGGGCATGAGCGCCGCTCAAATCCAGCGTATGCTCGGCGTTACCTACAAGACTGCATGGTTCATGATGCACCGCATCCGCGAAGCCATGACTGTTGAGCCGAACGGCCCGCTAGGTGGTCCTGACAAGATCGTTGAAGCGGACGAGACGTTCGTTGGCGGCAAGGCGAAGAACCGCGCCTTCCGTAAGCCCGCTCCCAAGAAGATGGTCGTTGCTCTGATTGAGCGCGGCGGAGAAGCCCGCTCGTTCCATGTTGCCAACGTCACCGGCACCACCATTCGCGGCGCACTGGTCGCTAACGTCGATCGCGCTTCCAAGCTCATGACTGACAACGCCCACACCTATTGGGCGGTTGGCCGTGAGTTCGCCACGCATGGCAGCACCATTCACTCGCTGCGTGAGTATGCGAAGGGTGACGTTCACTCCAACACTGCCGAGAACTTCTTCTCGATCTTCAAGCGCGGCGTGATTGGCACCTACCACCACCTTAGCGAGGCTCACCTTGGCCGCTACTGCGCCGAGTTCGACTTCCGCTACAACACCCGCACCATGACCGACCGTGAACGCGCTGACGTCGCCCTCAAGGGCATTGAGGGTAAGCGCCTCACCTATCGGCGGACTGACAAGCTCGCCGCCTAAGCTGTTCGAGTCGCCGCCTAGGACGGGCGAAAGCCGCAAGCGCTGGACCGATGACTAGAGTCCGCTGGCGTCCGCAGCGTTCCGTATATGTCCGGCTTTCGTTCTTTTCCTGTGAATAGCGGAACATCCGCTGGACTCTTGAGCGAATCTCTGGATTCGTAGCTCTTGATTGTCCCGGAAAAGGCAAGGGCCCGGTGTACCACCACCGAGCCCTTGTCGGGGCAAACTGTGCATCCTTGGACGGCGCGCACAGTCTGGATCACTCCCGACGCGGGGCTTTTCCCGCATTACGGAGTCCCCGTCAAGCGCTGTTCGCTCTCATGGAGGATCACTCCCATGATGTTTGACGGACCGAAAAAGAAGCGCATCCGCGCTCCACTTAACGAAGAGAACTATCGCTGGGTTCGTGCCCGGCTCGCCCTAGGCGAACACCAGCACGATATCGCTGCTGAACTCGGTTGGAACCAGGGACGTGTCTCTGAGGTCAACACGGGCAAACGTGGCGACCCCAACCAGCTAAGCCTCTTTTGATCCGTCGGGCCGCCGTGGCTTTCGAGCTTCGGCGGCCTTGTCCTTGTGCGGCTTCGGCTTGGTTGCCAGCATCCGCTTAAGAACCTCGTCCTCTTTCTTCTGATCGGTGTCTGGCATGAACACGCCTCCCAAAATGCGACGTTATCAGAAGCAGCCCGAAAGGCCGCGCGAAGATGGCGTCGTTTTTGTGGGGGTAATTGAAGACAACACCATTCTCAAAGAGCTTTCGCGTGTTCTCACCGGCTTCGTCTTTCTCGAAGAGCGCATGGCCTCCGTGCTGGCGGTCTTGCTCGGTAGTGCAGACAAGGTCGCGGCAAGCTACGTCTTAAGGGCGATTAAGAGCCCCAGCGGTCGGATCGACGTTATGAAAGAGTTGCTTGAGTGTGCGCCCATCAACGACAAACTCGGGCCGGAATACGACTCCATGCTTAAGGAGTTCCGCTCAATCAGCGCCGAACGAAACATCTATGCCCATGGCAGATGGTGGACAAATCTGAAGACCAAAGAGACGTTCTTAGACCTCACAGAGGATTTGGCCGAGACGCTGCAAGCCCGTCGCGTGGTGACTGCAGAAGACCTCAAGGCCTTGGACGTGCGCATCTTCGATCTGAACGTGCTCATCGGCGAAGGTCCGGAAGAGGAATTGAAAAGGCGTCAGCGAGCAAGTCGTCAGCAACGTCTTGAGCCCAGGCTGTCGAAGCGCCCTCGCCAAAGCGTTCGAAAACGGCTTTCGCGAGACGCCTCCTAGCAGCCTCATCAATCACCACTTGGGTTAGCGCCGGCCTGTCGTCCTTGTTCTCGTCCATCTGTCCTGCTTTGGCAAGTATATAATTGCCGAGCGATCTCCGATTTGGTTCTTACTGTGGCGTGGAAGCACCTGCGCTCTGCGGCACAAGTTCACGAAATTCACACAGGGCGAAGTCTTTCGCGTGACCTTTGCCGTGGATGAGGATCAGAGACTCGGAACTAGAAAAGAGCGCCACGGCGAACCGCTGCGGTACGTAGATCAGCTGAAATCCTACATTGCAAGGGTGTGCCGGAGGCCGGAAACACCTTCAGCCTGCCGCAAGCTAGCGCGTGTCGGATGTCTGCTTATGGTGGAACGTGGACGCTCGCTGTCGAGCTGTCTTAGTCCTCAGGGCCGTGGAAAGGCTGGAAAGTCGTAGGGCTGCCCCTTCACCCAGTAAGCATTCCCGTCATGCTCATAGATGGGGTCACGTATCCCCAGCTGATCCCGGTAGGCGGTCACGGCCATGCGGCATCCGGGGAGATGCCAATCGTCGATGATGACGAAACCGCCCCGTGGAACCAGCGGGTAAAGGTACTCAAGCGATGTCTCGACCGAGTCGTAGGAATCGGAATCGAGTCGGACGACCGAGAAGGTCCGTCCTTCGAGTGCCCCCAACGTGTCTTCGAAGAAACCGGGCAGGAACTCTATCCTGTCGTCGAGCAAACCGAACCTTGCGATACCCTGCTTGACCTCGTCCAGCGATGCGACCCATCGATCCGCCCACTGATCCACTGGATCGTTCACTGCCCGGGTGTTCTTCGGGATACCCTCGAACGAATCCGCTGGGACGACCTTTCTGCCTTCGATCCCATGAGCCTCAAGCAGGGCGCGCATGAGGATGATCACGCCACCACGCCAGATCCCGGCCTCGAGGAAGTCTCCGGGAACGTTGTTGGCGGTGACCTGAAGAACGGCCTTCTCGACAAGATCGAGCTGGCTTTGCGTGAGAAGCGTCATCGGCTTGGAGAGCGCGTCGATCTTCCACTTGCTTGCAGCAAGATCATAGTGGGACACGCAGCGAAACTGCTGGGGCTCTTCCTGTCCGCCCAGATAGACGTAGTTGGTGATCGTGCGCTTGATCAGATCAAGATACGCATCACGGCAATTGCCAGCAGATGATGTCATTCCGGAGCCATGCCGCGATGGCTTTCCGTCCGCAATGGGCCGCAAGCAGACAAGCCGCTCAGCCGGCTGAACCGTCCGAAAGGTTCGCGGGGCCGAAGCCGTGCGGGATCAGCGCGGAGAGGGTCAGCCGCTCCACCTTGGTGCCGTCGCCGCTGGCGCACAGGATCTCGAAGTCTCGGGCAGCGAGATGGCTGGCTTCTAGCAGGGCCTGGCGGCAGCCGCCGCACGGGGTGACGGCCTGACCGCCGGCGAGCGCGTCGCCGGAGCCATCACCGCCGGCCACCGCGATGCGGGCGATGCGCTGCAAACCAAAGGCATGCTGGGCAGTGGTGAGGGCGCTCTGTTCGGCGCAGATGCCGAGCCGATAGCAGGCGTTCTCCATGTTGGCGCCGGTCACCAATTCACCGTCCTCGCTGAGGATCGCGCAGCCGACCGAGAAGCCGGAATAAGGAGCATAGGCCTTGAGCGCGGCGGCGCGGGCGGCGGCGATGAGGTCGGCGTCGGTCATGGCTGCCGACTAACCCTTGCCCGGCCTTTCGTCACCCCGGGCTTGACCGAAGAAACGGCATATTCTCTTGCTGCGGGCGGGCAGCGGAATCCCGGGTCAAGTCCGGGGTGACGGGGGTATGATGCAGTCAGAGGTCCAGAAGGTCGAGGCATCGGCGCTGCAAGGGTGCTCGCTGCGCTATTTCGACGTGGTGATGGCGGCCTTCGTGGTCATCCTGCTCCTGTCCAACGTGCTAGGCGCGGGCAAGGTGGCCGAGGTCGACCTGCCGCTGGTCGGGCTGTGGCCGTTCGGGGCCGGCATCCTGTTCTTCCCGCTCGGCTATGTCATCGGCGACATCCTGACCGAGGTCTATGGCTATGCCCGCGCACGACGCTGCATCTGGGTCGGCACGGCGGCGCTGCTGTTCATGGCGTTCATGGCCTGGGTGGTGGTCGCGTTGCCACCGGCGCCCGGTTGGACCGGCCAAGCCGCCTATGAGCAGGTATTCGGCCAGGTGCCGCGCATCGTCATGGCATCGATCATCGCCTTCTGGGCGGGCGAGTTCGTCAATTCGGCCGTGCTGGCGCGGATGAAGGTGTGGACGGGCGGCAAGCATCTGTGGATGCGGACCATTGGCAGCACGGTCGCCGGTCAGGGTGTAGACAGCTTGATCTTCTATCCGCTCGCCTTCTGGGGCGCGGCGGGCTGGACGAATGACCTCGTCATCACGGTCCTGCTGACGCAATGGGCGCTGAAGGTGGCGTGGGAGGCGATTCTCACGCCTGTCACTTACCTCGTGGTAGGGGCGCTGAAGCGCCGCGAAGGACTGGATGTTTTTGATGAACGGACGAATTTCACGCCTTTTGCTGCTCGCGTCTAGCGCTGGTCTTGGTGCCTGCGCGACTGTTGAGCGAGAGGTTGCGCCCGTCACCCCGGCAGCACCGGTCGAGGTGCAGATCCTCGGCCTGAACGACTTCCACGGCAATCTGGAGACGCCGCGTGACCCGGTCCCGCTGAGGAACCCGGACGGGACCACGACAAACATCCGCGCCGGCGGTGCGGCGCAGCTAGCGGCGACCCTGCAGCGGCTGCGCGCGGGTCGGCAGAGCGTGACGGTGGCCGCGGGCGACCTCATCGGCGCGACACCTTTGGTATCGGCCTATTTCCTCGACGAGCCGACGATCAAGGCGCTGAGCCTTGCCGGGCTCGACTATGCGGCGGTCGGCAACCACGAGTTCGACAAGGGCGGGGCCGAGCTCAAGCGGATGCAGGCGGGCGGCTGCGAGAAGCTGACCAGCCGGACACCCTGCGCGGTGGAACCGCACGAGGGCGCCCGCTTCCGTTACCTTGCCGCCAATGTCCTGACCGAGGGCGGCTCGACCTTTTTCCCTGGCAGCTCGGTGCGCCAGATCGGGCCGGTCAAGGTCGGCTTCATCGGCATGACGCTGAAGGAGACGGCGACGCTGGTGACGCCCGCCGGGGTGGCGGGACTGACTTTCGCCGACGAGGCGGCGACCGCCAATGCGCTGGTGCCCAAGCTCAAGGCGGAGGGGGCGGACACGGTGGTGCTGCTGATCCACCAGGGCGGACGGGTACCGCCGGTCTATGATGCGCTCGGCTGCGATGGGCTGTCGGGCGAGATCGTGCCGATCCTCGGCAAGCTGGACCCGGCGATCAGCGTGGTGGTGAGCGGGCATACCCATCACGCCTACGCCTGCGAGGTGAATGAGGGCGGCGTCCAGCGGTTGCTGACCAGCGCCGGCAAGAACGGCTATCTGGTGAGCGACATCCGCCTGTCATTCGATCCGGCGACGCGCAGGCTGGTCTCCGCCAAGGCTGAGAACGTGCCGGTGCTGGCAGAGAGCGACCCGCATGTGCAGGCGCTGGTCGACCGCTATGTCGCCGCAGCGCGGCCAGCGGCGGAGCGGGTGGTGGGGCGCTTGGCGGGGCCAGCGCTAAAGGATCCCGAAGATGGCAACAGTTCCGCCGGGGAGCTGATCGCCGACGCGCAGCTGGCCTTCACCAGGAGCCAGGAGAGGGGCGGGGCGGAGATTGCCTTTATCAACTCGGGCGGGGTGCGCACCGACCTGGTACCGCGTGCCGACGGCAGCGTGACCTTTGGACAGATCTTCGCGACCCAGCCGTTCGGCAACAATCTGGTGGTGAAGACGCTGACGGGGGCGCAGCTGAAGGCCTTGCTGGAACAGGGCTTCAGCGAGGTGAACGGGGTGGCGCGGGCAAGCTCGCTGCTGATCCCCTCGGCGGGGTTCGCCTATCGCTTCGATACGAAGCGGGGGGCGGGGCAGCGGATCGTGGCGATGACGCTGAATGGGCGGCCGATCGAGCCGGCGCGCAGCTACCGGGTCACGGTGAACAACTTCCTCGCAAGCGGCGGGGATGGCTATTCGGTGCTGGCAGAGGGCACGGACCCGCGTGATGCCGGGCTCGACCTTGATGCGCTGGAGGCGTGGCTGGCGACCAATCCGTCCCTGCCTGGCGGCAAGAGGATCAGCGGCAACTGATCCCCTTGCCCGAGAGCGTCAGCGCGGCTTGACGAAGCGAAGGGTCATGCGGTCGCTTTCGCCAATGGCGACATATTTCGCGCGGTCCTTGTCGCCGAGGCGGAGGGTCGGGGGCAGGGTCCAGACGCCGTCGGGCCAGTCAGCGGTGTCCCTGGGATTGGCGTTGACCTCGCTCGACCCTGCATATTGGAAGCCTGCCTGCTCGGCGAGGCGGCGGACGGTGGACACCTTGAGATAGCCGCTCGACTTCTCGCGCGCGCTGTCGGCGCTTTCCGGCAGCCGGTGCTCCTCGATACCGAGCACGCCGCCGGGCTTCAGCATGGCGTAGATCTGCTGAAAGGCGAGGTCGGCGTAGGGCTGGTCGCCCATTGCCCAATTGTGGACGTTGCGGAAGGTCAGAACGACGTCGGCGCTGCCCGCCGGAACGCCGGTCTGGGTCGTGTCGCGGACGGGGAAGGTGACCTGGCGTGCACGGCCGTAGAGGGCCGCGTCCTTCTCGACGAGGCGCTTGAAGCCGGTCAGGCCGCGCTCGTTGGGCGCCGCGACATAGTAAGTGCCGCCGCCGTTCAGCACGTAGGGGGCCACGATCTCGCTGTACCAGCCGCCGCCGGGGAACAGCTCCACCACCGTCTGGTTCGGGCGCACGCCGAAGAAGGACAGGGTGGCCGCGGGGTTGCGATATTGATCGCGGGCGCGGTTGGCGTCGCTTCGGGCCGGGTTGGCGACGGCGGCCGCGAGGGCGGTCTGCTCGGCCCGGGCAAGGGTTGGCGCTCCGTTCTGAGTGGAGCAGGCGGCTGTCGCGGCAAGCGCGACACCGGCGGCGAGCAGGACGAAGAGGCGCATGGTTCGGTCTCCTGAGGTCAGATCGTACCGGGGCCTTGTTGCCGCTTGCCGCCGACGCTGCAAGCTGGAGGGCATAAAGGCCGTAGCGCCCGCACAGTGAAACAGATGTTTAACGCCTTGCCCCTCATAGGCTTGTGCCATGCCGGCCGTGAATCGCAGCGCCAAGGAGCGATCGCCCCCTTTGTGGGCGGACGGCGCGCTGCTGCTTGACGCCCTTCCGATCCCGGCCGCGATCATTGAGTCCGGCGCCAGCGGATTGCGGATTTCGGCGCATAATGCCCGGTTCGGCGAGGCGGTGGCGATCAGCACGGCGGAAACAATGGACGTCGTGGCCGCGCAATGCCTGATCGGCGAGGGGCTGATCGCGCGCTATCTTGCTGCCTGGTTCGGCGATGACGAGCAGGCTTCCTCCGACCTCGACCTGCGCGACGGGTCGGGGGTGTCGGCGCGCTTCTACAAGCTCAAGCTCGCGCCGCTGCCGAGCCACGGGGAATGCCGGCGGGCGCTGTTGTCGGTGGTCGATCGCACCGCCGAGGAACAGGCTGAGCGGACGCTGCGCGCGGAGATGCTGCGCGACAGCCTGACCGGCCTTCCCAACCGCCTTGCCTTCACCGAGGTGATCGAGGCGGCTGGCCGCGAGGATGTTTCCAAGAACGCGGGCCATGCCGTGCTGGTGGTCGACATGCTTCGCTTCAGCCGGATCAACGAAAGCATGGGGAGTCTGGCTGGGGACGAACTCCTCATCACCTTTGCCCGGCGTTTGATTTCCGCGCTTCGGGCAGGGGACAGCCTGGCGCGGACCGGGGGAAATGAATTCGGGATCGTGGTCGCGCTGCGGCGCGGGACCGACGATGCGCTGAAAGCCGCGACCCGCATCCTTGAGGCGATGCACGCGCCCTTTCGGCTCAGCGAGCTGGAGATCAAGGTCGATTGTGCGATCGGCCTTGCGGTGATGCAGCCGGGGCAGGACGCCGAGGAGCTGTTCCGCAACGCGCAGTTCGCGGTCAAGCAGGCCAAGGCCAGCGGGCGGCCCGAGGTCTACGAGCCCAAAGAGGCCAGCCTTGCCCGGCGCCGCTTTTCCATTGAAACGGAGCTGCGCCGAGCGCTGGAACGCGACCAGCTGAGCATGTCCTTCCAGCCGCTGGTCGACCTCAAGACCGGCGAGGTGTCGGGCTTTGAGGCACTGGCCCGTTGGCACCATCCGGATCGGGGGGAGATCAGCCCGACCGAGTTCATCCCGGTGGCGGAGGAGAGCGGGCTGATCCTGCACCTCGGCCGGTGGGCGATGGAGAATGCCGCCACGACACTGGCCGAGTGGGACCGCGAAGCCGGCGAGGTGCTGCCCTTTAACGTCGCTGTGAACCTGTCGGCGATCCAGGTCGCGCGGGACGACATCACGGCAATGGTCGGAAGTGCCTTGCGTGGCAGCGGCCTCAGCGGCGACCGGCTGACCCTGGAACTGACGGAAAGCGCGATCGTCCAGGACCCGCGCCGGGCGACCCGGGTGTTCGATGCGCTGAAGGCGCTCGACGCCCGCGTGGCGATGGACGATTTCGGCACCGGATACTCCAGCCTGGCCTATCTCCAGCGGCTGCCGATCGACGTGCTGAAGATCGACCGCAGCTTCGTGTCCGGCATGATGATGGACCCTGATAGTGTCGCCATCGTCCGCGCGGTGCTGAGCCTCGCCGAGGCACTGGGCATGTCGACCACCGCCGAGGGGGTGGAAAGCCGCGAGCTGGCGACCACGCTGGCAGCGCTCGGCTGCGTATCGGGACAGGGCTTCTTCTTCGCACGGCCGCTCGGCGCGGCGGAGGCGCTGCCCTTCTGGCGAAGCCGCCTGCGGAACTCGACCAGGCGCGGCTAGGCGCGCGGAGCGGCGGCGCGGGCGAGCCGGTCGTTGATGGCAAGGCCGATACCCATGTAGGGAATCGGAGCAACGGCGATGGCAAGGCCGGGCCCGGCATCGGCCCGGTGAAGCACGTCAAACAGGCGAGCGGCCGCTTCGACGAGGTCGCCCGCTTCGCTGAGGCTGTCATCGCCGCCGACGTCGCCGAAGCCGATCAGCCATTCGCCGTCCTGCCGCTCGGTCGCCTGGAGCCGTAGCGGCTTGGCCGGAGCGTAGTGACTGGCGAGCATGCCGGGCGCCTCGATACCTTCTGAAGCAATGGTAGCGGCTCCGACCACCTCGATGGGGCCCGGTCGGAGCAGCCGTGGCGCTCCGCCCGTGAATGCCACTATGGTGCTTTCCAGGCCGTGTGCGGTGGGTCCGCCGTCGATCACCAGCGGGATGCGGCCATCCAGCGAGGCAAGCACATGGTCCGCCCGGGTCGGGCTGATCCGCCCGCTTGCGTTCGCGCTTGGCGCAGCAAGCGGACGGTCGCAGGCGTCGAGCAGGGCGCGCATGGCAGGATGCGCCGGGACGCGCAGCGCGATGCTGGGCAGGCCGGCGGTGACAAGGCTCGCGACAGGGCTGCCCTTCTTGAGCGGCACGACCAGAGTGAGCGGGCCAGGCCAATGCCGCTCGGCCAAGGCGCGCGCTTCATCGTTGAAGGTGCCGAGGCGCTCGGCAGCGGCGAGATCGGGGACATGGACGATCAGCGGATTGAAGCTCGGCCGGCCCTTGGCCTCGTAGATGCGGGCCACGGCGCGGGCATTCGTGGCGTCGGCGGCGAGGCCGTAGACCGTCTCGGTCGGAACAGCGACCGGCTCGCCCTCGCGGATCAGCGCGGCGGCCGCGGCGATCGCCTCGGGCCCGAATGGCCGTATTTCCGTCCTCTTGCCCGGCATGGCGCCGCCGCTATGGCAAAGCGCAGGTCATCACAAGAGAATGGACGTATCGCCATGCCCCTTCGCTGCCCCGTCGAAGAACAGCGTTTCGTGCTGGAGCATGTGGTTGGGATTCACGAGCTAACCAACGACGGCGACATTGTGGACGCGCTGCTGGAAGGCGCCGCGCAATATGCCGAGGGTGAGGTCGAGCCGCTCAACAGGGTCGGAGACACGGTGGGTGCGAAATGGTCGCCCGAGGGCGTGACCATGCCGCAGGGCTTCCACCAGGCCTACCGCCAGTTCGTCGAGGGCGGCTGGGGCACGATCAGCGCGCCGGAGGAAGCGGGCGGGCAGGGTTTGCCGCTGAGCCTGGGCGCGGCGGTGATGGAGGATCTGAACGCCGCCAACCTAGCGTTCGCGCTGTGCCCGATGCTCACCATGGGCGCGATCGAGGCGATCGGCGCACACGGTAGCGAGGAGCAGAAGCGGGACTATCTGCCCAGGATCGTGTCGGGCGAGTGGCCGGCAACGATGAACCTGACCGAGCCGCAGGCCGGCTCCGACGTTGGCGCGCTCAGGACCAAGGCGGTGCCGAACGACGACGGCAGCTGGTCGATCACCGGGTCCAAGATCTACATCACCTATGGCGAGCATGACCTTGCCGACAACATCATCCACCTGGTGCTGGCGCGTACGCCCGACGCGCCGGTGGGCACGCGCGGAATCTCCTTGTTCCTGGTGCCCAAGGTGCTGCCGGACGGCACGCGCAATGACCTTCGTTGCGCCTCGATCGAGCACAAGCTTGGCATCCATGCGAGCCCGACCTGCACCATGGCGTTCGGCGACAACGGGGGCGCGAAAGGCTGGCTTATTGGGCCGGAGCATGGCGGCATGCGGGCGATGTTCACTATGATGAACAATGCGCGCCTCAACGTCGGGCTTCAGGGCGTGGGGATCGCGGAGGCGGCGACGCAGCGGGCGGTGGCTTATGCGCTCGGCCGGGTGCAGTCGGCGCGGGTCGGCGCGGCAAGCCGGGACGCGGTGGCGATCCACGAGCATCCGGACGTGCGCCGCATGCTGCTGCGGATGAAGGCCCTGACCATGGGGGCGCGGGCGCTCGCCTATTACGCGTTCGGGCAAATCGATCGTGGCCATCGCGGCGACAAGGCTGCGGCCATGCGGGGTGACGTGCTCACGCCGCTTGTCAAGGCTTGGGGCACCGACGTCGGGGTCGAGGTCGCAAGCATCGGCATCCAGGTTCACGGCGGCATGGGCTTCGTCGAGGAGACGGGCGCCGCCCAGCACCTGCGCGACGCACGCATCGCGCCGATCTATGAAGGCACCAACGGCATTCAGGCGGCGGACCTGGTCGGCCGCAAGCTCGGGCTCGACGGGGGCCTCGCCTTCGACGGGCTGATCGCCGACATGCGCGCCGAGATCGAGGCGCCCTCGCTGGCCGCGCTGGCCGATGCGGTGGAATTGGTCGCGACCTATCTGCGTGCAGCCGATCACGACGACCGGCTGGCGGGCAGCTATCCGTTCCTTACCATGTGCTCGGTCCTGACCGCCGGCTGGTTGCTGGAGCGGCAGGCGAGGGCAGCGATCGGAGATAGCCCGTTTCACCGGACCAAGCGCGCGGCGGCGGAATTTTTCCTGGCGATTGTAGTGCCCGAAGCGCTTGGCCTAGCGGCGGGCGCGGAGGCAGGGGCGAAGCTGCTCTACAGCGTGGAAGCGGAAGCGCTGGCCTGACGCTCAGCTGCGCTCGAGCAGTTCGGCCGGGTCGATTCCGAGCTGCTCCATGCGGGCGCGGACGGCGGGCCATTCGCGAACAATGAACTGCTCGCGCTCACTGCTCGACAGACGCTCCCGGGCGCCCTCGGCGACGAACATGCCTACCCCGCGGCGAACCACGATCAGGCCCTCGTCCTGGAAGCCCTGATAAGCCTTGGCCACCGTCAGCGGATTGGCGCCCTGTTCGGCCGCAAAGGCGCGCACGGAGGGGAGCGGATCGCCATCACCGAACTGGCCCGAGAGAATGGCTTCGGCAATGATGTCGCGCAGGCGGACATAGACCGGCTTGGTATCGGAGCGTGCACGCAGCGTCATGCTGTCGTAATACGGTGCGGCGCGATCAAATGCAACCGTCAGAGTGGCGGCGACCAGTGGCGGACCACACCCGTCATGTCGGGTCGCGGACGCTCCTCCAGCGGGCGACCCGGCGAGCCGATGAAGAAGAAGCCGGCGATGCGCTCGCCGGAGCCTAGGCAGAAGGCATCACGCACCAGCGGGTCGTAAGCCGCCCAGCCGGTCAGCCAGCTTCCGACATAGCCGTGGGCGTGGATGGCGTGCAGCAGGTTCATCGCCGCGGCACCCACCGACAATTCCTGCTCCCACACCGGGATCTTGTGCGGAATAACGGGGGTGGAAAGGAGGACCACCAGGGCCTCGCCGGAACGGGCAAACTCGTCCGCCTTGACGCGGTGGGCTTCGCCAGCATCCGGGTCGTTCTCGGCCAGCGCTCGGGCGAGCAGCGCCGCGAGCTCGTCGCGCTGATCGGACCCGACCACCACAAAGCGCCACGGGGCGAGCTTGCCATGGTCCGGGGTGCGGGCAGCCATGGCCAGGATGGCGGCGAGTTCGTCCGCGTCCGGCCCCGGACCCACCATCTCCCGCGCCCGGCCCGAACGGCGGCTCGAGAGATAGGACAGGGGCGAGGAAAGGTCGTTGAACATGTGCCCGCGGCAGATAGGGCCGCCGCCCGCTCGTCACAATGCGCTTGGCAACCGGAATTTGCCGCGTAAGGTGCCGCGCCATGAGCGCGCCTAGGCGGGCCGCCGAACATGCAAGCTGTGAAGGTTCACTGACTTATGGCCACTTCCTACGCCGAAAGCGGCGATGCACGGGGCACGTTCCTCGGGCACCCCAAAGGTCTTTTCGTGCTGTTCTTTGCCGAAATGTGGGAGCGCTTCTCCTACTACGGCATGCGGGCGCTGCTGATTTTCTATCTGACGCAGCATTGGCTTTTCTCGGATTCCGAAGCTGGCGTGATCTACGGTGCCTATACGGCGCTGGTGTACATCACGCCGGTGCTCGGCGGATATCTTGCGGACCGATACCTTGGTCAACGCAAGGCAGTGACGTACGGCGCGGTGCTGCTGACCTTTGGCCACTTCCTCATGGGGTTCGAAGGCGATGGCGGACAGGATGCCGCCAGCCTCAACATCTTCTGGCTGGCGCTGGCATTCATCATCGTCGGATCGGGCTTCCTCAAGGCCAACATCTCGGTGATCGTGGGCCAGCTCTACCCGCGCACCGACGTCCGCCGCGATGGTGCCTACACCATCTTCTACATGGGCATTAACCTCGGCGCTGCGCTGGGCTCGATCCTGTGCGGCTACATCGGCCAGACCTACGGTTGGGCCTATGGCTTCGGTCTTGCCGGCATCGGCATGCTTCTGGGCCTGATCGTGTTCACCGCCTTCAAGGGCCTCCTGCTTGGCCGCGGCGAAGCGCCGGATGCCGAACGCCTCAATCGCCCGGTGATGGGCATCAAGTTCGAGTGGCTGCTCTACATCGTCGGCATCCTGGCCGTTGGTGCCTGCTGGTGGATGGTGCAGAATCAGGCGGTGGTCGGCACCCTGCTGGGCGTCGCCGGCGTGATCCTTGTCTCTTACGTCCTCTACACCGCGGTGGTGAAGCTCGATCGCGAGGCACGCGACCGCATCTTCGCCGCCATGTTCCTGATCATCGGCTCCATCCTCTTCTGGGCGCTGTTCGAGCAGGCGGGTTCGTCGCTCAACCTCTACACCGATCGTTATGTCGATCGCGGCGGGGTTCCGGCGTCGGTGTTCCAGTCGATCAATGCCATCTACATCGTGCTGCTGGCTCCGTTCTTTGCGGCACTGTGGACCTGGCTTGGACGTCGTGGGCTCGAGCCTTCGGCTCCGGCCAAGTTCGGCCTGGCGCTGATGCAGCTTGGCCTTGGCTTCCTGGTGCTGGTTTGGGGCGCGGCGACGGGTGACCTCACCCCGGTGCTGTTCATCTTCCTCATCTACCTGCTCCACACGACCGGCGAACTCTGCCTGTCGCCGGTGGGCCTGTCGGCGATGAACCGCCTGGCCCCGGCGCACATGGCGAGCCTGATCATGGGCACCTGGTTCTTCGCATCGGCGACCGGCAACTTCGTCGCCGGCCTGATTGCCGCGGCGACGGGGTCGGAAGCGGCGTCGGGTGAGGGCGCGGGCAAGCAGACGGTGCTCGACGTCTACAGCCAGATCGGCTGGATCGCGATCGGCGTGGGCGTCGCCGTTCTTCTGATCTCGCCGCTGATCAAGAAGCTGATGCATCTCGACACTTTGAAGGACGACGAGGGTCTCGCCGGCCGTGACGAGCTGGCCGAGAACCAGGGTGCGGGCATGTTCCCGCAGGCCGAAACCGCTCCGAATGCAAGGAAGATCGACTGATGCGGGCTGCAACAGGGGGAATGGTCGCACTGGCGGCGCTGGCGGTGGCGGGCTGCGCCACCACCGGCGCGGCGGAGAAGGATGGGGGCGAGCGGATTCGCATCGCCGCCGATCCCTTCCCCTCCACCTACCAGCGCTATCCGGGCGCTCCGGTGGTGATCACCGGTGTCACCATCCTCGACGGCGAGGGCGGGCGGATCAACAATGGGCAGGTGTATCTTGCGGACGGCAAGATCCAGGCCGTTGGCCAGTCAGTCTCCGCCCCTGCCGGAGCGCAGGTGATCGACGGATCCGGCAAGTATGTCACGCCGGGTATCATCGACGTCCACAGCCATCTTGGCGATTACCCCTCGCCAGGCGTAGCCGCGCACGAGGACGGCAACGAGGCCACTGGCCCGTCGCGGCCCGAGGTATGGGCCGAGCACAGCGTGTGGCCGCAGGATCCGGGGTTCAGCCGGGCGCTCGCCAATGGCGGCGTCACCGCGCTGCAGATCCTTCCGGGCTCAGCAAATCTGTTCGGCGGCCGTTCCGTCACGCTCAAGAACGTGCCGGCGCGAACCGTTCAGGGCATGAAGTTCCCGGGCGCCCCCTACGGCCTCAAGATGGCCTGCGGCGAAAATCCCAAGCGCGTCTATGGCGACAAGGGCGGCCCGGCGACGCGCATGGGCAATATCGCCGTGACGCGCCAGACCTGGATCAGCGCCAAGAACTACAAGCGCAAGTGGGACGCCTATGAGGCGGACGGAGGCGAAGCGCCCGACCAGGACCTCGCCATGGACACGCTGAGGGGCGTTCTCGAGGGCAAGATCCTCGTCCACAACCATTGCTACCGCGCCGACGAGATGGCGCAGATGATCGACCTCTCCAAGGAAGCCGGATACAAGATCGGCACCTTCCACCACGCGGTCGAAAGCTACAAGATCGCCGACCTCCTGGCGCGCGAAGGTATCTGCTCGGCCATGTGGGCGGATTGGTACGGCTTCAAAATGGAAGCCTATGACGGCATCCGCGAAAACATCCCGTTCGTCGACCGGGCGGGGGCCTGCGCCATCGTCCATTCGGACGACGCCAATGGTATCCAGCGCCTCAACCAGGAAGCAGCCAAGGCCATGGCCGCCGGGCGCCGAGCAGGGCTGGCCATCACCGAGGAATATGCCTGGCAATGGCTGTCGGCCAACCCGGCCAAGGCGCTCGGCATCTTCGACCAGACGGGTAGCCTCAGGGCCGGCAAGAATGCCGACGTGGTGCTGTGGAACGGCAATCCGTACAGCACCTACACACGGCCCGAGCGGGTGTGGGTCGACGGAGCGCTGATGTACGACGCCAACAATCCCCGCCTGCGGCCGGTGACCGACTTCGAGCTTGGTCAACCCGGCGAAGGAGATGTGAAGTGATCCGCCGCTCCCTTGCAGCCATGCTCGGCGCCACGGCGCTGGCGCTTGGAACGCCGCTCGCCGCCCAGACCATTGCGGTGACCGGCGGCACGGTGGCGCTGGCCGACGGCTCGGCCCCGATCGAGAATGGCACGGTGGTGATCCGGGATGGCCGGGTGGTCGCGGCAGGGCAGGGCGTTGCGGTGCCGGCCGGCGCGCAGGTCATCGATGCCACGGGCAAGTGGGTGACACCGGGCCTGATCGCGGGTTTCTCGCGACTGGGGCTGGTCGACGTCGACGCGGTGGCCGGCGCCAATGACCAGAGCTCGGACGGGCCGTTCAGTGCCGCCCTCGACATCGCTCCGGCGATCAATCCCAACGCCGCGCCGGTGCCCATCAATCGGGCCGAGGGCGTCACCCGCGCAATCGTCGCGCCGAGCACCGGCAAGAGCATCTTCGCCGGCCAGGGCGCGCTGATCGACACCGGAGCGGACGGCCAGCCGGTCACCCGCGCGCGGCTGTTCCAGTTCGTCGAGCTTGGCGAGCAGGGTGCGGAAACAGCTGGGGGTAGCCGTGCGGCAACCCACGCGCTTCTCCGCAATGCCCTCCGCGAGGCGCGGCAGATCGCGGGCGGCAGCGCAGGCGGCCGCAGCGAGGCTGGGCGCACTGCCGAGGATCCCCGCGAGGATCCGGTGGTCGCTAATCCCAACGAAACCCGCTCCTACGAGGCGCGGCGCAACCAGGACGTGTTGCTGACCCGCTTCGATGCGGTGGCGCTGGTTCCGGTGGTGCAGGGCAGGCAATTGCTGCTGGTCCATGCGGAGCGCGCCGCCGACCTTCGCCAGGTGATCGCCCTGAAGCGCGAGTTTCCGCGGATGCGCCTGGCGATCGTCGGGGCTGACGAGGGCTGGACCGTGGCAAGCGAATTGGCCGCGTCGGGCATCCCGGTGATCGCCTCCGCCCTGACCTCGCTTCCGAACAGCTTCGAGAGCCTGGCGTCCACCCACAGCAATATCGGCCGGATGCGCGCCGCGGGGGTCAGGGTCGGGATCGGGACCATCAACGACGACGAAAGCCGAATGCCGTTCCGTGCACGCTGGTATGCCGGCAACCTGGTCGGGCTGTCGCGGGTGCCCGGCGCCACCGGTCTCAGCTGGGGCGAGGCGCTGGCCGCCATTACCTCGGCTCCGGCCGAAGCAATGGGGCTGGGCAGCGAAGTTGGCAGCCTTCGCGCGGGTCGCCGCGGCGACATGGTCATCTGGTCGGGCGATCCGCTCGACAATGCGAGTGCTGCCGAGGCCGTGTTCATTGACGGCGTGCAGCAACCGTTGACGACCCGGCAGACCAAGCTTCGCGACCGTTACCGGACCTTGGAGCGGGGCGCGCTGCCGGAAGCGTACCGGCGGTGAGCGCGGCGGCGACGACAGCCCTGTTTGCGGGCCTGTTCGTCGCCACGCATCTGCTCCTCTCTCATGCGTTGCGGGCGCCGCTGGTCGGAAGGCTGGGGCCACGGGGCTTCCTTGCCGCTTATTCGGCCGTGTCGTTCGCGACCTTCATTCCGATGGTGCTGGCGCGGCGGGCGGCGGGCGCGGAAGACTGGCTCTGGCAGGTGCCGACCTGGGCCTGGGGCGTTGCACTGCCGGTCATGTGGCTGGCGAGCGTGCTGCTGGTCGGCTCCTTCGTGCGCAATCCTGCGATGGAGACGCTGCAGAGCCATGACGCGGTGATCGGGCGTCCGGCCGGGGTGTTCCGGTGGACGCGCCACCCCATGATGTGGAGCTTCGCGCTGTGGGCGCTGGTGCATCTGGTGGTCCATCCAGAGCCCAGCGCGGTAGCGATCGCTGTCGCGATCCTGTTCCTGGCACTGGTTGGAGCCAAGGCTCAGGACTCCAAGAAGCGCGCGCAGCTGGGGCAAAGATGGGCGGAGTGGGAGCGGCAGACCAGCTTTGTGCCCTTTGGTCGCGGGCTTGCGTCACCGGGCTGGCTGACCTTCGGCGGGGGCACGATCCTGTTCCTTCTTGCTACCTGGCTCCATCCCCTCCCGATCGGGGTTTGGTCGCTGCGCTGAGGTCATCGTGGGCTTGACCCGGCGTCTGCCTTCCTTTCAGACCCGGCGCCCCAGGGAGGCAGACTCCCGGGCCGAGCGGAGATGACGAGATAGAATGGCACGCAAGTTCTTTGGCACCGACGGGATCAGGGGTCTTACCAACAAGGCTCCGATGACGGCGGACATTGCCCTCAAGGTGGGGCAGGCGGCGGGCGCGCATTTTCTGCGTGGCGACCACCGCCACCGGGTGGTGATCGGCAAGGACACGCGCCTGTCCGGCTACATGATGGAAAGCGCGCTGGTCGCAGGATTCACCAGCGTCGGCATGGACGTGGTGCTGCTTGGGCCGATGCCGACCCCTGCGGTGGCGATGCTGACCCGCTCCATGCGCGCGGACCTCGGTGTGATGATCTCGGCCAGCCACAACCCGTTCCAGGACAATGGCATCAAGCTGTTCGGACCCGATGGATTCAAGCTGAGCGACACCGATGAACTGGCGATCGAGGAGCTGCTCGAGCAGAACGCCGAACTGGTCGAGGCCGGCCGTATCGGTCGTGCCAAGCGGATCGACGATGCGCGCGGGCGTTATGTCCACTTCGCCAAGTCGACCTTTCCGGAGAGGCTTCGCCTGGACGGGCTGAAGATCGTCGTCGATTGCGCCAACGGCGCTGCCTACCATGTCGCGCCCGATGCATTGTGGGAACTTGGCGCGGAAGTGATCACGCTTGGGGTGCAGCCCAACGGCACCAACATCAACGACCTGTGCGGATCCACCCATCCCCAGCTACTGCAGGAGACGGTGGTGGCGAGCGGGGCCGATATCGGCCTCGCGCTCGATGGTGATGCCGACCGGCTGATAGTGGTGGACGATGCCGGCAAGGTGATCGACGGCGACCAGCTGATGGCGCTGATCGCGGTAGACCAGCAGCGGCAGGGCCTGCTGCGCGGCGGCGGGGTGGTGGCCACGGTGATGAGCAATCTGGGGCTGGAGCGGCGGCTGGCGGAGGAAGGGCTGAAGCTACATCGAACCAAGGTCGGCGATCGGTATGTGCTGGAAGCGATGCGGGAGATGGGCTGCAACGTCGGCGGCGAGCAGTCTGGCCACATCATCCTGACCGATCATGCGACCACCGGCGACGGGCTGGTCGCCGGGCTGCAGATCTTGGCGGCCATGGTCGGGCAGGATCGCCGCGCAAGCGACCTGCTGGCGCAGTTCGAGCCGGTGCCGCAGCTGCTACGCAACGTTCGGTTCAGTGCGGGTGCTCCGCTCGAGGCCGCAGCCGTGAAGGACGTCATCGCCGATGCCGAGCGGCAGCTTGATGGTCGCGGCCGGCTGGTCATTCGCAAGTCGGGGACCGAGCCGCTGATCCGAGTCATGGCCGAGGGCGACGATGCCGCGGAGGTGGAGGCCGTCGTGGCAAGGATTTGTGCCGCGGTCGAGAAAGCGGCCGCCTGATGTTGGCGATGAAGAACGAATGCGAGCGCTGCGGCGAGGCGCTTCCGGCGCATCTGCCCGGCGCCTTCATCTGGCCAGCGGTCCCGACTATGTGCAGACGGAAAGCAAATTCTTAAGACCGGCGGCCGCACGCAAGGACAGCATGACCGGCAAGACACCCCCACGAATCCTGATCATCGCCGGTTCCGACAGCGGAGGCGGCGCGGGCATCCAGGCGGATATCAAGACCGTCACCATGCTTGGTGGTCATGCCATGACGGCCATCACGGCCATTACGGCGCAGAACAGCCTCGGCGTCGATGCCGTGCACAATGTGCCGGCAGAAGTCGTCCTTGCGCAAATGGACTCGGTTGTCAGCGACCTCGGTGTCGATGCCATTAAGATCGGCATGATCGGTTCAGCTTTCACGGCGCGGATGGTAGCCGAGAAACTTGCCGCCATGAGCCCGCGCGTGCCGTTGGTGTTCGATCCCGTGATGATCGCGACCAGCGGAGCCGCGCTGGCGGATGAGGCGACGATTGAAGCCTTTGGCGCACTCATGGACGTGGCGACCATCACCACGCCAAACCTGCCGGAACTGACCAGGTTGACCGGCAAGGAAGACCCGGTCGAGGCCGCTCTCGGCCTTGTATCGAAGCATCGCTGTGCGGTGCTGGTGAAGGGTGGGCATGACGAAGGCGAGGCGGTGGCCGACGCCTTGATCGAGGAGGATAATCTCACCAGTTGGCAGGGCGCGCGGATCGAAACGCCGCACAGCCACGGCACCGGCTGCACGCTGGCGAGCGCGGTCGCTTTTGGTCTCGGTGAAGGCCGGCGGCTGGCCGATGCAGTGGCGCAGGCGCGTAACTTCGTCCGCATCGCGTTGCTGGAGGCGCCGGGGCTTGGCCAGGGGCACGGCCCGATGGGGCAGGGGCAGGTTCGCCTCGATGTTGGCGGCAGCCCAAGGCTGAACCAGGTCACGGTGACCGGAAAGGATTATGCCAAGCAGGTCGCCTTTTATCGTCAGCTCGGGCTCAGGCAGATCGTCGACAGCCCGGAGAATGGCTACGCCCGCTTCGAGGCCTGGGGTGGAACGACCTTTTCGGTCCAGATCGATCCCGATGAGGAGATTGCTCCGACCACCGCGATCTATTTCGAGTGCGACGATCTCGATGCCCGTGTGGAAGCGCTGGCCCGCGGCGGGCTTATGTTCGAGCATGGGCCTCGCGACCAGCCCTGGCTGTGGCGCGAGGCGCGGCTGCGCGATCCGGCGGGCAATATCATCTTCCTTTACCGAGCCGGCGAGGCGCGCCGCTTTCCCCCGTGGCGGATGACCGAGGGCTAGGCTAAACCCGGGCTCATGCAGCCCAGCGAAACCGAGATCGAGGTTCCTTTCGACGCCGCGCTTTCCGAGCGTTACCTCGTCTATGCCCTATCGACCATCACCGCGCGCTCGCTTCCCGACGTTCGCGACGGGCTGAAGCCGGTGCATCGCCGGTTGCTATGGGCAATGCGGCTGCTGCGGCTCGATCCCGCCGGCGCCTACAAGAAATCGGCTCGGGTCGTCGGCGACGTCATCGGCAAATATCACCCGCACGGCGACCAATCGGTCTATGATGCGATGGTGCGCTTGGCGCAAAGCTTCGCGCTCCGCTATCCGCTGGTCGACGGGCAGGGCAATTTCGGCAACATCGACGGCGATAACGCTGCCGCCTACCGCTACACCGAGGCCAAGCTGACCGCGATCGCGGCGCAGCTGATGAACGGCCTCGATGAGGGCACAGTCGGCTTCCGCCCGACCTACAATGGCGAGGAGGAAGAGCCCGAGGTCTTCCCCGGCCTGTTCCCCAACCTGCTGGCGAACGGCGCGAGCGGCATCGCTGTGGGCATGGCGACCAGCATCCCGCCGCACAATGTCACCGAGCTGATCGACGCGGCGATGCACCTCATCGACAATCCGGCGGCCGAGACCCGCGACCTGATGGACTTCGTGTCGGGGCCGGACTTTCCGACTGGCGGCCTGGTGGTCGATGCGCGCGAGACGATCCTGGCGGCCTACGAAAGCGGCCGTGGCAGTTTTCGTCTTCGGGCTCGGGCGGCGCAGGAGAAGGAAAAGGGCGGCGGCTGGGACCTGGTCGTCACCGAGATCCCATACGGCGTGCAGAAGGCCAAGCTGATCGAGCAGATTGCCGAACTGATCGCCAACAAGAAGCTGCCGATCCTGGCCGACGTCCGCGACGAGAGCGCCGAGGATTTGCGCATCGTGCTGGAACCGCGCAGCCGCACGGTCGACCCGTCGCTGCTGCTGGAAAGCCTCTACCGTCTCACCGACCTCGAAATTCGTTTCCCGCTGAACCTCAACGTCCTCGACCAGCACAGGACGCCGGGCGTGATGGGCCTGAAGGGCTGCCTCACCGCGTGGCTCGCCTTCCAGATCGAAGTGCTGCTCAACCGCTCGCGGACGCGGGTCGGCAAGATCGAGGACCGGCTGGAGCTGCTCGACGGCTTCCTCATCGCCTACCTCAATCTCGACCGCGTGATCGAGATCATCCGCACCGAGGACGAGCCCAAGGTCGTGATGATGGCCGAGTTCGGGCTCTCTGATCGCCAGGCCGAGGCGATCCTCAACATGCGGCTGCGCAGCCTGCGCCGGCTGGAGGAAATGGAGATTGCCAAGGAGCGGACTGCCCTTGCCAAGGAGCGCGAGGATCTGCTCGGCCTGATCGAGAGTCCGCGCCGGCAGCGCAATCGGCTCAAGAAGGACCTTGAGGGGGTCAAGACGAAGTTCGGCGATCCGCGCCGCACTACCATCGAGGAGAAACCGCTCGCGGCACGGGCCGAGATCGACTGGTCGGCGATGATCGAGAAGGAGCCGATCACAGTGATCCTGTCGGCGCGCGGCTGGATCCGGGCGATGAAGGGTCATCTGGACCCGCAAGAGTTCGCCACGCTCAAGTTCCGCGAAGGCGACGAATTGTGGGGCAAGCCGCTCCACGCCCAAACCACCGACAAGATACTGATCGCGGGCGAGAATGGCCGAGTGTACACGCTGGGCGGCGACAAGCTGCCGGGCGGGCGCGGGTTCGGAGAGCCGGTGCGGCTGTCGCTCGACCTGCCGGCGGAGGTCGAGATTGCGGCGATGCTGGTGGTCAAGCCCAGCGCGCGGCTGCTCACCGCCAGCAGCGACGGGCGCGGCTTCCTCACCAGCGGCGAAGCGGTGCTGGCCGAAACGCGCAAGGGCAAGCAGCTGATGAACCTGCGACCGGGTGCGAAGCTGCAGTTGTTGCGGCCGGTGCCCGAAGGCGCCGAGGCGGTGGCGGTCATCGGCGACAACCGCAAGCTACTGGTCTTCAATCTGGCCGAGCTGCCCGAGATGGGGCGTGGCTCCGGCGTCCAGCTGCAGCGCTATCGCGACGGGGGCCTAGCCGACGTGGCGATCCTCAAGTCGGGCGAGGGCCTTAGCTGGAGCATGGGCGGCGACAGCGGCCGAACCAGAACGGAGAGCGATCTCACACCGTGGAAGGCAATCCGTGGCGCAAGCGGACGGATGGCGCCGCTCGGCTTCCCGCGGAGCAATCGCTTCCAGGAAGATTGATTCGCGTTAAACTCCCGTTTCGACTCGGAGTCGATCAGGGGAGATAATCGATGCGCCAACTGCTGCTTGCCGCCACTGCGGCCGCCAGCCTCATGACTGGAGTTGCCGTGGCCCAGACCAACATCCCGCTTATCCCGCGCGACGTGCTGTTCGGAAATCCCGAAAAGGCGAATGCCCGCATCTCGCCCGATGGCAAGTGGCTAAGCTGGACCGCGCCCCTCGACGGCGTGATGAACATCTGGGTGGCGCCGGCTTCCGATCCTTCGGCGGCCAAGGCGGTGACGGCCGAGAAGACCCGGCCGATCCGCAGCTACTTCTGGGCACCGGACAGCTCATCCGTCCTGTTCGTCAACGACAAGGGCGGCGACGAGGACTTCCTGCTCTATGCCGCCAGCCCCACGGGGGGCGAGGCCAAGCTGCTGACACCGTTCACCAAGACCACGGTTCAGGTGGTCAGCATCTCGCCCACCATTCGCGACCGCATTCTCATCGGTCTCAACAACCGCGATCCCAAATGGCATGACGTGCATAGCCTCGACCTCAAGACCGGCAAGACGACGCCGGTGATGATGAACGAGGGTGAGTTCGCCGGCTTTGTGGCGGATGCCGGTCTCAACCTCCGCATGGCGAGCAAGTCGCGCAAGGACGGCGGCACGGACTTCTTCAGGGTCGAGCACAACAAGGCGGCGGCGGCACCGTTCGCCAGTGTCGGCCTCGAGGATTCGCAGACAACCGCGCCCGCCGGGTTCACTGCGGACGGCAAGACGCTCTACTGGGTCGACAGCCGCGGCCGCGACACGGCGGCGCTGGTCGCGCAGGACGTGGCGACGGGCAGGACCCGCGTGCTGGCCGAGGACGCGCGGGCCGACATCGGCGGCGGCATCGCCAATCCACGCACCGGTGAACTCGAAGCCTATTCGGTCAATTACCTTCGCAACGACTGGAAGCCGGTAGGCTCGGCCATCGCCAGCGATCTCGCCTTCCTCAAGGCGCAGCTGAAGGGCGACTTCGGCATCTCGTCGCGCACCACGGACGACCGGCTGTGGGTGGTCGGCGCGGCCGACGCGGACCGGCCGAGTTCGACCTACCTGTACGATCGTCACGCCAAGAAGCTGACCAAGCTGTTCGACAGCCGTCCGGCGCTCGCCGGCCTGCCCCTGAGCCCGATGCAGACGCTCGAGATCAGGAGCCGGGATGGCCTGACGCTGCCGAGCTACCTGACGCTGCCGGCGGGAAGCGACAGCAATGGCGACGGGCGCCCCGACAAGGCGGTACCGATGGTGCTGCTGGTCCACGGCGGGCCGTGGGGCCGCGATGCCTATGGCTTCAACGGCTACCACCAGTGGCTCGCCAATCGTGGCTATGCGGTGATGAGCGTCAATTTCCGGGCTTCGACCGGCTTCGGCAAGAAGTTCCTTGCCGCCGGCAACGGTGCCTGGGGCCGCGAGATGCAGAACGACCTGCTCGATGCGGTCGATTGGGCGGTGAAGAACGGGGTCACCACGAAGGACAAGGTGGCGATCATGGGCGGCAGCTACGGCGGCTATGCGACGCTGGCCGGCATGGCCTTCACCCCGACCGAATTTGCCTGCGGCGTTGCCATCGTCGCGCCGTCGAACCTCAACACCCTGCTCGCATCCATCCCGGCTTACTGGGAAGCAGGGCGGGCGCAGCTTTATGGCCGGATGGCGGACCCCGGCACTGAGGCGGGCAAGGCCTGGCTGCGGGAGCGCTCGCCCCTTTACGCGGCCGACAAGATCCAGCGGCCGCTGCTGATCGGGCAGGGGGCGAACGACCCGCGGGTCAAGCAGGCGGAGGCCGACCAGATCGTCGACGCGATGCGCAGCCGCAACATCCCGGTGACCTATGTCCTCTTCCCCGACGAAGGCCATGGTTTCGCGCGCCCGGTCAACAACATCGCCTTCAACGCCGTCACCGAGAACTTCCTTTCGAAGTGCCTCGGCGGCCGGGCGGAGCCGATCGGCGACACGGTGGCGAGGTCAACGGCCAAGGTGCCGCACGGCGCCGAGTTCGCCCCCGGTCTGCAAGCGGCGATGGCGTCTCGGTAGGGGCGCTGCTTGATCCCTTGCAGGCGATTGCCCCGGCACGTCTCTGCCGACCGGTAGCGTTCGGGTTGCAGTGCGCCATGGCGCCCTGTTGCCCGCACAACGGTCGTTGCAGCACGTCGCAGCCAAGCTGAGCGGCGGGAAGCAGGATGGCCGAACTGGGCGGGCTTCGAGCACTTGCCCGCCCAGCGACCATCACGCGCTCGATTCATGCCGTCCGGTTACACATGGAGGGCAGATGGCAAGATACGGACACTGGCCAAGCTTTGTCGGACCTCTCCTGGGCTGGGCAGTGCTCCTGCTTGCCTCTGTCGCTTTCGTTCCAGCCTGGGTCGTCGGCATGGTCCTGATCTGCGTGGTAATCGCGGCAGTGCACCACGCCGAGACCGTCGCGCACCGCGTTGGAGAACCGTTCGGCACCCTGATCCTGGCAGTTGCGGTGACCATCATTGAGGTCGGGCTGATCCTGTCGCTGATGCTGACCAATCGTGAGGCCGCCTCCACCCTGGCGCGAGATACGGTGTTCGCGGCCGCCATGATCATCCTCAACCTGCTACTCGGCCTGTGCCTGGTCGCCGCGTCCAATCACCAGAAGGAAGTCAGGTTCACCCGGACAGGCGTCACGGCGGCCCTCAGCACGCTTGCGACGCTGATGGTACTCACCCTGGTCCTGCCGAACTTCACCACCAGCGTCGCAGGACCCATCTACAGCACGACCCAGCTGGCGTTCGTGGCTGCCTTCTCATTAAGCCTATACCTCGTGTTCGTGTTCGTTCAGACGATCGGGAACCGAGATTATTTTCTTCCCAGGGGAGAGCTTCAGAAGCTTCCCGCGGTGCATGCGCCCAAGCCGGACCTGAAGACGGCGTGGACTTCCTTTGCGGTGCTGCTGATCAGCCTGGGCGCGGTGATCCTGCTGGCCAAGTCGCTGTCCGGCCCGCTCGAGCAAGCGGTCACCTCCGCCGGCGCTCCGCTGGCGCTGGTCGGCATTGCCATTGCCGCCATTGTGCTCCTTCCCGAGGGAGTTGCCGCGGTGCGGGCGGCGCGGTCAAACCGGCTCCAGACCAGCCTCAATCTTGCCCTCGGTTCCGCGCTTGCGACCATCGGGCTCACCATTCCAGCCGTGACGATCGCCTCCTTCTTCCTTGGCCTGCCGCTCGCCCTCGGCCTTGACCAGAAAGGCATGACCCTGCTGGCGCTGACCCTGTTCATCGCGAGCCTGTCGCTGGCGCGGGGGCGCACCACCCTGCTGCACGGGTCCGTGCATCTGACCATCTTCGCCGCCTATCTGCTGACCACGATCATTCCTTGACGCTTGGCCGCCGCTCTGCCTTTCGCATGGTCATGGATCATCCCTCCCTTGCCACGGTTGTCGCCTCGCTCGCCGGTGATCCGCTCACCATCGAGGCGCCACCGTCATGGAGCCAGGGCCGGACGCTCTACGGCGGCATGACCGCAGCGCTCGGCTGGGCAGCAGCCGCGCGGACCCTTCCTGACCTGCCCCCGCTGCGCTCGCTCCAGGCTGCCTTTATCGGACCGGCAGCGGGTCGATTGAGCTTCCACGCGCAGGCCCTTCGCCGCGGCAAGTCGGCCACCACGGTGGGCGTGGATGTCGCTAGTGAGCAGGGGCTTGCCGCAAGGATGACCTTCTTTTGCGGGGCGGCCCGCCCGTCCAAGGTCGCGCATGAGCGTGCCACGCAGCCCGTCGCGCCGCCGCCAGAAGGCCTCCCAGCTGTGCTGAAGGCGGGGGAGGGGCCGACCTTTGCCGCCAATTACGACGTTCGTCACGTGTCCGGCGGACTTCCCTTCAATGGCGGCGAGCCCGAGTTCGTGATGTGGGCAAGGATGCGCGAGGCTGGAGACGCCGACCCGCTCGTGTCGCTGATCGCACTGGCCGATGTGCTTCCGCCCGCATCCATGCCGGTGTTCCCCGAGTTCGGCGTGATCAGCAGCCTGTCGTGGAGCTTCGACCTCGATCGCCTGCCGGACGACGCCTCTGCCTGGTACCTCTGCCGAGCGACGTCCGAGAGTACCGCAGACGGCTACTCCCGCCAGGCAATGGACTTGTGGGATGCCTCGGGACGGCGGGTGCTTGCCGGGCGCCAGACCGTCGCCATCTTCGTCTAGTCGGCAGCTTCGTTGCGCCGGATGCGGCCGCCATCTATGGCGCTCCCGTCTTTCCCTCTGCTCTAACAAAGGCTCACGCTTTATGGCTCGCCGCCGCCAGATCTACGAAGGCAAGGCCAAGATCCTCTACGAGGGTCCGGAGCCGGGCACGCTGATCCAGTATTTCAAGGACGATGCGACCGCCTTCAACGCGCAGAAGCGCGGCACGATCAGCGGCAAGGGCGTGATCAACAACCGTATTTCCGAGCATATCTTCACGAGCCTTGCGACCATTGGCGTGCCGACGCACTTCATTCGCCGCCTCAACATGCGCGAGCAGTTGATCCGGCAATGCGAGATCGTGCCGATCGAGGTGGTGATCCGGAACGTGGCGGCGGGATCACTGTCGAAGCGGCTGGGGATCGAGGAAGGGACGCAGCTGCCGCGCACGATCATTGAATATTATCTCAAGGACGATGCGCTGGGCGACCCGATGGTCGCGGACGAGCATATCGCCTGCTTCGGCTGGGCCACCCAGGAAGAGATGAACGACATCGCCGACATGGCGATCCGTGTGAACGACTTCATGGCGGGCCTGTTTGCGGCGATCGGCATCCGCCTTGTCGACTTCAAGCTGGAGTTCGGACGGGTGTGGGAGAGTGATTTCTCGCGCATCATCCTGGCCGATGAGATCAGCCCGGACGGCTGCCGCCTGTGGGACATGCGCTCGGGCGAGAAGCTCGACAAGGACCGCTTCCGGCAGGGGCTCGGCGGCGAAGCGGAGGCCTATCAGGAGGTCGCGCGCCGGCTCGGGCTGCTTGAAGGCCAGGAAGGCGAGAACAGCGTCCTCGACTTTGACAGTCATCGCAAGAAGCGCGGTAAGTAACATTCCTGTGACCGGGAAAGTTGAACTTGGATCAGCTTTCCGGTCAACCAAGATGAACTGATGTTCATCAACATGGCGGCAGGAAGGTTTTTGCCTTTCGCTGACATGAATAGCGCAACTTCTTCTCCTGTTCATCTTTCAATCAGCCAAGCGACGACACATCTCGTCGTTGAGCGGCGAGTTGCTTTGTGCCGCTCCAATGAAAAGATCAGGAGAATATCTGTGAAGAAGTTTCTTGCGCTAACCGCCGTCACCACTGCCGCCTTGGCCGCCACTCCGGCGCTCGCCCAGGCTCCGCAGGGCCCGCGCGTCGAGGCGCTGGTTGGCTATGACGCACCGCGTTACAAGGTCAACGAGGGCGGCATCACCGGCACCTTCAAGGACGAAGGCGTCGTGTATGGCGTCGGTGCCGGCTACGACTTCGCGCTCAGCAACGGCGCTTCGCTCGGTGTCGACGTCGAGGCGACCGACTCGACGGTCAAGGAAACCAACGTGGCCGGCACGCTCAAGGCGGAGCGCGACCTTTATGCCGGTGGCCGGGTCAGCTTCCCGCTGGGTGCCGACGGCAGCAACGTCTACCTCAAGGGCGGTTACACCAACGCCCGCCTGAGCGCCGAAAGCGGCTCGCTCCGCGTCAAGCAGGACCTCGACGGCTATCGCCTCGGTGCCGGTGCGCAGTTCGCGCTGACGGGCAAGGCCTATGTCGGCGGCGAGTATCGCTACAGCGACTACGAGCAGGACGTGCGTCGCCACCAGGTGCTCGCGACGGTCGGCACCCGCTTCTAAGCGGTGCATTTGCAAGATCGCTGAAGGAGGGGCGTCCGGCTGGTCCGGGCGCCCCTTTTCCATTGGTGGCGCAAATCTGCTAAGGAGGGACTGCCGAGCCGAGAACAGGAGGCGGAGGTGGTTGAGGACAGCCGCATCTATTTCGCCCGACGCGCCGCCGAAGAGCAGGAGCGCGCGGAGCAGGCGAAGGATCCTATCGCTGCCGGCGTTCACCGCCGCCTGCAGCGCGTCTATGTCGAGCGGGCCAGTATTGGCGATCGCGGGCAGGAGCGTGAGGTTGTCGGCTAGAGCAGCGACGTGCGGGCAGATTCAAGCGCGGACGTCGCGGCCAGGCGGCGCTCGGCACGCAGGCGCGGATAGCCGGCGGCTGCCTCCGCGCTCAGCGCGCGGGCAAAGGCATCGCCTCTCAGTTCTGAAAGCATGGCCTTCATCTGCGATCTGACGACCTCGTTCACCAGCCTCTGACCGCCCAGGGAGGCCCCAAGTTCAGCCGTATTGCTGATCGCTTCGCGCATTCCGGCGATGCCACGGGTTTCGACGAGGTCGGCAAGCAGCTTCAGCTCGGACACGCATTCAAGATAGGCTAGCTGGGGATCGATGCCGGCTTCCACCAGCGTTTCAAAGCCGGCTTCGAGGATCGCCGGAACGGCTCCCCAGACGACCGCCGCTTCGTTGAACAGGTCGGACAGGGTTTCCTGTTCGAAGCTGGACCGCAGAACACCCGCCCCCGTTCGGCCCGAGCCAAGCGCGCGCGCATATGCAAGCGCCAGCGGCCAGGCGTTTCCGGTGGCGTCCTGCGCGACCGCAGCGAGGGCCACCATGCCGCGGCCCTCGGCATAGAGCCGGCGCAGTGCCGCTCCGGGCCCCTTGGGCGCGACCATGATAACGTCGAGGTCCGGGCGAGGCGTGATCAGGCCGTAGTGCACGCACAGGCCGTGAGCGAAGCCGAGCGCCGCGCCATGACGAAGTTCGGCTTCGATTGCGGCATAGATGGAGGAAAGCTGCTCGTCGGGGGCAAGCAGGACCACGACGTCGCTGCCGTGCGCGGCCTCGGCGGGAGCAAGGACCTCGAGACCCTGCTCAAGTGCCTCGGCTGCGTGGCTGCTACCCGGGCGCAGGCCGACGCGGACGCGAATGCCGCTGTCCTTCAGGTTGAGCGCCTGGGCACGGCCCTGATTGCCGAAGCCGATGATGGCAACGGTTCGCCCGGCGAGCGGGGCTGGATCAAGCTCGGCGTCGGTCAGCATCCGCGTTCCTTGGCGGCCGCAAGAAGGCTTCGCAAGCCAGCGTCAAGATCGTCGACGCGATCGAGCCCGAGTTCCTGGCCACGAAACCAGGTGCGCTGCCGCTTCCCATATTGCCTGGTGGCAAGCTGCCCCGCCGCGATGGTGTGGTTGTAGGCCTCCCGGCCGCTAAGGAGGTCAGCGATTTCGCGGACACCGATCGCGCGCATGACGGGCAGGGCAGGAGAGAGCTCACGCGCAAGAAGCTGGCGAACCTCCTCGATCGCGCCATTGTCCATCATCTCGGCAAAGCGACGATCGATGCGCTCGTTCAGCAAGTCGGCCGGCGGCATGAGCACAGCCCCGAACACGTCCACCGCCGCGCGGATGCCCCCGCTCGTGCGCTTCTGCCAGCTACGGAGCGTGGTGCCGGTAGACAGGACGACTTCCAGGGCGCGGGCGACACGCGTTGTGTCGTTGGGGTGGAGGCGCTGTGCCGCTTCGGGGTCAAGGGAGGCAAGCTGGCGGTGGTTCTCACAAACCGGGGTCGCTCGAACCGCCGCGCGCACGGCAGGATCGATGGCCGGAACCGCCGCAATGCCGTCGAGCAAGGTCCTGAGGTAAAGGCCCGTACCCCCCACGAGGACGGGCAGCTGCCCGCGTGCATGGACTTCGGCGATCACTTGTCTTGCCTCGGTCGCCCAGTCAGCGGCGCTGCATGGCATGGCGCCGTCGCGGTGTCCGAACAGGCGATGGTCGATGCCGGCCATCTCGTCAGCGCCTGGCCGTGCGCTCAGAACTCGAAGGTCGGCGTATACCTGTGCGCTGTCGGCGTTGACGATCACGCCGTTCGTGCGTTGGGCAAGGATCACGGCAAGTGCCGACTTGCCGCTCGCGGTTGGCCCTGCGATGACGCACAGAGGAGGAACGCCCTTGTTCATTGCGACGCTGATAGCAGCAGGACGGCTCGACGACAGTGACCTTGCCAGGGCGGTGGAGATCGCGGGTGGCGGGGAGCCTCGCTGGATCGATCAGGGCGATGCCGCCGACCTGTTGCTTGGACCGGTCGACGACTGGCGGACGCTGCGCGACAAGCTCGAGGCGGGCCTTCCCGGGATCGATGTCGTGGTGCAGCCGGTCGAGACCCGGGAGAAGAAGCTGTTCGTCGCCGACATGGATTCGACCATGGTAGGGCAGGAATGCATCGATGAACTGGCCGACTTCGCGGGCAAGAAGGCCGAGATCGCTGCCGTGACCGAGCGAGCCATGCAGGGTGACATCGACTTTGCCGATGCGCTGCACGCGCGCGTCGCGGAACTGAACGGGCTTGGCGTCGGCTGTATCGAGCGCTGCCGGACCGAGCGGGTCACGCATAATGGTGGAGCGCGGACGCTTGTCCAGACCATGCGCAAGCGTGGCGCCGCGACGCTTCTGGTCACGGGAGGCTTTCATGATTTCGCGGACCCCCTGGCCTCCGAATTGGGGTTCGAGGAGGTGCGGGCTAATCATCTGGAGAGCATGTACGGTCATCTGACCGGTCGTGTGACCGGCGAAATCGTCGATGCCGCCGCCAAGGCGCGCGCCCTGATCGAGCGGCGGGAGCAGCTGGGCATCGACCGGGGCCAAGTGCTGGCGGTCGGCGATGGTGCCAACGATGCGCCGATGATCAGGGAAGCCGGGCTTGGCGTCAGTTACCGCGGCAAGCCGAAGCTGGAAGCGATTGCGGGCGCGCGCATCCGGCACAATGACCTGACTGCCCTTCTATGGGCACAGGGCATTCCCAAGGCGGAGTGGGCAAAGGGCTGAGCGCCCTCGCAGTTCAGCGCGCTGCGACCGGGAAGCAGGGCTGCGGATTCAGCGCCGCACAGGCGGTGACGGCGGCGGCGCGGGTGGCATAGGGGCCGACCTGCAGCCGGGTCATGGTTCCCGAGGGAACAAGGAACATCCGCGCGCCGGCGAGCCGGGGTCCGAGCTGGCCGAACAAGCGCTGGGCCGAGCCGCTATCGCGAAAGGCACCGAGCTGCACGCGGAAGGCGCCGGTCCCTTGCGCTGTCGGAACGGCAGTCCGGAGCACAGGCTTTAACGCGGCGCCCGCAACTTTTGGCGGTGCAAGCGCCGTCGGTGCTGCGACGGGGGAAGCGGCGAGCGACTGGGCAAGTGCCACGCCCTTGCGCCGTTCCTCGAGCGGGATCAGCTGGTCCATTTCGCCAAGGGTCACGCGCGCTGGCGCAAGGCCCTGCGCGGCGGCACGGCTGACCAGGGCGTAGGCGCGGATCCGGTCCTCTGCCACGCCGTCGCCGTTGAACAAGGCAGTGCCATAGACCAGCATCGCACGCGGCTCGCCCCGGTCCGAAGCCTGTTTCAGCCAGCGCAGGGCAGCAGGTCGATTGCCGTTCTGGAACAGCAGCAGGCCCAGGCTGGTCTGCGCCTCGAGGTGGCCGGCGCGCGCGGCTTGCTCATAGAAGCGCTGGGCTTGGGCGAGGTCGGCGGGAACCCCGCGCCCGAGCTTGTAGGCCTGGCCAAGGTTGAAGGCGGCGTCGGCCTGGCCCCGCGCCGCGAGCGGGCGCCAGATCGCGACAGCCTGATCCGGCCTGCCGCCGCTCCAGGCATCGATTCCGGCCCTGACATCCTGCGAGAAGGCGGGCGCGCTCAACATCAGCAGCGCCAGCAACGGTCCAAGTCTACGCATCCACTCCCTCCCGGTTGCCAGCAGCCTAAACCAGTGCTGCATCCGCGTTAACCTGATTTTAGGTCTGAAGGGCCATTCCGATGGGAGCATATAAGCACCTTACCCGAGGGGATCGGAATGCGCGTTCTGGCTATGGCATCGCAGAAGGGGGGATCGGGCAAGACCACGCTCTCCGGCCACCTGGCGGTGCAGGCGCAATTGGCGGGCGCCGGCCCGGTTTGTCTTATCGACATCGATCCGCAAGGGTCTCTTGCCGACTGGTGGAACGAGCGCGAGACGGAAATGCCCGCTTTCGCGCAGACCACGGTTGCCCGCCTGGCGAGCGACCTGGAGGTTCTTCGCCAGCAGGGCTTCCGCCTGGCGGTGATCGATACGCCGCCGGCCATCACCATGGCGATCCAGAGCGTGATCGCGGTGGCCGAGCTGATCGTCATCCCGACCCGCCCGAGCCCGCACGATCTTCGCGCCGTCGGCGCCACGGTCGATCTTTGCGAGCGCGCCGGCAAGCCGCTGATCTTCGTCGTCAATGCGGCGACGCCCAAGGCCAAGATCACCTATGAGGCCGCTGTCGCACTGTCGCAGCACGGCACCGTGGCCCCGGTCACGCTCCACCATCGCACCGACTTCGCGGCCTCGATGATCGATGGTCGTACGGTGATGGAAGTGGATCCCAAGGGCAAGTCGGCCGGCGAGGTCACCGCCCTGTGGGAGTATATCTCCGACCGGCTCGAGAAGAATTTCCGCCGTACCGTGTTTGCGGCTCCGGGCGCGTCGCCCGGCATCGCAGCGGCCGCACCGCGTCCCGTTGGTGGCTTCGGCCGCCGCGTGGTCGGCTGAGAAGGGGCGTAATTCCCATGATGAAGAGCGAACCCAGGCCCTTCGCCTCACTGTCCTCCGGGCTGCTTGCCCGCAAGGGTGCGGCGCGCCCGGCCATGCGTCCCCAAGGCTTTGGCCAGCTCGGCAGCGGTCTCGAGGACCTCGGCTGGAACGACATGGGCTTCGAACCGCCGCGGCCGGCTCTCGCATCGGTTCCCGCCGGTGAGGACGCCTTGCTTGCGACCCGGTCGAACCCCGCGCTTGGCCTGACGCCCGCCAGTCCCGTCCATGCCGTCCAGGACGAGCTGGTCCAGAGGCTGGCCAGCGACGGCGTCGAGGAAGTGGACGAAACGGCCGAGCCGATCCCGGCCGACGTGCCACCGCTCGACCAAGTGCTTGCAGCCCCGGTTGCAGCAGAGGCACCTGAGGTGGCCGAGGCGCCGATCGCGCCGGTGCAGGTCAAGCCGGCACCGGTCGTGAAGCCCGCGGCCCCTGCTGCAGCACCGCGCAGCCGGGCGTCCGTCGGCAAGTCCAAGGCAGCCTTCACGCTTCGGCTCGACCAGGACCGCCACCTCAAGCTTCGCCTCGCCTGTGCCGTCAGCGGCATCTCGGCCCAGCAACTGGTAACCCGCGCGCTCGACGAGCTGCTGGCGACCATGCCCGAACTCGACGCCATGGCCAGCAGCGCACCCGAGCGCCAGTCCAGCAAGGGATAAGCATCATGACCACGCCCCGGAACGCACTCTTCGCCGCTTCAAGCATCGTCATGGCAGTTGCGCTCACGGGGTGTGCGCTGGGTAGCAAGCCCAGGCACTTCGGTGGGCTTGCGGAGAACAGCAACATCGGGGTGGCGTTGCGCGCCCACGCCGCGCTGGAACAGGGCGATGCCGCCACGGCCATAGGCTTTGCCGAGCGTGCGGTCGAGAAGAGCCCAACCGATGCGGCGTTCCGTACCCTTCTTGGCAATGCCTATCTGGCGGCAGGACGCTTCCGCTCGGCCGAAGCGGCCTTTGCCGATGCGCTGGCCCTTTATCCCAACCAAGCCGGTGTTCCGCTGAAGCTTGCTTTGTCGCAGGCAGCGCAAGGCCGGGGCGATGCTGCTGCCGCGACATTGGACAATTATGCGCAGGTGATCAGCCCCGCCGATGCCGGGCTTGCCCTGGCACTGGCCGGGCGTCCGGGCGCCGCCATCGAGACGCTGGAGCTCGCGGCGCGGAGCGGCGATGCCGATGCGCGGGTGCGGCAGAACCTTGCGCTTGCCCATGCCATTGCGGGCGACTGGAAGAGGGCGCGCGACGTGGCAGGGCAGGACCTTGCCGGCGATCAGCTCGAGCAGCGCATGAGCGAATGGGCGGCATTTGCCCGCCCGGGCGCCGCCGCGACGCAAATTGCTTCGCTGATCGGGGTCAAGGCACCTGCAGCGGCGGACAAGGGCATGCCTGTCCGGCTTGCGCTGGCGGCACCTGCCGGAAACGAGATTACCCGCCTGGCTGAAGTGGTCGCGCCGGCAGCGCCCGTTGTTGCGGCCGCCGATCCTGTGCCGCCCATGCCTTCAGAGGCCGCAGTGGCACCGGCAATCGAACTGGCCGAAGCCGATCTTCCCGCCGCCCCTGTTTCGCCCGCCACGGTTGCTCCCGATGTCGTCGCCATGGTGGACAGCCTTCGGACGGAGCGGATCAGGCCGAGTGGCGCCTTGCCCAAGGTCGCCGAACTGCGCCGCGCAGCGGCCAAGCGCTTCGGTTCGAGCCAGGCGGTGGTCCAGCTTGGCGCTTACGCCAACGAGGCGGGGGTGAGGGCCGGCTGGTCGACCTTGAGCAGCCGCCATCGCGGCCTTGCCAGCTATGTGCCGGCAAGCGCCCGCTTCGTGGGCACACGCGGAACGGTCTACCGGTTGAGCCTCAAGGGCTTTGCGAGCGACGGCGAGGCCAGGCAATTGTGCATGAAGCTGAAGGCCAGCGGCGCCACCTGCTTTGTTCGCAACGCCGCCGGTGACACGCCGGTTCGCTTCGCCAATCGCTAAGCGCGTCAGCCCGCGACCAGCAATTCCAGAACGGCCATGCGCATGGCGACGCCGTTCGCAACCTGACGCAGAATCAACGAGCGGCCGGGAAGGTCGGCAACCTCGTCGGCGATCTCGACTCCGCGGTTCATGGGGCCGGGATGAAGGATGACGGCACCGGGTGCCGCCAGGGACAGCCGTTCGAGCGTCAGGCCGTGAAGGCGGAGATACTCGCCGGGGGCATCGCCAAGGTCCTCGTCCATCCGTTCGCGCTGGACGCGCAACATCATCACCGCATCGGCGTCCGCAATGGCCTCGTCGATCGACAGCCGCGGCGCATCGGACGGCAGCAGGGCGGGCGGTCCGGCGAGCCGGACGCGAGCGCCGAGCCTCGGCAGTAGCTGTGCGTTGGAGTGGGCGACGCGGCTGTGCAGGATGTCACCGCAGATCGCGACGGTGCGTCCCTCCAGGCTCCCGAAGTGCTGCCTGAGGGTCAGCGAGTCGAGCAGCGCCTGGGTCGGATGCTCGTTGGTGCCATCGCCGGCATTCACGACCGGGCAGTCGACCAGTGAGGCCACTTCTTGGGCCGCGCCGTTCTGGCGGTGGCGGAGTACCAGCGCGTCCGGACCCATCGCTCCCAGGGTGCGGGCGGTGTCGGCCAGCGTTTCGCCCTTCTTGACGCTGCTATGTTCGACCGACAGCGTGATCGCCTGAGCACCGAGCCGGGCAGCGGCCTGGGCGAAGCTCATCGCGGTGCGGGTGCTGTTCTCGTAAAAGCAGTTGAAGACGGTGTGCCCGGCCAGCCGATCACGCCCGGCGCGCGGGTCCGACGCATAGTCCTGCGCCTTGGCGAAGAGGTCGGTAAGTTGCGAGTCGCTGAGCGACGAGATGGAGAGCAGGTGCACGAGGGCGCCTGCTAGCTTGGCCGGGGCAACATGCAAAGGGCGTCGAGCGCGCCCTGCAGGATGTGCGCGGCGGCGAGCTTGTCGACAGCCTCCGCCCGTTTGGCGCGGGTGACGTCCGCGGCAATCATGGCGCGCTCCACCGCCTGGGTCGACCAGCGTTCGTCCCACAGGAGGATAGGAAGGGCGAGGGGGGCAAGATTGCGGGCGAAGGCGCGGGTAGACTGAGTGCGGGGCGAGTCGGTGCCGTCCATGTTGAGTGGCAGGCCCACCACCAGCCCGCGGGCGGCGTGACGATCGAGAAAGGTCCGCAACAGCACGAGATCGGCGGTGAACTTGGTCCGGCGGATGGTCTCGGCCGGACCGGCGAAGCTCCATCCGGCGTCACACAGCGCGAGGCCGATGGTCTTGGTGCCGACATCAAGGCCGGCGAGTATGCCTCCGTCCGGCAGGGCATTGAGGAAGTCGGCAACGGCGGCGGTGATCACCGGGCAGACCTGAAAGTGGCGAGGCGCCGCGCGAAATCGCGGCGGATGTCGCCCCAGAACAGCGCATAGTCGTAGACGTGGTAGTTGTTGCCGGGGAGGACATAGGGTCCAAGCTCCGGCAACCGGTCCTCGGCCCCGTTGATCCGCAGGAAGCCATCATCGCAGCGGGCGCCGACTGCTCCGGGCGTCAAGGTGGCGTCGGTCAGCCCTTGGTCGGTCGGGACCAGGGTTCCAGCGCTCTGGGCAGGAGCGCTGGGTGCCGGCGAACCCGTCACCGGATTGATGCAAAGCATGTCCGCCCGGCGCCGCTTCTGGCCGTTGAACCCGGTCGAGCCTTCGAAGACGTCGGTGATGAGGTCGGTATTGGCCGGATCCGAGAAGCTCTGCCAGGACAGGATGCAGCGCGCCTGGTCGGGCTCAGTGCAGGCGGCAAGACCCATCGCGGGGACGTCCGCCGCGCTGCTGACCGGCCAGCCGCCGACATAGGCGGCGACGATCCGGCGCTGCAGGATCGGATCCTTGGCGACGCGGTACCGCAGCAGGCGGGTGAGGTGTAGTCCGCCCTGGCTGTGGCCGGCCAGCACGATGGGGGCGGCTGGCTCCTGCGCCAGGAAGCGGTCGAAAGCGCGCGCCACATCGGAATAGGCGAGGTCGAGAGCGCGGGAAGCGTTCTCGCCCGTGTCGAGGAACGCGCCGAACGCCGCCTGGCGATACTTGGGAGCGTAGATTCGGCCATCGGCATTGAAGGCACTAGCCTGGCTGCGCACGAACAGGGCGGCCCGGTTCTGGCTGTCCGAGTGGTTCAGCAGCGCATTCCAGCGATCACGTTCAAGATAGGTGGTCGGGTGTATGTAGAAGACTGCCACCGAGCGCGGCTCGAGAGTTTCTACCGGCGTATCCTGCGGCTTCCACTCGGCCGGGCCCGGGGGGACCGTGTCGGGGAGGTTGAGCCAGTTTTCCGTCTGCACATAGTCGGGACCGCTGGCTGGAGGCGGCGCCTCGTAGGGTACGGTCGGCAGCGCCTGCTTGCGCAGAACCGACCCGCCGTACTGGAACACCGCAAAGGCGCCGGCGACCACCAGCAAGGTGAGCAGGAAGATGACGATGAGGAAGCGGCGGGCGCACATGGTGAGCGCAGGTAGGGCGGCGACGAGCAGAAGCCAAGTTGACTTGAAGGCCGGGTGCCGCTTGGCTGGGCCGGACCGAAGTGAAAGGGTAACTACCTTGAAGATCAAGCTTTCCGCTCTGTTGCTGCTGACCACTGCCGCCTGCACGACCCCGAACACCGAAGTCGCCGCGCCGCAGGTGGCTGCCGCCGCGCCCGCTGGCCCTGCCGAGCCGCTGGTCGATCCGCTGGCGGAGGACCAGCGGCTGACCGCCTTCCTCGACGCTGCGTTCGAGGAGCAGGTGGCACGGTCGCCACAGGCGCTGACCGGGCTTGGCCGCAAGGATCGCTACAACGAGCTCAACAGCTATACCGATGCCAATGCGGAGGAGGGCCTCGCGCTGGCGCAGCGGCAGCTTGCCGCCATGCGGGCGCAATTCAATCCCGAGCGCCTGAGCCCGAATGGGCGCCTCAGCTATCGCCTGTTCGAAGCCGAAGTGCAGCAGGACGTGGAGAACTTCCGCTGGCGGCGGCACGGCTTCATTGCCAGCACCAACGGCAGCCCCGCGGGATCGCTGCCGGTGTTCCTGATCAACAACCACAAGATCGACACGGTGGCGGACGCCGAGGCCTATGTGTCGCGCCTGCAGGCGGTCGAACGGGTGATGAACGAGATCACGGCCAACATGCGGACGCAGACTGCCGCTGGGATCGTGCCCTCGACCTTCAATTTCGCGCCCGTCCGCCGCGACGCGGAGCGGGTCCTGGCGGGGGCGCCCTTCACGGGTGGCGCTGACACGCCGGTGTGGGCCGACTTCAAGACCAAGGTCGGCAAGCTGTCGATCCCGCCGGCGGAGAAGGACCGGCTGCTCGCCGCGGCGCGTGAGGCCCTGACGGGACCCTACCAGCGTGGCTATCGCACCTTTCTTGCCACCTGGGCCGAGACGGAGCGCCAGGCGAAGGGCAATCGCGGCGCATGGGGCCTTCCCGACGGTGCTGCTTTCTATGCCAATCGCCTGAAGAATTCGACCACCACCACCATGAGCGCCGAGCAGATCCACCAGCTTGGCCTCAACCAGGTGGCGGCGATCCACGGTGAGATGGAGCGGATCAAGGCGCAGGTCGGCTTCACGGGCACGCTGCGCCAGTTCTTTGACGAGCTGCGCACCAATCCCAAGTATCGCTATCCCGACACGGATGCGGGCCGCGCCGCCTACATCAAGGACGCGGAAGCGTTTGTCGCTCAGGTCATGGCCAAGTCGCCCGAGTGGTTCCGCCGCCTTCCCAAGGCGCCGCTGGAAGTGCGCGCGGTCGAGAAGTGGCGCGAGGGAACGGCGGCCATCGCCTTCTACAATTCGCCGAGCGAGGATGGTACGCGGCCGGGTATCTATTATTCCAACCTCGCCAACATGGCCGACGTGTCGAAGCCGCAGTTGGAAGCGCGAAGCTATCACGAGGGCGCGCCGGGGCATCACTTCCAGATCGCACTGGCGCAGGAACTGCCCAACGTACCCAAGTTCCGGCGCTTCGGCGGCTATGGGGCTTATGCCGAGGGCTGGGGCCTGTATGCCGAAGGACTGGGCAAGGAGATGGGCTTCTACCAGGACCCGATCAGCGAGTTCGGGATGCTGTCGACCCAGGTCTGGCGCGCGGTCCGGCTGGTGGTCGACACCGGCATCCACGACAAGCGCTGGACCCGCGAGCAGGCGATCGACTACTTCCTCGCCAACGCGCCGCTGTCCCGGGCCGACGCCGTGCGCGAGGTCGAGCGCTACTTCAACTGGCCAGGGCAGGCGACCAGCTACATGGTCGGGCAGCTGAAGATCCTTGAGCTTCGCGCCAAGGCGAGGCGCGAGCTGGGCGACCGCTTCGACATCCGTGACTTCCACGCCGCCGTGCTGGAGAACGGCTCGCTTCCCCTCGATGTGCTGGAGGAGCAGGTGAACGCCTACATCGCTGCACGCAAGGCGGCCTGAACGGGCAGGCTGCTGCCATTCGATCGGCCGCTGGTCGCCCGTACCGGGGTGTCGGGCGGCCAGCCGCTGGTGATTGCAGCAGGTCGGCGCAGTTCACCTCCAGTTCAAGCGAATGGCCGAATAGCAGGGGCAGGCCGGGGGGCTTGTACGGAGCGTTCCCATGTCCCTCGTTCGCAAATTCGCCCTGGCGGCGATCGGTGCGGTCGGTCTGGCCGGCTGCAGCACCCTTGATCCCTATTACGGCGCCTCGGTCGGCGTCGGCTCGCCGTATTACAACTCAGGCTATGGTTATGGCGGCGGCTATGCGCCTTATGGGAGCTACGGTTCCTATGGCTCCTATGGCTCGCCCTACGGCGGCAATGCGTCGCCGTACGGTGGCTGGTACAGCGGCTACTATTATCCGGGCACCGGCGCCTATGTCTACGACCAGCAGCGCCGTCGCTATCCGATCAGCACGGCGCAGCGCCGTTATTGGGAGCAGCAGCAGCGCGTGCTGCGCAGCCGCAATCCCGCCATTCGCGAGAATGTCCGCGAGTATCGCGCCGAGCGCCGCGATGACCGCAGGGTCTATCGTACCGAGCGGCGCGAGGATCGGGCAGCGCGTGACGCTGGGCAGGTGACCCGCGAGCAATATCGGGCCGACCGCCGACAGGATCGGCGCGAGTATCGCCGGGACCAGCGGCAGGACAGCCGCCAGCTGCGCCGCGAAAACCGCAAGGATCGCCGGCCTCGCTAAGGTGAAGTGATCGCCTGATGGCGAGGGGGAGTTGAAGGGTCGGCTCCCCCTCGCTACCGGGTCGAACATGTCCGTCGATACCGCCACCGTGCGGCACATCGCCAAGCTTGCGCGCCTTCAGATGAGCGACGCGGAAGTGGAGGCGCTGGTGCCCGAACTCAACAACATTCTCGGCTGGGTCGAGCAGCTCGGCGAGGTCGATACCTCCGGCGTCGAGCCTCTGGCCACCGTGGTTGAGCAGAAGCTTCGGCTGCGCGACGACGTGATCGACGCCGACCCGCTGACCGGCGGCAACGTGCGCGACAAGGTGCTGCTGAACGCGCCGGACGCGCAGCACGGCTTCTTCGCGGTGCCGAAGGTGATCGAATAGTGGCCGAGCTCACTCACCTCACGCTGACGCAGCTGCGCGACGGCTTCCGCACCGGTGAGTTCTCGGCGCGCGAGATTGCCGAGCAGTTCAACGCCGCGGTGGCGGCGGCGCGCGCACTCAACGCTTACACGGTGGAAACGCCGGAAGATGCGCTGGCCTGCGCCGACGCAGCCGATGCGGCGCGCCAGACGGGCGACCTCAAGCCGCTGTCGGGCATCCCGCTCGGAATCAAGGACCTGTTCGCGACGGTCGGGGTCGACACCACCTCGGGCAGCCGCATCCTTGGCGGGTTCAAGCCCCCTTACGAAAGCACAGTCAGCGCCAAGCTGCGGGAAGCGGGCGCGGGCATGCTCGGCAAGCTCAACATGGACGAGTTCGCCATGGGCTCGTCCAACGAGACCAGTGCCTACGGCCCGGTGGTTTCGCCGTGGAAGCGGAACGACGGTGGCAATGCGGCGCTGACCCCGGGCGGAAGCTCGGGCGGGTCGGCGGCGGCGGTCGCGGCGGGCCTTGCGCCGGGCGTCACCGGTACCGACACCGGCGGCTCGATCCGCCAGCCGGCGGCGTTCACCGGCATCACGGGCATCAAGCCGACCTACGGCCGCTGCTCGCGGTGGGGCATCGTGTCCTTCGCCTCCTCGCTCGACCAGGCCGGGCCGATGGCGCGGACGGTGCGCGATTGCGCGATCCTGCTGGAATCGATGTGCGGGTTCGACCCCAAGGATGCCACTTCTCTCGACGCGTCGGTGCCGGCGTGGGAGCAGGGGTTGTCGAGCGATCTCAAGGGCAAGCGCGTCGGTATTCCCAAAGAATATCGGATCGACGGCGTGCCGGACGAGATCAATGCGCTGTGGGACCACGGCATCGCCTGGCTCAAGGATGCAGGCGCCGAAGTGGTCGAGATCAGCCTGCCACACACCAAGTACGCGCTGCCGACCTATTACATCATCGCGCCCGCCGAAGCCTCGTCCAACCTCGCCCGCTATGACGGCGTGCGCTATGGGCTGCGCGAAGTGCCCGAGGGCGGCAATCTGGACGCCATGTATGCCGCGACGCGGGCCGCTGGCTTCGGTGCCGAGGTGAAGCGCCGGATCATGATCGGCACCTATGTGCTGAGCGCGGGCTTCTACGACGCCTATTTCACCAAGGCGCAGCGGGTGCGGGCCTTGATCAAGCAGGATTTCGCCCGCGCGTTCGAGAGCTGCGACATCATCCTCACCCCCACCGCGCCAAGCGCGGCGTTCGGGATTGGGGAGAAGATGAGCGACCCGCTGGCGATGTACCTCAACGACGTGTTCGCGGTGCCGGCCAGCCTTGCCGGGCTGCCGGCGATGAGCGTGCCGGGTGGGCTCGACGCGCAGGGACTGCCGCTCGGGCTGCACCTGATCGGACGGGAAATGGACGAGCAGGGCGTACTCAACGCCGGCCTTGCGATCGAGGAACGCGCGGGCTTCACCGCCCGTCCGGGGAAGTGGTGGTAATGGCCGACTCAAACGCACCCTATCGGATCAAGGGCGAGACCGGCGAGTGGGAGGTCGTGATCGGCCTCGAGGTCCACGCGCAGGTAGTCAGCAACGCCAAGCTGTTCAGCGGCGCGGCGACAGCGTTCGGGGCCGAACCCAACACGCAGGTCAGCCTGGTCGATGCGGCGATGCCCGGCATGCTCCCGGTCCCAAACCGCGAGTGCATCCGCCAGGCGGTGCGCACCGGCCTCGCAATCGACGCGCAGATCAACAAGTGGAGCCGATTCGACCGCAAGAATTATTTCTACGCCGATCTGCCGCAGGGTTATCAGATCAGCCAGCTTTATCATCCGCTGGTGGGCGAGGGGTCGATAACCGTTCTCACCGACGAGAAGGACGAGGGCTCCGCTCGGACCATTGGCGTGGAGCGCATCCATGTCGAGCAGGACGCCGGCAAGCTGATGCACGACCAGCATCCGACCATGAGCTACGTAGACCTTAATCGCTCGGGCGTGGCGCTGATGGAGATCGTGTCCAAGCCCGACCTTCGCTCTCCGGCGGAAGCGGGGGCCTATCTGCGCAAGCTGCGGGCGATCCTGCGTTATGTCGGCAGCTGCGACGGCAACATGGAGGAAGGCTCCATGCGCGCCGACGTCAATGTGTCGGTGCGCAAGCCCGGGGACGACTTCGGTACTCGCACCGAGACCAAGAACGTCAATTCGGTCCGCTTCGTCATGGCGGTGATCGAGCATGAAGCCCGCCGCCAGATCGAGATCCTCGAGGAGGGCGGCTCGATCGTGCAGGAGACCCGCCTCTACGATCCCGACAAGGGCGAAACGCGGTCGTTGCGGTCGAAGGAAGACGCGCACGATTACCGGTATTTTCCCGATCCCGACCTGCTCCCGCTGGAGCTTGACGACCAGTTCATCGAGGATTGCCGCGCGTCGCTGCCCGAGCTGCCCGATGCCAAGCGCAAGCGCTACGAGGCGGCGGGGATCACCGCCTATAATGCGAGCGTGCTCACCGCCGAAGTCGAGACCGCGCGCTGGTTCGACGCGCTGCTCAAGGCTGGTGCCGAGCCGGTGCGTGCCGCCAACTGGGTGGTGGCCGAGTTGTTCGGCGCGCTGAACCGCCTGGGCAAGGACATTGCCGACTGCCCGGTATCGCCTGACCAGGCTGCCGAGTTGCTCGGGCTCGTCGCGGACGGCACGATCAGCGGATCCATTGCCAAGACCGTCTTCGAGAAGATGCTTGAGAGCGGCGACGGCGCCAATGCCATTGTCGAGCGCGAAGGCCTCAAGCAGACCAGCGACAGCGGCGCAATCGACGCCGAGATCGACAAGATCCTTGCCGCCAATGCCGACAAGGTGGAGCAGTATCGCGCCGGCAAGGCGCAGCTGTTCGGCTTCTTTGTCGGTCAGACGATGAAGGCGATGGGGGGCAAGGCCAATCCGGGTGTGGTCAACGAGCGGCTGAAGGCGAAGCTCGGCTAGTCATGGCGGCGTCACATCGCTGCTGCTAAGCGGCGGCCATGCGTAGCCTGTTCCTTGCCGCCGCCGCTTTTGCCGCCACTCCCGCCGTCGCCCAGGGGCCGGCAATGCCGCCCAAGCTTGTTGTGGCCATCTCGGTCGACCAGCTGTCGAGCGACCTGTTTGAAGCCTATCGCCCGCATTTCACCGGCGGGTTCAAGCGACTGGCGGACCGCGGGGTGGTGTTCGCCAACGGCTATCAGGGTCACGCCGCAACCGAGACCTGTCCTGGCCACTCCACGCTGCTGACGGGCCGCCACCCGGGTGCGACCGGGATCATCGCCAATAACTGGATCGACCAGGGCGCCGCGCGCGAGGACAAGAGCATCTATTGCGCCGAGGATGAGCGGGTCGCCGGCTCAACGTCCAGGGCCTATTCCGTCAGCCCCGAGCATCTGAAGGTCTCCACGCTGGGTGACCGGATGAAGGCGGCCGATCCGCGCAGCCGCAATCTCGCCGTGTCAGGCAAGGACCGCGCCGCGGTGATGATGGGCGGGCGCGCGGTGGACGAGCGCTGGTATTGGGATGGCAAGACGTGGGCGAGTGACCGGCCAGGCGCGCGCGCGCCGGTAAGCGTGCAGAATGTGCAGAGGTTCTCGGCACAATTGCTCGCCACCGCGCAGGAGGGGCTCGAGGTGCCGGCGCTTTGTGTGGGGAGAGCAACTTCCTATCAGGTAACCCCGACCATGAGCGTCGGCAGTGGCCGTTTCGCGCGTGACGCCGGCGATGCCCGTGCCTTCCGCACCAGTCCGCAGTTCGACAGCCTGACGCTGGCGCTCGCCGCCTCCCTGATCGCCGAGCAGAAGCTGGGGCAGGGCCTGACGACCGACGTCATTTCGATCGGGCTCAGCGCGACCGACTATATCGGGCACAGCTATGGCTGGGGCGGGCAGGAGATGTGCCTGCAGATGCTCAACCTCGACCGCGATCTGGAGGGCTTTCTGGCGCGGCTGGACCAGAGCAAGGTCGACTATGCGCTGGTGTTGTCGTCCGATCATGGCGGGCAGGATGCGGTGGAGCGGCTGCGGGCGCAGGGGAATGCCCGGGCGGTGCGGGGCGATCCGGCGCTGGCGGCAGGCGAGGTGGGCAAGCTGCTGGCGCCGCAGGTCGGGGTGACCGGCGCGGTGCTGCGGGGCGATGGTCTGGGCGGGGACGTGTGGCTGGACCGCGTGATCCCGGCGAGGGATCGGCCACGGGTGCTGGCGGCGGCGGTCGCCCGCTACAAGGCGCATCCCCAGGTCGAGGCGGTGTTCACCGCCGCCGAGGTCATGCGCAGCCCCAAGCCGTCGGGCGACCCGTCGCGCTGGAGCCTGCTGCAGCGGGTGCGCGCCGCGTTCGATCCGGCGCGGTCGGGTGACTTCTATGTGGTGCTGAAGGAGCATGTCAGCACCGTCGCTCGGCCTGGCCCCGGCTATGTCGCCAGCCACGGGACGGTGTGGGACTATGACCGGCGGGTGCCGATCCTGTTCGCCGCGCCGGGCGTGACACCGGCCGCTCCGACCGCGGCGGCGGATACGGTCGACATCCTGCCGACGGTGGCGAGCTGGATCGGGCTGAAGCTGGAGAGCGGCAGCCTCGATGGCGTGTGCCGCAGCGAGGCCGCGACCTGCCGCTGAGCGAGACGAAGTTCTCGAAGTTCCGATAGGGCGCGGGGTCCGATCCGTGCCCACCGCCGGCCCGGGCGACGCGGCGAGGCGCGAAGTTCTCGAAGTTCACATAGGGCGAGGGTGCGGCGGCGCTACGCCCGTCGCCGCAGCCGGCGGCACGCCGCGAGCGCGCCAGCGCGAGGCCGGTCCGGGGTGGCTGGGAGAGGGTAGGGATGCCCATCGATCAGGGTAGATCAGATGGTATCCTACATTGCAATCGGCGCTGCAGCTAAGGCGGTCAGGTATGTCGCAAGATAGGACCCTGCGCTACCTGCCTCCAGAATGATCCGCCGCTATCATAAACATGCCTTAAGCTTCCCGGCTTACGCCAAGGCCACGATGATTGTGAGCTGGTTGCGTCAACATCTTACGGTGGGGGAGATCGACAGTCCGATGGGCCGAGCGCTCGTCGAGGAACGCTTCGCTGCGCTCCGGCGGCAGGTGCCGATCCTGTATGTGCTGGCGACGACCAATGTTTTCGCCCTGCAGATCACCACCAAAGGCTCGATTTCCGTAGGATTCGAATGGACTTCGGTTCTGCTGGTCTTCGCCATCATTCGGATCTGGCATTGGCTTCGGTCAAGCCACAATCCCGACCACGCCGTGATGATCTCACGGATAAGGCAGGCCTGCGCGTTCGCAGCTCTGCTGTGCCTGTCACTTGCCCTGTGGTGCCACCACCTGCTGGCTACGGCGCCTTCCGGCACGCACATGGCGATCTTCCTGCTTGGTGGTTTCACCGCCGTCGGGGTCGCCTTCGGACTGAGTGCAGTGCCGCTTGCCTCCTACATGCCTCTTCTCCTGCTTGGCCTGCCATTGGCAGCGACCGGACTCCAGTCGCCCAATCCCAAATATGTCGGCGGCGCGATCAGCCTGGGCGTGGTGATGTTCCTGGTGCTTCAGCTGATCGCCAGGCAGAGCGCTCAATTCACGACGATCATTCGATCGCGCTGGATCATTGGTCAGCAACAGGAACAGACGGAAACGGCGCGGCAGGAGGCGATCACCGCAGCGACGACTGACTTTCTTACCGGGCTTCCTAACCGGCGCGCGTTCGTGGCCGCACTTGCCGATTGCGCGGCCGGCGGCCAGCCCTTCGCCATTGCCGTGACCGATATCGACCGGTTCAAGGTGATCAACGACACCTACGGTCATAGTTACGGCGATGCCTTACTCAGTGTCGTGGCGAAGCGCCTCGTGCGGGCCGCGCCACGCCAGTGTCTGGTCGCGAGACTAGGCGGCGACGAGTTCGGAATATTGTTTCCGGGCATGGCGTCGCCAGGCGAAGCGCGTGACGCCGGCAAGCGACTTCTCAAGAAGGTCAACCAGCCCGCAGTTATCAAGCGTCGCAAATTCCCCCTGTTCGCCAGCTGCGGAATAGGGCTGTCCAGGCAAGGCACGGACGTAACACCCTCGCGGGTGATGACGGACGCGGATATTGCTCTCTACGACGCGAAGGCTCAGGCAGGGAGCGGGGTAGCGGTCTTCGAGCCAGCTATGGACGTTCCCAGGCAACGCCGTGCGAAGATCGAGCACGCTCTCCAGGGCGCCGATGTTCACCAGAAAATCCATGTGCATTTTCAGCCAATCGTCGATCTGCTCACCGGGCGAACCGTCGCCAACGAAGCCTTGGCGAGGTGGATGGATCCCGAGCTTGGCAACGTCTCACCTTCGGAATTCGTGACGATTGCGGAGCAATTGAACGTCATCGGCAATCTTGGCGATCATCTGATGAACCTGGCGTTTGCCGAAGCCGTGCACTGGGATCCTGCGGTCCGCTTGTCCCTCAATCTTAGTGCGGTTCAGCTTTGCTCGGCAGATCTCTCCGAGAAGGTTCTGGCAGCACTCGAACGTGCGGGCGCAAAGCCGGAGCGGTTGCAGGTGGAAGTCACGGAGACAGCGCTGTTCGCAGACTTCGCGACCGCCAAGCGCAATCTTGCTGATCTCAGGGCAGCCGGAGTGATGGTCGTGCTCGACGACTTCGGCGCGGGCTATGCGTCCATAGGTTATCTGCGCGAGTTCCAGTTCGACCAGATCAAACTCGACGGCGCCCTGGTCACGGCAGCGCTCGACAACGCAGATGGTGAGCGACTGCTGGGAGCGGTCATCAGCCTGTGTCGGGGAATCGGCGCACCGATCGTCGCCGAACATATCGAAAGCGAGCGCCACCTCGCGCTCATGCTCAAGCTTGGCTGCACCCTGGGGCAAGGCTTCTGGCTGCAACCGCCAGTGCCTGCCGCCAAGCTGCCGCAGCAGCCTCACGGCTTGCACGATGCCGGATCATGCCAGTCTGAGCTGTCGCGCTCGGCAGCTTAAAGCCCCAAGCGAGACAGTCTTACTGATCCAAGAAGCTCCGCATCTTCCGTGAGCGGCTCGGGTGCTTGAGCTTGCGCAGCGCCTTGGCCTCGATCTGCCGGATACGTTCGCGGGTGACACTGAACTGCTGGCCGACTTCCTCAAGCGTGTGGTCGGTGTTCATACCGATCCCGAAGCGCATGCGCAGCACGCGTTCCTCGCGCGGGGTGAGGCTCGCCAGGACGCGGGTGACCGTTTCCTTGAGGTTGGCCTGGATCGCGGCGTCCACGGGGATGACCGCATTCTTGTCCTCGATGAAGTCGCCGAGGTGGCTGTCTTCCTCGTCGCCGATGGGCGTTTCGAGGCTGATCGGCTCCTTGGCGATCTTCATCACCTTGCGAACCTTCTCGAGCGGCATAGAGAGGCGCTCGGCCAGTTCTTCGGGCGTCGGCTCGCGGCCGGTTTCGTGGAGGAACTGGCGGCTGGTGCGAACGAGCTTGTTGATCGTCTCGATCATGTGGACCGGGATGCGGATGGTCCGCGCCTGGTCGGCGATCGAGCGGGTGATCGCCTGGCGGATCCACCAGGTCGCGTAGGTCGAGAACTTGTAGCCGCGGCGATATTCGAACTTGTCGACCGCCTTCATCAGGCCGATGTTGCCTTCCTGGATGAGGTCCAGGAACTGCAGGCCGCGGTTGGTGTATTTCTTGGCGATGGAGATGACGAGGCGGAGATTCGCTTCGACCATTTCCTTTTTGGCGATGCGGGCTTCGCGCTCGGCCTTTTGGACCTGGTTGACGATGCGCCGGAACTCGCTGAGCGCCATGCCGGTCGACTGGGCAATCTCGCCGATTTCGGTGCGGATGCGGTCAACGGTATCGGCCTCGGTCGCGGCAAAGGCGGCAAACTTCTTGTCGATCTTGGACGCGCGTTCGAGCCAGCCGTCGTCGAGCTCATGGCCCATGTAGCTGTCGAGGAACGCCTTGCGGGGCACGCGGTGACGTTCGGCGAGGCGCAGCATCTGGCCGCCCAATGCGGTCAAGCGGCGGTTGTAGGCGTAGAGCTGCTCGACCAGATACTCGATCTTGGCGTTATGGAACTGGACGCTCTCGACCTCAGCGGTCAGGGTCTCGCGCAGCTTCTGATATTCCTTCTCCTTGGCGGGGGAGAAGGGGGTGCCAGCCGCCATGCAGGCGAGGCGGGCGTCCTGGAGCTTGGCGAACTTGCGATAATGGTCGGTGATCGCCGCGAATTTCTCGAGCGCGCTGGGCTTCAGCGTTTCTTCCATCTGGGCGAGGGAAAGGGTGTTGTCCTCTTCCTCTTCCTCAGCGGGCTTGGGCGCGCGGTTTTCGCGCAGCTCGTCCTCGTCGTCGCCGTCGGCGGGGGCCGATTCGGGCTCTTCCTCTTCCTTGAGGGTCGGGCCGGCGGCGGCGGCAGTGACTTCGCCCTCGCCATCCTCGTCGTTCTCTGCGGCGTTCAATTGCTCGGCCGAGGGACCCTTGGACAGCATGGCTTCGAGATCGAGGATCTCGCGCAGCTGCATGCGGCCTTCGTTCAGCGCCGTCGACCATTCAATGATGGCGTTAAAGGTGATCGGGCTTTCGCACAGGCCCCAGATCATGGTGTCGCGGCCGGCCTCGATGCGCTTGGCGATCGCGATCTCACCCTCGCGGGAGAGAAGCTCCACCGCGCCCATTTCGCGCAGGTACATGCGGACGGGATCGTCAGTGCGATCAACCGTCTCCTTCTTGACCGCGGCGGCGGGGCGCGGGCCGCCGTCGTCGAGCGGGTCGACCTCGTCGTCCGAGGAGGTTTCGGCTTCCGCCTCCTCCTCGTCGTCGCCGCCTTCTTCCTTTTCGACGATCTGCACGCCCATGTCGTTGAGCGCGGACATGACGTCCTCGATCTGCTCCGAGTTCATCTGATCCTGAGGCAGCGCCTCGTTCAGTTCGTCGATGGTGATCGTGCCCCGCTTCTTGGCGCGCGCGATCAGCTTCTTCACCGAAGCGTCATTCAGATCGATGAGGGGGGCGTCGCCGCCGTCCTGATCGTCGGTGTCTTGGGGTTCAACTTTGGCCATGGTTGCGGGTTCGCTTAGTCGCTGGCGCTGTAATCTGCCAGTCTCTTGGTGGTTTCCTGATTCGCAAGCAGCAGCCGGTGCTGTTCAGCCACAGCTTGCGGGTCGTCCATCACCCGCGCCGAGACCTCGGCCAGCCCTTGCGCAATCTCGTGACGATCGCCGAGCAGTTCGATGACTGCCCGGAGGTCCGCGCGCGCCTGGGCCGGTTCCGTATCGGTGCGGTTGAAGGAAAAACCCTTGCCATACCCACCCAGCGTTCCTTCGAGCAGCTGTGAAGTTCCGGCATCCGCCAAGATGGGGCCAAGCGCCGCCGAATCAAGGTGGCCGGTCCTAAGTGCTTGATCCAGCAGGCGTCGCTTGAGCTTCTCGGCGGCGGGGTCGGCGAAGTGAAGGGCGGCGAGGATGCCCGCTTCTTCCACCACCAGGTCGGGGAAGCGAGTCAGGCCGGCGACCAGGGCGCGGGCGGTGAAGCGGTCCACGCCGGTTTCGCCGATGGCCTTGGCTTCGGCGGTAGGGGGCGGCTCAGCCGGAACAAAGCCCCGGCCGCGAACGAAGCTGCCGCGACGCTGAGGGGTGAAAGCGGGTCGCTCGCGGCGGTTGAGGGCGTGAAAACGGTCCATCCATTCGTCGCGATAAAGCTGCGAAAGACTGCGGTCGGCGATGGAGGCGGCGTGGTCGAGCAGGCGCTGCTTGAGCCCGGCACGCTGTTCGGGCGTGGCGAGCGGCGTCGAGTCGCGCTCATGCCGCCAGAGCCGGTCGACCAAAGGTTCGGGGGTCTGGAGCAGGGCCTCGACGGCGTCGCGCCCGCCGCTGTTCACGAGATCGTCGGGGTCCTGGCCCTGCGGCAGCGCGACGAAAGAGAGGGTGCGCTCGGGTCCGAGCAACGGCAGGGCGCGGGTGGCGGCGCGGATCGCGGCCTTTTGCCCGGCCGAATCGCCGTCGAAGCAGAGGATGGGCGAGGGGTTGAGGCGCCAGAGGAGTTCCAACTGGCGCTCGGTCAGCGCGGTGCCATTGGGGGCGACGACTTCACCGATGCCGGCGCGGTCGAGGCCGATCACGTCCATATAGCCTTCGACCACGATCAGCCGCTTGGCCGCGCGCGAGGCGGGCGAGGCGCGGTCAAGATTGTAGAGGCTGGAGCCCTTGTCGAAGAGCGGGGTCTCGGGGCTGTTGAGGTATTTGGGCTCGCCGGGCCCGAGGATGCGGCCGCCAAAGCCGATCACCCGCCCGCGCGGATCGCGGATGGGGATCATCAGCCGGCCTCGGAAGCGGTCGTAGGGCTCCTTTTCCTCGACGCTGATGAGAAGGCCGGTTTCGATCAGCTTGGCGTCGGTATGCTCGGCAAGCGCCTTGCGCAGTCCCTGGCGGCGGTCGGGGGCGAAGCCGATCCCGAACCGCTTGATCGCGCCCGCGCCGATGCCGCGACGCTGGCAGTAGGCGCGGGCCTCGGCGCCCTCGATCGAGTCGAGCTGCTCGGCAAACCACGCCTGCGCTGCCGCCATGACGTCGTGCAGCGTGGCCTGCCGCTCGGCCCGGGCGCGGCTGCGGGGGTCGGGGGCGGGGACCTCCATCCCTGCGGAGGCGGCGAGTTCCTTGACCGCGTCCATGAAGGGAAGGCCGCGATTGTCGGTCAGGAAGCGGATCGCATCGCCATGCGCACCGCAGCCGAAGCAATGATAGAAATGCTTCTCGTCATTGACGGTGAAGCTGGGCGTCTTCTCGTTGTGGAACGGGCAGCAGGCCTTCCACTCCCGCCCGGCACGGGTGAGCTTCACGTGCGGCGCGATGACGCTGGACAGCGTGACCCGGGCGCGGAGCTCGTCGAGGAAGGCGGGGGAGAGGGTCATGGCCGGCCGAACAGGCTAGCCCGCCAGCGCACCCTTGACGAGGGCGCTCGCCCGCGCCGGTTCGATGCTGGTGCCGAGCCGTTCCTTCACCGCGGCCATGACGCGGCCCATGTCCTTCATGCTCGACGCGCCCAGTTCGGTGACGATCTCGCCGATCTTCGCGCTGGCTTCCTCGTCGGACAGCTGGGCGGGGAGGAAGCGCTCAATCACGGCGATCTCGGATTCTTCCTGCTGGGCGAGTTCTTCGCGATTGCCCTGGCGGTACATGTTGACCGATTCGCGGCGCTGCTTGATCATCTTCTGCAGCACCTCGGTGACCAGCGCGTCGTCGTCGGTCGGCGCGGTGCCGGTGCGCAGCTCGATGTCGCGGTTCTTGATGGCGCTCTGGATCAGGCGGATGGTGGCGGTGGTGGCCTTGTCGCCGCCCTTCATGGCGGAAACAAGGGCGCTCTTGATGGTGTCGCGGATCATGGTCGCGCTGTTAAATGCTGTCGGCTCCATTGACCATCCCGCGTGTCTGCCGTAGCGGCGGCGGCTTAGCGACATCGCCGGTTTTGCACTTGAGGAGCCCTCCCACCGATGGCCAGTCCTGCGCCCACGCCCATGCCGAAGGGAGCCACCGGCGCCCTCGTCTTTGCCGATGGCCGGGTGGTCTGGGGGCAGGGCTTCGGGGCCGAGGGCGCGGCGGTGGCGGAGCTGTGCTTCCACACGGCGATGACCGGCTACCAGGAGGTCATGACCGATCCCTCCTTCGCCAAGCAGGCGATCTGCTTCACCTTTCCGCATATCGGCAACGTCGGGGCGAATGACGAGGACGTGGAGGCGGATGATCCCCATGCGGTCGGCGCGATCGTGCGCGAGCCGGTGACGAGCCCGTCCAACTTCCGGTCCAAGGTCGACTTTCCCGAGTGGATGAAGCGCAACGGGCGGATCGGGCTTGCCGGAGTGGATACGCGGGCGCTGACCAAGCTGGTCCGGCGCGAAGGTCCGCCGACGGTGGTGATTGCGCATTCGGCGAGCGGCGAGTTCGACGTACCGGCGCTGGTCAAACAGGCGCGAACCTGGCCGGGCCTCGAAGGCATGGACCTCGCCAAGGAGGTGTCATGCGAGCAGCTGCGGGTGTGGAGCGGCGGCAAGTGGGAGATCGAGCTCGGCTATGCCGGCGGCGGGGACGAGCCGGACCGCCCGCACGTGGTCGCGATCGATTACGGCTCCAAGCGCAACATCTTCCGCAACCTGGTCGAGGCCGGGGCGCGGGTGACGATCCTGCCGGCCACCGCCACCTTCGAGGAGGTGATGGCGCATGAGCCGGATGGTTTCTTCCTGTCGAACGGCCCGGGCGATCCGGCGGCGACGGGCGAATATGCCATTCCGGTCATTCGGCAGATGCTTGAGACGGGCAAGCCTTTGTTCGGCATCTGCCTCGGCCACCAGCTGCTGGCGCTGGCGGTCGGCGGGCGGACGAGCAAGATGTTCCAGGGCCACCGCGGCGCCAATCACCCGGTCAAGCGGCTTGCCGACGGCCAGGTCGAGATCACAAGCATGAACCACGGCTTCGCTGTCGAGCGCGAGGGGCTGCCGAACAATGTGCGTGAGACGCATGTGTCGCTGTTCGACGGGAGCAATTGCGGGATCGAGCTGGAAGACCGGCCGGCGTTCAGCGTGCAATATCACCCAGAGGCGAGTCCGGGGCCGCAGGATAGTTTTTACCTGTTCGAGCGGTTCGTGGGGATGATGCGGTGAGTATCGAACCAGAACTGGTTGCCGCTGCGATACTAGAAGAGCTGCAGCGCCAACATTCTAACGTGTACGCTGGACCCTTGCATGATCTGCGTGAAGCAGTTCGGGTGTCATGGAAGAGCTTCTCGGATGAAGAATTTCGGTCGGCCATTGATGCTCTCATGAGGCTTGGTGGCACCAATGTGTCCGAACAGGTCAGGGGTGACTTCGTACGTGTCGAAGTCGACATTGCGCTCAATGCGTTACGAGCGAGGAGCAATCCTCGTTTCAATCACAAGAAAGCGCTTCCGCTACTCTGGGAGTATGGCCAGTTTGGTGGTGACTGGTTGCAAAGTGTTTGGCAGCCGTCAGGCGGTATTCTCCTCATGGAGGACGGATCGCCCCTCCTAACAGAAGACGGTCACTTTCTTGAACTTGAAGATGCCGTCGAGCCCGATCAACCGAGTGCGACTATTTCCAGCGATGGTTGGACGGGCATCGAAGCCCGCCTTGAGCGAGACGAGGAAGCAGTCGAGCGTATCAAGGGTCATATCAGAACCCTTGATGCTGAAGTTGAGATGCTTGGCCTGAGCAATCACGAGAGGCAGAAGGTCAAAGCAATAACAGAGGCTCTAATTAAACTAGCGGAGAGCCCAGAGCCCGAATGGAAAGCGATAGTCGAGCTACTTCGTTCGCCGACTCTTGGAGCACTTCTGGGTCTGGCCGGGATCGCTCAGTTAGCCCTCAAAATCATCTTCGGGATTGGCTAAATGCCTAAGCGCACAGACATCTCCTCCATCCTCATCATCGGCGCCGGCCCGATCGTCATCGGGCAGGCGGCGGAGTTCGATTATTCGGGCTCCCAGGCGGTCAAGGCGCTGAAGGAGGAGGGTTACCGCGTCATCGTGGTCAATTCGAACCCGGCGACGATCATGACCGATCCCGAGCTGTGCGACGCGACCTATATCGAGCCGATCACGCCCGAGGTGGTCGCCAGGATCATCGAGAAGGAAAAGCCTGACGCGCTGCTGCCGACGATGGGCGGGCAGACCGCGCTCAACACCGCGCTGGCGCTGTTCAAGGACGGCACGCTCGACCGGCTGGGGGTCGAGCTGATCGGCGCCAATGCCGAGGCGATCGAGAAGGCTGAGGACCGGCAGAAATTCCGCGATGCGATGGACCGGATCGGGCTGGAAAGCCCCAGGTCGGCGATCGCGCATAGCGAGGCCGAGGCGATGGCGGCGCTGGAGACGGTGGGGCTGCCGGCGGTGATCCGGCCGAGCTTCACGCTGGGCGGCACCGGCGGCGGCATCGCCTACAACCGCGATGAGTATCTCCACTTCATCCGCACCGGCCTTGAAGCCTCGCCGACCACAGAGGTGTTGATCGACGAGAGCCTGGTCGGGTGGAAGGAATATGAGATGGAGGTGGTCCGCGACCGCGCGGACAATGCCATCATCATCTGCTCGATCGAGAATGTCGACCCGATGGGCATTCACACGGGCGACTCGATCACGGTCGCCCCCGCGCTGACGCTGACCGACAAGGAATATCAGCGGATGCGTTCGGCGAGCATCGCCGTGCTTCGTGAAATCGGTGTCGAAACAGGCGGTTCCAACGTCCAGTTCGCAGTCGATCCGAAGACCGGCCGGATGATCGTGATCGAGATGAACCCGCGCGTGTCGCGCTCCTCGGCGCTGGCGTCCAAGGCCACCGGCTTTCCCATCGCCAAGGTCGCGGCCAAGCTGGCAGTCGGCTACACGCTGGACGAGATCGCCAACGACATCACCGGCGGCGCAACCCCGGCGAGCTTTGAGCCGACCATCGACTATGTCGTGACCAAGATCCCGCGCTTTACCTTCGAGAAGTTCGCCGGGAGCCCGGCCGAGCTGTCGACCGCGATGAAGTCGGTGGGCGAGGTGATGGCGATCGGGCGGAGCTTCGCCGAGAGCCTGCAAAAGGCGCTGCGGGGGCTTGAGATCGGGCTGTGCGGGCTCGACCGGGTGCGGCAGCTCGAGACAGCGAGCTGCGAGGAGGTGGAGGCGGCGCTGGCGGTGCCGACGCCCGACCGGCTGCTGGTTGCGGCAGAGGCGCTTCGTCACGGCGTGACGGTGCAGCGCATCCACCAGATCGCCGGCTTCGACCCCTGGTTCCTTGAGCGACTGGCCGAGATCGTCCGCGCCGAGGGTCAGGTGCGGGCTTATGGCCTTCCCAACGATGCGGCGGAGATGCGGCGGCTAAAGGCGATGGGCTTCAGCGATTCGCGGCTGGCGCAGCTCAGCCTTCGCTCGACCGGCATGAGCCGGGGCATGAGCGAGCTTCAGGCGCGTGGCGGCGGGATCGTGCACGAGGCGATGCGGGCAATGACCGGCGGGGTGACCGAAGACGAAGTCCGCAAGCACCGGCTGAAGCTTGGCATTCGGCCGGTCTACAAGCGCATCGACAGCTGCGCGGCCGAGTTCGACGCCTCCACGCCTTACCTCTACTCGACCTACGAAGCGCCCTTGTTCGGCGAGGCGGAGGACGAGGCCGAGGTCAGCGATCGGCGCAAGGTGGTGATCCTCGGCGGCGGACCCAACCGGATCGGGCAGGGGATCGAGTTCGATTATTGCTGCTGCCACGCCGCCTTCGCGCTGCGCGACGCTGGCTACGAGACCGTGATGGTGAACTGCAATCCGGAGACGGTGTCGACCGATCCGGAAACGTCCGATCGGCTGTATTTCGAGCCTCTGAGCCACGAGGACGTGCTGGAGATCGTGCAACGCGAGGCCGAGAAGGGCGAGCTTGCCGGGGTGATCGTGCAGCTTGGCGGGCAGACCCCGCTGAAGCTTGCCGCCGGGCTGCAGAAGGCGGGCATCCCCATCCTCGGCACCAGTCCGGACTCGATCGACCTGGCCGAAGACCGGGAGCGCTTCTCGGCGCTGGTCACGCGGCTTCGCCTGCACCAGCCGGAGAATGGCATCGCCCGAAGCCGGGAGGAAGCGCTGAAGGTGGCGGAGCGGATCGGTTATCCGGTGCTGCTGCGGCCGAGCTACGTGCTGGGCGGGCGGGCAATGGAGATCGTCGACGGCCCGGCGCAGCTGGAGCATTACATCGCCACCGCGGTGCAGGTGTCGGGCGAGAGCCCGGTATTGGTCGACCGCTATCTGCGCGATGCGACCGAGGTCGATGTGGACGCCATCTGCGACGGCACGGACGTGGTGGTGGCGGGCGTGCTCGAGCATATCGAGGAAGCCGGCGTGCATAGCGGGGATAGCGCCTGCTCGATCCCCCCGCACAGCCTGTCGCCCGAGATGATCGCCCGGATCGAGGAGCAGACCCGGGCGCTGGCACTGGAGCTCAAGGTCAAGGGCTTGATGAACGTCCAATATGCGGTGAAGGACGGCGAGCTTTACCTGATCGAGGTCAACCCGCGCGCCAGCCGCACCGTGCCATTCACCGCCAAGGCGATCGGCGTGCCCGTTGCCAAGATTGCGGCCCGGGTGATGGCGGGAGAGAAGCTGGCCAATCTTCCAGCGATCGACCGTGCCATCCGCCATGTCGCGGTAAAGGAGAGCGTGTTCCCGTTCGCGCGCTTCCCGGGGACCGATCCCGTGCTTGGACCAGAGATGAAGAGCACCGGCGAAGTCATGGGAATCGCCGACGATTTCGAGATGGCCTTTGCGAAGAGCCAGATCGGCGCGGGAACGGTGATGCCAGAGGGCGGAACCCTGTTCGTGTCGGTCAAGGACAGCGACAAGGAAGGGATCGTGCCGGCGGTCGAGGCAATGCTGGAGCTTGGCTTCGAGGTGATCGCCACCGGTGGCACGCACGACCACCTGGCTGCCCGCGGTCTTGCGGTGACCCGCGTCAACAAGGTGGCGCAGGGCCGGCCGCACATTGTTGACCGGATTGTCGATGGCGAGGTGCAGATCATCTTCAACACCACCGAGGGCTGGCAGAGCCTCAAGGACAGCCAGTCGATCCGCTCAACTGCGCTGGGCCGCAAGGTGCCTTATGTCACCACGGTCGCGGCGGCGCAGGCGATGGCGCGCGCGATCCGGGCAGCCAAGGGCCGGTCGCTTGAAGTCCGGTCCTTGCAGACCTATTATTCCGCCCGCGTATCCTGAGCTTCCCACACGACGTCGGTACCCGGGCACGCGGCCTGGCCGCGCAGGGAAGATTTTGAAGAAAAGAAGGGCCTGTTGACGATGGCGAGTGAAAAGGTGCCGATGCTGGCCGAGGGCTATCGGAGCCTCGAGGAAGAGGCCAAGCGCCTCAAGGCCGAGCGCCCGCAGATCGTTGACGCGATCGAGGAAGCCCGCGCTCACGGCGACCTGTCGGAGAATGCCGAGTATCATGCCGCCAAGGAGCGGCAGGGCCAGATCGAGGCGCAGCTTGCCGACATCGAGGATCGGCTTGCGCGTGCGCTGGTGATCGATCCGACGACCCTCAGTGGCGACAAGGTGGTGTTCGGCGCGACGGTGAACCTCGTCGACGAGGATGACAAGCCGGTGCGTTACCAGCTGGTCGGTCAGCAGGAGGCGGACGCCAAGATCGGGCGGATCAGCTACAACAGCCCGTTGGGTCGTGCGCTGATCGGGCGGCAGGTCGGCGACGAGGTCGAGGTGGCGACGCCGAGCGGCGACCGCTACTACGAGATTGCGGGCATAGAATTCGTCTGATGGCGCACGCCTGATGCCTGCCGTCACCCGCACCGCGACGTTCTGGATCGCGGTGATCACGGCGCTGGTCAGCATCTTCACCGGCATGGGTACGCTGGGCGTGCATGCGCCCTTGACCCTGGGGTTCGTGCCGGCGCGGGTGAGCGGGCTCGAGTTTCCTTTCGCCTCCGTGCCTTTGTTCCTGACGCCGCTCACCGCCACTCTGGTGCATGGGGGCACGCTGCACCTCGGTTTCAACCTGCTGATGCTGGTGTGGTGCGGCCTGGCGGTAGAGCGCGTGCTGGGCAAGGGTGCGCTGGTGCTGCTCTATGTGGTAAGCGCCTATCTGGCGATGGCTGCGCAATGGGCGTCGGATCCGGCAGGCGTCGGGCCGGTGATCGGGGCAAGCGGAGCGATCAGCGGCCTCATCGGCGCCTATGCCCTGAGCTTCGGGCGGCCGCGGCTGGTCAGCCGTAACATGAAGCTCAACCGCTGGATTCACATCGCCTGGCTGGCCGCGGCCTGGACCGTGCTGCAGGTGATCGTCGGCTGGTCGGCGGGGCAGCAGGGGATGCTGCTGGCGACCCCCGCGCATATCGGCGGGTTTGTTGCAGGGCTGCTGCTGCAGCGGCCCTTGCTGCTGTGGCGCTACCGCCGGGCCTGAGGGCTCAGGCTTCCGGTTCCAGCAATCGGTGCAGGTGCACCACCACATATTTCATCTCGGCATCGTCGACCGTGCGCTGGGCGTTGGCGCGCCACGCTTCCTCGGCGTCGGCATAATTGTCGAAGAGCCCGACGATGTCGATGTTCTTGAGATCGGTAAATTCGGTTCCCCGAGGGTCCGCCACGCGGCCCCCGAAGACGAGGTGGAGCTTGCTCATGGGTGGGCGCCTAGCATGGGGTGCTTCACGAAAAAACCCTTCCGCGCGGCGGAAGGGTTTCGTTCGTGCAAGCGCAAAGGGGGAGGGTGGGCGATTGTTCTTGAGTGCCCAGCCCTCCCCGCTCCCAGGGGCGGGAGTCCTGTCGGTCAGGCGTTGGACGAGTTGCTGCTGCTGCCAAGGAACTCGCGGACCTTGTCGCCAGCCATTTCGTCGAACTTCTGCTTGGCGATGCCGCGACCACGGTCGATCGCGCCGGTACCCGCATCGTTGAGCTTGCGGCCATAGGGGCCGAGGAGCTCGCGCTCCTTTTCGTTTGCCGGCAGCACGGCCCCGAGCACCGCCCCGATGGCGAGACCCGCGCCGAGAGCGATCAGCGGCGAATTGTCGATCTGGCCCGACGCGCTCGAGCCGAGGCCAGACAGGCGGCTGCCCGACGTCGTGCCGGTATCAAGATCACTGTCAAAGGTGTCGTTCTTAGCCATTGAGTTCCTCCAGGTCGTCGGCCGAACGGCGCGACGCATTGTCTTGTTTGTCGGTTTCGAGGCCATTGTCCGAAGATCGGAAAAGGCCGCGGATTGCGGAGAACAGGGGTTTGCGGGCGATGAACAGCGCGGCCACGGTGGCGACCCCGGCGGTGAGGCCGGGACGCTCCTTGACAGCGGTCACCGCATCGTCGGCGACCACGATGCTCTTGTCCTTGGCCGATTGGACGGCGTCTGAAGCAAGCTTGCCGGGCGCGAGCCTGGCCTTGGCTTCCTCGACCGTGCCCATCAACCGTGCCTTGGCCTGGTCGGCCTCGCCGCGCGCCCGGGCGATGCGCACATGTGCAGCGCCGCTCATGCCGCGTCCTCCAGTCCCTTGGTCGCCTTGGAATAGGCAAGGTAGCCGAGGCCACCCGCCGCCACGAGGCAGATCACCATCGTCAGCAGCCCGGCCAGCGTGTCGCTCATCAGCGTGGCGAGGCCGACGAAGATGGTGGCGACCAGCACCAGGAACGCCGCATGGGCGAACAGGATCGCGACCAGCCCGAGCACAAGCGGAAGCTTGAGCGCGTTGGCCTTTTCCGTGCCGAGCGCCTTGAAGTAGCCGACCTCAGCACGGGCATAGGCCTTGGCGTCCTCAACCAGGCGATGGATGAGGTCACCGACCCCATTCGGTTCGCCATGAACGGTCTCGGTGCGCTTCAGCATCGGATCACCGGGTGGTGCCGGCTCGGTCGCCCTGACGGTCACGGGTTCCATTGCTGCTCTCCTCCGGCAGGCCGGCCTTCAACAGACGAACAAGGCCGAAGCCAAGGATTGCCGCGCCGGTGATCGCCACCGTCGGGCTCTTGCGGATCAGCGCGCGGGCGTCGTCGACCAGCTCGTCAGGGTCCTTGTTCTCGAGCGTCGCGGCATAACGCTGGATGGTCTGGCTCGCCGTCTTGGCATAATCGCCATATTGCGGGCCGAGGCGCTCCCCGATCTGCTCCACAGTGTCCTCGATGATGCCGGCAATGCTGCCAAGCGTAGTCGAGCCGCTCTTCAGGCCTTCGCCGACAAAGCCGCGGGCGCGCCCGAGGGCCTCGTCCTTGGCCTTTGTGGTGACATTGCCGACCACTCCGCGGATGCCGCCATTGCTGCCGGTGCCGCTGTCGTCATTGCCGCTGCTGCCGGTCCCGGTCGAGCTAGACGAGAACCCGGTGTCGGTTGCGCCCGTGCCCGTCTTGCCGCCGGTGATCAGCGCGTCGGTCTGGCTGTCGCTGCTGGTGGTCGAGGTGCGACCGCCGGTGGCGTTGCCTGCCGAGGACGTGTTGCCGCCCGACAATCCTGTGCCGCTGCGGCCAGTGCCGCCGCCGGTCCCGCCGGTGCCGCCGACCTCGATCACCGTGTCGGTGCCTTCCGGTAGCTTGTTCGTGGTGTCGGCCATTAGCCTCTCTCCCTTTGTGACGCTGGAAAACTTGGGTCTGGGCCGATAACGAGCCGCTACCGCCGCCGTTCCGGCCTTTGATCAACGCAAGGGACATGGGGCTCGATCGCCGAGTCCGCAACGGCTGCGTAACGATTTAGCATGACGGAGTGCAGCACCCAATGACCGCCATCCTCGACATCCACGCCCGCGCCATCCTCGACAGCCGGGGCAATCCGACGGTGGAGGTGGACGTCACCCTGGAGGACGGCAGCATGGGCCGGGCCGCCGTTCCATCGGGAGCGTCGACCGGGGCGCACGAAGCGGTGGAGCTGCGCGACGGCGACAAGAGCCGGTGGGGCGGCAAGGGCGTCGGCAAGGCGGTGGAGGCGGTCAACAACGAGATCGCCGATGAACTGGTCGGCTACGAGGCCGAGGACCAGGCGGAGATCGACGCCGCACTGATCGCGCTGGACGGAAGCGAGAATAAGAGCCGGCTCGGCGCCAATGCGATCCTTGGTGTCAGCTTGGCGACGGCCAAAGCGGCGGCCGATGCGCGGGGTCTGCCGCTTTACCGCTATGTCGGCGGGGTGGCGGCGGACACGCTGCCGGTGCCGATGATGAACATCCTGAACGGCGGCGCGCATGCCGACAATCCGATCGACTTCCAAGAGTTCATGGTGATGCCGGTGGGTGCGCCGAGCTTTGCGGAAGGGCTTCGCTGCGGGGCGGAGATCTTTTACGCGCTCAAGGGCAAGCTGCACGCGGCAGGCCTGTCGACCGCGGTCGGCGACGAGGGCGGGTTCGCGCCCAACATCGCGTCGGCCAGGGCGGCGCTCGACTTCATCGGCGAAGCGGTGAATGCGGCGGGCTACACGCTTGGCGAGGACGTGCTGCTGGCGCTCGACTGCGCCGCGACCGAATATTTTAAGGACGGTCGCTACGCCATGGACGGCGAAGGGCTGTCGCTGTCGCCGGAAGAGAATGCGCGGTTTCTGGCCGACCTGGTGCGCGACTATCCGATTGCCTCGATCGAGGACGGGATGGGTGAAGACGACATGGCGGGGTGGAAGGCGCTGACCGAGCTGCTTGGTGACCGCTGCCAGCTGGTCGGCGACGACCTGTTCGTCACCAACTCTGCTCGCCTGGCCGACGGTATCCGCGACGGCATCGCCAATTCGATCCTGGTCAAGGTCAACCAGATCGGAACGCTGTCGGAGACAATCGCCGCGGTGCGTCTGGCGCAGACCAGCGGCTACACGGCGGTGATGAGCCACCGGTCGGGCGAGACGGAAGACTCGACCATCGCCGACCTCGCCGTCGCCCTCGCCTGCGGGCAGATCAAGACCGGCAGCCTGGCGCGAAGCGATCGCACCGCCAAGTACAACCAGCTGCTCCGGATCGAGGAGGAATTGGGCGAGGTGGCGCGTTATCCGGGCCGGGCCGCGCTCAAGGCTTACCGCCGCTGACGAGGCAAAAGCATCGGTTCGGCACTTTTTTGTTGCAGGGGCGTGCCGAACCCCTTGCGCGCGTGACTCAAAACTGATTCTGTCTCCTCATGGGACGGGGGGCAGTGAGCCAGGCGCAAGGCCTGATCCGCAGGGCGATGTGGCCCGCGGTGTCGCTGCTCATCATTGGGACCTTCGCGGGTCATGCGGTCGCCGGACCCAACGGCCTGCTGGCCTGGGGCGGCTATCATCGTGACCTGACGGAGAAGCGCCAGGAACTGGCGAAGCTCGAAAGCGAGCGTCAGGCCCTGAAGCATCGCTCCGCGCTGCTCGATCCGCGCAAGGCCGATCCTGACATGGCCGACGAACTGATCCGCAAGGATCTTGGGCTGGTGCGGCCGGACGAAGTGATCGTCACCCTCGAGGACTGAGCCAACGTGCGGCGTTGCGGGGTTGGGGCGCGGCTCCTATAGACCCGCCAGATCATTCATCCGACGAGGTAAATCGTGGCGCGTACGCCCAAGGCCGCGAGTCCGGCCGTTCCGCTGACCCCCAATAGGGAGCGCCCGCCGCAGCCGCAGCGCTACGAGGCGAGCAAGGAAGAATTGCTCGACTTCTACAAGCAGATGCTGCTGATCCGCCGCTTCGAGGAGCGCGCCGGCCAGCTCTACGGGCTCGGCCTGATCGGCGGCTTCTGCCACCTCTACATCGGCCAGGAAGCGGTCGCGGTCGGCCTGCAGAGCGCCATGACGGTCGGCAAGGACAGCGTCATCACCGGGTATCGCGACCACGGCCACATGCTCGCCTATGGCATCGATCCCAAGGTCATCATGGCCGAGCTGACGGGCCGCGCCGCCGGCATCAGCAAGGGCAAGGGCGGCTCGATGCACATGTTCTCGGTCGAGCATGGCTTCTACGGCGGCCACGGCATCGTCGGCGCGCAGGTGTCACTCGGCACCGGGCTCGCGCTCAAGCACAAGTATAGCGAGGATGGCGGGGTCAATCTCGCTTACTTCGGCGACGGCGCGGCCAACCAGGGCCAGGTCTACGAAAGCTTCAACATGGCGAAGCTGTGGGACCTGCCGGTAATCTACGCGATCGAGAACAACCATTACGCGATGGGCACCAGCGTCGAGCGGTCGGCGTCCGAGCCCGATTTCTACAAGCGCGGCGAAAGCTTCCAGATCCCGGGCCTGCAAGTCGACGGGATGGACGTGCTGGCGGTACGCGGCGCGGCGCAGGTGGCGCTTGAGTGGACGCGGTCGGGCAAGGGGCCGATCATCCTCGAATTGAAGACCTATCGCTATCGCGGCCACTCGATGAGCGATCCCGCCAAGTATCGGACCCGCGAGGAAGTGCAGAGCTACCGCGAGAACCAGGATCCGATCCAGCGCGCCGAGAAGGAGCTGGTCGCAATGGGTGTCGCCGAGGAGGAACTCAAGGGCATCGACAAGGAGATCAAGGACATCGTGGTCGACGCTGCCAAGTATGCTGAAGAGGCGCCGGAGCCCGAGGCGGCCGAACTGTTCACCGACGTGCTGGTGGAGCGCTACTGATGGGCGTTGAACTGAAGATGCCCGCGCTTTCCCCGACGATGGAGGAGGGCACGCTGGCCAAATGGCTGGTCAAGGAAGGCGACACCGTCTCCAGCGGCGACATCCTGGCCGAGATCGAAACCGACAAGGCGACGATGGAGTTCGAGGCCGTCGACGAGGGCGTCATTTCCAAGATCCTGGTGCCTGAGGGCACTGACGGGGTGAAGGTCGGCACCGCCATCGCGCTGATGGGCGGCGAGGGCGAGGAGGCTGCGTCCGCGCCGGCTTCGGCCGAGACACCCGCGACTGCTCCGGCTGCTGCCGAGCAGACCCAGCAGCCGTCGGACCAGCAGACCGAAAGCGCTTCGCAGACCCAAAAGGCCGAGACCGGCACTACCCAGCTGGTGAAGCCGCAGGCGGTCGATCCCGAAGTGCCCGCCGGCACCGAAATGCAGAAGCTGACCCTGCGCGAAGCCCTGCGCGATGCGATGGCCGAGGAAATGCGCAGCGACGACCGCGTGTTCGTGATGGGCGAGGAAGTCGCGCAATATCAGGGCGCCTACAAGGTGACCCAAGGCCTGCTCGACGAGTTTGGCCCGAAGCGCGTTATCGATACGCCGATCACGGAGTATGGCTTCGCCGGTCTCGGCACTGGCGCGGCGATGGGCGGGTTGAAGCCGATCGTCGAGTTCATGACCTTCAACTTCGCCATGCAGGCGATCGACCACATCATCAATTCGGCAGCCAAGACCAACTACATGTCGGGCGGCCAGATGCGCTGCCCGATCGTGTTCCGCGGTCCCAACGGCGCCGCCAGCCGCGTCGGTGCGCAGCACAGCCAGAATTACGGGCCGTGGTATGCCAGCGTGCCGGGCCTGATTGTGATTGCGCCGTACGATGCGGCCGACGCCAAGGGGCTGCTCAAGGCCGCGATCCGCTCGGAAGATCCGGTGGTGTTCCTCGAGAATGAGCTGCTCTACGGCCAGACCTTTGAGCTTCCGGCGGTCGATGACTGGGTGCTGCCGATCGGCAAGGCCCGCACCATGCGCGAAGGCAAGGACGTCACGGTCGTCAGCTATTCGATTGGGGTCGGCGTCGCGCTGGAAGCCGCGCAGACGTTGGCGGGCGAGGGGATCGAGGCGGAGGTCATCGACCTGCGCACGCTGCGTCCGCTCGACAAGCAGGCGGTGCTGACCAGCCTCGCCAAGACCAACCGCCTGGTGGTGGTCGAGGAGGGCTGGCCGACCTGCTCGATCGCGAGCGAGATCATCGCCATCTGCATGGAAGAAGGCTTCGACGACCTCGACGCCCCCGTCATGCGCGTCACCAACGCCGACGTGCCACTGCCTTATGCCGCCAACCTCGAAAAGCTGGCGCTGATCAAGGCGGCGGATGTCGTCGAGGCGGTGAAGAAGGTGACGTATCGCGGCTGATTGAAGGTTCGGCCGTGTGGGCCTAAGTGGCGCCGCATGGCCATCCTTCCCATTGTCTGCATTCCCGATCCAATCCTGCGCGAGACCTCGACCCCGGTCGAGACCTTCGACGCGGAGCTCAAGACTCTCATCACCGACATGTTCGAGACGATGTACGACGCGCCGGGCATAGGCCTTGCGGCGGTGCAGGTCGGTGTGCCCAAGCGATTATTGGTCATCGATCTGCAGGAGGGCGAGGACGACGATGGCAAGCCGGTCAAGGACCCGCGCGTCTTCATCAATCCCGAGGTGCTGGAAGAGAGCGACACGTTCGTGCCCTACAAGGAAGGCTGCCTGTCGATCCCGGATCAATATGCCGATGTGCTGCGGCCCGACCGGATCAAGGCCAGGTGGCAGGATGCCGACGGCGGCTCGCACGAAGGCGAGATCGAGGGGCTGCTAGCGGTGTGCCTTCAGCACGAGATCGACCATCTGAACGGCGTGCTGTTCATCGACCACCTGAGCCGCCTCAAGCGCGAAATGCTGCTCAAGAAGCTGGCAAAGGGCCGCAAGGACGGCACCATTACGATGTGATCAGGCGATGGCAGCCAGCTTGAGGCCGCTTTCTTCCGCCTTCTTCTCGGTCAGGTCGGTGAGCCGCGTCGGATAGTCGCCGGTGAAGCAGGCGTCGCAGCGCTGCGGGGCGGCCGGATCGCGCTGGTCGCCGAGCGCGCGGTAGAGGCCGTCGATGCTGATGAAGGCGAGACTGTCGGCGTTGATGTATTTGGCCATTGCCTCGACATCCATCTGCGCGGCCAGCAGCTTGGCGCGCTCGGGCGTGTCGACGCCGTAGAAGCAGCTGTGCCGAGTGGGCGGCGAGGCGATCCGCATGTGCACCTCGCGCGCACCGGCATCGCGCATCATCTGCACGATCTTCACGCTGGTGGTGCCACGTACGATCGAATCGTCGATCAGCACGATGCGCTTGCCCTTGATCAGCGCGCTATTGGCGTTGTGCTTGAGCTTGACCCCGAGGTGACGGACTTCCTGGCTCGGCTGGATGAAGGTGCGGCCGACATAGTGCGATCGGATGATGCCGAGTTCGAAGGGAATGCCGCTCGCCTGGGCGTAGCCGATGGCGGCGGGGACGCCGCTGTCAGGCACGGGCACCACAATGTCGGCGTCGATGCCCGATTCCTCGGCCAGAACCGCGCCGATGTTCTTGCGGCTTTCATAGACGGAGATGCCTTCCGCAACGCTGTCGGGGCGTGAGAAATAGACATGTTCGAAGATGCACGGGCGCGGGGCGGCGGCGGCGAACGGGCGAAAGCTGCGCAGACCGTCACCATTGACCACGATCATCTCGCCGGGCGCGACCTCACGCTCGAAGCGGGCACCGATCACGTCGAGCGCCACGGTTTCGCTGGCGAAGATCACCGTGTCGCCGATCCGGCCCATGACCAGCGGTCGGATCCCAAGCGGATCGCGGCAGGCAATCAGGCCCTGCTCGGTCAGCATCAGCAGTGAATAGGCACCCTCGACCTGGTTCAAGGCGTCGACGATCCGGTCGAGCATCTGCGTCTCGGCCGAAGTCGCGACGAGGTGGATGATGACCTCGGTGTCGGAAGTAGACTGAAAGATCGAGCCGCGGCGGTTGAGCGTGCGGCGAAGCTTCATGGCGTTGGAGATGTTGCCGTTGTGCGCGACCGCGAAGCCGCCATCGGCAAGCTCGGCGAACAGCGGCTGGACGTTGCGCATCGCGCTGGAACCAGTGGTCGAGTAGCGGACATGGCCGATGGCGGTCCGGCCGGGCAGGGCGCGGATGACCTCATCGCGGTCGAAGTTGCCCGCGACGTGACCCGAGGCGCGGTGGGAATGGAAACCTGCCCCGTTGCAGCTGGTGATCCCCGCCGCTTCCTGGCCACGATGCTGAAGCGCGTGGAGGCCCAGCGCCACGAAGCTTGCCGCATTGTCGGCGTTCCACACACCGAACACGCCGCATTCTTCCCGCAGCTTGTCGCCATTGTCATCGGAAACGTCGAAGGGATTGGTCGAAAGCATGAAAGATCGCCCGTCCGCTGTGTGTCGCGCCCTATAGGGATGCCGGGGCGTTTTGTCGCCTGCCGAGTGAACCGGGGTTGAAGGGGAGGGCGGAGGCAGGCAGGAGATGGCCATGCGCCTGGCTCTTGTTTCCGTTCTTTTCTTCCTTTCCTCCTGCGGACAGGGCGGCGAGACCACGAACGACAGCAATGCCGCGCTTTCGGCCGGAGCCGCTGTCGTTGGCTCCCAGTGGAGTTCCGGACGTGACCGGATGTGCCTTGGGCAGGAAAGCGCCGGGCTGATCGTTTATGCGGCGGAGGGGGACACAAACTGCACCGTTCGCGGCACTGCCGAGCGAGCCGGTGGCATCATCCGGATCACGCCCAATGGTGATCAGGCGTGCACCATCGAGGCCAGGGGGGACGGAGGAGCCGTGGTGCTTGGCGAGGTCAGCCCCGCATGTGCTTATTATTGCGGGCCAAAGTCCAGCTATGCCGGCAAGCGACTGGAGCCGACCACCGAGGCTTCGCCGGCAGTAGACCTCGCCGGCGATCCGCTTTGCTGACATTCTTGTTGATTAGCCGCCGCCAGCCCACCTAGAGCTATCGCCAGACCCGTTTTCATCCGGAGAGAGCCAAGACATGCCCGTCTACAACGCCCCCGTTCGCGACACGCGCTACGTCCTCGACCACATCGTCGAGATGCAGAATTACGGCAACCTGCCGGGCTTTGCCGATGCGACTCCGGACCTCATCGAGGCGATCCTCACCGAAGGCGCGCGCTTCACGCAGGAAGTGCTGCTGCCCCTGAACCGCACCGGCGACGAGGAAGGCTGCACCCGCCACGAGGATGGGTCGGTGACGACGCCCAAGGGCTTCAAGGACGCCTACAAGCAGTTCTGCGAGCTTGGCTTTACCAGCCTTGCCGCGCCGGCCGAATTTGGCGGGCAGGGCCTGCCGCACGTGCTGGCGACCGCGCTTTCGGAATATGTTCTGTCGGCCAACCAGAGCTTCGAGATGTACCATGGCCTGACCGCCGGTGCGATCGCCAGCCTGCTGGTCAAGGGGACGCCGGAGCAGCAGCAGACCTATGTGCCCAAGATGGTCTCGGGCGAATGGACCGGCACCATGAACCTGACCGAGCCGCATTGCGGGACCGACCTTGGCCTCCTCAAGACCAAGGCCGAGCCGCAGGCCGATGGCAGCTACAAAATTTCGGGCACCAAGATCTTCATCTCGTCCGGCGAACACGACATGAGCGACAACATCATCCACCTGGTGCTCGCGAAGATTACGGGTGCGCCCGACAATGTGAAGGGCATCAGCCTGTTCGTGGTGCCCAAATTCCTGGTCAACGAGGATGGCTCGATCGGCGAGCGCAACAGCCTTCAGTGCGGCTCGATCGAGCACAAGATGGGCATTCACGGCAATTCGACCTGCGTCATGAACTATGACGGGGCGACCGGCTGGCTGGTCGGCGAGCCGGAGAAGGGGCTGGCCGCCATGTTCATCATGATGAACGCCGCCCGCCTCGGCGTCGGGCTGCAGGGCCTGGCGCAGGGCGAGATCGCCTATCAGAACGCGGTCGCTTATGCGAAGGACCGCCGCCAGGGCCGGGCGATCAATCCGGCGATGCGCGATCCCAATGCCAAGGCCGACAACCTGTTCGTCCACCCCGACGTCCGCCGCATGCTGCTGGAGGCCAAGGCGTTCAACGAGGCGGCGCGGGCGCTGATCCTGTGGGGCAGCCTCCAGGTCGATCTCAGCCGTAAGGGCGCGACCGAGGAAGAAAGGCAGAAGGCCGACGACCTGATCAGCCTGCTGACCCCGGTCATCAAGGGCTACCTCACCGACAAGGGCTTCGAGGCCACTGTGAACATGCAGCAGGTGTTCGGCGGTCACGGCTACATCCGCGAATGGGGTATGGAGCAGTTCGTCCGCGACGCCCGCATTGCCCAGATCTACGAGGGCACCAACGGGGTGCAGGCGATGGACCTGGTGGGCCGCAAGCTGGCGCAGAATGGCGGGCGCGCGGTGCGCCTGATGTTCGAAACCATCGCCGCCGACATTGCCGAGGCGCGCAAGAACGGCGATCCTGCGGGCGTTGCCGATCCGCTGGAAAAGGCGCTCGGCCATCTGCAGGCCTCGACCATGTGGCTGGCGCAGAACGGGATGCAGGACCCGAACCATGCCGGCGCGGGCGCGGTGCCCTACATGCACCTGATGGGCCTGGTGACTCTTGGCTGGATGTGGCTCAAGATGGCCGACGTCTCGTCGCGGCTGGAGAACACCGAAGGCGAGGACGCTGGCTTCCATCAGACCAAGCTCGCGACCGCGCGCTTCTATGCGCAGCGCGAACTGCCCAAGGCGAGCGCGTATCGCGGGCAGATCGAGGCCGGCGGCGAGACGCTGATGGCACTGGCCGAAGACGCATTCTGAGTGGCAGGGCTCCGGTTGCGGCCGGAGCCCGCTTCAGAAGGCGCGGACCACGCCAACTTCCACCGCCCGGCGCTTGTAGTCGTAGACTTCGACCGAGCTTCGGTTGCGCTCGGCGATGAGGCGTAGCTGCGGCGCGAAGCCGGCGATCTCCGCTTTGCGGAACACGGCGCCGACTTGGCCGCGCAGCAGCGTTTCACGGCGCTTTTCGGGGTAGAGGAACAAGCGTTCGTCGGCCGTGAGGCGGTTTGCCGAAAGGGACAGGGTAAGGGTCAGCGGCCCGGCTTCCTGGTAGCCGTAGGCATTGATCCCGCGGGTCCAGTTGCTGAAGCCAGGATCACGCGCGTCGCTGCGGCCAAGCGAGATGCTTGCTCCGATAGCGCGGGTGGGGGCGAGCGCACGATCAAGCTGGATGGACGCGCCGTGGTTCCAGCCTTCCTCGAGCGGGTTGCGGTGTCGGACCAGGCGAGCGGACGCCAGGCTGAGGCGGGTCTGCGTGCGTGAACCCAGCGGCTGGAGCAAATCGGCCGCAAGCCCCGCAGTGTCGCTCAGGAAGTCGCCGCCGAACCAGCGGCGCGCGCCGGTCAAGGCAAGGCTGAGGCGGCGCGGCCCGATCGTCAGTTCCGGCCCTCCTCGAAGGGACAGCGCAACGTCGTTGAACCGCTGCTCCCGGTAGAGATTGGCGGAGGTGGCTGCCGAAATGCTGAGGTTGTGGCGGCCAAGCGGAAGGCGGGCATAGACCTGGCCCTCCGCGCGCAAGCCGGTGCCGCTGGTCTCCCGCGCGTCCTCGTCCAGGGTGAAGTCGCCGATCACCGTGCCCAACGTGTCGCTGCGGGTGGCGCGATTGATGTTGCTGTCGCTGGCGAGGCCAAGCTGGAGCGAGGCGCCGAACGGCTTCACAGAGCGTAGCGCCAGGGCCGACCTTTCAACGAGCAGGCGGACCTCGGGCGGCAACGGGCCTGCGCTGGCGGCCCGCAGTTCGCGCCGTGCGGCCGACAAGTCCCCGAGGCTCGCCAGCAGGGAGGCGAGCTCCAGCCGCACGCGTTGTGCATCGGGCTTCTCGTCGAGGATCTGGCGCAGCAGAAGGGCGGCGTCACGCTTGCGCTCCTGCTTCACGAGCAGGTTCGCAAGCCTGAAGCGCGCCTCGGTCCGCAATTCGATGTCGGGATTGCCCGCCAGCGCACGATAGGCAGCTTCGGCTTCAGCCTCCTGCCCGGTGGCCTCAAGCCTGGCGGCAACCTCGAACAACTGAACAGGCGTGAGCTCGACCGCCTGGACGGCGGTGAGTGCAAGCGCGAGGGAAAGCATTGTGGTTCCTAGTTTTTCCGGCCAACCGTAATGCCCTGGAGTTCGAAGCGATAGCCTGCCGCATCGCTGCCGACGAGCGACCAGTTGCCGCCGATTTCAGCGGCGGCAGGCCCGTAGAAGCGGCTCATGAGGGAGCCATAGTAATTGGCTCCGTTGGGCATGCCGTTTCCGAAGAAGCCGTTGCTTGCGACCTCCCCACCATAGTTGAAGGTGCCAAGAAAGGTCGCCGCCGTTCCCGAGCCCGCCGGAGCACCACTCAACGCCAGGCTCCCGCTCCACGTCATGGCGCCGAAGTCGACCCGGAAGGCGCTGGTGCCGGTGATCGCGGTGGTGAAGGAGATCGGCTCATACCGGCCGCCCCCAAGCACCAGCCCGTTGTAGGTCGCAATGCCGCTCTTGGGCAGGGTGGCGACGTTGGTCGGAATGCCGAAGTGGAAGGAGATGCCGTAGGTACCGGCGTAGTTCGGATGCGTCGAAGTGACGTCAAAGGCACCGAAACTGGTGTAGGTCAGCGCAAGCTGGGGATTGCCGCTGCCGGGGTTGAAGAAATAGCCGGCGAGGCGCGTGTCGCCCGCCGTGCGATCGTAATAGGTGCGAGTGGCCGATGAAAGCGTCGCGACCCGATCGCCGGGGCCGACCGTAATGTCGAAGCCCGGCATCGACCGCGCATAGGCCGTGTTGTTGAGCCGCCAGGTCCCGGCCGCCGGGTCGAAGGTGACATCGATGTCGCTGGCCGCGAAGCTGGTCGGCTGGGTCAATTGCAGGAGACCCTTGTCGCCGGCAAGGATGCTGTCGTCGCGCTTGCCCAAGATCGTTCCCGAGGCCGCGCCACCTGCGCCGTCGGTTGCCTTGAAGGTCGCTCCCATCTCCTGCCCTGAGGGGCCGAACAGCTGCCCAGCGAAGCTGCCGCTGTAATCGCCGATGCCGGACAGGCTAAGCGAGCCGTTGAAGGCATTGGCGCTGCTCGACAGGGCGCCGGTCCCGTTCAGTTGCCCGTTGGCGGTGAACGCCGGGCGACCCGAAAGAAACCAGTCCTCGCGATAGTTGAGGCCGCTGGTGAGGTTCAGCGTTCCCGCGCCGAAATCGATGCGCATCAGCCCGGTGCCGCCAAAGTCCATGCGGTTGGGATAATCGGCATCGGCCGCAGAGCCGGCGACCTGGATCGCATAGGCTGCCTCGCCAGTGCGGGGGACAGCGGCCGACGCCGTGGGCATGCCGAGGATGAAGTGCTGCAGGCGTATGTCGAGAGCATTGCCCTGCGCACTGTTGGCAGAGCTGCGCCAGGCGCCGGCACGAACGTAGGAACCAGCACCCGATACCGTCAGGCGGTCGTCGGTGGTGCCTGAGACCGGCATGACCTCGCCGCCGACCGCATTGGGACCAAGCCCCCGGAACACCACGCTGCGGTCAGGAGCGATCAGCGTGTAGGTCCCGGTGGAAACATTATAGTGAATAGTCAGCGGACTGTCCGCGACCGTCGCGTTCTGCGGGGTGGTTGCCGTTTGCCGGTAATCGAGCCGGCTGCTTGTCGGATAGTAGAGCGCATTGTTGGTGACGGCATCGAACGACGTGTTCCCGATCGTGCCCTCGCGCCGGCCGATCAGCACGCCCGCCGCCGCTGAAGTGCCGTCCTGCCGTGCGGTCCAGGCGGCGCCTACCTCCTCGGCATTGGGGCCGAAGAACATGCCGTCGACCGTGCCCGAATAGCTGCCAAAGGCGTCGATGCCGAAGCTGCCCGAGAAACTGTTGGCGTTAGACGAGAGGGTTGCGGCGGACCGGAAAGTGCCGCTGAAGGCGGTATTCGGCGCCTGCGGGATGACGCCGTTGGCGATCAGCTGACCCTTCTCGAAGTCGACGTCCAGCCGCCCTGATCCCGTGATGCCGAGCGGATTGGCCTGCATCGTCACATAGCCGATCAGGTCGACTGCATAGGAGGCCGTCCCGGTGCGCGGCACGCCGGCGCTGGGCGTGACCACGCCATAGACGCTCGACTGGGCGCTGGCGGTCAGCGCGTTGCCGATGAGCTGGCTGCGCTCCCAGAAGGCGCCACCGACATAGCGATAGGTGAAGCGGCCGCTGGTGCCTGCCTTGGTTAGGGTCAGCGTATCGCTGTCCGTGTTGCTGGTCCCCTTTACGTAGACCGTGAGAGTTGACGTCGACTTGGCCGCATCGATGTCGCCAGGGCCGAAGACCAGGGTCCGGCCATTGGCGGTCAGCGTGTAGCTGTTGGTGGTGGCGTCGTAGCTCAACCCAAGCGTCTTCTGCCCGACGGTCGAAGTGCCGGTACCGGCATTCACGTCGGCGGTGAGCACGATCTCGCTGTTGCGATTGGCAAAGGTTTCGCTCAGCAGCGGCGCCACCAGCGTGCTGTTGGTGCCGGTCGGCGGCGGCGGCGGCGGCGGCGTGGTGGGCGGCGTTGGGGTCGTGGGCGGGGCAGGCGTGCTCCCGACTCCGCCGCCACCTCCGCCGCCGCAAGCCGACACGGCAATCACGAGCGCAACGAACGGCAGGCGCCGAACGACGTCCATACGCATGAACTTGTTTCCCCCTTGAACGGCCCCGTTTCCGTGCCGCCGCTACCGTAAGAAGGCCGTAAATACCTTGGGGGATCAAGTGACTTGTCGGTCACACTCGACGGTAGCGACGGATTCGTGATGGGCGCCTTGGCGACCGAGGTGGCTCTCGAACAGGGTAAAGCGATCCACTGTCCACGGCGTCGATGAGAGGGCGCCATGCCGCGCAAGCCACGGCTGCAGATCCGGCGCCGGGCCGCTCCACCGGGCAAGGGTGACATGCGGCACGAACGCCCGGCCCTCCGGCGCCAACCCGGCCGAGCAGACCGCCCGATCAACGCGCGCGGCAAGCGCCGCAACTGGCTTGCGTGGGTCGACGCCGACCCATAATGCACCGGAGCGACGATGATGAAATTGCCCGACGCCATGCAGCCGCACTTCGAAGGGCTGGAAGCGCAGTGAGGACAGGGCGACCGCGACATCCTCGGCAGTGGCGCCATCGACCTCTCCGATGAAACGGAGGGTGAGGTGCATTTGCTCGGCATCTGTCCAGCGAAGCCGCTCGGGGCCGTCCATCACATCAAGCAGATTGTCAGCTACCTCCACAGGAAGCGGCAGGGCGGCGAACAGGCGGTGCATGGCAGCTCAACGCGTTTCGAGTCGTTCCAGCCGCTCTTCCAGCCGCGCTAGTGTCGTGAGGATGCGCTCCTGCTCTTCGTGCGTGAACTCGTGTCGGTCTTCGTTCAGGCGCTCGATCAGGCGAACGATGATCAGCGGCGCGATCACGAAGATGGACGCATGCATCAGGAACACCGACAGGATCATGCCGCCGACGGTCTTGGCGCTGATGTCGCCATAGCCGGTCGAAGTGGCGGTGGTCGCGGCCCAGTAGAGGCTTTCCGAGAAGATCCGGCCTTCGAACCAGCTGAACAGCAGGGCGCAGACCAGCAGCAGCGTGAGATAGATGAAGGCAAGTTCGCGCAGCGTGTCCGTCGCCGCACGGAGCCTGGAGACGGCCATGGGTCCTAGCCTTCGATGATGTGAGGGACGAAGCGGGCGTCGTCGCCGGTGATGCGACCGCCCTCACGGATGCCCAGCCCAGCAGCCTCGCCGCCGACCGTCCACACGCCGAGCACCGGGTAGGCGCCATCAAAGTCCGGAAGGTTATAAAGTGCCTGAAAGACCTGGCCGAAGGCGCCATAGGGTCCGTCGGAGCGTGCGGTCTCTCGGCCATCCTCCACGATGGCAACATTGGCGCCTTCGCGGGCGAGGATCGGTTTCACGACATGGCGCGGACCGGCCGATACCGCGTCCCATCCGGCGGGGAGGAGGTTGGGGTGCTTGGGCTCGAGTTCGTGCAGGAGAGGGAGGATGGCCTTGTTGGACCAGAGCATCTTCCAGATCGGCTCCAGCCACAGGCAGCTGTCCATCCGGCGCACGATCTCGCGGCCATATTCCTCCGCCACGATCCACTCCCACGGGTAGAGCTTGAACAGGGCGGTGATGAGATAGTCTTCCTCGTCGACGATGCGGCCTTCGAAATCCATCCCGATCCGCTCAAGCAGGATGCCGCGCGTTTCGAGGCCGGCCTGCTCGGCCAGGTCGCGCATGTAGGTGGCGGTGACGGTATCCTCGTGCAGGTCGTCGGCATGGTGGGTGACCCATAGCCGCCGCCCGGGCAGGTCGCGCGCCATGTAGCGCCAGCGCTCGATCAGCTTGTCGTGGAGCGAGGTGAACTGGTCGTTGGCTGGGAAGACTTGCTCCTTCCACTGCCATTGTACCACCCCGCACTCCAGCATGGAGGTCGGCGTGTCGCAGTTGTATTCGAACATCTTGGGCTCGCCCGTGCCGTTCCAGCCGAAGTCGAACCGGCCATAATCGAGGGCAGGGCGGTCGCGCTTCCATTCGGCGAGCACCGCGTCGATCGCCCAGTCGGGAATGCCGAAGCGGGTAAGCTTCTCCGGGCGCTTGGACAGATGGTCGCCGGCCTTGAGAAACAGCTCGTGGCAGCGCTCCGCCGCCGCTTCCAGCGTATCGATCTGCTTGAGGGTGAAGACGTAGGCGGCGCTTTCGTCCCAATAAGGCTTGCCGTCCTGCGTGTGCCAGACGAGCCCCTGTTCCTCGACGATCCGCTGCCAGCCTTCACGTGGCCTGATCTGGCGCCGCTCCACTAGCCGCCGCGGCCGAAGCTGCGCGCGCTGCTGCCAAGCCCGCCGCGCGAGATGGCCGAAGAGCGGGCCATGTTGGTGGCGGCAGGTGCGCGGTCGACAAAGCCCGTGGGCGGCGTGCGGCTGACGTAGCCGGCGAAGCGCCTGTCACGGATGTTGTCGTAATAATAAGGGATTGGCGCGCCCGAGCGGAGATAAAAGAAGCTTCCGCCGCCGCCTCGCCGTTCACAATATTCGTCGGCGATGCGTTGGCCCCAATCATCGGCACAGACTCTGGTGTTACCGGCCGCGCGAACGTCGATGTCGTCGCTGCGAGAGCAGCCGGACAAACCGGCAAGCGCTGCTGCCAGCGTGACTGTCAGCGTGAGGGTCTTGTCAGCCATCGGTTCAGGGAACCATGCAGGCGGCCTGGAGCACGCCGATGCCCAGGCCCATGCCGCCGACGAAGATTCCGCTGGAGGTACAGCCTTCGTCAATCTTGGCGGAAATGCCGCGGAACAGCAGCCGGGCGATCACCACGAACACCAGCAGCTGCACCACTGCGGCGACCGCGCCCCACAGCAGCATGTCGGGAATGCTGACGCTGTTGCCGATCACCACCGCGACCGGCAGCGCGAACCCAAGGAAAGTGCCGGTCAGCTGAAGCGCGGCCGCGCTGTTGCCGTTGCGGATCAGCTCCAGCTCCCGGTGCGGCGTCAGTCTTATGTAAAGTGCAAGGAACGCAACAGCCAGCAATAACGCCGCGCCGAAATAGGCAAGGAAGTGCGGCAAGACCGCCGTGAAGTAACCAAACAAATTCTGTCCCCCGTCAACTAAACCGAAGAGTAGCAAAGGCGCGATCATGCGCAAGCGGGAGGGCGCAGCTTCTACTCACATGTGAGTAGCTCGTTTCGGGAACGAAAACTCCTTGAAACCTTTGGCCCTTCCAACGATATACGGTCACGTGGACGGGCCGCCTCGGCCCGCCGACAATGGAGCTTGAGAATGCAGAACTGGTCTGACCCGCGCACGACGACCGCCTATGATCCGGCGGTGTCGGTCGGCGTTCCGCGCGCCGCACGCGATGCGGGCCTGCGGTCCTACATGTTGAGCGTTTACAATTACATGGCGTCGGGCGTGCTGCTGACCGGCATCGTCGCCCTGTTGTTCGCCTCGAGCGGGCTTGCACAGCAGGTGCTGTCGACGCCGCTGCGCTGGGTCATCATGCTGGCCCCGCTCGGCTTCGTCATGGCGATGAGCTTCGGCTTCAACCGGATGAAGACCTCCACCCTTCAGACCCTGTTCTGGACCTTTGCGGTGGCCATGGGCCTGTCGATGAGCTCGATCTTCCTGGTCTACACCGGGACGAGCATCGCGCAGACCTTCTTCGCGGTCGCCGCGGCCTTCGCCGGCCTGAGCTTGTTCGGCTACACCACCAAGAAGGACCTGTCGGGCCTCGGCACCTTCCTGATCATGGGTGTGATCGGTCTGCTGGTCGCGATGATCATCAACCTCTTCCTGCAGTCGAGCGCCCTGGCGTTCGCCATCAGCGGGATCGGCGTGCTGATCTTCGCCGGCCTGACCGCCTACGACACGCAGAAGATCAAGAGCATGTATTCCTATGTCGCTGGCACCGACATGATGGGCAAGGTCGTGATCATGGGGGCGCTGAACCTCTATCTCGACTTCATCAACATGTTCACCTTCCTGCTGTCGTTCATGGGCAATCGCGAATAAGCGGCCCATACGACGGATCGAACGAGGGCCTGGCGGGCGACCGCCGGGCCCTTTCTCTTTGGTGAGCGTCGATCGTGATCATGGGCCTGAGCCGAGGCCGCGATGGTCACGGCGCCGCCTGCTCAACCCTCGCCAGACAAGCCCGTTCTTGCGCCAGGTTAGCATGAGGGAGTAATGTGGTGCCCGGTCCAAGGGGATGGGCCGACAAGGCAGGGGACGCGACATGCCTTACCGTCATGCGCACTGGTACATTCTGGCACTGTTTCCACTGATCGCTTTGGCTTTCTGGCCGAACTACTTCGCCCAGTTCAGAAGCGCGTCGTGGGAGTTTCATGCCCACGGGGCGACGGCGACGGCATGGCTGCTGCTGCTTGCCGCGCAAAGCTACACCATCCATGGCGGCAATCGAGCGGCCCACCGGGCGGTCGGGCCAGCGGTGCTGGCGCTTTTCCCCTTGTTCCTGGCTGGTGGCGCCGGGATCTTCTTCGGAATGGCCGATCGCTTCGCCGCCGGAAGCCCGTTTCACGCCATGTACGCGCCCAATCTGACCTGGTTCGACATTGGCGGCGTCGGAATGGTGTCCTTCTTCGTCTACGAAGGGCTCAAGCACCGCCGCAACGTCGGCCTGCATTCCTCCTACATGCTGGCGACCACCATCGCCCTGCTACCGCCGATCTTCGGGCGTCTGATGGGGATTCCGCTCGGCGTTCGCGGCCCTGCCGACTTCGACAAGCTGGGTACCGGCTTCCACCTCGCCAACCTGCTGGTAGCCGCCATCGCCTTCCTGATTGCCCGGCGGGCTGGCAAGAACAATCGGCCGTGGACGATCGCCGGACTGGTGACCTTGGCCATGTCCGTGCTGTTCGAGGTGCCGGGCGAGACGGCTGCGTGGGAACGGCTGTACGCTTCCCTGGCACCGCTGCCGAGCGAACCCTTCCTCATGCTCGCCGGTGCGTGCGGAATCGCGATCGTTGCGGCGGGCTGGCTGGCAGGCAGGAAGCCGAGCCTCGGCGGCGCGCTTCCCGCCTGACCCCTCAGCCCAGGTGGCGCTTGAAGAAGCGCAGGGTGCGGCTCCAGCTCAGCTCCGCCGCGGCCTTGTCGTAGCGCTCGGCCGAGGTGTCGTTGTGGAAGGCGTGATTGACGCCGTCGTAGAGCTGGAAGGTGACCGGCTTGTTCGCAGCGCGAAGGGCTTCGACCCACGGGAAGCCGGTGCGATTGACCCGCTCGTCCAGCCCGGCAAGCTGGATCAGTAGGGGTGCCTGGACGCGCGACGCCTGGCTTGGGTCGGGAGCGGTGCCGTAATAGACCACGCCGGCGTCGAGATCGGCACCCCCATCCACCGCCAGCCGATTGACATAGGCGCCGCCCCAGCAGAAGCCGACCGCGCCGACCTTGCCGCCGCGACTTGAATTCGCAAGCTCGCGGAGCATGGCCACGCCAGCCGCGCTGGCCTGCGCGAGATCGAGCTTTCCGATCATCTCGCGCGCCTGGTCTTCGTTGGCCGGCGTTCCTCCAAGTGGCGTGAGGAAGTCGGGAGCGACAGCGCGGTAACCGGCCACCGAGGCGCGGCGGGCGACATCGCGGATGTGGGCGTTGAGGCCGCGGTTTTCGTGAATCACGATCACGGTCGGCTTGAGACTTCGGCTGCGCGGTTCGGCGACATAAGCGCGGGTGCCGGCGATGGTCTGATCTCGCGTCGTAAGGCGGCGGTCGTTCTCAGGCACGATGGCGGCCGCCGCGGGTGAAGCGGCGATGCTCCCGATCAGCGCTTCGGCCGCCGCAACGCTTCCGGCAATCGCGACCATCCGGCTCATGAAGTCGCGGCGTTCCATGCCCTCGTGCGTGAAGCGGTCATAGAGCGCGATGGCGCGGGCCTTGAGGTCGTCGGTCATGGCTGTTTCTCCTTTGTGGCAGGACTAGCCGACGCGGTGGGCCCTGCAATGGCGACCAAGGGTCAGGCCTCCGCCTTCATCGCCTCGGCCGCTTCCGCATCCTTGGCCCGCGCCCGGCGGAATGCATCGCGGTCGGTGCAGCGTGCGACATAGCTGGCGAAGGGCTCGCTTTTCTCCAGCAGGCCGAAGCCCATCATGAAGCCTAGCTCGGACGCGACATAGAGGTCGGCCGCGCTGAAGGTGCCGGTGATATACTCCCGCCCTTCCAGCATGTGGGTCAGGGCCGCGAAGGTATTGGCATGATTGCCGAACCCGAACATCGCCTGCTTGTCCTGCGGCACCTCAAAACCGACCGCCTTGAGGCTGAAGGCCTGTTCCATCGGTCCGGCGGCAAAGAACAGGAAGCGGTAGTAGTCCGCACGTTCGGCAAGGGGAGGGGCGAGGCCGGCGTCGGGGAAGGCGTCGGCGAGATAGGCGCAGATGGCGGCGACCTCCGTCACCGTCCGCCCCTTGTGGGTGATTGCCGGAACCTTGCCCATCGGATTGACCGACAGGTAGGGCTCCGCCTTCATGGTGCCGCCGTAGGTGAGGCAATGGGTCTCGTAGGGTGCGCCAACCTCCTCGAGCATCCAGCGGACCATCTGCCCGCGCGATTGCGGGTTGGTGTAGAAGACGAGATCGCTCATTCTCAGCTCTCCTGGCTACCCTCCCGCCGCGCTGGACGGGAGGAAGTTTGGTCGGTCAGCCCCGCTCCCCGGGGACACCGGCTGAAGCGGGAGCAGCGCCCCGCTCCGTGGCCGAGGCGTCACGGGCGCCGCGGAACTCGCTATCCTCGCTCCAGTTCGGCCAAGCACCTGAATTGGCAAGGTCGCGGCCAACGCGGTGCAGCAGCTGCGCGTCCTGCACCAAGCCCGTGAGGTCCCAGCTGGCGTCATATTCGTCATCGGGCTGGTGGTAGCGCTTGGCGGTATAGTCGTCGTTCAGCGCCTTGCCGCGCTCCTTGCCGCCCTGCACCAGGTCGATACCCGACCGCCAGCTGATCGCCGGAACACCGCGCTTGGCGAAGGGAAAATGGTCGGACCGGAAGAAGTAGCCGGCCTCCACCCGCTCGTCGGGTGAGTAGGTGCGGTTCTGCCGAGCCGCCTCGGCAATCAGCATGTCCAGCAGCCCGAGCTTTGCCGACCCCGAAATGGAGAAGTCGCGGGCCGGGCCGTAGATGCTGCCACCGTCCGTGTTGAGGACTCCCGCCGTCTTGCCCAGCGGGTAGAGCGGGTTGGACACATAATATTCGCTTCCCAGCAGCCCCTTCTCCTCGGCCGCCACGAACAGGAACACGATCGAGCGATCGGTGCGCGGAGCCTGCGCGAAAGCCCGCGCCTGCTCGATCACGTGCGCGGTGCCCACGCCGTTGTCGAGCGCGCCATTGTAGATGCGGTCACCATTGGCGTCAGGCAGTCCGATCCCGAGATGGTCGTGATGCGCGGTGTAGATGACGGTCTCGTCAGGCCGCGACTTGCCGGGCAGGAGGCCGGCGACATTGTAGCTGGTGATGGTCTTGGCCGTGGCATTGCCCGTGGCGCTGAAGCGGACCGGCAGGTCCACCGGTCGGAAGTCACGGCGCCGCGCGGCGGCCTTGGCCTGGTCGAGGGTCATGCCGGCGGCGGCAAAGAGCTTGTCGGCGGTGGCCTTGCTGATCCAGCTCTCGAGCCCCGTGTGCACGGCTGCGGGGTTCTGCCGGACCACGTCGAACATGGTGTTGGTGTTCGAATTCTTGACCGTCGCCCAGCCATAGGAGGCAGGGGCGTCCTCGTGAACGATCATGACGCCGGCAGCGCCAAGCTTGGCCGCCTGCTCATATTTATAGGTCCAGCGGCCATAGTAAGTCATCGCCTTGCCGCCGAAGTCAGGACCGCCGTCGCCGATCGGGCCGTAGAAGTCGGGGTCGTTGACGAACAGCACCAGAATCTTGCCGCGGACGTCCACGCCCTTGAAGTCATCCCATTGCCGCTCGGGCGCCTGAACGCCGTAGCCGACGAACAGCAGCGGAGCATTGTCGATCCGCACTTGGGCTTGGCCGTTGAGTGGCGCGCGGGCTGCGATGTCGGTGCCCTGGGCGAGGCGACCGAGTGCCGGACCGCCCTGAAGCGTGAAAACGGGATCGCCGGTCCAGTCGGACTGGAGCAGGGGCACGCGCTGAGTCCACTGGCGGCGGCCGTTGACGACCTCGCCGCCGGGCTGCACGCCAGCGGCCTGAAGCTGCTGGACCAGGTAAGCGACTGTCTTAGTCTCGCCCTCGGTTGCCGGCCCGCGGCCCGCAAAGTCGTCTGAGCCGAGTGTCTGGATATGCTGGGTCAAGCGCGGAATGGAGAAAGTCTGGGCCGCGGCCGGGGTGACGGCGAGGATGGTGGCGGCAAGCAGGAATGCGGAACGGATCAAGGGCGTTACTCCGGCTTCGTTGTGGAACCTTCATGCCGGGTGGCTGCGGGGGTGGGAAGAGGGAAAGGGCAGTTCGCCGGCACCGCAAGTGCCAGTGCTTGACTTGTCATGCGCCTCCTGCGTATTACATCAGCAACACACCTTGAGAGAGGCTCCGAGATGAAGAAGATCGTCGCCATCGCACCGCTTCTGCTGCTGACCGCGTGCGAGGCCGAACTGACGACCCCCACCGCCAATGCCGAACGGGTCCAGATGGCCGCAGACGCCAATGGAAAGGTCGCCTTCAACCTTCCCTTCGCCAAGGGCGAGATCAAGCTTCCGAGCGGAATTATGTCGAACGCGAACTTCGACATCGACGGCGTCAAGATGATGCCGGGCGCGGAGATCACCGGGTTCAATCTCGACGCCGGCGGTGACGCGCCGGGCAAGGTCAACTTTACCTTCACCGCTCCTACCACGCCCGATGCGGTCAAGAACTACTTCCTCGACCAGTTCCGCGCCCAAGGGATGGAAGCTGCGATGGTGGCAGACGCGCTTCAGGGTACCACCAAGGACGGCTCGACGTTCCGCATGCGCTTCGCGCCGCAGGGCACCGGTACCAACGGCACGATTGAGCTCGACGCCAAGAATTAGGGCGGGCGGCGATCAGAAGGGGAAGAAGATCTGGATCGCGACCACCGCCGTCACCCAGGTAATGACGTTGAGCGGCAGGCCGACGCGCACGAAATCCATGTAGCGATAGCGGCCTATTTGATACACGAGCGCGTTGGTCTGATAGCCGAACGGCGTCGCGAAGGCGGCGCTGCCGGCCATCATCACGGCGACGAGAAAGGGCCGGGGGCTGACCTGCAGCGCCTCGCCCATGCTGACCGCGATGGGCGTGAACAGCACGGCCACGGTGGCATTCGACAGGAGCTCGGTCGCGAACAGCACCACGCCGTAGATGAGGATCAGGGCAAGCAGCGGGGTCAATTGCTCGAGATTGCCGACCAGGAACTCGGTCATCACTTCGGCCACGCCCGAGACGCGTAGCGCGATGCCCAGGACCAGCATGCCCGCGATCAGCATCAGCACGTCGGGCCTGAGACCGCTGTAGGCCTCGTCGGCGGTGATGATGCGCAGCAGGATCAGCAGCACGGCGCCTGCGAAGGCGCAGGCCGCGATGGGCGCTACCCCGACCGCCGACAAGGCGATCACCGCCACGAACACGCCAAGCGCCACAAGGGCGCGAAGCGGTTGCAGCGGGCGTTCGGTGGCAAATGCCGTGGCATCGCCAATCTGCCCGCCGGCTTGGGTGGTGCCGCCGGTGCGCGCCTCCACGGGTGCGTCGGTGACTTCGCTTGTATCGATCAGGCGGCCGCTGAAGAACAGGAGGTAAAGACCGCCGGCGATAGCCACGGTGACCCCTACCGGGGTGATCTCGAAGAGACCGAAGCGAGCCTGACCCGCGGCCCCGGCCATGTCGCTGACGAGAAGGTTGGTCGACGTGCCGATCAGGGTGCAGCCGCCGCCAAGGATGGCCGCATAGGAGAGAGGGATGAGGAACCGCTTGGCGGAGATGCCGAGCGAATTCGCCGTGTCACGGACGATGGGCGCGGACAGCACCACGATTGGCGTGTTGTTGAGAAAGGCGGACGCCGCGCCGCATACTGCGATCACGATCCACAACCCCGCCTTGCCGATCCGGCGGCAGATGGCGACCAGGGTACGGATGCTCGCGTCGAGCAGCCCCGCCAGCTCCATTGCGTAGGCAATGACGAACAGGCTCGCCAGCGTGATCACAGCAGGGCTGGCGAAGGCGCTCTGGACCTGGATGGGGCGTACCACGCCGGTGAGCAGCAAGACGGCGGCTCCGGCAAGTGCGACCACATCGGAGCGCGCCTTGTCCCAGATCAGCGCTGCAACCACGGCAACAAGCACGAGCAGGGTGACGACCTGCGGATTGGCAAGGAAGCTGAGCGCCGCGTTCACGCAGGAAATCGCTGGTTCGATGGGCGTTGGTTCATCCGCACTGAACGCGGCGAAGGCGGATCAGGTGCATGGAGAAAAGGCGATCCGGGTGCCATACCCGGATCGCCTCCTTTCGGATGGTCGAGGCTCAGTCTGCCGCGGGCGGTGTTTCGGGCTGACCGGCCTCGTCCGAAGGTGTGCCCGTCCGCGATTGCTGCGGCTGCTCGGCTGGACGGCTACGCCTGCTCTTGGTGCCCTTTGGCTTGGCCGTCTTGGCCGGCGCCGCTGGAGTGATCTCGAACACCGGGTTGTTGTCCTTCAGCCGGACCTTCACCTCGCCGCCGTGGACCAGCTTGCCGAATAGCAGTTCTTCGGCCAGCGGCTGCTTGATCTTCTCCTGCACCAGGCGGCCCATCGGGCGGGCACCGTAGAGCTTGTCATAGCCCTTGGCGGTGAGCCACTCGCGCGCCTCGTCGTCGAGTTCGATGTGGACGCCACGGTCCGCCAACTGAAGTTCGAGCTGGAGGATGAACTTGTCGACGACCCGGGCGACCACCGCCGGGGGCAGATAGCCGAACGGCACCACCGCATCGAGGCGGTTCCTGAATTCCGGCGTGAACATCTTGCGGATCGCGTCTTCCTGCACGTCCTCGCGGCTCGACGCTCCGAAGCCGATGCTTTCCCGCGCCATGTCCGACGCACCGGCATTGGTGGTCATGATCAGGATGGTGTTGCGGAAGTCGACGGTCTTGCCGTGGTGATCGGTCAGCTTGCCGTTGTCCATCACCTGCAGCAGGATGTTGAACAAATCGGGGTGCGCCTTCTCGATCTCGTCAAGCAGGAGCACGCTGTGCGGCTGCTGGTCGACCGCATCGGTCAACAGGCCGCCCTGGTCATAGCCGACATAGCCCGGAGGCGCACCGATCAGCCGGCTGACCGAGTGGCGCTCCATATATTCCGACATGTCGAAGCGCTGCAGCGGAATGCCGAGGATCGAGGCGAGCTGACGCGCAACCTCGGTCTTGCCGACGCCGGTCGGCCCCGAGAACAGGTAGTTGCCGATCGGCTTGTCGGGATCGCGCAGACCCGCGCGGCTGAGCTTGATGGCCGATGCCAGCCGCTCCACCGCCAGATCCTGCCCGAACACGACGCGCTTCAAGTCCGCTTCAAGGTTCTGGAGCGTCTTCTTGTCGTCGGTCGAGACGCTCTTCGGTGGGATGCGGGCCATGGTCGCGACGACCTGCTCCACCTCCTTCGGCGTGATGACCTTCTTGCGCTTGTTCTGCGGCACCAGCATCTGCATCGCGCCGACTTCGTCGATCACGTCGATCGCCTTGTCCGGCAGCTTGCGGTCGTGGATGTAGCGCGCGCTGAGCTCCACCGCCGACTTGATCGCGTCGGGGGTGTAGCGGACCTTGTGATGCTCCTCGAAGCTCGAGCGAAGGCCGGCAATGATCTTGATCGTGTCCTCGACCGTCGGTTCGTTGACGTCGATCTTCTGGAAGCGCCGGAGCAGCGCCCGGTCCTTCTCGAAGTGGTTGCGGAACTCCTTGTAGGTGGTCGACCCGATGCAGCGGATCGACCCGCCCGACAAAGCGGGCTTGAGCAGGTTGGACGCGTCCATCGCCCCGCCGCTGGTTGCGCCGGCGCCGATCACCGTGTGGATTTCGTCGATGAACAGGATCGCGTCCGGAAGCTTTTCGAGCTCGGAGACGACCGACTTCAGCCGCTCCTCGAAATCGCCGCGATAGCGCGTACCCGCCAGCAGCGCGCCCATGTCGAGCGAGTAGATGATCGCGGGCTTCAGCACCTCGGGCACGTCGCCTTCGACGATTTTGCGCGCGAGGCCCTCCGCGATGGCGGTCTTGCCGACGCCGGGATCGCCCACATAGAGCGGGTTGTTCTTGGACCGGCGGCAGAGGATCTGCACCGTGCGATCGACCTCGGCCATGCGACCGATCAACGGATCGACCTTGCCGACCTTTGCCTTTTCGTTGAGGTCGACGGTGAACTGCTTGAGCGCGCTTTCCTTCTTGTCGGCGCTCGGCTTGTCCGATTTGGTCTCGGGCGTTTCCGCACCGGCGGAAGGCTGGGCGCCTTCTGCATTCTCGCCCTTGCCAACGCCGTGGCTGATGTAGGTCACCGCATCCAGCCGGCTCATGTCCTGCTGCTGGAGGAAGTAGACGGCATAGCTTTCGCGTTCGGAGAAGAGCGCCACCAGGACGTTCGCGCCGGTCACCTCGTCGCGGCCGGAACTCTGGACGTGCAGGATGGCGCGCTGAACCACGCGCTGGAAGCCGCTGGTTGGCGTCGGATCGGTACCGCTGTCGGCAACAAGCGCGCCAAGCTCGCCGTCGAGATACTGTTTGACGGTGGCCTTGAGCTCGTCGCGGTTCACACCGCAAGCGGTCATCACCTTGGAGGCATGGCCGTCATCGATCAGGGCCATGAGCAGATGCTCAAGGGTCGCATATTCATGACGGCGGCGGCTCGCCTCCCCAAGCGCATTGTGGAGGGTTTGTTCGAGCTCGCGGGCGAAACTTGGCATCTGGAAGGAACTCCTTGGCCGGGAACACAAACTCCCGGCGTTCTTAACTTCTTATCTTGTGAGGCAGCGCGGCCGCTGCAAGAGCGACGAAAAACGTTCGGTGAGGCGGCTTATCGCTTGAACAGCGCATCGGCCGCGGAACGGTGCTTGGCGACCGCTTCCTTGTGGGCGCGCACCCGCGCGATCTCTCCCTCGAGCGCTTCAATCCGCGCATCCAGTTCGTGCTGGCTGAGCGGATCGAGATCCTGGCGGGCAAGGCTCGTCAGCGGATCCTCGGGGCGTGACGAGAACAGATCGTCGTCCATGGGGGCAAGGTTGGGGCCGGGGTCCTACAAGTCAACCTGCATATCGGCTCTGTCCACAAGATTTCGCTTTGCCGCGTCCCGCCAGCGACTATGGCAGGGCCAAAGCACGGGGAGCGTGGGGATGATGGACCTTCCGGACGTCATGACGGCGATCGAGATCAGCATGGCCGGCGGGCCGGAAGTGCTGGTGCCGGTCACGCGCCCAGTCCCGCAGCCCGGCCCCGGCGAACTGCTGGTCAGGGTCGCCGCTGCCGGAGTGAACCGCCCCGACGTGCTCCAGCGCCGCGGCTTCTACCCGCCGCCGCCGGGCGCCAGCGACATCCCCGGCCTGGAGATCGCCGGAGAAGTGGTCGCAGCGGGTGAGGGCGCGACCCACCACATCGGCAGCAAGGTGACTGCGCTCGTTGCTGGTGGGGGCTATGCCGATTATGCGCTGGCGCCAGCCGCCACCGCACTCCCCGTGCCGGACGGACTGACCATGGCCGAGGCAGCGGCCCTGCCCGAAACCCTCTTCACCGTCTGGGTCAATCTGTTCGAACGCGGGTTCGCCAGCGAAGGCGACTGGGTGCTGGTCCACGGCGGCACCAGCGGCATCGGGACCATGGCAATCACCCTTTGCAGGCTGCTTGGCGTCAAGGCGATCGTCACCTGCGGCAGCGACGCCAAGTGCAAGGCCGCCGTGGGTCTCGGTGCGGCGGCGGCGATCAACTACAAGACGCAGGACTTCGCCGAAGAGGTCAGGCGGCTGACCGGCGGGGCGGGAGCCGACGTCATCCTGGACATGGTTGGCGGCGATTACCTTCCCCGCAACCTTTCCTGCCTGGCGGACGATGGACGGCACGTCTCCATCGCCACCCAGCGCGGCGTGACGGCAGAACTGAACATCCTCGATGTGATGCGTCGCCGACTGACCCTCACCGGCTCGACCCTCCGCCCGCGGCCTACTAGCTTCAAGGGCCTGGTCGCCGAGGAACTCCGCCGCGAGATCTGGCCCTTTGTCGAAAGCGGACAGCTGCGCCCGGTGATGGACCGGACCTTTCCGCTAGCGCAAGCCGCCGCAGCCCACGCGCGGATGGAGGCCGGGGAACATGTTGGTAAGATTGTGCTGCTAACTGAGCAAGTCTGAGCTGGTACGGCAATCGGGCCCCGGCCGGGGGCGCGAAGCTTGCCAGCATTTCTTTCTGTTCTGATGCTTGCAGTCGTCATCGGTCTTGTCGCGGCGACGCTTACTGCTCGCGCCACCGTGCACTGCGGATTTCCAGTATCATCAGTAGCAAACCGGATTGGACACCTCGACGGGCTACGAGGCTACCTCGCACTAGCAGTTGTCGTACATCACTTCGTCATCTGGAGTGATCGAACTTCAATGGGCGCCGAGTGGCAGGAGCCGAAGCTAAACATCCTGAACCAACTGGGCGCCGGCGCCGTCGGGTTCTTTTTCATGATCACCGGCCTACTTTTTTATGCGGCGCTTCTCCGGCCCCGCAACTCGGACTTTTGGTTGAAGCTAATTATCGGTCGATTGTTCCGGATCATGCCGCTACTGATCGCAAGTATTGTGGTCGTCATAGCCGTTCTGGTTTTCGTGGCCCCTCGCCATTTCATGGCTGAAGACATCTATTCGCTGCTGCAATGGGTAACAACTTGGAACCAGCCGCCCCTGCTCGCTTATGAGGAAGCCTGGCTCATAAATGCCGGTGTACTATGGTCTCTTAGATGGGAATGGTTCTTTTACCTCTTAGTCCTTCCTGCGTGCGCGAGCCTCCTGAGCATTCTGCGTTCTCAGGGTCTCCCGACTTGCGTTCTCCCATTACTGCTAGTTGTACTTTCAATTTTAGCGCGATTGGGCGCAGGTCCAGTTACAACCCTTCAGTGGTGGCATTGTCTCCCGCTTTTCGCTTCGGGCATGCTGGCTCACGAAATCTTGATGTGCAACTCCGTGCGGGCTGTGTTTGCACGTCGAGATGTGGGCGCGGTGGCGACTTTGTCCTTGCTGGTGACGCTAATAAGTACGCGTGATCCCTATGGACCGCAGATGCTTGTCTTTGCAGCTTTCTTCACATCGGTCGTTTGCGGATTTAACGTTTTCGGCGCTCTCCGGACCACTGGGGCGAGGGTGCTCGGAGAGGTATCCTTCGGCGTGTATCTGCTGCACGGGAGCCTTCTTTGGATTGGCTTTTCGACGTTCGATGTGGCTGTTGCTATTCCCTCTTGGGCGATGCCAATTCTGCTCCCGTTCTACATGGTCGGCGCGGTTGCATTGGCTGCGCTTGCCCATGTGGTGATTGAACAACCGGGGATTGCTGCTGGACGGCGCCTTCATCAGGTACTCACGAATCTCAATGTCGGTGAGGCGCGGCAAGGCGTGACAACGGCCTAGTCACCTCGCTCTACGCTTGCCCTTGATCGTCAAGCCCGGTATGGCTTGCAAGATAACGGCCGCTCCTCACGGGGCGGCCCTTTTTGTGTCCGGAGACCTTACGACCATGGCTCAAGCCCCGCAGGCAACCCCGCTCATGCCGCATGCGACCGCCGCCTGGCTGGTCGACAACAGCAGCCTGACATTTGCGCAGATCGCCGAATTCTGCGGTCTCCATATTCTTGAAGTCCAGGCGATCGCCGACGACACTGCGGCGACCAAGCTGACCGGGCGCGATCCGCTGCGTTCGGGCGAACTGACGCATGAAGAGATCGAGCGCGGCCAGGCCGATCCCGACTACCGCCTCAAGATGTTCAAGGCGCCCGAGCAGGTCACCCGCACCAAGGGGCCTCGCTACACGCCGGTGTCCAAGCGCCAGGACAAGCCCGACGGAATCGCCTGGATCATCAAGAACCACCCGGAAGTCTCGGACGGTGCCATCGGCAAGCTGATCGGTACCACCCGCACCACCATCGCCGCCATCCGCGATCGCAGCCACTGGAACATCACCAACATCCAGCCCAAGGACCCGGTCACCCTGGGCCTGACCTCGCAGCGCGAACTCGATGCCGCGGTGGCCAAGGCGCAGAAGGCGGCCGGGATCGAGCAGGTCGATGACGGCCGCCTCGACACCGATCGCGCCAGCCTGATCGAGCAGCTCCGTGCCGAGCGCGAGCAGCATGCCCGTGACGCGGAAGCGGCCGCCATCGACGCCCAGCGCGACGAGCATGGCCTTGCCCCGGGCGAGATCGTGCCCGGCATCGCCGATCCGTTTCGCAAGGCCTGAGGCAAGGGAGGGACCTTGCGTCCCTCGCCGCGGCGGCTAATCGGGTGCATATGGCTTCCGCCCCCGAAAACATGTCCTTCGAGGCCGCGCTTGCACGGCTCGAAGAGATCGTCCGCCTGCTGGAACGCGGTGAGGCACCGCTCGACCAGTCGATCGACCTTTATCAGGAAGGCGATCGCCTCAAGCGTTTGTGCGAGGAACGGCTTAAGTCGGCCCAGGCGAGGATCGATGCCATTGCCCTCGGGCCGGACGGCCAGCCTGTCGGTACCCGTCCGTTCGAGGCGCAGTGATGGCTGCGATGGCCGACGAAGCCGACCTTCTCGGGGAAGCAAGGCGGATCGCCGCCGCCGTCGACCGCTTGTTCGAGGGGGTGCTGGCCGACCGGTGCGACGGCCGCGACCAGCTTTGCCAGGCGATGCGTCATGCCGGGATTGGCGGCGGCAAGCGGCTGCGGCCCTTGCTGACCGTCGCTGCCGCCCGCCTGTTCGGCATCGACGAGGAGCGCGCGATCAGGGCAGGTTCGGCGATCGAGGCGATCCACGTCTACAGCCTGGTCCACGACGATCTTCCCTGCATGGACGACGACGACCTTCGCCGCGGCAAGCCAACGGTTCACAAGGCGTATGACGAGGCCACCGCAGTGCTGGCCGGAGACTGCTTTCACGCGCTGGCCTTTGAGCTGCTAGCAGACGACCGCACCCATGAGGATCCGTTCGTACGCTGCGAACTGGTGCTTGAACTCGCCAAGGCGTCGGGCATCGACGGCATGGGCGGCGGCCAAGCGATGGACCTTGCCGCAGAGGGCCAGACCCTTGACCTCCAGGCGATCACCCGGCTCCAGCAGCTCAAGACCGGCGCGCTGATCGAATATTCGGTTGAAGCCGCCGTCATCATGGGGAGGGTCGCCGAAGAAGGACGTGCCCGCTACCGCGGCTACGCCCGCAACGTCGGGCTGGCGTTTCAGATCGCCGACGATCTCCTCGACCACGAAGGCGACGAACAGGCCGCAGGCAAGAAATTGCGCAAGGACGCGGGCGCCGGCAAGGCGACCTTTGTTTCCCTCCTCGGCGCCGACCGAGCGCAGCAGCAGGCCTCTGTCCTGGTTGAGCAGGCGATCGAGCACCTCCATGGGCATGGCGGGGAGGCCGACCTCCTGCGCGCCATCGCCCGCTATGCGGTGGAGCGCGACCGGTGAGCCGCACTGCCGTCTATCCCGGCACCTTCGACCCGATCACGCTCGGCCACCTCGACATCATCCGCCGCGGCGCGCGGATGTGCGACAAGCTGGTGATCGGGGTCACTACCAATCCGTCCAAGCAGCCGATGTTCTCGGTCGAGGAGCGGATGGCGATGGTGGAGCGCGAAACCGCCGACATGCCGAATGTCTCGGTCACTCAGTTCGACAGCCTGCTGATGGACTTCGCCGAGAACCAGGGCGCGGCGATGATCCTGCGCGGCCTGCGGGCGGTGGCCGACTTCGAGTATGAGTATCAGATGGCCGGCATGAACCAGCAACTGAACGACCGGATCGAGACGGTCTTCCTGATGGCCGACGTCTCGCTTCAGCCGATTGCGTCAAGGCTGGTGAAAGAAATCGCGCGTTATGGCGGCGATATCAACAAGTTCGTCACGCCCGCCGTGGCCGCCGACGTCGGCGCACGGATCGGGCAAAAGGGGAAAAAATGAGCCTCAAGTTCGCGCTGCCCTTGCTTGCCTTCCTGTCCGCGCCGGCCCTTGCGCAGCAGGCGCCTGCCGCGGCGCCGCTTCCGATCAATGCACCGGCAGAGGTTGCGAGCGATCTCAGCAACCGCTGGTCGCTTGAATTGTCCAGCGGCGGCACGGTCGTGATCCAGCTGCGTCCCGATGCGGCGCCGCTGGCGGTGGAGCGGATCAAGACGCTGACCCGGCAAGGCTTCTACAACGGCCTGACCTTCCACCGGGTGATCCCCGGCTTCATGGCACAAGGCGGCGATCCCAAGGGCGACGGGACGGGCGGCAGCGAGCTTCCCGACGTCAAGGCCGAATTCAATTCGCTTCCGCACCTGCGCGGCACCGTCTCGTCGGCGCGCGCGGCGAGCCCTGACAGTGCCAACAGCCAGTTCTACATCATGTTCGTGCCGCGCATCTCGCTCGACAACAAATATACCGTGTTCGGGCGTGTCGTGTCGGGCATGAACTTCGTCGACCAGATCGCTCCCGGCGAACCGCCGGAAGAACCGACCCGGATCGTCCGCGCCACGCTCGGCGGCTGATCCTTTCCCCGAGCTGCGGAGCGAAGTAGGGGCAGGGCCATGAAGGTGGACCTGTTCGACTTCGACCTGCCCGAGCAGAATATCGCGCTCCGTCCGGCGCGGCCACGCGACAGCGCCCGGCTTTTGCTGGTCGAGGGCGACCGGATGGAGGACCGCCGCGTCCTTGACCTGCCGGACCTGCTCGGCCCGGGCGACGTGCTGGTCTTCAACGACACCAAGGTCATCCCCGCGCAGCTGGAAGGGCGCCGCGGCGAGGCGAGCATCGGCGCCACCCTCCACAAGCGCCACGACCTGCGCGCCTGGTGGGCCTTTGTCCGCAACGCCAAGCGCGTGCGGGTCGGCGACACCGTCACGTTCGGCGGCGGGGTCGAGGCGATCTGCGAGGAGAAGGGCAGCGATGGTGCCCTGCTGCTCCGCTTCGCGGGCGACGAGCCGGTGGAAGTCCTGCTTCACCGCGCCGGCACCATGCCACTGCCACCCTACATCGCTTCCAGGCGGCCGATCGATCAGGCCGACGCCGAAGACTACCAGACCATGTTCGCGGCGGCGGAGGGCGCGGTCGCCGCCCCGACCGCTTCACTTCACTTCACCCCGCGGCTGATCGCCGCCCTCGACGCCGCCGGGATCGCGCGCGAGACGCTGACCCTGCATGTCGGCGCCGGCACCTTCCTGCCCGTCAAGGCGGACGACACGGCCGACCACAAGATGCACGCCGAATGGGGCCGCATCGATGCCGCGACTGCCGAGCGGTTGAACGCTGCCAGGGATCGCGGCGGCCGGATCATCGCAGTCGGCACCACCGTGCTCCGCCTGCTCGAAAGCGCGGCTAGCGACGACGGGCGCATCCTCCCCTTTGACGGTGACACCGCCATCTTCATCACGCCCGGCTATCGCTGGAAGGCGGTCGGCGGGCTGATGACCAACTTCCACCTGCCCCGGTCAACCCTGTTCATGCTGGTGAGCGCCCTGATGGGCCTCGACACCATGCGGCGCGCCTATGACCACGCCATCGGGGCGGGGTATCGCTTCTACAGCTATGGCGATTCGAGCCTGCTGTTGCCGCAACGCTGACGGTCAGTCGGGCAGGACACCTTCGACGACCGACGCGGCCTTTTCGGCACCGCCGGCGCTCCGCAGCGCATCGCCGACCCGCTCGCAGCGCTTGCGCATCGCCTCGTCGCTGATGAGCCGCGCGATCTGCTGAGCGACAGCCGCAGGACGCCGCGTGCTCGCAAGCTTCTCGCCGAGCCCGTGATGACGCACCCGCGAAAGATTGCCCGGCTGGTCGAAGCCGACCGGCCGGATCAGCAGCGGAACGCCGCAGGACAGCGCATCCAGCACCGTGTTGCTGCCGCCGTGCGTGATCACCAGCGACGCGTGCCGCATCACCGCGCGATAGGGGAGAAAGGCCGCGGCGTGATGAACAGGGAGGCTTGCCACCTCGGCCTCGCGCAGTCGTCCGCCATGCGCCAGCACCAGCGCGGCCCCCGCCTTGCGGCACGCCTCGGCAAGTGCGCGCCACAGCTTGAGGTCGCCCCCGAGCAGCGTTCCCATGCTGGCAAAGACGAGCGGCCGATCAGCGGGTAACGGAAAGGGCAGCGGCCCGCCGGCAAGCTCCTCTGCACGGCGCAGCGGCCCGACCGGCGTGAAGGGCAGCGGCTGAGGTCTCGGGAAGTCGAGCTGCGGGATGATCTGCGCCAGCTGAACGTCGCCCAGGCAATCGCTCAGGCGGGCGTGAGGACCCATCCCGAACCGTCCAGCCCATGCGGCGATCACCTGGTTCTGCCGTCGGCTGAGCGCATCCGCAATGGACGCGGTGCGGCGCAGCTTGCCTGTCGCCTCCGGTTCGTAGGGCCAGTCGAGGAACGGGAGGGGGACGCCAGGCGCTGGGTCGATCGGCACCGCGCAGGCAAGGCCGATGAAGGGGAGGTCCAGCGCCTTTGCCAGCAAATAGCCCGTCGGCTCCATCTGGTCGCCAACGATCGCTTCCGCTCCAAGTGCGGCAAGCCGCTCCCGGCCGCCATCGCAAAGCTGGTCCGTCAGGGCAGCGCTGTCGGCAATCGTGCGAAGCGTCGCCAGCAGCCCGCCCGGCTTTTCGGCCGCGGCGAGCACCCTTGCCACCGGTGGATCGCCGGTGCGAGCGGGCACGTGGTGGATCGGGATGCTTCCCGTGGTCGCCGAAGCGCCGGCATTCAGCAGGAAAAAGGGCTGGTGGCCGCGCGCCTGCAAGGCTTCGCCCAGCGCCGCAAAGCTCGCCAGATGCGCCGCGAAGGGCGGGCAGAGGAAGGCAATTCGGGCCAATCGGCGACGGCTAAAGGCTGAGTTCGCGGCGCTTGGCGGGAAGCGCCCACCACGGCGTGCCGGGGCTCAGATGATGCTCCCGGTGATAGCCGAAGTGGAAGCAGGTGAGCAGCGAGGCGAGCACGCCGAAGTTGTTGCTGCGGGCGCGATGCTCGTCGGCAAAGGGCGCTTCCTCGTGCCGGTGCGGCAGGTAGGTTCCGAAATAGAAGAGCTGAAGCGATGACAGGATCGCCGGCACCGCCCAGAACAGCAGCAGGTTGCCGAGCGGCGCGCCGAGCAGCAGCACGTAGCTCCACACGATCACGCTCAGCACCAGGAATTCGCGCAGACCGAAATAGCGAACCATGAACTGACCGTACCACGGCCAAAAGCGGGTTGGATGGTCGGCCGCGAAATCGGGATCATGCTCCGTACCGACATGCTTGTGATGGTCGAAATGCTTCGGGGTCAGCCGGTCCATCCAGAAGCCGGCGTAGAGCAGCAAGGTCAGCCGACCGAAGAACAGGTTGATGCCCGCTCTGCCAGGCGCGAGGCTGCCGTGCATGGCGTCATGCGCGACGATGAACAGCCCGACGCTGAGCCAGCTCAGCACCGCCACCAGCGGCACCGTGAGCGCCCAGGCCCAACCTTGCAGATCAAGGACGAAAACCGCCCAGACGTGCAGCGCCACGAACGCGATGATGATCGCTCCGGCCAGGGTCAGGCCGATCCGCGTCTGTCGCCGTCGTTGCACGTCCGTGAGCATGCGCCGGCATATAGGAGAGGTTGTCGGCACATGCCACGGGCCAGAGGGCGGGGTGGGCTCAGAGCGTGGCCGGGTCCCACAGCACCGACAGCGCAAGGCCGCCAGCAAAAATCGCTTCACGCGAAGCGCCCACGCGCGGCGCGAAGAGCGTCTTGTTGGGGCCATTGAGGTCGACCGCGCCGACCGACCGACCCGCCATGTCGAAGCGGTAACCAAGCGCAGTCGCAGTCGCCAGCCGCCCACCTTCCAGGCGGTGGACTGACTTGATGTCGTAGTGAACGTTGTCGAAGATCAGATAGCCTTCGCGCCCGCGCTTGCTCAGCATGGCGCCCGTGGTGCCGCGCTCTTCCCGGATCAGCAGCTCGCCGGCCGGAACCCCGTTGCGGTTGAGATAGCAGTGGTAGGCGAAGGGCTTGGTGCGGGTGGAGAAAATGCCGACATTCACCTCCTGCTCGCGATACCGGCAGGTGCCTTCAAGCCCGGCGTAGCGAAAGCTGCCGCCGCCGCTGTTGTTCACCAGCAAGTCACCAGAAAACGACAGACTGTCCGCGCCGCGGGTGAAGCGACCGTCCATCCCCGCCAGTTTGAAATCGCCGCGGCGCCCAAGCCCCATGCCGCTGATCTGCAGCGCTTCGGTCGAGGCGGTGAGCTCGTTCGGCATGGCGATGCGCGCGTCCCGAATACAGCCGCTCAGCATCATGGCGGCACCTGCGACAAGAGCCCCCTTCAGCATCTTCATGACATATCCCCGTTCATTGTCGTTGCGAACAAAGAACGATTAAGTTCGCGCAGCTTCTATCAAGCTGAACGGCAAGTTGTGGTTTGTTCATGCAGCAAAATAGCCCCACAGCAGCCTTGCCGTCATGGCGATGCTGGCCGTCACCAGCAGCGGCCGGATGAGCCTGGCGCCGTAACGCATGGCCGTGTGGCTGCCGAGCCACCCGCCCACCATGGCGCCCACAGCCATGCTCAGCCCCAAGAGCCACAGCACCTTGCCGCTGGCCGCGAACAGCAACACCGCCGCGATGTTGCTGGTCCAGTTGAAATATTTGGTCAGCGCGGTGGCCCGGGTCAGACCGTGGCCCCGCAGGGCCACGAGCGTTGAGGAGAAGAAGGTGCCGGTGCCCGGACCAAAGAATCCGTCATAGAAGCCGATTGCGCCGCCGATCGGGGCATAGCCGGTGGTGCTGAGCCGCTGATGGGCATCCTCGTCGCTCATCCTTGGGCTGACGAGAATGTAGAGGGCGTTGGCGAGCAGCAGAAGCGGAATGATCAGCGCCAGGGTGCGCGCCTCGACCCATTGGACCAAAAGCGCGCCGCTGGCCGAACCGGCAAACACGATCAAGGCGGTCGGCAGGTTCGGCCGCCACTCGATCAGTCCCTTGGCGCCATAATTGCGCATGGCGACAAAGGTCCCGCACATCGACTGCAGCTTGTTGGTTCCAAGCGCCTGAACCGGCGGCACACCGCTGACCAGCAGCGCCGGCATCATGATCAGCCCGCCGCCACCCGCGATGGCGTCGATGAAGCCCGCGACCAGTGCCACGGTGGTGAGGACAGGATACAGCCAAGACTCGATCATCGCCCGGTCCGTATCCGTTAGCTGCAAGCGAAGTCGAGGGCGGCGCTCGACTTGAGCGAACGGGAGCGGGTAGGGGCACCCCCATGTCCTCCCGCTTTGCTTTCTCTATCCAGGCCACCGACGGCCGCGCCCGGCTGGGCACCATCGCCATGCAGCGGGGGCAGATACGCACGCCGGCCTTCATGCCGGTCGGTACCGCCGCCACGGTCAAGGCGGTCAAGCCCGAAGGTGTCCGCGCGGCCGGAGCCGACATCATCCTTGGCAACACCTATCACCTGATGCTCCGCCCCGGTGCCGAGCGGGTGGCGCGGCTCGGCGGGCTTCACCACTTCATGGGCTGGGAGAGGCCAATCCTGACCGACAGCGGCGGCTATCAGGTGATGAGCCTCAGCGACCTCACCAAGGTCACCGAGGAAGGGGTAAGCTTCAAGAGCCACCTCGACGGCTCGCGCCACATGCTCAGCCCCGAACGCTCGATCGAGGTGCAGCGGCTGCTCGGCTCCGACATCGTGATGCAGTTCGACCAGCTGGTCTCCTCTGACGCGCCGGAGAAGAAGCAGGTCGAGGCGATGGAGCGTTCGCTGCGCTGGGCGAGGCGCAGCCGCGAGGAGTTCGACCGCGGCGGCGAGCATGCCGAACGCGCTGCGCTGTTCGGCATCCAGCAGGGCGTCTTGGACGAAGGTCTACGCCAGCGCTCGGCTGACGGACTGATCGAGATCGGCTTCGACGGCTATGCGGTCGGTGGGCTGGCGGTGGGCGAGGGGCAGGAGGCGATGCTCCGCTGCCTTGACTTCGCACCTGGCCAGCTGCCGGTGGACAAGCCGCGCTACCTCATGGGTGTCGGCAAGCCCGACGACATCGTCGAGGCGGTCACCCGCGGCATCGACATGTTCGACTGCGTGCTTCCCACCCGTTCGGGCCGCACCGGCCAGGCCTTCACCGCCGACGGCGCCATCAACATCCGCAATGCGGCCCACGCCGAGGACAAGGAGCCGCTAGAACCGGGCTGCCCATGCCCCGCCTGCACCCGTTACAGCCGGGCCTACCTCCACCACCTCGTCCGCTCGGGCGAGATCCTCGGTGCCATGCTGATGACCGAGCATAATCTGTGGTTCTACCAGCGCATGATGCAGGGCTTGCGCGACGCCATTGGTGAGGGGCGTCTGGGCAGCCACGTGCGCAACTTCCTCGATCGCTATCGGGCGGGGCGGAAAGGCTGATCTCAGGCATCTCGCGAATGTCTGCTTTCGACCCATAGCGGACGGCTCCAATCCTTCACACAACCGAAGATCTTTGTCCCGGCTCCTACTCGCACAAGAAAGGGACCCGGCATCGGCCGAGCCCCTCGTCTTAATCGAAGGTGAGCTTAGCTTACGCCATTTGCATCAACTTGGCCGTGCCCTGTCGGCGACTACGCCGCATGCTCGCCCCAATGCCGCCGAATCCAAGAAGCATCAGCGCCCATGTGCCCGGCTCGGGAACGGCGGATTGAACGGCAGCGAACTGCAAGTTCCCCGCATAGGACGCCGGGGCGGCCTGCACGTTGCCGCTGACGTTGAGGCGATATGTACCGGCAGTCAGAGCGTACGGAAGTGAGGCCGCCGAGATCACGCGGGTCTCGTTCTTGTCGCTCCCGTTCGAACTGAACGTCAGGAGGGTGGTGCCGCCGGTAGCAAGATTCACAACGCTAAAGTCAAGATCGTTGGTGAGCCTGTTCGACCCGCCTTCAGCATTCGTCGTCACCTGTCCCGACGTGATCGTGGCGTCGTTGGACAGAGTAAAAAAGAAGCTATCCGAGAAGGACCCGTTGACGGTGTAGTTAGCGCCGAAGGTTGCAGTTGCGGTACCAGCAGTGAACGCCAACGTCGGTCCGGGAGACGAGTTGTCCTGCGGGATGATGGTCGTTGCAGCCGAGGCTGGGTAGGCGAAGGCGATGGCTGCTCCAAGAGCCGCAACCGCGGCCAAACGATTCTTAGACATGACGAAAAACCCCACTCGCTGGATAAGCGCGCTGAAAGATTGAAGATGACCGTCTCGCGATTCCCTCGATCCGGTCCAATCGCCCTAAAACAGCTAACCCACAGATAGGCAAACTATATTTAATGTTTTGTTTACCACTGCTCGACGGCATCTACCCCGAAGGTTGAGAATCTCACTCTGTGGGAGCTTCAGATCGCTTCGTACCTGAGCGTCGGCCCACCCATAGCAGGCATTCCATCGGTAGCTTGCAAAGTAGGATTTCCCTGCTCCAGCATTCGGAGCGGATCGCCGCGAGGCTCTTTCAAACTGCTGACGAAGTTGACGCACCGAGGCGCTGCTGGAAAAGCTGCGCCCTATGTGAACTTCGAGAACTTCTCGACCGGATCGCGCGGTGATGCCGGTGACAAGGCCGTTACGTACCTCTACACCGCCGCCAACTCATCCGCCTTGTCGAGGATGGCGAGGTCACGCAGCAGGTGGTCCACGTTTCGGGTCATCTCGGGCAGGAAGGTCACCTGGTGGCGTGCGCCTCGGTAGGCTTCGGCCATCAGGATGGCGTCGATCAGGATATGTACGACCTGGCTCTCCGCATCCTCCAGCTCGCCGAGCCGCTGCAGTCGCTCGAGGACCTTGAACCGTGCGGCATCGGGGTTGGCCAGCGCTTCGGTGCGGGCTATATTCCAGGTCATGGGCTTCTCCTTCTTCTCCGAAGGGATAGGCCCCGGCGCGGGGAGTGGAAGCTCGGCTCGGCGCAGATCGGCCCCGCAGCGGCGTTGGCGAGGCGTTAACCGGGCCGGCATCCGTTCAAAGCAGGTCCAGCACCTTTTCTTTGGGCCGGCAGAGCGCTGTGCCCCTGGGGGTCACGACAATCGGACGGTTCAGCAAAATGGGATGCTGTTCGATCGCTTCGGCCAGCACGTTCTCTGCCAGGCGCTCGTCGGCCAGGCCAAGCTCGGCAAAGGGCGGCACGTTCTCGCGCAGCAGCGCGCGCAATGGAACGCCGGCCTGCGCCGCCAGCGCTCGGACGTCGTCGCGGCTTGGCGGGGTTTTCAGATATTCGATGACGTGCGGGGTGATCCCGCGCTCCTCCAAAAGGGCAAGAACCCCCCGCGACGTCCCGCACGCCGGATTATGGTAGACGGTGACGTCCACCCGTCAGTTGCCCAACGACACCGACAGGAAGCTCGGGAGGGGACCATTCCAGCCCTCCTCCTCAGCCGGTTCAGAATCACGTTGGGCCGGCGCGGGCTTGCGCGGTGACTGCTCGCGGACCGGCGGCGCAGTCTCGCGCGGCGCAGGAGCTTGCTCACGGGCCGCGGGGGCCGACATGGGTTGTGGCTCTTCGGTGCGCTTGGGCTTGCGGGCGCGCGGTTCCGGCGCTGATTGGACCGGCTCGGACTTGGCTTTGTCCAACCGCCGCGACGACGGGCGCTTGGTCTTCGGCTTCTCATCGTTTTCTGGCGCGACCTCTTCGGCGCTGCCAGTCTTGGCGTCCTGGGCGAAGCGCGGAATGGGCGTACCCGTCAGCTTTTCGATCTGGGCGACAGCCTCGCCGTCCTCGCGCGCGGCGAGGGTGAAGGCTTTGCCCTTCGCTCCAGCACGACCGGTGCGGCCAATGCGATGAACATAATCATCAGGTTGCCAGGGCACGTCGAAATTGAAGACGTGGCTGACGCCCTTGATGTCGAGACCGCGGGCGGCGACGTCGGAGGCGACGAGGATGTTGATCTCGCCGCCCTTGAAGCGGTCCAGTTCGGCAATCCGCGCCGCCTGCTCCATGTCGCCATGGATCTGGCCCACGGCGAAGCCCGATCGCTTGAGGCTGGTGGTCAGCTCACGAACCGTGGTCTTGCGATTGCAGAAGATGATGGCGGTCGACACGTCCTCGGCGCGCAGCAGTTCGCGAAGAACCTCGCGCTTCTTGTCCGACCGGGTCTCGACCAGCTTGGCCTCGATATTGAGGTTGGACGAGGCCGGGCGCGCGACTTCGATCCGGCGGGGCTCGGTCAGGAACTTCGCGGCGAGCTTCTGGATCACCGGCGGCATGGTGGCCGAGAACAGCAAGGTCTGCCGCTGCTTGGGCAGCTTGGTGCAGATTTCCTCGATGTCGGGAATGAAGCCCATGTCGAGCATGCGATCGGCTTCGTCGATGACGAGGAGGTCGCAGCCGGTCAGCAGGATCTTGCCGCGGCTGAACAAGTCCATAAGCCGGCCGGGCGTCGCGATCAGCACGTCCACGCCCTTCTCGAGCGCCTTGATCTGGTCACCCATCTGCACGCCGCCGATCAGCAGCGCCATGGAAAGCTTGTGATACTTGCCGTACTTCTCGAAATTCTCGGCAACCTGCGCGGCGAGTTCGCGGGTGGGTTCAAGAATGAGGCTGCGCGGCATCCGGGCGCGGCTGCGGCCTTCGCCCAGGATGTCGATCATCGGCAGCACAAAGGCAGCGGTCTTGCCGGTTCCGGTCTGGGCAATGCCGACCAGGTCCTTGCCCATCAGTACGGGCGGAATGGCACCGGCCTGGATCGGCGTCGGCTCGGTGTAGCCGCTATCGCCAATGGCGCGCAGCAGTTCGTCGGAAAGGCCGAGGTCGGCAAATGGCATCAAGTTATCCGGACAAGAGGAAGGGCCGGCACGACATCAAAGGCTGGCCGGGCGCTTCGCGCCGTGACCCAAGACGCTGTTCCTGTCAAGGAAAGGGGACTTAAAGCGGGCGCGGAACCATCCGCCGAAACCTCTCGATCCGGCATGAAGCGCCAATGCGGCTGCGGATCTCGTCGCGCTTGGCGCAGACCTTTTCGTCCTCAGGCTGGATGTAGAAGTTGCCGTAGAAGTCGAGGGTGGGGCAGTCATCATCCATTCGCGCCCGGATGCGGCTACGGTCTGCCATCAGAAAATCGACCGAGCGTTCATCACCCAGGGCTGCAGCAACAATCTGGTCGGCACCAATGCACTTGGGCCCTTTTTTTTCTTCCCACCGGATCGGCCTGGTCGGGCGGGGGCGGATCACCGGCACGCGCAGGATCAGCTCCTCCCGTACAACCAGCCGCGTCACCGCGACCGGCTGCAGTTCCGCCACTCCGGCGAGGGAGGAGAGCCAGGCAAGAAGCGGAAACGACAGCAGCATGAACGGGTAGGTACCTGCAGGTGGGGCGCCGAGAAGAGCGGAGAAGACCGCCGTGCACTGCTCACCTGGCGTTGAACTGAAACTGAACTCGGCGTGGCTTTTGTGCACGGGATGGTGCCACACTTGCAAGCATCGCCGAGCCCGCATAGAGGCGCGGCCCATCACGGTTTCACATACGGGTGCCTGGCGGGCCTTCCCCCACACCAGATATCAGGAGAGATCAATGGCTTCCGCTGCGCCGAACACCGGCCTTCCGCTCCTCTACACCCAGCTGGAGCCGATCAGCAGCCAGCAGCATGGCAAGCTCAAGGTGCGTGGCCTGCCGGCGCTGCCCGCCGTTGCGAACGTCCATGCCATTCCGCTGACCGTTGATGAGTTCGGGCTTGCCCAGCGCCACTACCCGATCATCTTCTCTGCTGGTGACGATCCCGTGCCACTGGCGCTGATGGGGCTGAACGAGGGCGTCAACACCTTCATCGATGCCGAAGGGCAGCCGATCGAGCGCCACGTCTACCTTCCGGCCTATCTGCGGCGCTATCCCTTTCTCCTCGCCCGCCTGAACCCCCAGGGTGACGAATTGTCGCTGTGCGTCGATCCGACCTCGGGCGCGGTGGGTGACTTCGACGATGGCCAGCCCCTGTTCGATGGAGATCAGCCGAGCGAGGCAACCAAGGCCATTCTCCAGTTCTGCGAGCAATTCGAGGAAGCCGGCCAGCGCACCGGCCTGTTCATGGCCGAGATCAAGAAGGCAGGACTGCTGATGGACGGCGAAGTTGCCATCCAGCCGGAAGGCAGCGAGCAGCCCTTCATCTACCGCGGCTTTCAGATGATCGACGAGGAGAAGCTGCGCGAGCTTCGCGGGGACGAGCTGCGCAAGATGAACCAGAGCGGGCTGTTGCCGCTGATCTTCGCCCACCTGTTCAGCCTTTCGCAGACACGCGAGATCTTCGCGCGGCAAGCCGAGCAGGGGAAGGGGCCGGCTGGCCTCACCGCTCCGTCCGCTCAGCCGGTCGAAGCGTGACCTTGGCAGGGTAGGGCGAAGCTCGACCCTACTTGGCCGAGCGTAGATCAGCCACCATCTGACAGGACGCGCTGGTCACGGGTCTTCGTTGATCGGCTGCGTTCCCCTTGACCTCCAAAGCCCTCGGCAGAATTGCCGGGGGCCTTTTTTATTCGGCGGCGATGGGAAGTGATGGGCGGCCCTTCCGCAAGGCGTCGCCCAGTACCTCGGCAAGCCTTTGGAGCAGTCGCGCAGACCGGTCGAACCCGGGACCGGGAGCCTTGCCCGCGCTGTCGAGATAACAGCGGCGGTCAAGCTCAAGCTGAAGGGCATGGACGCCCTTGCCCGGCGCACCATGCGCCGCGATGACATGGCCGCCCGCATAGGGGTCGTTGCAGGCCGTGCTGAAGCCCTGCTGCTCGGCGGTGTGACGGCACAGGTCGGTGAGGAAGGCAGCCGCAGTGGAGCCGTGCCGATTGCCGATCACAAGCTGCGCCTGGCCCGGTCGCCACGGCATGGAATGGCAATCAAGCAGAAGCACCTCGGGATGAGTTGTCCTCAGCAAGGCAAGCTGCTGCGCGACAAGGGCGTGAAAGGGCCGCCAGGCCGTGGCGAGCCGCGCCTCTAGTTCGCCGCGGCCGATGCGCCTGCGCCACAATTCGCCGCCAGCTGCGAGTCGGCCCGGTATCAGCCCCAGCCCGGCCCGAACTCGCCAGCCGTCACTGCCTGCACCTGGAGGCAGGCTGATGACCCCGGCATCGAGCTCGTCCTCGCCGCGGTTGCAGTCAATGGCGGCTCGCGGCGCGTCGGCAATGACGCAGGCGATGCCCAGCGCCTGTGCGCGCCAGACAAGTCGGTCGACCAGCGGATCCTCGAGCGGAAACAGGCTTTCCCGCCCGCGCCGGCTGAGGCGGATCAACCAGTCGGGATAAACACGCCCGGAGTGCGGCACCGAAAGGACAATCGGGAGGGAGCCGGAGCCGGGGATCAGGCGGGGTGGCGCAAGGTCGTGCGAGCTGGACGTGTGCGTGGTCAAACCCGCTGGGCCCCTTGACTGAAAATTGCACGTCGCCGGGTCCATGCACCTATTTTCTTGCCATGTGGAGCCACAAGCCGCCGTTCCACCTAGAAAATCTTAAAGCTTGCGGGCATAAGAGACCATTCTCATGATCAAGATCCTCCTGGCCGAAGACGATAGTTCGATGCGCGAGTATCTCGCGCGGGCGCTGGAGCGGGTCGGCTACAGCGTCAAGGCGGTCGGCTGCGGCACGGAAGCGATGCCGCTGCTGCACAGCGAATCGTTTGACCTCCTGCTGACCGACATCGTCATGCCCGAAATGGACGGGATCGAGCTCGCCCAGAAGGCAGGCGTGATCGACCCCTCGATCCGGGTGATGTTCATCACCGGCTTTGCCGCGGTCGCATTGCAGAGCGGTCGCACGGCACCGGAGGCCAAGATGCTGAGCAAGCCCTTCCACCTCAAGGACCTGGTCGCCGAGGTGGATCGCATGTTCCAGACCGAGGACCAGCACGGCCGGCTCTAGGCCGCGCCCGCGCCGGGGCGGCCCGGAACCCGGACCGCATCCGTTCCGTTCAGGGTGGCGAAAACCATCCAGAGTACGGATATCCCCATGCGCAAGACCATTCTCATGCTCAGCGCCGCCGCGGTCGTCACGGCCCCCGCCGCGCTTTCGGCCCAGACGGCCTACCGCAACCTCAACGCCCGCTATGTGCAGCAGGCGCAGCAGCAGCACCCTGCCGTTATCCAGGAATATGGCGGCGCGGAGACTGGTGCCCGCGGGGCCTATGTCGAGAGCATCGGCCGCCGGGTAGCCGCCTACACCGGCGTCAATCCCGCCGCCTACCGCTTTACCACGCTGAATTCCGCGGTCGAGAACGCGTTTGCGGTGCCGGGCGGCTACATCTACATCACCCGTCAGCTGATGGGCCTGATGAACGACGAGGCGGAGCTGGCCTTCGTGCTCGGCCACGAGACCGGCCACGTCGCCGCCAATCACGCCCAGGCCCGCCAGACGGCGGCCCAGCGCAACGCGGTCAGCGGGATCCTTGGTGCCATCATCGGTTCGGTGATCGGCGGCGGTATCGGCAGTGCCATCGGCCAGCTGGCGCAGCAGGGTTCGCAGCTCAACACGCTGCGGTTCAGCCGAAGCCAGGAATATGACGCCGACCGCCTCGGGATCGGCTACATCAGCCGGGCCGGCTATGATCCCGCTGCTTCGGCGAGCATGCTGGCGGCGCTTGGCCGCGCCACGGCGCTTCAGGCGCGGGTGCAGGGCCGGGACAACCGCTCCACTCCAGAATGGGCGACGACCCACCCGAACAGCGAGAACCGGGTCGCGCAAGCCTCGCAGCTTGCCCGGCAGACGGGGCGGTCAGGCACTGGCCTGCGCAACCGCGATCAGTTCCTGGCTCAGCTACAAGGCGTGTTCGTCGACGACGATCCCGCGCAGGGCGTGATCGACGGCCGCACCTTTGTCCACCCGGACCTGCGCCTCGCCTTCACGGTGCCGACCGGCTACCTCATGCAGAACAGCACGGACGCCGTGTCGATCCAGGGTTCGGCCGGCCAGGCCCAGTTCAAGACCGGCCGCTTTTCCGGCAACCTCCAGGCGTACATCCAGCAGCGGCTGCAGGAGCTGACGGGCGGTCGCACGCAGATCCAGCTGGTGGACCGGAACCAGACCACGGTGAACGGGATCCCGGTCGAATATGTGGTCGGCCGGGCGCAGACGTCGAACGGGGTCGTGGACGTCAGCGTCTTTGCCTACGCCTTTGACCAGAACACCGCGTACGATTTCACCATGCTGACGCGCGGCGGGCAGGGGGTCGGACCGTTCGCCTCCATGGTGAATTCTCTCCGCCGGATCGGTGCGCAGGAGGCGGCGGCGATCCGCCCGCGGGTGATCAATGTGTACACCGTGCGAAGCGGGGACACGGTGCAGAGCCTGGCGGCGCGGATGGCCTATCCAAACTTCCAGGTCGAGCGCTTCCTGTCCCTCAACGGCCTTGCCGCCAACGCGCGGCTTGTGCCGGGCCAGAAGGTCAAGCTGGTGGTGCTCGGCCAGCGCCGCTGATCGCCGCCGGGATGCACGCTGAAGGGGGCGGCGCCTTGATCGGCTGCCGCCCTCCCACCGGTTCTTGCGAAGCCCGGTCAGCTGACCTTGTTCGTTGCGCCCACGACCCAGCCGTCGATCTTGCCCCACATTCCATTGGTGCCTCCGCCAAGCGAAGACAGGCCTGTGATGCAAGCCACGGCCAACAGGGCCACAATTAATCCATATTCGATCGCCGTTGCGCCGCTCTGGTCAGCGCGCAACTTGCGCAACATCGTTCGGATAGCGTCCAAGCCACCCTCCTCTGGTCCACGTCCACGCCGATTTTGCTAATCGTGCGGAGTTAACGAACCTTGCGCAGCATGTTGTTGCTTTCCGGTTAAGCAGTTTTCCCCGGTCGCGGTGCCCAGCCGGCATAATGGAGTATCTCGACCTGCTCGCTGGTGGCCTGGCCGTCGCCTGCCGCTTCGAAGGCGGAGCGGGCGGCGCGGAGGGCGGCCTTGCCCATGGCGCGGCGCGTCCGGGCGAGCAGGACGTTGGTGGCGCCATGATCGCGAAGATCGCCGACCAGCCGGTCGAGGCTGCGGTAGCGGAGGGTGAGCCGGTCCACGTCGACGACCGCGTCGCGCAAGCCCGCCTCGCCGAGCAGGGTGGCGAGGGCACCCGGTTCGATCCTTGGATGCATGCGGGCGGCGAATGCGCCGGCTTCCCGGTCCGCCGCATGGAGCGCGGCACGCAGCATGGGCAGGCTCTGCCCGCCGGGAACCGCGCCGGCGAGCAGTCCGCCAGGAGCAAGGCGAGAAGCGATGATCCGCAGCAGGAGCGGAAGTTCGTCGCGGCAGTCGAGCTCACCCATGACGAGGATCAGGTCGAGGCTTTCCGGCTCCTCACCGGCCAGCGCATCGATGCCGCCGGCAAAACGCACGTCGCCGCCGACCCCGGCCAGTTGCGCTTGGAGCGCCGACGGGATGCCGGTCACGAGCACGCGGTCGAAGCGCCGGCTGACTGGGGCTAGCCGCTCGAGCCATTCGCCAAGGATGCGTTCTGCCAGAAAGGGCCGAGGCTCCCGTCCAAGCGCGCGTTCGCGGCGCGCGATCCGCGCCGGCTCGTCGAAGAAGGTTTCGGCCATGCCCCCTTGTGGGAACCGCCGCACTGGCGGACAAGGGGGTTATGAACGGGGTGGTGGCGTTGCAGGGCATGCGGGCGGTCGGCGGGTTGGTGCTCGACTTCGCCCTTCCACCGCGCTGCCCAGGATGCGGAGAAATCACGCCCGCCGTCGGCCTGTTCTGCGGCGACTGCTGGGGCACGCTCGATTTTCTCGGCAGCGGGTGCGACCGCTGCGGCCGGGTACTGACCGGCGGGCAAGGTGAGTGCCTGGCGTGCGAGCAGACCCAGAGCTGTTTGGCGCGAATCCGGGCGGCCATCGCTTACGGACCGGTGTCGCGAACGATTGCCATGCGCCTGAAATATGGCCGCAAGATCGCGCTCGCCCGGGTTATGGCCGACATGATGAAGCGTCCGCTGCAGGCGCTCGACCCCGAGGCGGTGCTGGTGCCCGTTCCGCTCCATCGTTGGCGACTGTGGGGGAGGGGCTTCAACCAGGCGGCGTTGATCGGGGGGCACCTCGGCAGGTCGCTGGACCCGGACCTGCTGGTGCGGACAAGGTCCACGCCGCGGCTCAAGGGCCTCAATCCTGCCGAGCGGCGCAAGGCCGTGAGTGGAGTATTCGCGGTTCGAGCCGGAGCGGATGTGAAGGGCCGATCCTTCATCCTGGTGGACGATGTGATCACCACCGGAGCGACCGCAGAAGCCTGTGCGCGGGCGCTTCGCCGGGCTGGCGCAGAACAGGTCGAGCTGCTTGCCTTCGCCCGTGTGCCCGACTGACCGACTGGCGCTTCGCGTCCGACATTCTATCTAAGGGCAGAAGCACTTCAGGAGACCAGGCGCCGTGGCCAACGTGGAAATGTACTACAAATCGACCTGCCCCTACTGCATCCGGGCCGAGGCGTTGCTGCGTTCCAAGGGGATCGAAGCCAGGATCTACAATCTCGACGCGGGCGGACCCAAGCGCGATGAGATGATCGAGCGGTCCGGCCGGATGACGGTTCCCCAGGTCTTCATCGACGGTCGCCACGTCGGCGGCTGCGACGACCTGTTCGCCCTAGAGCGCGAAGGACGGCTCGACACCCTGCTCGCGGCATGAGCCGGATTGCGCTGCTCCAGGCGCAGACCGGGATCGACCCGGAGCGCAATGGGAAGGATCTCGCGGCGGCGGTAGGCACGGCTCGCGCGGGGGGAGCGGCCATGCTGTTCACGCCGGAAATGAGCGGCCTGCTCGACCGGGATCGGGCGCGTGCCGCGGCAAGGCTGAAATCCGAAGCCGAGGATCGGGTTCTTGCCGTCGTCCGCGAGGCCGCCGCGCGGGAGGGCATGTGGGTGCATCTTGGCAGCCTTGCCATCAGGCGTGACGACGGCCTGCTCGCCAATCGCAGCTTCGTGATCGATCCGCTGGGCGACGTTCGCGCCACCTACGACAAGATCCACCTGTTCGATGTCGACCTGCCCACCGGCGAGAGCTGGCGCGAGTCGGCCAGCTATGCCCCAGGCGAGAGAGCGGTGGTGGTGGAGGGCACGCCGGTCGGGCGGCTGGGCCTGACCATCTGCTACGACATCCGCTTTCCGGCCTTGTTCGCGGCTTTGGCGGAGGCTGGCGCCGACACGATCGCCGTTCCTGCGGCCTTCACCGTGCCGACTGGCGAGGCGCATTGGGAGACCTTGTTGCGGGCGCGGGCGATTGAGGCCGGCCTGTTCGTAGTGGCGGCGGCGCAGGCAGGCACGCACGAGGACGGACGCGAGACCTATGGCCACAGCCTGGTCGCGGACCCATGGGGCGAACTGCTGCTCGCCATGGACGGGGAGCCGGGCCTCGCCTTTGCGGAGGTCGACCCTGCCCGCATTACGGAGGTGCGCACAAGGGTGCCGGCTTTGTCGCACCGGCGTCCCATCCCGCAGGTCGAGCGCGCTTAAGTCGCGGCCCTGCGTTGATTTGCGCTGCCGCCATCCTCTAAGAGGCCGGCAAGGCCCCGTAGCTCAGCAGGATAGAGCGCCGGATTCCTAATCCGTAGGCCACTGGTTCGAATCCAGTCGGGGTCACCACAAACGCCAAGGAGAGGCGACGCATGATCGGCCGGCTGTTCCTCGACCATCCCCGTTCGCTGGGCATGGGCTGGGCCGGGCACGGAGCCGGCGCCGTTGCAATCGGTCTCAGAATGATCGGAGGGGGACTGGCCTGCCTGGTGCACGCCGTCGTTCCCGCGTTCTTCACCGAAACGGCCGGACGCACGGTAAGTGGTCTCCACGATTACATGGTTCGCCGCAAGGCAGCCGCTCCCGATCCCCACGCCTGGCCCGATTATGAGATCTGAGCCGGCGCCGGCTCGTCCGGTCGCCATTGTCGGAGGTGGCTTTTCGGGCACCATGACCGCCGCGCACCTGGCGCGGCGCGGTGTGCCTGTTGTGCTGTTCGACGGATCGGGGCGCCTCGGCCGCGGCGTGGCTTATTCGACCCGCGAACCGGTGCACCTTCTGAACGTGCAGACCGGCAAGATGAGCGCCTGGCCCGATCGCCCGAACCACTTTGCCGACTGGTGCGGCGACGATGGGTCGAGCTTCGCCGAGCGCCGCGCCTTCGGCCGCTACCTTGGCGAGCAGCTCGCCGCCGCGCCGGGCGTGGCAGCAGGCGAGACGATGGTGGTCGGCGCCGAGCAGGCCGATGACGGCTGGGTGCTTACCCTTGGTGATGGGAGCAGGGTCGCGGCTTCAGCGCTGGTGCTGGCCCAAGGTAACCAGCCACCGACGCCCTTTCCTGGCTCGTCGGCACTGCCGCCCGAGCTGTTCGTCAACAATCCCTGGGGCGAGGCCGCCCATGACGCGGTGCAGCAGGTTGCGAGCGAGGGGGGCGACGTCCTGATCCTTGGCACCGGGCTGACGATGGTGGACACCGTGCTCTCGCTCGCCGCAGCCGGGCACGAGGGACGGATCACCGCCTTGTCGCGGAGAGGCTTGATCCCCCGGGCGCATTCCCAACCACCTGCCGCACCTGCGCCGGTGGCGCTGGCGGACGTACCGCTGGGCAGTGTGTCGAGGATTTGGCGATGGCTCCGCCGCCGCTCCGCCGAGGTCGGGTTTCGCCCCGCCGTGGACGCACTTCGTCCGCACAGCCATGCCATCTGGCAGCAGCTTCCGGACGACGAAAAGCGTCGCTTCCTGCGCCACGCGCGGCCGTGGTGGGACGTGCACCGCCACCGCATCGCGCCGCAAGTGTCGGAGCAGCTTCGCAGCATGGTGGCGTCCGGCAGGCTCGAGATTGTTGCCGGCCGGGTTGGAGAGATCGCTGCGATGCGCGGGCAACTGAGCGTCTCCATCGACCGCCGTGACGGACGGACGAGCAATCGCTTGTTCGCGAAGGCTTTCAACTGCACTGGCCCGCTGGGTGACCTGCGCCGCACGGCTGACCCGCTATTGCGCAGCTTGCTGAAGCAGGGCGAGGTCCGTGCCGACGCCTTTTCGATGGGCCTTGCGGTGGATGGCGCCAGCCGTGCCGGTGACCGACTGTGGGCGCTCGGGCCGCTGACCAAAGGCATGTATTGGGAGATCGTCGCCGTTCCCGATATTCGTCACCAGGCCGAAGCGGTCGCTGCGGACATCCATAAGGAACTCCTCACCCATGTCTGACACTCCCGACGACGGCGACCTCGTCGCGCCGGCTCCGAAGATTCCGGTTCCTGATGATGTGGCCGAAGCGGTGCGGACGTTGATCCGCTGGGCAGGTGACGACCCCGCACGGGAAGGTCTGCTCGACACGCCCGCCCGGGTTGCGCGCGCGTGGAAGGAATATGCCCGCGGCTATGGCGAGGACCCGGCCGCGCACCTTTACCGCACCTTCGAGGAGGTCGGGGGCTATGACGAGATCGTGCTGCTGCGCGACATCCCGTTCCAGTCGCATTGCGAGCACCACATGGCGCCGATCATCGGCAAGGCCCATATCGCCTACCTTCCCGACACGCGGGTGGTCGGGATCTCGAAGCTGGCGCGCGTGCTGCATGGCTTTGCCCGCCGCCTCCAGGTCCAAGAGCGCCTGACGGCCGAGGTCGCCGACTGCATCTGGGAGCATCTCCAGCCCAAGGGTGTGGCGGTGGTGATTGAGGCGACCCACGCCTGCATGACCGCGCGCGGGGTCAACACCCCAGGCGTGCTGATGACCACCAGCCGCATGATGGGCACCTTCCGCTCCGACGAACGGAGCCGCAAGGAAGTGCTGGCGCTGATGGGGCGCGGGTAGCGCAAGGCTGGACCTGAGCCCGGCGCACTGGCAAGCCGATCCGCGTGGCTACATTCCTTCGCCCGCTGCCTGATCCGCTGGACGACATCAGCCTTCCCGGTTGGGTCTACTGGCACCCGTCCTTCCTTGCCGCGGAGAAGACGGCGTTCCTGCGCGCCGCGCCGCAGGTCGTGTGCCATGAGAGCGAGATCGCGGCGCCGGGTGAGTGGCGCAGCCTCGACTATCTGGGGGAGAGCCTGTTCGTCATTCGCGGCAACGATGGGGAGGTTCGCGCCTTTGCCAACGTCTGCCGCCATCGCGGGTCGCGGCTGGTGGACGGAAGCGGAGGCTGTGCCAGGCTGCTGACCTGCCCTTATCACGCCTGGAGCTATGGCCGTGACGGCAGGCTGGTCGCCGTTCCCAGCGCGGCCGACTATCCGGGCTTCGATAAGGCCAGGCTTGGCTTGAAGCCCCTTGCGCTGGAACGCTGGCGCGGCTTCCTCTTCGTCACGCTGGAACCGGGCGCTCCTTCGGTGGCGGAGATGATGGCGCCGTTCGAACCGGAAGTCGCGCCCTACCGGTTCGAGGAACTGCGCGCGATCGGCCGGGTGACGCTGCGGCCGCGCGCGCTCAACTGGAAGACGATTGCTGACAATTATTCGGACGCGCTGCACATTCCGGTCGGGCATCCCGGCCTCACCCGCCTGTTCGGCCGCGGCTATGGGGTCGAGGCGCATCCCCATGTCGACCGGATGGAGGGCGACCTGGTGGAGCGGCCGTCCGCCAATCCGTCCGAGCGCGCTTATCAGGCGCTCCTGCCCGAGGCGACCCACTTGCCGCCGAGCCACCGGCGCAAGTGGCTTTACTACAAGCTGTGGCCCAATGTCGCGTTCGACATCTATCCCGACCAGATCGACTTCATGCAGTTCCTGCCGGTGTCCGCCGAAGAGACGGTCATCCGCGAGATCAGCTATGCCCTGCCCGACGAGCGACGAGAGATGCGGGCCGCGCGCTACTTAAATTGGCGGATCAACCGCCGCGTGAACGCCGAGGACACGGTGCTGATCGAGCGGGTGCAGCAGGGCATGAGGTCGCCGTCGTACGAGCCGGGGCCGCTCGGTCGATCGGAAGTCGCACTGCGCAGCTTAGCCGCCAAGCTCAGGAAGCTGGTGCCGGAGGCGCGGTTGCCGGCTCCGCCCGCGCACTGGAGCGGCGGCTGAGCCAGCGAACCGGAAGGCCCGCGAGCGCGAGGGCCAGGCCCCATAGCGTCGCTTCCAGTCCGGCGCCGACGAACATGGCAAGGGCATAGATGAGGCCGAGAAGGGGGACGGCAGCCCACTTGCCGCCGCTCCGCAGCTTCAGCGCGGCGGCGGCACAGGCGACATAGAGGACGAGCGCGGCGACGGTCGAGACCAGTGCGATGAAGGCATAGACGGCGACGAAGCTGTCGGACGTGCTCGCGAGGACGAGCAGGCTTGCCATGGTGGCGCAGAGCGGCACGCCGGCCTTGTTGGTGCGTGCAAACAAGCGCGGCAGGTCGCCCGGGGCTGCCAGCGACTGACCGACGCCGGCGGCCAGCAGCAGGAGCGCGTTGCAGGTGCCGAATGCACTGATGGCGCCGATCAGGGCGACCGCGCTGCCGGCCGCCGGCCCGAGGGCTGGAGCCACGGCATCGGCGAAGGGCGCGCTGCTGGAGGCGGCAACGGCGCTCGGCAGGAGAAGCAAGGTTGCCAGCGTGGCTCCGAAGTAGATGGCGCCGGTCAGTCCCGTGCCGATGATCGTCGCGCGGGGTACGGTTTCCTCGGCACGGTCTGTCACCGTCGCGGTGACCGCCGCCGCTTCAAACCCGGTCAGCGAAAAGAGCATCAGCGCCGCCGCGCCCGCCACTCCGGCGAGGCTGAGCGCTACTGGCGCGAGTGGCTCGGCCGGTTCGCCGCCGCCGAAGCGGAGTGCGAGCAGGACCACTACCGCGAATAGCGGCAGGGTCTTGATCAGGGTGGTCGCAAGCTGCACCCAGCCGGCCGACCGGGCGCCAGTCAGATTGACCAAGGTCAGGATGGCGATGGTGCCGAGCGCGACAATGGTGAGCCCGGTGCCCGATGCCGTTGCCGGGAGGACGTGGCCGACCGCGCCGGCGACCGCGACCGCGACCGCCGCCACACCAGTCCACTGCGACACCATGTAGCTCCACAGCGTCAGAAAGGCGGCGCGATCCCCAAAGGCGGTGCGAACATAGACAAAGGGTCCGCCGGGCAGGCGGCGCGCCAGCCGCGCAACAGTGATGGCGAGCAGCATGGTGCCGGCAATCGTGACGGCGAAGGCGATCACCAGATTGGGTCCGAACGGAGCAAGCGTGGCCGGGAGCAGGTAGATGCCGGATCCGATCATGGTGCCGACCACCATCGCCAGGCTCATGGCGCCGCCGAGCCGCTTGGATGGGGGTGGCGGGGGCGGGGCGACGACATCCGTTTCGTTCATGCAACCACGTTCCCATGGCGCGCTCCGCTTGGCAATTGGCGCGCAGCCGCCTAACCGCCGCCGCAACCGCAAGATTGGGGAGCTTACGTTGCGCGCTTTTCTGTTTCCTGGGCAGGGTAGCCAGTCGGTTGGCATGGGTTCGGCGCTGGCCGAGGCGAGCCGGGCCGCCAGGGACGTCTTCGCGGAAGTCGACGAAGCGCTTGGCCAGCACCTGTTCCGACTGATGCGCGAAGGGCCCGAGGCGGACCTCACGCTGACCGAGAATGCCCAGCCCGCCATCATGGCGCACAGCCTGGCGGTGCTCCGAACCCTTGGCTTCGATCTTGGCGCGAAGGCCAATTTCGTCGCCGGGCACAGCCTTGGCGAATATAGCGCGTTGTGCGGGGCAGGCAGCTTCGACCTCGCTACCACGGCCCGGCTGCTGAAGCGCCGTGGACAGGCGATGCAGGCAGCGGTTCCGGTCGGTGTTGGCGCAATGGCTGCCTTGCTAGGTGCAGACCTCGACAAGGCACAGGCAATCGCCTCTGCCGCGGCCGAAGGTGAGGTGTGCACCGTCGCCAACGACAACGATCCGAGCCAGGTCGTCATCTCCGGCCACCGCAGCGCAATCGAGCGGGCCATTGCCATCGCCAAGGATCATGGCGCCAAGCGCGCGGTCCTGCTGCCGGTCTCCGCGCCGTTCCACTGTCCGCTGATGCAGCCCGCCGCCGACGCCATGGCCGAGGCGCTGGGTGGCACGGCCATCAAGGCGCCGGCCGTGCCGGTCTTCGCCAATGTCATCGCCGCGCCGGTCAGCGATCCCGATCGCATCCGTGAACTGCTGGTCGAACAGGTGACTGGCATGGTCCGCTGGCGCGAAAGTATCCAGGAAATGAGCGCGGCTGGTGTGGTCGAGTTTGTCGAGATCGGGGGCAAGGTGCTTGGCCCCATGGTCAAGCGCATCGCGCCGGACGCCAAGATCACGAGCGTGGTGACCATGGAAGATGTCGAAGCGCTCGCACGGGAGATTGCATGATGTTCGACCTCAGCGGAATGACCGCGCTCGTGACGGGCGCGTCCGGCGGCCTCGGCAGCGCTATCGCCAAGGCGCTCAGCGCTCAGGGCGCGCGGCTCGCGGTGAGCGGCAGCAATGCGGAGAAGCTGGAAAGCTTCCGCGCCGGGCTCGGCGGCGACCATGTTGCGCTGCCCTGCAACCTGTCGGACGGTTCGGCGGTCGACAGCCTTGTCCCGCAGGCGGTCGAGGCGCTCGGCGGCAAGCTCGACATCCTGGTCAACAATGCGGGCGTGACGCGCGACAACCTGCTGATGCGGATGAAGGACGACGAATTCGCGAGTGTGATTGCGATCAACCTCGAGGCTGCCTTCCGGCTGATGCGCGCCGCCGCCAAGCCGATGATGAAGGAACGCTTCGGGCGCATCGTGTCGATCACGTCGGTGGTCGGGCAGACCGGCAATCCGGGCCAGGCGAATTATGTCGCCTCCAAGGCCGGCCTGGTCGGCATGAGCAAGGCCGCCGCCCAGGAACTCGCCAGCCGCAACATCACGGTGAACTGCGTCGCGCCGGGCTTCATGACGTCGGCCATGACCGACGCGCTGAACGATGCACAGCGCGCCGTCATCCTGTCGAAGATACCATCGGGCGCGATGGGCAGCGGCGAGGATGTCGCGGCCGCCGTCGTGTATCTCGCGAGCCGGGAGGCAGGCTATGTCACCGGGCAGACGCTGCACGTGAATGGCGGCATGGCGATGGTGTAAGCCTTGCCGGGCATTTAGTTCCGGCACCGCTCACCGATCCTCACGGCCGTATTGCAACTCTGCAACAGCGACTCCTTGTCGCCGCTTTGCTCCTCCCTATATCGCCGCCGAAACATCAAACGGATGACCTGCTGTAAGGGGCATCCGGGGGCGAGTGAAAGGTAGAGAAAAGATGGCAAAAGTGATCGGGATCGATCTCGGCACGACCAACAGCTGCGTTGCGGTGATGGAAGGCGGCAAGCCCAAGGTCATCGAGAATGCCGAAGGCGCGCGCACCACTCCGTCGGTGGTCGCCTTCACCAAGGATGGCGAGCGTCTGATCGGCCAGCCGGCCAAGCGTCAGTCGGTTACCAATCCTGACAACACCATCTTCGCGGTGAAGCGCCTGATCGGCCGCCGCTTCGACGATCCGGTGACCAAGAAGGACACCGAGCTGGTCCCCTACAAGATCGTCAAGGGCCAGAACGGCGACGCGTGGGTCAACGCCGGTGGACAGGACTACAGCCCGTCGCAGATCAGCGCCTTCACCCTTCAGAAGATGAAGGAATCGGCCGAGGCGTATTTAGGCGAGACGGTCACCCAGGCGGTGATCACCGTGCCCGCTTACTTCAACGACGCGCAGCGCCAGGCGACCAAGGACGCCGGCCAGATTGCCGGCCTTGAAGTGCTGCGCATCATCAACGAGCCGACCGCCGCGGCGCTCGCCTACGGGCTTGAGAAGAATGACGGCAAGACGATCGCGGTCTACGATCTTGGCGGCGGTACCTTCGACGTGTCGGTGCTGGAGATCGGCGACGGCGTGTTCGAGGTGAAGTCGACCAACGGCGACACCTTCCTCGGCGGCGAAGATTTCGATGCGAAGATCGTCGAGCATCTCGCTTCCAAGTTCCAGGCCAAGGAAGGCATCGACCTCCGCAAGGATCGTCTCGCCCTCCAGCGCCTCAAGGAAGCCGCGGAAAAGGCCAAGATCGAGCTGTCGTCGGCCCAGACGACTGAGATCAACCAGCCCTTCATCACCGCCCGCATGGAGGGTGGCCAGACCACCCCGCTTCACTTGGTGGAAACGATCAGCCGCGCCGACCTCGAGAAGCTGGTCGCGGACCTCATCAACCGCACGCTCGAGCCCTGCAAGAAGGCGCTCAAGGATGCTGGCCTCGACGCTTCGGCGATCGACGAGGTCGTGCTGGTCGGCGGCATGACCCGCATGCCGCGCGTGCGTGAGGTCGTGAAGGAGTTCTTCGGCAAGGAGCCGCACACCGGCGTCAATCCGGACGAGGTCGTCGCCATCGGCGCCGCGATCCAGGCCGGCGTGCTCCAGGGCGACGTTAAGGACGTGCTGCTGCTCGACGTGACCCCGCTGTCGCTCGGCATCGAAACGCTGGGCGGTGTCTTCACCCGGATGATCGATCGCAACACGACGATCCCGACCAAGAAGAGCCAGGTGTTCTCGACCGCCGACGACAACCAGAATGCGGTCACCATCCGGGTCTTCCAGGGTGAGCGCGAAATGGCCGCGGACAACAAGGTCCTTGGCCAGTTCGATCTGGTCGGCATTCCCCCGGCGCCGCGCGGCGTGCCGCAGATCGAGGTCACCTTCGACATCGACGCCAACGGCATCGTCAACGTGTCGGCCAAGGACAAGGGTACCGGCAAGGAACAGCAGATCCGCATTCAGGCCTCGGGCGGCCTGTCGGACTCCGACATCGAGAACATGGTCAAGCAGGCCGAGCAGTTCGCCGAAGAGGACAAGAAGCGCCGCGCCGCGGCCGAGGCGAAGAACAACGCCGAGAGCCTGGTCCACTCGACCGAGAAGCAGCTTGCCGAGCATGGCGACAAGGTCAGCGCGGACGTGAAGGCCGAGATCGAAACCGCGATTGCTGAGACCAAGACGGCGATCGAGGGCGGCGATCCGGACGCCATGACCACCAAGACCAATGCGCTGACGCAGGTCGCGATGAAGCTTGGTCAGGCGATCTACGAAAGCCAGCAGGGCGGGACCAACCAGACCCAGGCCGATACGGCCGAGAATGCCCAGGCTTCCCAGGAGGAAGTGGTCGACGCGGAATATTCCGAAGTCGACGAAGACAAGAAGGCGTGATGATTACGTCGTCCCTGCTGGGCCCGCCTCGGCAGGGACGACGGCTTGAGGTTGCGTCATGACCGTTCATGTAGATTATTATGAGTTGCTCGGCGTCCAGCGCGGCGCCGACGACAAGGCCATCAAGGCCGCCTTCCGCAAGGCCGCGATGGAATGCCATCCCGATCGCCACGGCGGCTGTCCCGAGCGCACCGCCAAGTTCAAGCAGTTGAACGAGGCCTACGACTGCCTCAAGGACCCGCAGAAGCGCGCGGCCTACGATCGCTTCGGCCATGCGGCGTTCCAGAACGGCGGGGCAGGGGGCGGCGGCTTCGGCGGCGGTCCCGGGCCTGACTTCTCCGACATCTTCTCGTCCATCTTCGGCGAGTTCATGGATCCGCGCGGTGGCGGCCGCCAGAATGCGGCGCGCGGCGCGGACCTGCGCTACGATCTCGAGCTCAGCCTCGAGGAAAGCTTCACCGGCAAGTCGGCGACGATCGACATCGAGACGATGGCGCCGTGCGAACCTTGCCACGGTGACGGCGCTCGCGGAGCGGCCGTGCCGGAACGCTGCAACACCTGCGGCGGTGCGGGCAAGGTCCGCGCCCAGCAGGGCTTCTTCGTGGTCGAGCGTAGCTGTCCGACTTGCTACGGCCATGGCGTCACCATCGCCGATCCGTGTCCCGAATGTCAGGGCGAGGGTCGTTCGCTGAAGCGGCGTACGCTCACCGTTCAGGTGCCGGCGGGCGTCGACGAAGGCACCCGCATCCGCGTGGCCGGTGAAGGGGAGGCCGGGGTGCGCGGCGCCCCGAACGGTGACCTTTACCTGTTCGTGCACCTGAAGCGGCACCCGATCTACAGCCGCGAGGGCACCACTCTCGTCGCCGATTGCCCGGTCAGCTTCACGACGGCGGCGCTGGGCGGCTCGATCGAGGTGCCCGGCATCGACGGCGAGAAGATCGAGGTGAAGATCCCCGCCGGTATCCAGTCGGGCGAAACGCTGCGCCTGCGTGGGCGCGGCATGAGCGTGCTGAACGGCCGCGGGCGCGGCGACCTCGTCACGCGCGTGCTGGTGGAAACGCCGACGCGCCTGTCCGCCAAGCAGAAGGAAATCCTCTGCCAGTTCCGGGAAACCGAGACCGGCGAGGAGTGCCCAAATGCGAAGAGCTTCTTCGCAAGGATCAAGGACGCACTGGGCTAAGGTCCGCTGGACCGGGCGGCGGAGCGGGGTACAACGGGCGTAACAAGGAGACCATGATGCGCCGTCTTGCACTTCTACTCGCCGCCACCATCGCCGCCCCGGCCTCAGCGCAGCAGGATCTCTCCAGGGTCGAGGTCAAGGTCGAGCGCGTGGCGCCCGGTGTGGCAGTGCTGTTCGGCGCGGGCGGCAACATCGGCCTCAGCTACGGCGAGGACGGCAATGTCCTCATCGACGACCAGTTCGCGCCGCTGGTGCCCAAGATCGAGGCTGCGGTGAAGTCGGTCGATCCCGATCCCATCCGCTTCGTCATCAACACGCACTGGCATGGCGATCACACCGGCGGCAACGAGCGCTTCGGGCAGGCGGGCGCAGTGATCGTCGCGCATGACAATGTGCGCCGCCGGATGAGCGTCGACACCTTCTCACCCCAGCGTAACCAGACGATCAGGGCGACGCCAAAGGCTGGCCTGCCAGTCGTCACCTTTGCGCAAGAAGTGAGCTTTCACCTGAACGGCGACCAGTTGCAGGTGGTGCATGTCACCAATGCCCATACCGACGGCGATTCGCTGGTCTACTGGACTGGCGCCAACGTCATCCACATGGGCGATACCTTCTTCTTCAAGGCGACCTACCCGTTCATCGATCGGGAGAGCGGCGGTTCGATCGACGGGATGATCGCGGCAGCGAAGACCGCGCTCGGCATCGTGAAGCCGGGTGGCAAGGTGATCCCCGGCCATGGCCCGCTCGCCACCCGTGAGGACTTGGCTGCCTATCACGACATGCTGGTCGACATCCGCGCCAAGGTCGCCGCCGCCATCAACGCCGGCCAGACCAAGGCCCAAATCGTCGCCTCCCGCCCCACCGCCGCCTACGACGGCGCGGTGGCGACCAACGGCTTCATCACCCCGACCCGCTTCGTCGAAACAATGTATGACGAATTGAAGGCGAAGCGGCCGCGGTGATGGTTTGGTGAAAAGCGCAGGTACTGGCTTTGTCCGCTTTCGACCCATTCGGACAAGCGGGATGTCGGCGCAGGGCGGCTGGTTAGCGCCCCATAGCGGACACCTAGGCAATAAAGGGTGCCTCCTGGATGCGGACAGATGGAACCCGTGTCGCAGCCGCTGACCTTCAAGAACTCGCAAATTGCTTTAGGACAATGTTGCCCCGCCAGCGATGAGACATGCGAGCAGGGTGATCATGCTCGCACCCAGCGCAAAAGCGGCCGAACGCCCGCGACGACCAGCATAGACCAATGTGATGCCCAGCTTGACCGCCATGTTGGCGAAGATGGTTCCCGTTAGTGCGAGCGCCGCGACATCAGGGTTGAGCAGACCGGGCTCGAGGCCACCAACGGTGACGATTGCAGCGTCGACATCGAGGCTGCCCATGATGAAGACAAGCGTGGCGATGCCCTGCTCGCCAAATCGTTCTTCGGCCCAACGCGCTGCTACGGCTGCAATTGCGAGAAAAGCGACGAAGCCGAAGGCCGGAAGCAGCGCAATCGGATTGCCGGGCGGGCTTGGGCCCTCTGAATGAGGCGCAGTCCTCAAGAGCCACCATCCCGCTGCCAATCCGGTCAGGACTGCCGGAAGGAGCAGCTTCGCAAATTGCGCAAGCACGGAGGTGGCGAGTAGCGCAACCAGCAGAAGTACGCGCAGGTACATGACCGCACTGGCGAGCGCTATGCCAGCTGGCTCCGCGCCGCCGCCTTCGTCTGTGCCGAGCCGCTGTGCGAACGACTGGGTGACGGCCGTCGAACTGTAGGCGCCGCCAATGATCGCCGTCGCGAGAGTTCCGTGACGCGCCCCGTATATTCGATTGGCGACATAGCCGAGAAACGAAAAGCCGGTAACAAGCACCACCACCAGCCACAGCTTCTGCGGGTTCCAAGCGTCGTAGGGTCCGTAATTGCCGTCGGGTAGGAAAGGCAGCACGGCAGCGGCGATGACGCTGAAGCGTGCCAGCGCCTTCACGTCCCTTGAGTCGAGGCGATTGATTAGTGCGTGCGCTTCATTCCGTAGCGCAAGGACGAAGGTCACGATGGAAGCGCCCGCCAGCGCGAGCGTCGGCTTACCGCTTCCGGCCAGAAAACCGAGCCCGAGGACTGTGAGCGCCGCGATCGCACTCGTCGCATCGGGGCGCCGGTCCAATGTCATGCGAGCGACATAGCCGCTCAGCACGATGGCGCCGCCCGTCAACAACAGCGCGCCAGCCACAAATCCATGGCTCTCCAGCGCAGCAAAGCCCGCAATGCCCGCAACGAGCCCCAGCAGAGTGAAGGTGCGCACACCGGCGACCCGGCTTCCGTCTCGCACGGTCCGAAGTTGCCAGCCTCGCTCGATCCCGATCAGCAATCCGACAGCCAGCGCCGCACCTAGCCCGAGGACCTCGTCCGTCCAGGTCAATGGCGGAGCCAGCAGAGAGGTTCAGCGGGGCTGAGGCGCATCGCCTTCAAGCACTTTGAGCGGCGTGCCCGGCCGTGAGGTTTCCAGCGTATCGTCAGTGACAATGACCGTTGTCCCTGGCCGAATCAGCGACGCAACCTTGGACCGAAAATCTGGTGACGCCTGAAAGCGGCTCCATTCGTCAGCCGCCACCTCTGCCGATGGATCGCCTGCCACAGACATGTCGACCTTGAGCCACCGGTTTGCGCCTCTCTTGTCTTGCTGGAGCATGTAAAGCGTCGTTCCTCGAACCGGTCCATCGATCGTCACCGAACCCCTGCCGATTACGGAGCCGTCGCGAAGGATGAGCGCGCGACGATCGGTGGCACTGACAACGATCGAGACGGGGCCAATGGGCGCCAGTTCAGGACGCCAGAATTCCAGTGGTTCGTTCTCCGTCGTCCCGCCGCCCAGAAGACTACGCGCCGGTGCAACGCGCGCTGTAGTATCAGAGGCAGTGACCACCACGGTCATTCCCACATGGCTAACTCCGTAAAGCAGCTTCGCGAACCCCAGAGGTAGCCGCACGCAGCCATGCGACGCCGGGTAGCCAGGCAAGTTACCGGCATGAAGTGCGACACCGCGCCAAGTAAGCCGTTGCATGTAGGGCATGGGCGCATTGTCGTAGGTGGAGGAGTAATGTTCCCTTCGCTTCTGAAGGACAGTGAAAACGCCGGTTGGCGTCTCGAGCCCTTCTCTCCCGCTCGAAATGGTGGAGGCGCCGACCGGAACGCCGTTACGGAACAGTATGGCGCGCTGGCGGGGAAGGTTCACGACCAGCAGCAGCGGTCCCTGCGAGGAGAGCAGGGGCTCCCAGATGAACTCTCCGGGCTTCAGCCGCTCCACTGTGACACTGACCGGCTCCGTTGTCCTAGCATGCACCTGCTGCACCGCCGAGGATCCCGCGAACATGGTCAACAGGGGGATGGAGAGGAAAAGAGACATCAACGACCGACGATTAGCGGCAATGGTGCATCGAGCAGGAGCGTTCGGGTGACGCCGCCGAACAGGAACTCGCCTAGCCTGCTGTGACCGTATCCCCCCATCAGCAGGTAGGAAGCACCACCCTCGCGTGCGCGCTCTGCGAGGACTGGTGCAATGACTTCCTTGGGCGCTTCGAATTGCTCGAATTCGGCGTGGATACCGTGGCCCGAAAGGTAGCGAAGCAGCCGCGTATCGGGGAAACCTTCGGCCTTGCCGTCCTCCTCCGCTCGAAGCACCCTTACCACGCGGGCGCGTCGCAGCAGCGGCAAGCATTTCCGGACGGTATTGGCAGCTTCCAGTCCACCATCCCAGGCGACTGCCGCAATCTCGATTGGGTCACCCTCAAGGGGTGAATCAGCCGGAATGTAAAGGGGCGTTTCGCTTCCGAACAGCAACTCTCCAAAATGCCGCAAGGGCGAGCGCTCCAGTCCCTGTGGATGAAGCCCACGTCCAGTGATGATCAGGTCGGCAAGTCCGGCATGCCGAATGAGCAACTGGGCCGCATGACCGGTCGCCTCGAGAAAGTCCCAAGGCACATCCTCTCGGCTCAACTTTGCCTCGACCTCGCCTCGAATCCTTTCGTCCTGTTCCTGCAGGGCCGTCAGGACATCGTTCATGACGAACACGCCGCCAAAGCCTTCGTAAGCAATGAGCGCTTCGATTGGCGTGATGTGTAAGCATTGCAGATGGGCCTGCGTCGCTCTGGCCAGCGCCAGCGCGCTTTCCAATCGCGAATGACGCCCTTGATCGTTCTGAATGTGAAGCAGCAGAGCCGACATGACGCACCTCCAGCGTGTCCTGCACCCGAGTCTTCGAAGCGAAGGACCATAACGCTTGCAGCACGACCTTGCGAAGAGGATATTCGCGTAGTGCGGGGGTGGTGTTCAGCGGCCTGCCACCTGCCTGGTTCGCTTTGGCTGCGATACGACAGTCTTTCCAACCTGCACGATTGCAGGCCTTGGTGGCGAACCGAAAGGATCATTTTGGCCAATCCGACGCTGACCTTTCACGGCGCCTCACGAACCGTGACCGGCTCCTGTTTCGAGGTAAGCCTGGATGGGCAGCATATCCTTGTGGATTGCGGACTCTTTCAGGGACCCCGCAGCCTGGAAGCGCTGAACAGGGAAGCGTTCGCTTTCAAGCCAGCCGGGCTGAACAGCCTGATCCTAACCCATGCTCACATCGACCACAGCGGCCTTATTCCGCGCATGATGCGGGAAGGTTTCCATGGCCCAATCTGGTGTACTGCCGGCACCGCCGACCTCCTCCACTTCATGCTACCCGACACCGGCCGCATCCAGGAGTATGAAGCCGAGCGGCGCAATCGGCGGCCCGATCGTCGTGGCGAGGAAGAGTTCGAGCCTCTCTACACAGAAAACGATGCGATCGCTGCCTGCAAGCTGCTGCAACCGCTCCGCTATCGCGAACAGTTCCATCCCGCCAAGGGCATGGAAGCGCGGCTGTGGAACGCCGGTCACATACTCGGGTCAGCTTCGGTCGAACTGACGGCCGGCCCGACGCGCATTCTCTTTTCCGGCGATCTCGGCCCCGACAACAAGAGCTTTCACGAGATGCCCGAAGGTCCCACGGACATCGACCATCTGCTGTGTGAGAGCACTTATGGAGACCGGGAACGAGAGGACGTCGGCAGCGAGAATCGCCGCCGGCGCCTTCGGGACGAAGTCAGCACGGCCCTTGCTCGCGGCGGCAACCTCGTCATCCCCACCTTTGCGCTAGAGCGCACGCAGGAATTGCTGCTCGACATGGCGCGTCTGATGAACAGCGGCGACTTGCCGCGTGTGCAAGTGTTCATCGACTCTCCTCTGGCGAGCCGAGTAACGGGAGTTTTCGCGCGTCATGCCCGGGAGCTCGAGGACCTCGACGGCACCGACGTTTTCCATCACCCGGCATTTCACTTCGTCGAGACACCCGAGCAATCGATGCGTCTCAACGACATGACCGGAGCCGTGATCATGGCAGCCTCGGGAATGTGCGAGGCTGGTCGAGTCCGCCACCACCTCATTCACAATCTCCCACGACGCCAATCGACTGTGCTGTTCGTCGGGTACCAGGCGGGAGGCACGCTTGGCCGGCAAATACTCGATGGTGCCGCAAGGGTGAGAATCTCCGGTCGCGACGTAAACGTCCGGTCTCAGATCCGCCGCATCGACAGCTACAGCGCCCACGCAGATCGAGGAGAATTGATTGCCTGGGCATCAGCGCGGCTTCCGAACTCGGGAACGACCTTCCTGACGCACGGAGAAGATCCGGCCTTGGCCTCGCTCAAGCAGGCGCTAGGCGCCAATGCGCGTATTGCAGAGCTTGGAGAGATGTTCGAATTGCCACCTGCCGCGCCGGCGCGGCGACTGCGGACCGGACGGTCGGACGTGACTGAAACGCTGACCCGAGACTGGCAGAACGATTATGCTGACTTCGCCGTAAAGCTTAAGGCCAACCTCCGGGCGATTGAGAATGATCGATGGCGCCGTGAAGCGCTAGATCGCATGAGGCGGGTGCTGGATGAGTTTCGTGATCATCGCTCGGCATCGAAGGACTCAGCAGTTTAGCTGAAACCGTCGCGAGGCACGTACCGCGAAGGAGAGCGACAGTGAACTCCAACGTTCTCGTACCGGTAGATCTGGAAGAGCCCAGTTCGTGGTCAAAGGCGGGCCCAACCGCAGTCGCACTTGCCCGAGATTTCGACGCTCGCCTGACTTTCCCGGCGCTTGTCGAAGACAGGATTGCGGCGCTCGAGGCGCAATGGTCATCCGTCGGCTACCGCGACCTGCTATCCCGCTCCGACGCGCGCCTCAGACTTTTTGCAAACGGCATCTGCGAAGGTTTGCGCGCCGAAACGAAGGTTGTTGGAGGGGGCATCAGCGGAGGGATACTTGATCTCACAGCGCAGGTCGCAGCCGACCTGATCGTTCTCGCGTCACTTCGTCCGGCAATGCGGGACTGGCTGATCGGCGCCAACGCGGCCCGCGTCGTTCGCCAAGCCCGTTGCTCAGTCATGGTAGTCAGGCATTGAGAGCGCTCCCGGTCTTTTTGCTGTGAAAAGAGGCATCCCATCCGATCGAGCGCATCTGCTCGCCTTGCCAATGGAACAAGGACTTTCTGAGCGCGACGCCGTGGCGTCCCGTCAGCGCTTCGGCGACAATCTGATCGCGGAGCGTGTGTCGTCGTCTTCCCTGACGACCGCCCGGAGTGCGGCAGCCGACCCCATGCTGTGGTTCCTGCTGCTGACGAGCGCGTTCTTCGGCTTCCTCGGCCAATATACTGATGCAGCAGTTTTGCTTGCGGCGGTCGCGCCGTTGCTGGGTATGGACTTCTATCTCCACCACCGCACTGAAGCCTCAATCAAAGGGCTCAGCAGCGTGCTGGCGCAAGAGGCGACCGTGGTTCGCGACGGATCCAGGCGCCGGATCGCTGCGAATGAAGTGGTTGTCGGCGACCTTGCGGTCGTCGCGCCCGGGAAATTCTTTCCTGCTGACGGGGTGATCGTCTCCGGCTCTGATCTCCAGGTAGAGGAATCGTCGCTCACGGGCGAGGCCTTCCCGATCTCGAAGCATGCTTACTCCGGAGGCATGGCGCCGCCAGAATCGGCCATGGCCTATGCCGGAACTCGACTGCTCACGGGCACGGCAAGCGTCCGAGTGCTGCTGGTTGGCGGCGAAACCATTTACGGCGAAGTGGTTCGCTCCGTGGTCAATGGGCCGCACGAGCGGACACCGCTGCAGGAAGCAGTTGGCGGCTTGGTCAAGGTGCTGCTTGTCGCCGCAGTCGTCATCTGCCTGCTTCTGGCAGCGATCCGTTTTTGGCAGGGGTTTGGATGGGCAGACGCCTTCCTCAGCGCGGCAACTCTTGCTGTTGCCGCAATTCCCGAGGAATTTCCGGTAGTACTCACCTTTTTTCTGGGTGTCGGCGTGTTTCGCCTGTCACGCCGCAAAGCGTTAGTTCGTCGCGCCGTCGCGGTAGAAAATATTGGGCGAACCTCGGCAATCTGCAGCGACAAGACTGGGACGATTACCGAGGGCCGGCTCGCATTCAGCGATGCAGTGCCGGCGACGCGAGACGGCGAGGACTGGCTGCTTACGGTCGCCGGGCTTGCTGCGCGGCACGATTCTGGCGATCCCCTCGATGTCGCCATTCTCGCGCGAGTGCCGTCGGTCCAAGCGAATTGGTCCCGCGAAGCTATCTTTCCCTTCACCGAAAACCGTCGTCGTGAGACGGTCGCCTGGAGCCGGCCCGGCGAACCGACTTTAGTCGTGGCCAAAGGAGCACCAGAAACTCTTCTCGGCCTCTGCGCGATGGTACGGGAGGAGCGCGACCGCTGGACAGAAACAGTGCGTATGCTGTCTTCACAGGCCAAGAAGGTGATAGGATGTGGGTGGCTTCATACCAACGAAGAGGTGACGGGTGAGCCAGACGCCGGTTTCCGCTTTGCAGGCTTGATCGCAGTCACCGATCCGATCCGTCCGGGCGTTCACGAGGCCATGGCTGCTGCACGTGGGGCAGGCATCCAAGTGGTGATGGTGACGGGCGATCACCTCGACACGGCCGCTGCAGTCGCCGCACAGGTGGGGCTGTCGGAGATGATCGTGCCGATTTCCGGCGATCGTCTTGAGGCTGCGCTTGGCGACATGGCAGAGACCGATCTTCATCAATTGACGGTCATTGCTCGCGCCACACCTGCGCAGAAGGTGCTCGTGGTGCAGGCCCTGCAACGGGCGGGACGCGTCGTTGCGGTTACCGGTGACGGTGTCAACGACGCGCCGGCTTTGCAGGCGGCCGATATTGGGATTGCTATGGGATCTCGTGGGACGCGCAGCGCCCGCGAGGTCGCTCAGATCATCCTTATGGACGACAATTTCAGTTCCGTCGTCGCAGCAATCGCGGAGGGCAGGCAGCTCTTTCAGAACCTGCGCATGAGCTTCGCGTTCCTGCTCATGATCCATATCCCATTGGTCGCCACTGCCACCATCATCCCCATGTTGGGATTTCCCCTGCTCTATCTTCCGATCCACATCGTATGGCTCGAGCTGCTAATTCATCCTGCCGCCATCCTGGGTTTCCAGAGGTCTGCGGACGGGAGGTTCGAAGTGCAGGAACCGATCGCAAGTAGCTTCTTCCTCGCTCGTGAATGGACGATAATCCTGCTCACGGGTTTGGGCATAACGGTCGCAGTGTTGGCCGTGTTCTATTGCTCCGCAAGTGGCGGTGAGGGGCCCGAGCATGCTCGCACGATGGGGCTCCTAAGTCTCATCGCATCTCTGGCTGTCCTGCTTCTTGCGTTGAGCCGCGGAACGACCCGGGCAGCGTTGGCTGTTGCTTCTGTCGCTATAGTCTCGGCGGTTGTCCTAACCAGAATTGAGTCATTCTCGGCGCTGATGCATCTGCACTCAGCCCCAACCAAGGACGTGATTGTCGCGCTTAGCGCCGGAGCACTTCCTGCCCTCGCCTGCCTTCTGATGCATCAAACGCCACGGCGAGAAGCGCTGAGTAAATCACTGAAGAACTCCAGCCCAACGAGCTAGGGATGCGCCCGTGGGCCACCTTGAAAATTGAGTGCCCGGGAGCTGCTTGAAAGCGTATAAGTAATATCTAAATAAGCGACATCTTATGGAGAGTCGCATGGATCTGGAGCTACTCGCTCAGTTCGGTGCCCAGGCCGAGAAGGCCGTTGGGCTGTTGAAATCAATGGCCAATGAGCATCGACTGCTGGTGCTCTGTCACCTTGTGGCAGAGGGCGAGCTTTCGGTTGGGGAGCTTCAGGACCGCGTCGGCCTCGGCCAGTCGGCCTTGTCACAGCACCTCGCCAAACTCCGCGAGGAGGGCCTCGTCGCCACTCGCAAGGAGTCGCAGACGGTCTTCTACAGCGTCTGCGACCCGAAGGCGAAGCAGGTGCTCGCGCTTCTCCACGACCTTTTCTGCCCCGAGCTCGGGGCCTCCAAGTCCAGCAGGAGCTAGTCCGATGACCATCGCTTCAACCAACGATCGCCTCATCGAGCACGCCGTTGCGCAGGTCGCCGACGTTCTTCACGGCAAGCTTCGCGCACCGCAGGTGAAGGCTTTCTTCGACGAGCCGACCTTTACCGTCAGCTATGTCGTCAGCGATGCGCAGACCAAGCGTGCTGCGATCATCGACAGCGTCTGGAACTTCGACCATGCCTCGGGCCGCACCAGCTTCGACAGCGCCGACAAGATCGTCGCCTATGTCGAGGAAGAAGGCCTGACGGTCGACTGGATCCTCGAAACGCACGCTCACGCCGATCACCTGTCGGCCGCCCCGTACCTTCAGCAGAAGCTCGGCGGAAAGATGGCGATCGGGCGCGAGATCGTGACCGTGCAGGGCGTGTTCGGGAAGATCTTCAACGAAGGCACCGAGTTTGCGCGCGACGGGTCGCAGTTCGACCGGCTGCTCGGCGATGGCGACGTGCTCGATGTCGGCGGCATCCCGCTGATCGCGTTGCACGTGCCTGGCCACACCCCGGCGGACATGGCTTACGTTATCGGTGACGCCCTGTTCACCGGCGATACGATGTTCATGCCGGATTACGGTTCGGCTCGCGCCGACTTCCCGGGTGGCGACGCTCGCCAGCTCTATCGCTCGGTTCGCCGGTTGATGAAGCTGCCCGACGAGACCCGCGTCTTCCTGTGCCACGACTATAAGGCGCCGAACCGCGACGAATATGTGTGGGAAACCACCATGCTCGCCGAGCGCACCGGCAACGTCCACATCCACGAGGGTGTGAGCGAGGACGATTTCGTCGCCATGCGCACCCAGCGTGACGCGACGCTGTCGATGCCCAAGCTCATCCTGCCGTCGCTGCAGGTGAACATGCGCGGCGGGCATCTGCCCGAGCCGGAGGACAATGGCGTCCGCTACCTCAAGCAGCCGATCGACCTGCTATGATCGAGCTCTTCGCCAATGCGCAGCCGCTGCAGGGGCTGATCGGCGGCGTGATGATCGGCCTGGCAGCGGCGCTGATGCTGCTCGGGGCGGGCCGGATCGCCGGTGTCTCTGGCATCACCGCGCGCGCGACCGGCCTTGCCGACAGCGGCATGTCGCGCAGCAGTGCCTGGATGTTCCTGATCGGCCTACCGCCCGGGGCGCTAGCTGTCGCTGCGATCACTGGACCGGGACAAGCCGAGTTCGCGTCCTGGCCGATCCTCGTCATCGCCGGCCTGCTGGTCGGAGTCGGGACCCGGATGGGCAGCGGCTGCACCAGTGGACACGGCGTCTGCGGCGTCAGCCGGCTGTCGCAGCGCTCGATCATCGCCACCGCCACCTTCATGGCTGCGGGGATCGGCACGGTCGCCATCACCAATTTCGTCGGAGGCCTGTAATGAGTGTCGCACGACGCTTCCTTCCGCCGCTCCTGTCGGGCGCCCTGTTCGGAGGCGGGCTCAGCATCGGCGGGATGACCGACCCGGCGCGGGTTCGCGGCTTCCTCGATCTGTTCGGCGCTTGGGACCCGACCCTGGCGTTCGTCATGGGCGGGGCGGTGATCGTCATGGCGGTCGCCTGGCGCCTGCAAGCGAGGATGGCGCGGCCGCTCTTTGGTGAGCGCTTCGCTTTGCCGGATCGGACCGATCTCGACGGCAAACTGATCGCGGGCTCTGCGCTGTTCGGCATCGGGTGGGGCATCGCGGGACTGTGCCCCGGACCGGCCGTCGCCTCGCTGGCGCTGGCACCCACCGCCGTCCTCCCGTTCGTCGCCGCCATGCTCGTCGGCATGGCCGCTCAGCGCCTCATTCGCCAGCGTCGCCGCGCGCTCGCCACACAAGGATCCTGAACCATGAAGCTCGCCGTACTCACCCCCAACGTCACCGCCTTGGGCCAGCCGTCGAGCGACGATATCGCCGAGCTCGCCCAGCGCGGCTATCGCTCGATCATGGGCAATCGTCCCGAGGGCGAGAGCGACGACCAGCCGGCATGGGCCGAGCTCGAAGCCGCCGCAGCCCAGCAGGGCCTCGAAGCGCGCCACATTCCAGTAGTCATGGGCCAGATCACCGACGAGCAGGTCGCCGAGTTCCGCGACGCCCTGGAAACGCTGCCGAAGCCGATCGCCGTTTTCTGCCGATCCGGGACGCGTGCCGCCTTGCTGTGGGCCCTCGCCAATCAGGCAAATCTGACCGTCGACGAACGCATCGGGATCGCCGCCAAGGAAGGCTACGATCTCGAGCCCTTCCGCCAACGCCTGAATGGGAAGACCGACGATGATCAAGCATGACCTCGGCCGGGAGCGGATGGTCGCTTCCGCCAAGCTGACCACGGCGGCGTGATGCTCGACACCGTTCAATATTTCCTTGGGCTGCTGTCTGGGAGCCTCGTCGGCTTCACCCTCGGCCTGGTCGGCGGCGGCGGATCGATCCTGGCCGTCCCGCTTATGGTCTATCTGGTGGGCGTCCAGAGCCCGCATGTCGCGATTGGCACCAGTGCGCTCGCGGTGGCCGCCAATGCTGCGATCGGGCTCGCTAATCACGCCCGCTCTGGCACGGTGAAATGGCGCTGCGGGCTGATGTATGCCGGTGCCGGCGTCATCGGCGCCTTCTTCGGCTCGACCGCCGGGAAGTCCTTCGATGGACAAAAGTTGCTGTTCCTGTTTGCGATCGTGATGATTGTCGTCGGCGTCCTGGTGCTTCGCCGCCGCAAGCACGGGGGCCATGCTGGCGCGCAGTGCCACCGCGAAAATGCTGGCAAGGTGCTTGGCGCCGGGCTTGGAACCGGCGGCTTCTCGGGCTTCTTCGGGATCGGAGGCGGGTTTCTCATCGTGCCCGGCCTGATCGCATCGACCGGCATGCCGATGATCAATGCGGTCGGCACCAGCCTTGTCGCGGTCACCGCCTTTGGTCTTACGACAGCCGTGAACTATGCCTTCTCGGGTCTTGTTGATTGGGTGCTTGCGGGGGTGTTCATCGCCGGCGGCGTCATCGGCAGCTTCGCCGGCACTCGAGCAGCCAAGCGCCTGTCGATCTCGGGCCAGCTGACAAACATCTTCGCCGTCCTGATCTTCGTGGTCGCTGCCTACATGCTGTGGAAGAGCGTAGGGGCGGTGACTTAAACGCTGGCCTGCCTCTTATCTTCACCCGCCACGGGCCTGAGCCTGAACGATTGGCCGCTTATCCGGCTTCATCGCGAAAAGCGGACATTCTGCTTTCGGGTGAAAGCGGCAGGTAGCGGACGATTGCTCAGTTTGAGCAAACGCCTTCCTGAGCGTTGCGCTACTTAGTTGCGGCTTTGTCGCCCTGGCTGCGAAGTTGATCCACTAGACTTCCCACGTGCTCCATTAGGTCCAGTCCCTCAGCAGCGTGCCGAGGAACAGCGGCAGGCTGGATGCGAGTGTGACGGCGTGAACCGGATGGAGCTGACCTCCTGGTGTGAGAGATCGCGCCATTCCCATCCGTGCACTGTTCGCCACTGATTGACTGAAAGCCGAACCGACGGACCGGTTCCGTAACAAGCGACCGCACCATCATTTCGCGGGTTCTGAGTTGAGGCTGGTTTTTACCGCTCGATCAGCAATCTTGCCGAGTGGACGTTCGAAGCCCGGTCGCGAGTTCAGCCCGCAGCTTCTCGCCTAGGAGCAGAATCTGAACGGTGAACACACAGTTTAGCTGCAACCGGTCGCTTGCTTGATGTTAACCCGTGCGGCAGCGAAACGAGCTATACTCGGATGAGAGGGGCAGGGGAACGCGGCGCTCTTCGCGGCCTCGCTCAGCAAGGAGGCATGTCATGCCGAATGCTTCGGATATCGCCTGGTTCAAGAAGACGTTCGGGTCGGAAATCGACCTTGCCGTTGCCGGGACCATCTTCGACTTGGACATGCTGACGGCGCTGGCCTGCCAGGAGACCGGCTACATTTGGGGTCCGCTCCGGCGCAAGGGACTAGGCCGCAAAGACATTCTTCGCTTGTGCGTCGGCGATACGCTCGACCGCGCGTCCACCTTTCCCAAGGACAAGGACGATCTCGAACGGGTGAGCGGCGGGCCCGAGATGTTCCAGAAAGCGCGCGCCGCGCTGATCGAACTCGCCGGCCACATACCAAGTTATGCGGGGGCGGCCCGCAACCCCAGGAAGTTCTGCAAAGGTTTCGGCATCTTCCAGTTCGATATGCAGTTCTTCGGTTCTGCCACAGCCAGTTATTTCCTAGGCGGTTATGCCGATTTCTCGATCGCGCTTCAGCATTGCATCGAAGAATTGACGCGCGCCGCGCGCCGCGCAGGGGTGAAGTCCGACGATGGCCTGACCGACATGGAGAAGGCGGCAATCGCCATTGCCTACAACACCGGCCGCTACCGCCCAGCGCTGGGGCTCAAACAGGGCTACAAACCCGACGACGGGCCTTATTACGGCGAAGCCTATTACGCCTATCTGCAGCTGGCCCGCTCCGTTCCCAGCGACCCTGTAGCACTTCCCCCGGCGCCGGCGCCGCAGGGACCCGCGGTGCTACCACCGGTGACGCCCGTGACGCTTGCCAAGCCTTTCCTGGTCTACACCGAGGGTGGATTGCTCAACGTGCGGAGTACGCCGGAAAAGAAGGATCGGCCAAGCAACATCGTGCGGGGCCTGCCGTCCGGCCATCCGGTCAGCGTGATCGCCGGTCCCACCAACGGGTTTCTCCGCATCGAAACCAATCTGCAGGGCGCCTTTGTAGGCGGCTGGGCGTCGGCAAGCTTCCTGAGGCCAGCGTCGCAGACCGACGTGATCGAGGCTCTCGGCCAGCAGGAAGAGGAGCCCGTCGCAGCGATTCCTGCAGTGTGGCTTCCGCTGGCCAGCGGTACGGTGATCAAGCGCACGGCCCCGGCCAATGCCGGCTCGCTCAACGAGGGTGGGCAGGCCCGCCGTACCCAAGGCTCCCCCGAGCAGCTCAAGCAGCAGCTGGCCGACATTGTGGGCTGGCTGGCCGTCGATGATCCGGCCCACCGCCGCTATCAACCGCGCGACGGGCTGACCTTCTGCAACATCTATGCCCATGACTTCTGTCATCTTGCCGGCATATACCTTCCGCGAATCTGGTGGAGCAGTTCGGCGCTGATGAAGATCGCCGGCGGCCAGATGGTTGAACCGCGCTATGGCGCCAGCGTCGACGAACTTCGGGCGAACGACCTGTTCCGCTGGCTGCGCGACTTCGGGATGCAGTTCGGCTGGCGGCAGACGGGCAGCCTCACCAAGCTGCAGCTGGCCGCCAATTCCGGGGGCATCGGCGTGATTGTCGCCCGGCGGAAGGAGGAAGGCCGCTCGGGCCACATCACCATCGTGGTGCCCGAGACCGAGGCTAGGCGCGCCAAATGGAATGGGGCGGGCGAGGTCACTGCCGCCCTGCAAAGCCAGGCGGGATCGACCAACTTCCGCTACGGAAAGGGCAGCACCGACTGGTGGCGCCACGATCGCTTTGCTGAATTTGCCTTCTGGATTCACGCTTAGCCTGAGCTCAGGCCCGCGCTGCGAACAGGAGGGTGGGTATTCGGGGGCGGTTCGTCTCTACGACGTTGCCCGCCCCCTAAATCCGCTCATCCAGGACTCGAACCCTTGCGACCAAAAAGCAGTGTGACCTGCATTCTTGCGATGGAGACGACGCGGAATAATTGACTTACTCGCAAACCGCCTTCGGGCCAACCGAAATTAGCAGCGATCAGGGCTTGTTGAAGCGCTTTTCGACATAGGGCGGAACCCTCAGCAACGTGGATGAAGTGTGCGCTTCACCAAGGTTGTCGGCGACCAGCCACAACGGGATGCGCATTTGGTCGTCGCTGGGCTGATCGAGCGTCCTGATCTGGATGGCGTTTCTGCCCACCGCCACCACATTCTTCTCGATGGCGATGAACCGACCGAAATGGCCCCATAGCCGAATACCGCTAGCGATCGTCATGGCGCTGAACTCGCTTGCCTTGCGCAGGCAATTGTCGGCAATCCTGACGTGATTGGCATTGCCAACGAAGATGGCGGCCGGGCTGTACACCATGTCGCCCGCCAATTCGATGGCGGCGATGTTGGCCGCGATGTGCACTGACCGGGCTGATGCGGTTTCGCGATGGCCGGTTTGGAAGCTGGTGCCGACATGGACCGCCTGGGTGAAGCCTTCGGCCCGGTTGCTCCTGATGATGGCGTCGCCGAAGCTGCGTCCACCGCAGGTGATCGCTTGCCGGCCGAACGGCGGAAGCGAAGCCCGCTTGGTGTCGAACCAACCCTTGAGGCTGCCGAATTTGTCACGCAGCTTGGCGTCGGACAGGAGCATGCGCGCAAGCTTGCGCAGGTGCTCGCCGGTCTGGTCGGGGGTCCACCCACGCTCGATCGGATGCTCCTTCAACAGCCGGCTCCAGTCCCCCTTGCTCATGACTGAGGTGAAGTCGGCCAAGAGCTCGCCAACTCCACCGCTTTCCCTGACGGCCTTTATCCGTGCCAGGGCGGTGCGCTTGTCGACCATCTCGATATCACTGGTTCGAAGCAGGAAGGCTCGGGCATTGCTGCCGGTGGTGAGCGACAGGGCGCGTTCGATCCGCAGGATGTCGGGCATGTACTTATTGATCAGGTCGGCATTGGTTGAAGCGACCTTGAAGATGCTTTCGGCATAGGCGCTCGGCTCGGTCCCGTCGGCAAACGCAACGGCTTCGACGATCTTGTCCCATTCCTCTTGCGGGATGGGCGATTCGAACAGGGCGTAACTATTGCCTGTGCGAAGGAAGCGCAGATCGCGCGGACCCGTCTTCACGCTGCCAAGCGTGATCGGCCCATCTGGAACGATCGCCCGCAGCAATGCCATGCGAAGCGTGTCGCTCAGCAGCAGCCGGACGAAGTCGGTGCCCTCGGCAAACGGGGCGGCGCGCAGCTCATTGTTCTCGATCACGCAATGATCGGCTTCCGTGACGAGGATGCCGTCCTGCATGAAGCCGACCTCGAAGCGATTGCCGATGATCCGTGCCGAAAGCAGGCGGATTTTCTCGCTTCCGCGCACCGCCAGGCAAGTGCGCTCGGCGTGGGCCTGTCCGCCGCAGGAAAAGCTTGCGTCGCTGACCTGCACTTCGGGGCATTCGACGATGGTGAGGGTTCCATTGCGACTGGGTACCATCGGCCCTCGCGAGCCTTTCGACATGCCTTCGGGGGCAGCCATCGAAAGGTGCGATACATGCACCGACGCACAGCGTTCGAACCGGATCGCGCACTCGCCCTTGGCAACGCTGATGCGGCTGGCATCGCCCGCGCCGCACATACTGATGTGGCCAAGGTCCTGAAGGACGATGCAGTCATCGGCCTCGTACAGGCCCCGCTGGAAGCAAAGCTTGGCGTCTTCGCCAGCCTTCAATGACTTCAGCACCGATCGCCAGTTGTCGGGAGTCAGCACATAGGTGGCGCAGCCGGCCTGCTGCATGCCGGCGAGCGCTTCTAGAGCGCGTTGGACGTCGGTGATCCCGGCAAAGATCGGAACGCTCTTGGGATCGAAGCCCGTCTCCGACGCCTGGCTGAGGTTGGCGGTAAAGGTGATCGTCTGCTGCGCCGCGCCGGCGGTGACCGGCATGAAGGCTTGAACCGTTTGGCGTGCAACAGTCGGATCGATCTCCCAGGCGACTGCCGCCTCACCCTTCGCGTTGGTGAGGACGTCGATGCTCGCGCCGCTCGACGTGGGACTGGCGTCTGCCGGGAAGGCGAGCTGCGCATTCTTGCCCGACGGCAATCCTTCCAGCCGGAAGCGGACGGTCGCACCGACAACCGGCTGCTCGCCCCGCATGACCGCCACTCGCAGCGGCGCGGCAAGGGCGACGCGCTGCGTCGGCTTGGTCGGGTCCGGCATGGCTTCCTGCCCGTCGCCGCCACGGTAAAGCAGGCTCTTGTCCGCCAGACTGGCGATGGCGATGCGGCAATCCTCGACGCTCATCGGCGCAGCGTTGATGACCGCCAGCGGGGCGTAGCGCCGCGCCGGGCCAAGCGGTTCGAGTTCCTGGCCTTCGACCCATTCGATTTCGCCGTCCGCGCGCATTGCGCAGGTCCAGTAGTCGCCGCGCCGATACCAGTCGCCGGCGCCCGCACCGAGCGTGATGGCGATGCCGTCGCCAAGGCTGATAGGCAGCGACTTGGTGCCGGTCCCGTCAGGCTTGGCGATCGCCAGCGTCTCGCCCTCGGGCAGGCTGTCCCACAGCCGAAGATACCAGGAACCGTCGTCGTTCGCCCCGACCGCTGCCACCGTCGCCGTTCCGGCTCCATCAAGCAGCTCGACCTTGTCGTCCTCGACCTTCGCAATGCGGAACATCCGCTCCTTGCCGTCGGCTAATGTGGGATCGACATCGTCGTGAACGGAAACGAGCTCAGCCAGCTGGCCTTCCGCGAACCAATTGCGCGGATCGAGCGCGGAGGGAGACACGGTGAACGTATTGCCGGCGACCTTGGTGACGCGTGCCAGCACACTTGCATTGCGGCGCGAAAGCTTCAGCTGCAGCTTGTCGAGCTTGAAACGGGGTCCGTCGATCGCGCGGTCGGGCGCCCCCGTCGCCTGCTCGCCGCCGTGGACCTCCACCCGGTACAGCAGGTTCTCAAGGCGGCTGTACCCACCCGATTCAATCAGCTCGCAAGGGCTGGTCGGTCCAACCGGCGTCGTCTTCTGGAATTGCAGGCGGCCGGTTGAGCTCTTGTTGATAGCCTTCCACGGATCGCTGTCCGGAACGTCGCTACAGTTCAGTGGCTTGGGCGTGGTGACGGGTATGGTGAAGACCTGCCAGTCGACCAGCGATCGCCCCGACGCCTGCGCATCGCCAAGGGCGCGGTCGGCAAGCGCAGGCTCCTCCACCGGATCGACGAGCCGGATCACGGCGCGTATCGCGACAATTGCCGGCGTCGGTTGCGCAGGACGGTTCCAAGGGTGCGGTTGCGCAGTGGTAGGCCCGGCTGCCGACAGCGTGAACAGGGCACGGTTCTCGATCAGCCAGCCATCCAGATAGCCACGGCCGGGGCTGACCTCAGCGTCGATCTTTCCGCCGCCGAGGTTGACCGAACTCACCGCAAATCCACTCGACAGGGCAGGGACCGCGAGACGTCCCCGGGCGCCGATAATGTCGGCGTCGCCCGTTTCCAGCCGGTCGTTGGTCAAGCGCGCGAGATCGTCGAAGTCGGTGTCGAGCAGTACCTGCCCCTGCCGCGGGACCACAGCCCGAAAAGCCCGCTTTTCGCCGGTCAGCATGCGCTGGCGCGTTGCGTCGTTGCGTATGGTCATGGCTTGTTCCTCGCGGCGACCACCGTGCTTGAGCGGGTGTCGTCGATGGTTGCGGCCACCAGGCCGAAAGGCAGGTAGTCGTCGAAGAAGCGGCTGATGTTCTCCAGCCGGAGCGCGGTCGCCGAGAGGGCAAAGGCGCCCATCTCGACGTCGCGCTCGCCGCCAGATCGGATCGCCGCGTCACAGCGCGGATGCAGCATGGCAACGGCCGGCTCGTCGAGGGAGGTGTCGAGGAAGCGCGGCTGGGTCGCGAGGGTCACCAGCGCGATCTCGTCCGGGTCCAGCTTGCCGCCTTTGCGCTCCGCCGCGACCGCCAGTGCTTGCTCGGGCTGACAGCGGAACCGCCTTGGCAGCTCGTCCTTGGGCGCGACAAAGCTGTAGCGAAGGCATCCGACCTGTGTGCGAATACTGGTTACCCTGCCGTTGAAGATGACGTTGGTCGCTTCAATCGTGCGAAGCGTCACCGAACCGATGAAGGTGACATTCTGAAGCGCCCCATCAAACTCCGACATCTCACAGGCCGCGCCGCTGGCCTCGTCGCAGCTGACGATGCAGTTGCTCAGCTGCAGCTTGCACCCGGCGCTCTTCGGGTCGCTGGGCGGCGCGATCCGACCGATGATGCAGTGGTCGGCATCGAACTGGAAGTCATAGGGCGGTGCGGTTGCACCCAACGCGTCGCCGCCTGGCCGGCGCAGCGTGCAGTGGCGCAGCGACAGGCGCGACAGGGCTCCATCGCCAAGCTCGATACCCCGAGTGAACTCGACCCCGTCGACGATCAGCGCTCCGGGTTGCTTGCGCCCAATTACGGCATTGGGGACAACGGTGGTCTTCGCATCGATGGTGAAGCGCCGTTCTCGCCGCAGGATGAAGCCTCGCCGTTCCTTGACCTGGGGTGCGTCCGGTCCCTCGGCCGGCTTCATCCAGATTCCGCTGACGATCTCCAGGCTCGATCCGGCATGGACCTTGATGGTCAACTGAGGACTGGCAAAGCGGTCGCAGCGAACCAGCACGATGATGCCGCGCAGGTGCGGTACCGCGCCACTCGGCTGCGCAGTCGCTTCCCACGCATCAAGGGCATCGCGCAGTGTCGGCACAATCGCATACGTATCGCTGGCCGACCCGCTGGTGCTTGCTGCCTTGGCGTCGACCACCCACACGAAGGGCACGTCGTTGGGCTGATCGGAGACATCGAGGGGTATCCCGGCCGCCGCGCGATCCTGCGGCCCCGCGCCGATCGGAAGCGCGATCCCGGTGCCATAAGCAACGCGGACTTCCTCCACGTCAGCCTCGCTCCCCTTGGGTGCGGCCATGATCAGCCGACCCGTGACGGGATCGAAGCCGCATCGGATCGGCATGTCGGCCTTGCGAGGACGCGGTGGCGACTTGCTCGAGTCCCAGCCCCAATTGTGGACCATTGTCCCCTCGAGGCGGGTAAAGGGCGACTGCGGTGCCTTCTCCAGCGAACAAATTCGAATCTGTTCGGGAGGAATGCGGGAAAAAGTGGTGCTTGCCGTCTTCCGTTCGTAAATGGCAAACGGCTGCTCCTCCCGATCGAACCAGCGCTCGTCGGCAAGCCTCGGATCACGACCCTCAGCGCGGGCGATCCGAAGTTCGGAGGTTTCCTCGTGTAAGGGCAGGCGGCGCAGCCGGTCGGGTAGGTGGACGGCAAGTGCCCGTTCCTGCGTTTGCTGCGAGCGGCGATCGGGATTGAACAGCCGAAGCGGTCGACCGCGCTGCGCGGATAGCTGGAAATGGCCGGGGATCGGCGAACTGCCGCTTTCCATCGGACGAGCGATCGGCACCGAATCCAGCTGCGCCGCAACGATTGTGTCGGATGGCTGCGGACGGGGGAAGAATGGCACTCTCAGGCGGAGAAGGTGGACGCCGACATTGTTGATGCCATGCCGTCCGCCCGCGGGCATCGCGCGGAACTCGGCCAATCGCGCCAAACGGTCCTGCGACGTGCCGGCGAGCGCCGACGTCTGGCCTGGCGTCAGCTTGGCCAGTCCCGGCCGCTCCAGCCGCGGATCGATGAGGTGCTGCAGCCGGGCCAGCCGCTGAAAATATTCCACCACGCAGGCGCCGAAGCCACCGACATCCGCTGCCAGCTGCTCGAGGACCCGGGCCGTGCCCTTGCCGCGTCGGTATCGGAGGGTGTTGGCGATGTAGGCCCGCTCGTTCTGCCGTGCGCCCTCTGGCAGCGGACGGAGTGCCTCCGCCCCCACCAGCGCCGCGAACTCGGCAAGCAGCTCCTCTGATGCGGTTTCGATGAACTGGGCCGCATAGAGTCGCTCGATCTCACCGTCGATCTCGGCCGAGCCTCCGGCAAGCACCCGGACCAACGCCTTCAACGCCCAGCCATTTTGCGCGTCGACCGAACGGATGTGGGCAGGCAGCAGCGCGTAGAGCTGCTCGGTAGCGTAATCGAGGCGCTCGGCGGCAAGGGCGTTCACAGCGGGAACTCCGACAAGTTGAGGTGGTCGCTCGAAACCGAAAGCAGTCCGGCGCGTCCGCCGGCGCTCGGACCAGGGCAGGGCAGGCGACTGCTGCTCGCTCCGATGCCCTCCGGCGTGAACGGGGGCTTGGCGATAGCCCGGTCCCATGACTTGATCCGCGCCGCCCGCACGCCCCGCACGTTCTGCACGACACTCAGGATCATGCTCTTGAACAGCGCTTCGCCAAACCGCCGCGCGGGCTTGCCGAAGGCATTCACCAGCGCCGCTCTGACCGCGCTTTCGACGTCCTCGCGGCGCCGGTCAGGCTCCACCGCCAATGCAACGTCCAGCACCGCGAGGTAATCGTCGAAGCCGTCCACCGTCACCTTGCGGCCCGGCACTGTCATCTTTGCAAGAGCGGCGAGCAGGCCACCGACCAGGTCCGACGTCGGCAGCGGAGAGCTGAGCTTGGTATTGGCAATGGTCAGCCGGACCACCGAGCGCATGCCCTCGCGCATCTCGCTCGCCATGGCCTTGCCGACCCCGCGAAACTCACGCGCGAAGGCTTCGAAGTCTGCAAGCGATACTACCCTCTCGAGGGTCTGCACCGAACGGGGGGCAAGCTCGCGCAACTCTTCGAGGGTCGCAGCGTCGCTTCCACCCTCTGTGGGCATAGGGTTGGTGGCACTTAGGACGTGGAGCACCGGCGTCAGGATGGTGCTGATGCGCCCGGACTCGACCAGTCCCGCCGATCCCCCGCCCGTTCGGTAGCGCGCGGTAACGTTGAAGGTCCCGCTCGGCAGGCGTCCGGCGAATTGCACCCTGGTGCCGCCGCCTTGCTGCCGGATAGTGATGATGCGTTCGCCGGCCGGTTGCCCGTAAAGCGTCGGTACGTCCTGGTAACGGCGGCCGTCCACCCGCACCTCGATCGCGGGCGCGTAGCCCCTGGCGTTGTCGGCAGGCACATAGGCAAGCGGTGCACGGGCGAGGTCGAAGGCTGGAAAAGCGCTGGTTCCGGAACCCGACCCGAGTATTTCCGGGTCGCCCCGGATGCTTTCGCCATGCGAGGCGGGGGCGCAATTGGCATTGAGCGTCAGGGTCGTGCTGCGGAAGCGTCCGCTGACCGCACGCTTCAGGTGAAGGCGCGTATTGGCACCAAGGGTTTCGCAGCGCTCCACCTCCGCGATTTCGGCCAGGCTCTCTCCGTCGGGGGCTCCGGTCGCGCTCCACTCCTTGCCGGCAAGCAGGATCCGCCGCCCCGGCGCAAGCAGGACGGTGCCGCGCACGTCGATGACCTGCGGATCGCTCGGCAGCGGCTCGTCGATCAGGTCTCGGAACAAGGTTGCCCGGGCGGTCTCGATCAGGATCAGCGTTTCGCGAACCCGGTTGCGGAAGCCTTTTTCCTCGTCCTTGGGGTCCAGGAGAATGCCCTGTACTTCCACCCGCGTGATCTTCGCGGACAGTGCGAAGTCCGCTCGGCTGCGCTCTTCGGAACCGCTGATCGTGCCCGCCTGCGTCAGCTCGCCCGCGATGAAGACGATCGCCCGGCCACGCACCGCTTCGGAATAAACCGCATCAAGATCGACAAGCTGGAAGTAAGGGCTGTCCGCACCGGGAGCGCCGACGACATAGTTGTTCCAGCGAGCAGCGCTGTCGCCGATCTTTTGCCCATTGTTGTCCAAGATTGGCCCAGCCGGCGTTATTCCCGCCATATCTCGAGGCATGAGGGCGGGGTCGGGCGCTGTTGACCCAAAGGCCGCTGCGTGCTGGCCGAGGATGATGAGGTGGGAGGGATCGTCCACGACAGGTCCGCCGATTTCCTCCACGCCTTGCGGCAATGGCGTGAAGTGCAGCCTCGTCCGGTTCTGACTGCGGCCGGGATCGTTGGCCTTGGGAGCCTCGGCAATCCGCTCGACCAGCGTGACCCTTGCCAGCACCATGGTGTCGCCCCGCAGGAGCAGGTGGTCACCCTGCCGTACGGGCGTGTCGACGCCTTCGATCTCGGCCAGGCCTTTGGACGCTTCGATCCTGCCTGACTGGTAGCGTTGCACCGGCAGCAGGGCGTTCCATTCTGAGCGGCCTTCGATCTCCGCATCTGTCTCGAACGTCTGAGGAAGCTCGCCTGCCCTTGGCACCGTAGCGACAGCGGTGCCCACCGGAATGACGGCCGACGTCGGCGCGCCAAAGGCTTCCAGCGTGAAGGCAAGCGTCGTGCTGGCAGCTAGCGCCGGCCTCGGCTCCGCGCCGAGCAGCCGGGTGAGTGAAACGAGAGCATCACGGTCCTCGGTGTGCCGGATCGACGAATCTTCTTCGAGCCGCCGGCAATTCCAGCCAAGGATGTGCAGGCAGGCGGCCTGTGCATCGATCAGGGCGACGGCCGGGTCGTCGCCCGCCCGTGTGCCGAGCGCCGCCAGCGGACGGATTTCTTCGACCATGGTGGTGGCGATCGCCTGCAGCATGCGCCTGCGCAGCTGCGAATGGCGGAACAGGAAGGCGCGGTCCGGCTGCCGCCCGGCGGACGTGCAATCGGCGCAACCGCCGCAGGCGCAGGACCCGCTCACCGTCCGCCCCGCATGTCCAGGTCGAGCCGCCCGCGTTCGGGAAAATTTGGATCGTCCGACATTTGCAATACCTCGGCTCCCGATGGTCGGATCACTCCGGCATCGAGCTCGCCTGCCGCGGCCCGGCCAAGCCGCTTGAACAGGTTCGCCTCGACGCTCAGCACACCGGGCACGGCGGTCGCGGCGGCGACAAGCTGCGACAGCAGAAGGGGCGAACCGAAGGTGAAGTGGTCAGGGTGGAAGAAGCCGGGCTCCCCGGTTGCCAGCGAACTTGGCCGGAGCGCGTTGCGGAGCCGTCCTGCTACGTCGCTACGCAATTCGCCGTCCTGCACGCAGACCGCCAGGCGAAGATCCAGCGGGGCCGGGATTGCTCCTTCCACCCTCACGTCGAAGCCCATCAGGCGGAAGTGCTCCAGATGCAGCAGCAGGGCGGCACGAAAAGCCGCATCGACCGGCTTCCCGCCGATCCGGTCGATGTTGACGACCATGGTCTGCCAGGCGCCCGTCCAACGGGGATAGGCGATGGCGTTGCTGACATCCGGGTGGCGCCGCGCGGCGACTGCATAATCATCCGCGGTCACCGCACGTTCCTGCACACGGAACGCCTGAGGTGCGTTGATCCTGATCTGCTCAATCGACTCCGGGTCGGTGCCGCCGCGAGCGGCGAGAGGGTTGTCGGGGGTGATCGTCGCTGCAGCCCGCGCATCGGTAAGGACCACTCTGCCGATTGCTCCGGCGCCGACGTTGCCGCGCGTATTCGACCCGAACCGGCCGACCGCCTTTAAGCTGCTGCCGCCGACCGGGGTCATGCCGTTGACGTCGTCGCCGAAGCGGAACTGCGGACGTCCGTCCATTGCCGTTTCAACCACGAACTCGCGATCGAAGGGGTCGCTCTTCAACAGGTCGCGGCGAACATTCCACGAGCCATAATCATCCTGCAGAGAAACCGCTGGAAGGCAGGCGGCAGGATCTGCTTCGCGGATGGCGGTCGCCGAACCCGGCGGTAGCAGGTCGCGCGAACCCGGCGGTATGCGCGCGGGATCGAGCCGGTCCAAGCTCGGCTGCCAGATGAAACCGCTGCGGGGTTGCGGCGGGTCCAGCTTGGGGCGAAGCGCCTCGACCTCGGCAGGGGTCAGCCCAAGGTGGGGGGAGGGCGGAAGGCTCATCCCCTGATCGCACAGCATGACATTGCCGAAAGCCGCTGCAAACGGCTCCCCACCGCCGCCGATCTTGGCGGCATCATCGTGTGGGCTGATCACGAGGTCGAAGGGCAGTCGGTCCTCCTCGCCCCATTCGACGGTAAGCAGATCCTTTGTCTTCTCAAGGGGATCTTCCACTTTGCTGACCCGGGTCAGGCGAACCGCATGGCGATGCAGCGGATCGGCATCGGCCACCTGTCCGTTTGCCGGCGAACGAAGCTCGACAAGGATCAGTAGGTCGCCCGCTGTTAGGATCCCGGCGCCGCCTGGCCAGACCAGCGTGGCCGCGGTCGCGCCGCGGGGAAGGCTGCATTCGCGGTCGCCCCACTCGTGGATCGCGATCCGGTTGCGCCATTGCCAAAGCTGCAACGGCGCCATGGTTTCGAACACAATTGCCGGGCTCTCGGCGATCCGCTTGTAGGTGGACGCCTTAACGACCGACGGCAGCTGTCCTTCACGCAGCAGGACGGGAGTGGCGGCGGGCAGGAATTCGCCGTCGGCCATGGCGGCATTCGGGGTGAATTCAAAGCGGGCGAACAGCCGCGCACTGCTGCCCTCGCCAACTGGGTAATCGACCAGCCGGGCAATGCGGGTGATCGATGCGCGGCTGCGGGCGGTGTCGAGAAAGGCTTCGGTCCCTACCCAATCCAGGCGATAGCTTTGCTGGTCGGCGCGATAGGCAATCAATTCGCCAAGAGTGGTGGTGAGGTCGGAGGGATCGTCGGCGACGAAGCCCGGCACCAGTGCCCGGAGGCGGTCGATGACCAGCCGCCGGAAAGAAGCATAATCGCGCGTGCGGTAATCGAACTCCAGTTCCGGGCCCGGCGCTTCGGGCGGTTCGCCGGCTTGCTCCGCGCAATCGGCATCGGTCGGACAGCTGATCTTGAACGAGATCTCGACCGAGGACAGGCGCGGATCGAAGAATGCGGGCGGATCGTCCGACGCCGGATTGTCTACCAGCGACAGCCGATAGGGTGAGAAGTCGGTCGGCTGATTGGGCGCGATCGTGACCTTGTAGCCGATGATGTCTCCGGAAGCCGGCGGAATGGTCTCGACGTCGAACCAGGCCGGTGCCGGGCAGCGAACGCCGCCGCTCAGCCGCACCTGCTCACCGGTGATGGTGCCCACCGCCCGCTTCAATGGGCGAACGAGCATTACCTCCAGGATCGTCGGATCGAGGTCAGCGTCCTCCCCGGCTGTTACCTCGACATAATCGATCCCGCTGATGTCCGGCGGCGGTAGTGGCGCGGTGGTCCGCCGCCAGGCTTCGCGGCGATGTTCGTCGCAGCAGAAGTAGCGGTCGCGGTTCATGATGCCGCCGCCTGAACGCGCAGCCGGTCGCCCTTCAGGGTCGCTCGCACCAGGTAGGTCACTTCGATCGCCAGCCGGCCATTGCCATTGTCGAAGTCGACGGCGAGATCGTCCACTTCGACCAGATGGCCAAGCCACTGGCTGATGGTCGCATGAAGGGTCGCCTGAAGCGCTAGGCCTGCCGCCCCATCGCCGGCGGTGAACACCATCTGCCGGACCGGGCTGCCAAAGTCCGGCCGCATCGGCCGTTCGCCGATGGCGGTCATGATCAGCAGCTCCAGCATCTGCCGGACGTGCAGGTCGCTTCCTTCCTCCTCCACCACCGCTGAACGACCGGTGGCGGCGATCCGAAAGGGAAAGGCGAGCCGGCTCATGTCGCCAGCACCCGAGTCTGCGTGGCCATGATCATCGGCGGCCCGCCAGGGATCTGGTCGGCCGACAGACATAGCGCCACGGGCGGGTTGATCAGCACCGGATTTCCGCTGGCCATGACCCTTGTCGCGCCGACGATCCACTTGGTGGTCACGCATGGCTGCGGCTTGCCGGCGATCACCAGCGGGCAGCCTGCGACCAACCCCTGGTCGGTGATCACCGCCACCGGCATTCCGCTCACCTGCACCCGCGGACTCGCCGCGATGATGTTCAGCGGCGCCCCGTGGGGGCAGGTGGCGGTGGCGCCGGCATGGAGGATGGGTCCAGGCATGATCAGGTAATCGTCAGCGCGCCGTTGTTAATGATCACCGACGGCCCAACGAGCTGGATCGAGGCGCCCTGGCCGTTGGTCATGATCATGCCGGCCGAGCCGATGGTGATCATCGCGTTGGTGGCGGTCCGGATCAGCACCTGCTGCGCCGGATTGTCGGACAGGGTGACGGTTGTCCCGGTCGCTGTCTGGAAGTGGATATTGGGAGTGGCCGGAGTCGCCCCGGCAAGCGCCAGCGGCGGGAAGCCGGCCGGCTCGTCGTAGAAGGCGCCCGACCAGACCGGGTAATCGGCGTCGCCTGCCTCGAACTCGACCCACACTGCCGAGCCGATCTGCGGCAGGGCGACAATTCCGGCCATTCCCCGCGCCGCCGCGGGGAAGGAGGGCAGGGCCCAGCTGGACGGGAACAGGCCGTAGCGATCGCCCAGCTGGACCATGATCCGGCCCTGGTTCTGCGGGTCGACGTTGTTCATCACCGTCGCCCGGTACTTGCCGAAATATCGTGGAGAGCTGCTCATACGGGTAACGCCGGAAGGTTGGAGACAAGGCCGTCGCGGGCGAGCTGGAAATTCTGCTTCCAGCTTCCCCGCCCGATCGAGCTGGTGACCGACCGGACGTAGTAGACGCCGTCATGCGCAAGCCCGGCGCCGCGCACGCCGACCAGCTGGCGCGCAGCGAGCGGCCGGCCATAACGCTGCACATCGATTGACCCGCTGGCACTGATCGGCTCGGTCTCGCTGCGCGACGCGAGCAGCCTGGCCATCACCTCGACCGGGCTCTTCAGCCGCTCGGTTTCGATCAGCTTGAGCTTGGTCGGAAGCAGCGGCCGCGCTGACAGGGGCGGCCGCAGCAGGGAGATCGGCGGCGCCGGCACCGGTACCGACACGTTGGCGATCTTCACATGGGCATAGGCAAGGACCGAGTTAGCCCCGTCGGCGGCGAAGGACATGGAATCGATATTGCTCGCCCGGTCCATGTCGATCGTGACCGCCGGCTGGGGAAAGCCGACCCTGATCTGCGGACCCCAATAAGCCGTGTTGGTCCCCGGCACTGGTCCGGGCACGATATAGAACTCGTGGCCGGCTTCCTTCGCCAGCTGGTCGGCATATTGAAGGTCGGTGCCGGTCTGCTTGAAGATTTTCTCGGTGGGCGAAGCCATGTCCTGGAAGATCGCCGGGATGGTCAGCGGAATGACCCCGAACATCGGGTACTTGGCCATCATCATTGCGACCCGCGCAAACGGCGGCATGGCCGGGAACAGAAAGCCGCTGCAGTCGATCAGGTTCATGTAGCCGGCGACATCCTCGCCGGTGATTGTCAGCCGGTTCTCGCCGGGCGCGTGGCTGGCGACCACATCCTGCCGCTTGATCGGCCCGTCGGCGAGGACGGTGGGAATGCCGTTCAAAGTCGCGACCAGGATGACCCTCATCAAGGGATCGAAAAAGCCGGTCGGAAGCAGGGTCTGAGCGATCGGCGACGTCTTGGAATAAACGAAACTGACCTGAAAGCCGGAGCGCTGACCGACTGCCGTCGTCACCTGAGCGCTTTCAAACGCCTCGACCACGGCGGCCGGCACCGGCGCCACCGCCACCGGCCCCATCAGCAGGGTAAGGCGAACTCCCTTAAGCGTCGCCATGACCGGACACCTCAAGGGGCAGGGGAATGATCAGGACGCGGCCTTCAGACTTTGCCGTCTCGGCCGGTTCAGCAACCGCATTGGCGTCGCAGATGCGCCAATATTGCTCGGGATCGCCATAGAAGTCGGCCGCCAGGCGATCCGCCCGTTCATCGCCTTCGCACAGGTGGCGGTCGAGCGCCTGGAAACGCGACGTCGGAGGGATGATCCGCCGCCCGACGAACTGCACCTGGCTTCCGTCCTGCTCGACCCGGGTGCGGACCGGCACTCCCCGATAACGGCTGCCCGGAGAGAAAGGCGTGCTCATGGCGCCACCGTCAGGCCAAGGCTCTGCATGCTGGTCGGCCGCGAGCGGGCGAGCTGCTCGCGCCGGCGCGCCGCGGTCAGGTACAGTTCGGCTCCCTTTGATCCTGCGGCCAAATCTTCGGTAGACAACAGCCGAAGGCCAAGCGAGATGCGCGTCCGGATCGGGTTGAGGCGCGTGTCAAAAGCCTCTTCCACGATCGAGAAGTCGGTGATGCGGACCGGCAGGACCCGGTTGCGGCCAAGAATCAGAAGCACCATCGGCGATGGCACCGGCAGGATTTCCAGCGTTCCCGACCCGGCCAGCGCTGCCGCTGCATCAAGATCGGCTACGGCCGGCGCGATGATCAGTTCAAAGGTAGCAAGGTCGGCGGAGATCCCGTTGCTGACCGCATCCTGGTTCTCGCTCGGCCGCTCCAAACGGTCGGTCGCATCGAGCTCGATCTCGATCTTCATGGTTTCGATCGGTGGGCCAGTCAGGCGCAGCGCTTCCAGGCGGTCGCCGCTGTCGATGCGCGCCGCACGCGGCGCCAGGGTACGGCTGACGGTTTCCGGATTATATTGAAAGGCGATGGTCCGCAGCACCTGCCGACCGTCCGCGTCCATCAGGACGAAACCGCCTTTCAGCGTCTTCGGCGAGCGAGGGAAATTTGTCATCGCGGGCCCCTCATGATCCGACCGTGTCGGAGATGAGGCGTTCGAACATCGACATGGGGTCGAACTCCTTGGGCGTGACGACTTCGATCTGGGAGAGCGACGGCCAGGTAACGGAGCCGTCGCGAGCGTAGGCAATCTTGCCGAGTGCGATATGGATTTCGGGGCCGATCTGCTTTGGGCCCCAGGTCACGCCGGGGAAGGTCCACTCGTGCCCGACCAGGCCCCAGAGCGCGTCCACGTTGACCGCGAACTGCACCATCAAACTGCCGAACATCGCGCCTTTCGCGAAGGCGTCGCCGGAGAAGGAAAAGCCTCCTTCCGCATATTCGGCGGCGATGTCGACCGTTGCGCCGCCATCGATCCACACGCTCGGGATAACGTAAAGGCCACCCTCCACGGACAATGCGCCGTAACCGACGTCCGCACCGATCAGCACGCCGAAGCGCCCGTAGAGTCCGCCCCTTGCCGGCATCACGAAAGAGCCGGTGAGCTTCGCCTTGATCTGCTTGTCTTCCTCGAACGGGTAGAGCGAGGTTTCCAGGGACAGCCCACGGAGGGTGAGCGGGCCGACCGAGTACATGATGCCAAGCTCGCCAGTGACCTTGAGAGTGGCACGCAGACCGGGAACGGGGGTCGGGATCCCCGCTTTCATTGACGCCTTGAGGATGGTCTTGCGATCGTGCGGCTTCTCGGGCCACTGACCGGACAATTTGATGTCCTTGAGCTTGGCCGATCCGCTCAGCTTGATCTTGCCGGTCGGTTCCAGCTCGACCCCCAGCTTGGGCCGGAAATCCTTGGTCACCTGGTAGGACAGTTCGCCCTTGCCGCTCGGCTTGCCCGCTTCGGACAAGGCAAGGTCGATCCTCCCGTCCATCTTCTCGTTCTTGACGATGAAGGACACCGACCCCGAAAAGCGGCCTTCGGGTTCCTCGTCCTTGCGAGCGTAATTGACCACCGCGTCACCGCTGAGGTCGGTCGACCCCATCTTCCATTGCACCTTGGGCTTGGCCGACATGTACAGCAGGCCCTTGGCGTAGCGTCCGCGCAGTTCGACGGACGGCACCATCGGCAACGGCTTGTTGACGGTCACCTCGCCCGTCAGGACAAGGTCCCCGTCCCGCCAGGCCGCGCCGAGCACTAGTTGGCTGTTGCGGATGTTGGCGGTGACGGTCCCGCTGGCGGCGATGACGAAGCGGTCCTTGGCTTCGGAAAAGCTCATCGAAACGTCGGCGTTCGCGCCCTTGATGCTGCTCGACGTCGCCTTGAGCGAACCCGACCATCCGGTGTCCGAGCGATAGGCGATCTTGCCGATGCCGTCCTTGATGCCCGGCATGGTGGGCGCGGTTGTCAGCGTGCCTTCGGCAACAAAGGTGGTGCCTTCGGCCTTGGCCGTGACATTGCCCAGCACATAGGGCTTGGTCTTTGGACCCAATGAGAAATGCACCGTTCCGCTTGGCTGGAACTTCATCAGGTCAAGCTTGAAGGCGTTGTCCGCGCCCTCGGTGAAGCGGAAGAAGCTGCTCATCGCCCGCATCGGGGCCGAGGCGTTGAGCTGACCGACGTCGATGTCCTTGACGAGGTCGAGATAGTCCTTCCCGAACCGCACCTTGAGGTCGCCGAGGAACTTGATCTTCGGCTGGATGACGCCCTCGCCGGCAAGTGCGCCGGATTGGTCGACCTCCAGCTTGGTGACGTAGCCGGGGCTTAGGTAAGGATAGTAGAACTTCACCTTTTCAGACGGTTTGGCGATCTTGAGCACGCGGCGCGTGCCGACCTGCCCCTCGGACGCAGCATTGCCGTCGGCGGGCGCCGCGCCCGCGGCTGCTGCCGCCACCGCGGGCGTTGCATGCAGCGTGATAGCGCTGCCCTTTTCGTCCAGCGACTTCATCGCGTGGCTGTCGAAGGCGCCGGTTACGGTATCCTGCTTGCTGTTCTCTTTGCCTGGACCGCGCTTGTATTTCTTGAGGCGCATGCCCGGCACGATCCGCTTGGCCATGGCATCGATCGGCGTTTCCTCGGTGTCGTGGACGCTGACGGTCTCGCCCTGTCCGCCCGCTTCAAGAAAGACGGGCTTCCCTTCGGCATCGGCCTTGGCCTTCTGACTGCCTTCCAGGTGCCCGTCGCGAAGCAGTTGCTCGACCACGGTGCTGGCGTCCTCGGTAGCCTTCTCGAAGGCGACGCTCTTGACGCGGATCTGGATGTCGTTGGTGGCGGCCGCCTCACTGTTGGTATCGCGCAGCTCGGTGACGGCCTGGACCAGCGCCTGGTAAGTCGCGCCGCCGGACAACTGGTTCTTGGTGCTGGTGAGCAGTTGCAGGTTGCTGGCCATGCTGGTCCCGCCCAGCTGCTTCTCGACGATATGGTCGATGTCGCAACCGGCCTTGGTCAGGTCGTTGGTGGCAAGCCCCTTGATGACCCCGAGCACGCTGGTGTCGAGAGCCGCCTTCTTGACCGCCGCCGCACCACTTACGGTATCTGGCGCCACCTTCTTCGCGTCGAAGTCTTTGGCAATCTGCTCGGTCGAGGTGAACCCGTACTTGCCGAGCCAGATCTTCTTGTAGCCCTCGTCGCCTTCCTTGTAGGCGGCGATCGTCTTGCCCGTGATCAGCGGGGAGAAGATCAGCCGGCCGCCGGCAGCGGCTTCCTCATAAGCCTTCGTGACCCACGAACCGGAGCCCTTGTCGGCGGGTACCTCCAGCTTGTCGAGGCTGACCACGAAGCCACGGTCGGCATCGTCGACCTTGGTCATGCCGGGCGGCAGCTTGGCGTTGCTCGCGATCGCCGCATTGCCGGTCGGGGCGGCCGGCGGAGCGGCAGCGGCCGGATTGCGCAGGATGTACGGGCTTGCGATGCGGCTCAGCGCTGGCGCGCAGCGCCCCGACAGCACCGCCTCCGCGCTGCTGTCGGCCTGCCGCTCCAGCTCATGGTCCGTGCCCGCCGGCGGCGGACCGAACGACTTCATCTGCACTCCCCCCTGCTGCACCACATGCGCCAGTTCATGGGCGATGAGGGCGTCGCCAGCGGAGGTGTCGGGGCGGTAAGCGCCTTCGGCAAACACGAGGTCCGAACCTGCGGCATAAGCCCGCGCATCGAGCGCGCGAGCATTGTTGTGCGCCTGCGCATCGTCGTGGACACGAACATCTGCAAAAGAACGTCCGAAGCCTCGTTCCATCACGTCGCGCGTGCCGGCTCCAAGGGGTCGTCCGGCCTCGGTGATCGGCGGCGCTGCTACCGGTCCCTGGTCCGCGAGGGTCGAGCGACGTTGCACCAGAACGGCTTCGTTCCGCTCGCCGCCGGCGGGCAGGCGGCTGCGGGGGTTCCGGGCCAGCGCAAGGGCGCTCACAGCCGTTGCTCCCACGTCTGCTCGATGGCGTCGACGATCCGCTCTGCTGCCCGGTCGCTCAGGCTTGCGCGACGGGCCGCGGGCTCGTTGCCATCCTGAAGCCGCCGCGCGAGGGCGTCACCAAGTCCGTCCGCCAGTCGCCGTGCCAGCAGGGGCGAGGGCGCTTCGATCCTGACGCGACCGATCCGCACGAGCGTTTCGCCATGGTCTTCGATTGCGCTCACTGCTTGGTTCCCCAGTCGAGCACTGGAACCGGGAGGTTCTGCTTGCGAAGTTCGGCGGCAAGCTCGAACGCAATGGCATCGGCGCCAATCCGCCCTCCGCGTTCGGCGACATGAAAGGCGGAACCCAGCGCGACATTGCGGATCGATCCGCCGGACAATGGCAGCCCCGATAGCGCACCCCAGTCGAGATCATCGACGGGCGCCTCAGTCGGGAATGCCTGGCGCCAGATCCGCAGCCGCTCCCTTTCGCTCGGCATGGGGAAGTCGATGATGAAGCGGAATCGGCGCAGGAAGGCTGTGTCTACTGCGTGACGCAAGTTCGTGGTGACTACCGAAAAGCCGTTGAAGCTTTCCATGCGCTGGAGGAGGTCGCCGGTTTCCGCATTGACGTGACGGTCGGTTGCGCTGGCGACGTTGCCGCGACTGCCCCAGATAGCGTCGCCTTCGTTCCACACCATGACCGCGCCGGAACGCTCCGCATGGCGGAAGCAGGCTGCGATGTTCTTGGAAGTTTCTCCGACATATTTGGATATGATCTGGCTGAGGTCGATGACCATCATCCTGAGGTCGAGCGAGGAGGCGAGCACTTCGGCCGCCATGGTCTTGCCGGTGCCGCTTGGCCCGGCGAGCAGCGCCACAACCCCGCGTCCACGCCCTCCGAAGGTGCGGGCAAAGCCCCAGTCGTCCATCACGGTCGCGGCGTGCCGGACGTGACTTTCCAGCCGTCTCAGGGCTTCTTCCACCGCCGGCGCCAGAACGATGTCGTCCCATCCGAACTGGGGCTCGATGATCGACACGCCGGGCACTGCGATGGCGGGCGCAGCACGCCCGGCCGCATGCCACAGCACGGCGCCGGCATCATCGGGATCAGCGGCTCGGTCGATCGCCGCTGCCTCGCGCCGGCAAAGTGCTTCGATTTCGCGCGCGTCGAGGCGGAATTGAAGCGCGATCCGCGGCAGGTGCCGCCCAAGTCGCGACGCGCGATCGGGACCCAGCCCGGCAACCCACCGATCGATCAAGGCGGACGTGACCACCGCGGCAGCTGGGACGACGTGGCATCCGCGTTCCATGGCGGACGGACGAACCGGTCCGATCAGGCAGACATGTCCAAGGATTCGGCGTGAGAACTGCGCAGCGCGGAGCGCCGAATCCTCCTCGACCTGGATGATCAGGGCAGCGCTGTCGAGCATCGCCTCACGCGACCATAAGGCGGCAAGCCGCTCCGCCGTGACCGGCTCGTCCGGGATGAGGGCGGCGTTGAGCACGAAGGGGCGCAGTCCGACTTCGGCCAGGGCGGCTGCGACGGCTTCGGTTTCTTCCGCCTCGAACAGCATGGCGGGGGAAAGGCCTGCTTGCTCTCGCTGTGGCAGGGCGCTGCGGACCGCTTCCAGCAGACGTTGGTTTGCGGGGCCGGGCGCGACCGGCGCAGGGCGGAAGCGTGCCGCAAGATCGGCCTGCGCCGGCGCCGCTCCGGCAAGCCGATCGAGCAGCGCCTCTTCCAGGCGCACGTGGCTTTCGATCCTGACGATTCCGGGTTCCAGATCGATCAGCAGGAAGCGGCACCAGGGGCGGGAGGCGGCGAAGTCTGCGGCCGACAGTCCTTCCACTAGCCGGCAGGCAAGCCAGACGGGCAAGCCTTTCCCGGTCGACGAAGGGGAAAGGGCCTGAAGCGCCCGACCAACGTCGACGCTTGTGGCTTGGGCGGCGAGAAGCAGCAGCAGGCCGCTCTCTTCCTCCCTCAGGTGGAAGCCCTGGTGAATGCGCATCAGCGGCGATCCTGCCCCTGCAAGCAAGGCCGGAACGGCCTCCGTCATGACGCGAACGGGCTGTCCGCTCTTGAAGGCCTCGATTGCTTGCAAGGCAGCCCGCTCCGCGCAGGCAAGAAGTGACATCGTCTTCACGGGACCGGGCTCAAGATCGGCCGCGGGTCGGGTGAATCCGCTTCATCGCGCATAGCCGCGGCGTCCGCCTCGACATGGACAACCTTGACCGGCTTGCCGTCGGGCAGGGGTGCATCCGACACGAGGAACACAGTGGTGACCAGGTAGTAAGCGCATGGCCGTAATGGCGCCTGGATTGCCGACCACAATTTCGTCGACAGATCCACGTCCAGCGTCTGCAGCGTGATTGTCAGCGATTCCGGCTGGGATGCTGGATCGCCAAGCTTTTCCTTGCTGACCAGGTCGTGCACCGCGGTAGGATGCTGAGGCGGCGCAATGGCGGCGAGCACTGCGGCAATCTTGGCCTTGTTCACCACCGGATTGCGATGAAGGGCGGTCATGCCCAGGCCCAGCAGCGCCTCACGGTCGAGGTTCGCTCCTGTCGCGGCCAGCATGTAATGGAGGTCTATTGCGAGCGGCGGACGCACCTGCCGCACGCCGTCGCCGCCGACCGAAGGGTCGAGCATGTTCCGCCACGCCGGACTAGCGGCGACATGGTGAAGGTAAAGGTAGAGGGCGGTTTCCTCCGCCGGCGCGTTCCCGCCACCGTTGCCGACCCCGGGCCGAGGAGGGGGACCGGCATGGACGGTGGGCACTGTCATGTTCTTGTACGGCGTGGCCAATTGAGCCGCGATGATCTGTCGCAGCACGGTGGTCGTGGCGGGGAGGGCGAGGTGCGCGCTCATCGCCAGCCGTCCGATTGCCGCCGCAGAAAGTCGCCCAGCGAGGCCGTCTCCCCTTGAGCAGCAGTACGTTGAGGCAGCGCGAGTGCGCCGTTGTCGATGTTCGGCGCCGATAGCCTGATCAGGATTTCGCCGATCTCGATTGTCACGGGCGGCGGCTCTGGCGTTGCACCCTCCGTTGCCGTGCTAGCAGGATCGGCCGCCGGCACCGCAATCGGCTCTGCCATCGCAACCGGCGGAGCTTCCGCGAGCACGGTGGTTGCCCTGGGCGCCTCACCGGCGCTTTGGACCTCGCGCTTGTCGTTCTCCGTCGTGATTGCGGGCGCCAGATCGGAAGTTGCCGGATGTGGTTGGGCAGCAAGAATGCGCGCGGGCTCGTGCGTGAGGGTGGTCACAGCAGGTGCAATCGGTTGCGGCAAGGCCGCCGTTTGCGCTTCAACCGGCTCGCTCCGCCGCAACCTATCTTCGGCATTGGCAGGCTGCGCCCGAGCCTGGTCGACAGCAACCACGGCTGGCGCAACAACAGCTGCAGGGGAGGGACTGGGCGCGACTGCGGGAGGGGCCAGCTCGTCATTTCCGGTCCTGCCCGCCGGCCCTGCTGAACCGATTGAACTTACTGGCCGCCCGCCGAGCGGTTCAGGTTCCTGCGCCCGTTCTGCATGAGCGGGGAGTTCGGCCTTGCCTTCGCCCCAGGGGTCCTGCTCACCCTCATCTGTCCACGAGAGTGCATCCTCAAAGCGGGATTGAGGGCGTGGTTGCGCCGACGCAATGGCGCCATCAGCCAGGCGTTCGATCGCGTTCCAATAGCCGCTCATGCGCGCCGCCCGCCGCTGTGAGCCAGCTCGGACCCGCGCTGCCGCAGCGCAATCAGGGCGACGTACTGCTTGCGCCGTTCAGGCGGCAGGGCGAGGATCTCGTCTTCGCTCCACCCGTAGCTGGAAGCGATGCGGTCGATGTCGTGAAGCAATCCGCGCGCAACGCGCAGCAGGGGCGGGATGACCAGCGGCGCAACGTCAACGGCAACCGCGACCTGGTTCTCGCAGCCTGCGCAATTTAGCGTGAGCCTGATGTTTGCCGCAGGATCGGCCGCATCGAACTTGGCGCCAAGCGTCTCGGCAAAGGCCTCGTTGATGCTGACCTCGCCCTCCAGCTTGCATCTGTGGGCGATGCGGACGGGCAGGGATGCGTCTGCGGGGCCACCCAGATCCTCAAGGTCCGCGACCCTTGGCAGCCTGAATCGGGCACCGCCGTGCTCAACGGCGGCATCCGTGCTCGCGGGCAAGGTCAGGATCGACTCCGCGGGGAGGTCGAACTCCATCGTCGTCGCGCACCGATCGCATGCCGCGCAGGCCTCCACGCCGCCGCCGCAATATTGCGCATGAAGGGCCAGCATTCGCTGATTGCGTCGCCCGATCGTATCCGCCTGCACCGTCTCGTCATCGGCCGCAGCCTCGAGTAACGTTCGGAACAGAGCGCTCCTGGCGAAGCGCGGCTGCCGCCAGGCATCTTCGGAAATTGAGGAAAGCGCGAGCAGCGCTTGTTCAACGGCCCCCATGACCGGCCTCAGGGTTCGTTGAAGACGGGTTCGGCCGGCTCAACCACCGCATAATCGCGCTCCCAGCCCTCATTTTCGAGCTTGAGCTTGGCGATCGCGACGGCGTTGGCATTGGCATCGAGGTCAGGGAGCGACTGATATTCGGAAACCCAGCAACGGTAGATGTTGTAGGACAGGACCGTCTGGCCGGCTTCGTTCAGCAACTCGATGATGATGTCCTTGCGGAAATCCGCCAGCGACACTTCACCTCCGGGCATGGAGCCGAAGTTCCAGACCTTGTTGGCCCAAGCCTCGAACTCGACGTCGTGGGTTACACCGCGCTCCAGCGTGATCGCATCATATTCGGTGCGGCCCGGTGCCTTGTAGCTGGTCGACGGATCTCCACCCGAGCGATGCTTGATCATCTCGGTTGTGCGCTTCAGCATCGATATCTTGGATACGCCAGCGACGTAGCGTCCGTCCCACTTCAACCGGAACTTGAAGTTCTTGTACGGGTCCAGCCGGCGGGAGTTGGTGGTGAATTCAGCCATTCTACTCTCCCTCAGGCCGCGGCCTGGACGATCTGGCGAAGGGTGATGACGACGAACTCGGCAGGTCTCAGCGGCGCGAAGCCGACCGAGATGTTGACCACTCCCATTTGGATGTCGGTGGGCGTGGTGGTGGAACTATCGCAGGCGACGAGATAGGCTTCCCGCGCCGACGTCCCCTTGAACGCGCCCTGCCGGAACATGCCCTGCATGAAGCTGTTCACCGCTAGCCGGATTTGGGACCAGAGCTGTTCGCCATTCGGCTTGTGCACCGCCCAGCGCAGGCCCTCGCTGAGGCTGCGCTGGATGTGGTTGGCGGTTCGGCGAACCGCGACATATTTGTAGTCGCTCGATGCGACATCGAGGCCATTGACCGTGCGCGATCCAAAGTTAACGGTGCCGTAGATCGGGAACTTGCGAATGACGTTGATCCCGATTGGATTGAGCAAGCCATGCTCCTCGTCCGACAGCACCACTGCGGGCCCGTAGGTGCCGGCGATCCCGGCATCGGTTCCGGCCGGGGACTGCCAAACTCCCGTCCGGCTGTCGTTGCGCGCGAACAGGCCGGCGATCGCTCCCGACGGGGGGTGGGTGCGAATGCTTCCGGGCTCCAGCGGGTCGTCCACCCTGATGTTTGGAAAGAAGATGCCTGCATGTTCCGATTGCATCGTGAACTTGGCCGACTTCCAGCTTTCCGCAGCCCCTGCCGTGGTGATCCCGGGAAACGGGTCGACGATCAGAAACGCATGCCTTTCCATGCAGATCTGCGCAGCGAGCTCGTAGATGGTCTTGGCTTCCGCATGCAGCGGCTGGGTCGGGTCGTTGGGCGCAGACCGGACCAGGTCGGGCAGGCACATGGTGTTGAAGAAGGGGTCTCGCTTGCCAACGTCGGAAACGGCATTCTTGAACGCCTGGGTGGTTGGCTGGATGCCCTTGGTACCATCCTGGCCGGCGCTGTTGGCGGTCACCTCGCTTTTGGTATCGGTGCCCCCCACCGTGGTCTTGCCGTACGTCGTACCCAATCGGTAGCGCGATGGATTCTCGACCACCACCTTGTCGACTATCTTGCTGGCAAGGCTGCCACCGGTCAGCGTCATGGTCGCATCCGAAACGCGTTCGGTGTCCGGCCCGTCGGCGACCCCTGCTACTCGGAGGCGGATGAAGCGGCTGCCTTCCTGGACATCGACATCGATGCCGAGCGTCCGAAGCGATTGGGGAAGACTGGCGTCAGCACGGATTGCGCCGTTCAGCCGGCTCTTCAGCTGAGCGGCGAGCGCAACCGCATTGCCGGGAACCGCGGCATCCTTCTCGAATACCTCGACCTGTTTGCTCCATTCGATGCCCTTGGGACTTCCCGCTGAATCGCTGAAAAGACCGGCGGCGTCGCGGAACCTGATGGTCAGCGTTGTATTCACCGCGGCATCGAAGGTCCCCGAAGAAGCCAGCGTTCGGAGTTGATAGATCGAGCCAGTGGCCTGCGGCGCATTGCCGTCGTTCGTCTCCACAGTCAGGCCGACCAGCTGCGAGCCAGTCGATTCATCGTTGAGGATCTCGCTTGCGAAACGAGTGCTCGCCGGGCTGGTGGAAAGGTTCGTGAAACGCTCGATCGCGCCGGTCGAGCGGTTCAAAATCGTCAGGTTGAAGCGCTTGCGGTCTTGCGTGGTTTCGTAAGGACTGCTGCCGATTCCGAACGGATCGAATTCGACGAAAATCTCTGCGCCAGCCGACCCGGCGCTGCGGGCTTTGAGCGTGAGAGCATTCCCGGCTTCATTGTCCCGCTTGAAGGTGGATGAAGCGCTTTGGGCCGCGTCGGGGGGGACCCGGATTACCCAGGCTTCGCCGCCGCCGTTCACAAAGAAGTGGAGCACCGAATAGCTGAGGCTCGATCCCGCATCGAGTCCACCGAACGAGCGTTCATAGTCGCCAAAGCTTTTGATTCGTATGGCGCGGCCATCGATGCCGGTCTTGGTCGGCCCGACGAATAGCGCGACTGCTGTCGGCGCGCCTCCGATCGCATAAACGCCGGACGCTTTCTCCTGGGTGTAGACGCCGGGCGCCTTGAGATTCAGCATGTCGATCTCCGTTTGACGAGCGCTAGCGGAGCGCTCGCGCGCGCCGCGGGATTGCTGGATTTCTGGGGAGTGGTCCCGGCCCCGATCATTGCAGCGGCCTTGGGATTCCGGCAGCCCACTGGATGGCGCCCGACAGACCGTGACGCGGATCGCCTTCCAGCCGCAGGCGATGCGCGGTCAGGCGAACAACAGTGGCCTCATGCCCGTCGGCAGCAATCGCAACCATGCCCAGGCGCGCATCACCCGGGCCACTGCCGATCGCGGGAAGGGAAGGACAGGCGGCGCCCTCGTACAAGAGCAAAACAGGTGCCGCGATGGCTTCGCTGAATGACCAGCGCCACTCCTCCTCGCCGAGCAGGTGAAGGTCGGGATTCTCTCCCAGGATGCCGATTACGAGCGAGCGGAGAAGCGGGGACATGTCGCCGATCATCACCTGCATCGCGGCCCCCGCCTCCTTCACGGAAGAGGGAGCTTCCTCGCCATGTCACGTCGCGGCCATGGTCCGGACGGACAAAAATGGATGCGGGCCATCGTCTGGCCGCCGGCGGACGATGGGATGGACCGATGGTCCAGGCGATGGGCCTCCCTTGCTTCAAGGGGGAGAGGGTTCCCGCCCGATAAACTGGACCAGATGGCCCGGACCGCCGGCATCAAGGATCAAACATCACCTGTATACTTCCCGTTAAACCCCCATTTTTGCTGGCGAATCGACTTAATCTATGTTTCCCTTTGTTCCGCAGCCGTTTTGTACCCGTCAGGTCGAGCAGGCATGCTTGGCTCAAGAATGACTCGCCGCGTAGCTGACGTTGAGCGCATCCGAGGAGTGGTTCTGATGGACCGTGGAGCCAGCATCGCATCGGGCCGGACTCTGCCGGTGGCGCTGATCATCAGCGACGTCATGCTATTCCGCGAAGGGCTTCGCGCAGGGCTCGTCCGGCTCGGTGCGCTTGATGTCGTCGCTGCCACCTCCCCCGAGGGCGCTCGGGCCATCCTTGCCCGGCAGCAGGTGGAAGTGGTGATCCTTGATGCCTCCCGCTCTACTGCACCTGGTCATGCCGCCGAGCTCAAGAGTAGTTGGCCGTACCTCAAGCTGATCGCATTTGGCATCTGCAGCCGCAAGGAGATGGTTGCCGGCGCCGAAGCGGGAATCTGCGCCTTCGTCGACCAGGACGGTGACGTCGAGGACATCAATCGGGCGGCGCTGATGGCCTTGCGGGATGAAAGCTATTGTTCGCCGCGCGCAGCGGCGTTGCTGATCAACCATATCATGGCGCTGTCGCGAGCCGCCGCCCCGACCATCGTTGCCCGCCTCACTGAGCGCGAACATGAGGTCGCCTCCATGGTCGGCCGCGGCCTATCTAACAAGCAGATCGCGCAGGAGCTTTGCATCAGCCCGGCGACGGTCAAGAACCACGTTCACAACATTCTTGAAAAGTCGAAGCTGCCCGGCCGCAGCGCCATCGGCATCGGCCTGGAGCGCTCGCTCTCGCGATAGTTTCCGATACTGAGTGGGCTCGAGGACATATCGGTCGGAAGCGCCACGGCTGACTTTTCCTTTTTGGGCGGAAGACATCGGCAAGCCGCAAGCGGTAAGAGGCGTTGATCTCGCCCAGCTTTGACTCGACTCGGAGCGTAAGCGGACCGGCCGGTATCGGCCACCTCCAGCCATCCGGATGACCGACCATATCCGCCGCTGGAGGCGCTCAAACGCCGCTAAGCACACGCCGGTCTAGGGAGCGTTGCGCTGTGACGGATCGCGAGTGAATGCGCTGGTCCTGGACCCTGGCCCTTCGCGCTGGATAGCAGCAGCTTCGGCCCACCAGGCAAGTTGGTCGAGCCCCCGCCCGACGTAGCCGTTCCATCGGGCACCATCGATTCCATCTTGGTAGCCTCCAGTCTCGTCGAAGACGGTGTGAGCCTCTGGAACATGCACCATCGCTGACACCGGAAGGCATCCCAGTTCCGAAAGGAACGGCCGCATTGCGACTGCTGCGCGGGTCCCGCCCCACTGACCGGCTGAATAGGTGACGATCAGGCTCGGTTTCCAGGAGAAGAGCGACGACCCGAAGTGGTTGAGCATATGGGCCAGCGCCGGGCTCATCGAGTGGTTATATTCGGGGCTGATCATCACATACCCGTCGGCAGCCTGGACCTTGGCAGCCAGCGCCTCCAGGTCGTCAGGAGCCTTGCCCTGAGCGAACGAAAAGTGAGGCTTGAACGGCTGAGCTAGAGGCCACTCCAGCGCGTCGATGAGTTCCGCATTGCCGCGTTGCTGCAGCAGCCGCATGCAGGCTCTTGCCACACGTAGACCCAGCCGCGCGGGGCGCGGTGGCGTGCTGTCTCGGGTAGAGCCGAGAAAAGCCAGGTAGGTGAGAGCCATGGTTTCTTCCTACGCCCGTCGAGCCTGCTGATCCAGCTCCATTCGATAGTTCTCGAATTGTGGTTGACTCACAAGCTGATGTGTGTCATTTCGAGTTTCGTCGAAGTGAGGAGCGCCCTGTGATTACTGATCATGCCGTCGCGGCCCTTGCTGCGCTCGCTCAAGAGCATCGCCTCACGCTATTCCGATTGTTGGTGAAGGCGGGCGAGGCAGGCATGCCTGCCGGCGCGATCGCGCAAGCGCTCGGCGTGCCGAACAGCTCGCTGTCGTTCCATCTGGCCCAGCTGCGCAATGCCGGCCTGATCCTGCAGGAGCGGCAGCATCGTTCGCTGATCTACCGGGCGAACTATGCCGTAATGAACAGCCTTATCTCCTACCTGCTCGAAAACTGCTGCGCCGGCGTTGACTGCGCCCCGGCCGCAGCAACCTGCCAAACCGCACAACCCGAAAGGAAGTCAGCATGAAGCGCTTGCATGTGCATGTCGGCGTCACCGACCTCTCCGCCTCGATCCGCTTCTATTCCACTCTGTTCGGCGCCGAGCCGACGGTGACCAAGGATGATTATGCCAAGTGGATGCTGGACGACCCGCGAGTGAACTTCGCCATCTCCAGCGGCAGCCCGATTAAGGGCATCGAGCATCTGGGCATCCAGGTGGAGGATCGAGACGATCTGGTGGACGTCTATACGCGGCTGAAGGCTGCGGATCGGCCGGTGCTCGAGGAAGGCTGCACCACCTGCTGCTATGCCAAGTCCGAAAAGAGCTGGATCGCTGACCCAGACGGCGTGCTGTGGGAGGCTTTCCAGACTACCGGAAGCGCCACGGTCTACGGCGACAGCCCGGAATTAGCCACGTTCGCCAGGTCGCCCGAGCCCGTCACCTGCTGCACGCCGGCTGCCGCCGCATGAGCAAGGTCTACAACGTCCTGTTCCTCTGCACGGGAAACTCGGCACGCTCCATCCTTGGAGAAGCGCTGCTCAACCAGATGGGTCGTGGAGCCTTCAAGGCATACAGCGCCGGCAGTCAGCCCAAGGGCGAAGTTCACCCGATGGCACTGAAGGTGCTCCAGGGCGTCCACATCGGCACCGAAGGATTGCGCTCCAAGAGCTGGGACGAGTTCGCCGGGGCAGGGGCGCCGGAGTTCGACTTCGTCTTCACCGTTTGTGACAACGCCGCTGGTGAGACCTGCCCCGTTTGGCCGGGGCGGCCTACAAGTGCTCACTGGGGAATCGAGGATCCGGCGGCAGTAGAGGGTGAGGCTCAAGAAGCGGCCTTCCTGCAGGCTCTGCACTACCTGCGGAACCGTATCTCGATGTTCCTGGCCTTGCCGTTCAGTTCGTTGGACGAGATGAGCTTGCGGGAGGAGCTGCGTACGATTGGCCGTAGCGAGGGCGCAACCGGCGAAGTGGTGGCCCGCTGATGGCGACCGTCGCAGCGAAGGACGAGCTACGGTCGGCCGGCCTAGGTCTGTTCGAGAGATGGTTGTCGGTCTGGGTCGCCATTGCCATCGTGGCCGGCGTGGTTCTCGGCAACGTCGCGCCCAGTCTATTCGAATGGCTTGCTAGCCTCGAATACGCCTCTGTGAACCTGCCCGCGGCAGTGCTCATCTGGGCTATGATCTACCCGATGATGGTCGCCGTGGACTTCGGCAGCCTGCGCCAGGTTGGAGATAAGCCGAAGGGCCTGATCCTCACCGTGGTGGTGAACTGGCTGGTGAAGCCCTTTACCATGGCTGGCCTTGCCGTGCTCTTCTTCGAGGTGGTCTTCGCGGACCTGGTCGCGCCTGCTGACGCACAACAATATATCGCTGGCCTGATCCTTCTCGGCGCGGCGCCATGCACCGCCATGGTCTTCGTCTGGTCCCAGATGACCCGGGGCGATCCCAACTACACGCTGGTGCAGGTGTCGGTGAACGACATCATCATGGTCTTCGCCTTCGCGCCGATCGTTGCCTTCCTGCTTGGCGTGACCGACATCGTGGTTCCGTGGGAGACGTTGCTGCTGTCGGCGGTGCTGTACGTCGTCATTCCGCTGGCGGCTGGCTATGTCACCCGCCGCGCGCTGCTGGCGAAGGCGGGAGAAGACGCCGATGCAATCGGAACCTTCACCTCAGGGCTGAAGCCGTTATCGGTCATCGGCCTGCTTGCGACCGTGGTCCTGCTGTTCGGCTTTCAGGCCGAGGTGGTGGTCACGCGACCTGGGCTCATCGCCCTGATCGCCGTCCCGATCATCATCCAGAGCTACGGCATCTTCCTGCTGACCTATGCGGCCGCCTACGCTTGGCGCGTGCCGTTTCCCGTAGCCGCCCCTTGCGCGCTGATTGGCACGTCCAACTTCTTCGAACTCGCGGTAGCGGTGGCAATCGGCCTTTTCGGCCTTGGCAGTGGGGCTGCCCTTGCGACGGTCGTCGGCGTACTGGTCGAGGTTCCCGTCATGCTCTCGCTGGTGGCGATCGCCAATGAGACACGGGGGGCGTTTGAAGCCCGAGCGGCCGAATGAGTGTCCGCTTTCCATCCAAGCGGACATTCGACGTTCGACATTGCAAAGTAGGATTTCGCCTGCTCCATCGGCCGGAGCGGTCCGCTGCCTCGCTCTTTCAATCCGTAGATCACCACTCTCGTGCAAGGCGCGCAAGGTCACAGCGTGGGACTTTGTGCAGCTTCAGCTCCGTGGCGCTTTTCCGCCGATCATGGCCAGCCAGGAGGGCTCGTCTCGACCCCCGGCACCGGTGACCTTCGTGACCTTGGGCGCTACGCCGAGCGGCCGAAGACCCGTTCGAAGATCGTATCGACTTGGGCGAAGTGGTAGCCAAGGTCGAAGCATTCCTCGAGCTTCTCGGGCGGCAGCACCGCCGTCACCTCGGGATCCGCCGTGAGCAGGTCGAGCAGGCTCAGCCGCCCGTCCGACTCCCACACCTTCATCGCATTGCGCTGCACCTTGGCATAGGCGTCCTCCCGGCTGAGCCCGGCCTGGGTCAACGCCAGCAGCACGCGCTGCGAATGGACCAGCCCGCCCATGCGATCGAGGTTCTTCTGCATCCGCTCGGGGTAGACCAGCAGCTTGTCGATCACTCCGGTCAGCCGCGCCAGCGCGAAGTCGAGCGTGATCGTCGCGTCTGGTCCGATGAACCGCTCGACGCTGGAATGGCTGATGTCCCGCTCATGCCACAGCGCGACATTCTCCAGCGCAGGGGTCACCGCGCTACGGACCACGCGGGCAAGGCCGGTCAAGTTCTCGGTGAGGACCGGATTGCGCTTGTGCGGCATCGCGCTGGAGCCCTTCTGGCCAGGCGAGAAATATTCCTCGGCTTCCAGCACCTCGGTCCGCTGCAGGTGCCGCACCTCGGTCGCCAGCCGCTCGATGCTCGACGCGATCACGCCCAGCACGGCAAAGAACATGGCGTGACGATCGCGCGGGATGACCTGGGTCGAAGTCGGCTCAGGCTTAAGGCCGAGGCGGCGCGCAACATGCTCCTCCACCCGCGGATCGATGTTGGCAAAAGTGCCCACCGCGCCGGAGATGGCGCAGGTGGCGATCTCCTCGCGCGCCGCTTCGAGCCGCTTGAGGTTGCGGGCAAACTCGGCATGAGCCTGGGCCAGCTTCAGCCCGAAGGTCACCGGTTCGGCATGGATGCCGTGGCTGCGGCCGATCGTCGGGGTGAGCTTGTGCTCGAACGCCCTGCGCTCAAGCACTGCCAGCAGCTGCTTCAGGTCGTCGATCAGGATGTCCGACGCCTGCGCCAGCTGCACCGCCAGCGCGGTGTCGAGGACGTCGCTGCTGGTCATCCCCTGGTGAAGCCAGCGGCGCTCCTCGCCCAGCTTGTCGCCGGCCCAGGTCAGGAAGGCGATGACGTCATGCTTGGTGACGGCCTCGATCGCGTCGATTGCCGGCACGTCGATCGGCTCGATCCGGTCGCGGGCGGCGAGGATCAGCTGCGCGTCCTCACGCGGGATCATGCCGATCTCGCCCATTGCCTCGGCGGCGAAGACTTCGATGTCCCACCAGATGCGGAAGCGGTTTTCGGCCGCCCAGATGGCGGTCATGGCGGGGCGGGAATAACGAGGGATCATGGCCGCGCCCGCTAGCAGGGGCGGGGCGCAGCGGCAATCAGGCCGCTTCGCGCTCCAGCTTTTCGGCCAGCGCCATCCAGCGTGCCTCGGCTTCCTCCAACGCGGCGGCGACCTTGGCACGCTGGCGCGACAATTCGCCCATCGACAGACGGGCGAATTGTGGCGCCGCACCCGACGGGTCGAACATCGCCCGGTCGAGCTCGGACCGCTGTTCGGCAAGGCGCAGGCTCTCCTTCTCGGCCTTGTCGGTCGCCTTCTTCAGCGCCTTGGCGTCCTCGCGCGCCTTGGACCCCTTGAGGACCTTCGGCTTGGCCTCGGCCTTCGGCTGGTTCCGGCCGAGCACGAAGTCGATGTAGTCCTCGATGCTGCCGGCGTAGTCGACTGCCTTGCCGTCATCGACCAGCACCAGCCGGTCGGCGGTCAGTTCGACCATATGGCGATCGTGGCTGATGAGAATGACCGCCCCGTCATATTCATTGAGCGCCTGGACCAGTGCCTCGCGCGCGTCGACGTCGAGGTGGTTGGTCGGCTCGTCGAGGATGAGGAGGTGCGGGGCCTCGCGGGTGATCAGCGCCAGTGCCAGCCGCGCCCGTTCGCCGCCCGACAGCTTGGAGGTGACGGTGGTCGCCTTGTCGCCTGAAAAACCGAACCGGCCGAGCTGCGCGCGAACCGCGGCGGGGGAGTGACCCTCCATCGCCCGGCTCATGTGCTGCAGCGGCGTGTCTTCGCCGTGCAGTTCCTCGACCTGATATTGGGTGAAATAGCCGACCCGCATCTTGCCAGTGGCGACCATCGACCCTTCCATCGGCGCGAGCTGCGCGGCGATCAGGCGGGCCAGCGTCGTCTTGCCGTTGCCGTTGCGGCCGAGCAGCGCAATCCGATCGTCGGGATCGATGCGCAGGTTCAGCTTCCGCAGGATGGGCGTGTCGCTGTAGCCGACCGCCGCCATCTCCAGCGTGACCAAAGGCGGCTTCAGCTCAGTCGGCGATGGGAAGGCGAAGCTCAACGACGGATCGTCGGCCATGGCCGCGATGGGCTGCATCTTGGCCAGCATCTTGGCCCGGCTCTGCGCCTGCTTGGCGGTCGAGGCGCGGGCCGAGTTGCGAGCGATATAGTCCTGCAAACGCGCGCGCTGTGCATCCTGGCTGGCCTTGGCCGCGGCCAACTGCGCCGCGCGCTCGGCCCGCTGCCGCTCGAAGTCATCATAGCCACCGGCATATTGCGCCAGCCGGCCGCCCTCGACGTGGAGGATAGTGTCGACCACGTTATTGAGGAGGTCGCGTTCGTGGCTGATGACCACCAGCGTGCCGCTGTAATCCTTGAGGAAGTTCTCCAGCCACAGGGTGGCTTCGAGGTCGAGGTGGTTCGACGGCTCGTCGAGCAGCAGGATGTCGGGCTCGGAGAAGAGCAGGGCGGCGAGCGCCACGCGCATCTTCCAGCCGCCCGAGAAGCTGTCGAGCGGACGCCCCTGCATCTCCTCGTCGAAGCCGAGGCCGAGCAGAATCTTGGACGCCCGTGACGGCGCGCCATAGGCGTCGATTGCGAGCAGCCGCTCATGCACCTCGCCGAGGCGATCCATGTCGCTGTAATCCTCGGCTGCGAGCATCAGCTCGGCCCGCTCCGTGTCGGCCGCCAGCACCGTCTCGAACGGCGTGGCATCGCCGCTTGGCGCTTCCTGCGCGATATAGCCGAGGCGCGTGCGCTTGGGCATCTCGATCTCGCCGTCGTCGGCCTCGAGCTGGCCGATCATCACCTTCATCAGTGTCGACTTCCCCGCGCCATTGCGGCCGATCAGCCCGACCCGGCTCTTCGGGCGGATCGTGGCGGTGGCACGGTCGAGGATGGTTCGCCCGCCAAGGCGAACCGTGATGGCGTTGATGGTCAGCATGGGCGCGCGCCTACACGTCTTTCGTGGCGAACTGAAGGCGCAGCTCCTCCACCCACGCCGCCGCCCCGTGATCGGAGGCACATCATGCCGGCCTCGAAGATCCCCTGCTCGCGCGCTTCGGCCTCAAGGCAGGGGCGCGTCTTCTCGGGCTTGCTGCGTTCCATCCAGCCCGGTTGCCAGTGGACGCGACGGATGTGGGCCACAGGCAGCCAGTCACCTCGCCAAGAGCCCGCGCGAGGCTGCGCCTGATCTCCACCGCCACAGCTTTGCGTTGCGAGGGGGACAGGCAGGACGCTACGGATTGCCCTCGCCGCCGTGGGCCCCGATCACGCCGCCGGTGGTGAAGCTGCTCTCTTCGGAGGCGAGCAGAACGCCTTCGCGGGCACAGGCGATCGCCGCATCACCTTTCGAGGAGCGGGAAGCCTAGGCCAGGAGGATCGCCTCGCCTGTCGGCAACAAACCGGATGCGCCCGTGGCGCCGGCGCCGGCAAGTACCGCTCGGCGGCTCGGATGGTGATCGTCGATCATGGGGGAGGGGCTCACACAGACTGCCGGAGCTCAACGCCGCTTCGCCGCGTGCGTTCAGACCCTTGTGCCTGCGGAACGAACTACATCAGCCCCATCGCGCGCATGCTGCTGCGGCCCTGCGCGCCTACGATGACGTGGTCGTGGACGCTGATCTTCATGTGTCGCCCGGCATCGACGATGTCGCGGGTCAATCGGATATCCTGCTGGCTCGGGGTTGGATCGCCGCTCGGGTGATTGTGGACAAGGATAATGGCAGTGGCCCCGAGTGCCGGGCGATCACCTCGCGCACGTGCACCGCCGCCTCGTCGACCGAGCCCCGCCACATCGCCTCGTTGGCGATCAGCACGTTCTTGGCGTTGAGGAACAGCACGCGCACTTCCTCCACCTGGCTGTGGCTCATCGCTGCCTGGAGGTAGTCGCCCAGCGCATCCCAGCTCGACAGCAGGGGACGACCCTCGGTGCGGGTCTCGAGCAGGCGGAGCGCGGTTGCGCGGGCGATAGCCAGGGCGCCGATGACGCCGTCGGTCAGGCCCTCGCGACGCAGTACCTCGGGCGGGGCCTCAAGCAGCGGACCAAGCCCTCCGAACGCGGAAATGAGCTGTTTTGCCAAGGGCTTGGTATCGCGGCGGGGAATCGCCAGAGTCAGGAGATATTCAACCAGCTCGTGGTCGAGCAATGCGTCGCCGCCGCCGTCCAGCAGCCGATGCCGAAGGCGCGCGCGATGCCCATCGGCGCCATTCGGCTTGTCGCCCATGGATCACAGGCTATGCCTTCCTGCTCCGCCTTGCAACATGTCGCTTGCGGAACGGTCGGAAGCGATGAAGGTTTGACGGTCAGTGGCGGACGAGACAACGGCCAGTAGCGACGAGGAACAAGCGGTGGTCGTCGCGAGCCGCCCGCGTCGCCGTGTGCCGCGCCTGCTTGGCTACGCCCTGATCGGATTGCTGATCCTGCTGGTGGTGATCGCGATGGTGCTGTGGACCCAGCGCCGTCCGATCGCGACCAACATCCTGTCCCGCGAGCTTGAGCGAAGGGGCGTGCAGGCGACTTTCACGCTGGAGCGGATCGGTCTTCGCACGCAGCAGGTCTCCAACCTCGTCATCGGCGACCCGCGCCGTCCCGATCTCACTGCCCGGCTCGCGCAGATCCAGATGCGGATCAAGTGGAACGGGCAGGTCGAATTCTACCGCGTGGTGGGGCGCGGCGTGCGGCTTCACGGACGAGTGGTTGGCAATCGGGTGAGCTGGGGACAGGTCGACCGGCTTCTCCCACCGCCCTCCGGCAAACCCTTTGCCTTGCCCGACATCAGTGTCGACCTCGCCGACACCTCGATCGCCGTGGCGACGCCATTTGGACCAATCGGGGTTGCGATCGAAGGCGAGGGCAAGCTGACCGGCGGGTTCAGGGGCCGGCTAGCCGCAGCCGCTCCAGCGCTCGACGCAGGACGCTGCACCCTTACCGGCATGCGTGCGGCGCTGGCCGTTTCGGTCGCCGCCCGTCGCCCGCAGGTAAGCGGACCCTTGAGCGCCGCCAATTTCACCTGCCCGGCCAGTAACATCGCCATCGCCCAGCCGCGATTCGACATCAACAGCCGTTTCTCCGAAGGGTTCGATCGGTTCACTGGCCGCGGGCGGATGAGCGCCGCGGCACTGGCGGCAGGGGTCAATCGGCTCGATCGCTTCAACGCCGACCTGACGTTTGGCGGGCAGCCGACCCGGGTGCTCGGAACGGTGAAGCTGAGCGCGGCCGGAGCGCGCATGGCGCAGCTCACCGCTGCCCGAACGCGGCTGAGCGGCAGCTACATGCTGAATGCAGCGCGCGGGCAGATCACGCTGGTCGCCGATTATGGCGCCAATGGCGTCGACCTCGATCCGGGGCTGGTCAGGCCGTTCACCGCTGCCCTGGGCGGAGTGGCCGGCACGCCGCTCGAGCCTATCGCTGGCGGAATCCGCACCGCAGTCGAGCGGTCAACCCGCGCCTTAAGCGCGGCGGGCAAGCTCCGGCTGGTCAATGTCGCGGGCGGCGGCGCGGTTCGGGTCGAGACGGCCGATGTGCGAAGTGCCTCGGGCGCCCGCATCCTGGTCGGCGGCGACGGCGACGGTATCACTTATTACTGGCCGGGCAATGACTTGCGGGTCGACGGCCGGGTGCGCACGGCTGGAGGCGGCCTGCCCACCGCCGACCTTGCACTGTCCATGCCCCGTGGCGGTGGCCCGGCCAGTGGGCGGCTGGTGATGCAGCCTTATGCCGCGGGCGGGGCAAGGCTGGCGCTTGATCCTGTGCGTTTCGCCGCACTCGCCGGAGGCGGCACCAGAATCGAGACCGTTGCGCTGATCGACGGGCCGCTTTCCGGCGGACAGGTCACGGGCCTCCGGGTGCCGGTCAGCGGCAGCATCGGGCCGGGGCAGCGGCTTGCATTCGGACAGGGCTGTGTGCCGCTGTCCTTTGCCACCCTGCGGCTGGGTGCGCTGCAATTGGGCCGAACCCAGCTCCCAGTCTGCGCCGTCGGCGAGTCTGTGGTGTTCCGTCAGCCCGATGGCGACATCGCCGTGCGGGCCTTCACCCGCAACCTTGCGCTCAACGGCAGGCTCGGCTCGTCGCCGTTCACCGCGCGCGCTGTGCGCGGCAGCCTGGTCGGATCGCGCGGCTTCGAATTCATCGACGTCGCGGCCCGAATGGGCAATCCTGAGGCACCGATACTGCTGAACACCGGACGGCTCGAGGGCACGTTCAAGGGCAGCGGCATCAGCGGCACCTTCGCCCGCGCCGACGCCACCATCGGCCGGGTGCCGATCAAGCTGAACGAGGCCGACGGGCGTTGGCTCTACTACCGCAACCGTCTTTCGGTGAACGGCGCGGCGACCGCCAGCGACATCGGCTCGCCGGAACCGCGCTTCTATCCGCTGCGATCGAACGACCTCAGCTTCACTCTCGCCGGGAGCGATATTCGCGCCGGCGGCTCACTGCGGCATCCTGGCACCGGAGCGTTGGTGACCAACGTCGACATCCGCCATGATCTCGGCACCGGACTGGGCGGGGCCACGCTTGATGTGCCCGGGCTTCGCTTCGCCCAGGGTGGCCTTCAGCCCGAGATGATCACCCGCCTGACGGAAGGCGTCATCGCATTGGTCAACGGAACGGTCACCGGCCAGGGTCGCATTGCCTGGACCGGAGCGGGCGAAGTCACGTCGACCGGTGAGTTCTCGACCAGCAACATGGACCTTGCCGCCGCCTTCGGTCCGGTAACCGGGCTCAGTGGCACGATTCGGTTCACCGACCTGCTCGGCCTTGAGACGGCGCCGGGGCAGACCGCCAGCGTCGCCACCATCAACCCCGGCATCCTGGTCGAGAATGGCGTTATCACTTATCAGCTGCTGCCCGGACAGCTGGTTCGCATCCAGGCAGGCCGCTGGCCCTTCATGGGCGGCGAGCTCATCCTGCGCGAGACGGTGCTCAATTTTGGCCGGCCAAGCCCCAAGCGGCTTACCTTTGAAGTGCGCGGCCTTGACGCCAACATGTTCGTCAACAGCTTCGGCTTTCGCGAGATTTCGGCCGAAGGCAGTTTCGACGGCGTGCTGCCGATGATCTTCGACGAGAATGGCGGCCGCATTGTCGGTGGGCGGCTCGACAGCCGGGCGCCCGGCGGGCGGCTCGCCTACAATGGCGTTGTCAACAAGGCGAACCTCGGCACCGCAGGCAACCTGGCCTTTAATGCCCTCCGCGATCTTCGCTTCCGGTCGATGATCATCCGCCTTGATGGCGACCTTGCGGGCGAGTTCGGGACGACCCTGGTGATCGACGGGGTGGGCCTTGCCGGCACCAATGGCACCCAGCGCCTGATCAGCCGCTTCGTCGGCCGCATTCCCTTGAAGTTCAACGTGTCGATCCGGGGGCCGTTCCGCGCCCTGATCGGCACCGCCAAGTCCCTGCGCGATCCGCGCGCGTTGATCGACACCACCCTCGACCGTCCGCTCGAAGGTGTTCCCGGCATCGTCACCGAGGTGCGCCGGCGCGAGGAAGACACCACGCAGACCCAAACCCCCGTCGAAGAAGGTAGCCGCCCATGAGAAGGCTTATTCTGCTCGCCGTCCCGCTCGGCGCCCTCCTCGGAGGCTGCGTCAATGTGCGCACGCCCGAGAAGCCGATCGAGATCAACCTCAACGTGGCGATCCGCCAGGAAGTGCTTGTGCGTATGCAGCGGGACGTCGACACGCTGATCGACCAGAACCCGGAAGCCTTTCCGCAGCGCCCTACGACCCCGGGCACGCCGGGGCAGCAATGATCCGCTGGGCCGGGCTGGCGTTCCTAGCCCTTGCAAGCGCGGCGGGAGCGCAGAACGCTTATTTCGAGGCCCGCTCAGCCGGGCAGGTTGGCGAACGCTATGACGGCTATCTCGGTTATGCACTGGTCCAGCCGACTCCGCAGGCGCGAAGCCAGACTGAAGCCATCAATATCCGCCGCCGGGCCCTCTATTCCGACCTGGCTCAGCGCCGCGGGGTGAGCCGCGAGGAAGTGGGGATCACCGCCGGCTGCACCCTGCTGGGGCGAGTCGCGGTGGGGGAAAGCTACATGCTGGCGGACGGGCAATGGCGCCGGCGCGTGGCAGGCCAGCCCGCACCGTTCCCGGATTACTGCACGGGCGGATAATCTCGGGGCGGCTTGCTGACTTCTGCCGCGATCTTGCCGGTCGCGGCAGTTGACCTGTAGGCCCGCCCTGCTAAAGGGGCCGCGCCTTGGCGGGCTATGACGCCGCCATGTTCCTTGCCTGAACCGTGCCGGCGCTCTTTTTCGGAGCTTCGCCACGCACAGACGGAGTAACAGGACCATGGTGGAAGACGGCCCCGGGCAGGACGACAGGCTTCCCGCCGATGCGCGTCTCGACCGCCTTGAGGAAAGGTTGGCCGAAGCGCAGCGAAAGGAAGCGCTCAGGACCGGCAAGGGACCTGCCTCCGATGCCAATGAGCAGATGGGGCAGAAGGTCCTCAGCCTCCTGATCGGCGGACTGCTGGGTGGCACGATCGTCGGCTGGGCACTCGACCAGCTGTTCGGGACGTGGCCGATGCTCTTCATCACGCTGATGGTGCTTGGCACCGCCAGCGGCTTTTGGAGCATCATCAAGATGTCGAACGCTAACGCCAAGAGGGACCAATAGTGGCCGCCGAATCGGGCAAGATCGATCCGATGCACCAGTTCCAGGTCGAACCCTTGTTCGGCCAGGATTGGACCGTTGCGGGCCACTCGATCGCTTTCACCAACAGTTCGCTGTGGATGCTGTTCACGCTTGCCGTCATCTGGCTGTTCATGCTGGGCGGAATGAAGCGGCAGCTGGTTCCCGGCCGCTGGCAGGTCGCGGTTGAGGGCGTCACCGGCTTTATCACCAACATGATGGAAGCGAATGTCGGGCCGCAGGGGCGCAAGTATGTGCCCTACGTCTTCTCGCTGTTCATGTTCATCCTCGTCGCCAACATCCTCGGCATGCTCCCGTTCGGGATCATCCCGGGCGTGCATCCCTTTACCGTCACCAGTCACCTGACGGTCACCGGGGTTCTGGCGATCGTCTCCTTCGCAATCGTGCTGGTGGTCGGCTTCGCCCGCCACAAGCTGCACTTCTTCAGCCTGTTCGTGCCGCACGGCACGCCCGGGCCGATGATCCCCTTCATCTTCCTGGTCGAGCTGTTCAGCTTCCTCGTTCGCCCGTTCAGCCTGGCGCTGCGACTATTTGTCGCCATGACCGCCGGCCACATCCTGCTCAAGGTGCTGGCGGGCTTCGTGATCAACGGGGTCAATGCCGAAGCCTTCTGGGTCGCGCCGGTGGTCAGCCTTCCCAGCCTCATCCTGATGATCGGCATCAGCGCGCTTGAGCTGCTGGTTGCCGCCATCCAGGCCTATGTCTTCGCGCTGCTGACGAGCCTTTATCTCAACGACGCGATCAACCTTCACTAACCTTCACAACAAGATACCAAAGGGAGTTTGAACATGGACGCAGAAGCCGCAAAGCTGCTCGGTGCTGGTCTCGCCGCCATCGGCGTTGGCATGGCCGCGCTTGGCGTGGGTAACGTCTTCGGCTCGTTCCTCGAGAGCGCGCTGCGCAACCCGGCTGCCGCCGACAGCCAGCAGGGCCGCCTCTTCATCGGCTTCGCCGCCGCCGAACTTCTCGGCCTGCTGGCGTTCGTCGTTGCGATGATCCTCCTGTTCGTCGCCTAAGCGACCAGCAGCAACCAGCAATCGGGGTCGGCCAGTGCCGCAAATCGCGCAAATTCCGGAGATCTTCGCTTCCCAGCTGTTCTGGCTGGTGATCACCTTCGGTTTGGTTTTCCTGGTCGTGGGCCTTGGCATGGTGCCGAAGATCCAGGGCACGGTTGACCTGCGTGACAGCCGCATCGCGGCCGACCTTCAGACCGCCGCCAGCGCCCGCGAAAGTGCGGACAAGCTGGAGGCCGACTATCGTGCCGCTCTCGACCAGAGCCGGGCTGAAACGGCTCGGCTCGCGGCCGAGGCGAAGGCTGGGGCGGCCCAGGCGACGGAAGCCCGGGTCAAGGCCGCCGACGCAGCGGCGCTGGTCAGGGTCGAGGACGCATCGCGGCGGATCGCCGAGGCGCGATCGTCGGCTCAGGCCGAGATCGAGGCCGTTGCGGCCGAAGCCGCGGCCGCGATGGTTCAGCGTGTGGCTGGTCTTTCGGTGGACGAGGGCACTGCCCGCACCGCCGTCCAGCAGGAGCTTGTTCGTGGCTAATCCGCCAATTACCCAGGAACTCAATACCGAGATCGAGGCCGGCGTCGAGCATCAGGTCGATCCGGTGGCACTCGGGTTCGACGCCACCATGCTCGTCGGCCTGGCGATGCTGGTCGTGATCGGGCTCATGTTGTGGAAGAAGGTTCCGGCCGCGATCGGCAAGGCCCTGGACGGCAAGATCGCCGGCATCCGCGCTCAACTGGACGAGGCCGCCGCGCTTCGGGCCGAGGCCGAGAAGATCAAGGCCGAGTATGAAGCCCGTGCCGCCGCGTCCGAGGGCGAGGTTGCGGCCATGCTCGAGCGCGCCCGTCACGAGGCGGATGCCATCCGCGCCAAGGCCGAGAGCGATGCCGCCCTGCTGGTCGAGCGCCGTACCCGCATGGCCGAGGACAAGATCGCGGCCGAGGAGCGCGCCGCCCTGTCGTCGCTCCGCGCCACCGCCGCCGACGCTGCCGCCAAGGCTGCGGCCAAGATCATTGCCGAGCGTCACGACGGCGCCAGCGACAAGGCCCTGATCGACCAGGCGATCGCCGGCATCCGGTAAGTCACCTTACCTAAGTAGAAGACAGGCCGGCGGAGTGATCCGGCGGCCTTTCTTCTTGCGACATCAATCGCCCGGGCTGTCGCGCGCGATGCCCGCTACACTCCAAACCTGACATGACCATCTTGGTCGATCGGCCACGCGGGGTTGTAGGCGATTTCCCAGGCATGGCCGTCGGGATCCTCGACATAGCCGCGATAACCCGCGTGGGGCGGGGTATCCGCAGGGCGGAGAACCTGACCGCCCGCGGCGGCAAGGCGGGCGATGGTCAGGTCGACTTCCCCTTCGCTGCCGACATTATGGCCGAGGGCAAAGGCGCCCGGACTCCCGAGGCCCTTTCGATTGCTGTCCTCTTCAAGCGCTTTCCTTGACCAGATGCCGAGCACGAAGCCGTTCATCTGGTAAAAGGCGATCTCGTCATTCTCGAAAACCGGGGTCCATCCGAAGCCGTCGCGGTAAAAGGCGCGCGAGCGAGCAAGATCGTCGGTCGCCAGCGTCAGGACGGAAAGCGACTGCATCAGGGCACGTTCTCGGTCAGCAGGTCGTAGGTCGCGACCAGCTCTTCTCTTTGGTTGAAGATCTCGACCGCCCAGCGGACCACGCCGGTCTCCTCGCTCTTCAGTGACTTGGAACGGACTGTCAGCTCCACCCGCATCGAGTCGCCGGGATAGAGCGGGGTCAGGAAACGCAAATTCTCGAGACCCGTGTTGGCGAGCACGGGGCCGGGATCGGGATCGACGAACAGGCCGGCGGCGAAGCTCAGGATCAGATAGCCGTGCGCCACCCGGCCCTCGAAGATGGGTGAGGCCTTGGCCGCTTCCTCGTCCATATGGGCGTAGAAGGTGTCGCCGGTGAAATGGGCGAAATGCTCGATGTCCTCGACCGTGACAGTGCGGCTCGCCGTCTTCAGCGTGTCGCCGATTGCAAGTTCGCCCATCCGCTTGCGGAACGGGTGCGCCTCGATGACGCGCTTGGGGCCGCCCGGAATGTACTGCGAGGTGATGGCCGCGAACATGGCGGGCGAGCCCTGGAGCGCGGTGCGCTGCATGTAGTGGGTGACTCCGCGCACGCCGCCCATCTCCTCGCCGCCGCCGGCCCGGCCAGGGCCACCGTGAACAAGGACGGGAAGGGGGCTGCCGTGTCCGGTCGAGTCCTTCGCATTGTCGCGGTCGATGACCAGCATCCGGCCGTGAAAGGCCCCGGCGCCTAGCACGAAGTCGCGCGCGACCTCGCCCGAGTGCGCGAACAGTGACAGCGCGAGACTACCCTTCCCGCGGTTGGCAAGCTTCACCGCATCGGCCAGGTCGCGATAGGGCATGAGCGTCGCGACAGGCCCGAACGGCTCCACGTCGTGAGCCGCCTCGCAGGCCCAGGGATCGTCGGCGCAGAGCAGAACGGGCGGCATGAAGGCACCTGTGTCCGGACCAACCCTGCCGTCGGGATCGCCGGCCGCGACCCTTGCCCCGCCCGCCGTGATCGCCGCCACTGCCTCGCGAACGCTGTCGCGCTGGGCGCGGCTGACGAGGGCGCCCATGCCCGTAGCCCTGTCCCGCGGGTCGCCCACGCAAATCGCGGCGAGCCTGGCAGCGATGGCCTCTTCGGCGTCCTTCAGGAAGGCGGCAGGTACCATGGCCCGGCGGATCGCCGTGCACTTCTGGCCAGCCTTAACCGTCATCTCGTTGACCACCTCGGCCACGAACAAGTCGAACTCCGGTGAGCCGGGCGCGGCGTCGGGGCCGAGTACCGAGGCGTTAAGGCTGTCCTGCTCGGCGATGAACTTGACGCTTTCGCGCTGGATGACCGGGTGAGTGCGAAGCTTCAGCGCGGTTGCGGCGGAGCCGGTGAAGCTCACCACGTCCTGGCCGGTAAGATGGTCGAACAGGTCACCGACTCCGCCAACCACCAGTTGCACCGCGCCCTCCGGCAGGACGCCAGCATCGATCATCACCCTGAAGGCTGCCTCGGCCAGCCAGGCGGTGGCGCTGGCCGGCTTGACGATCGCGGGTACTCCGGCGAGCAGCGTCGGCGCCAGCTTCTCCAGCATGCCCCACACCGGGAAATTGAAGGCGTTGATGTGCACCGCCACGCCCTGCAAGGAGGTGTAGATGTGCTGGCCCTGGAACTGACCGGACTTGCTCAGCGGTTCCAGCCCGCCGTCCAGCAGCACATGGGCGTCGGGCAATTCGCGGCGACCCTTGCTGGAGAAGGAAAGCAGGGTGCCCGCCCCGCCTTCGATGTCGATCCAGCCGTCCTTGCGCGTGGCGCCAGTGGCGTAGTTGAGCTCGTACAGCTCTTCCTTGCGGGCAAGCACGGCAAGGCCCAACGCCTTGAGCATGCGGGCCCGCTGGTGAAAGGTCATGGCGCGCAGGGCAGGTCCGCCCACCTCCCGGGCAAAGCGGGCCATGCCACCGAAGTCGAGCCCGCCGGAGCCGGTCAGTGCCACGGGTGAGCCGTCGAGGGCACTTGGAAGCTCGACCAGGCTGGCGCCGTCGCCAGGGGTCCACTCACCACGGGCGAAGTTGAGGAGTTGCTGCGTCTTCATTGACTTGTCACCTGATCAGAGATGGGCTTGCTCACCGCCCGTTGTAGACCGCCGGCCGCTTCTCCAGAAAAGCCGCCACGCCTTCCCGATAATCCTCGGTGAAGCCCAGCCGCCGCATCTCGTCGCTTTGGAGATCAAGCTCCTGATCGAGCGACCGCTCGCCGCTGGTGCGGATCAACTGCTTGATGGCGGCCAGGCCGAGCGGGGGAAGGCTGGCGAGCCTGGCGGCAAGGGCATCCACCTCGTGGTCGAGCGCATCGTCGTCGACGCACTTCCAGATGAGCCCCCATTCGGCAGCCTTGTCCGCCGGCAGCGGCTCGGCCGTCAGCGCAAGGCCGAGCGCGCGTGCTTGGCCGACAAGGCGCGGCAGGTGCCAGCTTCCGCCGCTGTCGGGAATGAGTCCGAGGTTGGCGAAGCTCTGGATGAATTTGGCCGAGCGTCCGGCAACGACGAGGTCACAGGCCAGCGCGATATTGGCGCCGGCCCCAGCGGCGACACCGTTGACGCGGGCGATCACGGGTTGGGACAGGCCGGCAAGGCGCCGCACCAGCGGGTTCCAGCTTTGCTCCACCGTCTCGCCAAGGTCGACCGCCTCCCCCGGGGCGACGGCACGATCATTGAGGTCCTGACCGGCGCAGAAGCCGCGCCCGGCGCCGGTGAGGACGATCACGCGTGACGAAGCCGCACGGTCCAGCGCCTCCTGAAGCTCGGCATGCATGGCAGCGGTGAAGCTGTTGAGGCGATCCGGGCGGTTCAGCGTGATGCGTGCGACCCCGGCGGCCTCGCTGAACAGGATGGTGGGTTCGCTCACCGCACTTCCTCCACCAGTCCCTCGGCGGCCATCTGATCGAGCAGGGCGCCGATCTCGGCCCGGCAGCGCTCTTCGTCGATGTCATATTCCGCGGTCAGGCTGGCCACGATGGCATCCACGCCGCGTGGTTCGTCGAGCAGCTTCCACACCGACGCCGTCACTGCCTCCATGCCGTAGGCGAAGCCCCGGTCGGCCTGCAGGGCCACCACATCCTCGCCGACCTCCGTCGACATGGTGGCCTCGGTGCGGCGGTAGGTAGCGCTCATGAACAGGTCTCCTGCTTGAGGATGGTGCCCTCGTTCCGGTTGCGGAAGTGGCGATCGAGATAGGTGCTGAGGGCGAACTGCCGCAAGCGGGCGGCCGCAGGGATGGTGCCGCTTACGAGTCCAGCACGCGCGTCGGGGAACGTCTCCCCCGAGAGGTGCGCCCTCAGCTCATCCGCCAGCCGACGCGCCTCGTTGACGACCGGGAGCGTCGTGGCGAGGTCGCGGCCGCCGCGTACCTCCTCCAGCAGGCGGCAGGCGTAAGCGGCACAAACACGGGGGCGCTGCCCGTAGATGGTGCAGATGGAACCGTCGAGCTTGGGGCAGGGAAGGGCAAAGCTCGGCTCAGGGGTGGTACGGACCGGGAGGCCGATGGTTGCAGCCTCTTCGAGCTCCCTCGGCTCAAGCGTTGCCTGATCATGCAACGCTCCCGTGCAGCACAGGCCGCAGGAGGTGCAGAGCGCACTCTCCGCGCTCGGCGCCTCGTTCATGCCGCAACGTCGAACTGAAGCCGCGCAAGCCGGGCGTAGAGGCCGCCGCGGGCTGTGAGGGTGGCATGCGTTCCCTCCTCCACGATGCGGCCTTCGTCCATGACGATGATGCGGTCGGCTGCCCGAACGGTGGCGAGACGGTGGGCGATGACCACCGTTGTGCGGCTCTCCATGAGCCGCTCCAGCGCTTGCTGCACGGAGGCCTCGCTCTCGGCATCAAGCGCGCTGGTTGCTTCGTCGAGCAGCAGGAGAGGGGCGTCGCGCAGGAGCGCGCGGGCTATGGCGATACGCTGGCGCTGGCCACCGGACAGGCGCGCACCACCTTCACCGAGGAAGGTGTCGTAACCGTCCGGAAGGGCAAGCAGGAAGTCGTGCGCGTTGGCGGCTCTGGCGGCGGCCTCGATGTCCTCCTGGGTCGCGTCCCAGCGACCGTAGCGGAGATTATCGCGGGCGTTGGCGGCAAAGATCACCGTTTCCTGCGGAACGAGCGCGATCCGGCTGCGCAGGTCGGCGGGATTGAGGTCGCGCACGTCCACGCCGTCGAAGGACACGGCACCCGCTTGCGGATCGTAGAAGCGCAGGGCCAGTTGGAAGAGGGTCGACTTGCCGGCACCGGAAGGCCCCACCACTGCCACCGTCTCCCCTGGCGCGACCCGCAAGGTGAGGTCGTGCAGCGCCTTGCTGTCGGGCCGGGTGGGGTAGCGGAACTCGACCTTGTCGAAAGCGAGCGCCCCGCTGCTCGGTGCGGGCAAGGCCACGGGCGAGGCAGGCGCGCTGATCTCGGCGCGGGCGGCGATCAGTTCGGCAATACGCCCGGCTGCACCCGATCCGCGCAGGAGGTCGCCATAGACTTCGCTCAACGCCGCAAAGGCGCCGCCGACCAGAACGCCGGTGAAGACAAAAGCGGCAATCTCGCCGCCGGTCATCCGCCCCGCCGCGACGTCGATCGCGCCTTCCCAGATGACCATCACGATCGCCCCGAACATGAGCGCGATCAGGACCACCGTCATGATGGCGCGCAGGCGCATGCGGGTGCGGGCAGTGGTGAAGGCGCGCTCCACCGTGTCGGCGAAGCGCTGCTCCTCCCGGCCCTCCTGGTTGAACGCCTGCACGATCTTCATCGCGCCCAGGACCTCGCTGACATTGGCCCCGACGTCGGCGATCCGGTCCTGGCTGTCGCGGGACAAGGTTCGCACCTTGCGGCCGAACAGGATGATCGGCCCGAATAACAGCGGAATGGCGATCAGCAGCAGCCCTGCCAGCTTCGGGCTGAGCGCAAACAGGTAGATGATGCCGCCAATGCCGGTGACTAGGTTGCGCAGCGCAAAGGAAACGGAGGTTCCGACCACCTGCTCCAGCACCGCAGTATCGGCGGTGAGCCGCGAAGCGATCTCGCTAGGGCGGTTTTCCTCAAAGAAGCGGGGCGGAAGGGTGAGGAGGTTGCGCTGCACCTGACGGCGAAGGTCGGCCACGGTCCGCTCCCCCAGCCAGGAGACGAAATAGAAGCGGAAGCCGGTGGCGAGCGCCAGCACGACCACGATCATCAGCAGGTACTGGAAAGCCTGCGTGACGGCGGCGCCACTGACTTCCCCACCGGCAAAGCCGCGATCGATCACCTGCTTGAAGCCGTAGGGAATGGCGAGCGTCGCCGCCGAGCTTACACCCAGGAAGAACAAAGCGGCGAGGATGCGGCCCGGGTAGCGCCCTGCCGCCCTGAACACGAGCTTCAGATTGCCGATGCTCCGCCCGGCCTTGGGTTTGTCCATCTCGTCGGGAGCAGTCGCCATGAGGGCGGGGGTTAGCAGGGGCAGGCGCGGACACAAAGCCCCTGCACCGCGGCATGGCCCTGTCTTGCCAGCGGACCCTTTCGGTTCCACACCGGTTGGTGGGCAAAAGACAAATAGTGAGAGTGGATGCTTTACAACGCTTATGAGGTGCAGCGCAGCTGGCTGGCGGGTGCGAGCCAATTGGCCAACCTTTCCTCCAGCTGGCTCAGCAGCACCGCGAACCCGCTGAGCTACAACGGCATGAGCGGGATCGTTGCGGCCAGCCTGGACGTCTTCGCCCACGCTGCGGCGCCGCGCGGAAAGCCGCAGTTCGGCTTCGACCGAGTCACCATTGGTGGCAAAAAGCTGGTCGTCCGCGAGGACGTCGTGGACCGCATGCCGTTCGGGCAGCTCAAGCATTTCGTTCGCGAAGGGGCGCCGGAAGGCCAGCCGCGATTGCTTATCGTGGCGCCCATGTCCGGGCATTTTGCCACCCTGCTGCGCGGCACGGTCGAGCGGCTGCTGCCGACGCATGAGGTCTTCATCACCGACTGGCGAGACGCCAAGCTGGTGCCGCTAACCGACGGCAAGTTCGATCTCGACGATTATGTCGACACACTGATCCGCTGGCTGGAGAAGATCGGACCGGGCGCACACATGCTGGCGGTGTGCCAGCCGAGCGTTCCGGCCTATGCGGCCACTGCGGTGATGAACGCCGACAATCATCCGGCGACCCCGCGCAGCCTGACCATGATGGGCGGTCCGATCGACACGCGCGAGGCGCCAACGGCGGTGAACACGCTGGCGACCGAACGGCCGCACGCCTGGTTCCAGCAGAATGTCATCTGCACCGTTCCCTCGGCTTATCCGGGTGGTGGTCGCAGGGTCTACCCTGGTTTTTTGCAGCTTGCCGGCTTCATGACCATGAACCTTGGCAGCCACCTCGTCAGCCACTGGGAGATGTTCAAGCATCTCGTCGATGGAGACGAGGAAAGCGCGGACGCGACCCGCGCCTTCTACGACGAATATCGCTCCGTGTGTGACATGACGGCGGAATTCTACCTGCAAACCGTCGATGTCGTGTTCCAGCGCCATCTACTGCCCAAGGGCGAGATGATGCACCGGGGCCGCCGGGTCGATCCGTCGGCCATCACGCGTACCGCCCTGCTGGCCATCGAGGGTGAGCGCGATGACATCTCCGGCGTCGGCCAGACTAGGGCAGCGCTGAACCTCGCGACCAAGCTTCAAGCTTCGGACAAGAAGTATCATCTTGCCAAGGGCGTTGGGCATTACGGCATCTTCAACGGGCGCAAATGGCGCGAAAAGATCGCCCCGATTGTGGAGCGGTTCATCGCTGACCACGACTGACGATGCTGCCCACAAGCGAAGGGCCGGGTCCCGAGGGAGACCGGCCCTTCCTGCTTCTCACCCCGCAAGCCGCGACTACGGGCTGATGGAAATCTGGGTGCCGCCCTCGTCATTGTTGGACAAAAGCAAAGCGGCAAGGCCCCCTAGCGTTGCAAGGCCCAGCAGCAGCGGGAGCACGCCAACGCCGCCACCTACCGCAGCGGCAGCCGGCGTCCCCACCGGAACGGCTTCGGCGACAGGCGGTGCAACCGGTGCGTCGATGGCCGGCAGCACGCACCCCGTGGCAGCCTGTGCCGCGGCGCCTGCAGCGGCCGCAGCGACAGCCGAGCCGCACAGTGCCTGGCTTGCAGAAGGCGAGGCAAAGGCGCTCAGGGCAGCCCATGGGCTGTAGACAGCGTCAGGCGTGATGCGGGCTGCGGCGCTTGCCGGTGCCGCCATCAGGAGGCTGGCGCAACCGAAGGCCGCTACCGATTGCTTGATCAGTGATTTCATGCCGTCATCCCCTCGACGCACGCATGCTCCGGACCAAAAATGATCCGAACTGGCCTCACCTGAACGCCGATGCGGCCGCCTGGTTGCGAGGCTGCCGTGAGTTTTGCGCGCGGGGCTGCCGAGTTGGGCGCATGGTGACTTGAAAGTCACGGGTGGAGCAGTAAGCGCGACCGCACGTGACCAGCCCTTCGCCGATCCTCTTCGTTGCCAACAGCAGCTGGAACCTTTCGCACCAGCGTGGTGGATTGATCCGCGCTTTCCTGAAGGAAGGCAGGTGGCCGCTTGCAGCCGTGGTTCCGGAAGGCGACCGACCAGTGGGCACGCTTCCCACCTATGCCGTCCCGCTGGTCGCCGACGGCACCGCGCCCTTGGCCGAACTCAGGAGCGTGGCGGCGCTGATCGGGCTGTTTCGCCAGCTACGGCCAAGGGTGGTGCTGGGCTTCACTCCCAAGGGCAACATCTATGCCGGGCTGGCCGCGCGCGTGACCAAGCGGCCTTTCCTCCCCAACGTTTCTGGCCTGGGCACCGGCTTCATCAAGGGCGGCATGCTGCTCAAGATCCAGGCCGCGCTTTACCGCGAAGCCTTTCGCGGCCTTCCGATCGTCTTCTTCCAGAACCGGGACGACGCGGCCCTGTTCAAGAAGATGGGCCTGGTCATGCCCGATCAGGTGCGGTTGATCCCCGGATCGGGGGTGGACTGCCGCGCCTTTGCCGCTCCCCCACCTGCGGACCGCGGAGGCGGCAAGCTCCGGCTGCTGTTTGTCGGTCGCCTGCTGGGCGACAAGGGTGTTCGCGAGCTCGCGGGGGCGATGCGCCTGCTTCGGCCCCGCTACCCCGAACTGCACCTCACCCTTGTCGGCGAATTGGGAGCCGCCAATCGCACGGCTATCGGCCGAGAGGAACTAGACGGCTGGATTGCCGAGGGCCTGCTCTCCCATGCTGGCCATGCCGCCGACGTGCGCCCGTTCATCGCGAATGCCGATGCCGTGGTTCTTCCTTCCTACAGGGAGGGCATGCCGCGCGCCCTGCTGGAAGCAGCCGCCATGGCGCGGCCCTTGCTGGCGGCGGATGTCCCGGGTTGCCGGGAAATTGTCCGGCATGGCGAGAACGGGCTGCTATTCGAAGTCCGGTCCGAGCGGGCCCTGGCCGATGCGATTGAGGAACTGATCAAGGCGGGCCCGGACCTGCGGCGAGCCTGGGGCAGGCGGTCCCGGGCGATCGCCGAACAGGAATATGATGAGCGCCTGGTCATCGATGCTTATCGCGGCGCGGTCATCGCCTTGTCAGGAAAAGACCGCTAGGGGCGCGGCGATGTTCCGGCGTTTCTTCTCTTCTCCCCGTGCCGTGGCGCGCGGCCAGGCGGGATGGCGCGCCTATGTCATCGGCGATGTCCATGGCTGCCTCGACCTGCTTGACCGGCTGATCTCGGACATTGCGGAGGACCACGCCGCGCGTGGACCGGCGCGCGGCCTGCTCGTCGTCTTGGGCGACCTCATCGATCGTGGTCCGGATTCGGCAGGCGTGCTGAAGCGGTTACGGGAGTTCGACTTGCCGGGTCTCAAGCTGGTGGGTCTCGCCGGCAATCACGAAGAGATACTGCTCAAGATCCTCGCCGGTGACCCAACCGAGGTCCCCGGCTGGCTTCGCTTCGGCGGAGCGGAAACCTTGCTGAGCTATGGCGTGGACCCCAAAGCGCTGGAGGTGCTTGACCCGGCGGCGGCGCAGCGACGGATTGCCGCCACCATTCCCAAGGCCGATCGGCACTTTCTCGAGCAACTCGCCGATTCGATGCGCTTTGGCGACTATTTCCTGGTTCATGCCGGTATCCGGCCGGGGGTGCCGCCCGAGCAGCAGAGCCTCCGCGACCTGCGCTGGATCCGTGAGCCATTCCTCAGCGACTCCCGCGACCATGGCATGGTGGTGGTCCATGGCCACACCATCAGCGAGCAGGTGGAGGCGGTGGGTTCACGGATCGGCATCGATACCGGCGCCTATGCCACCGGTCGCCTCACGGCCCTCGCCATCGAAGGTGACAAGCGCTGGCTGATCGACACGGTGGAGGGAGTGCACAAGAGGGAGGAAAGCCTTGTTTGACGCCCTCTTTGCGACGCCGGGTCTGGCCCCGCAGGTTCCTGGACTGCGTGCTCGGCCAAAGCGCTGGCTGGTGACGGGCGCTGCTGGTTTCATCGGCTCGAACCTCGTCGAAGCGCTGCTCCGGCTCGACCAGGAAGTGGTGGGCCTCGATAATTTTGCCACCGGTTATCAGCGCAACCTCGACGAGCTGCTGGCCGCGGTCACGCCCGAGCAGGCCAGGCGCTTTCGCCTGCTGGCCGGCGACATTCGCGATCCACGCACCTGTGCCGAGGCTTGTGCCGGAGTGGAGATCGTCCTGCACCAGGCGGCGCTCGGCTCGGTTCCCCGCTCGATCGCCGATCCGGTCACCAGCCATGAGGTCAACGTCACCGGATTCCTGCTGATGCTGGATGCCGCCAGACAGGCGGGCGTAAGCCGGTTTGTCTATGCCGCTTCCTCGAGCACCTATGGCGATGAGCCGAACCTGCCCAAGCAGGAGGAGCGGATCGGCAATCCGCTGTCGCCCTATGCCGTGACCAAGCTGGTCAACGAGCTTTATGCGGCCGTTTATGCCCGCAGCTACGGCTTCAAGGCGACGGGGCTGCGTTATTTCAATGTCTTCGGTCCGCGACAGGACCCGCATGGAGCCTATGCCGCGGTGATCCCCTGCTGGGTCGATGCCCTGCTGTCGGGTGAGGGCGTGACGATCAACGGCGACGGAGAAACCAGCCGCGACTTCTGCTTCGTGGCCAACGCGGTGCAGGCGAACCTGCTTGCCGCGCTTGCGCCCGAGGAGGTGCAGGGCGAGGTGTTCAACGTGGCGGTGGGCGAGCGGACCACCCTCAACCAGCTGTTCGCATTGCTTGGGCAGGGGCTTGCCCGGCTTGGCCGGAACGCACTCGGGGAGGCCCGGTACGGCCCGTTCCGTGCTGGCGACGTGCGGCATAGCGAGGCCGACATCGGCAAGGCGGCAAGGGTGCTCGGCTATCTGCCGACCCACGACATCGCCGCCGGCATCGAGCAGGCGCTACCCTGGTACCTTGCCCACGCAGCAGGGAACCGGGATTGAGCCTGTTGCTCGGTTGCTCATTGTTCTAAGGTCCTGCCCCGGGGGCGGAGCGGAAGAAGGTTCGAACATGCGTCTGAAGTCCAAACTGCCGGTGCTTGGAACAGTGGCCGCAATGCTTGCTCTTGGCGCCTGCGCCGACAAGCCCGGCGGACCGATCCCCTATAATATCGCGCTCGGCGCGCCCGACCAGCCGCGGGCAGTGAGCCTCGAAGAGAATTACCGCATCGCGCCGCTCGACACCGTGTCGGTCAGCGTGTTCCGCCAGAAGGACCTGTCGGGCGACTACGAGGTCGACCTCACCGGGCGGATCAGCATGCCCCTGATCGGGTCGGTGGAGGCGGTCGACCTTACCGCGGCCCAGCTCGACCAGAAGATCACCGCTGCCTATGGCCAGAAGTATCTGGTCAATCCGGACGTGGCGGTAGGCGTCAAGTCCTCGACCCGCCGTGCGGTGACGGTGGACGGCTCGGTCAAATCGAGCGGGAGCTATCCGGTCAACGGGCCGCTGACCCTGCTACAGGCCATCGCGCTGTCGGGCGGTGCCACCGAAGACGCCAATCTGCGCCGCGTGGCGGTGTTCCGGACCATCTCCGGCCAGCGCCAGGCGGCCGCCTTCGACCTCCAGCAGATCCGCCGCGGGCAGGCACCGGATCCGGCGATCTATGCCGGTGATATCGTGGTGGTCGACGGTTCAGGTGTAAAGGAAACGCAGAAGCGCATCCTCAGCAATATCCCGATCCTCTCCATCTTCCGGCCGTTCTGACCCTCACCGGTCGTGCTGCCGTTAAGGAACCGACGTCTTGAACCGTGACCTCGCCTTCAGCCCAAGCGGGCGGCTTCCGGCAGCGCCTGGCGACATTCCGCCGGGTGCTCTGCCGCAGTCCGGGCGCACCCGCATGGCGGTGCAGCCCAACCAGCTTGACCTTGCCAGCCTGCTCAGGATCGTCCGCGAATGGCGCTGGCTGATCCTCGCGGCCATGGTGGTGGGCCTGGCAGGCGCGATCATCGTCACCATGCTGACGACGCCGCTCTATCGCTCGTTCGTCACGCTTGAGGTCAATCCGCCGCAGGTGCAGGTCCTCGCCAAGGACGACCAGCAAAGCCAGTCGCTCCAGAACTGGGACTTCATTGCAACTCAGGTCGGCCTTCTGCAGAGCCGGGCGGTCGCCGAGCGCACCGCCCAGGACCTCAACCTTGCCGCCAATCCGGAGGTCGCGGGAGCCGGCGGCGCGGTGCAGGAGCGGCTTGGCAGGGCCACGGGCGTCGTTGCTGGCGGGCTTAGCGTCACCATGCCGGAGGAAGGCACGCTGATCCGCTACAGCTTCACCTCCGCCGATCCGCAGCTTGCCGCGACCATCGCCAATGGGATCGCCGACAGCTTCATCAACGCCGGACTGCAGCGCCGATTCGAGAGCTCGGCCTACGCCCGGCAGTTCCTGGAGCGGCAAATTAACAAGACGCGCGGAGACCTCGAGAAGAGCGAGCAGGCGCTTGCCCGCTACGCCCAGGCCGAAGGGATCATCAACTTCGGGGGCGGCTCCGAAGGGGGGTCGGGATCGCCCAATGCCGGCAATTCGCTGCAGGGTGAAAGCCTTGCGGCGCTGAATACCGCGCTTGCCCAGGCGACCGCGCGGCGCGTTGCGGCCGAGGGCGCCTATCGCGCGTCGGCGGCGTCGGGGCCGGGCAGCGCGGTCACCACCTCGACCGCCGGTCTGCGCGCCACCCGCGCCCAGCTGGAAGCCGAATATAGCGAAAAGCGTGCATCGCTTCAGCCCCAGCATCCCGAGATGATCAGCCTGCGTGAGCGGATCGACGAGCTTGGCCAGCAGATTGCCCGCGAAGGAGCCCAGGCCAGTGCCGGCGTCAACAACACGCTGGCGGCCGAATATCGCGGTGCGGCCGCCGCCGAGCGTGCCCTTCAGGCCCGCGTCAATGCCTTGAAGGGCCAGGTGCTAGACCTGCGCGGGCGCAGCGTCCGCTATGGCATCCTGCAGCGGGAGGTGGACACCAACCGTAGCCTCTACGACGCGCTGCTGGGACGCTACAAGGAGATTGGCGTGGCCGGCGGGATCGGCACGTCACCCATCTCGATCGTCGACCGGGCCGAGCCAGCGGGCGCGCCGTTCAAGCCGAACCTGCCGCGCAACCTGCTCGCCGGGCTTGCGCTTGGCCTTGTCGGCGGGCTTGGAGCTGCCGTCGGCATGGATCTGCTTCGCGACACCATCCGCACCCGCGAGGACATGCGCACCAAGCTTGGCCTTGCCTGCATTGGCCAGATTCCCAAGCGCCAGACCAAGGGCGATTTCGTCGAGGACCTAAAGGACCCGGGTTCGCTCGTCTCCGAGGCCTACAGCGCGACCGCCGCCGCGCTGCGCTTCACCACCGAGCATGGCGCGCCGCGGACCATGATGGTGACATCGACCTCCCCGGCCGAGGGCAAGTCGTCCTCCGCGCTCGCGCTGGCGCAGAACTTCGCCCGCCGCGGCGTCAATGTGCTGCTGATCGACGCCGATCTTCGCAAGCCGGCCTTCAGGGCGGCCAGTGAGGACATCGGCCTGACCAAGCTCCTCACCAACGACGAGGATCTCCTTGGCCATGTCGCGCCTACCCAGTTCGACAACCTGTCGCTGCTGCCGTGTGGCGCTCTGCCGCCCAATCCGGCCGACCTGCTTTCGACTTCGCGCTTTGGTGCGATCATCGACGAAGCGCTTCTGCACTTCCAGATGGTGATCGTTGATTCACCGCCTGTGATGGGGCTCGCCGACGCTCCGCTGATCGCCCACACCTGCCGCAACGTGTTGTTCGTGGTGGAGAGCGGCAAGACCCGCACGCGCCAGGCGGCGGAAGCGCTCAACAACCTCGAGGCGTCGGGCGCTCACCTGGTCGGTGGACTCCTGACCAAGGCGAGCGAGAGCAACGGCAACTACAGCTATTACAATTACCGTTACGGTGAACTCGCCGACAAGCGCGAGCGGATCGCCCTTATTCCCCATCATCGGGATAATTGATGCGGGCGGAGGGCGCCGCACCGGCGCAGCGAACATGGTTCGGCTGGCTGGGGTGCCTGGCCCTGCTGCTGCTTGCCGTGCAGGCGGTGCGCTCGGCAGTTGTTGCGGCGCTGGGTGAACGCAGGCCGGAAGTCGCGCACGCCGTCTGGTCCGGCCATCCGCTTCCGCTCACGACCATGGCCCTTGCCCAGATTGGCGCGGCAGCGCGCGAGGGCAGGGCGCCAGACCCGCAGGCATTCGCACGAATGCAGGAGGTGGGACGCCGCGACCCGCTCGCCTTCGACCCCCTGCTGGTCGCCGCGACAGCACGCCTCGCTGCCGGTGACAGCGCGGGTGGCGAGCGACTGCTCAAGGCGGTCCTGCACCGCGAGCCGCGGTCGACGGCTGCCCACTTCCTCCTTGCCGACCTCTACGTTCGCCAGCAGCGCGTCGGCGAAGCGCTGGTCCATGTCGGCGTGCTCGGGCGCAGGATCCGCGGTGGTGGCACCGAGGCCTTTGCCGCGGCGCTCGCCGCCTATCTCCGCGACCCGGCGCGTATCGCGCAGGTGAGGCCGGTGCTGCAGGACAATCAGGCGCTGCGCCGGTCGGTCATGACCGCGCTTGCGCAGGAACCCTCTGCAACCGTTTCGCTGCGCAGCCTCAGCAGCCGCGGCGATGCCGGCGAGGACTGGTTCCGCATCGCCTTTGAGCGCCTGCTCGCTGCGGGCGACACTGCTGAAGCTCGCAATCTGCTTGCTGCCGCAGGGGTCGGCGGGGGAGGGCGCATGCTGACCGCCTGGTCAGCCGGTTCCGACGCCGGGCCCCTGTCGTGGCGCCTTCCAGCAACCTCCGATGGTGTTGTGGAGGCGGTCGCTAACGGGCCATTGCGGCTCGTCTACTATGGCCGCGGCGACACGGTCCTTGCCGAGCATCTCCTGCTTCTGACACCGGGTCGCTATCGCCTTGCGGCGCAGTTCACAGGCTCTGTCCCGCCCGGAACGTTCGAGTGGCGCGTGACCTGCCTGCAGGGCTCACGCTCCCTGGCGACCTGGACGGTGGCCGCTCCCTCCGGTGCGTCGGTCTTCGAGGTTCCGGCCGACTGCGCCGCACAACGCCTGTCACTATGGGGCCGCATGGGAGAATTCCCGCGCACCACGAGTGCCGAACTTCTGCGCGTCGGCCTTGATCCGGCGGGTGCCCAGCCATGAGCAGCGTCGTTCGCCATCTCCCGGTGCCGTTGTTCCTGTTCGCCTGCCTCATGCTTGGCGGCAATCAGCAGGGCATCTGGCGCAATCTCCTGCTCCAGCTTGGCGGCCTTGCGCTGATCGGCTGGGCGTTGCTCGCGCGGCGCCGAAGCCATCCTACCGCCGCCGGTCGCCTCCTCCTCTGGCTGGGCATCCTGTGGTTCGCCCTGGCACTGCTGCAGCTGATCCCCTTGCCGCCGCAATGGTGGAGCCCGCTTCCCGGACGAGAGGTGGTGGTGGAGGGTTTCCGGCTGCGTGGCGAAGCCTTGCCCTGGCTGCCCCTGACACTCTCTCCCAGCGGAACCTTGTCGACGCTTCCGATCATGGCGGTCCCTCTCGGGATCGTCGCAGCGGTGGTCGTGCTTGGCGCCTATCGCTCACGCTGGGTGATGACGGCGCTGGTGATCGGGACCTGCCTGTCCGTGCTGCTCGGTGCGGTCCAGCTCAGCCAGGGTGGGCCCTACCTCTACCCCAATTACAACGCCGGCAAGGCGACCGGTCTGTTCGCCAACAGCAACCACCAGGCAACGCTTCTACTCGCGACCCTGCCGTTCCTTGCTGCGCTGATCGGACACCAGCAGCAATCAGCGCGATCCCCCCAGTCGGCGGCGCTGGGTCGCATCGTCATAGTGCTGGGCGCGATGGCAGTGATCGTGCTCGGGATCATCCTCAACGGATCGATGGCGGGTCTTGCCCTGCTGCTGCCCGTCGGACTCGCAAGCCTCGCCATTGCGCTGCCCAACGCCGGCAACGCGCCGCGCCTGCTCGCGGGAGTGGCGCTGTTGCTGATGCTGGGGGCGATGATCGGTCTTGCGGCCTTCACCGAGGCCGGAAGCAATGCCACGTCGGTGGCGACACGATCCGACATCTACCGCATCACGGTGGGCGCGATCGCCGACACCTTCCCGGTGGGGACCGGTCTCGGGACGTTCCGCGAATATTATCGCCTGTACGAGGATCCGGCGCTGGTCGACTCCTTCTTCGTGAACCACGCGCATAGCGACCCGCTGGAATGGCTGCTCGAAACCGGGCTGCTCGGCGCATTGCTCCTTGGCGCATTGTTGCTGTGGTGGCTGACCCGTGTCTGGCGGCTGTGGCGTGCCGAGGCGCTCGACCTCATCGCGCTTGCAGCCACTGTCGCCTCGGGAGCGATCCTTGCGCATAGCTTGGTCGACTATCCGCTGCGCGATGCCGCCCTCCAGGCGGTCTTCGCCTTGTCACTGGCCTTCATGGCCGAGCCGCGCAGCCATGCGAGCAACCGGGGAACGCGCGGAGGCGGGCAGGAGCGTGCGCCAAGGCACCTGACACTGGACGATGATGGTCCTGTCAGCGGATGATCAGAAGCCCCGCTTTCCTCACGAATTCGCTGAGGAAATAGTGCGAACCCGGGATCAGCAGCAATTGCGAACGATGCATGGGAATCGTGCCAAAGCGCCGTGCCGTCGGCTCCCTTGCGTCCGACAGCGCCGTGAGTGCGAGCTCCACGAGACGGTGCGTCGGCCGATCCGCCTCCACAGTTTCGGGGATGGCCGTCCCAAGCAGGCGATTGGCGAGGATCAGCGAGGCTGCCATGCTGCGTCCCGCGCCGAGCCGGGGCGCCTGTTCCGCAAGGGTGGTGAGCACGGCGGGCGGCGTGCGGGCAACCAGTGCCGCAAAGTCTGCCAGCCACTTCAGGCGGAACCAGGCGCTCGAAGCGCCGTGGACCGCCAGATAGGGCAGCAGAAGCCGCTCGGGCAGTGTCGGCAGGACGTGGCTGCCCGGAACTTCCACCATCCGCGGCGACAGGTTCGCAGTCGCGGTTGGCAGCAAGGCCGGGTGATCGCCAAGCCGGCTGTGCAGGTCGAGCAGGATGCCATCGTCGCTGCGCCACTGGCTTTCCTTGCGCGATCGGTGCCAGTCCGCAGGATCGACCGACGGCTCGGGTATCTGTTGCACATAGCCGAGGGCCTCGAGCAGTCGTGCGGCCTTTGCGATGGCTGTGGGCGGAACCAGCAGGTCGATGTCGAGCTGCTGCTTGACGAGGGGATCGCTCCAAGCGAGCACGCCCAGGGTCAGGCCTTTGACGAACAGATGCGGCAACGAGGCACGGCTGAACGCCTGGTGCACCCGCCCGCTTTCAAGCGCCATGACCAGGCCGTCGGCAGCGATCCGCCGCGCCGCCTCTCCGATCGGCTGCGCGCCGAGCGGCACGATGCCGGCCCGGCTCATGGTGCGCCAGACCAGGCCTTCCACGCGGTGACGCCGGGCAAGCAGCGCCAGCCGGGTGCCGTCGGCTTTGGCCAGCCGTGGGCCAAGCAGCGCCAGGTCCGCATCACTAAGCGCCGGTCGGCAGCAATCGGCCACAAGGGTGAGCATCGGCTCCATGCCGCTGTCCTTAGCGGCGGCGCGCGGGAAGGGAACATGCCTGCTTCCAGCGACTGCGAGCGGCACCCTTGAACCTGGTTCGCCTATTTGGCCTCACCATCGACAGTGAAGTGCCACTCGAAGGCATGATCCCGGCACCAGACGCTTCACCCGTGGATGTCGTGATCCGCCGCGGCGTGGTTGGAGCCACGCCCGATCTCGTGATCGCCGAAGCGGGGTCGTTCAAGGTCACGGACGGGCGGGAGATCATCGTCGAAGCGCACGGCCACGTTCCGGACCGCAACCTGCGCTTGTTCCTAATCGGCAGCGCAATGGGCCTCGTGCTCCATCAGCGCGGGTTGCTTCCCCTTCATGCCAATGCGGTCTCGCTCGAAGGTCGGGCCATCGCCGTGGCGGGCAGGGCCGGCGCCGGAAAATCGACCCTGGCTGCTTGGTTCTCGCGGCAGGGATTGAAGATCGTCGGCGATGACGTGATCGCCTTGCAGCCGCTGGCCGATGGCGTGAATGCCTCTCCCGGTCCGCCGCGGGTTCGGCTGTGGAAAGAGGCGCTGGACCGCTTCGGGCTGGAGGCCGAGGGTCTTGAGCCCAGTTACCTCGACGCCGCCGTGGAGAAGTGGGACGTGCCGCTGGGCTCGGCGGATCTGGTTGACCAGGAACTGCCGCTGGGTGCCGTCTACGTGATCGAGGACGGGCCGGATATCCTTATCGAGCCAATGGGTGGGGCAGCCGCCACCTCGGCGCTGTTCGACCATACGTATCGCGGCGGCTATGCCGACCGGCGTGCAGAGTGGCGCGCGAGCCACTGGCGAGCCGTCGCCGCGGTTGCTGCGTCCGTCCCGGTGTTCACCCTGCAGCGGCCGCGCGATCTCAACCGGCTTGAGGCGCTGGGCCGCGCGGTGCTGGAGCATGCGCGTGGTCAAGTCGCTCGAACAGGCGGCGCGGATCGGTCAGCACCACCAAGACGAGGCTGACGCCGCCGCACATAGCGATCCCCCAGAGATAAGGGATCTGCGTACCGTTGAACGCCTGGCCGATGGCGAACCCGGCAAGCGCGGCGAGAACGGTGCTGAGCACGCCCTGGATCGAGGACGCCATGCCGGCCACCCGCGCCATCCGCTCCATCGCCAGCGTGTTCATGTTGGCGGCGCAGAAAGAGAAGCTCGCCAGGACCAGCGCCTGACCGATCACGAAACCGGTCAGGTCCTCGCCGAACAAGGTGGCGAGGAGCGCGTGGCCAAGCGCCAGGAGGGTAAAGGCGACCACCCCGGAGTGAGCGACTCGCCTGAGACCGAAACGGCCGACCACGCGGCTGTTGGTGAAGCTTGCCAAGGCCATCGGTGCCGCCACCGCGCCGAACACGATCCCGATCAGTTCGGGCCGGCGAAACACGTCAAACACGATTTGCTGGATGGAGGCGATGTAAGCGAGAAGGCCGGCGAACAGGGCGGTCTGGGCGAGCGTGTAGCCGATCGACTGACGATCACTGACGACCGCCATCGCACCCTCCCTCAGATCCGTGACGCTGAGGGAGCGGCGATGCTCCGGGCGCAGGGTTTCCGGAATGCGCAGGAACGCCCAGGTGCCGACGGCGGCCCCGAAGACGCCCAACGCCCAGAAGATCGCCTGCCATGGGCCCACCGTCAGGATCAGCTGGCCGACGCTGGGCGCCAGGACAGGCACCACCATGAAGACCATCGCGACGAGGCTCATGACCCGGGCCATGGCTTCCCCCTCGAACAGGTCGCGAACCATGGCGAGGACGATCACCCGCGTCGCCGCGGCAGCCGCGCCCTGGAACGTGCGGGCAAAGATCAGGATCTCGAACGTCGGCGCGGCCGAGCAGAGAAAGGCGAGGATCACATAGACGACGATACCGGCCATCAGCGTCGGCTTGCGTCCGAAACGGTCGGCCAGAGGACCCCAGAACAGCTGCCCGACACCGAACCCTAGCGTGTAGGCGATGAGGACCAACTGGCGGCGGTTCTCTTCCAGCACGCCAAGGTGGCTGGCGATGTCCTCCAGCGCCGGGATCATGGAGTCGATGGCAATGGCGTTCAGCGCCATCAGCGCCGCAAGCAGCGCAATCGTCTCGCGCGCGCCGGGACGCGGCCCGGTGCCGAGCGGGGAGGAGTGATGAAGGGAAACCATCGGGAAGGCTGCTCTACGCGCTGCCCGGCCCCGTGGTTCCGAGGCTGGGCACGGAAGCGACAGGTGACCAGCCATCGGGAAAGAGAGCTTCCTCCCCGGCGTGGATGCCGCCTGCGACGAACACGGCATCGATCCCGTAGCTGGCCGCGCCCGCCATGTCGGTCTGGAGCCCGTCGCCGACCGCCAGCACGGCCTCTCTCGCCGGATTGCCGCCGAGTGCCAGCGCAAGGTCGTAGATGGCGGGAAAGGGCTTGCCGTACCAGGCGACCCGGCCGCCAAGCGCTTCATAAGCGTCGGCCAGCGCTCCGGCGCATATCATCACCTCACCCATGTGGTGGACGATGCGGTCGGGGTTGAGACAGTGCATCAGGACATCCGCCGAACGCCACTCGGCGAGCCGTTCGGCATAGTCGTTCACGCTTTCGCCAAGGTCGAGGCCGGCACAGGCAAGTTCGTCGAACCCATCATCGGCGATCACCAACCCGCGCGCGCTGAGGTCGGCGCGATCGGCCGCCGTGCCGCAAAAGCCGACAGGGCGGCCGACCACGGCGGCGAGCCCAGCTTCGCCTGCGGTGACGATCCCATCGTCCAGCGCGGGATCGAGGTCGAGGCGCAGCAGTTGCCGGCGGATCGCATCGGCACTGCGCGGCGCATTGGTGACGAACAGCACCATCCGTCCCTGCTGCTTCCAGGTAGCGAGCGTTTCCCGCACCCCCGGGAAGACCGTGCCTCCATCATGGACGCAGCCCCAGAGGTCACAAAGGATCAGCCGGTAGCGCTCCGGCAGATCGCGAAGGCTTGTTTCAGGCAAGGGCAGGGGGGGCAGGGGGTTGCTGGTCGACCGAGGCTTCAACGGGCTCGCCCTTGCTGACCAGCGCCGCAAGGGTGAGGTCGCCAGTGACGTTCAGGGTGGTGCGACACATGTCGAGGAAGCGATCAACCCCCAGGACAAGCCCGATCGCCTGCGGTGGAACACCGATCTGCGCGAGGATGAGTGCCACCACCGGAAGGCTGCCGGCCGGCACCCCGGCCGTGCCGATGCCGCCTAGGATGCACATCGCCATGACCAGCATCTGCTGACCAAGGTTCAGCTCCACGCCGAATACCTGCGCCAGGAAGAGAACCGTTACGCCCTCGAAGATGGCCGTGCCGTTCTGATTGGCGGTGGCGCCGATGGTCAGCACGAAACGGGACACACGCGGCGGGAGCTTCAGGTCTACTTCCGCGACGCGAAGTGCCGTCGGCAGAGTGGCATTTGACGAGGCGGTGGAAAACGCCATCAGCATGGCCTCGCGGCTGCCGCGGAAGAACCAGACAGGGGAAAAGCCGCCAAGGAACTTCAGCAGGAGCGGGTAAACGATGAACATCTGGGTCGCGAGCGCCGCCAGCACCACGCCCACATAGATCGCCAGCCGCAGCACAAGGTCCCACCCGAAGGCCGCCGCCAGGTTGAACATGAAGCAGAAGACGGCAATGGGCGCGAGGCGAATAAAGATGGTCATCAGCTTCATGGAGACGTGAAACAGTCCCTCGAAGCCCTCTTGGAGCTTACGTGCCTGCGGCGTCCTGGTGAGCATCAGACCGATGCCGAAGATCAAGGCGAACACCATGACAGCAAGAATGTCGTTCTCGCCCATGGACGTGACCACGTTGCGGGGAACCATGGCGACAAGGGCCGCCAGACCGCTCGGCTTGTCGGCCTGGCTGGACACGATCTCCGAAGCCCGGTCACCGCCCGCGGCGAGCTGCTCCTCCACGACGGCGCGGTCGAAACCGGCGCCTGGCTGAATGGCATTGGTGTAGGCAAGGGCGATGGCGACGCCGATGGCCGTGACGACCACTGTGAAGATGATGGTCCTGACGCCGACACGCTTCAGGGCCCCGACATCCCCCATCTCGGCGATCCCGACCACCAGCGCGCTGACCAGCAGCGGGATGATCAGCATGAAGATGAGGCGCAGGAAGAGGTCGCCGACCACGCTGGTCACGCTGGTCAGTTGCTGCACCCAGCCAAGCTCGCTTCCACCGGCGGCATAAGCGGCAAGGCCCAGCCCGAGGCCTGCAAGAAAGCCGATCAGCATCTGCCAATGCAGAGCCAGCCCCTTGCCCTTCACTTCCTCCATACGCCACTTCCCCGCGCTCAACGATGAGCGCGACGCGTCGCGGTGCGAGGGGTGATTGTCAAGCGATGCGCGGCCCCAAGGTGGCTACGCCATCTCGACCTGATTGCCTTTCACCACCTTGTCGGCAAGCGAGCCGTTGAGCTCGGCCAGATGGTCGAAGCTCGCCTCATAGGTGGCCAGTCCCTGGCTGAGGCTGCGCAGCTCGCCCTCCAGCCCCTGCAACTCGGCCTCTGGCACCAGCGCCTCGACCCGGTCCCATCCAGCCCAGCCATCGCGGGGCACCATGCCGAGAAGCTGCCCCCGGCGGGTCGCAAGGGCGCTGCTCACCTTGCTGGTGGCTGTGCCGGGCGTGACGACCACCACCTTGTGCACCGGCTCGAGGAGGTGCGGCTGAGCGGCGGCAAGCGCTTCCTGCATGGCGATCCGACCCGCAGTACGAAAGGCCAGTTCGCTGGAATCGACGCTGTGGTAGCTGCCGTCGGTCAGGGTCACCGCGACATCGACCACGGGAAAGCCGAGCGGTCCCTTCACGCAGGCATCGCGCACGCCCTGTTCGACCGCCGGTATGTACTGGCGCGGAATGGCGCCGCCGTGGATCCGTTCGGCAAAGGCGACACCCGACCCGCGTTCCTGGGGTGCGAGCTCGATCACCACGTCGCCGAACTGGCCGTGCCCGCCCGACTGTTTCTTGTGCCGTCCGCGCTGCACGACCGGACGACGAACCGACTCCCGATAGCCGACGCGTGGTGCGCGCTGCCGGACCTCGACGCCATGACGCCGCTTCAGCCGGGCGAGGATGACCGTCAACTGTTCCTCGTTGACGCCGGACAGCACCAGCGCATGGTCCTCCTCGTCATGCTCGATCTGGAGAGTCGGGTCTTCCTCCGCCAGCTTGTGGAGCGCGCCCGACAGCTTCACATCGTCCTTGCGGTCGGCCGGCTGAATCGCAATCCGAACGTTGCGCGAAGGAAGCGGCACGTCGAGCGCGGGGGGAGGAGCGCCGCCGCTGACGACCCACTCGCCGGCGTGCAGGGCGTCGGCCTTGGCAAGCGCCACCACCGCACCCTCTGCGGCTTGAGACAGGCGCCCGTTCTTCTCCCCTTGCAGTGCGAACATGGCGCTAACCTTGACCCCGCGCCCGTCAGCAGTGGCGAGCTCCTGCCCTTCACGCAATGAGCCGCCGAGCAGCCGCCCGAGCACCAGCCGGCCAAGCTGGTGAGCGTGGCTGACCTTGAAGGCATGCAGGGCAGGGCGATCGATCCCGAGCCGGCTTGCCGTGGCGGAGGGGGCCGGTGCCTCGTGGCGGAGCGCCTTCATCAGCCGGCGCACGCCGAAGCCCCCATGCGCGGCCCCGAACAGCACCGACACACCAAGGTTCTCGCTGGTTTCCCGCGCAAGGTCGCTCAGCACGCGGTCTGGCTCCGGCGTCTCGTCCATCAGCAGTTGCTCGAGCAGGGCATCGTCATGATCGGCAAGCTGTTCAAGCAGCTTGGTACGAGCCTGCGCTTCCACCGCGTCGAGTTCGGCCGGCATGGGGATCGCCTCCGACGGCTGGCCCGGCCGATACTGAAAGGCCCGTTCCAGGGCCACGTCGATGAAGCCGGTGATCCTGTCGCCGCTGGTGATCGGGACCTGCCGGGCGATCAGCGGCGACACGCTCAAGGGCTGGAGGGCTTCGAGCAACTCGCCGATCGAGGCGCGCGCACCATCGATGCGATTGACGAAGATCAGGTGGGGAATGCCAAGCTCGTCCAGCAGACGCAGCATGGGCGCGGCAAGCGGCGCGCGCGCCGGATCGGGATCGACCACCACCACGGCCAGGTCGGCAAGCGCGAGCGCGCGGGCGCCATCGGCCTGAAAGCCGGTCCCGCCCGGCACGTCGATCAGCGCAAAGCTCTCGCCCAACCAGTCGAAGTGCATGAGATTGAGTTCGGTCGAGCCGCCGCGCGCGCGGGCCTCGGGGCTGAAGTCGCCGACGCTGTTCCTGGCGGCGGTGTCACCTTGCCGATCGATCGTGCCGCTGGCGTACAGCATCGCCTCGGCAAGGCAGGTCTTGCCTGCGCCCGCCGGACCGACCAGCGCGACGGCTCTGGTGCCGTTGATTGCCTCATGCATGGTTGCAGCTCTCCTTCTCGTGCCGACTGGGGCGCGTCGAGTCGCTGCGGGCGCCTCCACGCGCCAAGGGAGTGCGAGGCTCTGCCTGTTGGCGCCGCTTGGCAAGGGGAACGGTCGCGGTGGACCGTCGGTTGGGCGCGTGAGTGATTTCCTGCGACCCGGAGTGACGCATTCCCATGGCCACCGCCGCCGCCAGCCCAGACAAGGGCCGTTCTGCCGACAAGCCAACCGACATTCCCCGGCCGGGCTGGGTCGAGATCGCCAAGCGGACCTGGAAGGAAGTCGGCAAGGACAATGTCGGGATCGTCGCTGCCGGCGTCGGCTTCTACTTCTTCCTGGCGCTGGTGCCACTGCTTGGCGCGACCGTACTCACCTATGGCCTGTTCGCCTCACCAGAAACGGTCGCCCGGCAGGCGCAAGGACTGACCGAGTTCCTGCCCGGCGAGGCCGCCAGCCTGGTGGGCGACCAATTGATGAACGTGGTCGAGACTTCGGGCGGCAAGAAGGGATTCGGCTTGCTGCTGGCGATCCTCGTCGCCTTCTGGGGTGCGCGAAACGCCGCCGGCGCAATCGTTACCGCGCTCAACATCGCCTATGAGGAGGAGGAGAAGCGCGGGTTCGTCAAGAACACGCTGCTGTCGCTAGCCATGACCCTCGGCGCAGTACTGATGGTCGGCGTGGTCGCCGCTGCGATTGCCGTGCTCACAGCAGTTGAGCGGCTGCTTCCTACAGCAGGTCCGATCGGCCACTTCCTGACGTCGGCCGTGACCTACGCCATGCTCGGTGCAATCGCTGCTGCGGCTGCAGCTACCCTCTACCGCTACGGCCCAAGCCGCGAAACAGCACGCTGGACATGGTTGACGCCGGGCTCGATCTTCTTCGCCGTGGTCTGGCTGGTGCTGACCCTTGCATTCGGCTTCTACGTCCGCAATTTCGCCAGCTACGGCGCGACCTATGGCGCCCTGTCGAGCGTGGTGGTGCTGCTGACCTGGCTCTACCTGTCGAGCTACGTGCTGATCTTCGGCGCCGAACTCAACAGCGAGGTCGAGCATCAGACGGCGAGGGACACGACCGGCAGGCTCGGCGAGAAGCCGCTGGGCGCACGCGGCGCGTGGAGCGCGGACCATGTTGCCGCCGGCGAGGAAGAAGCCGGAACGGGGGAAGAAGGTGTGCGAGGCCGCGAATTCGTCAGCCATCCGCCTGCCGTTGCTGCCGCAAACCCGCAGGGGGATGCAGGCCACCCCTTTCTCACCAGCCGGATCGCCTCACGTACCGGGCAGCTTGCCGGCGCCCGCAAGATTTCGATCCTGAGTTCGGGGCTGGCGACCCTTGGCCTCGGTTTCCTGAAGAAGAGAGGAAGCGAAAAGACCGGCGCGGCGCTGCTGATGACCGCTGCGGGGCTGGCGCTCCTGAGACGGCGCTAGCGGCCCAGCGCGACGTCCATCAGAACAGGGCCAAGCGATGAGGGATGGACGAGCTTGGCAGCCTCCTCCGGCGAGAACCACTTGCGTTCCCTTTGACTTGCCTCAGGGTATTCGTGCGCCACCGCCTCGACGCGGAGCGGATACACCGCCATCTGCCACTCGATCTCGCCGGCCAGGCGGTAATGCTTGCGCTTGGGAACGACTGTCAGAACCCGGTTGGCGACCGCACCGCTGACGCCGGCCTCCTCCCATGCTTCCCGCTCCGCCGTGGTGGCGAGCGAACGACCGCGCAGCGCCCAACCCGCCGGAAGTACCCAGCGCCCCGACTTGCGACCCTTGACCAACAGGACCTCAAGGCGTCCTTCATTCCGGCGCCAGCACAAGGCGCCGGCCTGCGCGGGCTTGCCGCCCAGCCGGGGCACTTCCAGCGTGTAGAGGAAGCGGAAGAAGGGGGTGTGGATGCCCATCGATCCCCCTTAGTCCGTCATGGTTATCGATCAATGATCAAGCGGCGGGAAGAAGCCGCTGCTCGGTCGCGCTTTTCATCAGCGCCGCCTGCAGCTTCTCGAACGCCCTGACCTCGATCTGCCGGATCCGCTCGCGGCTGACGCCATAAACCTGGCTCAGTTCCTCAAGCGTCTTCGGCTCGTCAGCCAGGCGCCGCTCCGCCAGGATGTGCTTCTCGCGGTCGTTCAGCGACTCCATCGCCGAGTTGAGCAGAGCATGGCGAACCTGCTTCTCCTCCTCGTCGGCAACCAGTTCATCCTGCAGCGGTCCGTTGTCGACCAGGAAGTCCTGCCACTGGCTCTCCGCGCCCTCGTCGCCTTTCAGCGGAGCGTTGAGGCTGGTGTCGCCGCCCATCGACATGCGGCGGTTCATGGAGATGACCTCGTCCTCGGTGACGCCAAGGTCGGTCGCGATCTTGGTCACGTCGGCGGGCTTGAGGTCGCCTTCCTCGAACGCGTCGATCTGGTTCTTCATCCGCCGCAGGTTGAAGAACAGCTTCTTCTGGGCGGCGGTGGTGCCCATCTTCACCAGGCTCCACGAGCGCAGAATGAATTCCTGAATGCTCGCGCGGATCCACCACATGGCGTAGGTCGCCAGGCGGAAGCCCCGGTCGGGTTCGAACTTCTTGACGCCCTGCATCAGGCCGATGTTGCCTTCGCTGATCAGCTCACTGACCGGCAGGCCGTAGCCGCGATAGCCCATGGCGATCTTGGCCACGAGTCGAAGGTGGCTGTTCACCAGCCGCGCGGCGGCGTCGGTGTCGTTATGCTCGCGCCAGCGCTTGGCGAGCATATATTCCTCTTCCGGAGCAAGGATCGGAAATTTCTTGATCTCAGACAGATAGCGGTTGAGCCCGGCATCGCCGGCGCCTGCTGGGATCGATAGTGCCTTAGCCTGTGCCATACTTGGTATCGCGTCCTTGCTTGTCAGGGCGGCTTTCCCCACCACCCTGACACGTGAAATCCTATACCCCAAGCGCCGTGAACAGTTCCTGCATATCCTGCGGAACGGCGCTGTCGAACGATAGACGGTCCTTCGTCACGGGATGTACGAAGCCGATCCGGGCGGCGTGCAGTGCCTGGCGCCGGAAATTCAGCCGGTTCAGAAGCTCCCGCAGCTTCTGCGCCGGTGCCCGCCCGTAGACCGGGTCGCCGAGCAGCGGATGACCGATGCTTGCCATGTGCACGCGCACCTGGTGCGTGCGTCCAGTCTCCAGGCGGCACTCTACCCTTGCGGCGGCATTGCTTACTCCAAGCACCTTATAGTGGGTCACCGCCCGCTTTCCGCGGTCGGCCTCGACAATTGCCATCTTCTTGCGATCGTGCGTGGAGCGGGCAAGGGCGGCGTCGATGCTGCCCTCCATCTTGGCGGGCCGGCCGCCGACCGCCGCCAGATAACGCCGGTCGATGCTATGCGCCTGGAACTGCCTGGCCAAGCCTTCATGGGCAACGTCGGTCTTGGCCACCACCAGCAGTCCTGACGTGTCCTTGTCGATGCGATGCACGATCCCAGGCCGTGCCACCCCGCCGATACCGCTGAGGCGACCCGCGCAATGGTGAAGGAGGGCGTTGACCAGGGTGCCGTCGAGGTTGCCGGCGGCCGGATGCACCACCAGCCCCGCAGGCTTGTCGACCACCAGCAGATGCTCGTCCTCGTGCACGATGACCAGCGGGATGTCCTGGGCCGCGGCGCTGGCTTGCTCTGGCTGGGGCACGGTAAGACGAAACTGCTCGGACCCGTCGACCTTGAGCGAGGGATCGCGCACAAGGCTCCCCCCGCGGTCGAGTGCACCGGCCTTGACCAGGCTCTTCAGCCGCTCGCGGCTCATGGTCGGCAGGGCGTCGGCCAGCGCGCGGTCGAGCCGCCAGCCAGCGTGTCCGGCGCCAAGCGCCACGTCGATGATGTTGGACCCCCCGGTCATTGGAAGGGATAAATTAGGAACCGCCAGGCCACTTTCAAGAACGCCACGCATTGGGTTGAACAAATGACCATCATCAGCCACCACTCCCGCCCATGAACGCGATCGAACTCGCCAGTCTTCTCTGCTCCCGACTGTGCCACGACCTGCTGAGCCCGGTCGGTGCCCTCAACAACGGCCTCGAGCTGATGGCCGACGAGCAGGACCCGGAAATGCGGGAGCGCTGCCTCGAGTTGCTGGCGGAAAGCGCCAGAGCGAGCGCGTCGAAGCTCAAGTTCTTCCGCCTGGCGTTCGGCGCGGCCGGCGGCTTCGGCGAGGAGATCGACACCCGTGAGGCGCGCACTGCGCTGGAAGGCCTGTTCGGGGCCGAGAAGAAGATCGAGCTTGGCTGGATGGTCTCGGCCGACAAGCTGCCCAAGGAAGCGGTCAAGGTCCTGCTCAACCTCGCTTTGGTTGCTGGTGACGCCCTCGTCCGTGGCGGACGGCTCGACATCGGCGCGGAGCGGGGAGCAAATGGGACCGAGATCGTGATCCGGGCCGAAGGGCCGCGCATCCTGCTCGATCCCAACCTTCGCGCAACCCTCGAGCGCGGTGCCGCTGGGACGGTTGAGCCGCGCGCGGCCGGCGCCTGGCTCGCCCATGCCCTGATCAGCGAAGCGCGGGGCAAGCTGCAGATCTCGCCCGCCGACAGCCCCGTGCTGCTGATCGGCGCCGCCTTCTAGCGCCGCTACGCCTCGCCGGTTTCCTCCATCTCCCGCTCGCCATCGCTGGACGTTGGCACTACCGGCTGGCGCAGCAGCGGTCGCTTGGCCGCCAGATCGTTGCGGATGGTGGTGGCCGCCTGGCCGCCTTCACCCATGGCATGGCTGATCTGATCGAGGCCGTGGACCACGTCGCCGGCGGCATAAAGCCCCTCGATACTGGTCCGCATCTTCTCGTCACAGACGAGGCAGCAATCTTCCTCGTTGATGTCGGCCCCCACCATCTGCGCGAGCGCGGTGTGGGTATCGCTCCCCAGCGCCGGGTAGATGCTGTCGAAGCTGAGCAGGCCTTTGGCGGTATCGACCGTGATGCAATCCGACAGGCATCCGATCGCCTCGGCTGGCCCATCGACCAAAGTCACGCCCGCTTCCTCCAGCTTGCGCCGATCCTCTTCCGGCAGATCGAGCGACGCATCCGGCGCGATCAGCGTCACGTCGGCGGTGTAGGAGCGCAGGAAGATCGCCTCGCCGACACCGCCCTTGCCCGAGCCGATGATCCCGACCTGTTTATCGGTGACCTCATAGCCGTCGCAGATCGGGCAATAACGGATCAGCCCGCGCGCCATCGCCTCGTCGTGCAGCTCGGGATCCATCGGCGGCTTGCGGTTTGTGAGGCCGGTCGCCAGCAGCACGGCACGGGCCCGCTGCGCCCCCGCGCCCCATTCGGCGGTGAACAGCCCATCCTCCTCCTTGTCGAGCCGGTGCACCCGCCCGGTCTCGATCTTGGTGCCATATTTCTGCGCCTGGGTCCGCATCAGCCCGAGCAATTCCTTGCCGTTGATGCCATCCGGATAGCCGGCATGGTTGTGGGAGCAGGGGATCCAGCTTGCCCGGCTCTTGCCTTCGTCGACCACGATGATGTCGAGGTGAAAACGCGAAAGGTAGATGGCGGCCGTCAGCCCCGCCGGGCCGCCGCCGATGATCAGGACGTCATGAGGTGCTTCGGATGCCATCCGCGCCCAATGGGCGGTACGGCTTGGCGGTTCCCTCCGCCCTGCTAAAGCGGGACGGTGAAGTGGATCCTGTTCATGGCGGTGTTCGGCGCCGGCTTCGGTACCGGTGCGTGGCGGGCCGGGACGCCGGGGCGCAGCCTTCTCAAGGCGGCCATGCTGCTGCCCCTTGTCCTGCTTGCCCTAACGGCCCTGCTGGTCGGCTATCTCCTCTACGCGGCAGGGCAGGGTGACAGCTTTGCCGGCCTCGCGGCGGCCTCGATGATCGTGCTTGGGATCATTGTCAGCCTGCTGGCTCTCACCGGCGGCCTGTTAGGAGCCTGGTATCGCCGGGCGGGGGCAGGCGAGGCATGACCTTCCGCGCTTCCGTCCTCACCTTGTACCCGGACATGTTCCCGGGCCCGCTCGGCGCCAGCCTAGCCGGGCGCGCGCTGGAGGCAGGCACCTGGAGCCTTGAGGCGACCAACATCCGCGACTTCGCAGTCGACAAGCATCGCACCGTCGACGACACGCCCGCCGGCGGCGGCGCAGGCATGGTGCTCCGCTGCGACGTGCTCGCCGCCGCGATCGACAGCGTTGCCGATGGCCGCCCGATTCTTGCCATGAGCCCGCGCGGGGCACCCCTGACCCAAGCCCGGGTTCGCGGCCTGGTAGAAGGCGAGGGCGCGATCATCCTGTGCGGTCGCTTCGAGGGCTTCGACGAGCGGATCTTCGACGCCCGCCCGGTCGAACCCGTCTCCATCGGCGACTATATTCTCTCCGGCGGCGAGCTCGGCGCGATGGTGCTGCTGGATGCTTGCGTTCGGCTGCTTCCCGGCGTAATGGGCGCCCCCGACAGCGGTGTGGACGAGAGCTTCGAAACGGGGCTGCTCGAACATCCGCATTATACCCGACCGCAAGAGTGGGAAGGGCGCACGATCCCCGAAGTGCTGCGATCGGGGGATCATGCGAAGATTGCTGCATGGCGTAAAGCCAAGGCAATCAAGGATACACGGCTACGGCGGCCGGACCTGTACGAGCGCCACGGGGGCGTCTCGCAGGCGTCGCCCTCTGGTGCGCGGCAACGAGACGAAGGTAAGACGAAGTGAACCTGATTCAGACCCTCGAGCGTGAGCAGATCGACGAGCTCACCGCCAAGCGCGCCATTCCCGAATTCCGTCCGGGCGACACGCTTCGCGTCGGCGTCCGCGTCGTCGAAGGCGAGCGCACCCGCGTCCAGAATTACGAGGGCGTCTGCATCGCCCGTTCGAACAAGGGCATCGGCTCCAACTTCACCGTCCGCAAGATCAGCTTCGGCGAAGGTGTCGAGCGCGTGTTCCCGCTCTATTCGCCGTCGATCGAGGAAATCCACGTCGTCCGCCGCGGTGTCGTGCGTCGCGCCAAGCTCTACTACCTGCGTGGCCGCACCGGTAAGTCCGCCCGCATCGCCGAGCGTCGTGACCCGCGTCCGGCCAAGAAGTCGGCCGAAGCCGCCGAATAAGGCTGCTGCGCAAGGCAGGAAACAGGGGCTCGGCCGCAAGGCCGGGCCCCTTTTTCTTTAACGCGCGTCAGATGCGGATGCGCTCGATGGTGATCGTCGAATTCGGCAGATATTGCTGCCGGGCGTTGGCGGGCCGCGCGGCGATCAGCGGTGCGGCGACGGTGGGCAAGGACCAGCGGGTGCCGGTTACCTGCAACTGCACCGGCTGCGGCCCGACCAGCAACTCGACCACCTGCCCGTCGCAGGAACGTCCGGTGCAACTGAGGCTGTAGGGGCCCTTGGTACCCTTGGCGTCGATCGTGCGGACCTGGCCCGGAACGCCGAGCCCGGCGATCGCCGACCCCTCGCGCGCGAGCAGGACGATGTTGTCGGCGCCATTGGCCTGGAGCCGAAGCCGCACCCGCCGCCCGCCCGGTCGCGCCACTGCTTCCACGGGCAGCGCGCGAGCCGGGACAAGTCCTTCGACCGGCCGCGCCGGGGACAACCAACGCTGGCGCGTCCCGAGCGGCAGCGTGCCGAGCCGCCATTGACCGAAGCTCTTCCACGCTTCGGGCAAAGGCCTGCGGTCGTTCACCACCGACCAGAACGGCTGGTCCGGCCCGGCACCGACGACATATTGCAGCGTCCATTGCTGCTGCCGATCGGCGCTGTAGGCGGGGACAAGCGCCGCCGGCACCCACGCCAGAACGGCAAAGCCAAGGGCGAGCGGAGCAAGCCTCGGCCAGCGCCAGCCTTCGACCAGCGGACGCGCCTCGATCAGCCATGGCATCAGCACCATTCCGCCAAGCAAGGCCAGGACCCACAGCGGACCGTTGCCGACCAATTCCTGGATCAACCCCAGCGCCGCTCCCAGGGTCACGAACAGCAGCAGCGCGGCTGCCAGCGCCAGGGCCGTCTCGGCTGCAGGCCACCTTCTGGTGAACAGGGTGCCGATTAAGAACAGCAGCGGGGGAAGCACGAAATAGATCATTGCGCCCGGTGCGGCGACGCTGAAGCCGATGCCCACCATCACGAACAGCAGCCACCAGGCGCGGCGCAGTTGCCGCACCGTCCAGCGCTTGCCCAGCGCCAGCAGCAGCAGGCCGATGGCGATAACGCCGCCATAGATGGCAAGCTCGCTGGCCATGGGGTAGGCGCGCCAGAACTGCCCCTCGCGCAAGGCAGTGATCGCCGCGAGCCCACACCACGCAACTGCGGCAGGGAGAAGCAGCGTCAGCAGGAGGAAAGGAATCGCACTTGCGACCGGAACCAGGGTCTTGCGGCGCTCCCCCCGCGGCAAGCGAGCGGCAGAACCCAGCATTGCCCCTCCAAGCAACAAGACGGCGACCAGCGGCGAGAGGGCGCTGAAGGACAGCAGCCAACGCGTGCCGATGGTCATGAACATCCGCTCGTCGTCCTGCCGGTCCGTGTCCAGGGTGGCGCGACTACCGACGGCGCTCGCCGTTTCCAGCAACTGGTCGCCCATGTGCTGCAAGGTCGCCAGGTCCATTGCTGTCAGGTCGTCGCCTGGCGAATGGTAACGGGTCTCGTTGCCGATCGGCGCAAAGTTCAGCGTCAGCCAATAGCGCTCCTCGGCAAAGGTGTTGACGTCGGTCGCATTGGGCAGGAGCCGATAGGCGCTCACCGCCAGGCTGTTCGCAACCGGACGAGTGACGCTCTCGCCGAACAGGCGGACCGCGGGCCCGTTCGGGACGTTGGTCTCGAACATGTTCACCGGACCGGTAACCCCGCGCGCCTCAAGGTTGATCAGTGCGTCGACCTGTCGGCTGAGCGGGTCGGCATCGAGGAAGGCGCGCGCTCCGATCAGCCCCAGTTCCTCGCCCTCGTTGAAGAGAAAGGTCACCGGTCGTTGCAGCGGGCGATCCTTGAGCAGCGCCATGACCTCCAGCATCGAGGCGACCCCGAGCCCTGCGTCGCTTGCGCCCGGACCTGCGGTGGAGCTGTCGTAATGCGAATTGACCAGCAGGTGTCGACCGGGACGCTGGCCGGCGATCGTCACCCGCACGTTGCGCACCCGGGCGCAGGACACGCCCGGTGACTTCAGGAGGCTGTTGCAGGCCAAGCGGTCGGTGACCACCGGCTGCAGGCCAAGCCCGCGGATCTCGGCCAGCAGTCGGTCGCGCACGCCGTCATTGGCAGCGCTGTCGGTGGGGTGGGGCAGCTCGGTCGCAAGCACCCGCGCCAGCCGTGCCTTGGCGCGCACGGCATCGAACTGGTCCGCCTGGTTCTGGGCCCGAAGCGGAGGCGGCAGGGTCAGCCAGCGGGTGGCGGCCATGCCCAGCAGAAGTCCTGCGACAATCACTAATAGGGCCGCGACCTTCCGCATTCTTGCCCCTTCATATGGCTTGTTCGTCGAACCACTATGGCGAACCGGGGAGGGCGGGGCTAGCCGCGCGCCGACAGGCGACAAGGGGAGGGAACAAGCATGCTGAAGATACTGGTTCTGGCAGGGGCGGCGCTTGCCATGGCCTCTGCGGCGGAGCCCCTGCGGCCCTTCTCCTCGCCTCGCAGCGACTATAACCTCAGCATGGACCGGTCAGGGCGGCTGGCTGTTTTCGCCCGCTCCGACGCCGACTTCCGCAACGCCCGCATCATGGTCTCGCAGCAGCGAAGCAAAGGCGAGTGGACCGAGCCGCAGCCCATCTCCTTCTCAAGGGAGGGTGTCAGCGACAGTGATCCGTGGGTCACTCCCGACGGCAACACTCTGTACTTCGTGTCGGACCGGCCCGCCCCCGGAAGAGAGGCGGGGCGGAACGATCTCGATATCTGGCGCTCGCTCCGGCTTCCGGGCGGGGAGTGGGGAGAGCCCGAGCATCTCGGCACTACCGTGAATGGCCGGGGTCCGGAACTCGGGCCAGAGCTTCACGCCGGCGTGCTGACCTTCTCCGCCGCCAGGCGGAGCGGCAAGGGCGGTCTGGACATCTATGCCGCGGCGCTGACGCCCACCGGTTTTGGGACACCGGTCCTCCTCGATGGCCCCATCAACAGCGCGGAAAGCGATAGCGACTTCACCATCTCCGCGGATGGGAAGTTCGCTGCCTTCTGGCGCGGCGACGGCGGCAAGGGACGCATCATGATCAGTCGCCAGACCGCATCGGGCTGGGGCGAACCGACCCTGCTCGGGCCGGCGGTGAACCGCGGGGCGTTCAATTTCACTCCGGCCTTCACCCCTGACGACCGGCAACTTACCTTTGCCAGCATGGCCGAAGGATCGGCAAAGGCGGACATCTTCGTTGCGTCGTGGCGTTAGGCACGGCAAGCGTCGGCGCAAAAGGAGTTTGAGCATGGGGTATCGGGTCGCCGTGGTCGGCGCGACGGGCAATGTCGGGCGCGAGATGCTGCAGATCCTGTCCGAGCGGCAGTTTCCGCTAGACGAGGTCGCGGCGCTGGCCTCCAGCCGAAGCCAGGGCAACATCGTCGACTTCGGCGACGGCGGCGAAGAGCTCAAGGTCTCCAACCTCGAGCATTTCGACTTCACCGGCTGGGACATCGCTCTGTTCGCGGCGGGATCGGCCGTCAGCAAGGTCCATGCGCCCCGCGCGGCGGCTGCCGGCTGCACGGTGATCGACAACAGCTCGCTGTACCGCATGGACCCGGACGTGCCGCTGATCGTGCCAGAGGTGAACCCCGAAGCGCTGGCCGGCTACACGGCGCGCAACATCATTGCCAATCCCAATTGCTCCACCGCGCAGATGGTGGTGGCCTTGAAGCCGCTACATGACGCCGCCGGGATCAAGCGCGTCGTCGTCTCGACCTACCAATCGGTCTCGGGCAGCGGCAAGCAGGGCATGGACGAGCTGTTCAACCAGTCGCGCAACATCTTCGTCGGCGACAGCGTCGAGCCCGCTTTCTACCCCAAGCAGATCGCCTTCAACGTCATCCCCCACATCGACGACTTCCTCGACGACGGCTCGACCAAGGAAGAATGGAAGATGGTGGTCGAGACCAAGAAGATCCTCGATCCCAGGATCAAGGTCACCGCGACCTGCGTCCGGGTGCCGGTGTTCGTCGGCCATTCCGAAAGCATCAACATCGAGTTCGAGCGCGACATCTCCGCCAAGGAAGCGCAGGACATCCTGCGCGAAGCCCCCGGCGTCATGCTGGTCGATAAGCGCGAGCCCGGCGGCTACGTCACCCCGGTTGAATGCGTCGGCGATTACGCCACCTTCATCTCCCGCGTCCGCGAGGATCCGACGGTGGAGAACGGCCTCAACCTGTGGTGTGTCAGCGACAACCTTCGCAAGGGCGCGGCACTGAACGCGGTGCAGATCGCCGAGCTGCTGGGCCGCAAGCACCTCCAGAAGGGCTGACTTAAGGGGGTGGCCTTGCTTGCAAACCGTGCCTAGCCTCAACCGCTTATGGTCGAGGAGTAAAGCTTGTGTCCGTTCTCGCCGCGCTTCTGCTGTCTGTCGCTGACGTGCCTCCGGCGAAGGCGACATGGATATTTCCGGAGGATTATCCGGCGGAACTCCTCCGCACACGCGCCAGCGGAACCGTTGAATTCGCCCTGACCTTCAACCCGGAAGGCAGGGTGACGCAATGTCTCATCACCAAGTCGGCAGGCAAGGCCATGCTCGACTCCACGGCGTGCCGCCTGGCCCGCAATCGCGCACGCGCCCTTGCGGGCTCGCCGCGTGAGCAGAGTTTCTCCCACGACTGGAAGGCCCCTCGCTAGAAAGGTGGCCGTGATGACCAGCATGACCGGAGGGTGCCTGTGCGGTGCCAAGCGCTTCACCGCTGACGTCCCCGCCGACGCTCACGCCTATCTTTGCCACTGCCGGATGTGCCAGCGCGCCAGCGGCAACGTCAGCTTGGCGATGGTTGGAGTGCTTGCGGCCACCGTCCGCTGGAACGAGGAGCCCGACTGGTTTCGCAGCTCGCCCATTGCCGAGCGGCCGTTCTGCGCTTCTTGCGGAACCAGCCTCGGCTTCCGCTATCTCGAGGGCACCGACAAGATGGACCTCACCGTCGCGGCCTTCGACGATCCATCGGTGTTCACGCCCCGATCCCACTTCGGCGCCGAAAGCATCCACCGCGCCTGGCTCAACACCGAAGGCCTGCCCGAGCAGCGCTCGGACGAATATGCCTCGCTCCAGAAACGGTGGGCAAAGGCCGGCGGCGCTCTTCCCGAATGACGGCAAAGAAAAAGGCGCCCCGGACCAACCGGGACGCCTCTTGCTGTTCGAGTAATTGAAAAGAAGCTTAGCGCTTCGAGAACTGGAAGCTGCGGCGGGCCTTCGCCTTGCCGTACTTCTTGCGCTCGACGACGCGCGGATCGCGGGTCAGGAAGCCGGCGCGCTTGACGGTGGTGCGAAGTACCGGCTCGTAGCGGGTCAGCGCCTGGGCGATGCCGTGCAGCACGGCGCCCGCCTGGCCCGACAGACCGCCGCCCTTGACGGTGGCGATGATGTCATACTGGCCGGCGCGATCGGTGATGCCGAACGGCTGGTTGATGACGAGACGCAGCGTCGGACGCGCGAAATAAACTTCCTGGTCGCGGCCGTTGACCACGATCTTGCCCGAGCCCGGCTTCAGCCAGACGCGCGCAACGGCGTCTTTGCGGCGGCCGGTCGCATAAGCGCGGCCGAACTTGTCGAGCTGCTGCTCACGCAGCGGAGCGTCCGACACGGCGGGAACGAAGGGCGCCGGCTCGTCGCTGGCGGCTTCCGGAGCCGCACCGTTGGCGTCAGCACCGGTCTCGGCCGGAGCGGCGGTCTCGACTTCCGGAGCCGGCTGGCTGGTCAGGGCGCCGAGATCGGCGAGGGACTTCTTGTCGGCCATCTTATGCGCCCACCTTGTTCTTGCGGTTCATCGACGCGACGTCGAGCGTCTGCGGGTCCTGGCCGTTATGCGGGTGCTCGGTGCCGTTGTAGAGGTGCAGGGCACGCATCTGGTCACGGCCCAGCGGGCCGCGCGGGATCATGCGCTCAACAGCCTTTTCCAGCACGCGCTCGGGGAAGCGGCCTTCCAGCACCTTGGCCGCGGTCACTTCCTTCAGGCCGCCGGCATAACCGGTGTGCTTGTAGTAGATCTTCTGCTGCGCCTTGCGGCCGGTGAAGCGGACCTTGTCGGCGTTGATCACGATGACATGGTCGCCGCAATCGACGTGCGGGGTGAAGCTCGGCTTGTGCTTGCCGCGCAGGATGTTGGCGATGATCGTGGCGACACGGCCGACGACCAGACCCTCGGCATCGATCAGATGCCACTTCTTCTCGACCTCAGCCGGCTTGGCCGACTTGGTGGTCTTCAACAGCGCCTTCATGGCTCGTGAAACCCTTTTCAAACAGGAAAACGCCGCCCATCAAGGCAGCGCTTGTGCGGGCCTAATCGCGGGAGAGGTCCAGAAAGTCAAGCAAAACAGCCGCTTTCTAGGCGGGTAAAATGTTACCCTATGCTTGCAGGACGTTCCGGCCGACCCATTCGGCATAGTCCTGCAATGCCCGGTCTACGGGCCAGACGGTGATCGCCGGAACGTCGTAGCTGTGCAGAAGCGAGATCCGCTCGACCAGCCGGTTCGCCACCGCCTCGGTGGTCTTGAAGATGGCCGGAACCTCGTTCGCCTGCTCGACCCTGCCATCCCACCGGTAGATGGATTGGCAGGGCGCGAGGATGTTGACGCAGGCAGCCAGGCTTTCCTCCACCGCCAGGCGGCCGATCCTTTGTGCCTCCTCCCTGTCGGCAAAGACACAGTAGACTGTGACGATGCTCATCGTCCTTCCGCCGACGCCAGGGCGGGGGCAGGGAGGCTTGCCTCCCGTTGCGGCAAGGACTGCTGCGCAACCGACAGCCGGTGAACCGCCGCCACGAAGCTTGCGACGACAAGCACCGCGGTCGCCTGGTGGGCCACTGCGACGTGGAAGTTCATTCCCGACAGCAGGGTCCAGATGCCGAGCAGGATCTGGGTGCCGATCGCCGAATGAAGATAGATCGAATGCTTCCGGCTGATCGTGCGCAGCTTGCGGGCAAGCACCACCGCAAAGACCAGCACCGCAAAGGCCCACCAGCGGTGAACGAACTGCACGGTGACCGGGTTGTCGACGAAGTTGCGGACGAAAGGCTCCAGCCACGGGGCGGCGCCGGGGTAGATCTCGTCACCCATCAGCGGCCAGCTATTGAAGGCGTACCCCGCATCCAGCCCGGCGACATAGGCGCCGAACAGCAGCTGAAGGCCAAGCGCGGCGAACGACCAGATGCCGAAAGTGCTCACCCGTCGCGGCCGTGCCCCGTCCGAACGCAGGTCCAGCGCAGTCCACAGGGCGAAGCCGAAGATGAACAATGCCATCAGCAGGTGCACGGCCAGCCGCACGTGGCTGACATCGGTCCGCTCGGTCAGGCCGCTCGCCACCATCCACCAGCCGATCGCGCCCTGGACGCAGACCAGCAGGAAGATGCTGCCCGTGCGCCACCCATAGCCGCGAGGGATGGCCTTCTTCGCCGCGAACCAGAGCAGCGGGATCAGCGCCACCAGCCCGATCACTCGGCCCAGCTGGCGGTGCACCCATTCCCAGAAGAAGATGTTCTTGAATTCTGCAAGACTCATGCCCCGATTGATCTGCTGATATTCGGGAATACGCTTGTAGAGCTCGAATTCGCGCAGCCATTGTGCCTCCGTCAGCGGCGGAATCGCGCCGCTGATCGGCTTCCATTCGGTGATCGACAGCCCGCTTTCGGTCAGCCGCGTGATCCCGCCGACCACCACCATCACGAAGATCAGTGCGCACAGGCTCAACAGCCAGTTGGACACGGCAAGCGGGCGGGCAGTGGGGGAAGAAGCGGCGGCAGTGGTCATGACGGCGCGCATATGGCCGCGCCCGGAAGGGGGAGCAAGCGGACCGATTGTCCACCCTTGTGGTGCAACAAAGCTGGCGAGAGACGTTGTAACCTCCGCAATGTTGCACTATAACATCGGGACGCGACGATGAGTGAGACGAACGCCTCGAACCCGCTTTGGGACCGATTGGCCATTGGCCTGTCCGGGCTGTGTCTGGTTCACTGCCTCGCCACCACTGTGCTTCTTGCGGCCATGTCGGCCTTTGGCGGCCTGCTCGGTTCGCACTGGATCCATGAGATCGGTCTCACCCTGGCAATGTGCCTCGGTGCCTTTGCGCTCGGCCGCGGCATCCTTGAGCATGGCTTTGTGATGCCAAGCGCGGTGGGCGGCCTGGGGCTCGGGGTGATGGCGGGTTCGCTGACCCTGCCGCACGACGGCACCGAAGCGGTCGCCACGATGCTTGGCGTGCTGATCCTTGCCCTCGGTCACGACCTCAATCGCCGCGGCACGACCAACATGTTCGGTCGGCGGGTCTAGCCTCTTTTCTCCGGGTGCGTTGCCGGTCTGCGGTCGGCCCTTCCCTTGTGAAAATGCCACGGCCGCGCCTATGTTGGCCTATGGCCAGGCACGATCATCACGACCACGGCGGCGCGGACCTCAAGAGTGCCGCCAGGGAACGGCTCACCGCCAGTGGGGAACAGTGGACCGGGATGCGTGAAGCCGTGTTCGATGCCCTTGCCGGCTTTGACCGTCCCGCCAGCGCCTATGACATCGCCGAAGCGGTCAGCAAGGCGCAGGAACGCCGCGTCGCCGCCAACAGCGTCTACCGCATCCTCGACCTGTTCGTCGGTGCCAACCTCGCTCGCCGGGTGGAAAGCGCCAACGCCTATGTCGCGAACAACCATCCAGGATGCCTGCACGACTGCATCTTCCTGATCTGCGACAGCTGCGGTCAGGCCAAGCACATCGACGACGACACCATCGCCAACAATGTGCGCAAGGCCGCCGAAAAGAGCGGTTTCGCGCCCACCCGCCCGGTCATCGAGGTGCGCGGCACCTGCGAGGACTGCGCGGAAGCCTGAGCGGGCCTCAAAGCCCTATTCGACTTCGCGTGCAGGTGGTTGTAGGGCAACATCCTTATGAATTCGCGCCCCGACACCCCGCTCCTCGACACGATCCACTATCCGGCCGACATCCGCGCCCTCGACAAGGCGCAGCTGCCCCAGCTGTGCGACGAGCTTCGCCAGGAGGTCATCTCCGCCGTGTCGGTCACCGGCGGCCACCTCGGCGCCGGCCTCGGCGTGGTCGAACTGACCGTCGCCATCCACTATGTCTTCGACACGCCCAGCGACAAACTGGTCTGGGACGTTGGTCACCAATGCTATCCGCACAAGGTCGTCACCGGGCGCCGCGACCGCATCCGCACCCTGCGCATGGGCGGGGGCCTCAGCGGCTTCACCAAGCGCGCCGAAAGCGAATATGACCCGTTCGGCGCGGCCCACAGCTCGACCAGCATCTCGGCCGCACTAGGCTTTGCGGTTGCCTCCAAGCTCGAAAATGCCAACCGCCGCGCCATCGCGGTGATCGGCGACGGCGCCGCCACCGCCGGCATGGCGTTCGAAGCGATGAACAATGCCGAAGCGGGCGGCAGCCGGCTGATCGTGATCCTCAATGACAACGACATGTCGATCGCCCCGCCGGTCGGCTCCTTGCGCAATGCGCTGGCCCGGCTGGTGTCCAGCAACAAGTATCTCTCGCCCCGCAAGCTCGCGGCCCGGCTGGCCGGCCACCTGCCCAAGCCGATGCGCAACGCCGCCGAGCGCCTGGAGGAATATGCCCGCGGCATGATGACCGGCGGCACTCTGTTCGAGGAACTCGGCTTCTATTACGTCGGTCCGGTCGACGGCCATGACGTTCTCAGCCTGATCGAGATCCTCGAGAACGTCCGCGACAGCGATCACGGCCCGATGCTGATCCACGCCGTTACCCAGAAGGGCAAGGGCTATGCCCCGGCCGAAAGCAGCGCCGACAAATATCATGGCGTGGTGAAATTCGACGTCGTCACCGGCAAGCAGGACAAGGGTCCCGGCGGCGGCCCGCCCGCCTATACCAAGGTGTTCGCCGATGCGCTCGTTGCCGAGGCGAACCGGGACGAGAAGGTCGTCGCCATCACCGCCGCCATGCCCGGCGGCACCGGGCTCGACATCTTCGAGAAGGCGCATCCGACCCGCATGTTCGACGTCGGCATCGCCGAGCAGCATGCCGTGACCTTCGCCGCCGGCCTCGCCGCCGAAGGCTTCCGCCCGTTCTGCGCCATCTATTCGACCTTCCTGCAGCGCGCCTACGACCAGGTGGTCCACGACGTCGCGATCCAGAACCTGCCCGTCCGCTTCGCCATGGACCGCGCCGGGCTGGTCGGGGCCGACGGCGCCACCCACGCCGGCTCGTTTGACCTCGCCTATCTCTGTACGCTGCCGAACTTCGTCGTCATGGCGGCGGCGGACGAGGTCGAACTGACCCACATGGTCCACACCATGGCCATGCACGACAGCGGGCCCATCGCCGTCCGCTACCCGCGCGGTAACGGCCGCGGCCTCAAGCTCCCGGCCGAGCCGCAGCGGCTCGAGATCGGCAAGGGCAGGGTGGTGCGCGAAGGCAAGGCCGTCGCCATCCTCTCCCTCGGCACCCGCCTGGAGGAAGCCGAAAAGGCCGCCGAGCAGCTCGAATCCATGGGCCTCAGCACCACTGTCGCCGACCTGCGCTTCGCCAAGCCGCTCGACGAAGCGCTTATCCGCAAGCTCCTCACCACCCATGAGGTTGCCGTCACCATCGAGGAAGCGGCCGTCGGCGGCTTCGGGGCCCACGTCCTTACCATGGCCAGCGACGAAGGCCTGATCGACGCCGGCCTGAAGCTCCGCACCATGCGCCTGCCCGACAGCTTCCAGGACCAGGACAACCCGACCAAGCAATATGACGAGGCCGGCCTCAACGCCCCGCACATCGTCGACACCGTCCTGAAGGCGCTACGCCGCAACAGCGTGGGCCTGGAGAATGGAGTTCGGGCCTGACCCTTGGCCAAGCAGCGCGTAGACCAGGCGCTGGTGGATCGCGGGCTCGCCGAGTCCCGCTCCCGCGCGCAGGCGCTGATCATGGCCGGCCTCGTCTTCGCGGGGGAGCGCAAGGTCGCCAAGGCCGGTGACACCATCGCCGCCGACGCGCCCCTCGAGGTACGCGGCAAGGACCATCCCTGGGTCAGCCGTGGCGGCCTGAAGCTGGTCGGCGGCCTCGACCATTTCGCCATCGATCCCCAAGGCGCCACCTGCCTCGACGTCGGCTCCTCCACCGGCGGGTTCACCGACGTCCTGCTCTCGCGCGGAGCGGCCAAGGTCTATGCGGTCGATGTCGGCACCAACCAGCTCGCCTGGAAGCTCCGGCAGGACTCCCGCGTCGTGGTCCTAGAGCAGACCAACGCCCGCCACCTCACCGCCGACCATATACCCGAACCGATCGACCTTCTTGTCTGCGACGCGAGCTTCATTGCGCTTCACAAGGTCCTCGACAAAGCCATTGATTTTGTTCGCTCAGGCGGTCACGCGCTCCTGCTCGTCAAGCCGCAGTTCGAAGCTGGGCGCGGCGAGGTGGGCAAGGGCGGCGTTGTCCGCGACGAGGCCGTGCACGAGCGGGTCGTCACGGAGGCCCAACAATGGATCGCTTCGCGGGGCTGGAATGTTCTGGGCGCGACGCCTAGCCCGATCACCGGCCCCGAGGGCAATGTCGAGTTCCTGCTGGCAGCACGAAAAGGATCATGAGCTTGGGCACGCACCCGACACACAGATGGAACAACTGGCGCTGGTGGCAGATGGCCCTGATCACCGTTCCCCTGGTGGTGCTCGCCGGTAACCTGTCGGGCTATCTCTCCAATTCCGGCTTCGGCAACCCGTGGTTCGACTCGGTCGAGAAGCCAAGCTTCATGCCGCCGGGCTGGGTATTCGGCGCCGCCTGGACCACGCTCTACACGCTGATGGGCATCGCGCTCGCCATCGTCCTTGTCGCACCCGACAGCCGCGTCCGGAGCCTTGGCCTCACCATCTTCTTCGTCCAGCTTGCGCTCAACTACCTCTGGTCGCCGGTCTTCTTCGGCGCGGGCGCGATCGACTGGGCCTTCGTGATCGTGATCGCCATGGCGGTCGGCGCCTGCCTTGCCGTCAGCTTCTTCTGGCGGGTCAACAGGGTAGCGGGCCTGCTGCTTCTGCCCTATCTGGCATGGCTGTGCCTGGCGACCGCGCTCAACTTCGAGATCGGGCGCCTCAATCCTGGCGCCGACCGGGCGCCGCTCGGGATCACTGGGGGTTAAACACATGCAGTCTCAGAACCGTTTCTTCGAAGACTTCGTGAAGATCATGAACGGTGCCGCGGGCACGGTCGCGGGCATGACCCGCGAAGCGCAGGACGGCATGCGGGAACGCGCCAAGGAATGGGTGGCCGGCATGGACTTCGTGTCGCGCGACGAGTTCGAGGCGGTGAAGCAGATGGCCGCCACCGCCCGCGAAGAGGTTGAAGCGCTGAAGGCCGAAGTCGCTGCGCTCAAGGGCGGCAAGTTCGGCCGCAAGGCACCCGAAGGCGATGCCAAGACGCCGCCCCTTGGCACCACCGGCATCGAGACGCCGGAGGAGTGAGCTTGCCGGGCCGCGACGAAGACAACGCCGGTGAGGAGCGCGAAGACGGCGCTCCGATCGAAGTGCTCGAAGCCTATTTCGAAGCGCGTGGCTGGCCGTGCGAGCGGACCGGCGACGGCGAGATCGTCGCGTCGGCGCCCGGCAGCTGGGCGCAATATGAGCTTCGCGGCGTATGGCGGCCCGAGGACCAGGTCCTCCAGTTCCTGGCCTTTCCCGACGTCAAGGTATCGTCCGACAAGCGCGCCGCCATGTACGAGACGCTGGGCCTTGTGAACGAGCAGCTCTGGCTAGGCCATTTCGAGCTCTGGTCGTCGAGTGGCCTGATCGTCTTCCGCTACGCCGCCCTGGTCGATGGCGGCGACGATGGCCTCAGTTTCGAGCAAGCGGAATCGCTCAGCGAAGCCGCTTTGGAAGAGTGCGAGCGCTTCTATCCCGTGTTCCAGTTCGTCCTGTGGGGCGGCAAAAGCCCGACCGAGGCGATCCAGGCCGCGCTGATCGAGACTGCCGGCGAAGCCTGACGACGGCCTTGCAAAGTAGGACTTCGCCTGCTCGGCTGCGCTTGCCTCCGGACAGGTGCCGACTCGCGAAAGGGCGGAAAAGCAACGATTCCACTACGTCGCCCTATGTGAACTTCGAGAACTTCGCGAGCAAACAGCAATGACCACCACCTTTTTCATCGGCTGCGGCAACATGGGTTCCGCGATGGTCGCCGGCTGGCTCATGGCCGGCGAGGATCCCGCCAGTTTCACCGCCGTCCGCCCCAGCGGCACGCCGGTGCCCGGCATCCGCACCGTCCGCACCCCGGGTGAGGCAAATCTCATCCCCGATCGCATCGTCCTCGGCTTCAAGCCCCAGCAGCTGCGCACCCTTGCGCCCGAGGTCGCCAACTGGGTCACCTCGCGCACCACCGTCATCTCGATCCTCGCCGGTGCCGACATGACCACGCTGCAGGGCCTGTTTCCCCGCGCGCGTGCCGTGGTTCGGGTCATGCCCAACCTGCCTGTCGCCGTGCGCCGCGGCGTCCTCCCGCTCCTCAGCTCCGATCCCGCGCTCCAGGCCGAGCTTCAGCCCTGGTTCTCCATGCTCGGCTTCGCCCCCTGGTGCGCCAGCGAGGAGGAGTTCGGCGCCATTGGCTTCGTTGCCGGCTCGACTCCGGCCTATGTCGCCCGTTTCATCGCCGCCTTCGCAGCGGCGGGTGAGGGCAGGGGGCTCGATTCCGGCCTGGCGCTCACCGCTGCGCGCGAGGCAGTGCTTGGTTCGGCCTGGCTGGCGGCCTCAAGTGGGGAGTCGATGGACGATCTCGCCCGGCGCGTGACCAGCCCCAACGGCACCACCGAGGCCGGTCTCAAGGTGCTCGACGCCGAACTCCCCGGGCTTGTCGACCGTACGCTCGCCGCTGCCACGGCCCGGTCGGCCGAACTTGCGGCAGAGACGCGCGGCTCCTAAGCGGCTTCAAGGCAGACCCAAGGGGATGATTTCGTGAGCTTCGACGACCGCGACGGCTGGATCTGGTTCGATGGCAAGCTGGTGCCGTGGCGCGAAGCCAACGTTCACGTGCTGACCCACGCGCTCCACTACGCTTCCAGCGTGTTCGAAGGGCAGCGCGCCTATGGCGGCAAGATCTTCCGCCTGTCCGACCATAGCGCACGCCTCCGCCGCTCGGCCGAACTGATCGGCTTCGAATTGCCGTGGAGCGTCGCCGAGATCGACGCCGCCTGCGAGGAGGTGCTGCGCGCTAACAATCTCGTCGACGCCTACATGCGCCCGGTCGCCTGGCGCGGGTCGGAGAGCATGGGCGTCAATCCCATCGGCACCAAGCCGCACCTCGCCATCGCCGCCTGGAACTGGGGCAAATATTATCCGCCCGAGAAGGCCGCCAAGGGCATCCGCCTCGACCTTGCCGAATGGCGCCGTCCGGCACCGTACACCGCTCCGACCCAGAGCAAGGCCGCTGGCCTCTACATGATCGCCAGCATGTCCAAGGCCAAGGCCGACGCGGGTGGCTTCGACGACGCGCTGATGATGGATTGGCGCGGCCAGGTGGCGGAGGCGACCGGCGCCAACGCCTTCTTCATCCGCGATGGCGTGATCCATACGCCGACCCCCGACTGCTTCCTGAACGGCCTCACCCGCCAGACCCTGATCGACCTCGCCCGCCGCCGCGGCATCGAGGTGCAGGAACGCGCAATCTGGCCGGAGGAGCTGGAAAGTTTCGAAAGCTTCTTCCTGACGGGTTCGGCGGCGGAGGTCACTTTCGTGCAGTCGGCGGGTCCTTGGCGGTTCGAGATCGGCGCGCTTCAGCAGCAGCTGGCCAAGGACTATGACGACCTGGTGAACGGCCGCCTCGACTGAGGGGCGCTTGCCCTCCTTTTCCGCCTCGCTAGAACGACATGCGAGGGGGAATTCAAGAGCATGGCCACCACTGCCGCAGGTTCAGCGGACACCTATGTCGTAGACCCCAAGCGCGACCGTCTGGTCATCACCGCCAGCGCGCTTGGTACCGTGTTCGAATGGTATGACTTCTTCCTCTACGGCATCCTCGCCGCGCTGCTTGGCCGCCTGTTCTTCCCCGCCGACAACCCCACCGCCGCAACCCTTGCCAGCCTGGCCGCCTTTGGCGCCGGCTTCGGCGTCCGCCCGATCGGTGCGCTGCTGTTCGGCTGGTTCGGTGACAAGGTCGGCCGCAAATACACCTTCCTGATCACCATCTCCCTCATGGGTGGCGCCACGGCAGCCATCGGCCTCCTCCCCACCTACACCAGCGCCGGCCTGCTCGCTCCCGCGCTGCTGGTCGGCCTGCGTCTGCTCCAGGGCCTCGCCCTTGGCGGCGAATATGGCGGCGCCGCCATCTACGTCGCGGAGCACGCCCCTGCGAACAAGCGCGGCCAGTATACCAGCTGGATCCAGGTCAGCGTCGTGGGCGGCTTCCTCCTCTGCCTGGTCGTGGTGCTCGCCTGCCGCTGGTCGCTGACACCGGAGCAGTTCGATGCCTGGGGCTGGCGCATCCCGTTCCTGCTCTCGATCCTGCTGCTCGCCATCTCGCTCTACATCCGCCTGAAGCTGTCGGAGAGCCCGGTATTCAAGGCGATGAAAGAGGCCGGGCAGGTCAGCCGCAATCCCTTCAAGGACAGCCTGACCTATCCTGGCAACCTCAAGCGGGTGCTCGTCGCCCTGTTCGGCGTCGCGGCTGGTCTCACCGTCATCTATTACACCAGCCAGTTCGGCACCCTGTACTTCCTTCAGGGCACGGCCCGGGTCAGCGAAACCGAGGCGTTGCTGTACATGGCGTGCGGTGCATTCCTGGCGGCGCCGCTCTACGTCGGCTTTGGCGCGCTCTCCGACCGCATCGGGCGAAAGAAGCTCCTGCTGACCGGCTACGCCCTTACCATCCTTCTGCTGTTCCCGCTCTTCCACCTCATGGCCGATGGTGCCAGTCCGGCTCTGAAGCGAGCAACCGAAAGGAATCCGGTCACGCTGACCATCAGCAGGACCTGCGATTATTCCGTTTTTGCGGCCAAGCAGGTGCAGGACTGCGCGAAGGCACAGGCCCTGCTTGCCAAGCGCGGCATCAGCTACGCCAAGGTCGTCGGGGATGAAAGCGAAGGCGGCGCGGCGCTGCAGGTCGGTCAAAATCGCATCACCGAATTCAACGAAACGGCTTTCGTCGCCGCGCTGACCGCCGCCGGCTATCCGGACAGGGCCGATCCCGCGCAAAAGGTGCATTGGAAGATCATCCTTGCCGTCGCGGTGATGGTTGCCTTGTCGGCGATGACCTATGGACAGGTGGCGGCGATCCTGGTCGAGCTTTTTCCGGCCCGCATTCGCTACACATCGATGAGTGTGCCGTATCACATCGGAACTGGCTATTTCGGCGGCTTCCTGCCGTTCATCAGCCAGTACATCGTGGTGCAGACGGGCGATGCTTATGCCGGGCTGTGGTACACCGTCGCGGTGGTTGCGATGGCACTTGTCGTGAGTGCGATCTGGTTGCCTGAGACCTACCGCACGAAGCTGGAATAGTTTTCACCGGCAGACCCTGCATGGGGAGGCTTCCCGCGGGCCGCGCATTCGCTATAAGCCGCCCGCGCACTGGGGCGTCGCCAAGCGGTAAGGCACCGGTTTTTGGTACCGGCATGCGCAGGTTCGAATCCTGCCGCCCCAGCCAGCATCCGAGGCATCCGTGCAAGTTGCTGGCTGGCAAGCACTTCTGAGGCGTGGCCCTTGCCGGAGCGTGGCGCCCAAGCCATATCTCCTCCACATCCTCATCTGAGCCACGCAACGCGTTAAGCCTTCTGAGAGTTTGTATCCGGTACACAAGCGGGCTAGGTTGCCCGTCCGGGCGCTCCGGCACCTGGCGACACAAGGACGATTATGACCAAGCTTTCCGGTGGCGACGGCAAGAGCACCCTTTACTGCAGCTTCTGCGGCAAATCGCAGCACGAAGTGCGCAAGCTCATCGCCGGGCCGACCGTCTTCATCTGCGACGAATGCGTGGAGCTGTGCAATGACATCATCCGCGAGGAATCGAAGTCCGCGCTGGTGAAGACCCGTGACGGTGTTCCGACGCCGGCGGAGATCTGCAAGGTGCTCGACGACTATGTGATCGGGCAGAGCCGCGCCAAGCGCGTACTGTCGGTCGCCGTCCACAATCATTACAAGCGCCTCAACCATGGCGCCAAGAGCGGCACCGAGGTCGAACTCGCCAAGTCCAACATTCTGCTGATCGGGCCGACCGGCTGCGGCAAGACCCTGCTTGCGCAGACGCTGGCCCGCATTCTCGACGTGCCCTTCACGATGGCCGACGCCACCACGCTGACCGAAGCGGGTTATGTCGGCGAGGATGTCGAGAACATCATCCTGAAGCTGCTCCAGGCTTCCGACTACAACGTCGAGAAGGCGCAGCGCGGGATCGTCTATATCGACGAGATCGACAAGATCAGCCGCAAGTCGGACAACCCCTCGATCACCCGCGACGTATCGGGTGAGGGTGTCCAGCAGGCGCTGCTGAAGCTGATGGAGGGCACCACTGCCTCCGTGCCGCCCCAGGGCGGCCGCAAGCATCCGCAGCAGGAGTTCTTGCAGGTCGACACGACCAACATCCTGTTCATCTGCGGCGGCGCGTTTGCGGGCCTCGAGAAGATCATCGGTGATCGACTTCAGGGCAAGTCGATCGGTTTTGGTGCGCATGTCGCTGGGCCGGACGAGCGCAAGACGGGTCAGGTGCTGAAGCACACCGAGCCCGAGGATCTGATGAAGTTCGGCCTGATCCCGGAGTTCATCGGCCGCATGCCGGTGATCGCCACGCTCGAGGACCTTGACGAAGCGGCGCTGGTCAAGATCCTGGTTGAGCCGAAGAATGCGCTGGTGAAGCAGTACGCCAAGCTGTTCGACATGGAGGAGGTCGATCTCGTTTTCTCCGATGACGCCCTGAGCGCGGTTGCGCGCAAGGCGATCGAGCGCAAGACCGGCGCTCGCGGCCTCCGCTCGATCCTTGAAGCGATTCTGCTCGACACCATGTTCGACCTTCCAGGCATGGACGGGGTCGAAAAGGTCCACGTCGACAAGGACGTGGTTGCCGGCAGCAAGGAACCGGTCCGCGTCTACGCCAACCGCGAGGCCAAGGACGACGCGGCAGCCTGACGCGCTGATGAGGGCAGGGGTGCTGGTTGCACTTCTGCCCGCCTTCGGCTAAGCGCCCCCACGTCCCAGTGACACACATCGATGAGCGCCTTTCGGGGTACGCTGGCCGGCGAGGTTTCGCCCGCCGGCGTGTTCTTGCTTTGCGCCCGTCGGTACCGGAGTTGAGTTGATGTTCGAGACCCTGAGCGACCGCCTTGGCGGCGTGTTCGACAAGCTTCGCGGCCGCGGCGCCCTCACTGAGGACGACGTGCGCGGCGCTATGCGTGAAGTTCGGGTCGCGTTGCTCGAAGCCGATGTCGCTCTGCCGGTCGCCCGCGATTTCGTCGAAACCGTGACCAGCCGCGCGGTCGGCCAGGAAGTACTGCGCTCGGTCACACCGGGCCAGCAGGTCGTCAAGATCGTCAACGATGCGCTGGTCGAGATGCTGGGCGCCGACAGCAGCGAGCTCGAGCTCAACGTCGCGCCGCCCGCCATCATCATGATGGTCGGCCTTCAGGGCTCGGGCAAGACGACTTCGACCGCCAAGCTTGCCAAGCGCCTCTCGGGCAAGGATCGGAAGAAGGTCCTCATGGCATCGCTCGACGTCGCCCGTCCGGCGGCGCAGGAGCAGCTGGCCGTGCTCGGCCGCCAGGCGAGCGTGGACACGCTGCCGATCGTGCCCGGCCAGTCGCCGGTCGATATCGCGCGCCGCGCGCTGCAGTCGGCCAAGCTCCAAGGTTATGACGTCCTGCTGCTCGACACGGCGGGCCGTCTTCACGTAGATGATGCCCTGATGGGCGAGATGAAGGCGGTGGCTGAGGTCAGCCGTCCGGCCGAGACCCTGCTGGTGGTCGACAGCCTGACCGGCCAGGATGCGGTCAACGTCGCCAAGGGCTTTTCCGACCAGATCGACCTCACGGGCGTGATCCTGACCCGCATGGATGGCGACGCCCGCGGCGGTGCGGCGCTGTCGATGCGCGCGGTCACCGGCAAGCCAATCAAGTTCGCCGGCACTGGCGAAGGCCTCGACGCGATCGAACCGTTCCACCCGAGCCGCGTTGCCGGGCGCATTCTCGGCATGGGCGACGTCGTCAGCCTGGTCGAGCGCGCGGCCGAGACGATCAAGGTCGAGGACGCCGAAAAGCTCGCGGCCAAGATGGCCAAGGGCAAGTTCGACCTCGACGACCTTCGCATGCAGCTCGACCAGATGAAGCGCATGGGCGGCCTTGGTGCGCTTGCCGGCATGATGCCAGGCATGAAGGGCATGAAGGGCGCGATTGAGAAGGCGCAGGACACCAAGGCGCTGGTTCACCTCGAAGCCATGCTGTCCTCGATGACCGCAACCGAACGGGCCAAGCCGGCACTGATCAATGCCAAGCGCAAGATTCGTATCGCCAAGGGCAGCGGCCGCACCGTTCAGGAAGTGAACAAGCTCCTGAAGATGCATCAGGAAATGGAGGGCGCGATGAAGCGCCTCAAGAAGATGGGTGGCCTCGGCAAGCTCGCGGCCATGTTCGGCAAGGGCGGCATGGAGGGGGCGATGGGAGGCTTGCTGCCGGGTGCGGGAGCGCCTGGTCTTCCCGGTCTGCCCGGCGGGCAGACGCCGTTCGGACTGCCGCCCGGCGGTCACAAGTTCGGCAAGAAATAACAACGACATCAAAGAAGGATTGAAGATATGGCAGTAGCAATTCGCCTCGCTCGTGGTGGCTCCAAGAAGCGCCCTTATTACCGCGTCGTCGTGGCCGACAGCCGCAACTCGCGCGATGGTCGCTTTATCGAGAAGGTCGGCACCTACAATCCGCTGCTGGCGAAGGACTCGCCCGAGCGGATCAAGCTTGACGCCGACCGTATCTCGCATTGGCTGAGCGTCGGTGCGCAGCCGACCGATCGCGTTGCTCGCTTCCTCGACGCCGCTGGCCTGAAGGAGCGCACCGCGCGCAACAACCCGAACAAGGGCAAGCCGGGCGAAAAGGCGACCGAGCGCGCCGAGGAGCGTGCGACCAAGGCTGCCGAAGCCGCCGAGGCCGCCGCCGCCGCCGCTGCTGCGCCGGCCGAAGAGCCTGCTGCTGAGGAGCCCGCTGCCGAAGCCCCGGCCGAGGAAGCTCCGGCCGCTACCGAGGAAGCACCGGCTGTCGAGGCTGCGGCCGAGGAAGTCAGCGCTCCGACCCAGCCTGAGCCGGCTGAAGGTTCGAACGAGGCCGCTCCGACCGAAGGCGCCGAAAAGGCCGAATAAGCTGTTGGTATCGGCTTCGCTCGGGAACGCCTGGGCGAAGCCGGCCCTCCTTGCCGCATGACCACGCGCATCACCCTCGCTGCCATCGCCGGCGCCCATGGCGTTCGCGGTGAAGTGCGCCTGAAGCTCTTTGCCGACGGCACCGACGCGCTCAAAGCGCACGACACGGTGCTGGTGAACGGCACGCCGCGCCGCCTGCTTCATGTCGGCGGCACGCTCAAAAGCCCGTTCGCGAGGCTCGAAGGCCTTGCCGACCGCTCCGACGCCGAAGCGCTCCGCGGTAAGTTGATCGAAGTCGAGCGTGACGCCTTGCCGCCACTCGCGGAAGACGAATATTATCATTCAGACCTGATCGGCCTAGCCTGCGCCGACAAGGACGGTGCGGCGATCGGCATCGTTGCGGCAGTGGAGAATTTCGGGGCGGGCGACCTCCTCGAGGTCGAACTCGCCAATGGCAGGAAGTCGCTGATCCCATACAAACCCGGCATTGCCGACCTCGAAGGCGGGCGGATCGTGCTCGATCCCGTCTTCCTCGCCTGAGCGGCCGCTGCCACTAACGGCCCCTTAACCCTCACCGTCTAACCCCGTTGCTCGTCAGCAGACGCGAAGTGGGGCCATGGACGACCTGATTGCCGATTTCGTTTCCGAATGCCGGGACATGCTGGAAAGCCTCGGCGGGGAGATTGTCGCCTGGGAAGCCGCGCCGCACGACCGCGCGCGCCTCGACAGCATCTTCCGCTTTGTTCACACGGTGAAGGGCAATTGCGGCTTCTTCGACTTCCCCCGGCTTGAAGTACTCAGCCACGCGGCCGAGGATGCACTGGCCGACGTTCGGGCCGGCCGCCGCCAACCCGATCCTGCACTTGTCAGCGCCGTTCTCGCCATCATCGACCGGATCGGCGAGATGGTGGAGGTGATCGCCGCCGGCTCGCCGCTCCCGCAGGGCAGCGACGATGACCTCATTGAAGCCCTGAAACCCGGCGCCGAACAAGCCACTCCCGCCGCACCCGTGTCTGCCGTTGCCGCGGTCGCACAGGGCCAGGCCGCCCCGCGCACCATCCGCCTGTCGGTTGACCTCCTCGATCGCATGATGAGCGGCGTTTCCGACCTCGTGCTCGCCCGCAACGAGCTTGCCCGCCGCCTTCGCGACAGCAGCACCGACGTGGCCGTCGACAGCGCCTTTGAGCGGATGAGCGGGATCATTGCCGAAATGCGCGGCGCCATCACCCGCACCCGCATGCAGCGCATCGAGAGTCTGTTTGTCGGATTGCCGCGCATGGTCCGCGATCTGTCGGCCGAGCTCGGGCGCCAGGTGCTAGTCGACATCGACGGTGGAGACGTCGAACTTGATCGCGAGATGATCGAGATGATCCGCGATCCACTGACCCACATCGTCCGTAACGCGGTCGACCACGGGATTGAGCCGCCGGCCGAGCGTCTCCAGGCCGGCAAGCGCGAAATCGGATTGCTCTCGGTTTCCGCTCGGCAATCAGGCAATCAGATCCTGATCGACATCGTCGACGATGGGCGCGGGATCGACGGCACGCGGCTGATCGACAGAGCTCTTTCCGCCGGGATCATCGACCAGGGCGAGGCCGCCCGCTTGTCACCCAGGGAACAGCTGCAACTCATCTTTGAAGCAGGCCTTTCGACCGCGCAGGCGGTGACCAGCATTTCCGGTCGCGGCGTCGGAATGGATGTCGTCCGCTCCAACGTCGAGCGGATTGGCGGCGTGGTGGAGGTCGACTCCAAGAGCGGGCAGGGCACGCGGATGACGCTTCGCGTGCCCCTTACGCTGACCATCATCCCGGCGCTCACCGTGTCGATCGGCAGCCAGCACTTCGCCATTCCGCGTGTCGCGATCGAGGAAATCGTGCGGGCGAGCGGAGAAAGCGTGCAACTGTCGGAGGTCGGCGGCGCGGGCATTGTCACTATCCGCGGCCGACGTGTGCCGCAGCTTGTGCTGGCCGATCTCCTGGGCCTCGACAGCAAGCTTCCGGGCCAGGACCGCACCCTGATCGTGCTCAAGCCTGCGGGCGGCGACGTTTACGCTCTCAGCGTGGATCGGGTCCACGACCATGAGGAACTGGTGGTGAAGCCCGCCGCGCCCGCCGTGATGGCGACCGGGCTCTACGCCGGTACGACACTTGCCGACGACGGCTCTCCCATTCTTCTGTTCGATCCAGCCGGACTTGCCCGCGTGGGTGGAGTGCGCTTCGAGGCACAGGAACGCACGGTCCGCTTGCTCGAAGACGCGGCTGGCAGCGTTGCGGCCGAGCAGGCGACGCCAGTGCTTCTCTTTCGCGACTGCAGCGGCGCGCGGCGGGCGATCCGGCTCGGCGTGGTTGACCGCATCGAGGAAGTCCCGGGAAGCGCCGTGTCGCTTTCGGCGGGCCGGGTGCGGGTCCAGCTCGGTGACGACATCCTCCCTCTGGAAGGGCTGGACAGCTTGCCCGACGCGGACACCAAGACCCGGCTGTTCCGCCTTAGCGACGGGGAAACGCAGCTTGGGCTTGCCTTCAGGGAGGTCATCGACCTCGATGGCATTGCCGATCACATCATCCCGTCCGACGCGCCGGGATTGATCGAAGGCGTGACCCTTGTCGCTGGCGAGCCCGCCGAGCTGATCGATGCCCACTGGCTCTTCGCCGGCGCATCGGGGACGCGAGTGAGTTGTAACTCGGAGGCGCCGGTCTGCCGTCTCGACCTCACCGATCCATGGGTCCGCAACATGCTTCGTCCAATCGTCGAGGCTGCGGGTTATCGCGTGATCGCAGGCGACCCAGACGCACAAGCCGATCTTGCCATCGCCTGGGCGGGCTCGGCACGGGATGGGAGTGCCCGGCGCACGCTCTTCCTCTGTCCCGATGCGGAAGGGGCCGCAAACGACGACCACGTCTATCGCTACGACCGCGCAGGGCTGCTTGTGGCGCTTCGCGAAACGGTTGCTGGAAAGATCCGGTAAATGAACGAACTGCTTCTTGTTGTACGGATCGCCGGCCAGCGGGTGGCTTTACCCGCCGCCCGCATCGAGAGCGTGGTTGAACTCGACACCTTGATCCCGGTGCCGCGAGCGGCCGATCACGTGGCCGGCTTGTCGGCGCTTCGCAGTCGCGTGCTGACCGTCATCTGCTGCCGCCGTTCGCTCGGACTGCCGATGCCGGTGCTCGATGGGGTCCTGGAAGCTGCAGTGACAGAGGTCGACGGCCACCATTATGCGCTGATCGTCGACGGAGTGGAGGACGTGCTTGCCGCCACCAGCGACCCCGCGCCAGTCCGCGCCGCAATGGGTGAGGGCTGGGAGAGGGTATCTGCCGGAATGGTCGAAACCGAGGAGGGCGCACTGCTTCTGGTCGATGTTGAAGGCCTTGTGGCGGGACCGGACGTCGCTCGGCAGGCCGCCTGACAGCCCTTTCTTAACGCTTGGCCCCTTACAACCCGCCTTACCAGTTCATGTCAGGACCTTAAGAACGGTGCCAAACCCCATGAAGACCTGCCTTATTGTTGACGATTCCAAGGTCATCCGGAAGGTTGCCCGCCACATCCTCGAAACACTTGAGTTCAGCGTGGAAGAGGCTGGCGACGGCCGCGAGGCGCTGGAACGGTGCGAGGCGTCGATGCCCGATGTGGTGCTGCTCGACTGGAACATGCCGGTAATGAGCGGGATGGAGTTCCTGAAGCTGCTTCGCCAGCGTGGTCATGAGGACCAGCCCAAGGTCGTCTTCTGCACCACGGAGAATGACATGGCGCACATCCGTGCCGCGCTGGAGGCCGGCGCGGACGAATATGTGATGAAGCCCTTCGACCGCGAGACGCTGCACATCAAGCTTCAGCTCGTCGGCGTCGCCTGAGGCCCTGACCCGTGGCGCCGGCGCTCGCGCGACAAACTGCGGCGCCGCCGCCTCGCAGGCGCAACATTCGCCTGATGATCGTCGATGACTCGATGGTCGCTCGGGCGGTGTTGACCCGCATGGTAGAGCTTGGCGGCGGGATCGAGATCAGCGCCGTGGCCGGTACTGCCGAGGACGCGGTCGAAGCGCTTGCCCACGTTTCGGTCGACGTCATCCTGCTCGACCTCGAAATGCCCGGGGCAGGCGGGTTGAGCAAACTACCCGAGATCATTGCTGCCGCCCGCGGTGCCCGCGTGCTGGTCGTCTCCAGCCTTGCCGAAGATGGCGCGGCGGCCACTGTCTCCGCCCTTGCGCAAGGGGCCGCCGACACTCTCCTCAAGCCGGGCACCGGCCGCATCCAGGGCCGGTTCGCCGACATCCTCATGTCCAAGATCCGCGCGCTCGGACAGGTCGAGGCGGAGCCGCTGGCTGCCATGCGGCCGACGCCGCCCGCACCGCTCAGGGCCATGGGCGTCGAGCCTCTTTCGCTGCTGGCCATCGGTGCTTCCACCGGCGGGATTCACGCGCTTGGCCGCTTTTTCGCTCAGCTGCCGCCGCGAATTGGGGCCCCGATCCTCGTGACACAGCATCTGCCTGTTCCGTTCATGGACGTTTTCGCCCGCCAGCTGAGTATTGCGGCCAACCGTCCGGCCCGCATCGCAGCGCAGGGCGAAACGCTGGTCGCCGACGAGATCCTTATTGCTCCCGGCGACGCCCACCTGACCGTGGAGGCAAGCCGACCCGGCACCCTGCGGGTACATCTTGTGCGCGGCCGTGCCGCCAGCGGCTGCCTTCCGAGCGTCGATCCCATGCTCACCTCGGTTGCAAGAATGCGGCTGCCCGGCGCGGTTGCGGTGATCCTCTCGGGGATGGGCCGCGATGGTGTCGAGGGCGCGGCCGAGCTGGTTGCGGCGAGCGGCTCCGTGCTGGTGCAGGACGAGGCGACCTGCGCTGTCTGGGGAATGCCGCGCGCAGTTGCCGACGCGGGCCTTGCCGCCGCGATTCTGCCGCCTGAAAAGCTTGCTCGCCGTGTTGCGTCCCGGATTGGCCATTCCCATGCAGATAAGTGACTCCAGCTCTCGCATCCTGGCAGGCCTGCTGGAGGCGAGAACCGGTCAGCAACTGACCATGAGCCGGCGCTGGCGCCTTGAGACGGCGCTGTCGCAACTGCTGCGCGAGCGCGGCATCGCCAGCATCGACGAGCTCATCACCATTCTCGTCATGGGGCGCGAACCCAGTCTCTCGACCCGTGTGGTGGAGGCCTTGTTGAACAACGAAACCTACTTCTTCCGTGATCGTCTGCCGTTCGATCTCGTCAAGGCCGCCGCACTGCCGGAACTCGCCAAGCGCAGGGAGTCCAGTCGTACGCTTCGCATCTGGTCGGCCGGCTGCTCGGCGGGGCAGGAGGTCTACAGCCTCGCCATGCTGTTCGCGGAGGATCCTGCGCGCTGGGCGGGCTGGAAGATCGACATCCTTGGGACCGACGTCAGCGAAACCATGGTCGGCCGTGCACGCGAAGGCACTTACACCCAGTTCGAAGTCCAGCGCGGCCTTGGCATCCAGCAGATGATCCGCTGGTTCGAGGAAGGGCAGGGCGGCTGGCGGGCGGTGGAGGCGCTCCGCAGTTCGGTGCGCTTCCAGGTCCACAACCTGCTCGAGCCGGCCCCGCACCCGGGCAAGTTCGACCTCGTCCTCTGCCGCAACGTGCTCCTTTATCTGAACGAGAGCATGCGGCGGAAGGCTTTCGACCGCCTTTCCTCGGCGCTTGCGCCCGACGGCTGGCTGATGCTCGGCGCGGGGGAGACGGTGATCGGCCAGGCGCCCACGTTGGAGGCCGACCGCGACATGCGCGGCCTTTACCGCCACCGCGATGCCGCAGTGAAGGCCGCCTGAGCCACAAGACGCTTGACCTCGGGGGCGCCGCCCTGTCCCATGGGGCACGTGGACGCCATCTCTCGCCCATCACCCAATCACGACGAGCGTGCGGCGCCGATCTCCATGATCGTGCTGCATTATACCGGCATGCCGACCTGCGAAGGCGCGCTTGATCGGCTCTGCTCGCCCGAAGCCAAGGTGTCGGCGCATTACTGCCTTGACGAGGATGGCACCCTCTACAGCCTCGTAGCCGAAGAACGCCGCGCCTGGCACGCGGGCAAGAGCCTTTGGCGTGGCATCCGCGACGTCAACAGCGCCAGCATCGGTATCGAGATCGTGAACCCGGGCCATGAGTTCGGCTATCGGCCTTTCCCGGACGAGCAGATGGCCGCGCTCATCCCCCTGGTCGCCCGGATCAAGGACCGGCATGGCATCAGTCGCGGCAATGTCGTCGGACATTCCGACATCGCGCCGACCCGCAAGGAGGATCCGGGCGAGCTCTTCCCGTGGGAGGCTCTGGCGAAACGCCGCCTCGCATTGCCCAGCCCGACCCGCAACCTGATCGATCCCTACTGGTCCGATGCCGCCTTTCTCCTGGCGCTGGAGCGCTTCGGCTATGACGTCAGCGACAGCTGGAAGGCCGTGATCGCCTTCCAGCGCCGCTTCCGGCCCGAGCGGATCGACGGCATCATCGATGGCGAGTGCCGCGCCAAGCTCCTCGCCCTGCTCCTGCCGCGGCCACAGGGCGAACCCTGACCCGCTAGGCAAAGCCCGCGGGACCGACTATCTGGCGCGCAACCCCTTAGCTGACAAAAACACAAGGAAACGCGACCCCATGGCCGCTCAATATGCCTTCGTGATGAAGAACCTCACGAAGACCTTCCCCGGCGCGAACAAGCCGACGCTGAACAACATCAACCTGCAATTCTACCAGGGTGCCAAGATCGGCATCGTGGGTCCGAACGGCGCGGGTAAGTCGACCCTGATCAAGATCATGGCCGGGATCGACAAGGAGTTCACCGGAGAAGCCTGGCCGGGCGAGAACATCACCATCGGCTATCTGGAGCAGGAGCCCGAACTCGATGCCTCCAAGACCGTGCTCGAGAACGTCAAGGACGGCGCGCGCGAAGTCGCCGACATGGTTGATCGCTTCAACGCCATCTCGGCCGAGATGGGCGATCCCAAGGACGACACCGACTTTGACGCGCTGATGGAGGAGATGGGCGAGCTTCAGGGCAAGATCGACGCCGTCGATGGCTGGACGCTCGACAATCAGCTCGAGATCGCGATGGAGGCTCTGCGCTGCCCGTCGTCGGACAGCCCGGTCACGGATCTATCGGGTGGTGAGAAGCGCCGCGTCGCGCTGACACGCCTGCTGATCCAGAAGCCCTCGATCCTGCTGCTCGACGAGCCCACCAACCACCTCGACGCCGAAAGCGTGCAGTGGCTGGAAAACCACCTCAAGGAATATGCCGGCGCGGTGCTGATGATCACCCACGACCGCTACTTCCTCGACAATGTGGTGGAATGGATCCTCGAGCTCGATCGCGGCTCTTATTATCCGTACGAAGGAAACTACTCCACCTACCTGGAGAAGAAGGCAAAACGCCTCGAGCAGGAATCGCGCGAAGAGAGCGGCAAGCAGAAGGCGCTGCAGCGTGAACTGGAGTGGATCCGGCAGACGCCGGCGGCGCGACAGAGCAAGAGCAAGGCTCGTATCCGCAAGTTCGAGCAGCTGCAGGACGCGCAGGACGACCGCCGCATCGGCAAGGCCCAGATCGTCATCCAGGTGCCGGAGCGCCTCGGCGGCAAGGTTATCGAGGTGGAAGGCATCTCCAAGGCCTATGGCGACAAGCTGCTGTTCGAGGACCTGAGCTTCACCCTTCCGCCGGGTGGCATTGTTGGGGTCATCGGCCCGAACGGCGCGGGCAAGTCGACCTTGTTCAAGATCCTGACCGGCAAGGAACAGCCCGACAGCGGCAAGGTCAGCGTCGGCGAAACCGTGCGCCTCGGCTACGTCGACCAGAGCCGCGACCATCTCGATCCCAAGAAGAACGTCTGGGAGGAGATTTCGGACGGCCTCGACTACATGAAGGTCAACGGCCAGGATGCCTCGACCCGCGCCTATGTCGGCGCGTTCAACTTCAAGGGCCCGGATCAGCAGAAGAACGTCGGCAAGCTGTCGGGCGGTGAGCGCAACCGCGTCCACATGGCCAAGATGCTGAAGCAGGGCGGGAACGTGCTGCTGCTCGACGAACCGACCAACGACCTCGACGTCGAGACCCTCGGCGCGCTCGAGGACGCGATCGAGAATTTCGCCGGCTGCGCCGTGGTCATCAGCCACGACCGCTTCTTCCTTGATCGTCTCGCCACCCATATCCTGGCGTTCGAAGGTGATAGCCACGTCGAATGGTTCGAAGGCAATTTCGAAGCCTATGAAGAAGACAAGAAGCGGCGGCTTGGCCCTGAGGCTGATCGCCCAACGCGGACGAGCTACAAGAAGCTGGCGCGCTGAACGAGAGGGGCCGCTGCTGCACTAACGCAGGGCGGCCCTGTTTACATTCGTTTAACACTTGGGCTGGTAACGACCTGCGGCCGGGGGGCAGTGTCGTTCGGAGCGCCAGTCGTGCAACGCATCATCTACATAAGTACCTGCAGGACCGACCCCACGCGCGAGATGGTCGATGACATCTTGCGCGCCTCGCATCGCAACAATCGCCGCGACGACCTCACCGGCCTGCTGGTTGTTGGCGGCCGCCGCTTTCTTCAGGTGCTGGAAGGCTCCCGCGAGGCATTGGATGGCGCCTACGAGCGCATCAAGGCCGATCCGCGCCACTTTGCCCTCGTCGAACTTGGCCGCAAGCCGGTCCCGGAACGCGCCTTCAAGGGTTGGGACATGGGTTGCGAGCTGCTCGATGGTGACAGCTTCGCAACCTTTGTGGACGAACTGACGGGCCGCGTCGACGATGCCGACATCCGCGCTCAGTTCCGGACCTTCGTCGAGCTTCACCGCAAGGCGGCTTGACCAGCTCCCGCGGCGACAAGGGTTGCTGAAGCCCCACTTTCGCACCGCAACATCACCGTGGTAGAGGCCCGCTCATGACCTCGACCAACGATATCCGCCGTTCCTTCCTCGACTATTTCGAAGGCGCGGGCCACTCGCGCCAGGCGTCCGCGCCGCTGGTGCCGCAGAACGACCCGACCCTGATGTTCGTGAACGCGGGGATGGTGCCATTCAAGAACGTCTTCACCGGGCTGGAGACGCGCCCCTACAGCACCGCCGTTTCCTCGCAGAAGTGCGTCCGCGCCGGCGGCAAGCACAACGACCTGGATAATGTCGGCTACACCGCGCGCCACCACACCTTCTTCGAAATGCTCGGTAATTTCTCGTTCGGCGATTACTTCAAGGATCGCGCGATCGAGCTGGCCTGGAACCTGCTGACTGGCGAGTGGGGGCTCGACAGGGAGCGGCTGACCGTCACCGTCTACCACACCGACGATGAGGCTGCTTCCCTGTGGAAGCGCATTGCCGGGCTTCCGGACGAGCGGATCATCCGCATCGCGACCAAGGACAATTTCTGGGCCATGGGCCCGGACGGTCCATCGGGCCCGTGCAGCGAGATCTTCTTCGATCACGGGAACCACATCCCCGGTGGCCCTCCCGGATCTCCTGACGAGGACGGCGACCGCTTTGTCGAGATCTGGAACCTCGTTTTCATGCAGCACCTGCAGGAAAATGACGTGGTCGTTTCCAATCTGCCCAGGCCTTCGATCGACACCGGCATGGGCCTCGAGCGGGTCGCCGCCGTGCTGCAGGGTGTCCACGACAATTACGACACCGACACCTTCAAGGCGCTGATCCACGCGTCCGAAGAGCTGACCCGCACCCGCGCCGAGGGAGAGCGGAAGGCATCGCACCGGGTCATCGCCGATCACCTGCGTTCGGCCTCGTTCCTGATCGCCGACGGCGTGCTGCCGGCCAACGAAGGCCGCGGCTACGTGCTGCGCCGTATCATGCGCCGGGCCATGCGCCACGCGCACCTGCTGGGCGCCGCCGAGCCGCTGATGCATCGCCTGGTTCCGGCGCTCGCCGCCGAGATGGGAGCGGCCTATCCTGAGCTGGTCCGAGCCCAACCCCTGATCGAGGCGACGCTTCGGCAGGAAGAAACCCGCTTCCGGCAGACTCTGTCGAACGGCCTTCGCCTGCTCGACGCCGAAGTCGAGAAGCTGGCTTCAATTCGGAACGCTCGCGTCGCGTTCGATGCGACCTTTGGAGATGGACCAGTTTCGCCTGGCGAGAAAATGCTTTCGGGTGAGGTGGCGTTCAAGCTCTACGACACGTTCGGCTTTCCTTACGATCTCACCGAAGACGCGCTGCGTGCTCAGGGCCTCGCCGTCGACCGCGCCGGCTTTGATGCGGCGATGGCCGAACAGAAGGCGCGTGCCCGCGCCGCCTGGAAGGGCTCGGGCCAGGCCGCCTCGGACGAGGTGTGGTTCGATCTTGCCGAGGAACATGGCGCGACCGAGTTCACCGGTTATGCTGGCCATGATGGGGAGGGGGTGGTTCTCGCCATCGTTCGTGACGGCCAACGTGTCGAGCAGGCAGGCGAGGGCGAGGAGGTACACATCCTCCTCAACCAGACTCCCTTCTACGCCGAAAGCGGCGGCCAAGTCGGCGACGCTGGAAAGCTTAGCGCCTTGAACGGCTTCGAGGCCGATGTTCAGGACACATCAAAGCAACTCGGCAAGCTCCACCTGCTGCGAGCCAGGGTGGTCAAGGGCATGCTCAAGGTCGGGGACACCGTCAGCCAGAAGGTCGATGAAGAACGCCGCCGCGCGATCCGGGCCAATCACAGTGCCACCCACCTCCTTCACGCCGCACTCCGCCACCGGCTTGGCGCGCACGTGACGCAGAAGGGCAGCCTCGTCGCGCCCGATCGTCTCCGCTTCGACTTCGCGCATAACAGCGCATTGAGCCCCGAAGACATCACCGCGATCGAGGCCGAGGTGAATGCCCACATTCGCCACAACCAGCCCGTCTCCACCCGCCTGATGAGCCCGGACGAAGCCATTGCCGAGGGCGCCATGGCCCTGTTCGGCGAGAAATATGGCGATGAAGTCCGAGTGCTCTCGATGGGCATCAAGGATGAGGGCACCTACAGCGTCGAATTGTGCGGTGGCACCCACGTGTCGGCGCTGGGCGACATTGCCCTCTTCAAGATCGTCTCGGAAAGTGCGGTATCCTCCGGCGTGCGGCGCATCGAGGCGCTGACCGGCGAAGGCGCGCGTCAGTGGCTGATCGATCGTGACAATCGTCTCCGCGCCATCGCTGCCAGCCTCAAGGCCTCGCCCGAGGAAGCACCGCAACGGGTTGCCGCCATGGCCGAACAGGTCCGCCGCCTGGAGCGCGAGCTTGCCGATGCCAAACGCCAGATCGCTCTTGGCGGCGGCAGCGGTAGCGGGAAAACTCCCGGCCCCGAAGATATTGCCGGCCTCAAGTTCCTCGGCCGCGTGATCGAGGGTCTCGATCCCAAGAGCCTGCGCGGTGAGATCGACGCCATGAAGCAGCAGCTCGGGAGCGGCGTCGCCGCGCTTATCGCGGTCAACGATGGGCGGGCATCCGTCGCAACCGGTGTCACCGCGGACCTCGCAGGGCAGGTGAGCGCCGTCGACCTGGTCAAGGCCGCGGTCAGCACGCTTGGCGGGCAGGGTGGGGGTGGCCGCCCTGACATGGCGCAGGGCGGCGGTCCGGACGGCGACAGGGCGGCCGAGGCGCTTGCCGCTATCCGCGAGGCACTAGCCAGGGTCTCGGCCTAGCGCCGACGGCCCAGCGCCGGTTCCTCCGCCAGCTCGCCCGCTTCCCGTATCTGGGCGCGGAGCTGGCTGCGCTTTTCGTGGATGGAGGCGATCACCGGACCCATGGCTACACCGATGTCGACCAGCACTGCCTCGCTCATCTGGAGCGAGCCCTCCATGGTCTCCGGCACGGCATCCGTCGCGCCTGCCCTGTATAGCTGTGCGGCGTGCACGCCGTCACGCGCACGGGCGACAATCGTCAGGTCGGGGCAGGTCGCCCTGACTTCCTTGGACAAGCGCACGGTCAGCACCGGATCGTCCATCGTCAGCACCAGCGCCGCCGCATCGCACAGGCCAAAGCGCTCCACCGCGTCGCCGCGGGCCACGTCCCCGAAGATGACCTTGTAGCCCTGCCTGCGCGCGTTGGCGACGCAGTCGATGTCGCCGTCGACCGCGAAATAGGCGCGTCCATGTTCCGTCATCATGTCGGCAACGATCCGCCCCACCCTCCCGAAGCCGAAGATCAGGGTCACGCCCTTTGTATCGGAGACGCCGCTTGCAAGGGTCTGGGGGTCGATTCTGCGCGCCATTCGCCGACCCGCGGTCGCGAGCAGGGGCGTGAGGGTCAATCCGATGGCGGTCACGAGGGTCCAGAAGGCGGCGGTCGAGGCGTCCAGAACGCCAGCGGCCAGCGCGCTCGCCAGGACGATCAGGGTCAGCTCGGACGGGCTGGCCATCATCAGGCCCGTCTCCACTGCCATGCCGCGCCGGTTCTTGCGCCAGCGCAGCAGCGAGAAGATGACCAGCGCCTTGATCCCGAGCACCAGGATGGTCGCCACAAGCAGCTGCGGCCACATGGTGATCAACTCGCCAAGGTCGAGCCGCATGCCGACCGTGATGAGGAAAACGCCAAGTGCCAGCCCGCGGAGCGGCGCGGTGATCACCTCGACCTCGGAATGATAATCGGTTTCGGCGATCAGCAATCCGGCAATCAGCGCACCGAGCACCGCTCCCAGCCCTACCCAGCCCGTGGCGAGGCTGGCCAGCATGACCACCAGCAAGCTGATCGCGAGGAAGAGTTCAGGGCTCTTGGTTCGAGCTGCCTGCGCAAACAGTCGCCACAAGATGAAGCGACCGACCAGGAGCAAGGCCGCGATAACGAGAACTCCGCCCACGAGCACCTGCAGCAGGGCGTCCGGGCTGCTCTTGGCGTCAAGCAGGAGGAGCAGGGGAACGAGGCTAAGATCCTGCAGCAGCAGAATGGCGAGCGCCGTCTGACCCGTTGTGCTGGCAGTGCCCGCCAAAGGCATGACGAGCGCGGTTGAACTCATCGCAAGTGCCAGGCCCAGGATCGCCGCCGCCCCAGGGGAGAACCCTGCGCCCAGCATCAGGCCAAGCCCGAGCAGGCTTCCGGTTACCAGCATCTGCAATCCGCCGAGGCCGAACACCTTTCCGCGCATTGCCCACAAGCGCCTGAAGCTGAGTTCAAGCCCGATGCCGAAAAGGAGCATGAGGATGCCGATCTCGGCAAAGGGCTCGATACGCTCTCGATCGTCGATGGTGACCGATGTCAGCCATGGATGGTCGCTGGCCATCGCTCCCAGGCCTGCGGGTCCGATCGCAGCACCGACCAGGATGAACCCGATCACCGGCGAGATCCGGAAGCGGGCGAAAGCGGGGATCACCACCCCGGCCGCGCCGAGGATCACCAGTGCGTCCCGAAATCCCTGCCCGCCAAGCTCTCCTGCCATGACGGGCCTTGTGCCGTAGCGCAGGGGAGGAGCCAAGCCGCTGCCTTGCTCGTTGATCGCAAAAGCTGAAAAGGAGTCATTGCATGGCCGAGAAGAGCTTCAAGGCAGGCGACAAGGTCAGTTGGTCGAGCCACGGCGGCAACGCGCATGGCAAGGTGGTGAAGAAGCTGACCAGTGCGACGGACATCAAGGGTCACCACGTGGCCGCGTCCAAGGACAATCCAGAATATCTGGTGGAAACCGACGAGGGAAAGCAGGCAGCGCACAAGCCCGGCGCGCTCAAGAAGGGTTGAAGTCTTCAACCGCCAATCGACACGACGCCGCAGCAACTCATGACTGAACCCGACGTCTTCATCATTGGCGGTGGTCCGTGCGGGCTGATGGCAGCCCTGCTGTTTGCCCGCGCCGGACTCAATGTCGGGGTGGCCGAAAAGCATGACGACTTCCTGCACGACTTCCGCGGCGACACCGTGCACCCGTCGACCATGGACATACTGGGGCAACTGCGGCTTCTTGAGGGGTTTCTCTCTCGTCCGCATCAGCGGTTGACCCGCGCCGAACTGCGCATCGGCGGCCGCGAAATGGTGGTTGGCGATCTCAGCAGCGTGCGAAGCGCCACTCCCTTTGTGGCCATGATGCCGCAGTGGGAGTTCCTGGATTTCCTGCGGACGGAGGCCGGGCGACATCCAAACTTCAGGTTGGACATGGGCGTTGGCGTTGAAGGCCTTGTCGAAGAGGGCGGTCGTATCGCTGGTGCAAGGCTTTCCAGCGGAGAAACGGTTCGCAGCAGGCTTGTGATCGCAGCCGATGGCCGTCGCAGCATCGTCCGCCGGCAGGAATGGCTGCCCACGCGCGACCTTGGATCGTCGATCGACGTCTTATGGTTCGAGCTTCCCAAACGGAGCGCAGAGGCGGGCACGCTGCGCATCGCGGTGGAGGGCGGGCGGATCCTCGTGCGGGTCGATCGCGGTGATTATTGGCAGTGCGCGTTCGTGGTACCCAAGGGTGCCGCCGGCGCTTTGCTGGACCAGGGAATGGACGCCATGGCTTCAGCGATCGAGCAAACCGAACCTCGCCTCACGTCGGTCCGCACCGACCTGCACTCACTTCATCAACTCCACCACCTCGACGTAACCCTCGACCGGTTGAAGCGCTGGCATCGCCGTGGCTTGCTGGCGATTGGAGATGCGGCCCACGCCATGAGCCCGATGGGCGGGATCGGGATCAATCTTGCCATCCAGGATGCCGTTGCAGCGGCCAACCTGCTTGTTCCGTCGCTTAGGGGAGGGAGAGATCCGGACGCTGTGCTTAGCCGTGTGCGACGGCAGCGCCTGGGGTCCACGCTGATCATCCAGGCTGTCCAGAAAGTGGCTCAGGACTGGGTGCTGGCGCCTATCGTTGGCAAGCAGTCAGGCTATTCCAGACCGCCTTGGCCGCTGCTCATGCTGGATCGACTTCCGGTCCTTCGAAGGCTCTCCGGAAGCGCCATTGCGCTCGGCATCCGTAACGAGCGGGTCGCTTCATCGCTGGCTGCGTGAGCCTCGAGGCGAGGGCTCACGAATGCAGAAGCGCGCCGCAACCGAAGCTGCGACGCGCGTCAGAGGCCAGGAGAAACCTGGCTATTCAATGGCTTGCTTAGCCGCGGCCGCCGGTGCTGGTAGCGCCCGATCCGCACAGCCAATTCCAGAAATTCCACATGGTTCTGCTCCCTGTTCCCGGCTCGAATCGCCGTTCGCAGGCCATTATTAACCTTAATCGATACGGTTAGCAAACAATTAGGCACGTTAGTGGCCAGAGACTTCCGCAGGCGCGCGGACGCGCCTTCAGGCAACGTAATGTTGGAAGTTATTAGTTAGGCCGCCCGGCGGACGGAGCGCACTTGCAGGCGCTGCACCAGCTCGCGGACGCCCATAGGACGACCAATGGCGAAGCCTTGCGCCACGTCGCAGCCCATCTGACGCAGGTCATCCAGGCACTGCTGATCTTCAACACCTTCGGCCACCACCGTGCGTCCAAGCGAATGGGCAAGCGCAATGGTGGATTGGACCATGATCAAGTCCGAACGGTTAACGCGCATCGACTTGATGAAGCTCTGGTCGATCTTGATCTCGGCCGCCGGAATTTTCTTCAGATACTCGAGGGTCGACAAACCTGTTCCATAATCGTCGATGGCGATCCGGATTCCAAGCTCCTTGAGATTGCCCAAGGTGGCCAGTCCGCCCTCCGCATCCTGGAGCGACGCAGTCTCGGTGAGTTCCAGCGTCAACCGCGACGGAGCCAAGTCGTGGGCCTTCAGCATGGACTGGATGCGATCGATGAGGTCACGGTCGCTCAGCAGGCGGGCCGAAAGGTTCACGGCCACCTGGAACTCGATACCCCGGCGATTGATGGCGGCGCCCGAGCTTATTGCCCGGTCGAGAATGAAGTCCGTGAGCTTGCCAATTCGGCCATTCGCTTCAGCCGCGGCGACGAACTCGGTGGGGCTTATCGGCCCCTTGATCGGGTGCGTCCAGCGGGCGAGCGCCTCAGCACCGACTACCCGACCGCTCTCGATGTCGAGCTGCGGCTGATAGGCCAACCAGACTTCGCCTTGGTCAATCGCCTGGTCGAGTTCGCCAAGCAGCGACACGCGCCAATTCACTTCTTCCTGCCGCGCAGGATCGTGGAGCTTCCACCGAAGCCCTTCCGCCCAAGCTTCGTCAGCAGCCAGGATGGCGCTTCCAATCCGGTTCGTCAGGTTGCGCGACACGCCGAGTTCCACGCCGAAGGTCAGGGCCACGTCGATGTGCCGGCCAGCAACCTGGATGGGCGAGCGGAAAATGGAATGCAGCGCCTCGAGGTGGTTTCCAATGGGGGCGCCACTCTCGACCGTCCACACGAAGGTGCCATCGTCACCCTGGTGCAGGTCGCCTCGGGCACCCGTGGAAAGGCGCGCCACGATCTGCCTGTAAGCATCCTGCTGCTCGGCTTCGCTGAGAGCGCTGCTGATCTCCGCATTGTTGTGCATCTTGGCCAACACTAGTGCCTTGTCGATCTTACCCTCGGCACGGATCTTCGCGAAAGTGGGAAGACCGGTCTGCTCATGGGTCCACCCGCGCTGCCGCAGGCGGAGGTAGGCGAGCCGAGAACCGACGATGGCGAGCATTACCAGGCCAGGAATGACGTCGACCCCGAGGTAGAAACGTTCGGAGATGACTGGCCCGAAGACCAGCAGCAAGGCGGCTGAGCCGAGCGCCAGCGGTGCTGCAATCTTGCGCCGTTTGCTGAAGATCGAAAGGCAGCACGCCAGCGCGGCCACAAGCAAGCCCGGCCAAGTGCCGAAATTGTGGTAGGTGCCGCGTTTCAGCGTCTCCGCAGCGATGATCTGGATGTAGGCGCCGGCCATCAGGCCGGTTCCCGGAATCCACTTCTCGTCGAGATTATCAGCATCGAGACCAAACACGAGATGCTTGCCGTGGAGAGCCTCCGGCGGCACCCTTCCGGCCATGACATCGCTCGCAGAGACATAAGGTATGCTCTTGGGAGAGAACGAATAATCTATCCGAAAGTCTTGGTTTGCTGTGTCCAAACGGTCGGAAAGACTCATGGCGAATGTGGGAACCGGCTTGCCGTCGATGGTCCCGAAGAGCGCGGTTTCCCACACCTGACCTTTGAAATCGTAGAAGACCGAAATGGTAGCCGTGCGTGCATGCTTTCGGAAGCGTTGCAGCGGCCGGTGCTTTGGCTGCTTCAGTTCGTCATTCGTGCCAAGGATGTGCCGGTCGGCCAGCACAACCCTGCCCGATCGCGCCAGAGCCTGCTCGAAGGCGAGGTCGTCTTTGGCAGTGGTGCGACTGTCATAGACGATATCCATGTGGATGCTCTTGGGATCGGCCGCGTCTAAGATATCGATCAGCTTGGCCTGGGTCCGGCGAGGCCACGGCCACACACCGACTTCCGCCTGACTTTGTTCATCCATGCCGACGAGAACGATCTCGCCACTTGCTTGGCTGACATTCACGGCATTGCGGGCCTGCCGCAGCGCACTTTCCAGCGGGTATCCAAGCTGCAGGGCCCAGCACGCCAGTGCCGCGCCAAGGGACCACAAGAGCAGCCGCCATGGCCGCTCTTTCCCGATCTTCCTGGAGGCAGGTTCCGAGCCCATGCTGCCACCTACGCGCGCAAAGGTTAGGAAATCGGAAACCCGAGTCTGGTGAACGACAGGCGCGTCCGATCCAGAACCTCGTTTTTCCGCTTAGCAGCGCGCCCTTGCTGTGCCACACAGGCCTGCGCACCTGAGGGGAGGGCTTGTGGACTTCATCTCCATCCTGTCGATCTTCGTTCTGAGCTGTTTTGTCGGCTATTACGTGGTCTGGTCGGTTACTCCGGCGCTGCACACCCCGCTAATGGCGGTAACCAATGCCATCTCCTCCGTCATCATCGTGGGCGCATTGATCGCCTCGGCCGCCGCGGGCAGCGCGACTGCCAAGTGGCTCGGCCTCCTTGGGGTGGTGCTTGCCAGCATCAACATCTTCGGCGGCTTCGCGGTGACGAGCCGAATGCTCGCCATGTACAAGAAGAAGGAGCGGTCCGAGTGAGCGGCGTGCACGACACGCCGGCCTGGGTCATGCTGGCCTATCTCGTCGCCGGTGTCTGCTTCATCCTCGCCCTGCGCGGCCTGTCCAGCCCGTCGACCAGTCAGCGCGGCAACCGCCTGGGCATGATCGGCATGGCAATTGCGGTGGTAACTACGTTGGTCACGCACGTACCTCGGATCGTCCTTTCTCCGGATGACCCAGTGGTTCCGCTCTATGATCGCAGCCATCTTGATTTCAACACTTTAGGGCTGATCCTCGCCGCAATCGCCATCGGCGCGGTGATCGGCATCATCGGTGCTCGCCGCATCCAGATGACCGCCATGCCGCAGCTAGTCGCGGCCTTCCACTCGCTGGTCGGCCTTGCCGCCGTGCTGGTCGGCGCCGCCGCTTTCCTCAATCCGGAAGCGTTCGGAATCGCCACCCGCATCACGCCCATCGCCGAGCCGTCGTTCCTCCTGATCAATCCGGTCAGCCGGATCGAGCTTGGCCTTGGGGTAGCCATCGGTGCCATCACCTTCTCGGGCTCCGTGATCGCTTTTCTCAAGCTGAACGGCAACATGGGCGGCGCACCGATCCTGCTGCCCGGTCGGCACGTCATCAACCTCGCGACGTTGGTCGGCATCGTCGGGCTGGTTGCCTACTTTACCCAGGATCAAAGCCCATGGATCTTCTGGACCGTCCTGGCCCTCAGCTTCGCCATCGGCTTTCTTCTGATCATTCCGATCGGCGGGGCGGACATGCCAGTCGTGGTGTCGATGCTGAACAGCTACTCCGGCTGGGCCGCGGCAGCGATGGGCTTCACGCTCGAGAATAGCGCCATGATCATCACTGGCGCCCTGGTCGGAAGCTCGGGTGCAATCCTCAGCTACATCATGTGCCGGGCCATGAACCGCAGCTTCATCAGCGTCATTGCGGGTGGTTTCGGCGCAGTGGCCTCGAGCGGCGGGGGCGAGGTGATCGACCGTCCCTACAAGCGCGGCTCGGCGGAGGACGCCGCCTTTCTCATGAAGCAGGCCGACCAGGTTATCATCGTCCCCGGCTACGGCATGGCGGTGGCACAGGCGCAGCACGTGCTGCGCGAGATGGCTGATCAGCTCAAGAAGGAAGGGGTGCGGGTGAAATATGCCATTCATCCGGTGGCTGGCCGCATGCCCGGTCACATGAACGTGCTGCTGGCCGAGGCGAATGTGCCTTACGACGAGGTGTTCGAGCTGGAGGACATCAACAGCGAGTTCGCGCAGACCGACGTTGCCTTCGTGATCGGTGCCAATGACGTCACCAACCCGGCCGCCAAGACCGACAAGAGTTCGCCCATCTACGGCATGCCGGTTCTTGACGTGGAGAAGGCCCGAACCGTGCTGTTCATCAAGCGGTCGATGGGTGGTGCGGGCTATGCCGGCGTCGATAATGAGCTGTTCTACCGAGACAACACGATGATGCTGCTCGCGGACGCCAAGAAGATGGTCGAGGAGATCGTCAAGGCGCTGGCCTGAAGCAAGTCCTTGCGCAGGTGCAACGCTTTGTCGCCCCGCCGCAACACTCCGTCTTTGCTGCGTTAAACGGCGCCAGAATCTCGGCTAACCCGCTTGCCGATGCAGCCGGACTGAGTGACAAGAACCTCGTTAACCATTTGGCGCTGCACAAGCTGTGGCAGCCGGGCGAGGGGATCAAGCGTGCGCAAGCTCGGGATTGTCGGCGGGGCGAGCTGGAACAGCACAGCCCTTTATTACGAGCATATCAACAAGGGCGTAGCAGCACGCCTCGGCGGCCTGCACAGCGCGCGACTGGTAATCGAAAGCCTCGATTGCGAGGACGATTACGCAGCCTTCCACCGCCGCGGTGACTGGGTCGGCGGAGAGCAGGTGGTGGTTGACGCGTGTCGGCGTCTCGTCGGGGCGGGCGCCGAGGGGCTGATCCTGTCGTCCAATACCATGCACAAGCACTATGAAGCCGTGCTCGCCTCCACCTCGGTCCCGGTGCTCCACATCGGTGAGGCTGCGGCAGGCAAGATCGCTGCCGACGGCCGCGGTACCGTTGCCCTCCTCGGCACCCGCGTGACCATGACCGAGCCGCATGTGCGATCCCACTTCGCGGAACGCGGCATCGCTCTTGCGGCCATCGAGGACAGCTGGATCACCGAGGTCGATCGCATCATCTACGAAGAGCTTGCGGCTGGACGAGTGGTTCGGGAAAGCCAGCGCAAGCTCAAGACCTTGATTACCGAATTGGGCAAGAAGCGGGTCGAGGCAATCGTTCTTGGCTGTACCGAGCTGGTTCTCGCGGTCGATCCGCGAGCCAACATACTTCCCGTGTATGACACCACGGCCATTCACGCCCGCAAGGCGGTGGACTGGGTCCTTGCGGATCGCAACGGTTCCGCTGTCGCTGCCGCAGCATGAAGCAGGAATGGCCGATTGCGCTTAGGGAACAGCTGCGTTAGGTCGCGGTTATCTGCTGATCGTCGATGACGCGCGTTAGAGGTGTTTGATGAAGAAGGTCTGGAGCAAGCCCGAACTGCGGCGTCTTGTCGCCGGTGGCGCGGAAACCACGAACAACAAGCGTGGTGTTGACAGCACGACCCAGGGTGGTGGCAACAACTATAGCTGACCCGCTTTTTCGACTCTGGCTGCCTTGCGGAGCGCGGTCAGCGGTCGAAAAGTCTTCGCTACAGAGCTCTGCGGATGATGACCGCTCGTTCTCGTCAACTGCGACAGGGGGTGCGGTCGCCCCATTGCCATCGGAAGAAGCCAGCCCAGGTTCGCCTTGCATCGAAGTCTCAGCGCTCGGAAAGCAACGGCTTTCGATAGCCCGGCAACGGCTGGCGGACGGCAGCTTCCTGGTTGCCATCCGGCCTCTCGATGGACTTGACCAGGTCCACCACTCCACTTCGGCAGTCGATTACGAAGCGTGGCCTGACATTGCCATCGACGGCTTCGTAGTCGCCGGAAAGGGAGGAGGGTGGCGGCTCTCCTCTGCGCCTCTACCGAACTTCGATCTCTTTGTGGCGCTCGACGAGCAAGGAGGGGCATGCCTGTCCGACAGCGCCGCCGCGCTCGCGTCTCCTGAGCAGGACATTCTCGAGCTCGCTGGGCTGGCGAGCCGCTTCTCGGGGTCGGTGACGCTTGAAGGCACCGGCACCATCCGGAGGGGCGTGCACCGGATTGCAGGTGGGGTCGAGCTGCACATCGTCGACGGTGAACTGATCTGGCGGCGCTGGTGGCGGCCATCGCAGATCACCATCCAGCGCAGGGCAGAGCTCAACCGCTGCGCTGAATCGCTTCGTCATCTCGCCGAAGAAAGCATCAAGCGCTGCCTGCCGTCTAAGGGCCCAGTCGCTGTTCACCTCAGCGGCGGACGCGATAGCAGCCTGGCATGCGCACTGGCAGCGCAGCGCCTGGGCCGGGAAGGTCGACGAGTGTTTGCCCTGACCGCACTGCCTTGCGCCGGCTTGCCGGAATGCGAAGGCGACTATCAGTTCGACGAGAGCGCTGCGGCTACAGAAGGCGCGAAGCGCTTCGCTAACGTCGATCACCATCAGCTTCGCCCCAGTCAGATCCCCCTTACCGTCATCCTTGACCAGATCCATGCCAATCTCGGCGAGCCGATCCACCAACCTGTGTCCCTTGGCTGGGCCTGGCCCATCCTGCAGGCGTGCGGCGCACGAAAAGTCACCACCCTGCTGACCGGTGGAAGCGGCAATTTCACGGTCAGCGCGGGTGGTCTGCACTACCTGGCCGATCTCTGGCGCGAGGAAGGCGCGGGGTCATGGCTGAGGACGATTGCGCGCATCACGTTCCGCGAGAGGAATAGCTCGGCGCGCGATCTCGTTCGCGCGAGTTTCGGCGGCGTTCTTCCCCGCAGGTTATACGACCTTGGTCGCAGGAAGGGGCAACCACCAGCCTTCGCCGATGACTATCCGTTCCTGAGGGGAGGCCTTCGCACGCGATTGCTGGAGCTCACCGGGCTGGACGATGACCCCCGTCCACATCCTTCCTTCCGTGCCTTCGTGCAAGGAGTGGCGGCCGAGAATTACAACCTCCTTCCAGTGGGCAGGCTTCCATTCGGAGTGGAATACTCCTCACCCTGGGACAGCCGCGCCTTGTTCGAATTCCTGTTGTCCATGCCAGCCTCGCTTCTTGCCAGCGGCCCGGACCGACGGCTGCTCTATGACCGGGCCTTTGGCGACCTTTTGCCAATGCAGGTGCTCCGACCCACGCGGCGAGGACGGCAGAATGTCGATTTTCACGCTGCCTTTGATCCTGCGGATATTGCAGAGGGGATTGCCCGCTATGCCAGTTCGCCGCTGTGCCGGGAGATGGTGGATACGGATGCACTCGCCAGGCAGGCCAAGTCTTGGCCCAAGGAGCGAAACACCAGCGTTCTGCACTTCGACCGCTGGGTAGGTCAGTTCCTGCCAAGCCTCGCGTTGGCAAGTTTCCTCTATTCGCACGAACGCCGGGCTCCTCCTGCCGCCGCTTCCGCATCGCGGCCTCAGTTCTTACATGCGCCCCTATGAATCGCACCCCGGCCGACCGACCGGACCACCCCCGCGCTACTGAGCGCTTCAACGAGGATGCCGCCACCTACACCGTGAAGGGGGGAGGCGAGGCGCCTGACATTGAAGCCGGGGTGGCGAGCATCCGTAATGTTGTGAAAACCCTTCCGGTCCGTCCGGGAGTTTACCGGATGCAGGATTCGCGCGGCGAAGTGCTCTACGTCGGCAAGGCGCGAGCGTTGAAGAACCGGGTTGCCAACTACACGCAGGTGCCGCGCCTGTCGAAGCGGTTGCAGCGGATGGTCGCGCAGACCCGGTCGATGACCATCGTCACCACCAACACGGAAGCTGAGGCGCTGCTGCTGGAAGCGCAACTGATCAAGCGCTTCCGGCCCCCTTACAATGTCCTGCTGCGCGACGACAAAAGCTTCCCGTTCATCCTGCTGCGCGAAGATCATGCCTTTCCCCGCGTCCAGAAGCATCGCGGGGCGAGGCGCACCAAGGGCCAGTATTTCGGGCCCTTCGCAAGCGCCGGATCGGTCACGCGCACGCTTAACGCTCTTCAGAAGCTGTTCCTGTTAAGGTCCTGCAGCGACGGCTTTTTCAACAATCGATCGCGTCCGTGCCTGCTCTACCAGATCCGCCGCTGTTCGGGACCGTGCGTGGGGCGCATTGAGCCGGACGCCTATGCCGAGCTGGTCGATGATGCGAAGAGCTTTCTGGCCGGCAAGTCGACGGGCGTGCAGGCGCGCTTGTCCAAGCAGATGGCAGAAGCGGCCGAGAAGATGGACTTCGAGCTTGCGGCGATCTTCCGTGACCGCCTGCGGGCGCTGACCTATATCCAGGGCACCCAGACCGTCCATGCCGAGGGACTGGGGGATGCCGACATCTTCGCGTTGGCGGCGAAGGGCGGGACCATGTGCATCCAGGCATTCTTCATCCGCGGCGGCCAGAATTGGGGTCACCGCGCGTTCTTTCCCTCGCACACCGCCGACGTACCGGAGGAGGAGGTGCTCGCCAGCTTCCTGATCCAGTTCTACGAGGACATGCCGCCCCCCAAACGCATCCTGGTGGATCGCGAGGTGGCGGAAGCGGAACTGGTCGCCGACGCGCTGGGCGAGAAGGCGGGCCGCAAGGTCCTGATCGAACGCCCGCAACGCGGTGACCGCAAGAAGCTCATCGAGCAGGCCAGCCGCAATGCGACTGAAGCGCTCGACCGCCGCCATGCCGAGAGTACCACCCAGACCAAGCTGCTGCGCGAGCTTGCCGACGCCTTCGAGCTTGCCGACGTGCCCAAGCGCATCGAGGTCTACGACAACAGCCATATCATGGGCACGGCCGCGACCGGTGCAATGATCGTCGCCGGGCCGCAGGGTTTCGCGAAGAACGGCTACCGCAAGTTCAACATCAGGAAGGCGGCGACCGACGACGACTTTGGCATGATGAAGGAGGTGCTGGAACGGCGCTTCCAGCGACTGGAAAAGGACGATCCCGATCGATCAAGCGGGGAGTGGCCGGACCTGATCCTGATCGACGGCGGGCGCGGGCAGCTGAATGCAGTGATCGAGATCATGGAGGATGCCGGCGTCCACGACGTGCCGGTGGTGGGCGTCGCCAAGGGCCCTCATCACGGCCGCGAGGGTCGCGAGGTGTTCCACCTGCCGAACGGGCGCGAGCTGACCTTCCCGGTCAATTCCCCCTTGCTCTTCTACCTCCAGCGACTGCGCGACGAGGCGCACCGCTTTGCCATCGGCACGCACCGGGCCAAGCGAGCCAAAAACCTCACCACCTCGTCTCTCGACGAGGTGCCGGGGATTGGGCCCACCCGGAAGCGCGCGCTGCTGATGCACTTCGGCACCGCACGGGCGGTCAAGAGCGCTGCGCTCGAGGATCTCGAGAGGGCGCCAGGCATCAGCAAGGCCACCGCGCGCCAGCTTTATGACTTCTTCCATCCCGGCGGCTAGCGGGCGAGGGCCGTGGCAGTGCGGCTGACCACGCCCGCCATTGTGCTCGCCCTCAGGCCTCATGGCGAGCATGGCGCGGTGCTGCGCCTGCTGACGCCAGGACAAGGCTTGGTCGCGGCCTACGTGCGTGGAGCAAGGGGACGGCGGATGCGGCCCGTCCTTCTTGCCGGCAATGGCGTGGAGGCGCGCCTTGCCGCGCGCAACGACACCCAGCTGCCCCAGGCCGAGATCGAGCTGACCCGCAGCCGTGCGCCGCTGATGACCGAGCCGCTGCCGGCGGCGGCGATCCTGTGGGTGACGGCGCTGACCGCGCAAGGCCTGCCCGAGTTCCAGGCCTATCCGAGGCTCTACGAGGGGCTTGACGGCTTGCTGGAGGCGATTGGCGCAGCGCCTTCAGCCAGCGGGTGGGGCCCGGCGCTGCTGTCCTACGAGCTGCTGCTCCTGGCCGAGCTCGGCTTTGGCCTTGAGCCTGAGCTGGTGACGCGGGCAGCGGGCGACTGGCTTGCCGGGCTTGCGCTGACCGGTCGACGCATCCGCCGAGACCTGCTGGAGCGGCCCGGCGATCCGGCGTGGGACGCTCGCGAACGCCTCACTCATCGCTTGCGCCGGGCCTGCGGGCTGGTAGCGTGACGCCATGACATCCCTCGGAATGGCCGTTCTCTTCCCGCATGAAGCGGTCACTGGTGACATCACGGTACGGGTCGCTGTCAGCTATCTCGCCGAGCAGTCCGCGCCGGCCAGTGGGCGCTGGTTCTGGTCCTACCATATCCGGATCGAGAACCATGGGGAGGCCAGCGTGCAGCTGTTGGCCCGCAGCTGGACCATCACCGACGGGCGCGGCGCGGTGCATGAGGTGCGCGGCGAGGGAGTGGTCGGGGAAATGCCCACCATCGCGGCGGGTGCATCCTACGACTATGTCTCGGGCTGTCCGCTGCCGACGGCGACTGGACGGATGACGGGCAGCTATCAGCTGGTCGATGAAGCGGGCCGAGCGTTCGATGTCGCCATTCCGACCTTTCCCCTGGTCGGGCCGGTCTGAGCCGGGTGAAGGTCTTCACCATCGGCTATGAGGCGGTGACCCAGGTAGACTTCCTGTCGGTCCTGAAGAAGGCCGGAGTCACCCAGCTGATCGATGTCCGCGCATTGCCCCTGTCGCGGCGTCCGGGCTTCTCCAAGACACCGCTGCGGCTGGCGCTGGCGGAGGAGGGCATCTCCTATGTCCACTTGCGTGCGCTTGGGACGCCTCCCGCTGGCCGAGAGGCCGCGCGCAAGGGGAAGCTTGCCGAGCTGGAGCAGATCTACGCCGGTCAGCTTGCCCTGCCGGAAGCGATTGCGGGGGCCGCGCAGCTTGCGGCGCTGGTACGCGAGCAGCCCTCCGCCTTGCTCTGCTACGAGCGACAACCGGAAGGTTGCCACCGAAGCCTGCTGATCCGCGAGGCCCTGCCGGGCGCCGAGGTGGAGCATCTCTTCGCGTGAGATTCAGGCGACGTTGGCGACGGGCTCCGCGGCCGGGGTGACCACCTCCTGAGCGGGCTCTGCCGGTGCAGGGGTTTCCGGCGTTTGAGGAGGCTCGCTTGCGGGTTCGGGTGCCGGCGTGGGCGGAAGCTCTTGCAGCAACTCGGGCGGCGGGGGTGGCGGCGGCGTAGCGGTTTCGACATCCGACCCCGGCATCGTCACTGGCTTGCGGCTCGGCGGCGGCGTGCGTTCTCGCGGCGCAACCGCGCCAGCGTAGACGCAGGCATCAAGCCCATCCCGGGCGACAACGCCGATACGGGCCGCGATGCTGTCGCCGTAGCGACGGGTGAAGCCGCGCGGCGCGATCGCCTCTCGTCCCTTGGGGAGCGGGAGAACGGCGACGAGGCGGGCAGCCTCCGTTCGCGTCATCGCACTGGCGTCATGGCCGTAGTAGCGCTGCGATCCGGCATTGACGCCATAGGTGCCGATGCCGGTCTCGGCGACATTGAGGTAGACCTCCATGATCCGCCGCTTGCCCCACAGCTGCTCGATCAGGAAGGTGAACCAGGCCTCCAGTCCCTTGCGGAAATAGCCGCCACCCTGCCACAGGAAGGCATTCTTGGCGGTCTGCTGGCTGATGGTCGATCCGCCACGGATCCGCCCGCCGCTGGCATTGCGCCGCGCCGCATCGGAGATGGCGTCCCAGTCGAAACCCGAGTGCGAGCAGAATTTGGCATCTTCGCCGCCGATCGCGGCGCGAACAATGTCGCGGTCGATCTCGTCGAGGCCCATCCACTCACGTTCGGCGCCGCGTCCGGACAGGACATCCCCCAACATCGTGGCGGTGATCGGCGGGTTGACGAACCGGTAGAGGGCGACCCACGCCACCGAAAGCAGGACAACGCCGATAAGGAGCTTCAGCGCTCCCAACAGCAATCGCGCCGGCCACGAACGGGACCGGCGGCGCCTTCCAAGCGAACGGGATGTTGCGCGGGCCATCTGCAAACTGTTAGCCCGAGAGCAGGGCTGGGCGCCAGTTGCTGGCGATCAGGGCTTGTCGGCCTTGCCGTCGAGCCGGTCGGCAGCCTCCAAGTAGCTTTGCGCCATGCCCTTCAGGACCTCGGAGGTCTGCTTGTCGGAGATACCGGCGGCAAGGCGGCGGCAACGCTCCGCCTTTACCCGCAAGAGGTGCGAATCTCCGCACGGGTCCGGGTGGTCGCCGATGCTGAAACTCTCTTCACGTGTAGGGTCGGTAGCCAAAGCAAGGATCCGTCGACAATTCAGAATGATGCTCGCTTCTCGTGAGAAGCGTTGCAGCTGAACCCACTCTCCTGTGTCCGGTTCCAGACAAAGTCTTCCGCCGCGCTAGGAGGCGGAAAACCGTGTCTGATTTGCAACGCTTTAGAGCGCGACTTCTGCCTGGTTTTCCTTTTGGTGGTCCTTGCCGGGGTCGCGACCGAGAAGCTTCAGCGCAGCGGCAACAAGGGTTGCACCGGCCTCGGCCTTCCAGATTTCCGCCTTGCTGGTGTCCAAGCGGAGCAGCTGAAGGTCGGGATCGTCCTTGCCGTCCTTGTACCAGCTGGCGATGAACGGGTTCCAGAACTTGTCCACCAAGGCACGGTCCTCGACCGTTTCCAGTGTGCCGTGGATGTGGGCGAACAGCTTGTGGCCCTTGGACACGAAGGTGCAGACCACGCGATTGTTCTCGCTCAGGCCCTTGACGATGGCTTCGGACTTGGCGCCGAAGAAGTAGATGTCGCCGCCGATGGCGAGTTCATCCTCGTCCTCCCAGTTGACCTGGGCGGTCCAGGGGCGGGTGCGGCTGTCCTCGACACCCTGCAGGCCGATCATCACGAACGGGCTGTCCTTCAGCTCCTCCCAGAACAGCTGCTTCAGTTCTTCGGCGCGCTCGGCATCGGCCACGTGTCAGTCTCCCAGGAAGATGGTTTGCCTGGCGAAACGGGGCAGGGGGGATGCGGTTCCCGGCTGAGGGTCACCGCACCCGGCGGATAAGAAGCCCGCCGCCTTCGGTTTCCCTGACCTGGAATTCCGGCATGGTGCGGATCAGTTCGCTAAGGGATCGGGCGCCATAATTGCGGACGGAGAAGCTCAGCACTGCCTTGGCGCGCTGGCCTACCTCCGACAGGGAGGCAAAGCCCTCCGCGTCACGCTTGCTCTGCTTCCACGCTGCGCCAAGAAGCTCCAGCAAGTCATCGTCGGCAGAGCGGTTCTCCGCACTGGCAGCGTCGGTCGGCTCACCGTTGCGAGCAAGGGCGGCGACGTCGAAGAACCGCGTGCAGCTGTTCTGAAAACTGATCGGCGTCTTGGCGGTGCCGAAGCCATAGACCGGGATGCCGGCTTCGCGAATGCGCTGGGCCAGCGGCAGGAAATCGCTGTCGCTCGACATGATGCCAAGCCCCTCGAGGCCGCCGCGGTAGAGCATGTCCATGGCGTCGATCACCATCCGCATGTCCGTCGCGGACTTGCCCTTGACGACATCGAACTGCTGGATCGGCTGGATCGAGTGTTGGGTCGTCAATTGTCCCCAGCCTTTGAGCGAAGGCTTGGACCAATTGCCGTAAGCCCGGCGGACGTTGATGGCGCCAAGTTCGCCTAGCACCAGCAAGACCTCGTCCAGGTGATCGGGCGAGGCATTGTCGGCGTCGATCAGCAGGGCGATGTTGCGGTCGCGGTCCATGGCGTCAGTCGCTTTCGGACACCGGCGCAAACTGTCCGGCCGCTTCGTCCAGCTCGTAAAGGGTTCCTTCGGCAATGGCGAACCAGCAGCCGTGAAGCGTCAGCGTTCCGGTCGCCTCGCGCTCCGCCACGAAAGGGAAGCTGCGCAGATTGCCCAGGCTGACCTTGATGCCTTCCCATTCCAGCGCACGCTGCGGATCGGCTGGAGCTTGCGACAGCACCTTCTCACGGGCGGGGTCGAGAAGGTCGATCCACTTGTCGATGAAGATGCGATCGGGTTCCCCATGACCGGCAAGCGCCGCGCTGACGCCGCCGCAGGCGCCGTGACCCATGACCACGATGTGCTTGACCTGCAGCTTGGTGACGGCGAACTCCAGCGCCGCGGAGACGCCGTGAACGCCTCCATCCTGCTCGAACGGCGGCACCAGGTTCGCTACGTTCCGCAGGATAAAGGCCTGACCCGGCACGGTGTCGAAGATGGTCGCCGGATCGACCCGGCTGTCGCAGCAGCCGATGATCATCACCGGCGGCTCCTGACCCGTGGCGAGGGTTTCCCAGCGGCGCCGTTCCTCGCGGTAGCCGTTACCGCGAAAGCGCTGATAACCACGCAAGAGCGATTTGTATTCGGACATGGCGGCCTCTCACTTGAGGATGTTGCAGATGAAAGGGGCGTGCGGGTCGTTCGATCCAGCGGCTAGTTGAGGCGGCGCGTCTTGGCAATCGGACCAGGATGGAACTTCACAAGGGGCAGGGACGCTTTGGTGATCTAATCTACCCAGGAGACCGATCATGAAGAAGGCGATGATGACGGCGGTGCTCGCCAGCAGCCTGACCCTCGGCGCGTGCGCTACCAACGGATACCGTGATGGCTATTACAATGACGGCCGCAGCAGCACTGCCAGCCGGGCAGCAACAGGCGCAGCGGTTGGCGCAGTCGCCGGCGGCGTGGTCGGTGCCGTGGTGCCGGGCGTTTCGACGGTCGGCGGCGCGGTAGCCGGCGGCATCGCCGGTGCGGTGCTCGGCGCGGTGATCAATGGCCGTCAATATTATCGCGATACGCGAGGCTATTGCTACTACGTCGATCGCAACGGTCAGCCGATCTACGACAACACGACCCGCTGCTAAGTGGTCGGGGGAGGGGTGGCAGTTGCCGCCCCTCCTCGCTACATGGCCGGCCATGAACGCGCCTGCCGATCTGCCCGTCCCCAACCCTCCGCGGGTTCGCAAGCCCGACTGGATTCGCGTCAAGGCGCCGACCAGCGAAGGCTATGCCGAGACCCGGCGCCTGATGCGCAGCCTGAAGCTCGCCACCGTGTGCGAGGAGGCGGCGTGCCCGAACATCGGGGAATGCTGGACCAAGAAGCACGCCACGGTGATGATCCTTGGCGATACCTGCACCCGGGCCTGTGCGTTTTGCAACGTCAAGACCGGAATGCCGCGGGCGGTTGACCCGCTTGAGCCGCAGAACACCGCCATCGCCGCCGCCGAGCTTGGCCTCGAGCATATCGTGGTCACCAGCGTAGACCGGGATGACCTGCCAGACGGTGGGGCAAGCCAGTTCGTCAAGGTGATCGAGGCGCTGCGCCGCGAGACGCCCAAGACCACGATCGAGATTCTGACTCCCGATTTTCGTAACAAGAGCGAAGATGCGGTCGCGCGCATCGTCGATGCTGGGCCTGACGTCTACAATCACAATCTCGAGACTGTTCCCAGGCTGTATCCGACCATCCGCCCCGGTGCGCGCTACTACGCCTCGCTGCGGCTGCTGGAGAGCGTGAAGCGGCGCAATCCGGCGATCTTTACCAAGTCTGGTGTGATGGTCGGGCTCGGCGAGCAGCGCTTGGAAGTCCATCAGGTCATGGACGACATGCGCTCGGCCGACATCGATTTCCTGACCATGGGCCAGTATCTCCAGCCGACGCCGCGCCATGCAACGGTGGAGGAGTTCGTCACCCCCGAGGCCTTCAAGGCCTATGGCGCCATCGCCCGGGCCAAGGGCTTCCTGCTGGTGGCCGCCTCGCCGCTGACCCGCTCGAGCTATCACGCCGGCGACGACTTCAAGAAGATGCAGGCCGCCCGCGCGGAGCGGCTCGCCCGCTAGGCCGATGCCCCGCCACAGCGAACAGCGGTTCCTGCCCTACACTCCCGACCAGCTGTTCGAGCTGGTCGCGGACGTGAAGCGCTACGACGAGTTTCTTCCGTGGGTCACGGCGGTGCGGGTCCGCTCGTCGAGCGAAACGGAGATGGTGGCCGACCTGATCGTCGGGTTCGGTGCCTTTCGCGAGCGCTTCACCAGCCGGGTCAAAAAGGATCGGCCAGGCCACATCACCGTCGATTATGTCGAGGGGCCGCTCAAGTTCCTGCACAATGAATGGCGGTTCGAGCCGGCGGATGGCGGGACCAACCTCGCCTTCACGGTGGATTTCGCGTTCAAGAACCGGATCTTCGAAGCGGTGGCAGGTCAGGTGTTCGACCGCGCGTTGAGGAAGATGACCAATGCCTTCGAGGAGCGCGCAAACGCGCTTTACGGTTCGAGCAGTTCCAATGCACACAGCGCCGCCTGAAGCCTGATCCCGGTACGACCCGACGCAGGGTCGAACAGCCTGGTGTCGGCGATAATCGCATCATCGTCCTCGCCGCGCCGGGCCCGGGCGAAGACCACGGTACCGACGGGCTTGGACGAGCTGCCGCCATCAGGCCCGGCGATCCCGGTGATCGCCACCGCAACATCGGCGCCGGAGCGGACAAGGGCGCCCTTTGCCATCGCCCAAGCGGTGGCGACGCTGACTGCACCAAAGGTTTCCAGCACATCCGGAGCCACGCCAAGCGCCGCCATCTTGGCCTCGTTGGCGTAGGTGACGTAGCCCACCTCGAACACCGCACTGCTGCCCGGCACCTCGGTCAACGCCGCGCTGACAAGGCCGCCCGTGCAGCTTTCGGCTACCGCGACCCGGCGCCCTGCGGCGCGGTTCTTCTCGATCACGCTCCGGGCGCGATCGACGAGTTCGGGCGGGAGCAGCGATTTCATCTGACGTTCCTCAGGCGGGAAGGCGAACCGTGGCAATGGCCGAGGCGGCTATGCCTTCGCGCCGACCGGTGAAACCTAGCTGTTCGGTGGTGGTGGCCTTGATACTGACGGCGTCGAGCTTCAGCCCGAGGATCTCGGCAACGCGGGTCTGGATGGCGGCGCGGTGCGGGCCCACCTTGGGCGCTTCGCAGATGACGGTGCAATCGACATGGTCGATGATGCCGCCCCGTGCTCGGATCAGCTCGGCCGCATGGACAAGGAACCGGTCGCTCGCGGCTCCCTTCCATTGCGGGTCCGAAGGCGGGAAGTGCTGGCCGATGTCCCCAAGGCTCCCGGCCCCGAGCAAGGCGTCGGTGATGGCGTGGAGCACGACGTCGGCATCGCTGTGCCCGGCGAGGCCATGGGGATGATCAATGGTGATCCCACCCATGACCAGCGGGCCGGGGCCGTCGAATGCATGAACGTCGAACCCGGTACCGGAGCGGCTGATCATGTGAGCGGCAAGCATCATTTCGGCACGTTCCCAGTCCCTTGGCGAAGTCAGTTTATGCAGGCTCTCATCCCCGGCGACGGTTGCGACCTTGAGCCCGGCATGCTGCATGACGGTGGATTCGTCGGTGGGGGCGGCGCTGCCCGCTTCCTCGTAGGCGTAGCGCAGGTCCTCGAGGTGAAAGGCTTGCGGGGTCTGGATGCGGAGGAGCTGGGTGCGGTTGACCGTCCCGCGAAGCTCGCTGTCGCCTTTGGCAAGGGTGTCGGCGATCGGCAGGACCGGCACAGCTCCATCGGCTTTCGCAAGCGCGTCGAGCAGGCGATCGACCACCTCCGGCGGGCAGAAGGGGCGGGCGGCATCGTGGACCAGGACAATGCCGTCGCCGATCGCCTCGAGCCCGGCGCGCACGCTGTCGGCCCGCTCGGCCCCGCCGGTGATCAGCGCGCCGATGTCGAGCCCGGCGAGGGCATCCTCCGCCTGCCGCTCCTGGCCGCTGCCGATGACCACCCGTACGGCCGTGATGCGCGGGTGCGCGGCAAGCGCCTCGACCGCGTGACGCAAGAGGGGCTTGCCGGCGAGGGGGCGGAATTGCTTCGGCGTCTCGCCGCCCATGCGGGTGCCGGAGCCGGCGGCGACGATGAGGGCGGTAACCTGTTCCACGCCGCGCGCCTTGCCCGTTTGAGGCCGCTCCTGTAAAGGCGCGCGCTCCCATGAACAGTTTCAAGCCCATCTCGATCGGTCCGGTCCGCATCGACGCGCCGGTCATCCTGGCGCCGATGACGGGCGTCAGCGACCTGCCGTTCCGCAAGATCGTGAAGCGCTTCGGCGCTGGGCTGACCGTCAGCGAGATGATCGCCAGCCAGGCCGCCATTCGCGAGACCCGCCAAAGCCTGCAGAAGGCGCTGTGGGATCCCAGCGAGGAGCCGGTCAGCCTTCAGCTTGCGGGGTGCAGCCCCAGGGAAATGGCCGATGCGGCAAAGCTTAACGAGCAGCGCGGTGCGGCGATCATCGACATCAACATGGGTTGTCCGGTCAAGAAGGTGGTGAACGGCGACGCCGGGTCCGCCTTGATGCGCGACCTGCCGCTGGCCGCCGCGATCATCGAGGCGACGGTCAAGGCGGTCAGCGTTCCCGTCACGGTGAAGATGCGCATGGGCTGGTGCCACGACAGCCTCAACGCGCCCGAATTGGCGCGCATCGCCGAGGACCTTGGCGCCAAGATGATCACGGTGCACGGCCGCACCCGCAACCAGATGTACAAGGGCTCGGCCGACTGGCGCTTTGTTCGCGGGGTCAAGGAAGCGGTCACCCTTCCGGTGATCGTGAACGGTGACATCAACAGCCGCGAGGATGCTCGCGAGGCGTTGGCGCAGTCGGGCGCGGACGGTGTGATGATCGGGCGCGGTGCCTATGGCCGCCCGTGGCTGCTGGGCCAGGTGCTCGCCGATCTTGCCGGTGGCGAGCGGCCTGACCCGACTATGGACGAACAGCTGGAGATCATTCTCGAGCAGTATGACGCCATGCAGTCATTGTATGGCACGCACACGGGCGTGAACCTCGCTCGCAAGCATATCGGCTGGTACACCAAGGGCCTGCATGGGTCGGCCGAGTTCCGGCAGAAGGTGAACACGGTCGATGACCCCACGCTGGTGATCGAGATGCTTCGGGATTTCTACGCGCCGTGGCTAAGCCGCGCCGCGGCCTGATCACGGGTGACCGGCCCGTTCGAGGCGGCTTACGGAAAAAGTTAACGTCCCTCGCCACAAACTGTGTTCTTTGCGCCACAAGTCCATGCTAGGGCACGCGGTGTAATGGATGCCCGCTCGGCCGCTTCCACGCTCGATCAGCCTCCCAGCCTGAAGCGCTGGCTGGCCGCGGAGCGCGTGCACGGACGCTTCTACAGGGTGCTCGAACTTGTTTCCGGCGCCTCGCTGTTGGTCATGCTGCTGATCAGCTATGCAGCCCTGTCGCGCGGGGATCCGTCGCAGATGGCATCGCCGACAGTGATTGCCTTGCTGCTGATCGGAAATCTCATCCCCGCCATTCTGCTGATGGTGCTGCTCACCCGTCGCCTGGCCGTGCGGCGGGCAGAGCAGGGCGGGCTGGGCACTGGGGGGCTGCACACCCGTCTCGTTGCCTTGTTTTCGATCATCGCGGCCGTGCCGACCGTGGCGGTGGCGATCTTCGCGTCCTTTCTGCTGCAGTCGGGGCTTGAATTCTGGTTCTCGAACAAGGCCCGAACCATGTTCGAGCGGACGGTGGACGTCGCCAGCAATGTCTACGGTTATGAGCTCAGCCGCGTGGGTGCCGAGGCCGAGGCCATGTCGGGCGACGTCTCCAACTACATGCGCACCCTGCCGGCGGAGCGCCTCACGGAGGGCCTTGCCTTCCAGACCTACCAGCGCAGCCTCAACGAGGCGGCTATCCTGACGATCGGCGAGGACCGGCAAGTCCGTACCGAGGCACTGGTCAATGCCTATGAGGGGATGGTCGATGCGGAGCGCCTCACGGCCGCAGCGGCGCGGCTGGGCGACACCGGCTTTGTCGATGCGCGCACCCCCAATCGGGTGGCGGTGCTGACCAAGCTGGCGGTGGGCGAGCGAACCTACCTTTATGCCGCTCGCAACGTCGATCCGACGATCGAAGCTCAGATCCAGGGCGCGAACACGATCCGGTCGGATTACCAGAGCCTGATCGAGCGATCGCGGACCAACCAGCTGCGCTTCAATGCCGCACTGCTGGTGGGGAGCCTGCTGGTGGTCGGGCTGGCGATCTTTTTCGCGCTGCGCATCGCGGACCGGCTGGTGCGCCCGCTCGGTGGGCTGGTCTCCGCCGCAGGGCGGGTCGAGGAAGGAGATTTCTCCGCCCGGGTCCCGACCGATCGCAAGGACGATGAGATCGCGGTGCTTGCCGCGGCCTTCAACCGGATGACGAGCCGGCTGGAGGAGCAGACCGGGGCGCTCAAGGCGGTGAACACGCAACTGGATACCCGCCGCGCCTTTATCGAGGCGGTGCTGGGCTCGGTCACGGCCGGCGTCATCGCGCTCGACAACGAGCGCCGCATCCTGCTCACCAACCGCTCGGCCGAGGCGCTGCTGCAGCATGGCGCCGAGGGCATCGAGGAGCGGACGCTTCACGAGGTCAGCCACGAGCTGGAGGAGTTCCTGTGTGGCGACCAGCGCGAAGCCGACATCCTGGTCCGGGCCGAAGGCGGGCAGCGGACGCTTGCCGTGAAGCGGGTGCGCTATGCCGATGGCTGGGTGCTGACCTTCGACGACATCACCGAGCAGCTGGCCGATCAGCGCCGCGCCGCCTGGTCGGACATTGCGCGGCGGATCGCGCACGAGATCAAGAACCCGTTGACGCCCATCCAGCTTGCTGCCGAGCGCATCCAGCGCCGGTTCGGCAAGGAGGTCCAGAGTGATCCCGAGACGTTCGGCCGCTTGACCGAGACGATTGTTCGCCAGGTCGGGGACCTGCGACGGATGGTGGACGAATTCAGCAATTTCGCTCGCATGCCCAAGCCGGTCTTCCGCGACGAGAACGTCCATGACATCGCTCGGACCAGCCTGTTCCTGCACGAAGTGGCGCACCCCGGCATCACGTTCACGCTTGACCCGCCGCAGGGCGACATCCGTATGGTCTGCGACCGGCGGCAGCTCGGGCAGGCGCTGACCAACGTTGTCAAGAATGCGGTGGAAGCCATTGAAAGCAGGCGTAATCGTGGTGAGCATAGCCTAGAGGGCGATCGCATCGCACTGCGCCTGACCAAGGATGAGCGCCAATTGGTAATGGACCTGAACGACACGGGCATCGGCTTGCCCCAGGATCGCGAACGGCTGACCGAGCCCTACATGACGACGCGGGTCAGGGGCACCGGCCTTGGCCTCGCCATCGTGAAGAAGATCGTCGAGGAGCATGGCGGCGAGATCGCCTTCCTCGACCGATCCGGCGGAGGCACGCACGTTCGCATCGCTTTCGACCTTGCCCGCCTGGCCCTGCTGGCCGAGGCGGCTGAACAACCCCAAGACGAGGAGTCTGCCTGAGATGGCACTGGAAGTGCTTGTGGTCGACGACGAGGCCGACATTCGTGAACTGGTCGCCGGCGTGCTGGAGGACGAGGGCTATGCCGTGCGTTCCGCCGCCAATTCCACGGATGCGCTGGAGGCAATCGAGAGCCGCCGGCCAAGCCTGGTGCTGCTTGATGTCTGGTTGCAGGGCTCGCGCCTGGATGGTCTGCAGTTGCTGGAGGAGGTGAAGCGCCGCGACCCATCGCTCCCGGTGCTGATGATCAGCGGCCACGGTAATCTCGACACCGCCGTCGCCGCCATCCGCGAAGGCGCGATCGACTTCATCGAGAAGCCCTTCGAGGCGAGCCGCCTGCTCCACCTTGTCGGGCGAGCAACGGAGACTGATCGGCTGCGGCGGGAGAATGCCGACCTCAAGCTGCGGGTCGGCACTGAGGACCAGCTCAACGGCTCCTCGATCGCGATCAACACCGTTCGGGCGACCCTGAAGCGGGTGGCGCCAACCGGAAGCCGCGTGCTGATCACCGGACCTGCCGGCGTCGGCAAGGAGATTGCCGCGCGCACCATTCACAATTGGAGCACGCGCGCCTCGGGACCGTTCGTGACGGTGGCAGCGGCGCGGATGGACCCCGATCGGGTCGAGGAGGAGCTGTTCGGCTCCGAGAACGACGGGGTCGCACGCCCCGGCTTCCTCGAGCAGGCGCATGGCGGCACCTTGTTCCTGGACGAGATCGCCGACATGCCACTGACGACCCAGGGCAAGATCCTGCGGGTGCTCACCGATCAGAGCTTCACCCGCGTCGGTGGCCAGCGCCCGGTCAAGGTCGATGTCCGGGTCCTTTCCGCCACGTCGCGGACCCTCTCCGAGGAGATCGCTGCCGGGCGCTTCCGCGAAGACCTTTATTACCGCCTGAACGTGGTGCCGGTGCGCATTCCGCCCCTTCGCGAGCGGCGGGAGGATATTCCCGAGCTCAGCGCCCACTACCTCGCCCGGTTCGCCACCGAGCGGCGGATGTCGCCGCCCAACCTGTCGGACGAGGCGCTGGCCGCGCTTCAGGCCCACGACTGGCCGGGCAACGTGCGCCAGCTTCGCAACATCATCGAGCGAACGGTGATCATGGCGCCGAGCGACCGATTGTCGCGCATCGACGTCGACATGCTGCCGACCGAAGTGCTGGATAGCGGCGGATCGAGTGGGCTGTCGTCTGCGACCCTGTCGATCATGGGGTCGCCCCTCCGTGAGGCACGTGAAAGCTTCGAGCGCGAGTACCTGCGGGTCCAGATTCGTCGCTTTTCCGGCAACATCAGCCGCACCGCCAGCTTCATCGGAATGGAGCGATCGGCGCTGCACCGGAAGCTCAAGGCGCTTGGGCTCGGCGACAAGGGACAGAATGGCGAGGAGGAGCGTTAAGGCTTCAAAGCTCGCAACGATAAACAGAAGAACAGCAAACAATGCCGTCCAAGTCCCTAAGTTTGCAGGATCATTTCCTCAACAGCCTGCGTCGATCGAAGACTCCCGTGACCATCTTCCTGGTCAAGGGTGTGAAGCTGACCGGGGTGATCACCTGGTTCGATGCCTTTTCCTTGCTGCTCCGCCGGGAAGGGGTGGCGCAGCTCATCTACAAGCATGCCATGTCGACCATCCTGCCGGCGGAGACCCCGACCGACATCGAGCTTGAAAGCTTCCGCGGTGACCGGCTGGAGGAGGGGAGGGCGACCCTCCAAGACCTGTTCCTCGCCGCGGCCATTCGTGAACGTTCCGCAATGACGGTGTTCCTGGTCAACGGCGTCATGCTGCAGGGCGAAGTGGTGGCCTTCAACCGCTTCTCCATGCTGCTGGGCCGCGGCAATCAGGTGCAGCTCGTCTACAAGCATGCGGTGTCGACCATGCAGCCGGCCACATCGTTGCAGCTTGGCGCTGCCGATCCCGACGGTGATGCGGGGGAGGCAAGCCGTTGAGCACGGGATTTGATCGTGCCGGCGGCGATGGCCTTCGCCGCGGCGAGCGGGCGCTGGTGGTGCTGCCGGACCGTTCGAACGAGGCCAACGCCCGCTCGACCGACGCTCGGCTCGATGAAGCGGCAGGCCTTGCGGAGGCGATCAGCCTCGAGGTCGCGGACCGCCTGTCCTTCCGCATCCGGCAGCCGCGACCCGCGACCCTGTTCGGCAAGGGGCAGGTGGAGGAGATCGCCTCCCGCGCCGAAGCGGCCGATGCCAAGGTGCTGGTGGTGGATGCCGCCTTGACCCCGGTGCAGCAGAAGAACCTTGAGGACGGGACCAAGGCCAAGGTCATCGATCGCACCGGCCTTATTCTCGAGATCTTCGGTGAGCGGGCGGCTACCGCTGAGGGCCGGCTGCAGGTTGAACTGGCGCATCTTGACTATCAGGCAGGCCGGCTGGTGCGCAGCTGGACCCACCTCGAGCGGCAGCGCGGTGGCTTTGGTTTTCTTGGTGGTCCCGGTGAAACTCAGATCGAAGCCGATCGCCGGCTGATCCGCGACCGGATGGCGCGCATCCGCAAGGAGTTGGAGCAGGTCAAGCGCACCCGCGCCCTGCACCGTGATCGCCGCAAGCGTGCGCCCTGGCCGGTGATCGCGCTGGTCGGCTACACCAATGCCGGCAAGTCGACGCTGTTCAACCGACTGACCCGCGCCTCGGTGCTGGCCGAGGACTTGCTGTTTGCGACACTCGACCCGACGATGCGCGAATTTGCGCTGCCAGGCTTCGACAAGGCGATTCTGTCGGACACGGTAGGCTTTGTGTCCAACCTTCCCACCGAACTGGTCGCGGCGTTTCGCGCGACGCTGGAGGAAGTGGCCTCCGCCGACCTCATCCTCCACGTTCGCGACATTCACCACCCTGACAGCGACGCTCAGAAGACCGATGTAGAACAGGTGCTTGGCGACCTCGGCCTGGGCGAAGGCGACGATGGTCCGCCAAGGCTGGAGGTGTGGAACAAAGTCGACCTGCTCGAAGGCGAGGACAGGGCAGCGGTCGAGAATGAAGCCGACCGGCGAGACGATGTGATCACCCTGTCAGCGCTGACCGGGGAGGGGGAAGGGCAGCTTGCCACGCGCGTTGCCGATCTGCTGCGGGAGGGTGCCAGTGTGCATCATGTTCGGCTGTCGGCAAGCGAAGGCGGCAAGCTCGCCTGGCTGCACAGCCGCGGCGAAGTGCTCGACGCACGGAACGAGGGGAGCGAAATGTTCGTCGCGGTTCGGCTCAGCCCGGAAAATTGGCAACGTTGGCAGGCACTCTGAGGATAGACAGGAGAAGGGGGTTCAGAGGCATATCACACACGTGGTAACAGGCCTGTCTGCCGCAATGCCTCACCAAGGGCGAGTGCTGCCGAGGTGGCAAGATTGAGGGAGCGCACCTGCGGTCGCATGGGAATGCGCAAGGCGGCGGCACATTCCTCTGCAACATGCCCCGGGACACCCGCGCTTTCCTTTCCGAACAGGAGGATATCGCTGGTTTCGAACTGATGCTCGTAAGGCGATCGGCTTGCCTTGCTCGAGAAAAGGATAAGGCGCGCGTTGTGGCTGCCGGCACGGAAGGCATCCCAGCCGTCGTGGCGGACGACGTCGACATGGTCGATATAGTCCATCGCCGTCCGGCGCACCCGCCGGTCGTCCCATGCGAAGCCCATGGGTTCAATCAGGTCGACGCCAACTCCCATGCAGGCCCCCAGGCGGAGCACCGCTCCGACGTTGCCGGCAATTTCGGGCTGATACAGCGCGATGCGCACGTCAGCGGCCCTTCTGGGCGACCCAGAGCCGTTCCTTCTCCTCAAGCGTCAATGAAGCAAAATCCGGTGCCGTCTCGATTGCACGAAAGCGCCTCTCGAACTTGGCATTGGCCTTGCGCAGCGCCTCTTCCGGATTGATCTTGAGAAACCGTGCGAGGTTGACGACGGCGAACAGGAGATCGCCTACCTCTTCCTCGCGCTCCTCATCATTTGAGGCATCTTCGACTTCTTGCAACTCTTCCAGGATCTTGGCTCGTGACCCGTCGACGTCCGGCCAGTCGAACCCGCTCCGCGCTGCGCGCTTCTGCAGCTTGGCGGCGCGCTCCAGCGCGGGCAGGGCAAGGGCTACCCCGGCCAGCAGGCTCGCATCGTCCTTCTGCGTACGTTCAGCCGCCTTGATCTCCTCCCAGCGGTGATGGCCGCCAGTCGGGTCGTCACCGAAGACATGGGGATGGCGTCGCTCCATCTTGGCGCTGATGCCGTCCAGCACCTGCGCCAGGGTGAAATGGCCGGCCTCGGCCGCCATCTGCGCATGAAAGACGATCTGCAGCGCTAGATCGCCCAATTCGTCCTTCAGGTCATGAAGGTCACCGCGCTGGATTGCGTCAGCGACCTCATACGCTTCTTCGATGGTGTATGGTGCGATCGTCTCGAAGGTCTGAACTGTGTCCCACTCGCATCCGCGCTCGGGATCGCGCAGTCGCGACATGATCGCCATCAATCGCTGAAGGGCCGCGGAGGCATCGGGTTGCGGAGGCATGATCATTCGCCCTCCTTGCGATGCGGAAGATCAGGAAGCAATCAACGACGTCGGTGATCGAGGCTGTTCAGGGGCAAACACGCAATGCTCGAGTCCCGCGGACCACTACCATATAAAGTCTGATAATATGTATTATGTAAAGACCGGTATTGTCAGCCTTCCAGGACGAGCCATCGCCCTTCGACGCTCCAGCGTGTCAGGCTGCTGAGAAAGTTCATGCCAAGAACATTCAACTCGTCACCATCTGCAACGAAAATCCGGACGTCCTGGCGTTCGATGTCTCCGAGCATCATTGTCTCGGCCCGCCCAGTCGCGACGCGGATCAGGCCATTGCCGGTGCGGACCAGTTGAGCGCGCTCACGACTGACCGGCACTCCGGCAGCGGCAGCGGTCTTGCGGCCGATTGTCGTCATCGTGGCGCCGCTGTCGACTAGAAAGTCCACCGGCACGCCATTGATCCGCGCCTGCACCCAGAAGTGCCCGTCGAGCGCAATCGGCACGCGGATCACCTCGCCGGTCAATTGCACGGGCTTGCCCGTCGCCTCCGCCTCGAGCCGCTGGGCGACATAATGCAGATCGTCGCGAAAGCTGAAGACGATGAAGCCAGCGCCGAAAATGACCACGAACCCCAGGATGGACGTGATGCCCTTGGCCAGCGGTGCGCGCCGCCCGATCAGCGCACCGGCGATCAGCATTGCAGCCATCAGCAGGTACAGCCCGCCAAGATGAAGGTCGTTGGTGATCATGGCTGCAGAAGCAAGGCATCGTTCTGGACGCCCCAGCTGGAAAGGCTGGACAGGAAGTCCATGCCAAGCACGTTGACGCCGTCGTTGGGGTTGATGTTGATAGACGTATCGGTGCGGCGGATGGGCCCGATCTCAAGAAGGCTGGCAGTGACACGCGGCATGAAGACCGTGCCATTGGCGGTGTTGACGACATTGCCGCGCATGCCCGGCTCAAGCCCCGCCTCCTGCGCAAGGCTTGACGAGATGGTGGTCGTCGTCGCGCCGCTGTCGACCAGGAAGCGCGCTTCACGACCGTTGACCTTGCCCTCCACCCAGAAGTGGCCATCATCCCGCTTGGCGATGCGCAGCGCTCCGCCGCTGACCACTGCCGGCGCCTCGCCCACGGCTTCGCTCTTGAGCCTAGCACCGATGGCACCGAACTCACCGCGAAAGGCGAACAAGGAAAAGCCAACTGCGAAGATGCCGAGCCAAGCAAAGCCCATGCGGGCAGTTTTGCCAACGCTCAGACCCCGGCCGACAAGGCTGGTTGCGATGAAGACCAGCATGACGAGCAGGATCAGCGCACTTGGGATCTGACCGTCGTCCATCGTCTTGCCGCTAAAGCTCCAGTTCAAGCCCGTCGAAAGCCGGTTCCACCCAGTCGGGCAACTCCGACACTAGTTGGGAATGGTCCATGCTGTTGTCGAGATGCGAAAGGACCAGATGCCCGACGCGGAGGTCGCGCGCCCAGCCGAGCACCGCGTCTAGATGCGCGTGGGTCGGGTGTGGCCGTCGGCGCAGGCAATCGGACACCCAGATGTCGGCGCCTTGGTAGAGTGACGCCATGGCGTCTGTCAGGGTGACATAGTCGATCGCGTAAACCAGGCTTCTGCCGCCTTCGTCGAAGCGCATGCCAAGACTGGTGATACGGCCATGGGGCTGGTCGACGAAGCGAACACGGACGCCCTGGATCGTCCAGTCACTTTCGCCGATCTCATGAGAAATGCAGACGGCGGGATAAAGCGCATTGCCGCTGAAGAGGTAGCGGAAGCGCGCAAGCAATCGCTCCAGCAAGTCCGCACGCCCATGAACCGGCACCTGGTCGCCGCGGTTGTGCGCGACCTGGCGCAGGTCGTCGAGGCCGTGGATGTGGTCGGCATGGTCGTGGGTGATGATCACATGATCGACCTCCCCCACCCCTGCTGCGTTCAGTTGCTCGCGGAGATCGGGCCCGGCATCGATAAGGAGACGCTGCGAGCCGATGGTGGCGAGCGCCGAAGCGCGCAGGCGGCGGTTCTTCGGTTCGGACGGATCGACGCTCCCCCAGTCGTTGCCGATCCGCGGTACGCCCGAGCTGGTGCCCGACCCCAGGATGCGAAGCTTCACCGCGCGGGCGCCGCCTTGTCGAAGAGGCGGAAGAAGTTGGCGCTGGTCGTCGTTGCAAGCTGGTCGGCGCCGGAACCCCGAAGCGCGGCGACGAAGGCGGCGGTGTCCGCGACAAAGGCCGGCTCGCATGGCTTGCCGCGGTTGGGCACGGGGGCAAGGAACGGCGCGTCGGTTTCCACCAGCAGGCGGTCTTCGGGGATGTTCCTGGCGACCGCTTGCAAATCCTTGGCGTTCTTGAAGGTCACAATCCCGGACAGGGATATGTAGAATCCGATCTCGAGCCCGCGGTCTGCCAGCCACTGGGTGCCGGTGAAGCAGTGCAGGACTCCCCTGACGCCGCCTCTTGCTGCCTCTTCGGCGAGAATGGCAGCAGTATCTTCCTCGGCGTCGCGGGTGTGGATGATGAGCGGCAAGTCGGCTTGGCGCGCAGCCTCGATCTGGGCACGAAAGCGGGCCTTCTGGCTGTCGCGGTCGGACTTGTCGTAGAAATAGTCGAGGCCGCATTCGCCGATTGCCACCACCTTCGGGTGAGCGGCCGCGTCAACCAATGCTCCGGTGCCAAGGTCGGGATGCGCGTCGGCCTCGTGCGGGTGGACGCCAATCGAGGCCCAAACGTCCGGGTGGCGCTCGGTCGCGGCGACCACGTCGGCCCATTCACGTTGACGGGTCGAGATGTTGAGGAAACCCGAAACGCCCCGCGCCCGTGCCCGAGCCAGCACTCCCTCCTCGTCGTCCACGAGGCCGGGGTAGTTAAGGTGGCAGTGGCTGTCGATCAGCATCAGGCAGCGTCCGTCGCGGCGAGTTCCAGACGCGGGAAAATGGCCTGTGGTTGGGACAAGCGGCCAGTGGCCCGCCCCTCGTCGAGGTAGTTCCTGAGCCTGGCAATGGAGCCCGGGACAATAGGTTCGACGATGGAACCAAGCCGTTCAACAGCCACCGCCAGCGTTCCCAGCACCTCGGCCATGCGCGCCGGGTCGGTCTTGCGGAGGGTCCAGGGCGCCTGTGCATCGACATAGGCATTGGCAGCGAAGATCGCGTTCATCCAAGCGTCAAGCCCTGCCGAGAAGTCATAGGCTGCAAAGCATTCGGCAGCCTTCCTCTCGGCTTGTTCGACAATCTGATGAAGATCCTCATCCTTGTCTTCCTTCCCTGGCTTGGGAACCACACCGTCCAGGTTCTTGACGATCATGGAAAAAGTGCGCTGCGCCAAATTGCCGAAGCTGTTCGCCAGTTCGGCATTGCAGCGGGTGACGATCGCCTCGTCCGAATAGCTGCCATCCTGCCCGAAGCTGACTTCGCGCATGAGGAAGTAGCGCAGGGCGTCGACGCCATAGGTGCGGGCAAGCTCCATCGGGTCGACGACGTTGCCGAGGCTCTTCGACATCTTCTCGCCGCGGGCGAGGAGGAAGCCGTGACCGAACAGCGACTTGGGGAGCGGAAGGTTCGCGCTCATCAGGAAGGCCGGCCAGTAGACCGCGTGGAAGCGGACGATATCCTTGCCGATGAGGTGGAGGTCGGCGGGCCAGAAGCGGTCATATTCCACACGATCGTCGGGAAAGCCGACACCGGTCATGTAGGTGGTAAGCGCGTCTACCCAGACGTACATCACGTGCCCTGGCGAACCCGGCACCGGTACGCCCCAGTCGAAACTGGTCCGGCTGACGCTGAGGTCCTTAAGTCCGCCTTCGACAAAGCGGATGATCTCGTTGCGGCGGCTCTCGGGGCGGATGAAGTCAGGATTGGCTTCGTAGTGCGCGAGCAGGCGCTCGGCGTAGCGCGAGAGCTTGAAGAACCAGCTCTCCTCCACGGTCCATTCGACCGGAGTGCCCTGTGGCGAGAGCTTTTCCCCTGCCTCGCCGGCGATCAGTTCCTTTTCGTCATAATAGGCCTCGTCCCGAACCGAGTACCACCCTTCGTAGCGGTCGAGGTAGAGGTCGCCGTTCGCTTCCATGGCTTTCCACAGGGCGATGCTGGCGGCGTGGTGGCGCTGCTCGGTGGTACGCACAAAGGCATCGTAGCTGATCGCAAGCTCGTCGCACATCTCGCGGAAATAGCCGGACATTTCGTCCGCGAACTCGAGCGTGTCGCGGCCCTGACCGCGGGCGGTCTGAACCATCTTGAGGCCGTGTTCGTCAGTGCCAGTGACCAGCCGCACGTCGCGGCCCTGCGCTCGGTGCCAGCGGGCGATGACATCAGCGGCGATCGCCTCATAGGCATGGCCTATATGCGGTCGGCCATTGGGGTAAGCGATGGCGGTGGTGATGTAGAAAGGTTCAGACATGGCCGGAGCGCTTTAGGGAAGCGTTCGGCCCTGCGGAAGGGGCAAGCCTTGGATCAGCCCTGCCCGACGCTCGCCAGGATTGTGCCAAGCGCGAAGACGGTGGAGCCCGCGTCGAGCGAGAGGCGAGGCGCGAGGCTGGCCGTCTCGCGGGCGCGCTCATAAGCGTGGGCCGCGCGTTGCTGGCGGGGGCCGTGCGCCACGCGGGCCTCCGCTGCAAGCAAGGGTGGGACCATGTCGAGGAAGGCGGCATAGCGCGGCGCTGCCGCCTTCAGTGCAAGGCTGGAGGCAAGGCGCGAGCGGCGGCTGTTGTCCGGATCGCCGTGGCGGAGAATGGCAAGCGCTTCTTGGGCAAGTGGGCCGAGGTCGAGCTCGGCAAATTCCAGCGCACGGCGCGCCGAACCCCCTGCGAGCGGGATCAGCCGCGTTCGTTCCTCGTCCGAGAGCTTGGGCTGCTCGGCACGGAGGACAAGATCGAGCGAGGCCGCGTCAAGCGTCTGGAAGTCAAGCCGCCGGCACCTGGAACGAATTGTCGGAAGGAGCCGTCCAGGCGCATGAGAAACCAGCAGGAACAGGCTCTTAGCAGGGGGCTCCTCCAGCGTCTTCAGAAGTGCCTGCGCCGCCTGGGGCTCGAGCTCGTCCATGCAGTCGATGATGGCGACCCGCCAGTCCCCGAGGCTCGGTGCGACCGCGAACAGTTCCTGCAGCTTGCGCACCTGAGCGGTGATGATGCCGCGGCGAAGCTCTCCCTTCTTGGGTCCGCTGTCGTGCGGCTCGCGCTTGGCGAGGCGGAAGTCGGGATGGCTCCCGGCGTCGATCAGGCGGACCATCGGGTGGTAGGCTGGCGCATCAAGGCCAGGCAGATCGACGGGCGGGCCGCCGGCTTGCGCGAGAATGCGGCGGGCGGCGATCCTGGCAAAGGTCCCCTTCCCCACGCCGCGCGGACCGGCGAGAAGCCAGGCATGGTGAAGGCTGCCGCTGTCCATCGCCGAGCGGAAAGCTGTCACAGCGCGATCCTGGCCGAGCAGGGTCATTGCAGGTCGTCCAACGCGGCGAGGAGACGTGCCGTCACCTGTTCAGGTGTGCCCGACGCATCAACCAGGCGCAGCCGGTTCGGCTCGGCGGCAGCGATGGCGCGAAAGGCCTGCTCCACGGCTTGGTGGTAGGTCGCCGGACGGCCGCCAATCCGGTCGGCGGCCTCGCCATCGCGAGCCCTCGCCCGCTCAGCGCCTTCAGGGTGGAGGAGCAGCAACGTGCGGTCGGGAAAGAGATCGTCGATCCCGAAGGCGTTGATGGCGCGGACAGCATCAATCCCGAGACCACCGGCACCGCCCTGATAGGCCAGCGAGCTGTCGATGAAGCGGTCGGACAGCACCCACTTTCCCGCAAGAACCGCGGGCCGGACCAGCTTGTCGACATGATCTGTACGGGCGGCGGCAAAAAGCAGGGCCTCGGCGGGCGCGCTCCAGCGTTCCTCGCCGCCTTCGAGCAGGAGGCGGCGGATCGCCTCGGCGCCTTCGCTGCCGCCAGGTTCGCGGGTGGTGATCACGTCGCGGCCCAGGCCACGCAGCGCCACGGCAAGAGCGTGGAGCTGGGTCGTCTTGCCGACGCCCTCCCCGCCTTCAAGAGTGATGAAGCGCCCGCGGGTCACCGGGTCAGGCAAGACCGACGAGCTGCTTCAGGCCGATCCAGAGGCGGCCGAAAAAGCCGGCTTCCTCAATGGCTTCCGCCGCAACGAGCGGCATGCGCTGCACGGTGCCATCGGGGGTGGTGACGATCAGTTGCGCGACCTCCGCACCCTTGGCGATCGGGGCCTTGAGCGGGCCGTTGTAGGCGATGCGCATTCTCGGTTCGCCGCCGACGGTCCCGGCGGGATAGGTGACGGCGATGGCGCGCGGCGCCACCAGCGCGACTTCACCTTTGTCACCCAGCTGCACGGAGGCCGAACCAACGGGAGCGTTGGCAGCGAACAGCGGGCGTGACTGCCAGGAGCCGAAACCCCAGCTCATCAGCCGGTTGGACTCTGCGACACGGCCCGTGAAGCTGTCGAGGCCAGCGAGCACCATGACCAGGCGGCGGCCATTCTGCTCGGCCGAGCCGGTGAAGCCGTAGCCTGCCTCCTCCGTATGGCCGGTCTTGAGGCCGTCCGCGCCTGGGATGGTTCCAAGGATGGGGTTCCGGTTCGCTTGCGTGATGGCGCTGCCAGAGCCGAGTGTCTTCCCCCAGGTGAAGCTCGGCTGGCCGTAGAACTGCTTGTAGAGCTTGGGATGCCGCTCGATCGACGCCCGGGCCAGGATCGCGAGGTCACGGGCAGTCGTGACGGTGCAGCCCTCGTCGGGCCACCCAGTGGCATTGCAGAACCGGCTGTTCTTCATGCCGAGGCGCTTGGCAAGCGCGTTCATCTGGTTGGCGAAGGCCTGCTCGGTTCCGGCAATGCACTCGGCCAGCACGACACTGGCGTCATTACCCGACAGGGTGACGACGCCGTGGAGCAGGTTCTCGACGCTGACCTGTTCGTTGACAGACAGGAACATGGTCGAGCCGGCGCTATGCCATTGCTTCCAGGTTTCGGGGCGCACCGTGCACATCTTCGACAATGGCAACTGGCCGGACTTGATGAGCTCGAACGCGACCTCGCTGGTCATCATCTTGGCCATGGAAGCCGGCGGCATGGGTGTGTCCGCATTCTTGGCGAGGAGTTCGGCGCCCGATGACAGGTCGACTAGATAAGCGACCTTCGCGGGAGTTTCGAACGGCGGCGCGGCCGCGATCGCAGCTCCGGCAGAAGTGGCGAGGAACAGGGCGGCAAGGATGCGGGGACGATTCATGTTGCCCGTCGTAGCCGCCCCGGCTTGACGCTTGAAGGCTTTATCGCGCTGCCGCGATGCGATCTGCCAGAAGTCCGACAGACAGAGCGTAGAAGTTGGAGCAATTGTAATCAAGGATGGCGCGGTAATTGCCGGTCAGGAGGTAGGCGGTTGCGCCCTGTCCGTCCGGCTCGATCAGGGTCGCCATCTCGCCTTCGGGCAGGCTCTGCCCCGTTGGCTGAACTCCGAGCTGCCGCCACTCCCGCACGGTCAGCCAGCGACTGTGGCGACGGAACACCTGAGGGCACCGGGGAGGAACAAGGGTGGTCTGAAGCGAGGCGCGGTTGAGCGAGGCCGGAACGCTGACCGGCACGCCCCAATGCACGCCACGCTTCCACCCGGCATCCTGCAGATAGGCCGCGATGGAGGCGAGGCCATCCATCTCGCTTCCCCAGATATTGGCATAGCCGTCGCCATCGCCATCGGTCGCTAGGCGGAGCACATTGGAGGGCATGAATTGCGGAAAGCCGGTAGCGCCCGCCCAGCTGCCTTTCAGCCGGCTTCGCGGCGTACCGCGATCGACCAGGCGCAGGGCGGCAATGAATTCCTCTTCGAAGAAGGCCCGGCGCCGGCCTTCGTAGGCGAGGGTGGCGAGGACTTCTAGCAGGTCGAAGTTTCCGGTTACCCGTCCGTAGCTGGTTTCATGGCCGAAGATGGCCATCACCACCTGTGGTTCGACCCCGAAGCGCTGCTCCAGCCAGGCGAGCTGCGGACCAAGGGCGCGAAAGCGTGCGCCGCCGCGATTGATGAGGTCGGTAGTGACATGCCGCGTGCGGTACGGAGCGAACGGCGGGATGATGTTGCTGTTCGGAGGACCGCCCGGCTGGGCGCGATCCAACGCGATCACCCGCGCATTCTGGCGAAGTGCCGGAATGACGGCGGCGATGGTCGCTTCGCGCACCCCGGCGGCGCGGGCGGTGGAAGAAAGGCGAAGCTTGTAGCTCTCGAAACCGGTCGCCGCGGAGCTTGCCACCGGAGCCGCCGGAGCCTGGGCGACCACTCGCGGCGCCGCCATGGGCGCCTGCGGCTGCACACGCGAAGCATCCGGAAGCGGGGCAAGCGGATCGCGGTCCTGCTGCGCACTTGCCGGCGTGAGGGCGATTGCCGCCAGGCAGACAAGCGAACTGCTCCACCGAAACGCCACTTTTCCTGCACCCTCCCCTACCATGCCGCTCACAACGCTTGGCGCGCTCCGGCGTTCAGCCGCCTTGCGTCAAGCTGTCGAGGCAGTCTAGGCGGCACAAGCTGAACCGCGACCGACTTGCGACGGCCGCGGCGCAAAACGGATGGGTGGCCGAGTGGTTTAAGGCAGCGGTCTTGAAAACCGCCGTGCGGGGAACCGTACCGTGGGTTCGAATCCCACCCCATCCGCCAGCGCCCGTTCTGCCTCCTTCTTGCCCTCTGCCGGGGGTTCGGCCAGACGGCACAGCATGGCCGTGCCTTCCGTTTCCGTGCTGATCATCGTCCACAATCGTGCCGAGACGATCGGAGCGGCCGTGCGGAGCGTGCTTGACCAGACGATGGCCGATTTCGAGCTGGTGGTGGTGGACGATGGCTCCACCGACCGCACGGCAGCGGTGGTCGAGGGCTTCAGCGATGCGCGGCTGAGGCTGGTCCGGACCTCGCCCAACCAGGGCATTCCGCTTGCCCGAAACCGGGCGCTGGCAGAGGCGCGCGGCGAGTTTATCGCGTGGCTGGACAGCGACGACCTGTGCCACCCGCAACGCCTGGCGGCGCAACGGGCCTACCTGCAACGCCACCCCAAGGTCGACATGATCGGTAGCGCCGCCCGCAAGATCACTGCCGACGGACGACTGATGAAATGGGGGCGCGTGCCGTTCCGCTCGCATGAGGAGATCCGCGCGCTGCTGCTGTTCCGGTCCGCCTTCCAGCAGAGCAGCATCTTCGGCCGTGCCGAGGCGATCAAGGCAGTCCCCTACGACCCTGCCTTTCCGGTGTGCGAAGACGTCGACATGTTCGCCCGCTTCACCGATCTTTACTGCGCCGAGAACATTCCGCAGTTCCTGATCGCGCGGCGGATCCATGCCGGCCAGACCATCCGCAGCAATGTCGACCGGATCATCGATCGGCAGATGGCGATCAGCGGACGCAAGCTGGCCCGGCTGGGAATGGCTCATGACGCGGAGGAACTCCGCAAGCATGTCATCCTCGGCGGCTCCTTCGGCAACCAGATCAGCGATGCGCTGATCGACTGGGGGGAGGAGTGGTTCGGCCGCCTGCTGGCCGCCAATCGCCGGACGAACGTCTACCGGGAGCCCGCGCTCAGGGCAGTGTTCGACCTGATCGTGGTCAAGGCGGCGCTGCGCCGCTTCGGCAAGCAGCCGGCAAAGGTCGGGCGGCTGGCCCGGTTGATGGCAGGCCATCCCCGGGGCGTCCTCGCGCTGGCTAAGGATGCGACCCTGCCGCTGCTTCCCATCGAGGGAGGCCCGTCCGCCGCGGGCCTGCGCCCGTTGCTCAAGGCATGAGCGCCAGGCGCCGCATCGCCTTTCTGTTTGTTGGCGGGGTTCACCACGTCACCCATACCTTGCCCGTTGCCGCAGCCTTGTCGCGGCGCCCCGGCGTCGAGGTCACCGCCTACTGCGCCGATGCCGCTGTTGAGGCGACCGTGCGGGCGGTGCTGGACGATCTTGCAGGCCCCGCCGTGCGGGTCGAGCGCCTGCGCCGCCTGCAAATGCTCGACCGGCTTGGGCAGCCACGCCTGGCCAAGCTGCCGATGCTGTGGCTGAGCCGGAGCCAGCTTCGTGGCCATGACGCCATCGTCACCGCCGAGTGCACGTCCATTGCCCTGAAGCGCATGGGTGTAACCGACCCCATGTTCGTCTGCCAGCCCCATGGCGCCGGGGATCGCGCCGTCTCGTTCGAACCGCGCTTTCGCCGCTTCGACCGGGTGCTGGTTGCCGGATCCAAGACGGCAAAGCGCATGGCGCAGTCCGGCGTCCTGCCTGAGCGCATCAGGCAGGTGGGCTATGCCAAGGCCGAATATCTGGCGGCGCGTGCCCGTGCACTTCCGAGGCCGTTCGACAATGAACGGCCGATCGTCCTCTACAACCCGCATTTCCGGGCCGCTTTGTCGTCGCTGCCAAGGGCCGAGGAGATCGTGCGGGCCATCACGCGGGACACCGACCTCAACCTCATCGTCGCCCCGCACATCCGGACGTTCGAGGGTGCGTCGGCGGCGGACTTGCGCCGCTGGCAGTTGCTTGCAGTGCCGGGCCGCGTGCTCGTCGATACGGGCTCGCCACGGATGACCGACATGGGTCATGTTGCGGTGGCCGACCTGTATCTCGGCGACGTGTCGAGCCAGGTCTATGAATATTTGCTGCTGAAGCCCCGTCCCTGCCTGTTCGTCAACGCCCACGACGTCGCGTGGGAGGGCGACCCCGACTATGGCTTCTGGCGGCTCGGCGAAGTGGTTGCGCCGGAAGACGTGGTGGCCGGGTTGCTGCGCGCGCTGGCGAGCCCCGATCGCTTCCGCGACGCGCAGGTCGCGGCGGTAGCGGAAACCTTCGGGCCGCTCGCAGGCTCGGCAGAGCGAGCGGCCGACGCTATCCTCGCCAGCCTCGAGGAACCGCGATGAGGCGGTGGTTCGAGGATCGGGCGATGCGCTCCATCCTGCGCAACACTTCGCTGCTTGGGATCTCTAAGGGCGTGGCAGCGGTGGCGAGCCTTGCGGTGCTGGCCCTCGCCGCGCGCGATCTTGGGCCTACGGGCGTCGGCTGGCTGCTGCTGGTCCACAGTTATGCCATGGCGGCGAGCAGCCTGACGCATTTCCAGTCCTGGCAGCTGATCGTGCGCTATGGCAGCCGCCCGCTGGCCGACGGCGACACCCAGCCGTTCAGGCGCGCGGTGTCCTTTGCGCTCGGGCTGGATCTGATGACGGGGATCGGCGGCATGCTGCTGGCGATGGCGCTGCTGCCCTGGCTCGCCGACTGGTTCGGCATCCCCGATGCGCTGCTGACGCCCGCCCTCCTCTACTGCCTGCTGATTCCGACCATGGCGTCGGGGGCCGCCAATGGCGTTCTGCGTGCGCTGGACCGGTTCGACCTTATCGCCTGGCAGGCGCCGATCGACGCATACATGCGGCTGGTCATGGTGATCGGTGCCTATGCGCTGAACCTGGAACTCACCGCCTATCTGCTGATCTGGGCGGCGGCCGACCTCATCGGCGACCTTTACCTGTGGAGCGCAGCGATCCGCGAGCTTCGGCGGCGCGGGTTGCTCAAGGGCCTGAGGCCAAGCCTGCGTCCCCAGGGGCTGGACGGCGGGTGGCGGTTCGCCTTCACCGTTAACCTCACCGCTTCGGTCAACAGCGCCTGGGGACCCGTCGCCCGCCTGCTGGTCGGTGGCTTGCTGAGCCCGGCCGCGACCGGGCTCTACCGGGTGGCGAGCAGCCTGATCGACGCGGTGCAGAGTCCCATCGACCTCATGGCCAAAGCCGTCCATCCGGAGCTGATGCGCCACGATCCTGCTTCAGGCCGGCCCTGGAAGCTGATGCTCCGGACCATGGCGCTGGCGACGATGATCGCGCTGCTCGCCTGGGTGCTGATCGGCTTCTTCGGCGAGCGGCTCCTCGCGCTGGTGTTCGGAGCGGAATTCACGCCGGCGGCGCCCCTGCTTTCGGTGCTGCTGATGCTTCCGGTGATCGCCACCCTCGCCTTTCCGCTGCCGGCGATGTTCTACAGCCTGGGGCGTCCCGGCGGGCCGCTCGTTGCGAACATCCTCGGCGCGCTGGTGTTCGTGATCAGCCTGCCCTTCCTGGCGAGCGACCATGGCCTGGTCGGCGCGGGCGCGGCGATGGTGCTGGGCCGGCTCTGCTCGTTGCTGGCGATGGGTTTGCAGTTGGCGGTGCTTTATCGCCAGCGCCCGCGGGCCAAGGCCGGGGTGGAAGCGGAGGGCGTGGTCGGCTAAGGCGCGGCCATGCTGAAGACCCCTGATCCCGCGCTCGCCCACGAGCCCAAGCTGAAGCCGTTTGACTGGTCCGATCCGTTCGGCCTCGACGAGCAACTGACCGAGGACGAGCGCCTCGTCCGCGACACGGCCGAAGGCTATGCGCAGGAAAGCCTCCAGCCGCGGGTGACCGAGGCCTATCTCAACGAGAGTTTCGACCGCGAGATCCTGCGCGAGATGGGTCAGCTCGGCCTGCTCGGCGCGACCATTCCGCAGGCGTATGGCGGCGCCGGGCTCGGCTATGTCGCCTACGGCCTGATCGCACGCGCGGTGGAGCGGGTCGACTCGGGTTACCGGTCGGCGATGAGCGTGCAGAGCTCGCTCGTCATGTACCCGATCTTTGCCTACGGATCTGAAGAACAGCGCCGCAAGTATCTGCCGGGACTCGCTTCCGGTGAATTGGTCGGCTGCTTCGGCCTGACCGAGTCCGACGCCGGTTCCGATCCCGGCGGCATGCGCACGATCGCGAAGAAGACGGCAGGCGGCTATTCGCTGTCGGGCGCCAAGATGTGGATCACCAACAGCCCCATCGCCGACGTGTTCGTCGTCTGGGCCAAATCGGAAGCGCATGACGGCAAGATCCGCGGCTTCGTGCTCGAGAAGGGCATGGCGGGCCTCTCGGCCCCGCAGGTCAAGCAGAAGCTTTCGCTGCGTGCCTCGATCACCGGCGAGATCGTGATGGACGGGGTCGAGGTCGGCGAAGACGCGCTGCTGCCGAACGTCGAGGGGCTGAAGGGACCGTTCGGTTGCCTCAACCGCGCCCGCTACGGCATTGGCTGGGGCTCCATGGGTGCGGCGGAGGCTTGTTTCCATGCCGCGCGCCAGTACACGCTGGACCGCCACCAGTTTGGCCGTCCGCTGGCTGCGACGCAGCTGGTGCAGCTCAAGCTCGCCAACATGGTGACCGAGATCACGCTTGGCCTCCAGGCGGCGCTGCGGGTCGGCCGGCGGTTGGAGGATGGCGAGTTGATCCCCGAGACGATCAGCCTCATCAAGCGCAACAATGTCGGCAAGGCGCTCGACATCGCCCGGATCGCCCGCGACATGCATGGCGGCAACGGGATCAGCGCCGAATATCAGGTGATCCGCCACGCGCTGAACCTGGAGACGGTCAACACCTACGAGGGCACGCACGACGTCCATGCGCTGATCCTCGGCCGGGCGATCACCGGGCTCAGCGCTTTCTGACCGAAACAAGAAGGGCGGCCCTAGAGCCGCCCTTTTCGTTAGCGATCGAACGAGGGCTCAGCCCTGCTGGCCGTCGCCCGATCCCATGCCGAGCTGCTCCAGTTCGGCCGCTTCCGGGCGCTTGTCAAACACGGCGTCGATCAGGCCGTAAGCCTTGGCTTCGTCCGCTTCGAGGAAGCTGTCACGGTCCATCGACTTCTCGATCTGCTCGATCGGCTGGCCGGTGTACTTGGCATACAGCGAGTTCAACCGCGTCCGCATGCGCAGGATCTCGCGTGCCTGGATCTCAATGTCGGACGCCATGCCTTGGGCGCCGCCCGACGGCTGGTGGATCATGATCCGGCTGTTGGTCAGCGCGACGCGCATGCCGGGCTCGCCGGCGGCAAGGAGGAAGCTGCCCATCGACGCGGCCTGACCGATGCAGACGGTGCCGACGCGGGGGCGGATGTATTGCATCGTGTCGTGGATCGCGAGGCCGCTGGTCACCACGCCGCCCGGCGAGTTGATGTACATGAAAATGTCCTTCTTCGGGTTCTCGGACTCGAGGAAGAGCAATTGGGCCACGATCAGCGAGGACATGTGGTCCTCGATCGGACCGGTGATGAAGACGATGCGCTCGCGCAGCAGCCGCGAATAGATGTCGAAGCTGCGCTCGCCCCTGTTCGACTGCTCGATGACGATGGGAACGAGGCCGGAAACGATGTCCTGATGATCGGGCAAGTGACTAATCCTGTCGTTACGTGTGGTGACTACATCGTCCGGTCGCGGCGCAAGTTCAAGGCCGCACCTGCCCGTCCCCGCGCACTACATATTTGAAGGTGGTGAGCTGTTCCGGCCCGACCGGCCCGCGGGCGTGGAGCTTGCCGGTGGCGATGCCGATCTCCGCACCGAACCCGAACTCGCCGCCGTCGGCAAATTGCGTCGAGGCGTTCCAGAGGACGATGGCGCTGTCGACGGCCGAGAGGAAGGCTTCGGCCGTGGCCCGGTCCTCGGTGATGATCGCCTCGGTGTGACCGGTCCCATGGCGGGCGATGTGCATTGCCGCTTCCTGCCAGCCACTTACGGTATGGATGCTGAGGATCGGTGCGAGATATTCCGTGCGCCAGTCCTCTTTGGTGGCGAGAGCCATCGGCACCATGGACCCTGCCTCGGCATCGCCGCGAAGCTCGCACCCGTCGAGTGCCTGCGCGATGGCGGGAAGCATGTGCAGCGCGGCACGGTCGATCAGCAGGGTTTCGGTCGAGCCGCACACCGACACCCGGCGCAGCTTGGCGTTGCGGACGATTGCGGCGGCCATGGCCGGGTCCGCGGCGGCATGGACATAGGTGTGGCAAATGCCCTCGAGATGGCCAAGCACCGGCACCCGCGCTTCGGCCTGCACCCGCTCCACCAGGCTTCGCCCGCCGCGGGGAATGACCAGGTCGATGTTGCCGCCTAGCCCTTGCAGAAGCGCGCCGACGGCCGCCCGATCGGTGGTCGGCACCATCTGAACCGTGGCGGCGGGCAGACCGGCGCGCTCCAGTCCCTCCACCAGCGCGGCATGCATTTCCCGGCTGCTGGCGAAACAGTCCGACCCAGGGCGAAGGATCACCGCATTGCCGGAACGAACGCAAATCGCAGCGGCATCGGCGGTGACGTTGGGCCGCGCTTCGTAAATCATGGCGATGACGCCGATGGGGGTCCGCACCCGGGCGATGTCGAGCCCGTTGGGGCGCTGCCACCGGGCGATCTCCGTCCCAACCGGGTCCGGCAGGCCTGCAACCTGCTCGACGCCGTGGGCAACCGCCTGAAGCCGCGCCTCGTCGAGCATGAGCCTGTCGTGGTGCCTGGTGGCGGCGGCGAGATCCGCGGCATTGGCCTTGAGGATGTCAGCCGAGCGGTCGCGGATCGCGCCAGCCATCGCGCGGATTGCTGACGTACGCTGCTCTGCGCTTGCCACCCGCAGGATCTCCGCCGCCCGGCGAGCCGCTACTCCAAGAGCCTGCAGGTCGTCTTGAAGGCTCATCGCAGCACCAGATCGTCGCGGTGGACAAGCGCGTCACCACGAGAATAACCGAGCCGTTCCTCGATCGCGGAGCCCCTGGCGCCGACCAGCCGCACCGCTTCGTGCGAGTCGTACCGACTGAGCCCGCGTGCGACTTCCTCGCCACCTAGCGCGAGTATCGCCACACAGTCGCCGCGTGAGAAACGCCCGCGGACTGTGCTGACGCCGGCAGGGAGGAGGCTGGCGCCGTCCTTGAGGGCCCGGACCGCACCAGCGTCGACCTCCATGCTGCCGAGCGGGCTGAGCGTGCCGGCGATCCATGCCTTGTAGGCGCGGGCTGGGCTGCCCTGCGCCGCGACCAGGGTGGCGCGGGCCGATCCGGCGAGAAGTCGGGCCAGCGCCTCCTTGCCTTCTCCGCTGCCGATCATGGTCGCGCAGCCGGCGGTGGCGGCGATGCGCGCGGCCTCCAGCTTGGTCCGCATCCCGCCGGTGCCCACGCCCTCGCTATTTGCCCCGCCAGCCATTGCCATGACCTCCGGCGTGACCAAGGCGAGGCTGGCGACATGCTCGGCCTGCGGTTGCCTGCGCGGATCGGCGGTATAGAGGCCGTCGACGTCGCTCAGCAGGACCAGCAGGTCGGCTCCGGCGAGTTGCGCGACGCGGGCGGACAGCCGGTCGTTATCGCCGACCCGAAGCTCGGCGGTGGCGGTGCTGTCATTCTCGTTGACGATCGGCACCGCGCCTGCCCTCAGAAGCGCTTCAAGGGTGGCGCGGGCGTTGAGGAAAGCGCGACGGTCTTCGGTGTCACGGGCGGTGAGAAGCAGCTGGGCGGTGACGAGGCCATGGCCCCGGAACGCTGCTTCCCATGCCTGCATCAGAAGCGGTTGCCCGACGGCAGCCGCGGCCTGCTTCTCGTCCAGCCGGGGTGATCGGGACAGGCCGAGCTTGCCGCGCCCCAGTGCCACCGCGCCCGAGCTGACCAGGAGGACGGAGGAACCCGCCGCCTTCAGCCTGGCCACCTCCGCTGCCGTGTCGGCGAGGAAGGCGGCGTCAGCGCCGACGCCTTGCGTGACAAGCGCGGAGCCGAGCTTGAGCACCAGCCGCTTCGGGAGCGGCCCGGCCATCAGCGTTCCGCGCCGGGCGCGGGCTGCGCGAGATAAGCGAGCCGGCGAAGTTCGCGGCGGCCGTGGGTGACCGTGTCGAGGATCAGGCCGGCAAGGAAGGACAGGACTGCGACGATGCCGAGGCCGGTGATCAGAATCGCGGTGGGAAAGCGCGGCACCAGGCCGGTGTCGATATAGGTGAGGACCAGCGGCACCGCGAGGATCAGGGCGGTGACCAGCAGCAGCGCCCCAGCGACCCCGAAGAACAGCCATGGCCGCTCGGTCCGGAACAGGTTCAGCATGACCTTGAGGATGCGCCAGCCGTCGCGGAAGGTGGAGAGCTTCGAAGCTGAGCCTTCGGGGCGAGCACCGTAAGCGGTCGGGACCTCCCCCACCGGCATGCGCAGTTCAAGCGCGTGGATGCTCATCTCCGTCTCGATCTCGAACCCGGAGGAGAGAACCGGAAAGCTCTTCACGAAGCGGCGGGAGAAAACCCGGTAGCCCGAGAAGACGTCGGTGAAGCTGCGCGCGAAGAGGAAGCTCAACAGGCCGGTGAACAGGCGATTGCCCAGCACGTGGCCGCCACGATAGGCTTCCTTGGCGTCATGCTGGCGGGTGCCGACCACCATGTCGAGCTGCTCGGCGAACAGCAGGTCGACCATCGCCGGGGCAGCCGCGGGATCGTAGGTGAGGTCGCCGTCGGCCATGACGTAGACGTCCGCCTCGATGTCAGCGAACATTCGGCGGACGACATGGCCCTTGCCCTGCTGCCGCTCGGTCCGGACCACGGCGCCGGCGGCGGCGGCAACTTGCACAGTCCCATCGCGGCTGTTGTTGTCGTAAACGTAGATGGTGGCGTCAGGAAGCGCCGCCCGGAAGCCAGCGACGGTCGGCCCGATCGCGGCTTCCTCATTGTAGCAGGGCAGCAGCACGGCGATGCGTGGCTGGTCTTGCCTGGTCACCCTCACCCACCCCCAAGATAATCGTCGCCCCGGACATGATCCGGGGTCCCGCTTGCTGCGGTGAGAAGAAAAGAAGCGCCACCCCGGGTCAAGCCCGGGGTGGCGCCTCATGAATTCAGGCCGAAGCCTTCTTCGACTTCTTGGAAGGAGCCTTGGCGCCTGCACCATCCTTGACGGGCTCGGCCGGCACCGGCGCCTCGGGCTCGGCCTCGACGGCACCCTTGGCCGGCTTCGCAGCCTTGGCCTTCTTGGCGGCCGGCTTCACTTCGGCCGAGGTTTCGGCGGATTCAGCGGCAGGCGCTTCTTCCGTCACGGCAGCCTTCTTGCCCTTCTTGGCCTTGGGCGCGGGAGCAGCCTCGTGGCTGTGGTCATGGCCGCAGCCCGGGCCGTGCACATGGCCTTCCTCGGCCTCGAGGTCGGCTTCGATCTCGGCGCGGGTTGCGGCGCGGTCGGTGATCTCGGCCTTGGTGAAGAGGAAGTCGACGACCTTGTCCTCGTACAGCGGCGCGCGCAGCTGGGCGGCGGCCATCGGCTCCTGCTGGATATACTGGAGGAAGCGCTCGCGGTCGGCCGGCTGATACTGCTGCGCGGCCTGGGCGACGAGGCGCTGCATCTCCTGGCTGGTGACCTCGACGCCGTTCGCCTGCCCGATCTCGCTCAGCAGCAGGCCGAGACGGACGCGGCGCTCGGCGATCTTGCGATACTCGTCCTTGTCCTTTTCGATTTCGGCCTTGGCGGCCTCCGGATCGGACTCGTGGCCGGCTTCATGCTCCAGCTGCGCCATGATGTTGGCGAACTCGGCCTCGACCATCGAGGGCGGAACCTCGAAGTCGTGGGAGGCTGCCAGCTGATCGAGCAGGCGGCGCTTCATGTGGGTGCGGGTGAGGCCGTTCAGTTCCTGCGTCTGCTGATCGCGCAGAAGCCCCTTCAGCTGGTCGAGGCTCTGGAGGCCGAGGGTCTTGGCGAACTCGTCGTCGATCACCGTCTCACCGGCGACCTTCACCGCCGTCACCTTGACGTCGAAGGTGGCCGCCTGGCCCTTGAGGTTCTCGGCCGGGTAATCGTCGGGGAAAGTGACGTTGAGCGTGCGCTCCTCGCCGACCTTGGCGCCGATCAGCTGGTCCTCGAAGCCGGGGATGAGGGTGCCCGAGCCGATCTCGACCGCCATGTCGGTTCCGGTGCCGCCCTCGAAGGCGACGCCGTCCGAGGTCTTGCCGACGAAGTCGATCACCACCTGGTCACCGGTCTCGGCAGCCTTGCCCTCGGGCGCGTCCTCGAAGCGCTTGGCGTTGCTGGCGAACTGCTCGACCTGCGCATCGACGGCGCTTTCGTCGGCTTCGGCCGTCAGGCGCTCCAGCTTCAGGCCGTCGATCTGCGGGGTCGGCACCTGCGGCAGGGTCTCGAGACGGACCGTCACCTCGGCGTCACCGCCGGCGGCATAGCCTTCCTTGAGCTCCACCTGCGGCTGCATCGCCGGACGCAGGTTCTGCTCGCTCAGCAGCTTCTGCAGGCCTTCCTGGATGGTGGTGTTGAGCGCATCCTGGTGAAGCGCGTCGCCGTGCATCTTGCGAATGAGGTTGGCGGGCACCTTGCCGGGGCGGAAGCCGGGCATACGGATCTGCGGCGCGATGCGCTTCACCTCGCCCGCGATACGCTGGTCGATCTCGGCCGCCGTGAAGGTCAGCTGGTAGGCCCGCTTCAGGCCCTCGTTCTCGATCTCGACGTGCTTCATGGTGACAAGGAATCCCGGATTACAAGTTGAAAGGCGTCACTTCGCCCTGAGCCGGGCGGAGGTTGGTGCGGGCGAAGGGACTCGAACCCCCACATCTTGCGATACTGGTACCTAAAACCAGCGCGTCTACCAATTCCGCCACGCCCGCGCGAGCGTTCGGGCCGGCCCTATAGCAGCGTTGGGGGTTGGGGCAAGACGGAGCGGACCCTTGACGGGCTTCCCGGCGTTTCAACTTCATGCAACAGCTTCCCCCCTTCCCCGACGACGCCCCCGGCTTCGAGCCCGGCGCTCCCGAACCCAGCGAACCGGCACAACCGAGCCAGCCCGGGCAGCCGACCCCTGCCCCGCAGGAGGCTCCGCCGGCACAGGCCCCGATCGATGTGCCAAGCCCGAGCACGCCGGGCACCGAGGCGCCGACCACGCCGATCTCTCCCGTCGGCTGACCCACGAGCAGGCTCCGGCACCCACTGGAGCCTGCTCGCGGTCAGACCTGCTCCGCGCGATCGATCAGGGCTCCGACAAGCACGTCGGCTGCCCACCCGATCATGGCGCCAGCCACGACGTCCGTGACATAATGCCTGGAGCGCACCACCTGCGCGACACCGGCCGCAGCGGCAAGCCCCAGGGCGACCTGGCGTGAGGCCGGATAGGCGTGACCGACCGCGCACGCCACAGCCACCGCACCGGCGGTGTGACCGGACGGAAAGCTGTTGAAGTCGGTCTCACGGCGCTGCCCTTCGCGAAGCACATATTCCCCGCGCTCGGCGGCCGCGTCCGGCCGTGTGCGATCAACCATCTGCTTGACGATCCCGCGCAGCCCGGTGGCGAGCAGATGGCTCGCAACGATGCGGGTGCCAGCCCGCCAGGTCCGTCCGTCACGCATCATGGCTGCCACAACCAGAGTTGCCGCCCCGGCCGCATAGAGCGGTTCCTGGTCGGTGAGGTCGCTGATCGCACCCAGCGCCCTGACCCCCGACCTGCCAACATGGGGGATGAGGGTATCGGCGATGGCGGCATCCAGTTCCTCAACCGGGGCGACCGGTTCGAAGTCGGGCAGATTCTCAAGATCGGTCACGCGCGCTCAACCACGCGGCAGGTGACAAGGTTTCGTCGCGGCTCAACGCCGGCGTACGGCACTTCGCACCATTGCCTCATAATCCGGCAGCGCCTGCTGGTAGTAGTGCGAGCGCGCCGCATCGAGCAGAATGAGGTAGAGCTTACCGTCGATCACCGCGCCGACCGCCCTTCCCTTGCGCCAGACCTCGTCGCCATCGAGATGCTCGAAGTCGAGCTGAAAGCCGCCGGTGCCAAGAAAGGTGCGCGGTGCCAGGCCGAGCGTCCGGAATTCCACCGCGCCGCCTTCGACCCGGAACAATGTTTCCAGCAGGCTGGCCACTTCCGGCGCCGTCATGGTGGAGCGGAAGCGCGGCACCTGGCGATCGGCCTTATACTCCTGCCAGATCAGCCGCTTGTTGTCGGGGAGTCCGGTGACGAAGGTGATCCCATCGAGATAAGGACCATTCAGCGTCCAGTCCTCGACCCAGCGGACGTCGGTGAAGGAGAAACCGCCCTGCCGGTTCCACTCGCGCGGCGCTGTCACGCTCATCGCGCCAGAACCTACGTTGATCGTCTGGCCGGCACGAGCAAGGCCGTAAGGGCTGCCGAATCCTCCCACCGATCCCGTCGAGCCGCAGGCCGAAAGGCCCAGGGCCAGGGCGCCGGCAAGGGCGAGCGACTTGTGCTGGCTGTTCACGTGCATTCCTTGCCTCAACCCTGGATCATCTGGCGCACGAACGGCGCATCCGGCGCGGCGGGCGCCATGGCGAGATAGCGCGACAGCGCCGCCCTCCCTTCCGCCGTCCTGCCCTGCTTCATCAGCATCACCCCGTGCCAGCGCCAGGCGTCGGCGGGAGCATCGGGATAGGTCACGGCCTGCGCATAGTTGAGCGCAGCGGCCTGCTGGTTCTGGATGCCTTCGCGGAGGCGGAAGATCTCGCCGCGGTAGAACAGCAGTGTGCCGTTCCAGCCGTCGCGGGCGAGCGTCTCGACAATGAACTGGCTGGCACCGGGATCGTTGAGGCGCACCTGGTCGTCGAACAGGCTGGCGCGGATGGGACTGAGCGCCTGAAGGTACCGCTCGCGCCCGCGATCATAGCTGCGGCCCGGCACTGTCAGTTCCTGCGCCGACAAAGCGAGGTCCTTGAGGCGTTCGCGTGGGGCCGGGTGGGTCGAGAACAGACTGTAGCCACGGTCGACCCGTTTGCGCCGCTCCTTGGCCGACCATTCGAGCTCGGTGATGAGCTGGTCCCAGGTTTCCGACATGCTCATCGGCGCATAGCCGGCATCGGCGATGAGCTTCACGCCAAACGCGTCCGATTCCGCCTCGAGTTGCCGGCTGTAGCGGAACAGGGTCAGGATGGTGCCAAGCTCGGCCAGGCGGACGAGGTCACCCGTGTAGGTGCCGGCGACGCCACCTGCCACGCCCGCCGCCATCGCCAGCCCGGCGAAGATATTGGTCTTGCGCTTCATGTCGCGCCAGCTGCGGATCTGGTGCTTGAGGAGGAAGTGGCTGCTTTCGTGCGCAATGACGCCGGCCAGCTGCGCCTCGTCCCGCATGCGCAGGAGCAGGCCGGAGAAGAAGACCGTGAACCCGGTCGGGAACATCATCGCGTTGAACTCGGGTACGCGCGCAAGATAGATGCGCATGTCCTTGGCCGCCGGGCCGCCGACCTTGCCGATCAGGCCCTGCAGGTAGCTGTTCAGCGCGGGATCACGGATCAGGAGGTTCGATCCCGCGACCTCCTCCTCCACACGGTCCATCTGCTGCCACAGGCCCTTCTCGTCGATGTCGACCGGACGGTAACCGGGGCCGATCAGGGGTTTGAGGCTGTTGGGGCTGATCCGGGCCGAGGCCGGACCGGCGACCAGCGCCGCCGCCCCGCCCGCGAGCATGGCGCGGCGGGACAGATCGAGGCCACTCATCGTGCCTTCTCCGCTGCCGGTGCTCTTTGTGCGGCATTCTGCGCCCGCCGCACGTCGCGTCCGGGCTTCATCCGGCCAAGCAGGCGATCAACCAGCTGGGCCGCGCCCTCGGGCTTGCGAATGTCACCCATCTTGATGCCGGCCACCTGGGTGCCGGCCTGGACGACGTTGAACCAAACAACTTCGCCCGTGCGCAGATCGACAAGGCTGGCGTAGGCACTTTGCCCGCCGCCGCCGATGTTGGGCGCGCAGAAACCGACAAAGCAGCCAGCAATGCCGAGCACCTGCAGCGCGACGCGTCCGCTGTCGGCGATGCTGTCCTGAGCATGCATGAAGAGGGCATAATCATAGCCCGTCGCCCGGCCGAGCTTCACCGCATCCTCGCCCAGCGTGTAGTCGAGTCCACGTCCGCGCTTGGTCGGCAGTTCGGCCCCGAGGAATTTGTGAAGCGCAATCGAGCTGCCAACGGCGGCATGAAGCCGCTCCAGTTCGGCCACGGTATCGGCAGGAACGCCGGGGATCGAGTCACGGCGTTCCATGATGGTGGTCTGTCCACCTCGACCCGCCTGCTGCGCCCGAAGTGCGGTGACGATGTGGGCGCGCGCCGTCTCGGTCCAGTCGGCACGCGGCTCGGTCAGCCCGCCCGCCTTGACCGAGCCGACCGTCACGTCGGGTCGCATCACCAGCAGCTTGTAGTCGCCCTGCGGCGGAGTGAACTGAAGATCGGCGATCTGCCGGGTCTGGACGCAGGCGGAAAGGCTGAGCGACATGGCGCCCAGCGCCAGCGCGGACCGCAATCTTTTCATCGGCAGGACACCCCTTTTGCCACTCAGGGCAGACCAAAACGCGTCTTTATTCAGGTACTTGTAGCTTATTTGCGGTGCTCGGACAACGCCTGCCAGTGGCTGAATAGTGCAGCGCCAACCTTGTCCCAGCAACCCCTCTCCAGTTCCTTAAGGCGCTGCTAACCCTGTCTTTACGCCGCTTGGTATAGCTTGCTTGCCTAGGACGCTGTCTCGGTTCTTTCGAGATCGTGTGGAAAGGGACAGGCAATGGTGCAATCCGGAGTGGCTCGGCAGGGGGGCTCGGCGGTGGCCGAGGCTCATGCCGCGCGCCTCGGCGCGGCCGGGAGCAGAACCCATGCCCATGCCCAGGACCTGGCCGGTCCCCTTGCACCGTATCGCGCCCGCGACCTGGATGATTTCGTGCATCTGCTGTGTGCGGTGTACGGCCGCCAGCCGACGGTGATCGAACTGGCGCTCGGAAGCGCGCCGGCCGCGCCGGTGCGGACGTGGCTGGAGAATGCCGCTTCGGCCTTCGAGAGAGAGCGCCTGTACCTTGTCCGCCTCACGTCTGCCGTGGGTCCGGTCCCGAGCACGCCTGGCGCGGCCGAAACGGAGGCCGCCCTTCTCGCTCAGCGACATGCGCTGGAAACCCTGGCGCGGTCCGAACGCAGCGGCTGCGCGCTTGGCGCGGCAAGCGCACTGGTGTCGGATTGGGTGGCCCTTCGCCCCCTGCTGGACAAGGTCGCGGTGCGGGTCGGGGTGGAAGTACCGCCCTGCGCCTTGCCGAACGAAGCGGTGACCGCGCAAGCGCTGGAAGCGGGGGCGGGCAGCGTCGCGGCGGAGCGCGCCATCCGCTTTGGAGCCGAGCAGCTCCTGCTCCAGCAGCGCGCCCTTTTTGATCTTCTTGAGGCTCGCAGCGAGGCGCGCGAGGACTACTAAGCCATCATCCGCCCTGCTAGGGGCGGCACATGCGCTTCTCTGGAACCTCCGATTACATCGCCACCGACGACCTGCGCGTCGCGGTGAACGCTGCCGTCACCCTTCGCCGGCCCTTGCTGGTCAAGGGCGAGCCTGGCACCGGCAAGACCGTGCTGGCGCACGAGATCGCCAAGGCGCTCGACGCCCCGCTGATCGAATGGCATGTCAAGTCGACCACGCGCGCTCACCAGGGCCTCTACGAATATGATGCGGTGGCGCGGCTGCGCGACGGGCAGCTCGGCGAGGAGCGCGTCCACGACATCCGCAATTACATCAAGCGCGGCAAGCTGTGGGAAGCCTTCACCTCGCCGCAGCTGCCGGTGCTGCTGATCGACGAGATCGACAAGGCCGACATCGAATTCCCGAACGATCTCCTGCAGGAGCTCGATCGGATGGAGTTCCACGTCTACGAGACGGGCGAGACGGTAAAGGCCAAGGAGCGACCGATCGTGGTCATCACCTCCAACAACGAAAAGGAACTGCCCGACGCGTTCCTCCGTCGGTGCTTCTTCCACTACATCGCTTTTCCCGACCGAGCGACGATGGAGAAGATCGTCGAGGTGCACTTCCCGGGCCTCAGCAAGATCCTGCTGAGCAAGGCACTGGACCTGTTCTTCGACGTTCGCGACGTGCCCGGCATCAAGAAGAAGCCGTCGACCAGCGAGCTACTCGACTGGCTGAAGCTGCTCCTTCACGAGGACATGCCGCTCGATGTGCTGCAGGAGCGCGATCCCACCAAGGCCATTCCGCCGTTGCATGGCGCCCTGCTCAAGAACGAACAGGACGTCATGCTGTTCGAGCGGCTTGCCTTCATGGCGCGGCGGAAAGGCTAGGCCCTACTCCTCGCGGTAGGCCAGCTCGAAATTGCCCCACCGGCGGCCGTTGATGAAGAGCGGCACGAAGACGTTCTTCACCGGATAGGCGCGGTCGCCCAATTCCATGCGGTAGGTCAGCAGCATGGCCGGCTTGTCGCTCTCGATTGCGGCGCGGGTCTGCTCGTCCATGAAGATGCGGCGGTTGCGGCAGTGAGCGTCGTTCCACACCGGGTCTGGCCCCGGCGCCTGGCAGCGTTCCGACAGGTGGGTGGGCAGGAAACCGTCGACGTTGGTGATCGCCGAGCCGAGGATGCGCGCATCCTTCAATTTGTAGCGGTCCAGCAGCGGGCGAATATGTTCGTCGGCGAAGTCGCAGAACTGATTGTCATACTGCACCGGGTTGCGGCCCGGGATCGGCACATACTGGCGGTCGAACACCTGCTCCATCGTGATCCGTCCCTCGCGGATGCCGCGCTCGGCGACTTCGGCGATCGAGCGCATGGCGTCCTGCGCCAGGATGATCATCGGCGTGTCGTCGATTTCCGCGCCGCTGTTGGCAAGCGTGTCCAGCATCGTGGCTGACAGCATCTCGAGCTTGGCCAGACGTTGCTGTGCGACGCTCAGCGCCCCGCCATTCTCGCGTGCATCCTCGGCGAAGTCGGTGAGGCTGGCCTTGACCCGGTCGACGCTGTTCTGGATCAGGCTGGTGGAATGGGCGATGCCTTCGGTCTGGCGGTCGACCATGCCGACGATCTCGCTCACTTCGCGGACCGTTTCACTGATCTGCCCGAAGCCCTTCTGCGCCGCGCGGCTGCGATCGACGCCGGTCTTGATCTCGGTGGTGACGGCGCCCGCCTCACGGGTCAGTTCACTGATGGTGAGGCCGATCTGGCTGGTCGCGGCGCGGGTATCGTGCGCCAGCTTCTTCACCTCGGCCGCGACCACCGCGAAGCTGCGTCCGGCGTCCCCTGCCCGCGCGGCTTCGATGGTGGCGTTCAGCGCCAGCATGTTGGTCTTGCGGGCGATCGCCTCAATGGTCGAGGAAACGCTCTGCACCTGGTTCATGGCCGAGGCAAAGCCGGCCATCCGGTCGCCGAGTTCGACCACCAGCTCGGTCAGGCCCTTGAAGCCGGCAATGGTCTGCTCGATCGCCTCGCGTCCGGCCTCCAGCTTGGCCTTGGCCTGTTCGGACAGGAGCCGCGCTTCATCTGTGGAATCCGACACGCGGGCCTGGTCGGCGAGCAGGCGGGTGGTGACTTCTTCCAGTCCGTCGAGCGCCTTGAGGTGCCCGCCAATGCGTTGCGACACGTCATTGACGTAGCCGGCCACGTCCGAGCATTCAATCGACAGCGAGCCGCAGCTTCGCGCCACGGTGCGGATCGCATCTTCGGTGACCTGTTCAAGACCGGCGGTTGCCATGCATACTCCGAACGGAAGGGCTTCTCCGCTTCGGACTTACGTCAGAGGCTTTACCGATCGGTTAACCAGTCGAGCAATCGGAGGAAACTGCCGCCCCGGCAACATCCGGGGCGGCTATTTCAAAATGTCAGGCGGACTGCTGCAGGTAGAGCAGCCAGAGCTGCGCCACGCCGCTGCGGGTGCCCTTGACGGCATTGAGTGCAGTCTGGGCTCCGGCCTTGTCGCCGCTGCGCGCAAGCGCGATGCCGAGGCGCAGGTTGGCGAGGTCCGCATCGACACCGCTCTTGCCGAGCGCCGCACGGTACAGCGTCGCCGCCTTGGCATAGTCCCCGTAGCTCATGAAGGCGTCACCCGTGGCCAGCGCCGGCCGGGCGGTGGCAGCGCCAAGCGCCGCCTTCTCACCAGCGGTCAGGCTGGCACGATCGGCAGCGACACGAGCCGAGGCGGCGCTTTGCATTTCCTTCCACGTCGCCTTGTTGCGGTCGAGCTTGCCGGCCGCGAAGGCCTCGTCGAGCACGGCCTTGGCTTCGCCCGGAAGACCCCGGGTCAGGAGGGCGTCGACGTACGGATAATAGTCGCCCTCGCCTTCGAAGCTGGCAGTCGCGCGCTGCAGGCGGAACAGATCAACCTTGTCAGGCGCCGGCAGATTGCTGACCTGCTCGGTGATCTTGATGGCATTGCGCCAATTCTTGGGCGAAGGCGCGGCCTTCAGCTGCGCCACCGCCAGGTCGCGCGCGACCGGAAGCTTGGCATTATAGGCGATGGAGAAGATCTGATCGCCGACAGCGGCGTCGAACGGCTTGCCGGCAGCGGCCCACAGCGACTGCGCCTTCTGGAGCGAGGCCACGGCGGCGGCCGGCTGCTTCTGGCGGTTCTGGACCAGCCCGAGGATATAGTGGGACTCGCCGTCATTCGGGTTGAGCTGCACCGCCTGCTGCGCGCGGGTGGCGGCAAGCGCCGACGCCGCGGCATCGGCTGCGCCCTTGTTGTAGTTGAGCTTGGCCGACAGCTGGGTCAGGTTGGCAAGCTCCGGACCAGTCGCGAGTCCGGTCTCCAGCACGCCCTCGATTACCGGCAACAAGGCGGCCGCATTATTTGCAGCGGCATAGATCGGCATCTGCAGACGGTAGGCGAAATAGCGATCCTGCGGGGTCTTGGCGACGGCGAGCGCGGCGGCCGCAAGTGCCGGCACTTCGGCCGCGCGATTCTCCTTGACGGCCTTCTCAAGCGCCACAAGCGCGGGGCCTGCTTCCCTGGACACCGTTACCTTGGGTGCCTCTGCGGGCTTCTGCGCGGTGGCCACGGTCGGCGCCGCCACGGCGGAGATCATAAAGGCGGCGATCAGCGCCCGGGTCTTCGTCGACATCAAGAAGCTACTCCCTGGTTTGGTTCGGCAAGCGACTGCGGGTTCATGTAAACCGCTGCCGCCACGCCCGCCAGTCTCAACGCGATTTTGCGTGAACCTGCATTGAACCGCGATTTCTCAAATGGTTAGCAGACGGTATGGACGGGAGGGTCTGCGCTTTGCTAGCCGCCCTGCCCTGTGATCATCCTGCTATCCCCCGCCAAGACACTCGATTTCGCAACTCCGTTCGCGGAGGAGGCGACCACGCCTCGTTTCGAACGGGAGGCGGGAAGCATTGCCAGGGCAGCGGCCAAGCTGAGCCCGAACGACTTGGCCGGGCTGATGCACATCTCCGACAAGTTGGCTGAGCTGAACGCCACCCGCTTCAAGACCTTCCGCAAGGCTGAGCAGCGGCCGGCGATCCGGGCGTTCGCCGGCGACGTGTACCGCGGCTTCGATGCCGCCAGCGCCGACGAGGAGACGATCGCCTTTGCGCAGGACCATCTGCGCATCCTGTCCGGGCTGTATGGCGTGCTGCGCCCACTCGACGCGATGAAACCCTACCGGCTGGAAATGGGCACCGCGTGGAGCCCGAGCGGCGGCAAGCTGGTCGAGCATTGGGGCCGTAAGGTTGCGAAGGCGGTGCTCGACGATCTGAAGGCCGAGGGCACGGGCCTGCTGATGAACCTTGCCAGCAACGAATATCTTGCGGTGGTGCAGCCGTTCCTGCCCAAGAAGGGCGTTCAGCTGATCAGTCCCGACTTCCGGGTCCGAACCGCCAAGGGCCTGCAATTCCAGAGCTTCACCGCCAAGGTCGCCCGGGGCACGATGGCCCGCTGGCTGTGCGAGGAGCGCATCGGCGACCTCGCCGCACTCAGGAGCTTCGACCGTGACGGCTGGAGCTTCGAGGAAGAGGGCAGCACCCCTGCCCGGCCGCTGTTCGTGAAGGGCTGAGGATACCCACAATTCCCTCGCGCGTACACGCGCGCGCTGCTAGACCTGATGGCACAACGATAAGCACAAGCATCAGGATAGAAATTGGCCACCATGCCTCCGGCGGATAGCCCGCCCATGCCGACCGACGTCATCGCCCCCATCTCCATCGTCGAGGAGATGAAGACCTCCTACCTCGACTATGCGATGAGTGTCATCGTCAGCCGTGCGCTGCCGGACGTCCGCGACGGGTTGAAGCCGGTTCACCGCCGGATCCTTTTTTCGGCCAGCGAGAACGGGTTCGTCTACAATCGACCTTATCGCAAGTCGGCCCGCATCGTCGGTGACGTGATCGGTAAGTACCATCCGCACGGCGACACCGCGATCTACGACGCACTTGCGCGCATGACCCAGGACTGGTCGATGCGGGTGCCGCTGATCGACGGCCAGGGCAATTTCGGCTCCATGGATCCCGATCCGCCCGCCGCCATGCGCTACACCGAAGCGCGGCTGGCCAAGGTGGCGGGCTTCCTGCTGGGTGACCTCGACAAGGACACGGTCAACTTTCAACCGAACTACGACGCCAGCGAGCGCGAGCCGCAGGTGCTTCCGGCGCGCTTTCCCAACCTGCTGGTCAACGGCGCGGGGGGAATTGCGGTCGGCATGGCGACCAATATCCCGCCGCATAACCTTGGCGAAGTGATCAGCGCCTGCCGCGCCTATATCGACGATCCCGCCGTCACCTCTGAACAGCTGATGGAGCATGTGAAGGGGCCGGACTTTCCGACCGGCGCCACCATCCTCGGCACCGCCGGCATCCGCTCGGCCTACACCACCGGCCGCGGTTCGATCGCGGTGCGGTCCAAGTACAAGGTCGAGGAAGGCCGGGGCGACCGCAAGTCGATCGTTCTGACCGAAATCCCCTTCCAGCAGGGCAAGAATGCGCTGGTCGAGAAGATCGCCGAGGCCGCCAAGGACAAGCGCATCGAAGGCGTTTCCGACATCCGTGACGAGAGCAACCGCGAAGGCGTGCGCGTCGTGATCGAGCTGAAGCGCGATGCGACGCCCGAGGTAGTGCTGAACCAGTTGTGGCGGCACACGCCGGCGCAGGGGTCGTTCCCCGCCAACATGCTGGCGATCCGCTCGGGCCGGCCGGAAACGCTGACCCTCCGCGACATCATCGAGAGCTTCGTCAAGTTCCGCGAAGAGGTCATCACCCGTCGCTCCAAGTTCGAGCTGATGAAGGCGCGCGAACGCGCCCACATCCTGCTCGGGCTGGTGGTCGCGGTCACAAATCTCGACGAGGTGGTGCGGATCATCCGCGGCTCCGCGTCGCCTGCCGAGGCGCGCGAGGCGCTGCTGGCGCGGGCTTGGCCCGGTGACGAGATCCGCCCCTACATCCAGCTGGTCGAAGCGGTTGAAGCGCAGGCCGTGGGCGAGGATTACCGCCTCAGCGAAGCGCAGGTGAAGGCGATCCTCGACCTTCGTCTCCACCGCCTCACCGCGCTTGGCCGCGACGAGATCGGCAACGAGCTTGAAGGCCTTGCCACGGTTATCACCGACCTGCTCGAGATCCTTGGTAATCGCGCCCGCCTATACGAGGTGATGCGCGAGGAGCTGGACGAGGTCGACCGGGAGTTCTCCACCCCGCGCCGGACCGAGCTGGCGGCGGCGTTCGACGGGATCGACGACGAGGACCTGATCGAGCGCGAGGACATGGTCGTGACGGTCACCATGACCGGCTACATCAAGCGCACCGCGCTGTCGGTGTTCCGCGAGCAGAAGCGCGGCGGCAAGGGCCGGTCGGGCATCGCCACCAAGGACGAGGACGCGGTCACCAATTTGTTCGTGACCTCCACCCACAATCCGGTGCTGTTCTTCTCCAACCTCGGGCGGGTCTACCGGATGAAGGTGTGGCGACTGCCGGAGGGTGGGCCGACCGCCAAGGGTCGGCCGATGGTCAACCTTCTGCCGCTGGCAGCGGGCGAGGTCATCACCACCGTTCTTCCCCTTCCCGAGGACGAGGAACAGTGGAACGCGCTGCACCTGATGTTTGCAACCGCCCACGGCGCGGTGCGGCGCAACAGCATGGACGCGTTCAAGAACATCCCCACCGCCGGCAAGATCGCGATGAAGTTCGGGATCGCCGACGAGGGCGAGGAAGAGGATGCCACCGACCGCTTGATCGGCGTGGCGCTGTGCAGCGAGGAAGACGACGTGCTTCTTGCTACCCGCAGCGGCAAAGCGATCCGCTTCATGGCGACCGCCATCCGCGAGTTCCAGTCGCGCTCGTCCACCGGCGTTCGCGGCATCCGCCTGCTCGGCGATGACGAAGTCATCTCGATGTCGATCCTGCACCGCGCCGGGAACAGCCAGGAAGACAAGGAAGCCTATCTCCGCTTCGCCCCGTGGAAGGGTGAGCGCGAGGGCGAGTGTACCCTGTCCGCCGACCGCATCGCCGAAATGGCGGAAGCGGAGCAGTTCATCCTCACGGTCACTCAGAACGGTTATGGCAAGCGCACCAGCGCCTATGAATATCGCCGCACCGGTCGTGGCGGCCAGGGCATCACCAATATCGACACGTCGGAGCGCAACGGTGGTGTGGTTGCGAGCTTCCCGGTCAAGCCCGGCGAGCAGATCATGCTGGCCACCAACCAAGGCAAGATGATCCGCACCACCGTGGGCTCGATCCGCATCGCAGGTCGCAACACGCAGGGCGTGATGATCTTCCGTGTCGACAAGTCCGAGCATGTCGTCTCCGTCGCTCGCATCGACGAGGAAGACGAGGTCGAGGTCGAGACCCTGCACGACGGCGAGGTTGCCATTGACGATGGCGCCAACACGGCCGAGCAGGAACTCGACAGACCGGTGGATCCTGGCGTCAGCGAGGAGTGACAGGGGCGCTCCGGCAAGGGCCGGGGCGCAACCCTCCCCTGCATCGTCCGTTCTCTTCCTGATACACTAGGAGGAGCCCTCAATGCCCATTCCCAATCGTGCGCTGGTACTCGTGGTCGACGGCCGCAAGATGCTGTTCTTCCGCAATGAAGGCGACACGAACCAGATCGATCTTCGTACCGAGGCCCATGAAGAGCGCGATGACGCCAACCACGATGGCGACCTGAAGACCGATGCGCCCGGCACGTCGCACAGCAGCGTGGGCCCGGGCCGCTCAAGCATGGAAGAAACCGACTTCAAGCAGCAGGACGAAGACAATTGGGTCAAGGACGCGGCCGAGAAACTGCGCCTGCGTGCGCTCAGGGGTGACTTCGAGCATCTTTGCATCGTTGCCCCGCCCAAGGCGCTGGGAGTTCTCCGCAAGGCGCTGCACAAGGAAGTCGAAAAGCGCGTGGTCTGCACCATCAACAAGGAAATGAGCGGGCGTCCGATCCCGGAGATCGAGGCGCTGATCGTCAGCCACACCAAGGCGGAAGAGCCCGCCGACGTCTGACCGGACAGGTGGCCGCTCCTGCAAACAACTCGCAACAGGAACGGCCACCCTCCCCTACCCGTTTCGCGGCCAAGCATTCACCCATGAGGGAGTATCAACATGGCCACGCGTAACGAAACCCGCGACCGCAGCCGCTCGACTGCGAAGAAGAGCAATCGTCAGTCAAACGAGCGCAGCGCCTTCAACTTCGGCGACAGCGACAATGGCGCCCTGCCGCTGCTCGGCGCTCTTGCCGCAGGTGCGGCGATCGGCATCGGCGCCAACTGGGCCCGCAAGTTTCTGCAGCAGACCTCCGAATCGATGATGGCGGGGAATGAATGGGATTCGATCCTGGCGCTTGAGCACAAGGCGACCCTCGCCAAGTTCGACCTTCTGTTGGCCACCGAGGACAGCGAAACCGGCAAGCGCGCCAGCCTTGTGAAGACCATTCACTATGCCTTGAACAAGCATGCTCACCAGGAGGAGCAGGTCGTCTATCCGGCGCTCCGCCAGGCCAATGAAACGGTCGACGCCGACCATCTCGAGCATGAGCATGGCTATGTGAAGACCTACCTTTATCGTCTCGAGAACATGGAAAAGGACAGCCCGGAGTTCCTTCCGACCGTGCGTGAATTCCGGAACCTCATCGAGGAACATGCCCGCATGGAGGAAGAGCAGGTCTATCCTCGCTTCAAGAATTCGCTGAGCGAAGATCAGAACGCCAAGATCACCAGCCTGATGAACAAGGAAGGCATGAAGATGAACTGAGCTCGTCAGGCTCATCTACCTGCAAGGGCCTCGGCAGCAATGCCGGGGCCTTTTTTGCTGTCAGCCGACCAGTCGCAGTTGTTCGGCCGCAGCAAGAGTGACGGCGCCTTCTCCGACGAAACGTTCGAGCCTGGCGCCAAGCTCGGCATCGACGGCGAAACGGCCGGGCAGGAGAAGCTGCGCCGTACGCTCGCCGCTGACCGGAACGACCAGGCGAACGATCCCGCTGCCGGCGGGAAGGTCCCTGAGCTCGGCCAGCACGGCGGGAAGCGCCGCTTCGTCCGCGCAGCGGACGGTCAACTCGACGCGGCTGCGGCGGGCCAGTTCATCGAGCGGCTGGAAGCGCTTCACCGTGACTCGCGGCTGTTCCTCGCCGGGGCGCCGGTCGAGTTCGACAGTGACAAGTCCGCATTGTCCGGCCTTGGCGGCCGCTTCCACCGCCTCGGCCGCTTCGTCGTCGAACACGGTTGCATCGAATTGTCCGCCCCCGTCGCTGAACCGGGCCATGAGGAAGCGCCGGCCCTTTTGCGAGGAACGCCAGCGCGCTTCCTCGACCAGCCCGGCCATGGTCGCCGCGCCGCGACCATCGGCCGGGATGTTGACCGATCCTAGGTCAGTCGACTGCCGAACCTTGTGGGCGGCGAGAAGGTGCTTGTGCTGGTCGACCGGGTGGGCCGAGAAATAGAAGCCGAAGGCGTCGCGCTCGGCCGCCATGCGCTCGGCGAGAGTCCAGCGTGCATCGCGTGGAAGGCGGATCGGCACCACTTCAGCAGGCTCATCGCCGCCGCCGCCGAACAGCCCGCCCTGCCCGCTGGTCTTCTCCTGGTGCGCGCTGGCGGCATGGGCGAGGATGGTCTCCGCGCCGGCATGCACCGCAGCCCGGTCAGGGTTGAGGCTGTCGAGCGCGCCGGCGGAGGCGAGGCTCTCCAGCTGACGACGGTTGAGGATCCTGGGATCAATCCGCGCCGCAAAGTCCTCCAGGCTGGCGAACGGCTTCTTGGTCCGCTCCGCGACGAGTTCCTCCATTGCCTTCTCGCCGACGCCCTTCAGCGCGCCCAGCGCGTAGCGAACCCCACCATCCTGCACGTCGAAGGCGGCCTCGCTGGCGTTGACGTCGGGCGGCAGCAGCGTCTGGCCCATGCGGCGGAGGTCATCGACGAACAGGCAGAGCTTGTCGGTCTGGTGAAGGTCATAGCTCATCGACGCGGCGTAGAATTCCGCCGGGTGATGCGCTTTCAGCCATGCGGTGTGATAAGCGACCAGCGCATAAGCTGCCGCGTGGCTCTTGTTGAAGCCGTAGCCCGCGAACTTGTCGATCAAGTCGAACAGTTCATTCGCCTTGCCTGGCGTGATGTCCTGCCGCCCGCAGCCTTCGACGAAGCGGGCGCGCTGGGCGTCCATCTCGCTCTGGATCTTCTTGCCCATGGCGCGGCGGAGTAGATCGGCTTCACCGAGGCTGTAGCCGGCCAGCACCTGTGCGGCCTGCATCACCTGTTCCTGGTAGACGAAGATGCCGTAGGTTTCCTTCAGCACATCTTCCAGCAGCGGGTGAGGATATTCAATGGCTTGCCGCCCGTTCTTGCGGTCACCAAACAAGGGGATGTTGTCCATCGGACCAGGCCGGTAGAGCGACACCAGCGCGATGATGTCGCCGAAGCTGGTCGGCCGCACCGCCGCCAGCGTCCGCCGCATGCCGTCGGATTCCAGCTGGAACACCCCCACAGTGTCGCCGCGCTGGAGGAGCTCGTAGACCGCCGGATCGTCCCACTTGAGCGTCGCATAATCGACCTCGACCCCGCGCTTCTTCAGCAGGCGCTGGCCTTCCTTCAGCACCGACAGGGTCTTGAGGCCGAGGAAGTCGAACTTCACGAGGCCCGCCCCTTCGACATATTTCATGTCGAACTGGGTAACCGGCATATCGGATCGTGGATCGCGGTGAAGCGGAACCAGTTCCTGCAAGGGTCGGTCGCCGATCACCACGCCGGCGGCATGGGTCGAGCTATGGCGCGGCAGGCCTTCCAGCTTCATCGCCAGATCGAACAAGCGCTTAACCTGCGGCTCGTTCTTCACTTCGGCCGCCAGCTCACTGACCCCGTTCAAGGAGCGCTCAAGCGTCCACGGGTCGGTCGGGTGATTGGGGACGAGCTTGGCCAACCGGTCGACATGGCCATAGCTCATCTGCAGGACGCGCCCGGTGTCCTTGAGCACGGCGCGGGCCTTGAGACGCCCGAAGGTGATGATCTGCGCGACCTTGTCCCGGCCGTACTTAGCCTGAACGTAGCGGATGACCTTGTCCCGATGGGTTTCGCAGAAGTCGATGTCGAAGTCGGGCATCGACACGCGTTCGGGGTTGAGGAAGCGCTCGAACAGCAAGCCGAGTTCGATCGGGTCGAGATCGGTAATCAGCAGCGCCCAGGCGACCGCCGAGCCTGCACCCGAGCCACGACCCGGACCGACGGGAATGTCGTTGGCCTTTGCCCACTGGATGAAGTCGGCAACGATCAGGAAGTAGCCCGCGAAGCCCATGCGAATAATGACGTCGAGCTCGAATTCCAATCGCTCGCGGTAGCCGGGCTTCAACTCCTCGGCATATTGTTCGATGCGCTTCTCAAGCCCGGCGCGTGCAGCGGCGCGCAGCGCCTCATCCTCGTCCTCGCCCATGCGTGGCAGGATCGGGCGGCGCTTGGGGGCCGACACGGCACAGCGGCGGGCCACCACCAGGGTATTGGCAAGCGCCTCGGGCAGGTCTTCGAACAAGGCCGCCATCTCCGCCTCGCCCTTCAGCCAGGCATGCTCGCTCGAACGGGGACGCTCGGCCTCGTCGACATAGGCGCCGTTGGCAATGCACAGCATGGCGTCATGTGCCGCGTGGAAGTGGGGCTCGGCGTAGAGCGCGGGATTGGTTGCCACCAAAGGCAGGTCAAGGTCGTAGGCCAGGTCGAGGAGCGCGCCTTCGGCCGCTTCCTCGCCCGCCTCGCCGCGGCGACTGACCTCGACATACAGGCGATCCGGGTACAGCGCTGCGAGCGCCCGCAGCGCGTCGCGCGCCTTTGCGGCCTGCCCGTCGGCAAGCAGGCGCACCACGGCGCCTTCCCCACCCGCAGTCAGCGCGATCAGGCCCTCGGCATGGGTCGACAGGTCGGCAATTGTGACGTGCGGCGTCAGGTGATCGGGCCGCTCCATGTGGGCCTTGCTGACCAGCCGGCACAGGTTGGCATATCCGGTCTCGTCCTTGGCGAGCAGCACCAGCCAGTCGATCGCCTCCTTCGCCCCACCCCATTCCGCTGGCCGGGCGACGCCAAGCGTCGCGCCGACGATCGGCTGCACGCCTGCATCCATCGCCGCATCGCTGAAGGCCATGGCCGCGTAAAGACCGTTGCGATCGGTCAGGGCGACAGCCGGGAAGCCGCGCTTTGCAGCGGTCTTGGCCAGCACCTTGGGTTCGATCGCGCCTTCAAGCATCGAAAAGGACGACAGCACACGAAGCGGAACGAAAGCCATGGCAGAGGTCTAAAGGTGGGTCCCCGCCAAGGGAAGCGGAAGACCGGCACTTATCCCCAACATCATCGTGCCCCGCGTCAGGGCGCGCGCCAACGCCCGTCCACGATGTCCCTGATCTCGCTGATCCTTCCACGATAGGCGTCGGCGACGCAGGCGTCGTTGCGGCAACGGTCGCGGAAGCCGAGGAAGCGGGTGCGAGTGCGCTCCAGCAGGGCCCGCGTGTCCGGCTCTGCGCCGCGATAGGCGGTCTGGTAGAAGTTCGCCATCTGCCGGTCGAGCGCCGCCAGTTCGGGGCTGTTGCACACCGCGATCTCGCCGCGGGTCCGGGCCCGGGCACAGTTGAAGCTCGGGCGCACATTCGCACTCGGCGGGACCACGGCTGGCGGAGGCGGCGAGCGCTCAGGCGCAGCATCAGCCGGGCGCGAGCCTTCGGGCGGAGGCGGCGGAGCAGGTGCAGCGGGCGGGTCGCTGGGCGCGGGTGCCTCCCTCACATCTGGAACCGGAGTGATCGAGTCCGCAGGCGTGGCGTTCGCGCCGCCGATCCGCGCTAGAGTCGAGAGGGGAATGACGATCCCTTCCGCGCCGCTGAGAGCCACCACCTGACCACTGTTGTCTGCCGCCGGCTGGACATTGTAGCCGATGTTGGCGCTTAGGGTGCGGCGGCCCCCGACCACGGCAAGGCCGGGCGGCAGGTCAAGCGCCGCGCTCCCGCTGCAGCTGACCCGCTCCAACCCCTCATCCTCTTCGCGCAGAACGGGATTAGAGATGCGCAGGGTCGCGTAGCTCGGCAGCTGCGCAAAGATTGCATCATCCGAGCCGCGCGTCGCGGCGGCCTGCCGGAACAGCTCTCGCTTGATGAGTTCGTAGGTCGCAGGGGCGGCGCAAACAGCTTCGGGGTCAGCGGCGGCGGCGTTGGCCTGCTCTTCGCCCTCAGCGTCCTTGCCGAGGGCATCCGATCCCGGCCCGGACCTTGTCAGCGACAGGCCGAACAGGATGGCGCCCAGCAGCAGCAGGCCGGCGACGATCAGCAGCCAGCGGTTGGCGCCCAAGCCGCCCCGTCCCCTCTCGGCCGAGGGAGGCGGGCGGCCGCGATCAAAGGGATCGGGCTCATCGAAGCGCCGTCCACCCTCGTCGCTGAAGCGAGGATTACCCCCGCGCCGATTATTGCCCTCGTCGGCGAAGCGGGGGTCGAAGCCGCCCGGCGGGGGAGGATTGTTGCGGTCGAAAGGGGGACGCTGAACCATGGCGGCAGGAACGCTTCAGGCCGGCTTTGGTCCCAGCGGCTCAAGCCGTCCTTCGTGAAGGCGGATCACCCGGTCCATCTTGCGGGCGAGCCGCTCATTGTGGGTCGCGACAAGCGCGGCGCTGCCTTCCTCGCGCACAAGGTTCAGGAATTCGGCGAGCACCACGTCCGCGGTATGCTCGTCGAGATTACCGGTCGGCTCGTCGGCAAGGATCAAGGGCGGTCGGTTGGCGAGCGCGCGGGCTACGGCAACACGCTGCTGCTCGCCGCCGCTGAGCTTTGCCGGCCGGTGGCTGAGGCGGTGGCCGAGTCCCAGCGCGGTTAACAGAGCGACCGCCCGCTCGCGTGCCGGCTCGGGCTCAGCACCGCGAATAAGCTGCGGCAGGGTGACATTCTCGATCGCGGTAAAATCGGGCAGGAGGTGGTGGAACTGGTAGACGAAACCCAGCGCCTCGCGGCGCAGGTCGGTGCGCCCGTCAGTGTCCAGCGCCTCGGCCTGGCGACCGTTGATCCGGATCGATCCCTCGAACCCGCCTTCCAGCAAGCCTACCGCCTGCAGCAGGGTCGACTTGCCCGAACCCGAGGGCCCCAGCAACGCGACAATCTCGCCCGGCTGCACGGCCAAATCGACGCCGCGCAGCACGGTGATGGTGACGTCACCTTGCGTAAAGGAGCGCTGCAGGGCCCGCGTCTCGAGTACCGGTTCACTCATAGCGAAGCACCTGCACCGGATCCGTGCTCGCCGCCTTCCACGCGGGATAGAGCGTCGCCAGGAAGCTCAGGACAAAGGCCGTGACCACGATGGCCGTCACCTCAACCGGATCGGTCTTGCTGGGAAGCTCGCTGAGGAACCGCACGCTGGGATCCCACAGGTTCTGGCCCGTCATCCATTGGATAACGTCGACGATCGGCTGGCGGAAGAACAGGAACACGGCGCCCAGCAGCAGTCCAAGCGCGATCCCGAGCGAGCCGATGGTGGTGCCCACCGTCACGAACACCTTCATCATGCCGCGGCGACTGGCACCCATGGTGCGCAGGATGGCGATGTCGCGGGTCTTGGCGCGGACCAGCATGATCAGGCTGGACAGAATGTTGAACACCGCCACCAGGATGATGAGGCTGAGCACGACGAACATCGCCACGCGCTCGACCTCAAGCGCTTCGAAGATGGCGGCGTTCATGCTGCGCCAGTCGACCGCCACGCCCCTGCCCTGCACCAATTGCGTCAGCGCGCCGATCTGGTCCTGGATCTTGTCGGGCTCCTCGACCTTCACCTCGACCATGCCTACGGCGTCGCCCAGCATCAGCAGGGTCTGCGCGTCCTCCATCGGCATGATCACAAAGGCATTGTCGTAATCGTAGACGCCCACCTCGAAAGTGGCCGCGACGGTGTAGCTGACGATCCGGGGCACGGTACCGACCGGGGTCGAGCGGCCTTCCGGGCTGATCAGGCTGATCTCGGCGCCCGGAAAGGTGCCGAGCTGGGTCGCCAGCCGCGTGCCGATCGCCACGCAGTTGCAGCCGGGCGTCAGATTGGCGAGGCTGCCGCTCTTGATGCCATCCGTCAGCACCGGATTGGTGCGCATGTCGGACACGCGCATGCCGCGCACCAGCACGCCTTCGACCCGACCATTGGAGCTTGCCATCAGCGGCTGCTCGATCAGTGGCAGGGCGGAGGTGACGCCCGGCACCTTGCGGGCCTGATCGGCAATCCCCTGCCAGCCTTCCAGCCGACCATCATAGCCTTGCAGGATCGCATGACCATTGAGGCCTGCGGTCTTCTCGAACAGCTCGGCACGAAAGCCGTTCATCACGCTCATGACGATGATCAGGGCGGCTACGCCGAGCGCAACCGCGGCGAGGCTGATCATCGACACGAGGAAGATGAAGCGCTCCCCCTCGCCCTTGCCGGGAAGGAGGTAGCGCTTGGCAATGATCCGCTCATAGCGGGAGAGGATCATGCGGTCAGCCTCGCCAGGGCGCTCTCGATGGAGATCTCCTGCTTCTCGCCGGTGCGGCGATCCTTGAGTTCGACCGTGCCGGCCGCCAGTCCGCGCGGACCCATGATGACCTGCCTGGGCAGGCCCATCAGGTCCATACCGGCGAGCTTGGCCCCGCCCCGCTCGTCACGGTCGTCGTAAAGCGTCTCAACGCGAGCGGCAGTGAGCTTGTCGTAGAGGTCGCCGGCCGCGGCCTGGCTGGCGGCATCGTCGCCGCGCATGGTGACCAGGCCGACGGCCCAAGGTGCCACCGCATCGGGCCAGATGATGCCGTTGTCGTCGTGGCTGGCCTCGATGATCGCGCCGACCAGGCGGCTGACCCCGACGCCATAGCTGCCCATGTGCGGGCTGACGGTGGAGCCATCCGGACCCGATACCTTCAGGCCCATGGCATCGCTGTACTTGGTGCCAAAGTAGAAGATGTGCCCCACCTCGATCCCGCGGCCGGTACGGCGGGTGGCTTCGGGCAGCTCGGCCCATTTAGCGACGTCGTGGGTCTCGTCGGTCGCGGCGTAGGTGGTGTTCACCCGGTCGAACAGGCCCTTCAACCCGGCTTCGTCGGCATAGTTGAGGTCGGCCTGGCTCCAGTCGAAGCTGTCATACGCCGCGTCGTAGAACACTTCGCTCTCGCCGGTTGGGGCAAGGACGATAAATTCGTGGCTCAAGTCGCCGCCGATCGGCCCATTGGCCGCGCGCATCGGCACGGCCTGGATGCCCATCCGCTGGAAGGTGCGAAGATAGGCCAGCATCTGCTTGTAATAGCTGAGCCTTGCGCCCGCCTCGTCGAGGTCGAAGCTGTACGCGTCCTTCATCAGGAACTCGCGCCCGCGCATCACGCCGAAGCGGGGGCGGACCTCGTCGCGGAACTTCCACTGGATATGGTACAAGGTGCGCGGCAACTCGCGGTAGGAACGCGTCTCGGCCGCGAACAGCGCGGTGATCATTTCCTCGTTGGTGGGACCGTAAAGGATCTCGCGGTCATGGCGGTCGCGAATGCGCAGCATCTCGGGACCATAGGCGTCATATCGTCCGCTCTGCCGCCAGAGGTCGGCGGACTGTAGCGTCGGCATAAGAAGCTCGATCGCTCCCGCCTTGCCCTGTTCCTCCCTGACGATCTGCTCGATCTTGTTCAGGACCCTGAGGCCCAGCGGTAGCCAGGCGTAGATGCCGGCAGCCGTCTGGCGTACCAGCCCGGCACGCAGCATCAGCTTGTGGCTGACGATCTGGGCGTCGGCGGGGCTCTCCTTGAGGACGGGCAGAAAGGCTTGAGAAAGGCGCATGGGATGGCTCCCTAGAGGGGCCAAGATGAACAGGCAATCACAGGGGCAGTGTGGCGTTGTTGACACAGGCGCTGTGCAATCCCGACACGGGCCGCCGTAAGCTGATGACAAGGCGCTGAAAAGTCGGCACCAAGCTCCCGGTTCCAAGCCGCGGCGGCTCTCCTGCCGCGAATGGTCCAAGGGGGCTGGCGAGCAATCGTCACGCGAGGGCGCCCGGGTTGCCGCAAGGTGGCCCGGGCGTTTTGCTGTGTACGAAAACGGGCGCCCATCGCGTGCGGGCTTTCTGCCGTACGGACCTGCACGCCTGCACCGTCGGTCAGGCGTTCGGTCCCACTCCGTCAGCAGACAACAACCAGCCATGCCGGGCGGAGCGCGGCGCCTGCACAGGGTCCCGCCTGCCGGTTGACAGCGGCGCAACACCCTCTTAGCTGCGTTCCAGCGTATTAGCACGATGGAACAACGACTGACCCCTCCCATCCCGACCCGCGACGGCAGCGCCCTCGCCGAGGATCTCTGCCGCGCCCTCCTCACGCCCGGGACGGCCGCGGAGATGACGCGGCTCCTGACCGATCTCTGCACCCCGCAGGAAATCCGCACCCTGGCCGAGCGCTGGCACGTTGCGCGGCTGCTCGACGGCACCGACCTGTCCTATCGGGACATTCACGACGCCACCGGCGTTTCCACCACCACCATCGTCCGTGTCGCCCGCTTCCTCCGACAGGAACCGCATCGCGGCTATCGCGCCGCGATTGATGCCCTGGCCGAAGCCGACCGTTCACCTGAAAGCCGCCCCGATGCTGATTGATCAAGACCGGCTCCACATTGCCATCCAGAAGAACGGTCGGCTGAGCGACATCAGCCGCGACCTTCTGAAAGGCGCCGGCCTGCGCCTCCAGAACGGCCGCAATGCCTTGACCGCGCGGGTGGAGAACTTCGCCGCCGACATCATGTTCGTGCGCGACGACGATATCCCGACCTTTGTCGCCGATGGGGTCTGCGAGTTCGGCATAATTGGCGGCAACGTGCTGGAGGAGTTCCGCCTGTCCTCGGCCGAGCCTGCGGTCGAGATCGTCGCCGAGCTCGGCACCGCTCGTTGCTCGCTCAAGCTTGCAGCGCCCGAAGCCACGGGTTGGGAAGGCCCGGAGAGCCTCGCGGGCCAACGCATCGCCACCTCCTATCCGCGCATCGTCGAACGCTGGCTGGCGGAGCAGGGCGTCAGCGCCAGCGTGGTCAAGATGAACGGTGCCGTTGAACTCGCCCCTCGCCTCAAGATCGCGCCTTTCATCTGCGACCTCGTCTCCACCGGTGCCACGCTGGAGGCGAATGGATTGCGCGCCGTGGCCGACGTCTTTGACAGCGAGGCCGTGCTGATCCGCACCACCCGGCCGGTTCCTGCTGAGCGCGAGGAGCTTGGCGCTTCCCTGCTCAGCCGGATTCAGGGCGTGCTCCAGACCAAGGATGCCAAGTACATCCTCCTCAACGCCGCCTCCGAGTCGCTCCCGGCGATCACCCGCATCCTGCCGGGCGCCGACGCACCGACCATCATTCCGCTGCACGGTCGGCCCGGGCACTTCGCCGTTCACGCCGTCGCCCGCGAATCGGTCTTCTGGGAAACGCTCGAGCAATTAAAGGCCGCCGGCGCTTCGGCGATCCTGGTTCTTCCCATTGAAAAGATGATGCTGTGACACCTCTTCTCTGGTCCGACCTTGGCGCTGCCGAACGGACGGCCGCCCTTGCCCGCCCGCCCGCCCGGCGCTCGCCAGAGCTGATCTCCGGCGTGTCGTTGATCCTTGAGGATGTCCGCGCCGGCGGCTGGGATGCCCTGACCCGCCAGTCGATCCGCATCGACGGCCTTGCGCCCGAGCGCGTGGAGGTCGCGCCGCTCGCCGCCGCGGCGCGCGCTTCGCTGCCGTCCGAAAGCGTCGCCGCGATGGAGCTCGCCGCGCGCAACATCCGCACCTTCCACGAGGCCAGCCGCCCTGCCGACACCAGGGTGGAAACCATGCCTGGCCTTTCCGTCGAGAAGGTCTGGCGGCCGCTCGACCGGGTGGGACTCTACGTGCCGGGCGGCGCAACCCCGCTCTTCTCCTCGCTCCTCATGCAGGCGCTGCCGGCACGGGCCGCTGGCGTGCGCGAGATCGTCGTCGTCACGCCACCAAGCCCCCAGGGCCTCGACCCAGCCATCGCACTCGCTGCCGAGCTTTGCGGATTGGACGCCATCTGGACGGTGGGCGGGGCGCAGGCCATTGCCGCGCTTGCTTTCGGCGCCGGTGGCATCCCCGCCTGTCCCAAGATTTGCGGTCCGGGCAACGCCTGGGTTGCCGAGGCCAAGGCGCAGGTCAGCGCGATGCCCGGCGGCCCGGCCATCGACATGCCCGCCGGCCCATCCGAACTGATGGTGATCGCCGATCGCAGCGCGTCTGCTGCCACTATTGCCGCCGACCTCCTCAGCCAGGCGGAGCATGACGCCTCGGCGCAGGTGCTGTTGGTCACCGACAGTGCCGAAGTGGCGTCGGCCGTCGCCGAGCAGGTCGAGCGTCAGGTCGCGACCTTGCCCCGCGCCGACCTCGCCCGCCGGTCGCTCGCCCACGGCCGCGCCATCATCGCGGGCAGTCTTGGTGAAGCAGCGGACATCGCCAATGCTTACGCGCCCGAACACCTCTGCCTTGCCATTGACGAGCCGGAGCCACTCGTCCGAGCCATCTCCAATGCTGGCGCGATCTTCGCCGGTCACGCCGCAGCGGAGAGCTTCGGCGACTATCTGGCCGGGTCCAGCCATGTTCTTCCTACCGACGGCGCTGCCAGGGCGTGGAGTGGCATCACGGTTCACAGCTTCATGAAGGCGATCAGCATCCAGCGCGTCTCCCGCCAGGCCGGCCAGGCGCTGGCCGCGCCCGCCGCCGCCCTTGCCCGCCTTGAGGCGCTCGAAGCCCACGCCCGCGCCGCCGAAGCGAGGGCAGCATGAGCCTCGCCAGTCGGCTTGCCCGGCCAGAGATACTGACGCTCGAACCGTTCGACCTCGGCAACCGTGAGATCGACCCGGACGCCATCAAGCTCGACGCCAACGAAAGCCCGTTCGGACCGCTTTCAGGCGGAAGCATCGCTGCCGGAGTCAACCGCTACCCCGAACCGCAGCCGCAGCGCCTGCGCGCCGCCATGGCGTCGCTCTACGGTGTCGAGCCGGTCCAGTTCCTCGTCACCCGCGGCGGCGACGATGCGATCGACCTCCTCTGCCGCACCTTCCTGCGCGGTGCCGAGGACAAGGTGGCGGTGACCAGCCCAAGCTTTTCCGCCTATGCCCACTTCGCAAGGCTCCAAGGGGCCGGCGTGGTCGACATTCCGCTTGTGTCCGGCACCTTCACGCTCGACCCGGTGCAGGTGATTGACGCCGTCCGCGCCGCGAGCGCGGTGAAGCTGCTGTTCCTCTGCACGCCCAACAATCCGACGGGCACAGCGGTCGACCCCCAAACCATCCTGCAGATCGCGGAGGCCCTACCAGACGTCATGGTCCTGGCCGACGAGGCCTATATCGAGTTCAGCGACACGGCTAGCCTTGCCGCTGAAGCCACCAAGCGGGCGAACCTGCTGGTGCTCAAGACTTTGTCCAAGGCCTTCGCCCTTGCCGGCGCCCGTGTCGGTGGACTGGCCGGCCCGGCGGATGCGCTCGAGATCGTCGCCCGCGCCTTACCGCCCTACCCCCTCCCGACCTTGTCGATTGCCGCTGCGCTTGAAGCGCTGCAGCCGGCGAGGCGGGCCGTGCACCGCGAGCGGATCGCGCAACTGCTTGCCGAGCGCGAGCGAGTGGCGCCGCTGATCGCGCAATCGCCTTTCGTCCGGAAGGTCCATCCGAGCGCGGGCAATTTCCTATTTCTGGAGACGGCGGACAGCGCGCAGCTTGCGGCCAGGCTCACGGCCGATGGCATCCGTGTCCGCTATCGCCTGCAAGCCGCGCCGGGCGGCATTCGCCTGACCATCGGCACCCGCGCGGAAAACGATGCCGCGCTTGCCGCCTTTGGCGTCGCGGTCAAGCAAGCAAAGATCCGCCGGGCCGAGGTCGCCCGCGATACCAAGGAGACCCGCATCGCGCTCGCTATCGATCTCGACCGGGCTGAGCCGCGGCGGATCGACACTGGCATTCCTTATTACGACCACATGCTGGACCAGGTGGCGGCGCATGGCGGGTTCAGCCTGGTGCTGAACTGCCAGGGCGATCTCGAGATCGATCCCCATCACAGCATCGAAGATGTGGCGATCGCGCTTGGACAGGGGCTCAAGTCGGCGCTCGGCGACAAGCGCGGGATCGGCCGCTTCGGCTTTGCGCTGCCGATGGACGAAACCGAGGCGCAGGTGCTGATCGACCTCAGCGGGCGCCCCTTCGCCAAGTTCGAAGGGAGTTTTGAGGCCACCCACATCGGCGACTATCCGACCGAAATGACGCCGCACGTCTTCCGCAGCCTGGCGGACAGTCTCGGTGCCGCGATCCACGTGAAAGTGGCGGGCGAGAACGATCACCACAAGGTCGAGGCCTGCTTCAAGGCATTTGGCAGGGCCTTGCGGCAAGCCCTTTCGATCGAAGGAAAAAGCGACGCCCTGCCGAGCACAAAGGGAATGCTTTGACCCGCGTCACGCTGCTTGACCTCGGCTACGGCAATCTTGGGTCGATCGAAACCGCGCTTCGGCGGCTCGGAGCAGAGGTCATGCGGGCAAGCGACCCCGACGTCATTCGAGATGCCGAGCGGCTGCTTGTCCCGGGCGTAGGCGCGGCCGGTTTCGCAATGGAGCGGATCGCCGGGCTCGGGCTCGCCTCGTCGCTCCGCGCCTTTGCCCGTCCGGCGCTGGGTATCTGCCTCGGCATGCACCTGCTGTTCGAGCACAGCGAGGAGGGTGAGACCGACATGTTGGGGATCATCCCGGGCACCGTGCGCAAGCTTCTGCCCGGCCCGTCGATCACCGTTCCGCACATGGGCTGGAGCAGACTCGAAGTCGAAGCGGAAGACATTGGCCTGAACACCGGCGACTACGTCTATTTCGCGCACAGCTACGCCGCTTCCGACGGTCCCTCAGCCGTTGCTCGCGCGCAGCACGGCGTGGCGGTGCCTGCCGTGGTCCGTTCCGCCAACTGGACCGGCGCCCAATTCCATCCCGAACGCTCCGGCTCCGCCGGCGCCCGCTTCCTCGCAGCCTGGCTCGCCTCATGATCATCTATCCCGCCATGGACCTAATCGCGGGCCGCATCGTGCGGCTGCGGCAAGGCCGATTCGACGAGGTCACCTTCTACGAGCCTGCGCCGGCAGCGGCCCTGCGTTCCTTCGCCGACGCCGGGGCTCAATGGGCGCATGTGGTCGATCTCGACGGGGCACGAGCAGGCGCCCCGGCCCAGCATGCGCTGCTTGCCACCCTTGCGGCGGCCTCGCCCCTGCGCCTGCAGGTGGCAGGCGGCGTGCGAACGGAAGAGCATGTCGCTGCCCTGCTTGCCGCCGGAGCCTCGCGGGTGGTGGTCGGCAGCCTCGCCGTGCGCGACCCGCAGGCCACGAGCGCGCTGCTTGACCGCTTCGGACCCGAGCGGATCACGCTCAGCCTCGACGTGCGTGTGCTGGCCGAACCGATGGTCGCCACGCACGGCTGGCAGGAGGACAGCGGGCAGAGCTTGTGGGACGTCGCTGCGCTTTACCCGACAGCCCGGCACCTTCTCCTGACCGACATTGGCCGGGACGGAATGCTGGAGGGTCCGAATCACGGCCTTCTCTCCGAAGCAGTAGAGCGCCTCCCCCATCTCGCCATTCAGGCGAGCGGCGGCGTGACGTCGCTGTACGACCTGGTTCGCCTCACCACCGACGGTGCGATCCTGGGCCGCGCGATGTGGGAAGGCCGACTAAGCCTGGCGGAGGCGCTTCATGCCCGCGGCTAGGATCATCCCCTGCCTGGACGTCGCGGGCGGCCGCGTGGTCAAGGGCGTGCGCTTCCGCGACCATCGCGACGTGGGTGATATCGTCGAACATGCCTTGCGCTATTCGGCGGAAGGCGCGGACGAGCTCGTCTTCTACGAGATCAAGGCCAGTGCCGAAGGCCGCAGCCTCGACCTGGGCTGGGTGCGCGATATCGCCGATGTCATTGATATCCCCTTCTGTGTTGCTGGCGGCATCCGCGACCGGCAAACCGCCGCAGCCGTGCTGGAGGCAGGCGCGGACAAGGTGTCGATCAACTCGCCGGCCTTGGAAACCCCATCGCTGATCACCGAACTAGCCTCTGACTTCGGCAGCCAGTGCGTGGTGGTCGGGATCGACAGCCTGCGCGGTGCGGACGGCGTGTACCGGGTGAAGCAATATACGGGGGACCCATCCGCCACGCGCGACAGCGGCCGGCTCACCACCGAATGGGCAAAGGAAGCCGTGAGCCGCGGCGCGGGCGAGATCGTGCTCAACGCCATGGCTGAGGATGGAGTACGCAACGGCTATGACCTCCCTCATGCCCGCGAGGTCATGGGGGAGGTCAGCGTGCCATTGATCGTCAGCGGCGGCGCAGGGACGCCCGAGCATTTTCGCGCTGCGTTCCAGTCCGGGGCCAGCGGCGCGCTTGCCGCCACTGTCTTTCACGACAGGCTGATCGACATTCCGGAGCTCAAGACGTGGCTGGCGTCCGAAGGCGTGGAGGTCAGGCGATGAGCGGCATAGGTAATCTCGATCCCGGCCGGCTGGATTGGCAGAAGATGGACGGCCTGCTTCCCGCGGTCGTGCAGGATGCCGATACCGACCAGCTGCTGATGCTCGGCTACATGGACCGGGCGGCGCTCGAAGCGACGCTTGTGGATGGGCTGGTCACCTTCTTCAGCCGGTCCAGGCAGCGGCTGTGGCGCAAGGGTGAAAGCAGCGGAAACGTGCTCAAGCTGGTTGCCGTCACCGCCGACTGCGACCGCGACGCCCTGCTGGTGAGAGCACGTCCAGCGGGGCCGACCTGCCACCTCGGGACGGACAGCTGCTTCGGGGAGGACGTTGGCCAGGGCGTCGGTTGGCTCGGCAAGCTGGAGCGTATCGTCACCCAGCGCGCGAACGCCGATCCAGCGACAAGCTACACGGCGCGCCTGCTTGCCGATGGATCGGCCAAGGCAGCGCAGAAGGTTGGCGAAGAGGGCGTGGAGGTAGCGCTGGCAGCGGTCAGTCGCGAACCGGAAGCGCTCACCGAAGAGGCGGCCGACCTCCTCTTCCACTTGCTGGTGAGCCTGCGTTCGCGCGACGTGACCATGTCCGAGGTTGTTGCCGTGCTGCAGCGAAGACACCTAAGCCGATGAGAACGACCCAAGAACAAATTGGTTGACAGCCAACGAACGAAAGGGGAACATTGGCGCATTAGCAAGGGTTCTCCGGTCCATCTCGGAACGAAATGAATCGGTCACCGTTGCGCTACCCAAGAACAAGGGAAGAACGTGCCATGCTGGTTCTCACCATCCTCGCCTTTACTGCCATTCTCGCTGTTGGCCTGTTCAGCATCGGTGAAACCGTTGCGGTCAATCAGGCCAAGATCGGGGCGGCGTTGCGCGGTCATTCACAGCTGGCCGATCCTGTGCTCGTCACCCGGCCGGTGTCGGTGCGGATCGTCTCGCGACGGGTCAGCCGGCCAGTGACGGTACGTCCCCGGCTTCGCGCCGCCGCTTGACCCTCGCATAGCTGATCAGGCTGAGGGGGACGCTGGCGAGATAGGCGAAGGACACCAGGAGAAGCGTGATCCAAGGCTCGTTGATCAGCGCGGCCGCCAGAAGCGCAACACCGGCAAGCGCCACGATGCGCCAGCTCCGCCGGATGCGGAAGGACGTCCAGCTGAACGTCGGTATGGCCGAGATCATCAGCACCGCAATGAACAGGGTCCAGGGCATGACCAGCTGCCAGTCTCGGAACAACTCGTCCCCCGTGATCAGCCACAGATAGACGGGCGCGAAGGCGAGCCCGGCTCCCACCGGCGCTGGAACCCCCGTGTTGAACCCGGCTGACTTGTGCGGCTGCACGTCGGCATCGATCCGCGCATTGAAGCGGGCAAGCCGAAGAGCGCAACTGACCGCGAGGGCAAGGGCGACGGTCCAGCCGAACTTGGGTGCGTTTGACAGCGAGAACTGGAACAGGATCAATGCGGGCGCTGTGCCGAAGCCGATGTTGTCGCACAGCGAATCAAGCTCGGCGCCGAACTTGCTGTTGGCCTTGAGCAGTCGCGCGATATTGCCATCGAGCCCATCCAGCACCCCGGCGACGACGATTGCGACCATCGCCTTTTCCCAATCCTGGGCAAAGGCATAGCGAATGGCGGTAAGGCCGGCGCACAGCGCCAGCACGGTCACCGCGTTGGGAATGAAGGCGCGAAGCGGCAGCCCACGTCCTTCGGCAGGCTTCACTGGCTTGTTCCGTTGAGGAGGGGATCGGTACCAAGCTCGGCGATGATCGTCTCACCTGCGATCGCCCGCTGGCCGAGCAGTAGCCGCGAGCCGGTGCCGGCGGGAAGATAGACGTCGACCCGGCTGCCGAAGCGGATCAGGCCGATCCGCTCACCATTGGTGACCCGCTGGCCTTCCTTGACGAAGCTCATGATGCGCCGCGCGACCAGGCCCGCGATCTGGGTTAAGCCGATGTTCACGCCACCATCGCCCTCCACAACGAAGTGCTGCCGCTCATTGTCCTCGCTCGCCTTGTCGAGATCGGCGTTCAGGAACTTGCCGGGAACGTAGGCGATGCGGCGGATCACTCCGGCGATCGGCGTGCGATTGATGTGCACGTCGAACACACTCATAAACACCGACACGCGGGTGAACTCACCCTCCCCCAGCTCGGCGCGAAGCTCCGGCGGGGCCGGCACACGGGTGATCATGGTCACCAGCCCGTCGGCAGGCGACACGATCAGCTTGGGGTCGGACGGCGTGGTCCGCACCGGATCGCGGAAGAAGGCCGCGACCCAGACCGTCACGCCGACCATCAGCCAGCCGAGCAGCTCGGTGAAGCCGCCATCCAGGATCAGGAGGAAGAAGGCGATCGCGCCGGAAATGACGGCGAACTTGCGCCCTTCCGGGTGGACCGAGGGGAAGCGCCACTTGACCGCGGTCAGCTGGCTGTCGGGATTGTCGATATGCGCCATGCCATCTCCTCTAACGAGCAGACGCCCGCGTTGCCAGACCGCCTTGCCGCCGCTACCTGCACGCCGGAATTCTCCAAGCAGGCAGGCACATGACCAAGATCAAGGTGAAGAACCCGGTCGTCGAACTCGACGGCGACGAGATGACCCGCATCATCTGGCAATGGATCCGCGAGCGGCTGATCCTGCCCTACCTCGATATCGACCTGAAATACTACGACCTGTCGGTCGAAAACCGGGACGCCACCGAGGACAAGGTGACAGTCGAGAGTGCCAATGCGATCAAGCAGTATGGCGTTGGTGTTAAGTGCGCCACCATCACTCCCGACGAGGCGCGCGTCGAGGAATTCAACCTCAAGAAGATGTGGAAGTCGCCGAACGGCACCATCCGCAACATCCTTGGCGGCGTTGTCTTCCGTGAGCCGATCGTGATCGCCAACGTGCCCCGGATCATTCCCGGCTGGACCGACCCGATTGTGGTCGCTCGCCATGCCTTTGCCGACCAGTACAAGGCGACCGACTTCCGGGTGCCGGGCGCGGGCAAGCTGACCATCAAGTTTACCGGCGACGATGGCCAGGTGATCGAGCATGAGGTGTACGAGTTCGAAGGCCCGGGCGTCGCCATGGGCATGTACAACGTCGATGCCTCGATCCGCGACTTCGCCGAAGCGTGCCTGAACTACGGACTGCAGCGCGGCTGGCCAGTCTATCTCAGCACCAAGAACACCATCCTGAAGGCCTATGACGGGCGGTTCAAGGACATCTTCGAGGAAGTTTTCGAAAGTAAGTTCAAGGACAAGTTCAAGGAAGCTGGTATCGAGTATCAGCATCGCCTGATCGACGACATGGTTGCCTCCGCACTGAAGTGGAGCGGCAAGTTCGTCTGGGCCTGCAAGAATTATGATGGCGACGTGCAGTCCGACCAGGTCGCGCAGGGCTTCGGCAGCCTTGGCCTGATGACCAGCGTGCTGATGACCCCGGACGGGCAGACCGTCGAGGCGGAGGCCGCGCACGGCACCGTCACCCGCCACTACCGCATGCACCAGCAGGGCAAGGCGACTTCGACCAATCCGATCGCCAGCATTTTCGCCTGGACCGGCGGTCTCAAGTTCCGCGGCCGCATCGACGAGACCCCCGAGGTAGTGAAGTTTGCCGAGACCCTTGAGCGCGTCTGTGTCGAGACGGTGGAAAGCGGCAAGATGACCAAGGATCTCGCCATTCTGGTCGGCCCCGATCAGCCATGGATGACCACCGAACAGTTCTTCGAGGCGGTGGTGCAGAACCTTGAAACCGCGATGAAGGGCCAAACGGTCACCGCCTGAGCCTGAGCGTCCCTTCGGATCGCTTCGGGCGACGGCTTGTCATGAGGCAGACCACTCACATCCTCAGCCTCACTGCGCCGGCGCAGGGCCTCCACCTCATCACCCATGAGGTGGAGCGCTGGGTCGCAGCGCAGGGGCTCGGATGCGGCCTCCTCACTTTGTTCATCCGGCACACCTCGGCCTCGCTGCTGATCAGCGAGAATGCGGCGCCCGCCGCACGCCGCGAGCTTGAGCGCTGGCTGGCACGGATTGCGCCCGAGGCGGGCGATTACGAGCATGATGACGAAGGGCCGGACGACATGCCGGCGCACCTTCGCTCGGCGATCACTGCGACGTCGCTCTCCATTCCGGTGGTCGGCGGCCGCATGGCACTTGGCACGTGGCAGGGCATTTACCTCTGCGAGCATCGCCAGCGGCCGACCCCGCGCGAGATCGTGCTTCATCTGGCGGGGCAGTGAGCCTCGAAAGCGTCAAGTCGTGGGTGGCGGAGCATGCCCCCGACCTCCGCCTGATCGAGGCGCATGGCAGCACGGCGACAGTGGCGGATGCGGCCGGGACGCTTGGGGTGGAGCCGGGCCGGATCGCCAAGACCATCGCGCTCAGGGTCAGGGAGCGGGTAATGCTGCTGGTGACGCGGGGCGATGCACGTCTCGACAACCTCAAGTGCAAGGCGGCTTTCGGCGGGCGCATCCGCATGCTCGATGCCGAAGAGACCCTGGCAGTTACCGGCCATGTGGTGGGCGGCGTTTGTCCCTTCGGGCTGGCGACGCCCCTCCCCGTCTATGCCGATGTCAGCTTGCGGACATTCGGCAGCGTGTTCCCGGCCGCGGGAAGCCGGAATGCCAGCCTTGAGATCGCACCGGAGCGGCTGGCGATGCTCACCCGGGCAGAATGGGTCAATTGCTGCACGCTGCCCCGGTGACTGTCAGGCTCAGCGGCCGAGGATACCCCTCGCCAGGATCTGCTGGATCGCGGTGAGATTACTGCCGCGCCCGATCTTGATCTCCAGCGGTTGCGCCGCCCCGGCGAGCCAGAAGACCATGTCGGCCTCAAGGTCGAAGGTCCCTGCCGTTTCCAGGCTGAACCGGGTGATCGAACGATAAGGGATGGACTGGATGGCGACTTTCTTCCCGACCCACCCCTGGATGTTGACCAGGCACAGCCGGCGATCGGTGAGAAAGGCGATGTCGCGCACGGTCTTGAAAGCAATCAGCACTTCCTCGCCGTCGAGCAGCAGCGCTGCATAGCGGCGGGCGATCTCATCGGTGTCGACCTCGGTGGCCGAAAACAAGCCCATCAGGCAAGCCGCTCGCTGATGATCTTTCCACCCTTGGTCAGTCGCACGCCCTTCACGATCTCGTCTTCGTCGGGAAGGACAGGACAGCCCGCTTCCTTGTCCCAGAAGGCGGACAGGAAGTTGAACAGATTGCGGGCATAAAGCGCGCTCGAGTCCGCCGGAAGCGACCGGGCGAGGTTGGATGCGCCGATGATCTTCACACCATGACGCTCCGCAATCTCGCCTGCGACGCACCCTTCGACATTGCCGCCTGCGTCTGCCGCCAGGTCAACGATCACGCTGCCGGCCCGCATGGTGGCGATCTGGGCGTCGCTGATCAGCCGCGGCGCTGGCTTGCCAGGGATCAGCGCGGTGGTGATCACGATGTCCTGCTTGGCAAGGTGGTTGGAAACGAGCTCGGCCTGTGCCTTGCGGTACTCCTCGCTGGTCTCGCCGGCGTAGCCGCCCTGCCCCTCGCCCTCGATCCCGGCCACGCCTTCGACGAAGATCGGCTTGGCGCCAAGGCTCTGAATCTGTTCGCGGGTGGCGGAACGGACGTCGGTGGCGCTGACCTGCGCGCCGAGGCGGCGGGCGGTGGCGATCGCCTGCAGGCCGGCGACCCCGACCCCCATGATGAAGGCGCGGGCCGGGCTGACGGTGCCGGCGGCGGTCATCATCATCGGAAAGGCGCGGCCGAAGACAGACGCCGCATCGATCACCGCCTTGTAGCCCGCAAGGTTCGACTGCGAGGACAGCACGTCCATGGATTGCGCGCGCGTGATCCGCGGCATCCACTCCATCGCCAGGGCCTCAAGTCCCGTAGCGGCGTAGCCCTTGACGGCGTCACGACGACGAAACGGGTCGATGATCCCGACCAGCAGCGCCTCGGGTGCAGCGCCGCCCAGCTCTTCGGCTTCGGGAGCGCTGACGCTGAGCACCAGCTCGGCTCCCGCCAGCACCTCGCCGCGCGCACCGACCATTGCGCCCGCCTCCGCGAACTCGCCGTCGCTGATCCCCGCGTGGCGCCCGGCGCCCGCCTCCACCGCCACGCTGGCGCCTAGGGCAGCCAGCTTCTTCACCGTTTCCGGGATGGCGGCGACGCGGGTCTCACCCGGCGCCGTTTCGGCGAGAACCGCGACTTTCAAGCGCTCAGCTCGCGATGATGATCATGACGATGAAGCCGATGAGAATGGCAGTCACGGCCCCCCATTTCAGCATGGTGATCAAAAGGCTGTAATCCTCCTTTGCCCGGTTGAAATCGACCGGGTTGTCGGAGTTGGAAGTCGGTTCGGCGGCCATGATTGCTCCCTTGAGTGGCTCTTTGCGCAAGGTCATAGCCGCTTGCGCCCCGCCTCCCAAGCCCCCCGGCGCCATCACGGTTTCTTTACAATCGTCGCCTAGGATGCCGCGCAAGGGAGCTCGTCACTTGCGCGCTGATACCGTTCGATTCCTGCTGCTGATCGACTCCGATCCGGCCGAGCGCCGAGTGGTCGCCGCAACCGCTGCGCGGGCGGGTTGGAACACGTTTGCAAGCCCCGCGGGCGAACAGGTGCAGGAGCTGCTTGGCGGCCCCCACGGTCATGAAATCCGGGCCGTGCTGGTCGGCCGCTGGGAGCCCGAGGCCGGGCCGGCACTGGTCCGCTCGCTACGCGGCGACCGGCCGGGCCTGCCGATCATTGTGCTCGCCGAGAACGGCTCCGTAGGCCAGGCAGTGGAAGCGATGCGCGCCGGCGCCAGCGATTTCCTGGTTCGCCCGGTCGCCCCGGAGCGCCTGCTGGAGGCGCTTGCCGTCAACGCCGATCGCCGGCGGGCGTCCGGTGAACTGGCACCCTTGTCCGAAAAGCTCGCACCCAGCCTGGCGCTGGAGGAAATGGTCGGCGGCGCACCGGAGTTTCGCAGTGCGCTGGCAATCGCCGCCAAGGCTGCCCGCAGCCGCCTCCCCCTGCTGATCGTGGGAGAAGCGGGTGCTGGCAAGGAAACCATCGCTCGTGCCGTGCACGAGGCGAGCCCGCGTGCCCGCGCCTCCTTCGTGGCCGTGGATTGCCGTGCAGTCCCGGCCAACATCATCGACAGCGAGCTGTTCGGCCATGTCGCGGGAGCCTTTCCAGGCGCCTTCGCCGAACGGGTCGGCAAGTTGGTGGAGGCAGATGGGGGCACCCTGCTGCTGGACGAGATCGGCGACCTTCCCGCCGCCACCCAAGCGATCCTCGATCGGGTACTGGCGACCGGCGAAGTGCGACCGGTTGGTTGCAACGGGTCCAACAGCATCGACGTGCGCGTGATCGCGACAACCAGCAGACCCCTGCCCGACAGCTTCGACCGAGGTCTTGCCGAGCGCTTGTCGGGCACGGTGGTCGCAGTGCCACCGCTGCGGGAGCGGAGCGGCGACATTCCGGCTCTCGCCCGCCACCTTCTTGCGCGGCACACTGGCCAGCCGGGTATTCGCCCGCTGTCGATCGCTGAGGACGCGCTGCAGGTGTTGATGCGCTATGGCTGGCCGGGCAATGTCAGGCAGCTGTCGAACGTGCTGTTCCGGGCTGCCCTGCAATGCCAGGGGGCGGCGCTCACCGCCGACGACTTCCCGCACATCGCTTTGCAATCCCGCTTCACCAATCGCGTCGGCGACAACGCCGGCGAGATTGGGCAGGTGGCCGCCTCGGCCGCGCTGGCGGGCGGGCAGTCGATTACCCTGTGGCAGGCCGACGGGCATCTCCGCTCGCTGGAGGAAATCGAAGGCGACCTCATCCGCCTCGCCATCGGCCATTACCGCGGCAAGATGACGGAGGTCGCGCGCCGCCTCGGGATCGGCCGATCGACCCTTTACCGCAAGCTCGCCGAACTCGGCATCGACACCGGCGCCTGAAGCGCCCACATGGGGCGGCGATGCAGATCGTCCTGCTCCTTGTTCTCCTGCTCGCCGCCTGCAAGCGCCCGGACCCCGCGCCCGATGTCGGCGATGGACAGGCGTCTGGTCCCTGCCGCTCGCTCATGTTCGAAGGGCAGCGCTTCACCATCTGCCGTGACCCCGCAGCACAGCTGGAGCTTGCGCTCGACGATGCCCGGGGACGACCCCTGCGCAGCTTCGTGGCGCTTGAGCAGGTGCTCGGGGCGCGCGGCGGCGACGTGCTGTTCGCGATGAACGCCGGGATGTTCGACGATGAAGGACGCCCGATCGGCCTTGCCATCGCAAGCGGCCTCGAGGTCCATGCGATCAATCGCCGCACCAATGGTGGCGGCAACTTCCACCTGCAGCCCAATGGCATCTTCCTGGCTCGCGAGAATGGCCGCGCAGAAGTTGTCACGACTGCCGATTTTTCGCCCGCTGGTGACGTCAGACTAGCAACGCAGAGCGGGCCGATGCTGGTCATCGACGGCAAGGTAAACCCACGCTTCGATGCCGACGGGCGCTCCCGCCATGTCCGCAATGGCGTGGGGGTCGGTGCGGATGGCGTGCCGGTCTTCGCGATCAGCGATGCGCCGGTCAGCTTCGGCAAATTTGCCCGGCTGTTCTCAGGACCGCTCGGGTGCCGCAATGCGCTTTATCTCGACGGAGCGGTGTCCAGCCTGTGGGATCCCGCCAATGGCCGCATGGACAGCCTGGTACCGATCGGCCCGATGATCCTTGCTCTGCGCCGTTAAAGGCGCGGCGTCAGCCCCTGATCCCGCAGACCGCGCCACACCCGAAGTGCCTGCACCGTCTCGAACACGTCATGCGCACGGATGAGGTGGGCGCCCTGCTCCGCCGCCTTGAGCGCAAGCGCGACACTGCCGCCCAAGCGGCGATCGGCCGGCGCCTCGTTGTGCAGCGCGCCAATAGTCCGCTTGCGGCTGGCACCCACCAGCAAGGGGCAACCCAGCCCGTGCAGCACCGCAAGACCATTCATCAGTTCAAGATTGTGGGCGACGCTTTTGCCGAAGCCGATGCCCGGATCGACGATGATCGCCTCACGCGCGATGCCCGCATCGACCGCGGCCCGGATGCGGTCCTCAAGCCACAGGAATACTTCCACCAGCGCACCGCGCGGATAGGAGGGAGCGTGCTGCATCGTTTCCGGATCACCCTGGTGGTGCATCAGCACGACAGGGCACCGCGCCCTAGCGACCACCTCAGCCGAGCGCTGGTCCCAGAGCAGGGCGGAAACGTCGTTCACCAGCGTCGCGCCGGCAGCGATCGCGGCTTCCATCACAGCGGCCTTGCGGGTGTCGATCGACACAGCAAGACCGCCCCCCGCAAGCTGCCGTACCAGCGGTTCCACCCGCTCGACCTCGTCGCCTTCCCACACCGGCTTGGCACCGGGGCGGGTGCTTTCACCGCCGACGTCAATGATCGCCGCGCCCGCTTCGGCAGCGGCGAAGCCATCATCCGCTGTTGCCGTCTGACCGCCATCGGAGAAGCTGTCGGGCGTGGCGTTGAGGATCGCCATCAGCTGCGGCTGGTCGAGCCGAACCGTCCGCGCGTCGAGGGTGAGCGCTGGTCGCGGCGTCGTCAGCGCAGCCCAGTCTGCTGCCATGACGTCGTCCTCGATGCGCTGCTCCATCCGCTCGACCGGCACCAGCTCGGCCGTCACCCGCCCGTCGTGGCCGACCATGAGCATTTCGACGGCGGAGAACCAGCACATGGTCCCGGCCAGGCGCGCAACCTGGCCATCAAAGCCGAACGGCGCGTCAACGAAGGCGGTGGGGCGAAGAATGGTCCGTGTGGTCATGGCTGCTCAGGCTAGTCCCGCCAGATGCTCCTGCCGGAGCGTGTCGAGCGGCACCAGCCGCCCCTGCCGTTCCAGGTGCCAGAAGGTCCAGCCATTGCAGCTCGGTGCCTTGTTGAGACCAGCGCCGACCTTGTGGATCGAACCGGCATGCGGCCCGCAGCTGAGCGAGCCATCCGCCCGCACCGCCGCCTTCCAGCGCCGCTTGGTATCCATCAGAACGGTGCCTGCCGGCACCAGGCCGCTTTCCACCAGCAGGCCGAAAGCAACGCGCGGTTGGCTGCGCTTGTCCGGCACGGTCTCCATCGCACTCTCGTCCAGCGGCAGGGTCGCCGCGATGCGCGCGCGGGCCACGTCGATATAGTCCGCTTCGCGTTCGATCCCGATCCAGTGGCGACCCAGTCGCTTGGCGACGGCGCCCGTCGTACCGGTGCCGAAGAACGGGTCCAGCACCGTGTCGCCCGGCTGCGTGCAGGCGAGGAGCACACGGTACAGCAGGCTCTCGGGCTTCTGGGTCGGGTGCGCCTTGTGGCCATCACCCCCTTTTAGCCGTTCGCCCCCCGAGCAGATCGGAAGCACCCAGTCGGACCGCATCTGCAGGTCGTCGTTCAGTGCCTTCATCGCGCGGTAATTGAAGGTGTAGCGGCTGTCCTGCGACTTCGAGCACCACAGCAACGTCTCATGCGCGTTGGTGAAGCGGGTGCCGCGGAAGTTCGGCATCGGATTGGCCTTGCGCCAGACGATGTCGTTGAGGATCCAGAAATCGAGATCCTGCAGCGCGGCGCCGACCCGGAAGATGTTGTGATAGCTGCCGATCACCCAAATCGCGCCATCGTCTTTCAGCACCCGCCGCGCCTCCGCCAGCCAGGCACGGGTAAACTTGTCGTAGGCCGCGAGGCTGTCGAAGCGGTCCCACTCGTTGTCCACGGCATCCACACGGCCGCCCTCGGGCCGAAACAGGTCGCCGCCAAGCTGCAGATTGTAGGGCGGATCGGCGAAGATGAGATCAACGCTGGACGCCGGAAGCTTGCGCATCTCTTCGATGCAGTCGCCCGCGATGATTCGCCCGCTGGGGTCTGCAACGGCCTTGCGGCGGGCACGCGGCAGCGCGTCCTGAACGGGCGTTATGAGGTTCATGGATGCTTGTCCCCTGCTTACGGCCGCCATGGTGAGTCCGGCATGAGTCAGGGTCAACGACGAAAGGGTTAACGGCAGCCAGCACGATCGAAGAACGGAACGAGTCCGCAACGAGAAGGGCACAAGATGTTGAGTCCTGATGGCTCCGAGGGACTCAAGCTGATGTGGTGTTGCGGGGAGGACTCAGCCCGCGGCTCTTCTATTCGGCGGCCAGCGCCAGCATCGGCTGCGAGGCCGCGGCCAGGACTTCCCGGACAAGGCCGAAGCTCCGCCGATGCAACGGCGTGGGCCCGAGTTCGCGCAGCGCCTTGCGGTGGTCGGGCGTCGGATAGCCGCGGTTCCGCTCCCACCCGTAGCCGGGGTAAGCTTCGGCATGCGCCGCCATGATCCGGTCTCGGGTGACCTTGGCGATGATCGAAGCGGCGGCAATCGAGCGGCAGCGCGCATCACCGGCGATGATGGCCCGTGAAGGCCTTTCCCACTTTGGACAGCGATTGCCATCGACGAGGACGAACGCCGGATCGAAGCCCAGCGATTCGACGGCGCGGGCCATGGCCAGCATCCGCGCCCAGTAGATGTTCAGCGCGTCGATCTCCTCCGCCGACACGATGCCTACCCCGCAACGGGCTTGTCGCATCAGCTTGCCGTGAAGGGCTTCGCGGGCCTCGAGGTTCAGCTTCTTGCTGTCGTCGATGCCACGCGGAAAGCGGTCGCGGTCGAGCACCACGGCGGCCGCTACAACCGGACCGGCCAGCGGCGCACATCCGGCCTCATCCACCCCGGCCAGCGGCAGCGGGTGATCCTTCTCGAGCTTGAAGCAGGGTCGAGCCATAGTTCCTGCTTAGGGTTCAACACCAGGCCGCTTCAACAGTTTAAAGGCGGCGCGAACTTCTTCCGGGCCGCGCCGCCGACACCGTCATGCCTGCGCTTCGGCCTTCAAGCGATTCTGAAAGCTCTTGCGCAACTTGTTAAGCTTGGGAGGAATGACCGCCATGCAATAGGGATTGCGCTGACCCTCTATCTCCCAATAGTTCTGGTGGTAATCCTCGGCCGGGTACCAGGTCGTCGCCGGCTCAACCGTAGTCACGATCTTGCCGCCCTGCTCCTGGTTGAGGGCCGCAATCTTCTGCCGCGCCTCGCTCTCTTGCTCATCGGACAAGGGGAAGACCGCGCTGCGATATTGCGTACCCACATCATTACCCTGGCGGTTGAGCTGGGTAGGATCATGGGTGGCGAAGAAGATATCGAGAAGGTCGCCATAGCCGACCACCGCGGGATCGAAGGTGATCCGGATCGCCTCGGCGTGGCCGGTGTCGCCGCCGCACACCTGCTTGTAGGTCGGGTTCACCGTCTGGCCGCCGATATAACCGCTCTCGACACCGCTCACGCCCGCGACGTCAAGGAAGACCGCCTCCGTGCACCAGAAGCAGCCGCCGGCGAGAATGGCTTGTTGTTCGCTCATTGAAGCACTCCGATCTGTTCGGCGTGCATGTAGGGGCGTCCTTCGCCCTTTACGAGAAGTCAGGAACGGTAAGTCGCCTTGAGCGCTGCAAGCTCCAGCCGCTTGCCGACCCATTCCGCCAGCTCCTCGAACCCCAGTTCGCGGTCGAACACGATGCCGGCGCGGCGATCGGAATACCAGCGCACCTCGCCCTTGATCGGGCGGAGGCTTTCTACCACCACGACGACCTTGGCACCGATGCAATATTCGTCGATCGGAGCGACCTTCATCCCGCCGAGCGAAATGTCCTGAACCTCGACCTTGTAGTAGAGCTTGCCGAGCTTGACACTGGCCGAACAGCCGACCTCAAGACGGGGCGGACGCGGGCGGAAGCCGTGACGCGGCTTGCGGCCTGCCAGCAGTTCGCCAAGGTCGAGACTCTGGTCGAACTTGAGGCCGATCAGCCCTTCGCGAATCCACACCACGGTGGCGGGAATGCGCTGGCTGTTGAACTCGACCCTGACTTCCGATCCGACGGGCGGGCAGCGGCTGCAATCAGCCATCAGTCCGCCGGCGGACATGTTGCGGATGCGGATAAGCTGCTCGCCTGCCGCGCTGTCGAGCTTGGCGACGCGCAACGTGGGCGAAACCCGTTCGTCCCCCCTCCGCTCCGGCGGCCTGGGCACCGCCAGGCTCAGCGACACGGTGGTCGAATCGAATGCAGCCGCATCCACGTCGGCCGGGCGCCGGGACTGGCGGCGGATCAGGCTTTGAAACACGCTTTCCTGTCTCCCTCGCGACTTCGGCCGCGCGATGGCGCAACGACAGGCTTGTAGGCGGCCCACGGTTAAGAAGCGGTTGCATGTATCCGGCAAAGGCGTGAAGGGGGCAGCAATGCCCGACCTGCCCCGACTTCTCGTGATCGATGACGAACCTGCGCTCGCCGACTACATGGCATCGGCGGCGCGGATGACCGGCTTTGCTCCGGCCATCGCCGCCGATCAGAACAGCTTTGTCGAGGCGTTCGCGGCAAGCAGGCCCGACGTGGTCGTGCTCGACCTTGGCATGCCGAACACGGACGGCGTGGAATATCTGCGCTTTCTCGCGGAGCAGGAGTTCGCAGGCCCGGTCCTGATCGTATCCGGGTTCGACCGCCGCGTTCTCGAGAGCGCCTTCCGGCTCGGGACCGAGCTTGGCCTGACCATGGCTGGCCCGCTGGAGAAGCCGGTTCGCCTGGATGACCTCGAACCGCTGCTGATCTCGCTCAAACCCGGCAGGACGAGGTGAACGGGGAGGACGTGAGGCTGCTCGACGAGCTCGAGCGGGCACTCGCGCAAGGCGGACTGCGTCTCGCCTACCAACCCAAGGTGGACACCGCGACCGGGGCGCTGGTGCGAGTCGAGGCGCTGATGCGCTGGACACACGGCGAGCTTGGCGCGGTGTCGCCGGCCCGTTTCGTGCCCCTCGCCGAGCAGCACGGCCTGATCGACGGCCTCACCCAATGGGCCCTGCGCACCGCCTTGCGTCAGTGGCGCGCGTGGAAGGCCGCCGGGCTGGATACGTCGGTGGCGGTGAACATCTCGGCCCTGAGCCTTGAACAGCTCGACTTTCCCGATCTGGTGGAGCGGCTCTGCAGGGCGCTCGACGTGCCGACGGATCGCCTCGTCCTGGAGCTGACGGAGGGCGCGACTCAGCCCCTCGTCAAGCTGATGGACACGCTGACCCGCTTCCGGATCAAGGGCGTCGGCCTGGCCCTGGACGATTTCGGGACCGGTTATTCCGGGCTGATCCAGCTGCGCAAGCTGCCATTCAACGAGATCAAGATCGATCGTCAGTTCGTGACCGACCTGCCGTCAAGCCGTGACGACCAAGTGATCGTGCGTTCTGTCATCGAACTTGCCCATGGCCTCGGGCTGCAGGTGACGGCAGAGGGTGTCGAGACGGTGGAGCAGCTGGCCGCGCTTCGGGCGCTCGGCTGTGACCTGGTGCAGGGATACCTTCTCGCCCAGCCGCTCGATGCAGGGGAACTGGTCGCCTGGGCAAGCCGGCACAAACGGCGCTGGAAACTGCTGACCCGCCCGCTCGAAGAGGAGCAGGGACGCGTTCGAGTCGGCGCCTAGCGAGTTCTGGCGAGGTCCCGCGCCGTCGCCATCGCCGCCACTCCTGCATCAATGGTCTCATCTTGCTTGGCAAAACAGAGCCGGACCAGTCCGCGCTCGGCGGGGCCTTCGGTGAAGGGGGAGAGCGGGATCACCGCGACGCCCGCTTCCTGCACCGCGAGATCGGCGAAGGAGCGGTCGTCGAGCGAAATGCCCGACGCGCGAAGGTCGATGCACTGGAAGTAGGTGCCCTCGCTTCGAAGCAAGGAGAAGCCTGCCGCCTCAAGCCCTTCGCCAAGCCGGCGGCGAGCGCGATCGAAGTCGCGGCGGGGTGCCTCGAGCCACTCGGGGCTCTGCAGACCCGCGGCAACGGCGGCCTGCAGGTGCGGCGGCGTCGCAAACGTCAGATACTGATGCGCGCGGGCAATCACGCCGGCAAGCGCGTTGGGTGCAGCCGCCCAGCCGACCTTCCACCCGGTGAGCGAAAAGAGCTTGCCCGCCGAACCGACCTTGATCGTCCGCTCCGGTGCGAGGGCGGCAAGCGACGTGAAGGCAGCGCCGGGGGCAAGCACTTCTTCCCACACCTCGTCGCTGAGGATGAGGAGGTCGTGTCGTCGCGCCAATTCGACAAGCGCCTGAAGCTCCTCCGCGTCGAGCACGCGCCCGGTGGGGTTATGAGGGTTGTTGACCACCACCAGCCGGGTCGAGGACGTCACCGCCGCGTCGAGGAGCGCTCGGTCGATCCGCCACGCAGGAGGGCGGAGAACCACCTCCTGCACCTCGCCGCCGGCGCGGCGAATCAGCGGAACATAGGCGTCATAGGCAGGCGCAATGACGATCGCTCCGTCACCCGGCTGAAGCGCCGCGAGCAGCACCGCTGCGATCGCCTCGGTGGCGCCGCTCGTCACCACGAATTGCTCGGGCGTGAGGGTGAGGCTCTGGCGCTCGGCATAGAAACTGGCGAGCGCCTCGCGCAGCACCGGCAGCCCGCGAGAGGGGGGATATTGGTTGCTCCCCTTGCGAAGCTGGCGCGCCGCCTCTTCGAGCAGGGGCTTGGGCCAGCCGAAATCGGGAAACCCCTGCCCCAGGTTCACGGCGCCATGCCGTGCGGCGGCGAGGCTCATCTCCTCGAAGATGCTGACGGGCATGGCTTCGAACTGCGGGTTCACAGCAGAACGCCTGTTTCGCTGAGCCCGGCAATGTCGGTTTCCGAAAGGCCAAGACCGGCGAGGATTGCCGCTCCGTCCTCGCCACTCTCACGCGGCGCTCGTGGCGACGGCGAGGGCGTGCCGAGAAGCCTCGGCGCAGGTCCCGGCTGCACCACTCCGCCAACCCTCACGAACGTCCCGCGCTCCCGATTGTGCGGATGCTCTGGCGCTTCGCCCAATCCAAGCACCGGCGCGACGCAGGCATCCTTGCCGTCGAACAGCGCAACCCACTCGTCCCGTGATCGCGTGGCGAACGCCGCAGCGATCGCTGCCCGACCGGCCTCGGGAGCAAGGCCGAGGCCGGCATAAAGGGCAGCGCGAAACTGCGGTTCCATAGCCCCGACCGCCACCTCCCGTCCGTCTGCGCAGGCATAACAGCCGTAGATGGGGTCGCCGCCATCCAGCAGGTTCGCCTGACGCTGATCCTTCCACAGGCCAGCCGCGCGCAAGCCGTAGATGAGTGCGCCCGTCAGCGCCGCTCCGTCGGTCATTGCGGCATCGATCACCTGACCTTCACCGCTGCGCTGCGCCGCCAGCAGTGCGGCGACCATGCCGAAAGCAAGCATCAGCCCGCCCCCGCCATAATCTGCGACAAGGTTCAGTGGGACGGCTGCCGGACGATCGGCTTCACCGATGCAGGACAGGAGGCCGGTGAGGGCCAGATAGTTGATGTCGTGACCGGCTTGCTGGGAAAGTGGTCCGGTCTGGCCCCATCCGGTGATCCGTCCGTAGACCAGCCGTGGATTGTCGGCGCGCAACCGGTCGGGCCCAAGCTCGAGCCGCTCCATGACTCCGGGGCGGTACCCCTCGATGATGCCGTCGGCCTTGGCGGCAAGCCGGCGCACGATCTCCCTTCCCTCCTCCCAGCGAAGGTCCAGTGCAATGCTCTCACGGCTGCGGGTCAGGGGATCGTTTGGGACGGAGAGATTGCCCGGCCGCTCGACGCGGATCACGCGCGCGCCATGGTCGGCCAGCATCATTGCCGCGAACGGCCCCGGCCCGAGCCCGGCCATCTCCACGATCGTCAGTCCCTGCAACGCTCCGGACATCGCGCCCCTTTCCTTTGCCGACTTGGCCCCTAGGCTGGGGCAAAGGCAAGGGAGATTGGGATGCTGGACACTGCCACACGATCCTTGTTCGACGCCGAACACGACGCATTCCGTGAAACGGTGCGGCGAGTGGTCGCCACCCTCGACACCGATCGTCACGAACGCGAAGGCATCGTCGAGCGCGAGGCGTGGCTGCGAGCAGGCGAAGCGGGCATGCTCTGCCCCACCGTACCGGAAGCCTATGGTGGCCTCGGCCTCGATTTCCGGTTCAACTCCATCGTGTCGGAGGAGGCTTCCTACGCCGGCAGCGCGGTGGGCTGGTCGCTGCAAAGCGACATCGTCGCCGACTACATCCTTGCCTACGGAAGCGAGGAGCAGAAGCGCAAGTGGCTGCCGCGAATGGTGTCGGGCGAGACAATCACTGCCATCGCCATGACCGAGCCCGGCGCCGGAAGCGACCTGCAGGGCATGAAGACGATCGCACGGAAGTCCGGCAACGGCTGGCGACTGTCCGGGTCCAAGACCTACATCACCAACGGCCAGGCGGCGGACCTCGTCATTGTCTGCGCCCGGACCACGGAGGAAGGCGGCGCGCGCGGCATCTCCCTGTTCCTGGTCGAGACCGGCGACGAAGGCTTCACCCGCGGACGCAACCTCGACAAGATTGGGCTTCACGGCAACGACACGTCCGAGCTTTTCTTCGACGAGGTGCCGCTTCCTGCCAACCGTCTGCTCGGAGCCGAGAATGGCGGTTTTGCCATGCTGATGAACCAGCTGCCGCAGGAGCGCCTGTCGATCGCTGTCCAGTGCCAGGCCGCCGCCCAACGCGCCTTTGATCTGGCGGTGGAGTTCACCAGGGAGCGCAAGGCGTTCGGAAAGACCGTCTTCGACTTCCAGAACACCCGCTTTACCCTTGCCGACCTAAAGACGCGGCTGCAGGTCGGCTGGGCGCATCTTGACTGGGCCATCAGTCGGCACCTTGCCGGCAAGCTCACCCCGGCGGAGGCGAGCGCGGCCAAGCTGTTCCATTCCGAGCTCCAGTTCGCGGCCTGCGATACCTCGCTCCAATTGCACGGAGGCGCCGGCTATATGAACGAATATCCGATCGCGCGGCTGTGGCGCGACGCGCGGGTCACCCGCATCTACGGTGGTACAAGCGAGATCATGAAAGAGCTGATTGCCCGCTCGATCTAGTCTCGTTACTCGGCTGAAACCTTGATCCACTTACATTGTTGTAAGTCGAATGCGTTCTGGGGAATGATTGAGTTGAACGTCGCAGCTGCCACTTCAGGTCACCCGGTTCAGAAAGGCTGGACGCCAGAGCCGATGACCGTCGGCGCGCTGCTGGAGCGCAGCGCCGGTCGCAATCCGGACCGGGTCGCGCTCGACTTCATGGGTCGGTGCTGGTCCTATGCCAGTCTGCTCGCGTTGGCCCGAACAGCGGCGGCGGGGCTTCAGCGCCTCGGGGTCGGCCCAGGCACCAGGGTCGGCCTGTTCCTGCCCAACACGCCTCACTATCCGATCGTCTACTATGGCGCGCTTCTGGCGGGCGCCACGGTGGTCAACTTCTCCCCCCTCTATTCGGCCGAAGAGGTCGCCTTTCAGGCGCGCGATTCCGGGACTGAGGTCATGGTCTGCCTCGACCTGGCCCGGCTGTGGCCGCCGATGCAACGCCTGCTCGACGACGGCCTGCTCCGCAAGATCATCGTCGGCAGCCTTCCCGACGTCCTGCCAACGCTCAAGGGCATCGGCTTTCGGCTACTCAAGCGCGCGGAAGTGCAGGCGTTGCCGAAGGATGAGCGGGTCCTGCGGTGGGCCGACTTCATGGGGTTGACGGCATCGCCAAAGCCGGTCGACGTCGATCCCTCCGCCATCGCACTGCTGCAATATACCGGCGGCACCACCGGCGTGCCCAAGGGCGCGGCGCTGACCCATGCCAACCTGACCGCCAATGCCCTGCAGTTGGCTGCGGTCGATCCGGAGGACGGCAAGCGCGAGGCGCGGGTGCTTGGCGCCCTACCCCTCTTCCACATCTTCGCCAACAGCGCAGTGCTGAACCGGACCATGCTGTCGGGTGGGTCGCTGTACCTCCTCGCCCGCTTCGACGCCGGGGAGGCACTGGCGACCATCAGCCGCGGCCGGTTGACCGACCTGTGCGGCGTGCCCGCCATGTTCCAGGCGATGATCGACCATCCGAACGTAGCCAAGACAAGCTTCTCTTCCGTTCAGCAATGCTTCTCCGGTGGCGCGGCGATGACCTCGATCCTCAAGGAGCGTTTCGAACGGACCACCGGGGCCCGCGTGCTCGAAGGCTATGGCCTGACCGAGACCAGCGGAGTGGTCGCGGTCAACCCCTACCAGGGCGAAACTCGCGCCGGCACCGTCGGCCTCCTGCTGCCCGGCACCGAGATCAAGATTACCGACCCCGAGAACCCCGAGCGCGAAGTTGGCCCAGGCGAGACCGGCGAACTACAGATCAGGGGCCCGCAGGTCATGGCGGGTTACTGGCGCGCCGACGCGGGCTCGCCGGACCCGCTGCCCGGAGGGTGGCTGCGGACGGGCGATCTCGGCCTGGTTGAAGCCGGCGGCTACCTGCGCCTTGTCGACCGGTCCAAGGACATGATCAACGTCGGCGGCTTCAAGGTCTTTCCGAGCCAGGTGGAAGGCGCGCTGCTGCGCGATCCAGCGGTCAAGGAAGCGCTGGTTATCGCCGTTCCCGACGACCGCGTGGGCGAGCGGCCCAAGGCATTCGTGGTCCTGAACGAAGGAGCGGATGCCACCTCTGCCGCGCTAATGAAGACGCTCTGCGAGCGCGTAGGCAAGCATGAGCGGCCAACGTCCATCGAGATCCTCGATGATCTTCCCCGCACCATGATCGGCAAGCCCGATCGCAAGGCGCTTGCGAAGATGGATGCTGAACGGCGGGAAGCGGCTACCAGCTAGGCCGCTGCAGGACCCTCGTCGGTCCGTGATAATTGACCTGGTTCAGCGGTTTGAAGCCGAGTTTTGCCGCCAGCCTGAAACTCGGCTCATTGCCTTCGCTGATGATGGCCCAGATCGGCTGGGGCGGCAGAGTGGCCTCGGCCCATTTCAGCAGCGCCTGCGCGGCTTCTAGTGCCATGCCGGTGCCGTGCGTTTCGGTGGCGAAGATCCACCCCATCTCGGGCTCGTCGCCAAATTGCGGCTCGAAGTCGCGCCAGGCGGTGAACAGGCCGACGTTGCCGACCAGCTTGCCATCGCTCAGCCGCTCCACCGCCAGTCCGCCAAAGCCGTTCATAAGCCAATTGCCCGCCGCCGCGCACATCCGCCGCCACAGCTCCTCCTGCCCGATCGGCTCGGACCCGAAGAAACGATGCACCGCCGGCTCCGACATGATCGCGTGATAGGGTCGAAAGTCCTCGCGCCGCCAGGCACGCAAACGAAGACGCCCGGTCTCCAGGGTCGGAGCCGGGCGTCCTTGCGTCATCGGAGAAGAATCCGACTTACTTCTTGCCGAGCGTCAGCCCGCCAAAACGCTTGTTGAAGCGCGCGACCTGGCCGCCCGCGTCGAGCATCTTGCCGGTGCCGCCGGTCCACGCCGGGTGGGCGGTCGGATCGATGTCGAGGTGGAGGGTGTCGCCTTCCTTGCCCCAGGTCGAACGGGTCTGGAACTTCGTGCCGTCGGTCATCTCGACAGTGATGAAGTGATAGTCGGGGTGGGTACCGCTCTTCATGGGTCAGCTTCCTTGTGGGTGTGGCTGGTTCCGACCAGCCTTGAAAAGGTCGCCGCCCCCTAGCGAAGCCTCGCCTGCTTGACAAGGCAGGTCCCCGCGGCGGACAAGCGCCGCGGGTCCAGACCCGAGGAAGCCGGTGCAATTCCGGCGCTCTGCCCGGAACGGTGTGCCGCTCCTTCCCTCGGAAGGATGCGGCAAGTCCGATACTCGGCCTGGACCGTCGTCCGTTCAACCGTCCGGGGCCAGGCGGAAGACGTGGCCCAAGCCTCCGCGACGACTTCTTGTTTTGAAGACTGTTGCAAGGAGCGCCCTTTGTTTTTTTCCGACCTTCCTCCACCGCCATTGGCGGCGGACACCATCATCGTCACGGCCGCGCGAGGCGGTGAGGAGCGTGACTCTTCCCCCGCCAGCGTCAGCCTGGTCAGCCCAGCCACCGTGGAGCGCCTTGGCGAGCCGCTCCTCGCCACCCTGCTCCGCCTCACGCCTTCAGCAAGTTTGTCCGTCGCTGGATCGGCCGGCTCGCAGACCCAGCTGCGCTTGCGCGGCGCCGAGGCAAATCACAGCCTGCTGTTCATCGACGGCATCCGCGCCAACGACCCCGCGGCCGGCAACGAGCCGCGTTTCGAGCTGCTTGCGGCCGATCTTAGCGACCGAATCGAGATCGTGCGGGGACCGCAATCGGCCTTATGGGGAAGCGAGGCGATTGGCGGCGTCATCTCGCTCAGCGCTCAGCCGCGTGATGGTGCTTCAGCCGTCGCGGAAGCGGGTAGCCACAGTTTTGCGCGGCTCGGTGGCTCTACGGGCCTGCGCGATGGAGGCTTTTCCGTAGGTCTCGGCGCCGGCTTCCAGGGTTCGCAAGGGATCAATGCCTTTGCCGGTGGCCACGGCGACCGCGATGGCTACCGCAATGCCGTCCTGCGTGGGCGTGCCGATTGGACCGGCGGTCCCTTCACCCTCTCCGCCTCCGGCTTTGGCATTGCGGCGCGAAGCGAGTTCGACGGTGCGGACCCCCTCACCTTTCTCCGCGCCGACACAGCCGATCTCAGTCGCAATCGTCTGGCGGCAGGACGTCTTGGCGCGCAATATGAACACGATGGCTGGAGGTTCGCCGCCGGAGTGTCGCGCCTCGGCTCGCGCAATCGCAACCTGCTTGGCTCCGTGGAGCAGAACCGGACGGGCGGGCGCCGCGACACTCTCTTGGTGGAGGCTGCGCGCGAGCTTGCCGCCCTAGGCATCACCCATCGCCTGACCCTCGCCGGCGAGGCGAACCGCGAACGCTTCACCGCATCCGACACGGTCTATGGCGGCTTCACCAACCAGCGCCGGAAACGTGACCAATCGGCGCTGACGGCCGAATACCGCGGCGAGGCAGGCCCGCTTGTCGCGACCCTAGCGCTTCGCCGCGACCGTTACAGCGACTTCCGGGACGCGACCACGTTCCGCGCCGGAGCGCTCCTCCGTCTTTCCGACCGGCTCGCCATCGCCGCCAATTGGGGCGAAGGCATTGCCCAGCCGACCTTTTTCGACCTCTACGGCTTCTTCCCCGGCAGCTATGTCGGTAATCCCGCGCTGAAGCCGGAACGAAGCCGCGGCGGTGAGCTCTCGCTCCGGGCAGGCGCGGGCAGCTGGCGCGGCTCGGTGACTGTCTTCCGCCAGCGTCTTCAGGACGAGATCGTCCCCAGCGCCGACTTCGCCTCGGCGGTGAACGCGAGTGGACGCAGCAAGCGCGATGGCTTCGAACTGGACGCTGGCTGGACTGCCGGCGAGTGGCTCAACCTCAACGCTACCTACGCCTTCCTCGATGCGGCGGAACCTGCGGGGCGCGAGCTCCGCCGTCCCAGGCACAGCAGCTCCTTCGTCGCCGACGGCAGGGCTGGCCGCCTGACCTATGGCGCGGCGCTGAGCTATACGGGCGGGCGCCTTGATCGCGACTTCGATCAGTTCCCGGCACCACTCGTGCGCCTGTCACCCTACGTCCTCGGCAGTGCCCGCGTTGGTTTCCGCCTCAGCGACAAGGTTGAACTGTTTGGACGCGTCGCCAACGCCTTCGACGCCCGGGCAGTGGACGTGGTCGGCTACCGTACGGAAGGGAGGACGGCCTTTGCCGGCATCCGCCTTGGCCCTGGCCGCTGACGCGGCGCTTCGGGTCGCTTCACTCAACCTGTGCACCGACGAGCTGTTGCTGCTGCTCGCCGCGCCGCGGCAGATCGTCTCTGTCAGCCACCTCAGCCATGCGCCCGAGGAGAGCCCCCTGTGGCGCACCGCCCGCGCCTTCCCGTTCAATAACGGCAGGCTGGAAAGCGCCGTGGTCCACAAGCCGCAGCTCATCCTGACCATGGGCAGCGTCGGCGGCGCACGTGCGGCATTGGCGAGACGGTTCGGCGCACGGCTTGTGGAGCTGCCTTATCCTGACAGCCCGGGCGAGGTGGTCGAACAGGCGGAGCAGGTAGCAAGACTACTCGGGCGCCCGAGCGCCGCCCTCTCCTTTCGCCGCCAGCTGGCGCAGCTTAACGCCACGCGCCCTCCAATTTCCGACGGAGCTTTCCTCGCCAGTGGAGGGCTAAGCCTTGCACCACAGGGGCTTGGCGCGTCCTGGCTGTCGCTCGCCGGCTTCCGCCAGCCGGCCCTTGCCAGCAATCGCCTGAGCTTGGAGCTGCTGGCAACAAGCCCGCCGAACTGGTTGATACGTAGCGATTACCGTTTTGAGCAGGCGAGCCGTGGTGCGGCCTGGCTCAGGCATCCGGTGGTCAGCCGGCTGGAAAGCCGAACGCTCTCCACTGATGGCCGCGCCTGGACCTGCGGCGGCCTCCCCATGCTTGACGAGATAACTCGGCTCCGGAGCCGGAAAGCCAACCGGTGACAAGGATCACGATCCCCCTGTTGGTGTGCCTGTCGCTCGCTCTTGGTGCCGCATCGTTGCTGCTGCCGCTGGGTCCGGTGTCCGGACCGCCTGAGCTCGCGCGTCTGGTTCTCCTTGAATTGCGCCTGCCAAGGCTGTTGCTCGGTATCGGTTATGGAGCGGTGCTCGGGCTCACGGGTGCGGCACTTCAGGCCTTGTTCGCCAACCCGCTCGCCTCGCCGGATATCACCGGCACCAGTAGCGGAGCAGCCCTGGGAGCGGTGGTGGGCTCCACCTACCTCGGATTGGCAGGACCGTTTGCGATGGGAGCGAGCGGCGCAATGGGCGCGCTACTCGCCCTTGCCCTTCTCTTTGCGGTAGCTGGACGCCGGCCCGATGCCGCGACGCTTCTCCTGGCTGGTCTCGCCATCAGCCTTGCCGCCGGGGCCCTTACCAGCCTGGCACTGGCGCTCGCCCCCTCGCCGTTCGCCTTCTACGAGGCGTTCGACTGGCTGATGGGGAGCCTCGTCGACCGCAGCCTCGGGCAGGCAGCGGCTGCGTTGCTGCCGTCGCTGCTTGCGGCCGTTTTCCTGGTCCGCCGTGCTGGATCGCTCGACCGTCTGGCACTCGGCGAGGACGTGGCAGCCTCGATGGGCGTCGCCCCGCACCGCCTTCGCACCGAGGTGGTGGTGCTCTCAGCCATTGCGGTCGGCGCTTGCGTGGCGGTGTGCGGTGCCGTCGGCTTTGTCGGCCTGATCGCCCCGGTGATCGCAAGGCGGCTGACGCGCGGACATCCTGGCCGCGCCTTGCTCCCCGCCGCGCTGATCGGAGCAACCATCTTGGTCGGCGCCGACCTCCTGACCAGGCTTGCGCCGCTCGGGCGAAGCATACCGCTGGGCGTGGTCACCGCGACGATCGGCACGCCGGTCTTCCTGTGGGTGTTGCTGGGCATGCGGGGGCGACTGGCATCATGACGTCAGTCCTGAGCGCAGAAGTCGCGCTTCCACCCCGCCTGCATGCAACCCAGGTCAGCATCGCTGCCGGAGAGCGGGTCGCGCTGATCGGTCCCAACGGCAGCGGAAAGACCACCCTGTTGCGGGCTCTCGCCGGCATCGATGGCGATTCGTCGCGCACCTTCATCGGCGGTGAAGCGCTCGGCGACATGTCCGCCGCCCGGCGCTTGGAACTGCTCGCGTTTCTGCCGGCAAGCCGCGAGATGCGCTGGCCCATCCCCGTCCGCGACATGGTGGCGCTCGGCCTCGTCCAACCGGACGCGGGACATGTTGATCAGTTACTGGACCGCCTGCAACTCAGCGACCTTGCCGATCGACCGATCGACCTCTTGTCCACGGGTGAACGCGCGAGGGCCCTGCTCGGCCGGGCGCTGGCGAGCCGACCTCGCCTGCTGCTGCTCGACGAACCCTTGTCCAACCTTGATCCTGCCTGGGTGCTGCGCATTCTCGACCTGCTGGACGAGGTCGCGCGTGACGGATGCGGGCTGCTCACCTCGCTTCACGTCTTGTCGCTGCTGGAGCGGTTCGACCGGGTCTTGATGATGGACAACGGTCGCCTGGCGGCAGACATGCCACCGCGCGACTTGCTTGCGTCCAGGATTTTTGCCGACACCTTCGAGGTGGAACCGGACGGTCCCGGCTGGGCGCTCAGGCCTTCGGCGGGTCCGCAATCATTGCGGTAAAATTGGCTTCGGCCGCGAGCTTGCCGTCGACAAGGGCCTGACCGGCGAACTTGCACACCGACGAGCGCTTCTGAACGAAGCTCACCTTCAGTTCGAGCAGGCAGCCGGGCTCCACCGGAGTACGGAACTTGGCGCCGTCGATGGCCATGAAGTAGACCAGCTTGCCCGATCCGGACAGGCCAAGGCTTTCCACCGCCAGAACGCCTGCGGCCTGCGCCAGCGCCTCGACGATCAGGACACCGGGCATGATCGGCCGACCCGGAAAGTGTCCCGCGAAGAAAGGCTCGTTGATGCTGACCGCCTTGATGGCGGTGATGCGCTCGTCGACCACCAGTTCGGCAACCCGGTCGACGAGCAGCATCGGATAGCGATGGGGCAGCGCCGCCATGACCTGGCGGATATCCCGCGTTGCCGGCATGGCGGCGTCAGTCCCCTCGCTCAAGGCTTAACGTCCGGTCGGGCGCGGCTGAGCCGGCTGCTGCTGCTGCGGCAGCGGCGTGACACTGACCGACGGCACCTGCGCGTTGAGCGCGGTCAGGACGTCGTTGGTGATGTCCACGCCATTGGCGCGCGCCAGCGTCGCTTCCGTATCGAGGGCGACGTTCGCGCCGCGGGCGGTCATCGCCTGGTTGATGATCGGCCCGAGACGGGCGTCGAGCTGCTGGCGGACATGCGCCTGGGTCGACTGCAGGCGCTGCTGAAGGCCCTGCAGCTCCTGGTTGGCGGTCTGCTGCGACTGCTGGAAGCGCTGCACGCGCTGTTGCAAGGCGGCCGGCGGGTTCTGCCGCTGGGCGGCCGGAAGCGCGTTGATCGCCGCCTCGATCGCCTGGCCTTCGGTGTTGATCGGGCCGGCCAGTGCCTGCTGCCGCTGCTGAAGCGCAGTGACCTGGCTCTGCAGCTGGGTCACGGCAGCGCGGCATGCGGTGCACTCGGTGTAGATGCGGTTGGTGTCGACCACCGCCACAACGGCCGCCGGAAGGCGCTGAGCAGCAGCCGGCGTGGAGACGGCAGCAGCCGCAAGAAGGCCAAGAACGAGCTTGTTGGTCATCAGAATGCAGTTCCTACGTTGAATTGGAAGAGCTTGGTGTCGTCGCCTTCCTGCGACAGCAGCGCCCTGGCGAGGTCGATGCGAAGCGGGCCGAAGGGCGAAGTCCAGTTGACACCGATGCCGACCGAAAGGCGCGGCTTGGCACTGTTGCCAAGAAACTCCTCGCGATAGCCCGGATCGAAGGCGAGCGACGTGCCGGTCGGTGCAGTTGCACAGTTTGCCTGCGTCTGGCCGGGGGTGAGCACCTGCGGGTCCGGCGCCGTGGTTCCTGTCGCGGTCGGAACGTAGAAACAGGTACCCGGTCGATCGAGCAGGTTTGGCGTGCGCAGCTTGAACAACGAGCCCACGTCCACGAACGCCGAAGGCCTCAGCCCAAGGTTGCGCGCCCCCGCCCCAAGCGGGATCTCGAGCTCGAGGCGTCCCATGTAATAGGCACGGCCACCAAGAGCGTCGGTGATCCGCCCTTCTTCGTCGAGCAGGGCACTGGCATCGGCCGAATAGCTGGTGCGCCGGATGCGCGGACCGATCCCGCGGATATCGAAACCGCGCAGCTGCGGCGTGAAGAAGCGATCGGAGATGCGGATCGGGTCAAGACCCGGACGCGACGATTCCTGCAGCGCGTGGATGTAGCCGCCCTCGGCCCGTGCCGAGAGAATGAAGCCGCTGCCGACGCCCCAGTATTTAGTGCCCTCTGCGCGCGAGCGGATATAGCGCACGTCGCCGCCAAGACCTGCGAAGTCCTGGCTGAACGCCACCCGCTGACCGCGGCTCGCCCGGATGCCGTTGGTGTTGTCGAATACCAGGCTGTAGCCGATCAGCGACGTCAGGCGCTTGCCAAGTTCATCGCAGAGATATTGGCCGGCCTTCAAGGGATCGCACTGCCCGTTTGTGAAGAACTCGGGACGGTTCTGCAGCGTGATCTCGTCGTAATTGAGCGAGTAGCGGGTGCCGAAATTCACGAACTCGTTGACCGGGAAGCCAAGCGACAGGCCGCCACCGGTCCGAAGCTGGCTGTAGGTCCGGTTGCGATCGCCGTTGTTGGTGAGGCTGAAGCTGTTGAAGTCCTGCCGGTAGATCTGCCCGCCGAGAAGGATCTGCTTGTCGAACAAATAGGGCTCGGTGAAACCAAGCTGGACCGACTTGGAATAGCGCGAGTAGTTGACCCCGGCCGAGAGCGACTGGCCCATGCCGCGGAAGTTGTTCTGCTCGACACTGGCGGCGAGGATGAAGCGCTCGAGGCTGGAATAGCCCGCCGAGAGCTGGAGCTGGCCGGTCGGCTTTTCCTCGACCTCGACATTCAGCGCGACCCGGTCGGGCGCAACCTGCTCCTGCTTGATCTCCAGCTTTTCCTGGAAATAGCCGAGGCTCTGAATGCGGTCCTGGCTGCGCTTCACCTTGACCGCGTTGAAGGCGTCGCCCTCGTTGACGCGGAACTCGCGGCGGATCACCTTGTCACGAGTGCTGGTATTTCCGCTGACGTTGATGCGATCGACGTAGGTGCGCGGCGTCTCGCCGACCCTGAAGGCGATACCCATGGTCTGGGTCTCGGCATCACGCTCGTAATTAGGGTCGATCTCGGTAAAGGCGTAGCCGAGCAGGCCCGCGGCCTCGTTCATGCGGGTCACCGCATCCTCGACCGCCTTGGCGTTGAACCAGTCGCCCTTTTTGATGATGGCGAGATCGACAATCAGTTCGGGCTTGAAGTCGCGCAGTTCGGATTCGGCGGTGATGTCGCCGAACTTGTACCGCTTTCCTTCCTCTACCACGTAGGTGATGACGAAGTCGCGGCGATCCGGGGTCAGCTCGGCAAGCGCCGACACCACGCGGAAATCGGCATAACCCTGGGTCAGGTAGAAGGCGCGCAGCTTCTGCTGGTCGGCGGCAAGGCGATCGGGATCATAACTGTCGTTGGACTTGAGAAAGCCCAGCACCCCGCCCGCTTCCCGCGTGAACATCTCCTTGCGCAGGCGTCCGTCGTCGAACTGCTCGTTGCCGATGATATTGATCGCGCGAACCTTGGATTTGTCGCCCTCGCTGACCTCGAACACCAGGTCAACGCGGTTCTGGTCGAGCTGCACGACTTTGGGCTCGACCCGCGCGGCAAACCGCCCCTGCCGCTTATAGAGTTCGATGATCCGCTCGACGTCGCTGCGAGCCTTGGAGCGGGTGAAGATCTGCCGCGGCGCCAGCCGAATCTCGGGCAGGATCTTGTCGTCCTTTATCCGCCTGTTGCCCTCGAGAACGATGCGGTTGATCACCGGATTCTCGCGCACGACCAGCACGATGTTGCCAGTATCGGCGCCCTGGATCTGCGCATCGGCAAACAGCTCGGTATCGTAGAGCGCCTTGATCGCAGTATCGAGCGTTTCGCTGTCGTATGTCTGTCCGGGGTTCAGCCCCGCGTAGGAACGAACCGTATCCGCCTCAAGGCGCTGCGCACCCTGAACGGCGATGGAGCGGATGACGCGCTGCTGGGGCGCTGCGGTCGGAGCCGCCGCAGCCGGTGCCGGCTGGCTCACGGCCGAGGGCTGAGCCGCCTGCTGCGCAAGCGCCGGAGAAGCCCAGCCACCGGCGATGGTGCCGAGAAGAAGTGACGCCCTCATGCGGTTAGTCAAAGCCTTGTCGCCTTTCGAACTCACGTAATCGTATCCCCGCCTGGGTTTGAGGTGACCCGGTCTGGCGCCAATTGGCACCTGCAGAATGCCCGCGACGCTACTAGACGCGGGCCCCTGCCGCGCCAACCGGTTTTGTTCAAGCCGGGCTTAGCCCAACAATCGCCCCAATGTCTGCCACAGGCCCACCGACGTCAGGTCGTTGAGCGTTGCCACCAGCATCAAGGTCATGAGGGCGGCGAACCCGCCGCGAAACAGCCACTCCTGCGCCTGTGCCCCGAGCGGTCGGCGGCGCGTAGCCTCAACCGCGTAGAGCGCCAGATGACCCCCGTCGAGCATGGGAACTGGCAGCAGGTTGATGAACCCGAGGTTTATCGAGAAAAAGGCGATCAGCTGAACGAACTCGAACCAGCCGATGCTGGCGACCTGACCGGCGACCTGCGCCATCTTGATCGGTCCGCCCAGCTCCTGCAGCGGACGGCGCCCCGTGACGATCTGCCACAGGCCGACGGCCGTATTCTCGATCGTCGAAAGGGTGATTCCCGCCGCCTCCGGGATCAGCTGAAGCGGCGACACAGGCTCGAACACCCGTTCGCCCGTCGCGACGCCGAGCCGCCCGACACGATAGGTCTGGCCGAAGCGATCTGCCTCAAGAACCTCCGCCAGCCGGGTCGATGCCGTGAAGGTGCGGCCTTGTCGCTCGATGGTGAGCAGCACCTCCTCGCCGGGACGAAGCCTGCTGTAATCGGCAAGGTCGTCGAAGCGCCGCACTTCCTTGTTGTCAATCCCGACGATCCGGTCACCCTTGACGAGCCCGACCGCTGCGGCCGGCGATCCAGTCATGACCGCATTGACCACCGCAGGGGTGCGCGGCGCGCCGTTGGCAGCGATAAAGGCCGCGAAGATCAGGATGGCGAGGAGGAAATTGGCGGCGGGTCCCGCAAATACGACCAGCGCCCGCTGCCACACGGGCTTGGCATGAAAGCTGCGGGCCCGGAGGTCCGGACTGAGCTTATCGAGGCCTTGCCCCATGCTGGCCGGGTTCATGTCGCCCGTGAAGCGGACGTAGCCTCCAAGCGGGAGCCAGCCGACCTTCCAGCGGGTGCCGCGGCTGTCGGTCCAGCCCGCCACCTCCCGGCCGAAGCCGATCGAGAATGTCTCGGCGCCGATGCCGAACCAGCGACCAACGATGTAGTGGCCAAATTCGTGGATAAAGACGAGCGGGCCGATCGCTCCCAAGAACGCCAGCGCCAGGAACCAGGCGGGAGGTGTCTCAAGCATCAGCCGGCTCCTCGCCCGAGGTGCTCACGCGTGGAGCGGCGAACCTCTGCGTCAAGCGCGAGCACGTCTTCGATGGAGCTGGGCAGCGGCTGATCCATGCGGTTCAGCTGTTCTTCTACAATGGACGCGATGTCGCCAAAGTGAATAACGCCATCGAGAAATGCACCAACGGCCACCTCGTTGGCGGCATTCAGAGTGAGTGGCGCTGCCTCACCGCGGCGAAGCGCCTCTCGGGCAAGACGGAGGGCGGGAAAGCGGTGCGGATCGGGCGCTTCGAAATCAAGGCGGCCGACTTCCAGCAAATCCAACCGGCGAGCCTGCGTTTCCATCCGTTCGGGCCAGGCCAGCACATGGCCGATCGGTACCCGCATGTCGGGCGAACCGAGCTGCGCCAGCATCGAGCCATCGGCATATTCAACCAGGCTGTGAATGACCGACTGTGGATGGACCACCACGTCGATACGTTCTTCAGGCAAATCGAAGAGGTGGTGAGCCTCGATCAGCTCCAGCCCCTTGTTCATCATGGTCGCGCTGTCGACACTGATCTTGGCGCCCATTGACCAATTCGGATGCGCGACGGCCTGAGCGGGCGTGACATGGGCCATCTGTGCGGCCGACATGGTCCGGAACGGACCTCCGCTGGCAGTCAGAACCAGTCGTGCCACACGGTCGCAATCCTGCCCGGCAAGACACTGAAATATGGCATTATGCTCGCTATCGATCGGAAGCAGCACGGCACCCGACCGGCGCGCTTCCTCGATCATCAGCGCGCCAGCGGAAACCAGGGCTTCCTTGTTGGCGAGACCGATCGTGCGACCTGCCCGCACCGCCGCCATCACCGGGACAAGCCCAGCGGTTCCCACGATTGCAGCCACCACGAGATCGGCCGACACTGCAGCCTCGGCAAGCGCTGCCTCGCCCGCGGCCGCCTGGATATTGGTGCCGGCAAGTTCGGCGCGTAGCTCATCCAGTCGGTTGTCGTCGGCGATGACCGCCAGCGAGGCACCGGTGCGGCGCGCAATCGTGGCAAGCTCGGCGACATTGCTCGCGGCGGTGACGGCGGTAACGGCAAACCGATCAGGCGCCGCCTCGATCAGGTCGAGCGTCGATGTGCCGATTGACCCCGTGGCACCAAGGATCGCCACCCGCTTCATCAGCCAAGCCCGGCCATGACGCCGACAGCCGTCAGCACCGCCACCGGAACCAGCCCATCGAGACGGTCGAACACGCCGCCATGCCCTGGCAGGATGCGCCCGCTGTCCTTCACGCCTGCCTGGCGCTTCATCCAGCTCTCGAACAAGTCGCCGACAGCAGCGGCGAAGGCGAAAAAGGGCGCAAGAACAAGCCAGACCCAGTGCAGATCCTGGTTCGATGCCCAGATCCCGCCAAGAAGCGTGGCCGAGATCAGGCCGCCAATCAGACCCGAGATGGTCTTGTTGGGACTTATCGTCGGAGCCAGCTTCGGCCCGCCAAAGGTACGACCGGTGAAAAAGGCGCCGATGTCGGCGCTCCAGGTGACGATAAAGGCCCAAAGCACCAGTTCGAAGCCTTCGCTCCCTGGCGGATTGCCGGCCCGCTCACGCACCCAAAGCAGCGAAAGCGCAGGAAGAAGCGCGAACACGAAGCCCGCCACATGCCAGGCTAGGCCCCAGCCCCGGACCATCTTGGCCCACTCATAGTAGATAGCCGTGGCAGCCACCGCGACGAGGATGGCGAAGGCAGTGCCCCCGAACCACTCGGCTGTCAGCGCGGTCATGATCATCAGCACGCCGGTGATGGTGCGAAGCGCGATTTCGCTCATCGTCCGCCGAACCGCCGTTGCCGCCGCGCGAATTCACCCAGGGCCGCATGGAACGCCGCCTCGTCAAAGTCAGGCCACAAGGTGTCCACGAAGTGCAGCTCGGCATAGGCCGCTTGCCACAGCAGGAAGTTCGACAGCCGCACCTCGCCGCTGGTGCGGATCAACAGGTCAAGCGGCGGCAGGTCGCGGGTGTGGAGCAGGCCTTCAATCGCGGCGATGTCGATATTCTCCGGGTCAATCGTACCGTCCCTTACCCCGATCGCCAGCGCCTTGGCGGCGCCCGCGATCTCGGCCTGGCTGCCGTAGTTGAGCGCCACCACCAGGGTCAGCCGATCATTGTCCCGCGTCTCGGCGACAGCTTGCTGCAGCCGCTCGTACAATTCGTTTCCGAAAGCGGCTGGCTCGCCGATCAGCTTGAGCCGCACCTTCTCTTTCTGCAATGTGCCAAGCTCGCGCTCCAGGTAGAAGCGCATCAGGCCCTTGAGATCGCTGACCTCGTCTTCCGAGCGTCGCCAGTTCTCGCTGGAGAAAGCGTAAAGCGTCAGAACCTCTACCCCGCTCTCGACCGCCGCCTGCATGGTCCGGCGCACCGCTTCGGCACCGGCGCGATGACCGGCGACGCGCGGGAGCGAGCGTCTGGTCGCCCAGCGTCCATTGCCGTCCATGATGATGGCGACGTGACGCGGTATGGCGGCTCCGCTCGGGCCGGGTGAAATCGGCGGACCCTGTACCTCGATCTCGCCCGGAGCCAAGGGGGTGGGAGAACTCACTTGCCGAGGATTTCCTTCTCCTTGGCCGCCGCCGCCGCGTCGATCTCCTTGATCGTTTCGTCGGTGATCTTCTGGACTTCGGTGTCCAGCCGCTTGTGCTCGTCCTCGCTGATTTCCTTCTTCTTCTCGTCGGTCTTCAGCGCGTCCATCGCGTCGCGGCGAACATTGCGAGCGGCGATGCGAGCCTTTTCGGCATATTGGCTGACCAGCTTGGCAAGCTCCTTGCGGCGCTCCTCGGTCATGTCGGGGATCGGCAGGCGGATCATCTGCCCGTCGGTGATCGGATTGATGCCGAGGCCGCCCGAACGGATCGCCTTTTCAACCGCATTGAGGTTCGACTTGTCCCAAACCTGAACCGAGATCATCCGCGGTTCGGGCACCGAAACGGTCGCGACCTGGTTGAGCGGCATCTTGGCGCCGTACACCTCGACCTGGATCGGATCGAGCAGCGCGGTCGAGGCGCGCCCGGTGCGGAGCCCACCAAGATCGCTCTTGAGCGCTTCCACTGAACCCGCCATGCGGCGCTTCACATCGGCCTTGTCATAGGCTGGCATTGATCTGTTCCTCCTGGTCCTGAACGATCGTCGCCACTCCTTCGCCCGCCAGCACCTTGGCCAGATTGCCAGGTTCGCGGATGTTGAAGACGACGATCGGAATATCGTTGTCACGGCACAGCGCCACCGCTGCCGCGTCCATGATCTTGAGGTCTTCGGCAAGAACCTTGTCGAAGCCGATGGTGTCGAAACGCTTGGCGTCCTTCACCTTCTTGGGATCTGCAGAGTAGACGCCGTCGACGCTGGTCCCCTTGAAGAGGGCGTTGCACTTCATCTCGGCGGCCCGCAGCGCCGCGCCGGTGTCGGTGGTGAAATAGGGCGAGCCGACGCCTGCGGCGAAGATCACGACCCGGCCCTTGGCAAGGTGGCGCTCGGCACGGCGGCGGATCACCGGCTCGCACACCTGATCCATCTTGATCGCCGATTGGACGCGGGTGTCGACGCCGATCTGCTCCAGCGCGTTCTGAACGGCGAGCGCGTTCATCACGGTCGCCAGCATTCCCATGTAATCGGCCTGGGCGCGGTCCATGCCCTTGGCGGCCCCGGCCATGCCGCGGAAGATGTTGCCGCCGCCGATCACCAGGCACAATTCGAAGCCGGCTTCCTTGGCGGCCTTCACCTCTGCGGCCATGGCGGCAACAGTATCCGGGTCGATCCCGAACTGCCCCGGCCCCATCAACGCCTCGCCCGACAGCTTCAGGAGAATGCGGTTGAAGCGGCGAGCCATGAGCGTGCGGGTCTTTCGGATATGAAACGGGCGGCAGCGCTTCTATAAGCGCCGCCGCCCGCTTGGGAAGTATCTTCTCCCCTCCCGAAGGAGGAGAGGCGAGCTCAGCCCTGCTTGACGCCCGACACGGCGGCGACTTCGGCAGCAAAGTCGCTCTGCTGCTTCTCGATGCCCTCGCCGAGCTGGAAGCGGACGAAGTTCTTGACCGACACCGAACCGCCCGCCGCCTTGGCTTCGGACGCAACCCAATCCTGAACCGGGGTCTTGCCGTCGAACACCACCGCCTGGCTCAGCAGCGCGCTTTCCTTGCGGAACTTGTCCACCGGACCCTTGAGGATCTTCTCGGCGATGTCGGCGGGCTTGCCGGCGATCTTGTCGGCATTCTTCTCGCGGGCGATCGCCGCCTCGCGCTCGATGACGGCCGGATCGATGTCGTCGCCGGTCAGCGCAAGCGGATTGGCCGCGGCGATGTGCATGGCGAGCTGCTTGCCGAGCGTCTCGAGCTTGTCGGCCGGGGCATCGCCCTCGAGCGCAACCAGCACGCCAATCTTGCCCATGCCCGGCGCCGCGGCGTTGTGGACGTAGGAGACGACCGCGCCGCTTTCGACTTCCAGGCTCTTCATGCGGCGCAGGTTCTGGTTCTCGCCGATGGTGGCGATGTTCTCGGTCAGCGCTTCGCCGACGGTCTTGCCGGAGGCCAGTTCCGCGTTCTTCAGCGCTTCGACATCGTCATGATCGGTGGTGAGCGCCAGCGCCGTGACGTCACGGACGAAGTGCTGGAACTGGTCGTTCTTGGCGACGAAGTCGGTCTCGGAGTTCACCTCCACGACAACGCCCTTGTTGCCGGCGACGGCTACCCCGACCAGGCCCTCCGCGGCGGTACGACCGGCCTTCTTGCCCGCGGAGGCAAGGCCCTTGGCACGCAGCCAATCGATTGCCGCTTCGATGTCGCCACCGGTTTCGGCCAGCGCCTTCTTGCAGTCCATCATGCCGGCGCCCGAGCGCTCGCGCAGTTCCTTGACCATCGCGGCCGTGATGTCAGCCATGTGTGAATTCCTTTTGCTCCCCTCCCGAAGGCGGGAGAGGCTGGGAGAGAAAATGTGAAAAGCAGTGGAGAGCGTCACCACCGTGACAGCTCTCCACCTAACCCCTCGCGTCCGCGAGGGAGAAAAGGCTTACGCCTGGAGCGCGGCTTCGGCCGGCGGCTCGGCCATGGCGCCGATATCGACACCCTGGCGCTGCTGGTTGCCGGTCTTGCCGGCAGTGGATGCTTCGGCCACCGCATCGGCGTACAGGCGGATGGCGCGGCTAGCGTCGTCATTACCCGGAACCGGGAAAGCGATGCCTTCGGGATTCGAGTTCGAGTCGAGAATTGCGACCACCGGAATGCCGAGCACGTTGGCTTCCTTGATCGCCAGCTCTTCCTTGTTGGTGTCGATCACGAACATGACGTCGGGCAGGCCGCCCATGTCGCGGATGCCGCCAAGGCTCTTCTCGAGCTTGTCGCGCTCGCGGGTCAGCTGAAGGACTTCCTTCTTGGTCAGGCCGGCGGTGTCACCCGACAGCTGCTCCTCGAGGCTCTTGAGGCGCTTGATCGAGTTGGAGATGGTCTTCCAGTTGGTCAGCATGCCGCCGAGCCAGCGGTGGTTGACGAAGTGCTGGCCCGAACGGCCGGCGGCCTCGGCCACGGCATCCTGTGCCTGGCGCTTGGTGCCGACGAACAGCACCTTGCCGCCGCGGGCGACGGTCTGCTGCACGAAATCGAGCGCGCGGGCGAACAGCGGAACGCTCTGCGACAGGTCGATGATGTGGACACCGTTGCGGTCGCCGAAGATGTACGGCTTCATCCGCGGGTTCCAACGGTGGGTCTGGTGGCCGAAGTGGGCTCCGGCTTCAAGCAGCTGCTGCATCGAGACGAGCGTGCTCGCCATGGGATAATTCCTTTCCGGTTGATCCTCTGGAGGGCGGGAACGAGGCCAAGGAGGCCGCGCACCGGGCTATGTTGCCCTCCATGCGGTTTTGCTTGCCGTTTCGGGCACCTTGAATGGTAGCGGAGGAGGGACTTGAACCCCCGACACGCGGATTATGATTCCGCTGCTCTAACCAGCTGAGCTACTCCGCCCCAGTGACGAGGCGCCGTGACGGCGGGCGGGCCTATACGCGGGGGTGGCGAAGCGGTCAACGCCAAGGAACCCACTCTCGGCAATCGTTGTTAGGGCGACAAAGGAGATCAATCACGATGGACCCGCTGACGCCGCTAGACACCCTTTGCCGAATTATCCTGCGGGCCCGCGAATATGAAGCGCAGACCCCGTCCGACTATGACGAGGGGGAAGGCGCCGACAACGTCGACGACGATGACAGCGGGGAAGCGCTTTCCGTCCTCGACGACGACATCAACGATGGTGTCGAGGAGGAATTGCGGGTCGTGATCGACGATCTCGGCGAGGACCAGCAGGCCGAACTGCTTGCCTTCTGCTGGGTCGGCCAGGGCACGTACGAAGCGTCCGACTGGGACGAGGCCATGGCCGAAGCCACCGACGAGGTCGCGGGCGGCGGTGTGGTCGATCAGTTCCTCGAGATGCCGATGCTGGCCAGCGTGCTGGAGGCCGGGATGGCCGCGTTCGAACTCAGCTGCGACGGGGTCGGCGACCTCAGCTAGCCCCGGAAGCTCCACCGCCCGAGGCGCTCCCACGGGCCGCCGAGATAGCGGTGGAGTTCCAGCCCGGCGATCCGTAGCGGCCGCGGCGTGAAGCTGGCCTCCAGCTCGCGCAGCAGCGCCTTGGCCGCGGCGGGCTCGGCCTTGTTCATGATGGTCACGTGCGGCCGCCAGCCTTGCGAGTCCTGCGCGCTCAGAAAGCCATGGAAATGGTGGGCGATGTCGCGGCGGATCGCTTCCAGCTCCTCCGACACGATCCGATAGGCGACCCCTCGTCCAAGGTTCATCAGGCCGGCGGCGATGGCTTTCGGCGGCGAAGCGGACGCTTGGCGGGCGAGCACCCTGCCCGCCTCCGTCTCGGCACTGGGCGGCAATGCATGGAACATGGTGAGGTGCGCCGACAGCTGATTGCGCTCGGGCGGAAAGTAGGCGCGCCGCTCTCCATCCAACCAGGCGAAATCCTCGGCCCCCAGCGCCGCGGTGACGATCAATGCGCCGCTCATCGCGGATCCTCCATGGCGTTGCCGCTCACGCTCCGGGCCAATCATCCTTCTTGAGTTTGGGCAGATCGTCGAATTGCTCGGGCGACATGTCGGTCTTCACCGCGCCCTCCTGCACGCCCGCATAATGCCAGTCGACCCTGCGGAAGGTCTCTCCCACTCCTGCCACTCCGCCCTGCGCCACCACCAGATATCGCAGCTTGCCGCCATCGCAGCTGAGCATGGCATCAACCGTGTTGCCCAGCACTTCTCCGCCGCGACCGGTTAGCCGGGAAGCGGTGAGGCTGGAGGCCGGAAAGAGGTCCTCGCCCGGCTCCGCGGCGCTTGCCTCTGCTGCCTTGCTGGCGCCCTCTTCAAGCTTGGCCTGCCGTCCGAGCCAGCGATACACACCAAACAGGTTCAGCAGCGTCATGACGGCATTGGTCCACATCAAGGCCGGCTGCTCGGTCAGCAGGCCGGTGGCGAACCAGGCGATCGATCCGATCGTGAAGATGATGAAGCCGATGCCCGTGATGCGGCTGCCCAGGTTGGAGGCAGTGAAGCAGGCAGCAAGAATGGTCGCGGCGGTCGCGATCCACGAGGCGGTTTGATCCATGCGGGGGCAATGCGCGGCCCGCCTGCAAGTTGCCTATATCTCTACTTGGCTACCCAGCTCGACAACGCGGTTCGGCGGCAGCTTGAAGAACTCCATCGCGCTTTCCGAATTGCGCAGCATCCAGGCAAACAACCGCTCACGCCAGTTCGCCATGCCGGGCCGGGCGGTCGAGATAAGGGTCTGCCGCGCCAGGAAGAAGCTGGTGTCCATCATCCGGCAGGTCGGCCCGCAATCGCGCAGCTTCCCAAGCTCAGTTGGAACGTCCAATTCCTCCATGAACCCGTAGCGCAGCACCACCCGGAAGAAGCCATGGGTATAGTCCTGCGTTTCCATCCTCTTCTCGTCAGGGACGTAGGGCACGTCCTCGATCCGGACCGTGAGCAGCATGATGCGCTCGTGCAGCACCTTGTTGTGCTTGAGGTTGTGCAGCAACGCGTGCGGCACGCCCTTGGCGCTGGAGGTCATGAACACGGCGGTGCCCGGCACCCGCGTGGCGCTATTCGCGGCGGACTTCACGAACACTTCCATCGGCAGGCTCGCCTCGGCCATCCGATCCATCATCAGCTTGCGCCCCTTGGCCCAGGTGGTGAGCAGGATGAAGCCGATCACGCCGACGACCAGCGGCACCCAGCCGCCGTCCGGAACCTTCAACAGGTTGGCGCCGAAATAGAGAATGTCGACCAGCAGGAACAGCGCCAGCAGCGGCACCGCCTTCCAGGCTGGCCATTTCCAGAGAGAGAAGAACACCACCGCCAGCAGCAGGGTGTCGATGAACATCGCGCCGGTCACCGCGATGCCATAGGCGGCGGCGAGGTTGGACGAGCTTCCGAAGCTGACAACCAGCAGCACCACGGCGACCATCAGCGCCCAGTTCACCACCGGGATGTAGATCTGCCCCTTGGCTGTCTCGCTGGTCTGCAGGATGCGCAAACGCGGGATGAAGCCGAGCTGAATCGCCTGCTGGGTGACCGAGAAGGCGCCGGTGATCACCGCCTGGCTGGCAATCACGGTCGCGCAGGTGGCGAGCAGCACCAGTGGCAGGCGCAGGCTCTCCGGCGCCAGGAAGAAAAACGGGTTCTTGACCAGTTCGCGCGCCTGTTCCGGCGTCTGCTGGAGCAGCATCGCGCCCTGGCCAAGGTAGTTCAGCAGCAGTGCGACGATCACGAACATCCAAGCATATCGAATGGGCCGTTTCCCGAAATGTCCCATATCGGCGTAGAGCGCCTCCGCACCCGTCACGGCCAGGACGACCGACCCCATGGCAATGAAGGCCGGAAGCGGTTCCTCATAGTAGAAGTAGAGCGCATTCAGCGGATTGAGCATCTCCAGCAGCAGGCCCGGGGCGGCCACCAGATGGGTCAGCCCCAACACCGCCAGCGTGGTGAAGTAGACGATCATCACCGGCCCGAAGAGATTGCCAACGCGCGCCGTCCCTCGGCTCTGGATCAGGAACAGCCCGACCAGGATGCCGATGCAGACCGGAATGACGTAAGGCTCGAAGACGTTGTTGACGGTGGTGAGACCCTCCACCGCCGACAGCACCGAAATGGCCGGGGTGATCATGCTGTCACCGTAGAACAGCGCGGTTGCGAACACGCCCAGCATCACAATGCCGCCCGTCCAACGCCTGGTTGTGCCGGTGGACCGGTTGATGAGTGCCAGCAGGGCCAGGCTTCCGCCCTCGCCCTTGTTGTCGGCGCGCATGATGATGGTGACATATTTCAGCGTCACGATGATCATCATCGACCAGAAGATCAGGCTGAGGACGCCAAAGATGTGAAGCTGGTCGGGCTCAAGCCTGTGGTGCCCGGCAAAGGTCTCACGGAAGGCGTAGATGGGCGAGGTGCCGATGTCGCCGAACACGATTCCGGCAGCACCTACCATCAGCTTGGCAAGCGGTCCGTGGCCATGATGGCCATGGCTGTCCGCGGTCACCGCCGGGTCGGCGGGCTGGGCAGCGCCTTCAGCGGTGACGTTCATCGGGCGCGGCCCCTAGCAGGGCGCTTGGCTCCCCGCAATCGGCTGGTGCTGCGCCTCATTCCCGGTCTATAGGCGCGCGCAACCACCACAACCGCTCAACTCTCGAGAAGGCGATCGTTCCATGCGCGTCGGCGTGCCCAAGGAAATCAAGAACCACGAATATAGAGTCGGCCTGACCCCGGCCTCGGTCAAGGAGCTGGTTGCGGCCGGCCACGAACTGTTCGTGGAGACCGGTGCCGGCATGGGCATCGACTGCCCCGACGCCGCTTATGTGCGCGCCGGAGCGACCATCCTCCCGGACGCCCCGTCGGTGTTCGACACGGCCGAGATGATCGTCAAGGTCAAGGAGCCGCAGCCGGGCGAGATCGCGATGATCAAGCCCCACCACCTGCTCTTCACCTATCTCCACCTCGCGGCCGACAAACCGCAGGCTGAAGGGCTGATGAAATCGGGCGCGACCTGCATCGCCTATGAGACGGTGACGTCACGCTCGGGCGCCCTGCCCCTTCTCAAGCCGATGAGCGAAGTCGCGGGCCGGCTCAGCATCCAGGTCGGTGCCCACTACCTCGAAAAGGCTCAAGGCGGCCGCGGCGTGCTGCTCGGCGGCGTGCCCGGAGTCTCCCCGGCCAAGGTCGCGATCCTCGGCGGCGGCGTCAGCGGCGTCAACGCGGCTCAGATGGCGGTCGGCATGCGCGCCGACGTCACCATCTACGACATCTCGAACGAGCGCCTCGCCGAGCTCGACATGTTCTTTGGCAGCCAGATCAAGACCGCCTACGCCAGCCGTGCCGCCATCGCCCATGCGGTGGAAGAAGCCGAGCTGGTGATCGGCGCCGTGCTGGTCCCGGGTGCCGCGGCGCCCAAGCTCGTCAGTCGCGAGATGCTCAAGACCATGAAGCGCGGCAGCGTGCTGGTGGACATTGCGATTGACCAGGGCGGCTGTTTCGAGACTAGCCACGCCACCACCCACGCCGACCCGGTCTACGAGGTCGAAGGCGTCATCCACTATTGCGTCGCGAATATGCCCGGCGCAGTGGCCCGGACCAGCGCTTTCGCACTCAACAACGCGACCCTCCCCTTCGCGCTGAAGCTCGCCAACCTTGGCGCGGAAGCCGCGATGGCGGCCGACCCTCACCTTGCCAATGGCCTCAACGTCAGCGGCGGCAAGATCCGCCACCAGGCCGTTGCTGAAGCGCTGGATCTGGAGTTCGAAGCCGCCTGAAATCGGCGGAACGAAAGAGGAACGCTGCTCGTTGTCCTGCCAACTCAATTGCTTGAGAAGGCGGGACAATGGCTGACAAGATCAACGACGACCCCAAGGCACATCCGACCGGAAACGCGGTCAAGGATCCCGACCACTGGACTACCGGCGGGGAGCCGATGACCGGCGCGCAAGCCTCCTATCTCCAGACGCTGAGCGAGGAAGCCGGCAAGGAGTTCGATCCAGACCTCACCAAGGCCGAGGCGTCCAAGGAGATCGACGCGCTGCAGGACGAGACGGGGCGCGGCGAGTAAACTGCATCGCGTCTCAAGGCCGGGCCGGTGGCGGCGCTCCCTGCCCCTCGGCTCGGCCAGGCACCATCTGCTGCTCGGCGAGCGTGTTGGCGATGATCTGCACGCCCTGCTCGATCATCGGGCGATAGCTGGTGCCCTCCGGCGTCAAGGCTAGCGCTGCGCGAAACAAGGCTAGTCCGCGCTCGAGGTCGCCGGAGCGGGCACGGGCAAGTCCTTCGAAGAACAAGGGCGCCGGATGGCGGGGCGCGACCTGCCGTGCGCGCTCGAACGCGAGTTCGGCCGCCGGGGTGATCATCTGGGCGTGGTCCACCAGGGCGTTGGCAAGGCCGATCCGCAGCGCCAGATTGTCGGGGTAGGCTTTAAGGCCGGCCCTGATCGCACCAAGTTCCTCGCTGGTGTTGCCGCGCCGGGCGTAGCTGTCGGCGATCAGCAGGTAGCGCTCGCCTGCGGTGAAGCGGCCGAGCATCGCTTGGCGCGCTTCGGTCAACGGGACCGCGGGACGGCTGAGGCCACCTTCGCGCGGAGTGCCGGCAAGCTCTGGTCGGCCCTGCAGGGCATAGCCCGCCGCCCCCAGCATCAGGGCGGCCAGCGTGACCTGCAACGCCGCACCGCGCAGCTTGCCCGCGACCCACAGACCGCTGGCAGTGGCGGCAACCAGCAGGAAGAGCCAGAGCCAACCCATCAGCGCCGCACCTTCAGACGGCGCAGCACCAGGAACCCGCCGCCCACCAACAGGGCCAATGGCGCGAACCACAGGACGAAGGTGTCGCGGTCAAGGCGCGGCTGATAACTGACCCAACTGCCATAGCGGTCGATGAGGAAGGTCCTGACCTGCTCCGGGCTCTCGCCTGCCTCGATCCGGGTGCGGACGAGATGCCGCATGTCGCCGGCCATCTCGGCGTCGCTGTCATGGATGCTCTGCCCCTGGCAGACGAGGCAGCGAAGCTCCGCCATCAGTTCGGTCGCTTGCGCTTCCTGTGTCGGGTTGGCGAGCTGCTTGTAGGCATAAGGCGCTGGCGGGCGATTGGAGTCGGCACTCGCCGGGGCCGAGGCAAAGGCCGCAACGGCCAGGAACAGGATACCGGGCGCCCTCACCGCGCCTTCTCCCATTCGGCCATCAGTTCGGCCACCTGCTCAGGCGCGATCGGACCGATGTGCTGGTAGCGGATCACGCCCTTGCCATCGACGATGAAGCTTTCCGGCACGCCCGACGACCCGAAGGCGATCTGCGCCTCTCCGACAGGATCACTGCCGATCGCCGCAAACGGATCTCCATACTTGCCCAGGAACTCCTCCACGTCGGATGGCTGGTCGCGAAGCGCGATGGCATCGATGGTAACACCCCGCTTCTGGAGCTCGAGCAGGACCGGCGCCTCCGCGATGCACGGCACGCACCAGCTGGCGAAGAAATTGACGAGCCGCGGCTTGCCCTGGCCAAGATCAGTGCTGGCAAGCCCTGCGCGACCGGGCAGCAATGGTGCCGCTACAAAGGCGGGAACGTCGCGCCCGACCATGCGCGAGCGGATCGATGTGTCCGGCGGTGCACTCAGTCGCCACGCGGCCGCCGCGACAAAGCCCACGAACAGGAGCAGCGGCAGCAGGAGCCAGGCACGGCGGCTCATGCCGGCACCTCAGCCGGGCCAAGCGGACGCCCGCGCTCACGGCGGAGACGACCCACCAGGGCCAGCAGGCCGCCGAGCGCGATCAGCGCACCGCCGAGCCAGATAAAGGTGACCATCGGTTTCCACCACAGGCGCAGCTGCCAGCGGTCGCCTTCGCGCTTGCCGATGACGGTGTAGAGCTGGCCATCGAGGCGAGTGGTGATCGCCGCCTCGTTCGTCTCGGTCGGGGGCGAGCTGAAATAGCGGCTCTGCGGGTCGAGCCGGATCGAGGTGCCACCGCGCGTGGCGACCAGATGCCCCTCGACCGCGGTCCAGTTTGGCCCGGCGACCGGGTCGACGCCATTGAAGCGCACCTTCCACGGCCCCACGGTGAGCACCTCACCGATCCGCGCGGCGGCCAAAGTCTCACGGGTCAGCGAAGCGTCGGCGGCGGCCCCGATCATCGCCACCGCAATGCCAAGATGGCTGATCACCATCCCCCAGATGGTCAGCGGCGTCCGGCGCAGATCGCGCCCGGCCAGCGGAAGAAAGCTCGCCGTGGCCAGACCCGCGGCAAAGGCAAGGCCAAGCCGCGGGAGCAGGTTCATGTCCGGATCGATGAAGGTCAGCGCGAAGGCAGCGGCAGTCACTACTGCCGGGACCGCGATGCGGCGTAGGTTCGGCCTCGTGTCTCGCCGCCAACGAAGCAGCGGCCCAAGGAACAGCAGGGCCGCGAGGATCAACACCAGCGGCCCGGTCACCGCATTGAAATAAGGCGGACCGACCGAGATCTTCTCCCCGGACACCGCTTCCACGGCGACGGGATAGAGGGTGCCTACGAACACGGTGCCGAGGATCACCGAAAGGATGAGGTTATTGGCGACCAGCGCGCCTTCACGGCTTACCGGCTCGAACCCCGCGCCCTCGCGTACCGATGCGATCCGCAAGGCGAACAGCAGCAGCGCGCCGCCGGTGTAGAAGATCAGCAGCCCGAGGATGAAGCTTCCGCGGGTCGGATCGACGGCGAAGCTGTGGACGCTGGTGAGGATGCCGGAGCGGACCAGGAAGGTGCCGATCATCGACATGGAAAAGGCGACCACCGCCAGCATCACAGTCCACGCCCGCAAGCTGCCGCGCGCTGCCAGCACGTTGATGGAATGAAGCAAGGCCGTGGCGGCGAGCCATGGCATGAGGCTGGCGTTCTCGACCGGGTCCCAGAACCACCATCCGCCCCAACCAAGCTCATAATAGGCCCAGTAGCTGCCCGCGACGATGCCTATGGTCAGCAGCACCCAGGCGCCAAGCACCCACGGCCGCATCGCGCGGGCCATCGCCGGTCCGACCTCCCGTGTGATCAGCGCACCCACCGCAAGGCTGAAGGCGACGCTGAGGCCGACGTAGCCGAGGTAGAGCGTGGGCGGATGGAACGCCAGGCCGGGGTCCTGCAGCAGCGGGTTCAGCCCCTGCCCTTGCAGCGGTGCCGGATCGAGCCGCGTGAACGGATTGGAGGCGATCAGCAGGAAGCCGAAGAAGCCGATCGCGAGCAGCGCCTGCGCCCCAAGCGAGGCGCGAAGGCTTCGCTCTGGCAGGCGGCGCTCGACCAGCGCCAGCAGCGCGCCGGCGGCAGACAGCACCGTCACCCACAGCAGCATAGATCCTTCGTGATTTCCCCATGCGCCCGAGAAGCGGTAGATGAATGGCTTGGCGCTGTGGCTGTTGGCGGCAACCAGCTGAACGCTGGTGTCGGTGCGCAGGAACAGCAAGATCAGCAGCGTGAACGACAGCAGGGTCAGCAGCCCCTGGGCCACCGCCACGGGCGCTACCAGGGTCTTGAGATCGCCCAGCCGGTTGCCGGCAACCGCAAGTCCCAGCTGGAGCAGCGCAAGGGAGAAGGCCAGCCACAGAGCGGCGAGACCCGCTTCGGCAATCACTTGACGGTTTCCCGGGTCATTAGTTCCGCTGCCTGATTGCCCATCTGCGGCGGCATGTAGCGTTCGTCATGCTTGGCGAGGATGTTGTCGGCGACGAAGGTGCCGTCAGGCCGGAGCTGACCCTCGGCAACGGCACCGCTGTTTTCCTTGAACAAGTCCGGGACGATCCCGGTGAAGCGAACCGGCACCTGACCCACGCCGTCGGTCATGACGAACGCCACGCTGATCCCGTCGGGCATGCGCTGGATCGATCCCTGCTGAACCATGCCGCCCAGCCGCAGCGGAACTCCCACCTCGGCGCGCCCCGCGGCGACATCTTGCGGCGTCCGGAAATAGGCGGCCCGATCGGACAAGCCCCACATCGCCAGCATCACGGCGCCAAGCAACGCCGCCACCGCCAGCAGGACCAGCACCAGTCTCTGGTGCTTGGGTGCGAGTGTCATTGCTTTCGGCTCAGCCTTTCAGCCTGCTGCTCGGCGCGTCGACAGGAAAGAAGCGCCCAGGCGAGCAGTCCGCCAGTGCCGCTGAGGAAAACCGCATAGGCGGCGATCACGAACGCCCACTGATTCATGCCGCCGCCGTGCGGCGCAACCGCGCCTCGATCTTGGTCGCCGCCAATTCGGCCCGCATCCGCAGCAGCACGACCGCTCCGAACAGGGCCGAAAAGCCGAACAGGGTGAAGAACAGGGGCCAGAGAATTTCCGGCGCGATGCTGGTGCCGGTCAGTTCAATGCTTTCACCCTGGTGAAGCGTGTTCCACCACTGCACCGAGAAATGAATGATCGGGAGGTTGATTGCACCAACCAGCCCGAACACGGGTGCGGCCCGGCCGTCGGGTCCCCTCTCCTTCTCGGCCGCCGCCAGCGCCATATAGCCGCAGTAGAGGAAGAACAGCACCAGCATGGAGGTCAGCCGCCCATCCCACTCCCACCAGGTACCCCAGGTCGGACGCCCCCAGATCGAGCCGGTGGCGAGACATAGGAAAGCGAAGATCGCGCCCCCCGGAGCAATGGCCCTGGCAGCGACTCCGGCAAGCGGGTGGCGCCAGACGATCTGCATGGCGGAAGCGACCGCAATTCCGGTCCATCCGCCCATGCCCAGCCACGCGGCAGGCACGTGGATGTGGAGAATTCGCGCCGTTTCACCCTGCAGATAGTCGGGCGGCATCAGGAACAGGGCGCCGACGATCCCAATCGCGCTCAACAGGAGCCCGATGCCGAGCAGCCACAAGGTGGCCGGCTTCGCGATCTTCAAGAAACGGGCAGGATTGGCAAAGCGGTGCATGGGACTGTTGCGCCCCTCTTATTACGGTTCAGTCTGCTTTGCACTATGCCGAAGGTCCATCGCCCAAGCGCCTCAGGAATAGCCCTTAGCCGCGGCCGATGAGCTTGCGCGCCATGGCGTCGGCCACTGTTGCGGGATCGCGGCCGCTCGACACGCTTTCGCTCCAGATCGCCTCGAGGCGGTCGGGAATGCCCTCGATACGCGAGCGGACCACATCGGCATCGCCATCCTGCAGATATTCGGTGGAGACATTGATGATGCCGCCGGCATTGATCACGTAGTCGGGAGCGTAGAGAATCCCGCGACCCATCAACGCGGCGCCATGTTCCGGACGCGCCAGCTGGTTGTTCGCGCCGCCGGCCACGATCGGTGCCTGGAGCGCTGCAATGCTCTGATCGTCAAGAATCGCGCCAAGCGCATTGGGGCTGATGACGTCCGCTGGAATGGTGAGAATGGTCGCGGGATCGCCGACCATGCCGTCAACTTCGGCCGCAAGCTTCTCGGCCTTTGCCTGATCGACGTCGGCAATGGTGAGGCGCGCACCTTCCGCAGCCGCACGCCGCGCAACACCGCCAGCCACGCTGCCCGCCCCCTGAAGAGCGATGTGCAGGCCGGCGAGGCTGTCATGGCCTAGCGCGCGACGGACCGCGGCCTTGATGCCAAGGAACACGCCAAGCGATGTATGCGGACCCGGATCGCCGCCAACCGCACCCTCGATCACCGGCAAACCGGCAACGTGACGCGTTTCGCGGCGCACCGCCTGCATGTCGGAGACGTTGATCCCGACGTCCTCCGCCGTGACATACCGCCCGCCGAGCATTTCCACCGCCCGGCCAAAGGCAGCAAGCATGGCAGGAGTCTTGGTACGCTTGTCGTCTGCCAGGATCACCGCCTTGCCGCCGCCCAGCGGAAGCCCGGCCATCGCATTCTTGTAGCTCATGCCTCGCGACAGTCGCAGCGCATCGGTCAGCGCTTCCTCGTCCTTGGCGTAATGCCAGAAACGGCTGCCACCAGCGGCCGGCCCAAGATGCGTGCTGTGCATGGCGATGATCGCGCGAAGCCCGCTTGCGGGATCGGAAACATGGGTCACGGCCTCATGCCCGTCAAAATCGGGCAGGCTCCACAAGTCGGTCATGTGCGGGGATCGATTCCGGATCGCTGAAGAGGAAGAAGATGGGGCGATCGACGGGACTTGAACCCGCGACCCTCGGTACCACAAACCGATGCTCTAACCAACTGAGCTACGATCGCCACGACCTTGCCGGGCCGTTGAGTGAAAAACGGCTTGGCACGGCGCGTCAGCCCCTTAAGGGGGGTGCGGCTTCGATGCAAGGTAGTCCACTCACCAGATGCGCGACCCTCACCCAAACGCGACACTCGTAAAGTTCGGCTTTCCCGACACTCTGATCCACCAGGGCCGCTATTGGGCGGTGCTGGTCAGACCGGCTCAACCGACGCTGGGAAGCCTGGTCCTGTGCGCAATCGACGACCAGACGTCGTACGGCGACCTCCCGGTTGATGCCTTTGTGGAGCAAGGTGAACTGGTTGCACGAATCGAACAGGCTCTTCGGCAGTTCACTGATTATGAGCGGATCAACCACCTCATGCTGATGATGGTCGATCCGCATGTTCATTTCCACGTTCTTCCACGCTATGTCGGGCATCGAACGTTCGAGGACCGGACCTTCGAGGACCGGGGCTGGCCTGGGCTCCCGGATCTTTCCTCCGCCCAGCCCGCTTCGGCTAGACTGATCGAAGCACTTCGGGAAGCGTGGCACGGACGGCTCGCCGACTGACTGCAATCTAGAAGGATGATTTTAACCTGTGTTAATTCGCTTGCACGTGACGGCCTTTGTGCCGATATTCTTCGCAATTGGGGGTGAAAGGTGACGATGATGAGCATGCGCTCAAGAGCCGCCGCCGGTGGAGAGATTGGTCTTCGTGAGGCTTTGGTGAAAGCCGGTCTCGATCCTCATCTGGCGGCCGTGCTGGAAGATATGCCGAGCAAATCGGTCGAGGTTGATCCCCGCCGACCTTTTCGCGAGGCCGGGGTCGATCGCAACGAGGTGTTCTTCGTCGAGCGGGGAATCCTTGCGCAGTACAAGTCAGACGGGTCCGGACGGCGCCAGATCATCGCTCTTCGTTTTGCCGGGGATGGCTTCCTGCCGGGTGACCGGCCAGCGGACTATGGTATTCAGGCGATCGTCCGGAGCCGTGTGCTGGTCGTTCAGCAGCGCGATTTCGATCCGGTGGTCGATGCGAATCCCGAACTTGCCCGCTTCTTCCTGAAGCTGACCCAGCGTCATGCCTCAATCGGTTACGAGTGGCTGCTGAATTGCGGCCGTCGCGACTCCACCGCGAGGGTGGTGCACCTGCTCTGCGAATTGGCCGAACGCAGCGGGGTGGATCCGGAAGAACGCCGCCTCACCAACCCCTTCACCCAGCAGCAGATCGCCGACATCACCGGGCAGACAAGCGTGAACGTCAATCGTGTCTTCGCCGACCTCGAGCGGCAGGGCATGATCCGGCGTGAAGGCCGCGAGATCCTGTTCGAGGATTGGGAAGAAATGCGCCGCCTGGCGAGTTTCAGCGCGGCCTACCTGCAGTAGCGCTTTCCTGCAGCCTTCTCGCCATTCGTCGGCGAGAAGGCTGCGGTTGTGACAAGTAGGGCCACGCGCTCAGCGTCAAGGCTTCGACAGAGCGCGTGCGCCAGATGGCGGCCACAGGTCAGCAAAGTACATCGGAAGGCTCCAAGGCGTGGTGGGCGCGGCAGGGATTGAACCTGCGACCCCACCCGTGTGAAGGGTGTGCTCTACCACTGAGCTACGCGCCCACACCTTGGTGCGAGGGGCGGTTAGCCGAGGCCCCGCACCCTGTCCAGCATGATTACTGCACTGCTTCCTTGAGAAGCTTGCCCGCACGGAATTTCGGCTGTGCCGTGCTGTCGATTTGGAGCGGTTCGCCGGTGCGAGGGTTGCGACCGACCGAAGCCTTGCGGCGGGTCACCACGAAATTACCAAAGCCGACCAGCCGAACTTCGTCGCCACGACGGAGCGCGTCGGTGATCACCTCGAGTGTGGTCTCGATTGCGCGCGCCGCGTCCATCCGGTTGAGGCCTGCCCGCTCGGCCACCTGGCCGATAAGATCCTGCTTGTTCATCAAACCTTCCCTTGGCCCGACGGCGCTAAGCCCGCGGACACGATAATCGCTGAACCGGCCAATTGCCGATGGTGTGAGTGAAACTCTAGTGGCGAAGCGCCGAAGAGGCTTGTCCCTGCGCCGATGCGACCGGTTCGGCGGCATGCTCGTCTGCATCGGTCCACTCGATCGGCTCCAGCTTGGCGCTGAGCGCACGGCTCAGCACCTCGTCGACATGCGCCACCGGCACGATGGTCAGCCCTTCGCGCAGATTGGCGGGAAGCTCGGCCAGGTCCTTCTCATTCTCCTGCGGGATGAGGACGGTGGTGATGCCACCGCGCAACGCCGCCAGCAGCTTTTCCTTGAGGCCACCGATCGGCAACACTCGGCCACGCAGCGTGACCTCGCCCGTCATCGCGACATCGCGGCGCACGGGCACGCCTGTCAGCGTCGAGATGAGCGCCGTCACCATGCCGATGCCTGCCGACGGACCGTCCTTGGGCACGGCCCCCTCCGGCAGATGGACGTGGACGTCCTTCTTGGCGAACAGGCTCGGCTTGACGCCATAGGCGGGGGCGCGTGCCTTGACGAAACTCCACGCCGCCTGGACGCTCTCGCTCATCACCTCGCCGACCTTACCGGTGGTCTTGATCTGGCCCTTGCCCGGCACCGTGACGGCCTCGATCGTCAGCAACTCGCCTCCGACCTCGGTCCAGGCGAGACCGGTCACCGCGCCGATCTGGTCCTCTTCCTCGCTCACGCCAAAGCGGAACCGCTTCACGCCAAGGAAGTCGTTGAGGTTGTCGGCGGTGACGGTGACCGCCTCGTCCTTGCCCTCCAGGATGCGGCGAAGTGCCTTGCGGGCAACCTTGGCCAATTCCCGCTCCAGCGTGCGAACGCCCGCCTCGCGCGTGTAGTAGCGCAAGATGCCACGCAAGCCGTCATCAGCGATCGTCAGTTCGCCTTCCTTCAGCCCATGCGCTTCCAGCTGCTTGGGAATGAGATGGCGGTTGGCGATCTCGACCTTTTCGTCTTCGGTGTAGCCTTCGAGCCGGATGATCTCCATCCGGTCGAGCAGCGGCTGCGGCATGTCGAGGCTGTTCGCGGTGGTCACGAACATGATGTCGCTGAGGTCGTAGTCCAGTTCCAGATAATGGTCCTGGAACTTGGCATTCTGCTCAGGGTCGAGAACCTCCAGCAGCGCCGAAGCCGGATCGCCGCGAAAATCCTGGCCCAGCTTGTCGATCTCGTCGAGCAGGAACAAGGGATTGCTGGTCCCCGCCTTCTTAAGGTTGGACACGATCTTGCCCGGCAGCGAGCCGATGTAGGTCCGGCGGTGACCGCGGATTTCCGCCTCGTCGCGAACGCCGCCAAGGCTCTGCCGGACGAACTCACGCCCGCAGGCCTTCGCGATCGAGCGGCCGAGCGACGTCTTGCCCACCCCGGGAGGTCCGACGAGGCACAGGATTGGCCCCTTCAGCTTGTTGGTCCGCGCCTGGACCGCCAGATATTCGACGATCCGGTCCTTGACCTTCTCCAGCCCGTAGTGATCGTCGTCGAGCACCTTCTCGGCGATCACAATGTCCTTGTTGAGCTTGCTCTTCTTACCCCACGGCAGGCCAAGCAATACGTCGAGATAGTTGCGCGCGACGGTCGCCTCGGCGCTCATCGGCGCCATGGCCTTGAGCTTCTTCAGCTCTGCATTGGCGCGGTTGCGAGCCTCCTTCGACAGCCGCGTCTTGCGGATCTTGGCGGCGAGTTCGGCCAGCTCGTCGCCGCCGTCCTCGCTCTCATTGCCAAGCTCGCGCTGGATCGCCTTCAGCTGCTCGTTGAGGTAATATTCGCGCTGGGTCTTCTCCATCTGCCGCTTCACGCGGCTGCGGATCTTCTTTTCGACCTGGAGGACACCCAGCTCGCCCTCCATGAAAGCGAACACCATCTCCAGCCGGCGAGCAGGGTTCAGTTCACCCAGCAGTGCCTGTTTGTCGGCGACCTTGACCGACAGATTGGACGCGACGGCGTCGGCCAGCACCGACGGCTCTTCGATCTCGGCAAGCTGCACACCGGTTTCTGCCGGCAGGCGCTTGTTGAGCTTGGCGTAATTGTCGAACTGCTCCAGCACCGAGCGCATCAGCGCCTGTGCTTCCGGACCCTCGGCCGCTTCCTCGTCGACTTCCTCGATCTCGGCGGTGAGATGACCTTCCTCGTTCGACAGAGCGATCAGCCGCGCGCGCTTGACGCCTTCGACCAGCACCCGGACCGTCCCGTCGGGCAGCTTGAGGAGTTGCATTGCGGTGGCGATCACGCCCAGGTCGTAGAGGGCGTCACGGTCGGGATCATCCTCCGACGGATCGAGCTGCGCGACCAGGAAAATCTGCTTGTCCTGCCCCATAGCGGCCTCGAGCGCGGCGACCGACTTCTCGCGTCCGACGAACAGGGGGACGATCCGCTTCGGAAAGACAACGATATCACGAAGGGGGAGGATAGGCAGGGAAAGGGTCAACTCTACTAGGCTCCTTGGGTCCGCCGGTTCAGCGGATCGCTTCCCCGTACATATGGGCCGGGCTGCCCGCCTAATCAATCAGACCCGGAACCCTTGTCACCTGCCCGACCTTTCACCCTCGACCAATGAAAGGCGAGACGATGCAGGATAGCGAGAAGATCAGCACCGGTCCCAACGAGTCGCCGAAGAACGAGACCATCGCCGGCACCGGTCCAGGGATCCCCGACGAGGCCGCGTCACCGGGTCAGGACATTCCCGCCCTGCCCAGCGACGAAGAAATAAGGCGGATCGCCGAGAAGCTCGGCGCGCCGATCCCGCAGTAAGGAAATCCTGCCAGCTGCGGCTGGCAGGACGGGCGGCTCAGCCGTTCAACCCTGCCACCAGCAGCAAGGCCGGCCCAAGGTTCTGGAGGCCGTGAACGATCATCGGCATGGCAAAGGCCAGCGCGAGGCTGCGCCGTTGCCACGTCAGGAAGGTGATGGAGAAGATCAGGAACGGCCACCAGATCACCAGCCCCCAGGCTGCGGCCTGTAGACTGTGCGCTACCCCCCACCCCACCGCACTGATGATCACCGCCGGCACGAACCCGACGATCCGCTGCAGGATGAGCAGCACGGTTCCCATGATCAACGTCTCGATCACAGGCGCAAAGATCACCAACAGGAACAGAAGCAGGCGAGGATCGACCACGGGAAAGGCAGGCGCGGCATCGGGCAGCAGCTGGCTGGCGAGGGCGGACAGCAGCAGCGACGGCAGGAACGCGCAGGCCCAGGCAACGGCCACATAGCGTCCCGGCTGCTGCGGAGTGAACAGGGCGCGGGGCAGAAAGGCCAGCAAGCGCGGCTGTTGCGCCACCGGCGCCCCGATCATGCTTCAGCCCTGCCGAGGCGTTCGCGGACCGCGTGGACCGCGCGACGGCCCACTCGAAGGGCGGTCTCCCCGCGGGCTTCGCGGTGCGTCGGAACGAGGCCCCCGTGGACCGTCGCTTCGCGGCCCGCGCGACGGCGGGCGAGTTGGCCGGTCGACTCCGCGGCCGACCACTTCACCCTGCCGCGGGGCGGCCCGCGCCGGTCCGGCGTCGCGCGGGGCTACCGAATAGCCTTCCTTCAGCAGACCGGCGAATGCAGCGCGGGTACTGGCGGCGATGGCGTCCTGCAGTTCCTTGGGCAGGTCGGCCAGGGTCACATTGCCGTGGATCGCCTGCACCTGCCGCAGCAAGTTGTTGGGAAGGTTGCCACTCGCGCTCTTAAGCGCGGCGATGGCGTCGAGGACTGCTGAGAAGATCAGCGATTGCATGACGTCTTGGGCGGCGCGGGGCATGGCCGATCAACTCCGGAGAAGTGGACTAAGGTTCCTCGCCCGCTTAAGTCCGCGACGATGCTTCGGCAATTCCACAAGATGCATGGGCTCGGAAACGATTTCGTCATCCTCGATGCGCGTGACGAGCCGCTGGAGATGACCGAAGCGCTTGCCCGCCACCTCGCCGACCGCCGCGAAGGCGTCGGCTGCGACCAGCTGATCCTGCTGGAGCCGAGCGCCACGGCGGACCTCAGGATGCGTATCTTCAACGCCGACGGAAGCGAGGTGCAGAGCTGCGGCAATGCCACGCGTTGCGTCGTCAAGCTGACCGGCGCTGTCACCATCGAGACCGATGGCGGCCTTCTGAGCGGAAGCGCGTCTGGAGAAGAGGTCGAGGTCACCCTGGTGGAACCTCGCTTCGAGTGGGAAGCCATTCCTCTCGCCTATCCCATGCCGACCGACCCAATGCCGATGGGTTGGGAGAACCTCGATCGGCCTTACGCGATCAATGTCGGAAATCCGCACGTCGTGTTCTTCGTCGGCGACCTTGAGGATGCCGACCTCGAAGGCATCGGCCCGGGCATTGAGACGGATCCGGTCTTCCCCGAGCGGGTCAATGTCAACGCGGCAACCGTGGAAGGTGGCGCCATCCACCTTCGCACCTTCGAACGCGGTGTCGGTCTAACCCGCGCCTGCGGCACCGGTGCTTGCGCCACGGCGGTTGCCGCCATCCGTGCCCGGCTTGTCACCTCGCCGGTGACGGTCCACATGGCGGGCGGCAGCCTCACCATCGCCTGGACCCCCGGGCAGCCGGTGCGCATGCGCGGCGCCGCCACCCACGTCTTCAAGGGCACCATCGACCTCCAATGAGCTGGCTCGACAAACTTACCGGCGGGTTTCGCAAGACCGCCGATCGCCTCGGCGACAACATCACGGGCCTTGGCTCCAAGGCCGCGCTCGATACGTCGACGCTGGACGACATTGAGGAAGCGCTGATCGCTTCCGACATCGGCCCCGAAGCCTCCAGGCGCATCCGTAACGCCATTGCGGCGCGGAAATTCGAGCAGTTGGACGAGCGCGGGCTGCGTACCATCCTCGCCGAAGAGATGGAGGCGATCCTCACCCCCGTCGCCAAGCCGCTCGACATCTGGGGCTTTCCCCGCCCGCACGTCATCCTGGTGATCGGCGTCAACGGATCGGGCAAGACCACCACCATCGGCAAGCTCGGCTCCTGGCTCAAGGAGCAGGATTATGGCGTCATGCTGGCTGCGGGCGACACCTTCCGCGCCGCCGCCATTGAACAGCTTCGAATCTGGGGTGAACGGATCGACGCTCCGGTGATCAGCGGCAAGGAAGGCGGCGATGCGGCGGGCATCGTGTTCGACGGCGTCAAGCAGGCGACCGAGACCGGGATCGACTGCCTGATCGTCGACACCGCCGGTCGGCTCCAGAACAAGACGCATCTAATGGAGGAGCTGTCAAAGGTCCGCCGCGTCCTCGGACGGCTGAACCCGGAGAGTCCGCATGACGTCATCCTCGTCCTTGATGCGACAACGGGTCAGAACGCGCTAAACCAGATCGAGGTGTTCCGCGATCTTGCCGGGGTCACCGGCCTTGTCATGACCAAGCTCGACGGCACCGCGCGCGGCGGCGTGCTGGTGGCGGCTGCCGAGCGGTTCAAGCTGCCCATTCACGCGATCGGCGTTGGCGAAGGCGTCGGCGACCTGCGCCCGTTTGATCCTCGCGCCGTCGCCCGCGCGATTGCGGGACTGACCCCATGACCGCCGTTCGCGGTGAGCCTGCGGGCGGGGCGAAGCTGCTGATCGACTTCGGTCCCCTGCTCGTCTTCTTCCTCGTCAACGCCCTGGCCCCGGTCTCGCCGCTCACCAGGATCTTTGTCGCCACCGGCGCCTTCATGATCGCGATGGTCGCGGCGGTCGCTTACTCCGCCATTCGCTACCGCAGCGTGTCGCCCTTGTTGTGGTTCAGCGGCTTCATGGTGGTGATCCTCGGCGGCATCACCCTCTGGCTGCACGATGAGACCTTCATCAAGCTCAAGCCCACCATCTACTACCTCTTCGTTGCCGCACTGCTCGGCTTCGGGTTGTGGAAGGACAAGCCGCTGCTGAAGCTGGTGCTGGGCAGCGCTTATCCCGGCCTCGATGAACTCGGCTGGCGCAAGCTCACCCGCAACTGGGCCTTGTTCTTCGTCTTCATGGCGGCGGTAAACGAAGCGGTGTGGCGTAACAGCAGCACGGACTTCTGGGTCGGCTTCAAGCTGTGGGGCGCGATCCCGCTCACCCTCCTGTTCGCCGTCGCCAACGTACCCATGTTGCTACGCCATGGGCTCAATGCCGATGACGCAAAGCCCCAGGAACCCGGACCCGTCGAATGACCAATCCTGCCCTTTCCATCCGCGGGCTGCGCAAGGCCTACGCGAGCGGCACCGAAGCGCTGAAAAGCGTCGATCTCGACATCATGCCGGGCGAGATCTTCGCTTTGCTCGGCCCCAATGGCGCGGGCAAGACGACGCTGATCTCGATCGTCTGCGGCCTGGTGCGCGCGACCTCGGGCGAAGTGCTGGTCGAAGGCGCGCACTGGCGCCGCGACTACAAAGCTGCCCGGCGGCGCATCGGCCTCGTCCCGCAAGAGATGAACATCGACGTGTTCGAGCCGGTCTGGAACACCGTCGCCTTCAGCCGCGAACTGTTCGGCCTGCCCCGCGACGACGCCCATGTCGAACAGGTGCTGCGCGACCTGACCCTCTGGGACAAGCGCAAGAACATCCTCAAGGACCTGTCGGGCGGCATGAAGCGCCGCGTGATGATCGCCAAGGCGCTGGCGCACGAGCCTGACATCCTGTTCCTCGACGAGCCCACCGCCGGCGTCGACGTCGAGCTGCGCAAGGAAATGTGGGCCATGGTTCGCCAGTTGCGCGAACGCGGCGTCACCATCATCCTCACGACCCATTACATCGAGGAAGCGGAGGAAATGGCCGACCGGGTCGGCGTCATCAACAAGGGCGAGTTGATCCTGGTTGAGGACAAGGCCGCGCTGATGAAGAAGCTTGGTCGCAAGACGCTCCACCTCCAGCTGGCCGAGCCGCTGGCCGAGGCGCCGGCGGCACTTGCCGAGTGGACACCGCGATTGTCGGAGGATGGTCTGACGCTGACCTACGACTTCGACCGCCATGCCGAACGGACCGGTATCCCCTCGCTGCTGGCGGCCATGCGCGACACCGGGATTGCCTTCAAGGACCTCGACACCAAGCAATCCAGCCTCGAGGACATCTTTGTCGGGCTGATACATGGAGGCGCCAAGTGAACGTCCGGGGCGTCCTCGCCATCTACAAGTTCGAAATGCATCGCTTCCGCCGCACCCTGTGGACGGGTTTGGCAGTGCCGGTAATCACCACCTGCCTCTATTTCGTGGTGTTCGGCGCCGCGATCGGAAGCCGGATGACCGAAATCAACGGCATTCCCTACGGCGCCTTCATCGTGCCCGGGCTGATGATGCTGAGCCTGTTCACCGAGAGCATCTTCAACGCGAGCTTCGGCATCCACATGCCGCGATTTACCGGCACCATCTACGAGATTCTCTCGGCGCCCTTGTCGGCGGTGGAGACGGTGATTGGCTATGTCGGCGCAGCGGCGACCAAGGCGACGCTGGTGGCGCTAGTGATCTTCGCCACCGCGCATCTGTTTGTGCCGGTCCGGGTCGAGCATCCGATCGCCGCCCTCGCCTTCCTGATCCTTGTCGCGGTGACCTTCTGCCTGTTCGGTTTCATTATCGGGGTGTGGGCAAAGGGGTTCGAGCAGTTGCAGGTGATCCCGCTGCTGGTGGTCACGCCCCTGACCTTCCTCGGCGGCGCTTTCTACTCGATCGACATGCTGGCCGAGCCGTGGCGGACGATCACCCTGTTCAATCCGGTGGTGTATCTGATCAATGGATTCCGCTGGTGCTTCTTCGGCACCGCGGACGTCAGCTTTGGACTGGCATTGGGTGCAACGCTGGCGTTCGCAGGTATCTGCCTGCTCGGCATCTTCTGGATCTTCCGGACCGGATATCGACTGAAAGCATAAGGGCCCCGGCGCAATGCCGAGGCCCTTGAACGGTCAAGCCTTGCTGAAGTGTTCGGCCGCCTTGTCCCAGTTCACCACGTCCCACCACGCCTTGAGGTAGTCGGCGCGGCGGTTGTTGTAGGTGAGGTAGTAGGCGTGTTCCCACACGTCGTTGCCGAGGATTGGCGTACCCTTGACCTCGGCGACGTCCATCAGCGGATTGTCCTGGTTGGGGGTCGAGGTGACGACCAGCCCCTGTCCCGGCACGGCGACCAGCCACGCCCAGCCCGATCCGAATTGGCCCGCGCCGGCGGCATTGAACTTTTCCTTCAGGCCATCAAGTGAGCCGAACGCGCTGTCGATCGCTTGGGCAAGCTCGCCACTCGGGCTTCCGCCGCCGGGCGCCATGATCTCCCAGAAGAAGCTGTGGTTCCAGTGACCACCGCCATTGTTGCGCACGACCTTGGACGCCGACCCGGCACTGGCGACCAGCTCTTCCAGGCTCTTGCCCTGCAGCGACGCATCGCCTTCGACTGCCTTGTTGAGGTTGTCGACATAGGTCTGGTGATGCTTGTCATGGTGCAGCTTCATCGTCGCCGCGTCGATGGTCGGCTCGAGCGCCGCATAATCATACGGCAAGGGGGCTACGGTGAAGGCCATGATGGAGCTCCTAGGGATGGTAAGACGATACCGGCCATGTGGTCAGCGGCCGGTAGTTAGTCAACGCAAGGGAGGTCAGGCGGGTTCGCTGTCCATCAGCTTGTGGCGCTTCAGCGCATGGCGCAGCTGATCGTAGCTGAGGCTCAGCGCCGCCGCCGTCGCGCGCTGGTTGAAGCGGTTGGCCCTCAGCGCCTGCTCGAGGATGGCCCGCTCATAGGCATGGACCGCGGCTCGGAAATCGTTGGTCTCCACCGCGGCCGTCGTGATTGTCGGAACAGCCTCGCCAGCATCCATGTTGTCAGAAGGAGCACTGGCGGCGGGACCAGTGGTCGCCGTTGCCGAAGGAGCACCAAGCGACCAAGGCGAGGCGAAGGGGTCGAACTGAATGGCGCTGATCGGCGTCTCTGGCGAGTCCCAGCGATATACCGCCCGCTCGACCACGTTGCGAAGTTCGCGGACATTGCCGGGCCAGGCATAGTTTTCCAGCGCCGCCATCGCGTCGCGCGAGAAACCCGGCCACCCGCTCCACTCCAGCTCCGACGCCATGCGCCGTCCGAAATGCTCGGCCAGTAGCGACACGTCGCCTTGCCGGAGACGCAACGGCGGCAATGTGACGACCTCGAAGCTCAAACGGTCGAGAAGGTCGGCACGGAACTTGCCCTCTTCGGTCAGGCGAGGCAGATGTTCGTTGGTGGCAGCGACGATGCGGACATCGACCTTGACCGGACGGCTGGCGCCGATGCGCGTCACCTCACCATATTCGACCGCGCGCAACAATCGGTCCTGCGCCGGGCTCGACAGGGTCGCCAGCTCGTCCAGGAACAAGGTGCCGCCGTCGGCCTCTTCGAAGCGGCCCTTGCGGGTCTTGGCGGCACCGGTGAATGCCCCCGCCTCGTGCCCGAACAGTTCGGCCTCGATCAGGTTCTCGGGGAGTGCCGCGCAATTCATTGTGACCAACGGCCCGGCCCAGCGGCCGGACAGGTGGTGGAGGCGTTCGGCGATAAGCTCCTTGCCGGTACCACGCTCGCCGATCACCAGCACCGGGCGGTTGAGCGGTGCGGCACGGCTAGCGCGCTCGACGGCATCAAGAAAAGGCAAGCTCTGGCCAATGAAATTCTGGGTCCGTGCCACGCACCGGAGTTGGTGTGATTTTCCAAGCATTGGCAAGTTTTTTCCGACCAACGGCCGGCTAGCTGATGGTGGATTATCGAAGTTTCCGGCTTTCTCTTAATCTGGCACGGACCATGCATAGTTGGTGTCACAGACAGGGCCCCACTTTCGTGAGGTACGAATAGAATGAGCATCTTTTCCCGCACCCGGGACATCATGGCCGCGAATTTCACCGAGCTCCTCGACCGCGCCGAGGACCCTTCGCGGATGATCCGCATGATCATCCTCGAGATGGAGGAGACGCTGGTCGAAGTTCGCGCTTCTGCCGCCCGCTCGATCGCCGATGCCAAGGAAATGCGCCGGGCCATGGTCCGCCTGGAGGGCCTCACCGACAGCTGGACCGAAAAGGCCGAACTCGCCCTCTCCAAGGGACGGGAGGACCTTGCCAAGCAAGCCTTGATCGAGCGCCAGAAGGCGGCCGACATGGCCAAGAGCTTGGAGGACGAGGTCGCGGTCATCGACACCACGCTCAAGGCTTATGAGGCTGACATCGCCAAGCTGCAGGGCAAGCTGCGCGAGGCCCGCGCCCGCCAGAACGCCATTTCGACCCGCATCGAGAGCGCAGTGACGCGGGCCAAGGCGCGCGAGATGCTGAACGGTAGCCGGACCGAGGACGCGTTCAGCCGCTTCGAGCTGCTGGAGCGCCGCGCCGACTTCGCCGAAGGCCGCGCCGAAGCGCTCGGCATGACCGGCCCCAAGAGCCTGGAAGAAGAAATCGCCGACCTTCGCGCCGAGGAGCAGGTCGACAAGGAACTGGAAGCGCTGAAAGCGCGCCTCGCGAACAAAGGGGAATAAGCGGTGGAAGAGGTCATCATTCCGGTGCTGGTCGTAGGCATGCTGTTTATCGGCCTGCCATGGCTGATCATGCACTACATTACCCGGTGGAAGACTGCGGCGACCCTTACCGGCGGTGACGAGCGGCTGCTTGAGGAGTTGCACGACCTTGCCCGCCGACTGGACGACCGGATGTGCTCGATCGAGCGGATCATGACCGCCGAAAACCCGAATTGGCGTCAGCAGTGCGCGCCCGAACAGCAAGCCCTGCCCGATCGCGCCCGTGGCCTCGACCTAGACGTGGATGCCGAGCTTGCCCGCTTGTCGGAGCGCAGCCGCGTTCGGGAGGTTCGCTGACATGGCCACCCAGCCGCCGACCCGCACCCGCTTCTACAAGGACAAGCGCAACGGCAAGGTGATGGGCGTCTGCGCCGGCATCGCCGATTACACCGGCCTCGACGTTCTGGTTGTCCGGATCATGATGTTTATGGCGATCTGGCTGTCAGGCTTCAGCGTCCTGCCCTTCTACTTCGTGCTGGGCATGATCGCCGAAGATCGCCCGCGCGAGCTGAGCAACGATACCCCGGAGGACAAGCGCTTTTGGCAGCAGGTTCGCGTGTCGCCGACCCGCACGGCCCGCGACATCCGCATGAGCCTCAAGGCGATCGACCGCCGCCTGGGAGATGTCGAGAGCTATGTCTTGACTAACAACCGCAGTCTCGCCCGCGAGATCGAGGAACTGCGCTGAACCCTTCAACCGCAAGGTGAGTATCTGACATGGCTGTTGTCGACGAAACCGTTTTCGTGATGCTGATCAGCGGCTTTTGGGCGCTCGCCGCCTATGCCGCCTATCTCCGTCTGTTCGTGATCCGGCGCCTCCGCCGCCGCATCGATCAGGTGGTCGACACCCGCTTGTCTGCCGCCCCTGCCGTGGCGAGTGCGGTGAACAATGAAAGCGCAATTGCGCTCACCCAGGTCAATCGCCGTCTGGCGGTGCTGGAGCGGATCGTTACCGACGGGGGTGTCGAAACCGCCGCCCAGATCGAAGCCCTTCGCGATCGTGCCCGCGAACCCGAACTCACCCGCTAAGCGCCGCTGAGGACCTTTTGCATGTCGCCCTTGCTGATACCCCTTTTTGCCCTGCTCATCCCGATCGTCGCCATCCTGGCCAAGACCTTCCTCAAGGCGATGGAGGTCAAGGAGAAGCAGATCGCAGCGATGGGCGAGAATACCGCCGAGAAGGCTGCGCAATATGCGAGCCGGGTTGCCGAGCTTGAGCAGCGTGTCCGGGTGCTCGAACGGATTGCAACCGACGGCGGCATCCAGACCGCTGCGCAGATCGAGGCCCTGCGCGACTCACCATCCGTCTTCGCCGTGGAACGGGAGTCGGCGCGGTGAGCAGGGAGTTGATGGTCGTCCTGATCGTGGCGATCGTGATGATCTCCGTCGTGCTGAAGGCTCGCTACAAATCGAGGTCACCCGGCCACGGCTTGCCCGACGCCCGCGCGCAGGCCGAAACACTGAAGCTGCGCGACGAGGTCGCCGCCCTCAAGGAAAGGCTCGCCGTGCTTGAGCGGATCACGGTGGAAAAGGAGAACAGCCTTTCGCGCGAGATCGAGGATCTTCGCCACCGCTGAGCTTCCCGATGAGGGCGGCATCGCCTATCGCTCTAGGCGATGCCACTGCCATCTCTTGCCGATCTCCGCGACGATTACGAGCTGCTCGACGCCGAGGAGCGCTATCGACTGCTGATCGACCTCGGCCGTGAGCTCGAGCCGATGCCTGACGTACTCAAGACCGACGCGACCAAGGTGCGGGGCTGCTCGGCCAGTGTGTGGGTCTATCCGACCCGGCTCGACGACGGGCGCTTGCACTTCCTAGCCGACAGCAACGCGGCCATCACCAAGGGCATCGTCGCCCTGGTGTTGAGCACGGTGCAGGACCAGCTGCCAGAAGCGATCGTCGCCGCCGATATCACGGCAGAACTGGAGCCTTTCGACCTCTCCCGCCAGCTGTCATCCAACCGCACGCAGGGCATCCCGAACATGATCGCGCTGGTGCAGGAAACAGCCAGGCGATTGACATGAGCGGTGAAGCTGAGGCGCCGCAGCAGCCGTTCTCCTTCGACCCAGAAAGCTTCTTCGCACTGGCGCGAACCGTTGGGCATGGCCGTGCGCTCGGGCTCATCTACCGTGGGCATGGCCCCGACTGGGTCGAGCTTGCGCTGCCCTGGGACGACAAGCTCGTCAGCATCGAGGAACATGGAATCCTGGCGACCGGCGCGATCGTCAGCCTGGTCGACACCTGCTCCGGAATGGCCGTGTGGACGAGGATGGGGAGTTTCAGACCGGCAGTGACGCTCGATCTCAGGCTCGACTACCTCCGCCCTGCGGCGAGGGGCGAGGAAGTGATCGCGCGATGCGAATGCTACAAGCTCACGCGGCAGGTCGCCTTTGTCAGGGGCATCGCACATAGCGGTGACACTGGCCGACCGATCGCCCACAGCGCGGCCACCTTCATGACGGTGGCTTGAGCGAGTTCGTCACCCAGTCGGTTGTGCCCGCCGCTCCTCAGCCTTGCGCAGCACGTCATAGGCCGCCTGAACTGCCTGGAAGCGCTTGGCTGCGTCCGTGTCGCCAGGCTTGAGGTCAGGGTGGCTCGCCTTGGCCAGGCGGCGGTGAGCAGCCTTGATCTCGTCAAAGCTGGCGTCGCTCTCGACCTCCAGCACTGCTAGCGCCCGCATCTCCTCACGGCTGCGGGTGCCATCGCCAGGGCCTCCCCAGGCGTAATGCGAGCTTTGCTTGTAGCCGTTCGCGCCGCGCCGCTCATTGGCTTCGCGCTCCGCGGCCTCTGCGGCGGAAAGATTGGCGAAATAATCCCAATTCTTGTTGTATTCGGCGGCATGAGCCTCGCAGAAGTGCCACCGTTCGGGATTGTTCGGCGCCTTGGGAGCAGGCCGATCGCCGGGCGCCATGCAGCCGTCCCGGTCGCACAGGCGCACCTTGGCCGCATCCCGCCCCTTGTCGGCATAGGAGCGCCAGCGGGGAAAACCCCAGTCGTTGGATCGGGTGGATCGGGCCATCTGCGGTTCTAACTAGCCGGTGCGGGTGAAAGTGCCAGAGGGCCTGTAAGCCGGGTTCTGTCCTCCGTCCAAAGACGGATGTGCGACCATTCCTCTCGGCCTGCCGTTACCGGCAGGCTCCAGCAACCAACCCGGGCGACGAGCCGGAACAGGCCCATGCGTCGCCCCTATTCGGTCTTGCACCCGGTGGGGTTTACCATGCCGTTGCCGTTGCCGGCCCCGCGGTACGCTCTTGCCGCACCCGTTCGACCTTACCGCCCCGAAGAGCGGCGGTATGCTTTCTGTGGCACTGTCCCTCGGCCCGCCCGAAGGTTGGCCGGCCGGGCGTTACCCGGCACCGTTGTTCCGTGGTGCCCGGACTTTCCTCGGCGGGAAACAAGTTCCCGACGCGGCCGCCCGGCCCTCTGGCGACCGGCTCCCTAGCAGAACAATCAGCGCCCGACCATCGCCTCCGCGGTCGGCAGGCTGTAGTTCTTCCACTGTTCGCGCAGAGTCTTCTTGCTCAGCTTGCCGGTCGCAGTGTGGGGCAGCTCGTCGACGAACTCGATCGCATCCGGCATCCACCAGCGGGCCACATGCTTGGCAAGATGCTCACGGATCGCTTCCGCATGCACGTCTGAGCCCTTCGATCGGACCACGAGAAGCAACGGCCGCTCGTCCCACTTCGGGTGCGCGATCCCGATCGCCGCCGCTTCGGCCACACCGGGCACGCCAACCGCCGCATTCTCAAGCTCTATCGAACTGATCCACTCACCGCCCGACTTGATCACGTCCTTGGCGCGGTCGGTGATCTGCATGGTGCCATCCGGGTGAAGCGCCGCGACATCGCCGGTGTCGAACCAGCAGTCAGCATCGGTCGCCGAATGATCGTCCTTGAAGTAGCGCTCGACGATCCAGTGACCGCGGGTCTGCAGCCTGCCCGAAGCAATGCCGTCGCGCGGAAGCTCGTTGCCCTCGTCGTCGACGATCCGGAGATCGACCCCGAACGGGATCCGGCCCTGACGGCAGGTGAAGTCGACTTGCTCCTCGTCAGTCATGTCGTCCCAATTGGCAGGTGGATTGCCGCAGGTGCCGATCGGGCTCGTCTCGGTCATTCCCCACGCGTGCCCGATGCGCACGCCCTTGCGGCGAAACCACTCGATCATCGCCCGCGGCGCTGCGGACCCGCCGATCGTGACGCTTTGCAACAACCCGAGTTCGGCACCGGTACGCTCGATATAGTCGATGATGCCGAGCCAGACAGTCGGCACCCCTGCCGAGTGGGTCACGCCCTCCTCGCGGAACAGATCGCAAAGTTGTTGCGGGCGATAATCGGCGCTGAGCACCAGCTTGGCTCCGACCATCGGGGTCGCCCAAGGCACACCCCATGCGTTGGCGTGAAACATCGGCACGATCGGAAGGCAGCTTGAGCGGGCCGAAAGCTCGAACACGTCGGGACCGACCTCGACCAGCGTGTGGAGCATGGTCGAGCGATGTTCGTAAAGGACACCCTTGGGATTTCCGGTGGTGCCGGAGGTGTAGCAAAGCCCCATCGGCTCCCGCTCGTCACCCTCGACCCAGGCGAAATCCTCGTCTTCCTTGTCGATCCAGGCGCGGAACTCGCCATCGTCCATGCAAACGTAATGCTCGATCGTCTTCCACTGCGGCTTCATCTTCTCGACCAACGGCGCAAAGGCGTGATCGTAGAGGAGCACGCGATCCTCGGCATGATTGGCAATATAGGCGAGCTGGTCGGGAAACAGCCGAGGATTAATGGTGTGGAGAATTCCGCCCATCCCGATGGCGCCATACCAGCTGGTCAGGTGATGGGCATGGTTCATGGCGAGTGTCGCAACCCGATTGCCGCGATTGATGCCAAGCTTGGTCAGCGCTTTCGCCATCCGCCGCGCGTCTTGCGCCACGCCGCGCCAGTTGGTCCGACTGATCGTGCCGTCGGCCCAGGCGCTGACGATCTCGCGCCCGCCATGCTCTCGTTCGGCATGGTCGACCAGCCGCATGACTCGCAGCTGGTGATGCTGCATCGCGCCCAATATGCTCATGATCACTCCTCCTGACGGAGGAGAGTGGCGCCACTCACCGGTTAGTCAAGCCGATCGCTGTCCGGCTCAGAACGGCATCTGGAATCCCGGCGGCATGGGCAGCGTGCTGCTCATCTTCTGCATTTCGGCAGCGGCAGCCTGGTCGGCCTTGGCCCGGGTGTCGTTGAGGGCAGCGGCAATCAGGTCCTCGACCATCGTCTTCTCGGACGGCACCAGCAGGGTTTCGTCAATCGACACACCGATGATGCGACCCTTCGCCGAAGCACGGATCTTCACGAGACCCCCGCCCGACTGCCCTTCGACTTCGATCTTGTCGAGATTATCCTGCGCCTTCTGGAGTTCGGCCTGCGCGTTCTGCGCCATCTGCATGATTTCTTCGAGGCTAGGCATGGTTCACGTCCTTGGAAGTTACGGATTCAAGGGTTGCGTCGGGAAAGGCGGAAAGCACGGCGGCGACCGAAGGCTCCCGCAGGATAGCATCGCGGGCGCGTTCCTCTTCCATCTTCTCCTGCGCAGCGAGTGATGCTTCCGCCTCTCCGTCGCCAAGCGTCACCTGCCACAAAGAGCCGGTGACGGTGCGGAGTTCCAATTCCAAGTCGCGGGCGAAGGAGGCGCCAAGCGGCTGAAGCGGTTTCAGCGAAATCTCGCCGGGAGCGTAGCGGATCAATGCCACCTGGTTGCGGAGCTGGACTGCGCGGATCGCCTTGCCCTTGCTTTCGATGAAGTCCACCAGGTCGCGGAAGCTCGCCGGAAGCGGCGGCGCTGCGGTGACTGGAGCAGCGGCAGGCGGCGGGGTGGTGGCTTGCGATCGTGGCGCGGCGGTGGCGGCCGACCGCGGTGCCGGGACACTCACCGCCGCGTCACCCTGCCCTTGCAGCCTGGCGATCAGGGCCGCAGGATCGGGTAGATCGGCGGCATGGACAAGCCGCAGCAGCACCATCGCCGACGCCTCGTTCGGATCGGGAGCCAGGCTGACGTCTGAAAGGCCCTTCAGCAGGAGCTGCCAGAGCCGGTGAAGCTGCGACCAGCCGAGGCTTGCCGCCAGCTCTTCGCTGGCCGCACGCTCCTCGACGCTGGCTAGAGGATCGCCGCCGCGGCCGGCCTTGGCTCGAGAGGCGGCATGGATTTGCTCCATCAGCCCGCGCAGCAGCGCCATCGGATCAATGCCCAGCGCCTGTGCTTCATCAAGCTCGGCAAGGCTGCCCGATGCGTCACCCGCCACCAGGAGCGTCAGCAGGCGACGGACGCGGCCGCGGTCGGCGAGCCCAAGCATGTCGCGCACCGCTTCGGTCCTGACCTCGCCGCCGCCATGCGCGATCGCCTGGTCGAGCAGCGACAGACCATCGCGGGCCGACCCTTCGGCGGCGCGGGCGATCATCAGCAATGCGTCGGGCTCGATCGAGACCTGCTCGATCTCGGCGATGCGCCGGAAGTGGTCCACCAGCTTCTCTGCCGAGATCCGGCGCAGGTCGAACCGCTGGCAGCGGGAGAGCACCGTGACCGGCACCTTGTTGACCTCGGTCGTGGCGAACAGGAATTTCACATGCGCCGGCGGCTCCTCGAGCGTCTTCAACAGCGCGTTGAAGGCGTTCTTGGACAGCATGTGCACTTCGTCGATGATGTAAATCTTGAAGCGCGCGCTGACCGCCGAATAGCGCACCGCCTCGATGATCTCGCGCACGTCGTCCACGCCGGTGTGGCTGGCGGCGTCCATCTCAGTGACGTCGATATGGCGCCCCTCGGCGATCGCCCTGCACGGCTCGCACACGCCGCAGGGATCGATGGTGGGGCCACCCTGCCCGTCCGGCCCGACGCAGTTCAGCGCTTTGGCGACCAGCCGCGCGGTCGAGGTCTTGCCCACCCCGCGTACGCCGGTCAGCAGAAAGGCATGGGCGATGCGGCCGCTGTCGATTGCGTTGCCCAGCGTCCGCACCATCGCATCCTGTCCGATCAGCTCGGCGAAGCTTTGCGGGCGGTATTTGCGGGCGAGCACGCGATAGGGCGAGCCCGCAGCGCTCTTCTCCAAGGGCTGCGCGGGCAGGTCCAGGCCGAGGCCCGGTTCATCGTGGCGTGATTCGTCGTCGATCATCTCGACACGACACTAGGGCGACGCGGGCTCCCGCGCCACTTCTTGCGCTTCCTCCGATCCCCCGCCATATGCGCCGCGGGAGTCGGGCGGACGGGATCGTCGCCAACCTGGTCAGGTCCGGAAGGAAGCAGCCACAACGATATTGTTCCGGGTCGTTCCGGCTCCCACCCTTGCCTAGCCGGGCATTTTCACCGTCATCGTCGGCCCGTTGACCCTTACCTGGCACGCCAGCCGGCTTGTGCGCAGCGCATTGCCGGCGAGGTCCAGCAGGTCTTCCTCTTCTTCGCTCGCCTCGGGCAGGCGATCAAAATCCTCGGGCGCGATGATGACGTGGCAGGTCGAGCAGCTGATGCACTTCCCGCAAGTGCCTTCAAGGGGTTGCTCGTTGTCCTGCGCGACGTCGAGCAGATTGTCGCCCTCGGCGGCCTCCACCTCGCGGTCGAGCGAGCCGTCGGACTTCAGAAATCGTATCAGGGTCATGCCGCAAACCGCTGTTGAGCATCGGCGGTGTGCCGAATCAGGGTACAAGCCTCGATCATCTCGTCGATGGTGGTATAGCGCCCAAAGCCGAGGCGGATGCTTTGCCGGGCGGCGCTTTCGCCGAGGCCAATCGCTCGTAGCACATGGCTCGGCCGGCCCGAGCCGCTCGCGCATGCCGACCCAAGCGAGAATGCCACCGAGCGGCATTCGGCAAGGAGTCTTGCGGCGTCGAGCCCTTCACGGCGCACATGCAGATTGCCGCGGTAGCGTTGCTCGGTACTCCCGTTGACGATCCAGCCGGGACCCAGTGTCTTGAGTGCCACCTCCCAGAGCTGCTCAACATGCGATTGATCCGGGATGCGCCGCTCCTCTGCCAAGGCGGCGGCTGCTCCGAAGCCAACACAGAGCAGGGGCGACAGCGTCCCGGAGCGCAGCCCCTGCTCCTGACCGCCCCCGTGAATCAGCGGCTGCACGCCGACACCTTCGCGCACCCACAAGGCACCGATCATCTTGGGTCCGTGGATCTTGTGGGCGCAGCAGGCGATCAGGTCCGGTCCTTGGGGAATGGCCAGCCGCCCGATGCCCTGCACGGCATCGCACAGCATCAACGCGTCGGCATCATGGGCTAGCTCGGCGATCTCGGCGATCGGCTGAACGACCCCGATCTCGTTGTTAACCAGCATGGCCGCGACCAACGCCGTTGGTACATGCAGAGCCTCACGCAGACGATCGAGGTCGACAAGTCCGTCGGTCCCAACCGGCAGCACCTCCACTTCTCGCCCTGTTCGAGCGAGCCAGCGCACGGTGTCCAGCACGGCCGCATGTTCGGTCGCAAGCGTCACGATCCGCCCTTCGACTGAGCGCAACGCCATGTTCAGCGCCTCGGTGGCGCCCGAGGTAAAGATCAGCTGCCCACCCTGGGGTAGCAATCCGCTTACCTGACTTCGTGCATGCTCGATGGCCGCAGCAGCCTCCCTGCCAGCACGGCTGGGACTGTGCGGATTGGCGAAGCGGTCGAGCCACGGCAACATCGCCGCCTTCACCTCGGGCGCGAGCGGGGTGGTCGCCTGATAGTCGAGGTAGATCATGCGGCGCGCGCCTTCGCCTCGGTGGCAAGGCTCACCCACGCCTTGACAAAGGCGTCCACTTCGGCCTCGCTCGTGTCGGGACCGAAGCTGACCCGGATTACCTTTTCCGCGAACTCGGGCGGCGCACCAAGGGCGGCAAGCACGTGGCTTGTCTTGACCTTGCCTGAGGAGCAGGCGCTTCCCGCCGACACGGCGAAGCCGAGAGCATCGAAGCGGACCAGCTGCGCCATCGCGCTCATGTGGTTCATGGCATAGGCCCCGATTGTCGGCAGGCGCGCGACATCGTGACCAATGATCTCGGCCCCTTCGCACATCAGCTTGACGTCAAGCCGGGCGCGCAGGCGCAGTAGGCGCTCCAGGTCCCACGCCTTGGCCTCCAGCGCCGCTGCCCAGCCAAGGATGGCCGGCAGGTTCTCCGTTCCCCGACGGTAACCTTTCTCCTGCCCTCCGGTGGGAACAAGGAGCTTTAGATCCCGCACCAGGAGGGCTGCAGCGCCCGGAGGACCACCCACCTTGCTGCTGGAGACGATCAGGAGGTCGGCCGGAGGCAAGGGAATCTTGCCGGCACTCTGCGCGCAGTCCACCAGCAGAAACGAACCCGCCGCGTCCACCGCCTCACCGATCTGGGCGATGGGCTGGACAATTCCCGTTTCGCTATTGGCATGCTGAACCGCCACCAGACCGCGCGGCGCGATGTGCAGCCACTGCGACAGCGACTCCGGAGGAAGGATGCCGTCCTCCCCGACGAACAGGTTCCAGCCCTCACCCTCTGGCACCTGCGAGCGGATGGCGTCATGCTCCACCGTGGTCAGCGCGGGTTTGGGGCCCACCTCGTGGCAGCGTCGGAAGGCAAGCGCTGCCGCCTCGCTGGCGGTAGCGGTGAAGATGAGGTCGCCGGTCCACCCCAGCGCCGCCTTGATACGAGCGCGGGCATCTTCCAGCGCCGCCTTGGCCGCACGCCCTTCCGCATGCGGGCTCGACGGATTGGCCCAACGCTCCAGCGCCTCTGCCATCGCTGCCCGCGCCTGCGGCAGCACGGGCGTGGTGGCGGCATGGTCGAGGTAGATGCGTCGTCGGCTCACTGTCACCCAAGTGATTGCTGTTTGGCGGCTCGGCTCTATATAGGCGCCCGCTCTCCCAGCGTCACTCAAGCAAACGAGACCCATGCCCGAAGTCATCTTTCCGGGGCCGGAAGGCCGCCTCGAAGGTCGTTTCCATCCGGGCTTGCGTCCGCGCGCGCCGGTGGCGCTGATCCTGCACAGCCACCCGCAGGCGGGCGGCACGATGAACAACAAGATCGTGCAGCTGTTGTACCAGACCTTTGTCAAGCGCGGCTTCGCCACTCTGCGGTTCAATTTCCGCGGCACCGGCAAGAGCCAGGGCGTGTTCGACAATGGCATCGGCGAGTTGTCCGACGCCGCAAGCGCGCTCGACTGGGTGCAGCAGATTCACCCGGAGGCCGAGCAGACCTGGGTCGCGGGCGTCAGCTTCGGCGCGTGGATCGGCATGCAGCTGCTCATGCGCCGTCCGGAGATCAAGGGCTTCATCTCGATCGCGCCGCCAGCCAACATGTACGACTTCGGCTTTCTTGCCCCCTGCCCCTCGTCGGGCATCATCATTCAGGGTGAGCAGGACGAGGTGGTCAGCCCGGCGAGCGTTCAGAAGCTGGTCGACAAGTTGCGCACCCAACGGCACATCACCATTCATCACGACACGATCCCGGGCGCGAATCACTTCTTCGCGAACGAGCTCGACCTGCTGATGAAGAGCGTCGACGGCTATTTGGACATGCGCCTTGGCCGCTGAGGCCTAGAGCACCCAGATCAGCACGTTGGCGACGAGGACCACGGCCACCACCATCATCAGAATGCCTTGCTTGCGATAGGTGCCCTTCCACGCGAAGCGCGCCCCGAACACCAGCAGCACGAAGGCGGCCAGCATAACGATGGACAAGAGGGTCGAGGCCGTCTGGTTCATGATTACTCCCGAAACGGCTTCTTAACCGTTGTTACACTAAGTGGGCAGCGTGATGATTGGGGCAGACCAGCAACAGAAACTCGCCGACGCTTTCGAGCGAATCGAGGGCACGATCCTTCCCTGCATCACCATGATGCTGGAAACCCTGCTCGACGCCTCCCGCGACATCGGCCAGGCCGATCCCAAGGTGCTGGCTGCAGAGCTCCAGACACTAGCCGCTGAGCTGGAAGAACTGACCCGCAGCGTCGAACTCTACTCGCCAACGCATCTCGATCCAGGGGCCTACCGGACCAGCGCAACGGCCTAGGCTACCCACTCGGCGTGGATCGCCGGGTCCATGTTCCCGCCGGTCAGCATGACCACCGTCCCGGGGATCGGCTCGATCTTGCCGGCAAGTACCGCCGCCAGCGCCGCGGCACCGCCAGGCTCCACCAGAAGTTCGAGTTCGTGCCAGGCGAAGCGGACGGCGGCACGCACCTCCGCTTCGCTGACCGCAAGTCCCCCGGCTGCGCGCTGGCGGAGGATGGCGAACGTGAGCGGCGACACGAGGGGAGTCTGGAGGGCGTCACAGGCAGTCGGGGGAGCGTCCTGCGCAACGGGCACGATTTCGCCCATTTCCAAGCTGCGGCGCATGTCGTCCCAACCTTCCGGCTCCACGACGATGATCTCCGCTTCGGGACAGGCGAGCGCCATGCCAGCGGCAAGCCCGCCGCCACCGCAGCACACGATGATCCGCCGCACCGGCTCCGGGCATTGCGCCAATATCTCAAGCCCGGCGGTGCCCTGACCGGCAATGATATGCGGGTCGTCGAAGCTCGGCACCACCACGGCGCCGCGTTCAGTCGCAAGGGCACGTGCGATTGACACCCGGTCTTCGCTCGCCCGGTCGTAGAAGACGATCTGCGCGCCTTGTTCTCGCGTGCCTGCGATCTTGGGCGCGGGTGCATCCGATGGCATGACAATCGTCGCCGGAACGCCGAGGCGACGGGCAGCGATCGCCACCCCTTGCGCATGGTTGCCGCTGGAGAAAGCCACCACGCCCGCGCGCCGCTCGGCTTCGCTAAGCAGCGCCAGCCGGTTGCTTGCACCCCGCAGCTTGAACGAGCCGCCGGTCTGCAATGATTCGCATTTGAGCCACACCTCGTGGCCGCCGAGCCGCAGGGAGAGAAGCGGCGTTTCGGTCACCAGCCCCTTGATCCGCTCGCCAGCAGCCAGAACATCGCTCCGGTTTGGAAGATTGTCGTTTTGCATCAGGACCTTGGTTGATCCGTGCACACAGTGCGCCGGAGTGTTGAAATGGCTGCCAAAAGGGCGCGGAAAAAAGATTGCGTTAAGGTGACCCCCTCCATATATCGCCGCTCTCGCTGCCCCATGGGACTTCCAACCGCAAGGCAGTGGTTCGTCAACTGTCGCCGAAAGGCACTTGGAGGTCCCTTGCATTGGCTGAGCACCCCTTCGCGCTGGGGCTAGCGCCCCGTTCCGATCGCACCGAATCCTTTGTCGCTTCCGGTGCGTCTGACATTGCACGACTGAAGCCGGTCCAGCCGGTCACTTTGCTGCGTCCTCACGCAGCAAAGGCCGCTGCCCGCTTCTTTGTCGAGAAATTCCCCGGCAAGTCGCTCTATGCGGTCAAGGCGAACCCTTCGCCCGACCTGCTGCGGGTGCTGTGGGACGGCGGCATCACGCATTATGACGTGGCCTCGATCGGCGAAGTGCGCCTGGTGAGCGAGACGCTGCCGCAAGCGACCCTCTGCTTCATGCATCCGGTCAAGGCCGAGGAAGCCATTGCCGAGGCTTACCATGGCCATGGCGTCCGCACCTTCAGCCTCGACAGCCTCGAGGAGCTGGACAAGATCGTCTCGGCGACCGCCACCGACGGCGTCGCGGCGACCGACTTGAACCTGCTGGTGCGCGTCCGCGTGTCGTCCGAGCACAGCAAGCTCAGCCTCGCCTCGAAGTTCGGTGCCGATCCGGCGGAGCTGAAGGCGCTGCTGATGGCGGCTCGCCAAGCGTCCGACGCGCTCGGCCTCTGCTTTCACGTCGGCAGCCAGGCGATGACCCCGGCGGCCTATGCCGAAGCCATGGGACGCGTCCGCGACGCCATCGTCGAAGCGGCCGTGACCGTCGATATCGTCGATGTCGGTGGCGGGTTCCCGTCGTCCTACCCGGGAATGGAGCCGCCGCCGCTCGAGGCTTACTTCGCCGTCATCCACGAATCGTTCGAGAAGCTGCCGATCAGCTACTCGGCCGAACTGTGGTGTGAGCCGGGCCGCGCGCTATGCGCGGAATATGCCTCGGTTCTCGTGCGCGTCGAGAAGCGCCGCGGTGACGAGCTGTACATCAACGACGGTGCCTACGGAACCTTGTTCGACGCCGCGCATATCGGCTGGCGCTTCCCGGTTCAGCTGGTCCGCGACGAGGAAAGCGACACCCGTCCGCACGGCTTCAGCTTCTACGGGCCGACGTGCGACGACCTCGACCACATGGTCGGGCCGTTCGAACTGCCCGCCGACGTCGCTGCCGGCGACTATATCGAAATCGGCATGCTTGGCGCTTATGGGTCGGCGATGCGGACCCGGTTCAACGGCTTCGGCTCGGCCAATGGCTGGTCGGTGGTCGTGACTGACGCACCAATGGCCTCGCTCTATGGCGAAGCTGCGGCACCGGCCCGGTCGAACGTCGTTACGCTGTAACAGCCTTAACCCCTCCCGCTTCGGCGGGAGGGTCGGGGGTGGGCCTGTCCCCCCAATGTAAACAATGACGGCCAATAGCGGGCATCTGCCCACCCCTAGCCTCTTCCCCTGTGCGGAAGGGGTGTTGCTGGAGCTATTGGAGCAACCATGAACACCGAAGCCAAGATCAACGACACCCGCAAGGCGGAGCTCCTCAGCAGCACCGTCGAGCATATCGACATCACCAAGTTCGACGCCCGCCCGATCGTCGAGGCGATGGGCAAGATGAGCTTCACCAGCCGCGACCTCGCCCGCGCCACCGGCATCTACAACCAGATGCTGGCCGATCGCGATTGCTCGGTGATCCTGGTGATCGCCGGTTCGACCTCGGCCGGCGGCTGCATGGACCTCTATGCCGAGCTCGTGCGCTCCAACATGGTCGACGCGATCGTCGCCACCGGCGCCTCCATCGTCGACATGGATTTCTTCGAAGCGCTCGGCCACAAGCACTATCAAGCGCTTGAGATTCCTGACGATGACACGCTGCGTTCGCTGTACATCGATCGCATCTACGACACGTACATCGACGAGATCCAGCTTCAGGACACCGACTTCACCATCGGCAAGATCGCCGACACGCTGGAGCCGCGTCCGTACTCGAGCCGCGAGTTCATCAAGGAGATGGGCAAGTGGCTGCTGGAGAACGGCAAGAAGGACAACAGCCTGGTCAAGCTCGCCTATAAGCATGACGTGCCGATTTTCTGCCCGGCCTTCACCGATAGCTCGGCAGGCTTTGGTCTGGTCAAGCATCAGGTCGATGCGATGAAGGCGGGCCGTCGCTACATGACGATGGATTCGATCGCCGACTTCCGCGAACTGACCGACATCAAGATCAAGGCCGGCACCACCGGCCTGCTGATGATCGGCGGCGGCGTGCCGAAGAACTTCACGCAGGACACTGTGGTCTGCGCCGAGATCCTCGGCCACGAGGACGTCGAGGTCCACAAGTATGCGGTGCAGATCACCGTCGCCGACGTCCGCGACGGCGCCTGCTCGTCCTCGACGCTCCAGGAAGCCGCCAGCTGGGGCAAGGTTTCGACCGCGCTTGAGCAGATGGTGTTCGCCGAAGCCACTTCGGTCCTCCCGCTGCTGGCGTCCGACGCCTATCACCGTGGCCACTGGAAGACCCGCGCCAAGCGGCAGTTCGCCAAGCTGTTTGACTAAGTTCGGCTTGCGTAACGACGCTCGATGATCGACCCTCCCCCGCAATCATACGGGGGAGGGTTTTTCTATATGCAGCCAAGTCCATTGCTTGGGCCGATCGTGGCGCTGGTTGCCTGGTCGCTGGTCATGCTGGTGTGGATGGCGATGTCCAGGCGCGGCGCCTTCAAGCGCTTGGGCGTGTCGCTACGGACCATCCCGCCGGGGTCACGCGGTGACGCGCTGGACAAGAGCCCCGAAGTCAAGGCGCAGTGGAAGGCTCACAACTACAACCACCTGATGGAGCAGCCGACGATCTTCTACGCGCTGGTGCTCGCCTTGGTGCTGATGGGCTTCGACCATCCAATCAATGTCATGCTGGCGTGGGGCTACGTTGGCCTGCGGATCGTACACAGCATCGTCCAGGCGACGATCAACGTCGTGGCAATCCGACTGGTCCTCTTCGCGCTTTCAACACTTTGTCTTGCCGCTCTGACGCTCCACGCCGGCCTCTACCTCTGGCATTAACGGCGAAAGGCGGCGGCGAGTTCGACGTGGGTTGACCAGCGGAACTGCCCAATCGGTTTCACCCACTCGAGCCGGTAGCCGCCCTCCGCCAACGCGGCTGCATCGCGCGCGAAAGTGGCGGGATTGCAGCTGACGTAGGCGATGCGCTGCACCGCCGACCGGGCAAGCTCCGCCACCTGCACCTCGGCGCCAGAGCGCGGAGGATCGAGCACCACCGCGTCCAGCCCTGTCATTTCTTCGGCCATCAGGGGACGGCGATAGAGATCACGATGCTCGGAGGCGATCCCGGGAGCCGCCCTCCTGAGGGCAAACACCGCCTCGCGGCTCGCCTCCGCGGCCAACACCTTGCCCGGCAACGCTAGGGCGAAGGTGCCGATGCCAGCAAACAGGTCGGCACTTGTGGCAGAGCTACCGACGATTTCGATCACTGCCTGCACCAGCGCCCTTTCGCCATCCTCGGTCGCCTGCAAGAAGGCACCCACCGGCAGCGGCATGGGCCGCCCCGATAGGGTCACGGTCGCAGGCTGCGGCTCCCACCTGACCTCGGGTCCAAGCCCTTCATCAAGGCTCAAGCGGGCCAGCCTGCGGTCCTGGGCAAAGTCGACCAAGCCCTGCACTGCTTCGAACCCCTCCGCCCGTACCCCCTTGAGGAGCAGGTCCACGCCCTGATCGGCCAATGTCATCTGCACCTCGGCTGTCCGCTTGGGCGCGAGCAGCAAGCCCAGCAATGCGCGCAGCGGCTCGACCAGCGAGAACAGCTCGGGCCGGAGGATATGGCATTCGTTGAGGTCGATGATCCGGTTCGACTTCGCCGCGTTGAACCCGAGGACGACTTTGCCCCCCGCCTTCAAGGCACGAAGCGTCGCACGGCGGCGGCTGCGCGGCGGCGACAGATGTGGAGACCTGATGGCAGTGGTCAGCCCATGCTGCGCCAGCGCGCCACCAACCCGCTCGACGAGATAGGCCGCATAGGCGGGGTCATCGACATGCTGCAGCTGGCACCCACCGCATTCGGGAAAATGGCGGCATGGCGGCACCTGCCGGTGCGGGCCTGGCGTGATGCGTCCGTCCTCGGCGACCTCGTCTCCCGGCGCGGCGAAGGCGACGTGCCGCCCGCTGGCGGTCACGCCATCGCCGCGCGCCGCAATCCGGACCACCATCTCGCTCACAAACACTCCAGCAAATCGTCGGCAATCATCCTCGGCCCAGCCCGATCGGCCGCACGCCCGTGCAGCCAGACGCCGGCACAGGCAGCTTCGAACGCCTCCATTCCGCGTGCGCGAAGGGCCGCGATCATGCCGGCCAGCACGTCCCCCGTGCCCGCCGTGGCCAACCAGGCGGGGGCCGGCGGAGCAAAGCCAAGCCGCCCATCCGGACTTGCCACCAGCGTGTCCGGACCCTTGTAGACCAGCACGGCGCCAGAGGCTTCAGCCGCCGCCAGCGCTTGCTCCGCCTTGTTGCCCGCCAAGTCGCCGAACAGCCGAACGAATTCACCCGCATGGGGAGTCAGGATCGCATCCTGGCCTCGCAGCCGCGCCGGTTCGCCGACAAGGCCGATGGCTTCGGCGTCGATCACCTTGGGCCGGGTGCTGGTCAGTGCCAGGGTGAGAAGTTGCGGCAGCTTGCCGAGCCCAGGTCCGACCAGCAGGCATCCGATCCGCGGGTCACCGAGCGGGGCATCGCCGACCTCCACCACGCTTCGTGGCAATCCGGCGATGGGACGCGAAGTGGAGAGGCGCACATAACCGGCTCCGCTTCGCGCGGCGGCGCTTGCCGCCAAGGCCATGGCTCCCGGCATTTCCCCCGCTAGGCAGTGCACCAGGCCTCGGCTGTACTTGTTCGCATCAGCTGCAATGGCCAGAAGGTTGGGTTCACCGATCTCGAACCACTTGCCGCTGGCCGGCACGCCGATGTCGGCAAGCACCAGCCGTCCCATTCGTGCCATCGCAGGCATCAGCAGATGCGCCGGCTTCAGGGCTCCGAGAGCAAGAGTAAGATCAAAGTGCGGAACGGCCGACAGCAGCGCTCCACTGTCCGCCTCGACTCCGCTGGGCAAGTCCGCGGCAACCGCCACATGCGACGCCTGGCAGAGAGCGGCAAGCCTTGACGACGCAGTCTCTTCCAACCCTCTCTTGAGACCGGTTCCGAACAGGCAGTCGACGAGCAAAGGGGCTGGCCCGGCTTCCTCGAAGCGCTCAACCTTCCCGCTCCATCGCGCCCGGGCAGCTCGCGACAGGTCGGTGACAGGCGGCGCAAGCGTTGCGACACGGACGTCCAATCCACGCGCGGCCAGGTGCCGTGCTGCCACATAGCCATCCCCGCCGTTGTTGCCCGGACCGCACAAGACCAGCGCGGGTGCCGGCCCGGCGAACCGCAAGGCAGCTTCAGCAAGACTATGACCAGCCCGCTCCATCAGCTCGGCAAGGCCGCACGGAGCGCTGTCTTCCGCTTGCCGCATTTCGGCGCTGGTGAGGATGGAGCGGCTCACCGGAGAAAACTCGCCATGTGCCACCATTCCGCCGGGCAGGAGGCGGCGGCCACGTCTCGCTCTTTCTCGTTGCAGAACAGCGCGAAGCAAGTTGCCCCTGACCCCGACATCCGGACCACCTCGGCTCCGGCCTGATCGCGAAGCCAGCCAAGCACCGCTCCGATCTCCGGCACCTGCGACCGCGCCGGCACCTCTAGATCGTTGCGTCCCTCGCGCCAGTCAGTCAGCGGGCCACGATCCACACCGTCCCAAGCCGCAAACACCGCCGCGGTGGAAAGCGGAACAAGCGGGTTGACCAGCAGCACCGGTCGCCCAGCGACGCCCCCGTCGACCGGTGCGAGGACGTCTCCTGCTCCCTCCCCCCGCGCGGTCATGCTGAGAAGACACGCCGGCACATCGCTTCCCAGCGTCGGCGCGACGTGCTGAGCAATGGCAGGGTCGATCCCCCACAATGACGTCAGCAATCGCAGGGCCGCAGCCGCATCGGCCGAGCCCCCGCCAATGCCCGAGGCCACCGGTAATCGCTTGTCGAGCGTGATCCGGACCCCCTTCCCCACCCGAGCCTCGGCCGCAAGCGCCGCCGCAGCACGGTGGACGAGGTTGTCGGCACCATCGTCGAGCATGGCCGCAAAGGGTCCGGTCACAGTCAGCGACAGGTCGTCGGCAAGTTCCGCCGTCAACCCGTCACCGTCCGTGCAGAAGGCGAACACCGTCTCGAGATCGTGCCGGCCATCGTCGCGTCGCCTGCGCACGTGCAGCGCAAGGTTGATCTTGGCCGGCGCAATCTCCGTTGCTGGTGGGCTTGTCATGGGGCCGCAGTGGCCGGAGTCAGACCCGCCGCGACCTTTGCCGCGACGCGCTCGCGGACATCGGCCGCGGCGTTGACCAGGGCAGCATTCCAGGCGAAGCGGGCCTCGTACTTCCGCCCTGCGGTGTACAACGCATCGCCAAGATGCTCGTGGATTTCCGCCTGTGCGGGGTCGGCAGCTGCGGCGCGCTGCAAAGTGGCAATGGCTTGGGTGACCCGGCCCCTCTTGTATTGCGCCCATCCAAGCGAGTCGGTGATCGATGCATCGTCAGGCGCGCGGCGGCTTGCTTCGGCGATCAGCGCCTCGGCCTCGTCGAGCTTCTCTCCCCGTTCAAGCCGCGCGTATCCGAGGTAGTTGAGAACAGACGGATTGTCGGGTGCAAGCTGGCGCGCCAACTCCAGCGCCGCTTCCGCTTGCGGCCACATGTCAGCCTGCTCCAGCGCGGCGCCGCGTAGAAAGTGAAGCGACCAGAGCTCCGGCCCCGGACCGCCGGCCTGCACGGCGGCAGCCGCACCGCCATACGCGACGGCCGCCTCCCCGTGCCGGCTCATGGAGTCGAGCACGTCTCCCAGGCGCACCCAATCGCTGGCCTGCTCGTCCGCAACGGCGATCGCGGCACGGGCGCGTGCAAGCGCCTCCTCGTTGCGCCCTTCCGCAAGCAACGTCCGTGCCTCAAGGTCGCGGGCTTCACTGCTGAAGGGTGACGCATCCGGCACTGCGCGCAGGAGTGCCAGTGCATCGTTCGCGCGGCCGCTCCGTTGCTGGAATAGGGCCGTGAGCAAGATCGCTTGCTCGTTGCGGGGATCGGCGTGCCGGGCCACTTGCGCTAGGGCGAGTGGCAAGGCGCTCCCGCTGCCATCGTTGAGGTTGATCGACATCGCCGTGACGAGTTCCGAATAGGCTTCGGCCGGCTTGCTGATCGGCAGGCGCGGGCGGCGCTCCTTGGCGACCTGGGCGGCTGCCTTGCGCAGTGCCGGGTCGCGCCCCTCCAGCAGCGCCAGCCCGGCGTCGCGCTCACCACTGGCGACTAGGCCGGTGGCAAAGGCGATGCGCAGCCGGTTCGCCCGCCCGCCCGCTTGCGCCAGCGCCTCGGGTATCAGTGGCCTGGCTTCGGCGGGGCGCCTGGCAGCGAGCAGGAGAAGGACCTTCTGCTCGGCAAACGGGCCGCCGGGTAAATCGCCAGCCTGCGCGGCGTCGAGCCGTGCGACAGCTTCTTTCCAGCGCTTCCGCTCGGCCAGCGTCCAGGCTTCGACGAACAACCTGACGAACCCCAGTTCGGGGGGCCAGTCAGCGCCAAATGGCGTCTCCTTTCGACCGCTTCGCAGCGCATCGGACACCAGGAGAAGCCTGGCGTCCACTCCCAGATCGCCCGCGGGCTGGGCCCGGGCGAGACGCAGGGCAAGCGGCATGTCACCGGCAAGGATCGCCTGGCCAAGCGCACGCCTTGCCGAGGTCCGATCGGCAGGATCCGCTGCGGCAAGACTGGCGTAGAGGATGGCCGCGCGCCGGGAATCGCCCGCCCCCGCGGCAGCGCGCGCAGTCACAAAGGTGGTGGCGCCCGATCGAAGGAAATCCACTCGCTCGCGGCCTGGTACGGCGCTGGCCGGTGCCGCCACCGCCAGGATCAGTGCGAGCGAGAGGCTACATGTTCGGGTAATTGGGCCCACCGCCACCCTCCGGGGTCACCCAGTTGATGTTCTGGCACGGATCCTTGATGTCGCACGTCTTGCAGTGAACGCAGTTCTGCGCGTTGATCTGCAGTTTCGGCGCACCGCCCTCCAGCACATATTCGTACACACCGGCGGGGCAGTAACGCTGCTCAGGGCCGTCATATTGCGGCAGGTTGACCCTCGTCGGAATCGCGGGATCCTTGAGCTGGAGGTGGACCGGCTGATCCTCTTCGTGGTTGGTATTCGACAGGAACACGCTCGACAGCTTGTCGAAGCTGATCACGCCATCCGGCCGCGGGTAGTTGATCGGCGGAGCGATATCGCGCCGCCACAGCGTCTCGTGATCTGGGTGATGCTTCATTTCCAGCGGCAAGCGGATGCCAAGGTGCCGCAGCCACATGTCGGTGCCGGCGACCAGGGTGCCGATGGTGGCGCCAAGCTTGGCAACCGCCGGCTCGGCATTCTTGACCTTGCGCAATTCCTCGCCGATCCAGCCATTTCTGACCGATGGCTCATATTGCTCAAGAACATCGGAGCGCCGATCGGCGGCAACCGCGGCAAAGGCCGCCTCTGCCGCCAGCATGCCGGACTTCATCGCGGTGTGTGTGCCCTTGATCCGGGGCACGTTCACGAAGCCCGCCGAACAGCCGATCAGCGCGCCGCCGGGGAACGCAAGCTTGGGAATGCTCTGCCACCCGCCCTCGTTGATTGCCCGTGCGCCGTAGGACACCCGCCGCCCGCCTTCGAGCAAGGGCCGGATCGCCGGATGCTGCTTGTAGCGCTGCATTTCGTCGAACGGCGACAGGTGCGGGTTCTTGTAGTTGAGCGCGACGACGAAGCCGATCGACACTTGATTGTTGTCCTGGTGGTAGATCCACCCGCCGCCCCACGCATCGTCGAGCGGCCATCCCTGCGTATGGATGACGGTGCCCGGCTTGTGCTTGGCCGGATCGACGTCCCACAATTCCTTGATGCCGATGCCGTAGACCTGCGGCTGGCACTCGGCCTCGAGGTCGAACTGCTTCTTGAGCTGCTTGGTCAGGCTCCCGCGCGCGCCTTCCGCGAAGAAGGTGTAGCGAGCATGCAGTTCCATGCCGGGCTGGTAGTCGCCCTTGGGCTCGCCATCGCGGCCGATGCCCATGGCCCCGGTCGCCACGCCCTTTACCGAGCCGTCCTCGTTGTAGAGCAGTTCGGCCGCCGGGAAGCCCGGGAAGATCTCGACACCAAGCTCCTCCGCCTTGCCGGCAAGCCAGCGGCAAAGGTTGGCCAGGCTTCCGGTGAACGTCCCCTTGTTGTCGAGGAAGCTCGGCATCATCAAGTGCGGCAGGTTGTACTTCTTGGTCTTGGTCAGCACCCAATGGTGGTTGCTGGTGACCGGCACCCGGTTCAGCAGGCAGGAATTGTCCTCGCGCCAGTCGGGCAGCAGCTCGTCCAGGCTACGGGGGTCAATCACCGCGCCCGACAGGATGTGCGCGCCAACCTCCGAGCCTTTTTCGAGCACGCAGACGCCAAGCTCCCGGCCCGCTTCGTTGGCAAGCTGCTTCAATCGGATCGCCGCGCTGAGGCCGGCCGGCCCCGCGCCAACGATCACGACGTCATATTCCATCGACTCCCGGTCGCTCATTCGGTCCCAAGTCCCTTGGATGATTGCGGTTCCGGCTTGGCCTCCGCTGCCACTTCCGTCAATGGCCGGAAGGTCTATGACAGATGCCATGAAGGAGCCACTGCAAGCCGGGGACCTGACCCGCGCGGAAGCGCTCGCCCTGCTCGCCTGGTGGGTCGAGGCCGGCGTGGATGTGGCGGTGCAGGACGAACCAAGGAACTGGAAGGCCCGTGCAATTGCCGCCTTGCCTGCGCAGGAGGCCCTTGTTCCTCCAGCCTCGGGCGCCGGTACCGAAGCACCCCCCACTCAGCTTGCGCCACTCACCCTTAGCGAGCGCCCCACCACCCTTGAGGCCTTTCACGCCTGGCTCGGCGAAAGCGCCGACCTTCCGCTTTTCCGCTCCGGCGCGGCTCGGGCCCTGCCGCACGGCCCGGCCGGTGCCGACCTGATGCTGCTGAACGGCATTCCCTCGCCCGAGGATACGGCCGAAGGTCGTCCGATCGGCGGAGAAGCCTGGATCCTGACCGAGCGCATGCTGCGCGCCGTGGGGCTCAAAACTGACCAGGCCTATGTCGCGGCGCTCACCTGTTTCTCCGGCACCGGAACGCGTTTCTCGGCCGCGGATAACGAGGCTTGCCGAGACAACATTCTCGCGCAGATCGCCCTTGTCGCTCCCAAGCGCCTGCTCCTGCTTGGCGACCAGCCTGCCAAGCTGCTGCTGGGCCAGCCGATGGCAAGCGCGCGCGGCAAACTGCACCGGATCAGCGGCATTCCGACCGCTGTCACCTTTCCGCCGCGCCAACTCCTTGCGAATAATGGCTACAAGCCAATGGCCTGGGCCGACCTCCTGCTGATCATGGGTGAATAGACGTTGCTCCTTTCCGCACTCGCCACCGCACTTCTTCTATCGTCCGATCAGCCCGCAACTCCGCCTGACGACCCCCTGGCCCCGATTGAGGAGCCGCACGAGGCGCAGGCACCGCCGCCCGCCGCGCCTGCACAGCCCGTCGTTGCGGTGCCCAGGGATTGGGCAGGCGTATTTGCGGCGATCCGTGCCAGTCAGTGGACGGTCGCCGCGGCCGGCATCAATTCCCTTCCCGCCTCGCCGCTGAAGCCGCTGGCGAGGGCTCAGCTGTTCACTGCCAGGGGCTCGCCGCCAGTCACTTCCGAGCAGGTGCTGGCCTTGCTCGCCGAAGCGCCTGAATTGCCTCAGGCCGAGCAGCTGCAGCGCCTGGCCGCAGCCCGCGGTGCGACGACCACGCCGCCAGTTCCGCGCCGCGCCGCATTGGTTCCGATCGGCACCGCGCCCCGCCGCGGACGGGCAAGGCCAGTGACCGGCGAGGCTGAGGTCGAGCGGCTGCGCAAGGCGATGGAGCCGCTGGTCAAGGTCGACGATGCGGCAAGTGCCGAAAGACTTCTCACCGCCTCCCTCCCACTGATCAGCGCGGAAGCCCGGGCCGAGCTCGGCCAGCGGGTCGCCTGGATCTACTATGTTCGCGGCCAGGATGCCGATGCGCGGCGGATGGCGGAGCTGGCGCGCGGCCCCTTCACGCCTCCGCCGCCAGCCCCCGTCGCGGTCCTGCCGCCGGCGTCTGAGCCTCTGCCCCCTGGGCAGGTCACGATTGTTCCGCCACCGCCTCCGACGCCTCCCGCCTCCGTTACCCGTGCGCCGACCGGCCCTTGGGCGCAGCAGGCCGAGTGGGTCAGCGGCCTCGCAAGCTGGCGGATGAACGACTGCAACGGCGCGTCGCGGGCCTTCCGCGAAGTGGGAGACCGTTCAAGCGAGCCGAGCCTTGCCGCCGCCGGCCATTATTGGGCCGCCCGGGCCGAAATGGCCTGCCGCCGCCCGGCCGCTGTGCAGCCACTGCTCCGAGCGGCGGCCCGCAACCCGGAGACCTTCTACGGCCTGCTCGCTCGTCGCGCCCTGGGGCAGGAAACCCGGCTGGCGCCGCTTGACCTCAATGCTGGCGCCGGCACCCGACTGCCAAACATCGCCCGGGCCGAAGAACTGGTCCGGATTGGCGAGCGCGACCTTGCCGGCGAACTCTTGCGCCACCAGGCGCGGATCGGCACCCCTGCCGAACAGCCCGCGCTCGTTGCCGCCGCTGCCCGGCTCGAACTGGCTGCCACGCAGCACTTCCTTGGTCACTTCGGCCAGCCGGGTGCGCGCGTTCCTGCGGCGGCCCGCTACCCCGCACCGCGCTGGGCACCGCGTGAGGGCTGGCGGATCGACCCCGCCCTGGCGCTTGCCCACACGCTGCAGGAAAGCTCCTTCCGCGCCGAAGCGGTCAGCCAGGCGGGCGCTGTCGGGCTGATGCAGGTGTTACCCTCGACACGTGATCTTATTGTCCGCAGCCGCGGTCTGGCGCCCGGTGACTTGCGCGATCCCGCGGTAAACATCGGCTTCGGCCAGGCCTGGATCGATTGGATGCGCAGCCATCCGGCAACGGGCGGGCACCTCCCGAAGGTGATCGCCAGCTACAACGCAGGGCCGCTTCCCGTTGGTCGCTGGCAGGTCAACGATCGCGGAGATCCCCTGCTGTGGATCGAATCCATGCCGTTCTGGGAGACTCGCTTCTACGTGCCGGCGGTCCTGCGCAACCTGTGGGTCTATGAGGGCTTCACGGGCCAGCCGACGCCGACTTTGAGCGAACTGGCCCAGCACCGCTGGCCGACATTCCCGCTTCGTCGCTGAGGTTCAGTTGCGAAACAGGAAGGCGGGCCAGCGCAGCGACTTGTTGCGCTTGGCCCTCCCTTGATCCTCCTCGAAGGCGCGTCGCTGCTCCTCGGCGAGGGTGGAGCGCGGCGGACGGGCTGGGCTGGCAGGTGAAAAGCCTTCCTTTTCCATGACCTTGGCGTAGGCGGTCATGGTGACAAGCTCGCCACGTTTTTGTTGCAGCCCCAAGTCGTTCTTGTTTCGTTCTGCGCAGGCCTGTATTCTTGCGCAATGCCGGCCGAGTCGATCCAAGGGCGCGGGGCCACCCGCAATGCCGTGCCTACCCGCTTCAACCTGCCGGAGCGGCTGGTCGAAGGCGACTGGCTCGACGAGGTGGAGGCGCTTGATGGCGTTGCCGCCAGGCGCACCACGGTCACGGTGGAACGCCCAAGGTCCATCCTGACCCGTAACAGCTCGCCCGACATCGGCTTTGATCGCTCGGTCAATCCCTATCGCGGGTGCGAACATGGCTGCGTCTATTGCTTCGCCCGGCCCACCCATGCCTATCACGACCTCTCGCCCGGCGTTGATTTCGAGAGCCGCCTGTTCGTGAAGCCGGACGCCGCCAAGCTGCTTCACGCGGCCTTGTCGCGCCCCGGCTATGATGTCGCGCCGATCGCGCTTGGGACCAACACCGACCCCTACCAGCCGATCGAAGGTCGCTATCGGATCACACGCTCGATCCTCGAACTGCTGACCGAAACCGGTCATCCCTTCACCATTACTACAAAGTCGGACCGGGTGCTTCGCGACCTCGACCTCATTGCGCCTGCCGCGCATCGTGGGCTCGCCGCAGTGGCGGTGTCCGTGACCTCGCTCGATCCCTCCATCAGCCGCACGCTGGAGCCGCGCGCTCCCTCCGGGCTGAAGCGGATCGCCGCCATCCGCCGCCTCCAGGATGCCGGCGTCCCGACCCTGCTGGCGGTGGCGCCCATCATCCCGCAGATCACGGACCATGAGCTTGAACGCATCGTGGCGGCCGGCGCCGGGGCAGGCGCGCGCGCCGGATTCTACCTTCCGGTCCGCCTTCCGCATGAGGTCGCGCCGCTGTTTCGCGCCTGGCTCGACGACCATTATCCGGACCGCGCCGCCAAGGTGATGGCGACCATCCAGTGCATGCGCGGCGGCAAGGACAACGACCCTAATTTCTTCACCCGGATGCAAGGCCAGGGTCCCTGGGCGGACCTCCTCCGCACCCGCTTTGCCGCGGCAACCCGCAAGGCAGGGCTTGGGACCGGTCGCCTGACACTTCGCCGTGATCTCTTCCGCCCGCCAGAGGGTCGGCAGATGCGGTTGCTTTAGGGTGGTTGCGCTTGGAGGCTGGCGCCTTACACCGCTCCTCCATGCGCATCCTCCTTGCCGGCCTGCTTGCCGCCACCGCCGCCCTTCCCGCCCTCTCGCAACCGACCGCCTCGGCCGATCAGGACACCTTGGTCGCCACCCTCCGCACCCAGGCACTCGACGACGAGCTTGCCTGGCGCATCACCGAAGACCTCACGACCGAGGTCGGGCAACGTCTTGCCGGAACGGAGGCAGAAGCCCGCGCTCGCGCCTGGGCGGTTCGCCGCCTGACGTCGCTCGGCTTCGCTAATGTCCGGGTCGAGGAGTTCGCCATGCCGGTGTGGGAACGCGGCCGCGAATCGGCCGAACTGCTCGGACCCTGGCCGCAGAAGCTGGTCGTCTCCGCCTTGGGCAACAGCGCCTCCACCCCCACGGGCGGAGTCACTGGCGAGGTCGTCTCCTTTGCCGATGTGGAAGCGCTGCGCGCCGCTGCTCCCGAGCAGGTCCGCGGCAAGATCGTCTACATCGGCCACGCCATGCCTCGCACCGAGGACGGCAGCGGCTACGGCATTTTCGGTGCGCCGCGTCGCCAGGGCCCGACGATCGCGTCGCAGAAGGGCGCACTGGCCATCGTCATACGCTCGATCGGCACCGACCGGGAGCATCGCAATCCGCACACGGGCGTGATGAACTTCACCGACGGCGCCTCGCCCATCCCGGCCGGAGCCCTGTCCAACCCTGATGCCGACCAGCTTGAGCGCATCCTGGCCCGAGGTCAGCGCCCAACCCTGCGCCTGACGCTCGAATCGAAGGTCACCCGAGGGCGATCAGGCAATGTCATCGCCGAAGTTCCCGGCCGCGATCCCGCCGCCGCGCCAGTGCTCGTCTCCTGCCATCTCGACAGCTGGGACCTTGGCACCGGCGCGCTCGACGATGCGGCCGGGTGCGGGATCGTCGCCGCCGCCGCCAAGCGCATCATGGATGCCGGCATTCCCGACCGCCCGATCCGTATTGTCTGGTTCGGCGCCGAGGAGGTTGGGCTGTTTGGCGGCCTCGACTATCGGGCACGCCACGGCAAGAAGCCCCACCACGCCATCATGGAAAGCGATTTCGGCGCCGACCGAATCTGGAAGGTCGACAGTCGCCTGGGCGCCGAGCGCGAAGCGGAGGCCAGGCGTCTCCAGCGCATGCTCCTCCCCCTCGGCATCGTTCCCGGCAGCCTCAACCAGACCGGCGGCTCCGACATTGGGCCGATGGTCGCCGATGGCCTCCCGGGCGCCACGCTGGAGCAGGATGGTACCCGATATTTCGACATCCACCACACGCCCGACGACACGCTGGCGATGGTCGACAAGAAGCAGATGCAGCAGAATGTCGCCGCCTGGACGGCCGCCGTGGCAGTGCTGGCCGGACCCGTCGCCCTCCGGCAGCCGCCAACTCGCCGGCGCGCGCGGTGAGATCCCGGCCCTTCCTGCTCGTGGCTCTTGGGCTGCTGACGTCTTGTTCACGCGGCGACGAAACCGACGATGTACCCCCGCTGCCAGAACAAACGGCGGAGAGCGCCAACGCCCTGATGCAGGAAGCGGAGCGGGCCGCGGACAATGCTGCAGCACGTTCGGAAACCGTCCGTCCACCTGCTCGTTCTGCCAACGAAACCGTCAACGAGGTTATGCAATGATCCGCCAATCGGCCCTGCTTGTCCTCCCGCTCGCCCTTGCGGCCTGCAACGTCGAACGCGATGCAGGCAACGATACGACGTCGATTACGGTCAACGACCAAAGGGTCGAGGGTGCGGTGGATCAGGCTGGCAACCTGCTGGAAAGCGCGGCAGGCGAAGTCAGGGAAGCGGCAGACAAGGCTGCTCCGGCGATCAAGGATGCAGCGCGCGACGTCGGCAACGCCGCCGAGCGGACCGGCGACAAGATCGAAGCCGGCGCGGAAGGTGCGGCGCGGGGCATCCGCGAAGAATCGCGCGACAATCCGCAGCCAGCCAATCAGCAGTAAGTGGTGGGCCCGGAGGGATTCGAACCCCCAACCTGGCCGTTATGAGCGGCTGGCTCTACCGTTGAGCTACAGGCCCCGGCCCCGCCTCTAGACGGGTGTGGCGCACTGGCCAAGCACCTGCTAGGCGCTTCGCAAGTCGGGGAGTAGCGCAGCCTGGTAGCGCATCTGCTTTGGGAGCAGAGGGTCGCAGGTTCGAATCCTGTCTCCCCGACCACCTTCTTCACTCAGCCAGCGGCAAGAGTAGCACCAGCCGGTCCGGGCCGATGTCCAGCCGACCGCCCGTCATCGCCGCAAGTCCCTGCACCAGACGAAGCGCGAATCGCATTCCGGCGCGGCCCCGATCGGCCAGCATCTGCTGCTCGGAAAGATCCTGGAGCGCTGTTGCCCGGTCGATCCCGATGGCGAGGCTGGTTTCCAGCCGGTCGATGACGATCTCCAGTGGCTCGAACTCGACCGCCGGCTCGATCATCGCCAGGGCAAACTGACGCACCAGGCGCTCTGCCAACGAGGGCGGTAGAGCCAGCCGGGCAATCCCCGCATGATCGGCGATGATCACCCTGATTTGCCGCGCCACGGCCAGCTTCTGCACCTCCTCGAGTACCGCGCGCACTCCTTCGACTCCGCTGGTGCTGTCGCCCGAAAGCCGTCCCGAGCGAAGCCGCGCGGCAAGGTCCAGATTGTCCACCGCATCGGAAAGATTGCGGGCCTGGCGGACGATCTCCGTTGCCCTTTCGCGGTAGGCCCGGTGCGCCGGTCCAAGATACTGGCCTTCGATGATCTCGCCGAATCCGATGATGGCGTTCAGCGGGGTCCTCAGCTCATGCATCAGCTCGCGCAGGCCGTCGTCTTCGCCAGGCAGAACGGTCGCGAGCGGATCCGAAGGTGGCTGGGCACCATTGCCCTCACGGCGCGCAACGCCGCGATAACCTGCGAAACGGCCTGTATCGGGAAAGAAGGCTGGCGCGCCGCTCCACCGCCACTCGCCGCTGAGGCTACCCTCTTCCGCCAGGTTCAGCGGAACGTCGGCAAACGGGAGGCGAGCCGCAAAGGGCTCGGCGAAATCCTCGGCAACGCTGCGACCGACCAGGGCCGCGCGCGGTGAGCCTTCGACCCAGTCGATCTCGCCCGTCGGGCCCGTCTCCCACCGGAACAGGCCTGCCGGCAGAGCACTGGCCGCCTTGGGCGCCTCCTGCGCGATGACATCAGGCGGCCTTGGAGCTTGGGGGAGGCTCGCTCCTGCGAAGGGTGCCGGGCTGGCGGTGGCGGGCCCGTCCAAGTGCGGCTCGAGCGCGTGCAGCAAGGGCAGGACGTCGGCAGCCGCTGCAGTTCTGACCACCATCCATTCTTCGGGACTGAGGTCGGCAGCGGCCAGCAGTGCAGCCGATGCGGCGGCGCCGCGTGCAGCGAACAGCGCAATCAGTTTTGCCGGAACGGTCGGACCGGCGATTGCGCGGGCCGTCGCCGCAAGCAGATCAAGGGGAAGATCCTTCATCAAGTGGGCCACCCTGCCAAGCGCCCGCTCGGCCAGGTCGGGGCTTACCTGCCCGCCGCGGGCAAGCAGCTCCACGAGCTGGCGCCACTGCACCGCCCGCCCGTGCGCATCCGCGGCGGGCTGGCCGAGCACGGTTGCAAGGCGGTCGTCAAATCGCAAGGGGACAGGTCTTTGGCGCGCGGATGATCACGTGGTGAGAGATGGACGCGCATTAACGCAGAAGAAAGATGCATGGCGTTAAGCATCCCATAACGGGACTGGCGTATATCGTTTTGCAGCCGTCACGCTAGTCAGGGAAGCCGCTGGCGGCGCTTTGGTGTGAGCGGCGTGATCTGCTAACCTGCGCTGATGTTCATCTCCTTTGTCGAGGCCCTCCGCAGGGGCGGCATTCCCGCAAGCCTCAAGGAGCATCTGCTCTTGCTGGAAGCGCTCGACGCCGGCGTGATCGAGCAGTCGCAAGAGCAGTTCTACTTTCTCGCTCGCTCGGTGTTTGTTCACGACGAAACCAGGCTCGATCGTTTCGACCGTGTCTTCGGCGAGGTCTTTAGAGGCCTGGTCGGGCATGCGGAAGAGCAAGCGGCGTTGCCTGAAGAGTGGCTGCGCCTGGTGGCCGAGCGGTATCTCACCCCCGAGGAAATGGAGAAGGTAAAGGCACTCGGCTCTTGGGACGAGATCATGGAGACCCTCAAGAAGCGCCTGGAGGAGCAACAGGGAAGGCACGAGGGCGGTAACAAGTGGATCGGCACGGGCGGCACGTCACCCTTTGGGCACGGCGGCTACAATCCCGAAGGCATTCGCATCGGTGGGCCGGGGCGGCATGGCCGTGCGATCAAGGTGTGGGAAAAGCGCGAGTTCAAGGATCTGGACGATCGGCGCGAGATCGGGACGCGCGCCATCAAGGTGGCGCTGCGCAGGCTCCGCCGTTTCGCCCGCGAAGGCGCTGCCGACGAGCTCGATCTCGAGGGCACCATCGACGGTACGGCACGGCGCGGCTGGCTCGACGTCCGGATGCGTCCGGAGCGGCACAATGCGGTCAAGCTGCTGCTTTTCCTCGACATCGGCGGCTCGATGGATGGCCATGTCCGGCTGGTCGAGGAATTGTTCAGCGCCTGCCGGAGCGAATTCAAGCATCTCGAACACTTCTATTTCCACAATTGCATCTACGAGGGCGTGTGGAGGGAGAACCGCAGGCGCTGGACTGAGCGCACGCCTACCCTCGACGTCATTCACAAGTTCGGCTCCGACCATAAGCTCGTGATCGTGGGCGACGCGGCGATGAGCCCCTACGAGATCACGCATCCAGGCGGGGGTATCGAGCATATGAACGAGGAAGCGGGCGCGGTATGGATCAAGCGCCTCACCGACGCTTACGCCAGCGCCGCCTGGATCAACCCCACGCCAGAAGCCTACTGGGGCCACTCGGCGAGTACCTCCATCATCCGCAAACTGATGGACGACCGCATGTTTCCGCTTACCCTCCAGGGACTTGAAGCGGCAACCCGGACACTCAGTCGCAAGAAGTAGACAGGCTCGACATGTCCTTCGCCGCCAGCTTCGAAAGGCAGGGCTTTCTCATCATCCCGCGCTTGTTCGACCCCGCCTTCATCCGCCGCTTGCGCTCAGAACATGAGGAGCGACAGCTGCGGACCAAGCGGGGTGGGCTGGACCACCAGTATGAAGTCGGTGATCGGCGCATCCAGTTGGCGGTCGAGCTTCGCGGTGCCTTTCTTCAGCCTCAGCTCTGGGCCAACCCGCTCCTCCTCCCGATCATCCGCTCACTGCTGGGTGCCGACGTCCTCCTCGACAGCATCAGCCTCGTCGTGGCGCGAGCCGGAGCGCAGGAACAGCACCGACACCGCGATCACATCCGCCTCTTTCCCGAGCTTCCGCTGGAAACCTCGCTGCCCCCGCATGCCCTCACGGTCATGGTGCCGCTGATCGACCTCGACGCAACAAGCGGGACGACGATCCTCAATCCGGGCACGCACCGGGGTGACGCGCTGGCCGATCCGGTTCCCGCCTTTGTGCCGGAAGGAGGCTGCTACCTCATGCACTATGACCTGCAGCATTGGGGAAGCGCGAACAGGTCGAACCGGGATCGTCCACTGTTGACCATGACCTATGCACGGCCGTGGTTCACCGACTGCCAAAACTTCAGTCACAATCCCCGGCTCAACATCAGCGCCGACCATGCCCTCTCGCTGCCGGAGGAGCATTGGCCGCTGTTCCGCCGCCTGCACCCCTCGCCTTTACCGCAGGTGAGGTCACATAAGCTCAGTAGAGGAGATGCGGCCTAGTCGCGTCGCCCCAGGCCGCCTCTTCCGGCACAGCGCGGGTGTCGAGGTCACCGGCCTGCGCCGCAGGGTCATCGACCCATGAGCGCAGGGAAGGCCCGCCGTTGATGACATCGATGGCGAGCTTGTTGAACTCATATTCGTACGGGAAGTCGCGCCAGAGGTCGTAATCTGGCTGCAAGTTGCGGATCGCCTTGAAGCCGAGCGCCTGCAATCGCCACGGCTTGAAGGCCTCATGGTCATAGGCCGGGCCTTCGGCGTGAATGAAGAGACCCGAGCAGAGCGCGCCTGCATGCTTGTGGAACGTCGGCTCGATAAAGATCTCGCGCAAGGTGCAGCCGTTGAGCCAATGCGGCGCAAGGCGCTCCATCTCGGCCTGGATGGCCCGCGCGTCGAGGCCCGGCGCCGCGAATAACTCCAGCGCCCGGGTGGTGCCCCTGCCCTCGCTCAACGTGGTGCCTTCGAGCATCACGGTGCCGGCATAAGCGCGGGCCATGTTGAGGGTGGCGGCATTGGGGCTGGGATTGATCCAGATCCGCTCGGCCGGCCAGCCGAAGCCAGGCGCGGCTTCCGGGTTCCAGCCTTCCATTCCGATCACCCGATAAGCGACATCAAGCTTGAAGTGATCGATAAACCAGTGGCCCATCTCGCCCATGGTCAGGCCATGGCGCATCGGCATCGGGCCAGCGCCAACAAAGCTTTCCCACCCGGGCTCGAGAAGTGTGCCCTCGATCGGACGGCCGGCGGGATTGGGGCGGTCCAGCACCCACACTTCCTTGCCGGCCTCCGCCGCTGCCTCCAGCAGGTAGAGGAGTGTGGTGACGAAGGTGTAGATGCGACAACCGAGGTCCTGGAGGTCGAACAGGAAAACGTCGGCCGCGCTCATCATCTGCCCGGTCGGGCGGCGCACCTCGCCATAAAGGCTGAACACCGGAATGCCGAGGCGCGGGTCGGTCTCGTCTGCTGTTTCGACCATATTATCCTGCTTGTCGCCCTTCAGCCCATGTTGCGGCCCGAAGGCGGCCGTGACGTTCAGGCCGGCGGCGATCAGCGCATCGATGCTGTGAGTAAGGTCGGCGGTGACGGAGGCAGGGTGCCCGACGAGGGCGACGCGGCGCCCTTGCAGGGGGCGGCGAAGCTCGGGGTCGGCGAGGAGGCGGTCGATACCAAAGAGGGTCATGCCGCCGTCCTACGCCAGTCGCGCAGTGAAGCAATCCGGATGGTGGAAGTCTGGCTGTTCGGACGGGTGGTGAAGCGCGAAATAGTGCCGCTGACCTGATTTCTCCTCGATCACGGCACTGAGCGTGATGGCAACGTGAACGTCGGCGGGGATGGATAGTGTCGCACCAAGGCCCCACCAGGTGAAATTGTCTTCCGTGCGGACGTAGGGCGCCGTGACGTCGGCGACTTCCATGCCTTCGCGTTCGGATTCGAAATCATAGGCCGCCCAGTCACCGCTCGGTGAAAAATTCCATTCCAGGTAAGAGCTTTCCTCGGGCTCTTTCAGAAAACACTCGAAGCAGGTCGATTGCCAAAGATTGTCGCGACGCGTGGGAGCGGCGGCCGGTTGCGGGACAAGGAAACGGCTCATCGGCGCGCTTACCCCAAACCACAGATTGAGGGTCGCGGTCTCGCCAAAGGCGGCGGAGCGCTCGGCCGAAGCCCAGATGTCGAAGGGCGGGTTCGGGACGGTGGTCGGATGGGGCGTGAGTTCGAAGCGCATGGCACATCTTACGTCATTGGACCGCGTAAGCTAAGCGCCCTCCTTATGACGACGACCTATTCTTCCGAACTTCTCCGCCTTCTGTCGGAGCGCGGCTACATCCACCAGACGACCGACGCCGACGGGCTGGACGCGCTGGCGAGCAAGGAAGTCGTCACCGGCTACATCGGGTTCGATGCGACCGCGCCAAGCCTGCACGTCGGAAGCCTGGTGCAGATCATGCTGCTGCGCCGCCTGCAGCAGGCCGGGCATCGCCCCATTGTGCTGATGGGCGGCGGGACGACCAAGGTTGGCGATCCCAGCTTCAAGGCCGAGGAGCGCCGCCTGCTGGACGAGGAGGCCATCGCCGCCAACATCGCCGGTATCCGCAAGGTATTCGAAAGCTTCCTGACCTTTGGCGACGGGCCGACCGACGCCATCCTGGTCGACAATGCCGAATGGCTTGATCGGCTCGAATATCTCCCCTTTCTGCGTGAGGTCGGGCGGCACTTCTCGGTGAACCGGATGCTGACCTTCGACAGCGTGCAGTTGCGGCTCGAGCGCGAACAATCGCTGTCGTTCCTCGAATTCAACTACATGATCATGCAGGCCTACGACTTCCTGGAGCTGTCGCGACGGCAGGGGTGCCGGCTGCAGATGGGCGGGTCGGACCAGTGGGGCAACATCATCAACGGCGTGGAGCTGTGCCGCCGCGCTGACGGGACTGAGGTGTTCGCGGTTACCACACCGCTGATCACCACCGCCGACGGCGCAAAAATGGGCAAGACGGCGCAGGGCGCTGTGTGGCTCAACGCCGACGGTCCGGACGGCTACCGCCTGAGCGCCTACGATTACTGGCAGTTCTGGCGGAACACCGCCGATGCCGACGTCGCCAGGTTCCTGCGGCTGTTCACCGATCTTCCGCTGGCGGAGATTGCCCGGCTGGAAGCGCTGGAAGGCGCCGCCATCAATGATGCCAAGGTGGTGCTGGCAACCGAGGCGACGGCCTTGCTCCATGGGCGCGCAGCAGCGGAGACAGCGGCGGCCACTGCGGCTGCGACCTTCGCCGGCGGCGGCGCTGGCGAGGCGCTGCCAGCTATCGAAACGAATGGCGAAATCGGACTGCTGGCGGCACTGGTAAGCCTTGGCTTCTGTGCGTCCAATGGCGAGGCCAAGCGGAAGGTTGCCGAGGGGGCCGTCAAAGTGGATGGTGAGGCGGTGAGCGATATCGCCGCTGTGATTTCAGTGACTTCGGAGCGCAAGCTGAGCCTTGGCAAGAAGAAGCACGGGCTGCTGTTGCCTTAGCCTGAGCGGAGCAGGTCGACCGCCTGATCTCGCTCGAACAGGTAGAGACAAAGGCGGGCCGCCTCTCCGCGCTCGCCCTTGAGGCCGCCATCACGGTCGAGGAGCAGGCGCGCGTCCTGCGTCGCCATGGGCGCGAGTTCCTGCACCTGTTCGGAGCCGGCCAGGCGGAACTGCGCTTCGCCGCTCTGGCGGTGCCCGAGGATCTCGCCCGGTCCACGCAGGCGAAGATCCTCCTCAGCAATGCGGAAACCATCGTTGGTTTCCCGCATCAGGGCGAGCCGGGCCCGGCCGGTCTCGCTCAGCGTGCTGCCGCGCAGCAGCAGGCAGGTCGACTTGGCCGATCCACGCCCGACGCGGCCGCGCAATTGGTGAAGCTGGGCAAGGCCGAAGCGCTCGGCCCCCTCGATGATCATCAGGGCAGCATTGGGCACATCGACGCCGACCTCGATCACGGTTGTCGCGACCAGGATGGCAAGGCGTCCGGCCGCGAACTCGGCCATGACGGCGTCCTTCTCCGGCCCCTTCATGCGACCATGGACCAGCCCGACCTGAGCCGGAAAGCGGAGCGCGAGGGTCGCTGCCCGCTCCTCGGCCGCGGCAGCGTCGCTGGTCTCGCTTTCGGCGACGAGAGGGCAAACCCAATAGGCCTGCCCTCCGGCAGCGACATGCCGGGCGAGTCCATCGACCACGTCCGCGATCCGCTCCTCTGCGATCACGCGCGTTTCGATCGGCGTACGGCCGGGCGGCATTTCATCGATGCGGCTGACATCCATCTCACCATATTGCGTGAGGGTCAGCGTCCGCGGGATCGGCGTGGCGGTCATCGCCAAAAGGTGCGGCGTGCTTGCGCCCTTGGCGGTCAGCAGCAACCGCTCGGACACACCGAAGCGATGCTGCTCGTCGATCACGACCAAGCCCAGGCGGCGATAGGCGACCTTCTCCTGGAAGATGGCATGCGTGCCGACGAGTATGTCGATCGAGCCGTCGGCAAGGCCCATGAGGGTACTGTCGCGCGCCCTGCCCTTTTCTCGTCCGGTCAGGATGGCGACCCGAACGCCAAGTGAATCCAGCTGTTTGAGCAGGGTTGCATGATGTTGCCTGGCAAGTATCTCGGTCGGCGCGAGCATGGCGGCCTGGGCTCCTGCCTCGACCGCCTCAAGCATGGCCAGCAGCGCAACCAGCGTCTTGCCCGATCCCACGTCGCCTTGCAGCAGCCGCAGCATCGGCGCCTCCTGGCCCATGTCGTCGCGGATCTCCTGGACCACGCGGCGCTGGGCACCGGTAAGCTCATAAGGGAGATTGAGCGCGCCGGTCAGCCGTCCATCCCCGCGCAAGGGCACGCCGCGGCGGCGACGGCTCACCTGCCGCAGGAGGGCGAGCGCAAGCTGGTTGGCGAAGATCTCGTCATAAGCGAGGCGCCTTCTCGCGGCACCATCGCCCGGCTCCGCATGGATGATCGCAAGGCTGGTGCGCCATTCGCGCCAGCCCTCGCGCCGGAGCACGGACGGCTCGATCCACTCGGGCATGGCAGGCGCCCGCTCCATCGCCGCGGTGACCAGTTCTCGCAGCCGGCGCGATGTCAGGCCTTCTGTCAGCGGATAGACAGTCTCCTTGAGCGCAGGACCTGCCTTGCCCGGCTCGGTCACCTCGGGGTGCACCATCTGCCACTCGTCGCCATAGGCTTCGAGCTTGCCGGTGATGGTCCGCACCTCGCCCAGCGGAAGCTGCTTCGCAGCCCAGCCGCCATTGTTGAAGAAGGCGAGGGTCAGCATGTTGCCCTCTCCGTCCACCGCATGGATGCGGGTCGGGCCACGGCCGCGGCTCTGGCGGATCTCGCGGGGGGTGACGTCAAGGATCACCTGCCGGCCGAGCAGGACCGGCGAAGCGGCGGGCGCCCGCACCCGCTCGATGGCTCCGGTGGGGAGATGAAAGAGGAGATCGACGGCGCGGGTGATCCCGAGCTTGCCCAGCTGCTTGGCGACCTGCGGACCGACGCCTTTCAGGGTCTCCACTTCGGCAAAGAGGGGGTTCAGGAGCTCGGGCCGCATACCGCCCTTCTACTTGGGCGGCCGCCGCTCGCAATGCGCGACGGCTTTGACTACATGGCGGCCATGCTTGAAGACCCGACCATCAAACGCCTCCGGTGGCGCGCGCATCATCGTGGCACCAAGGAAGCAGACCGCATGATCGGCGGGTTCTTCGATGCGCATCACAAGCATTGGGACGCGCAGGAGACTGCGCTGTTCGAGGCCTTGCTGGAGGAACAGGACGTCGACATCATGGCCTGGGCGATCGGAACCCAGACGGTGCCCGAACGCTACCAAGGCGCGATCATGTCCGCGATGCAGCGCCTCGACTATCTGCCGATCTACCGGTGAGCGACCTTCAGCATATTCTGGCGGCGTCAGAGCCCCTGACGCTGGCCTCTGTCCCGGCGGGATTCCAGCCGTGGCTGAGCGCCGATCTAGCGCGTGCCGCCACGGGCCGGGCAGTGGTAATCGCATCGGACGAGGCGGCGATGCGATCGCTGGCCGAGAATGCACCAGCGTTCGCGCCGGAACTCGAAGTGCTGACCTATCCGGCGTGGGACTGCCTGCCGTACGACCGCGCGTCCCCTGCCCTGCGAGTCATGGCCGAGCGGCTAGCGACACTGAACCGGCTGCAGGAGAAATCGGACAAGCCGCAGTTGCTGGTGACGACCGCCAATGCCGCCACGCAGCGAACGTTGACGCCGTTCCGCATTCGCCAGCTGACCCGTCGTCTTGCACCGGGCGAGCGGATCGAGCGCGACAAGCTGATCACGCTCCTCACGGCGAACGGCTACCACCGGACCGACAGCGTGTCGGACGCCGGCGAGTTCGCGGTGCGCGGCGGCCTGCTCGACCTTTTCCCCTCCGGGCTTCCTCACGCCATCCGGCTCGACTTCTTTGGCGACGAGATCGAGACCATGCGGGCGTTCGATCCCGCCGACCAGCGTACCATCGGCGCGGCCGAGCCCTTTACCCTGATGCCGGCAAGCGAGGCCTTGCTCGACGAGGAAAGCATCAAGCGCTTTCGCGCTCGCTACCGTGAGCAGTTTGGCGCCAACGCCACCGGCGATCCGCTGTATCAGGCAGTGAGCGACGGGCGGCGCCTAGCGGGAATGGAGCATTGGCTCCCGCTGTTCGAGGAACGGCTGGAGACTTTGTTCGATCATCTGGCGCCCGGCGACCTCGTGCTTCGCGATGGCGGGGTGGACGGCGCCGTGACGGCGCGGCGCGAAGCAATCCAGGACTATTTCTCCAATCGCGAGCGGGCGATGGTCGCCGAGCCTGGCAGCTATCGTCCGCTGGCGCCGAGCGCCCTCTATCTCTCTGCCAAGGAGTGGGGCGGCATTCTTTCCGACCGGCCGGTGCACCTGGCGACGGCCTTTCCGGAGCCTGCGTCGGACCGGGTGATCGACTTTGGCGTGACCGGTGCCCGCGACTTCGCGCCCGAGCGGGCGCAAAATGAGAACGTCTACGAAGCTGTCGTCAACCACGTCGACAAGCTACGGAGGAAAGGCCAGAAAGTCGTTCTTGCGAGCTACACCACGGGCGCTCGCGAGCGCCTCGCCGGGCTGCTGAAGGACCATGGTCTGACCGGGCAGAAGCTGGTGGGCGACTGGCAGGAGGCCTTGGGCGCGCAGAACGTCACCGCGCTGCTGGTGCTGCCGCTTGACCATGGCTTCACCACGCCGGACGTGGCGGTGCTGACCGAGCAGGACATGCTGGGCGATCGTCTCGTCCGACGGCGCAAGCGCAAGAAGAGCGCGGACGCCTTTCTGTCCGAATTGGCGACCCTCACGCCGGGCGATCTCGTGGTTCATGCCGAACATGGGATTGGCCGTTACGAGGGGCTGACCCAGGTCCAGGTCGGCCGGAGCCCCCACGACTGTGTCGCTCTGGAATATGCCGGCGGCAACAAGCTCTACGTGCCGGTCGAGAATATCGACGTCCTCTCCCGCTATGGCAGCGGCGAGGATGGCGTGGCGCTGGACCGTCTCGGCGGTGAGGCGTGGCAGCGTCGCAAGGCGCGGATGAAGGAGCGCATCCGCGAAATCGCGGGCGAGCTCATCAAGACGGCTGCCCTTCGCGCCATGCGGCAGGGCGTGGTCGCGGAACCGGACAGTGCTTACCCGGCGATGGTCGATCGCTTCCCCTACGAGGAGACCGACGACCAGAACCGTGCCATTGGCGACGTGCTGGAGGACCTCGGCGCGGGGCGTCCGATGGACCGGCTGGTCTGCGGTGATGTCGGGTTCGGCAAGACTGAGGTGGCGCTGCGCGCCGCGTTCGTGGCGGCGATGGCGGGGTACCAGGTCGCGGTGGTCTGCCCGACGACCCTCCTCGCCCGGCAGCATTACTCCAACTTCGTCGAACGCCTGAAAGGCTTCCCGATCGAGGTCGGACGCTTGTCACGGCTGGTGGCAGCGAACGAAGCCAAGCGGACCAAGGAGTTGCTCGAGGAAGGTCAGATCGACATCGTCGTCGGTACCCACGCAATCCTCGCCAAGGGTGTGAAGTTCAAGAAGCTCGGTCTGGTGATCGTTGACGAAGAACAAAGGTTTGGTGTCACTCACAAGGAGCGACTGAAGAGCCTCAAGGCCGACGTTCACGTCCTGACGCTGACCGCCACCCCGATTCCGCGCACGCTGCAGATGGCCATGAGTGGCCTGCGCGAACTGAGCGTCATCCAGACTCCGCCGGTCGATCGGCTGGCGGTGCGCACCTACGTCACGCCGTGGGACCCGGTCGTCATCCGCGAGGCGCTGCTGCGCGAACATTATCGCGGCGGGCAGAGCTATTTCGTGGTGCCGCGCATCTCGGATCTGCCGGACATCGAGGAATGGCTGCGCGAGGAGGTACCGGAGGTGAAGCCGATCGTCGCGCACGGCCAGCTTGCCCCGACCGAGGTCGAGGAGCGCATGAGCGCCTTTTACGACCGCAAGTATGACGTGCTCTTGTCGACCACCATCGTCGAGAGCGGCCTCGACATTCCCTCGGCCAACACACTGATCGTCCACCGCGCCGAGCGGTTCGGCCTTGCCCAGCTTTACCAGTTACGCGGGCGAGTCGGCCGGTCCAAGACGCGAGCTTATGCCTACATGACCACTCCGCCCGACCGGCAGGTGACTGAAACCGCCGAGAAGCGCCTGACGGTGCTCGCCAACCTCGACAGCCTGGGTGCGGGCTTCCAGCTCGCCAGCCACGATCTCGACATTCGCGGGGCCGGCAACCTGCTTGGCGACGAGCAGTCGGGGCACATCAAGGAAGTCGGGTTCGAGCTCTACCAGTCGATGTTGGAGGACGCGATCCTGGACATGAAGGCGGGCGGCACGCGCGAGGACAAGCCGGACGACTTCAGCCCCCAGATCAATGTCGAAGCGCCGATCATGATCTCGGAAGACTATGTGCCCGACCTCGATCTGCGCATGGGCTTGTACCGGCGTCTTGGCGAGCTTGAGAGCCCGCGTGAAGTGGAAGAGTTCGCGGCCGAGCTGATCGACCGCTTCGGGAAGCTTCCAGACGAGGCCAATAACCTGCTGCAAGTGGTTGAAACCAAGATCCATTGCCGCGCCGCCAATATCGCGAAGCTCGATGCGGGGCTGCGCGGTGCGGTGGTGACCTTTGCCCCCTCAGGCTTTCCCGACGTGAAAGGCCTGTTCGACTATATCGCCCGGCTCAAGGGCTCGGCAAAGCTCCGGCCCGACCACAAGCTGGTGGTCAGCCGCGATTGGGCGAGCCCGGCTCAGCGCCTGAACGGGGCGTTGCAACTGAGCCGCGGCCTCGCCCGGGTCGCGGCAGCGGGGAAGCGGGAGAAAGTCGCGGCCTGACTGCCTGAGGCGGCGCCTCGGCTCAGCCGAGAAAGGTCGCAAGCTCCTCTTCGGTCATCGCCCGGGCGCCGAGGAAACCCTGGTAATAGTCGCAGTTCCAGGCCTTGAGCAGGGCCAGCTGATCGGGGTCCTCCACCCCTTCCACCAGCACCTGCAGGTCGAGTTCGCGGGCAAGGGCGATCAGCGCCTTGACCACGATCTGGGCGCGGCGGCCGCCGACCAGGTCGACAATCAGCCCGCGATCGATCTTGATCATGTCCAGTGGAAGCGTCGTCAGCCAGGCAAGACTGGCGTAACCGGTTCCAAAATCGTCCACCGCGATCCTCACGCCCGCAGCCCGCAGGCAGGCGAGGCGCGCGGCGGCGGCGACCGGATCGGCGATCAGGCTCGATTCGGTGATTTCGGCCGTAACCTGCTCGGCCCGCAAGCCGGCCGCCGCAATCTCGTTCAGCAGCCAACGCTCATAGCCGGGCCGGGCGAGGTCCTCGGGAAGGAGGTTGAGTGAAAGGCGGAGCTTGGCAAGTGAGCCGGTCCACTTGCCCATCGCCTGCAACGCCTTGCGCTGCACCGCCCGCGATAGCCGCTCCCCCAACGCAGCCGCCGCCGCCCTGGCGAACATGGTGTGTGGCGTCATGCCGCCGGGGTCGCGCGCAAGTGCTTCCACACCGACCACTTCACCGGTGGCGATGCTGATCTGCGGCTGAAAGGCCAGCGTCACCTTGTCCTCGGCAAGCAGCGCCTCGAGCGCGAGGTCGCTCCCCACCGTCTGCGTAAGGATGAGCGCTGGGCGGTCGCTCGACCTGCGAGTGGGGTGAAGCGCGGCGGATGCAAGGGGTGGAACCATGCTCAAGCTCATAGCGCATGGCAGCGATCTGTGCATGACCCTGCCAGCGCTTGCATCATAACGGGACGGTGGCGGCGGCGCACCTCCCCCGCTATGCGTTGGCAAGACCGCACGCGGACGACAGGAGTGGCAAGAGGTTGAGCGCCGAACTTCCGCAGGGTCGACCAACCCGCCAGGACCTTACCGGAGCGGGCATCGCGCTGGTGGCGAGCCGCGGTGAGGCGGCCCAGGCGGCGGCCGCCATGCTGCGCCGGCGCTACCACTTTGCCGAGGAACGTGACGCCAAGGTGCTGGTCGCGCTCGGCGGCGACGGCTTCATGCTGCATACGCTGCACGAGATGCTGGACGGAGGGGAGGCACGGCCGGTGTTCGGGATGAACCGGGGCACGGTCGGCTTCCTGATGAACGAATGGCGGCTCGACTGCCTGGCGGAGCGGATCGAAGGCGCCAAGGCGGTGACGATCGCGCCGCTGAGCATGCGGGCGCGTACCGTGCATGGCGACGAATGGACGCACGCGGCGATCAACGAAGTGTCCCTGCTGCGGGAAACCCGGCAGGCAGCCAAGGTCGAGGTGGTGGTGAACGGGCGGGTCGTCCTGCCCGAGCTTGTCGCCGACGGGGTGCTGGTCGCCACGCCAGCCGGCTCAACCGCGTATAACTTCTCCGCGCGGGGGCCGATCCTGCCGCTGTCGGCGCCTCTCCTTGCGCTGACGCCCATCGCCCCCTTCCGTCCCCGGCGCTGGTCGGGAGCGATCCTGCCCGACGAAGCCCGCATCGCCTTTCGCGTGCTGGAGCCGACGGATCGGCTGGTTTCCGCGGTTGCCGACCAGTTCGAGGTGCGCGACGTCGAGGAAGTCGAAATCGAATTGAACCGTGACCGCTCGCTCACCCTGCTGTTCGATCCCGAACAGGCCCTGGACGAGCGGATCGCGGCCGAACAATTTGCCACGTGATTTGCCGCTGTTGAGGCTTGCCAAGCCCGGCTGCCTGCGCCATAGGCCCGCTCGCCCAAGCATCGTTCCCCGATAGCTCAGCGGTAGAGTAGGTGACTGTTAATCACTTGGTCGTTGGTTCGAATCCAACTCGGGGAGCCATCTTTCTTCAGCGTCGATCGCGAGTAAGCTGGGCAATTTCTGCCACGACCATGAACTGGATGTTGTTTTCAGTTCACGCAACCTCGCCTCTGCCGCGAGGGTTTTTCTCCTGCCATGTCGGTTCGCCGACCCATGTTGGAGAGAGTTGATGAAGCCCCTTCTTCTTGCCGCCGGTGCGGTCGCGCTGACCAGTCCGCTGACCCTTGCGGCCCCGGCCGACGCTCAGAACCGCAACTACAACCAGCAGGTGCGCGAGTGTAACCGCGACCTTCGCCGCGCCGACAATCGCGCCGAGTACCGCCGGGAGCTTCGCCAGTGCCAGCGCGCCCTGCAGCAAGCCCAGCGCAAGGATGCGCGCAATTGGCGCCGCTACAGTGCGTACGACTACAATCGCTTCGAGCCAGGGCAGAGCCGCTATTACGCCGATCGCTACTACCGGGACGGGCGATATTACAGCCAGCGCCGCCTGAGCTACAACGATCGCATCTATCGCGGGCAGAACGGCAAATACTACTGCCGCCGCAATGACGGCACGACCGGACTGATCGTGGGAGCGGGCATTGGCGCGCTGCTTGGCAATCAGATCAACATCGGCGGCTCGTCCACCTTGCGGACCATCGCCGGTGGCGCACTCGGCGCGGCGCTTGGCCAGGCAATCACCCGCGGCGACGTTCGCTGTAACTGAGGACTTCAAGCCTGTTGGAGGGGGCCGGTGCTCGCACCGGCCCTTGTTGCCTTCGCCTCAGTCGATCGCCGCCATCAGGGTCGCATTGCCACCCGCCGCCGTGGTGTCGATGCAGGTCACCCGTTCTGTGGCGAAGCGCGCGACATAGTGCGGACCGCCGGCCTTGGGCCCGGTCCCCGACAGCCCCTCGCCGCCGAACGGCTGGCTTTCCACCACCGCCCCGATCTGGTTGCGGTTGATGTAGAGGTTGCCCACGCGGGCGCGCCGGGCGACATGCTCGGCCACGGTGTCGATGCGGCTCTGGAGGCCAAGCGTCAGCCCGAAGCCGGTCGCGTTGATCTGATCGATGACCTTGTCGAGCTCGCCCGACTTCCAGCGGATGACGTGGAGGACCGGTCCGAAGTGCTCGTCCTTGAGCTCGGAGAGGCCGGGCAACTCGGCAATCACCGGAGCCACGAAGCTGCCGTTGTTCGCAGGCAGCGGCAGCTCGGCGACGATACGACCGGCGTTCCGAAGCTCGGCGATATGCGTATCGAGCGCGGCCTTGGCATCGGCATCGATGACCGGGCCTACGTCCGTGGAGGGCAGGCGCGGATCGCCGATACTGAGCGACTCCATTGCGCCCCGGATCATCGTCAGCATGGTGTCGGCGACGTCTTCCTGGACGAACAGCACGCGCAGCGCCGAACAGCGCTGGCCGGCCGACTGGAAGGCGGAAGCGACCACGTCACGGGTGACCTGCTCAGGCAGGGCGGAGCTGTCGACGATCATCGCATTCTGGCCGCCGGTCTCGGCGATCAGCGGCACGATGGGACCATCACGCTCGGCCAGGCTGCGATTGATGGCGCGAGCGACGGCGGTTGAGCCGGTGAAGGCGACGCCCGAGGTGAGGTGATGCGACACCAACGCCGCGCCGATCCTGCCGTCACCGATCGCCAGCTGGACGACGTCGGCGGGAATGCCAGCCTGATGCATCAGCCTGATCGCAAGCGCACCGATCAGCGGTGTCTGCTCGGCCGGCTTGGCGATGACGCTGTTTCCGGCTGCCAGCGCGGCTGCCAGCGGGCCTGTGAAGATGGCCAGCGGGAAGTTCCACGGGCTGATGCAGGTCCACACCCCGCGGCCGTGATGGCGAAGCTCGTTGACCTCACCCGTCGGCCCGGGAAGGTGCGCCGGTTTGGCGAGGCGGCGTCCTTCGGCGGCATAGTAACGCAGGAAATCCACGGCCTCGCGCACTTCCAGTACCGCGTCGGGAAGCGTCTTGCCGGCTTCACGGATGCAGAGCGAGTAGAAGTCCTCGCGGCGCGCCTCGAACAAGTCGGCAGCGCGATCAAGCAGATGGGCTCGGGCCTCCCCGCCGATCGCGTCCCAGCCACCTTGCGCCGCGGCAGCGCGGGAGAGCATGGCTTCAAGATCGGCGGAGCTGGTCTCGATCACCTCCCCCACGATCTGCGACTGGTCGAAGGGCGAGCGTATCTCAACGCGCGGACCACTCCCTTCCCCGCCCGTCCAGCGCTTGCGCTCTAGCTCGGCCAGGCGACGCAGCAGCGGCTCACGCACGGAGACGTCCGTAAAGTCGCACCCGGCGCTGTTGCGACGCGTGGTGCCGAACATCTCGCCGGGGAGAGGGATTGCCGGATTGCGGCGCGGCGACATGGCTGCAAGCTGCGTCACGGGATCGCGGAGCAGCTCGTCGACGCCGATCTCCGCGTCGGCGATGCGGTTCACAAAAGAGCTGTTGGCGCCATTCTCGAGCAGGCGGCGAACGAGATAGGCGAGCAGCTCCTTGTGGCTGCCGACTGGGGCATAGATACGCACCGGGGTCTGCGGCTGGCCGAGGTCCCGCTCCAGCTCCGCCAGACCCTCGAACAATTCCTCGCCCATGCCGTGAAGGCGCTGGAACTCGAACCGGGTGGTGCCGGCCAGTGCCTTGATGGCACCGATGGTGGTCGCATTGTGCGTCGCAAAGGCGGGATAGATGCAGTCGGGCGCTCCAAGCAGCACCTGCGCGCAGGCGAGGTAAGAGACGTCGGTCGCGACCTTGCGGGTGAAGACCGGATAGTCCTCATAACCACCGACTTGGGCGACCTTGATCTCGCTGTCCCAGTATGCGCCTTTTACCAAGCGGATCATCAGGGTGCGGCGGTGTGCCCGCGCAAGATCCACCACCCATTCGGCAACGGGTCGCGCACGTTTGGCATAGGCCTGGAGCGCCATCCCGAGCCCGGTCCAGCCATTGGCGAACAGGCTGTCGTCGGCGACCAGAGCTTCAAGACAGTCCATCTGCAGTTCGAGGCGGTCGGACTCCTCCGCGTCGATGGTGAGATGAACGTCGGCTGCGCTGGCGGCAGCGGCAAGGTCCCGCAGCACGGGCAGGATGTAGGCCTTCGCCTCGTCGGCGTGCAGCGCCTCGTAGCGCGGGTGGAGCGCCGACAGCTTGACCGAGATGCCGGGCGAGCGGACCACGCCCTGCCCTGCTTCGCCAGCGATCCGGCGAATGGCGCCGCGATAGGCTTCGGCATAGCGGTCGGCATCGGCCAGGGTGCGGGCAGCCTCGCCCAGCATGTCGAAGCTGTGGCTGAGCCCCTTCTTCCGCTCGGGCGCGGCGCGCTGCAACGCTTCGTCGATGGTGCGGCCGAACACGAATTGTCCGCCAAGGATCTTCATCGCCTGGCCGACCGCCGTGCGGATCACCGGTTCGCCGAGCCGGCCGACCGCCCGGCCGAGCGCCGCGCTCCAGGTGCCGCGATTGTCATGGCCGGCGTCGAGCACCTTGCCGGTCAGCAGGAGGGAAAAGGTGGCGGCATTGACGAAGGGGGAGTGGCTGTCGCCAAGCTTGTCCTTCCAGTCAGGCCCAGACAGCTTGTCGCGGATTAGTTCGTCGGCGGTACGCGCGTCGGGGATGCGCAGCAGCGCCTCGGCGAGGCACATCAACGCCACGCCTTCTTCCGAGCCGAGATCATAGGCATGGAGAAAGGCGTCGAGGCCAGCGGGCTTGGCCCCGCGGACGTGACCCACGAGGTTGCGGGCGATCGCGTCGGCTTCCCGGGCTTGCGCCGGAACGAGCCGCGCCTGCTCCAGGCGCTCGGCGACCACCTGCTCCTCGTCGCGGCGTATGTCCCGGCGCACGGCCGTGCGGTCGAGGATGGCGGCGCGGACCGGCACGGCGATGTTCATCTCAGCGCCTCAGGCCAGCTGGCCGTGACAATGCTTGAACTTCTTGCCCGAGCCGCAGGGACAAGGCGCATTGCGGCTGATCGGCTCGGCCGTAGCGCCTTGCGGCAGGTCGGGCTGCGGGATGTTGGTACCGGGTCCAAAGCCACTCACGAGCCCGCGCGCCGCGGCATCGAGGTCGGACGTATTGTCCAGCCCGGACAAGGGATCGAGGTGCTGGGTGAGGAAGGCCGGAAGCTCCGGCAGCGGCGCTGGCTCCATCGAGATCTGCGCCCGCATCAGGGTCTTGGTGACGTCCTCCCGGATCGCAACCAGCAGCCGCTCGAACAGTGCAAAGGCTTCCGACTTATACTCGTCGATCGGCTTCTTCTGCGCATAGGAACGCAGGTGAATGACCTGGCGCAGCGCGTCGAGGGTCGCCAGATGCTCCTTCCAGTGATGGTCGAGGGTCTGGATCAGGACGGTCTTCTCGACCTCCTGCCAGCGGTCCGGCTCGACCCCGCTGGTCTTGCCGACCATGACCTCGTCCGCGAGCGCACCGATCCGCTCGATCATCAGCTCCTGGTCGACGCCGTCTTCCTTGAACCACTCCTCGGTCGGCGGCTGCAGGCCGAGCACCTCGTCGAGGCTTTCCTTCAGGCCGTCGAGGTCCCACTGCTCGGGATAGGTGCCGGGAGGGCAATGCGCGTTGACCAGCGCGGAAATGGTGTCGGCGCGCATGTCGGTAACGACATCGGACACATGGTCCGCATCCATGATCTCGGCGCGCTGCTCGTAGATGACCTTGCGCTGGTCGTTCATCACGTCGTCGAATTCGACGACCTGCTTCCGGATGTCGTAGTTGCGCGCCTCGACCTTCTTCTGCGCGGTCTCGATCGCCTTGGAGATCCAGGGGGACACAATCGCCTCCCCATCCTCGAGGTTCTTTTCCATCAGCCGCGCGAAGGCGGTCTGCGGGCCGAAGATGCGGAGCAGGTCGTCGTCGAGGCTGAGGTAGAAGCGGCTGAGGCCGGGATCGCCCTGACGGCCGGAGCGGCCGCGCAACTGGTTGTCGATGCGGCGGCTTTCGTGGCGCTCGGTGCCGAGCACGAACAGCCCGCCCCGCTCGCGCACCTGCTCGCGCTCGGCCTGAACTTCCTCACGGATGCGGGCTTCGGCGGCGTCACGCTCGGGACCTGCCGGCATGTCCTTCAGTTCGTCCTCGAACCGGAACTCAACGTTGCCGCCAAGCTGGATGTCGGTACCGCGGCCGGCCATGTTGGTGGCGATGGTCACCTTGCCGAGGCGTCCCGCCTGCGCCACGATATGCGCTTCGCTCTCGTGGAAACGGGCGTTCAGAACGGCGTGCTCGACGCCTTCCTTGTGGAGATATTCGCTGAGCAGCTCGCTCTTCTCGATCGACACGGTGCCAACCAGCACGGGCTGGCCAAGCTCCTGCTTTTCCTTCAACGACTTGGCAATGGCGGCGAACTTGTCGTTGATGTTCTTGTAGAATTCGTCGTCCTCATCGACCCGGCTGACCGGCTTGTGAGTCGGGATGGTGACGACGTTCATCTTGTAGATGTCGAAGAACTCCGGCGCCTCCGTCAGCGCGGTGCCGGTCATGCCCGACAGCTTCGGATACATTCGGAAATAATTCTGGAAGGTGATGGAGGCGAGCGTCTGGTTTTCCGGCTCGATCTGCACCCCTTCCTTGGCCTCGACCGCCTGGTGAAGACCGTCCGACCAGCGCCGGCCATCCATCATGCGGCCGGTAAATTCGTCGATGATGACGACCTTGCCGTCCTTGACGATGTAATCGATGTCGCGGCGGAACATGGTGTTCGCCTTGAGCGCCTGGTTGAGGTGGTGGACCACCTGCGTGTTGGCGATGTCGTAGAGGTTCTGGCCCTCGATCAGGCCAGCTTCTTCAAGCAATCGCTCGGCCTTTTCGGTGCCTTCCTCGGTAAGAACAACGCTGCGCTGCTTTTCGTCCTTCTCGTAATCGCCCTCAACGAACTGCTTCACCAGCGCATCGACCGAGATGTAGAGTTCGGACTTGTCGTCGGTCGGACCGGAGATGATCAGCGGGGTACGGGCTTCGTCGATCAGGATCGAGTCCACTTCGTCGACGATGGCATGGTTGAACGGCCGCTGGACCATCTGGTCGCGGCTGTATTTCATATTGTCGCGGAGGTAATCGAAGCCAAGTTCGTTGTTGGTGGCATAGGTGATGTCGGCATTGTAGGCCGCGCGCCGCTCGTCCTCGCCAAGATTGGGCACGATCACGCCGACGGTCAGGCCGAGGAAGTTGTGCACCTGCCCCATCCACTCGGCATCGCGGCGAGCAAGATAGTCATTCACCGTGACCACGTGCACACCCTTGCCCGGCAGCGCGTTCAGGTAGGTTGCCAGCGTCGCGACCAGCGTCTTACCCTCGCCGGTGCGCATCTCGGCAATCTCGCCGCGATGGAGGGCGATGCCGCCGATCATCTGCACGTCATAATGCCGCTGCCCAAGCGTCCGCTTGGCCGCCTCGCGCACCGTCGCGAAAGCTTCGGGAAGCAGGTCGTCGAGCTTGGCCCCATTCTCCAGCCGCTGGCGGAAGATCGCCGTCTGGTTCTTCAGCTCGTCATCGGTCAGCGCCGAAATGCTCGGCTCATGCGCGTTGATCGCCTCCACGATGCGGCGGAGCTTGGCGACGTAACGGTCGTTGCTCGAGCCGAAGAGCGACTTGGCGAACGATTGCAGCATGGAACTTCCTTAAGGGCGCGAGGCAAGTGAAAACGCGCCCGCGCACGAGCGTTTTCAAGTGCCGGGCGATGTAGGTTCGGGGTGCGGCCTAGTCAATTGACGCGCGGCCGCACCGCCCTCGCGTGGAGCTTAGAGAACGCCTTCGAGCCACGCCGCCAGCTGGCTCTTCGGCATGGCGCCGACCTTCTGCGCCACCGGCTCGCCATTCTTGAACAGCAGCATGGTGGGAATGCCGCGCACGCCATACTTGCCCGGTGTCTCCGGGTTCTCGTCGATGTTGAGCTTGGCGATGGTGACCTTGTCGCCCATCGACTGGCTCAGTTCCTCGAGCGCCGGTGCGATCATCTTGCACGGGCCGCACCACTCCGCCCAGAAATCCACCAGCACGGGCTTGTCGGCGCCGAGCACGTCAGTGGCAAAGCTCTGGTCGGTGATGGTCTGGGTCATGATGGGAAAGGCTCCTGATTCGGTTTCAAGCCATATGGGTCGCGGTTGGTAAGTCCTCAAGCTGAACCGAAAGCATAAGTGGGGCTTCGGTATAGAGGAGTGCCAGTTCGATACGGTGGCGCGGGAAGATAACCTGCAGGGCGCGGCCATAAGCGCGCATCTGGCGCAGGTGGCTGGCGGGGATTGCCCCGGCATCGCGGGGCACCTGCCGCCCGGTCTTGAAGTCCACCACCCGCACGCAGCCTTCGCTCACCAGCAGGCGGTCAACCGTTCCGGCAACAACCGTTCCGTCCGGCAAGGTGGCGGCGATAGGTGCCTCGGCCAGCGCCGCCGGCGAAAAAAGCTGGGCATGCTCGGGCGCTTCGATGATGCTGAGCGCGCTCTCCACCAGCGCCGTGCGAAGCGCGGCTTCGGTGACCCCTGCGGACTGCTGCAGCCACGCAAAGGCGCCGCGGCGGCGGTCGGCGGGAGGCGTTGCCGGAAGGCGTTCGAACAGGGCGTGGAGCAGGCGCCCACGCTCGGCCGCCGCGGCAAGCTCGGGGGTGGGCGGCGGGCGACTGTCAGTATCCGCCGCGACCTGTGACGGCGCGAGCGGGCGCGGCGGGCGAGCCTCCGCGGGCGCTGCAGCCCTGGCCCACGCCGGTATGGAGAGCTTGGGCACGATTGCCGCTGCTTCCTCGGCCTGCGCCGCCGCCTGCTGCTGACCAGCGGCGTGGTGCAGCACGCCACGCGCGTCGGGCTCGATCCCAGCGCCCTTCAGCGCCTCGCTGACCACATGGTGCCAGCTGTCGGTGGAGATCTTGCGCGTCGGCTTCAGCCCAGAGACGATCAACCTCTCCCCCGCCCTTGTCAGCGCGACGTAGAGCAGGCGGAAATGCTCCTCGAGGTCCCGGTCCTTCTCGGCGGCGATGACCTGATCGAAAGGCGGCGCCACTTCGTCCCGGCGCGGACGAATGATGGGAAAACGGCCGGTGGCGCTCGGCACGTCAAGGATCGGGCTGTTGCCGCCAAGCTCGCTCGGATTGGCGGTCGCATCGGCAAGGATGACCAGCGGTGCCTCCAGGCCCTTGGCGCCATGCACCGTCATGATCCGGACCGAGTCCTGTCGGCCTTCGGGATCGCGCTTTACCTCCATGGTGCCGTGCGACAGCCAAGCCAGGAACTGCTGAAGGGTGACCGGCTCGCCGCCTTCGAACTGGAGGGCTGCTGAGATGAGCTCGTTGATCGGGTCGCGGGCCTGGCGCCCGAGACGCGCAAACAGCTTGCGCCGGCCCCCCATGGGTCCGGAAAGAATGCGCTCGAGAAAGGCATGAGGTCCCGCATAACCGGCCATGCCGAGCAGCTCGTTCAGGGAAGCGCGGGCCGAGCGGAAGTCATCCCGCTCGTCCGACCGGTGGCCAAGCTCCTCCCACAGGGGGCGGCGACGCTCGCGTCCGGCGAGATCGTAGAGCTGCTCCTGGCTCCACCCGATCAGCGGCGACACGAGGAGGTTGGCGAGAGTGAGGTCGTCCAGCGGCTGCACCGCGAAGCGCATGGCGGCGAGCAGGTCCTGCACCGCCAGCGGCTCCGACAGGATCAGCCGGTCGAGACCGGCGGTCGGGACGTTGCGCTCGAACAGGCGTGCGACGAGCAGGGGCGCGAGGTTGGCGCGGCTGCGCACAAGCACCAGTATGTCGCCGGGCCCGAGCGGTCGGCCGGTCGAGACAAGCACTGGCGCGCGCTCGATCTCGGCCTTGATCCAGTCGGCAAGGTGGCTGGCGTACTTGCGGCGGGCTTCATCCTCCCACTTCTCCTCGCCCTCGTCGTCGTCGGGCGCATCATGTTCATACGGCGGCCAGACCTCCACGCTTCCCGGTCGGCCCGTGTGGAAGCTGAGATGCGGCAGCGGTGCATCGGGAAGCCCGATCCGTGTTGGCGTAAGATGCGAAAGCACCATGTCGGCCACATCAAGTACGGCCTGGGCAGAACGGAAGCTGCGGCTGATCGAGAGCGAGCGAAACGGAATCGGTCCACCTTCGGCCGCTTCACGGAAATAGTTGCGGGCCTTTTCGAATTCGGCGGGGTCGGTGCCCTGGAAACCGTAGATCGCCTGCTTGAAGTCGCCGACCATGAACAAGGTGCGGTGTTCGGGACCTGCCCCTGCCCCCGCGAAATACTCGCCGGTCATAGCCTTCACGATCGCCCACTGACTTTCGTTGGTGTCCTGCGCTTCGTCGACCAGCAGGTGGTCGGTGCGCCGGTCGAGCTTAAAGCGGATCCATTCGGCAATGCCGTCCTGGGCCAGGAGGTCGCGTGACCAGCGGATGAGGTCGTCGAAGTCGGCGACGCCTTCCGCTCGCTTGGCGACGGCAAAAGCATCGGCGAAGCGCTTGCCGGCGCGCAGGCCGGCGGCGAGCAGCCGGACGAGCGCATCGCCGCGAAGCAGCGCCAGCAACTCCTCGATCTTCTCGCAAAGGGCATCGCAGGCTTCCTGCGCTTCCGGCCAATGCTTGAGGAGGTTCTTGACCGATCGACGGCTCCCGCTCCCGGTGAGCACCGTCGCATGGGCAAAGCGATGAAGGTTGCGGCAGCGCTCACCGGAGTCCAGCGCCAACCAGCCCTCGATCTCGGGGATAACGGCTTCCGCCGTTTTCGTACCCCATCGCCGGTAGGCGTCGGCCAGACCCTGCAGTGTATCGCAATCGAACTCGTCATCATGGCATCGGGCGGCAACCAGTTCCTCAACGCCGTTCCCCGGCAGCCCCATCATGTCCCGCAGTTGGGGTTCGACATCCTCCAGCCGGTCGAAGCGGGCCATTCCTTCCACCGATCCCGCGCAGCGCCTGAGATACTTGCGCACGTCGGCCTCGCCGAGCCGCGAGGCGAGCACTTCCAGGTCGGCCAGAAAGGCCCCGTCGCCGCCCGCCGACCGCTCGGCAAGGGCGGCTAGCGTGCGCTCCACCAGCGCCTCCTCCTCGCGCCCTTCGATGGCGCGAAAGCCGGGCGAGATGCCCGCTTCGGCCGGAAAGGCGGCGAGCAGGGTCTGGCAGAAGCTGTGAATGGTCTGGATGCGCAGCCCTCCCGGACAGTCGAGCACGGTGGCAAACAGCCGCCGCGCCCGGCTACGCAGGGCCGGATCAGACGCGACACCCAGCGCGCCAAGTTCGCGGTCAAGCGCTGCATCGTCCAGCCCGACCCAGAAGGCGAGGCGCCCGCCAATCCGCTCCGCCATTTCCGCCGCGGCTGCCTTGGTGAAGGTCAGGCACAGGATGCTCTCGGGCGACGCATTCTCGAGCAGCAGGCGCAGGACCCGCGCGGTCAGGACCTGCGTCTTGCCGGTGCCGGCGCTGGCCGACAGCGCTGCATGGATGAAGGGATCGGCGGCGGCCGCCTGATCGGGATCGAGGGGCTTCAGGGCAGAGGGACGCGACATGTGCCGATACTCATAAGGCTTCCGCTTGGCGGTGCCATGCGTTTAAGGGCGGGCCGGACAGGAAACGGAGGATCAAAGTGGCGGACGAAGGCAAGAAGGCAGACAGCAGCAACAAGAAGGCGGACAACAGCGGCAAGCAGGCCGACAATCGCAACTTCAAGGCCGGTATCGCGGTGGGCGTCGGCTCAGCCGCCATTGTCGCCGCCCTGCTCTACGCCCGCTCCGGCAAGGCCCGCAAGAAATAGGCTAGCTTCGGCCCAGCCACTCCTCCAGCCGCATCAGCTGGTCATAGTCGCCGTAGCGGGCAAAGCGCGGCTGGAGCTTGGCGGTGAAGGGCTCGTCGCCGGTAAGCCAACGGGCTGCGGCCTCGCTGAAGTGGCGGCGGGCTTCCTCTAGGATGTCCTCGGCAGGCCCGATTTCCTCGACAAAGCCACGGACATCCTTTCGGTCGTGCTTCGCCAGCGACCAATATTCCAGCAGGCCCGGTGCTCTTGCGACTCCAGCAAAGCCGTCCGCCTCCGCGATCAGGCCGAGCAGGCCCAGTTGCAGCGCAAAGCCGGCTTCCACTTGCTTCCTGGCTGGCGGCTTGCCCGTCTTGAAGTCGAGAATGGCGAGATCGCCGGACGGCAGGCGGTCGACCCGGTCGGCCCGGCCGATAAGTCGCACGCCGGCGATCTCGGCTTCGCCGTCGAGTTCCGCTGCGGCAGGCCTACGGCCGAGCGACTGGTTCTGCGCCTCCTTCTCGGCCAGCACGGCGATGGCTTCCATCAGCCGCGGTCCCCACAGCGCCCGCATGAGCGGATGAATGTCGTCGCGCCCGAGCAGCTCCAGCGCACGCGGAACAAGACGCACCGGCGCACACTGGTCCTCGTTGAACCATTGTTCGAAGAGAGCATGGACGATGGTCCCCTTCCACGCCGCATCCTGCTCGGCAGCCAGTGCCTCCAACGGCCGGAGACCGAGCATCACCTTGGCATAAAAGGAAAAAGGATCTGCCTTGAGCCGGTCCAGGTCGGTGACGCGGATGCTTTTCGGACGCTCGCTTGGCGGCGGACAGGGGGCCGGGCGCCTGGCCTGCTGCTCACCAGCGGGTTCGTCCAGCGCCAGGGCAAGCCCCTCCAGTTCCCCGTCGCGCGGCAGACCGCCTGTCAGCGCCTCGAGCCTCAGCAGCAGGCGCGAGCTTACGGTTGGCGAGCGCGCGTCACGCCGGGCGCGGGTCAACAGCACCTCCTCGGCGCATAGCAGGCCGGCAAAGTCATGCGCCGACAGGCCGATGCGGAGCTCCGGGCCAGGCAGGCCAAGCTGGCGACGCACGCTGACCGCCAGCCACGGGTCCGGGCTGGGCGGCGCGGGCCAGCTGCCCTCGTTGAGCCCGGCCAAGACCATCAGGTCGGTCTTGATCAGCCGCGCCTCGATGAGACCGAGGATACTGACGCGCGGATGCTGGCCATAGGGTGGGCGGATGGCGACCTGGTCGAGCAAGGCACGAAGCAGCGGCACGGCGTCATCGGCGGTGACGGCAAGAGCGGCCGTAGCGGAACTTGCCTCGATTGCTGCGAGGAGGTCGGCCGCAGCCCGCCCCGCCGGGCCGCTCCACACTGCGTCACCAGCAAGTTTTTCTGCCCCCTCGCGCAGCGCTGCGGCGAAAGCGGCGAGGCTGGTCCCCGGCGCAAGCAAGGCATCGAGCGGCGCCACAACCGGTTGCAAGCGCTTCCAGCGGTCGGGCAGGTCGCCGTGGCGCCGTTCCTCGCTCGCTGCCTTCTGCTCGATCAGCTTCTGCAGCCCGTCCAGGCCCGGCAAGGGACGCGGGCCACGCAGCGCAAGGTCGAGCGCACGGACATCGTCGAGCCAGGCGCGTCGATCCTCCCCGGCCCTGACCAGCGGATGCCCGAGCAGTGACAGCAGCGGGACCGGTGACAGGCGATCGGCGGCTGCCGCGGCCAGGCCCAGCAGCAGGCTTCCAGGCGGCAGCAGCGACAAGGGCGTTCCGGCGCTGTCGTCGGCTTCGATGCCCCAGCGGCGCAGGTGCGCACCAACCCGCCTAGCGAGCTGGCGGTCGGGCGTGACCAGCGCCGCGGTCCGGCCTTCGGTTTCCAGCGCGCGGCGCAGCGCCAGCGCGATCGCCTGGGCCTCCGTCGCGGGATCGGGCAGGATCGCCAGCCGCACCGAGCCAAGCGAGCGCTCCTCCGGCGCAAGGCTGCTCCAGCCCTGGCTAAAGGAGGCGGCAGTCAGCGCGTGGGCCGCGGCCCGGCTGCGCTGCGAGCCGTCGGGAGCGGCGCTTGCCGCTGGCCACGGCCGCACGCTGGCACGGTCCACCCGCATGCGGTGAAGCAGCAGCTTCAGGTGATATTGCGGGTGCGTCGGCTCGGGTCGGCCATCCTCCTCGCCTTCACCGCCGAGCGCAGCCCACTGCTCGTCGTCGAGCAGACTGTCGTCCGCCAACGCGGGCAGCACGACGCTGCCCTCCGGCATGTAGGCAACTACCCGCATCAGTTCGGCCACGGCGGGTGCCGCGGTGGTGATGCCCGCCGCGACCGTGAAGCCATCCGGCGGCGCCACCTGCCAGCGCCGGGCGGTGGCCCGAAGCAGGAGATTGCGCCGCTCGGTGAGATCGATCCGGCCCAGCGCCGCCAGCCGCTCGGGCCAGCGCTTGAGGAGCACTGACAGCGTCTCCAGCGCGCGCTGCTGGTGGAGGGCAAGATCACCCTCCCCGCTGAGCTTGCCAAGCAGGGCCGCGGGCGTGATGCCCTCGACCAGCATCTGGTCCAGGGTGCCGGCAAGCTCGCCAGCAAGGCGCCAGGCTTCGGCGGTGCCAAGCCCACGTGCGCCCTGGAGCAAGGCGGCGAGTTCCGCCTGACGGGTGAGCGGATCGATCGCGGGCGGGATCGTATCACCTTCCAGCGCCTCGAACGCGCCGCCGATCCGCTCGTCCAGCGACGGATCGCCGATCGGGATCAGCCGGGGAAGAAGAAGCCCGGATCCGCTCGCCCGGACGAACGCCTCGGTGATGGTCCTAACGGCACGGGCGTTCGGAAGCAGGATGCGGCCCCTTGCGAGGGCAAGCGGATCGGCGCCGTGCCGGCGGATCAGTTCGAGGGCGAGCGCGTCGGCGAAGCTTGCCTCGGCAGGGATAGACCACAGGCTTGGCCCGGGCCGCCGCTCAGGCGCGGGCAAGGGCTTCCTCGGTCGCGGTGATGGCAGGCGGCGTGCCGACATCGAACCACAGGCCCTGGTGGACGGTCCCGAAGCAGCGCCCCGCCTCGATCGCTCGATCCCACAGGATGTTGGTCGAAAATGGCCCGTCGGGCGCTCCGTCGAGCAGGCGCTGGGCCACCATCTGGATGCCGGTGTAGACGAATGGCGCCACTCGCCCCGGCGCACGGCGGCGCAGGCGGCCAGCTGAATCCATGTGGAAGTCACCGGTTCCGCCGTGATTGCCGGCGCGAGCCTGCGGGACCAGCAGCAACAGCGCGTCCATCCGCTCGCCGTCCCACTGGCTGGCAAGCAGCTTCAGCGTGTCGCTGGGCCCGTCGACCCAAAAATTGTCGCTGTTGATCGCCAGGAACGGGTCGCAATCGATCAAGGGACGGGCTCGGACCAGCCCGCCACCGGTCTCGAGCAGCTGCTCCCGCTCATCGCTGATGACGACGTCGAGGTCCTTGCATCTGGCCTTGAGATGGGCCTCCAGATTGTCCGCGAGATAATGGACGTTGACCACCACCTTCTCGACCCCGGCGGCGCGCAGGCGATCAATGACATGGTCGAGCAGCGGCTTGCCGGCGACCTCGACCAGCGGCTTTGGCCTGGTCGCGGTCAACGGCCGCATCCGCTTGCCGAGGCCGGCCGCCATCACCATCGCGGTGCGCGGAACCGCTGCCTCGATTTCGGGGCGGATGCGTAGCGTCCGGCGCGTCTTGGCGGTCATTGCGCGTCGTTCCAGGCGGAAGCGCGCGCAGCCGGTGGCACATTGGCGTCGAACCACGCCTTCACCGGCGCAAGATGCGGCGCGGCGAGATCCCGCTCCAGCAACCCCCACATGCGCGGCTGGAAACGACGGTAGCCAGGCTTTCCGTCCCGCTTCCACAAGCGGCAGAAGACGCCGAGGATGCGCGTATTGCGCTGTGCCGCGAGCGCCCAGTAAGCCGCCCGGAACGCCTCTCCCTCACCCCGTGCCGCGACATAACGTTCGAGCATCGCGGCCTCCGCCTCTGGCGAGACATCGCGCCGCGCATCCTCGAGGATCGAAGCGAGGTCATAAGCCGGATGACCGGCGAGAGCGTCCTGGAAGTCGAGCAGGCCGAGATGCGCGATGCCCCCGCGTCCGCTCACCAGCATGATGTTCTCGGCATGATAGTCACGGAGCACTGTCACCGGGCCAAGCCCGTCCGCGGCGACCGGAGCCAGCACCTGCTCCCAGGCGTGGGTATAGGAAGCGCGATCAACTTCGATCCCGACCGCCGGCGCATACCAGTCATGGAACAGCTCCAGCTCTGCCAGCCACTCGGCAAGGCCATGCGGCGGGAGACCTTCCATGGGCGGGCGTCCGTGAAGCTCGGCCAAAAGGTCGGTGGCGATACCGTAGAGTTCCAGCTCCCTTGCCGGATCCGCGTCCAGCGTCTCGCGCAGCCGAACGTCGCCGAAATCGGCGAGCAGAAGCAGTCCCTGGTCGAGGTCGCGAGCAAGAATATCGGGCGCGCTGAACCCGTGACCGACCAGCCATTCGGCAACCGCGATAAAGGGCCGAGGATCTTCGTGCGGAGGCGGCGCATCCATCAGCACGGCGGCGCCATGGGCAGGGTGATGGACGCGGAAATAACGGCGAAAGCTGGCATCGCCGGCAAGCGGCTCGACGCTCGCCCCTTCCCACCCGGCCTGAGCCAGGAAGCGGTCGCAGGAAGCGGGCGGAATCATCTGGGGTCGTGGGGCGGTGGCCATCGCCCTTCCCATGCCCCCGGCACCTCCCAAGTCAAGGCGCGTCGGCCGTCGGGAAGCGGTTGCAGGCTGAGCCGAAGGGCCTGTGGCCAGGCGGCCTCACCTGCCCGTTCCGGCCACTCGACAAGCAGGGCGCCGTCCAGCAACTGGTCCTCCAGCCCGATCTCCTCCAATTCCGCGGGGTCCTCGATCCGGTAAAGGTCGGCGTGGGCCACCGGCAGGCGTGTCGAATCATAAGGCTGCACGATGGCAAAGGTCGGCGACGGCACCTCGCCGACGTGACCCAGGGCCATCAGCACACCGCGCACCAGAGTCGTCTTGCCGGCACCAAGCGGTCCACTCAGTGCGACGACGTCGCCCGCGCGCAAGGCGGCCGCCAGCGCCGCTCCCGCCTCGGACATGGCCGGCTGGTCGAGGGTCCACATGTCAGCGAGGGAAGGAACGCGGGAGGGTGATCAGCACGCTGGTCCCCTTGCCAACGATGCTGCTGAGCTGAACCGTTCCGCCATGCGCTTCCACGAACTGGCGGGTCAGCGGCAGGCCAAGGCCAAGCGCCGCCTCGCCGCGCCGCTCGCTGAAACGGGTGAAGCGTTCGAACACCCGGGCCTGATGCTCCTCGGCAAGACCGCGCCCAGTGTCGGCGATCAGGATTTCGACCTTGTCCCGGGCGCCGCGGGTGATCAGCCGCACTTCGCCCTTGTCGGTGTAAGCGACCGCGTTGCGGAGCACATGCTCCAGGCTTTCGCGAAGGCGCCGGTGATCGCCGGTGATGCTTCCGGTGCCCTCGCCGATCACGACCTTGAAGCGCAGGCCCTTGGCCTTGGCCCCGGGCTCCATCTGCACGGTGACGGTGCGGATCAGGCCGGCAAGATCGACTCGGTCGCATTCCAGCGCCACCTCGCCCTTCGCGCCCTGGGTGAGGTCAAGCACGTCGTCGATCAGCCGCGACAGCCTGGCGACGCTCTCGAGAATGGCGGCAACATAATCCTTGGCCGGGCCCGACAAGGCGCCTGCATAGCCTTCGCGAAGCATCTCCGCGAAGCCGCCGATCGAGGTTAGCGGGGTGCGCAGCTCGTAGCTCATGTTGGCGACGAAATCGGTGCGGACGCGGTCGGCCTGCTCTAGTGCTTCCGCGCGTTCCCGCAGCGCCGCTTCGATCCGGCTGCTGTCGGTCACGTCTATCATGGTGAAGAGCGCATTGCCGTCGGGTAGCGGCACTGCGGCGAAAGCGAAGTTGCGCCCGTCGGCTAGGCTGAGGCGCCCCTGCTCAGCCCGACGTTCGCCGGTAGCGGCCCGGACCAGCTCGCGCAGGGTAGCGGCGGCGGTGGGGTTGACCAGCCGCCCCGCAAACGCCGGCACCAGTTCGTCGACCCGCGGATGCTGGGCCAGCCAGCTCTCGTCAAGGCTCCAGAAGTCGCCGAAGCGGCGGTTCCACAAAGTCAGACGTCCGTCGGAGGCGAACACCGCCACCCCTTCGAACAGATTGTCAAAGGTCGCGGTGCGGACCCGCAGAAGGGTGTCGCGCGCGCTGGCCAGGCGGACCTGCTCGGTGCGATCCTCGAAGATGATGCGCAGGCCGCCGTCGGGCAGCGGCTGGCCTACCACTCGCAGGTGATCGCCATTGGCAAGGATCCATTCCTCCTCGTGCACTTCCTCGGCCGAGGTGAACCAGCCCCGCCGCTCTGCCTTCCATTCGGGGAAGTCCCGCACTTCCGGCAAACGATGGTTCTCGCGCATCCGTTCAAGCAGGCGGTCGAACTCGGGTCGCTCGTCAAGCCACTCGGGCTCGATCTCGGACAGGACGGCGAAGGGGCGGTTATAGAAGGACAAGGTGCGGTCGGGATCGAACTGGATGGCTCCCGCTGTCATGCGGTCCGACAGCTCGCGCTGGCTCAGCGCATGGCGCTCCAGTTCAGAGCGTGCGTCCTCCAGCTCCTGGATGTCGAAGGCATAGCCGGCCACGGTGCCGCCCGGCAGCGGCACGTCCACCAGCCGCAGCGCCCGCCGCTCGCCGCCGATGGTGGCCGGTCGCACCCGCTCGATCCGCCGACCATTCTCCAGCGCCTGTTCGGCACCGGCACGGGCACCGGACTCGCCGCTGCCCTCGACCAGCTCGATGCCGCGTTCAACCACTTCGCTGGCGTCGCCGGCCTCCACCGCCGTGACAAACGCGCGGTTGACGAGGGCGAGCCGGAGGTCGGCACCGCGCACCCACATCGGAAAGGGCGCCGCCTCGATCAGCTGGGTAATCGCCCCAAGCGCCTGCTCGGTACGAGCCAGGCGGGCAGCAATCTCCCCCCGCTCGGCAGCGGCGCTGCTGCTGTCGGAGAGCCAGAGAAGCGTGGTGCCCGAGCCGAAAGTCTGCGGAGCCGCTCCGCCGCGGACGTCGACCAACCGCGAACTGCCCTTGAGGCGAACTGCAAGGTCGATCCGCTCGCCCGCAAGCACCGCTGGCCCGACCAGCCCGGCCAGGCGCTCCACATCCTCCGGTTCGATCCCTGCCGGGCTCTCGCCCAGCGCAAGCAACGAGGAGAGCTGCTCCTCTACCCCGAGGTCCCGGGCAAGCAGGCGATCAAGTTCCACCGAGCCATCGGGATGAAGCAGGATCGCGCGCCCTGGCGAGGCTGCCAGCAGGTCACGGGCAAAGCTTGCCGACCGCATCGCGGAGCGCGCCCGGGCGATCTGGCGAAGCGCCACGCCGCCAAGCCCGAGCGCGAGAACAAGGCAAAGGGCCGGAACCGCGACCAGCAGGGTCTCGACATCACGCACCAGGCCGGAAGTCCCCGCTCGCCATGCGGGCGTTCATATCAGCGCGGGCGCGAAACAGAAGACGCCGCAAGGGTCCTTGCGTGCATGTCTTTCCGGCAGATGTGCTGTTGCTGCACACCATCAGGACGAGCTGTGACAATCTTGCGACAGGCAGGAAAACTTTTAATCGCGGATGAACAGACGATTGCCTTCGACGAACGACGCGGCATGAAGGTCGGCAGATTGCCCCCCATCCAGAGGATTATCTCGAATGAACAATAAGATGCTGTTGAGCGCCACGGCGCTCCGCACGTTGGCAGCCGGATTCGTCTTTACGATGAGCGGCGCTGCCCTGGCTCAGGCGACGCCGCCGGCCACTCCGGAGCCTGCTGCTGACGGCACCGTCTGCAATTCGGACAATCCTGCCTACAACCCGAACACGGGTATCTGCGACCAGCCGGCCGACGTGATCGATCCCAACGATCCGGGTCAGATCCAGCGCCGCGGCGCTGACGGCAACGTCGACCAAGGCCAGACGGTCACGGTTACCGGCTCGCGTATCCGTATCCCGAACCTGGAATCGATCGAGCCGACCACCACCGTCGACTTCCGCCAGGTCCGTGAGCGTAACTTCACCAACGTCGCCGACGCTCTGAACGAGCTTCCGAACATCCGCGGCTCGGTCACTCCGGCTGGTGCGCAGGGCTCGTTCGGTCAGGGCACGAACTTCGTCAACACCTATGGCCTCGGCTCCAACCGCACCCTGACGCTGATCAACGGCCGTCGATTCGTCACCTCGAACCCGGCGACCAACTTCGGCAACGCCGCGGCCGGTACCCAGACCGACCTCAACATTGTTCCGGACATCCTGCTCGACCGCATCGACATCGTCAGCATCGGCGGTGCGCCGGTCTACGGTTCGGACGCGATCGCGGGCGTGGTCAACGTTATCCTCCGCTCCAAGTACCGCGGGATCGAAGTGTCGGGCGTCTCGGGCATCACCGAGGAAGGCGACAACTTCCGCTACAACGTGTCGGGTCTGTTCGGCGGCGACCTGTTCGACGGTCGTCTCAACATCACTGCGGCAGTCAGCCATGACAATGTCGAGGGTGTCCTCTACAATGCGCGCGACTATCTGCGCGAGAACATCGGCGGTGCGACCAACATCACTACTGCTGAAGCGATTGCCCGCCGCAACGGCAACACGTCGCTGAATGACGGCCGCATCAACACCGGCATCGGCTTCAATGACACCACCACCGATGGCTTTCCGGGCGGCGTATTGGTTCGTGACGTTCGAATTCCGTTCCTGACCTATGGCGGCCTGATCACCCAGACCAACCTGTCGGGCGTCAACGGAACTGCGAACTTCTGCACCATCAATGCTGCCGATCCGTCTTCCTGCTTCAACGCGGGAACCGGCAGCGGCGTTCGCACGACCAACGCGCTGCAGTTCGACCAGGCCGGCAACCTTGTGCCGTTCGATCAGGGCATCCTGTTCCGCGGCACGAGCAACTCGGGCGGCGACGGGTTCAGCTTCAACGATTTCGCCCAGATCACCAGCGACCTGAAGCGGACCATCGGCTCGGGCTTCATCACCTTCAACGTGACGGACAGCATCGAGCTCTTCGCCGAAGGCACGCACTTCCGCTCGAAGGCCAACGAGCTGGTCCAGCAGCCGACCTTCAACTCCTCCCTGTTCGGTGGCAGCAGCGGCGCCCTGGTGTTCAACGTCAACTCGCCGTTCCTGACGACGCAGGCGCGTGACGCACTGATTGCGCGCGGCGTGACCAACTTCCAGGTCTCGCGCGCGTCGGCCGACATCGCCGATCTCACCGGCTACAACGAGACGCGCATCAACCGCGGCGTGATCGGTACCCGCGGCGACTTCAGCCTGTTCGGCCGCGACATGAACTTCGAGGCCTATTTCAACTACGGCAAGGCCAAGACCAAGGAGTTCAACCAGGACATCAACGCCCAGAACTTCGTCAACGCGGTGAACGTGACGACGAACGCGCAGGGTCAGATCGTCTGCACCACCGCGCCGACCCAGAGCCTGGCTTCAAACGCTGCCGGGACCGTTCTCTTGAATGGCGGTTTTGCGTCTGGCGGCCTGACGCCGATCGCCGATCCGAACTGCCGTCCGTTCAACCCGCTCGGCTTCGGTCGGGGTGATGCCGCTGCGCGTGACTACATCATCGAGGATTTCTTCACTCGCACGATGCAGCGCCAGTGGGTCGGCAACATCAACTTCGGCGGTTCGTTCTTCGACCTGCCAGGCGGCCCGCTCAGCTTCAACGTCGGTTACGAGCATCGTGACGAAAAGGCGGTGTTCGACCCCAGCTCGTTCCAGCGCGAAGGCCGCGGTCGCGCGGTTCCGATCGTCGGGATCAACGGCCAGTACAATCTTGACGAAGTCTTTGGCGAAATCTTCGCCCCGATCGTCAGCCCGGACAACAACATCCCGGCGATTTACGGCCTCCAGGCGTTTGGCCGCATCCGCCGCGTCGACAACACCGTCAACGGCGCCTTCACCTCGTGGGCGGCCGGTGGCAGCTACGCGCCGATCAAGGATGTCGAGTTCCGCGGCAACTACACCCGGTCGTTCCGCTCGCCGGCGATTACCGAGCTGTTCCTGCCGATCGTGAACACCTTCACGACGGTTCCGGACCTCTGCCAGCCGGCCAGCATCGGCGCCGGTGCGGTGCCCGCCATCCGCCGCGCGAACTGCGAAGCCTTCCTGGCTCGCTTCCCGAATGCGACGCCGGACCCGGCCAGCACTGCGACGGTTCCGGGTCAGGGCGGTGGTAACCCCAACCTGGCGAACGAAACCGCCAATGCCTGGACGGTCGGTGTGATTCTCCGCCCGAGCTTCATTCCGCGGCTCAGCATGACGTTCGACTACATCAACATCGACCTCCTGCAGCCGATCACGTCGCTCACGAACACTGCCGTGGCTTCGGGCTGCTTCGACAATGCCGACTTCAACCGGGATGATCCGCTGAACGGCAACGCGTTCTGCTCGCTCATCCGCCGTGACCCGAACACCGGTCGCGTGTTGAACAACCCGGGCACGCCGGCCATCCGCCTCGGCTTCGTCAACGGTCAGGAAATCCTGTATCGTGGTTGGCAGGGCACGATGAACTACAGCGTTCCGCTGAGCGGCATCAACGTCCCGGGCACCTTCTCGATCGGGTCGGACTTCCTGCTGACCAAGTATCGTAACAACAATATCACGGGTGTTGCTCCGGCCCGGAGCGACGGCGTGATTGGTGACCCGACCTTCGCCGGCCAGCTCCGCCTGCGCTATGCGAACAAGTTCTGGGGTGCCAACACCACCATCAACTACACCGGTGAGCAGCTGTTCAGCCGACTCAACCGTCAGCCCGGTGTCCCGAGCTCGGGTCCGGACGCGCGTGAGATCGACAAGCTCGATGATTACGCGATCGTCAGCGGCGGCCTGTTCTTCGACCCGACGGACAAGATGCGCTTCACGCTTGCCGTGACCAACCTCTTCAACCGGGTTGGCCAGGATTACCTGGGGATCATCCACCCCTCGAGCTACGTCGACCTGCTTGGTCGCCGCTTCTCGGCGAGCGCTCGCGTCCGCTTCTAATTGCCTCACTGAAGGCCGGATCCTCGGGTCCGGCCTTCACGGATAACAAGGGCTTGCACCATGAAGACTGCACTCAAGTTCGCTTCCTTTGCGCTCCTCGCCGGCGTAGCCATGCCGGCCCAGGCGCAGGACGCACCAAGCTACACCGGCCCCCGCGTCGAAGCTCGCGTCACCTATGATTTCGTCGGCGCCGGGCTTCGCTCGACCGTCAATCCGCAGAACCGCGGTACGTTTGGCGACGAAAGCTCGAACGAGGGCACCAATGTCGGCGCCGAAGTCGGTTTCGACATCGCCGCCGGCCCGGCCGTTGTTGGCATCTACGCCGGAGCCGACTTCGGCGAAACGCAGATTGCTACCATCAGTCGTCCGTACCGCGTCGACACCGGCGAGAATTACACGATCGGCGCTCGCGCCGGTATCGTCACCCGTGACGTGCTCGTCTACGCCAAGGCCGGCTATTCGAATGGTGAGCTGAAGCCCGTCGTCCTGACCGGTGGCAGCGCCACCTTCTTCAACGGCTACGACAGCCGCCGCGACGGCTTCCACGTCGGCGCCGGCGCCGAGTTCGCCGTCACGGGCGCCCTCTACGGCAAGTTCGAGTACACGCATCACCGCTACGATCGCGCGACCATCTCGACCACCGAGGAACTACGCTTCAGCCGCAACCAGCTGGCTGCCGCTATCGGCCTGCGCTTCTAAGCGCCAGCACGACACCAATCAAAAGGGTCGCTCTCGAAAGGGAGCGGCCCTTTATGTATGGCAGGCGGGACAGCCGGCCGGATACTCGACCTTTCCACAACGGACCGTCTCGGCTAGGGGGCTCGCCAGATTGGCCTTCCCGTATCATCCGGAAGACGCCAGCCCCAAGGAGACCCGAACGTGCCGACCGATACCCTTAGCCGCGACTATTTGGTCAAGGACCTCTCCCTCGCCGATTTCGGCCGCAAGGAGATCGAGATTGCCGAGACCGAGATGCCCGGCCTGATGGCGCTGCGGTCCGAATTCGGCGCGTCGAAGCCGCTTGCGGGCGCGCGGATCACCGGTTCGCTCCACATGACCATCCAGACCGCCGTGCTGATCGAGACGCTCACCGCGCTCGGCGCCAAGGTGCGCTGGGCCAGCTGCAACATCTACTCGACCCAGGACCATGCCGCCGCCGCCATCGCCGCCACCGGCGTTCCGGTGTTCGCCGTCAAGGGCGAGACGCTGGAAGAATATTGGGACTATGTCGTCCGCATCTTCGACTGGGGCCAGGACGAGACCTGCAACCTCATCCTCGACGATGGCGGTGACGCCACCATGTTCGCCCTGTGGGGCGCGCGCGTCGAAGCGGGCGAGACCCTGTTCGACCCGACCAACGAGGAAGAAGAAGTCTTCGTCGCGACCCTGAACCGCTTCCTGAAGGAGCGTCCGGGCTACCTCACGAAGACCGTCCAGAACATCAAGGGGGTCAGCGAAGAGACCACCACCGGCGTCCACCGCCTCTATGAACTCGCCAAGCAGGGCAAACTCCCCTTCCCTGCCATCAACGTCAATGACAGCGTCACCAAGTCGAAGTTCGACAACCTCTACGGCTGCAAGGAAAGCCTCGTCGACGCCATCCGCCGCGGCACCGACGTCATGCTCGCCGGCAAGGTCGCCGTGGTTGCGGGCTTCGGCGACGTGGGCAAGGGCTCGGCCGCCTCGCTCCGCAACGGCGGCGCGCGCGTGCTGGTGACCGAGGTCGATCCGATCTGCGCGCTCCAGGCGGCGATGGAGGGCTATGAGGTCGTGACGATGGAAGAGGCCGCTCCGCGGGCCGACATCTTCGTCACCGCCACCGGCAACATGGACATCATCACCGTCGACCACATGCGGGCGATGAAGAACATGGCGATCGTCTGCAACATCGGCCACTTCGACAGCGAGATCCAGATCAACGCGCTCAGCAACATGAAGTGGACCGAGATCAAGCCGCAGGTCGACGAAGTCGAGTTCCCGGACGGCAAGAAGATCATCGTCCTGTCGAAGGGCCGCCTAGTCAACCTCGGCAACGCAACCGGTCACCCGAGCTTCGTGATGAGCGCCAGCTTCACCAACCAGACGCTGGCCCAGATCGAGCTGTGGACCAAGAGCGAGAAGTACGGGAACGACGTCTACGTCCTGCCCAAGCACCTGGACGAAAAGGTCGCCGCGCTCCACCTCGAGAAGCTGGGCGTCAAGCTGACCCAGCTCAACGACAAGCAGGCTGCCTACATTGGCGTGAAGCCGCAGGGTCCATTTAAGCCGGAACATTACCGGTATTAAGGCGTTTGGGGCCGCCGTTAAGCGGCTGGTGAACCAGATTGTTGCGAATTTGCCACTGCCGTTTGTCGAGACGACGAACGGCGGTGGCTTTTGCTTTCATCGACACCTCGCAAGGCGTTAACCGCCCATCCTTTCACAGATCGACTGTCAAGGATGATGATGCGACTCTCACTGTTCCGGTCCACTTCCGCGCTTGCTCTGGGCTTTGCTGCCTTTGGTGCCATTCCGGCTCTCGCCCAGCAGCAGCCGCAGCCCGACTCCCCGGTCGAGGCCACGCCCACTCCGACCGACGAGGAAACCGAGGCTTCCCCGACCAACCTTGCTGCCGACAACCCGGCGGCAGAGGGTGAGACCGTGGTGGTCACCGGTTCGCGCATCCGCCGTCCTGACTTCTCGACCCCGAACCCGGTCATCTCCGTTGGCTCGGACCAGATCGAACAGTCCGGAACCACCAACCTCACCGACTTCCTCACCGGCTATCCGGCGCTTCAGGGCAGCTCGACGTCGGGCGACAACAGCGGCAGCGGCGCGGGCATCGGTTATACCGGCCTCAACCTTCTCAACCTGCGCAACCTCGGCACTGACCGCACCTTGGTCCTGGTCGATGGCCGCCGCCATGTGGCCGGCGTCCCCGGCAGCCAGGCGATCGACGTCAACACCATCCCCAGCGACCTGGTCGAGCGCGTCGACGTCCTCACCGGCGGTGCGTCGGCAATCTACGGCGCCGATGGCGTGTCGGGCGTGGTGAACTTCGTCCTCAAGCGCAACTTCAGCGGCATCAGCGCACGCGCCCAGGCGGGCATCTCGCAATATGGCGACGCGGGACAGCGCCTGTTCTCGATCACTGCCGGCCACAACATGCTCGACAACCGCCTCAATGTCGCGCTCGCTTATGAGCATGGCGAGGAAGACCGGCTTGAGACGCGCCGCCGCGCGCGCCTGCGCGGAACGGAACTGACGGGTTTCTACCTCAACCCCGACGATCCGGAGAACCAGAGCGGCTACACCGGCGGCAATGACAACGGCATTCCGGACTACGTGCCGCTCAACAACGTCCGCTATTTCGATACCAATCGCGAGGGCGGTATCGACATCGATTTCGATGGCTTCCCCGATTACTTCGTCGGCGCCGGCGGACAGCTGGTGGCCTATGATCCGGGACGCTTCGTGCCCGACTTCTACCAGCAGGGCGGCAACGGCACGCTGGTCAGCGATTATGGCAACGACCTGTTGCCGCAGATCAAGCGCGACGTCGTCAACCTCATCACCAACTTCCAGGTGACACCGGCGATCAACCTCTTCGCCGAGGCCAAGTTCGCCCGTTCGAAGAGCTACTCGCTTGGCCAGCCGACGTTTGACTATTACCTGCTGATCCCTGACGACAATGCTTACTATCCGGATGCGCTGCGGGCGATCACCGGCGGCGGCGACGTTCTGCTCAACCGCGACAATTTCGACCTCGGTCAGCGTGGTGAGAATATCGATCGCAAGACGTGGCGCGGAGTTGTCGGTGCACGCGGCGACATCAACGCCAACACCAATTTCGAAGTCAGCTATGTCTATGGTCGGACCTCCGTCCGTAATCGCTACATCGGCGACATCCTGACCGACCGTTTCTATGCTGCCATCGATGCGGTGCGCGGTCCCAATGGACAGATCACCTGCCGAGTGAACGTGGATCCAACGGCAGTTCCGTCCCAACCGTATAACTACACTCGCGATGAAACTCCGCCGACGACCTTCCAGCCGGGCGCGTGCGTTCCGCTGAACCTGTTCGGCGAGGGTGTGGCAAGCCAGGAAGCGCTGGACTTCATCCGCGTCAACACCACGGATCGCTCGCGCATTACCCAGCAGGTCGTCTCCGGCTCGGTTGCCGGCGACCTGGGCGGGCTGTTCAGCTTCCCCGGCGGCGGCAATCTCGGCTATGCCGTGGGCGCCGAATACCGGCGCGAAAAGAGCAGCTTCGATCCTGATGATTTGGCCGCGCAGGGCCTGACCTTCGGCAACGCCTTGGGCGCGGATCGCGGCAAGTTCAGCGTCAAGGAAGCCTTTGGCGAGATTCGTGCCCCGATCCTGCAGCGCCTTCCGTTTGCGCACAGCCTGGAAGTCGGCGCCGCGGTTCGCTTGTCGGATTATTCCACGGTCGGAAACACCACGGCCTGGAAGGTCGACGCGGCTTACGCCCCGGTGCGCGACATCAGCTTCACCGGCACCTACTCCACCGCCGTTCGCGCCCCGAATATCGGAGAGTTGTTCGGCGCTGCCTCGCAGACGTTCGCCTTCATCACCGATCCCTGCAACCTCAACCAGCTGCAGAACGGAACTGAGTTCCGTGCCGCGAACTGCACCGCCCTTCTGACCTCGCTTGGTGCCGACCCGGCGACCTATCGTGATGGTCGATCGGTCAACATCTCAGGAACGAGCAGCGGCAATCCGAACCTTGGCGAGGAAGAAGCCAAGACCTGGACTGCGGGCGTGATCCTGCAGCCGCGCTTCCTCAGCGGCCTGTCGGCCCGGTTTGACTGGTACGACATCAAGCTGAAGAATGCGGTGAATACCGTTACCGCCAATCAGCTGGCTGCCTTGTGCGTCGACCAGGCTACGCTGGACAACCCGTTCTGCGCCGCCATCACGCGCCAGAATGGCAGCACCGGCGAATTTGAAGCCGGCAACATCAACGGCTTCACCGTTAGCCCTCAGAACGTGTCGGAGTTCCGCACCTCGGGTCTCGATGCCAACATCAGCTATCGACTGCGGACCGACTCGCTTGGCACCTTCACGCTGAACCTGATCGGCAACTACCTCAACCGGCTGGAATTTATCGGCACGCCTGGCGCGCCGACCACCGACAGCCGCGGCACGGCTTTCGCGCCGAAGTACACGCTGAATTCCGACCTGACCTGGAAGATCGGCGGCCTGACGCTCAACTATGGCCTGAACTGGTTCTCTAAGACGTCGCGCTATAGCAACCAGACGCTTCAGAACAATCCGGACGTCGTTGCGCCCGAATACCGCTACTACAAGGAACTGTGGCGGCACGACATCTACGCCGGCATGTCCGTCGCGGATCAGTTCGAATTCTTCGGCGGTGTGAACAACCTGTTCGGACAGAAGCCGGAGATTGGCACCAACACCTACCCGGTGCCGTCGATTGGTCGCTTCTTCTATGCCGGCGCCAAGGTGCGGTTCGGCAGGTAAGCCGACCAAGTCTGCCTGATCGAGCGAACAAGGAGGGTCCGGATGCCGCAAGGTGTCCGGGCCCTTGGTTCTTATACCGTCAGGCGGCGCCGGTCTCGCTGGCGAGCAGGCGCGGATCGATGCCTTCAAGCCTGAAGGCAGCGGCCCAGCGTTCGTCGGTGGGGGTGTCGAAGAGAATGTCGGGGGCGCCCGGGCAGGCGAACCAGCCGTGCCGGGTCATCTCCTCCTCAAGCTGGCCCGGACCCCAGCCGGCATAGCCCAGTGCCACCAGCCACCTGGCTGGGCCGCGTCCCTCGGCAATGGCCCGCAGCACGTCGATGGTGCCGGTCATCGCCCACAGCTTTCCGCTAGGCCCGACGACCTGCAGGCTATCCTCGCCGCCCCAATCGGTCGAATGAAGAACGAACCCGCGCCCTGGCTCCACCGGGCCGCCGTGGTGGATGGCGGCGTCCGGAGCATCGCCCGGCTCAAGCCCAAGCTGCTTCAGAAGTCCTCGCAGGCGGATGCCGGCTCGCTTGTGGCTGATGCCGATCCCGACGGCACCATTCTCGTCATGAACGCAAAGCGCCGTGACGCTCCGCTCGAAGCGGGGATCGGCCATGCCCGGCATGGCGAGCAGCAGCTTTCCGGCAAGAAAGGGCGCGTCCGGCATCCGCTCACCATGCCATTTGCCGACGGCGGCACAAGCCTTGTTGGCGTAACGATCGGCGGATAGAGCGCCTCCACAGATCAGCAGCCAACGCCACGCAAAGGAGCCTCCTGCCATGACCATCAAGATCGGCGACCGCCTTCCCGAACTGCCGCTCGTCCTTGCCACCGCCGAAGGCCCCAAGCCGACCACCACCACCGATTATTTCGGTGGTCGCCGCGTCGCCCTGTTCGCGGTGCCTGGCGCCTACACACCGACCTGCTCGGCCAAGCACCTCCCGTCCTATGTCGAGAAGGCCGCCGACCTGAAGGGCAAGGGCGTCGACGAAATCGCCTGCACCAGCGTCAACGACGCCTTCGTCATGGCCGCGTGGAACAAGGACCAGGGCAGCGGCGACATCACCATGATCGCCGACGGAAACGGCCAACTCGCCCAGGCCCTCGGCCTGACCATGGACGGATCCAACTTCGGGATGGGTGCCGTCCGCTCGCAGCGCTACTCGATGATCGTCAACGACGGCGTGGTCGAGCAGCTGAATGTCGAGGCGCCGGGCGAATATCGCGCGTCGAGTGCCGAGACCCTCCTCGAGCAGCTCTGACGTCCGGGGTTCGGAGCCCGGTCGAACCGGGCTCCAGCCTTACTGCAGCACGAGACGGCGCAAGTGGTGCCGGCCAGCCGCAACAACGCCCTTCCCCGCTCGTTCAGCCGCCCGACCCCTTCGCGTAACGAAAGGACAGGGCATGGCCAAGAACGACGAAAACAATCGCGATAGCCGCAATCACGACAACCGCAATCATGTCAGCGGAGCCAATCATCAGGCCCACGGCACGACCGATGCCGCTCGCGACCGCCGCCGTGACCGGGTGGTGAACACGGTCAAGGAGCGTCCATACGCAGCCGCCGCTCTGGCCACGGTTGCCGCGGGTGCGGCCGCTTTCTTCCTGACCCGCGGCAAGAGCGACAAGCCGCTCATGAACTGGGGCCAGGACACGCCGGGCGATCACGTCAAGGGCGCCGGCGCCTACAAGCAGCAGGGTTCGACCAGCAGCGACCGCAGCCTGGAGACTAGTTCCGCCTCGCCCAGCAGCAGCGCTGGCCTGGGCGCGGGCACCGGCGGCACCAGCCCGTCGGCTGTCCAGGCCGCTAGCCTGTCGAAGTCCGGCTCGAGCACCAATGCCTCGACCACTGGCGGCATGGGTACCAGTAGTTCGGTCGGCGGCACCAGCGCGGCGGGCAGCAGCAACAACCGCAATACCGGCACCAGCAACACCAGCGGCGCCGGTGTCAGCGGCAGGAGCAATGCAAGCGGCGGTGGCAAGACTGGCGACACGGGCCTGGACCAGGCGTCCAGGAACGAGACCAAGACCGGAGCCATCTCTTACGGAGCCTAACGGCGTCTGAAGGATTGATCTGGGGTGCCGGGAGCGAAGCCCGGCACCCCTTTTCACGTCCGGAGAGTTCAACAATGGCCGTATCGCTCAAGCCCCTATCCGACCAGGTCATGGTGATCGTCGGAGGATCGAGCGGGATTGGCCTTGCCGCAGCGCGCCGTGCCGCTGCGGTCGGCGCCAAGGTGGTCCTCGCCGCCCGCAACATGGAAGCGCTGGACGAGGCGGTGGTGGCGATCCGCAACAAGGGCGGGCAGGCCACCGCCATCGACCTCGACATCGCTGAAGAAGGGTCGGCCAAGCGCCTGCTCGATCATGCGCTGGAGACCTTCGGGCGTGTCGACACCTGGGTGAACGATGCCGCAGCCGCCATGTACGCCCGGGTCGAGGACGTGACGATGGAAGAGCATCGGCGCGTGTTCGACGTTGGCTATTTCGGGCTGGTGGAGGCCAGTCTCATCGCCGCCCGGCATCTTCGCACCCACGGTGGCGCGATCATCAACATCGGCTCGGTCCTGTCCAACCGCGCCATTCCTCTCCAGGGTCCCTATTGCGCGATGAAGGCCGCGGTGATGCAGTTCACCGACACCCTTCGCATGGAGATCGAACAGGAGGGCGCGCCGATCAGCGTCACGCTGATCAAGCCGGCGGCGATCGACACCATGTACCCAGAGCATGCCCGCAACAAGCTCGACAAACCCGCCCGGCTGCCGCAGCCGCTCTACGATGCCGAACTGGTCGCCAAGGCGATCTGCTTCGCCGCTCAGAAGCCTCGGCGGTCGCTGATCGTCGGCGGTGGGGGCCTTGCGCTCACCACCCTTGCCCCTGCCCTGCCTCGCCTTGCCGACAAGGGCATGGAGCTGGTCGGCGGTGAACCGATGCAGACCACCGACGTGCCGCCCGCGCCGGGCACCAGCGACAATCTCTTCGAACCGCGCCGCGATGGCCGGGTCGAAGGCAATCAGGAGCCGTTCAAGCGCAGGACGTCGCTGTTCCTTGAAGCGCAGATGCACCCGCTCGCCACCGCCGCCGTGCTCGGCTCCGTGGCCGCCGGTGCGCTGTTCCTGTGGGCCAAGGAAGAAAATCGCGACATCGGCACCGCCGAGGCCGAACGCCGGATCAAGGCCGCGGGAATGAGCTGAGGCTCAGCCCCTCTCCCGGCCCGGGAGAGGGGCGACGAGCCTCAGGCCTGCCAGCCGCAGGTCTTTCCCTTGTTCTGCTCCTCCAGCCAGCGCTGCAGCGGAGCGAAATATTCGAGCATCGGCTTACCGCTCATCTCGCGGGTGCCGGTGAACGCCTCGAGCGCGTCGGGCCACGGCTTGCTCGCGCCCATCTCCAGCATGGCGTTCAGCCGCTGGCCGACTTCCTTGTTGCCGTAGAAGGAGCAGCGGTGGAGCGGGCCCTTCCAGCCGGCCATGTCGCAGGCCGACTTGTAGAACTGGAACTGCAGGATGCGCGCCAGGAAGTAGCGGGCGTAAGGGGTGTTGGCCGGGATGTGGTACTTGGCGCCCGGATCGAAGTCGCCTTCGCCGCGCTGACCCGGCGGCGTGATGCCCTGATATTGCAGCCGTAGCTGGTTCCAGCCGGCTTCGTAGTTCTGCGGCGTGATGGAGCCGTCGAACACGCCCCAGCGCCACTTGTCGACCATCAGGCCGAACGGCAGGAACGCCACCTTGTCCATCGCCTGGCGAAGCAGCAGGCCGGTGTCCTTGCTGGCGTCCGGCACCCTGTTGCGGTCGAGCAGCCCGATCTGCACCAGATATTCCGGCGTCACCGACAGCGCGATGAAGTCGCCAATCGCCTCGTGGAAGCCATCGTTGGCGCCATTGAGGTAGAGATAGGGCTGCTTGTTGTAGGCCCGCTGGTAGTAGTTGTGGCCAAGCTCGTGGTGGATGGTGACGAAATCGTCGCCATTCACCTTGGTGCACATCTTGATGCGCAGGTCGTCCTTGTTGTCGAGGTCCCAGGCGCTTGCGTGGCAGACCACCTCGCGGCCCTCCGGACGGACGATCTGGCTGCGCTGCCAGAAGGTTGCGGGCAAGGGCGCAAGGCCAAGCGAAGTGTAGAAGCCCTCGCCGATCTTCACCATGTCGGTCGGGGTCTTCTTCTTGGCCTTGAGCAACTCGGTCACGTCATAGCCGACGTCGCCCGCGCCCCGCGGCGCCACCACGTCATAGATGTTGCCCCATTCCTGCGCCCACATGTTGCCGAGGAGGTCGGCGCGGATCGGGCCGGTCCTGGGCTGCACGCTGTTGCCATACTTCGCGTTCAGCTTGTCGCGGGTGTAGCAATGCAGCTCGTCGTAAAGCGGCTTCACCTCGCCCCAGAGGCGGTCGTACATGGCCGAGAATTCCTGCGGGCTCATGTCATAACCCGACCGCCACATGGCGCCGGTGTCGGCATAGCCGAGCTCCTTGGCGCCCTGGTTGGCGATGGCGACCATGCGGGTATAATCCTCGCGCATCGGGCGGCCGACATTGTTGTGCCAGCTGGTCCAGACCTCGGCGGTCTTCGCGGGATCGCGAAGCTCGCCCATCTGCTCCTCGGCGACGTCGCCGGTGATCTCCTTGCCGTTCAGCGTCGCGCGGCCCTTGCCGTAGGTCGACTGCAGGCGAGTCGCGATGGTGTTGAGCTCGGCGGCCGCGCCCTCGGTCGAGGGAGCTGCCAGCACCAGGGCGCCGCGCAGGATGTTGAGCTTGCGGGCCGTGTCAGCATCGAGCCCCTGCACCTTGGACCACTCGGCCGCTTCCTTGGCGTAGGCGACGCCCTTCTCCGTGCCGATGGTGCCGAAATAGGCGGCGAGCGCGTCGGTATCATCGGTGATGTAGGTCGAATTCACCCACTGCGCGCGGCTCGAGATGGTCGAAAGATCGAACAGGTCCTTCTCGACCGCCGCGATGAACTGGCGAGCGCCTTCGGGCGTGCGGGTCTGCACGGCGCCCCCCGCATCGAGATTGGGTTGCGCGGAGGCTGTCTGGACCGGCGCGCTCGGAGCGGTCGAGCAGGCAGCGAGTGCAAGGGCGAGAATGGAAGCGGAAGCGGCCAATTTCATGTAGTTGACGCCTTCATCGTGAGACAATGATGCGCTGGTGCTCCCGCTTCACTCCGCCGTCAAGAAGGTCGCGATCGCCTCGCCCAGCGCCTTCTGAGTGACCGACGTGGTGTGCGTGCCGGGGATCTCGGCATAGCTTGCGTTCGGCAGCGCCGCGGCAAGCGCCTCGGCGGATCCGTTGTCATGGTCATCGGCCCCGCACAGCACCAATGTCGGCATGGTGAACGTCGCCAGCATCGCCTCGTTCACCGGCGAATTGCTTTCGAGCAGGAGCCGAGTGGCGATGCGGTCGACCTTCTGGCTTTTCATGAACTGGATGGCGAACCAGTGCCGATCGCCGCGCACGGCTGCGTCGAACTTCTCGAACGCTTCGATGAAGAAGGCGTGGCGCTTCTCCCATCCCATAAGTCCCTCCAGGCCCATGCCGGAGAGGATGGCGCGACGTGGGCGGAGCCCGTGCGAAACGCCCTGCACCACCGTTCGCGACCCAAGCGAAAAGCCGCCAAGGTCATAGTCGCCGAGCTCAAGCTGCTTGACCAATTCGGCCAGGTCACGCCCGAGCACGCCCGGCGGATAACAGGCGGGGTCATGCGGCTTGTCGCTCGCGCCGTGGGCACGAAGATCGGGCATGATGACCCGGAAGCCCGCCGCCGCAAGCCTGGCGGCATGGCCGAACTTGATCCAGTTCATCTGCGCCTCGGAAAAAAGGCCGTGCACCAGGATCAGCGGGCGGCCGGCCCCGGTCTCGTGCCAGGCGAGCTCAATGCCGTCGGAGGCGGTCCAGCGATGCGTCGTGATATCGGTCATGCCCCTCCCCTAGCTGAACTAATCGGCCATGGCATGTGCGGCAGGGCCACCCTCCGGCGCGCGTGCCTTCTTGAGCAGGAAAACCAGCGGAAGGGCCGCCAGCGTGACCCACATCATCAGCCAGAAATCATCGAGGTAGGCGATGAACACCGCCTGCCGAGTGACCTCCGCATTGATCACCGCCAGCGTGACGTCGCCCTGCTGGCCGATCCGCTCCAGCAGCCCGGGGTCGAGCGTCGGGATGGTCGAGGCGGTGACATGGCTGGCGATATCGGCGTGGGCGACCTGCGTCATTCGCACCAGCTGCGATCCGACCACCGCGATGCCGATCGACCCGCCGATGTTTCGCGCGAGGTTCAGGAGCGACGCGGCCGAGGTGCGCAGGGCCGGCGCCAGGGTCGCAAAGGCGAGGCTCTGCATGGTGACGAAGATCAGCCCGATGCCGAGCCCCTGGACCACACCCGACCAGATTACCGGGCCCGCCGGCTGGTCCAGCGCGAACCCGGTCATCATCCACAGGCTGAGCGCCATCAGGCTGATCCCAACCACGACCAGCAGGCGGCTGTCGAGCTTTCCGACCAAGCGACCGGCGACCAGCATTGAGATGAGCGTGCCCACCCCGCGCGGGGCGGTGAGCATGCCCGACTGGAGCACCGAATAGCCATAAAGCCGCTGCAGCAAGGGCGGCAGCAGGGCGAGGCCCGCCAGCAGCAACACTCCGGTTACCGCCATGAACAACATGCCGGTGGCGAAATTTCGGTCGGCGAACATCGGCTTCTCGAAGATCGGCGCCTTGGCGGTGAACGTGTGGACGACGAACATCCAGAAGAAGGCGATCGCCAGGCCAAGCTCGATGATGACCTCCCAGCTTTCGAACCACTCCTGGCTCTCGCCCCGATCGAGAAACATCTGCAGCGCGCCCAGCGCCACCGCGATCAGCGCGAAACCGAGCAGGTCGAAGGGCCGCCGGTTGGTCGGGCTCTCCGGCATGGTCCGCCACAGCATGAAGGTGGCGAGGATGCCCACCGGCAGGTTGACCATGAACACCCAGCGCCAGTCGAAGCTGTCGGTCAGCCAGCCGCCGAGCACCGGCCCCATGATCGGCCCGATCATGATTCCGCCCCCGAACAGCGCCATCGCCTGGGCGTGCTTGGCGGGCGGGTTGATGTCGAACATCGTCGCCTGCGCCGAGGGAATGAGGAAGGCCCCACTGATCCCCTGCAGGATACGGAACAGCACCATTTCGGGCAGCGAAGTAGCGACGGCACACAGCATGCTCGCGGCCGTGAAGCCAATCACCGAGATCAGCAGCAGCTTGCGCCGGCCGACCCGTTCGCTCAGCCAGCCTGCGATCGGAATGGCGATGGCGCTGGCGACGATGTAGCTCGTCAGCACCCAGTTGATGCTTTCCTGTGTCGCCCCGAGGCTCGCCTGCATGTGCGGCAGGGCGACGTTAGCGATGGTGGTATCGAGCACCTGCATCAGCACCGCCAGCATCACCGCCACGGTGACGAGAAGGTGGCGCATGGGCTCGAGCGGGGTAGTGGCGGTGTTCACCTCGGCTGCCCGGCCCTAATCGCCGATGTCCACGGTCACCGTGGCGCTGAGGCCGGCGATCATTGGCCGCGGCGGCTTGGCGTCGAAGCGGATGCGGACGGGAACGCGCTGCGTCACCTTGACCCAATTGCCATTGGCATTCTGCGCCGGGAGGATGGCGAACTCGCTACCCGTGCCGGCACCGATGTTCTGCACCCGGCCCGTTAGCTTGAGGTCGGGATAGGCATCGATCGCGATCTCGACGCGCTGGCCGGGCGCCATCTTCTGGAGGTCCTTCTCCTTGAAGTTGGCCTCGATCCAGGTGTCGCTCGCTCCGACCAGCGAGAGCAACCCGATGCCGGGCACTGCCTGCTGTCCGGCGAGCAGACGATCGGTATTTGCCACCACGCCAGAGGTCGGCGCGCGAACCTCGGTACGCGAGAGATTCAGGCGAGCGCTGGCGATCGCCGCGCGGGCGGCCTGCTCGCTCGGCTGGTCACCGCCGGGCGCAATGGCAGCGCGGGCATTGGCAGCTCGGGCCCGAGCATCGGCAAGCGCGGTCCGGTCTCGCTCGACATCGGCCAGCGCCTCGTCATAGCGGGCCCGCGTGGTGAAGCCCTGCTTCAGCAGTTCGGCCTGCCGCGACAGGGAGCGCTGGTCGATCGCCAGCTGCGCTTGCGCCCCGCTGATGTCGACCGTTGTGCCTTGCGCCTGCGTCACGACCTGCCGCTCGGCAAGCTGGGCCTGGGCAAGCTGCGCCTCGGCCTGCAGCAGCGCCACGCGATAGGGTTCGGGATCGATGCGGAACAGTAATTGCCCGGCGCGGACCTGCTGGCCTTCCTTGACCAGCACCTCGGCTATGGGGCCGGTGACCTGCGCCCCCACGCTGGTGATGTCCTGTTTCACCTGTGCATTGTCGGTCTCGACCTTGCCCTGACCCGACCACCACATCCAGCCGCCAACGGCGAGCAGCAGGAGAGGAACGGCAAGGAACAGCAGCAGGCGCCTGGCCTTGCCTGGCGCCTCGACCGCAGCCGCGTCCACGCTGCCTGCCGAGCCAACCGCCGGCTCGTCGCCGAGCGCGGTGCCGGTGATCTTGCTCTGCTGGTTCATGCCGATGCCTTGGTGACCGGCGCCATGCCGGTGATGTTGGTTCTGACGGTGGCGAGCAGCGCCCGGGTCCGCTCGATCTCGGCAGGGTCGATGGTGCCAAAGATCTCCGTGGAGAAGCTGTCCGCCAAGGCATGGAGCTTTGCGACCAGCGGCGCGGCGCTTTCGCAAAGGTATAGCTGCCACGCACGCCGGTCGCCCGGATCGCGCCGCCGCTCGACCAACCCGGCTTCCTCCAGCTTATCGACGATGCGGCACAGGGTGATGGGCTCGATGTCCATCCGCTCGGCCAGGTCGACCTGCCGCTGGCCCGGCTGAAGGTCCAGTCGCGCCAGCACGCGCCATTGCGCGCGGGTGATGCCAAGCTCCGCCGCGCGACGGTCGAAGGCGCGGCGCAGCGCGTGGGCGGTTTCGCCAATGTCCCAGGCCAGTGGTTCCATACTGGCCATATAGTAAGGTTGCTTACTAAAGCAACGCCGATGAACCTCCCCCGCTCCCGCCCGTTCCACCGTCAAGAAGGAGAGCATGGCAATGGAAGACGAACGCATCTGGGCGATGGAAGAAAAGCTGTGGCACGGCGGCGAGGAGGTTTACGAGCATCTGGTCGACGAGAATGTCGTCATGAGCCTGCCCGCCGAACCCTTCATCTTCAGCCGTGACCAGGCCAAGGCGGCGGTCAAGAACACGCCCCGTTGGGAGCAGGTGAGTTTTTCGGACACCAGGGTGAATCGCCCGCACGAAGGCCTGATCGTGATCGGCTACCATGTCGAGGCGAAGCGTGGGCAGGAGACCTACCGCTGCTATGCCAGCTCGACCATGATGCGCCGCGGGCATGAGGACTGGACCGTGGTCCACCACAGCCAGGTGGTGCCACCCAAGGCGGTGGTCGACGCCTGAGGAAGGACTATCCGGTCACGCCGGACGGCCGCTACTTCGTGGTGCGCGGCCGTCTGTGGCGCCTCAGCAATCCCGCGCTTGCCCCGGAGCGGCGGCAGGAACTGGTGGTCGAGCTGATGGACGCCCGCCGCAAGCGTGACCGGGGCCGGGTCGATGCAGCGAAGCGTGCGCTGGGTGAGCGCGGGCCGGTGTGGTGGGACGACGGCGAGCCCGACTGGAACCGCCACCTGGTGAAGAACACGCCCTACGCTGGCTGGTGGGCGGCTCAGACCCCGCCCATCACCACCGAATAGCCGGCACTCTCCATGCTGGACTGGAGGAGATCGGCAACCGCCTGCGCGTCCTCCGGACTTTCGGAGCGCACCACGAAATTCGCGCCCACCTTGCCGTCGCGGAAGAAGGGGTAGGAGCCGATTGCAATGCCCCCATGCGCCTTTTCCGTTTCCCGCAGGAGGTCGGCGACTTCGCTTTCCGGCACCATGCCGCCAAGCGTCACGCTGACCACCGGGCGCCCGCCCTCCAGCGTTCCCGTGAGCGCGTCGAGCATGCCGGCGGCGATGTGTGGCACGCCGGCGAGGATGAAGATGTTGCCGTGGCGGATGCCGGGCGCGCCCGACACCTTGTTGAAGATCAGCTCCGCCCCTTCGGGAGCCCGCGCCATCCTCAGCCGCGCCTCGGTCAGTCCGCCGCGCGTTTCGTAATAGCGCTCAAGGATCGCTCTCGCGTCCGGATGCACCACCACGTCGACGCCAAGCGCGGCTGAAATGGCATCCACCGTGATGTCATCGTGGGTCGGGCCGATCCCGCCGGTGGTGAAGAGGTAATCGTTCTCCTTCCGCAGCGCGTCTACCGCGGCGGCAATCTTCTCCAGTACATCGGGGACCACGCGCACCTCGGCGAGGCGGATTCCCTGAACGTTGAGCCAGGTCGCCAGCTGCGCGACATTCCTGTCCTGGGTCCGGCCGGAGAGGATTTCATCGCCGATCACCAGCAGGGCGGCAGTCCAGACTCGAGTGTGTGTCATCGGCGCGGGGCTAACCTTTTCCGGGTGGCGGGGCTATATGGCCCTTGATGACCCAATATATCACCGTCGCCGCCGAGGATCGCAGCGAAGCCCGAAGCGGCGTGATCAAGCTCCATGGACCGGACGGGTTCGCCGGCATGCGTGCCGCCGGGCGCCTCGCGGCCGAGATCCTGGACGCGCTGGTGCCGATGATCGCGCCGGGCGTGACCACGGAGGAGATCGACAACACGGTGTTCCGCCTGATGCGGGAAGCGGGCGCGGTTCCGGCGACGCTCGGCTATCGCGGCTATACGCACAGCTGCTGCACCTCGATCAACCATGTGGTCTGCCACGGCATCCCGGGCGATCGGCCGCTCAAGGACGGCGACATCGTCAACATCGACGTGACCCCGATCCTCGACGGCTGGCACGGCGACAGCAGCCGCATGTATCTGGTTGGCGACGTCGGGGTAAAGGCACGGCGACTGGTCGAGGTCACCTACGAATGCCTGATGATCGGGCTGGAACAGGCGCGACCCGGCAACCGGCTTGGCGACATCAGCGCCGCCATCCAGCGCCACGCCGAGAAGAACCGTTATTCAGTTGTTCGCGATTTCTGCGGCCATGGCCTGGGCCGGCTGTTCCATGACAGCCCCGAGGTGGTCCACGCCGGCCGCGCTGGCACTGGCCCCGAACTCAAGCCTGGCATGTTCTTTACGGTGGAGCCGATGATCAACATCGGCCGTGCCGACTGCAAGATGCTGGACGACGGCTGGACTGCGGTCACCCGCGACCGCTCGCTCTCGGCCCAGTTCGAGCATTCGATCGGCATCACCGAGGACGGCTGCGAAATCTTCACCGAAAGCCCCAAGGGCCTCCACAAGCCGCCTTACTGAGCGGCCTTTGGCCTACCAGGCCGCGACCATCGCCTCGGCCCGCTCTATATCCTCGGGGAAATCGACCTCGCCCCATTGCTCGCCGGTGATGTCGAGCGTTTCGATTTCGCTTTCCTGCGCCAGGTGGTGGATCACCCGAAGGTACCAGATCTGCGTGCCCTCGGGGCTGCGCATCGCCTCCTCGATTGCGGCCCGGAACCGCTCGGCACCGTCGCCGCGGAAGGCAAGCAGGCCGATCGATTCCGCATTCACCCCGTCGGAGTCCGCCAGGCGCTTGCCGATCGCCCGCAGGCGTCCACCCTCCTCCACGACCTTCATGTCGTCGGCGTCATAACCATCCGCCTTGCGGTCGATGGTGACGCAGATGCCGCTCTGCCGGTTGGCGACGACCTTCTTCATCAGCGCCGGGCTGACCATCGTGTCGCCGTTCCAGACCAAGGTGTCCCCCGCCAGCGCCTCGCGCGCCATGAACAGGGAGCCGGTGTTGTCGGCGACCTTGTAGAAGGGGTTGAACACCGTCCGCACCTGCGGCCCCTGGCCGGCCGCACGCCGACGCTCGAGCGCGGCCTCCACTGCTTCCTCGCGAAAGCCGGTGACCACCACCACCCGCTCGATCCCGCACGCGGCGGCGACGTCGAGCTGGCGGTCGAGCAGGCTCCGGCCCGCAAACTCGATCAGGCACTTGGGCCGGTCGTGGGTGAGGTGGCCGAGGCGGGATCCCTGCCCCGCCGACAGGATGATCGCCTGACGCATGGGCTGCGCCGTTGCCGGGGAATTGCGGCAAAGCCAAGACGCTGTCTAAGGTGGCTCCCGGCGCTGAGGAGAATCTGAGTGAAGAAGGTCGAGGCGATCATCAAGCCGTTCAAGCTGGACGACGTGAAGGACGCGCTGCACGAAGTCGGAGTCAGCGGCATGACCGTGACCGAGGTCAAGGGTTTCGGCCGCCAAAAGGGCCATACCGAGCTTTATCGGGGCGCTGAGTATGTGATCGACTTCCTGCCCAAGGTGAAGATTGAGGTGGTGGTAGAGGACAGCCTCGTCGCCAACACGGTGGAAGCCATTGCCAGCGCCGCCCGGACCGGGCGCATCGGTGACGGCAAGATCTTCGTCACGCCCGTCGAGCAGGCGATCCGCATCCGGACCGGGGACGAGGGCGCGGATGCGATCTGAGGCGGCGGCGCTGCCGTGAACACTTCGGACCCCCGTCTTGCTTCCATGTCCCCGGACGAGTTGCGCACCCACATGCGCGCGCTCGGCTATCGGACGCAGAACGACCTCGCCAATGCGATTGGAGTCAGCCGCTCCGCCGTATCGCTATGGCTGGAAGGCAAGGTCGGCGTGCCCCGTCCGGTCGCCATGCTGTTGCGGATGCTAGTCACGGCGCAGCGGCGGTCCTTCTAGGATCGCCTCACACGCGGTGTCACGTATCTAGCGCCAGAGCTGGAGCGCGCGCACCGCGTCCGGGAAACGGGTACCCTCATCAAGACGGGCCAGCTGGCGATCGGCCAGCTGCCAGTTCTGGAGCATGCCCGAACGCCGCCAAAAGTCGGTCATCCACCAGCTTCCCGACAGGTCGACTCCGTCAATCTCGAGCTTCAGCTCGACCTCCACCGCGAACACGGCCGATTGCGAAATCTTGCGGGAGTACACACTGTTCCCGAAGCGGTAGCCGTTCAGGCGCCACCCCGCGCCCGCCGCCTCCACCATGCTCTTGCGGTCAAGCAGCACGGGCGCCCGCGCGCCAATTACAAGCCGGAAGCGGCTGGACAGCAGCTTCTTCAACGTCTTGCGGTCACCCTCGAGCCACGACCGCATCAATTGATGCTCCAGCGCCTCGATCCGCATATTACCCTCGCTCGCCATGTGTCGGCTCATAACGCCGCGTTGCGCGGAGGCAACGGCGCGATCGTAAGAGCCGCTGAACAAGCACCGCGGGAACGCCTCGCCGGTGTCGTTCATTGGCTTCTCAGCATGGACCTCGCCGCTCTTCACCTTGAACTTGCGTCGCTGCTGCCGGTGATCGGCGGCACACTGGGTGGTGCGGTGCTGCTGTTCTTCCTCGTCACCACCCTGACCGCCTGCTCCATTCCCGGCGTGCTCCTGCCGATAAGCCTCACTGGCGGCCTGCTGCTGGGGCCGTGGCTGGCCGTCCTGACCGTGGCCACCGGTGCCATGACCGGCAGCCTGTTCCTGTTTGGCCTGACCCGCCGCTTCGGTGCGGAACGGCTCCGCCGCAGGTTCGGCGCGCGCCTGGCCCCGCTGGAGGAACGCTTGTCCCGCTTTGGCCCCCATGCCGTGGTGGCGCTCCGCATCGCGGGCGCGCCGGGGCCGCTGATCACCGCCGGCGCCGCGATGACCTCCATGGGGCGCACGCCCTTTGCGCTCGCCACCCTTGCCGGACTGCTGCCGGGCGTAACGCTCGCCGCTGCAGGACCCGGCCTACTCTTCGGCTGAGCGCAAGTTCCCGCGAGATATTCACATTGCCCTTGGCCTCCGGGCGCCCGGCTGGAATCGGTGTCGGCGCATTCAAAGCCAAGCGTAAGGGACGATTCTCCATGGCCGACAAGGTTACCGCCGCCGACATCATGAAGCGCCTGGAGGAAGAGGAGATCGAGTGGGTCGACCTTCGCTTCACCGATCCCAAGGGCAAGTGGCAGCACCTCACCATGGCCGCCGGCGCCATCGACGAGGACATGCTGGAAGACGGCTTCATGTTCGACGGCTCGTCGATCGCCGGGTGGAAGGCGATCAACGAAAGCGACATGATCCTGATGCCGGATCTTGGCGCCACCTACATCGATCCGTTCAGCGCCACCCCGATGCTGATCCTCTGCTGCAACGTGGTCGAGCCCGCCACCGGCGAACTCTACGCCCGCGATCCCCGCTCCACCGCCACCCGCGCCGAAGCCTACCTCAAGGCGACCAATCTCGCCGACACCGTCTATGTCGGGCCCGAAGCCGAATTCTTCATGTTCGACGACGTCCGCTTCGGCGATGACTACAACGGCAGCTATTATCACCTCGACGACATCGAGCTGCCGACCAACACCGGTCGCACCTACGAAGGCGGCAACATGGCGCACCGCCCGCGCGCCAAGGGCGGCTACTTCCCGGTTGCGCCGGTCGACAGCGCAGTCGACATCCGCGGCGAGATGGTCTCGACCATGCTCGAAATGGGCCTGCCTTGCGACAAGCACCACCATGAGGTCGCCGCCGCCCAGCACGAGCTCGGCCTGACCTTCGGCACCCTGGTCGAGACTGCCGACCGGATGCAGGTCTACAAATATGTCGTGCACCAGGTTGCGCACGCCTACGGCAAGACCGCCACCTTCATGCCCAAGCCGATCGCCAAGGATAATGGTTCGGGCATGCACACCCACTTCTCGCTGTGGAGCGGCGGCAAGCCCCTGTTCGCGGGCAATGGCTATGCCGGCCTGTCCGACACTGCGCTCTACTTCATCGGCGGCGTCATCAAGCACGCCCGTGCGCTGAACGCCTTCACCAACCCGACCACCAACAGCTACAAGCGGCTGGTCCCGGGCTTCGAAGCACCGGTGCTGCTGGCTTATTCCAGCCGCAACCGCTCGGCCTCCTGCCGCATTCCCTACGGCACGGGCGAGAAGTCGAAGCGCGTCGAATTCCGCTTCCCCGACGCCATGGCCAATCCGTATCTCGCCTATGCCGCGATCCTGATGGCCGGCCTCGATGGCGTCCAGAACCGCATCCACCCGGGCGAGGCGATGGACAAGAACCTCTATGACCTGCCGCCGGCCGAACTGGTCAGCGTGCCGACCGTCTGCGGCTCGCTTCGAGAAGCGCTCACCAGCCTCGCCGCCGACAAGGACTTCCTCCTCAAGGGCGACGTGTTCAGCGCCGACCAGATCGATGCCTACATCGACCTCAAGTGGGAAGAAGTGATGCGCTGGGAAACCACGCCCAGCCCGGTCGAATTCGATATGTATTACTCGAGCTGATCGAAGCGGGGCTCCGGCGAAGGTCGGAGCCCCCTTCCCTCCATTATGGATCAACGCTTAGCCCCGCGGTAAGCGCCCGCCTTCACCATGCCTTTGCATCATCACGGGCGCAAAGGACCGCAGGCCGGCATGGACGATTTCCGCGAAGGGGCGCTGGCACGCAGGTTCCTGGAAGAGCCTTTACTCCGCACCAAGAAGCGTCGGCGTGCCCGCCCCAGCAGGGCAGCCGAGCAGGAAAGTTTTGCCGACGTCGAGGTCCGGCGCGAGGCCGTGCGCATCGCCAATCACCGCAGCCGCGATCGTCACCGTCTCGATGATGAGACGATCGAGGTGTTGCACGACGGCCGCCGACAGGCCGTGACCCTCGTCAACGTGTCGGGCGGCGGCGCCATGATCGAGGGCGCCGAGGGGCTCCGCCTGTGGGACGAGATCGAGCTTAACCTCGGCCAGCATGGCAAGCTTGTCGCGGCCGTGCGCTGGGTCCGCGGCAACCGGATCGGGCTTGAGTTCGCGCAGGAGACCCGGATTGACGGTGGCCGAGGCAAGACCGTCCGGATGCTGCAGGAGATCGTCCACCGCTCCTACCCCGATCTGGTCGCCGACCTGGGCATGGACGAAGACGAGGATTTCCTCGACGCGGCGCCGGAGCCCCCCGCCGAAGGAAACGGAACCGACGCCGCCGAGCGCGACGTGCGCCACTCGCTGATCTGGTCGGGCCACATCCACTATGACCATGACAGCTTCGCGGTTCGCCTTCGCAACATCTCGGAAGGTGGCGCGCTGATCGAGTGCGCCCGGTCGCTTCCCGTCGGCGCCGAGCTGCTGCTTGAGCTCGACAAGGCCGGCTCCTTCTTCGCCACCGTCAACTGGGTCCATGGCGACACGGCGGGCCTGCGCTTCCACAAGCCCTTCGACCTGCAGTGCCTTGCCGCCGCCCGACCGGCGGTTGCGGCGACACGCTGGGTGGCGCCCGACTATCTTCGCGACAGCAGCGGCAGCAGCAGCCCCTGGGCGAAGCAATGTGATCGGCACGCCCGCGCAACTCCACGGCGGATGATTCGGTAGTCGACTAGCTCCAGGCCGAAGCCTCAGGCCAGCATCTGGATCCGCTCGGCCTCTGCGTCCTCGAAGGTCTGCACGACTTCTACGGGCGGCGCCTTGCCGAGGAGGCTGACCAGGATCGCAGCCAGCCCGCAGGCGATGAAGCCGGGCACGATTTCGTAGATAACCGAGCTTAGCGTCTCCCCGCCGTTGAGTACGGGCGCGTAGATGAAGAACAGCACAGTCGCGGCGCCTGCGATGATTCCGGCAAGCGCACCGTTGCGGGTCAGTCGCTTCCACGTCAGCGCAAGAATGACGATCGGTCCGAACGCCGCGCCAAAGCCTGCCCAGGCATTGGCCACCAGCCCGAGGATCGTGTTGTCGGGATTATAGGCGAGCAGGATCGCGACAAGCGCGACGCCTAGCACCGACAAGCGCCCGACGGTCACCAGCTCCCTCTGGCTGGCACCCCGGCGCAGGTAGATGCGGTAGAAATCCTCTGTCAGCGAACTCGACGACACCAGCAGCTGCGACGAGATGGTGCTCATGATTGCCGACAACAGCGCCGCCAGCAGGAAGCCGGTGATGAGGGGGTCGAACAGCAGCCCCGACAGCACGATGAAGATGGTCTCGGGATCGCTCACCGTGGTTCCGGTTCGTGCCGCGTATGAGGCGCCGGTGAGGCCTGTCGCCAGCGCCCCGATCAGCGCGACGCCCATCCAGCCCATGCCGATGTTCCGCATCGTGGGCACATCCCTGACCGATCGCACCGCCATGAACCGGACGATGATGTGCGGCTGGCCGAAATAGCCAAGCCCCCACGCCAGCGAAGAGATGATCGCAATGGTGGTGAGGTCGCCGAACAGGTCGAAGGCCGCCGGATTGACCGTGGTCAATGCACGCTCGAACTGACCGTCAAGCGCTGTAAAGGCGACGAGCGGGAGCAGCACCAGCGCCACGAACATGATGATGCCCTGCACGAAATCGGTAAGACTGACCGCCAGGAAGCCGCCGAACAGGGTGTAGGCGACGACCACGCCCGCGGTGATCCACAGACCCAGCGCATAATCAGCTCCAAAGGCGCTCTCGAACAGCTTTCCACCCGACACCACGCCTGCCGACGTGTAGAGCGTGAAGAAGATGATGATCACAGCCGCGGACACCATCCGCAGCAGGTGGCTGTCGTCTTGGAAGCGTTCTTCGAAGAATTGCGGAATGGTGATGCTGTCGCCGGTTCGCTCCGTATGGACCCGCAGCCGTGGCGCAACGATCAGATAGTTGAGCAGCGCTCCGACGAATAGTCCGATGGCGATCCAGCTTGCGCTCAGGCCCGACACGAAGGCGGCACCCGGGAGGCCGAGCATCAGCCAACCCGACATGTCCGACGCCCCCGCCGAAAGGGCCGCTACCGACGGGCTGAGCCGCCGGCCGCCGAGAAGATAGCCCGACACATCGTCAGTGGACTTCTTCCAGGCCCACAGTCCGATTCCGAGCATCAGGGCGAAATAGGCAGCAAGGCTTACAAGGGTTCCAGTTTCCATGTCGCAGAGCGAAGCGGAAGCCGGTGCCCGGGTCAACGCCTAGGCGTCAGTGCACCGTGCCCACCGGCGCGTCGCTGGCGAGGGTCACGATCACCCGCTCGATCTGCCGCCAATGGCAGAAGCGCAGCACGTTGCCGCGATCGCGCGCGCCCTCGGCCCGGATCGCCGCTTCCAGCGCCGCGTCGGCGCCGAAGTGGTCGATCAGCTGGCAGGCATCGTCGAGGGCGTCACGCGACGCGATAAAGGTCACCATGGCCGCGACATAGGCCCGCAGCACACAACGGACGGCGACCAAACAGGATTGATGCCGCGTTCACCTTGTTCGCTAAACCGGGCTCGCTTGGCGCCGACGCCTCACTCGCCTAAGAGCCGCCGCATGCAGCGCAACGGATCCACAACCCTCTACGCCGGTGGCCTTATCCTCTTTGCCGGGTTCATCGTCGGATCCGCCGTGGGGATCGCGCGCGACCAGCCGAGCCTCGGTGCGATCCTCGGCGTCATGGTCGCGGCCGCGATCGCTCTCCTGCTGTGGTGGCGCGGCCGCTAGAAGAGGCGGCGTCCAGCCCACACCACCCGCCCGATGACGTCGAGCTCGGCGGGCTTGAGGCCGGGCCAGTCGACGTAGGCGGGATTGTCGGATTGCACCGTCACTTCCTTGCGCACCGGGTGGAACATCAGCCGCCGGACCTGCGCGGCGCCATCGATGCGCAGCACGTAAAGGCCGTCGGGCATCCAGGCGGCATCGATACCGAGGTCGACCAGCAGGTCGTCCCCCGCCGAAAGCGTCGGTGCCATAGCGTCGCCGTGCACCCGGTGCCAGCGGATCCCTTCCGCTCCCCCCGGGGCGAGTTCTCCCAGCCATTCGGCAGTATAGGCCACGCCTGCGCCACGCTCCTCCTGTTCTGGCTCGAGAGGCGGCAAGACCGTGAAGCCGACGGCGCCATTGTCCTCCTTTTCGGCGCCGAGCAGATGCTCGGGCACACCGAAATGCCTGGCAAGGATGCCCCGTTCGCGCTCGGGTAGCCGCCGCGGCGTGCCTCGCCGAACGAACTGCTGCACGTAGGCACTGTTGCGCCCAATCAGCCGCGAAAGGGTCGCGAAGTCCTCGTTTCGCTCCGCGCAAAGCCGCGCAATCAGCTCTCGCGCAGTCTCGGCAGGAATAATCTTATCGCCCATAGGAAAACACCTAGACATGTAGGACGCGCGTTGGGACAACGTGCGTGCCGAGTCGTCATTGGTCGGGGGGCCAGGCGTGTATTTACTGCGAGACGTTGAAAGATTTCTTAACAGCTCGAACCTCAGCGCGGCACGTTTCGGGCGTGACGTGATGGGCGATCCGCGCTTCGTTTTTGACCTGCGCCGAGGGCGGGAACCCCGGTTGCCTACCGAACAGAGGGTTCGGGCATATCTGGAGCAGGGACGATGAATCGCCCCCGCATGACCTTCTACGCCACAGCCCTACTGCGTTGTTTACTGCAACGGGCAGGCGAAGACCGCAACAGGATCTGCCTGAGCCAATGGTCCACGGTGGACTGGCAAAGCCTGACCCTGGAGGGCGAGCGCCACGAGGCCAGTTTCGTCATCTCGGGCGACAAGGCGGAGGCCTTTGCGGCGCTCTGGCTGGCCGGCCTCAGCGATGCCGAGTTCGACTTGCCGCGCGGCTTCGTCGCCGACATCGAGGTGACCGGGCGGCCCACCGTCCGCGAGGATGGCGCCGTCCTGGTCGAGATCGGCGCGCTGACGCTGAACGATTAGGCGAGGCTGCGGCGCAGTTCGCCAAGCGCCTGGCGGAGGGCCGCGGCGGCATCGACCTCAAGGCTGAGGACGTTGCCGCCTCGCTCCTCGCCGCCTTGGCCGAGGTGATGCTCGATCCGCTGCGCGAGTTCACCTGGCGTCGGCAGCGCCCGGGGCGCAAACAATTGCACCACCCGGCTATGCTCGGCAGGCTCCGGCAAGCGGTCATCGAGTTCCAGCGGCTCGTCGGCAAGCGCCTCCGTCAGCTCCACGACGGCGGGCTCGGGGGGGCCAAATTCCACCGGGGGGAGAACAAGCTCGGGAAGCCGGAAGCGGCGCGGTTCGGGCCTGACCTGGCGAAGCAGGGCAAGCGCACCGAGGCCGCTCACCGAAGCCGCGACCACGCCTTCGCGCGCCATGCCTAGCAGCAGCAGGCAGGCGCCCGCAGCAATGCCAAGCAGGCCTGCCGCGATGCCGTCCACGCTCCAGCCGATGAGTTCGTCCCCGCCCCTGTCCATGGGGGCCGGACTAGCCCCAAATGGTTAGGCTTTCCTTAGCCGCGCCGCCGCCAGCAGCGCATCGGCAAAGGCAGCGCTGTCCTGCGGCCCGACCGCCGTCACCAGCGCCCCGTCGCTCACCACCGGACCCTCTTCCACCAGCCCGCCCGCGTTCCTGAGGTCGGTACGGATCGAGCGCCAACCGGTCACCCGCCGCCCCCTCACTCCGTCGGCTTCGATCAGCAGCCACGGCCCGTGGCAGATCGCGCCGACCGCCTTGCCGGCGTCCAGGAACGAGCCCACCAGCGCCACGGCCTCCCGATTGGTCCGCAAGTAGTCGGGATTGATCAGCCCCCCTGGCAGCAGCAGCGCGTCCCACTCCCCTGCCCTGGCGTCAGCGATGGTGAGATCCGGCGTGATCCACTCGCCCGGATCGTCCAGCACCGTGGCGCGGATCGGCTCCAGCGAGGGGGCGGCAAGCTTCACCTCGCACCCCGCCGCGCGCAGCCGTTCCAATGGTACGAACAGTTCATCCTGCTCGAACCCGCTCGACGCCATGATCAGGACTTTGGTCGGCATGGGAACCAGCGTTACGGCTCCGGCGCTTCGCAAGGCAAGATGGAAGAAAGCCCCTCAGTCCGCCTCCGCCACTGCTGCGACGACCAGCCGGGGATCACGCGCCAGCAGATCAAGGGCAAGTGGGCCTATTTCGATCCCGACGGCAAGCGGATCACCGACCGTGACGAAATCGACCGGCTGAACAAGATCGCGCTTCCCCCCGCCTATACCGACGCCTGGTTCTGCCCCTTTCCCAACGGCCACATCCAGGCCACCGGCCGCGACGCCAAAGGGCGCAAGCAATATCGCTATCACGATGCCTTTCGCGGCCGGCAGGACAAGAAGAAGTACCTCGGCACCGTGGAGTTCGGCGCCGCCCTCCCCAAGCTTCGCCGCAAGGTCGAAAAGGATCTCGGGCTCAAGCCCACCAGCCGCGAGGCCGTGCTCGCCGCCGTGGTGCGCCTGCTCGACACCGAGTTCATCCGCATCGGCAACGAAAGCTACGCCAAGGAAAACAAGAGCTTCGGCGCGACCACCCTGCGCAGCCGCCACCTCCGCAAGGCCGGCAACAAGCTCATGGTCAAGTTCAAGGGCAAGCACGGCATCCCGCGTGAGCTCGCGATCACCGACGCCAAGCTCAAGCGGGTCGTATCCAGGATCACCGAGCTGCCCGGCCAGAACCTGTTCCAATATGTCGACGAGGATGGCGAGACCTGCGCCGTCTCCTCCTCCGACGTGAATGACTATATCAAGGAAGCCACCGGCGGCGACTTCACCGCCAAGAATTTCCGGACCTGGGGTGCCAGCGTCATCGCCTTCGATCAGATGCTTTCCGCGCAGGAGGAGGAGGTCCGCAAGATCAGCCTCAAGACGGTGCTGGAGCCTGTCGCCGAGGCGCTCGGCAACACGCCCGCGATCAGCCGTAAATCCTATGTCCACCCCAGGTTGATCGAGGCCGCCCGCGAGGATCCCAAGCGCCCGCTCGGCGCGGTGGAACGACCCCGCGCCCGCAAATACCTTTCAAGCGAGGAGGTCGGCCTGCTTGCCTGGCTGATGAAGGGCAAGCGCAAGGCGACGCCGCGCAGGCAGACCGAGCGCGATGTCGATGCGGCGGTCAGGGCGGCGGACGTGTCCATGACCAAGGTCGATACCGTGGCCGGGCAGGTCGCGGCGGCCTGAGCGGATCGGCCGACCGGCGGCCTTGACCCCGCCCCCGCCGCTCCGCCATCTCCGCGCCCCATGAACGACAAACTTGCCGGGATCGTCGAATGGGCCGCCCTCAACATGGAGGAACTGGCCCTTGGCCTTGCCGTGGCGGTGGGGCTGGTCGGGCTGATGCTGATCGCCCGCTCGGTCGGCCACCGCATCGTCTCGGCTGACCCCAACTGCTCCAGCTGGAAGGGGGTGATCGGCCGGGTCCTGTCGCGCACCAGCGTGGCGTTCATGGCGATAGCCGCGCTGCAGATCGTCGTCAGCTATGCGGTGACCCCCGCCTCGATCTCACGGCTCTTCAACACAGCCTTCACCATTGCCTTTGCGCTTCAGGCCGCGGTGTGGGGACGCGAGCTCATTCTGGGTGTCATCGGTGCGCGGGTCAGCGAGCGCCCCGGCGAAACCACGCTCGGCAACGCCATGGGCGTGATCCGCGTGCTGGTCAGCGTCGCGGTGTTCGCCATCGCCATCATCGTCATTCTCGACAATCTCGGCGTCAACGTGACCGCCCTGATCGCCGGCTTCGGCATCGGCGGCATTGCCATCGGCCTTGCCGCGCAGGGCATCTTCTCCGACCTGTTCGCCGCGCTCGCCATACTGTTCGACAAGCCGTTCCGCCGCGGCGACACCATCCGCTTCGACACCACCGTCGGAACGGTGGAGAAGATCGGCCTCAAGACCACCCGCCTCACCAGCCTGACCGGCGAGCGGGTGATCATGGCCAACACCAAGCTCCTCGAGCGCGAGATCCGCAACCTTGCCGAAGGTCACGAGCGGCAGGAAACATTGCGCTTTGGCCTCGTCTACCAGACCCCGCCCGACAAGCTCGAGCGCGTGCCCACAATTGCCCGCGAAGTCGTCGAGGCTCAGCCCGGCTGCTCCCTCCACCGCTGCCTCCTGGTCGCGTTCGGCGCGTCCAGCCTCGATCACGAACTGCTGTTCCGCCACACCGGCCTCGACGCCGAAGCCCTGTTCGCAAAGCGCGCCGCCATCATCATCGCCCTGGTCCGCCGCTTCGCCGAAGAAGGCCTCGAATTCGCCTATCCAACCCAGACCACCTTCACCGCGGCGCCGGACGGGACGCTGGTCATGCCCTATGCGGTGAGTGCGCCGGGGTCATCGCCTCAAACGTGAACTGAGGTTGGGTTGCTCTGGCTTATGTCAGCTTACGACTCATTGCGGACATTGGGTTCCAGTGTCACTCTACCGTAGCGGGGAGGCCAACGATGACGTGGCTTGCAGTGCTTGGTGCAATGGCGCTGAACGGGGCAGCGCAGACAGCGGTGCAAACCCTTCCGCCGCCCATCATCGACATGCACATGCATGCCTGGTCGCTCCAGGAGTTCGGAGGCAAGCCGCCGCCCGGATGCATGGGTGCGCGTGGGATCGACATGCACGGTGTCGACCCGGCCAAGCCGTTCGACTTCATGGCGCAGGCCACCTGCAAGGTGATGGTCGACGCACCAAAGACCGACAAGGCATTGCTCGACGACACAATCGCGCAGATGCGTCGCTTCAACATCGTATCTGGCGTGATTTCGGGGGAGCGGGCTATCGTCGCCAAATGGAAGGCCGCGGCGCCCGATCGCTTTGTCACCGCCGAAAACTTCTTCGATGGTCCCGGACTTCCTCCGGCGAGCCGCGCAGCGGCGCTTGAGCAGCAGGTCAAGAGCGGCGAAACGAAGGTCTTCGCCGAAGTAACCCGCAATATCGCGGGCTGCCGCCCGACCACCCTAGCTTGCTCCCCTTCTATGCCATGGCGGAAAAGCTCGACATTCCGGTCGGCATTCACATGGGTTACGGAGCGCCCGGCGGACCTTATTGGCTCTATCCGAAATATCGCGCCTCTCTCGGCAATCCAATGCTGCTCGAAGAGGTGCTGACCCGCCATCCCAAGCTGCGGCTTTACGTGATGCATGCGGGCATGCCGCTTACCGACGAGATGATCGCGATCCTCTATTCGCACCCGCAGGTCTACGTCGACATCTCGGCCGACAACGTGGGCGTGAACCGAGCCGAGTTCTGGGTTCATCTCCGCCGGCTCGTGGAGGCTGGGTATGGCAAGCGGATCATGTTCGGCAGCGACCAGATGGTGTGGCCGCAGGCGATCGAGGTAGCGGTCGACAGCATCACCACCGCTCCCTTCCTCAGCGAGGAGCAAAAGCGGGATATTCTTTACGACAATGCCGCGCGTTTCCTTCGCTTCTCCAAGCAGGAGATCGATCGGCACCACGGACGCTAACGTCCGCTTGCCACCCAAAGCGGACGTTCCCTGTCTTATCGAAGCTCAGTCAATGCGACCGCAGCATCAAGCTTCAGGCCCGCCAATTTCAGCGCTTCGTCGAGCGCTTTTTCTGCGGGCACTTCGATGTTCGGTCGGACACCCGTCCCATCCCAGCCCTCGCCCGAAGTAGGGTCAAAGGTCCGGCCAAAGGGAACGAAGGCGAAGAAGTTGTGCGGCAGCCTGTAAGGCTGACCGAAGTTGCCGGCTCCCCGCGTAGTCTGGCCGATCAGCGTTGCTCGCCCGGTCCGCTTCAGCGCCAGTGCAAGATGTTCGCCGGCGGAGACGGTGTCGCGTGAAACGAGGAGGTAGATCTTTGCTTTGCTCATCGCTCCGCCGCCCGCCGGCGGAATGGCACGCTGTTCGTGACGCACGACGCCCGCCGGAGCCGCCACACGCAAGAAGTCCGGTGTGGAATCAAGGGCGCCTGGCATTCGTTCGGCGACGGCTGCGCGCATGTCGCCATGCAGCAAAGTCGTGGGTTCGGCGAACAAGGCTGGGAACAGCACGTCCATCTCGCCCATCCCACCGCCATAATGACGGCGAATATCGATGATCAGCGTCTTGGCGCTCGAATGATCCGCGATGAATTGCTTCAGCTCAGAAAGCCCGGCGTCGTCCCCATTGAAGATCCGAAATTCAAGATAGGCCACCCCGTCCGCGAGCCAGCCGGATCGAGCGATAGCCTTGACCTGGTCACGCCTTTGCCCGTTTGGCGCAGTGCCCGGCGCACCTGCGCGAAGGCCAAGATGACCGTCCTTGTTGATGGCTTGAAGATCGGCAGTAACCACCTGTGCAAGCGCTTCGCGGGTGGTGACTGCATCATATCCCTTGGCCTGCAGCTTGGTCCTCAAGGCGGCAGCGTAGGCGTTGGCAATTTCCGGTGAGTAGAAGGTCGTTTCCAGCCGCTCCGCCAGCGCCTGGATGACTTCCGCGCGTTGGACCGGTGTTAGCGATGCTTCGACAGCCGTCTGCGCCGTCGGTGCGTGCCACGCCGTTTGCGCATTGAGCGGAGCCGTCGCGCAGGCAAGCATCAGGAGAGGAAGAAGTCGCTTGTTCATGGAAGCCCTGCAGTGCTGAAGTTTTGCGCGGGCTTTCTGCCTCAATGGCTACTCCTTGTGTGCGAATAATAGGTGCCCCGCGTCCCAAAATTTGGCACCAGAAGGAACATGGCCCTCGACCGGTTTGATCGTCGACTACTGAACCTGCTCCAGCGGGACGCTTCGCGCACGGCGGACTCCCTCGCGCGCGACGTTCCGCTGTCGCCCTCGGCGATTGCCCGTCGACTTCGCCGGTTGAAAAGTGATGGATCGCTTGCTCGCGTGATCGCACTGCTGGGGCCGAAGCTTGGCGCTCGCAGGCTTCGGGCTGTTGTTACCCTCCAGCTCAGCGAACATGCTGACGGTGCCGGTAAGTCGGCACTGGTGCAGCGCCTACGCGAGGTCCCGCAGGTCCAGTTCTGCTACGAACTGGCCGGCGCGACGGATATGCTCCTGCTGTTCGATTGCGCAAACATGGCTGAGTTCAACGTTCTTGCCGAAGCCGTGCTCGTCGCAGATTCCACAGTCCGCCGCTATGAGACAAGCTTCGTGAAGCAAGAGCTCAAATTCGAGCCTTTCGTAGAACTTCAGCCAGACGAATAAGGTGGAAGGGCTGCAAACTACTTCACTTCCAGCATCTCCGCTGCCCACCCATTGCGGACATTCAAGCTCACCCTTGCACAATAGGACTTGCCCTGCTCCACTCATCGAAGCGCAAGCCGTCGCTCTTTCTCAGCTCGGACCCATAACGCTTCGTGCCCCGGGCCAGGCACCGCTTCGCACCCGCCGCCCTTTGTGAACTTCGAGACCTTCAGGGGTTGCCACGACCCCGCCCTATGTGAACTTCGAGAACTTCGACGTTCGCCCATGCCCCGCACTTGACCCGGAGCACGGCTTCTCTTCTTGCTTTGCAGATAGCAGGAACAGCCCAAGGATAGCTCATGCCCGTCGCCAGCATCGACACCATTCGCGCCAAGGTCGGGCAGGAGCTCGGCACATCCGACTGGATCGAGGTCACTCAGGATCGTATCCAGGCCTTCGCCGATGCCACCGAGGATCAGCAGTTCATCCACACTGATCCTGCCCTCGCCGCTCAGACCCCGTTCGGCGGCACCATCGCCCACGGCTTCCTCTCGCTGTCCTTGCTATCCCGCATGGCCGCCGACGTCATGCTGGTGCCCGAAACGACGAAGATGGGCGTCAATTACGGCTTCGAGAAAGTTCGCTTTCTTGCCCCCGTCCGCGCCGGCAAACGGGTCCGCGGTCGCTTCACCCTGGCCAGCTTCGAGGAGAAGCGCCCGGGCCAGTATCAGTTCGTCCACGACGTCACGGTCGAGATCGAAGGCGAGGACAAGCCGGCCCTGATCGCCACCTGGATCGGGCAGGTCTTCGCGTGAGGCCCCGGCCCCGCTAAGCCACCCACCGACTCACTTTCAATATCGGGAGCCACCATGTCCACCGTTCGCGACGCCGTTATCGTCTCTACCGCCCGCACCCCGATCGGCCGCGCCTACCGCGGCGCCTTCAATGCGACGCCCTCCCCCACCCTCACCGCCCACGCCATCCGCGCCGCGGTGGAGCGCGCCGGCATCGCCAATGAGGAGATCGAGGACGTGGTGATCGGCGCCGCGCTCCAGCAGGGCGTGCAGACCACCATCGGCCGCACCGCCGCGCTTCGCGCCGGATTGGGCGTCGGTGTCGCCGGCATGTCGATCGACCGCCAGTGCGCGAGCGGCCTGATGGCGATCGCCACCGCCGCCAAGCAGGTGATCGTGGATCGCATGGACGTCTGCGTCGCCGGCGGTGTCGAGAGCATCAGCCTCGTCCAGACGCCCGAGATGCGTGTCGGCTCGGACCCTGAGCTGCTGAGCATGCACAATGCGGTCTACATGCCGATGATCCAGACCGCCGAGGTGGTCGGCAACCGCTACGGCATCAGCCGCGAACGTTGCGACGAATATGCCCTCCGCTCGCAGCAGCGCACCGCCGCCGCCCAGGCGAACGGCCTGTTCGCCGACGAGATCGTCGAGGTCACCGCGCGCATGGCGGTCAAGAACAAGGAAACCGGCGAGACCACCATGCAGGAGGTCACTCTCGCCAAGGACGAGGGCAACCGCCCGCAGACCACGCTCGAGGATCTCGCCAAGCTGCAGCCGGTGATGGGTCCGGAGCAGATCATCACCGCCGGCAACGCCAGCCAGCTATCCGACGGCGCCTCGGCCTGCGTGGTGATGGATTCAAGCCTGGCCGAGAAGAAGGGGCTGACCCCGCTCGGCCGCTACGTCGGCATGGCGGTCGCCGGCACGGAGCCCGACGAAATGGGCATCGGCCCGGTCTATGCCGTGCCCAAGCTGCTCGGCCGCTTCGGCCTCAAGGTCGAGGACATTGGCCTGTGGGAGCTGAACGAGGCATTCGCGGTGCAGGTGCTCTACTGCCAGGACAAGCTGGGCATCCCTGACGAGCTCCTCAACGTCAACGGCGGCGCGATCTCGATCGGCCACCCCTATGGCATGAGCGGCGCGCGCCTGACCGGCCACGCCCTGCTCGAAGGCAAGCGCCGCGGTGCCAAGTACGTCGTCGTCACCATGTGCGTCGGCGGCGGCATGGGGGCGGCCGGCCTGTTCGAGGTGTTCTGATCGGGTGAAGAGCCTCGGGATCCTGTTTGGGCTCGGGCTGGTGTCGGCACTGCCGGCATCGGCCCTCGCCTGCACCTTTCCCCTGCCTGATCCTGTCGCGGGCGAAAGCGACGCTTCATACAGCCAGCGAACGCAAAGCTTCATCCGGGAATGGCAGGCCAACGGCTCGAAAGCATGGCAGCGGCTTTTGTTTGACGATGCCTCCCGGATCACCCTCGCCCGCGTCATCGCCCGGCGCGGCACCGGGGGGATGAACTTCGACAGCCTGCGCGCACCGCCAGTCGACACACCTCCGACCTATTCCGCGGACCTGCAGCCGATCGCGGCCCTCAAGGGAGATCTTCCTCCCGGCCCCGTTACGGTCAATTGGCAGCACGAAATGCAATGCCGCTTTTTTGAGCCCGGCAGCGCGGCACGCTCTCTGGTCAGTACTGTCGTCATCTTGTTCGACGGCTTCCCCACCGGATCCTATTTCACAGCGCCCGACGCTCTTCCGGCAAGCATGGCCCGTGATCCGCGGCTTCTCTCCGCCTTGAAGCGCCATCCGGAAGCCATGCCAAAGTGACCGGCGTCGAAGTCATCGCCCTGGCCGGATCGACCAGCCTGCTCGCCGGCTGGCGGCTCTACCTCGTCACCTTTGTCACCGGCTTCGCCATGCGGCTTGGCTGGATCGACCTGCCGGAAAAGTTGACCGCGCTCGACGTGCTCGCCAATCCGTGGGTCTTGGTCCTTTCCGGCGCCGCTGCGCTGTTCGAGTTCTTTGCCGACAAGATCGCCTTCATCGACAGCCTGTGGGACGGCATCAACACGGCTATCCGGCCGCTCGGCGGAGCGCTGCTGGCCCTGGCCATCGTCGATCCCGGCGACCCAGTCTGGCAGGTCAGCGCCTTCCTCCTCGGCGGCGGCGCGGCCTTTCTCTCGCACTCCGGCAAGGCCGCCACACGAGCGATCGTCAACACCTCTCCCGAGCCCGTCAGCAACATGGTGGTTTCTACTGGCGAGGACATCGCCACCGCCGGGCTGCTCGCGCTTGCCATCGCCAATCCGGTCGCCGCCGCAATCATCGCGCTCGTGCTCGTGCTCGCCAGCCTGGGGTTGATCCTTGCCGCGCGCCGCCTCGTGTCGCGGGTTCTGAACCGAAGCTAGGCTCGTGCATTGCACTTGCCGAACAAGGGAGAAAAATGATGCCCGAGGGCGGCCATACCAGCCTCGTTGAACGAATTGCCCGGGTCCTGTGCGGGGCCGAACACAGCGCCAACGCCGATGGGTCCGAACCCTCGGCCAGCGCCCATGTCGACCAGCACTGGCCCAAGCACCGCAACCAGGCGCTGGCCGTGCTGAAGGCGATCCGCGAAACGGACGCGTCCGGTGCCAGCGTCGGTGACCCCGTGACATGGACCCGCATGGCCGAAGCCAGCATCGCCGACGCCGAAGACGATCGCGGGTGAGCGCCACGGCGAGGAGCGCCTCGCCTCACCCCCGCTGGACGCTCCTCGCCTTCATCCTCGCCTCGAGCCTGAGCTTTGTCGAAGGCTCGGTCCTGAACGTCGCCCTGCCCGCCATCCGCGCCAGCTTCGGAGCCGGAGCGAGCGAGGTGCAGTGGGTGGTGAACGCCTACCTCCTGCCGCTCTCGGCCCTGCTGCTGCTCGGCGGCGCCCTCGGAGACCAGCATGGCCGCAAGCGCCTGCTGATCATTGGCACCGGGCTGTTCGCGGCCGCTTCGCTGCTCTGCGCACTGGCACCCGATCTCACCTGGCTGCTGGTCGGGCGTATCGCGCAGGGGGTCGGCGCCGCGTTGCTGCTTCCCAACAGCCTGGCGCTGCTCGACGCCACCTTTACGGGCGAGGAGCGCGGCCGGGCCATCGGCATCTGGGCGGCGATGCCGCACCAAAGAGAAAGGCCGCTGAAGCGTAGCGCTCCAACGGCCTTTCCATTGTCTTGCTCGGTGAACCGAGCCGTTAGGCAGCTACCTCGTTCATGGAGGCAGGGCTCACCGACTTGGGACAATGAGACATCTGACCACCTCCTTTCGCATTGTTGACGATAGCCGGAAGATGGCGCCTCTCCTCGTCTTTTCAAGAGGTTAGCCGAGCGATCATCCGCGGTGCGGGCAGCCTGGCCGGGAACATGGCCGGCGCTTGCCGGCGCGCTGGTTATCAAGCCGCCAGCGAACCCACTTGGCCCGCGCCTGCGCTTTCCGGTCGGAAGCTACCCAGAAGATCCACTCGTCGCGCGCGAGCGAGGTGATGTCGTGCCAAGTGAGGCGCGCTTTGTCACCGCCACGCAGCGCTTTCGCGAGATCCTCCGCCAGATTGTGGACGCCGCCGCCTGGCAGACATTCGGTGGTCGCGCTCCGTCCCTTCCGAACAGCCGCTCGATGGCACCTTGCGACAGTTTGACCATGAGCGGGGTCGATGAGCGCAAGAAAGCGATCGGTGCGAATGTCTGCTATGGGTGGATAGCGGACATTCGCTCCTGCAGCTTCCAACGTCCGCTAAGCGCCTTCTCAGACGCTCACGGGGCGTCCGCCATCACCCGAGAGCGGACGCCCGTTCAGCTAAGCTGCTAATGTCTGGAATCAATGCATTCCCGCCATAAGATCACCGGCTGCTAAGCGCCCTTCACAGTCACTCACTGAGGGGTGGTCGGAAACCGCATGCTGACGCTTGTCCAGCTATCTGGCTGATGTCTGATTGAGATCACTGCTGACACCAAAATTGCCGGGGGTCGCGCTGGAAGGCTGAGATTTAGGTCGGACCCTTCCGCGCGCCAGAGCCAGGTAGACATTGCTGCAGCTTTGACCGCCGACCAGCCATCGTTCTGACGCTCTCTCTCCATTTTGTCCCGGAGACACACGAATGACCACAGCGGCAGGACATCATCGGTATCCGGTGACGTAGCCATGTAGAGCAAGGGCCAGCGCTCGAGTCCGAAGCTCGGTGGTGAGAGGCGGCCGCTGCCTCCTCAACCGCGTGCAAAGCAAGCTTTCCGAGAGGCTCTTCATCGATGAAAGCGCATCAGGATTAAGGGAGCAAGCTCGTCGTGCGCGCTCATGGCTTGCTGGCGCCTAACTGCAAACTCTGACCGCGCGAGAGCTACAGTGCATCATTGACCCCGTCCCGAGACGGCATCGACAAGTTCAGGATTTATTCGAATCTTGCTCAGATGAGGTCGCGCTCCGCCGTCACCACGCCGAAAATGACCTCCCCGGCAGCGCTACGCAGTTCGAAGGTGAACACCGCTCCCGGGCCGCCGAAGCCGCTGACGTTGGCACTGTTGCCAACCAGTTGTCCTTCGACCTTCCCCGTGAATGCGCCGCCGCTGATATCCGCCCTGCCGAAGGCGGCAGAACCCTGGATCCGTTGTAGCGACGCGGTGACGGTGGTGATGGCGGTCACCGGCTTGTCCGCGAATTCCTCGAATGCATTGGTCTTGCCGCCAAGTGCGAGCGTCAAGGTCGCCTTGCCGGTCTGATAATCAACGGTGAGCGAACTTCCCGTATAGCTCGGCAGCAGCCGCAGGTTCTGGCCGCCGATCTGCGCCAGCCCATCGACGATGATACCGTACGTCCCGGTGCCCGACGTCGGCAGCGGCGAGGCGGGAAGGCCGATCGCGAAGAAGCAGAAGCCGCTCGCCGTATACAGCCCGTGAGTCGCGAAGGTGCGGGTGCCCGACACGCCATTCGTCCGGGCAAGATAAAATTCGTCGTCGCCAGGCTTCAGGAAATAATCAAAGGCGAGTGTCGGCGAGGTTCGCTTGTCGGCCGACGTGAAGGAGGAGCCGCCGAACCCGTTGACGTCGAGCGAGTAGCTGTCGGCGTCACGAAACAGCAGCGACAGGCTGTTGTCGATCTTGGCACCGGTAAGGGCGGCGAGCCCCGTGGCGTGACCGGCAGCATCGCGCTGAACCGGATCGACCGCACAGGCCATGAGGCCGGCAAGCGTCTCTCCCGACACCGCGCCGACGAGTCGCGCCGTGGAAACGGGCGGCGGAGGAGGCGGCGGCGGCGGAGCTGGGGGCGGCGGGATCACCGTGATCGGGGGTGCGGACGAGGATGGCGAGTCGCTACTACCGCCGCCGCACCCGCTGAGGAGACTCGTCGCCACGCCGCACACCAGCGCGCTGCAGACCCTGTTCCAAGCCATCGCCACTGCTCCTGCGTAAGCCCTAGTCGGAAGAGCTTACGCCTGTTTGTCCGCGTCGAATCATGATGAGAAGCTGATGGTTGATCTTGTCCTATGTTGGCGGATGCGGCAGCTTGGCGCGGAGGGAAGGAGCATCGATGCCGCAAGAGGCGCGCCACAACAGCTTCACTATCGGTGCACTGCGCGTGCATCCCCGCGAACGCATCCTCGAGCTTGGCGACCGCAAGCTCAACCTTGAACCCTTGGTCATGCGGCTGCTGACGGTGCTCGCCGACAGTGCGGGCCAAGTCGTCAGCCGGCGCTCCTTATTCGGGCATATTTGGGGCACGTCGATGGTCGGAGACGACAGCCTCAACCGGCTGGTGCTGACCTTACGCAAAGCTCTTGCCAGCTTCGGGTCGCCGGTGCTGATTGAGACCGTGCCCGGCACCGGTTACGCGCTGCGGATCGCCGCCGCATCCGCAACAGAGACCGAAGCATCCTGCCCCGCGCGGGCAATCCAGGCCGCGCACGACAGCTGGCGACTGGCGCTGCCACAACCCGACTTCCTGTGCCTTGAGCACCTGGCCGCCGCCTGCCGCGCTGACCCGGCCGATCCGCGCCTGTGGGGGTGGGCCGCCCTGCTCTACCGCCATGCAGCGGAATATGGGGCGCCCCACGACATCGCTCCCTTCACCCACGACTGCGAAGAGGCGAGCCGGCGGGCACTGGCGCTTGATCCTTCGCAGCCCGAGGCGCTGACAGCACTCGCCACGCTGGTGCCCCTCATCGGCGATTGGGACATGGCACGCGAGCGGCTGCTGTCGGTGCTGGAGCGTTATCCAGATCACCCAGTCGCAAGACAGGACCTCGCCACGCTCGAAATGGCAACTGGCCGGGTGCGGGAAGGCAAGCGCATCCGCGACGCCCTGTTGGTGCGCGATCCCGTGGCTGCGGTGACATGCTACAAGAGCGTGTTCCAGCATTGGTCGGTCGGCGATCATGACGGCATGGACCGGATCGCCGAACGCGCGATCAACCTCTGGCCGACCCACCCGGCGGTGTGGCTGGTGCGGCTGTGGACCTATGCGTATACCGGCCGGGTCGAGGCCGCGCTGGCGATGACCACGGATGATGTGCCCCGCCCTGATACGCCGCCGCCGATGCTCAGATTTCTCCGAACCGTTCTTCGCGGCGCTACAGCGGCTGACACGATGGCGAGGCACGAGGAAATCAGGACAGCGAGTCTAGCTTTCGCCTCGAGTGGTCCGGCCGCAGCGCTTGCTGCGCTGTTCGCGCTCGGCCTTTCCGACCAGTGTGACGCACAATTCGAAGTGCTGCAGGCCTATTATTTCCACGAAGGCTCCGCCCCCGTGCCGAGCCACCATACGGCAAGCGAGCTGTCGCTGAACGAGCAGCATCGCCGGCTGACACAGGTGCTCTTTACCCCGGTTCTGGCCAGCGCGCGGCGTGATCCGCGCTTCCTCCTGCTGTGCAAGCGGATCGGACTCGCCGATTATTGGAAAGAGACCGGACTTACCCCCGACTTTCTGGCGGATGCAGCGTGCCCCGTGAAAGCAATGGCAGGCTAGTCACCGCTCGGCGGTGGATAATCGTTTTTCCATCATGTGCCTCGCTCACCGACTGCCGCACAACTGGATCTTCCAATCAGGAGATCCACCATGCCCCGAGCTTTCCTGTGCGTCGCAACCGCGTTTGCCGCAGCAGTTGCATCCATTCCCGCGAGTGCGGCAGAGATCAGTTTCTCCGGTTCCGCCGCCGCTACCGCCAGCCCGGCACCCAGTTCTAGCTGCGCGCCCTTGTTCCAAGGCGTTGCGACGGGGAGCGGCACCTCGTCTTACGGAGCCTTCAGCTACTCCCACATCGCCTGCACCACGGGCGCGACGGGCCCGGTGACCGGAAGCTATGTCATCGATTTCGGAGCCGACCAGTTCAGCGGGTTGTTCGCCGGCACCTCCGCCGCGACGCCCACGCCAGGCCTGTTTGACCTCCTCTTTACTTACGACATTCTTGCCGGGACCGGCCGCTTCGCTGACGCCACCGGACAATTCGGCCAGATCGGGTCAGTGGACGTGCGCGGCGGACCGCCCTCCCGCCTGACGCTCAACTACTCCGCGGTGCCGGAACCGGCGAGCTGGGCGCTGATGCTGCTGGGCTTTGCAGCCGTTGGCGGAGCGCTGCGACTTAACCGAAGGAAAGGTGGTGCCACCAAAGACGATAAGGATGGCCACCCAGATCATTGGACTAGCTCAATGCGGCGCGTCCGCTGAGCGCCCATCTCAGACGCTCACGGGGCGTTCGCCGGTGCCTGAGAACGGACGTTGGTTCAGCTATGTAGCTAATGTCCGGAAACGACCCATTGCGGACATTCGATGCTCATCCGCTTCCCGCCACCTTCTAATCAGGCCGCGCCTTGAAACCGCCGAGCGGAGCCAAAGCTCAGAGCTTACAAGCTCATAGCCGATACCAAGCACTTCGCATTGCCAAAGGGAGTAACGCGAATGCAACAGCACCATCTTAACCCCACGATTGTCACAACTTAGGTCAGCATGCAGCCAAGTTAAAGATTGTTAACCATCGGCAGGTGTGCGAACGTTGCATGGCGAGTCAGGGAGTGATGGTGGGGACCATCGCGCAGCTCGCGGAGGTGTCTGTCATGAAGTTCAGGCTTCTAGCGGCCACAGCAGCTCTGGCTGTTGCATCGCTCTGCGCAACCGCTGCAAGTGCGGCCACTCTTATTGTGGACGACAATGGAAAGCTGACTGGCGCAACTGGCGTAGATGTAGGCGGAACGTTCTATGATGTTGCGTTTATCGACGGGATATCATGCGCAGCCGCGTTTAATGGCTGCGACAGCGACGCCGACCTATTGCCGTTCCATACGTCGCCTTCGGTTGCATTGCTGGCGGCGCAAGCGTTGTTGGACCAAGTCTTTGTGGGCCTTTACGACAATGATCCTACTCGCACGCTCGGGTGCACTGACGCCGTGGGCTGCGCGACTTTGATCCCGTTCAACATTGTCGGCCCCTATTTCCAGTATGCTTACGCCCTCAACTTAGTAGGGGATGGAGACCGCACCACCCTGCGGACTGATCTTTCTCTCACAGCGAACCAAGAGCTGAACGATCCGTCAGTAACCTTTGCACGTTTTACTCCTTCAACCGTTGCGCCAGTTCCCGAACCCTCAACCTGGGCGATGATGCTAGTTGGCTTCGGTGCGATTGGCGCAAGCATGCGCCGCCGCCGTCGCGGCACAGCTATCGCTCAGATGGCTTAATCAACTAGCGTTAGCTTGTGCAAATAAGGGGTGCCCGCCTTGCGGGTGCCACTTATCCATTCACTGCTGAGTGTCCGCTTTCCATCCAAAGAAGACATACGGACTGGCATCTTCGGGCCTCTAGTGCCCACCCTCAACCCAAGGCACGCCTGCGTTTCGCAAGACCTCGGCAAGACCTTCCTCGAGCTCGAGCGACTCCCATCCATGGAGCGGGTTCAGATGTTCAACAAACTCGGGCAGCAAGCGCACTCCGAAGCGTCTCACGGGACCGCTGGATTTGTAGCCAGCCTTGTGCTGGTCGAATCGCCAGTCGGGATCGCGCGAGGTCTGCCCTACGTACAAACCCCAAGGTCGAGGACGTCGGGGGTTGTGGAGCAGGACCACGTACACTGAATGTCCGGCGCCTTTGCTACAGGTCGTGCTTGCCCGGAGCATGCGGGCGGCCCGCATCGCTGCAGGCATCCAGTCCGGACTGGCCATCTATATGGCCTACCCATCCAGGTCGCTTATGTCTGCAATGAGTGGAAAGCGGACGCTCGCTAGAGACCTGCGAAAAGCGAGTAGAACGCTTTCACGCTCGCAAGCCGCTCGCCCGCAAATGTAAGCGTGTAGATGCTGTAGCCGCCGCTCTGAGCGGGCAAGGCGACCCGCCACTTGGCCTCTTGACCCCTTAACTGAGCTTCGTCTTGCTCAAGCAAGGAAAGGTTGGCGAGCCGCTGGCGCGTCGTGCTGCGGCTGTCGCCAATGATGAACGGGCCAACCTCGCCCTCCTTGTAAGTCCGAGAGAAGGTCAGTGGCCCGTCATCGAAGGATACGAGTGCGGCCAAGTCGGGGCGGCTGCGGCCAAGTGACGGACGCAGCGCCCATACGCCAGCTACAATCACAAGGATAACGATGATTGTCCAATGCCGACCCTGCATGCCAATCTTCTAACGCGGGGTCGAATGTCCGCAATGGGTGGAAAGCGGACATTCGCCCGGGATGTGTGCAACGGGCTGGAAGCAGGCATTTGCGGGTTGACAGGTGCCGCTGGCCGCTAAAAAAAGGACTGCTAATGTATCGCGAACCCAGCGTCGGCCGAAATCACTTAGTAGCCAAGAAGTCTGGAGTGAGACCAGTCTTGTTCCAAAATTCAACAAGACCAATCCGCTCGCACAATTTTAGAAATTCGCGGATCGTCTCGGCCACTTTCGAGCACTGGAGTAAAGAGTATCTGAGTCAGACGTCGGTGTTGTTCATTCAAAGACAATTCTGAAGTCGTATGCCGGCTTGGCACGGGGTTCGGGCCCTCGTGGAGATAGTAGGCATGAAGAATCGCGAACTGCGTATCGCAATCACCTATAAGGCCGAGAGCAAACAGGCTTGCCAGCGCTGCAGCCGGTCCCGACGCTGCGAATGTCGAACTAGCTGAGCTAATCTTCTGAGCCGAACATCCATCGGCATTCGCAGCCGCGCTGAGTATCGTTCTTAGGAATGTCAGCATCGGGGGCGGAACATCCGGGCCAGACTTTGCATCCAGCGTCATGGCTAGGGCAGCCGCTGCCCTTCCGGTGTAGGCATAGGTCCAAAGCCGCACCAGCCACACGGCCGGATGAGTGGGCCAGAGATGCATGGCTCGCTCCGCCATTCGATCCATGCCTATCCGATCACCCACGGACCAGTGCTGGTATACGCTCTTGTAACAAGTGACCGCAGCAAGAGGATCACGTTCAAGCAAGCGGTCGCGAATGCGTTTGCCTTCGCGAATGCGGCCCGTTGCCATCTCCAAAGTCGCTAGATCTTGGTTGGCCACGGGATGATCGGGATACTTGTCGATAACTGCGAGAAGTCGCTCTCTTGTGAGCGCCCACTCACCGAACAATGGGATCAGAGTGGCCAAGGCTGTCATGGCTTCTGGCTGCAAAGCATCCAGCTGCAGCGCTCGCCGGCCAGCGCTTTCACACTCCCTCGTGAAGCGGGCTATGTCGTGAGGTGAGCCATACTCTGCGGCATGCCGGTAAAGGAGAGCGCTCCATCCCCATACACTCGGATTTGCTTGACCAGCGCGGCAGGCAGCGACCAGCTGCTCTATGCACAAGAAGTCAGGCTGAGGTAGACCAAGTCGCCAACTGTCTTGCGCCGCCTGCACCGTACCGAAATCATAAGTGTCCTGAGCCTGCGCAGCCGCCGCGATTCTCAGCGCGTAGCCGGTGCCAGGGATTGTCTCAATTCGCGCTGGCGTCCCCAGCTTGTTCAAGGCCTTGCGCAAGACTGCCACCAATCGATTGAGGCTGTCGTCACCCACCATCGACGAGCTCCAGCAGAGAGCAAACAGATCGCGACGAGTAACCACTTGGCCCGCTCGTTCGGCGAGGATGGTGAAGAGGCGCATGACCAGCGGCTCAAGCGTAAGCTTCCGCTCCCCCGCCTCCAAGATGCGTTCACGGGGGTGCACGCGAAGTGAGCCGACGCTGAAGCTATTCTGGTGCCACTCTTGCGACATCATGCCCCCTCGTAGTGCAGGCTGCCGCATCGAGACACATAGGGCAAGCTGGCCCCATCAGGACTCCATCATGTTCTCATGCTTGCGAAAGCTTATGCCTGCATGCGAGCAGCACAAGGAGGCGTTTTATGAGCCGCGGAATCCTAGTTTCTTTGGCCACGGCGGCCGCAATCTTCATGTCAGATCCGGCGCGTGCGGCGGAGATCGCCTTCTCTGGCGGCACCTCCGGATCCGCCGTCGTCGGCGCTGACGCAACCTGCACCCCGATTCCATTTCGAGGGACCATTTCCGGTGCCGCTGGAACATCGACTTTTGGAGACTTCAACTACAGCCATAGCGTGTGCACTCAAGGTGCAGCTGGTGGACCCATTGTCGGTGCTTTCACGATCGACTTCGGGGTAGATCAGTTCACCGGAACCCTGCTGGGAGCGTCTCAGCCAAGCGGCACGGTCAACCTTTCCAGTCTGCTGATTAACTACTCCATTACGGGCGGCACGGGCCGCTTCCTAGGCGCAACCGGGGCGTTCACTGGCCTAGGAACTGCAAACACCAGCACGAGACCGTCGATTGTGACCCTTACATTCTCGGCTGTTCCGGAACCGGGAAGTTGGGCCATGATGCTGATCGGCTTTGGTGGCGTGGGCTTAGCGATGCGGCGCAATCGTCTGCGGCGCCGAGCGTGCCTCATGCAGTTGGGGTAGAGCAAAGGAGGCGAGAATGTTTGCTCACGCGAGAAAGCCGAAGGCAAACGCAAAAGCCGGCGTGGCAAAATACCCGTGCGCGATCGGGCTTGCTGCGTCGTTTATGATTCCGCTTTCGGGCTGCGGCGGAGGAGGTGCGGAAGCGAACCCTAGCGCGCTGCCCATTGCGGCATAGCTTGGCAGCCGGCCGCGTGATCAATGATTGACCGCTTCCAACGCATCTCAGTCGTTCCCGGCACCGCCCCCGGCTTGCAAGCGGCGTTCTCTCGAATTTGCTAGCTAACGAACCGTAGTCCAGCGCTGCCGGCAAAGGACCATCTAATGGTTGCAGCAACGGTCACGAGATCCACCCTGATCGAGACAGCGGATCCGATTGGCAGAGTCTCTTCGCACGTAATTCGGCAGCCATCTTCCGAAACGTCGGTAATCAGAACTGGTAAGTGCCGCCCAGCGAGTGCCAGAGAGGCAGCGACTGACACAGGGTCGCGATCTGCTCGCTTGACCCAGTCGGTCGAGTCTCCCTCTTCTGGCACTTGGAGGCCGCCGCGTGTCAGTCGGTGAGATTGGCGGGCACCTTGCCGCCATGAGCGGCCAGCTGCCGCATCACTTCCTTGTGTAGCCACAGGTTCATCTCGGCACTGCCGTCTTTCTCACCCGTGTAGCCGAGTTCGGTTGCGAGCTCCTTCCGATTTGCAAGGCTGGAGTCCATGTCGAGTAGCTTCATCAGGTCGACGATTGACGTCCGCCAATTCAGATCGGGGTTGCTCTTCGACGATTCGATGCCGGTCAGGACCTGCTCAACGTCAACTTGGCTTTGCGGTTGAGGTTGGCTGGTCTGGCTTGCGGGAGAAGTTGTAGCCGCGCCTGAGCTAGGAGGCGGCTGTAGCGTTCCGCCGCTGGCAGGTGACGGTGCCGGCGCTGGCGCCGACTTCTTGCCGAAAATCGCGTCCTTGATCT
>CAUQTY010000001.1:0-1324482 GCA_963521395.1 uncultured Sphingomonas sp. | reverse complement strand
ACTTCACCGTGCTCGGACCGATCCCGGACGGCTTCAAGGGCAATCCGAGCAGCTATACGGATCTGAAGGCCGCCGGCATAGCCGTGCTGGGGTGGGGTCAATTCGTCACAGTCCTGATCAACTTCCTGATCCTTGCGTTCATCATCTTCATGCTGGTCCGTTCGGCCAACAAGGTGATGAGGCGTGCGGATGAGGTCGCCGGACCAACCGAGGTGGAGCTTCTCGCGGAGATCCGCGACGAGTTGCGCCGCAGGCCGTAATGTCTCGCCTCCTTGAGTGAGGACACAAGCTTCGCTGGTCAGCGGGCTCATGACGCAAACTTGGCGTGATAAGCAAGCGGTGGCAGGGTGCCAGCGGACTAGTCCAGCGCTCGCTGATGCTGTTTAACAACTTCGCGTCCGGTCTGACCGAGGGACACGAACCGATTCAGAAGCCATGTTGCCGCAGGGCCGGGCGGCGTGTCGCTTCGATAGATGCCGGATAATCTCATTCGCTACGTCTGCCATGGGCGAAAGCGGACATCGGCAAATTAGCTGAACGCGTGTCCGCTTAAGAGTGCCGGCGCGGGCACTCGGAACTGCCGAAATGGCTAGCGGACTTGGCGCTTATGTCCGCAATGGGTCGAACCCAAGCGTTCGGCCTGGATGTCCGGCAAGGGTCGAAAGCGTACATTAGCCCTGCAGCTGAACGAGCGGCCGCTTCTTAGGCTTCGCCGCGAAGACCGGACGGTCTCCTGCCGGCCACAAGCGGTCGCAGAGCAGTGGAGGTCTGATCAGCGCCCAAAGTGGACGCTCACGCCATCGCGCTCGGGCCCGCAAGCGGATGTTCGCTCTGCCGGCTGTTGGGGTCGTGCAGAAGCAGACCGCAACCGGAGGGAAGACATATTCTAACGATTTCAGAACAAAATAGGCTTGCAGAGGAAACTGATCTGCATCATATTTTGTGACCATAGGGGCGGCGGTTTAGGTAATTGGGGGATAGTTGCGTTGGAGAAGCGTTGCGGGGTTTTGATCGCCCTTGGACTTGTTGCGTCCACCGCCTTCGTCAGTCCGGCAAGCGCGCAAATGGCCGAGTACATGCGCAAGTTAGCGCAAGGTGTTGCCGACTTTGGTAAGCCCATCCCTCTTACTTACGATCAGCCGGTCCTCATCGAAGCGCCGCAGTCGCAAAAGGGTCAGTTTGGTGCTGATGCCGTGTTCAAGCTCGACTTAGGCCCGGGCGAATCGCCCTACGTCATTCTCGAAGCTTATGGGGGGATTGCCACTGTTTCGATCTGGAAGCCCAAGACAGGAGCCGATGGGCCGATGCCAGGGTGGAAGTACGAAACGTCGGCTTACGTCGAGGCTAATAAGCGAGACTACTTCTACTTCGAGAATAGTCGCTATGGTTTGAAGCCAGGACCGGTTCTCCTTGTGATCAGCGCAGCGCCACGCACACGGCTGATGACCGTTGTCGGTGGGGAGATGCTCTCGCGGCAAGAGGTAGACGCCTTGATGAAGGCGGATCACCTCAGCATGGAACAGCTGCGCCGCAAGACGGACGAACCGCTGGCCCGGCGCGCGCCCGTTTTCACCGCGCCACTGCCTGCGACCGCGCAGGCGTTCGTCGCCGCCCGCCCCGAACCGCTGCGCTCCTTCTTTGCCGCGCTCTATGCCGATGGTGAGCGTAATGCGGTGCTTAATTTTGCCAAGTTGGGTCAAGCAGCTATTCGGACCGGCGACTATGCAATCGCCGAGAGGGCATTGGACGAAGCGCTCACGCGCATCGAGCAGATCTATAAAAATGAGCCCGCAGCGAAGGCGGCTCGGGACACCTTTACCCGCGAGGGAATCCGCGACTTCAAGGGCGAGCCGTATGAGCGCGCCATGGTCTTCTACTATCGCGGCCTGCTCTACCTGCGCGCCGGCGACTACGACAATGCACGAGCCTCGTTCGTGGCCGGCGAATATCAGGACACACTGTCCGAAGCCGAGGAGTTCAAGGGCGACTTCGGCATGATGAGTTTCCTGGCAGGCTGGGCCGCGCATTGCGCCGGCAACAACTCTGCCAGCGACGATTTCTTCAAGACGGCGGAAGCTCAGTCCCTCGCCATTCAGCGTCCTGCCGCTGGTGACAATCTGCTGGTGATCCGGGAGGATGGGACGGGTCCGGTCAAGGTGCCCAAAGGTGCCAAGCGCCAGTTGATGAGTGTTGCGCGCAGCTTCGCTTTCGCGGATGCGGCCGAACAGCACGCCGAAGTTGATGGCGCTGCCAAGCCGATCAAGCTCGCCGGCGATCTCACCTTCCAAGCGCAAACGCGCGGCGGTCGCGCTTTCGATTGGATAGCGAATGGTAAGGCGAACTTCGTGGCCAGAACCACTATGGGTGGCGACGTCATCGGCACTATCGGTTCTGCCATTGCGAACACCAATCCCATCACCGGCCTGGCGGTGGCCGCCGCTGGTCTCCTCATCGGCGAGGTGGGCTCCAAGGGGCGCGCCAACGCAGACCTTCGCACTTGGGAAACGCTGCCGGACCGCGTCTATCTTGGCTCGTTTAAGGCTCCTGCTCCGAAAGTCGGCCCTTCGCCGGCTCCAGACGAGCTACCTTCGATGGTCGGCAGCGGTGGACGCTGCTCAATTGACTGGTCGAGCAGCCGTCCCCTTGCTCGCCTCGCCCCTGGTGTCTCGGGGAATGACGCGGTGGCGGTCGCCGCCCGCAGCCGCAACAAAGATGTGGCGGCTCGCGACGAAAGCTTCCGCACCCGCCTTACGGAGTTATTTCGATGAGACTGACCAAGGTTTCCGTTGCCTGTGCCCTGCTCACAGGTCTCGCCTTGCCCACCGGCGCCCTCGCGCAAGCGGCACCCCAAGGCGGCGCGCGCGAACTCGATCCGTCCCGGCGCGGGATCGTTTCAGGCGTGGGCGTAGAATCGCAAGACATCATCGCGCTTTCTGACCGAATGATGCGTGACTTACTCACCGTTCCCGAAATTGCGGGACGCAAGACACCGCCACGTATTATCGTTGATGCGGCCTACTTCACCAATGAAAGCTCACAACGACTCAACAAGAACCTCATTACCGACCGGCTACGGGTTGCTCTCAATCGCGCAAGCCGCGGCCGAATGGTGTTCCTAGCGAGGGCGAACGCCGCGATGATCGAGGAAGAGCGCTCGCTGAAGCGCGAAGGCGCCACAGATGTCGGCACCGTGGGCATGACTCGTGCCCAGTTCGGCAGCGACTATCGCCTGACCGGTAACATCGCGTCGCTCGATAGCCGTAGCCGTTCTGGCGTGACCGAGCGCTTCACCCAGATAACGCTCGAGATGGTCGATCTTGAAAGCGGAGCTATCGCTTGGTCGAACACCTACGACATTGACCGTGCCGCCACCGACGACGTCAGCTACCGATAGGAGATAAACTAATGTTCCGTACCCTTGCCATCGCCACCCTCCTCCTCACCCTCGGCGCCTGCGCCACCGACATGCGCACGCCGCTCGACCCGGAGGCGCAGGTTCCCCCAACCACCACCTCCATGAAGGCAGGTCCGAAGCCGCCCGCCGTCCGCCCGGCCTGACCTATGCGTAGCCTTTGCATCCTGAGCGCCGCCGTGCTTGTCGCCGGCCACGCCGGCCCAGCCAGCGCGGCCGAGAACCGGGTGGTTCGCTGCAACACCGCCAAGGCTGGCAAGGCGCCGCCTTATGCAGGGGCAGCGCTGGTGGCGAACATTCCAAAATCCATGACCCCGATCGACGTCAACGCGGTCCAGTTCACCGACCGTGCGATGACCCGCCAGGTGATCGTTGAAGGCCTGTTCGCACGGCGCACCCCCACCAACACTGTGGAGGTCAGCGCGCGCCTAGTGAACTGCACCGACCGGCCCTTGCAGCTTCTTGCCCGCTCCTCCTTTATGGACGCGGTGCAGTACCCGGTGGAGGCCGCTTCGGCCTGGACCCGCGTCATCATTCCCGCTCGCGGAACAGGGCTCTACCGCGAGCAGTCCATCTCACAGGATGAAGTCGGCTACTACTTGATCGAGCTTGCCGCGGATCAGGGCCAGTGAGCGTCGCCTTGCTCTTTGCCGTGGTGATCGCACAACAGCCGGGCGGACCGTATCGGTCGGGCACGCCGGAAGTGTTGGCTCAGCCCCCCTCACCGCAGCCGCAGGCGGGGACGTCGGGACGCTTCCGGCTCGCGTACGAACGGGCGGGACGGCCGCGAATGGCAATCTTGTGGAACCAGAGCCTAAGCAACGAGGCCGATAGTCGTTACGAGGAGTATGTCCGGCTCCGTCGTGAGGAGCGCCGAGAAGGAGCCGTGGCAGCGGCGCCCGGTGTACGCGCGGGTGCGACTGCCAGTGTACAAGAAAACGAGCTGAGCGGCGGACGCCGGCGAGTGGCAGAAGAAAAGCGCGGCGCTCCGGTTGAGAGTTTCGGCTGGCGGGTCGAACGTGCCTTCCGCGCCGGTCTGCGGGACGCTGGCGTTCGCCTGATTGATCCTACTCTTGCCCGCCGACTGCTGGGCGCACGCGAGGCCGCTCCGGCGCAGGGCCGCAATGTGCAGAAGCTTGAGGTGGACGCGCTGGGTTCCACCAGCGACCTGATCATCGAAGTGCTTGCGACGCCCGATCCGACGGCACTTTTCGGAACGCTCTACCGAGCCGAAGTCAAGCGTCTCAGTGATGGCGCTTCGCTTGCTGATGCGCTTAGCGACGGGCAAGTTGCGCCGAGCAGGCGAGGCTGGGTTGCCGGGCCTGGCGGCTTTCAGCGCGAAGCGGCGAAGCCCGTAACGCCAGAGCAGGTTGGCGATCTTCTCGCCAGTCAGCTTCTCGCCAGCCTCTCCGCCCGAATGTGAATAGCTGTAAGTGCGCTGCGCAGTAGGCTCGCTCAAACGTTTGCCGAAGTCATGACCGGCGATTCTCATCTAGACTGCGATCGAAGGTATGAGCGTTGACTGATTCTAGAAGTGCTTGGCAGACCATCGGGATTGTAGCTTTCCTAAGCATCAGCAGTCCTGTCTCCTCCCAGTATACCGCATACATGCAGAGCCTTGATCAGGAAGTCGCAAACTGGGGCACGCCACTGCCTCTTGCTCTCGATCAGACCATTTTGATTGAGAATGCAAAGCCAAGTCTCACAAGCCCCTCTGCAGTATTCAAAGTTGTCTTGGGACCAGGGGAGTCTTTGTCTCTGGGTTTGGAAGCTCAAGGCGGAGAGGCGAGGTTTCTCGTCTACAAGCCGAAGGACGGCGCTCAGGGGCCTCTTCCAGGCTGGGAGAGGCTCTATGGCCAAGTTCCGGCTAAAGCGAACCGTCGAGTGTTCACCGGTTTCGACTCATATCGTTATGACGTTAAGCCCGGGCCGCTCCTTGTTGCCGTCTACGGCATGGGGCCGCGTCAGCGGCTTGTTACCTTCGTTGGCGATGAAATGCTCTCGAAACAGGAGATGGCTTCGCTCCTCGATGCGGATCACCTCAGCCTAGAGCAATTGCGCCGCAAGCCGGACGAGCCGCTTGCCCGGCGCGCGCCCGTCTTCACCGCGCCACTGCCTGCCATCGCGCAGGCTTTCGTCGCCGCCCGCCCCGAACCGCTGCGGCCGTTCTTCGCCGCACTCTACGCCGATGGCGAGCGCAACGCCGTGGTCAACTTCGCTAAGCTCGGGCAAGCGGCAATACGCACGGGCGACTACGCCATTGCTGAGACTGCCTTCGACGAGGCGCTCGCCCGAATCGAGCAGATCTACAAGAACGAGCCTGCAGCCTTGGCTGCGCGAAGCACCTTCATTCGCGAAAGTATCCGCGACTTCAAGGGTGAGCCCTATGAACGAGCTATGGCTTACTATTACCGAGGCCTACTGTACCTGCGCGCAGGCGACTACGACAACGCGCGAGCTGCCTTCGTCGCCGGCGAATACCAGGACACGCTTTCTGAAGCCGAGGAGTTCAAGGGCGACTTCGGGATGATGAGCTTTCTTGCCGGTTGGGCTGCGCATTGCACGGGCAACAGCTCTGCCAGCGAGGACTTCTTCCGGACTGCGGAGGCGCAATCCTTGTCCATTCGGCGCCCGACGATGGAGGACAATCTACTTGTGCTTCGGGAAGATGGAACGGGACCGGTGAAGGTTCCAAGGGGAGCCAAGCGGCAACTAACCAGCGTCGTCCGCAGCTTTGGCTCTGCGAATGCGGCCGAGACTCACGCAGTGGTGAATGGCGCCGACACTCCGCTGAAGCTCGCTGGCGATCTCACATTTCAAGCGCAGACGCGCGGGGGACGTGCATTCGACACCATTTCGAACGGCAAGGCGAACTTCGTCGCGACCACCTCAATGAGCGGTGACGTCATTGGAACCATTGGCTCGGCAATTGCCCGGAGCAACCCTGTCACCGGGCTAGCAGTTGCAGTGGGCGGCCTTCTTGTCGGCGAGTTGGCCAACAAGGCGGGTGCAAATGCAGACGTTCGTGCATGGGACACCCTGCCGGATCGGGTGTACCTTGCCTCGCTGAACGCACCAATTAGAGCGTCGGTACGCCATTCGCCTCTGGCTCCTAATACAGCGCCTTCCATGATTGCCTCGAGTGGGCGCTGCGCCCTTGACTGGTCCAGCAGCCAAACCCTCATGGATCTACTGCCCGGCGTAGCCGGAAACGATCCGGACGCAGTCGCCGCACGGGCACGCAATCAAGGTGTCGCTGCGCGGGACCAGAGTTTCCGCACGCTCCTTCACGAGCTGTTTCGATAAACATGTAAGGCGTCGGCTGCTGGCTGCTCTAAGCACAGGAGCTGAAGTGTTGCGAGACAACGCGCTCGCCCAACGCTACTCACCTCGGCGAATGGCACGAGAGTGGCGCGATCACCATTCCCATCTCTGAAGCTTTCAGCCACAGCACATTCCTGAAGGACGTCTGCTATAAGATTTTGCTCGACCGCAAGCCGACGGTCTGCTTGCGGCCAAGATTGGCCACTCTTTAGCGGTCAGCCGAATGTCCGCTTTGGGTCGAAAGCAGACATTCGTGGATTCACGGATGTCCCACCTATTTGCCCATCGATCCGCTACGCTAAGTCACTCATTTCCTGCCAAAAAGCTTCTCCAAATCAGAGTGTTGAAGCTTCACCCACGTCGGCCGGCCATGATTGCAATGCCCGCTATGCGGGGTGACTTCCATCTCGCGCAGGAGGGCGTTCATCTCGGCGACCGACAGCACACGCCCGGCCCGCACGCTGTGATGGCAGGCGAAGGTCGCGGCGAGCAGGTCGAGACGGTTCTTCAGCGCCTGTGGGCCGCCCAGTTCGGCGATCTCGGCCGCAAGGTCGCGGATCAGGCTAGCGGCGTCCAGCGTCCCGAGCGGCGCGGGCGTCCCCCTCACCAGGATGGCCGACGGGCCGAAACGTTCGACCTCAAGGCCGAAGTGCCTGAGTTCGGCCGACGCCTCCTCGATCCGGTCCGCCTCGGGTTCGTCGAGGTCGACCACCAGCGGCAGCAGCAGGGCTTGCACCGCCACCCCGCCGTTGCCGGCTGACTTCTTCAAGCGCTCCAGCACCAGCCGTTCGTGCGCCGCATGCTGGTCAACGATGACCAGCCCGTCTTCCGCCTCGGCAACGATGTACGTCCTCGCGACCTGCCCGCGAGCCACGCCGAGCGGAAAGGCTGCAACCGGTTCGGAAGCCACCTCTGCCCGGCCGGAGAGTGCGGGCGTGAACAACGGGCGTTCCTCGCGCACGTTTGCACCGCCAAACGACCGCTGATCTGGCCATGCCGGTTCGTGGACATCGTAACTCGAGGCGTCACGCTGGGCAGGAACCAGGTCGGCTTCCGTGGTCCAGCGCACCGGCGCTGCCGCCTGCACCCGTGCAGCGCTGCGATGGCCGGCCTGGTCGAGCGCCGAACGCAGGCCCCCGACGATCAGCCCGCGTACGCCCTGCGGATCGGCGAAGCGCACCTCCGTCTTGGCCGGATGGACATTGATGTCCACCTCGCTTCCCGGCAGGTCAAGGAACAGGGCGACGATCGGCGCACGGTCGCGGGCGATCAGGTCCTGGTAGGCGGCGCGCAAGGCTCCTACCAGCAGCCGGTCCTTCACCGGCCGGCGATTGACGAACAGATATTGCTGGTCGGCCGCGCCCCGGGTGAAGGTCGGCAGGCTGACCACTCCGCCAAGGGTGAAGTCGCCGCGGCGCAGGTCAATCGGCAGTCCGTGCTCGGTCAGCCCGGGGTCGAGCAGTTCGGCGACCCGCGTCGGCAAGGCAGACGGCTGCACCGACAGCACGCGCCGTCCGTCGTGCTCAAGCGTAAAGGCGACGTCCGGCCGAGCCATCGCCAGCCGCCGCACGACATCGAGGCAGGATGCATATTCAGCCCTCGGCGAGCGCAGGAACTTGCGCCGGGCCGGAACCCGCTCGAACAGCTCCTCGACCCGCACCCGCGTGCCCGGGGGAAGCGCCGCCGGCCCCTCACCTGCCCGCACCCCGTGATCGATCTCGAGCCGCCAGCCATCCGCCCCCCGCTCCCGGCTCTCGAGGGTAAAGCGCGCCACGCTGGCGATGGACGGCAACGCTTCGCCGCGGAAGCCGAAGCTCGCCACTTCCTCGATCCGGTCGTCGGGCAGCTTGGAGGTGGCGTGGCGCTCCACTGCCAGCGCCATATCGGCCGGGCTCATGCCGGTGCCATCGTCGCTCACTTCCACCAGCGCCGTACCGCCACCCGCCAGACGCACGCTGACCGACCTCGCCCCTGCGTCCAGGCTGTTCTCGATCAGTTCCTTCAGCGCACTGGCTGGCCTTTCCACCACCTCGCCCGCGGCGATGCGATCAACGAGGTTAGAGGGCAGCCTTCTTATTGACATGGCAGGTGCTCTAGCCCAATCGCAGAGGGCGGGCGAGGCGCTCTTCGACCGATCGGTTAAACGGTCGTTACGTCTCTGGACTTAAACCCTTTTTACAAGAAGTGGGCGGGCATGTTCTGGACGCGCTGGTTCAAGTGGATGAGCCATGACATGGCGATCGATCTCGGGACGGCGAATACGCTCGTCTATGTGCGCGGACGCGGGATCGTCCTGAACGAGCCGTCGGTGGTCGCGATCGAGACGATCAACGGCGTCAAGAAGGTCAAGGCCGTTGGCGAGGACGCCAAGCTGATGATGGGCAAGACGCCCGACCAGATCGAGGCCATCCGCCCGCTTCGTGACGGCGTCATCGCCGACATCGATGTCGCCGAGCAGATGATCAAGCATTTCATCCACAAGGTGCACGGCGGCGGAAAACTGCGCTCCTTGCGCTTTCCGGAAATCGTGATCTGCGTGCCGTCAGGCTCCACCAGCGTCGAGCGCCGCGCCATCCGCGACGCCGCCTCAAACGCCGGCGCCAGCCAGGTCTACCTGATCGAGGAGCCGATGGCCGCCGCGATCGGCGCCGACATGCCGGTCACCGAGCCGGTCGGATCGATGGTCGTCGATATTGGCGGTGGCACCACCGAAGTCGCCGTGCTGTCGCTCCGCGGCCTTGCCTATACCACCAGCGTGCGCGTCGGGGGTGACAAGATGGACGAGGCGATCTCCTCCTACGTCCGGCGCAATCACAACCTCCTGATCGGCGAGGCCACGGCCGAGCGGATCAAGCAGGAGGTCGGCATCGCCAAGCCGCCGGTCGACGGCATCGGTAAGACCGTGCACATCAAGGGCCGCGACCTGGTCAATGGCGTGCCGAAGGAAATCTCGATCAACCAGGGGCAGATCGCCGAAGCCTTGAGCGAACCGGTCGGCACCATTGTCGAAGGCGTCCGCATCGCGCTGGAGAACACCGCGCCAGAGCTCGCCGCCGACATCTGCGACCAGGGCATCGTCCTGACGGGCGGCGGCGCATTGCTGCAGGGCTTGGACGAGGTGCTGCGCGACGAAACCGGCCTGCCGGTGACCGTTGCCGAGGACCCGCTCACCTGCGTCGCCCTCGGAACCGGCCGCGCGCTTGAGGAAGAACAGTTCCGCGGCGTGCTGCAGACCGCCTAAGGCTTCGGGGAGGATCAACGTGGCGCCAGGCCCAGGGGCGCGCCCCGGCTGGTCCCGGCGAGCGCAATATGGCCTGTTCTTCAGTTTCCTGGCAGCCATTGCCGGGTTGCTGGTCGGGCTTGCGCTGCTGGCGCTCAGCCTTGTCGCGCCGGGCGCCTATGCAGGGGTGCGCGGCGCCGCGCTCGACGTCACTGCCCCCCTCACGGGTGCGCTGCGCAGCGTCGGCGACACCGCTTCGGGACTGTTCAGCGGCGCCGGCAATTATTGGGACGCCGCGCGGCAGAATGCCTCCCTTCGCGATGAAAACGCCAGGCTTCGCCGCCAGTCAATCCAGGCCCGCGCCATCTTCGGCGAGAATGCGCAGCTCAAGGCCCTGCTGGCGCTTCGCGAACAAACCCCGCAGGCCATTGCCACTGGCCGCATCGTCGGTTCCAGCCTGGAAAGCGAACGGCGCTTTGCGGTGATCACCGCCGGCAGCGGCGATGGTGTGCTGGTGGGAATGCCCGTCCGAAGCGCCGAAGGCCTGGTCGGCCGCGTGATCGACGCCGGAGCGACCGCCAGCCGCGTCCTGCTCGTGTCCGACCGCTCCAACATCGTGCCGGCGCGGCTGTTGCGCGGCGGTCAGCCGGTTATCGCCACCGGGCGGGGCGACGGCACCATCGACCTCCGGCCGCTCGAGGTCGGGCGCAACCCGTTCCGCCGCGGCGATCTCGTTGTCACCTCCGGCACGGGCGGCCTTTATCCGCCCAACGTGCCGGTGGCCCGGGTCATCCGGCTCGATGACGATGGCGCCATTGCCCTGCCCATGGCGGACCCTTCCAAGGTTAGCTTCGCAACGGTTGAGCGCCCCTACGAGGAAGCCGCGCTTCCTGGCGCCGCACCGGCCGAAGGCGCTGAGGCCAGCCCGCCGGCGGAGGCTTCGGAAGAGTAGATGGTCCGCTTCGCGCTTGGCCGACCGAATGCGCTCGACCGGCGGCCCAAGCGGCTGGCGCGGTTCATTCCGGCGCTCTCCGTCGCCCTTGCCTCGCTCCTCCCGCTCGCCCCAGTGGTGGCGGAGGTCGGCTGGATGCCCGACACGGGCCTGCTGCTGCTGCTCGCCTGGCGCCTGCTCCGCAACGATGTGATCCCCGCCTGGTGGGCCGCGCCGCTTGGGCTGTGGAACGATCTTGTGCTCGGGCTTCCGGTCGGCACGTCGGTGGTGACCTTCACTGCTTCCATGATCCTGCTCGACCTGCTCGACCGCCGCACCATGTGGCGCGACTATTGGATCGAGTGGGTGCTTGCCGCCAGCCTGATCGTGCTAGCCGAAGTGGTGCGCTGGCAGGTGGATGCCGCCATGCGGTCTCCCTACCCGCTTACGACCATTCTTCCCGCCTCGACCATCGCCGTGCTCTCCTTTCCGCTTGCCGCCTGGGCCGCCAGCCGTATCGATCACTGGAGGCTCGGCCGGTGAGCCGCATCACCAACGCCCAGGCCGACCTCGTCTTCTCGCGCCGGATGCTGGTGCTCGGCGGCGCGCAGGTGGCGGTCGCTGGCGCCTTGATCGGGCGCATGGGCTGGCTCGCGGTCAAGGAGAACGAGCGCTACAACCTCCTGGCCGAAGACAATCGCGTCCAGCTGATCATCGTGCCGCCACGTCGCGGCTGGATCGTCGACCGCCAGGGCAAGCCACTCGCCATCAACCGCTCGGATTTTCGGGTCGATCTCATCCCCGAAAGGATGACCGACCCCGATCGGGAGATCAGTCTCCTCGCGCAGCTCCTTGCGCTCGGCCCCGACCAAGTCGACCGGATCCGCCGCGAAGTGCGTGACGCCCGCGGTTTTCAGCCGGTGCAGGTGGCGGAGAATATCCCTTACGAGCGCTATGCGGCCGTCACCGTCCGCCTTCCCGAACTGCCCGGGATCGAGCCGGCTCGCGGCTTCACCCGCTTCTACCCGTCCGGCGCTGCCGTGGGGCAGCTGATCGGCTATGTCGGTGCCGCCAACGCCAAGGAATATGAGGCGGAGAAGAACCCCCTGCTGATCACGCCGGGCTTCAAGATCGGCAAGGAAGGCCTTGAAGAGGTGCTGGAACAAAGGCTGCGCGGCATTCCCGGCGGCCAGCGGGTGGAGGTTTCGGCCCGCGGTAAGCTGATCCGCGAACTGACGCCCAAGCCCGATCGCTCGGGCAACACCGTCCAGCTGTCGATCGACGCCGGCCTGCAGGAATATGCCGCCCGCCGCCTGGGCGAGGAAAGCGGCAGTTGCACCATCATCGATTGCCAGACGGGCGACCTCCTCTGCATGGCCTCCATGCCGAGCTACGATCCCAACAGCTTCTCGGACGGGATCGGCCGGACTGAATGGAAGACCTTGTCGGAGGACCCGCGCAAGCCGCTCGTCAACAAGACGGTGAACGCGCTCTATCCGCCGGGCTCCACGCTGAAGCCGATGGCTGCGCTCGCGCTTCAGCAGCATGGGATCGATCCCAAGGAGCGGGTGTTCTGCGGCGGCGGCTACCAGCTGGGCAACCGCTTCTTCCGCTGCCTCGGCCGGCATGGCAGCGTCGATATGCACCGCGCCATCGCCAAGAGTTGCAACACCTATTTCTACAGCATGGCCAACCGGATCGGTTATGACGCCATCGCTCCCATGGCGCGCATGCTGGGCCTTGGCGAGAAGTTCGACCTGCCGCTGGTCAGCCAGAATTACGGCACCATTCCCGACAGCGAATGGAAGGAACGGCGCTTCAAGAAGAATCCGCGCTCGATCGAGCGGCCTGATTGGACCCGTTCCGACAGCCTGAATGCGGTGATCGGCCAGGGCTTCGTCATCGTGAACCCGCTTCAGTTGGCCGTTTCAACCGCCTGCATCGCCAGCGGACGCAGGATCCGCCCCTTGCTGCTCGGCGCCCATGACGATCCGGCAGCCCCGCTCGACATCCCTGACGAGCATCTGCAGGCTGTGCGCGGCGGCATGTGGGAAGTGGTCAACGGCGATGGCACTGCGGGCGCGTCTCGCTTGCAGATTCCGGGTATCGAGATGTGCGGCAAGACCGGCACGGCGCAGGTTCGGCGCTTGTCGGCAAGCGCAAGCCGTGGCCAGGGCGGCGACTGGCGCTACCGCGACCATGGCCTGTTTGTCTTCTTCGCGCCGTTCGACAAGCCGCGCTACGCGGGCTCGGTGGTGATCGAACATGGCATGGGCGGCGCCCGGGCCGCGGCGCCGGTGGCCAAGGACGTGCTGACCTACCTGTTCGACCGCCCCCAGGCGCTGAAGCGGCTCGAGGGGCTGGAGGCCGAATGGGGCGGCACCCTGGCCGAACGGACCGCGCGTCGTGCCGCCGCGATTGAAGCCGCCGCGCAGCAGGCCGCCGCCGCCCGTTCAGCACCCATTGCGGCACCCTCCCCCATTCCCCCCAGCGTCAACATGCCGCCACCCGCACCCGAGGACCGCTGAGCCATGATCTCCAGCGCCATCATCCCCCAGCCCCTGGCTCGCCTGCCATGGCGTTTGATCTTTCTGGTGCTCGGGATCGGCTTCTTTGGCCTCATCAACCTCTACTCGGCGGCGGGTGGATCGATCCAGCCATGGGCGCTGCGGCAGGGGCTCGCCTTTGCCTTTTTCCTGACGGTTGCCGTGTTCATCTCGAAGGTGCCGGAAAGCTTCACCAAGCAGGTCACGGCGCCCGTCTACGCCGCCATCATAGTGATGCTGATCCTCGTCGACCTGCTCGGTTTCGTCGGCAAGGGCGCCCAGCGCTGGCTCGATCTCGGCATCATCCGGCTTCAGCCGTCCGAGTTCATGAAGCCCGCCATCGCCCTGATGCTGGCCCGCTTCTACGAACTGCTTCCCGCCTCCGAAATCCGCAAATTCCGTGCTGTCTGGCCGGCCGCGCTGCTGATCGGCGTGCCCGCCGGGCTGGTGATCCTCCAGCCCGATCTCGGCACCGGGCTGATGGTGACCTTCGCAGGGGTAACCGTAATGTTCCTAGCCGGCGTCCAACTCCGCTGGTTCTTGGTACCCGGCAGTCTGGTCGCGGTGGCCATTCCGATCATCTACCAGTTCCTCCTGCATGAATATCAGCGCAAGCGCATCGACACGTTCCTCGATCCCGAGAGCGATCCGCTGGGAAGCGGTTATCACATCACGCAGAGCAAGATCGCCATCGGCTCCGGCGGCTGGTTCGGGAAGGGATATCTCCAGGGCAGCCAGAGCCATCTCCATTACCTTCCCGAGGGACATACCGACTTCGCCTTCGCAGCCCTGGTCGAAGAATGGGGCATGCTGGGCGGCACCATCGTCATCGTCGGCTGGCTCCTGGTCCTGCGCTGGAGCCTGAAGGTCGCAGCCAACGCATCGACCCGCTTCGGCAGGCTGAGCTGCGCAGGGCTGAACGCGGTGCTCTTCAGCTACTTCGCGATCAATTTGCTGATGGTCATGGGTCTTGCACCTGTGGTCGGCATCCCGCTTCCGATGATCAGCTACGGTGGATCGGCGGTGATGACGGTGATGATCTGCCTGGGACTGCTGATGAGCTTCGAGCGGCAGCAGCGGAGCCGTCCCGCCTTCAGCTGAGCGGCAGCGGGCATGCCCTGGCCGCTCGACCGCTGATTCGATGCGATTGTGCTTCCTCACCTCGTTCGAAGGACGCGATCGCACATCACAGACAATCGAGATTGAGACTTGCCAGGCGTTGTGATGCTGGCTAGAGGCACCTCCGCGCCCCGCTTCAGGCGGTCGAGCGCACGCCTCACGGCATGGACGCATAGCTCAGTTGGTAGAGCAGCTGACTCTTAATCAGCGGGTCCTAGGTTCGAGCCCTAGTGCGTCCACCACCTTTTCAAGCACTTAGAACACTGCGGTTGATGCTGAACGAGAGTTCAGCAACCACATAGCAACCACCCTAATGATTGCCTGTAGTCTTGCAGAGGCTCAGCGAATGAGCGGAGGAGAGAGCTCTGCTCGCCCATGCAGAGCAGCTCGGCACCACTAAGACTGCCATTGGCTTTTTGAGTGGCGGCCCCCGGTCTATTTGAGAGCGCCACACCGAAAGCAGATATGCAGCTGCAAAAGCGCAAGTTCGGGAGCTAAGAACGCGGTACTTAGACGTGTGGCAATGCAGACGGAGGGCAGCCGAGTGATCTCAACATATCGGCCGAACACACTTCACACACTGCCAAGGACATCTCCCTGGGGCATTTACATTGTGCAAAGCCGGACGAACCCAGAGCTTTTCCGTATTGGCGCCAGTGGGCTCAAGGCCCCGGTCTGGACGCGCTTGAACTGCCACGGCGGAGGTCCCCCTAGAGAGCGGAAGAATCCACCCAATTGGACCGAGCTCAATCGACCTTGGCAGATCGTTTGGGTTGCTCATCTAGAAAGTGCCACGGAAACGGGCGTCTTATCTGCGGAGCATTATCTCTGCGGGCATTTTGCTCAACGATATCCGTTCGTGTCAGAATCTGGGTTTAAGGCGGATCCGAGTGACGGACCGGCCATCGCCGATACGGCTGAAGCCACCATCTCGAATATCATTGACATCATCCGTGTGCAGACTGAGCCACTCTTCAAGAAGGAGTCGAAAACAGGCGATCGATGGCGAGCGAAGTAGGATTAGGCTGCATGGTACTGCTTTCAGCGAATTGAGGCAAAGGCGACGAGATCCTCTTGCGCCGCCGCGATGCTTGGTCACCTTGATGAGATGGACGACTCAGAAGCTCTCGCGCTCGCCGCCCTATGGGGATCAATTCACAACCTCCGCGTGCTGGTGAACAACGGACTAGCTGCGCCGGCCGACGTCGAGATTTTTGCCGAAGCCGTTCTCGAAGGCATACGAGAAGGCTCACTAAAGACCAGTTCCATCTGGGAACCCCAGCTCTCTCCCTTGTTCGGGGAAATGAAGATCGCAGCCGAAGCAATAGCTAGCGAACTTTAAGGGCGATCTGCAGTCAGCGCGGAGCGCCTGAAGGACGTCCTTCGCGCGCTCTATGTCCGCTAGGAGTGCTCAGCCCAACGGCTGAATGTGGCCGTAAGCAGACAGGCGGGTTCTAGGCGGGAGCGACTATAAACCGACCTGATCCCGATGAGCCTGGGTATCCGGCGCAAGTAACGCCGACACGCTCGCAGCCAATTCCGCATTGCGGAACGGCTTTGTCAGCCTCGGCAGGTCCTGCGTGATACCTTCCACTTCTGCATAGCCAGATACGACAAGGATCGGGAGTGTCGGGTGAAGCGCTCGGGCGCTTTGCGCCAGTTCGGCCCCGCTCATGCCGGGCATGAGGTGATCGGTGACGAGCAGGTCGGGCTTGCGACCGGTCTGCAGCAGCCGGAGCGCGTCTTCGGCGGAGCCCGCTTCCATGACCTCGAAGCCCAGGTCGTTCAGCATGTCGGCGGTGCTCATGCGGACCAGTTCCTCGTCATCCACAAGCAGCGCCGTTCCACGGCCGATCGGCGCATCGAGAGCAGGCGGAGCTTCCTCGTCGGAGCCGACTAGTCCGGCACTTACCGGAAGGAAGAGCGAGACCGTCGTTCCCTCGCCGGGTGCGCTCTCGATCGTCAGGCCTCCGCCCAATTGCGCTGCAAGCCCATGTACCATGGACAAGCCCAGGCCTGTTCCCTTGCCGATGCCCTTGGTCGAGAAGAAGGGTTCGACGGCACGCCTCTGGGTGGCCTCGTCCATCCCGATGCCGGTGTCGCTGACGCTTAGCCGCACATAAGAGCCCGGCTTCAGACCCGGTCGATCTTGCGCTGATACGTTTTCCTTCTGCAGGCTGATGGCAAGCTCGCCGCCCTCGGGCATGGCATCGCGCGCATTCACCGCGAGGTTGAGCAACGCCATTTCGAGTTGGTTGAGGTCGGCCTTGGCCGGCGGCAGGTCAGCACCGACCTCGACCCGCACGTCGATGGTAGGGCCCACGGTGGAGTCGATCAGGCCCGCCATGCTCTCGACGACACGGGCGGTGTCGACAGCGGTCGGCTGCAGCGGCTGGCGACGGGCAAAGGCGAGCAGGCGCTGAACCAACGTCTTGGCCCGCTCGGCCGATTGCAGGGCTCCGTCGATCAGGCGGCGCTCGCGCTCGCTTCCGACGCCCTTACGCACCAGCATATCGAGCGAACCAATGATCGGAGTCAGTAGGTTGTTGAAGTCGTGGGCGACACCCCCGGTGAGGCTGCCCATCGCTTCCATCTTCTGGCTTTGGCGAAGGGCTTCTTGCGCAGCCTCCAGTTCCGCCTGTCTGGCCTTCTCGGCCGTGATGTCACGACCCACGGCATGGATCAGCTCATCGCCAGGCACCGCCGTCCAGGAGAACCAGCGGTAATCGCCGTCGGCCGTCTGATACCTGTTCTCGAAGCGGAAGGTGGTCTCGCCGGAGCCGAGCTTCTCCAGCTCCGCGAGCGTCGACTCGCGGTCGTCGGCATGGACCAGGGACATGAAGTTGCTCCCGACGAGCGCCGTATCGGCCCAGCCGAGGACGCTTGTCCAAGCCGGATTGACCGAATTAATCGTGCCGTCGAACCTTGCGACGAGCATGATGTCGGTGGACAGCCGCCACATACGGTCGCGATCGGCGGTCCGCTCGGCCACCTGCGCTTCGAGGGTCTCGTTGAGCTCCCGCAGCCGATCTTCGCTCGCCCGCAGCGCATCCTCGGCAAGCTTCTGATCGGTAATGTCGATCTGGATGCCGTCCCAGATGAGCGAGCCATCTGGCTGCTCCCGAGGCGCCGAGATGATCCGGCACCAGCGCAGACCGCCGTCCGCCCGGCGAAACCGCACCTGCACGTCGAACGGGCGGCGAGCGCGGATGGCCTCCGCCTCCGCCTCGGCCATGAGCAGTCGGTCGTCTGGGTGGATGAGCTGATAGGGTATGCTCGAGTCTTCCAGCACCGCTTCGGCTGCCACGCCGGTCAGGCGTTCGTGGCTGCCCGACACGTAGAGGAACTGGCGGGCGCTGCCGTCATTCCCTGTGCTAACCTGGTAGACCATGCCGGCGGGCAGGTTGTCGGTCAGGGCGCGGAGTCGCGCTTCGTTCTCCCGGAGCGCCGCTTCGGCCAGCTTGCGGTCGTGGATGTCCACCGACGCGCCGAACCAGCGGACGATCTCGCCTGTGTCTGGATCGCGATAGGGTACGCCACGCACTAGGAACCAGCGATAGTCGCCGCTCCGGGAACGTATGCGATGCTCGACCTGGAAGGTATTGCCGGTGCGGCGTGCCTCATCAAAGGCGTCCATTGTCGCCGGCCCGTCTTCGGGGTGGACCTGGTCCGCCGCGACCTTGGCCGCCGTGGTCGGCTGGTATTCGAGACCCGTATAATCGAACCACTGTCGATTGAAGAACTCGTTCGTTCCATCCGCGTCTGTGATCCAGACGATCTGCGGAACCGCATCGGCCATCTGCCGGAAGCGCTGCTCGCTTTCGCGCAGCTGCTGCTCGGACCGTCGGGCCTCGGTCCGATCCGTCGTGACCGCCAGGATCCCCATCGGGTCTCCCGCCTCGTTCCGCAGGATGGTGACGCTGTTGTTGACCCAGACGATGGAACCGTCAGGCCGGACATATCTCTTTTCGATGGTGAAGCTGTTCTTCCCGCCCAGCGCTTCCTTCAGCACTTGGAGATTGCCGGCGAGATCATCGGGATGCGTAATGTCCTGCATCCGTTGGCCGTGCAGCTGTTCGCGGCTGTAGCCAGTGATCACGCAATAGGCGTCGTTCACCAGCTCGAACCGGCCCTCCAGATCCACTTGCGCGAAGCCGGCACTGGCCTGGCCGAAGATGGCCGACAGCAGCCGCTCCCGCTCGCGAAGCTTGGCTTGCAGCTGGACACGATCCGTGATGTCACGCAGGTGCACCGCCAGCCCTTCCGACACAGGGAAGACGCGGACTTCGAGCCAGCGGCCCGGGTGGGCGGCCGAGGGGCCGACAAACTCCTCAACGGTTCGACTTTCCATCGCGAGGCGATAATGCGTTTCGCACTCCGTCCCGACGAGACCGGGGGCAAGATCCCACAGAGTCGCGCCTATCGCTTTGACGCGACTGACGCCGAGATGGTCCAGGGCATGATCGTTGATGCCTATGATGCGCCAAGTCCGGTCGAGCACGTAGGCGCCATCGTTCGGTGCTGGCTTCGGGACCGGCAGACTGTCGTCTAGGTGAAGGTGAGAGGTCGGCATTGCGTTTGTTTAGTGCTCATTCGACCACGTACAAAGCACTTGATCCTGTGGTCTTCGGTCAGAACAGGAGACGTCACCGGAGCCAATGACGAATAGCCGCTTCCGCTCGGCATCCGACACACTGTACCCTCAGCTTTGCGCGCCGAGCCGAACGGCAGAAGCTGGCCGAAAGGGGACTGACTGCTCACGGCGACCACCACGGCCATAGCGGTCATTGGTTCGGCAAGCCTTGATTTCAGAAGAGCAACCCAAGCTCGCCACGTGGGCGCTGATCCAAGTCCTACGAGGTGAACGACAAGCCGGAATCGGCAGGCGATCCCCCGTACGCGGCCGATTCATAATGATCCTTTCAATGAGATCGCACGTGGGGTCACCTACGTCACTTCATCACGGATCGTCGGATTCCAGACGGTGATCGGGGAGTGTGGAGGATCGCATCCCGGTCTGGTCGATTTTCTCAGCGACATCGCTTATTTTCCGGACCTGACCGCGAAGCGAACCAACTCCATGGGCCACATCTTTTGCGTCTTCCCCGAGCTGCCTGACAGCAGGCTGCGCGGCTGAGATCGACTTGCCGATAGACTCAGCGGCCCGTCTCGCCCCAGTCGTTTGCCGGAGAAGGCTTCTGCGAAGTTTTCCGTGGGAGCTATCTACCCTCAAACGCAGCTTCTCTGCGCCTTCACCTACCCGAGCCAACCGATCACCGACTGCTTCAACGGTGTCTGAGCCGGGAGCTACCGTAACCTGGCCGAGCTCCTTTTCCCAAGATCCCGAGCGCCTCGCGAGCGCGGTCAGCTGGTTTTCGATTTGCCGCTGACCGGCAGGATCGAGCTTGCTCGACAAGCTTTCAACACCCGAGGACGCCTGCGCCACCAGAGCCGAAGAATCGAGGTTCCCGCCGATTCCTCCGCCGTTGTTCGCCGGCACGATCGCGAAGGGCTGTCCCGCGCGCGCGACAAGCGCGGGAGCGTTGCGATCTCCGCCCTGGAGACTGATTACCGCAGTTCCATCGAGCAGAGACCTCGCGATCGACGCAGTCACACCTCGGCGCAGCGGGACGTTCTCGGTCAGAACGAAACGAACCACGATGAGTCGCGGATTGGCAGGTTCGATCTGGATTTGGGTGACTCTTCCGACTGGAACGCCGAGCATATCGACCTTGGCGCCCTTCGTCAGGCCCGCGACCGACTGTTCGAAATGGATCTCGTAGGGTGGCCCTTCAGAACCGCCCTCCAACCCGAGCCAGAGGGAGAACGCGATGGTGGCTACGAAAAGCAAGCCTACCACCACGGTGACCATCAGCCAGTTAGCTCGCGTTTCCAAAGTAACCTCGTGTCCTCGAGGGCGCCGACGCAGGGATCATCTCGGAATCCTGACCCGAGATGACGGTACACCTACCGTGGTCTTCGCCATTCGTAGATCGCCATGCTCATGCTCGTCAGCGCCAGAAGCGCCGCCAGCACAGGCTCGGATGAAAGAACGATCGCTGCCGATAAACCCAGCGCAGCCGGGTAAAGCTGGGGACTGCCGCCGCTGCTGCGAGCGCCGCCGCGCAACCGTTCGAGGTCTCGCGGCGCGATGCCCACCGTGATGACACCCGTGCGGGCTACCTTTTCGATCTGTCCGACGAGGCTTGGTGTCGACAACGCCGCCCTGCCTAGCGCTGCAAGCAGCTTGCCCGCTTCTCCACGTAGACGTGCAGGGCTGGTTCGTTCCCGCATCAGCACCTTGGCAAGTGGAGCAAGCTCACGGGCGATATCGAAGGCGGGGTCGAGGCGTCGGACAAAGCCTTCAGCGGTGAGCAGTGTGCGAAGCACGAGTGCCAGATCGGGCGGCAGGGCAAGATGGAAGTCGCGCAGCAGCGCAAAGACCCGCTGGAAGATATCAGCAAGGTCGATCTGTTCGAGCAGCGTGTTGCTGAACAGGTCGATCAGTTCGGCAAGAGCCTCCTCCAGCCTCACACGGTCGACGTCCGGATCCCCCGCCCAGAGCATAAGGGTGTCCGCAACTCCACCCGTGTCCTCCGACGCTATGGCGAGGCCGAGCCGGACCAGTTCCTCGCGCCGTCTCGGAAGCAAAGTCCCGACCGCTCCGAAGTCGATCAGGCCAAGTGTCCCGTTCTCCAGAAAGAATACGTTTCCTGGGTGGGGATCGGCATGAAAGTGGCCATTGATGACGATCATCTGCAACACTGCTTGAGCATAGTTGCTAGCCATTGCGGTGAGATCGAGATCGCTGCGGCGCAGCGCCTCAAGGTCGCTTGCCGGAATGCCGTGCAGCCGTTCCTGAACGTTGACCCGCCTTCCTGAAAGCTCCCAATCGAAGCGGGCGGTGCGGACAGGAAGATCCTTGAGGAAATCACCGATCGCATCACTGGCGCGGGCCTCGGCACTGAGATCCATCTCCCGGGCGAGGCTTTCAGCGAAGTAACGCAGCAACTCGTCCGGCTTCAGCCGTGCAATCTCGGGAATGCGGCGCTCGGCAATCCTGGCAAGGCGTCGCAAGAGCCGCAGGTCGGCGTCCACGATCCGCTCTATCCCTGGCCGGCGAACCTTGACGATAACGTCGCGCCCATCGAGCAAAGTCGCGGCGTGCACCTGTGCGATGGAGGCGGCCGCGAGAGCTTCCTGTTCGATTTGGCTGAAGCAGGTTTCGATTGGGCCGCCGATGGCTTCCTCGATCAGCGGGCGCACTTTCTCGAACGGGAGCGGCGGAACCCGGTCCTGCAATTTCGAGAGCGCGGCGACCCACTCCGGCTCAAGCAGGTCGCTTCGCATGGCGAGGATCTGGCCGAACTTTACAGCAACAGGTCCGATGTCGCGCAGCAATGCCACCACGGCTTCAGGCCGGGCATACTCCAGCGGCTCATCGCGGGTCGACCCGAGTCCCAGACGCGCGGCCAGTCCCTTGAGGCCATGGCGCCCGAACAGGACTGCAATCTGGGCGAACCGCTCCCGCTCCTTAAGCGTAGCGGCATCAGGCTGGCCCAACAGGTTCCTATCAGCCACCGTTCTTCACCGCGCGAGTATGGCCGGGAGCTTGTCGAAAGCCTGCATCCACTTCGAGCCCGTCCACGATCCGGTTGAGGTGCGCGATCGCGGCAGCAAGTCCCTCGAGCTCCTCCGCCGTCAGGCTGCCGAAGGTCTGAGCGACGATAGCGTCGTAGAGTGGCATGCTCTCCTCCAGCATCGCCATGCCCAAGTCAGTGATCTGCACGAGCTTGGCGCGACGGTCGCCGGGGACAGGCAACCGCACAACCATTCCAGTCTGCTCGAGCGCGTCGATCGCCTGAGTCACCGTGCGTGGCGCCTGGTCGAAGAAGCTGACGATGTCAGTCGATCGGCGTGGCTTTTCTGCAAGGAAGGCAAGCAGCTTCAGCCGCGCCATCGATGCGCCCCGCGCGGCAAGGTGCGCGTCGATTATGCGGCGCATCCGGTACCACGTCCATCCGAACGACGTCGCGGCGGTGCGCAATACGTCTTTGTGAGGTTCCATATATTATGGCATTGCACAACCTTGGCCGATATGGCAAGGGCCTGCGCCTTCAATCCAGAACCGGACTAACCTTCGCATGGCCGATCAACCGACAACCGTGACGGCAGACACTGAAAAGGTCGAAGAACCTCGGAGTTCCCCGCTCAAATCGCCGGGCGTCAGAGTCGCGCTCCTGGTTGGGGCGATAGTGATCCTCGTTGCCGGGTTCCTCTGGTATTCCGATCGCCAGAGCCGCGGCATTTACATGCAGGGCACCGACAACGCCTACATTGCTGCAGACTCGGTGGTCGTGGCACCCAAGATCGCCGGCTATGTTGAGCGTGTACTCGTTTCCGAGAACCAAGCGGTGCGGCAAGGACAGCCGCTCGCCGAACTCGATCCCCGCGAGGTTCGGGCCCAGACCGAGCAGATCACCAGCCAGATTGGCGTGTCGATTGCCGCGGCCGAGACCACCCGCTCCCAGATCGCCGAGCAACAGGCAGCAATCAGTCAAGCGCAGGCGCAACTCGACGCGGCCCGCGCCGAGGCTGCCTTTGCTGGCCAGCAGGTCGCTCGCTACGCGCCGCTTGCCGCATCCGGAGCCGAGCCGCGCGAACGGCTTGCTCAGCTGCAGATACAGGCCCGGCAGGCACGCGAGCGCGCCGATGCGGCACAAGCCGGGCTAGTGGCCGCGCAGCGCCGGGTAGGCACGCTGGGCGCGCAGATCCGTCAGGCCGAGTCTCAGGCCGAAGCGGCCCGCGCCCAGCTCGCCGCGGCGCGGGTGAACGTCGAGTCTGCCGTGCTCAGGGCCGCTATCAGCGGCCGTGTCGGCGACCTTGCCGTCCGCGTCGGGCAGTTCGTCCAGCCCGCGACACGGCTGATGACATTGGTTCCGGTGGATCGCCTGTTCATCGAGGCGAACTTCAAGGAGACCCAACTGGGACTGATGCGGGTGGGCCAGCCCGTCTCCATCGAAGTCGACGCGCTACCGGGTGTTGAGCTCGCCGGACGGGTCGCAAGCTTTGCTCCAGGGACTGGCGCGCAGTTCTCCGTGCTTCCGCCGCAGAACGCGACCGGCAACTTCACGAAGATCGTCCAGCGTGTGCCGGTTCGCATTGCAATCGACGCGCCTCCCACAGTCCGACAGCTACTCGTTCCGGGAATGTCGGTGGAAGTGACCGTCGACACACGATCAGCCAAAGGCGAGTTGGACAGGATTCGCCAGGCTGCTGGCCGGGAGCGCTAGCAAGTGGCCACGGCCGCAGCTCCTTTAGGTGCAGCGCGTCCCGATAGGGCCGACGCGGCGGCGTGGATTGCCGTGGCTGCAGGCGCGCTCGGCGCGCTGCTTGCAACGCTCGATATCTCGATTGTGAACTCCGCCCTACCTACCATCCAGGGCGAAATCGGTGCGACGGGGACGGAGGGAACTTGGATCGCGACCTCCTTCCTCATTGCGGAAATCATCGTCATTCCCTTGAGCGCGTGGCTGGAGCGTCTGCTGGGCCTCAGGACCTTGCTTCTCATCGCCGTCGTTTCTTTCACCGGGTTTTCGATCCTGTGCGGTATTGCCACCGACCTGACGACTATGATCATCGGCCGCACGGGGCAGGGGTTCATGGGCGGAGCGCTGATCCCGACCGCGATGACCATTGTCGCCAAGCGGCTTCCTCCGCAGCAGCAGCCAATCGGCATGGCCCTGTTCGGAATGACGGTGATCCTCGGTCCGGTCCTCGGGCCGCTGCTCGGAGGATGGCTGACGGAGAACCTGAGCTGGCACTATGCCTTCTTCGTCAACGTACCGGTCTGCGGGGTGCTGCTGCTGTTGCTGTTGCTCGGCCTCCCGCATGAACGTACGAACTGGGACTATCTGCGGGAGGCGGACTGGTTCGGGATCCTCGGATTGATCCTTGGGCTCGGAGGGCTGACCGTTGTTCTCGAAGAAGGGCACCGGGAAGAATGGTTTGAATCTTCCCTGATCATTCAGTTGACGATCATGACGGTGGTCGGCTTCGCTCTGCTGAGCATTGGGCAGTTTCGCGCGGCAAAGCCCGTCTTGAAGCTTCGGCTGCTACTCAACCGACAGTTCGGCAGTGTGGTCGTGATGGCGCTCGCGCTCGGAATGGTGATGTACGGCTCGACGTTCGTCATTCCCCAATTCCTCGCACTCGTTGCTAACTACAACGCTCTTCAGACCGGCCAGGTCATCTTTCTCATGGGCGTGCCCGCCTTCTTCCTGATGCCGTTCATTCCGTTCATGATCCGCCTCGTTGACATCAGGATCGCAGTTGGGGCCGGGCTGGCGATCATGGCCGTGAGTTGTTTTGCGAGCACGAGCCTGACAGCCGGGTCGGCCGGCGAAGCATTCACAGCCGGACAGCTGATGCGTGGCGTTGGCATGATTCTCACCATGCTCTTCCTGAACCAGGCAACCATCGCCTCAGTAAGCACGGAGGATGCAGGCGACGCGTCGGGTATCTTCAATGCGGCCCGGAACCTTGGTGGCTCCTTCGCATTGGCAGCCCTCGCCTCCGTTCAAGACCAGCGCATGTGGCTCCACAGCCGGCGGATGGAGGAGACGCTTTGGGCAAATGATCCGCGCTTGCAAGAGTATCTCGGCGGACTGACCGCCGCGCTGGGGAGCATGGAGGCTGGTTTTCAGTCGCTCGCTGGAACCATCCAGCAGCAGGCCTTCGTCATGACCTACAACGACATCTTCTGGGGAATGGGTTTGCTAACGCTCCTTACCGTTCCGCTCGTATTTTTCCTCCGTCCGCTGCCCAAGGGGCTCTCGCTGGCGATGCACTGAGGCGTTCCATGATCAAGTCTAGATATCTGGTCCTTGCTCCCTTGCTCCTTGGCGGATGCGTCGTCGGTCCCGACTATTCAGGCCCGCCAGACCTCGGACGCGCCACTCCCAATGCCTCATTTGTTCGGAAGGGGCCAGGCGCACAGTCAAATCAGCCGACGCTTGCGTCTTGGTGGACATCGCTTCAGGACCCGGTGCTGGCGGAGATTGAAAGGCGCGCGCTAGCCTCGAACCCCTCGCTCCAGGCCGCCCAAGCCAGGGTCCGCCAGGCCCGGGCCTCGGTTCGTCAGGAGCGGGCCAACCGCTTTCCGGTCGCAGGCGCACAAGGGACAGCCGTGTTCGCCGACCTGCCGGGAATCGACCTCCAGTCCGGCCAGGGAAGCACTACGACGCCTACGACGTCCACGCCGCCTCCCGCTCCCGCGGCGTCGGCACAGGACGAGGACACCTCGCTCCGATTCTACAATCTCGGCCTCAATGCGAACTGGGAGATCGATCTTGCCGGTGGGCAGGCGCGGACCATTGAAGCCGCCAACGCGCTGGCCGCGGCAGCGGCTTACAATGCTGCGGACGCGCAGGTGCAACTCACGGCCGAGGTGGCCCAGGCCTATGTCAACCTTCGCGACCGGCAGCAGCGCGCGGCCACCCTGCGCCGCGCGATTGAGCTCCAGCAGGAAAACCTCGCGCTTTCCGAGCAGCGTTTCCGGGGCGGCACGGTAGCGGCTTTCGCCGTTGTTCAGGCAAAGCAGGCCTTGCAGGCGACGAACAGGGAGCTCGCTGCTTCCGAGGGCGAGATAGAAACCTATCTTAACTCGCTCGCCACGCTTGCGGGGGAGGCGCCTGGAGCACTCGACCCGTTGTTGGCCCCTCCTCGCGACATTCCGCTACCCCCCGACACGGTGGCGATCGGCGATCCTTCCTCGCTCCTGCGCCGGCGACCCGATATTCGGGCGGCCGAGCGCAACCTTGCCGCTTCGACGGCCCGGATCGGTGTTGCCGAGGCGGCCCGCTTTCCCAAGATCAGCTTCATGGGCATCCTCGGTATCGGGGGCACCTCGCTCGGAGATCTGACCGACCTCAGTAATATCTCAAAGATCGCCGTGCCCCAGCTCCAATGGGGCTTGCTGGACTTCGGGCGAACGTCGGCCGCCATTGCACAGACCCGGGCTGGCCGGGACGAAGCCGAGGCGCAATATCGTCGGGTCGTCCTCGGCGCGCTCCAAGACGCTGAATCGTCGCTGTCCCGCTTCGCACAGCAGCGGCGCATCGTAGCCGCGTTGGCCGATATCAGTCGCCAGGCAGAGAGATCGGCAACACTGATGCGGCAGCGCTACGAGCGCGGAGTGATCTCGCGCGGAGACAGCCTGGAAGCCGAGCGCCAGCGACTGCTCGCGGAGGCCAACCTGCGCAGCGCAGTCGCGGCGCTCACCGCCAGCTACGTCGCCGTCCAGAAGTCGCTTGGGCTAGGCTGGAACGAAGCGGAGGCTTGAGATAGGTGGCGAATGGCCGGTAGCGCTCCTGTTCTGAACTGCCCTTCACGGATCTTGCGCCCGAGACAAGCGTCAGCCCACCCTCTCCTCCAACGGGCTGAGCGCCAATCTCAAGATGGCCACGATTTTGTCATGGAAAGCGTCAGCTTACTCGATCAATAAGCCACGGCTTTCCAGAACGTATAGCTCACACCGATCCCGCCATGCAGCTGACTGCGTGAACCAAGCCGGCGAACGACGGGAGAATTGGCGGCGTCGCCAAGAAGTCGGTCGTACTTTGCGTGGGTGGAAATGCCCCAACAAGGGGTGAGTTGAGGCAGGTAGAGGAAGTCAATAAAGATGGTCGCAACGGGCAATGTTCTGAGCAAACTGATCACCCCGCTTACCTTCACGCTACTGAGGTCTGATCCTTATTGATGTGCCTTGGCGCAACCTCGCCCGAACGCCCGTTTTGATGAAAGGGCATGCGCGAGTTGGGCTGACCAACGTCTGCTTACGGGTGGCGCAGACATGGCGCTGAGCGTCCTAGAAGGGCGCTAACCTGCCCCTACCCTCCGCATGAACGAACGTCGGCTATTTGCGTGTGCTCACCCGAAAGCAGCCGTTCCGCTTCCCACCACTAGTAGACCTGCGGGTAGACAGACTCTAGGCACGACAAGTGATCGTGAGGAGATGTTGAGGTTTTCGCGCCTGGAGCATGGAGGCGGACGCCAACCAATGCAGTCCGAGCCAAGCGAGCTCTGGTCAGCCTAGATCAGCCAAATGCTTCGGCGCTCTAGAACTAGGCGCTCTCAACCTTTGCCAGCTTCGTAATGGTAGCGCCTTCGACCAGCTCGGCCGTGAGGTGGACCAAAACCCCTTCTGGGTTAAACTCAATCGACACGGCCGCACCCAGCTCATGTGCGAGGCTACCTTCTATCATGCGGGTTCCGAAGCCGCGTCGACCCGGCCGCCTCACTAACGGGCCGCCGCGCTCCCGCCACACTAATTGTAGGACCTTGCCACCTTCGCTGGGCTCAAGACTCCAGCGGATCTCCACCCTTCCTGTTGGCACCGAGAGCGCCCCATACTTCAGAGCATTCGTGGCGAGTTCGTGCAGACCGAGCGTCAGGGAAGTTGCTGTCTGAGAGCGCAGCATCGCGTGCGGCCCGCTGACCTCAACCTGCTCTAGATCAGGAGAAAGCGGAAGAACTGCACCCTGAACGACACCCTCGACGTCGGTGCTACCAGTTTCGTTCAGAAGACGCCGGTGAGCTGTTGCAAGCGCATGAAGCCTGCCAAGGAAGCGGCCACGTGCCGCATCGAACACGGCACCTTCGCCCTTGAGAGTATGAGCTGCCAAAGCGCTGACGACGGTGAAGGTGTTCTGCAATCTATGATTAAGCTCGTTCGCAAGGAGCTTCTCGTGCTCACGTGACTCCTGGAGCGATTGGATGAGGCGGAGATTCTCGAATGCTGTTGAGGCTGCTCGGCCCAATGCTTCGAGCAGAGCGACGCTGCTTGGTGTCGGAGCGTCTCGGTGTCGCCAGTATGCTCCCAGGGCAGCAATGGCCTCGGGGCCCCCAATCGGAACCAGAACCGCGCTTCGCACGAACGTCTCAGAGTAGGCCGCCTGGGGAATGCGGGCATCCTTGAAGATGTCCGGCACGACTGCCGTCTTCCGGTGCGCCATTACCCACCCGGAAAGACATTCGCGCATCTGGAAGTGTCGGCCCTGCCACAATGGCGAGATGGCATCTTCGGCAACGTAGTGGCAGCTATCGCCGCGCCGCAGGACGACAGCGACTCCGTCCGCACCGATCAGCTCTCTTGTGCATGACCTGAGCACGGCAACCACCGAGTCGGTCGTGCGGCTGGCCGCCAGCTGCTCGACTGCAGCAGCAATCTTCAGGTCCTTATCCGACTCGGACATCACGCAAACTCCGTCATGCGGGAGCGCGAAGTCTCTCAGTCAGTTCAGCGCATGAGCAAAGCGAACCGATGACGGACAGCGTACACGCTTATGGACCCCGGAGCGAGTCACCGTGCGGCTCGCATCAGCCCCCCACATTGGGAGCTAGCAGGCGCGGCAGCTTGGAGCGTCTCAAATGGGCGATAGCCCGTCCTTTGCTCCGCATGAACGCGCGTCGGCTATTCGCCTGCGCTCACCCGCAAGCAGTCGTTCCGCTTACCACCAGGAGCAGGCGTTCGAGGCAAGCCAACTCGAGCGGCGGCAATTGGCTGGAAGAAGCCGGTCCGCTTACCGGCGATCGGCTTCAAAACCGGACATCGCAGATGACGATTGTGCCTTCGCCGTGCGCAGTTCCGCTTCGTAGGTTCCTCGCATCCGCTGAGGCGGATTTGAAGGCGAACCGTGGGACGCCCTCTGCGTTCCCCAACCATGGAGATGTTCAACAACTTCGGCAGCGCCGCCCCCTTCGCTCGCGCACTTCTGCTGACCGGAGCGGCGATCGTCTGGACCTTGATACTTGCACGGTTTGTCGGGCTGCGGGCCTTCAGCAAGGCGACCGCGTTCGAATTCGCGGCAACGATCGCCACTGGTTCGCTGATTGCCCAAGCCGGAACACGCAGCGAGTGGAGGGAATTCGCGCAGGCGATGGCTGCAATTGGCGCCATTTTCCTGGTCCAATACCTGCTCGCAAGAGGGCGGCTCGCCTGGACCGGCTTTCAGAAGGCGGTCGACAATGAGCCGTTGCTGCTCATGTTCGACGGTCAGTTCCTGGAAGAGGCCATGCGTGGCGCGCGCGTGACCCGTGCCACTCTGATGGAGAAGATACGCGCGTCCGGGGCCCGCCGGATTGCGGATATCCATGCCATCGTGCTGGAGACCACAGGCGACATCAGTGTGCTGACCAAGCAAGAATGCGGCCCGGAGCTGCTCGAGGGAGTTCGCGGTGCCTAGGTCTCGGAGCGGGCAAGCTGGAGCCGGAGTTCGCGCACCTCCTCGATGAGGCGCTGGATCTCGGCAGTGCCCGCAACCGGCGCGTCGGGCTCCGCTGCGTCACGACCGACAAAGAAGCTCGCAAAGCTCGCCGTTATGTAACCGAAGACCGCCAAGCCGTAGATGGACAGGAGCAAGGCCAGTATGCGGCCCTCGCTCGTCAGCGGCCAGTAATCGGAGCCGATGCTGGTCACCAGCATAGCGGTCCACCACAGAGCATGCCCGTATGAGGTAAACCCGCCTTCCCCGTCGGCTGCCGGCTCGAAGCTCAGCATGCCCGCCGCTCCAAGCAGTACCACCAACGCCGTCAGCATCAGCACGTAACCGAACCGGCGCCTGCGCAGCGTCACCCGAAGCGCGTTCATGCTGCGATTGGCAGTGCCGACGATCCGCACCAGCCTGATTCCGCGAAGCGCTCGCGCGGCACGAAGCACCGCCAGAGACCGGAAGAAGCGTAGCGCCGGGACGATCAGCGCCAAGGCCGTAAGCCAGTTACGCCGCAGAAAGGTGGTTCGGTCGGGGGCGAGCAGGAGTCGGATCGCGAACTCGGTGATGAAGATGATCCAGATGACCGTGCCGGCCAGTTCGAACAACTGGCTTTCGCCCCAGACCAGCTCAGTCAGGACCAGGAGCAGCCACGCAAGTCCCAGGATCGCCATGGGTATGCGAAGCCACCTATCGAGCTCTTCGAGAACGCCCCACCGTTCCGCCGTCGCTGTCATGTCTATCTCCCGGTCAGTCTTCCTCACCTCAAGCGAGCGTCCGGCAGTCCGTTCCGTTTGAAACAAACCGACCCTCTCGTCCGTCTCCTTGGGGAGGAGGCGTCGATTGACGGCAGGTAACGCACTCGAACTCTTCGGCATCACGCTGGTCGGCGCAACGCCGGAGAATGGCAAGAAACTGCTTCTCACCATCGCGCTGGTTGCGGTGGTGCTATCCTTTTCGACAATCGTACGGCGGATGCTTGCGCGTACGCCCGGCGAGCGCCTCGGCGCAGGCAAGGTCCGCTTCTGGTCGCGGCAGGCAGTCGGGCTCCTCGCCGGCGCCATCCTGGTGCTCGGCATTGTCTCCATCTGGTTCGACGATCCCGCTCGCCTGACCACCGGGCTGGGCCTCGTCACCGCCGGTGTCGCATTCGCGCTGCAGCGGGTCATCACCGCCGTTGCCGGCTACTTCGTTATCCTGCGCGGTAAGACCTTCAACGTGGGTGACCGGATCGTTATGGGCGGGGTGCGCGGCGACGTGATCGCTTTGTCTTTCATGCAAACCAAGATCCTGGAAATGGGTCAGCCGCCGCCCGTGAACTCGGCCGAGCCTGCCATGTGGGTGCATTCGCGCCAGTTCACCGGACGCATCGTCACCGTCAGCAACGACAAGATTTTCGACGAGCCGATCTACAATTACACCTACCACTTTCCCTATGTCTGGGAGGAGATCCGCCTGCCGGTCAGCTATCGGGACGATCGCGCCGCGGCGGAGACGATCCTCCTCGAGGCGGCACAGCGCCATGCGGTGCAGAATAATGAGATCCCTCAACACCACATTGCTCAGCTCGAGCGCCGTTATGGCATTCGCATCGGTGACGTCGCACCCAAGGTCTATTGGCGGCTGACCGACAATTGGCTGGAGCTGGCAGTGCGCTTTCTATCGCCAGATCATGGCACCCGCGAGATCAAGGACGCCATGAGCCGCGAAATCCTTGAGCGGCTCGACCAAACCGGGATCAGCATTGCATCGGCGACCTATGAGATCACCGGGCTGCCGGTGCTCACCGTCGAGCAGAAGGGCTTATCGGCTTGAACCTGACGACGCTTGTCATCCTGCTGATTGTGACTGCCTTTGTGGTCGTCCATGTTTTCGGCGGCAGGCTGACCTTCCTGTCGGGGATGCCGCGAAGCGCATGGCTGTCGGCGGCGGGGGGCGTATCGGTCGCCTATGTGTTCGTGCACCTGCTGCCCGAACTGGCCGAACACCAGGAGGTGATCGGCGACCGATCTCGTTACGCAGGGCTGCTGGGCGCAATCGAGAGCCATGCTTACCTGATTGCCCTATTCGGTCTTGGTCTCTTCTACGGTGTTGAGCGCTTCGCACGCTCGAAGAGCGGGCCGCAGTCAGGCGGCGAAGGGCAGCAGACCCCACTTGCTGTCTTTTGGGTGCATCTTGGCGCCTTTGCCCTCTACAATGTGCTGATCGGCTACCTGCTTCTGCACCGGGAAGAGACGGACCTGCGCGGCCTCATCATCTACGGCGTCGCGATGAGCCTGCACTTCATCGTCAATGATCAAGGGCTAAGCCAGCACCACGGTGCGACATATCATCGCTATGGGCGGTGGCTGCTGGCGGCGGCTCCCCTTGCCGGGCTGCTGCTTGGCCTCGTTACGAACGTTTCCGCCCTGCTGCTAAGCGCCTTGTTCGCCTTCCTAGCCGGCGGCGTCATCCTGAACGTTCTGAAGGAAGAATTGCCTGAAGACCGGCGAAGCCGCTTCTCGGCCTTTGCGCTTGGCGCCACCGCTTACGCGGCCCTGCTGCTGCTGACCGCATGAACCGGCTTCGAGCTCATCTAAGCGCAGTTCGGTCGAGCTACTGGTTCGTGCCGGGTGTCATGGCCTTCCTCGGCATCCTGCTCGGCGCACTGATGATCTGGGTCGACGCCAGTCTGAGCACGAGCTGGATCGAGGGTCTTGGCTGGTATCAGCAGGTCCGCTCGGACGGTGCGCGCGAGGTGTTGTCGACGATCGCAGGATCGATGGTGACGGTAGCCGGCGTGGTCTTCTCCATCACCATCGTCGCCCTGTCTTACGCATCGAGCCAATATGGTCCGCGCGTGCTCACCAACTTCATGAGCGATCGCGGCAATACGATCACTCTCGGTACCTTCATTGCCACCTTCCTCTACAGCCTGATGGTGCTGCGCACGATCCGCGGCGGCGAAGAGGATTTTGTCCCGCAATATTCGGTGATTGTGGCCATGCTGCTGGCTGTCTGCTCCATCGGCGTGCTGATCTACTTCATCCACCACGTGCTGCAGAGCATCCACATCAACCATGTGGTCGAGAAGATCGGTCGCCAGTTGGTTGAGGATGCCCGTGTCCGCTTTCCAAAGCTCATCGGTGAAGCGGCGCCGGAGGATCGATCACCTCTCCTCGAGCTCACAGGCAAGGTCCAGGTCACCACAAGCGAGTCGACCGGCTACATCCAGGCGCTGGATGGCGACGACTTGCTTGATCTTGCACGAAAAGCAGACTTGCTGATCCGCCTCCGCTATCGGCCGGGCGACTTCGTCATGGAAGGACGCGGGCTGGCGGACATCGCCCCGTCGGAGAATTGGACGGACGAGCATTGCGACGAACTGCGAGCCTGCTTCACCGTGGGAGCCAAGCGCACCCCGGAACATGACCTCATGTTCCTGGTCAGCGAATTGGTCGAGATCGCCGCCCGCGCGCTGTCGCCCGGCGTGAACGATCCGATGACGGCGGTGACCTGTCTTGACTGGCTGGGCGCCGGCGGAACGGAGTTCGCAACCCGCGAATTACCCGGCGCGGTCCGCCTGGACGAGGACGGCTATCCGAGGCTGATCACCAGTCCCGACGATTTCCGCTTCTTCGTCGATCGAAGCTTTGGCCGGCTTCGGCAATATGCCGCCGCCGACACCATCGCCGCCCTGCACCTGCTTCGCGTCATAGGCGAGGTCGCTGCCGCTTGTCGCCGCCCAGACCAGATCGACGCACTCCGCGCGGAAACGAGCCGCTTTGCGGAGCTGGCGGCGGAGCAGCTCGACGGGCCCAACGGCCGCGAAGTGCAGGCGCGCGCAACGGCGCTGCAAAGCCTGCTTGCGCGCAGCGTCGGCCAGATCGATGCTCGGCAAGCCGACTGGCTGGGCGGAAGCGCCTGAGTTCCAAGCAACAACTCAGAACAGTTACGCCGCCCGGGCGTTCTCAAGACAGGTCGCGCGCACAAGGCGTGCCGCATCTCGTCATTCGGAGATTATCGTTGTTCTTCCCCTTCGCCTTGCCTGCCCCGGCGCTTGTCGCCGTCGTCGGCACCTCCACTGCCGCTGCCGCTGCCCAGCCTTCCTCACCCGACAGGGTGCTGGAAGCGCAGATCCTGCTCGACCGCCACCATCACTCACCCGGCGTGATCGACGGGCGGCAAGGCAGCAACACGCGCCGCGCAGTGCGCGCCTTCGAGACGGCCGAAGGACTTCCCGCAGACGGCATGCTTGATGCAGAGGTCATGAAGCGGCTTCGCGCGGACTCCAGCGAGCCGCTGATGGTCGACTATAGGGTGACGGAGGAAGATATCGCCAAGCTGGTCGACGTGCCTGACGGCATGGAAGCGCAGGCGAAGCTGGATCATCTCGGCTTCGAGTCGGCCGCCGAGGCGCTGGCCGAGAAATTCCACATGAGCCAGGGTCTTCTGGAGCGACTGAACCCCGGTGCCAACTTCGCTGTAGGCGAGTTCATCAAGGTCGTGCGCCCGGGCAAGGACGAACTTGGGAGCAAGGTCGCCCGGATCGAAGTGGACAAGGGCAGGTCCGAAGTTCGCGCCTTCAGCCAGGACGGCAAGCTCCTCGCCAGCTATCCCGGCACGATTGGCAGCGATCGCTTCCCATCCCCTGATGGCACCATGGAAGTAAGAGCCGTCGCGCCGGCCCCAACCTACTATTTCGACCCGTCCGGGCGTGACTGGGGCCCAGACCAGCGCCTGACCATCGCGGCGGGTCCGAACAATCCAGTCGGCGGAACATGGATCGACCTCACGAAGGACGGCTACGGCATTCACGGCTCGCCCGATCCCAGACTAATCGGCAAGACCGCAAGTCACGGCTGCGTGCGCCTGACCAATTGGGACGCGGCGGAGCTGGCCCGCGCTGTTACGCCCGGAACTACGGTCGTCTTCACGTAGAACCGAGGCTTTACCGCGCCGGCGGCTTGCTGTGCAGTCGCGCACACTGCCTTCATCGGTGCAACGGCCAGTACAGCGACACTAGTCGCGGTATGCATGTTTTCGTCTCACTGCTGAACGCGCGACACGGAGACGCCACCGCGATGCGGCATGGCCATCTGCACGGACCTAAGTTGTAGCACCAAACCGGCTCTGGTGCGTTGGCAAGGCATGCCGACAATGAATTCGATGAAGCTGGGCGCCGTCCGGCTGCCCATTGCCGCATGCCGCTGCTTTGGTTTCGCCGCAGGCCTTCTCCTGGCGGCCGCAACGCCAGCGCAGGGGCAGCTCGCGCCCACGCCGCAAGCTGAGGAAGAGGCGCCTACCACGGCCCGACTCGACCCATTCGGCCGCACGACACCAGCCGGAACCGTGGCCGGGCTCGTCGACGCTCTTGGCGAGCAGGATGCCCGGCTTGCCATCCCATACCTCGACCTGTCCGGACTTTCGCGAAGCAAGCGCGCAACCGCAACCAAGAGGCTGAAGGACGTGCTCGACAGTAGCGGTCGGATCGAGCCGATGACCCGCATCAGCGACGTGGCGCAAGGCGACCTTCGTGACGGGCTACTGCCGGACCAGGAGCGCGTCGGCACGCTGACGCTCGAAGGTCAGAATGTCCCACTCCTGCTTCAGCGCAAGGAGGACGGGGCAACCGCTTATTGGGCTCTCTCGAACCAGACACTGAAGCAGGCCCTCGGCGCCGCTACCGCTGCTTCTCCAACCTTGATCGAGCGCTGGTCGCCGGACAGCCTTGAGGAGTGGGACATCAACGGAGCGCCCGCATCCGAATGGCTGTCCGTGTTGCTACTGACGGCCGCCGTGTTCGTCGGGTTGAAGCTGTTGTTCCACTCCATCCTCGTCGCGACCTGCTCCATCACCGGTTGGGGCAAGCGGATCCGGATGTCGGTCGGGGCGCTTGGCACCCCCTTAGCGCTGATCGGAGCCGTCCTGGTGGGCGCCCTCTTTGGCCAAGCCCTTGGTGCGTCAATCGTGGTTCGGCAGGGCCTCGCCTGGTGGTTCGAAATGGTCGCCTGGCTCGCCTTGGGCTGGCTCGGGTTCCGGCTGCTGGACGCCGGAAGTGACCGGCTGCTGTTGAAGCTGAATCACAAGGGTCGGCTCAACGCGACGTCGATCGTTCAATTCGCCGCTCGCCTGCTCAAGATCATCATCCTCGTCGCGACCTTGCTTGCGATCCTCAATGCCGCTGGCTTCGATGTCTCGGCGGCGATCGCAGCGCTCGGGATCGGCGGCCTCGCCCTGGCACTTGGTGCTCAGAAGACGGTCGAGAACCTGATCGCCAGCCTGTCAATCCTGTCCGACCGTCCTTTCCGCATCGGCGAGGTCTGCCGCTTCGGTGAGGTGGTCGGCACGGTGGAGGATATCGGCATGCGGTCGAGCCGCATCCGCACGCTCGATGGAACGCTGTTGACCATCCCCAACAGCGATCTGTCGAATGCCCGCATCGACAACCTCAGCCGGCGCAGCAAGACGTGGTTTCACCCGATCTTCTACCTGCCCGTGTCTACTCCGCCGAGGCAACTCAGCGCCCTCCTCGACGGGCTACGGGAGGCTCTGAATGGTGATGAGCGCCTGGTGGACGAGACCGCCCGTGTACGGATGCTGGCGCCGACCACCGACCGCTTGCAAATCGAAGTCTTCGGCTACTGCAAGACACACGACTTCGATGCCTTTCTCGAAGTACAGGAACAACTCTTGCTCCGATTGTTGCACGTGTTCGCAGACCATGATCTCAATCCGAGTCCGCCGGTGCTCCAGCTTGAGCGGCCCAGGCTTGAACAAACGGCGAAGGATGGACGAGGCCCGGCAACAGTCTCGAACGAGCATGCGAAAGCTGCTTAGAATGCATTTGCAGAAAGGTTTCGACCTCGGTGGTGTCAGACTTGCAGTCACCCAACCTCAGCCGGCGCCAGCTCCCTTGTGACTCAGCTGAGCGGACGTCCGCTTACAGGCACGATCCCCACACACGGGAATGACTTACAAGGGCGCCAAGCAGACCTACCGTTCTTATGGCCACAAGTGGCCGTCTTCGCCCAGGTCTGGTCCCTGGGCTGAGAGCATTGAAGCGGACGCCCTTACAGCTAAGTGGCTAATGTCCGGAATCGACCCAAAGCAGACATTACCCTTGGAAGCGGTTGCGGGCTCCCGCGCACCCGCATACCCTCGCGATCACGTAGGATTGGGAGCGGAGTATCATGAGTTGGCGTCGAGAGCTTCTGACGGAGGCCGCGATTTTAATCGGCCTCTATCTTGCATACGCTTCCGAACTGATTGCCGCTGATACAGCCTTAGCGTTGGCTGCGATCACAGCAGCGGCAACTATGGCACTTATCGTTATCGGTCGGTCTAAGCAGAAGGCTGGCACCTAAGGCTGACACGACTCCAATGCGGAGAGAATGGGAGTGTCCGTTTTCCACCCAAAGCGGACACTAGGGGAGCAGCGCCGCTTTCAAGCAACAGCCACAAAGTTCTTCGCCGAGACAACGGGTAAGCCCTTCCAAGAAGCCGCTTCTGTCTTAAGTCAGGCCCATGAGCCTACGGTGCCTCTTCAACGTCCATCGGCCGATGCTGACATCGATCGTCCGCAGGACCGATCGGTTCACCGCGCTGTGTGACGACTGCGGATCAATCATCGAGCGCTCGGACGAGAGCCGATGGGCAAGGTCAGAGCCATTGTCGTCAACATGTGGCCAGGCCGCATTAGCGGACCGCTCCTAGCTCAACTGGATAGAGCGTCGGGCTTCGAACCCGAAGGATGGGGGTTCAAGCCCCTCGGAGCGGGCCAGTCCTAACGTCCGGAATGGGTGGAAAGCAGACATTAGGAACTAAGCCATATTTTGCTTCCGATGGACGACCATGGATCAGAGTAGGCGCAAGCTGGTGTTCGGCTCGCTCGTCGGCGCCGTTGCTTTTGGGACGTTCTTGCCTTCGGCCTGCGCGCTGCGTCAGATGGGACGAGGGGCGGCGAAGCCGATCGGCAGCAATCCGCAGCGGCCAGAGGGCAATGCAAAGCCGATGCTGGACGGGGATATCGCGCCGGTGCTCGCGCGACTGGACAAATGGTACGCCGCGCATCTCCCCGCAGATCGATATGTGTTCAATGCGCCGGCTCTCGCTGAGGAGATTGCTGCCTTCGAGCGGTCGATCGGCGTGAAGACGCCGCGTTCGTATCACCAGCTATACCGTTGGCACAACGGCGAGAATGACGATCGCCGGGGTCACTTGTACGGACTGCCGCTCCTCCCTCTTGCCGGCGCGGAGGGGGAGTGGAAGTCTTGGATGAGCGTGCTCGCCGACTTCAAAGGAAACCGCTATGCAATTCCGGGAGGCGCGTGGCCCCAAGGAGCGGTGGACCCGGCCTATATCAATCCGCGCTGGATTCCCCTGACCAGCGACGGCTCGGGCAATCACATCGGCCTGGACTTCGACCCCTGGCCAGGTGGCCGTGTCGGTCAGGTCATCCTGTTCGGCCGTGACGAGGATGTGAAAGCAGTCCTCGCGGACTCACTTGGGCACTTTCTAGGATGGATCGCTGACCTGTTGGAGAGTGACAACGTCCGGCTGACGATCGCTGACGGAGAGCGCGTGCTCCGCGAGTTCCGATTGAAAACGCCTGACGTGGACCACTTTCACGAGGGTGCTCGCCGCTTGCTCGGGGCACCAGGCCCGTTTCTCTAGGGGTAGCGCAGTCAAGGCCGGGTGTCCGCTTGGGGTCGAAATGCGACATTAGCTACTTAGCTACGAGCGGCCGCTCTTCGGGTACCGCACGATGCGCCATAACCGGCCGGAATGGGCGCAAATTGGACACTGCATCGAGTCGCACTTGGAACATTGCCGCCCAAAGCTCCTGATGAGCTTAGTCGAAGATGGAAGCGTCGGCGCGGCCAGTCATAAGTGCGTGCCCAGCAGCCGCGATCTTCTCCCGCCACGCTACTTTTTCCCGCCAATGCTCCGGGATAGCCGATGCACCGTATAGCGCACCGGCGAGTTGGCCAGTGATTGCCGCTGTGGTGTCGGCGTCGTCCCCGAGATTCGCCGCAAGCAAGACTGCCTCAGCGAAGCTCGTCGTTCGGCCCACGCACCATAATGCAGCCTCGAGGCTGTGGAGAACATATCCAGACGACCGGATCGCGCTACGTGGCTTCCCTTTCCACGAGCCCTCGAGCACGTCCCCGACAGCCCCTAGGGAGCTGGAGTGACTGCCGTTTAGCACCTCGCTCTTGGGATCGCCGACAATCGCGCGATACAAGCGGTCCCCGAACTCTCTGCAACTCTCGACACACGCCTCGGCGGCGTGAGTTGTTCGGCTCTGTAGATCCGCAAGTTCGCGAGGGTCACGGCCACAACCGACCGCGTGAAGAACGACAGGCGCAAGCCGCATAAGCGACCCATTGCCTGCGTTATGGGGATCGGTTGAACCTGCCAGCGGCTCCCTGGTCCGCTCGAAGCGGGAAAGCGCGTGGCTTGTGGTGATGCCTATGTCGAAGCAGCGGCCGGTGCAGCTATAGCGCCCATCGCGCCACCAAGACAGAAAACGCTGCATAAGGTCTTCCGGCTCAAGCTTTCCATGCTGGAGCAAGCTATCGGCTAGAGCGAGCGCCATGCTGGTGTCATCGGTCCATTGCCCGGGCTTAAGGCGGAATGGACCGCCGCCGACCATGTCGTACAGAACTGGCCGACTTTGTCTGTTCTGGAATTCAAGCGTCGCGCCAACTGCGTCGCCCACTGCCAGGCCAAGAAGTGCTCCCACTCCCCGGTCGCGGCAGGCTGCGGCGCTCTTAACTGGCTGATGTTCTGGGAGGCTATCTAAAGAGAGGACGAACTCCTCTTGCGCCCTAGTCTCCACGGCACCTGATCTCACGCCGCGCACTTCCCGCAGAGCGGACGGCGGATCCCAGCCGAGTTCGATTAGAAGACGTGCTGCAATGCTCCCTGCACGGCCGAGGCCTCCCTTGCAGTGCACCACGATGTCGAACCCTGAACGGAGCAGGGCGCGCAGTGCTTCGCCCTCCTTCTCCCACGCAACCTCGAACTCTGGCCCGGGGCATGAAACATCAGGTATGGGAAGGTGGATCCAGCGCATATGCCGCTCGGCCGCCGCGTCCCCGAGGCGCTCAACTCTAAGATCGCGAAGCTCATGCTGTTCTACGAGTGTGAGTACAGCAACTGCGCCCCAGTCGGCGATCGCATCGAGGTCGATGTCGAGGTCGCGTCTCCAGCCTCCCGAGAAACTGTTAGGCTGAAACTTACCTGGGCAGAACGTGATGCCGATCCGACCCAGCCCCTCCCCTACTCGGATAGCGGCAATCTCTAGAGGGTGGGTCAGGCTAGTGCGAAGGTTTGTGCTCATTGGACAATGTTTGCTTGGTGGTGCGTCGGAATCGGTCGCAACGCTGCTTCATCAAGTTGCCAGCATTCGCCATCGAGCAGGCGCTTCATCGGTGGAAGCGGTATTCCAGGGTCGTCCCAGGCGATTCCATGGACGGGCACAAGCCAGCGAGGTGCCATTGCAGTAGCGAAGCGCTGCAGGTCTGCCGCTCCCGCGTGCCCGCTGGCATGGAGATGAAGGACATGCGCTCCGGCCCGCTCTGCTTCAGCCCAGGCAGTATTTGGGTTCGTCTCGTCGAGGTACCCGCGCCAGTTAGAAAAGGCGTAGCTATCATCCTTTGAGATGCGAAGCCCAGCTCGAGCGAAATCGCGCAGCATACTGTCGCGCAGGAGGACGATGGCTCGAGTACTCGCGAGCCGCTTGCGCGTGGTCGCGAAATGGGACTTGGCCATAGAGTCCATGACATGTGCGAGACCCGCCTTGCGGAACAGAGAGCTTACACCGGGCAGCATAAGCACCTGCAGTACTTCAAAGTTCGATCCGGGCCGGGGTACGCCCGTGCCGTTAGCGATGGTTTGAAGAACGTGGGCCGCGTAGCCGTCAATGACCAGCTTTCGGCCAGAGCGAAGTGCTGCATTGTAGAGCGTGACCGTACGGTCAATGTTCTGCGCGGACCAATTGACGTAAAGCTTCCCAGGTGTTCTGCCGGCAAGCTCAGTAAACGCCTGCTCCAGTTCGGTTTCGCTCACCAGCGGCTTGTCGGAACGAAGGTTTGTGCCCTCCATCAGCAGCACGTCGATATTGCGTGGCGGACGTGCAATCATGCGTTCCACTAGCGCCGCCTTTCGGCCATGAGTCCGGAAGTCGCCGGTATACAGAAGCCGCCGGCCTGCCGCGTCGATCTGCAGCATATAGGCGTCAAAGCCGCTGTGATCCGTCAGAATTGGGCGAACAGTGAATGGCCCAAGTTGAAGCGGTTCGGTTCGGCTATCCCACCCTTCAATTGGCCGCTCAAGACCTCCCTCGAACAGCCGCGCCGTTAGCTCAATCAGCGCTGCTGAGCCTCGCCCAGCAAGCAGCCGCCAGTGTTGAGGCAATTCCCGGATGAGGCCCCAATGGTCCATGTGAGAATGGCTGAACAGGACAGTAGCAGGGCGTCCCCGATCAACTGTCTGAGGGAGCAGGTTCTCGGCCTCGCGAGGGGCGTCCAGCGGCCGTCCCGCGTCGAGTATCAACCGCTCTCCGCCTGCTTCCAATTCGATGCAGCTGCCGCCAATGGCGTTCGTGCCGCGATGTACCGTTAGGCGGACGCTCAAGCGGCTGTGACCGGAAGCTGAGCGAGAGCGCGGTTTTCACAGTCTCTGGAGCGAACGGAACGCACCGCACAATTCTCGCGCGCTAGCCACTCAGCGTACGGGGAGAAGGTGGCGGCTTTGGCAGCCTGTTCGTCCTTTTGCCCGTTTTGGGGCTGGGGATCATATTCGGCGACCACGATACCGGGACGGCACACCAACCTCGGCTCCGCATTGCTCAGCCTATCCCAGAGCTCGACGGCCTGCCCCGACTTTCCGGCTTCTTTGGCCAGGTCGCCAAGTGTCCCTGCAGCAGCACGATAAGCGCTGATGACCTGCTCTTTGCGATCCGCCAGCCCGAGCCAATGTTCATAATCGTCGAGTTGGTAACAGACATGTGGCTTCGAACCTTCTGCCTCGCCACTCAACTTCGCGCGAAGCTCACCATTGGTTGCAAGTTTCGCTTCCCAGAAAACGAGCGCCAAGTCAGGCCCATCGTTCACGACTGCGACGATGTCCATTCGAGGCGCGACCTTCGGCGGATTAGCTCCTTCATACCGAGCGGCGTGCTTCGGCTTGCAGGACTTGAAACGGGAGTCCCCGGGAAGTCCCATCTCCAGATCGAGGATGTTTGGGTTTGCCGCTACAAGTTGTTCAACGAAGGTCTTTTCCTTGTCGGCATAGCTGGTAGCGCACCTAATCCAGCGTTCAACTTCGCTGGCCGCATCGACACCGGCAGCCATAAGAGCGGGAACCCGGACATAAGTGCTCGAAGGCTCCGGATGTTTGTCGCCGGGCGCCACACCTTCGATGTACTTCCAATGTACTTCGATACGCGGCTCTTCGCGGCCACCGGACAACTTCGCTACGGACTGACCGTTGGCATAGAAATTCAGATAACCATCCCTAACCGCCAATCGCAGCGGGATCTGATCGTCGATGGCGCGCTCGCCAGGCAAAACCCAGCGTTCAAACAGCGCCCCGATTATGGAATTACGTGGCCAATTTTTGCCAATGTGGCCCTCAAGACATTTCAACTCAAACCGCCGCGCAAACGGCTTTGGACCAGTGTTTTTTTTGCTCATGAACGCGATTCTACCCCCCTGCTGCGTCAGTTTCGGACGCAGTATGATCAGAGAGGTGCTGGCAAGCGGAGTAAGACCGGGCAAGTGATCTTCACTCGCCAGGATATCAATCTTTGGTAAGGTTGCGAGCAACGAACGTTGTTTGGAGGGGCTTGTAGGTGACCAACGGTCGTAAGGCTCCGCTGGACCGTATTCTTTCGCTTGTCCGGCGGCTTTCAGACTCAGTGGAAGGTTTGACCATAGAAGAGATGGCAGAGTGCCTTGGCCAGGGCCGTCGCTCTGCAGAACGGGCGCGCCGGGTTATCGCTTTGCATTTCGACCTCGAGCAACGAGCCGATGGTGCGCGAAAGCGGTGGCGCATCGATGAGGGGCTTCGCCGATCATTTGTTCGTGCGAGCGCCGCCGAATTGGCCGCGCTGCAAGCAGAAGTCGAACGGCAAGAGGCCGAAGGTGCCGCCCACGCGCCGCTGCTCCGCACTCTGTTGGAGAAGGTGCGTGCAAGCTTTGACATCCGCGAAAAACGCCGGCTAGATCCAGACCTCGAAGTGCTGGAAGCCCACCAGCGCGGCCATGTTGGACCTGGCCCCCGCGTAAATGTCGATCCGGCGATCTCTGTCACCATCATGGACGCCATGCTTCGCGGCCAGTGTATCGAGTTCGATTATCTTCGCCCCGGATCAGATCGTCCGGATTGGCGGCGGGTCTGCTGTCTCGGGCTTGTGCACGGTGCTGTCAGCTATCTTTGCGGCCAGTTCCCGAAAGGTGGCCAGGATCCCGTCCTCTACCGGCTTGATCGGATGCAGCAAGTGCGCCTGTCCGACACAGCAGGAAACCCGCCCAAGGGGTTCGATCTCGATGAGTGGCTAAGTACAAGTTTTGGACTTTGGCGCGGGGACGCGCACGAAGTGCGGCTTCGCATTCCTGCCGGCCCACCAGCTGACCGCGGCCGGGCATGGCGCTTTCATCCGAAGCAGGAGATTACGGAACTTGCCGACGGCAGCCTGGAGGTTCGCTTCCGTGCTAGTGGGCTTCGGGAGTTAGCCGAGCATCTCTTTACCTGGGCCGGTGAGATTGAGGTCCTTGGACCAAATGAGCTTGTTAAGGAGCTCCAGGAGAGGCTCGCCTTGGCCGCAACCATGCTTACCAGGGCCAAGGTGGAAGCATGACCCGCCCTGATGTGTCCGTTCTCGCCCCCGCGCTACTTAAAGATAAGCAGCGAAAGCTGAGGGACGGCTTCTCCACCGCACTTACGCTAAGGGTGCATCGTGCCTTAAGTTGGTTCACCCGGGCCATGAGTGAGCAGGACGACCAAGACGTTCGCTTCATTCTTCTGTGGATCGGCTTCAATGCCGCCTATGCCTCGGAGATCGAGGAGGACCTCGGTGGCGACCGTTCTCGCTTCAACCTGTTCTTCCGCACCCTTCTTGAGATGGACAGCGAAGACCGGATTTACACGACAGTCTGGAACCGGTTCTCAAACGAAATTCGCCTCCTTCTAGACAATAGCTACGTGTTCGCGCCGTTCTGGGCCCACCACAATGGCATTGCTGGCAACTCCGACTGGGCCGACCGCCTGCAGGCCTCGAGGCGTCGTATCAATCGAGCCATGGCTGATCACGACACCGCTACTATTTTGTCGATCCTATTTGATCGTCTGTACGTTCTCCGCAACCAGCTAGTTCACGGAGGCGCAACGTGGCAGAGCCGAATCAATCGGGACCAGGTTCGAGACGGCGCGGCCCTCCTCGCGCAACTACTGCCCATTTTCATCGACCTCATGATGGACCATCCAGACCACCCCTGGGGGATGCCTTTCTACCCCGTTGTCGATTAGCCACCACTTTGGCCCGACCACTTCTGACGCATTGTAGATCTAATCCCGTCTCCAACTCGCATAGATGGAGACGCATATTCACCGACGCCGCCCTCGCCCTGTGTTTCGTCTGCCCGACCTCATGCCGAAGGTTGAGCGACACATTCTCGCGCATGTTGCCGTCCGAGCGCTGCCCGCGATCTCGTCGCGAGTTCTTGATCATCTGTCTCACCAGCTCTTTGGCTTTACCGAGCGCCTTGCAGAGCACCTGGGTGTCGAGGTCACCACTGTTGGAGAATGGAGCGTCGCCGAAAGCAGGCGCGAACTTCTGGATCGCGTTTCTAAGTTTCGTGCAGCCTTGCCGAAGCTGCGCAAAAGCGGGCTCGACGGCCGCCTGGATTGGCTGGCGAAGATCGTAGGCCTAACGGCACTTGATCGCGAGATCCTGGGACACCTTGTGCGAGCGCAACTGTTCGAGCCTTACTGCCAGCTGCTTCAGTTCTATCACGAAGGGCCGAGTTCGTTTGGTGAGGTGCACATCGAGGCGCTCTCGGCGCTCTTGGGTCGCAACCCGGCAACCATCCTCAAGCGACTAGAACCGGCTTCGCCTTTGCTCGACTCTGGCCTGATCCGCGATTGTCGTGGCGGGGACTGGTGCGCCACCCAGTTCGCACTCCGAGTTGCTCGAATGAGGACTACGGATGAAAATCGCCTAGCAGCGGGACTGCTCGGAAACGAAGTTCGTGCAAGTCTTGGGTGGGAAGAGTTCCAGCACTTGGGTGCCCTTGCCGAGCTCGCGCGGACTCTCGTCAAGGAGGGCGCACGTCGGAAGCGGGGCATCAACATTCTGCTCTACGGAGTTCCCGGCACGGGTAAGTCGGAATTCGCAGCGACTCTGGCTGCTGAGTGCGGCCTCACCGGAGTGCTGGTGGGCGCTACTGATGACGACGGTCGGGAGCCTGAGCGTAGTGAACGGCTCGGCCATCTGGCCATCTGTCGGTCACTTGTTTCCCGTTCCTCTAGCCACGTCCTGATTGTTGACGAGGCTGAAGACCTGATGATCCCACCTCTCTTCAAGTCAGGACCCAGCAAGCTCTATCTTAATCGGCTGGTCGAACGATCGACTGTTCCTACGATTTGGATCATCAACGACCAGGAGCTGATGGGTGGGCCAGTCATTCGCCGGATGAGCCTCGCAATCGAATTCCCGCTACCAAGCACCTCGGTTCGACGCACACTTGCCTCGCGCATTGCGCGTTCGGAGCGAGTAACCCTCGAGGCGAACGATATCGAGCGCCTGGCGGCACTGAATGTCGCGCCAGCTATCGTACGTCACGCTGTACGTGCCGCCGCCTGGAGCAAGGGCGGCATTGAGGATGCGGTGCTGGCAGCGTCGTCCGTCGCTCGCGCGCTGGGGCAGCGTACTCCAAAGCCGATTGATGCGCAGGTCGCCCCGTTTGAACCTAGCTTTAGTCTCGCAGACTGCGACTTGGAGGCACTTGCCTCTACCATCTCGGAGAATGGATTTCGCGCTTGGTCGCTGCTCGCTTCTGGGCCGCCTGGCACGGGGAAGAGCGCCTTCGCCCGGCACCTGGCAAAGCGGCTTGACATCGCCGTGGTTGAAAAGCGCGCTTCGGACCTTCTTGGAATGTATGTTGGCAACACTGAAAAGGCCATCGCAGCAGCCTTTCGCGAAGCGATCGAGCAGAAGGCGATGCTGGTTATTGATGAGGCCGACAGTCTGCTTCGCGACCGCAATCTTGCCGAGCGTAGTTGGGAGGTAAGTATGACCAATGAGATGCTGCGCGCGATGGAGGACTGTCCGGTGCCCTTCGTGGCGACAACAAACCTCGTTGAAAACCTCGACCCCGCCTGCACCCGACGGTTCCTTTTCAAAGTACGTCTACAGTCGCTCGATGCGCAACGTGCGGAGCAGCTGTTCTCTCACATGTTTGGCTGCAAAGCACCGACGGGGCTGGCAAGCTTGTTCGACCTCACACCAGGCGACTTTGCTCTTGTAGCGCGCAAGTCGGCAATCCTGGGCATTAGCGATCCCGACGGCCTTCTTGCGCTGCTCAGCCAAGAGTCTTCTGCCAAGCCAGGTGCCGCAAGGATGAAGGTCGGCTTCGGCTGACCGGGCGCGCCTTACAGCTTTCCATGAGTTTGCGGCCGGTGCACCCCCCAACTGTAGCTTCCCATCACTCTCCGCCTGGTACCAGCTGGGGGCCCCACCGCTTCACCGGCATAGGTTTGAGCTCCCGCCCGTTCCCTCGAATGCTCAAGAGGAAGCGGGGCGCTCATCCAAGTTGGCTCGTAGCACCTGGGGACAATGACTTCCGGAATTCAGCGCCTGCGTATGTCGCATTAGCCTCACCACAAGCGCTCGAGCCGACAGCAGCCGTCTTCCCGTGAGCCAGCTTGCAAGTTTAGGAGCCCACATGGGGTTCGCATAGGAGCGCAGTTGGTAAGGCATCCGCCACGACCCAATAAGTCTCACCCGATGAGCCGTCAGCACGCGGACTTCAGTGCCGTGATCCGTCAATTGGGCGGTAAAGACTTCCTGCTGGCCGGCGTTCAAACGAAGCATGCCTTGAGGCAGAATGCTCACCGACCAAAATCCAAGCTCCGTGTCTTGAGGCTTCGGAATCGCTCGTTCAACGAAGAAACGCGTTGCTTTCACCGCGTCATCCCCGCCCTTATCCAGGAACTCCCGAAAACGTCTTTCCTTCAGACGAGCCTGCTCTGGGAGATCGCGCCAATCGGTTTGTTGCAGATCCAAGCCGCGAAGGAATGCCTCTCGGTCATCGGGGTCCAGTAGTTCATCGAAAGGCACCCCACGAGCCGTAGAAAGCGCCAGTTTGACATTTCGAAGGGGAAACTGATGATTGCAGCTGGCCACGATTCTGGCTTCGACAGCGCTGAGTTCACGCTTCGGACAACCGAAGAAAGCCGCTTCTACAATGTCTCCTTGCAGCTGCTGGTGTTGTCGCAAGCGCCTTTGCGGTGACACACTTTGCCCCACGTAGGCTTCGCCATTCTCGGCTAACCAGAAGTAGATCCCAGGCCGTCTCCGGTTTCCCCAACATTTCGACGAGCCGATGAGGGAGCGAAAATTATCGGACGAGGTAACGAAGTCGGTGAACCCTTGGCCCACCGCTAGTTCACGCCAGCGAGCTACCAGCCTTTCGCTGTCAGCATCTACATGGCAAGCAGGATGCGCATCGTTGTGCACTGCCGCTTTATGGCTTCCGCGGTGATTTGGCCCGGATACTTGGCAGCCTCGCCCACACAGAATTGCCAGCGCGCCCAGCTGCTGCGGAAACATATTTTGCGCTTTCAGCTACTCGATCAGAAAAGGCGCCGGTGATGTCGCTCAAGTGCCTTCCAAACGTAGCAGCAGCGCTCACGACCATCTTTTTAAGCTGCTCGAGATTTTCTCGCGACATGAGGCTCTGGATAACATCTAGTGCGAAGTTGGCTACTGAGCGAATGAACTCAACCCCGACTTTGAACGCGGCGCTTACACTGGACAACAGTGCATCACGTTCATTGTCGCTCATAGCTTTCCAACCATAGTGGATCGCGCCGACAGCCGCGCACGTCATTACGATCGGGTTAGTGGCCGAAACCGCTGTTGCTCCCGTCAGTGGGTTACCCAACAAGCCCTGCCCCACTCCGATCAGAATGAGAGCCGTCTCAGCACCCATGCCAAAGCCGACGTTCGCCGCCTCCAGCACTTGTCCACATCGGTTGGCCAAGATGTTCTCAGCCGCTTTCAGCGTTTCAATGTGCTCAACAGCAAATTTCGCAGCGCTACCCGCAAAGCCATAGAGCTGTGAAAGCATCACCAATCCTGGTGAAGAAAGTTGCCCTACCACAGCAGCCACAAAACGCCCCCTACCTGTACGCATGCACAATCGCAGGCGAGCACGCCCGCAATGAATTTTCAAGCCTGCCCGCCAGCAATGTACGGTTCGCTAACGCTTACAAATTCGCAGCCTCTTTGATGGTGCGACGCGCCCAGCTTCGAAGACAAGCGGTGCAGCGCGGCACATCAATCCGTTCGATCCGACCTTACCGCAGCTACAGCGTAGCCAGAAGTCTCCTGCCCACATCAAGGATCAGCTTACCTGCTTGGAGCGCCGACGCGGTGCTTTAGAAGAGGTCGCTGGAGCGCCCTGAGCTGATGCTTGCTTTGGCTTTCGTCCCAAACCAATCTTCTTCGCCATCTCCCGCCGCTGCTCGGCATAAGCTGGAGCGACCATGGGATAATCCGCGCGAAGACCATAACGCTTCCGATAATCCTCGGGTGTCATGCCGTGCTTGCTCAGGTGGCGCTTTAGCGATTTGTAAGGCTTCCCATCAACTAACGAGATGATGTGGTCCCTAGAAGCGAGCGACTTTCGGACACTTACTGCGGCGGTATGCTCTTCGGCCGGCTGCGCCTGATCCGTTGCACTAGTAGAACCCGAGAGTCCGACTACTGCATCGTGCATTGTCCGCAGAAACTCGGGCACTTCGCCTGGGGTCGCGCGAGTGTTCGGATTGGAAAGCCACGCAATTGTAAGTTCAGTGGCCAGCTCAACGGCAGCCGACTGAGAAGGATCTTCAGACATGTTTGTGTCTCCTCTTTGTTGCAGAACCTTTATGTTAGCACGTAGTCCTCTTCGCAACGCCAGCACTAACTAGGCTTAAGTAGGTCTCGAGCAGCAGAGATTCGGTGCTCAACGCTCAAGTCGAATACCGGAACTAGAATTTACCAGCCAGCACGCGCAACAGCTATCTCTGTAAGGAATAGCCGAATCCAGCCTGCGTGAGGCAACTAAACGAAACTGGAAGGAAAGTTCGCTAGTTGCACACGCGGAGGCTGCGGTGTGGAAACGACCGAACGTATCGTCGAAGCATACGTCCGCTATGTGAAGGGGTGGGCGACAATCCCGAACCTAGGATGCGCAGGGCAGAATGAGATCGATCTCTTTGCCATCGATCCCCTCACAAACGAGCGCTGGCACATTGAGGTAAGCGTTTCAGTCTCGTCTGGCTTCAGTGCCCTTACCGATGAGACGTTCAAGGAGGGACACGAACCTCATCGGGCGACAGCTCGCCGCAAGCTCGGCTACTTCATTGCGAAGAAGTTTCAGCCAGCCGGTGTCCTGCAACGTTTAGCCGCCCTCGGCTGCATTCCAGGCGAAGTACACCGGGCAATCGTGACTTGGGGATGGAAGGCTGGAGTCGAGGAGACAGCGGCCGCCGCCTGTATAGAGCTATGGAGCCTGCCTGCCATGATGGATGAGATTGCCCAAAAGACGCGCAAAGAAGGGGCGCGATACCTGGCCGACGATGTCCTTCGGACTATTGACCTATATTCACGGGCACGCAGCTAAAGGCAGCAGGGCGCCGAACCCTGGCCGCATCTCAGCTCAAAGCATTCTTGACCTGGAACCCCGCCAGCTTGTTCGCTCCTCGCTTCTGCCTGCCGGATCAGAGCTAAACCGGCACCCTCCCCTACTCAGTGCATTTGCATGAAAGTGTAATGAGTAGTGGTGAAGCTAAGGTCCTTTCCGCAATTGTTAAGGCTTTTTGGACCTATGTCGTAAGCTCGTGATGAGCGCCAAACCATGATGACCACGAGGCTTACACTGACGCTTGCGCTGGCCACAGCAGTCGCTTGCCCGAGCGGGGTGTTAGCTGCGCATCCTGGAGGCCTGAACGCAAAAGGTTGCCATAACAATCGAAAGACTGGCGAGTATCACTGTCACGGCGGCGCGTCTGAGTCGGCCAGCTCAGCCCCGAGTGGCTCCGCGAAGCGTAAGCGCACTGGGCTCAACAGAGCTTTCGCCAATTGTACTGAAGCCCGGGCGGCTGGGGCGGCACCCGTGATGGCCGATGATCCCGGGTACGCGAGGCACCTCGATCGCGATGGCGATGGCATCGGTTGCGAGTGAATATCTCTTGAGGTTGCTTGGCCTGATGGCGGCCTGGGCACCTTAGCCGCGTCAACAGCGATGATTGCTCCAGTAGCGCTCCCACCGAAGTGCAGCGCCAACTCGCACCATAGCGCACGACAAGTCGCCTCCTTTGGGTGAGACGCACCAGGCCGCCGTCCGATCTCCTTTGCCGTTGCCCACTGAAACGCAACGCATAGGCGGGCCACTCACCAGAGCGTGCCCCTCTGAGCTCCACCCCACTCGGCTTCCCACAAAGCTGACTAACTGATCCCTTGCCTGCTCAGCATTAGTTCTCGGGCAGGGCTGATTGGCTCTGCACGTGCCGTCAATCTCGCGTGCCGCTATCCCCGCCAGACGGATCCGAGGGCCCTCGGCACACCAGACAGGGCCATCCCCGTCCCAAACTCGAACGGGAGTGCAGGTAAACGCCTGGCCGCTCGGGACGAAATTGACCGCTCCCAGCAAAACCAACAGGGAGCTCGACATTAAGCCTCCACACCAAAGCTTTATGTTGCCACAGCGAACGCTGGCATTCTAGACAGGCAGTGCTCGATGGGGACCGAGCCACCAAGTCAGGGGGCAGCGTAATATGTCGTGGGACCAGTTCGTCCAAGTCGCGGTCACAGTAATCTACTGGACGTTGATCTGGTTGCTCGTAGCCATTCCGGCAGCTGTTCTTATTTATGCAGTCGGACGCTTTGTGCCCAACGCGCCTGTAGAAGCAGCCAATCGCATTCTAGCTTTTCGGCCCGGCCCAAGTGAGGCTGGCAACCATTTCAAGCAGAGCAAGGCAGAAGCACGGCAGCGCCTCTCACTCGGTACCGTTCGCATCCTTCTGGATCGTAAGCATACCGTGCTGAAGAAGGAGCTAGCTCAGATCCGCGCCACTCTCGACCGCCGGCTTCAGCAAATCACTCGGGCGTCCAAGTCGACTACTGGCACTACGCTCATGGATCTGCTCGTCAACTTTCGTGAAGATGCAGCCAAAGCGACGAGCTTCGACGCGATTGACGATGTCACCTTGGAGAAGAGCGTCGCCTTGTCAAAAGCACGCTCGAAGTTTCGCCTGTTTGCCTTCTCAATCCTTGTCGTCAGCCTCGTCAATTTCGGGCTGCTGTACCTCTATTTTGACGAAACCTTTGGTGGGCTCACTATCCCGTACGTAGGAATTGAGATCGCTGTCATCGGCGCAGCGTTCTTCCCGCTGGTAGAATCTCTAGGTGGCCTCGTCGCAGAATCAATAAAGGAGAAAGATGACAGCCCGCTCGCTAAGTTTTTTAAGGGAGCGATGTCTGTTTGCATGATCTTCCCGCTCGCCGCACTTGAGTACTACATCTTCTACAAGCTGTTCGAAGGTGGTTTTAAAGGGCAGATCGACTTTCCTGAAGGCGGTGCCTTTCACATGACAATTGCTCTTGTGGGACCGGCTATCACTCTGTTCCAGGCCAGTAGCGGATATGGTGTGGCGAGAGAGCTCGACCGCATAAAGGAACTCGGCACCGTGCAATCGATCAAGGAGCAGGTCGCCGGCGCTAAGAGGTTCGTCGACGGCCTGGAAGGTAGGTACGATCGAATTGAGGAAGCGGCCGCTCGCGCAGCTGAGTCTGTCGACGAATTCGCCGCACAGATCAAAGGGCGCGGCGAAGCTGAGCAGCCGGCCGTTTCGCTCCTGGGCGACGAACGCAAGCGGTTCATCGAAGCGGTGGACTCAGTGAACCCAACCCGTTGGAAGCGAGAAGTTGCTCCTTCGGAGGGAGACATCGCAGCAGTCACTTCTTACGCCATTTTCCTACCACTCGGCGTCATCGTGGTGCTCGGAATGTTCGCACTGGTATTTGCGCCTGCTCTGCAAGAAAGCGGCCTATTCGCGGTCAGCCACAATCTTGCGGTGGGGCTCTCGCTCCTCACGGGGCTTGTTGCATTGCTCGCTGGCGGAGCCCTCTTTGATCGTACGAGCACCGCTGTCGAACACGACGCAAGCTGGAAAGACGTACTCTCGCCTCGCGACGGGGCGTTCAAGGCATTCAGTCTGTTTGGGCTTGGAGCGATCGCGATTGGGATCGTTTGGGTCTGCATCGCCGCGCACGGCATTGTTGGCGTTGCTGAGGCTCTCCTGCTCGTTGGCATCATTGCCGGAATTTGCTGGGCATCCAGTTACATTGACTTGATGCTGAGAGGCATGGCGTATCTTGGAGCAACTTCTGTCGCCGCAGTGATTTGGCTTGTGCGCATGCTCGGTCGTCTGGCGTGGCTTGCTTCGATTTTTGCTTTAACTGCCGTCGCGGCAACGGTCCTATTTGTGCTGCACGTGACCGCTTGGCCCATCACTTGGGTAAAGTCGCAGATCTGGCGCGAGCCCTCAGGCAATCATCTACAAGCGAGCGCTGCATGAAGCGCACGCTCATTGCCGCACTTGTGGTGCTTGGAGTAAGTGGCTGCGACCAGTCGGATGATCCTGGCAACAGGCGCCCAAAGGTTGCAGTCTCTGTTCTCGTCGATTTGTCCGAGACGTGGCACAATCCTATCGCGGATGATTTGAACAAGAGAGTTTTGACGGCGGTTGGAAATGCGATCGCTGGGGCTGCAAACCGACTTCCTCGACCAATCGCGGTGAGGTTTCATGCAATCGGTGAGGCAAGCCTCGGACGTGAGCCAATTTGCGCCACTGCTTACAGGCCTTCTGCCTTCTCTGTGGGCAAGGTAGATCCGGGTACAATCCGCGATCGGGAGCAATTTACACGCTATGTGGCGGCCGATTGCCCCTCAATGATGCTTGCTCGACCAATCGCCAATTCGACAGAGATCGGAGCTGCAATAATCTCGGCTGACAGGGCGCTTCAGCTGACTAAGAAGGGCGTGCCAAAGGTCTTTGTGATTTTGTCAGACTTCAAGGAGGAAAGCCCAGTGCCCTACTCTTTTCGTGGTCTGGACTTCAGAGACAGTCGCTTCGTGCTTGTCTACCGAACGCTGACTGAGGATCGGCTTGATCCTGGGTTCCAGAAGGCGAAGCTCCGCGCATGGGAGTCACGATTGGAGAATCTTGGCGCGGAGGTGGAGGTTCTCGACGAGAATGCCGTGCTCTCGTCACCCAAGGACTTTGAAGCTCTCTTGAGGACATCGACCCTGTGAACGAGTCTACCCCAGCGCGTACCCGCAAGAAACGCACGCTTTCCATAGCGAAAAGTGACGGGGCAGACACTGTCGATCACCAAGCCGTTGCCCTACCGGGGTCGGACAGTGACACGGCAGTAGCGGCTCCTTCGCTTGAGCAAGACGAACGGCGTGCACATCGCACGTTGCAGCTTGCCTTCTTCACCGCAGTCGTTGTTGGAGTGGGTACTGCTGCAGCCGGCATGGTTGAAGGGCTGGGCGCTGTGGGTTTCGCCGGTCCCCTGCTGACCATCCTGGGCTTCTATGGCTTCGGACAGCTCCAGGGTTTTGTGGATCGGAGCGACACACGACAGCAGTTTGCCGACAGCTGTTACTTCCTCGGCTTCCTGCTCACCATGGTCGCCATGCTGGCCGGGTTTCTACCTGCGGGACTTCTTGGCCAGGAAATTACGAGCCAGGGCATTCTCCGGCATTTCAGCATGGCCCTTGGTGCCACGGCGCTTGGATTGGTTTGCCGGATTCTTGTGCTGCAAGGTGGTCGCTCACTAGGCGAGATCACTGCCGAGGTAGAAGCAACGCTCACTCAGTATGCCCGCCAGGTTTCAAACGAAGCCCAGTCGATTGCTTCCGAACTTGCTGCTGTGCGGGCGCAAGTTGAGCTGCAACGAGAACAAGTTACATCTCTCGTAACAGTCGATCTCAGGAATTCCGTTCAAGAAGCCTTCGAGCCCATCGTGCAGTCTGCGAAGGCGATTTCCGGGAATTTGAGTTCACAAACGGAGCAGATTGTCAGCTCCGCGCAGCGTCTCCAAATCGCGTTGTCACAAAGCGCTGAGCAAGTCGCAACCATCAACGAGGTCCGCGATGAGGCCAAGCAAGCGGCTGAAGTGGCCGCGACGAACGTCGCGGGAGCTTTAAAGAAATTCGAACTTCAGATTCTCGAACTCCGAAAAAGTCTAGCGGAGGCAGTTTCCTCTTCTACACTCGAAGTGCAAAAGATGGGCAGTGCATTCGAGCAAACTGCAGTGCTGGCGCCAACGCTGACGCCGGTGCTCGGTACGATCACAGCGAACGTGGGCTCCGTTTCGGAGCAAATGGACGAAGTGCGAAGGCAGTCCGAAGCTCTGGCAGAACGCTTCAACAAAGGCATCGGGGAGGACGGCCGTCTCTTAGCCGGCTTAGAGGAGGCTCAGAACCGGATCGTCGCCAGCATTGACGAGGCCGGCAAAACTGCTCGGTCCGCGATTGAGCAACAAAGCGAATTCAATCGCAAGTCGCTTGCAGACGGCATGGAGAGCGTGACAGCGACCATGCGAGCGGATGCAGAGCGCTTCCAGAATGAACTTACAGAGGCAACGCAGCGTCTCTCGGGCATTCTAAGTGACTTCGCCGCCAGGATTGAAGAGGTACGTGGCGAGGCGCATCGGTGAGGCTTTCGCGCTCCCAGGAGCTCCAGAATCAGAACGAGCAAGTCGTAACATTTACACTCGTTGAGCTGCTCACGTCGCTCGTATTCATTGCGATGATCCTAGCACTCGTACTCAGAACGGAAGCCCTGAAGGATCTTGATCCATCCCGTGAGAATATGTTGCGGTTGCGGCAGCAGCTTCAGGAGGCTGAGCGCGATCTCAAGGAGGCGCAGCAGGAAGTCGCAACGCTTAGGGTTGAGTTGGAAGCGCAGCGAAGCCTGGTACGACGGTTGATGGAACAGTCTGGCAAACCGCTTCCCCCAAACGATGTGGTGATCATGCCCAGGGAAGATTATGACAGAACGAGAAATGCTCGTGCGATTAGCGAGGAGCAGCAAGAACAGATACAGCAGCTGCTAAAGCAGATCGCTGCATTGAAGGGTGGCGGCTCCGTCACTCGCCCCTTCTGCACAACGAATAGCGGCTACCTCTTCACTGTTCAGCTGAACGGGGATGGGACCTTCACACCTGTCCGCAGCTGGGACGCAGTGGCAAACAGTCAGGTCGAGAAGATTGACGGAATAGGTGCGCTTGCTGGTGCGTCTCGTCTCTCACGTGCAAGTTTCAACTCAGCAGCTTCGCGCGTGGATAGTTGGGCTCGCTCGCAGAAAGTACCCTGCGCCTTCAGGGTTCGCGTAACTCGTAGCCACGGCAACTTGTCACTTTATTTACAGCAACTCGCGACCGTGGAGCAGCATTTCTATGTCTCGCGAGCTCGATGAGGCGCTGAGCCGGCTGGCTCGAGCTTGCGAGGAGCTAGGGCCGACCTTGAAGTCCTATGGAGCAAGCTCTGATGGAGTTGAGACGCGAACTCGTTCCGAGCCGTCTCAGAACACGTTTGTTGGCGCGAGATCTGACGGAGTCGAACCTGAAGCTAGCCGCAATGCGCCTCAGCATACGACCGTTGAAGGCCCGGGAAGTGCTCCTGTTGAAGCGCGCGCGGCAGAACCGGTGCTCGCCCGCGACTACCGCTGGAAGCACCGCGAATTACACGTCGCTGAAGATCACGAGTACATCGATCTTTTGCAGCAGAGGGTAAGCCCGAATTTCACGGAAGAACCATCCGCAGGCACTGCAAGCAGGGGGAACTCATTGCGCTTGCGTGATTCGGTCTCGAGAGACGACACCATGGACGAAGTGAAGCCCTCGAGTAGGCTGAAGAGCTTCGCAGCTAGAATGTTGCGTGTCTTCCGAAGCTAATGAAGTGATAGCTAGCAAATCGTCGAAAGCCTGAGTCATTGGCCGGTTCGCAGGTCATGACCATTCAGGTCTCTTTGTCAGATCCTATGGTCCGCGAAATCACGGGGGCGTCGCTCTCATTGCTCTGCGGACATACAGCCTCCAACGATTTTTGAGCGGACCGGAGGGTAAATGCTTCGATGGTCCAAATAAACATCGCAGTAAATCTCCGTAGAGTCGACCATGCGGATCTCACAAAGCTAAGCTGTTGACATCCACTCGATCGATCCTGGGCGGCGATCGCTAACATTTCGAAGAACCTTAGCGAGCTCGGAACTGTCGCTTGTTAGATGCACCACTAGATGATCGATGCTGCGCGTCAGAGGGATCATCAACCAATTTATTGCAAACATTCTCGACTCAAGTCTAAGCCTCGCTTCAAGGTTCTTCCGATCGAAGTACAAGTCGCTTCGCATTTCAGCCTCGATGACTTTTGCGTCCACAAGCGGATTATTTTTCTGGAAATCGAAGAACTGGTCGAGCGCGAAGCAGATTGTAGTCCAACCTTCCATGCCACGGCAGGAATGGTACTGGATGGCCCGCAGTTGCTCATGCCGAAGCGGGTAGATCCTGCGATCTTCCTCGCAGAAGCCGCGCCAGCTGTCACCACTCACCGCGTCGATGGCTCTGTCGAAAAGGGCTGAGTAATTGAATCCGTGAGCCATCTTGCTGGACGGCAGGCAAATCAGGTTATCGACTGCCCGTAAGTGCTGGTCCTTCCGCTGATCAAGCTCCAGCACTCGGAGCGCTCGGGAGACCGCGTGCCGCGCTTCAGGTTCGATTATCACCGTGAAGCGGCCGCCGAACGCCTCCGGATCCGGTTCAAGATCCCAATCGGAGATGCCAAGTTCGCGTGCGATTTCTGATACCGTCTGGCAGGTCGCACCTTTAGTGCGCCGCGAGGCCCGCAATCCGTGGCGGCGATTCATTGGCACACCCGGGTTATCCCATTTGCAGCGACTTTGGCCAACAAACTGATCCACACCATCAGCGACCACGACACGATTGGGCGTAAATAGCTTGTACAACAGATTGCGTTGTGGCTCTGTCCAGTCTTGCCCTTCATCAACAAGGACGAAATCGAACTCGGTTCGCACTGCTCCTTTGTGGTTGAGCAGACCGTCTAGCCGGTATGCTTCACGGTTATCGAGCGGCACAGTGGCCCGGGCTTCGCGCTCGGCGCGCGATCCGAAAGTCTGCTCATATAGTTCCTGGATGAATGAGTAGCGCGTCTGGACCAGCGGCAATGCATCACCCAGGTCTGGGTGCTCCTGCGCGATAAGTCTTAAGGCGCGGCTCACATCCGCTATCAACCCGTGATTGTAGGTCAGAAGGACTGTCCGCATCCCTTTCCGAGCCAAATGCAAAGCGATTTGCACGAGCGCAAAGGTTTTGCCCGTTCCGCCTCGACCACGGAGCATCAAGAGGCCGTTTCCGAGATTGATTATGTATGCGCTCTTCTCAGCGTCAAACCGAGTTTGCGTCAGAGAATTCATTCGCCGCAGATCCAGGCGTGTTGGTCGTACCTCATGTGTTAGATGAGCGCTCAACGAGCGAAGGCTATGTCGAGTAGGATCCTCATGATCGACAAGGGTCTTCACAGCACCCCTGTTTACCTCAAGTTTCTCCGTGATCTCCTGCCAACCTGCCTCGGCATAGTGAACCGGTACACTGCTCGATGCTGGAGCTTCTTCAAGTGCAGCGCCGGGCACACGCGGAAGCCAAATTGCCCGCTGCACAAAGGTCTGGCGGCGCATGCGGCCATGGTAGGTCGCCTTTTGATATCGTTTTAAGGCCCACATTTGCGCATCGCATTGATCGGTCGCATCATGCCACTGACCGTCATACCGAACCTGCAGTGAAGGCCCTTGAAATCGCACAAGGTCAGGCGAGTGTTGTTTCACCTCGATAACGAGGACAAAGGAGTGGATTGGAACACCCTTAGAAGTCTTGAGCTGTAAATCCACATTCCGCGTGTCGTGGTAAAGTATGACGAGATCAATTTGTCGGCCCGGTAAAGGCAAGCTGTAGAGTATCTCCAACTCTACAGCTGGATCCTTCAGTCCTGGCTCGCTAGCTAATAGCGCTTTCTTAAGAAGCTCGGCGTTCTGCGTTTCCCGATTGGGAGCGCCTGCCCTGATCCTGACGGTCACTGGAAAGTCCTGCTGCAAATTTCCTTTCGAGGGATGGAGTCGATCATCAACGTCATTCTCCCAGTCGAAGGATCCACCCCCTGCCCCCCGGATGAACCATACAGCTCAAATCTAAAGGAAAGATCGCTGCTTCCTGAGCTTAGCAGACGTAAGCAGACGTAAGCCGTCGTAGGCAGATGCGACGCGAAGCTCAATTTGCGCGACACTCGGCTATGCTCTCGCAGCTCGACGCTTCTTGGCGGACCAAAGCGAAACCTCACGCTGAGCTTCGACGCTCCCGCCAATGGACGCCGACGCTCTCATTCAAGTAGGTCCGCACCTCCCGAGTTAGCAGCCTTCTGCGAACGCCTCGGTGGCGGACGCTCACCCCCTCGCTGTGACGTCAAGGCAGATGCGGTTCTTCACGCTGTAGCCTACGTCTGGAGCTAACTTTCAGGGGAAGCGCATACCTAATTGCTTCCGCAACTTGCCGGAGCATCCGGCTCAGCTGGCCGGGAAATATAGCTCATGTGCGTGCTGGCCCGCTCCCTCAATCACCTCATCGATGAAGCTCAGGATACGGGCAATAAACACATCAGACATGTACCAGACCCAGGGTTTTCCTCCCGACTGCGCGCAGATGAACCAAGACGGATCCCAATTGCGGATGCGCTCAGCGAACTTCTCGCGCCGCTCGGGTGGCCATTCGAACCCGTTGTGCAGCATGCCGTTCCGGTACTCGAACAGTGCTTCAAGTACTTTGCGGGTGTCGGGCGGCAAACGCGGGGTCAGCTTTGCGGCATCAGCAAGCTGCATTATTCCATCGACGAGATTGGTCTTCACTTCGCTGGAGGTGAAAGCGAAGTGCGGGTTCCAAAAATGTGCGCGTGAAAGCATCGAGCGTTTGGTGTCCTTGTCGCGACCGAGATAGTCGCCTTCTTCCTCACCGATCCCGCGAAAAATGCCGGTAAAAAGATTCTCAACGAAGGGCGCCAGCATCCCTACCGCCGCGGCGCTGTGTGCCGCGTCGCTGTACACCGAGGCGTGGACGGAGTCGGTATACATGCCAACTAGATGTTCGCTGCCGATCTCTTCCGCTCGTTTGGCCAAAGCCCTGATCTCGTCGGCTTCCTGCTCCTCTCGCTCTTGCGAACGTTGTAGGAATCCATGGATGGCAATGAGCTGAGCCTCGAGATCGTACTCACTGAAGAAGAAATGCGCATAGTCGCTGTTCGTCAGTTTCATTATCCGCCGTCCGCCCTTGATCGTCTGTAGGGTACCGTTGACCAGTACCCCTAACTGAACCGGGAGATTGAACGCTAGGCCCACGCCTCCAATGATCAGGCAGACGTCGACAGTTACGGAGCGTTAGCCGCCGGGCGAGCAGGCGCGCCGAGTGAGAGCACCCTTGCACACGGCACGGATGCGCGCGGTCGTGCGGTCAGCCGCCTTCGAAACCCTGGCCGGAGCGTGTCCCACGGCGAAACCGAACGACTTGACCTTAGCTGATCGACCAAAGCAGTGGGAATTGGCTTCGCAGTTGACCGCTCCAATCGCGAAGATGCCGGTCGAACGCCGCCGGACCATCCTTGGCACCTATGATGTTACGAAACCTCGTCTTCCAGCACACGGCAGCTTCCAGGCTCAGCCTCATTCCCCTCCCGACGCAGAGATAGGGGCAAAGCGGTCTCCGCCTATACCAAGTAGGAATGTGCCAAAATGCCATGAGTGAGCCGACACAGGCCGCGCAGGCTCCCTACGCTGCAGCTGACAAACCTTCAGCCATGTCGGCAACCAAAGCTCTGAGCGCTTGTGGGACCATGCGTAGGTCCGTCAGACTGACGGTGGCGGTGAGGAGCTCGTCACTACTGCCTACCACCTGATGCCTGCCGGTGACCCCGGGATCAACGGCGAGACCGTTATGATAGGGGTACAGCAGCATCAGCCGCGGGCAGTCGTAGAGCCGACCGTACGCCATCATCTGATAGACATCAGCTTGTGAAACGCCCTGCTTTGGATCGTCGATACGCGCAGCTAAGCGCTTCCACTTGGTGTCGATTACCCATGCATTGCTGGACCCAGCTTTGACCAAGATATCAGGCTTGGTCATGAAGCGCTGAGCACCAAGTTCTCCCGACAAGCTGTCCTTTTCGCGCAAGCAGTATAATCTGCCACCTTGCAAATGGACTGTGTAGCCGGTGCCTCGGAGCGCCACTTTCAGCATCCGCCCGACATACTCTTCGAACAGCGTGTTCATCTCGAAGAGCAGTGAGAAGCCCTCGTCTTGCCCTCGGCTTGTCGTCTGGAAACGCTCCCCCAAAAGCAGCCGTGCGAGGTTGAGCAGCGAACGCCAGCGTAAGTTGGTGCGGTCGAGGACCACTTCTCCCCAGCGCAGCTGCTGCACTGGGACTTCAGCCACGTCCGCAAACGCGAAGCTCAGCTCTCGCAGGCGCCGCTGTGTCTCGTCACGCCGGCTCACGCGAGAAAGCCGTCTGACAGCGGCTTTCATAATCTGGTTTAACGGCACGTTGGCCGAGAGATCATCAAACCTGCAGGCAAGGCGCTGTGGTGTAGCAGCAAGAGAGCGGAATTGCCGTTGGACGTCCAAGCGGCCCCTAAGTGCTGGTAGGTCTGCTTCCTCAGCCACATAGCGTCGAGGTAGTCCACGGTGCACTTCAGCAAACAGCTTGTCGGCAAAAAGCCTGATCAGGATCTCAAGAAGGTTCTCTTTCTGCCATCCAATTTCGGTCATGGATCCGGGCGCGATTTCAAGCTCGAGAACCGCAGCAAGCATGTGCACCAAGTTGGTGCGCGTGCGCGCGTCGTCAGTCTCTAACCCGTCGATCTTCGGAAGGATCTCCAGCGTGCAATCGCGGGCAGCGATGATCCCAACCACTTGCCCAGCACGTATCGAATGCCGCCCGTGCTGCAGGATGCGGGCACCGCCCTCCCCTCCCAGTGGAGATGCCTTCGCTACAGCTGCAAGTCTGTCTCCCGCCCAAGCGGGAACGACATGAGGATCATCTAGATCCTCGCCATATCTCAGTGTCTGCCACTCGAGGATTGTGCGCCGGATCACCGGAACTGGTCGTAAGCCGCCATGTCGAAAATGGGCTTCACCGACCATCGAAACCGTTCTTCGCTAAGCCCGTCTGAGTTGCTTGCCCCGGGAGCGCTCAGCACCTTTCGCTCGATGAAGTGGCCAGCTCCTTCCGCATCCCCCAGCACAAGCGCAACTTTCGACCAGTCTTCGTAAAAGTATTCCTGGAGCAGTGGAATGACCTTGTCGCGCATGGTCCTGTCCACCGCTTCCTTGCTGCCGCAGTTGATGAAGAACGCGTGGCCAATCTGATGCTCGCGATCGAACAAATATTCGATGCGGTCATTGATTGTCTTAAGGAGGTTCCGAACCGGAACTCCGTCGACGTTCTCCGCCAGCAGACTCGGGTCCGGCATCAGCTCGCGGAAGTCAAAGCGGCGGCGGAGTGCGGTATCCAGCAAGGCAATTGACCGGTCCGCGGTGTTCATCGTTCCTACGATGTGCAGGTTGTTCGGTACGCCGAAAGCGTCGCCCGAATATGGGAGCTTCAGCTTGAGTGCATTGCGCTCACCCAGCCTCTTGTCGGGCTCAAGCAGTGTTATCAGCTCGCCGAACACCTTCGAGATGTTCGCTCGGTTGATCTCATCGATGATGAGGACAAATTGGTCAGGCGTCGCATTCTCGACAGAACCCGTACCTGGTAGCAGACGCGAGAGTGCCTCCTTTTTGATCTTGGATTCCTTGAGTCCGTAACACGACTGCATGGTGAAGACGCCGTCGTAAATCGTGTCGATCGGAAGTGGGTCGTCCAACACCAACAGCCACCTGACCTCACGGCGATGATTGTATGTCCGCTCGCCGGTGGGCTCATATCTGTAGGGCCCGACTACCTCAGCAATGGCGCGGAAATTGGAATTGCCGGCGGAGACGATGATGATGTCCCCTTCCTTCATCCCAACGCGGAAGCGCCACACTTGCGAGATGTTGCCGCTGTTACCGCTGGTGCCCGGCTCAAGCTCGTTCCACTTGTCGAAAATGGCCTGATAATCGTTGTAGCGAGGATCCGACCAATCCACTTCCCCGCCCCAGCCCAACACAACGTAATTACCGTCGATCGCCGCATCGTAGATGTGGTCCTCAATGCCCGCGCGACCGAGAGACATTTTGATGAACTTGCGACCGGTTAGGTCAAAGCCACGTGGTTGGTTGGCTGTCTTTCGCGCCTGCTCGGCGAGCAAAGTTATTTCCCGGAAGATGCCACGCCGCGGCTCAAGACGGAAGCCAGCAGAGGCGCTGTCTTCCTCGTTCTCGGTTGAGCCCGTTGTTGGGCGAAGACCCTCGACGAAATCCTCATACGCGTATGACTGGTGAAACGTCACAAATGCGATCTGCCCCGCTTCGACAAGGGCGTCGTAGCGGTTCTTCAATTCAGCCCGATCAGCTGGAGCAGAGCCGTCGCATAAAGCGACGGCCTCATGAGCGGTCGCGTACGTTTTCCCTGTCCCAGGAGGGCCATAGAGGATGAGGTTGGTAGGAGAAGGCACCGGCTTTGCTCCTTCGAGCTGCGAAGCTGCACTGAGGTTCTCGGGAGTGTCAGCCCTATTCACTGCCCACACGAAACCTTGGACGTCCCAGAGATCACGTGGAGACCATTTCCACTCATCGCGCATCACAGCAAAGATTTGGCGCGCCATGGCAACCACGTTGTCGTATTCCGCTGCGGTGATCGGATTGAATGCGAAAGCGGCGGTTCCGAACAATGCTCGATGCGTGCGCTGAACCGGCTCGGTGTTGATTCCATAGCCATCAGTGGGTCGCACCAGCGCCGCAATCATGGACGGAATGTTGCGGCTCTCACTGTACGGCAGGCTCTTCTCCTGTCCTCCGGAAAGAACCGGCCATGTATGAGCGACAAACCGCTCGACGGCAGCACCAAGGTCCCCAGTTTCGCGTCCAAGCTGTGCGGCCGCTTGCTCTAAAACCCCGGGACTGACTGACCTCAACTTCTTAATGCGAGCGTCGGTGCGCCAGCCAAGCAAGCCTGAGTCTGGGCTCGTCAGTAGGTCGAGAAGCTGCCGTCCGAGGTCTTCATCCGCAAGCTGATGTGCTTGTCCTACGATGTCGCGGGCACCAGCGAGCAGGCGGTCCTTGTAGGCGCGCTCTCCGTCGAAATAGCCTCCGGTCGTACCTGCGAAGCCAGCTGGCTCAAAGTCGGGATAACGGGCGAGGAACTGAAGCTTGAGCTGTTCAAGTGCTGCTCGGTTTAGCGGTGATGCTTGTTGCTCATACCAATTGAGCAACTTTTCGAGCTCAGGGACCGACCCAACGCGGGCACTCAAGACGGGCTTCGGAAACCCGAGATCGCGATGTTGCTGGTCGGGAGCATGGCTCAGCCGCGGCGGCAAGTTTGAATGCCTGCCCTGTGTTGGCGAGTAGTGCTGTACAGCTTCCACTGGCGGGGCTGCAGTTGCTTGATCCTCAACCCACAGCTGAACTTTGGTAATGTCGCGTTGAAGCGCAATCGATCGCCCATCAGGCAACCCGAACGCAATCATTTTCTGGGAGTCTTGAATGGGCTCCCCGTAGCGCTGTCGTAATGCCGCTTCAGCCGCCGCCACGCCGAATGGTAGGGATGCGGTCAGGGCGAAGCGCCAAGCCGCACTTGCGCCCTGTGGTGGACCGTCGCGTGCAATCTGAACGATAGCAGCCTCGCTCCGAAGCTTCTGTCCGTCGAGAACACTGCAAACAGCTGGCATTGCGTTGTCCAAACCCAAAGCTGCGTGCACGTCGCCAGCCCTGACGGAAAACTCAGAAGCGCCTTGCTGGCGAGCGGGCAGGACAAAGCTTTCGATGACGTAGCGGCGAATCCGGTCAGCTTGGCTGCTGCCGCCATCAACTTCGTGCCTGAATTGTGAGTAGACTGACAAGACAGAGCGGTAAGGAGCAAGGCTTTGATATAGGTCGCCATCGATGTTGAGGCGCGACGGATTAGGCCTGCCTCGAGCTTGATCCTCTGGCGAATAGGTTAGGGTATCCAGGACGCTGCGAAACTGATCAGCGTCGTAAGCAGCGTCTAGGTCACCATACTGAGCTTCAATCCGACGGGCGTCTGATATTCGAGTGGAGACGGTCGACGGCGCCTGTCCCTTGGAGACCATCCAAGACCGGAATTCTTCTTCCTTCATTGGCCTCGCAACACCCGTCCAAACTCATTCACGAATGCTTCCATGGTCTTGATCGCCCAATCGTGTTGGCCAGCCCAGTCACCCTGTTCTTCGTATCCGCGGTTTAGGGTGGCCCGCACAGCTGTTTTTTTCCGTCCCTCCTTCTTCTCCCAAGTGAGGGGCTCGTCGATAGCAGCGCCAAGCTCAGCTCGCCTTGAGAATAGAGCGTCGAAGCGTCGCCTATCATGGTCACCCTCATTGTTGAGGTTCACTTGAATTTGATCACGGCGAACGCTTAAACTGACATGTGATCCTGGGACCAGGTCCCGCATGGCGACAAAGTTGGATCCCGGCTGTTTCAAGGCCAGTCCTTTCGCTGCTGCCCGCTTGCAAAACTGGTGCAGATAGTCGGCTACTACCGTCATGGAGCTGCTTTCCAGCAAGGACTGACGGGTGAAAACCAGGAGCAGGAAAGTAGCAAACTAGACCAGCTCACGCCCCCTCTCCTGCCCCAAACGCTTTAGCAAGTTCGTCTGGCAGCGGCTTCGGCAGGCGCCACATAACGGTGATGGGCTGCTCCCCTTCCCACGATACAAAGGTGAGCGGGCCGCAGTAGACAAACGGCGCTCCTAAGCCATCATGCAATTTGCGTGCACGAACGAAGAGATGGACTCGGTAGCCCGGAGCCTCACCGCTGATGATCTTCCCGTGTGATGACGACTGGGCCGTGCGGTTCTGGCTCTGCCAGCGGAACAAGGCAGGAGAGACGAAGCCATCCATGTAGTGGTGGTCTTCATGATGGCCACTTTTGTCGAGAGTTACGAGCAGGAACACGTCTTGGCCCTGGACCACAAACCCTTGGTTCCAAGCGCCCGCGCTAAATACGTGCCCAAACAATTCAGCGATGTCCTCGCGCTTGTAAGCCCGCCAGAGTTGAGCTTCCCCATTCTGCGCTGGCGCCCCAGTCAGCTTGACATATTCCACGTAGCCACTTGAGCCGTTTACGGGCGGCTCGATGAAGCCAGAGGCTACGGCGTGACCCACGCAGCCCTTGTCCATTCGCCGCCGTTCTCCGTTGAAGTCGAGGAACACGGGCACGCGGTCCTCGCCCAAGTGCCATGCTATCTGCCGCACCTGCTCCTCGAAGAAGCGCTGACGCTCCTGATCTCTGGCGGGAGTAGCTTTGCCAAGCTCAGCAGTGAATGGCTCAGCTGCGCGAACGAAGACGTCACTGGTGCCGGCTGGACGAGGTAGATATTCGAGTGGCACGCTAACGTACTTGGGCACTCGGGCAATCCTCCATGTGGGTGACCTGTGTTAGCGACAACCCTTGCCCTGCTGCCCTCAAAGCGAACCCGTCTGGTATATACATCGAAGTTGCCGCGTTCAGATACACCTAGAACTGAAATACATTCTATGACCCAGAGCAAGCAGACCTCTAGAACACGCCAACGACGTCATCCCTGATGTCAGCATCCGGCTTGCCGGCCATCAAAGCACTGATCCACAGGAGCGCTAATTCAAGGCTACGATATCGTCCTTCATACCGCTCACGCTCATTGCGCTCGAGCACTGGGAAAGTAGAGTAGACATGCTCCACTTCTTTGCGAGAGACCAATGGCTTCTCTGGGTCCCAGACGCCGTACAGAATGAAGTACATTGCATCCAATTTCGCGCGCAGCATAAAGCGCCGCTCCTCGTTCCACGTGAATGGGGGCAGCACCTTTTCTTCTCCAGTGCTTTTATCAACGTGGCCTAGATCTTTCGCAAAAGGTGCTAAGTCGGGAGATGTGTAGCTGAGCTCCAAGACTGCAGCGTCGATAATATCGGCAGCGCTTTTATCACCGAACTTCCTGCCGTACTTTTCATGCGGAACTAGAGGAAGCTGTGCCAAAATGTACTTGCTCAAGCTTCTACTTTGAATCTTCTGTCGCGCAAGGTAGTCGGTGAAAATACAAGCAAGGTTAGCCTGCAATTTAGCTGCTTGATGCCCGTCTGGTTTTTCCCACGTTAGAATAGGCAACTTGTTGCCATATGCCCCGCTGGGAACAATAGCACAAATCAGACTTCTTGCATTATTGGTATTGCAAATGTCGTTAAATCCAATCGCATATGGAAAGTCGGGCTTAGCATCGCTTTCCAGAATCCAGTACCTGGGATGCGGACGGTAATCGGGATCTTGCAGGTCAGAAGTCTTGCTGTGGATTGCTACTCCTTGACCACTGATCCGCTCGCTCGAGTTTCGTACGCTAGCGTACCGATGATTGTACAAACTTACCATTTTCCCTTCGTAGAGAGGAAGCCACAGCCCCTTGGACGACTCATATCGCCCGTTATTGACAGGCCAAGCACCCTCCATCTCCGTCAGCATCTTCTTAGTGCGAAAGCCTCTACTGCGACTCGTCATGTTGATCATCTGACGGTACTTGACCGCAAAAAGTGCGCATTCGTTGCGTCCAGGCCGCTCAATGAAGATAGGAAAATTGTTGTACGTCTTAAGGAGCAAGCTGAGGCCATCCATTGTCCGTACTATTGGCATAGTTCCGGTATTAGGATTCAGCAGCTTAAGGGTGTCCCTTGATAGCTCAACTGGCTGGGTCGGCTTCTCTCCAGAGGGAAGCTGATGCAACTTCACGGCGTACTCAAACGTCTCGAATTCGCGTGAAGCACCTCCCATGATGAAAACTGTAGGTTGATCTTCAGCATGCACATCTTTGAACAGCCAACGCCGGCGATTTTCAAATGCGATGAACGCCTTTAGATTCCGCCCCTTCGTAATCCTTTTGACGAACTTCGAAACATTGTGGTCGGTGCCGATGCCTATGGGCGTTAAGAGTCCAACCATCCCACGCGCATTTACAAGTTGACAGGACCTCTCGACAAAGGTCTTGTATATATTCAGTTTTCCTGTGTTTAGCTCAGAGTATATACCACTGAATTTGACAACTTTTGCGGCTTGCCGTCTTCTTGTAGAGGCGTCGCAGAATTGTCGATGTAGTTCAGGCCGTTCCTGCTTGAGCTTCAGGATCCTCTCTTCGCGCTTTGATTTCAAGCGCTCAAGTGCAATGTTCGGATCACGCGCTGCAAACCAAGGGATTTCTTCAAACTCGAAGCGATCCCAAGGCGGATTGCCGACGATTGCGTCGAAGCCGCCTCGCGGCTTTGAGCTTTCCCAGTCCTGCCACACTCCGGGGAATGCGATCTGCCAATTGAAAAAGCGCTCTTCCTCTATGAGTCGTCGCGCGGTCCGCCATAATTCGCGGAATGCCTCAACTTCTTGCGGCTTCGCTTTGCCGCCTTGAGGCTCCTTGCGGCCACGCGCAATCGGGATGGCATCTCCAAATCTTCCATCGAGCCAAAGCCGAACAAGTCCCTTCTTTTCTTTGCTGAGATCTAGCCAGTCGAGCGCGTGCATAAAGCTCACGAAGCTGTCCAGCTCGCCTGTCATCAGCTCGACATCCGACCACATTTTAGCGGAGCGGTGCGCTTCTCCTATCTCCGCATCTGTGAGTGACTCGATAGTGCGCATTGCTTCCGCGCTTCGGTGCGCATTCCGAAGCGCTTCATGCCACAATAATTGACCGCCGAGATTAGACGCCGTCTCGATGGCATCCCGAACCCCAAGGCCGAACAGGCTATCACCGCATCGCAGATGATGATCGATGAAGGAGAGCGGAGCGCCAACCGTGAAGGTGTGCAGCCATAGTGACACCTTAGCCAGCTCGACCGCCATAGGATTTTTGTCCACGCCGTAGACACAGCGCTTGAGCACCATGCGACGGACAATATGACGATCATCGAGCTGAGCTTCGTTGATATCCCAAGCTCGGTCCCGCGCATTTCTCAGGATAGTGCGACGTATCGCTGCAATTTCGTCGGCCACGGGGCTGACGTGATCGTAGCCAGCTTCTTCAGCCAGCGCAGTCGCCTCGGCCATCGCTTCGAGCACCTTGTCAGCGATAAGATCCACTAGGCTGACTAGAAAGTGGCCGGAGCCCATCGCCGGATCGCATATACGCAACTTCAAAAGCGCAGCTGCGGGATCGGCCTCATTCAGCTCAGCCGCTACATCTCCTTCATTGTCGTCTTTCTCGATACGGGCGATCACTGCAGCAAAGCCAGTACGCGCCTCTCCAAACAATGGCTCCAATGTTTTCTCGAGTATCAGACTAACTAGTCCGTCGGGAGTGTAATAACTTCCGCTGCCTTTTCGGGCGAAGGCGTTAGGCTGGACAGCAACGATGCCATTGCCGCGCACAACTTCATGTTCAAGAAGGCGCTCGTAGATGGATCCTAACTGTTGGACGGTGAGATCTCGATAATTGATGTAGCTTCGGCTGCTCCCATCCCGCTCAAACGATAACTTGTCGAGAAGTGGGGCGATGATACTGTCAGGTAAGCGAACCTGCTCGAGCAAGGGCGTCCTGGCGGGCGCAAAGAGGCCGCCGTTGTAAGGTGGGATTCCGATAGCCGGATCTCCAAGATCTACTATGCGGCATAGGTCCGCTATGCGGCTCCAAATCTGTGTGGCACCCGTGGAAAATGCGTCCCCGCGGTCGAACCGCTCCGCCACCTCGATGCGCTTGGGCCGAAGCGCGTACTCGCCGTACCCTTCTGCATTGACCGGAAGTAGCTCGCGATCTTCGGCGTAGAGAAGAAACAGCACCCTGTAGAGGAGGATAAGAGAAGCGTCGCGAACATCATGAAGAGGCGCATCACCGCTTTGACTAGCCACCGCAGCGCACAACCCCGGGAAAATGTCCTCAAACACGAGCTTAGAAAGGGAGTTGCCGACGCGCTCTTCGTAGAAAGTGGCTGCTGCTCGCGCACGTTCGTGGAACGAGCGTCCATCGGCTCCCGTTCGTATGAAAGCGGCTCGAGAGAAGATAGCGCCAAAGACCTTCAAAGCGTGGCCGCGAGCAGCCTCATCGGCGGCAGGAACGCCCGGAGAGCCAAGTCCAAGCGCTCCAGCCAGATCAACTTCGAAGAACTCCTCGCTTACAGACCTGGCTCCAGCCCAATACAAGCGCCAGCGCGCGCCGTTAGTGAGCAGGCCCCAGCGTAATCCGAGCTCGCTATTGTCTCCGATGCGCCTCAAATAGCGGAGCATTTGTGTAGACGGAGCTATCGCATCGTCTCGCCCAACAGCTCGATCGAGCGGTCGCGCCCAACGTTTGCTCTCGATCACGGCCGCACCGTGCTCATAGCGCCGCCACTCTTCGACTTGATTGTTGGCGCGCGCTTTAGCAGCGCTGTCTATGAACAGCAGCCCGTCTGGCACATCGAGTCTACCGCCAGCAGATAAATTCTGTTGTCTGAGACTGTCCGACCAACCAAGCTTACGAAGAATCGGCCAGATCAGATCGTCTTCGGTTTGGCTTTCGTTTGGATGGTTGTCACGGGGAAATTGGCTAAAAATCAAACCAAGGTCAGAGCGCAACTCATCAAGATCTACGGCCTGATATTCGAGCGTTTCCCGAACGGTTTCTTCCAAGAAGTATGTGCTTAGGAACGACCCGGCGAAAAGTTGCATCCCGCCTAGGTAGCAGGCTCTGGAAGGCGGTTCCACGACTTTTACCTCCCTCCGGCAACCAAACGGCGCTGCCATGGCACTCACCTCCCCGCATGGGAGTCAAAGCCCAGCACCAGACCCAAGTCGTTGCGAACAAGAAACAATTTGACATGGGTGAAGCATTGCTTTATTGCCAATAGCGCAAGTGCAGTAAGCGCGTGCCCCCCCCCCAGATTGGCAATGAGAGTTTCCCTATGCAACGGCGCCCTGCAAAGGTGCTGGAGCCAAACGACGTGCGTCAGCTGCTGAAGCACGTGCGGCGCCAGCGATACCCCGAACGAAACACAGTGATGATCCTATTGAGCTTCAAGGCAGGCTTGCGTGCCTGCGAGATAGCCGGGCTCGAGTGGCCAATGGTTCTCGCCAGCGACAATCGCGTCAGCGACCGAATAACTGTCTTGCGCTGGATTGCGAAAAAAGGGTCAGGCCGAACCATACCCATTCACCCAGACCTGAAGCAGTCTTTGCAGCGCCTTCACGCGGCTGAAGGCAAGCCAAAAAGTGGCGCAATCATCCGCTCCGAACGCGCTCCCAAAATGAAGGCAGGGAGCGTGGTGAATTGGTTCGGCCAGATCTATCGCGAACTGAACCTTGTTGGGTGCTCGTCACATTCAGGCCGCAGAACATTCATCACTAGATCGGCGCGAGTGTTGGCGAAAACGGGTGGATCTCTGCGAGATGTTCAAGAGCTCGCCGGCCATCGAGCCCTGACTACTACTGAACGGTACATTGAAGGCGATAGGGCCGCACAGCGGCGCCTTATCAACCTTCTCTAACCCCCCTTACCCTCAGGCAATGAAAGGAACTGCGGCATGCCCGGCAGTGAGGAGGACACATACGTCCATCGCAAGCAGCCAAGTCCTGCTCATCGAATGTGGCCAGACCGGATCCAGAATCTAAACGATAATCTGCGCAGGACCCAAACCGGCGGCATCGTTGCCGTTACATCAGGTATTCAGGCACTCGGTCCGCTAGCAGTGCGGGAGATCCTTACTACCGTTCAGCAGTACAATGATTTCGCTGCCGACGCCCCGCACTTCGAACACGATTTTGGTAGAGTTACGTACGTTGGGACACCGATTTTGTGGAAGATTGACTGTTACGACAAGCAGCTGAAGAACGGCTCTCCTGAAACAGCTGATCCTAGTGTGACCACGCGCGTACCAGCAGTATTGCTAGCGTCGGGATACTGACATGCAACAGCAACAGTTCGTCATGCTTCCCGGAGCAAGCTCGCGGAGACCGCTTCAACAAGGCAATCTAACTAACCTTTGCGGCCTGTACTCAGTCGTAAATGCCGTTCAGTTAGCCCTTTATCCACGGAAGCTTAGTGCAAGCGAGCTGAGCTTGCTGATACAAGCTGGCATCAAACACTTGAGCGCCAAACGCGTGCTGCACGAAGTCATCAGAGAGGGGATGTACGCCCGCCACTGGGTTGAGCTCATGCGCACAATCACGAAGCACGTGGAGGCGATCTTTGGAGCGAAGCTGATGCTCCGGAGGCCGATATGTAATCTAAACCGGAAGGATCTTCCCGCAGCATTCCAAGCTTTGCAGGACATCATCAACGATGGGTGTCCAGTTTTGGTCAGTCTGGAGGGTGCATATGGCCATTATACGGTTATCAGCGGCTATTCCTCTGCCCGGCTATATCTATTCGATAGCAGTGGCGGGAAGTGGATCAGCAAAGCACATTGTGGGCTGCTGCATGACGGACGCCGCAGCACGCACAAGATCTCCCGTACTAGGACGATAGCCATCTGTCACGGCTGAAGTGAGGCCCTTCTGACGGCTAGGGCCCACACCCGCAACGAACACATGACAAGTACGACTGGAGCGGGCCCGCCATCGGCGTGAGCGATCAACCCTTCGGGCACTGTATTCCTACAACTTACGAGGCGCGACAAGTGAATACTTGAATAAAAGTCACATTTTTGAGCCACCGTTATTTAGCATTGGATTTTTGGAAATATATTAGCTTACCCCTTCCTTTCGATTAGCAACGTGTTCACAGATCCTCGGGTCGGCGACGCACAATCAGCTCAAATTATCATGCGCCATTGTAATTGATGGGCATGCCAACAGCGTGGGGTGACAGACCTGGCTTTTTCCAAGTCTCATGCAGAGCCCGCAGCAGTGGCTTTCACTGACGTTTTGAGGGTCGAACGAACATGATGAAGAAGAGCACAAAGAAGGATTCCAGAGATAATACGCACAAGCTTGCTAAAGTTAAGCAGCAGGTAGAAAGCATTCAGGACCGCAAGAGGTTACTTCTTCGCCGTTCCATGGCCAGGCCGGCGGGGTCACTGTTCCGACAAGACTGAGGGTTAGCTGGATCGATGATGAGCCATATGTGTCCAACCCTCGGGGTTGATGCACTGGAGCTCAATAACAAGCCTAGCTGGGTACGCGGAAATACCGGGAGGCGGCGACCACGTCTCCTGCCCTAACATGAAGCAGCGGGGGCGAGGCGACACTGCTGCTGGCCGTGCTCAGGCGAGCAGCAGTGAAGCCCTTGTAAGAAATGGGAGCTGCTTCAGGTTACTTGGGGTGGCCAGAGATTGGCTTACCCCTGCGTCTGCTTACGCCGAACAAATTGCCGCTGGCTCGTCGCAATCTCGCAACTCCATCCATCATAAACGCCGGTGTGCAGAACTCCGCCAGCAGCCCGTCCAAGCGGCAACAGGCAATCCTCGCCAGTGAACGACAAGCAATGAATGTGGGCCTTTCCTGCTGATACGCAGATCGTCCCAGGCCGTTGCGATAACGATGCGTTGGCACGCTGATGGGTGAGACAGATGCGATAGGGCCCCAGCCAGCGTCCGATTTCAATTACTGCGCCACACAGCCCCACCCACGTAAATCGCGGCAGCACTCGATCATCAAGCGCCACCGCGACTTTGGCTGCTCCGTCTGCCAGCAGGAGGTATTTATTTCCGCAGTCAGCTTTGAACAGGCCTGCTGGGGTTGCAGCTGTCAGCGTCGTTTCTGATCCAATTCTCAGTAGAGCGGTCTGGACCACATCTAAGGGTATCTCGTTGCTCATTGCACTTTCTCCAACGCGGTATCGATTGGCGCCTTGGAGCATTTACAAGTTGGATTTCGGGCGACCTGTTTTCTGCCCATCTCCGAATAGCTTACCCCTCTTTCCCACTGAGCAACTTACAGCTGCAGCAGAGAAGCTTCTTGGTCACAGGTCAGGAGCAAGCGGGTGCTTGGTCCGGATCCTCTCTGCTTCTGACCGCTTCTTCTCGGGACGATCGCTGCGACTAGCGTGGGTTGGCTTTTGGCGACGTTGGAGCTTCCTGCCCCAGGGCTCCCACTCACCCCGCTCCTGTTTGGATACAACGTCGTCACTGCTTCCAGACTGGTGAAGGAAGCCGATCAAGTATCGTGTGGGCACTTTGTGGCGCGCTGCATAAAGTAGCTGCTTAGCCAAGCGTACTGCGTGCTTACGCGAAAAGAGAATCGCATCAGGGTCGACTGCAGCAAGCGCCCATTGGAATGGGTTATGATCGATCGGGACCACGGGGACATACCCTGTCCGCCGTTGAACTATGGCTTCAATGCGACCTAGCTGCTGCGCCTGTTGATAGCGCAACGCTAGTCGATACACGCGCCGCAAGACGTAACCACGAGCTGCGTCGTAAGCTGATGCTGGACGCTCCTTTGCGTCCTTTCTACGAAGTCCCTCCTCTAATATCTGCTGAAGCTGTTGTTTGAGCTTCACCGGCTGACAGCCATCCCGGTGTCGCTCCGGCGGCGTTTTCGCATTCATGCCAAACCTCACAAAGGTGCGCGGGATCAGCCCCGCTGAGTACCTTTACAAAGTACGCATCAGCCCCATGTCGCTGGTTGCCATTGCTAGTTCTTGGGACGCTTCCCGCCCTCAAAAATCCATCTTGTAAATAGCGTGCGCCCTGGCTCGACCATGGGTTTGACGGAGCACGCGAAATGAGCAGAAAGGTATCACCCAATCACCCGGTCATTCAGCAACGTTACCTAACGGAGAAAGAGGTAGCGGCGCGATTGGGCATGTCGGTCAAATGGCTGCAAAAGAGCAGGCTAGCTGGCGGCGCTGACGCCATTCCATTCCATAAGTTCGGTTCGGCAGTCCGCTACTCAGAGCTTGAAGTGCACGAATACGAGCAGAGGTGCCTACGTCGTAGCACGTCAGAGGGCCCACGTTGATGAGCGTCGAAAAAGCGCGTGCCCCATACGAGAAGCATAGCTCTCCCGTACCAAAGAGACGTTCAGCACCACCGCATAGGGGCACGATAGAGCGATCCTCTCCTGACGTTTTCCCAAAGTCGTGCCATGTGGATGGGAACAGGCGACTGCCAGCAAGTCCCGTCAGAGTGGGCGATCATCTAAGCGTCGCCAATAGCAACGACATCGGAATGGTGACTCGAGGCTCAGCACACGCATATCTCCTGCCCACGGCCACATCCAAGCCCAAGCGGCTAGAGAGAAGGACGCATAGAGCTGTACTTCTATTACAACGCTCCGTGTCTGAGTTCCGCGCGGCGGTCAAAGCGGCTTTGAAGGGCCTGCCCCTAGACGCTCCAGAGCTCAAGGCAGGTCTGCAGATCCACGGCCTCTCACCTCAAGCAAACTTTCCGGGGGCGTCGAATGGCAAAGCACGTGTGTGGCTTGGCCAGCGTTTCATCAAGTTGATGGTGCTGTTCAAGGAGGCGAACCCAAGCCTGAACTTCCATTTTATCACCATGTTCCATCGTGATTGGGAAACCACCGACAAGGAAGGATTGCTGCTCCTGGGTGATCTCCACCGGAGAGTTCGAGGAGTGCTGGAAAAGCTTGAATTGCATGGGATGTTTGTGGCTGAGATCCAAGCGGCAACGACCCATCGAAGAGGGCTTGGCCGAAAGCTCCTACTGCACGTCCATGGGATTGTTTGGACGCAACGTGAACTCGACACGAAAGCGCTCAACCAACAGATGAGAAGAAGTAGGCGGCTTACCAGCAGCAACGATGCTAACCCATTCAGAATATCCAAGCCGCTCATGTCCTCGCGAGCGCTCGCGATGAGGGCATACTATCTGTTCAAGGCTCCGATCAGTGGCAAGTACATGGAGCGGGGCCGGTACAAGCGAACCAAGAAGCTTCGTCCAGATCTCGCCCTTCGCTTGAGCGAACTCCTAAGCTCTTTTACGCTTGCTGAAGCGATTATCGGCTGTGGTAGCGGGGCTAAACTCAGGAGTGAGCTGCTTAACCCTTGGCGTCGCTTGTTTCCATCGCCAGCGGATGACCTGGAGGTCGCCAGATATTGGAGGAGACTGAACAAGGTCCGTCGAACCAAGTACCCAGCGGTGAGGATACAAAGGCGGGGTGCTGCGATCCCGCCCCGGCGAATGCTTGAGCGCAGGCGGCTACGAGCGATCCCTGGCTTCTGGGCACAGTAGGCTTGCCACTGACCGAGCTTCGTTGCTATTGATGGTTCAGCAGACCGCTTTCAACTTTCGAGCTTGCACTACGCGTTGGCGTAACATCTCGAAGAAGCTCGGATAGGCATCTGAGCTCCTCCTTCATCCCGGTCTGCCGCGGCTTGTTCAAACTCGCCGTGGCCACTTGTGTTGGATGAATGGAGTGTTTGTGATGCAAAAATTTGTCGAAAAGTTGTTGGTGGTTGGCAGCGCGTTGGGCGTTCAGTGGCAGGTTGATGAACTCCGAGGCGACGACGCTTCCGCGGAAGTCTCGGGTTCCATCATGTTTCCCGTCACCGACACATCCTGTGTCATCATGGAATTCAAGTCGGACCTGTACCTGCATGAGCCTCGGGAGCTGCAGGAACAGGGTTTCATCGCAGCTGAATACGATATGGACTGCAGTAAGCTAAGCTGCGCTCTTTTGGCTCTATCAAGACTAGAGGAAGAGGTAGGGAGAAGCCGTGCTCAAGAGAGACGAGCGCGAGTGCAGAGCGAGAGAAACAGAACGCTTTCCCCTGACGACCACGAGTCAGATGACGAGGTCGACGAGACCCTAAATAATGATGGTTGCGTTGCGTCATCGGAGCACGACGCCTGGGGATCAGGCGTTGACCACTTCGAAGGAGACGAGGCTCTTGATGATGACGATGAGGATGACGATTGGTGAGCATCCAGGCCAATCACGGCAAGCTTACGGGCCAGCGCTTGGGCTGGCCCCTACAGCGTTCTGATTACCGACTCAGAAACACCGCAAGAAAGCACCTGACTCCAACTTGTAAAAGGCATGTGTCGCCAACGTTGGCGGCGCATGGAGACACTTGCAATGCGCAGCAATAATTCGCCGAACAGCGACGGTTGGACAAAGGGACCCCGCCCGGAGTTGATTGGGGCGGACGTTTACTTAGACCGTGACATAGGCTTGGGGCTGTTTGAAGCCTGCAATGGCAACAAGTACCTCATCACGAATGTGTGCGGGGCCAAAGTCGCGCTTGCCCTACAGCATCGGCATGTGCCCGCGTTCACGTGCCACCGGCTCAATCAATAACCACTCGAATTTGGGCAATGGTGGGAGGCATGTCGCTTGCGGCTGACACATGTTCTGCCGCGCAACCACCAGCAGTGGCATCCGGGTGTGCTGGGCTTTGTCGAACGCAGCGCGTTCATCGACAGCCATTCGGCGGCGGGTCCTACGGCAGGCGTCCCGATCGGCACTATCATCGACGAGCGCTATGATTGGCGTGACTTCGACGGTTGGGCATTGGAGACGATAGAGCACCAGGAGCCATTCTTCGTGAGGCTTCCCGACTACGGTTCAACTTCAAAGCCGCTCAACAACCAGCACTCAACAACCCGCGGGTGTCTGCTGAAACTTCCGCTGGACCAAACTCGATGAGGAGTGGGCACGCGCTGTGAGCTACAGCTCAGCCATCAGGATATGCACTCACAGCGAAATTGTGGAACTACACTGAGTGGCTGAGCAAGTGGCGAAGGGCACCGGAAGTGGCTGGAACTGCCACGCATTGGTGCCAGCGTCGACGTGATTGGAGCTAGCAGCTCAGCAACCGTGCAGCCGAAAGCTGGCTGTTCTTTCCCGCTCGCTGGATTGTTGAAGCAGCCCCACAAAGCTGGAAAATGCGCTTCAAGCGCGTCGCTGCCTTCGAGCGACGCTGTGGGCCCATGGGAGAAGCTCGTTGACCAAGCGCGTATATTGCTGGGCTGCTACTCACGTTGGCTGTGTTCGAGCGACTAACGAGGATGCCTTCCTAACTTCCGGGCAGGGTGCCCATGATGACATGGCCAGTTGGGAGGGCTGGTTGGAGCCCAACGGCTGGGCTTTGGTGGCGGACGGCATGGGTGGGCATGTTGCTGGCGAGATAGCCAGCAAGCTTGCCGTTCAGTGTCTCGCAGCTGTGCTGCCAGCCCTTGCCACCGCGGATGAGCTGGCCTCGGCAGTCGAAGCGACAAACTTGGCTCTGTTCGACGCCATGCGCATGCGGCCTGAATTGACAGGGATGGGCACAACAGTTGCTGGATGCAGGCTCACCGACACCGCCGCTCTCATCTTCAATGTGGGCGACAGTCGCGTCTACTGCTTGCATGAAGGCGGACTTCAACAACTCAGCGAGGACCACGTGGTGGCCGGCCACATGCTCACAAAGTGCTTGGGTGGGAAAGCTTTCAATGACCCAGTCGACCCATATGTTGTGGCTGCGCCCCTGGTAAGCGACGTAAGCTTCTTGCTCTGCAGCGATGGCGTAACTGATGAGCTATCCGTTGGCTCAATCTCACGGCTGCTTGAACGGGAGAACCCAGCGCGTGCGCTCATCGAGGCAGCTGTGTCTCACGGCGGCCGCGATAACGCCACTGCAGTTGTCTTGCGGATCCGGTCATCTCCGCAAACCTGACCCGGAGCGGCGCCTTGGATCAGTTTCAGACCGATGCATTGGACGGGCGACCCAGCACGTGGGCCAGGCCTCAAGCACGTGGATACTGGACCAGCAGCCATATACCCATTCAGAGCACAAAGAAGGATGAACGGTCCGAAAAGTTGGGCTTAGCACCAGCGCCGTCACCAATGGTGCTGACCCCTGCCCTTAGCCTCTCCTACTCTGCTTAGGAGCGCTGCTGATCAAACGTAGCAATCTCTTCCGCGTAACGGATGATTGCCGCTGCTGGATCACGGGTTCCGTCAATCACATCAGAGTGCGGATTTAGGGCGCGCCGCTCATTCAAGGAGAGAGATGCACGCTCAAGTGCTGCCCTTTGCCACCTTTCACGGCTGTTCTTCTTCTCGGTATATCCGTCGGGATTGATGATTAGGATCGGCACGTCATCCCAAACATGGAGTGGCCCTCCAGCAAGCTCCGACCCGAACAGCTTGTCGAAAGCAGCCAAGACACCTGCATATGTTTCCGCGAGCGTGGGGCGACTTACACACTCGCGATAGCGCTTCACTTGAATTGTCTCGACCTCGGGCGCCGTAGCACTGCGGCAGCGACTGTCAGATTGTCGCTTGGCTTCGATGAATAGCAAGCGTCGGTCAGGCGTTAGAAACGCCAAGTCGACCATGTCCCTCTTGGTGTCCACCAAGCCGGAAAAGCTTGCCTCCAAGTCGATCAGCAATGGCTCACTCTTGTCGGCCTTGCCCGAGAACGGTGAGAACTGACGGATCAGTTCATGCACAGCTCTGAGCTCTGATGCTGCGCGATCCTCACGCGGCTCACGATGTTTGGCGGCCCGAAATCGAACCGTTGCCAACAGCTTTTCGGCGTCCTCCTGCGACTTGGCTAAGTCATTGACCGAAATGTCTCGGCGAGGCTTATCCGCAGATACGTACGCTCCGTTAGTCTTGAAACCAAGCGTGAAGCTGAACAGACGCGCGCCGTTTTCATAGAAGTCGACTTGATTCTTCCTTATCGCGGGGAAAACCTCACCCGCTTCGATCAACGGCAGCAGCGCCTTCCAGAGTGGCGTTCCCGCCAGTTTGACGGCTCGATGCTCTTCAAAGTATTTCTGCACGCCACACGCGCTCGATATAGTGTTCATAAGCTCAGCAATGTTCGGTGATTGGTAACGTGTCTACTGCCTTTTGGCACTTAGCCCGGACCTCAAAGGGTTAGCAGCAGCAGCAGCGCTGGCTGATCGTGCGGCCAAGTGCGCTTCACGTGGGTGGATCAGTCACCCCTGGATATGGACTTCAACCTCCTTGATAAAGGGCGGCCGTCCTGAATTGGAAAGACGACGTCCTCATCAAGGATCGTGGCGAAGTCTAGATGTTCGGTCACGTCTGAGGGCAGCAGGCCTTCTCTAATGCGGACACCTGGCCCTTCCCAAACATCACGCCACCTATGGTGGAACCATGGGATCCCAGCCTCTGTCATCTTGCGCGCGAAGCTGTCACAGTCCTCGGTGTCGTAGTAAACAAAGCCACCCATTTCTCTTCCCCCCATCGGATGCTTGATGAACCTGGCTAAGTCATTCGATGGCTTAATCTGACCTAAGCTCACCCGCCATCAGAAAGTCGGAGTGTGAGCTGTAAGCCATTGCACAGCTGAAAGTCTCGATGGAGCTTCCATGGCACTCGACCCCATCCGATGCTCAGAGCTGCGTCTCTCATACGCCCGTCAGATCCTCGCCTTTGTCGAGGTGAACAATCCTTACGGGCACCTCATGCGGACGCTGCTGGATGGTTGGTATGCAGCCAAACGCGGCTGGCCCTTTATGATGCGGCCGGGGCATGGTGGTGAAGGCTACAGTCCCATCCACTTGAATGCTCCAAAACCTAACCAGCATCGCCAGGCTTTGCTCTTGCTGAGGCACTCACGAGCAGCACATGACATCATGCACCACCGCGCGACCGGCGATCTGGTGAAGGACCATGCGGTGCCTATCAGAGCGATCCGCCAATGGGTTTGTGAAGCAAACCTAAGCAAGCCCGAGGACGTGGATACCTTCCTCGCCAAGTGGTACCGAGTGGCGCTAATTACGAAGGAAGAGCATAGGTGCCTGGACAAGGTCAACTTACGTTCCGCCATGCCCAACAACTGGAACAGTTCGGATCCTTGGGCCCGCTATGCGGAGATTGATATGCTGCCAGATCCCGATGATGCGCCGATTGCCGCTCAACATGCCTGATAACAGGCTGTTCCCGACGACATGCTTGGAAGCATGCGATCACCAACAGCTGAAGGAGATTCTTTGGTGAGTATCCTTGCTTCAACGATAGCATCCTTCGGTCGGGACTTACCTGTCCGGCCCCTCGACATGGCTTACCTGAGCCTCGGGAGTTCCGGACTTTTGGATCGCTCCGGTGGAGTACTCAATTCGGCTGAGGCGACAATCAGAAAAGGTCGGATGTACTTCATCGGGCTCAATCCAGGTGGCGCGATTGAGGATGGGGATCGAGACACCTATCCTACGATCTCGGAGTCGCTGGCACTAAGCCGACTGGGCTGCAATGGATTCGATCAGGACTGGAGCACTGAACAGCAATCTTACCCAGCTGGGCAGTCCCCAATGCAACGCCGTTTCAAGTTTGTATGTCGACAACTTGGACTAGTGTACTCCGAAGTTTGCGCAACGAACTTCGTTTTTACCCGCTCACGCGACATCGATAGCCATCAAAGCTTCGATGAGGATCTGAAGGCCTCGTTGAAAGTCCACAAGATCTTACTCGATGCAGTCCAACCAGATTTCCTGTGGATCCAGGGCAATCCGGAAACGGTGAAACTGAACGTGGACATGGAATGGCGGAAGGAAGGTTCCGGCTATTCGAATTGGAGCATCGGGCGCGGGACGGCGGAGGTCTGCGATAAGACTTATAGGGTCTGTCACACTCCGCATTTGATGTTTTGGGACCCCGAAGCGAACGGCGATGCTTTGAGGTGGGCATTTGAGCCGAGCGGCATCATCAACCAAGGGAGTTGATTTGGGTTCGATAAGCTACTCCGCTTCGTCAGCGAGATGTTGTGCTCATCGATCCCGTTGAAGGTGGCGGCTAAGCTCTCTTCCGTCTCTCAAGGAACACAAGAACACGATTCTTGGGGAAAGCCTTCCAAACCGCGCTCTGACAGAGCAGAAGGTGCGCGGTAGTCCTGTTGTCTGGCTTGCGCACGGCGATGGGGGCGGAAGGGGGCCAATCCGTGTTGAATATAGTTTTTGGGCTCCAGGCCGACGCGGGAGCCTGGCCCGACCACGGTGGAACCGGCGCGGGCTCATCGGGGTCACCGGTGGTCGGTCCTAGCGGTTTGATCGAAATACTCGAGACCGCTCGAGGCCTTGGCTTCCCTGCCCCCTCCACTGTCGTGCGGATCGCAGCTTTTCAGGCGGCACTTGAGAAGCTGAGTGGCGGGCAGCGCTTCTGGACAAAGTCCCTCGAAGTAGACGGATGGGCCACCGCCCGCACGCTCTTGCAGTGGCGAGATGAGCTGGTGGCCGCAGGTTGGAACCCCACTGCAACGTGGGACAGCTCACGCCTTGCTGACCTCGCTGCGCTCGCCAATGAAGCTGCGGACCTGCCGCCCGGCCTTGCTGATAGGCTATCCAGGTTGGTGGAGGACCTTTCTACGTTTCCGGCTCTGCCCGTCCAGCGGATCCGACTCATCGACGAGCGAGATGTACATCCCGCAGGGTTTCGACGTCTTTTAAAGCGGCTGGAAGCATGCGGTGTGACCATAGAGCAGCTTCCGCATGGGCCCGCTGCGCCCCCCGAAACGGCTCTTGGACGTCTGCAGCGCTGGATGACGGGCAGCGCCCCGGTCGAAGGCAAACCAGACGGAACCGTGACCGTCGCGACGTCCGCAAGTGCGGCGCTGGCGGCCGAGGTCATGGGACAATGGTTTGCTGAACGCGGTGACCGCGAGACCGTTCTAATCGCTCAGGAAACCGACACCAACCTCCTCGACCACGGCTTATGTGCCGCCGGTCAGCCCCGTGCAGGACGCAGCCGCGCCTCAGCCCATCGCGGTTCGCTTCAGATTCTCCTGCTCGCATTCAAGATCGCATGGGCACCCTTCGATGCAAGGGCGCTCATGGAGCTCCTCGCATTTCCAACGTCTCCGATACCACCGCGTGCGGCTCGCCGGTTAGCTGCGGCGCTCGAGGAGGCTCCGGGGCGCGGGAGCCCCATCTGGCACGAAGCATGGTCCAAGATAGGAGAGGCGGAACTGGCGGAGGCCGGTGGAGATAATGCCAAGCTCAAGAAGGCGCACGCCCGTCTCGAACGCTGGCGAGATTGGGCTGAACCGGAGCGGGCCGATCCGAACACTGGTATGCCGCTGGGCTCTGCGCTTGCTGCATGCGACCGCACGATTGAGTGGGCCCGCAGCCTGCACGCGCCAAATGGTGACCCGCTCTATGCGGCGACGGCTGCGCTCGCGGCAGATGTTCGCGCCGCTTTCATGAAGCTAGGTCGCGAGGTACTCCCCCGTACGCTGATCGAACGCATCATCGATCAAGCGCTTGACGTTGGCCACGACAATCCGGCGGCCTTGCCGGAAGCCGCGCGATGGCGGTGCGTCCCCCAACCTGGAAGCGTTTGGGCGCCTGCTGAGACGGTAGTCTGGTGGAACTTTCGGACCACGCAAGAGGGTTTGCAGCGACAGCCCTGGACTGATTCCGAGCGACGTGAGCTTGCTCAAAAAGGCTGTCCGGTCGACAACGTGGGACTAGCTGGTCGGTCGGCCAGCGCGGCTTGGGAGCGTGCTGTGCTCCATGCACGCGGCAACTTACTCCTCATCGCCAGTGGTCTCGATTGCGGTGACGACGAGGCTTCGCATCCACTTGCCCACCGTCTTGCGCCAGCGACAGAAAAGCTCGCCTCATTCGTTCGGATCGAGGATGCGCTGACTGTTCCAACTTTCTTGATGTCAGGTGTGGAGCTTCCGCGTCGGCCGGTGTCCGGGCCGCCGGTACCCCCATCCCGAGCTGCATGGGCGGCACCCGCGAGCTTTCAGAAAAGGCTCGAGGGTCTGGTTCATTCCGCCACGTCGTTCGAAGCTGGGCTTGCCTGTCAGTTGAAATGGGCGCTCAAGCATGTTGCCCGACTTCGATCAGGGCGGGTGCGATCTATCCCGGACGCCAACCAGCTACTCGGCAATCTCGCACACGCGCTCGCAGAAGAGATCTTCACTGCCGGCGATCCGCCACCGATGGAGACTGCCACGGAGCGGGCGGCGGAACTCCTCGATCGCTTCATCGAAGAAATCGCTGCGCCGCTCCGCCTGCCAGAGTTAGCTACCCACTTGGCAGATGCGCGCGCCCGGATACCGCTGGCTATGGGCGAACTGGCGCGGACCCTCGCAGCAAATCAGCTGAGAGTCGAGGCGACCGAAAAGCAAGTAAGTGCCACCTTTGCGAACGCGCTCTCGGTGCGCGGGGCGATTGACCTAATCGCGCGCGACAAAAACGGCCATTATGTCATCATTGACCTCAAGTGGACTCGTAATGAGAGGAAACGAAGGGTGGAGCTGGAGCAGGGTAACGCCGTCCAGCTAGCTACCTACGGAGCGATGGTGGCGGCTGAGGCACCCTTTCGTGCTGGCTACTTCCTACTCAACCAACGTCAGTTCTTAACACTCAGCGAGGGTGGCCTGATTGGGCGTGCGGTCAAGGGCGCGCGAAATTTCTCTACGACTTGGGCGGCCGTGCTGGAGAGCTGGCGTAAATTGATCGAACTCGCTGAAGCTGGTCAGCTGGTGGCGTGCGGATTGGAGGGCCACGAGGAGCATCTACCCGCCGATCTCCCGATTGTTCTCGAAGCGAACTGCAAGTGGTGCGACTATCAAACTATTTGTCGGGTTAGGGGCTTGGCATGAACCAGGTCAGTGACAGCGCCCACCACCGAGTTGATACCATCATCGCGTCGGCGGGCACGGGCAAGACGTACACGCTGGTTGAGCGGATCAGGGTTGCGGTTGATGAAGGACTTGCTCCAAGCCGGCTTCTTGCGACCACCTTCACCAAGAAGGCTGCGGCTGAGCTGGCAGGCCGCATCCGTTCGCAGCTGATCAAGGGCGGGAGGCCGGACCTCGCAGCCGCGATGCTTGCTGCCCGCATAGGGACCGTGAACAGTGTTTGCGGTTCGCTCATCTCCGAGTTCGCGTTCGAGTTAGGCCGATCCCCAGTTGCGGAGGTGATATCCGAAGACCGCCAGAAGGCCGTCTTCGCGCGGGCGATCGGACCCGCAATGTCACGCTACGCACCGATGCTGCAGCAAATTGCCGAGCGCTTCGATATTCAGGCACAGGGCTTCTCTATGCACGGTCGCCGGGTCGATGGCTGGCAGGATCACCTTCGTCGCATAGTCGACCTCGCCCGTTCAAACGGCATCGGTCCGGACCGGATCGCAGCGTCGGCTGATTACTCGGTGAAAAGCTTGAAGCAGCTCCTGCCATTGGCTGCGCCGAGCGAGACAGCAGAGATGCTCGACGGCGCGCTCACTAAGGCTGTCTTCAGCTGCATGGCAGAAATCGAAAAGAGGCGAGACACGCTTAAGCAGGGCACTCTGAAAAATGCTGTGCCTTGTATCGAGGCGGCGGCAGCCCAGCTCAAGCGCAACGAGGACCTCCCATGGGTTGTTTGGGCTAGGCTAGCGAAGCTCGATACGCCTAAGGCTGACGCGGAAATCTTCGAGAACGTCATCAAAGCAGCAGCAGCCCATTTCCGCCACCCCCGGCTTCGCAGCGATGTTGATATGTTCATCAAATTACAGTTCGACTGCGCCCGGCAGTGCCTTTCGGACTACGCAGCGTTTAAGCACGAGCGTGGGCTGGTTGATTTCGTGGACCAGGAGATGCTCGCTCTCGAGATCTTGCGGGATCCTGGCAACTACGCCCGCCTCGTCGAACTGATAGGCGCTGTCTTCGTAGACGAGTATCAGGACTCCAGCCCGATTCAGATAGCCATCTTCTCGGCGCTCGCCCGCATCGCACCGCAAAACGTTTGGGTCGGCGATCCCAAGCAGTCGATCTATGGATTCCGAGATGCAGATCCGGCGCTAACGCAGGCTGCGGCACAAGCGATCACCATCGACACAAGAGGAAGCTTCGAGTTCCTGCGCAAGTCCTACAGGACCCGCCCCATACTGGGTGATATGATAAATGCCTCCTTCGAAGCCAACTTTCGACGCACCGGCATGAAGTTAGAGGAGATCACATTCGCCGAGTACGACCGCGCCGACGCGGATGGAGATCTCCCGCCGCTTTCGATTTGGACCTTGGACGGGTCGAGGAAGGAACTCCGGACCGAGGACCTAGCCAGCCATATTGCAGGTCTTCTTGATGACTGCACTGCCTGGCCGGTTCAGCCGAAGTCGGAACCCACACGACCCGTCCGGGGTGGGGATTTGGCAGTTCTTTGTCGATCTAACGACCAGGTACTGCAGCTTGCGTCGGCTCTGTCGCGACGTGGTATAAGGGTGGCAGTGGAACGGAGCGGGCTGCTTCACCAACCCGAAGTCGAACTCGCCATCGCTGCGCTGCGCTGGGTTTCGGATCCAACCGACAGCTTGGCCTTGGCCGAAATGGCTCGTTTATCCTGCGAGCACGATGGGTGGCTCAGGGCCGCATTTGAGCAGAACAATACGGAGATGCTCCAAAGCTGCGTGCCTTTCTCAGAGGAGCTGACAAAGCTCCGCGCGCAAGGACCGCAGCTCACTCCAGGTGAGATGTTCGACGGCGTTCTTCACGTAGAAGGCATGCTGACCACAGTCGCCCGCTGGGGCTTCGCGGAGCAGCGCCTCGCCAATCTCGAAGCCGTTCGTTCGCTCTTGAATAGATACCAAGAGGAGCAGCGTTCGGAGCGGCAGGCCGCCACGCTCGCCGGCGCTTGCGAGTGGCTCATTGAGCTCGATGCGCCGGCACAGCCCCAAAGTCTCCACCCCGACGCAGTCAATCTCCTAACCTATCATGCCTCGAAGGGCCTAGAATGGCCCATTGTGGTGCTGACCGGACTCGAGCAGGAAGCCAAAGGCAGTCCATTTGGCGTCTACGCAGAAGAGCTCGACGAACCGGACTGGCGCGATCCCCTTGCCGGACGCGTGCTCCGTTATTGGCCCTGGCCATACGGGGCGCAAAGCAGCGGCGTCGGCTTGGACCTGGCAGCAGCACTCAGTCGGGAGGGAAGACGCGCACTGACGGAAGAAAAGTTGGAGAGGTGTCGCCTGCTCTACGTAGGATTCACAAGGGCTCGTGACCACTTAGTGTTCACTGAGACCAAGGAAAAAACAGACTGGTTGGACGAACTCGCAACGGACGATGTGCAGCCCCTGATCAGACTTGGGGCTGATGAGCTAGCTGTTGGCGGAGAGCTCTTCCCGCTGCGGCCACCCCCGCCCCGGCTCGAGTTTACGGAAAAAAGAACGACGGCCGAATTCGTCCGGCCTGCCGCCTCTAGGCAACTGCATCCTCCGCTCAAACTTCGGCCAAGCGGCTACTCATTCGCAGGCACCGTTCGGGTCACTGAGAAGGTAACCATTGGACCTCGCATCACACTCGTCGGCGATCCCGACCTGCAAGCAGTTGGAGAGGCATTTCATCGCTTCTTCGCTTGCGACGACCCCCATACACCGGCGCACGCACGATTGGCGTTAGCTGCCAACATGCTGCGCCAGTGGGGCGCACCTCAGGTCGCCCCGGAGCAACTAGTTGAAGCTGCTGACGGGCTGCACGCGTTCCTGGATCAGCGCTACGGTAGCTCTGCTCGGCTGCGGGAATGGCCAGTCCACGCGGCTGAAAACCTTCAGCTCATCGCAGGCAGGATTGACCTACTCATCGAGGACGAGGACGGCTTTGCCGTTATTGATCACAAGAGCTTCCCTGGTGCTATGGAGCTGGACCATAAGCGGCTTGAAGCGTTCGGAGGGCAGGTAGACCTTTATGCCCGTGCCCTACGTACCGGTACCGGGCGCGATTGTCGTGAGTATTGGATACACCAGCCGATTGCAGGTTTGATGCTCAGGATCGAGCTTGTGAAGGCCGAAGCAGCTTAGTTCACCGAAGTTGCATGGTGCCCGTCATTGCGGTTCCGCATTGAAGTCAGTGCGCGAAAGCATCTCGCATTGCGTCGCCAATCTTTTCGGCTGCGCGGAGCGCTGGGTCTGCGTCAACGTGAGCATAGCGCAACGTTGTCTGCGCCTGCGTGTGGCCCAGCAATCTTCCGACTACAGGCAAGCTGGCCCCCTGGCCAACTGCGATGCTCGCCGCGGTGTGACGGAGATCGTGCAGACGAACCCCCTCAATCCCGGCATGGGCGCACAATCGAGTCCACGGCTTTCTAAGGTTCACCATGTGACCAGTCGACCGCCCCGGAAAAACATAGATATTGGACAGCATGCTTTCCTTCTGACTCTTCAGAACTGAGATAGCCGCCTGACTGAGATAGATGGGCTTCTCACCAGTCTTGCTGTCGGGCAGCGCAATGATCTGCTTATCCCAAGCAATCCAGTCCCACTTGGCTGATAAAACCTCATTGAGGCGCGCTCCCGTAAGTAAGAGCAGCTTCAAGGCATTCGCCGCGCTTGGCTGGATCTCGCCGGATCGGACAAGATCCCGCATCGATGCGCCGATACGAGCAAGTTCCTCCGAGGTGAGGTAGCGCGTCCTACTCCGCTCGGGATATTTCTGGACGTATCGGCATGGATTGGTCCCTTGTGGCCGCCATCCCCATCCCTCAGCCAAGCTCATCAGCCTTGAGCAAAGTGCCAGAATGCGGTTTGCCCTATACGGGGTCGATCGAAGGCTCTTGTGAAGCCTATCGATTTCAGTTCGTGAGACCTCCGCAACCGGCACTTTGCCCAAGCGCGGCTTCAGTACGTCGCGCCACTGGCTCCTGTACTCACGCTGCGTGACGGGTTTGCGGATCGGCAGATAATCCGCTTCGAACCTCGTCCAAACGTCTTCGAGGACCGGTGCACTGCGGCGGCTGAGCTTTTCAAGCTGTGGATCCTCGCCCCTCGCCACGGTTGCCAATAGCTGCTGTGCTAGAGCTCTCGCCTGATCGCACGTGAGAGCGCCGTGCGAGCCGATCGTCAACCACCGTTGCGGAGCCGACCTCCCGCCCCCGTGTGAACGATACTTCAAGAGGTACCTTTTTGCGCCAGACGGAAGAGCCTTGACGCCAAAACCGACCAAAGAGTCATCCCAAGCGAATACCGGTCTGCCGTCAGGACATAGCAGGCCGTCCACCACCTTTTTGGTAATTCTTGGCACGTGCACCCCCCGCAGCTCTGACCCACGTCAGCTACCAGACAAACTCCACTTCAGCAACCACATAGCAACCACCGAATGGAGCAATAGAGGGCACTCGATCGAAGCCCGTCGTATGTATCAATCCATATTTTCCGTTGGTTTTGAGGGTATTGGCGAGCTGTGGAGCAACAGAGAGTAATGCAGGGAAAGCGTGCTGAGGCTGACTCTTAATCAGCGGGTCCTAGGTTCGAGCCCTAGTGCGTCCACCATTTTCCCTCGGTGTTACAAACTTGGCTGGTATTTTGGCGCTTGACGGCTTGAAGAAGCTGTCGGCGTCAACACCGCCCTAAATGGCTATGCCCTGCTCCTCCGTATGGCGAACCGTCTCACCTCGACAATCTTGAGCTTGCAGAACTGGAAACCAGCTTGCCGCAGATGGCGCAACCGTCCTTCCTGCGAGGCACCAAGCTGCTCCCCAGCGAGGAATGTTTAGCCGCTTCTTCAGCTAGTTGCGTAGTCGGTTGCTGCCCCTGTTTGTGTCATGCAACGATGCCATTGCGCGACGGCCCGACGATCAGGCGACCTGGAAAGTGATGCGCAAACTTAGCCCTTGGCTTCCCCAATGACGATTGATCGTGCCGTTCAGCTGGCGAAGCACCAGCCGGTCGAGGAGCTTCGAGCCGAAGCCCTGTTTGTCCGGCGCCGAAACCGCAGGTCCACCCCTTTCGACCCACGTCAGCGCGACGTGGCTGGTGCCCGCTGAATCGCGATCCCATCGAACTTCCAGTTCGCCTCCGGGAACGCATAGGCTGCCATATTTGCAGGCATTGGTGGTGAGTTCATGAAGAACCATGCCCACCGCTACCGCGTTTTGGGCGGTAAGGACGACCTCCGGTCCCTCAATCACGATCTTGCGATCAGGACCTGCATAAGGTGCGACTTCCGTTTCGATGAGCCTGGCAAGCTCAGCCGAGTCGTTGCCTCCGCGAAGAAATTCGTACGTGGCGGCCAGGGCTTCCACGCGTTGCGAGAAGACCCGTTCAAAGGTCGCCATATCGGGCGAGCTGCGCAAGGTGGTCCGAACCATGGCCTGCACCGTGGCAAGGTTGTTCTTGAGCCGGTGGTGAAGCTCGCTGTTGAAGAGGCGGAGCTGCTGGTCCGCCGCGAAGCGATCGGTGATGTCGGCGTCGACGCCAACCATCCGCAGCGGCTTGCCTGATGCATCGCGCACGATGACAGCGCGGGTCTGGGTCCAGCGAATGCTGCCGTCGGGACGGTTCATCCGGAACGTGACGTCATAGTCGCGCTGGCCGGCAAGGGCCGCGTCCAGTGCTACCTGCACGGCTGGCTTGTCATGCTCGTGGACGAGGTTCCAGAAGGCCTCGAACTCACCCCCGAAATTCTCCTCGAGGCCTGCAAGGCGGGGTAGGCTTTCATCCCAGGTGACCGACCCGGTTGAAATGTCCCAGTCCCAACAGGCGATACGCTCCGCCATCATCGCCAGGCGCAAGCGCTGCTCGTTCTCGGACGATCGGCGCTCGAGCTCGACAAGCTCGGTGACGTCGACATTGATACCGACCAGCCGTTCCGGCGCGCCATCGGGACCAAGATGGACGCGCGCCCGGTCCTGAATCCAGATAATTTGCCCATCACCGACAACGATCTGGAAGCGGTGATCAACATCCTTGCCGTGCACGATGGCCGACTGCGCAACAGCCTGGACCGCGTCGCGATCATCGGCATGCACCGCGGCCAACCAGCCTTCGAGTGTCGCTTCCTGCTCGGCGGCGAACCCGTAGAGGCTCTTGGTCGAAGGCGACCAGACCAGCTCGGCGGTCTTGTAGTCGTAGGAGTAAGCCGCGACCCTGCCGGCCTCCTGGGCGAGATGAAGCCACTCGGTGACGCGCCGCAGGTCGGCCTCGATCTCGCGGCGCTTGGAAATGTCGTCCATCAGGGCCCGGAGGATCGCGCCTTCGCCCTGCGCTACCCGCTCCTGTTCGAGTCGAGCGACATGCGCTTCGAGTTCCACGACTCGGGCAGCAAGGTCGGACACGGTCATCGCCCGAGCTTATCGTACGGGGCGAAGCTTCCTCAATGCAGTCCCAGGGATTAATGAGCGGCCGCGCGGATGGCCTCCTGACCACTCATGCCTTGGCGCGGGGAGCGATCCTGTCCAGCAAACGGCCAAGCGCGCCGGCTCCCCAGGCCAGCGCCTGATAGAGGCCGAGCGCGGGTTTCGCCCACGCGGTGTAGAGCTGCGGACGCCCCAGCTTGGTAGCAGCGGCAAAGACACGGTGGCTTCCGGCGGTGATGTGCCGGCGCAGGCGGTAGATGGCCTTGCGCCGGAACGGAATGGCGGCCGATCCCGACACGCGCTTGACCGGCCGCAGCCCGCGCTTGCGCCAGGTCAGCCGATAGGCGAGCCCCTGCCGGCGGTGGCGAAAGCCGGCGGCCTGCGTTTCCACCACGATCGCGTTTGGAACCGGGCGTATGGCAAGCCTGCCGAGCTTGCGCGCTTTCTCAATCATCGCGTGCAGCTCGGGCGAGCGGACCACCAGCACGTTGGTCCCCCGGCCATCGCTGCTGTGAGGCTCGATCCAGGCATCGCCGAAACTGATGTCGGCGGTCTCGGCGACCACGTCATCGCACCAGTCGCAGGCCGGATTTTGCCAGAAGCCGGCGCCCCAGTCACCGTCCGCAAGGTGCATCCAGTCCTCGGCCCGGTGGCTGCCGTCCGCCAGCGCAAGGTCGGCGCGGTACCAGTTGGCGGGGCGGCCGGGATCCTTGCGGCGATAGTCCACCGCGCGCACGTCGCGCATCGCCGCGCCGAGCTGGAGCGCGAAACTGTCCACCAGATGGGCGCTCTTCTGGTGACCACAGAAGAGGCCAAGGGTGTGGGTGATCCGCTCGGCCAGCAGCGGATCGGCGCGGCGGGCGAGATGCACGGCCTTGATGAAGCAGGGCACACCTATGATGGCGTAGCGGCCGGGGGTGTCCGCAACCTCGCGCAGGACTGCGGCGAGGTCCACCGGATAGTAGCGCGACTGCGCCCCTGACTTGAGCTCGTCCACGGTGCGGGACAGACGATAGCCGAAGAAACGCCCTGTATCCGTCACATCCTCGGGCGCGACGTGGGCGACGGCATCGACCCTTCCCGTGCGCAACAGCTCGCCCGCGACCCAGCTGGTGAGCCCGCCGGAGCTGCCCTGCGCGCGCCATTCCCCTTCCTCGACGTGCCCGATGTAGTTCTCGATGGTGCGGCCGAGGTGCGGGTCCTGCACCGCGGGGAAGAGCGAGGCGGCAATGCGGTCCTCGTTCTCCGCCTCGGGGCTCATCGGGCAGCGCTTGGCAACGGCCTCACTCTTGCGGCTGGTGAAGCTCCCGCCCGGCTTGCGGAAGCCGTCGCGGTCCCAGTGCATGGCGCTGTCCAGGGCAGTCAGCGTACAGGCGCCGCACCCGATGCAAAGGCCGGAACGGACGATCTCACCTGCTGACAGCTCAGGCAAGGGCGGCATGGAGGAAGTCCCCGGAAACTTGCCGAAGCTCTCCGATCCGGCGGCGCACCGCTTCGGACGGCGGATCCGCAAGAAGGGCGGTGAAGTCGGCCTGGTCCGGCACTTCATGGAGGAGGTGGTTTTGGGCGCCTAGCTTTGCGGTCAGGTCACGGACCTTGTTCAGGCGATAAGGCGTGACGCAGGCGACGAAAGGCTTGTCCATGGCAAGCGCGAATACGCAGCCGTGGAAGAAGTTGGTTATCACCGCCTGGGCGCCGGCCATGGCACGGGCAAAGTCGAGCGGGCCGGCGTCGATCCACTCCTCGTCGGCATGATCGTTGCCGTAGCCAATGGAGCGGAGGACGAGCCCGCGCTCTTGGGCCCACTCCCTGGCGAGCGGCCCCAGCCAGTCAGGGAAACCGTGGCCGTAAAGCAGCGCATAGGGCGCCTCCCCTTCGGCCGTGTCGCGCGGGATGCGGCTGGCGAACTGGAGGCAGGGATCGAGCACCAGCGCCGGCTTCCTGCCAAGCGCTTCCTCGATGATGGTCCGGCTGTTGTCGTCCCGGACCGAGATCGCCGTGAAGCGGGCGAGCTTTTCCGACCAGAAATCGTCGAGCCCGCGCGCCGCGTCATAGTTGCCGAAGCTTGCCGCGTAGGACAGCAGGCGTTCGGTTCGGAGGCCCTCGCCGTAGAAGAGCGGCTTGTGGCTGTACCAGGGGTGGGCGAGGTTCCACACCTCGTCCGACCCGACCACAACCGCATCATAAGCCGGCAGGTCCGACGCGTCGTGGAGCGAAAAGCCGGGCGACAGCGGCATGGCGGCGAATGCCTGTTCGAAGGCGCGGACCTTTGACGCATACGCGGAGCGATGGCGCGCTGGCGTGGGCTCGGGAAGCGTGGGCTCAAGCGCGCAGTCGAGTTCGGCCTGCGCCACGTCCGAGCACTGATGGTCGAGCAACTCAACCTCAGCGCCACCTTCCGAAAGCCCCTCCGCCAGGCACCGTGCCTGCCAGTAGGATCCGTAGTTGATGCATTTGTGGAAGGTCAGGATTCCGATACGCGGGCCGCTCATGGCATCCCAAGCGGCGGGACGGCGATCAGGTTCCAAGCCAGCCCTGCCATTCCTTTGCCAACGCCGAAGCTTCGGCCGGCGAGCGGCAGGCGATGAACAGGGTGTCGTCACCGCTAATGGTGCCCACCACGCTCGTCGGCGGTGCCGAATCGATTGCCACTCCCACGAGGTGGGCGGAGCCGGGCGGGGTCTTGAGGACGACCATGCTCGCGGCGGGTTCGGCAGCGCGGACCCATTCGGCGAACAGGCTGCGGAGGCGCATCTCGCTTGCCGGAACCGCATTCCATTGGTCGGGCAAGGTGTAGCGCGTCTCGCCGCCCCGGCGAATCTTCACGGCGCCGAGTGTATCGAGGTCGCGACTGACGGTGGCCTGGGTTACGTCGTGCCCGGCTTCGCGGAGGGCGGCGACAAGCTCGTCCTGGCGGGTCAGGCTCAAGCGTCGGAGCAGGTCGGACAAAGTGGCCAAACGACGATTGCGGCTGTCGGTCATGTGAGGCTTTATGCACAAACTTGCATATGCATGCAAACAGGACCATAGCCGCCCTCCCATGATTCGATCTGCCATTCTTGGAGCCTCAGGCTATGTCGGTGGCGAGCTGCTTCGGCTTCTGTCCCGTCATCCGGAGATCGCAGCAGCGCGCCTGTTCGGCGACAGCAAGGCTGGGCAGAAGCTGGGCGCGGTTCACCCGCATATCGGTGGTGCGCTTGCGGACGCCGAGGTTGAGAAGTTCAGCCTTGAGGCGCTGGGCGGCATCGACCTGATGTTTGCTGCCCTGCCCCACGGCGAAAGCCAGAAGTGGGCGGAGGCAATCCTGACTACTGGAGCCAAGCTGGTCGACCTGGGCGCCGACTTCCGGCTGCATGATCCTTCGGTTTATGCAACTTGGTATGGCGAGGCGCATGAGGCGCCGCACCTGCTGGACCGCTTCGTCTACGGGATACCCGAACTGCATCGCCAGGCGATCCGCGGTGCCCAGGCAGTGGCGGCGGCGGGCTGCTACCCGACCGCGACCATCCTTGCCTGCAAGCCCCTAGTTGACGCGGGCCTGGTCGACCCCGCCAGCCTGATCGTCGATGCGGCAAGCGGCGTCAGCGGCGCCGGGCGCGGGGTCAAGGAAGGCACGGCTTTCAACACGGTGGACGGCAGCTTCGCGGCCTATGGCCTCCTCAACCACCGGCACACGGCCGAAATGGAGCAGGAGATCGGCGGCACCGTGCTGTTCACTCCGCACCTCGCGCCGATGACCCGCGGCATCCTTGCCACCTGCTACGGCACCGCGACACGGGACATGGCCCCGGACGAGCCGCTGCAGGCACTGCGGGCGGCCTATGCCGGCGAGCCGTTCGTGCGGGTCAGCGATGATCCGCCTGCGACCAAGTGGGTGTCGGGCAGCAATGGCGCGGTGGTGACCGCCCGCTATGACGCCCGCACGGGCCATGTTCTGGCGCTGGGAGCGATCGACAACCTCGGCAAGGGCGCGGCCGGGCAGATGGTGCAATGCGCCAACCTGATGTTCGGGCTGGATGAGGCCGCCGGCCTGTCGGCCGAAGGAGTGTTTCCATGAGCGTCACCGCAGCACAGGGCTTTGTCGCCGCCGGGCTTCATGCCGGGATCAAGAAGGCGCGTCCTGACATGGCGCTGCTGGTGACCGAGGACCGTCAGCCGGTCACCTGCGCGGCGGTGTTCACCCAGAACAAGTTCTGTGCGCCGCCGGTGCGGCTGGACCAGGACTTGTTGCAGGCGAATGGCGGCCGGGCGGCGGCCGTGGTGATCAACAGCGGCAACGCCAATGCCGGAACGGGCGCGGCCGGGCTCGACGATGCACGGGCGATGGGCATGGCCACGGCCCAGGCACTCGGGCTCAACGCTGCCGCGGTGCTGGTCTGCTCCACCGGGATCATCGGCACGCCGCTGCCCATGGACGTGATCCTGCCGGCTATCCCGAAGCTCGGCGAAGCGTTGTCGGTCAAGGGCGGCGCAGCGGCGGCCGAGGGCATCCTCACCACCGATCATGTCGCCAAGGAAGTTGTGGTCCGCGGCGACGGTTGGACCATCGGCGGCATGGCCAAGGGCTGCGGCATGATCGCGCCCAACATGGCGACCATGCTGGCATTCCTGACCACCGACGCCGACGTGCCGCGCGAGACGCTGCAGGCCATGCTGAAGTCGGCGAGCGATGCGACCTTCAACACGCTTAACGTCGATGGCGCGACCTCGACCAACGATACGGCCATGCTGTTCGCCAGCGGCCACAAGGGCGCTCCGTCCAACCTCGACGGCTTCGGCCGCGCGGTAGAGGAGGCCTGCCGCCAGCTGACGCTCAAGATGGCGCATGACGCGGAAGGCATGACCCGCCTCGCCCACCTTCACGTGACCGGCGCGGCGAGCGACGAAGAAGCGCGCATCGCAGCCAAGAACATCGCGGAAAACAACCTCGTCAAATGCAGCTGGTATGGCGCAGATCCCTATTGGGGCCGGTTGCTGGCCGCCGCGGGGTCGGCGGGGGTGGCGTTGGACGTCGACAAGAGTTTCGTCAGCTATGGCGGGATCAGGGTCGCGCAGGGCGGCACGAACTGCCCGCATGACGCGCAGGGCCTGACCGAACATATGCTTGGGACCGAGTTCCAGATCGAGGTTCACCTGGGTGCTGGGACTGGCCAGGCGCGGGTGATCGGGGTCGACCTTGGCCCCGGCTACATCAAAGAAAATAGCGTGACTTCATGAGCGAAATCCTGTCCCTCGACGTGCCCGCCAGCGCCTCCACCCACGGCGAGGGGCTGGCGAACAGCCTGGTGACCCCGACCGGCACCGCCGAAATCCTGGTCGAGGCGCTGCCCTATATCCAGCAGTTCGCCGGCAAGTCGGTAGTGGTGAAGCTCGGCGGGGCGGCGATCGATCCCGAGAGCGACCGCGCACTGGCGCAGGACGTGCTGCTGCTGCGCTCGGTCGGGGTGCGCTGTGTGCTGGTGCATGGCGGCGGTCCGCAGGTCGATGCCATGCTTCGCCGGGTGGGCAAGGAGCCTCACTTCCAGAACGGCTTGCGGGTCACCGATGCCGAGACGCTGGAAATCGTCCGCATGGTGCTGGTCGGCAAGATCAACCGCGACCTGGTCGCCACCATCAACGGCGAGGCGGGTAGCGAGCCGGTCGCGCTGGGTGTGTCGGGCGAGGATGCCGGGCTGCTGCGGGTGACGCAGCGGTCGGCGGCGCTAGGCTTTGTCGGTGACGTCACGGAGGTGCGCGCCCAGCACCTGCTGACCTTGCTCGACGGCGGGATGGTGCCGGTGGTCTCGACCATCGGCGCGGACGAGACGGGCCAGCCTTTCAACGTCAATGCCGACGAAGCGGCCAAGGCGATTGCCATTGCCATGGGCGCGGAAAAGATCGTGTATCTGACTGCGGCGCCGGGCCTGCTCGAGGATGCCAAGGACGAAACCAGCCTGGTTCCGCGCCTGACCGCCGCCGAACTTCGGGCGAGAATCGCGCATGACAGCGTTGGCGGGGGGATGATCCCAAAACTCACCGCCTGCCTCGAAGCGGTCGAGGGCGGCGTGCCCTATGCTCACATCATCGATGGCCGAGTGCCCCATGCGCTGCTGATCGAGCTGCTGACCCGCCATGGCATCGGCACCATGATCCAGGCGGAGAAGAGCTGGTGACGCATCTCCTGACCCTCGCGGACTTCAGCCGCGCCGATATCGAGGCGATGTTGGCGCTGGCCGAAGTGCCGCCTGCCCCATTGCTGGCCGGCAAGGGCGCCGCGCTTTACTTCCAGAAGCCCAGCGCGCGGACGCGTAATTCGATGGAGCTGGCGGTGCACCAGCTGGGCGGGCACCCGGTCTACCTCACCGCCGGCGAACTTGGCATCGGGACCCGTGAAAGCGTCGAGGACGTCGCCCGCACGCTGGCCTGCTACCACGGCGTGATCTGCGCGAGGGTGTTCGACCACGGCCTGTTGCAGGCGCTGGCGGCGGCGAGTCCGGTGCCGGTGGTGAACATGCTGTCGGGCACCGACCACCCGCTTCAGGGTCTCGCCGACCTCCTCACCATCAGGCAGCTATTCGGCCAGATCGAGGGCGTGAAGGTCGCGTACGTCGGCGATGGCGACAACAATGTCTCGCGCAGCCTGGCGCAGGGCTGTGCCGCCCTTGGCGCCGAACTCACCATCGTCGCGCCGGAGGACTATCAGCTGTCGGACGCGCCGGCCGGGGTCGTCCAAACTGCGGACTGCTCGGCCGTGGCCGGCGCGGACGTGGTCTACAGCGACGTCTTCGTGTCGATGGGCCAATACAGCGAGACCGAGCGGCGGATGGCCAACCTTGCCGCCTACCAGGTAAACGAGGCGCTGATGGCCCAGGCGCCGGACGCGTGGTTCCTCCATTGCCTGCCCGCAAGGCGCGGCGAAGAAGTGACTGCGGGCGTGATCGACGGGCCGAAGAGCGCCATCTGGCGCCAGGCCGAAAACCGGATGCACACGGCGCGCGGCGCGCTGATGTGGCTTTTGCAGCAGGACTGAACAATCATGGCTAAGCTCAAGGTCGTGCTCGCTTATTCGGGCGGGCTCGACACCTCGATCATCCTCAAGTGGCTGCAGACCGAATATGATGCGGAGGTGGTGACCTTCACTGCCGACCTGGGTCAGGGCGAGGAGGTCGAGCCCGCGCGGCGCAAGGCCGAGCTGCTGGGCGTGAAGCCCGAGAACATCTTCATCGAGGACGTGCAGGAAGAGTTCGTCCGTGACTTCGTGTTCCCGATGTTCCGCGCCAACACGGTCTACGAGGGCCAGTACCTCCTCGGCACCTCGATCGCCCGGCCCCTGATCGCCAAGCGCCAGATCGAGATCGCGCGCGCCGTCGGCGCCGATGCGGTGTGTCACGGTGCGACCGGCAAGGGCAATGACCAGGTCCGTTTCGAGCTCGGCTATTATGCGCTGGAGCCCGACATCCGTGTCATCGCCCCGTGGCGTGAGTGGCAGTTCCAGAGCCGTGAGCAGCTGATCGCCTTTGCCGAGCAGAACCAGATCCCGATCGCCAAGGACAAGCGCGGCGAGAGCCCCTTCTCGATCGATGCCAACCTGCTTCACTCGTCGAGCGAGGGGAAGGTGCTGGAGGATCCGAGCCAGGAGGCGCCGGAATATGTCCATCAGCGCACCATCTCGCCCGAGGACGCTCCGGACAAAGCCACCGAGATCACCATCGATTTCGAGCGCGGTGACCCGGTCGCGATTGACGGCGTCGCGCTGTCGCCCGCCGCACTGCTGACCCGGCTGAATGAACTTGGCCGCGATAATGGTATCGGGCGCCTCGACCTTGTCGAGAACCGCTTCGTGGGCATGAAGAGCCGCGGCGTTTACGAGACGCCGGGTGGGACCATCCTGCTGGCGGCGCATCGCGGGATCGAGAGCATCACGCTGGACGGCGGGGCGATGCACCTCAAGGATTCGCTCATGCCGCGCTATGCGAGCCTGATCTACAACGGCTTCTGGTTCGCGCCCGAGCGCGAGATGCTGCAAGCGCTGATCGATCAGAGCCAGGGAATGGTCAGCGGCCAGGTGCGGATGAAGCTCTACAAGGGCAATGCCACCGTCATGGGCCGGGAGAGCGCCTACTCGCTCTACGACGAGGATCTGGTGACCTTCGAGGAGGGCTCGGGCTCCTACGACCAGCGCGATGCGGCGGGCTTCATCAAGCTCAACGCGCTGCGTCTGCGCATCGCGGCGCAGCGCCGCAAGAAGCTACAGCTCCAGTAGCGCCTTCCACCGCGCGACCTGCTCGCGAACCCGGACCGGCGCGGTGCCGCCGTGGCTGGTCCGGCTGTTCACCGACGCCTCGACGCTGAGAACGTCGTAGACGCGCTCGTCAATGCGGGGGTCGATGGTCTGCAGCATATCGAGCGACAGATCGGCGAGGTCGCAGCCCGCATCCTCCGCCGCCTTCACGGCACGGCCGGTGATGTGATGCGCCTCGCGGAACGGGACGCCGGCTTCGCGGACCAGCCAGTCGGCGAGATCGGTGGCGGTAGCGAAACCCTGCGCCGCGACTTCGCGCATCCGCTCCGGCTTGAACGTCGCGCTTTCGACGCTGCCGGCAATCGCCGCCAGGCTTAGCGCAAGCAGGTCATGCGCTTCGAAGGTCGGCGCCTTGTCGTCCTGCATGTCCTTGGAATAGGCGAGCGGCAGGCCTTTCATGGTGATCATCAGGCCGGTGAACAGGCCGACGATCCGCCCCGAATGCCCGCGAACCAGCTCAGCCGCGTCGGGATTGCGCTTCTGCGGCATGATCGAACTTCCGGTCGACCACTGATCCGACAGCTGGACAAAGCCGAACGGCGGGCTGGCCCAGTTGATCAGTTCCTCGGCAAGCCGCGACAGGTGCAGGCTGCATTGCGCAGCCGCAGAGAGATAATCGAGCGCAAAATCGCGGTCGGAGACGCTGTCGAGGCTGTTCGCGGTCGGTCGTTCGAACCCGAGAGCCGCAGCGGTCGCCTCACGGTCGATGGGGAAACCAGTTCCGGCGAGCGCCGCTGAGCCCAGCGGGCACTCCCCTGCCCGCTCGTCGGCAGCGAAGAAGCGCGACACGTCGCGTTGCAGCATCTCAACATAGGCAAGGAGGTGGTGGCCGAGAGTCACAGGCTGTGCCACCTGAAGGTGGGTGAAGCCCGGCATGATCGTTTCCGCATGCTCCTCGGCGCGAGCGATCAGCACCCACTGCAAGCGGACAATCGCCTCGGCCACCTCCCGGCACGCGCCCCGCACCCACAGCCGGAAGTCGGTCGCGACCTGGTCGTTGCGCGAGCGGGCGGTGTGCAGGCGGCCAGCAACCGAGCCAATCAGCTCTGCCAAGCGGCTTTCCACCGCCATGTGGATGTCTTCGAGGGCCAGGTCAGTAGGTGGACCGTCGGCTTCGAACTCGGCTTCGATGGTGTCCAGCCCCGACAGGATCGCCGCTGCATCCTCGGCTTCGACAATGCCTTGGTCGCGCAACATGGCGGCATGGGCGCGCGAACCCGCAAGGTCCTCCCGCCACATCCGTCGGTCGATCGGCAACGAGGCATTGATCGCCTGCATCACCGCGGACGGGCCAGCGGCGAACCGGCCGCCCCACATCTTGTTGCTGTCGCTCATGGGGGCCGGGGTATAAGCAAGGCCGCGCCAGAGACAATCGGCGCGGTTCGCAACTCAGACGGCGATCTTCTCCAGCGCGGCGGAAAGCTCGGCCTGGCGGAAGGGTTTGCTGAGGTGCGGAAAGGCCGGCGACAGGCTCTCGAGGTCAGCATAGCCCGACACCACCAGCACCGGCAGTCCGGCGAACCGCTCACGCAGGCGCACGGCAAGGTCTGTTCCGCTCAGCCCCGGCATCAGCTGATCGGTGACCAGCAGGTTGGGCCGCAGCCCTTCGTCGACCAGCGCCAGGGCCGCTTCGCCGCAATCCGCCTCGGCTACGCGGTAGCCAAGATCGGCCAGCATGCCTGCAGTCGACTCGCGCACCAGCTCCTCGTCGTCGACCAGCAGCACCGTTCCGGCACCGTGCGACTCCACCTCCCCGATCGCGGGCGCGCCTTCCGATACGGACGATCTGGCGAGCGGAAGCCACAGTTCGATGGTAGTCCCCATGCCCGGTGCGGACCGGATGTCGAGGGCACCGCCGAGCTGGGCGGCAAGGCCGTGGACCATGGACAAGCCGAGCCCCGTGCCCTTGCCTAGCCCCTTGGTCGAGAAAAAGGGTTCGATGGCTCGGGCACGCGTCGCCTCGTCCATGCCGACGCCCGTGTCGGTGACGGCAAGCACGATGTGGGGACGCCTTGCGAGGCCGAGATGCTTGCCAGCGTCCTCCGAAGCGTTTCGGGCGGCGATGGTCAGGGTTCCGCCATCCGGCATGGCGTCGCGGGCGTTCACGCTGAGGTTGAGCAGCGCCATTTCCAGCTGGTTGCCGTCGGCAAGCGCCGGGGGAAGGTCGGACGGAACGTCGGTCACGACACGGATGCGCGGCCCGGAGGTCGAGTCCACCAGCTCGCTCATCTCGCCGATCACGCGCGCCAGGTCGACAGCCTGCGGCTTCAGCGGCTGCCGGCGGGCGAAGGCAAGCAGGCGCTGCACCAGCACCCGCGCCTTTTCGGCAGAGGCGAGCGCCCCATCCACCAGCCGGCCGGTCCGCTCATCCAATATCTGCTTGCGCTGGAGGAGGTCGAGACTGCCGATGATGGGGGTCAGGAGGTTGTTGAAGTCGTGCGCGACGCCGCCGGTCAGCTGCCCCATGGCTTCTAGCTTCTGGCTCTGGCGCAGGGCTTCCTGCGCGGCCTCCCGCTCGGCGACGACCTTTTCCACCTCGCGCTCGAGCGTTTCGGTGAGCCGTTTCTCACGGTCGATGTCGATAGAGGCGACAACGGCGCCGTTGATCGCGCCCCGGTCGTCGCGGATCGGCGCCGCACTGAACCTGATCCACGAGCGCCGGCCGTTGCCGCGCTGGTAGTGGACGTCGAGCTCGACGCGGTCGCGGTTTTCCGCGATCACGCGAGACAGGGGCGATTCTTCCCTGGCCACGCGGCTGCCGTCGGCATGGAAGCTGGTCCACTCAACCGAGTCGCTGGGTCCCGCAGTTCCGGTCAGCGAATGACCGAGCAACTCCTCCACGCGCGCGTTACCGCCCGTGATGCGGCCGCTCGGATCGGCAAAGACGAGCCCGACGGGTGCCGCCTCGATCACCGCGCGAAGGCGAGCCTCGGTGGCCTTTTGCTGGCGCTCCGCCTCAATGCGGTCGTTGATGTCGGTGCAGGTGCCCATCCAGCGCACAATGTCGCCCGCCCCATCGCGGATCGGAAGCGCGCGACCGAGGACCCAGCGGTAGTCGCCGCTGTGGTGCCGCAGCCGATACTCGATCTCGTAAGGCTCGCCCGTCGTCAGCGAGTGGCTCCACCGTTCCCAGGCGAGCGGCTGGTCCTCAGGGTGGAACATGTTGTTCCATGCTTCCCCATCGGTCGAGCCGGCCGGAACGCCGGTGAACTCGTACCAACGCTCGTTGTAGAAGTCGTGGTAACCGTCCGGCAGGGTCGACCAGACCATCTGCGGGATGGCGTTCAGCCGAAGGCGGAGGTCTTGCTCGCTGGTGCGGAGCCTTTGTTCGCGCTCCACCCGCTCGGTGACGTCGCTGAACAGGACCGCGACGTTGTGCTGCGCGGGGTCGCCGATCGGAAAAGCATAGACTTCGAACCAGCGCCCAAGGGGCTCGGCATGATCGACAAAGCGGATGGCAGTTCCGGTCCTGACCACTTCCCCGTAGCGGTCGAACCAGCTTTGTTCGAGATCGGGAACAGCCTCGCGGACCGACCTGTCCAGCACGTCCTGGGGCAGGCCGGTGTGGCGGGTGAAGGCGGGGTTGAGCTCGGTGAAGCGATAGTCCGTCGGTTGCCCATCGTCGCCGAAGCTGACCTGGATGGTGCAAAAGCCTTGCTCCATCGATTCGAACAGCGCGCGGTAGCGTTCTTCCTTGGCCCGCAGCGCCGCCTCGGCCGCCTTGCGGGCGCCGATGTCCTCGACCACCGGGATGAAGAACAGCACGCGGCCATCCTCGTCACGCTGTGCGCCGACGGTGAGGTTGACCCAGATGTCGCTTCCGTCTGGAGCCACATAGCGCTTCTCCAAAGAGTAGCCGTCCAGCTCGCCCCGGAGCATGGCCTCCACCCGCGAAAGGTCTTCCGCCACGTCATCGGGGTGGGTGATGTGCTTCCAGCCATGGCCCAGAAGGTCTTCGCGGTCGCGGCGCAGGATCTGGCAAAAGCGGTCGTTGATCTCGAGAAACGGCCCGTCCGGAGAGACGCGGGCGACGCCGACGCCGGCCTGCTCGAAGATGGCGCGGTAGCGGGCTTCGGCAGCAGCAATCTCCTGCTGGGCGACCCTGGCATCATGGACGTCGGTGCAGGTCCCTACCCAAAGCTGATGGCCGTCGGGATCGGGGATGCGCAGGGCCCGCGCGGCGATCCAGCGATAACAACCATCATGACGGCGCATCCGGTAGTCGATCTCATAAGGTGAGCCGGTCTCCACCGCTTGACGCCAGGCGGCCCAGGCGCGTGGCTGGTCATCGGGATGGAGGAGGTGCGACCAGCCAAGGTCGTAAAGCTCCTCCTTGGAGAGGCCGGAGAAGCGCGCATAGGCTTCGTTGACGTAGCTGTTGCCCCCGTCCGCGGCGGCGATGAACAGCATCCCCGGCACCGCCTCGGCAAGGGTCCGGAATTGCGCCTCGGATCGGGCGAGAGCAATTTGCGCCGCCTTCTGGTCGGTTACCTCCTCTGCGGAGATGGCCACGCCGACGATCTCGCCATCGATGCCACGGACCGGAAGCCAGTTCTCGCGCCAGGTGCGGACGATCCCGGGCTGGGCCGGGGTTTCTCCGGCAACCTCGATCCCCCAGACCTCATTGCCTTCCAGCACTCGTGCGAGTGCCGGTTCGACCCGTGGCGCGAGGTCGGGCAGGAGTTCGCGTACCGACTTTCCGATATGGTCCGCCGCTACGAACCCGTTGATCTCGGCGAGCCGCTCGTTGATCCGCACGTAGCGCAGATCGCGATCGAGCACGGCCAGGCCGATCGGGGCCGAGGCATAGATGGCCTCGATCTCCTCGGCCGAGCGGCGCAGCTGGTCTTCGGCGCGCAACCGCTCGATCAGGTCCCAGCAGCGTTCCGCAGTGGCAACAGCCAGCCTGACCTCTTCCGCCGACCACGTGCGCGGAACAGTCTGGTGGACAGACAGCACCGTAACCAGCCGGCCCTGGCGGATGAGAGGAACATCGAGGATCGCACAGAATGGCAGGTCCGCGATTTCGGAGCGCTGGCGGTCTTCAGCAAAGACGAGGTGCTCACGATAGTCTCGCAGGACGACCGGCTCACCCCGCATGTAAAGGTCGAAGACGGCATCGGCGAAGCGGTGCACCCCCGCGATCGATGCGACGCCGGCAGCAAGAAACTCCTCGGTGACACGAGTTTCGTGGCGGTCGAAATCAGGCTCGCTGAAGTGGACCCTGTCCGCCTCCAGTTCCTGCCCGAGGAGCTGGACGACCCGCCCTCTGGCATCTGCCGGAGTCGGTGCCGTCCGCAGCGCCTCATCGAGGTTTACGAGGTAGCGGTTGAAGCGCTCGGCAAGCACCTGCTCGGTGATGTCCGTGCTGGTCCCGAACCAATGAGTGATGGCGCCGTCGCCCCCCCGCTGAGGCTCGGCCCGGGCGATGAAATGACGATATTGGCCATCGCGCCCAAGAAGCGGGTAGACGCATTCGTAGCTGCCGCCCTTTGTAATGGCCGCCTGCCACGCGGCAAGTACGCGAGATCGGGCATCGGGATGGACCGATTCCCACCAGCCACGCGTAACCAGGTCGACCTGGCTGCGCCCGGTCATCTCACGACACTTGCGGTTGTACCAGAAGCGCGCCCCGTCTTCCGCCGCGATCCACACCAAGAGGGGGAGTTGGTCAGCCACTGTCCGCAGGGCGAGTGGCGGCTGCCATGGCGCGTCGGGGCTCGTCACCGCTTCCATCAAGAGCCTGCCTGGCCAGCCACCAGGCAGCTTATAGTCGAGCGTTCAAAGGCTTGGCAACGAGCCGGAAGGCTGGGCTTGCGCGCGCTGCACGGCGGACCTAGCGCTTGAGCGAAGAACCGATCAACCGGGGGATGAGATGTCACTGCCGCCTGTGTTTGCGCCCCTTCGCCTGCCGGTCATCGGCGCGCCCTTGTTCATCGTGTCCAATCCGGCGCTGGTGATCGCCCAGTGCAAGGCGGGCGTGGTGGGAAGCTTTCCCGCGCTCAATGCCCGGCCGCAGAGCCAGCTCGACGAGTGGCTGCACGAGATTACCGAAGCGCTTGCGGAGCACGATCGCGCGCACCCGGACAGCCCTGCCGCCCCGTTCGCGGTGAACCAGATCGTTCATCGCTCCAACTCTCGGTTCGAAGAGGACATGGCGACCTGCGCCAAGTGGAAGGTGCCGATCGTTATCACGTCGCTGGGCGCGCGTGAGGAGCTGAACCAGGCGGTGCACGGCTGGGGCGGGATCACGCTGCACGACGTGATCGACGACCGGTTCGCGCGCAAGGCGATCGAGAAGGGGGCGGACGGGCTGATCGCGGTTGCCGCCGGTGCCGGCGGCCACGCGGGGCGCTGGTCGCCATTTGCGCTGATCCAGGAGATACGCGGCTGGTTCGACGGCCCGCTGGCGTTGTCCGGGTCGATCGCCAATGGCGGCGCGATCCTTGCGGCGCAGGCAATGGGAGCGGACGTTGCCTATATCGGCTCTCCCTTTATTGCCACCGACGAGGCGCGGGCCAGCGAGGACTATAAGCAGGGCATCGTCGAGGGCTCGGCCAAGGACATCATCTATTCGAGCCTGTTCACGGGCGTGCACGGCAATTACCTTCGCTCCTCCATCGAAAAGGCGGGGCTCCACCCCGACAACCTGCCCGAAAGCAGCGCAGAGGCGATGAGCTTCGGCGGGTCGGACGGCGCCAAGGCCTGGAAGGACATCTGGGGTTCTGGACAAGGCATCGGCGCGATCAACCGCATCCAGCCAGCGGCTGAACTGATCGCCCGGTGGAGCGAGGAATATCGCGCGGCAAAGGCGCGTGTCTGCGGCTAGGCCGGATTGCGCGCTTCAGCTTGCGCGATTGGTGCGCTGCGGTTTCCCGGTGCCGCGCACCGCAGGGCTGCCCAGAGCGTCAGCACGACCAGCCACCCATAGCGACTGAAGAGATCAGTCGCCTGGTGCAGCAAGCGAGCCTGGGGGGCGGCGAAGCGGTTGATGCTGATAAGGCCGATCCGGTCCGACCTTGCGCCGGCCAGCAGTTGCGTGGCGAACGCAGGCTTGTAGAGCGTTGCGATCCTGGCGTCGCCGTTCTTGAGCCATTGATAGGGATAGCGCCGGGCGCCGACCTCGCGATTGGCGTCGTACACCCACCACTGCCCGTCCAGCTGCACCGCGGCGAGGAAATGATCGGGTGCGCGCACCGCAGCATAGGGAAAGCCAAGGCGGCGAGCGATCTCGAGGAACACGAGAGATTGCTGGCTGCACGCGGCCCGGCGGTGGCGAAGGATGTCATCGGGTTGTACGGGACTTGCAAGATTGTCCCACACGGGGCGGAGCATGGCCGCTGCCCAGTTCTGGTCGGTCTTGAAGTAACTATAGCTGTGGATAAACCGCCGCCGCAGCAGCGCATCGGCAGCATCCAGCTGCTGCAGCGGGGTCGCGCCGGGATTGGCTGTGGCAAGGACAAACATGATCTCGTCCACGCTGCTCAGTCCGGCGAGCATGGGGTCGAACTGCTCGTCCATCCGCGGCAGCGGAGCGACCGGCGGGCGCCACAGGCTGGCCGCAGCGGTGATCGCAGCAAGCAGCACACCGGTGCCAAGCAACAAGTTGAGGAGCCACGGCCGGTCGGCAAGCCGCTTCAAGGTGTGCAAAGTACTGAAACTCAAAAAATAGAAACGACTTAGGGAGGCTTTGCGGCCAAGCCCTGCGCCAATCAACTCAGTCAGGCAATCAAAAGCCGACCGTAGACTTTCGACCACAGTTCCGGCCACGGCACCGGACGGCGCGCGGCCCTGCTGACCGCGACATGGACGAAGCTTCCCGCAGCCGCCGCCTCTTCCGCACCCTTCGCGAAGACGCCCAGGCGATAACGGACACTTGAGCGCCCGATCTCGGACACCGCAAGTCCGATCTCCACCTCACCCGGGAAGCTCAGCGGCGCGAAATAATCGCAGGAGGTGCCGACGACGAGGCAGATCGGATCGCCCGCCGCGATATCGAGCAGCCTTTCGCCCACCAGCATGCTGTTCACCGCGCTGTCGAACCACTGGTAGTAGACCGTGTTGTTGACGTGCCCGTAGGCGTCGTTGTCGGCCCAGCGCAGGGTGATCCGCTGCCAGTGGCGAAAATCGGCGCGGGTTGGCGGAACCGGGCGGGTTACCATGCGGCCTCGTACAGGCGCTGCGCATCCTGCTCGGTGATCGGCACCGGATTGTTCACCAGCAGGCGGGTCTGCTTCATCGCCTCGCGCGCCAGCACCGGCGCTTCATCCCGTGCGATGCCGTGATCGCGCAGGCGGGGCTTCAGGCCACTGGCGATCACCAACTCCTCAAGCCGCTCGACGAGCTGCGCGGCGGCGGCCTGGGTCCCGAGCGAAGCGGCCGACGGATCAAGGATCGCGGCCAGCTCGGCATAAGGGGCGCGTGCCGCCTCGGCGTTGAAGGACAGCACCGGTCGCAGCATCAGCGCATTGCTGAGGCCGTGGGGCAGGTGATGGATGCCGCCAAGCGGATAAGCGAGGGCATGGATCCCGGCGACCGGCGCGTTGGCGAAGGCCAGGCCGGCGAGATGCGCGCCGACCAGCATCGCCTCGCGCGCCGCGACATTGCCGGGCTCCTCGCAGGCAGTGAGGAGATTGGCAGACAGCAGCCGCAGCGCTTCGCGGGCCTGCATATCGGATACCGGATTCTTGGCCTTCGCCGACGTATAGGCCTCGATGGCATGGACCATCGCGTCAATGCCGGTCGCCGCCGTCAGCGATCGCGGCTTGCCGAGCGTCAGGGAGGCGTCGAGCACCGCCACGTCCGGAATCAGCGGCGCGGCATTCACCCCGCGCTTCTCCGCCCCTTCCACCGTGATGATCGCGACCGGCGTGGCTTCGGACCCGGTCCCGGCGGTGGTGGGCACCAGCGCCAGCGGCAGGCGGCGGCCGCGGGCGAGGCCGACGCCCCAGATGCTGTCGAGCTCGTCGCCCGAGCCCAGCAGGTAGGCGGCGAGCTTCGCCACATCCATCGGGCTGCCCCCGCCGAAGCCGATCACGCAAGTGGCCTGCCCTTCCCTCCCCGCAGCGACCGCCGCAAGCAGGGTCGCACGGCTGGGATCAGCCTCAACCGCGTCGAACAGGATGACCTCGCGATCGCGCTGGAGTTCGCCGAGCAGCGGGTCGAGCAGGCCCATGCCGCGCACGGCGGAATCGGTCACCAGCAGCACGGGTCCGGCGGCAAGCAAGCCGGCAAGCTCGGCAGTGCGGCCATGCCCAATTATGAGACGGGGACCGGGATGGAGGATCTGCGCTGGAGCCATGCCCCAGCCCTAGCGGCTCAGCGCGGTGCGTTCCAGATGAGGTCGCGCTCGAGGCGGCCCATCAGCGCCCGGGCCGGGCTCGGTACCGGCTGGTCGCTGAGCTGTTCCTCGTCGAGGCGACGGACCCGCTCATACAGGTCGATGCTGGACGAGATCAGCGCCTGCGCCGCTTCCGGCAGCTGTTCCAGGACCTGGGGGTCGCTGGCGCCGGCATGGCCCAGCCGCCGTTCGGGCCGCCGCCCGGTTGCAGCGCTCAGTTCCCCGGTCTCGACCGCGCGTTGGGTCAGCAGCCAGGCGATGATGTGCATCAGCCGCGTCGTGACCTTGAGCGATTCGCAGGCAAATCCGACCCGCACATAAGGATCGAGCGAGTCGCGGTCGGCCCGGCTGGCGGTATCGAAATAGGTCCGCGCCTCGTCCGCCAGCAGCATTGCCTCGGTGTAGAGGCTTTCCACCAGCCGCGGCGTGATGCGGCTGCCGGATGCGGGATGCGGGTTGGGATGTTCCGTCATGTCCGAACCACCTTAAGCGCTTGCCACCCTCTACGGAAAGCCGGAGCTGGCCCTTCGGCTCCCTGGCGTCCCGATGCGAGACGGTGCGCCGGAGGGCGGTAGCTCACGCGATGATGTCCGGGACGCAGGCATCGAGGAGCATCTGTATCTCGTCCTTCAGCCGCAGCTTGCGCTTCTTCAGCCTGGCAAGCGCGATCATGTCGTCGGCACCGGTCGCCGCACGCGCGGCGATCTCGGCGTCGAGCAGGCGATGCTCGGCACGCAGCGCCTGCAGGCGAGCGGTTGGCTGATCGTCATTCATGAAGGTCGATTACCGCGGTCTCGATAAGAACAAGTGACCAGCGGCAGGCCAGGCCGCTGCAAGCGTGCGATCAACGGCGATAAATGTGCGGGACAAACCGGCCGTTTCATGGTTTTCTCATGGCGCTGTCACACCAATGAAAGGGAATGACGCACGATGGAAAAGGCTCACGTCGAGGCACTCGAAAACAAGCATGCCGCAATCCAGTCGCAGATCGATGCGGAAGAACGGCGACCCAACCCCGACGACATCCTTCTTCACCAACTCAAGAAAGAAAAGCTTCGACTCAAGGACGAGATGCTCGGCCTGACCGTGCACTGATCCGGCGTCACGCCTCCCCGTTGCGCTGCAATGGGGAGGATTGCGGCCGTTAGTCGTCGCGGCTGACCTTTTCGATGCGCTCGTGCCGCTCCTGCGCTTCCAGCGTCATGGTCGCGATCGGGCGGGCTTCGAGGCGGCCGAGGCCGATCGGCTCGCCAGTCACTTCGCAATAGCCATATTCGCCGGCGTAGAGCCGGCGGATGGCCGCATCGATCTTGGCAATGAGCTTGCGCTGGCGATCGCGGGTGCGGAGCTCGATCCCCCAGTCCGTCTCGCTCGAAGCGCGGTCGGCAAGGTCCGGTTCGCGCAGTGTGTCGACCTGGAGCTGGGCCATGGTAGCCCGGCTTTCCTCGACGATCGCTTCCTTCCAGGCCCGCAGCTTGGCCAGAAAGTAGGCCCGCTGCAGCGAACCCATGAACTCTTCGTCGTCGGTTGGTCGATAATCGTCGGGAAGAACGATGCGGTCGAAAGGTTCCGGTGTGTCGTAGACGTCGCTGATCGCGGTAGCCATCATCCCCTCCCCAAGCGGGTCGGAAGACCGGCGGCATGTTCACCATGGCGCGCCGGAACCAACCCAAAGCACACCCGCCGCTTGCCCCTGCCAACACGCAGGACCGCAAGGGGCGATCACAAGGCATTTCCGGAGCTTAGCCCCGTCAAGGCCAATTCCTTAAGCCCTGCGGCGCCTCTACCTACAAGCGAGATGTTGAACAAGCGGTGAAACGCCATTCCCGCACCATGTTGCCAAAATGGCGCAACCTGCCGGTGGCGCGGCGGAGGTTGCACCGCAGCAACCCCTTCGCGCATAGCAACGTCCATGCGCATCCTCCTGACCAACGACGACGGGGTGAACGCCTCGGGCCTGAAACTGCTGGAGGAGGTCGCCAGAGCCTTCACGGACGACCTGTGGGTGGTGGCGCCGGCGGAAGAGCAATCGGGCACGGGTCACTCGCTGACCCTGACCCGTCCCGTGCGCCTTCGCCGACTCGGTGAAAAGCGGTTCGCAGTGGCCGGCACGCCGACCGACGCGGTGCTCATGGCCTTGTTCCACCTCATGCCCGACCAGCGACCGGACGTGATCATCTCCGGCATCAACCGCGGCGCCAACCTGGCGGAGGACGTGACCTACAGCGGCACGGTATCGGCCGCCATGGAGGGAGCACTTGCCGGCGTCCGCTCCATCGCGCTGAGCCAGGTCTATGCCCGCGAAGGCATGGGCGACACCGTGCCCTTCGCCGCCGCCTCGCACTGGGCGCCGCGGGTACTCGAACAATTGCTGCAATCGCCGCACGAGACGGGCACGCTGTTCAACGTCAACTTTCCCGCGCTTGCCCCCGAGGAGGTCAAGGGGATCAAAGTCGTGCGCCAGGGCATCCGCGATTACGGCCGCACCCGCATCGTCCAGCGCACCGATCCCCGCGGCTATCCTTACTACTGGTTTGGCCTCGGCCCCACCGTGGAAACGCCCGGTCATACGACGGACCTCGAGGCGATCGCCGATGGCCATGTGTCGGTCACGCCGCTCCACCTCGATCTCACCCACGACGCGTCCCTGCAGGCACTGGCCGACCGCTTCGCCGCCAGATGACCTTCGACCCGGCGCTGTGGTGGGAGCTGAAGGAGCTGCTGGAGCGCGCCAGCGGCTGGCCGATGGATACGCTGCACGTAATGGGCGGAGTCGTGCTCCAGCTGCTGGTCGCGGCGCTGCTCCGGACCTCGCTCGCCAGCAGGTGGCCGTGGCTGGTCGTGCTGGCGCTGGAGCTTGCCAACGAGGGGTATGACCTGTGGCTGGAGCGCTGGCCTTCGCTGGGCATGCAGCTGGGCGAAGGCTTGCGAGACCTTCTCGGCACGATGCTTCTGCCGACGCTCCTGTGGTGGGTGGCCCGGCGCCACCCGCGGCTGATGAGCGGCCGCGCCCGGTGAGTCCGCTCCAGTCGTTCCGGCTGGTGCTGAGGGCGCTGTCCGAAAGCGGGCAGCGGCGGCTGATCCTGCTGGCTTTGCTGACGCTGGTCGGCGGCTTGCTCGAATTTGCGCTTCTGGCCGCGATGGTCACCCTGCTCCGGCAGTGGCTCGACGGCACGGGGACGGCGGCGGACGGCAGCGCCATCCTTCTGTTTGTGGGCGCGGTGCTGGCCACCGGGGCAATCCGATTCGCGCTCCTCACCGTGTCACAGCGGCTGGCGCTCGACACCAGCCATCGGCTGATCGTCGCCGTGCAGCGCCGGGTGCTGGCGCGTGACTGGCCGACCCATGTCGCGGCCCGGACCAGCGGTCCGCTCGCCGCCATGCAGTTCACCGAGCAATGGCTTTATTCGACCCTGCTCCCCGTGCTGCAGGCTGGGAGCGCCCTGGTGCTGTCGCTCGGCATTCTTGCCGGACTGTTGTGGCTGGATGCCGCCGCTGCGCTTGCCGCAGCCGGGGTGCTTGGCCTGCTGTTCCTGGCCTCCAATCTGGTTGTGCGTCCGACCCTGAAGCGCGCCGGGGACGAGCTTGGCGACGGATACGAGGACCGGATCGCCGCCGTGCAGGAGAATGTCGGCGCGATGCGCGAACTGATCCTGGCGGGCGCACGCGGCGCCGCGGCGGAGCGCTTCCGCCGGATCGACCGACGTCTGGCAGATGCGCGCACCCGGATGCTGGTCGCGCAAGGGGTGCCACGCATCCTTGTCGAGAGCATCGGCCTTGCCGCGCTGGCGCTGGTCGCCTGGTGGCTGGCCGGTCGCGCGGGTGGGATCGCGGCTGCCCTGCCCTCCCTGGCCGCCCTTGGTCTCGGTGCCCAACGCCTGCTGCCGCTGCTCCAGATCGTCAACCACAGCGTCAACGCGCTGACCTCGGCGGGCGCGATCCAGGAGCGGATGGCGGCGATGCTGGCCGAGCCCGACCTCGACCTGTCGCCCCTTCCCCCCGCCCTCCCGTTCACCGCCGAATTCCGCCTCGAGCAGGTCGGCTTCACCTACCCCGGCCGTGACCAGCCGGCACTGACCGGCATCGACCTTCGCCTCCGCAGCGGCGAGCGGGTCGCGCTTACCGGCGCCAACGGCAGCGGCAAGAGCACGCTTGCCGACCTCGTCATGGGCCTGCTCCAGCCCTCGGTAGGGCGCATCCTGATCGACGGCGCACCGCTCACCCCCGCGACGATACCGGGCTGGCAGCGCAATGTCGCGCATGTGCCTCAGGCGCCGTTCGTCGCCGACACCAGCTTCCTCGCCAATATCGCGTTCATGGACCCGGCTCCCGACCATGCGCGGGTTGCGGAGGCGGTGCGCCTTGCAGGGCTGGCCGAACTGGTCGACTCACTTCCCGAGGGCCTCTCCACACGTGTCGGCGACCGGGGTCAGCTTCTGTCAGGCGGACAGCGGCAGCGGCTGGCGCTAGCCCGCGCCCTCTACGCGCCGGCGCCGCTGCTGGTCCTGGACGAGGCGACCAGCGCGCTCGATCCCAAGTCCGAAGCGCATGTGCTGAGCGCCCTTGCGGTCCTGCAGCGGCGCGGCACCACCATCCTCATCATCGCGCACCGCGACACCATGCTGATCGGTTGCGACCGGGTGCTGCGGCTGGAGGGCGGGCGGCTGGTCTAGGCCGCGCGAGAAAGCGCGTCCGAGCCTTGCGCGTCCAGCCAGCTTTCGAACATCAGGATCGACCACAGTGCCACCGTGCTGTCGCGGTGCCCCGACTGATGTTCCCGGTAGCGTCGGCGGATCGCGTCGACGTCGAACATCCCCCCGCGACGCAGGCGCTCCTCGGACAGCAGGTCGTCGGCCCAGCCCTTGAGCGGCCCGCGTAGCCACTCGCCGACGGGAATCCCGAAGCCTGCTTTCGGCCGCTCGGTCAGAGCGCTCGGCACATAGCGATCGAGCAGCTTGCGGATGACCAGCTTGCCCCGCCCGTCGCCGATCTTCATTCTGATGGGGATGCGCGCCGCGACTGCCGCCAGCCGGTGGTCCAGGAAGGGCACCCGTGTTTCCAGGCTGACCGCCATCGACGCGCGGTCGACCTTGCACAGGATGTCGTCGGGCAAGTAGCCCAGTGCGTCGCCCAGCATCATCCGCTCCGCCGGGCTGGCCCCTTCGACGGAGAAGGCGACGTCGCGAACGGGGTCCGCGCCCAGCACGGGGCTCCGCTCGAACGCCCATTCGTCGATAAAGGCACGGTACACGTCGTCGGGCGATTGCGCGCTGGTGGCGACGCGCAAGCCCTTGGCGATCCGGGCCGCACCGGTCCCTCGCGGACCACTCCTCACCAGCAGCTCGAACCAGCGCTGTGGAAGGTGGCCGAGCGGCCGCCCGAGCGCTCGAACCCCAGCCGGAATGGGTGCGAGCCGTCGCCACAGGGCAGGTCCGATGACGTGCCGGTTATAGCCGCCGAACAGCTCGTCCCCGCCATCACCGGTCAGCGCCACGGTGACGTCCCGTCGCGCAAAGCGGCTGACCAGGAAGGTCGGGATCTGCGAGCTGTCGGCGAACGGCTCGTCATACATGGCGGGCAGCAGGGGCAGCACCTCCATTGCCTGTTCCGGCGTGACGTACAGTTCGTGATGCTCGGTCCCGAGGTGCGCAGCGACCGCGCGGGCGTGGGGTGCCTCGTCGAAGCCCTGTTCGGTGAAGCCGATCGAGTAGGTGCGCACAGGCCCGCTCGAAACCTGCTGATAGAGCGCCACCACGGTGGAGCTGTCGAACCCGCCCGACAGGAAGGCGCCGACCGGGACGTCGGCCACAGCCTGACCGGCGATCGCTTGACGCAATGCCGCCTCCGTCGCGTCGAGCGCGTCGGCTTCGCTGCCGATCGGATCGGCAAGGCCCTGCGCTACGACGGCGGGATAATCGTAGTAACGGCTGAGCCGAAGCCCCTGCCCAGCTTCCCCAACCAGGGGCGGAACGCTTCGCGGCGCTGCACCGGGGGTCACCTCGAGGATGCAGCCGGGAAGCAGCTTGAAGATGCCGCGGTAGATGGAGAGCGGCGCCGGAACAAAGGCCCGCGCGCAGAGGCCCGCGACGGCCTGCCGGTCGATCGCGGCGTCGAACCCCGGCAGTGTGCGGATCGACTTCAGTTCGGAAGCAAAGGCAAGATCCTTGCCGATCCACCCGTAATACAATGGCTTTTCACCGAAGCGATCGCGCACGAGGCTGAGCGTCCGGCTGTTCCGGTCCCACAAGGCGAGCGCGAACATGCCCGCCGCCCGCTCCAGCGTTCCGGCAAGGCCCCAGTGCGCGATGCTCTCGGCCAGCGTCTCGGTGTCGCTATGCCCGCGCCAGCCGCCCGGTGGCGCCGCCCCCGCTGCCTCCAGCTCGGCTTGAAGCTCGCGGTGATTGTAGATCTCGCCATTGTAGCTCAGCACGAAGCGGCCGTTGGCGGACGCCATGGGCTGGGCGCCATGCGGACTGAGATCGACGATGGAGAGCCGGCGGTGGGCAAAGCCGATGCCAGCCTCCTGGTCTACCCAGACACCGCCGGCGTCGGGACCACGGTGCAGGATCGGCCCCGCCATTGTCTCCAGCAACCGTTCGTCGCCCACCGAGGGGCCAAGCAATCCCGCAATCCCGCACATGGGCGGGCGCTCTACCCTGCGTCGCTCCGGCAGGGAAGCAGGCTCGCCACTCAGGCCCGGCCTAGCCAGGGGCGGCGCACGTCGCTAGTGCCCGGCGCCTCAGGGAAGGAAGACAAGACACTATGCGCATCTGCATGATCGGCACCGGCTATGTGGGCCTGGTTTCTGGCGCCTGCTTCGCGGATTTCGGCCATGACGTGACCTGCGTCGACAAGGTGCCCGAAAAGATCGAGGGGCTGCTCGCCGGCAAGATGCCGATCTGGGAGCCTGGCCTCGAGGCGCTTGTGAAGCATAATGCCGAGCATGGCCGGCTGAAGTTCACCACCGACCTGATCGAAGGCATTCGTGATGCCGATGCCGTGTTCATCGCGGTCGGCACCCCGGCCCGGCGCGGCGACGGCCATGCGGACCTCAGCTTCGTCTACGCCGCCGCCAAGGAAATTGCCGGCGCACTGACCAGAAGGGCCGTGATCGTCACCAAGTCGACGGTGCCCGTCGGCACCGGCGACGAGATCACCCGCATCCTCAAGGAGAATGGCGCGCCCGAAGGTACCAGCGTCGCCTCCAACCCCGAATTCCTGCGCGAAGGCGCCGCGATCCGCGACTTCAAGATTCCCGACCGGATCGTGGTCGGCGCCGAGGATGAGTTCGCCCGCGACGTGCTGCGCGAGGTCTATCGGCCGCTGTTCCTCAACAAGGCCCCGATCCTGTTCACCGGTCGCCGCACGGCCGAGCTGATCAAATATGCCGCCAACGCCTTCCTCGCGACCAAGATCAGCTTCATCAACGAGATCGCTGACCTGTGCGAAGCTGTCGGCGCGGACGTGCAGGAAGTCAGCCGCGGGATAGGCCTCGATAATCGGATCGGCCCCAAGTTCCTCCATGCCGGCCCCGGTTATGGCGGAAGCTGCTTTCCCAAGGATACTTTGGCGCTGCTGCAGACCGCCGAAAAGGAAGGCGTCGGAATGCGGATTGTGGGCTCGGTGGTGGAGGTCAACGACGCCCGCAAGAACGCCATGGCCGACCGCGTCCGCGAAGCGCTCGGGGGCGAGCTCACGGCCAAGAAGGTCGGCGTGCTTGGCCTGACCTTCAAGCCGAACACCGACGACATGCGCGATGCGCCCAGCCTCTCTCTGATCAAGCGCCTGCAGGAGGGCGGCGCGGAGGTTATTGCCTTTGATCCCGTCGGCCGCGAACAAGCCGAGCCGATGCTTCCCGGCGTTATCTTCGCCGAGGACGCTTATTCGGTGGCCAAGGGTGCCGACGCGCTGGTGCTGGTCACCGAATGGGACGAATTCCGCGCTCTCGACCTGCGCCGCCTGGCTGGCACCATGCGAAGCAAGCATCTCATCGATCTTCGCAACGTCTACGACCCGGCGGACGCCGGGCGGGCAGGCCTATCCTATCGCGGGGTAGGACGCGGCGAGCAGCGGGGCTGATCGACCGCCATGACGATCCTCGTCACGGGCGCGGCAGGGTTCATCGGGATGCACATCGCCCGCGCCCTGCTCGCCCGCGGCGAGCGCGTGGTCGGTATCGACAACCTCAACGATTATTACGACCCGGCGCTCAAGGAGGCTCGCCTTGCGGAGCTCGGCCGGCAAGGGGGTGATTTTACCTTCCACCGGGTCGATTTTGCCGATGCGGCGGCGCTGGCAGCAGCGACCGAAGGTGCGGAGATCGAGCGCATTGTCCACCTCGGCGCCCAGGCCGGTGTCCGCTACAGCCTCGAAGCGCCCGCCACCTACATTCGCTCCAACCTCGTGGGCCACGCCAACATTCTCGAACTGGCACGGCAGCGGCAGGTGCGGCACCTGGTCTATGCGAGTTCGTCGTCGGTCTATGGCGGCGGCACCACGCTTCCCATGTCGGTCGAACAGCGGGCCGACCGTCCGCTCTCTCTCTACGCTGCGACCAAGCGCGCCGACGAGCTGCTGAGCGAGAGCTACGCCAACCTTTTCGCCCTTCCGCAGACCGGCCTGCGCTTTTTCACCGTTTACGGGCCGTGGGGCCGGCCCGACATGGCGATGTGGCTGTTCACCGACGCAATTTTGGCAGGGCGCCCGATCCGCCTGTTCAACCATGGTCGGATGCGGCGCGACTTCACCTTTGTCGACGACGTTGTCGATGGGCTGCTCCGGACCTTGGATCGCCCGCCGGTGGATGACGGCCTAGAAAAGCCGGGCGGCAGCCACGCGCCTCACGCCCTCTACAACATCGGCAACAGCCGGTCGGAGGAGCTTGCGCATCTGGTCGCATTGATCGAGCGGGCGACCGGCCGCCCTGCCACCATCGAGCTGGCGGACATGCAGCCCGGCGACATGGTGGACACGTTCGCCGACACCAGCGCCACAGCCCGCGACACCGGCTTTGCTGCCCGGACCAGCCTTGACGAAGGCGTGCCGCAGTTCGTGCGATGGTTTCGCGATCACTACGGGCGCTGACGCCATGCCGCGGCAGGCTAATCTCTTGAATAGCGGTTACTCGCCTCTAGAAGCAGCTGCGATCCCGACCAGGAGCCCTGCTTGACCCTGCCCGCCCTTCCCTCCGGCTGCCGGATCATCGACCTTGCCGTGCGCGGGGACGAGCGCGGCAGCCTGATCGCGCTGGAGCCCGGCAAGGAGGTCCCCTTCGACATCCGCCGAGCCTATTACATCTTCGGCACGCGGGCAGGCGTCAGCCGCGGCTTCCACGCGCATCGGCGGCTCAGCCAGTTGCTGGTCGCGGTGGCGGGAGGCTGCCGGCTGGTCATCGACAATGGCGAGGACCGGACCGAGGTCGCGCTGGACCGGCCCGATCGCGGCCTGCTGATCAGTGGCCTGGTCTGGCGGGAGATGCACGACTTCTCACCCGATTGCGTGCTGATGGTCATGGCCGACCAGCCCTATGATCCGTCCGACTACATCCGCAGCTACGACGACTTTACGGCCGCCTTGGCCACGCAGCCCGCATGATCCCCTTTCTCGACCTCTCCGCAGCGACGGCCGAGCTTCGTGAAGAGCTAGGCGCGGCGACCGCGCGGGTGCTGGACAGCGGCTGGTATATCGGCGGCGGCGAGTGCGAGGCCTTCGAGGCGGCGTTCGCGGCCTATACCGGAAGCCGGCATTGCGTGGGTGTCGGTAACGGCCTCGATGCGCTGGTGCTGGCGCTGCGGGCGCTGGGCATCGGCGCCGGCGATGAGGTGATCGTCTCCAGCAACACCTTCATCGCCACCTGGCTCGCCGTCACCGCGGTCGGCGCCAAGCCGGTTCCGGTCGAACCCGATCCAGCCACCCACAATCTCGATCCCGCCCGGGTGGAGGCGGCGATCACCCCGGCTACCCGCTGCCTTCTTCCGACGCACCTCTACGGCCAGCCCGCCGACCTGGACCCGCTGCTTGAGATCGCCCGGCGCCAGGGGTTCAAGCTGCTGGAAGACGGCGCGCAGGCGCACGGCGCATGCTACAAGGGCAAGCGGATCGGCGCGCATGGAGATGCGGTGTGCTGGAGCTTCTACCCCGGCAAGAACCTGGGAGCGCTGGGCGACGGCGGCGCGGTGACGACCGACGATCCGGTGCTTGCCGACCGCGTCCGAACGCTCGGCAACTATGGCTCGCACAAGCGATACGTGAACGAGGTGCGCGGGGTGAACAGCCGGCTTGATCCGCTCCAGGCGGCCATGCTCTCGGTGAAGCTCAAGCACCTCGATGATTGGAATGCGCGTCGGACCCAGACCGCGAACGTCTATCTCGAGCAGCTTGCCGACACCCCACTTGCTCTTCCCCAGGTCCCGAGCTGGGCCGAGCCAAGCTGGCACCTGTTCGTTATCCGCAGCCCGGATCGCGACCGGCTGCAGGCCAGCCTGGCGGAAGCTGGCGTCCAGACGTTGATCCACTATCCGATTCCGCCGCACCGGCAGCAGGCCTATGCCGACCTGCAGCTTGCCCCCGGGTCCCTCCCCATCGCTGAGCAACTCGCGGGCGAGATACTGAGCCTGCCCATCGGTCCGCACCTCACCGGGGAGCAGGCCGGACAGGTGGTCGAGGCGGTGCGCAAGGCGGTGGAGCCGTGACCGCGACACCGCCCGCCATCCACCCGCTCGCGGTTGTCGATGCGGCGGCGGAAGTCGGCTCCGGCACTTGTGTCTGGCAGTTCGCGCTGGTGCTTGCCGGCGCCCGCGTCGGTACCTATTGCAATCTCAACGCACACACGATGGTGGAAGGCGGCGCGGTGATCGGGAACCGCGTGACCCTGAAATCCGGTGTCTATGTGTGGGACGGGATCACGCTTGAGGACGATGTCTTCTGCGGCCCGAACGCCACCTTCACCAATGACCGCCACCCACGTTCGCGCCAGCGCCCGGCGCAATTTGCGCAGACGGTGGTGGAACGCGGCGCGTCCATCGGGGCGGGCGCGGTCATCCTGCCCGGGGTTCGGATCGGTGCAGGCGCGATGATCGGGGCGGGCGCGGTTGTCACCCGCGATGTGCCGGCGGGCGAGACCTGGGTCGGCAATCCCGCACGCCGCCTGCGCTGACAGCGGCCGCCGGGTGAAGACCTCCCATCGCCAGATCCTCCGCGCTACCTCTCTCCTGGGTGGAGCGGGGCTGGCCAACATTCTCATCTCGCTCGTCCGCAACAAGGTCGTCGCGGTGCTGCTGGGTCCCAGCGGCCTCGGACTTGTTGGCCTCATGCTGTCGCTGGTGCAGACCGCCGCCGCGCTGGGCGGGCTTGGCATCTCCAATGCAGCGGTGCGTGAGGTCGCGATCAAGCGGTCGTCGGGGAGCGAGGACGAACTCGGCGTTGTCCGCTCCGCTATCAGCCTCGGGACATTGCTGGCAGCCGCAGCCAGCGCCCTGCTGCTGTTCCTCTTGCGCCACCCGATCGCCGAGCATGTGCTGGACCGGCCGGACCTTGCCGAGGTGGTCGGGTGGATGGCGCCCGCCGTGGCGTTGTCGATCATCACGGCCGCTCAAACCGCGTTGCTGACCGGATACGGCCGGGTCAGTGCGGTTGCCGGCTCCGGGGTCCTTGGCGCCGCCCTCTCGACTGCCGCTGGGATCGTGATCCTTCTGGCCTGGGGGGAACGCGCGATCCTTCCCTATGTGCTCGCCGTGCCGGTCGGCGCTGCCGTCGCAGTCCACCTCCTCGCGCGCAGGATTCCACAAGTGGCCTGGTCCGGATTTCGTACCGCGCTTCGGCAGAGCCGCTGGCTGGTCAGCATCGGCGCGCCGATGATGCTCGGCACCTTTGTCGCCCTGACCTCCCAATTCGTCGTGCGGGCGGTCATCAATGCCGAGGCTGACCTTCACCAGCTCGGCCTGTTCCAGGCGGCCTTGGCCCTGTCCACCACCTATGTCGGAGTGCTGCTGCAGAGCATCAGCAGCGACTTCTACCCACGCCTCAGCGCGGTCATCGATGACCGCGACACCGCCATCCGCCTGATCAACGAGCAGACGGAGACGCTGCTCATGCTGGCGGGTATCCTCGTCCTTGGGCTGCTCGCCCTGGCGCCGGTCGCGCTGCACCTCCTCTATGCTGAGGCCTTCACCGAGGCGTCGGGAGCGCTGCGCTGGCTGGTGCTCGGCAACCTCATCCAGATCGCATCCTGGCCACTCGGCTTCTGCCTGCTCGCCGCGGCACGCAGCCGGCTCTACCTCCTGCTCGAGGTCGCCGGGGCCATCACCACGGTGACACTCGCCCGGCTGCTGGTGCCGGTGGTTGGAATGGAAGGGGCGGCGATCGCCACCGTCGTCAGCGCGGCCGTCTACCTTGTCCTGGTCAGCTTCACCGCGCGGCGCATCGGGCGATCGGCCTGGCGGCGCAAGACGCTCCTTCTGTTCTGGACCCTCCTTCTCGCCAGTTGTTCCGTCTTCGCCGCGTCGACCTATGGCATGGCGCCGGGCCTTGCAATCGGTGGCCTGCTCACCCTCTTGTGGACCGGCTGGGTGTACCGAGAGCTTCGGTCCGTCCTGTTCGTCAAAGCCGTCCCGCCCGCAGTCGGTTGACCCGGGCGACCAGCCGCAAGGCGCCCGGGTGATCGAGCCCAAACGCCGACAGACGACCCAGCAGCCCTCGGCCATAGCTCTGCCGAAGCCGGCGGCGGAACGCGGGATCGTTCCGCATCAGCCCCCTCGCCTCCTCAACCCGTTGCGCCTCCACGCGGAGCTCCGGATGCACCTCGATCAGCGCCAGCGCGTTCCGAAGGGCACGAAAGCTCTGCTGCGCCTGCCGGGTCGTCCAGGGCGAATGCGGCGCATGCTCCTCCACGAGCTGCCACAAGCGATAGTCGGTGCCGGGCCGGTCGAGCATGCCGGGCGACAGCTTGCGGGTGATCGCGTCGGGGTTGCCCTGAAAATAGCGGAACAACCCCCTGGCAAAGGCCACCTTGCGGCACTGAAGGAAATAGAAGCGCCAGCTATATTCGTCGGCGTACATGCCGAAGTCGAAGAAGCCGAAGCGCTCGAACAGACTGCGGTGGAACAGGGCATTGCCGGGAATGGTCCAGTCCAGCGAGAGCAGGAACGCCTCGGATCCGGTGACCGGAACGCGGTCGCTGTTGCGCAGCCAGCGTGTGTCGCCGTGCACCTCGTCATGGAAGACGAGGTCGGGCACCACTGCTTCCGCACCACTGTCTCTGGCGACCTCGACCATGCTGCCGAGCCAGTCCGGGGAAAAGCTGTCGTCCTGGGACGTGTATGCGAAGTACCGCCCCCTCGCCTCGGGAAGGTAGCGGCTGAGCACCCGCGGCACATTGCCGAGGTTGGCTTCTGTCCGCACATAGCGAATGCGCCGGTCTCCGGCGGCCATCGCCCGGATGATCTCGCCGCTGCCGTCGTCCGAACAATCGTCGATGCACAGCACCTCGAAGTCGGCGAACTCCTGCGCCTGAAGGGAGCGCAGGGTCGCCGCCACATAGGCTTCTCCGCGGAAGACGGGCACGACGACGGAGACTTCGGGCTGCATCTGGCGCGACTAACAACGCCGGGCTGCTTACTCAATCGAAGCCGCGACCCGCCATTTCTGGACAGGTTCGCGGCCGGCCAGTAGGCGCAGGGACATGAGCCCGGCCGAACGTCCCTTGGCGACGCTCCTCGTCCTCGCCTTCAACCAGGAAGACTATATCGAGGAGGCGGTCCTGGCGGCCTTCGCGCAGAGCTATTCGCCGCTTGAAATCCTGCTCAGCGACGATTGTTCGACAGACCGCACCTTTGCCCGCATGCAGGCGCTCGCTGCCGGTTATGGCGGCCCGCACCGCGTGCGTCTCAACCGCAACGCGGCCAATCTCCACATCGGTGCGCACATCCAGAAGGCGGCAGAACTTTCCACTGGCGCGCTGATCGTCGTCAATGCCGGTGATGACGTGTCGGAACCCAACCGGGTGGAGCGGCTGGTCAGTGCCTGGCTTTCCGCCGATCCGCGTCCAGACCTGTTGCACGGCGATGCACGCAGGCTTTCTCCCGAGGGCGAGATTGGCGTGGTGATCAAGCCCTCGCCCCTCCTTCGGTCAAACCCGACACCGATGGCGCTCGCCCTCTCCGGCGACGGCGTGATGGGCGCGACACAGGCGTGGAGCCGAACCCTGTTCGAGCGCTTCCCGCCGCTCGGCAAGCACATCCACTGCGAGGACCGGCTTCTTCCGTTCCGGGCGGCGCTGGGCGGCGGCAATCTTTACGTTGAGGAGCCTTTGCTGCGCTACCGCACTGGCGGCATCTCGACGGACTTTCTTTCTGACAGCGCGCAAGACGTGCTGTGGGGAAGCGGGCTGAAGGTCGGACGCTGGCTACGAGATGGCTATGCGCAGATGCAAAGGGATCTTGAGGCACGTCCTGACTTGGCGGTCGATCCCGACCTTCACCAGGTGCTGGCCAAAAAGGAAGCGCTTCATGCCGCGCCGCTTGCCCTTGCCGCGGCACCCTATGACAAGAGGTTGCGCGTTGCCGCGACGATCCTCCGCGACGATCGCCTGCCGTGGCGCGATCGTCTGCGCCCTGTCTTCATGTATCTCGCGCCTGCACTGTGGAGTTGGCAGCTTGAGGCAAAGCGGCGGCAGGGCCGGCTCTAGCGGCGCCTCAACAGGGCTTTTGCGACTTCCGCCAGGCGCTCGGCGCGATAGGGACCAAGGACCTTGCTCATCAGGCCAAGCGGCCAAGGCACGATCCGCTCGACCCCGCGATCCAGCGATTGCGCCAGCGCAAACAGCGCATCCGCCTCGATCGGGCTGCGAACCCTGGCAACGTCACGGCCGGCGATCCAGATCAGCCTTGCCATTGCGGACCGTGCGCGATGGTCAAAATCCTTCTCGATCCAGGCAAGCTTAGCGAGATGGGACCAGAACTGATGCATACGCTGGCCGAATTCCCGGTTGGCGACTGCGGACAGGCGCGGGGCATCGTGGATCCTGACGCGAATCACGGGCACGTCCGTGGCGACATAGCGGAGGCCGGATGCATGCGCTCGCAACGCAAATTCATGATCCTCGCCCAGTCGCAGTTCGGCCCGTAGTCCTTCTAGCGAGCGGAAGTCGCGGGCGGGAAGCAGAGTGAGACACAGCGGCATGATCCCGGAAACGAGCGAGGCCAAGTCGAGCACCTGCCCCCGTGGAACCCAGGAGAAGCCGTACCCGCTTCCGTCAGCTGGCAGCCCTGCCTCGTCGATAGTTGCTGCTCGGCCGAAGGGAACATGCCGCGGGCCGAGCCGCCGTGCTTCGGCAAGCAGGGCCGGGATCGCCCCCGGCTCGAGCAGATCGTCGGAATCGAGAAAGAAGAGATACTCGCCCCGGGCCAGCGCCGCGCCATGGTTACGCGCCGCGCTTGGTCCCTGGTTCGACTGGTCCACGACGCGGATGCGCTCTCCGAATTTCGCCAGCAGATCGGCGGTGCCGTCAGTCGATCCATCATCGACGACGATAACCTCCACACCCGCGCCTTGATCGAGCGCGCTATCGATTGCCGCGCCAAGGAAACGGGCGCGGTTGTGGGTGGGGATGATGATGCTGACGTCGGCCACCCTGGCGGCTTAGCGGCGCGGGGCGGCGACCGGAAGCGTACCGGGGCAGAGGCTCACCCCGTCAGCAATTTTTCGTAGCGATGCAGATTGTGCGGCCCCGTGATCTCACGCGCCCGGGCCTTCTGCCGCGCCGGTTGCTTGGGCGCTCCAAGCTCCCGCGATATCGCCTCGGCCAGGGCGATCTCGTCGCCCACGGGCGCCAGCCCGCCATATGTCCCGGCGTCCAGCAGTTCGGCAGGGCCGGCCACGCAGTCGGTGCTGACGACCCGCAAGCCGGCGTGCATGGCTTCCACCAGGACCAGGGACATGCCCTCGTAGTCGGATGATAGGACGAACAGGTCGGCCGACACCAGCCAGGGCCAGGGATCGACGACAAAGCCCGGCAGGTCGACCCGCTTGTCGAGCCCAAGATCGCGGCACCTTTGTTCCAGATGCGCTCGCAGCGGCCCGTCACCGAGGATGACCAGCCTCGCCCCCGGGTGCTCGCCCAGGATCCTGCGAAAGGCCCTGAGCAGGAGATCGTGGTTCTTCTGCTCGGTAAGGCGCCCAAGCGTGATCAGGCGTGGTCCGCCGTCACCCCAGCGTGCATCCACCCGTTCGGGCGAAGGCAGCCGCTCGGGCAATTCCATCGGATTGTAGATGACCTCCACACGCCCTTCCGGCAGCGCGGCGAGCCGCTCCAGGTCCCGGGCCGCGCCCTTCGACACGGCCACGACATGCTCCGCCCGAGGGTAGAACAGTCGCAGGCTGGCGTTCAGCAGCAGCTGCTGGGATCGCGAGGCATATTGCTTGCTGAGCGCGATATGCTCGCTGAGCAGCAGCCTGGTTTCGGATCGCGCGGCCAGTCTCGCCGCCACCGCGATGACGGTGCACGGCCACATGATTGCGTGCAGCGACCAAGGTTTCTCCGTCCTCAGATAGCGGACCAGCCCGGCAAGCGAACCAGCCAGCCGGCTTGCCCGCAATGCAAACACCCGCACCTCCGGCGGGACGAGGGGAAGGAGAGGTCCGCCATGAGAGGCGAGGATCAGGTCGACCCGGTGCCCGCGCGCCACCAGATGACGCATGATCGCCAGCTGCACCCGTTCGGCGCCGCCGCCTGCCATGTTGGGCAGGAAAAAGGCGATCTTCCTTCGAGGTGCGCTCGCGGCTCGGCCCGACTCAGACAAAGCGTCGGAAATAGTCGATTGTCCGCGCCAGCCCCTGCTCCAGCGGTACCTTCGGCTCCCAGCCGAGCTTGTCGCGCGCTTGCGTGATGTCGGGCTGGCGCTGCTTGGGATCGTCGGCGGGAAGCGGCAGGCGGATGATCTCGGAACTGCTGCCGATCTGGCGGATCGCCATCTCCGCCAGCTCCAGGATGGTGAACTCGTTGGGGTTGCCGATATTGACCGGCCCGGTCAGCTCGGCGGGCGAGTCCATCAGCTTGATGAAGCCGGCGATCAGGTCGTCGACATAGCAGAAGCTGCGGGTCTGGCTGCCATCGCCATAGATGGTGATCGGCTCGTTCTTCAGCGCCTGCATGATGAAGTTCGACACGACGCGGCCATCGGCCGGATGCATGTGCGGACCATAGGTGTTGAAGATCCGGACGACCTTGATCTCCATCCCGTGCTGTCGGTGATAGTCGAAGAACAGGGTCTCGGCGCAGCGCTTGCCCTCGTCGTAGCAGCTGCGCGGGCCAATGGGATTGACGTTGCCCCAATAAGCCTCGGGCTGCGGGTGCACGGTGGGGTCGCCGTAGACTTCGCTGGTCGATGCCTGGAAGATGCGGGCACCGCAACGCTTGGCGAGCCCGAGCATGTTGATTGCGCCCAGCACGCTGGTCTTGGTCGTCTGCACAGGGTCGTGCTGATAGTGGATGGGCGAGGCCGGGCAGGCCAGATTGTAGATCTGGTCCACCTCCACATAGAGCGGCCAGGTGATGTCGTGACGAAGAAATTCGAAGTGCGGGTGGTCACGATAGGCGATAAGGTTGTCGCGCGTGCCCGTGAAGAGATTGTCGACGCACAGCACCTCGTCCCCGCGTTCGAGCAGGACGCCGATCAGGTGCGAGCCGAGGAACCCGGCGCCCCCGGTGACGAGGACCCTGCGACGGGCGGAGTAGCTGCGCTTCATTCGTGATCCATTCCCTTTGGCGGCAGCATGAGCCCATGGCCGCGACACCGCCCGACCTTTGCCCTGCCCCTCTCTCCACGTCTAGAGGACGGGGCCTGAGACCGGGTTAACGGGGCTGTGCAGCAATGCGCCCCTGCCCTATGCCGCCGCCGCCATGGCCTCGATCCTGTATCTCTCCTACGACGGGCTGACCGATCCGCTCGGGCCAAGCCAGGTGCTGGCTTATCTGAAGCCGCTCGCCGGCCTGGGGCACTCGATCACGCTGGTGACATTCGAGACGCCGGAGCGGAGCAAGGCCGAACGACAGGCGATGGCGGCCGAGTGCGGCGAGGCCGGCATCGAGTGGCACCCGCAAACCTACACCAAGCATCCGCCGGTCCTGTCGACCCTCAAGGACCTTGCCGCCATGCGCCGGGTCGCGCTGACCCTGCATGCCCGCACGCCCTTCGACATCGTCCATTGCCGAAGCTACCCGCCGGCACTCGTGGGGCAGGCACTCCAGAAGCGCGGTGCCAGGCTGCTGTTCGACATGCGCGGATTCTGGGCGGACGAACGCGCCGAAGCGGGGCTGTGGAGGCTCGACCATCCCTTGTTCGCGGCCGTCTACCGCTTCTTCAAGCGCAAGGAAGCGGAGCTGCTGCGTTTCTCCGATCATGTCGTCAGCCTCACCGAAATCGGCAAGCGCAAGATCCTGGAATGGCGTGGCGGCGCGGCCGGTCCGCCGATCACCGTTATCCCTTGCTGTATCGACACGGACGCCTTCCCACCGGTCGATGCGGCGCGGCGCCAGGCCGCCCGAGGGGCGCTCGGCATTGCTCCGGAAGCGCGCGTCGCGGTGGCGCTCGGCTCGCTTACCGGCTGGTACCGCCTTGACCGGATGATGGAGCTGTTCGCGGTTCAGCTGAGGCGCGATGCCCAGGCGACGTTCCTGTTCGTCACGCGGGAAGATCCGTCCCGCATCCACGCCGCTGCAAGGGCCGCCGGCGTCCCAGTCGAAGCACTCATCATCCGTTCGGCGCGACGCGACGAGGTGCCGTTGCTGGTGGCGGCGGCCGATTACGGACTGCTGTTCGGGACCGAGGGAACGTCGGCTCTCGCGCGCTCCCCGGTGAAGCTCGGCGAATATATGGCAATGGACCTGCCCGTGATCACCGACAAGGTGATCGGCGACGTCGAGCGGATCATCACCGAAAGCGGCGCCGGCGTCCTGGTGGAGCAGTTCACCCCTGCAGGCTTTGCCGGAGCACTCGACCGGCTCGAGCAGTCGACCCCCGACCGCGACCGGTGGCACGCCTCCTTCGGGCGATGGTTCAGCCTTCCAGAAGGGGTGCGGCGCTACGACGGGATCTACCGCCAGCTGAGCGGGTGAGCCGGCTCTAACCTGCCGCTAGATAATTGCGGTAAGCGCCCGCCAGATATTCATCCAGGCATTCGCGCCAGTCGCGCATCCGGTACAATCCGCGCAGCTCCAGCTTCCTGGGGATCAGCCGTTCCGAGGCAGGCCGTGCGGCGAAATATTCGGCCTTGAAGTGGTCGGACGAGACCGGTGTGACCGCGACCTGGCCGGCAAGGCCGAGGGTCTCCACCAGGTAGCTCGCCACCTCCAGCCGGCTGGTCACGCCGGCGCAGATGAGATTGTAGACGCCCCAATAGCCGGACGCGAGCAGCAGCTCGACATTGCGGGCGAAATCAACAGTGTAGGTCGGGGTGCCAAGCTTGTCGTCGACGACGTGGAGCTCAGTCTTGCCGGCTTTGAGCTGTTTCATCAGCTTGCCGACGAATTTCTTGTCCTTGGCCGGGCCACCGCCCATCATCCAGCCGGCGCGGCAGACCAGGTGCTTGCGGCAGTTCTGAGCCACGAACAGCTCACCCATATACTTGCTGCGCGCATAGTGGCCGAGCGGGTTGGGCTGGTCCCAGTCGTCGTAGGTGTCCTGCCCGCCGTCGAAGATCCCGGCCGTGCTGATGTAGAGCAGCGGGATGTCCAGCTCATTGGCGAGGTGGACGGCCGTCTCCACCGGCAGGGTATTGGTCGCGTAGGCGTCGTCCTGGTTTTCCTCGCAATATTCCAGGCTGGTGTGGGCACCAAGGTGGAACAGGTAGTCGGGGCCGAAGTCGAGAACGTCGCGCCGATAGGCAGCATCATCGCGGAAATCGAGCAACGACAGCCATGGCGCGTTGACGTCCTTGTCGGTGCAGCGCAGCTCGTTATTGGGACCATAAACCTCGTAAAAGGCCTCGCCGAGCATGCCGCCGGCACCGGCCATGTAGATCTTCTTGTCCTGCATGGGTCAGGCCCCTAGCGCCTCCACCAGCACCTGACGATAGGAAAGGGCGACGGCGGTCTTGCTGTAGCGATCGAGCACATCCTGCCGCGCGTTCTGGCCGAGTCGGCGGCGGAGCGCGGGATCATCGATCAGCCTCTTCAAGGCCTCCAGCCACTCGGCTTCGGTCCTCACCAAGAGCCCGCTGACGCCGTCGCGGACCACCCGCGGCGTGTTGCCCGTGGCGGTGGCAACGCAGGGCAGTGCGAAGGCCATATACTGGATAGCCTTGAGGCCGCTCTTGCCGGACACCCAGCTCTCGTCTCCTAGCGGCAGCGGATAGACCCCGATATCGATGCCCTGCAGCTGCGCCACCTCCTCCTCCGCCGACCAGCGCAGCACCTCGAGATCGACACCGGGCAGCTCATAGTCGAAGTTGCCGATCACCCGCAGGTTGAAGCGGCGCTCCCTTGCAAGCGCCTGGAACACGGGCCGCAGCAGATCGAGGTAGGCCCGCGAGCTGAAGGTCCCGGTCCAGCCGATCACCGGCACATGGTCGTTGCTGTAGCGGTTCACCGGCACGAACCGGTCGGTGTCGACCGAGGAAGTGATGTAGGTGGCGGCGCCGCGGTGGTTCTCCGCTCCGCAGCGATCGGCGAGCTCGGGCGAAGAGGCGATCACATGGTCGGCGCGCCTGACCAGCAGCCGTGCCTTGCCTGCCCCGCGCAACAGGCGAAGGAGCGGGTTGGGATTGCCGCCGCTCCCTCCCTTGCTGTCAAGGACGCTGTCCTCAAGGTCGAATACCACACGCCGGGCGAGGCCGAGCACCAGCCACTCGAACAGCGGCGGACCGACCGGGGTCACCCACATGAAGCTGTAGACAAGGTCGTAGTGTCGCAGGCGGAACAGATCGCGAACCCGGCGAAAATAGCCGCGCAGGGTGCCCGCGACCTTGGCGCCGAAGTGGCCAGGCTCGAACACCACCGACCACATCTTCCAGTCCATAAAGGGGCTGATGACAATCTCGAAGCCGAGCGACCGCCAATTGTCGTAATATTGCTCGAACTTCAGCCGCTGGCCGGCATTGGTGTCGAACGGATAAGGGCAGAGGACCAGGATACGGCGCCCTTCCCCTAGGCCGCCGCTCACCGGACGGCTCGTGTTCCGCAGGCAACCCAGAACGGCTGCTTGTCGCTGAAGGCAATATTCTCCAGCCCGGCGCTCCGCATCATCGTCTCGATCTCGCCGCGGGTGAAGCGCTGCTCCAGCCGGGTGCCGAACCGGTCCAGCGCATCGGTCCGCATGGTGTAGTAGCTGCCGTTGCGATAGGCGTTGAGCGGCCATGACGTGACCGACAGGCCAAGCTTCTCCGCCGTTCGTGCACCGCGGGCGAGGGGCCAGTAGACGCCCGCCGCGATCGCTTCGCTTGCGGCCCGGCGAAGCGGAAAGGGCAAGCGGCTGATCAGGTTGCGGCCCGCCTCCGACGTGCGCCACAGCGCACGGAACCAGGCCGGTCGGTCGTCCAGCGCATAGTAGAGATACAGCAGGAATGGCGCGCCGGGCTTCAGCAGCCGCACGGCCTCGGCCAGCGCAGCCCTGGTGTCCGGCACGTGATGGAGCACGCCAAGGCTGTAGCCGAAATCCTGGGTACCTTCGGCAAGCGGGAGATTGCCAGCCCCCGCCTGGTGGAAGCGGACGTTTGTCAACGAACCCAGTCTTCGCCGTGCGACGTCGAGTGCCTTGGCCGCCGGATCAATGCAATGAAGCGTGCCGACCTTCGGCGCCACCTTCATGGCCCAGCGACCGGACCCACAACCGAGATCAAAGCCCTCGGCGGCTAAAGGCAGAGCAGCCCAGGGGAAGATGCCGAAATAGGCCTGGAACCAGCGCTCATGTTCTTCGGGTGGAAGCGCGCTCTGATCGAAGGCCGCCCACTCCTCACCAAACCCGTCAACGGTATGCTGATCGAGATTCTGCGTCACGCCGCGACCTCGTCGACCAGGCGCCGCACCACGCCAGGAAGGCTCTGCCGCCAGTTGGGCAAGGACAGCCCGAACGTCGCCTGCAGCTTGGCCCCGTCCAGGACGGACCAGGACGGACGCTGCGCCGGCGTCGGGAATTCGGCTGTGGAGATCGGTCGGATGCGGGTGGCGGAGCCGCTCGCGCGCATGATCTCGCCCGCGAACTCCGCCCAGCTCGCCTGACCGGTGCCGGCCGCGTGATAGATCTCGCCCCAGCCGCTCCGGTCGCCAGCGAGGCGGCGGGCGGCAAGAGCCAGGATGACGTCGGCGAGGTCAAGGGCGTTGGTCGGCGACCCGACCTGGTCGGCGACGACTGAGATCTCGTCCCGCTCGCGCGACAGACGAAGCATGGTCTTCACGAAATTGGCGCCAAACGGGGAATAGACCCAAGCCGTGCGAAGGATGAGGTGGTCGCCCTGCGCCGCCCTGACCGCCGCCTCGCCCTCGGCCTTGGTCCGGCCGTAGACACCGAGCGGGGCGATCGGCTCCTCCTCGCGCATCGGCGCGTCACCGGTGCCGCCAAACACATAATCGGTGGACAGGTGGATGACGGGCGCATCGACCGAGGCAGCGGCCGCCGCAATTTCATCCACTGCAGCGGCGTTGATGCGCTGAGCAAGCTCGGGTTCCTGCTCGGCCCTGTCGACTGCAGTATAAGCGGCGGCACTGATGACGAGAGCGGGTCTGGCCACGTCGATCGCCGCTGCTGCCGAACCAGGTACGGCAAGGTCGCACTCCGGCCGAGCCGCGAAATGCAGCTCGAGATCGGGGTGGTTGCGCGAACGCTCGGCCAGGCTGCGGGCAACCTGCCCGTCGCGACCGGTGACCAGGATCCTCATCAGGCGGTGCCGAGCCGCTCACCGGCGTAGCGCGAGCGCAGCGGCTCCCACCACCAATCATTGTCGAGGTACCAGTCTACGGTCCGGGCCAGTCCCTGCTCGAAATCGACCGACGGAGTCCAGCCAAGCTCCCGCTCGACCCGTGAACAATCAATGGCATAGCGGCGGTCGTGGCCGGGGCGGTCGACGACAAAGGTGATCAGCTCACGCCGCTTGCGGCCGTCCGGCAGCGGGCGCCGCTCGTCCAAGGCGTCGCAGATCGCTTCCACCACCTGCAGGTTGGTCCGCTCGGCCCTGCCGCCGACATTGTAGCTCTCACCCACCGCGCCGGTGCGGAAGATGGTCTCCAGCGCCGCGGCATGGTCCTCCACGAACAGCCAGTCGCGGACGTTCTCGCCCTTGCCGTAGACCGGCAGCGGCTTGCCCTCGAGCGCATTCAAAATGACCAGCGGGATCAGCTTTTCGGGGAAGTGATACGGCCCGTAATTGTTGGAACAGTTGGAAAGCACCACCGGCAGGCCGTAGGTGTGGTGCCAGGCCCGAACGAGATGGTCCGAAGCCGCCTTGCTGGCGCTGTAGGGCGAAGAGGGCGCGTAGGGCGTCTCCTCGGTAAAGAAGCCGCTGTCGAACGGCAGGTCGCCGAACACTTCATCGGTCGAGATGTGATGGAAGCGGAAGGCTGCCTTAACCTCGCCCTCAAGGCTCCGCCAATGGTCCAGCGCAGCCTGCAGCAGGCGGTAGGTGCCCACGACATTGGTCTCGATGAACACGCCCGGGCCATCGATCGAGCGGTCGACGTGGCTTTCGGCCGCCAGGTGCATGATGCCACCAACCTGTTCTTCACGGAGCACGGCGCCGACCAGCGCCTGATCGCCGATGTCGCCTTCGACAAAGCGGTGGCTGGGCGAGCCGGCCACATCGCGCAGGCTGGTCAGCGAGCCCGAATAGGTGAGCTTGTCTAGCGTGACGACGCGCTGGCCAGACGCGACCAGCCGCCGCACCACCGCGCTACCGATAAATCCGGCCCCGCCGGTAACCAGGATCGCGCTCATGCGAAAATTTCCGCATCCGCGAGCAGGGGTGCGTTCTGGTCCTTGGCGGACAACAGCCATTGATCGCGCGGCAATGGCCAGTCGATCCCGATCGCCGGGTCATCCGGCCGGATGCCGCGATCATGGTCGGCGCTGTAGGGCGCCGTGACCTTGTATTGCACCTCGCTGCCGTCCTCTAGCGCAAGGAAACCGTGCGCAAAGCCAGCGGGGACGAGCAGCTGGTTCCAGCTATCCGCCGACAGGGTGACCGCCGTCCACTGCCCGAAACTCGGGCTCGACCGCCGGATATCCACCGCCACGTCGAACACGCTCCCGCGGCTCACCCGAACCAGCTTGGCCTGGGCGACCGGCTCGAGTTGATAGTGGAGCCCGCGCAGCACACCGCGGGCCGAGCGGCTGTGATTGTCCTGCACGAACGAGAGCTCGAGACCGGCTTCGCGAAAGGTGCGCTCGCTCCACACCTCCGAAAAGAACCCTCGATCGTCGCCTATCCGGCGCGGCAGTATCTCCAGAACGCCAGGCAGGCCCGTTTTCCTGACCTCAAGCATCGGCAAGCTCCTGCACGCGGCGGCGGAGGTAGCTGGCATAGGGCGTCTTGCCGAGCTGCTCGGCCCGCTTCAGCACGGCCGCGCCATCGAGCCAGCCCTGCTCAAGCGCGATCTCCTCCGGGCACATGACCTTGACGCCTTGGCGATGTTCGATGGTCCGAACGAAGCTGCTGGCGTCGAGCAGGCTTTCGTGGGTGCCGGTATCGAGCCACGCATAACCACGCCCGAGGCGGGTCATGTAGAGGTCCCCGGACGCCAGGTAAGCGCGGTTCACGTCCGTGATCTCGAGCTCGCCGCGTGGGCTCGGCGACAGGTTGGCCGCGATGTCGACCACCCGATTGTCGTAGAAGTAGAGACCGGTGACCGCATAATGCGACTTGGGGTTGGCTGGCTTTTCCTCGATGTCGGTGACCTTGCCCTCGGCATCGAAGGTGGCGACGCCATAGCGTTCCGGATCGTCGACGGAATAAGCGAACACCGTGGCACCATTTTCACGCGCCGCCGCCTCGCGGGCCAGGCCGCCGAGGCCCGCGCCGTAGAAGATGTTATCGCCAAGGACCAAGGCGACCCTGTCATCCCCGATGAACTCGCGGCCGATGATAAAGGCTTCGGCAAGGCCATTGGGCTCCGCTTGCGTGGCGTAGGTCATGCGGATGCCAAAGTCGGCGCCGTCGCCCAGCAAGCGCTCGAACAGCGGCAGGTCGTGCGGGGTCGAGATGAGCAGGATGTCGCGAATGCCCGCCAGCATCAGCATGCCGAGCGGATAATAGACCATCGGCTTGTCGTAGACCGGGAGCATCTGCTTCGAAACGGCCAGGGTCGCCGGGTACAATCGGGTACCGCTCCCGCCGGCAAGAATAATACCCTTCACTGCACTCCCCCGCTTCGCTAGTCCGCGATCCATGAGCTTCAGGCTGCGCGATAGCAGAGACTTTGCGCCACGCGAGAGCAAAGTCGGCGTGTCTCGGCCGCAAGGCAGGATCTGAAGTGACACCCTACTGGCTTCTCTGGTCCTTCTTCTTTCTGGGTGTGATCCTGTCGCAACGCCAGGGACAGCCTCAGCTGCAGGCTGCCAGCGGCGCCTCGGCTGTGGACCGGCCCGGACTGTCGGTGATGGTCAGGGTCGGCCTCGTTGCGATGACCCTGATGATCGGCCTTCGCTTTACGGTCGGCGGGGACTGGGGCACCTATTTCGTGCTGTTCCGAAGAGCCGGGTTCCAGACGTTCGACCAGGCAATTGCGCAAAGCGACCCCGGCTATGCACTGCTGAACTGGACGGCTCAGCAGCTGGGCTCCGACGTCTGGCTGGTGAACCTTGCATGCGGGCTCCTCACCGTGTGGGGGATCGCTGCGCTGGTCAGGCGCGAGCCGCAACCCTGGCTGGCCCTGCTGATCGCCGTTCCCTACCTCGTCGTGGTGGTCGGCATGGGCTACACCCGTCAGGCGGCCGCGCTTGGTCTGGTCATGGTGGGTCTGGCCCGCCTGCTCGATACCGGCAGCATCGCCCGGCTGGTGTTCTGGGTCGCGCTCGGGACCCTTTTCCACAAGTCGGCCATCATCTGCCTGCCCCTAGTCGCCTTCACCGGCAGGCGCAGCAAGGCCGTGGACCTGGCGCTGCTCGCTTCGGCCGCGGTCGGGCTCTACACCCTGTTCGTCCAGGACAGCGTGGACCGGCTGGTCAGGAACTACATCGACCTGCGCTACAGTTCGAGCGGCGCGGCGATCCGCATCTCCATGTCGCTGCTGCCGGCCGTCATCTTCCTGCTGTTCCGGCGCAGGCTGGGTTTCTCGGAGGAGGAGTCCAGGCTGTGGCGCAACTTCTCGCTTGTCACCCTCGGCGCCACAGTCGCCCTGCTGCTGTCACCAAGCTCCACCGCGGTTGATCGCGTGGCCCTGTACCTGCTGCCCATCCAATTCGTGGTGCTGGCGCGGATCCCGGGCACGCTCGTCAGCAGGAGCTTCGGCAACCTCCTTGTCGCGGCCTACACGGCGGCGGTGCTGTTCATCTGGCTGAACTATGCGGCCAATGCGCAAAGCTGGCTGCCCTATCGCACCTGGCTCGGGACCTAGCTCACTCCACCGTGACGCTCTTGGCCAGGTTGCGGGGCTGGTCGACATCCGTGCCTTTCAGCACGGCGACGTGGTAGGCAAGCAGCTGCACCGGCACAGCATAGATCAAGGGTGCGATCAGCTCATGCACAACCGGCATCTCGATCGTCGCTATGCAGCCGTCGCCAGCCGCGGCGATCCCGTCGGCATCGCTGATGAGGATGATCCGCCCGCCCCGCGCGCGGACCTCCTGCATGTTGCTCACAGTCTTGTCGAACAAGGGTCCCGAAGGCGCCAGGACGATCACCGGAACCGCATCGTCGATGAGGGCGATGGGACCATGCTTCATCTCGCCCGCGGCATAGCCTTCGGCGTGGATGTAGCTGATCTCCTTCAGCTTCAGCGCGCCTTCCAGCGCCATCGGATAATCAGGTCCGCGGCCAAGGTAGAGCACGTCCCGGGCCGGAACCACGAGCTGCGCCACGGCCTTGATATCCTCGTCATGATCGATCGCCCGCGCCATCGCCTCAGGCGCCTCGGCGAGGTGGGCGACGATCTCGCGCTCTTCTTCCGCGCTGATCCGTCCGCGAGCCCGCGCCAGGTTCACCGCAAGCGCCGCCAGCACCGCAAGCTGGCACGTAAACGCCTTGGTCGAGGCAACCCCGATCTCGGGCCCGGCGCGGGTCGGCAGCAGGAGATCGGCCTCGCGCGCCATGGAACTGGTGGGGACGTTCACCACCACCGCGATCTTCTGCTGCTCGGCGCGCGCATGGCGAAGCGCCGCAAGGGTGTCGGCGGTCTCGCCCGACTGGCTGATGAACAGCGCAAGGCCGCCCTTTTCGAGCACCGGATCGCGGTAGCGGAACTCGCTCGCCACATCGATGTCGACGGGCACGCGGGCGAACCGCTCAATCCAGTATTTGCCGACCATCCCGGCATAAAAGCTGGTGCCGCAGGCCACCATGGTGACCCGGTCGACCTGGCTCAGGTCGAAGTCGGCGGCGGGAATGGCGATCTCGCCCTCGAACGCGCGGACGTAGCTCTGCAGGGTCTGGGCGACGACCAGCGGCTGTTCGAAAATCTCTTTGCGCATGAAATGCGCGTGATTGCCCTTGGAGATGGTCTCGGCATTGGCCTCGCTCTCGACGATTGGCCGCTCGACCTGCTGGTTGGCGCGATCGAAGATCTGCACGGTGTCGCCGCGGACGACGACCCAATCGCCTTCGTCCAGATAAGCGATGCGGCGCGTCCAGGGCGCCAAAGCGATGGCGTCGGAGCCAAGGTAGTTTTCGCCCTCGCCGTAGCCGACCGTGAGCGGCGCCCCCATGCGCGCGCCGATCACCAGCCCATCATGGTCGCGGAACAGGAAGGCCATGGCGAACGCCCCGTGAAGCCGCGGCAAGACGGCGGCGACCGCCTCTTCCGGGCTGCGGCCGGCCTCGACCTCGCGGGCGACGAGATGCGCCACCACCTCGCTGTCGGTCTCGCTCAGCAGGGTGCGGCCCTCGGCGACCAGCTCCGCGCGAAGCGGCTTGAAGTTCTCGATGATGCCGTTGTGAACCAGCGCGACCGGCCCCGCGATATGCGGATGGGCATTGGCCTCGGTCGGGGCGCCATGCGTGGCCCAGCGGGTGTGGGCGATTCCGGTGATCCCGGGCAGCGGGCTTTCCGCCAGCCGCGCGGCAAGGTTGTCGAGCTTGCCTTCCGCCCGCCGCCGCTCGAACGCGCCACCGACCAGCGTGCAGATGCCCGCGCTGTCATAGCCGCGATATTCGAGCCGCCGCAGCCCCTCGAACAGGCGCTGGGCAGCGGGCTCACGGCCAGCAATGGCGACGATTCCGCACATGAGCTTCTATTTGCCCTTCTTGGCCGACTGGCGTTCGCGAAAGTGCGCCGCCCAGCCTGATAATTGTTTCTGTTCGGCGCGGGTCACGCCCAGCGCGTCGCCTTCGACATCGCGGGTGACGACCGATCCCGCTCCGACGATGGCACCCGCGCCGACGCTGACCGGTGCCACCAGCGAGCTGTTGGAGCCGATGAAAGCGCCCGCGCCGATCCGCGTCTGATATTTGAAGAAGCCGTCGTAATTGCAGGTAATGGTACCGGCGCCGATGTTGGCGCCCTCCCCGACCTCCGCATCGCCGATGTAGCTGAGATGGTTGGCCTTGGCCTTGCGCCCCAGCCTAGCCTTCTTGATCTCGACGAAATTGCCGACCTTGGACCGTTCGCCCAGCTCGGCGCCCGGACGAAGGCGGGCATAAGGCCCCACTTCCGCGCCCGCGCCGACGCTTGCGCCTTCAAGATGCGAAAAGGCGCGGATGATCGCGCCATCCGCCACCGAGACGCCCGGACCGAAGAACACGCTCGGTTCGATCAGCACGTCGCGGCCAAGCCAGGTGTCGGCGCTGAACCACACCGTTTCGGGATCGAGCAAGGTCGCCCCTTCCGCCATCGCGCGCGAACGGCGGCGCCCCTGCCACTCACGCTCGACCAGCGCGAGCTCGGACCGGCTGTTGATGCCCGCCGTCTGCCAGGCCTCGCACTCCACCGCGACGCTGTGCCGGCCTTCGGCGGCCGCCACCATCACGATGTCGGGCAGGTAATATTCGCCGGCCGCATTGTCGTTGCCGACCTTGCCCAGCCAGCGGAACAGGTCGGCTGCGGCAACCGCCATCATGCCGCTGTTGCAGAGGCGGACCGCGCGCTCCTCAGGGGAGGCATCCTTATATTCGACCATCTTGGCGATGGTGTCGCCCGCGCCCAGAATTACCCGCCCGTACGCGGCGGGATCCTCCGGGCAGGAGGCGAGAACGACGACGCCCGGCTGATCATCGGTTTCCAGCCGCGCCCGCATCGCTTCCAGCGTTGCCGCCTCGATGCAGGGGGTGTCGCCATAAAGGACCAGCACCGTGCCATCGAAGCCGGCCAGCGCGTCGGCGGCCTGCGCGACGGCATGACCGGTGCCCTTCTGCTCCGCCTGTACCGCCAGCGTCAGCCGGTGCCCGTGCAGCGCGTCTTCAAGCTGCTCGCGTCCCTTGCCGACCACGACCACCCGCCGTTCGGCTTCCAGTCCGTCGACCGTATCGAGCAGGTGCATCAGCATCGGCTTGCCGGCGAGCGGGTGAAGGACCTTGTGCAGGTCCGAGCGCATGCGGGTACCCTGCCCGGCAGCGAGAATGACAACGGCAAGCGGCTTCATGGCGCTTTCACTGGCAGAGGCGTCGGCAAAGCGAAAGGGTCTCCGTTCCGGCTGAACGGAGGCCCCGCATTTCTTCGGCAGTGGCTGGCGTCAGTCCTTGCTGCCGCCGTCGCCGCCACCAGAGCCACCCGAACCGCCGCCGGAAGGCTTGCGGCTTGAGCCGCGCCGGGCAGCGCCGCTGCTCCGTGCCGCTGTCGAGCGCGACCGGGTCGCGGTGCCGCTCCGGCTCGCCGCGGCGCGCTTGGGGGCCGACGATGCGCTCTTGGCTGCGCCTTCCGCGCCTTCCGCCTTCTTGCGGGTGGAGGAAGCGCTGCTCTTTGCCGACGCCGAGCGGCCGGTACCTGTCGCCTTTTCCTTCGCTCCCGCCGCGCGCTGGCTCGCGCTGCGCTTGGCGGTGCTGGCAGCAGACTTGGACGAGCCCTTGCTTGCACGAGACGAGGACGAGGAGCTGGACGAAGATCCGCTACCGCCAAGCACTTTCTGCGCCGCGTCGGCGACCGCGTCGGCGATCAGCGAGCCGAGGCGGCTGACACTGGTTGCCACCGAATTGGCCGCATTGCTTGCGCTGTCGGCCGCGTCGAGCCCAGCGTCGCGAATCTTCCGGCGAACCGACGGGCTGGCGCTGATCGCGGCGGCTGCGGCGGCGAGGCCTGCTGCAAGCATCTCCTTGCTCATTGCCGCCTTGGCCAGTTTGTCGAGCGTTTCGTTGAGGTTGGCGCCGTCCTGGCCAGCGCTGCCGTCGCTGTCCCGAGCTCCTGTACCCGCGCCGCCAGCGCTGCCGCCGACGGCGTCATCCTGGCTGGTGAAACTGCTGTTGCCGCCCTGATTGTTCGACTTCGAGGTCTTGGCTCTGGCCACGAGATGGTCTCCCCGTTTGATGCGTTGCCGACAAGACGATGCAGCGCCGCAACGGTTCCGACAAGTCCACCGGCCCAGATGTGTTAAAGGGACCGCCGCTCCAAAAAGCGGCGGCCCCTTCGACATGGTCAGCGGCCGGAGAGCTCCAGCCCGGGAGACCATGGGTGCGGGCTGGTCAGGCCCGGATCTCCCGAACGAACTTCACCGAGCCTCTTGCTGAACCATGAGACATCGGATCACCTCCTTTCGCTGCGTTGTTGGCAGGGGAGAGAATGCGCGAAGTTGAGGATCGTTCAAGCCTTGTAATGATCGTCAGCTTCGGCAATCCTCGACCGCTCGTGCCGGCTCCGCCGCCGACCGCAGGACAAGCGGCATCGCCCCCCTCGCATCCACCCACAAACGCCCGCGACTGAAGGCAATCGCGTCGAGCAAAGGATCGTTCGCGAGCAGCATGTTGCCGAGCGGAAGCTGCCGCTCGCTGCTGGTGGTGGCGATGCGAATCGGGGTCGCTGACGCCGTTCCGGTGCGTGAAAAGCTCACCCGGCGGGTGGCGCGGGTGCAGCGAATGACCAGTAGAGCCCCTCGCGAATCGGAGAACACGGCTTCGCTCGCGTCAGCCGCATTGCGCCATGTCCACGCGCCCGCGGTGATGGGGCGTGTGCGCCAGTCGGCTGGAGCGGGCTGCGTCAGCGGCGCGGCGGCGGCTTGCAGGGCGGCAAGGATCAGGGTCAGCATTGTCGAATTCTAGCTGGCCAGCTTGTCGACCTTGGACCTCAGCGCGTCCAGTTCGGCCTTCAGTGCCGCCACTTCGTCCTTGTCCCTGCCCGTCCCTTGCTCGCCGGCGGCTTTCGGCATTGCAGCACCGGTGAACGCCTTCGCGCCCTGCTCGAACAAGGCCATCTGCCGCTTGGCCATGTCGGCAAAGAGATTGCTTCCGAACGCGTCCTTGAACGCCGCCTGGTTCTTCGAGAAGCTCTGCATCGCAGCATCCAGGTAACCCGGCACCATGGTCTGCATGGAATTGCCGTAAAGCGCGATCAGCTGGCGCAGGAAGCTTGCCGGCAGCATGGTGGCGCCGCCGCGTGCTTCTTCCTCGACGATGATCTGGGTGAGCGCCTGGTGCGTGATGTCCTCGCCAGTCTTGGCGTCCACCACCACGAAGTCACGTCCTTCGCGGATCATCTGGGCCAACCGGTCCAGCGTGACATAGGTGGAGCTCTCCGTGTCGTATAGCCGCCGATTGGCGTATTTCTTGATCGTGATCTTGTGGGGCGAAGCATTCATGGGCAGTCCTCAACGCGACGTGGCCCATGACCTAGCACCGCCTTCTACTGCACCGCAACAAAAGCGCGGACCACGCCCCCTGCCCTTGTTTCTCGACCTGGTCCGGCGCGCCGCGCTGCGGGATCCGGAACTCGGCCGGCAGGCGCTGGAGGGATTGAGGCGCTACCAGGACGCCCGAGTGGTTCGAAGCCGTCCCGAGCGGCCGATGGTGCATCATGTCGACGGCGTCAGCCTGCACGACTGCGGAGGACAAGGCGCGCCGCTGATGTTGGTGCCGTCCCTGATCAACCCGCCGACCGTGCTCGACCTCGATGCCGGCTGCTCGCTTGCGGACGCTCTGGCCACCAGACATCGCGTGCTGCTGATCGACTGGGGGCCGGCCACGAGGCGACAGGCGCTGGACCTCGATGGCCATATCGACGCGCGGTTGTTGCCGCTGATAGACGCTGTGGGTCCTTCGACCTTGATCGGCTATTGCCTAGGCGGAACCCTTGCCCTTGCGGCAGCGGCACGCAGCCATTCCGTAGAGGCTGTCGCGACCCTTGCCTCGCCCTACCACTTTGCCGCTTACGACGACTCCGCCATTGAAGCGCTTGTTCGGCTGTGGCGTGCCAGCGAGGCGGCAGCCGCGCGCCTTGGCTTTCTGCCGATGGAAGTGCTGCAAGCCGCCTTCTGGCAGATCGACCCGCAGCGTATCATCGCCAAGTTCGCCCGCTTCGCTTTATCGGAACCGGACTCACCGGAAGCGCACCGTTTCGTCGTGCTCGAGGAATGGGCAAATGGCGGCGAGCCCCTCCCCCTGCCGGCGGCACGCCAGCTGGTCGAAGATTTATTCGAGAGAAGCGGGACGCTGGCACCGCTGCCAACGTGCCCCATGCTCCATATCACCGCGGCCAACGACAGGATCGTGCCGGCCAGCACTGCAGCAGCGAGCGGAGCGCGGCTTTCCTCGCCCTCTGGCCACATCGGCATGATCGTCGGTCGCGGCGCAGGAGCGTCGCTCCATGTGCCCCTGCTGTCATGGCTTGAAGGCATCGCAAGGGCCCGCTAGGACCCTCCTCGCCCGCACCCGTAGCTCAGCTGGATAGAGCGCTGCCCTCCGAAGGCAGAGGCCACAGGTTCGAATCCTGTCGGGTGCGCCATTCCCGTTCGATGCTGGACATCAGTCCGCCCAATCGTTCTGTAGCCCTGCGAAGCGGCGTTCCTGAACGGTGCTTGCACCTCCAACACGTTAAGCCTGCGGTGCTAGCGAGCTCCGCCACCGTTGCCATTGTGAAGGCCGCCGCTTCGCGGCCTCTAATGAAGAGCATGCAGTCAGTCTGGTGCATCACGCCCCAGGTCGAGGCTGATCCCATATCCACGCAGCCGGGGCCAATTGCCGCGCTCCACGATCGTGATGCTTGCCGGGGGCGTGGGAGCCAGGAGGTCGGGTGAAATTTCGAGCAGCAGCGCGACAGCCGCCCGCACCACTCCGCCGTGCGTGACGACGATCACATCCTCATCGGGAAGGCTATCGAGTGCCTGCGTGATCCGCCCCGAGAAGTGAGACCATGGTTCGCCGCCCGGCGGGGTGTGCTCGCCCGCCCGCCACCGGCGCCACAAGGCGGGCTCCTGATCGCGCAAGTCACCGACGTTGCGCCCAGCCCACTCACCCACGTCGATCTCGCGCCAGAGCGGATCGGGCTTCGCGGCAAGACCCGTCAGTTCGGCCGTTTGCCTCGCGCGCTGGAGGTCCGAGCAGAACGAACGAGCAATCCTAAGTGCGCGCAATTGCGGTGCAAGTCCCCGCGCCTGCGCTGCTCCCAGGGAGGAAAGCGGCGGGTCAGCCTGGCCTTGCAGACGCCGTTCGGCGTTCCAGATCGACTGGCCGTGCCGCACAAGGACAAGCCGACTCATGAGCGCCACGGCAGTGACAATCGTGCCACCGACCCTTTCCCGGGCTCACTGAACAGCTCGAGCCGTCCGCCGTGCCGCTCGGCGATGTCGCGCACCATGACGAGCCCGACTTCAACCTCCTCACCATTTTCCATGCGGCCTTCCACAGGGTCGTCGCGCAGCGGTGCACCCTCCGGGCCGCGTCCCTCGTCGGCGATGTCGAAGTGGATCATCCCGGTATCGTGCTCACCTTGCAGACGAATCCCGATCCGTCCCCCCTGCTCAGGGGAGGCGGCAAGCGCCCTTCCCACCAGCTCGTTCAGCGCTCCGCACAGCATCAGCCGGTCGGCGAGAAGGCGGCTCGCTGCCGGATCGAGTGCAATCTCGCTGCTGAAGCCTCTGGCTGCCAGTTCGGGGCCGATGCGGTTCAACGCCTCCTGGGCGAGAAGGCGCGGATCGCACTCCTCGAGCCGAAGACCGACCGGGAAGCCGAGCCCGGCGAGGCGACAAACGATCCGGGCCACATGTTCAGCCTCGGCCAGCGCCTCCGATGCAGGGCCAGCCGCACGCAATCGCGCAAGTGACGCCTGAAGCCGAGCGATAAGCTGGTGCAAGGACTTTCCTGATGGCGCCTCTTGCCCGGCTGCGGAACATGCCCCGGCACTCTGCGCCACCATCTCGCGTCGTTCGAGCGCCTGTGCTGCCCGGTTGTAGGCGCGGGCGACTTCGCCGATCTCGTCGTTGCGCTCTGCGTCGAGCCGCTGCCCGACAACACCATCAGCCAGGGAGTCCAGCGCAGCGCGCAGCCGGCCGAGTGGACGGAAGATGTCGTTTGCGAGGTAAGCCGCGATCAGCAGCGTGAACGACAAAGCGGCAAGGATGGCGATGGTCGCCATGATGCCGGCGGACCGACGCAGCGCAAGCGTGTCCGCGCGTACCTCCCCGCGCCGCTGCAGGTCGTAGGCGACGACCCGCTCCGTGAGGTCGCGAAAGGCGGCATAGTCGCCGGTGTCGAGTTGGTCGTCCACCAGGCGGATGGCTTCGGGCCGGCGTCCCGCATCGACCAGGTCGAACACCCGCCTTGCGTCGGCAAGCAACCGCTCGTGCGCAGTTCGGACTTCCCGCACCTCGGCTCGCTCGCGATCGGTGTCGGCGAGGGAGGCCCACTCTCGGAACACCGTTCGCGACGGCGCTATGGCGCGCTCGAAATCGCGGCGCGCATCTAGTGCTTCGTCGGCATTGCCGGCAAGCGCGTCGTTGACTTCGGCAAGGGCCTGAAAGGTTTCCGCGCGAACGCGCTGGAGCAGCAGGCTGCGCTGATAATGGTTCTCGACCTCACCGGACGTGGCCTGCCACCGAAGGGCAACGGCAAGAGCGACAGCCGCTGCCAGCAGGGCCGTTGCGGCGAGCCCGCCAAAGGCGATCAGCAGTTTGCGCCTCAGCGTCACAGTGAAAGCCCCAGCGGTCGCCACCACAAGAAATAGAACAGCAGCATCAACACGGCATGGAGCGGCAGCAGCACAGCGCTCAGCCGCAACATGTCGGCGGGCATGTCGTTATCTCGATCGGCTTCCTGGAACAGCAGCAGCGCCTTGGAGCTCACCGGAAAGGTCAGGCAGTAGTTCATTCCCACGGTTCCGATGAACATCACCGCCGCCAGCTGAAGTTCCAGTGCGCTGCCAAGGTAGAGCAAAGGGGGGACAAGCGCGGCAGCACGGGCGGCGTGAGAGGTCATGTAAAGGTGGGAGGTTAGGGTCACGAGCGCGAGGGAAAGCAGCAGAAACGCTTGCGAGCCTCCGCCGGTCAGGCCGGACGCCTCAAAGGCGCCGTCGATCAGCCACTCGGCGGCGCCCGTTTCGATCAGCGCTTCACCAAGAACCAGCGCGCAGCCCACGAACAGCACGAGGTTCCAGCTGACGGCGCCCAGCCCCTTCTTCCAGCTGATCACGCCAAATCCGGGAAGGGTCAGAACAAAGGCGGCGATGACACTCACCGTTGCGATCTCCAGCCCGTGCAGGCTCTCGCTGGACCAGAGCGCGACCGACGCAAGGATCACTGCGATTGTCACGCGCTCGCGCTGGCTGAGCGGCTTGGCGTCCTGCCGCTTCAGGTTCAACGGCCGGCGGCGGTGCTCCCTTGTCAGAAATAGGCGGCCGACCACCCACGCAGAGATCAGACTGGCGGCGATGCCGAATGGTGCCCCGTACAGCAGCCAGGTGAGAAACGAGAACTTTGCATCCGTCACCTCGTCCAGCAGATCGTTGGCAATCAGGTGCGACCCCGCGCCGGTCAGGCTCGCGATGGTGGAAGTCAGGATCACCGTAGGGATCAGCAGTCCCAGTGCGCGGGTCACGCGCCGGTCGCCGGCTGCATCGGACAGGCTGCGGAAGATGGGCATTGCCACCGCTGCGCGGCCCGAGGTGGACGGGATCACGAACGCCGATGGAATAAGCGCCAGCGTGACCAGCCACAACATGCCGCCCACGGTCCGCGCCCTTCGTGCAACGAGCCCGGTCAATCGTCCGGCAAGCCCGGCTTCCTTGACCGCAGCGCCAAGCACGAAGGCTCCGATCATCAGCCAAATGACATCGGACTCGAGAGTCTCGAACAACTCCTCCTGCTCCAGCCCGCCACCGAGCACGAGGAGGAGGATGGCACCCAAGGCGACATAGGCGGCGTTGATCCCGGTCAGGGACCAGAGAACAATCGCGGTGCCGAAGCCGAACAACGCCAACCGCGCCTCGTCGGCGAGCGTTGCGGGAATCCACACCGCAACTCCAAGTGCGAAAACGAGCACCAGCACGGGGATTGCAGTCAGCAGCCGCTGCCCACGCTCTTCGCCCATGGTGCGGGCACCGAGCGCGTGACGCTCGTCAACCAGCGCCCACAAGGACGTCTTGGTCATCCCCTCGCCATGCCGCGCCGTGACGCCACTTCCATGCCCGCCATCACAGTCCGGATGACGTTTTCGGCGCACCCGGCTACCTCGGCCTCGGCCTGAGCCATTGCTTCCTCCATCGTCTCGGGGGCTTGGACGGTGGAGAAGAAGGCGCTGACCCCATGGTCACGAACGATGTCGGCATCTTCTCCGATGGTGCCTGCAAGCACGATGACCGGCACGCCAAGGACCTTGGCGCGCTCACCCACCTCTGCGGGTATCTTGCCCCGTGCCGTCTTGTAGTCGATGCCACCTTCCGCCGTGATGACGAGGTCAGCGCCCCGAAGCGCATCGTCCAAGCCGAAATAGGGAAGCAATGCGTCGAACCGCGACCGGAGCCGCGCCCCGAGCAAGGCATGAAAACCGGCGCCCACACCGCCCGAGGCGCCGGTGCCCGGCATCTCGCGTACGTCTAGCCCGAACTCGCGCTCGATGATGTCGGCATAATTGTCGAGCGCGGCGGAGAGCTGTTCCACATCGTCTGGCGACGCGCCTTTTTGCGGGCCAAAGACGCGCGCAACGCCTCGCTGTCCGCACAACAGGTTCTTCATGTTGCAGGCGATTTCGATGGTTGCGTCCTTGATCCGCGGATCAAGCTTGCGGAGGTCGATGGAGTGCAGTTGAGCGAGGCCTATTCCACCTTCGGGAATATCCACTCCGTTGCGATCTAGCAGCCGTACGCCAAGCGCGCGTACAGCACCGGCTCCACCGTCGTTCACCCCCGAATCCCCGCATCCTACCAGGATATGCTGTGCGCGCGCATCGAGCGCGTGCGAGATGAGTTCACCAACCCCGCGCGTGGTCGTGCGGCAGGGATCGCGCCGATCACGCGGAACGAGCCGGAGGCCGGCGGCGGCGGCAAGTTCCACAACCGCATCCGACCCCAAGGCGCCTGATCCGCCCAGAAGCCCGAAACAGGCGTCGACCGGCTCACCGACCGGCCCGGTCACCCGAACCTCGCGCACTTCGCCGCCGGTAACCCGCGCCATCGTTCGGGCCGTGCCCTCGCCGCCGTCCACCAATGGCAGTTCGACGATGTCGGCGTGGGGACAAGCCCGACGCACACCCTGGGCGATCGACGCAGCCACCGTTTCGGCGTCCAGGCTCTCCTTGTACCCCGACGGGGCGACCACGATGCGCATTCAATCACCCTGCGAGATGCTAGCGGTAAGAATACCGACACTGGCTTGACGTTCCGCAGGTGCGATCAGGCCAGGTCTCCGGCTTATGCCCAATTGCGGACGCCGCCGCTTGTGTTGAGTTTGTCCTCTGGGCGCTCAGCCGAACGGCAGCACTTGGCTATCGGGAGAAAGTGCTGGCCGCAGCCCGGACCTCTAGCCTCACGTCGCATCGGAGCTGCGAACCTCACCCCCGTCGCCAACACGGCCCTTTCCGCGTCTGCCTTGAAGGCATGGAGGCACTCGCCACGCGAAACTCACGGTTGCTTTCAGCTTTGCCCGCTCGCCGCACTGTGCCAAACCACCGTGGTGACCAGCAATACGCGTACGGCCGGCAGCAGTAACCTAGCGCTCGGCGCTGCGCTTCAGGCGGCTGGCGGCGGCGACCGTGCCGCCTTGCGCGACATCTTCGATCTGACCTCAGCCAAGCTGATGGGCATCTGCCTGCGAGTCCTCAAGGATCGCGACGAGGCGGAGGACGTGCTCCAGGACGTGTATGTCAGTGTCTGGCGCCACGCCGCCTCGTACGATCCCGCCAAGGCCAGCCCGATCACCTGGCTGGCCACCATCGCCCGAAACCGCTCGATCGACCGGCTCCGTTCGCGTCGTGCCCAGGCGCGACATGCGCCGATCGAGGAAGCGCATGACCTTGCCGATGAGCGGCCTGACGGCTTTGCGCTTGCCGCTTCCAAGGACGAGGGGCAACGGGTGCACCACTGCCTGTCCACGCTCGAGGACAAGGCGCAACAGATGATCCGCATCGCCTTCTTCGACGGCCTTTCCTACTCGCAGTTGGCAGCCCACGCGGGGATACCACTGGGCACCTGCAAGAGCTGGATCCGGCGCGGTCTGCAACGCCTGCGCGATTGCCTCGAACGATGAGCGAGGACATCCCCCTGGCCGCCGAACATGCGCTCCGCCTGCTCGAGGGCGAAGAGCTGATGGAGGCGCGCCGGCGGGTGAGCATCGATCGCGCGTTCGCCGCCGAGGTGGCCTGGTGGGAAGACCAGTTCGCCCCCCTGTTCGAGGACATCGCCGACGAGCCGGCTCCTGCGGATGTCTGGCAGCGGATCATCGAGCGGCTGGACGGGCCCGCCCCTGCTTTGTTGTCGATCAAGCGTCAGCTGAAGCGCTGGCAGGCCGCGACCGGCGTGGCGGCCGCGGCGGCGGCAATCCTCCTGGCGGTGCAGCTCCGCCCGCCGCCGACCCCGCCTCTTCCTCGCCCCGAACAGGCACGGCCGGCGCCCCTGCTCGTGGCCGGGCTCAGCGGCGAGGAAGCGCCGGAAACCCTCTCGGTCGCGTTTCGACCGGATTCAAGGCTGCTGGTCATCACGCCGCTGCGGATCGCTCTCGACGCGGGCCGGGCGCGCCAGCTGTGGCTTATCCCCGCGGGCGGCCAGCCGATCTCATTGGGTCTGATCGCTCCCGAAGGGGTGCAGCGGCGCGTCATTCCAGCCGCCACCGCTGCACGCTTTGCCGAGGGTGCAACCATTGCTGTTTCGGATGAGCCCACAGGCGGATCGCCGACCGGTCAGCCCACCGGAGCAGTGCTCGCTACCGGAGGCTTGAGCGCCGTCTAGCTTGCAGGATCGCAGCATGGCCTGTGGCCCATCCTGGTCCTTGGGTCAGAAATCCATCGATGCCGACAAGCGGGCGGTGCGAGGCTGGCCCTGCAGGAGCGAGGCGCCGAACGTCTCGAAGGCTGAGGCCCAGTAGCGCTTGTTGGCGACGTTATCGATTCCGGCGCGCAACGTAAGCGGGCGCGCGCCGACCAGGGCGACGTAGCGCGCACCCAGGTCGAACCGCGTCCACCCGGCGATCTCCAGCGTGTTGGCTGCGTCGACCGGCTGCTCGCCCGTTGCGACCATCCGTCCGGTCAGGGTCAGGCCTCGGACCGCTGGCACGTCCCACTCGAGATTGGCATTGGCCAGCAGCTTGGGGACGCCCGGCGCATCGTTGCCGTCCTGCGTGCCGCCCGGCGTGTCCTGAAGCTCGGCATCGATCCACGACGCGCCGGCAATCAGCCGCAACCCGCGCGAGAGCTCCCCATCAAGCGTAAGCTCGATCCCCTGGTTGCGCTGCTCGCCGAACAGCCCAAAGCGGAACAGGGCCGGATTGGCTTCGTCGGCGATCGCAAAGGCGCTGGGCCGCGTGATCCGGAAAGCGGCAATGCTGCCATTCAGCCGGCCCAGGCTGGCCTTGGCGCCCACCTCGTATTGGATGGACTTAGTCGGGGCGAAAACCTCGCCCGGATTGCTGATGGTCGGATCGATCGGGGCGGTTGGACCCTGCTGAAGCCCCTCGATCCGGTTGGCGAAGAGGGACAGTCCGGCACGCGGCTTCACCACCAGGCCGATGACCGGGGTCACGGCGCTTTCGTCATATTGGTTGTCGAGCGCGCCGCCATTGTAATAATTGTAGCTCTTCACCTTGATCTGCTGGTGGCGAAGTCCGGCGGTGAGCAGCACGCGGTCACCAGCCAGACCAATGGTATCCGACACGAACAGGCTGGTGAGGCGCGCTCGGCTGATCGGGAACGGATCATCAAGGTCGCCGCCGACGAACCCGGTGCCGGGCAGCGCCACCACGGGCGTGTCGTAAAGGTCGGTCGCATAGCCGGCGAGGAAGTCGAACGCATTGCGATTGACCTGCCGGATATGGCTCACTCCGGCATTGATCTCGTGGCTGGTGCCGGCAACGGCAAGCTTCGCGCGGACGCCTGCCTGCGCGGCCTCATTGTTGTCCGTTCGCGGAACCACGGTGGCCGAACCGGCGGCAGTGCCGTCCACCCCCGTGACGGTGATGCCTCCGTAGATGCCGTCTTCCGACCCGGCGCGGGCACCGGCCTGGGCGTAAAGCAGGACATTGTTCGCCACGTCCCATTCTGCCCTGGCGGTTCCAAACAGGTCTTCCAGCTCGGTGAAGGTCCAGGGCTGGGCGTAGTTGGCGTCGGCGTCCGGCACGCGCGGGATGAAGGTGGTCACCCCGACCTTGGGCCGGAGCTGTTCGACCCGTATGTTCTGGAAGCCGAGATCGAGCGACAGGCGAACGTCGGCCCCGCGATAGTCGAGCCCTGCGCCGAGCAGGGTGACCCGGCGGTTCTCGTCGTTGATCGCGACATCGCCCTGCCGGTGAGCGCCATTGACCCGAAGGCCCCAGTCGCCCCCACCAAAGCGGCGCGCGACATCGAAGCTGGCGCCGAGGTGGCGATCGGACAGATAGCTGCCGGTGACCCGCGTGAGGTTTCGTCCGGCGCGCTTGGGCACGAGGTTGATGCTCCCCCCGATGCCCGACCCACCCGGCGCCGCGCCGTTGAGGAAGGCGGTTGCGCCGTTCAGCACCTGCACGCTGTCGTACAGCTCGGGCGCGACCAGCTGGCGCGGGGTGACCCCGTAGAGGCCGTCCAGCGCAACATCGTCGCCGAACAGGGTGAAACCGCGAATGACGAACTGTTCGGAGGCATTGCCGAAGCCGTAGCTGGTGCGAACGGTGGGATCATTCTCCAGCACCTGGCCAAGGCTCTGCGGCTGCTGGTTGTAGATCAGCGCTTCCGAATAGCTGCGGATGCTGAACGGCACGTCCTCCGCCGGCTTGTCGCCAAGGATGCCGACCTGGCCCTCGCGCCGGACCTGCGTCTGGTTGTTGCGCTGCGCGGTGACGATGATGTCGTCGGCCGCCGCTTCCTGGGCAAAGACAGGCGCGGGAAAGGCGGCGCAGGCGAGCAGCAGCAGTCGGAAAGTCACTTAGATTGGTCCTTCGGAAGTGATTGGCGGGCAAGCGCCCAGAGAACGGAGGCAAGAGGCACGGACAGCGCGGTCCACGACAGGAGGTCGCGCCAGCCTTTGCCGGTCAGCGCAACGACCAGCCCGGCCAGGCTGAGCAGCGCCAGCAGCAGGGGCACGGCAAAGGTCGAGCGGATCATTCGGCCGGGCTCGGCACGGGTTCAATCCGCCCGCCGCTGGTCACTTCGGCGAGACGCTGCGACAAGCTGGCATGGCGCCGACCGAGCCACAGGTAGACACCGGAGCCGAGCACCACGATCGTGAACAAGGTCAATGCCGCCCACAGCAGCTTGAGCGGAAGGCCGCCATAGTCGCCGAAATGAAGCGGCTGGCTGATCTGAAGCGCCTTCATGCTGAGCGGCATGGGACGAACGTCGGTCAGCGCGCCGGTCTCGGCGTCGATCAGGGCGGGGATCAGGAGCCGCTGGGTGACCGGCGTGTCCCCTTGGAAGAAGACCGCATAATGGTGGCCGCTGCTGTAGGCGCCGCCGGGAAAGGCGATGAACTGCGGATTGTTTCCCGACAGCGCCGCACGCGCCGATGTCATGGCCTTGTCGAGCGAGCCGTAGCGCGACGGGGGCAGCGAGGCACCGCTAGCCTCACGCCCGGTCATCTCGGCCAGCGCACTGCTCCGCCATTGGTCCACCAGAGGCGTCGCCAGGGCGTTGATGACCCCGGTGATCCCGACCACCGTCATCCAGGCAAAGGCGGTGATGCCAAGGAGGTTGTGCCAGTCTAGCCACTTGAGGCGGCGGCTTCGCGTGGTGCGCAAGGTCCCGAACTCGAGCTTGCGCATGAACGGCGCGTAAAGGACCACGCCCGAAATCAGCGCCACCACGAACAGCAGGCCCATGGCACCCAGGAACAGCATTCCCGGCAGTCCAAGGAACATGTCGGTGTGAAGCTGGAGAAGGACATCCATGACGCCCTCTTCACCCGGCGGCGCAACCAGCCTGCCGCTGGTGCGGTCGAACAGAAGCAGGGTCATGTCACCTGCCTCGGCGTCCGGTGTCGGACCGGTGGTGACGGTCAGCATGGGGCTCTCGTTGTCGAACGCCATGTAGAGCGGCACCTCACCCGGCCGCTCGGCAAGTGCCCGCTCCAGCATGGAGTCGAGCGGCAGTAGACCTGGCGCATTCGACGAGGATGCCGGGCCTGCCAGCGGCGGCGGCCCGCCGGTCAGCGCGTCGATCTCGTCATGGAAGATGAGCGGCAGGCCGGTCAGGCACAGCATCAGCAGGAACAGGGTGCAGACAAGGCTTGTCCACTTGTGCACCAGGTACCAGGCTCGGATCGCTGACCGCGTCATGCGGAGGCGTTTAGCCGCTATTGCGAAGCATTTGCAAGATAGCTTGTGAGTCCGCTTTCACGCAAGATCGCGATGGCGTTCGCATCTATTTAGCCAAGCTAAGCAGAACCATTTCGCCTCCGGGCCGTTCATCTCGCCGACAGGTGGGTTTCAGGCCGGGCGGAGCACCGGTCTCCTGTCGTGTCCAACCAGGCCTGGCGTGTTCAAACCGCCTCTGCCGCAAGGAGACGAAAACTTGGCGACTGCGACAGCAAAGCAACGTGTTCTTCACCCCGTGCACGCCATCTTCCTGGCCTCCACCCTCCCCCTCTTCCTCGGCGCCCTGCTCAGCGACTGGGCGTACTTTCGGAGTTACGAGATCCAGTGGATCAATTTCGCGGCTTGGCTGAACGCCGGTGCGCTGGTGTTCGCCGGGCTGGCGCTGGCTTGGGCGGTGATCGACTTCTTTCGGGCTGACGTGGCGCGGGACAGGCGCTCCGCTCTCTACCTCATGGCGCTGATCGCCACCTTCGTGGTCGGCTTTATCACCGCCCTGGTCCACGCCAAGGACGCGTGGGCGACCATGCCGGCAGGCCTGATCCTGTCGCTGATCACCTTCATACTCGTGCTAGCCACCGTGTGGCTCGGCTTTTCCACCCTTCGCTCGGGAGCCGGCCGATGAGAACTTCCCACCTGATCGCCGCAACCGCGCTCACCTGCCTTCTCGCAGCTTGCGGAGGTGACCCGGAAGCCAACCAATACGGCCCCAACCCGGATCTGCCGAAGCCCAGCCGAGGGCTGATCCCCCCGATGACCATTGCCGATCCGGCCGGCTGGGGCGACCGGCGCCCAGTGGTCCCCGCCGGCTACCAGATCACGCCGATCGCCACCGATCTCAAGATCCCGCGCCAGACCCTGGTGCTTCCCAACGGCGACATCCTTATTGCCGAAGGCAAGGGCGGCGGCGATGCGCCAATCGTCCGGCCCAAGGACCTGATCGCGGGCTACTTCAAGAAAAAGGGCACAAGCTCGGTCGAGGGCGGCGACCGGCTCACCCTGCTGCGCGACGCCAACGGGGACGGCACCTATGAAGGCCGCACCATCTTCGCCGAGAACCTCAATGCGCCTTATGGCTTGGCGCTGATCGGCAACCAGCTGTTCGTCGCCAACCAGGATGCGCTGGTGCGGTTCGACTACCAGCCCGGCCAAACCCGCGCATCCGGGCCGCCAGTGCTGGTCACCCGCCTGCCGGCCGAGATCAACCACCATTGGACCAAGGCCATGACCGCCAGCGCCGATGGCCGCTTCCTCTATGTCGGCAATGGCTCCAACTCCAACATCGGCGAACGCGGCATGGAGGCGGAGGAGGAACGAGCGATGATCTGGCAGATCGATGCCCAGACCGGCGCCCATCGCCGCTACGCCACCGGCCTTCGCAACCCCACCGCCCTCGCCATCCAGCCCGGTAGCGGGCAGCTGTGGGCGGTCGTGAACGAGCGCGACGAGCTCGGCGCCAATCTTGTGCCGGACTATATGACCAGCGTCCGCGAAGGCGCCTTCTACGGCTGGCCTTATGCTTACTTCGGTCCCAACCCCGACCGTCGGGTGCAGCCCTTCAAGGAAGAGATGGTGGCGAAGACGGTAAGGCCCGACTATGCGCTGCAGTCACACACCGCGCCGCTCGGCCTGTCCTTTTCCGCGCCCTCAATGGGTGCCCAGTTCGCCGAGGGCGCGTTTGTCGGCATGCATGGCAGCTGGAACCGCCAGCAGCCGGTTGGCTACAAGGTCATCTTCGTGCCCTTCCGTGGTGGTCGCCCGGCCGGCGCGCCGATCGACTTCGTCACGGGCATGCAGGCCGATGGCAAGACCTTTGGGCGACCGGTCGGCGTCACGGTCGACCCGCGCGGCGCGCTGCTAGTCGCCGACGACCTTTCCAACACGCTGTGGCGAGTGACCCCGAGCGGCGGCCAGGCACCGGCCCGGGTCGCCATGGCAAGGTGAGCACGGGAGCATCCTGGCTTCCTTATTGCGGAGCAGCGCCGATCCCGGCCGACTGGCTCGGCCGCTGGAACCTCGATCCGCTGCTGCTCGCCGGGATAGCGGCGGTGACGGTGCTTCTCTGGCGCGGGGCCGAGACGGATAGCCAGCGGCGCTACGGCCTGAGCGCCGTTGCGCTTTGCCTCGTGCTGTTCGTCTCCCCCTTCTGCGCGCTCAGTTCCGCGCTTTTCACGGCGCGGGTCACGCATCACGTCCTGCTTGCCGCCTTGCTCGCTCCCCTGATCGTCCGGGCCATCCCAGCGCGCCTCGACCGGTGGCCAGGATCGCTCGCACTGTGGACCGGGCTGCAGGCGGTCGCCTTCTGGTTGTGGCACGCGCCTGGCCTCTACGCCGCTGCCTTGTCCAGCGATCTCCTTTACTGGGTCATGCAGCTCACGATCACCGGTACGGCGCTTGGTTTCTGGGCGGCAGTTCGCCGCACCAGCGGCCTTTCCGCGGTCGCGGCCCTGCTCGTCAGCACCGTGCAGATGGGCCTGCTCGGCGCGCTGATCACCTTTGCCGGCGCACCGCTCTACGCGCCGCATTTCTTCACCACCGAGCCGTGGGGCCTTTCCGCGCTCGATGACCAGCAGGTCGCCGGTCTTGTCATGTGGGCCCCGTCCGCCGGCCTCTACCTCGCCGCAGCCTTGTTTCTCGCCCACCGCTGGTTTGCCAGCGAAGAACAACAGGCGGCCGCATGATCGAAGGGCTGCGGGCGTGGGGCAACAGTTATACCAAGCGGGGTCGCTACTCACCTGTTGGGATTGCCTTCCACTGGGTCATGGCGGCGCTTGTCCTGTTTCAGCTGGGCTGGGGTTTCTGGACCGACTGGATGATGCCGGGCGGTGACAAGGTGTTCGCCTATCAGGTCCACAGCGCCGCCGGCCTACCCATTCTGCTGCTGGCGGTCGGGCGCATTGCCTGGCGCATACTGGTCACCGATCCCTACAATGATGCGGACAGGCAAGGGCTGCAGACCAAGATCGCGCACGTTACTGCCATGCTGTTCTACGTGACGTTCTTCACCTTGCCGCTGTCGGGCTGGGTCATGTGGTCGTCGGTCGCGTCGCCGGGCTCGCTGTACCTCGCAGGCATCCTGCCATGGCCTCAGGTGCCGCTCGACGGGTTCGAGCCGGCCACCCGCTACCTCATCCTCGACCTTGCCGAGGACGTGCACATCGCATCGGTCATTCTGCTGCTCTTGCTCGTTCCGGCACATGTAGGGGCGGCCCTGAAGCACCACTTCTGGGATCGCCACGACGTGCTGCAGGGGATGCTGCCGGAGATTCCGGACTGGGAAGGCCGCCCGGCAAGGATGCCGAATAAACAGCCAGCGCCTGGGCTTCCGAAGGAGTCAGAAGCTGGCTGATCCGCAGCATCACATCGCCGGGATCGTTGCGCCGCTTGCCGATCCGCCACAGTCGCAACTGTTCGGCAAGGTAGGCGGCCGGCTGCGCGGCAAGTGGCGGATTGGCGGGGCCAAGGCCCTGCCCCTGCTCGCCGTGGCAAGCAGCACACGCAAGCAGGCCGCGCTCGGGATCACCGCGATGGTAGAGCGGCAGGAGCTCGGCCGGGATCGCTCCCCCAGTCGGTGCCGGCATGGCAGCATAATAAGCCGACACGGCCCGGCGCTCCTCCGCCCCCAGCTTGCCCGCGATCCATCCCATCTGCGGATGATAGCGCCGGCCATCGGCATAGGCTTCGAGTTGCCGCTCCAGGTAGCCACCATCCAGCCCCGCCAGCCGCGGCGACCCTGCGCCATTGCCGCGCCCGTCGAGCCCGTGGCAGGTGAAGCAGGCATTGGCGGCTCCCGCACCGGCACCGCTGTGCGCGATCATGCGCCCATCCTCGGCGAAGCCATCGAGCGACGTGGTGTCCGACGCCGCACAACCTGCCAGAAGAGCCGTCGCGGCCGGGATAAGGAACTTGCGCACGGGGTCGCAACCGTCGGCCTCGCGCGCTGGTTCCCTCTGACCCTGCTTGCGCTCGCCGCCTGCAAGCCGCCGCCGGACCAGCGCCACTTCGTCGCCATCGCCGATCCCGCGCACGGCAAGGCCGTCATGGAGCGCGTCGGCTGCGGCAGTTGCCACGCGGTGCCGGGCGTGCGCTGGCCGCAGGGCAAGGTCGGACCTGCCCTCGACGGCCTGGCGGAGCGTGCGCTGATTGCCGGCAAGCTTCCAAACGAGCCCGACCTGCTGGCCGCCTACATCCGCAACGCACCCGCGCTGGTGCCAGGTTCCGGCATGCCGGCCATGCCGGTCACCGAAGCGGAGGCGCGCGACATCGCCGCCTATCTCTACGAACAAGGAGCAGACTGAAGCATGTTCGAAGGTTGGCCTCCGCCCGTGCTCGACCCCGCCGGGCCTTACGCGACCTCGGTCAGCCTGTTGAGCTGGATTCTCTTCGCCATGGGCGCGGCGGTGCTGCTGGTGGTGCTTGCGGCGCTCTACCTTGCCCTATTCGGTCGTCGCGAGGCGCAGGCCAAGATCGGGGGCAAGACCGCCATCTGGGTCGGCGGAATCGCCTTCCCGCTGGTCGTGCTGACCGCGCTCCTCATCTACGGCCTGTCGCTGACGCGGCATCTGTCGGACCCGATCCGCGGCGATGAACTTCGAGTTCGCATCACCGGCGAAATGTGGTGGTGGCGTGTCGCCTACCTCGATGCGCAGGGCCGCGAGGTCGTGCAGGACGCCAACGAACTCCACATTCCCGCCGGGCGCCCGGTTGTGCTTGAACTCCAGTCGGCCGACGTCATCCACAGCTTCTGGGTGCCGCGCCTGTCGGGCAAGCTCGACATGATCCCCGGCCGGCGCAACCTGATGCGCATTCAGGCGGACAAGCCCGGCATCTATGGCGGCCAGTGCGCCGAATATTGCGGCGGCCCGCACGCCCTGATGGGCTTCACCGTGGTCGCACACGACCCGGCTCGCTTCGCGCAGATGATGCAGGCCAGGATGACGCGGCAGGCAGCCGCTCCGGTTGCGGCCGGCGCGGGGGCCCAGCTGTTTGAAAGCACCGGCTGCTCCGCCTGCCACCGCATCGCGGGCACCGGCGCCAATGGCCTTGCCGGTCCCGACCTCACCCATGTCGGCAGTCGCCGCACACTGGGCGCCGGCATCCTTCCCAACAATCGAGGCACGCTGATGGGCTGGATCGGCAATAGCCAAGCGATCAAGCCCAACAACCGGATGCCGCCCTATACGGTGCTTTCCGCCGATCAGCTGACCGAATTGGCGACCTACCTCGAGGCGCAGAAGTGACTTCCGAAACCGGCTTCGACCCGAAGCTCTATGATCGTTTCCCCATTGCCGAGGCCCGCCCGCAGGAGGAGGTGGAGGAGCTGGAGCGCATCTGGAAGGCGCCGACCGGCTGGGCCCGGCTGACCATCGTCAACAACAATTACGTCGGCGTCTGGTATGTAGCGGCGGCGTTCCTCTTCTTCCTCCTGGCGGGCATCCTGGCGCTCGCGATCCGCACGCAATTGTCACTCCCCCTCCTCGGCGTCCTCCCCCAGGAAACCTACAACCAGTTCTTCACCATGCACGGCACGGTCATGATGTTCCTGTTCGCCGTTCCGATCATGGAAGCGCTCGGGGTCATGCTCCTGCCGCAGATGCTGGCGGCACGCGACCTGCCGTTCCCGCGCCTGTCGGCCTATGCCTTCTGGGCCTATTTCGTCGGCGGTCTGTCCTTCTTCGCGTCCCTGTTCTTTGGCCTTGCCCCCGACGGCGGCTGGTTCATGTATCCGCCGCTGACCAGCACCACCTATTCGCCCGGCATCAACGCCGACTTCTGGCTGCTCGGCATCGGCTTCATCGAGATCAGCGCCATTGCCGGCGCGATCGAGATCCTGGTCGGCATTCTCAAGACCCGCGCGCCGGGCATGACCCTTGCCCGCATGCCGCTGTTCGCCTGGGCGATGCTGGTGTTCGCGGGCATGATCCTGATCGCCTTTCCGGCTGTCATCCTCGCCACCCTGCTGCTCGAAATGGAGCGGGCGCTGAACTGGCCCTTCTTCGACGCGGCGCGCGGCGGCGACCCGATGCTGTGGCAGCACCTCTTCTGGTTCTTTGGCCATCCGGAAGTCTACATCATCTTCCTTCCCGCCGCCGGGCTTGTCTCCATGATGGTTGCCACCCTCGCGAAGGCCGAGCTCGTTGGCTATCAGCTCATCGTCCTTGCCCTGCTTGGCACCGGCTTCATCAGCTTCGGCGTGTGGGCCCACCACATGTTCGCAACCGGCATGCCGACCCTGTCGGTCAGCTTCTTTTCGGCCGCCAGCATGGCAGTCAGCATTCCGGCCGGAATCCAGGTGTTCAGCTGGATTGCGACGCTCGCCATCGGCAAGCCCAGCCACAACGCGCCAACGCTGTTCGTCATTGGCGGGCTCGTTACCTTCGTCATGGGCGGGCTGACCGGCGTGATGGTCGCGATGGTACCGTTCGACTGGCAAGCCCACGACACGCACTTCATCGTCGCCCACCTCCACTACGTCCTGATCGGCGGCGCGGTGATGCCGGTGTTTGCCGCGATCTACTATTGGGTGGGAATGACCAGTCGTCGTGCGCTTTCGGAGCGGCTCGGCAAGTGGGTGTTCTGGCTGTTCTTCACCGGCATGCACCTGACCTTCCTGCCAATGCACCTCACCGGCCTCATGGGCATGCCGCGCCGGGTCTACACCTACCTGCCGGAGAACAATTGGGAGTGGACCAACCTCATCTCCACCGCCGGAGCCTTCACCATGGGTGCGGGAGTCGTACTGTTTCTGGTCGATCTCGCCCGCAACTTCCGCTTCACGGTTGAAGACGACGCCGCCGGCAACACCTATGGAGGCGGCACGCTGGAGTGGCTTCCCACCGGGCTCTACTCCAGCCGCAGCATCCCCGTGATCCGCAGCCGCTATCCGCTGTGGGATCAGCCCGATCTCGGCAAGCAAGTGGAGGAAGGTCGCTACTTCCTGCCCAATGCTCCCACTGGCCTGCGCGAGACATTGATCACCAGCCCCGTCCGCGCCGAACCCCAGTATCTCACGATCATGATGGGACCGTCGGTCTGGCCGCTACTGGGTGCCGTGTTCACCGCCGGCTTCTTCCTGCTCCTGACGGTGCAGGCCTATGTGCTGTCGATCCTTTGCCTGCCGCTTGCCACCTTTTCCATCCTGCGCTGGCTGTGGGACACGGATCGCCCACCCCCGGCTAAGCAGGTCGATGTCGGCGCGGGGATCATGCTCCCCACCTATGTGACGGGTCCGAGCGCCCATGGCTGGTGGGCGATCATCTGCGTGCTGGTGGTCGCCGGCATGATCTTCCTCATGGCCGTGTTCGGCTACCTCTTCCTTTACGGCGTTCACCCAAGTTTCTGGACGGTGCCGACGCAGCGGTGGTGGGCGCTGCCGGTCACCGCTGCCTATGCCGTTGCAGCGTTGCTCGTGCTTTATGGCTGGCGGCTGCTCGGCCGGGAGGGGTCGACCGGCTGGAGCCCGACGGCCGCCGTGCTGTTCGCCTGCCTGTTCAGCGCTGCGGGGCTGGCTACCGACTGGCTCAGCTGGAGGGAGCAGACCATCGACCCCGAACTGACCAGTCAGGGCGCCATGTCCTATGCCATGCTGGGGCTCCAGGCGCAGCTGGTCGCCGTGGCATTGCTGATGGGGATCTACCTGGCCGCTCGGACCGCACGCGGACTCGTCACCCGCCCTCGCAACACGACCTTCAACGTGGTCTGCCTGTTCCTCCTCTACACTTGCGCGCAGGGTGCCGCGACTGCGCTCCTGATCCGTTTGTTTCCGGCCGCCGTCTGATGCGCGCTTGGCTGCTCCTGCTGTCCGGCCTCATCGTCTGGACCGCGCATTTCTTTGCCATCTACATTGCCGCCAGCGTCTTTCCCGGTTCGAGTCTCGCCAATTGGCTCACCGGCCTTCTCACGCTTGTCGCGCTTGCGCTGCTCGCGGCGGCGGTTTTCTTGAGCAAGCGAAGAACAGGCGATCACGACGACGATAGCCTGTCACGCTGGCTCGACAGCCTTGCCCTGCTCGGCATCGCGCTGTCCGCCGTTGCTATCCTCTACCAGGGGCTGCCCGCACTCACGAGCTAAGAACTTCGGACGTCAGCGATCTGGCTGACCACTCACGCGGCGGATGGCGCCGGATAGCGGGCCACCTCGGCATATTGCTCATGCTGCGGCGCACCGAGCAGGACATTGTCGTCGGCACTCACCCACACATGCGCCGCAATCTGCTCGCCGGCCCCAGTCAGTCGAATGCCATAGTGAAGAGCGGCGTCGATCCCGCGGCGCCGCAGCATCCACTGCAAGGCGAGACCACGTTGCAGACAGACGGCGCGGAATGGCAGCCGGTCACCCAGCGCATTTACGATGCGCACCACGTCCTGCGGGCTGTCTTCGCGTGACGAAGCAACAGGTCTGACGCCAAAGCCGATGTAGCGCTTGAAGGGCAGAAACCGGGTGACCAGGGTAGCCGCGGTCAAGGCTGCCGCCGCCTCGGCAATCGTGCCCCAGTAGGCCGGAGCGAGGAGCGGCCGCCGCTTGGGTCTGCGCTTGGCTTTGCTCGCCTGAAAGGTCACGATCTACCCTGTAGCAGCTTGCGCGATGCTGTGTCAGCCTTGCTGCGCCTGCTCCTCGCCGGGGATAGGAGTCTCCGTATCCAGCGCCTCGCGGATGTACAGCTTCTTGACCAGTACGTAGATCACCACCGTCAGCGGCGCCGCGAAGATCACGCCGAGCGCGCCGAACAGCGTCCCCATGGCGAGCAATGAGAAGAGCAGCACCGCGCCCGGCAGGTCGACCGCCCATTGCTGCAGCAGCGGCGAGAAGACGTTGCCCTCAAGCTGCTGCACGACCAGGTACACGCCGGCCACCCACAGGGCCATTTGGGGGTCCAAAGCCGCCGCAATCAGGATTGCAGGAATGGCAGCAAGGATCGGACCAATGAAGGGAATGAATTCCAACAGAGCGGCGAGAAGGGCGAAGGCCAGCGCATTGTCCGCGCCCACCAGCCACAATCCGATCCCGGTGGCGACCCCAACGGCTGCCATGGTGATCAGCTGAGCCTTGAGCCACAATTGCAGCGCCGTCCCACTGTCGGCGATCGCCTCGGCGGTAAGTGCCCTGCGCTGCTCGGGCACCAGCTTGACGAGGCCGGCGCGATAGAAGCGCGGGGATGCGGCAAGAAACACACCGCCGACAACGATCAGAAGGGCATCGGCGACCCCGCCACCGAGGCTCATCATGAAACTGCCCGCGGTGGCTGCGAATCCGCTGCCTCCGCCGCTCTTCAACTGGTCGAGCTGCCCTGACAGGCCAAATCCTTCCAACCGCTGCTGCAAGGTCGCCCACGCCCTAGGCAGGGTCTCGCGGATTTGCTCAAACTGACTGATCAGTTGAGCGCCGAACAGAACAAAGCCGAGCGCCACGATCGCAAGAACCGTAATCACCGCCAGGAACAGGCTAATCCCCTCGGGGATGCGGGCCTTGCGATAGACGCCTGCAAGGCTCTGGAACAGGGTCGCGATGACCACTGCCCCGAACACCATCAGCAGGACTTCCCGCAGCTCCCACGCGAGTAGCGCAAGGGCGACCAGCGCAATGACGATCAGCGTTCGGCGAACAAAGACCGCGTCGGGCATGACAGCTTGGCTCATGCCCAGCCGGACGCTCAGAAGGAGCTTACGGTTCCGTAAGGATCACTCCTTGCCGCCGCCAGGCTCATTCATCTTGCGGCCCTGCTCCGCCGAAACGCTCTCCGGAAGAACGCCCGCGGCCAGCACCTGCGCCTTGTTCATCAGGCCATGCACGACCGCATGTTCGCCCTTCTTCATCGCCTCCCATCCCGTTCTGGCCACATCGGCGGCTGAAGCCTTCTTCGACTGGCCGACCTTGGTGTCCTCCATATCGGCGCGGCTGAAGAATTCGGTTTCGGTCGCACCGGGCTTGAGGCAGGTGACCGTCACGCCCGTGTCCTTGAGCTCGTTGCCAAGCGCCGCGGCGAAGCTGTCAACGAACGCTTTGGAAGCGTGGTACACGGCCTGAAAGGCTGCGGGTACATGTCCGGCAATGGAGCCGGTGATCAGGATCCGCCCCTCTCCGCGCTGAGCCATCTTCTTGGCGATCGGTTGGATCAGCATTAGGGTGCCGGTAATGTTGGTGTCGATGACATGGCGCCATTCGGCCGGCGCCTGGTCGAGAAAGCCGTGACCAAGACCGTGCCCGGCGTTGGCCACCAGCACGTCGACCGGTCGATCGCCGATCTGCTGAAGCAATTGCTTGACCCCCTGCTCGGTGGCGAGGTCAGCTTCGATCGAGTTGACGTCCCCGTCCAGTCCGGCGCCCGCATCGACCATCGGCGTGTCGGACGCGACGATCAGGTCATAGCCCTCAGCCGAAGCAAGGCGCGCGATTTCGAGACCGATGCCCGACGAGGCACCGGTGATGACGGCAAGTTTGCTCATGTTCCTGTCCTTCTTATTCGGCCGGCTCGACCTGGCGCGCGGCGACAAGATCGACCTGCGGCTTCTGTTCCATGCCCGGCTTCAGCACGATCTTGGTGTAGGTATCCTGCTCGTCATGCCACTTCTGATAGAGCTGGGCAGCGTCGCTCAGCGGCTCACGGTGCGAGATCATGAAAGTGGTGTCGAGCTCATCCTTCTCGATCAGCTCCAGCAGCGGCTTGGTATAGCGCTGGACGTGGGTCTGGCCCGTCTTGATCGTAAGCCCCTTCTCCATCACCTGGCCAAGCGGGAACTTGTCGGCGAAGCCTCCATAGACGCCCGGCATCGACACCCGGCCGCCCTTTCGGCAGGCGATGATCGCCTGGCGAAGCGCATGGGGTCGCTCGGTGGCCAGGAACATGTGCGCCTTTACCGTGTCCACGACATTGTCGATGGCAAGGCCGTGGCTTTCCATGCCAACGCAGTCGATCACCGCATCCGGACCGATCCCGCCCGTCATCTCCTTGAGCGCCTCCAGCACCTCGACTTCACGATAGTCGAGGACGTCGGCACCCATCTTCTTAGCCAGCGCCAGTCGCGACGGATAATGGTCGATGGCGATAACGCGGTGTGCACCCACCTTGAACGCGCTCTGGATCGCGAACAGGCCGACTGGTCCGCAGCCCCAGACTGCCACCGTGTCTCCGTCCTCGATGTCGGCATTTTCCGCCGCCATCCAGCCCGTCGGCAGGATGTCGCTGAGGAACAGCACCTTGTCGTCTGCGAGATGGTCGGGAACGACGATCGGTCCGACGTCACTGAACGGCACGCGAACATATTCCGCTTGGCCCCCGGCATAGCCGCCGGTGAGGTGGGCATAACCAAAGGCCGCACCCATGGCGTGACCCATCAGCGTCTCGGACGCGTCGCTGGTCTCCGCCGGGTTGCTGTTGTCGCAGGCGCTGAACTGCGTCTTCTGGCAGAAGAAGCACTGGCCGCAACTGATGGTGAAGGGCACCACCACACGCTGGCCTTTCTTGAGGGTCGACTTGGCGCCAATCTCGACCACCTCGCCCATGAACTCATGGCCAAGCACGTCGCCGGCGCGAAGCGTGGGAATATAGCCGTCGTAGAGGTGAAGGTCCGAACCGCAGATGGCGGTCGAGGTAACCTTGATGATTGCATCGCGCGGATTGACGATCTCGGGATCGGGCACCCGCTCGACGCGAACATCGTGGCGGCCATGCCAGGTAAGGGCTTTCATGGGTGCAGGCTCCTAGATGCGGGCTTCCGTCGGGCTTTCGCTCTTGCGGCCCGAGGGTGAGGCGTTGACGGGCACTTCGCCCGTTTCCATCAGCTGCTTGAAACGGCGCAGGTCGCGGCGGGCCTGAACGTTGGGCTCGCGCTGCATGACCTTGGCGACCAGCCGGCCGAGCTCTCCCGCCGGCGGGGTGTAGCGCAGCAGCAAGCGGACATAGGTGCCGCGGCCCGGAGGCGCGTCGGCGAACTCGACCCGGCCTTCATGCTCGATCTGGCTGTCGGGCTCGCTGACCCAGGCAATGGTCTTGCCGGGGATATCCTCGACGATCCGGGTCTTGATCGACACCGTCGCGCCACCCGGCGCCTCGATGATCCATTCCGACGACTTGTCGTCGACACGGCGGATTTCGCGGACATTGTCCATGAACTCGGGAAACCGTTCGAACTTGCGCCAGAAGGCGTAGAGCTCCTGCGCGGGCTTGCCGATGGTCACCGTTCGGCCGACCAGGGAACGGCCGTCCTCCTGATTTCGCGCGCGCTTCAGCGCCTTGCCGCGAAGCACATGGTCCGGTGCATCGCTAAGGAGCGGTCCATCCGGTCCATCGTCAGCGGCCTTGGCCTTGGCGAAGAAGAAGGCCGCAGCACCAGCCGTGGCCAGCGTCAGCCCGAGGCCGATCAGCGCGCCGTTGCCGCCGGAGCGCTCGCTTCGCTTGGTCCTGCGACTGGAGGCGTCGTAATCCTCCTCGTCATAGTCGAGCGCCTCGACATCATGGATCCGGACGCGATCGCCCTCGTCGGGCACATCACGGTTGGCGCGGCGGGGGGCCGGCCCCCTGTGCGCTTGCTCGATCGCCTCTTCGTTGAGGCGGGCGGCCTCGTCGGCGACGCCCTGCGTGTCATTGTTTCGGACCAATTCATCCTCCTGTCCCGGGTTGCCAACGGGCAGGAGATGGCGGCGTTCCGAACGTTACGGCTGCGCGGCGGGCCACCCTTCGATGATCTCGACGAACCGGCTGAGCCAGGCGTTGGTTTGATGCCCATCGAGGGCCCGATGATCGATGGTGAGCGTGACATAGGCCATCGGGCGAATGGCGATGACGTCCGCGCCATTCTGACTCAGCACTACCACTCTTTTTTGCAGCTTACCGACACCAAGGATCGCAGCCTGGCCCTGATGCAGGATGATCGGCGCAGCCAGTAGCGAGCCCGACACCCCATGGTTGGAGATGGTGAAGCTGCCGTTCGCAACGTCCGACCGCTCGAGCTTGCCCGCACGGGCGCGGGCAGTGAGGTCGTCGAGGCGGGCGCCGATCTCCTCCAGGGTGGTGCTGGCGCAGTCGCGGACCACAGGCACCACCAGGCCCTTGTCGCCAAGCGCGGTTCCGACGCCGATGTCGACCGTTGGGGAGACGATGATGCGGTCGTCCGTCCACCGGCCGTTCACCACCGGCGCCACTGCCATCGCCTCGGCCGCCGCCTTAAGCAGATAGGCGGTGTAGCTGAGCTTGGTCCCGCGCGACGCCAGCGCTTTCTTGTGTGCGGAGATGGCGGTGAAGTCGGCCTCGAACAGGGCGGTGACGTGGGGCGCTTCGGCAACCGCTCGAACCATGTTGTCGGCGATCGCGCGGCGCATCCGGTCGTGTGGGATGTCCTGCCAATTGTCTTCCGCGACACGCGGTTGAGCAATGGCCTTTGGACCGCCATCAACGTGGCTGACGGTGGCGCCCTCGACAGCGCGATCGACGTCCTCGCGGGTGATGCGACCGCCGCGTCCCGTGCCGGTGATGCGGGCGGGATCAATGTCGTGCTGGAGCAGCGCTCGGCGCACGGAAGGCGAGAACCTGGTCTCGGCTGCCCCGCTGCCTGGCGAAGCCGAAGCGCGCTCATGCGGCGGCCCATCCGATGCACGCTCAGCGTTCGGCTCAGCAACGACAGCCGCGGCTGTGTCCAAGCTGATCCGGCCCAGCACCGCCCCTGGCACCGCCTCGGCATCGGTGCCGAGCAGTATTTCAGCCAGCACACCCGCCGCCGGCGCCGGCACTTCCTGCGTCACCTTGTCGGTTTCAAGCTCCACAAGGGGATCGTTGATCGCAACGGTGTCGCCCGGTTGCTTGAGCCAGGCGCGGACGACCGCCTTGGTGCCTTCCTGCTCGTCGGGGACGCGGACATCGATCACGTGCTCAAAACCCCACCAGTCGGTCGATTTCAGCCCGGATCCGCGCCACGCTCGGCACTGCAGCCTCCAGGAGCGACGGATGATGCGGACTTGGAATGTCCGGCATCGTCACCCGCGCGACCGGCGCGTCGAGGTCAAGGAAGGCTTCGTCGGCGACCACCGCCGCGATCTCCGCGCCGAAGCCGCCGGTGCGCAGGTCCTCGTGAACGATCAGGCAGCGGCGGGTGCGGCGAACGCTGTCGAGCACGGTTTGGCGATCCCAGGGATTGAGCGTACGCAGATCGATGACATCGGCGCTGATGCCCTCGGCCGCCGCCTCGCAGCGCGGAACCATCGCACCCCAGGTGACGATGGTGATCTTGTCGCCTTGCCGCGTCTTCCTGGCCTTGCCGAACGGCAGCACGTAAGCGTCACCCGGCCACGGCCGCCGCGCCCAGCTGTCGTCGAGCATGGCGCGATGCTCGAAGAACAGCACCGGGTCGTTGCCACGCAGCGCCATGCGAAGCAGCCCAACCGCATCCTCGGCATTGCTGGGCACCGCGACCATCCAGCCCGGATTGTGGACGAACTGCACCTCGTTGGTCTGGCTGTGCCAGGGATCACCGCACTTGAAGAAACCGCCCGGCACCCGCAGCACCATCGGCGCGGCAAAGCGGTTGGCGGTGCGCCAGCGCATGGTGCCGGTGTCGTTGATCTGCTCGGTGGCCGGCTCGGCATATTTACGGAACTGGATCTCGGGCACGGGCAGCAGACCGGCCAGCGCCATGCCAACCGCGCGACCGACAATGCCCTCTTCGTTCAACGAGGTGTCGAACACGCGGTCGTGGCCGTATTTGTCCTGTAATCCCAGCGTCACCGCATGGACGCCGCCCTTGGGGCCGACGTCTTCGCCGAACACGCACATGCGCGGATTGGCGCCGAGTTCCTGGTCAAGGACCTTGCGGATGGCGGTGACCATGTTGATCCGCTGACCTTCAGGACGTGGCTCGTCGTGGGTGCCATCGAGCGACAATCCGGCTTGGCCGCCGACTTCGGCATGGCGCCCAGAGAAGAAGACATCATCCGCCACCTTGTCCGCACCAAGCACCGGGCGTGCTTCGGCCTCCTCGCGAGCCCGGGCAACTTCCCACTGCACCGCCTGCTCAAGCTCGCCCCAGCGCGCCTCGCCGATCTGCAAGGCGGCGCAATGCGCCCTGAGCTTCGGCAGCGGATCGCGGGCCCATTCGGCGGCGATCTCCGCCTCGCTTTTGTAAGTCTGGGTGTCCTGATAGCTGTGCCCTTCAAGGCGCGGCACGGTCAGGCGCAGCAGCGCTGGTCCCGCCCCGCTTCGTACATGCTCGACGGCCGCCTCGACCAGCCGAGCGGCCTCAACGGGATCGGTGCCGTCTCCGTTGAAGATGGTGAGACCCGTGAAGCTGGCGAGGTTGGCCGCGATGTTCTGGCCGGGCGTCTGATAGGTGGACGGCACGGAGATGCCGTAGCCATTATCCTCGACGTAGAAGAGCAAGGGCAGCTTCTGCGTGGTGGCGATAGTCAGGGCAGACCAGAAGCCGCCGGTGGCGCAACTGGCATCGCCGCCGAGCACCAGGGCGATGTTGCCCGCCGCCCGCTCCTTCAGCACCTCGGCCTTGTAGCGCACCGCCTGCGCCCAGCCGGCGGCCGGCGTGTATTGCGCGCCGACACCGCCGCACATCGGCAACGCGTGAGCGCCGCCCGGGTTGGGATAATTGAACACGACGCCGATGTCGCGACCACCCGAATAGCCGCCGCTCCGCCCCATGCCCGACCCAAGCGCATCCGCCAGCGGCACGCCAAGCGCCAGCAACAGCGGGCGCGAACGATAATAGCCGCACGCTGCGTCACCATCGCGCAACTTCAAGCCCAGCAGGACTTGCGCCATGTCGTGGCCGCGGGCGCTGAACTGGTAGAGCACCTGGCGGGCCGGAACGAGTTCCTCTTCCTCAAGCCGGTCAAGCTCCCGGCTGGTCAGGACCAGTCGGGCGACTTCCTCCCAATCCGTGCCGACGGTAAACTCAGGATCCTTCTCAGCCATTCATCGTCTCGACAATGGCGGCGCAGAAGCGATCAAGGTCGCGGTCGGCGATCCCAACCAGGTTCGCGCGGCCGCTGTCGGCCATGTAGATGGCATGGTCGGAACGCAGCTGCTTGACCTGGCTTACCGACAGCGGAAGCAGGGAGAACATGCCCTGCTCTCCAGCGATGTAGGCAAGGCGCGGATCGGACGCGGCGATCCGTTCGCGCACCATGCGGATCCGTCCGTGCATTTCGTCGAGCTCGGCACGCCAGTCGGCGGTGAGCGCCTCATCCTCCAGCACCGTGCGAACGCAGGCGGCGCCATGGTCGGGCGGCATCGACCAGGCTTCGCGGCTGATCTGCAGGAGATGGGTGAAAGCGAAATCCGCATTGTCCTTGCTGGCCGCCTTGACGAACAGGCAGCCGACCCGGTCGCGATAGACCGCGAAGTTCTTGTCGCAACTTTGGGTGATCAGCACCTCGTCGCAGGCGTCGAGCAGCAATTCGACGCCAAAGCGATCCGCCTCGAGGCCGCGCGCAAAGCCTTGGTAGGCGAAGTCGATCAGCGGCAGCAGCCCGCGGCGGGCGATGATTGCCGCAACCTCGCGCCACTCGTCCTCGGACAGGTCGGCACCGGTCGGGTTGTGGCAACAGGCATGGAGCAAGGCGACGTCGCCGGGCCGCCCGCGATCGAGCGCGTCGGCCATTGCCGCGAAATCTATCCGCCGCTGCTCCACATCGTAATGGCGATACTCACCCATCTGCAGCCGCGCACCTACCGTCATCGGCGGATGGTTCGGCCAGGTCGGCGTGCCCATGATGACCTTGGCGCCTTGGTTCGCCGCCGCGACCAGTTTCAGCGCCAGGAACAGCGCGCCGCAGCCGCCAGGGGTCTGCAGGCCGACAATCCGCTCGTCACCTCCATGCCTGCCAAGCACGATCGGCCGCAGCAGCTGGGCGAACGCCTTGTCGCCCGCGCCTCCAAGATAGGATTTGCTGTGCTGCTGGTCGTGCAGGCGCTGCTCGGCCTCACGCACGGCGCGCATCACCGGGGTTCGCCCTTCCCCGTCGCGATAGACGCCCACCCCAACGTCGATCTTGTCCTCTCGGGTATCGGCGTTGACCATCGCGATCAGCGCCAGCAACGAATCGCTGACGAGTGGGGGCAGATCGGCGAGGCCGCGGCGCGCTGGGCTGGTCAACATAAAGACGCGATTAGCGCGGTCAGGCGTCGTAATCCACCGCTACGCCTTCGCCCTTGGGCACCGACTGACAAGTGAGCACATAACCGGCGGCGATTTCCTCGTCGCTAAGGCCATAGCGCGCAGCCATGCTGACCTCTCCCGAGGTGACCCGCGCGCGGCAGGTGGCGCAGACTCCAGCCTTGCACGCGAAGGGCGCCGGCAGCCCCGATGCCCGCGCCGAATCGAGAATGTTGCTTCCGTCGAAAGCAATTCGGCGGGTGCGACCGTCGATGGTGACGCTCATCGTCTGACCGGATGCGGCCTGTTGCAGCTGCGCCATCTCGGCGGCGAGTGCGGCGGAAGGCCGGCCTGCGGTGAAGCGCTCGATGTGGATACGCTCGGCCGGTACGTCAGCGTCGAGCAGGGCGGCCTCGGCGGCATCCATCATCGGACCGGGACCGCAGATGAAGAAAGCGTCAATCTCAGCCACGTCGGGCAGGAACGCAGCGATCACCTGCTCGCAAGTCTCGCGATCGAGCATGCCATTCAGCAGCTCGACGTCGCCCTCCTCGTCGCTCAGCAGGTGGAACAGCTCAAACCGGCCGAGGTAGCGGTCCTTCAGTTCCGCCAGCGCGTCGAGGAAGATGATGCTGCTCGCGTCGCGATTGCCGTAGAACAAGGTAAAGCGGCTGCGCGGTTCCTCCGCCAGCGCTGTGCGGGCAAGGCTCATTATTGGAGTGATCCCCGACCCGCCAGCAAAGCCAACGTAGCGGCGCCTCGCCGCTGCATCGAACTGCGCGGTGAAGGAGCCATGTGGCGGCATGACGTCAAGCCGGTCGCCTGGCTTCAGTTCGCGAGCCACCCAGTTGGAAAAGGCACCGCCGGCGATCTGCTTCACCGTCACCTTGAGCGCGTTCTCATGCGGCGCGGTGCACAGCGAATAGTTGCGCCTCACTTCCTCGCCGCCGATCTCGGCCCTGAGGGTAAGGTGTTGACCGGCGCGAAAGCGGAAGGTGTCGGCAAGCTCCGTCGGTACGGCAAAGCGGATCGACCGCGCGTCGGCGGTTTCCTCCACGATCTCCGCGACTTCTAGCCTGTGGAAATGTTTCTCGCTCACCATATGGCGTCCGGATAGGTGCGCGGAAGATACTGCATGATCGCCAGCAGATGGCCCAGATGCTCGCTATGGTGCCCACGCCGCCCGCCAAGGATGGCGCGCTGGTCCTGGGGGACCGGCAGGGTCGCCTCGGTCAATAGGGCCGTAATGGCGCTGCGATACTCAGCCTCGAAGGCGCGAGGATCTGCCGCGATGCCAGCGCCAATCGCGGCCTCTAGCTCCGCGTCTACCTCGAACAGCTCTGGGACGAAACGCCAGCACCACTCCAGCGCGTCAAGCGACCGCGCGCGACTTTCCTCCGTCCCGTCGCCGAGCCGGATCACCCATTCGCCCGCGAGTTCGCGATGGTACGCCACCTCCTTGACGGCCTTTGCTGCAACCTCCCGAATCGCCTGGTCGCGGCTCTCGGCCAGTGCCTGGTAAAGAAGGTGCTGCCAGGTCGAGAACAGCAGCTGGCGCATCATCGTCCGCGCGAAGTCGCCATTGGGCTGCTCGACCAGCAGGCAGTTGCGGAAGTCGAGCACGTCGCGCTTGAACGCTAGTTCGTCGGCATCGCCAGCAGCGCCAAGGAAGAAGGTCGCCTGGCCCACGAGGTCGAGCGCCAGGTTGGCGAGGCTCAGGTCGACTTCGACCGACGGCGCGTGACCGGTCCACTCGCCCAGCCTTTGGCCGAGTATCAGCGCATCGTCGCCGAGCCGCAGTAGATAACCCGCACGCACCGGATCATGCGCATCGGACGGAGCGTCGAACGCTCCGCTCGGCCGAACCTTCTCGGCAACGGCCTCGTCTTCAGGTCGGATGGGAGGAAGGCTCGGCATCAGATGTGCTTCACCTCGTCGGGGATCTCGTAGAAGGTCGGATGGCGGTAGACCTTGTCGGCGGCCGGCTCGAACAGCTCTCCAGCCTGCGCGGGATCGCTGGCGACGATGTCGGAGGACTTCACCACCCACAGGCTGACGCCTTCCTGGCGGCGGGTATAGGTGTCACGGGCGTGGCGCAGTGCCATCTCCGCATCAGGCGCGTGGACACTCCCGAAGTGACGGTGCGCGAGCCCGCCTTTCGTGCGCACGAATACTTCCCAAAGCGGCCAGTCAGACATCACTTCCTCCGTCGCCCGTGGCCTTTGCCGGGGCGACGAACAACGTCAAGCGGCGGCCTTGCGCGCCTGCTTCTTCGCTTCGTGGGCCTGCGCCGCCTCGCGCACCCAGGCGTTCTTCTCCCATGCGTCGCGCCGGGCGGTCATCCGCTCCTTCGCGACCGGGCCCTCACCCTTCACGACCGAATAGAATTCCTCCCAGTCGATTGCTCCGAAGTCATATCCGCCCTTTTCCTCGTTCCACTTGAGATCGGGATCGGGAACGGTGAGGCCGATGAACTCAGCCTGCGGCACGGTGATATCGACAAACTTCTGGCGCAATTCGTCATTGGTCTCGCGCTTGATCCGCCAGCGCATCGATTGCGCGGTGTTGGGCGAATTGTCGTCGGGCGGCCCGAACATCATCAAGCTCGGCCACCACCAGCGGTTAAAGGCGTCCTGCATCATCCGCTTCTGCTCGGCGGTACCGCGAGCGAGCTGCATGCTGATCTCGTAACCCTGGCGCTGGTGAAAGCTTTCCTCCTTGCACACCCGGACCATGGCGCGGGCATAAGGGCCGTAGCTGGTCCGCTGCAGCGGCACCTGGTTCATGATCGCCGCGCCGTCGACCAGCCAGCCTATCGCGCCGATGTCGGCCCAGGTCAGCGTCGGGTAGTTGAAGATGGTGCTGTACTTGGCCTTGCCCGAGTGCAGCGCTTCGATCATCTCCTCGCGGCTGGTACCAAGCGTCTCCGCCGCGCAGTAGAGGTAGAGGCCATGCCCCGCCTCGTCCTGAACCTTGGCAAGCAGGATCGCCTTGCGCCGCAGCGAGGGCGCGCGGGTGATCCAATTCCCCTCGGGCAGCATGCCGACGATCTCGCTGTGCGCATGCTGGCTGATCTGCCGCGTCAGCGTCCGGCGATAAGCCTCGGGCATCCAGTCCTTGGGCTCGATGAACTCGTCCGCCGCGACGCGCGCTTCGAACGCTTCGAGCAGGGCGGGATCTTCGGCGAGGCCGATCGGCTGGACCTTGGCGCTGCCGGACTTGGAAAGATCGGTCGTGTACATGCCCCTTAGATAGCGATTGCAGGCCCTTGGTTCCACCCGGTCCTTTCGCCTAGAGCGCAGCCGTGCCCCTTCCCCGCGCCCGTGTCGTCACCTTGAACGCCGCCCTCGGCCCGCTCGACTATCGCGTTCCGGACGGAATGACGGTCGAGCCGGGAAGCGTGGTTGTGGCACCGCTGGGCCCGCGGCAGCTAGTCGGCGTCGCGTGGGAGCAGGAGCGACTGCCGACCGAAGAAGTGGGCGACAACCGCCTGCGCCCACTTGCCGGACTGATCGACGTGCCTCCGATCCCGGCTCCGCTTCGCCGCCTGTGCGAGTGGACAGCCGACTATTACCTCTCGCCTCTCGCCTCGGTCCTGCGAATGGTATTGCCTTCTTCCTCGGCGCTGGAAGGCTCGCGCCAGCTGACCGAATATCGCTTGACCGGCGAACGGCCGGACCGCCTGACACCGCAGCGCACGCAGGCGCTCGACCGGCTGGAAGGCCGCCAGGGCACCATCCGGGAACTTGCCGCACATGCCGAGGTCAGCGACGCGGTCCTGCGCGGTCTGGTGAACAGCGGCGCGCTGGAGCGGATACAGGTCGAGGCCGATCAGCCGCTCACCTGCCCCGACCCCGACCATGCCCCGCCCAAGCTCAGCGAGGACCAGCAGACCGCCGCCGACAGCTTGGTCGCGGCGATTGGCGGTGGCTTCGATCCCGTGCTGCTCGACGGCATCACCGGGTCAGGCAAGACCGAAGTCTACTTCGAGGCCGTAGCAGAAGCCGCCCGCAAGGGCCTGCAAGTGCTCGTCCTCTTGCCTGAAATCGCGCTCACGCAACCCTTCCTCAAGCGCTTCGCCGCCCGCTTCGGCTGCGAGCCCACCGCATGGCACAGCGACCTCCGCTCCTCGCAGCGTCGCCGGGCATGGCGCGGAGTCGCCAGTGGCGAAGCGAAGGTGGTGGTCGGCGCCCGCTCGGCGCTGTTCCTGCCTTATGCCAACCTTGGCCTGATCGTGGTCGACGAGGCCCACGAAGCGAGCTTCAAGCAGGAGGACGGCGTCCAGTATCACGCCCGCGACGTGGCGGTGATGCGAGCGCGGTTCGAGGATATTCCGATCATCCTCTCCTCCGCCACCCCCGCGCTCGAGACGCGGCACATGGTGGAGACCGGCCGCTACCGCGAACTTCAGCTTCGCGAGCGCCATGCCGGAGCGCAGCTTCCGAGCCTCACCGCGCTCGACCTCACCGCCGACCCGCCGCCGCGCGGACGCTGGATCGCGCCGCAACTGGTCAGCGAGATCGAGGCCAATCTCGCGGCGGGCGAGCAGAGCCTCCTCTTCCTCAATCGTCGCGGCTTCGCACCGTTGACGCTGTGCCGCACCTGCGGCCACCGCTTCCAATGCCCGAGCTGCACCGCCTGGATGGTCGAGCACCGGCTGATGCGCCGCCTCGCCTGCCACCATTGCGGGCTCGTCATCCCGCCGCCCGAAGCCTGCCCCGAATGCGGCGACAAGGACAGCCTGGTCGCTTGTGGCCCCGGGGTCGAGCGCATCGCCGACGAGGTGCAGGCGCTGTTCCCCGATGCGCGCACCGCCATCGTCACCTCCGACACCATCTGGAGCCCGGCTCGAGCGGCTGAGTTCGTACGCCAGATGGAAGATGGCGAGATCGACATCGTGGTCGGCACCCAACTCGTCACTAAGGGCTACCACTTCCCAAACCTCACGCTGGTCGGTGTGATCGATGCCGACCTCGGCCTTGCCGGCGGTGACTTGCGCGCAGCCGAGCGGACGTTTCAGCAGATCAGCCAGGTCGCCGGCCGGGCCGGACGCGGGGGCAAACCGGGACGCGTCTTCATCCAGACCCACCAACCCGACGCCCCCGTCATGGCCGCCCTGGTCAGCGGCGACACAGAGCAGTTTGTCGCCGCCGAGACGGAGTCTCGCCAGGAGGCCGGCATGCCCCCGTTCGGGCGCCTCGCCGCGATCGTTGTCAGCGCGGAGGACAAGGAAGAAGCTGAGCAGACCGCCAACCGCATCGGCCGCCGTGCGCCCAACGTGGAAGGCATGGCGGTCTATGGCCCGGCCCCCGCACCGCTCGCCATGCTGCGCGGCCGATATCGTTTTCGGCTGCTGGTCCACGCTCGCCGAAGCCTCGACGTGCAGGACGTCATTCGCGATTGGCTGGGGCAGGTGGAATGGAGTGCGAAGGTGCGGGTAGCGGTTGACGTTGACCCTTACTCTTTCCTCTGAGGACCGCGGGCGGCTGCTGACTGGATGGAATGCCGAGGTCGTTCTGTCTGTTAAGGATCCTCATACCACCCGAGCCGCTGCCGCCACCTAAGGCATCGCCCGCCCATCGACATTGCCAGACGGCGAGTAGCGGCAGACGAGATAAGTCCATCGCGCGCCCGACCGGATCGCGCAACCGACCCGCGTCGTCCTGCTGGAGATGATCTGGGTGTAATGGCCGACGTCGATCCACTTGCCGGTGCTGCTGATTGCCGGGAAGATTCCCGGCCGGAACCAGCGCCGCTCGCCCAGCCAGCCACCGACCATCTGCTCGATCCGATAGGCTCCATTGGTGCCCATCCACAGATTTTCGCCCTGCCCCGGCCGTGTCGCCTTGGGGCTGTGGCCCCACCGGCCGGTGCGGGCGAGTTCGTTGGCGTAGAGGTCTGCGGCGCGGGCAAGGCCGAAGTCCCATGCAAGTGGCGCAACCTGGTGATCCGCTCGCTCCCGGTTGTGAAGCGCAAGAGCAGTGGCTTCCCACGATTGGGCGCTGGCAGGTGCGGATATCGCAAGGACGGACAGGGCCAGAGCGGCCACGATTCGGGTGAGCATCGGGACAATGTTTGCCCGCCGACCCCTTAATTGAGAGTAGCTGGAAACGGGTTAGCGCCAGGGCGAAAGCTGTTGCTGACGAAGCGCTTGCCAAGTCGGCAGGTTAACTTCCGGGTGACGATACCGCTCATGGGCCAAGGCCCGCATCCATTCGCCGCCGCCAGCCGTCTAGCACTGCACCATGTTGCTCATCCCCATCCTCGGTGACCAGCTCAGCCACGAGCTTGCCTCGCTGTCGGGGGTCGACAAGCGCGCCGCCCGAATACTGCTGATGGAGGTGGCGGAGGAAACGACTTACGTCCGCCACCACAAGGCGAAGATCGTCCTTATTCTCTCCGCGATGCGCCACTTCGCCGAGGAGTTGCGTGCTGGCGGATGGCAGGTCGACTACGTCCGCCTCGACGATCCCGAGAACAGCGGCAGCTTCACGGGAGAGGTCGCACGCGCCGTGGAGCGGCACCGCCCCACCGGGATCCGTATCGTCGAAGCCGGGGAATGGCGCGTACAGAAAGCGGTCGAGGGCTGGGCCGAACGGTTCGACCTTCCCGTCGACATCCTTTCTGACACTCGCTTCATCTGCCCCCTCCCCGATTTCTTCGCCTGGGCGGCGAGCCGCCGCGAACTCGTGATGGAAAGCTTCTACCGCCAGCAGCGCCGCCGTACCGGGCTGCTGATGGAGCCGGATGGTAACCCTGCGGGCGGCCAGTGGAACTATGACAAGGACAACCGCGCTCCGCTGCCCAAGGCGCGGCCGCTCCGGGAACCGCAGCGCTTCGCCCCCGATGCGATCACCCAGGAAGTCATCGCGCTGGTTGAGGGGCGTTTTCGCCACCACTTCGGGACGCTCGACAGCTTCGCGCTTCCGGTCACCGCGGAACAGGCACGCGAGTTGCTGGCCGACTTCGTGTCCGAGCGGCTGCCGCGCTTCGGCACCTACCAGGACGCCATGCTGGAGGGAGCGGACTTCCTCTACCATTCGCGTCTGTCGACCAGCCTCAACTGCGGGCTGCTTACCGCGCTTGAGGTGTGCCAGGCGGCAGAGGCGGCTTATCGCCGCGGCGAGGTCCCGCTCAACGCCGCGGAAGGCTTCATCCGGCAGATGATCGGCTGGCGGGAGTATATTCGCGGCATGTACTGGCTGGAGATGCCCGCATTGGGAGAGGCCAATTTCTTCAACAACAAGCGCGATCTTCCCGATTTCTACTGGACCGGCCTGACCGACATGGCCTGCTGCGCCGACAGCGTCCGCAACACCCGCGACAATGCTTACGCCCACCACATTCAGCGGCTGATGGTGCTCGGCAATTTTGCTATGCTGGCGGGGATAGATCCGGCCCAGGTCGCCGACTGGTATCTCGTGGTCTACGCCGACGCCTATGAATGGGTCGAGCATCCCAACGTGCTCGGCATGAGCCAGTTCGCGGACGGCGGACGGCTCGGAACCAAGCCCTATGCAGGCTCGGGCGCGTACATCAACCGCATGAGCAACTACTGCAAGGGATGTCGTTTCGACGTGAAAAAGAGGGTCGGGGCCGATGCCTGCCCCTTCAATGCGCTCTACTGGGACTTTCTCGACCGCAACGAGAAGAAGCTGCGCGGCAACCGCCGGCTGTGGCAGCCCTATGCCACCTGGGACCGCTTTGGCGAGGACACCAAGGCCGAGGTGCGCGCGCAGGCCAAGGCCTTTCTTGAGGCGCTTGAGCCGGCCGCCCCAGGTTGGGCGAAAGCGGTGCCGGGTAGCCCCTACGGATGATGAGGGAGGTCGTTGACGACCTCAGAACAACGAGCCTTCCCGCTCCCGCGCTTCTGCGGCGAGGAGCTGGCGCTTCCGCTCCAGACCACCGGCATAGCCGCCAAGCGCGCCATCGTTTCGCACCACTCGGTGACAGGGCACGATGATGGCGATCGGATTGGCGCCGTTGGCCGTGCCCACCGCGCGGGTGGCGTTCGGATCTCCGATCGCCCGAGCTATATCGAGGTAGGAGCGCGTTTCCCCTGGCGGGATACGGCGCAACTCTGCCCAGACGCGCTGCTGAAAGGCAGTTCCCGGCACGTCGGTCGGAAGCGACGCCGCAAGCGCCGGTTTCTCGATAGCCTGTCGTGCGGCTGCGATCAGCGGCGCTGCTGCGTTCTCGACAAGCTCGGCGCATGGATAGCGATGCCGAAGAGCGTCGGGACCCTCGTCGAAGCTGATGCGGCACAGCCCCGTGTGGGTGGCGGCAATCAGCAGCGGCCCGAACGGGCTCTCGACCCTCGCCCAGTTGATGACCATCCCCTCGCCTCCCTTGCGGACCGCGGCGGGCATCAGCCCGAACGCCTTTCTGTCATCATAATATCGGCTTGGACCCGAGTAGCCGGCTTCGTAAATGGCGTGGGCGACACTTGCCCCCTCGGCAAGGCAGCGATCGGCCCTGACTAGCCGACGCGCACGCTGCCAAGCCGCTGGCGACATGCCGGTTTCTCGCTTGAACAGGCGGCCGAAATGATGCGGTGCATAGCCAACCGCAGCGGCAAGCACGTCCAGACGCACGGTGGCTTCCGCTTGCTCGAGCAGCACCATCGCCTTCTCGACTGCGGCCCTGTCGCGGCCCACTTGATCGGGCTTGCACCGCAGACACGCGCGGAAGCCCTTGCGCACTGCCTCCTCTCCGGAGACGAAAAAGCGCACATGCTCGCGCTTCGGTCGCCGGGCGGGACAGGACGGACGGCAGTAGATGCGGGTGGTGGTGACCGCGACCACGAAGCGGTCATCGGCGGAACGATCACGCCGCTCAAACGCGTACCACGCTGCCTCTTCCTCGATCATGGGCCTTGCTTATCAGCCCTTATGGCGGACGGCGTCCCGGAAAATGCGGCCAAACTTCGCCTCGCCGCAGAGCTCAAGCCCAGCTAGGAACGACATCGTGGCAATAACTGTGTTCAGGGACGAGCTCGACAAACCCGACGTCGAGGCGCTGCTCGCCTTGCACGTTGCAGCCATGCACGCCCACTCGCCGCCTGAAGCTTGTCATGTCCTCCCCGGAAGTGCCCTCGCCGATCCGGCCATCACCTTCTTCACGGCACGCGAGAACGGACTCCTGCTCGGCATCGGTGCACTGAAACGGCTCGGCAGCGCAGAGGGGGAGATTAAGTCAATGCGCACCGCCCCCGGGGCACTCGGCCGGGGAGTGGGCAGCGCCATGTTGTCCGCCATCATCGCAGAGGCTCGAGAGTGTGGCTACCGCCGGCTACTGCTCGAGACCGGCACCACGGCCGAGTTCGCGGCCGCCAATCGCCTGTACGAGCGAGAAGGGTTCAGGGATTGTGACGCCTTTGGCGGCTATCCGGAAAGCAATTTCACCCGCTTCCTGTGCCTCGACCTGTGAGTCGCCTTGCATCATTTCGGACCCCCTGCTAGGGGCGCGGCCAATCCGGCAGGGGCGAGCGATCGCAAGATCGAACACCGCCCCGCTTTGCATATATTTGACGGAGCTTTGGGCGCGTGGAGACTTCCGGCGGCATTCGGGCCAGCTTAGCGGGACGCTATGCGTCTGCGCTGTTCGATCTTGCCCGCGACGAGCGCCAGATCGATTCCGTCGGGCAGAGCCTCGACCGGTTGAAGACGGCGCTCGGCGAATCGCGTGAGCTCCAGGGCCTGGTCTCCAGCCCGCTCGTCTCGCGCGACGCGGCCGGAAAGGCGCTGGGCGCGGTCGCTCCCTCGCTCGGCCTCGATCCACTGACCACCCGCTTCGTGGCGGTGCTCGCCAGGAACGGCCGCCTGCGCCAGCTTCCCGACGTCATCCGCATCTTTGCTACGCTTGCTGCTGATCATCGCGGCGAGACCACGGCCGAAGTCACCAGCGCCCGTCCACTCGACGACGGGCAGATCGCTGCGCTGAAGAGCCAGCTGGGGGCCCGCGTCGGCCGTGACATTCGCATCGACGCCCGCGTCGATCCTTCGATCCTCGGTGGCATTGTCGTCCGGCTTGGAAGCCAGATGATCGACGCCTCGATCCGCACCAAACTCAATACTCTAGCTACGGCTATGAAAGGCTGAACATGGATATCCGCGCCGCTGAAATCTCCCGCGTCATCCGCGACCAGATCGCGAACTTCGACGCCGACGCGCAGGTCTCCGAAGTCGGCCAGGTGCTGTCGGTTGGCGACGGCATCGCCCGCATCCACGGCCTCGACAACGTCCAGGCCGGCGAGATGGTCGAATTCGAGAACGGCACCAAGGGCATGGCCCTGAACCTCGAAGCCGACAACGTCGGCGTCGTGATCTTCGGGTCGGACTCGAACATCTCGGAAGGCTCGACCGCCAAGCGCACCGGCACCATCGTTGACGTCCCCGTCGGCAAGGGCCTGCTCGGCCGCGTGGTCGACGCGCTCGGTAACCCGATCGACGGCAAGGGCCCGATCGTCACCGACCAGCGCAGCCGCGTCGAGGTGAAGGCGCCGGGCATCATTCCGCGCAAGTCGGTTCACGAGCCGATGCAGACCGGCCTCAAGGCACTCGACGCCCTCGTCCCAGTCGGCCGCGGCCAGCGCGAGTTGATCATCGGCGATCGCCAGACCGGCAAGACCGCCGTCGCGCTCGACACCTTCATCAACCAGAAGGCCGCGCACCAGGGCGATAACGAGAACGAGAAGCTCTACTGCATCTACGTCGCGGTGGGCCAGAAGCGCTCGACGGTCGCGCAGATCGTCCGCGCGCTCGAAGAGAATGGCGCGATGGAATATTCCATCGTCGTCGCCGCCACCGCTTCGGAGCCGGCGCCGCTGCAGTTCCTCGCGCCCTACACTGGCTGCGCGATGGGTGAATATTTCCGCGACAACGGCATGCACGCCGTGATCGTCTACGACGATCTTTCGAAGCAGGCCGTCGCCTATCGCCAGATGTCGCTCCTTCTGCGCCGTCCGCCAGGCCGCGAAGCCTATCCGGGCGACGTCTTCTATCTCCACAGCCGGCTGCTTGAGCGCGCCGCCAAGATGAACGACGCCAACGGCAATGGCTCGCTGACCGCCCTTCCGGTCATCGAAACCCAGGCGGGCGACGTGTCGGCCTACATTCCGACCAACGTCATCTCGATCACCGACGGCCAGATCTTCCTCGAGACCGACCTCTTCTACCAGGGCGTCCGTCCGGCCATCAACGTCGGTCTCTCGGTCAGCCGCGTCGGCTCGGCCGCGCAGACCAAGGCGATGAAGAAGGTCGCCGGCTCGATCAAGCTGGAGCTCGCCCAGTATCGCGAAATGGCTGCCTTCGCCCAGTTCGGCTCGGACCTCGACGCTTCGACCCAGAAACTGCTGGCCCGCGGCGCGCGCCTGACCGAGCTGCTGAAGCAGGGTCAGTTCCAGCCGATGCCGATCGAAGAGCAGGTTGTGTCGATCTTTGCCGGTACGCAAGGCTTCATCGACACCGTCCCGACCAACGACGTCACCCGCTACGAAGCCGCGCTGCTCAGCTACATGCGCTCGGACAAGCCGGAGATTTTGGCCAAGATCCGCGACACCAAGGCGCTGGACGACGAGACCGCCGCTTCGCTCAAGAGCGCGCTCGGCGAGTTCGGCAAGCAGTTCGCCTGAAGCTAGCCCCCTCCCGGTTGAGGGAGGGGTAAAGGAACGAAGATGGCATCGCTTAAAGCCCTCAAGCTCCGCATCGGCTCGGTTAAGTCGACGCAGAAGATCACCAAGGCGATGAAGATGGTCGCCGCGGCGAAGCTTCGTCGTGCGCAGAGCAATGCCGAGCAGGGCCGTCCCTACTCGCAGCGTCTGAGCGATGTCGTCGCCAGCCTCGCCAGTCGGATCACCGTCGGCCCGCAGAGCCCCAAGCTGATCGCAGGCACCGGCTCGGACAAGCGCCACCTGATCGTGGTCGCCTCCAGCGATCGCGGCCTTGCCGGCGCGTTCAACACCAACATTGTCCGTGCGGTTCGCCGTCAGGCAGAGGAACTGATTGAGCAGGGCAAGGACGTCAGTTTCTACGTCGTCGGTCGCAAGAGCCGCCCGGTCCTCACCCGCTTCTTCGGCGCGGGCAGGATCGTCGGCCAGTATGACACCAGCGAGATGAAGAACCCGACCTACGCCGATGCGCAGGCCGTTGCCGCCGAGGTGACCCGCCGCTTCGAGGCGGGCGAGTTCGACGTTGCGCACCTTGCTTATTCCAACTTCAAGTCGGTCCTCGCGCAGGAGCCGACGATCGACCAGATCATCCCCGTCAAGCCGCGTGCCGCCAATGATGCCGGCGCTCCCGCCGCCTCGGCTGCGGTCGAGTATGAGCCGGACGAGGAAGCGATTCTGGCCGACCTGCTGCCGCGCAACGTCGCAGTGCAGATCTACCGCGCGATGCTGGAGAATCAGGCCGGCTTCTACGGCAGCCAGATGACCGCGATGGACAATGCGACCCGCAATGCCGGCGACATGATCAATCGCCTCTCCATCCAGTATAACCGCCAGCGCCAGGCGGCGATCACGACCGAGCTGGTCGAGATCATCTCCGGCGCCGAAGCGCTCTAACGAACTCCCAAGGCAAGGAAGACCAAGATGGCCACCGCCGCCGACACCATGACCGCCCCGACGGGCACCACCTCCAACCTCACCGGCCGCGTGGCCCAGGTGATCGGCGCCGTTGTCGACGTGGCGTTCGACGGCGAGCTGCCGGCGATCCTGTCGGCGCTCGAGACCGAGAACAACGGTAACCGCCTCGTCCTCGAAGTCGCCCAGCACCTCGGCGAGAACATGGTCCGCACCATCGCCATGGACGCGACCGAGGGTCTGACCCGCGGTCAGTCGGTCCGCGCCACCGGCTCGCAGATCCGCGTGCCGGTCGGTCCCAAGACCCTAGGCCGCATCATGAACGTTATCGGTGAGCCGATCGACGAGCGCGGCCCCATCGGCAGCGACATGACTGCCCCGATCCATGCCGACGCTCCCCTGTTCGTCGACCAGTCGACCGATGCCTCGATCCTGGTCACCGGCATCAAGGTCATCGACCTCCTCGCCCCCTACGCCAAGGGCGGCAAGATCGGGCTGTTCGGCGGCGCCGGCGTCGGCAAGACCGTGCTGATCCAGGAACTGATCAACAACATCGCCAAGGGCCACGGCGGCGTCAGCGTGTTCGCCGGCGTCGGCGAGCGCACCCGCGAGGGTAACGACCTTTATCACGAGTTCCTCGAAGCCGGCGTCATCGCCAGCGACGCGGACGGCAACCCGACCAGCGAGGGCTCCAAGGTGGCGCTCGTGTTCGGCCAGATGAACGAGCCGCCGGGAGCGCGCGCCCGCGTCGCCCTTTCGGGTCTGACCCAGGCCGAATATTTCCGCGACGTCGAAGGCCAGGACGTGCTGTTCTTCGTCGACAACATCTTCCGCTTCACCCAGGCCGGTTCGGAAGTGTCGGCGCTGCTCGGCCGTATTCCCTCGGCCGTGGGCTACCAGCCGACCCTGTCGACCGACATGGGCCAGCTGCAGGAGCGCATCACCTCCACCAACAAGGGCTCGATCACCTCGGTGCAGGCGATCTACGTCCCCGCCGACGATCTTACCGATCCGGCCCCGGCCGCGTCGTTCGCCCACTTGGATGCCACCACCACCCTGTCGCGCGCCATCTCCGAACTGGGCATCTACCCGGCGGTGGATCCGCTCGACTCGGTCAGCCGCGTGCTGACCCCGTCGGTGGTCGGCCAGGAGCATTACGAAACCGCCCGCGCGGTCCAGGAAGTGCTCCAGAAGTACAAGAGCCTGCAGGACATCATCGCCATCCTTGGCATGGACGAGCTGTCGGAAGAGGATAAGCTGGTCGTCAGCCGCGCCCGCAAGATCCAGCGCTTCCTCAGCCAGCCGTTCCACGTCGCCGAAGTGTTCACCGGCATTCCGGGCAAGTTCGTACAGGTCGAAGACACCGTGCGCTCGTTCAAGGCGGTGGTGAATGGCGAGTACGATCACCTTCCGGAAGCGGCCTTCTACATGGTCGGCGGCATCGACGAGGCGGTCGCCAAGGCCGAGAAGCTCGCCGCCGACGCGTAAGCGGCGACTAGAGCAGCGGAAGGGCGAGGGCCGCTCCGCTGCTCATGATTGATCAGGCCCTCCCCTGCCCCTTGCCCAAGCGCCAGGGGCCTAACGGTAAGGCAAGATGGCAGACCTTCACTTCACCCTCGTCACCCCCGAGCGCCAGATGATGAGCGACGACGTCCACATGGTCGTCGTTCCCGGCACTGAGGGTGAGTTCGGCGTGATGGCCGGCCATGCGCCTTTCATGACCACGCTGCGCGATGGCGAACTGGCGGTCTACCGCTCGGCCGGCGCTGCGCCCGAGCGTATCCGCGTATCCGGCGGCTTCGCTGAAGTCGGCGATTCTGGTCTCACCATCCTTGCCGAGAGCGCGCAATCTTGACGGTCGCTCCGGCTTGCTGAGCCGGTCCTGACCGGAGGTATCGTTAAGACTGCGCTGTGTTCGATTAGCTTTTTGGCAAAGTTTGCGTGTCATCAACCACGTCGAACTTCGCGGAAGAGACGGGACAGGCACGGGCATGAGCGCATTCGGCAAGCGTGGCGGCGGACGCCCAAGCTTCGGCGTCGCTCGCCCAATGAAGGCCGGAGCGAACGGCGCGCCCGGTGGAGAACAATTTCCGCCGCTCGAAGAACCAGTAGCAGAGCCCGCCCCCACCATGGAGCCGGGCGGCGCGATGGACCGCCTGAACAGCCGCATGAACGGCAGCGCGGACGCAGGCTCGTCCAAGCAGGAAGGCTTTGAAGCCTCCGTTCACCGCATCAAGGAACAGGTGCTTCCGCGCCTTCTCGAACGGGTCGACCCCGAGGCTGCGGCCACTCTTTCCAAGGAAGAGCTGGCGGAGGAGTTCCGCCCGATCATCTCCGAGGTGTTGGCCGAGCTGAAGATCAACCTCAACCGCCGCGAACAGTTCGCGCTGGAAAAGGTGCTGGTCGACGAATTGCTCGGCCTTGGACCGCTCGAGGAGCTGCTTGCTGATCCGGCGGTCAGCGACATCATGGTCAACGGCCCGGACCAGACGTTTATCGAGAAGAAGGGCAAGCTGCAGCTCGCCCAGATCCAGTTCCGCGACGAGGAGCATCTGTTCCAGATCGCTCAGCGGATCGTGAACAAGGTCGGCCGCCGCGTCGACCAGACCACACCGCTCGCCGACGCTCGCCTCCAGGACGGCAGCCGCGTCAACGTCATCATTCCGCCCTTGAGCCTCAAGGGCACCGCCATCTCCATCCGTAAGTTTTCGGAAAAGCCGATCACGCTCGACATGATGCGCGGCTTCGGCTCCATGTCCGAGAAGATGGCGACCGTGCTCAAGATCGCGGGCGCGGCGCGGATGAACATCATCATCTCGGGCGGTACCGGCTCGGGCAAGACGACGATGCTGAACGCCCTGTCGAAGATGATCGACCCGGGCGAGCGCGTCATCACCATCGAGGACGCGGCCGAGCTACGGCTGCAGCAGCCGCACTGGCTGCCACTCGAGACCCGCCCGCCGAACCTTGAGGGGCAGGGCGCGATCACCATCCGCGACCTCGTCATCAACGCCCTGCGTATGCGCCCCGACCGGATCATCCTTGGCGAAATCCGTGGCCAGGAGTGTTTCGATCTTCTGGCCGCCATGAACACGGGCCACGACGGCTCAATGGCGACGCTTCACTCCAACTCCCCGCGCGAATGCCTGGCGCGTATGGAGAACATGGTGATGATGGGCGACATCAAGATCCCGAAGGAGGCGATCAGCCGCCAGATCGCGGATTCGGTCGACCTCATCGTGCAGGTGAAGCGCCTTCGCGACGGTTCGCGCCGCACCACCAACATCACCGAGGTGATCGGAATGGAGGGCGAGGTCATCGTCACCCAGGAACTGTTCAAGTTCGAGTATCTGGACGAGACCGCCGACGGCAAGATCATCGGCGAGTATCGCTCCATGGGCCTGCGCCCCTACACGCTCGACAAGGCCAAGCAGTTCGGCTTCGACCAGCCGTACCTGGAAGCCTGCCTGTAGGCTGGGCGAAGTTCACGAAGTTCACATAGGGCGGATCTCAGACCCGCCGCGTCACGGCGTCATCCTTGCCACTTTTCCGCGGTTTGTTGCTCGTCGCGAAGGGCACAGGCAGTGACCTTGCGCCTGGGCGGGCAAAGCGAAATCGGGCAGAACATAGCCACCAAGAACCATATTGGTTCCTACAAGGCAAGCGGTCCCGCTTTCGCGCCTATCGCTCCATGCGATAGATGAGGTTGAGCACAACACCGGTTTCGAGCTGTCCGGGAGCAACCAGCGCGTCGGCACCTTGCTGCGGGGCTACCAGGGGTGGCGGTGGTGCCAATTCCGATCGGCTGACACGGCTTCCCGTCACCACGACATCCGTGCCGCGATAGCTCTGCCCCTCCTCGACCGAGAGCAGAGCGACCCGCGTGAAGCCGCTATTGCGGGCATATTCCATCGCTTCGGCCATGCCACGCGCCAGCGCGCGCGTGCGTGCCTCACGCCGCAACAGGGATGGATCGCTGATCGAGAAGTTTGGCCCATAGACAGTGTCCGCGCCCGCGCTGGTGAGCGTATCCAGAAGGGCCGTCAGCTTCGGGATGTCGCGGGTCTTAAGCTGAATGGTATTGCTGGCGAGGTAGCCGCGGAACACCTGGCGGCCAGACCGTGCTCCAGGATCCTGGACGTAATCATATTCGGGCTGAAGCTGGATGCCCTGGGTCTGGATGTCGCGTTCGCGCAGCCCTGCGCGGCGAATGGTGGCAAGGAGGCGCTCGGTCTTCTCCTTATTCGCGGCGGTCGCCGCCACGGCCGTGGGCGCCCGGCTCTGCGTCCCGACCTGAATGCTTGCCTCATCAGGCGGCGTGCGGAGGTTCTCGGCAATCTGCAGCTTCACCAGCGGTGTGGTCGCCATCTCGGCGATCGTCGCCTGCGGTGCGACCTGGGCGACGGCGACGGTGGGCAGGCCAAGCAGGGCCACGATATAAAGCAGGCGCATGAAGATCCTTCAGGCTGATGCGTAATGTCGTAACGCCTAACGCCCTGAACCGTTCTCGCAGCTTAACGAAAAAGCGCCGCCCCTCTGTCGTGAGGAGCGGCGCTCGTTCGTGTCAGTTTCTCCCCGGCCGAAGCCGAAGCGGAGGCAAGCCGATCAGGCGTCGTCTTCTGCGCCGGGACCGACCATCAGCGCGTCGCCAATCTGGTCCTTGCCGCGGCGGATCGCCTGTTCCAAGCGAGCCATCACCTCGGGGTTTTCCTTGAGGTAGGTCTTGGAGTTCTCACGCCCCTGCCCGATGCGGATGCTGTCGTAGCTGAACCAGGCGCCCGATTTCTCGACCACGCCGGCCTTGACGCCGAGGTCGAGGATCTCACCAACCTTGCTGACGCCTTCGCCGTACATGATGTCGAATTCGACCTGCTTGAACGGCGGCGCGACCTTGTTCTTGACGACTTTCACGCGGGTCGTGTTGCCGACGATGTCGTCGCGATCCTTGATCTGGCCGGTGCGGCGGATGTCGAGGCGAACCGAGGCGTAGAACTTCAGCGCATTGCCGCCGGTCGTGGTCTCCGGATTGCCGTACATGACGCCGATCTTCATGCGCAGCTGGTTGATGAAGATCACCATGCAGCGCGAGCGGCTGATCGAGCCGGTGAGCTTGCGTAGCGACTGGCTCATCAGGCGGGCCTGAAGGCCAACGTGGCTGTCGCCCATCTCGCCCTCGATCTCAGCCCGGGGGACCAGCGCGGCGACCGAGTCGACCACCAGCACGTCAATCGCGTTGGAGCGCACCAGGGTGTCGACGATCTCCAGCGCCTGCTCACCCGTGTCGGGCTGGCTGACGATTAGCTCATCAATGTTGACGCCAAGCTTCTTGGCATAGACCGGGTCCAGCGCATGCTCCGCGTCCACGAAGGCCGCGGTGCCGCCATTCTTCTGCGCTTCGGCGATGGTGTGCAGTGCAAGCGTGGTCTTGCCCGAGCTTTCCGGTCCGTAGATCTCGATCACGCGGCCGCGCGGCAGGCCGCCAACGCCCAGCGCAATGTCCAGCCCGAGGCTTCCGGTCGAGATCACCTCGACCTCCATCTTCTCACGGCTGCCCAGCTTCATCGCCGAGCCCTTGCCGAATGCCCGATCAATCTGCGCCAGCGCTGCATCGAGCGCCTTCTGCCTGTCCACGCTCATCGCTTCCCCGCCCATTCCAACGACTTTCAGCTGCGTTGCCATGCGCTCGTATCCTCGTCCACAGTAAAGGCGAATGCCCCCGTTACGGACATGATGTACACCGTTCGTTCCCCAAGAACAAGAGGTGAACGGAACATAGAATAGGAGACGCGCAGCAAGAGTTTAGCCGAGCAGCGCCAGTCTACCCGTCTTGGGCGGCAGTGCAACCGCAATCGGAGTGACGCGGCCCGCTCCTGCCAGCCGCAGCGATTGCGCGCCGCCTTCACCTCGGCAGCGGAGAAGCACCATTTGCGAGTTCGGGCAGGAGGGGATGAAAGAAGCGGTCATGGCTGGTCGCCGCATGATCGCTGCTGAACCTTGCTGCTTGCCGGGCGCGGGCGCGCATGGCCACCGCCAAGCGTCCCACCGCGCCAGAATGACACAGAATAAGTCTAATTCTGTCAGCAGCTTGTAACCGAGAAAAGCCACTGGCAGAGCGACATCATCGGCAAGGATCGTGCTGTCCAGCCGGCCGCCATTGGCGTCCCGGATGGGCAGGTGCGTGAGTTTGGGGAGCGAATCAGTGGCCAAGACCTATCACAGTCTCAACAGCGGCAACTTCTTCCAGGATTGGAGCGATATCGGTCTGATCACCGCCAATGACGACTGGTCCAACGTCCCGTCCATCGTTGGCTACCTCGGCAACGGGATGGTCGGCAGTGCCACGGGCGTGAACCCGGCCACGGTCACCGGCGACAGCACTGACGTCGACGTCATCGCCAATCAGACCAGCCCTGCCATCACGAACGGCGGCGTGGCCGAATTCCAGATCGCCGATCCGACCATCGCGCTGCAGGGCTCCGGAACGGCTGGCGCGCCCTATATCGCGCTCTACATGGACTCGACCGGGCGCGAGAACATCATCCTCAGCTTCAACGCGCGCGACATCGATGGCAGCCCGGACAATGCGGTCCAGCCGATCGCCGTTCAGTATCGGATAGGCGACAGCGGCGCGTGGATCACGGTGCCCGCAGGCTCCATCAGCGATGCCTCGACCGGCCCCAGCCTCGCAACGCTCAGCACACCGGTGACCGTTGCCCTGCCGGCGGAAGCGAACAACCAGCCCCAGCTGCAGATCCGCATCATCACCACCAATGCCCCAGGCAGCGACGAGTGGATCGGCATCGATGACATCGCCGTCAGCAGCAGCGCGCTTTCGAGCGTGGCGCCTGGCATCCTGTCCATCGGCGATGCCAACATTGCGGAAGGCAATGAAGGCCTGGCCGAGATGCTGTTCACCGTGACCCGCACCGGCGGAACCGACGGCGCGGTGTCGGCGAGCTGGAGCGTGTCGCTGGACGGCACGGCCGACGCCGCCGACCTCGGCACCATCCTGTCCGGCACGGTCAGCTTCGCCGATGGCCAGAACAGCGCCACCATCCGCGTGCCGATCACGGGCGACCTTGTCACCGAAACCAACGAGACCTTCTCGGTCCTGCTCTCCGCGCCGACGGGCGGCGCGACCATCGGCGACGGCAGCGCCACCGGCACCATCCGCAACGACGACCTGCCCCCTGCCGCCAATGTCTTCATCAATGAGATCAACTACGATCCCGCAGGCACCGACACGGGCGAGTTCATCGAGGTCGCGGGGCTTGCCGGTACCGATCTCACCGGCTGGACCCTGGTCCTCTACAACGGCAATGGCGGCGCGCCTTATGGCACCCTCAACCTGTCGGGCGTCCTGGCTGACACCGCCAACGGCTTCGGCTTCCGCTCGGTGACGACCGCGTCGAACGGCATCCAGAATGGCGCTCCCGACGGGATCGCGCTGGTCGATCCCTATGGCCGCGTGATCCAGTTCCTCAGCTACGAAGGCACGATGACTGCCGTCGGGGGTCCGGCCGCCGGGCTGACCTCGACCGATATCGGCGTGTTCCAGGACCAGGCGCCGCTCGGCACCAGCCTTCAGCTTGTCGGCACCGGGTCGAGCTATGGCGACTTCACCTGGGGCTTCAATCTGGCGTCCAGCAGCGGCGACGGCAACGCGGGACAAACTTTCCTGTCGGGCACCGACCAGGGCCAGATCAGGATCAGCGATGCTGCGGTGGTGGAAGGAAATAGCGGCACCACTGCCCTCACCTTCACCGTGACCCGGGCGGGCGGCTTTGCGACCGAAGCGAGCGTCGCCTGGAGCCTGGACTTCGGCACCTCGGCCTCACTCGATGACCTCGCGCCTGAGACGGCGACCAGCGGCCTCGTGACCTTTGCCGCGGGCGAATTCACCAAGACCATCACTGTGCAGGTGCAGGGCGACACGGTCGGCGAGGACAATGAAGGGTTCCTCGTGCGCCTTGGCGACGTCACGGGCAACGCCGCGCTGGTCGACGGCAGCGGGCTTGGCATCATCCTCAACGACGATCCTGTCGCCCGCACCATCATGGCGATCCAGGGCGAGGGCCATGCGTCGCCATTCGTCGGCCAGCCGGTCATCACGGGCGGTATCGTCACCGCCGTCGACAGCAATGGCTTCTATCTTCAGGACCCGAACGGCGACGCCAACGCCCGCACGTCGGACGGCATCTTCATCCTGACCACGGGCGCTCCGGCCGTCAGGATCGGCGATGCGGTGGAACTCACGGGCGTGGTGGGCGAATACAAGCCAAGCGACGCCGGCCTGTCCGTCACCCAGGTGGCCGCCTCGACCGTTACCGTGCTGTCGAGCGGCAACGCGCTTCCCGCCGCCGTGCTGATCGGCGCGGGCGGGCTCCTGCCCCCGACCGAGAGCATCGACAGCGATGGCTTGACCGTCTTCAATCCGGACACTGACGGGATCGACTTCTGGGAATCGCTGGAAGGCATGCGGGTCACCATCGACACGCCGATCGCCGTCTCCAACACCAATGGTTTCGGCGAGACCGACATGGTGGCCTCGGTCGGTGAGGGCGCAACCGGGATCAACGACCGCGGCGGCATCACCATCAGCGCCGGCGATTATAATCCCGAGAAGATCCAGCTCGACGATCGCTTCGTTTCGCAGCCGAGCCTCAGCATCGGCGACGTGCTCGGGTCGGTGACCGGCATCGTCAACTACAGCTTCGAGCGGTACGAGGTGCTGGCGACCGAGCGGGCGGTGATCACTACCGACCGGACGCTTGGCGACGATAACACGGCGCTCAGGGGCGATGCCAATTACGTCAGCGTGGCGACCTACAACGTCGAGAATCTGGATCCTTCGGACGGCAAGTACGACATCCTTGCCGCCGACATCGTCTACAGCCTCAAGTCGCCGGACATCATCGCCCTCCAGGAAGTGCAGGATGCCGACGGCGCCGGCAACGGCAGCGATCTGTCGGGTGCAAGCAACGTCCAGGGCCTGATCGACGCGATCAAGTCGATCAGCGGCCTCGTCTACACCTATGTCGAAATCGCGCCCACCAGCGCGGGTTCGACCGGCGGCGAGCCCGGCGGCAACATCCGCAACGGCTACCTCTACCTTTCGGACCGGGTCACGTTGTTGGAAGGCAGCCTCGGCCTGATCGAGGACGCCGCCTTCAACGGCTCGCGCAAGCCGCTGGTCGCGACCTGGTCCTTCAACGACCATCAATTCAGCACGGTCAACGTCCACTTCACCTCGCGGCTCGGCTCCGACCCGCTGTGGGGCGATGCGCAGCCGCCGCGCGATGGCGGTGAAGCCTCGCGTACGGCGCAGGCCGCTGCGGTCGGCAAATATGTCTTCGACATCATCGCAGCGGATGCGTCCAAACAGTTCGTCCTGCTTGGCGACTGGAACGGCTTCTACTTCGAAGACGCGCAGACCCAGCTGACGGCCGGCGGTGTCTTCACCAACTTGTCCACGCTGCTGCCCGAAGCAGAGCGCTACTCCTACCTGTTCGACGGCAACTCGCAGTTGATCGACAACATCCTGGTCACCGGCGGCCTGCTGCCGGGCGCACGCTACGACGCCGTGCACATCAATGCCGAGTTCAGCGGTGAGCGGCCGACCGACCACGATCCGCAGCTTGCCCTGCTGAGGATCGCGATCACGCCGCACGACGTCGTGATCAGCGGCGGCACCGTCGACGAAAACCTGCCCGCGGGAACCGTCGTCGGTACCCTGTCCGCGACCGACACGCCGGGCGACACGCTTACGTACAAACTGATCAACGACGCGGATGGACGCTTCGTCGTCGATGCGGCCACGGGTGTGGTGCGCACCACCACGGCACTCGACTACGAGCAGGTCGCAAGCTTCACGCTCAAGGTGCAGGTGACCGACAGTGCCGGCCTCACCAGCACCAATGACGTCCAGATCTCGGTCGGCGACGTCAACGAGGCGCCGGTTGCCGCCAACGACACGGTCAACATTGCCGAGGATGCGACCAGCGACAATCTGTGGGCCTTGCTGCTTGGCAACGATGTGGACCCTGATGCCGGCGACACCCTTTCGATCACCGCCGTCAGCAGCGCCGGAACGCTTGGAAGCCTCGTCTTCGACGCGGCCAGCAAGGACCTGCGCTATGTCGCGGACGCCGATGCGTTCGACGCGCTGGCCCCTGGAGCCATTGCAACCGACAGCTTCACCTACACGGTCACCGATCGTGACGGCCTGACCAGCACCGCCACCGTCAGCGTGAATGTGACCGGTCTTGCCGATGGGATCATCACGGATGGTGGCAACGGCAATGACCTGCTGGTTGGCACCGCTGGCGAGGATCGCCTTTTCGGCGGCAATGGCGACGACCGGCTGAGTGGCCTAGACGGGCATGACCGGCTCGACGGCGGGCTCGGCAACGACCAGCTGTTCGGCGGCCGCGGCAATGACCTGCTGATCGGCGGACAGGGCGACGACCTGCTCGAGGGCGGCGCTGGCCAGGACCTGTTCGTCGTCGGCGCCCGCAACGGCAACGACATCGTCCGCGACTTCAACGTGGTCGACGACAAGCTGGTGTTCGACGGCACGGCCGTTCGCTCGGCGCAGAGCGCGGACTGGAATGGCGACGGCATCACCGACGTGCGGATCAACCTCACCGCAGGTGGCTCGGTCACGTTGCTCGGTGTGTCGTCCCTCGCGGGCGTCAAGATCGACATGTCAAGCAGCGCATCGCTTGCCCGCTTCGATGCCGAGACGGCGGTGACCCTCCGTCCCGAGCTTCTCACCGGGGAGCAGTGGCTGGTCGGCTAGTCACGGAAGGGCAAGGGCGCTCCTCACTGGGCCGCCCTTGCCCTTCAGAGCGACGGTTGCAGCGAGCCGGGCTGGAGCAGATGTGCACCGCCGGTCTTGACGACCGGCGCGTCGAGCGTAAGCGGACGGGTGACAGGACCTTCGTCGCCGAGGGGCACGAGACCTGCCGCAAGGGCAATCTGGACCGCAGCCGGAAGCGAACGCACCTTGAGCTTCCTCATCAGCTTGGCGCGGTAGATTTCAACCGTGCGCTGGCTGAGGTCGAGGCGATAAGCGATGACCTTGTTGGCAAGCCCCGCAACCAGTCCGCGCAGGACCTGGACTTCGCGTTGCGACAAGGCATTCACCAGCGCAGCGGCTTCTTCCGCCGGACGACTGCTCCTTTGTCGCGCTTCGGAGGCAGCCAGCGCATCGGCGACGGCTGCCAGGAGAGTGGCGGACGCGACCGGCTTTTCCATGAAGTCGATCGCTCCGGCCTTGGTCGCCTGTACCGCAAGCGGGATGTCGCCATGGCCGGACAGCATGATTACCGCGGCGAGCGGCGCAATCGAGCGCAGCCGCGCCTGTACGGTAATCCCATCGACGCCGGGCATCCGGACGTCGAGCAGGACGCAGAGGGGGCAATCGCCGCTGATCTGCGCGAGGAAGTCGGCGGGATCTCCGAAAGCTCGCGCCTGGTAGCCGCAGCGGCTCAGCAGTTCCTGCAATTCCTCCCTTAAGTCCTGGTCGTCATCGACGACGTAGACCAGCCCCTCGCCCGTGGTCCGATGAAGTGTATCGCCCATACGACCTTATAGGATGATCAATGGTGTGGGCGGCGCTTCGCGGTCTCAAGAAAGTGGCGCCGCCCGGCCCCACAGGAAGCCCTGACCCAAATCGGCGCCCAGGGCGGCCGCGACCTGTCGCTGTTCGGCGCTCTCGATGCCTTCGATGGTGGTGAGGATGCCTTGCAGCCGGCAATAGCCGATGACCTCGCGCAGCATCTGCATGGCCGTGCCGCCCTTCAGCAGGCTCCAAAAGAAATCCTTGTCGACCTTGAGCTCGGTGAAGGGCAGTTGCATCAGCAGTTCGAAGCCCGCGTGCCCCTTGCCGAAATCATCCACCGCGAATTTGTAGCCAAGCATGGTCAGCTGGCTGGCGGCTCTGGAAAGCGCCTGCAGTCCCTCCAGCGTCGGATGCTCGGTAAGCTCCACCGTGAGCCACGACCGCTCGATCCCGAACGTCGAGACCTGCTCCTCCAGCAGTGGGAGGAAGCGAGGGTGGCAAAGGACCTCCGCGCGGCAGTTGAATGCAATGGACATCGGCTGATGAGCATATTTGCGGGCCGCCGCGACGCTTTGCTGAACGACCCTGCTGGTGACCGCAAGATTGGTGTCCATCGGCACCAGTTCGCCAAACAACAGGTCGGGCGCGATTGCCGACCCGTCATCCGCCCGCGCAAGCGCCTCGAACCCCACCAGCGAGGCGTTGGCGAGCGAGTGCTTCGGCTGGAAGTGAACGGTGGTCCGATCGGCGAGACTGCCTTCGGCGAGCCGTTCCTTCACCCACAGGACGCCTGTGCGCTCCGGATCCTTGTAGGGGGCGAACCGCGCTTCGAGCAATTCCACGAGGCGCCGCGCAGTGTAGGGCTTCTGGAGCGTGCCGACGACCGTCAGACCGGCGGATTGCGCGGTCATCACGGCAGCGTTGATGATCCGTGGCTGCTGTCCGCTGGCGATGATCAGCCGCGAGACATTACCCTCCTTCGCAATCCGGTCGATCGCGCCGAAGCCGTCGATGTCGGGCATGGCGAGATCGAGAACGACCACATTGTTGCGATCCGGATCGATCTGCAGGTCGCGCACGCGGGGGGTCCACAGGGCATCATAGCCGCGCTGCGAAAGCGACTGTTCGAGCAGCTTTCCGCTGCTTTCATCATCCTCGAGCAGGTGGACCAGCGGCCGGCTCATCCAAGCGGCTCCACGAGGGGCGGCCTGGCGTTCCTGCACGGAACGGTGATGGTGAGGACCGCACCGCCGTCGGGACAATTGGCGAGCTCCAGCTTTCCGCCCGCCTCGATCATGATCTGGCGGCAGATGTAGAGGCCAAGGCCGGTACCGCGATGCGGTCCCTTGGTGGTGAAGAAGGCCTCGAACGCCTTGGCACCGGCGTCGTCCAACAGTCCCGTGCCATTGTCGCTGATGCTGATTTCGACCAGCGCATCCTGCCTGCGCAGGCTGATCAGGATCCGCCCGGCCACCTGATCGCCTTCCTGGCGCCGGGTGAGGATCGAATCATGTGCATTCTGGAGGGCGTTGACGACGATCTGCTCAAGCCCGACGCGCGACATGGCGACGTGCAGGGACTGGTCCTGATCATGGCTGATCAACAGGGTCATCTCGTCCGCCACCAGCATCGGCCGGACGAAGCTCGCTGCCGCGGTGACCGCCTCGAGGGGATCGAACACTTCGCCCTCGGGTCCCTCAAGCCGGGCGTAATGACCGACCTGATCGATGATGTTGCGGGCGCGGTCCACCTGCTCGCCGATCCGGTTGAGCTTCTTGACCACGGGCTGGAGGGTGGGATCGGCGGTGGCTTCGACCTGGAATAGGGCGTTCTCGGCGGCGAGCGCGATGGTGAACAGCGGCTGCTTGATCTCATGGCTGAGCGCGGATGCCATGCCGCCAAGATCCATCAGCCGACCCTGGTGGAGCATTCGGTCCTGCTGCACCTTGGACTGACGCAGTTGCAGGATGCAGCCGGCGGCCCAGCGAGACATAGGGTCGGGGTTGCGCGCGATCAGCATGTACCATTGGTTCGCGGCGCAATCTTCAGGGCGGAATTCGACCATCACCTCCGGCTTGCCAGTGGCGCTTACCAGTTCCTGACGATCGCCCTCGTGGATGCGGATGCGCCCCTTTTGACGACCGTTGCTGCCCAGGCCTTCGAACACGAGCTCGCCTGTCGCGACGTCGAAATGGATGTCACGGGCAAGGGTGAGGTCGATGGCATTCTTCAGTTCGGCAACCGCATCGGCCAGCTGCTCGCGTTCCTGCATCAGCGCGACATAGGCGTTATTCTCTTGGATGAAGGCATCGATCGCGGGCTGGAATTCCTTCAGGGGAACTGGCGACGGCGCGACAAGGCCGGGCGTTCCGAAGTCACGAACGACGCCGTACCAACTCAGCGTCGTCTTGCGGGTCAGGCGCATCAACCAGCGGCTGCTGATGAGGCCAAGCGCCGCAAGCGCAAACACCGCAAACAGCTCGGCCAGCAGTCGTTCGTAGGCCTGCAAGGCGAGCGGGCGGATCGACGCGGCATAGGCAAGCCGGTGCCCCTGCCCGCCGAGTTCGCCAACACGGCAGGCATTCACCCAATAAGCAAAGGTGCCACGGTCATTCGGACCGGTGACCTTGCTTCCATCGTCGAACCTTGTGCAGCCAAGCTGTGCCCCGATCGTCTCGTTGCTGCCGAGCATGCTTCGGGAAGGGGCAAGGATCGCGGGAACGGGACCCGCGAAAGTCTGCATCTGCCGCTCGCCGCGCCGGTGATGGACGGAGCTGCCGGGGTTGTCAGTCAGCTGCATGACCTGGAGGTCAATGTCCCTGATTACCGCGCTGAACCGCTCATTGAAGTGGTGCACCTCGACCACGAACAGGGCCACGCACCCGGTGACGGCAAACAGCATGGTCGACGTGTTCACCGCAGCGGAAAGCCGGACACAGCGCCGGCGAACGATCGTAACTCGCCGGCGGTCGACTTCGAACAACAGGCGGATGCAGTCGACCACCGCCGCGAAGACCAGGTCGATCAGGATCTTGCGGACGACCAGCAAGGTCGCAAGCTCCAGTGGCACCTGGTAGTTCCACAGGATCAAAGCGAACCCCGCCGCCGCGCCAACGGTCGACCCGAAGATCAAGGTGGCGATGCTGTAGGAAGCCTGCCGCTGCCGGACCTTGTCGAGGAACAGGAGATGGCCAAGCGCGAGAAGGATCGAGACCGGATGGCCCCACCAGAATTAGGTCGGCGCCATGGTCGCGAACGCCATCGCCAGGCCGATGCGAAGACCGAACAACCAGTAGGCAAGGAGGTAGAACAGCGGCCCGGTGTAGAGCTCGAAACCGGGGGCAAGGATGAAGCGCTGGCTGGACGCGGCGATCCCGATCAGCACCAGCCCCGCCAGGAGCACCCTGGAGCGGGCGACGAGGCCGCGCGGCGGCCTCGCCTGTTCCAGCGTGAACGCGTGGTGCGCAATGGGTGCCGTCACGCTTCGCGGCCTCCCGCGACGAGGCTGAGGAGTTTCCTTGCGCCAACCGGCTTCGCGATCACGGTTGCGCCGCTGTGGGCAAGCTCCTGGAGCGCGGCATCGGTCAGGTCGGTCTGGCCGGTCATGAGATAGAAGCGGCAGTTGCGCTGCCTCGCCGATGCACTCGCCCGGCAGCTCCGCAACAGGTCGAGCCCGCTTGGCCCGGGCATCCGCAGGTCGCTGATGATCGTGTCGACCCTGATCTTACCGCCAAGCAGGTCAAGCGCCTCGGCAACGCAATGCGCCCCGTGCGCCACGTGGCCGAAGGCGCCCAGCAGCTCGCAAAGCTCCTCGACGATCTCGATCTCGTCATCGACGACCAGGATGCTGCCGACGCTCATGCCGCATCATGTTCGGCAAGCGGCCGCTCGACCTCTGCGCCTTCAGAAGAATGGTCCGGGACGGCAGGCTGCTCCAGCAACCTGCCGAGCGAGAGGACCATGATCATCCGGTCCTCGGCGCTTGCCAGCCCTTCGAGGAAGTTGCTGGGCAGGTCTTCACTGAGCTGCGGAACGGCTTGCAGGGCTTCCTCGTCAAAGGTGACGATGTCGTTCACGGCATCGACCACCAGCCCTTGCAACTGATCGCCTGCCTGCACCACGATGATGACGTGACGTGCCGTGGTCTCGGTCGCTCCCCAGCCAAGCCGCAGGCGCAGGTCGAGCACGGGAAGAACCGTACCGCGCAGGTTGATGACGCCCAGGACATGGGACGCCGCATTGGGCAGCGGCATGGCGGGGGTCCAGGCCCGGATCTCCCGAATGGCCATGATGTCGACCGCGAGGAACTGCTGGTCGAGCTGAAAGGTGATGAGCTGACGCGACATGATGATTGCTCCTGCGCAGGCGATCAGTGGAGGACGCGGCCGATCGCCGCGGCCAGCGTGTCGGGTTCGAAGGGCTTCACCAGCCAGCCGTTGGCCCCGGTCTCGCGCGCCCGCTCCTTCTTTTCGGTGCCGGCCTCGGTGGAAAGGATCAGTATCGGCAGCGACTTGCGGTCGTTACTCTCGCGGATGGCCTCGATCAGCCCGAAGCCATCGAGACGCGGCATGCTGATGTCGGTAATGACAAGGTCGGGACGATCTTCCCGCAGCACTTCAAGGGCCATCACGCCATCCTCTGCTTCCACCACCTCGAAACCAAGATTCGAAAGGGCGACGCGCAAGAGCATTCGGATGCTCGGCGAGTCATCAACGGTCATGATTTTCTTAGACATGAAAGTTCCGCCTTGAATTTTGATTGCTAGAATATTTCGAACTGACCGCCCCGTTTCGGCGGTTTGATCTGCAACGGCGGGTCGAGTTGCCCGACCACCCGGCGGCACCGCACCCGGCCGGCGGTCGGCTGGAAGTCGACCCGCCGGGCGACAGTTCCCCCGACGTCCTCGGCAATGAGTGCGATCCGCTCGGTGTCGAGGAAGGTGCGTGCGAAGGCGATGTTGTCGCCTCCAATATCGGGCAGGGCCGCATTCATGGACGCGCCGCCGAACAGCCGTGCACGCAAGCGCGATCGAGCGGCTCCTTGCTGGAGCATGCCGTTGATCAGCACCTCCATGGCGTGAACCCCGTAGCGCTGAAGGAGCCTGGCATCGCCTTCCCCTTCGCCACCGCTGGCGAGCAGGAAGTGGTTCATCCCGCCTACCCTTGCGACCGGATCGAACAGGCAGGCCGACACGCAACTTCCAAGCACCGTGCTGAAGATCACGAGGGGGTCACTGGAGACTCCACATTCGCCCTGGTTGACGTGCTGGCGCCGCACCTGCGGTGGAAGGATGGCGTGCGGCCTGGTGATGGCAGAAAGGTTCATCTCACCTGGTCCGGCTTGGGCTGTGGCGATGCTCGATCAGGCTCGACCGGCGGCGCGTGGTTTTGGAGTTCGCCATCAGGTGGTGTCCCGCTTGAGCAGCCTACGCGAGAGGAGCGAGTCTGGTGGGCAGGGGCGGCCTAGAAGTCGGTCCAGTCCGCGTCGTCGGCAGGTGCGAGGGCGAGCGATCCGCTCACCGCGCGGAGCGGCCGGGTAACCCTGGACGCGCGCTGCTGAAGGGCGTGAACAGGTGTCCGGACCGGCTGCGCCTGGCTGGCCGTGCCGGTAGTGAAGCGCGCCACCTGGCGGAATAATTCCTCCGCCTCGCTGGCAAGGCTTCGCGCGGCAGCGGTCGCTTCCTCGACCATGGCCGCATTCTGCTGCGTCACGCTATCGAGGTCGGTGACTGCGGAACTGACCTGCTGAAGACCGGACGATTGCTGTTCGGCAGAGGCGGCGATCGCCCCGATCAGCGTACTCATCTCGGCGATGCGCTCGATGATCCGCTGCAGCGTGCTGCCCGTGTCGTTGACCAGTTGCACACCTGACGAGACTTGGCGCGAGTTGGCGCTGATCCGCGCCTTGACGTCCCGCGACGCTTCCGCCGAACGCTGCGCCAGGGCGCGCACCTCCGAGGCGACCACGGCAAAGCCACGGCCCGCATCTCCCGCCCGGGCCGCCTCGACACCGGCATTGAGCGCGAGCAGGTTGGTCTGGAATGCAATGCCATCGATCACGGAGATAATCTCGGATATTTCCGACGATCCATGCTCGATTGCGGTCATCGCCTCCACTGCGCGGCGAACGGCATTGCCGCCTTCCTCGGCAACCGTCCTGGCGTGGCCGACGACCTCGTCGGCGCGTGAAGCGTCGAGGGCCGTTTGGCGGACGGTGGCGGTGATCTGCACCATGGCCGCGGCCGTTTCCTCGAGGCTGGCAGCTTGCCGCTCGGTGCGCTGCGACAGGTCGTCGGATGCCTGACGGATCTCCCCTGCGCCGGTGTTGATCTCACCCGTCGCATTGCCCACAGCGGACAGGGCCTCGGCCAGCGAGACGAGGGCACTGTTGAAGTCAACGCGCAAGCTGTCGTAATCGGCCGGGAACGGCTGCGTGATCTGGTAGGAAACGTCGCCTTCAGCGAGCTTGCTGAGCCCGGACTGAAGCTCATCCACGACCAGTTTCTGCGCGGCGCTGGCTTGCTGCACGCTGATCGCGTTCTGCCGGAAAACCTGCATCGCCTGGCACATGCGCCCGACGCAGTCCTGATAGTCGGTGCGCTCGATCGGACTGTCGACGTCACCGGCGGCAAGACCCTCCATTCGCACCACGGTGCCGACGTAGGGATCACAGATGAGCCGCTTGCTGAGCGCCGCGATGGCGAAGGTCGAAACAGTCGACATGGCCGCAATGGCGATACCGGTGCTGCCGTTGGCGAGCCCGCTGTTGTAGAGCAGCGCACCGCCGGTGGTGGCCACCAGGCCGGTATGCACCCCGATCAGGACGTTGAACTTGGTACGGATGGGCGCGTCTTTTTCGAACCAACGCAACATGGCGACTTGCTCCTGTCATCACAGCACTGGAATTGCTGTGTTCAATTGATGACAGGCCATTTGCCCTGGGGGCGCGAACTGCGCGATTACGTAAAACTACAATAGGCCCTGCCGGACTTGGTCAGACCCCATCACCGCCAAGCGCGCGGTAGACCGCAACCCGGTTCTGCGCCGCGGCCAGCTGCACCGCAACCACATTGCGCTGGGTAACATAAGCGGAGCGCTGCGCATCGAGCACGTTGAGGAAGCCGTCCAGCCCTTCGCGATAACGCGCGTTGACCAGCCGCAGGGTCTCGTTGGCGGCTGCCAGGTTGCGCTGGTTGGCGGCGACCCGCTCGCCCAGCGTACCACGATCGGCGAGCGCATCCGCGACCTCGCGGAAGCCGGTCTGGATGGCGCGCTCATAGGTGGCGACGGCGGCTTGCTGGTCCGCTCTCGCCAGCGCCACGTTGGCCCGGGCGGCGCCGCCGTTGAAGATGCTGTAGGCGGCGTCGGCGCCGGCGGAGAAGTTGAACGCGCTGCCGCTGAACAGCCCACCAAGCGTGTTGCTGGCAAGGCCGAGCAGGCCGGTCAGCGAAATGCGCGGGAACAGCGCCGCGCGCGCGGCACCGATGTCGGCATTGGCGGCGCGGAGGCGGTACTCGGCCTCGATCACATCGGGCCGCCTGAGAAGGATGCGTGAGTCGAGCCCAGCTGGCAGGACGGCGATGCTTGCCGCCGCCTCGTCGATCGAGCGGGGTAGCAGGCTTGCATCGACCGGAGCGCCGACCAGCAGCTGCAAGAGGTTGGCGCCTTGCGCGCGGCGCGCCCGCTGCTCGGCAAGGTCGGCACGCGCAGTTTCAAGCACCTGCTGCGCCTGGAGGAGATCGGTGCGGGGCGCGACCCCGCCGCGCAGCCGCGCCTCGGTCAGCACGCGGCTCCGCTCCGCCGCCGCGACCGCATTCTCGGCAATGGTCAGCAGCGAGGTGTCGGCCGCGTAGGTCAGCCAGGCATCGGCAATGTCGCCGATCAGCGCCACGCGGACCGCTCGCTCGGCCGCGCCAGTGGCGAGCAGGCGCTCCTGCTGGGCGCGGGTCTGGGAGGCGAGCTGACCGAACAGGTCGAGCTCGAACGAGGGAAGCAGGCTGATCGCGGGGCTTACCTGAACCCCGTCGATGTCACCCTGCGCGTCGCGGGTGGGGCGCACTTCGACGCCTGCCGCGGAGTCGAGGCGGGGGAGCTGGTTGGCGCGAGTGATGCGCACTTGCGCGCGGGCCGCAGCGATGTTCGCGGCGGCGATGCGGAGGTCGCGATTGTTCTGCAGCGCCTGGGCGACCAGGGTCTGCAGCCGAACGTCGCGGAGCACGTCGCGATGGTTGAAGTCCGGCAGGGCGGGCGCCTCGGCCCGGTAGGGATCGCCGCTCGGCCAGGTGACCGGCACCGGGGCAGCCGGGGTCCGGTAGGCAGGATCGAGCGAGATGCAGCCCGCCAGCAGCAGTGGTACGAGGACCAGTAGCCGCTTCACGCCGTGGCCTCCGTCGCCGGGCGGGCGCTTCGGAACCGCTCGCGCGCCTTCTTCAGACCGTCACGAGCCGCGCGCCGCACCAGCACGAAGAACAAGGGGATGTAGAAGATGGCGAGGATGGTAGCGGTGAGCATGCCGCCGATCACCGCGGTACCGATGGCGATGCGGCTGTTGGCGCCGGCACCCGTCGACAGAGCCAACGGCAGGACGCCGAAGATGAACGCGAAGCTGGTCATGAGGATCGGTCGCAGGCGGATACGCGCGGCCTCGATGGCGCTGTCCATCACGCTCTTGCCCTGGCGCTCGGCCTGTTCGGCGAACTCGATCATCAGGATGGCATTCTTGGCGGCGAGGCCCATGGTCGTGAGCAATCCGATCTGCAGGTAGACGTCATTTTCCAGTCCGCGCAGCGTCACGGCGAAGACAGCCCCCACGAGACCGAGGGGGATGACCAGCAGCACCGCAACGGGAATGGTCCAGCTTTCGTACAAGGCGGCGAGACACAGGAAGACCACTAGCAGCGACAGGGCATATAGGAGCGGCGCTTGGCCGGCCGACAGCCGCTCCTGGAAGCTCGCGCCAGACCAGGCGACGGTGGTCCCCGGAATCTCGGCAGCAAGCGCCATCATCCGGTCCATCGCCTCGCCGGAGCTGACGCCCGGGGCGGGCTGGCCCTGGAATTCGAAGGAGGAAACGCCGTTGAAGCGGCTGAGGCTGCTGGGGCCGGTGCTCCAGCCGGTCTGGGCAAAGGCGCTGAACGGCGTCATCTGCCCGTCGTTGCCGCGCACGAACCACTGGTCGAGGTCCGACGGCTGCGAGCGATAGGGCGCGTCGCCCTGGACATAGACCCGCTTGACCCGGCCGTTGTCGATGAAATCGTTGACGTAACGCCCACCCCAAGCGGTGGAGAGGGACTGGTTCACGTCGGCCTGGCTCACTCCGTAGGCGGTCAGCCGCTGTTGATCGACGTCGACGTTGAGGTTCGCGACGTCGGGCAGGTCGCTGAGGCGGACGGAGCTCAACAGCGGATCGCTGTTGGCGGCGGCGAGCAGGCGTTCGCGCGCGGCCTGGAACTGCTCGCGGCTGAGCCCGCCGCTGTTCTGCAGCTGCATGTTGAAGCCGTTCGACTGGCCGAGGCCCCTGATCGCACCCGGCACCAGCGCGAACACCTGGGCGTCGCGAAAGCCGCGGAAGGCACCCGACGCACGTTCGACGATGGCGTCGGCGCTGTTCTCGGCGCCCTTGCGCTGGTCCCATGGCGCCAGGTTGATGAAGCCCTGCCCGGTGTTCTGCCCGGTCGCGCCGCCGCCGCCGCCAGCGACGGTGAAGACCACCGCCAGGTTCTTCGCTTCATACTGGTTGAGATAGCTCTCGATCTGCCGCTGGACCCCGAGCGTCTGTTGCTGGGTCGAACCGGCCGGCAAGCGGAACTGGATGCTTGCGGCGCCCTGGTCCTCGGTCGGAAGGAAGCTGGTCGGGAGGCGCTGGAACAGGATGATCAGGATGGCGCAGGTGACGCCGTAAATGGCCAGGAAGAGCCACTTGCGGTTGATCACGGTGATGACGCCGCCGGTGTAGCGCTCGATCCCTCGGTTGAAGGTCCGGTTAAACCAGTCCTGGAACCGGTGACCCCAGCGCTGGTACCAATGGTTGTCCTGCCGCTCGGCCGCTTCCACCTCGGGCGGCTTGCGGGCTTTGAGCAGGGTCGCGGTGATCGCCGGACTGAGGATCAGTGCCACAAGCACCGACAGGATCATGCAGCTGATGATGGTGATCGAGAACTGCTGGTAGATGACTCCGGTCGACCCGCCGAAGAAGGCCATCGGCAGGAAGACGGCGGACAGCACCACGGCGATGGCGACCAGTGCGACCTGGATTTCCTTCATCGAGATTTCGGTCGCTTCCCGCGGGCTCATGCCGGGGTTCTCTTCCATAAGGCGCTCGACATTCTCGACCACCACGATGGCATCATCGACCAGCAACCCGATCGCCAGCACCAGCCCGAACAGAGTCAGCGTGTTGATGGTGAAGCCAAACAGATAGAAGATCGCAAAGGTGCCGAGCAGCACGACCGGGACGGCGATGGCCGGGACCAGGGTCGCCCGCCAGCTCTGCAGGAACACGAACATGACGATGACCACGAGGACCACCGCCTCAAGCAGCGTCTTGACCACTTCCTCGACCGACAGCTTGATGAAGGCGGTGGTGTCGTTGGCGTAGGCGACCTTCAACCCCTCGGGCAGCGAGGTCGTCAGTTCAGCGACGCGTTCCTTGATCAGTTCCGCCGTCCGCAGCGCGTCGGCGCCGGGCGCGAGACTGATCGCCATGCCGGCACCCGGGTGGCCGTTGATCCGGCTTACCGCATTGTAGCTTTCGGCACCTAATTCCACCCGGGCGATGTCTTTGATCCGAACGGTGGCACCGCTCGGCTCGGTCTTGAGGATGATGTTCTCGAATTGCTCGGGCGTCTGCAGGCGCGATTGCGCGGTGACGGTGGCATTGAGCAATTGGTCGCGTGGCTGCGGCAGGCTTCCGACCTCACCCGCCGCAACCTCGGTGTTCTGGTTCTGGATGGCAGTGATGACGTCGCCCGGCATCAACGAAACGCCGGCCAGCCGCTGCGGGTTAAGCCAGATCCGCATCGCGCGCTGCGAGCCGAACACGTTGACGTCGCCGACGCCCTCGACCCGCGACAGGGGGTCCTGGATGGTGCTGGTGAGATAGTCGGACACGTCGATGTTCGAGCGGCGGTCGGTCTCGTCATAGACGCCGACGATCAGCAGGAAGTCGGGGTTCGACTTGGTAACCCGAACGCCCTGCTGCTGGACCTGCTGCGGCAGCCGCGAGACCGCCTGCTGCACCGCATTCTGCACCTGCACCTGCGCCGTGTCGGGATCGGTGCCCTTGGCGAAGGTGGCCGAAATGCCGACCGAGCCGCGCGAACTGGAGGTGGCGGAGAAGAACAGCAGGCCGTCGATACCGGACAATTGCTGCTCAAGAATCTGGGTGACGCTATTCTCGACCGTTTCCGCACTGGCCCCAGGATAGGTCGCACGGATGTTGACCTGCGGCGGGGCGACGTCGGGATATTGCTCCACCGGCAATTGGGTGATGGCGCCGATCCCGGCCAGCATGGTGATGATCGCCAGAACCCAGGCGAAGATCGGCCGGTTGATGAACAGCTGGGACACTAGCGGGCCCCGCCGCCCTTGCCTTGGCCCGCGCCCTGCCCGCCGCCCGACCCGGGTGCTGGAGGTGCGATGCGTTGCGGCGTGTTGGCCGGAACGGGCCGGATCGCCGCGCCATCACGCAGGTTGGCGAGCCCTTGGGTGATGACCTTGTCGCCGGCCCTAATCCCGCCGGTGATGACCCAGTCGCTACCTTGCGTGCGGTCGGCATTCACTTCCCGGCGGACGGCCTTGTTGTCGGGACCGACGAGGAAAACATAAGCCTGCCCGCTGATGTCCCGCTGGACCGCATTCTGAGGCACCAGGATGGCATTGGGCGTGACGGCCTGGCTGAAGCGGGCCTGGACGAACTGGCCGGGCAGCAGCGTGCCCTGCGGATTGGGGAAGCTCGCGCGGAGGGTTACCGTGCCGGTGCTCTCGTTGACCTGCACTTCTGAAAATTGAACGGTGCCGGTGAAGCCGTAATCGCTGCCATCCTCCAGCAGCAGGCGGACCTGCGTACTGCCTGGCGTCACTCCGCCCTGCGCCAGCGCCCGGCGCAGTGAGGTCAGCTCCGCGCTCGATTGCTGGATGTCGACAAAGATCGGGTCGGTGCGTTGGATCACCGTCAGCGGCCCGGCCTGATTGGCGCTCACCAGCGCCCCTTGCGTGAACAGCGACCGACCGATCCGACCGCTGATCGGGGCGCGGATGGTGGCAAAGCGGAGGTTGATCCGCGCCGTCTCAAGCGCCGCGTTGTTCTGCGCCACCTGTGCCTGCGCCTGCCGGGCCTGGGCGGCGGCATCGGTATATTCCTGCTGGCTGACCGCCTCGATCTGGGCCAGCGGGCGGAAGCGGTTGGCGCGGGCCTGGGCCGCTTCGGCCGCGGCGCGTGCGCTTGCGACGCTTGCCGAGGCTTCGTTCACGGCCGCGCGGTAAAGGCTGGGGTCGATCTGATAGAGCGGCTGCCCCTGCCTGACGAAGCTGCCTTCGGTGAACAGGCGGCGCTGGATGAGCCCGTTGACCTGCGGCCTGACCTCCGAGACTTCGTAGGCGACCGTCCGCCCGCCAAGTTCGCTGATCAGCGGCACGCTGGTCGTCGCGGCGGTGACGAACCCCACCTGCTGGGGTCCGCGGCCTGCGCCTTTCTGGTCATTCGTTTGCGCTCCGCTCGAGCAGCCGACGGCAAGGAATGCGAGGGCGATCGCGGCGACGCCCAGCGGGAGTTGGCGCATGTTGGAGATACGTTCTTCCTAGTAGCTACGTTGCGCCAACAGCCGATACAGGGAAAAGTTCTGCCGGTGATATATTTACGGCCAAAGGGAGGTAGTCCGTCAGTGTGGCATGGAAGCTGAGATCCCGCTGCCGAGGACGAATGGTTTCGGGAATTTTTCGTTGCCGACGCGGCCGAGCGCATCCGGACTGCTCTGGGCCTGCGCCGTGCCGAGAAGGAATCCCGCAACTCGACGGCGTTCATGAGCAGCGTCCTGGCCGCCTCGACCGACTGCGGTTGGATGGGTTGTCCAATCAGGTCTTGCCTGCCCTCCCCGCTTCGCGAACGCTGACGCGCACGAGGATGGCCGTGGACAGCAAAATGCTGGAAACGAGTACGGCAACCGCAAGCAGCCCACCAACCGTGACGCTTATGCTTCCACTTACCGAACCACGGCTACCGAAGCGAAGCTCCAGCCGAGCGGTCTGATGCACGCCGGACGCGTTCGCTTCTTGAGCATTGTCCATGCACTCCAAACGCCCACCATCATGACGAGTTCAGCGCCGCGCCCTCCGTCACCGCGAGCCGCTGGCAGGTCGGCGCACCGGGCTGCTTCACGGGGCGTTGCCGAATATGACGGTTGTGTTACTCTTGCGCTACAAGAGCGTTACACACGACTCACAAGCCTTGGAGATGCCCGATGCATGCATTCCTACTGGCGGCTCTGATGGCTGCAGGTCAGCCCGCTCAGAACCTTGAACTCGATTATCGCGCGGGTGCCCTCGGCTATGACGCGCTGGTGCGCGGAAACCTCGGTCTTGCCGAACGTCAGCTGCTGGCTTCCCATGCGGAGAACCGGAACGATCCCGCCTGGCTCCTGAACTACGGGCATCTGCTCGCTCGTCAGGGTAGGGTGACGGAGGCTTACGGAATCTTCCAGCAAGTGGCCGCTGCGCCCGACGCGGAGATCGTCCTCGCAAACGGCGAGATCATCGGAACGCGGGAGGCTTCGCAGCGCGCCTCACGGCAACTTCGCGCCAAGGGTCTTGCTTCCCGCTAGCTTCGACGCTGTGGTGGCAGGCGAAAAGGGGCCGTCAGGACAGACTGCAAATCAGCGAGGAGTTCGCGGCTAAGTGCCTCCTGATTGGGGTGATCACCGCTGCTGAACGACGGGCGCAGGGCTTCGCCTCCGCGTGACCATTCGAAGTGGAGGTGCGGCCCGGTTGCGAGCCCACTTGCTCCTACCGTTCCGACGATATCGCCTTGCGCCACCCTCGCGCCGACTTGGGCTTCGATGGCTTGGAGATGAGCGTAAAGCGTCTCACTTCCGTCGGGGTGCGACAGCTTTACCGCCCGGCCGTATCCGCCGCGCCAGCCCGCGTGAACCACTCGCCCACCGAGGGCTGCCCGCACCGGCGTGCCGGCTGGAGCCGACAGATCGGTTCCACGATGCCACCGGAGGTAGCGGAGGATGGGGTGTAAACGCATCCCCGGAAGAGACGTCACCCGTCCGCTGACAGGCATGATCAAACCGCTCGCGGGCGACGCCATTCCGAGTGGGCGGAGCTCCCCGTTCACATTCAGCCAGCGCTGGACGGCGCCATTCTGGAGGTGCAGCCCAAGGTAGAGCGGAGCACCATAGTCACCGGCCGCTCCGGCCTGCTCGTGCGCGACAATCAGGTCGATGGTGGAGAAACGCTGTTTACCGATCTTGGCGGTGAGCTGATTGGTGAGCGCTTGAGGCAGCTTTGCCTTGGCGAATTCTGCACGAACGTCGGAAGACCCGTTCAATCGGATTCGCACGGGAGTTTCGTCGACAATCTCCGCGACCTCGCGCGCGACGAAGTCATCGCCGACCCTCGCAATAATGACGGTGCGGTCCAATGACGGCCGAAATTCCACGCGGTCGAGCCGGCGAGCTCCACTCGTAAGTGCTGGACCGAACCACAAGCGAAGCGGCCGCCCCGCTACAGGGCTTGAATTGCCTGCCGCACCATCTGCCAGTGCAGCGTCCAGGCCTCCAGCGCCGGCTGCCAGGAGACTGGCGGTGAGTTCTTCACCCTGCGGCATGGGTACCACCAGGTCAGGCAAGCCCGCGTCGATTACGCTGTCAGGTGCCAGCCCTCGGGGCGAGAGCGAGGGTCCGGGCTCGCTTCGCTGGCTCTCCTGCTCTCCGGTAGCGGCATAGCCGATAGCCCCTGCACCAAGCGCGAGTGCGGCAAGCGACCAAGCAAGAAGAGAGATGCGGATCAAGGAAGGCTTCACCATGCCTGCGGATGGCGAGGCGCTACGCGGACCGTTTGACTTATTTGTGACTCAACCCGGCACAGAACCGTAACATTGAATACACGATACCGTCTTCTCTGCTGACTAGCCATCGCCCTCGAAGGACAGGCCAGACGAGCATCGCTCTCCGGCCTGATCAAGCGTCAGACAAAATCTCACGAAAAGGGGGCGACATGAAGATGGTGCAGTTTGGTCGCAGGTTGCTGCTGGTTAGCGTTGCGGCGAGTGTTTTGGCGGCTTGCGGCGGGGCCGACGATGTCGCCTCTCCCGGTGAGGGTACACTGGTTGGCGGACCCGGCACCACGCCGCCGCCGACGACCACCCCGCCCCCGGCGACCGGTCCGGCTGCTTCATGCCCCACCGGCACTGTTGACCGCGGCGTGAACCCGGTTGCGAACCGCCGCAATTGCGGACTGCCGGCCCGGGTGAGCACCGCCCTGTCGCTGCCGAAGGTCGCAGGGCTTTTTTATTCGATCGACGGCCGCGTTGATGTGGGCACCGACATCGGCGGCGATGGCGCTGCCCCGGGTGGCCAGGCCGCAACCCTGTCGATCGACCCCGGCGTGGTCGTGGTGGGTCAGAGCCAGGCGAGCTTCCTCGTCGTCAATCGCGGCTCGCAGATCAATGCCGTGGGCAGCGCCTCCGCGCCGATCATCTTCACCAGCCTCGACAACCTCGAGGGGCGCTCCACCGATACGAGCTCCAACCAGTGGGGCGGCATCCAGCTGCTTGGACGTGCGCCGATCAGCAACTGCCTGTCCGCGGTTCCGGGTGGGTCCGCTCAGTGCCAGCAGCAGGCGGAGGGCACGGGCTCGCCGGCCCTCTACGGCGGCAACCTTCCGAACGACAATTCGGGACAGCTGCGCTTTGTGCAGATCCGCTTCACCGGGTTCAGCGCCACGCCGAACGCCGAGCTTCAGGGCCTGACCACCGGAGGTGTTGGCGCCGGAACCCGCATCGAGAACGTGCATATTCACAACAGCGGTGACGACGGCGTCGAAATCTTCGGCGGCTCGCATAACATGCGTAACATCGTCATCACCGGCGCCGACGACGACGCGCTTGATACCGATTTCGGTTACAAGGGCTTTATCCAGTTCCTGATCGGCATCCAGCGTCCGCAGTCGCTCGGTACCAACGGCGACACGATGATCGAGTCTGACAGCAATCCGGAAGTGACCGGCGCCGACGACTTCACGCCGCGCCAGTTTACCCGCCTGGCCAATTTCACGTTCATCCATACTCGCACCGGCACACGCGCCATCCACCTGCGCGGTGGCACGGACTATGCGCTGGTGAACGGCATCGTGGTGAGCCCAAGCGCCTGCCTCGACGTCGATCAGGCCACCACTGTCCAGACCACCGGTCCGGACGAGGCTGGTCCGCCGATCATCCGCTCGGTGCTGTTCGCCTGCACTCCCTTCGCCGATGCCGACGCCGACACGTTCGAGGAAGCCGCCATCAATGCTGCCGGCAACACCAGCAACCTGATCACCGGTTACACGCCCACGCTCACCAACCTATTCGTCAACGGGGCGAACGAGACAAATGCAACGCCGTACAATGCGGCGCTGCTGAACAGCTCGTTCGTGGTCGCACCCTACCCCGCCGGCAACTTCACCACCACCAGCTATGTCGGTGCCGTCCGCGACGCGAACGACACCTGGTATCGCGGTTGGACCTGCGACAGCGGCTACGCGAGCTTCGGCTCGAACGCGAGCTGCAACGTCGTTCCGGCCTGACCGGAAGACGTGGGCGGAAGGTCGTCCGCCTGAGGAATATGCGGGAGAGCTGGCCCACGGCCGCTCTCCCGTTGCGGCACCGGCCGCCGATGACAAACGGGGAATGATCATGTTTCAGCCCAAGCGCCTGGCTTCACTGCTGCTGCTTACCACCTTCTTCTGCCCCGCGGCCGCCCTGGCGCAGTCTGTCGGGGCGAGCCCGCTCCTGCAGACCCCGCCAACAGGCCAGGCAGCGGGCGACGAAACCGCGATCGATGCTCCCGGCACCGAGGCTCAGACGGGAGAAGATGCCGCCGCCGCCGAACCTGAAGTCGAGATCTCGACGCCAGGCGCCAACATCCCGACCGACATTGTGGTCCGGGGCCGGCGCAACGTCATTCGAGCCACTCCGGAAGTCATTTCCGTCCTCTCGAGCGAGGATATCGCCCGCACCGGCGAAGGCGACATCGCGGGGGCCTTGGGGCGGGTGCCCGGCCTCAGCGTCGTCGGCAGCGGCTTCGTCTATGTTCGCGGGCTTGGCGACCGCTACAGCCTGGCGCTGCTGAACGGGCTTGCCCTCCCCAGCCCGGAACCGCTGCGCCGTGTCGTGCCCCTCGACATCTTCCCGACCAGCGTGGTGGCGAGTGCGCTGGTTCAGAAGAGCTATTCGGTTAACTATCCGGGTGAGTTTGGCGGCGGCGTGATCAATCTCACCACGTCATCCATTCCGCGCGAATCCTTCCTGTCGATCGGAGCGAGCGTCGGCGGCGATACCGAAACCACCGGCAACCTTGGCTACACTTATTTCGGGAGCCGGACCGACTGGCTCGGCTTCGACAATGGCGAGCGCTCCATCGACGGCGTGTTCGGGCAGGCGTTCCGATCGAACCGGGTGATCGGCGAAGGCGCGAACTTCACGCGCGCCCAGATCCAGGCGATCACGGCCGACCTGTCGAATTCGCGGACGAACGTCCTGCAGCGCAACCGCGACATCCCTACCAACTATGGCTACGACCTGTCAGGAGGAACCTCCTTCAACCTTGGCGGGGCCGAGATCGGGGTGATCGCCAGTGCCGGCTTCAGCAACAGCTGGCGCACCCGCGACAGTCTGCAGCAGACCCAGGGCGGCGACCTGATCGGCACCGAGTTTCAGACCGTCCGCACCGACAATCGCGTTGTCGCCAACGGACTTCTCGGCTTCTCGGCCAAGATCGGCGAGCACAATCTTCGCTTCACCAACCTCCTCATCCGCGACACGCTCAAGATCGGACGGCTCTCGGCGGGCTACGACGTCCAGATCGGCGACCCCATTCCCGACGGACCGGCCCAGCAGATCAATCAGCGGACCGCCTGGTTCGAGCGGCAATTGTTCAACAGCCAGCTGGTGGCCGAGTTCGACTTTGGAGACATCGATCTCGACCTGCGTGGCGGTTACGCCAAGTCGGAGCGCAATGCGCCTTATGAGCGCAGCTTCACTTATGTGTACGATCCTGCCGTCCAGGACTACGTCAACAACCTGACCACCAATCCGCAGGGCGCGAGCGTCACCTTCTCGGAACTCGACGAGAACGTCTGGAACGCCGGTGGTGACCTCAGCTATCGCGTGCCCGGAGCTCGCAACCTGTCGATCAGCGTCGGTGGTGCGTATCTCGACACGCATCGCGGATCGACCCGCCGTGACTTCTCCTTCCGTCCGGCCAGCGCCCTTCCCCTCGGTGTCACCGAGCAGCGACCCGACTTCCTGCTGTCGGACTTCAACGTCTACACGTACAACATCCTCCTGGTGGAAACGTCGGGGCTGGCTGGCACCGCGCGCTACGAGGGCGATCTGCGGGTGGCCGCAGGCTATGGCCAGGTCACGGCCGACATCCTGCCGAACCTGCGCCTGCAGGGCGGTGTCCGCTACGAGGACGGCAAGCAGTCGGTCACCCTGGTCGACCTCTTCAACCAAGGCGGTCTCACGCAAGTCCCACCGATCGAGAAGAGCTACTGGCTGCCGGCCGCAACGCTGACCTGGACCATGCGCCCCGACATGCAGCTTCGCCTGCACGGGTCGCGGACGCTTGGGCGCCCGCAGTTTCGCGAACTTGCGCCCCAGGTCTATTTCGACACGGAATCGGACCGTCAGTTCCTTGGCAATCCCTTCATCACCGACTCCACCTTGGTGAACGCCGAAGCACGGTACGAATGGTACTTCGCCCCCCAGCAGCGGGTCAGCGTTGCCGGCTTCTACAAGCGGATCAACCGTCCGATCGAAGCGATCGCCACCTTCACCGGCGGCGCGGCACTGCTCACGTCGTTCGGCAATGCACCCCGCGCGCAGCTTTACGGCGCGGAATTCGAAGCGCAGAAGTTCTTTCCGCTGTCAGGGCTTGGATTTAATCAGCATCGCTTCGTGGTGATCGGCAACTACACCTTCTCGGATTCCGAGATCCAGGTGCGGGACGGCGACACCACCATCCTCAACGACCTGCGCGGCGCTCGGCCCGCACGTGAGGTCTTCTTCGATGGCGATCCGCTGACCGGACAGTCGCGGCATATCGCCAACCTGCAGTTCGGGATCGAGAACACGCAGCGGCTGCAGCAGCTGACCCTGCTCTTCAACTATGCCCCCAAGCGGGTGACCAGCCGCGGTCCCGCAAGCAGCGGGGTGAGGCAGGAAGACTTCTTCGAGGATCCGGGCCTGAAAGTCGACCTTATCGCACGGCAGGGGCTGCGGCTCCTCGGCGGTGAGGTCGAGGTCAAGCTGGAAGCGCGCAACCTCACCGGGACCAGGAACGAAGAGTATCAGGACGTCGGAGAGGAGCGGCTGTTCATCAACCGCTACCGGCTTGGTCGTTCCTTCTCGCTTGGGGCATCGATGAAGTTCTAGGAAGAAGCAGCAAAGTCATCGTTCCGTCATTTTGGCGTATCCTTATCGTCACCCAAGCAGTGGAAGCGCTGTCTGGGGAGTGGACCTGCCTTGCAGCGAACGATGATTCTCACGCGGATGGTTGCGGCGCGGCAGTTCCTGCCGCGTGACGTCTACTTCTGGATCAAGGCGCTGCTGCTTGCACTGGTCGCGATCCAAGGTGCCCGCCTGGTGTGGACGATCGCCACTCCGCTGGGACCGGTGGGCCGGTGGCTGCCGGCTGCACCCGCTGCCATCCCCGAAGCCGCGCAACTGGCCCTGTTCTCCACCTTTGATCCGTTCAGCGCCGCGCCGAGCCAGGCGGCAGCCGCAGCGCCTGCCGCGCCCGTGACCGGCCTGGTCCTGTTTGGCACGCGCATGTCGATGGGGGGTGCGCCAGGATCCGCGATCATCGCGGGCAGCGACGGCGTGCAGAACAGCTACACCGTGGGGGATGAGGTCGCTCCTGGAGCAAGGCTGCTCGCCGTGGGCTTCGACTTCGTCCTGCTGAAGGGTGCTGGCGGGGCGGAGCAGAAGCTGATGATGGAAGGCGCCGAGGAGAGAGCGCCAGCCTCTCCTGCTGCCACCGCATCCGCTTCCGGCACCGCCCTCACCCCGCAGGCGATCCGCGACAATGTCGCGCTCGCTCCCCGGATGGTGGGGGGAAGGGTGACGGGCTTTCTTGTCAGCGCCGTCGGCGACCCTGCCTTTCTTGCGCGTGCCGGCCTTCGCGACGGCGATGTGATCACCGCCGTCAACGGCCGGCCAATCACCAGCGCCGCAACGCTCCAGTCCCAGCTTGCGCCAGGCGCAAGGCTATCCCTCTCGGTTGAACGCGGCGCGGCTACCGTTCCGGTTGCCCTGCTGCTCGAAGGACCTCAATGAACCGCTTCCAGATCCTGCTGTGCAGCGCCCTGCTGGGAGCGGCCGCGCCGGTGTCGGCGCAATACAGCATGAACATGCGCGACGTGGACGTGCGCGCGCTCGCGGCGGACGTTGCCAAGGCAACCGGGCTCACCCTCGTGGTGGACGGGCGCGTGAACCAGAAGGTCAGCGTCACCACCCGACAGTCGCTCGGCCGCAGCGAATATTTCGAGGTCTTCCTGTCGACCCTCCGGGCCAACGGTCTGGTCGCCATTCCCATTCGTGGTGGCTACCGAATCCAGCCGATCGAAGGGGCCGCCACCCAGCCCACCCGCATCGGCAGCGGCAACGCTTCGCGCAACCAGGTGGTCACCGAGATTATCCGGCTCCGCAACATCGAGGCTGCGCAGGCCGTCGAAACACTGCGCCCCCTGGTCAGCGCACAAGGCACGGTGACGGCGAACCGCAACGCCAACAGCCTGATCGTCGTCGATTTCGCGGACAATATCGCGCGGGTCCGGCAGTTGATCGCCAGTATCGACCGGCAGAACCAGACCAACCAGATCGTCTACCTGCGCAATGCCGGCGCCCGCGAGATCGCAACCTCGCTGAGCAGCCTCGCCGGGCAGAACAGCAACGTCTCGGTAGCGGCCGTCGACAGCAGCAATGCTCTGACCTTCAGCGGCGAAGCGAGTGCGGTGGCGCGCCTGGTGGCCATCGCCCGTGATCTCGACGCCCGTTCCGCCAGCGCTGCCGACATCCGGGTCTACTGGCTTGAACATGCCGATGCCGAGCAGCTCCTCCCCGTGCTCCAGCAACTGCTCGGCCAGCCGGTCACGCCCGGCAGCGGGACGCCAAGCTTTATTCGCTCCCAGGAAGGCGAAGGAACCGGGGCCGGACCTGCGCAGCCCGCGCCACAGGTCAGCAGCAGCGGCAGCGGGGCCGAGAACAACGGCATCGCCCGGCGCGGGCCAGCCGTGGTGGCGCGCTATCCCGGGACCAACGCCATCGTGGTCGCTTCAAGCGCGGACGTACAGCGCCAGCTTGGCGAGGTGATCCGCCAGCTCGACACCCGCCGCGAGCAGGTACTGGTCGAAGCGATCATCGTCGAGATCGGCGACAATGCGGCCAAGCGCCTTGGCGTGCAGTTCCTGCTCGGCGGCAAGAACGCGCCCTTTCTCGCGTCGAGCTATTCGAACGCGGTCCCCAACATCCTGACCGTCGGCGGCGCCATCGCCAATTACGAGCTCGGGCGCACCACCACGACCAGCACTGACGGAACCGTCACCACCACCGTCGATCGTCCGCTCGGCGAGGGGATCACCGAGGCCGCGGTCAGCTCCATCCTCCAGGCGACCGGCGGCTTCGGCGGAGCGATCGTCGACCTCGGCCGCAACGCCGTGTTCGGCGCGATCATCAATGCGGTGAAGTCGGACACGGAGAGCAACCTCCTGTCGACGCCGTCCATCATGACGCTCGACAACCAGGAAGCGAAGCTGCTGGTCGGGCAGGAAGTGCCGGTCACCACCGGAGAGCGCCTCAGCAGCAATTTCGACAATGCCTTTCGCACCGTGCAGCGCCAGAATGTCGGCATCCAGCTCGACGTGAAGCCGCAAGTGAACAGCTCCGGTTCCATCAAGCTGTTCATCCGGCAGGAGGTGTCCAGCGTCGCCGGGCCGGTCGCCCCTCGTTCGTCGGACCTCGTCATCAACAAGCGTGAGTTCAAGACGGTGCTGACCGTGGACGATGGCGAGATCCTCGCCATTGGCGGCCTGCTGGACGAGAATGAGCGGCGCACGCTTGAGCGGATCCCGCTGCTCAGCAGCATTCCGGTGGTGGGCGAGCTCTTCAAGTCGCGCTCGCGCCAGCGCGGCAAGACCAACCTGATGGTGTTCATCCGCCCGACCATCGTTCGCAGCGCCGCCGATGCCCGCCGGATCACCGCCCAGCGCTACGGCACGATCCGGGCCGACCAGTTGCGCGTGCGCCCGGATGAGGAGCCTTCGATCGACGCGCTGGTTCGCGACTATCTTGGCACCGTCCCGCCCGTCGCTCCCGACAGCCGCCCGGGAGATGTGCGCTTCGGCCCGGCCGAGCCCACGCCGGCCCTCCCTCAGCAGCCGGCAGCCCGGAACTGAAGGTGAGCGCCGGGCTCGCAGAACAGGTTGTGATCGAAACACCGGCGGTGGTCGCCGGTGAGGACCCGCTGCTGGCCGACGTGCGAGCGGCCGAGGTGCAGGCGGTGCCGGTAACCGCCTTGATCGATCTGCCCTTTGCTCTTGCCCGCGAACACGGCCTCATCCCCCTTGCGAAGGAGGATGGAAGCATCGAAGTGGCGATGCGCGAGAAGGCAGATCCGCTGCGACTGGTGGAGCTGCGCCGCCACCTTGGGCAAAAGTTCACGCTTCGCCCGGTCGACCTTCCCGAGTTCGAGCGATTGCTCCAGGACCGCTATGCGCTGGCGGGCAGCGCGGCGGGCCTTGCCGACTCCATCGAGGGTAGCGACGGCCTCGACGCGCTCGCCACCGGCCTTCCGACCGCCGAGGACCTGCTGGCAAGCGGCGACGATGCTCCGGCCATTCGGCTCATCAACGGCATCCTTGCGGAAGCGGTTCGAGCAGGCGTCAGCGACATCCACATCGAGCCCTATGAAAGCGGGCTGATCGTGCGGATGCGGCGTGATGGCGTGCTGAAGGAATCGCTGCGGATGCCGGCGCATGTCGCGCCCGTGGTGGTCAGCCGGATCAAGGTCATGGCCCGGCTCGACATTGCCGAGCGGCGCGTACCGCAGGATGGACGAATCGGGATCAAGCTTGGGGGACGCTCGCTCGATGTCCGTGTCTCGACCCTGCCAAGCCGGGCCGGCGAGCGGGTGGTCCTTCGAGTGCTCGACAAGCAGCAGGCTGGGCTGACCCTCGCACAACTCGGCATCGGCGGCGGACCGGAGGCGATCCTGCGCCGAGCCTTGGCGGAGCCGAACGGGATCATCCTCGTTACCGGCCCGACCGGCTCGGGAAAGACGACTACCCTTTACGCCGCGCTTGCTCACCTCAACGACGGCAGCCGCAATATCCTGACGGTCGAGGATCCGGTCGAATATGCCATCGACGGCGTTGGCCAGACCCAAGTCAATGCCAAGGTGGGCATGACCTTTGCCAACGGCCTGCGGGCGATCCTCCGCCAGGATCCCGACGTCGTCATGGTGGGCGAGATCCGCGATCGCGAGACGGCCGAGATCGCCGTTCAGGCGTCCCTGACCGGGCATCTGGTCCTGTCCACGGTCCACACCAACGATGCGCCCGGGGCGATCACGCGGTTGCGGGACATGAAGGTCGAGCCCTTTCTGCTGGCCTCCAGCCTTCGGGCGGTGCTGGCCCAGCGGCTGGTCCGCCGCCTGTGCGAGCACTGCCGGACCCCCGAGGAGGGGGACAGCGGAGCCGCCGCCCTGCTCGGCTTTCCGGCCCACACGCCCATCTACCGGGCGGTTGGCTGCGAGCATTGCGGGTCGAGCGGCTACAAGGGCCGAATCGGCCTGTTCGAAGCGGTCGCCGTTGATGCCGACATCCGCCGCCTGATCCTCGACGGGGCGGACGAGGGCGCGCTTGCAGCCCACGCCTTTGCCCGATCGCCAAGCCTCGCGGCCGCGGCTCGCGCTTTGGTCGAGCAGGGCGTCACCACCCCGGAAGAGGCAATCCGCATCTCCCGCGCCGAGAGGGACGAGCAGCTTGGCTAGCTTTTCCTACCTTGCCATCGACACGCGCGGGCGTGAGCGGAGCGGGACGCTCGCCGCGGCGAACCGCGAGGCGGCTTCGCGCCAGCTCGCTGGTCGCCGGCTGCACGTCGTCCGCATGAGCGAAGCGCAGGGCGGAGCCGACACTGGTGCCGCTCCAGCTGCCTTGCCCTGGCGCCGCGCCTCAAGGCTCAGCTTCAAGCAATTGACCCTTTTCACCCGGCAGCTCGCCACGCTGACTGAGGTCACCCCGATCGAGGAATCGCTTCGGACCATTGCCCGCCAGAGCGAACGGCAGGAGGTCCAGGCCATCGTCTCTCGGGTAGCGGACGCAGTGGTCGAGGGGCGCCGCCTGGCCGATGCCCTGGCCCGCGAACCCCGCAGCTTTCCGCCCCTTTACCGCGCCATGGTCGCTGCCGGCGAAAGCTCCGGAAGCCTGCCCGACATCCTGGAGCGCCAGTCGGCTCTCCTGGAACGGCAAGCAGCGATGCGGTCCAAGCTGCTCTCGGCGCTATCCTATCCTGCGATCCTCACCCTGGTCGCGCTTGGCGTGGTTGCGGCGCTGATGATTGCGGTCGTGCCCCGCGTGGTCGAGCAGTTCGACAATGTCGGTCAGCAGCTGCCCCTGCTCACCAGGATCATCATCGCTCTGAGCAGCTTTCTCGCAAGCTGGTGGTGGGCGCTGCTGCTGCTGACGGGCGCCGGTCTGGCACTGTTCGCCGCCGCCCTCCAGCGCGAAGGCCCACGGCTCCTCGTCGATCGGCTGGTGCTCCGGTTGCCCTTCGTCGGCCGACTCATTCGCGATCTTCATGCCGCCCGCCTTGCACGCACGCTGTCGACCATGATCGGCAGCCGGTTGCCGTTGATCGAAGGCCTGCGGCTCACCGCCGGAACGGTGCACAATCGCGCGCTTCGCTCCGCCACCCAGGAGCTGGTGGAGGCGATCCGTCGCGGTGGCAGCCTGTCCGGCGCGCTTGGCCGGTCCGGCGTCTTCCCGCCGCTGCTTGTCCATCTCGCCGCCAGCGGGGAAAGCGCCGGCCGCCTCGAGGTCATGCTGGAGCGTGCAGCGGACTATCTGGAGCGCGAATTCGACACCTTCACCGCCACAGTTCTCGCCCTGCTCGAGCCGATGATCATCGTGCTGCTTGGGGCGGTCGTCGCCCTGATCGTGCTCGCCATCCTTCTTCCCATTCTTCAACTCCAGTCACTGGTCGGAGCCTGAGCCCATGTTGCGCCTGCTGATCGCCCTCTTCACCGATCCCGCCGTGACCATGCCGAGCGGGAAGAGGCGGCAAAAGAATGGCTTCACCCTGGTCGAATTGATGGTGGTGATCGTCATCATCGGGCTGCTCGCCACCGTGGTGATGATCAACGTCATGCCGAGCCAGGATCGGGCAATGGCAACCAAGGCACGGGCGGACATCGCGACGCTCAGCCAGGCGATGGAAATGCACCGGCTGGAAACGATGCGCTATCCTTCGAACCTCCAGGCGCTTGCCCAGCCGCGTCCCGGTGGCGGCGGCGGTTTCGTCCGAAGCCTGCCCGAAGACCCGTGGGGACGCGCTTACCAGCTGGCCGTTCCGGGCCAGGACGGGGGGCCATTCGACATCTTCTCGCTGGGTGCCGACGGTGCACCGGGCGGCGAGGGCGAGAATGCTGACATCCGTGGCAGCGAAGCGGCCTGAGCGCCGGCGTGAGGCCGGTTTCACCCTGGTCGAACTGCTGGTGGTCCTGGCGGTGCTCGGCCTGCTCGCGGGCGTGGCCGTCTGGCGCCTGCCGCAATCCGGTGACCGCACGCGGGCCGATGCCATGACCTTTGCCACGAGGGTCGCCGCGGCGCGGGACCAGGCGATCCTGTCCGGCAGGCCGCAATCGCTGCAACTCGACCAGCAAGGCTACCGCTTCGAGGAGCGTTCGGGAAGCGAATGGCGGCCGAGCAGCGAGACGTCCCTGCGGGAGCGCCGATGGAGCCGCGGCGTGCGGGCAAATCTCCCGTCGAACTCGGCACGGCTGCGCTTCGACACCGTCGGCCTGCCGGACTCCACCTTGCGCGTCACCCTGCAAGGAAGCGGCACTCAGTCCGTCATCGACGTGCGTCCGAACGGCGAAGTGACCGTCTCGTGACCCGCAACGGCTTCACCCTGCTCGAGATGCTGGTTGCCCTGTCGATCTTTTCGATTGCGGCGCTGGCGCTGCTTCGACTCGACACGGTTGCCGTGACGACCACCGCGGACCTGTCGGCCCGCGAAGGCATGATGCTGGTCGCCGAGAATGAGGCGGCCCTGCTGACGACGGACCCGTCGGCCCCCTCCCTTGGGGTTGACAGTCGGTCGGTGGTAAATGGCGGCCGCACCTTCCTGGTCCGCCAGGCGGTGAACCCCACGCCCGACCCGCGGCTGCTGCGCATCGACCTCCACGTCACCGAGGAAAGCGCAGGCGGAGCGGCCCGCCTCACCTTTATCCGGAGAGCAGGGTGAAACCGGCGCCCGCCGAGCGCGGCTTCACCCTGGTCGAGATGATCGTGGCGCTGCTGATCTTCGCCCTGCTGGCGGGCGCCGGCGTCGCGATCCTGCGCGCCAGCGTGGATACGCAGGATGCAGTGAGCGAACGCCTGGCCGAACTCGGGGCCGCCGCACGCCTGCGGAACCTACTGCAGGCGGACCTCGCCCAGGCAGTGGTAAGGCCGATTGCCGGCGCACCCACGGGCTTTGCAGGTGATCCCAAGAGCGTGCTGCTCGTTCGCTCCATCGAGAAGGCCGATCGCCAGCCGGGCTCGACGGGACTTCAGGTGGTTCGCTGGACAATCGGGCAGAATGGCCTTGCGCGGGAAACCGTCGGAACCGACGGCGCGGTGCTTGGCGAGCCCGTGGCTCTTGCTCCGGACGTTCAATCGGTCGACTTCAGGTTCCGAGCAGCCGACGGTCGCTGGTCACAGGCCTGGAGCGGCGCTCCCGCCCTGCCCGCCGCGGTGGAGCTGCGGCTTCAGCGCCAGGGCGAAGCGCCGGTCACCCTTGTGGTCGGTCTACCCCAAGGTCCGGCGGAGCCTGCCCCGCCCGCGACAGCGGGGTCGGCCGCATGAGGGTTCCACCTTCGGAGCGTGGCGCGGCACTGCTGACGGTGCTGATGCTGGTCGCCGTCATGGCCACGATCGCCGCTGGCGCGCTCGATCGGCTGACTGTCGCAACGCGCCTCGCGGTCAACAGTCAGGTGGTCGCACAGGCCCGCTCCTGGTTCGGCCTCGCGGAACAGCTGGCCGCCCTTCGCCTCGAAGATCTCGCCGCCAGCGATCCGGCTCGAACCCTCACCGGCCCTTGGCTTGGGCAGGTGCGGATGATCACCCTTCCAGATGGCGCGACCCTCCGCGTCGAGGTGCGCGACGGCGGCAATTGCTTCAATCTCAACAGCCTTGCGCGGGTGCAGATCGACGGACGTTCCGTTGCTGATCCGCTTGCGGTTCAGCAACTGACGTCCCTGCTCGGTCTGCTTGGCGTGGACAGCGGGCGCGCAGGCTCGATTGCCGCGGCGGCAGCGGACTGGGTCGACAGTGACAGCCTACCTCTGCCCGGCGGAAGTGAAACCACGCGCGCCGCAGGCGGGTGGATGCCGGCCAATGCTCCCTTTGCCGAGGTCAGCGAATTCGGTGGAGTCGATGGCGTCTCCTCCGAACTGCTGACGCTGGCCTCGCCGTTCCTGTGCGCGCTGCCGGAACAGGAGGCACTCGCCATCAATCCCAATACGCTGCTGCCCGAGCAGGCGCCGCTGATCGCCATGTTGGCTCCTCAGCAGATCGGTCTGTCGCAAGCCAGGGCCATGATCACGGCTCGCCCCGCGAGCGGTTACACGAGCACCGTCGCCTTCTGGCAGGCATCCGGCCTCGAGCCCAATGCGCTGCCGCCCCAGGCGGCCGAGCAGATCCGCCTCAAGAGCCGCTGGTTCGAGTTGAAGGCGCAGGTGGCGCAAGCGGACCAGTCACTCGCCAGCACGACCCTGATCGACCTTCGGCAGCCGCGCGCCCGGATCGTCCGGCGACGCTACGGAGAGCCGTCGTGACCAGCGGGCTGCTGCTCCTCCTCCCGGCTCGTCCGGCGCCAGGCGACACCGCGACCTGTTGGTGGCAGGTGCTGGAAGGAACGATCGTGGATCACGGCAGCGGAACCGGGTGGCAGGCGATGGCCGCGCCCCCGACCGGCGGGCCCGCGCTTCCGGTGATTGCCCTTGCCCCCGTCGCGGCCGTGGGCCTCGGCTGGCCCGATCCCGAGGGTGCCACGGACCGGCAGCGGCTCGGAATCGCCCGTGCAGCCTCGCTTGCCGAAGCGATGGCCGATCCCGCGACTCTCCATGCCGCCGCAGGCATGGTTGAAGGAAGGCTGGTCACCGCCCGGGTCGGCAACGGCGACATGGTCGAGTGGCTCGATTGGCTTGCCGCGCAGGGGATCGACCCGCTTGCGATCGTCCCGGCGGGCCTGCTGCTGCCGCGAACGGAGCAGTGGACCAGCGCGGCGCTCGGGCCGGAGGGAATGCTCGGGCGCGGACAACTGGTGGTTCCTGATGAGCCGGTATTCCGCGACACACTTGTCGGCGGCGAGGAAGTATCCGTTCTCACCGAAGGGGAAGTGGCGGAGCGGCTGGCGCTTCTTGCTCGAACCATGCCGCTCGACCTTCGCAGTGGCCGCTTTGCCAAGAGCAGGATGCTTGTTTTCGACTGGGGCAGGATGCGGGAACTTGCGGCACTCGCGCTGCTCATTCCCTTGCTCGGACTGCTGATGGCTGTGGTCTTGCTGACCCGGCTCAACCAGGCGAGCGGGCAGCTCGAGGCGGAAACGGCCAGGCTTGCCGGTGCAACGCTTGGGCAGAGTGTCACTGCGTCGACGGCGGCCAGCGCCCTGGACTCTCGGATCAGCGAACTTCCGGGGGCCAGCGGGTCGCCCTTCCCTCCTCTTGCGGCACTTTACCAGCATCTGCAGGCCGTCCCGGGGGCACGGGCGAGCCTCATTCGATATCGGGCGGACGGGACCCTCAGTGCAAGCATCGCAGCCGGCCGGGTCGAGGAGATCAATCGCTTGCTCTTGGCCCTGCAGCGATCGGGATATCGCGTCACCGCGACCACGCGGGCCGGAGACGGTGGACAGGTCATTGCCGACCTCGCGCTGCGGAGCGCCGAGTGACCGCCCTGCTGACAGCCCCCGACTGGTTTCTTGCGCGAAGCAAACGTGAGCAGTGGCTGCTGGCCCTAATGCTGGCGATCGCCGTTCCGCTGATCGCCTGGATCGCAGTGTACCGGCCGGTCATGGGAGCGCTGGAAACGGCCAAGGACCGGCATGTCATGGCCGTCCGCAACCACGGGCTGGTTCTTGCCCGGATCGCGCAGATCGAGGGCGCAAGCCGCCCTTCCGCCTCGGCACCCTCAGGAGAGGGCGCGACGCTTGCGCTGCAGGTGACGGCGGCGGCGGCCCAGACCGGTGTCACGCTTGGCTCCAATGAACCGCGCGGAGCGGACTCGGCGGTCGTGACGCTTGCGCCGGCGCCTCCGACAGCAGCCCTCCGCTGGCTTCGGCAATTGGAAGGAAGCGGAGCCATTGTGCGTGAACTGACCATCACTCCGCAGGACGACAGCAATGTCGTGGTGGCTGCCACCCTTACCCGGAGGAGCGCGCGATGAGCTGGCGTTGGCTGGTGTGGACGGTCGGGATCGGCCTCCTTGCGCTGCTGCTGCTGCTTCCGCTCAGGGTCGCCCTCCCCGCATCAGACCTCCAGCGGCTGGGTCTCAGCGCGCGACAGGTCGGGGGAACGATCTGGCAAGGGCGAATCGGGGAGCTGATGCTTGGTCGCCAGTTGCTCGGGACCTTCGACGTGCGGCTTGACCCAGGCGCGCTTCTGCTCGGCAGGATCGCAATGCCGTTCGCAAGGCTGGACTCCGTCCAGGGCCCGCTGACCGGGACGCTTCGCGCGGGCGGCGCCGTGCGCGGGGTCGAGCGGCTGAACGGAGCCATGGCAGCAGGCGGTCTTCTTGGCGGTGCGCCGATCGATGCCATCACGTTCACGGATACGACCATCCTCTTCCGCGAGGGTCGCTGCGAACAGGCGAGCGGCCGCCTTGCCGCCAATCTCGCCGTTCGCTTCGGTCCGCTTGCGCTTGACCGCGGATTTCGCGGCACCCTGGCCTGCGAGGGGGAACGCGTGCGAGCCCGTCTGGCAAGCGACGCCGGAACCGAGCAGGTGGAGTTCTTCGTGAGCAACCAGGGCCGGGTCAGGGGCTGGATCACGATCCGGGCGCCCTTGCCCGGTCTGGACCTCATCCTCTCCACCTATGGTTTTCGGCCTGGCCCCGGCGGCTTGACCCTGCCTTTCGAGACGCGGCTTTGATGGGTGTCGCCCTAGTCACGATCGGTGGGCTGCTCGGCGCCATCATCGGCAGCTTCCTCGCCACGCTGTGCCTGCGCTGGCCTGACGAACGAAGCGTCGTGACGGGACGCTCCTGCTGCGACGGATGCGGCAAGCCGATCCCGGCGAGGCACCTTGTGCCACTGGTGAGCGGGCTGGCCGCAGGCGGAAAAGCATGGTGCTGCGGCGCGCGCATCGATCCGCTGCATCTGCGTGTCGAATGGGCGGCCGCACTGATCGCGGGCATGGCGATCGCTATCGAGCCATCCTGGCGTGGAGCAGCGCTCGCCGGCCTGGGTTTCCTGCTGCTTCCCCTGTTCGTCCTCGACAGCCGGCACTTTTGGCTGCCCGACAGGCTGGTGCTGCTGCTTGCCCTTGCCGGCCTGCCTCTTGGTGGCCTTGTCTCGCAGGACGCGCTGTCCAGCCGTGCCGTGACTGCGCTTGTCGCAGGCGCGGGCCTTGCCGTGCTCGCCATCCTCTATCGTCGGATCAGGGGTCGCGACGGGCTTGGCGGCGGAGATCCCAAGCTGCTTGCCGCACTAGCCCTGTGGCTTGGTCCCCAGTTGACCGTCGCCACCCTCCTCGGGGCGGCCCTGCTGGGGCTTGCCGAAGCACTCTGGAAACGGCGGCAGGCGAGCGAGGCCCAGCCGTTTGGTGCCTACCTCTGCTTTGCCGCCTGGATCGTTGCCGCCCTCGCCATGGTGCGGTGGTGACCACCCTGTCACGTACCTGTCGCGTCACAGACATAGGCATTCAGCATGTCTGCTGACCTGATCCATCACCGCGGCCTGACGCTCGACGTCAGCGGCTACAAGCTGCTTGGCTGCGGTCGCTCGGAATATCTCACCAGCCATCAGACCCGCCTTCTCGCCGTGTTGATGTCCGACCCCAATCGTGTGCGGAGCTACCAGGAGCTGGCGACGGCGCTGACGGGCGGCGAAACCCTAAGCGAGCAGGCCTTGAAGGTGTCGATCTCGCGCATCAGGCGCTGCCTTCGCTTGCTGGGTTGCACGGAAGATTATCTCCTGTCGGTACGCAGCATGGGTTATATCTTCGACCCGGCCCATCCCATGCTCCACGAGGAGCCTCGTCGCTGCCCTTCATAGCGGGGCGCACTGCTCGACAGCGCCATTCCTGTATCAACGACCGAATGCATCGGGAACGAATGCCTCGTCGGTGATTGAGTGAATGCGCTTGGGGCTGTTTCAGGTTGCTGCTGCACTCGCATCGGCCAACGATCGGCAAGTTCAGCCAGCCGCGCTTCGATCCAGCCTTCACCCGCTCCGACAAGAAGCCGCGAGGCCGGAAGCAGGCAAGGCTTGCCAAAGCTTGATCCGTTGCTACCCTTCGCCCCGGCTCACGCCTCGTGTCGCGTCTCGCGTTTTCTCCTGCGGAGATAGGCATCATGCGTCCTAGCCGTCGTCTTCCCCTGCTCCTGGGCTTCGTCAGTCTGCCAGTATTGGCCGCAGCACAGCCTGGACCTGCGCTAAGAACGGTGCCGCTTACCGAGACGGTGCATGGGTTCACGCTTCAAGACGAGTACCGTTGGATCGAGACGCCTGCGATGCAGGCGGAGTGGAGCGGCTGGGTGTCAACGCAGTCGCAGCGCACCCGAACCGTCCTCGACGGCATCCCTGCACGAGCCGACTTCGCTCGGCTCATCGCCGAGACATCCTCAAGCTTGCTTCGACAGGGCGGCTTCCAGCGCGGCGGCGAGACGGCAATCTGGGCTCGGATAATGCCGGGCGAGCAGGTTCCGAAGCTCATCGTCCGCGACCGTGCTGGATCGCGCGTGCTGGTGGACCCGGCCAAGGTCGCGGGAAATGATCTGGCGGCAATGGGTGCCTTCGCCCTCTCCCCGGATGGCAAGACAGCGGCGGTGCACATCTCGAATGCGGGCTCGGAAGTAGGCTCCGTTCGCTTCTTTGACACGGCCACGGGCAGAGAGGCTTACCCGGCCATACCGAACGTGTGGGGCGAACGCTCCGCCGGTTTCCTTCGCGGGGGGATGATCACTTATACCCAGATGGCCGAGCAATCCGTTGACGGCGATCCCCTGAAGGGCATGACGGCCTGGCTACGTCCACTTGCTGGCGGAACGCCGACCATGGTCCTTGGTGTGGGCACGCCCGGCACCGACGTTCAGATCGCCGAGTTTCCGGGTATTTACGGAAACGAGCTGTCGCCGTTCGTGCTCGGCTCCGCAGGCGGCGCGCGCTCTGACCTCAAGGCCTACCTGTCGCCTCGAAGTGCAATCCTGGCGGGCAAACCGGCATGGGTGCCGTTCGTGAGCCTTGAGGACCGTGTCTACAGCGGCGCCTGCGCGGCAACACCGCCTATCTGATCACATCGAAAACCAATGGCGCACGTGATCTGATCGCCCGCCCTCTGGATGCAACAGGGCGGGCTGGAGCTCCAGCGGTCATGATGCAAGGATCGCAGCAGCTGATCCTTCAGGATGTCGCCGCGACCCGCGACGGGCTGTACGTCGTCGGCAGCACGGACGGCGTGGTGCGGTTGTTCTACCTCGCGGATGCCTCCGGCTCACCGCGAGAAATCAAGTTGCCGTTCGAGGGCACGATTGCGAGCATGAGTCTGGCCGGGGACGAGAGCGAGTTGCTGCTTGCCCTGACCGGTTGGACGCGCAACGCATCGACCTTCGTGGTGCGTCGGGGCGAGGTCCAGCCGACCGACATCGAGTCCGGTGTCTGGAATGGTGCACGCGACGTCGCCGTGGAGCGGCTGGAGGCCGTCAGCGCCGACGGCACCAGAGTGCCGCTCGTTGTTACACGGCTGAAGTCCTCCAGGGGTCGTGTGCCGACGCTTGTTGAAGCCTATGGTGGCTATGGCATCGACACTGCCACTCCCTTCTACAACCGCAACGCGATGGCCTTCATCGCCAAGGGCGGAGCCATGGCCTATTGCGGCGTTCGGGGCGGCGGTGAGCGTGGCCGTGAATGGCATGAAGGTGGCCGAGGTCCCAACAAGCCGCGCGGGCAAGAGGACCTGATCGCCTGCGCCGAGACCCTTACCGCCAGAGGTATCGCACCGCCTCAAGGTCCCGTTTCGATTGGCGCATCGATGGCCGGAACGCTGGTGCCGGGCGCTGCGCTCCGCAAGCCGTCGGCCTTCGGCGGGATGATCACGCGCGTCGGCATCGTGAACGCCACCCGCCTTGCAGCAGCGGAGAATGGCGCAAACCAGATGACGGAGATGGGCGATCCGGCGAACCCCTCGCAATTTGCCGATCTGATGGCGATGGATGCCTATCAGATGATCCCAAAGGCCAGCAGCTTGCCACCGACCTTGATGCTGATCGGCATGAATGACAAGCGCGTCGCCCCGTGGATGACGGCCAAGTTCGTGGCACGGGCCCAGGCGAAATGGCCCCAAGCGCCCATCTGGCTTCGGAGCGATGACCGGGCTGGTCATGGCGTCGGGTCAACGGAAGACGTCCGTCGCGATGAGTGGTCCGACATCTTCGCATTTGCATGGGCGCAGCAGCAGCCCCGTTAGCTGTGCGAGGCCTCGAGAGCGCCGCCAAGGTCGCTTTGGAACTCCAGCAACCGGACCTAGCCACCAAACAGTCGCGGATTGCGGTGTTCGCACTTGGAGGCAGCAAGCCCGGCATGACCGGGGCGCCGCGCGGTGCAGGCGGGAGCCCCGAAGGCACCAACCCGGAGGAAGAAGCCCCGTAAGCAACCGCAAGAACTCCCGACAAGGATCCGGGGCGGCACCCTGTCGGTATTGCTTCACGGCAGGAGGGAGCATTGCTGGCAGGCCGCATCGATCTCACGCGGAGGAAAGCTTTGACTGACTTGAGACGTCTTCGCCTTTGCCCCGGGCGCGAACCCGAACTCACCTTTTCATCGGCAATGGCAGCGCTGCAATCGGTTGTTCTCTCCCGCACTGGAAGCGTCGTAATCGCCGCCAGCTTGCTTGCGGGCTGCACGACCTTGCCTGGGACAGTCACGAGTGCCTGCGGCAAGCGTCCCCAAATCACTGTCCAGGCTGGCGTCGCCACTACTGACGTCAGGGTCATGACCTACAACATCGAGGGGCTGCCTTGGCCGGCACGAACCGGGCGAACGCTCTTCGTGCACGAGATTGGGAGACGCCTTGCCGAACAGCGCCCCACACCTTCCGCGCCCGACATAATCTTCATTCAGGAAGCCTTCTCGACGGCCGCTGGGCAAGCTGTCGAAAGGGCCGGCTACCTGAACCGGATCAGCGGACCAACGCTTGCAACGTCAAGGGCGCGCCCGAGCGCTGAGTCACCGTCTGTGCTTGGCCGGCGGAAGCTGCACAAAGGAGAAGGCCTCGGCCCGCTTTTGTCCGGAGGCCTTTACATCCTCAGCGACTATCCGGTGATCACCCACGTCAGTCGGCCATTTCGACGGGGGGCGTGCGCCGGCTACGACTGCCTCGCCAGCAAGGGCGTGCAATGGGCGCAGATCACCATTCCCGGTCTGCCGAGCCCTATCGATCTCTTCAATACTCACCTTCAATCACGTGGCGCTTCGGGTGTTTCGCGGGATCGCTCTTTCCAGGCTCATCAGCTGCAGGTGAACGAAGTCAGCCGCTTCATCCAGGAGCAACGCTCTCCAGCAAACCCGATGATCTTCGGGGGCGACTTCAACATGCGCAACTCGGCCAAGAGGTTTGAACATTTCGCCTTCGCCAAGCCGTGGCCGCTCGTCCACCGCTACTGCGCCGATCCGACAAATGATTGTCGCGTGCTCGCCAGCTGGGACGGCGATGCTCCGTGGATGGATACACAGGATCTGCTGGGCTTCGATGACGGAGAGGTCGTCCGTATCCGGCCTGTTCAGGTGGAGACCCGCTTCGACGAGCCTTGGCGTGGCAGACCCCTCGCCGATCATGACGCGCTGCTCGTCACCTATCGATTAAGCTGGCCTGTGGCTGCGTCGCTGAAGCTCGAAACGGGCATGGCAGCCGCAGGTGTAAGCTGCTGACTTGCTATGCCGACGCGCTCTTTTGCACGAACCGAGCTGTGCGTGGGTCGAAGGAGCTCGGGGCGCGATCGCCCTTTCAATTCGTGATTCAACATCGGCATCACCGGTCTTCGGCTGCCGTCTGATATTGACCTTGCGCCCAATGGCAGCATGAGTCTCGGTTCAGCTTAGAACCACACCGCATTTGCACGCGTTGGGAAGCGAAACGACAAGGCCGTCCTGAACGGCAGAAGCATGGGGCAGCAGCGCGCAATGAATTTCTTCCGCAGTCCTCAATTGGTCGCGGACGTCAAAGGGCTATCCGGGTGAGCCTTCTGCTGCTTGCTTTGATCCCCTTTGCCGGTGCCATTCTCACCGCCTGCGTGCATCGGGCTGGCAGGAACGCCCAGGCGCTTGCGGCAATTGCCGCCACGGCGTTGGCGCTGTTGCTCCTGCTGACCCATGCTTCCGAGGTGCTGGGCGGCGTGACGGTCACGCAACGCTTCGAATGGGTGCCGGCGGCGGGGCTTGCGGCAAACTTCTTCCTGGACCCGCTCGGCCTGTTCTTTGCCGGATTGATCCTTGGAATCGGGCTGCTGATCCTGGTCTACGCGCGCTTCTACCTCGCCGCGGAAGACCCGATGGGCCGCTTCTACGTCTTCCTTCTGCTGTTCCAGGGCGCGATGCTGGGCATCACCCTGTCGGACAACGTCCTGCTGTTGATCATCTTCTGGGAGCTGACCAGTCTCTCCTCATTCCTGCTGATCGGCTACTGGAACAGCAAGCCGGAAGCGCGGCAGGGCGCCCGCATGGCGCTGCTGGTGACGGGCGGGGGCGGTCTTGCACTGCTCGCCGGCCTGCTCATCCTTGCGCAGATTGCCGGCTCGGCGGACCTGTCCACCATCCTGGCGTCGCGCGACCTTGTGCAGGGCTCGCCGCTGTATCCGCTCGCGCTGGTGCTGATCCTGATTGGTTGCTTCACCAAGTCTGCCCAATTCCCGTTTCACTTCTGGTTGCCGCACGCCATGGCTGCGCCGACGCCCGTCAGCGCCTACTTGCACTCGGCGACGATGGTAAAAGCGGGCGTGTTCCTGCTGGCGCGGCTCTGGCCGGTGCTCGCCGGCACGGACCTCTGGTTCGCCCTGGTTGCCACCGCCGGGCTTGTCACCATGCTGCTCGGGGCGGCCATTGCGCTGTTCAAGACCGACCTCAAGGCCCTGCTCGCCTATTCAACGATCAGCCAACTTGGCCTGCTGACCATGCTGTTCGGCTTTGGAACACCAATGGCGGCTGTGGTCGGCGTCTTCCACATGCTCAACCACGCGGTCTTCAAGGCAGCGTTGTTCCTCAGCGTAGGGATTGTTGATCATGAAAGCGGAACGCGCGACGTACGGCAGCTCGGCGGGCTGATGACGCTGATGCCGATCACGGCCACCATCGCCGGGATCGGTGCGGCGGCAATGGCCGGCTTTCCGCCATTCAACGGCTTCATTTCAAAGGAGATGATGCTTGAACAGGCTGCGCTGACCACCTGGAACGGCGTGGACTGGCTGGTCCCACTGGTAGCGACGATGGCCGCTGCATTGTCCGTTGCCTACTCGCTGCGCTTCTTTGTTCACGTCTTCATGGGCGAGCGGCGCGACACTCCCCGGCTGCCCCACGATCCGCCGCTCGGGTTGTGGCTGCCGCCTGCCCTGCTGGCTGTTCTCGCGGTGCTGATCGGCCTGATGCCCGCCACGATCACCGGCGCGCTGGTCCAGTCCGTCTCGGCAGCCGTAATCGGTGCGGAACCGCCCTATTTCTCGCTCGCTCTGTGGCACGGGGTGACTCCGGCACTGGTCCTGAGCATGATCGCGATCCTTGTCGGGGCCGGCATGGTGTGGCGTCATGGGCTGCTTGAACGTTCAAGCGAGGCACTCCCCGACATCGAGGCCAAGCCGCTGTTCGATGGTGCGATCCGCCAATTGGCCAGGTTCAGCGACGCCGCGACGCGCTTGATCCAGAACGGATCGCTCCAGCGCACCCTGGCAGTGCTGTTTGGGACAGCGCTGCTGCTCGGCTTTGCCGCATTTTCAGGCAGCGGCACGATCACGGGATCGCGCCCGCAACTTGAGGCTTCTCCGGTCGCGGTCCTCGCCTGGGTTGCACTGCTTGGCGCGACCCTGGCTGTCGTGGTCGGCTTTCGGCAGCGCTTCATCGCCTTGGTCTACATCAGCGTGATCGGGCTGGTGATCGCCCTGGGGTTCGTCCACCTCTCCGCACCCGATCTGGCGCTGACGCAGATCTCGGTCGAGGTGGTGACCATTCTTCTTCTCTTGCTGGCGCTGAACCTCCTGCCGAAATCGCCGCCGCGACTTGGCACAAGGGTTCGTCGGCTGCGCGACGGCGCCATCGGCATCGTCGGCGGCGGCGCTGTCGGCCTGGCGGCCTGGCAAGTGATGACCAGGCCCCCGAACAATTCCATCTCCAGCTACCATTGGGCGAACAGCTATGCCGGCGGCGGCGGCACCAACGTCGTCAACGTGACCCTTGTCGATTTCCGCGCCTTCGACACGTTCGGCGAGATCATCGTGCTGGGAATTGCGGCGCTGGCCATCTTTGCGTTGCTGGACACCGCCGTGCGTGGAGCATCGGGGCGGCGCCTGCTGGCCTGGATCCCGGACCTCGTCCGCTCGCCCGAGCGCCACCCGATGATGTTCGTGGTGGGCACCCGGCTTCTCCTTCCGCTGGCCGTCACGGTGGGCATCTTCATCTTCCTTCGTGGCCACAATCTTCCGGGCGGCGGCTTCATCGCCGGTCTGGTGATCTCGATTGCCCTGCTGATGCAATTCATGGCGTCCGGCTTCGAATGGGCCGATCGGCGGCGGCCTATCGATCGGCACGGATTGCTCGCGTGGGGCGTGCTGATCGCCACCGCCACGGGTGCTGGTGCCGCCTTGTTCGGGTTGCCGCTGTTCACCACGGGCCACGACTACTTCCAGCTTCCGCTCGTCGGCGAGGTCCACCTCGCCACCGCCTTGTTGTTCGACGTTGGCGTGGCGCTGGCCGTGGTCGGTGCAGTGATGCTCGCCTTGGCCGAATTATCGCACGTCGCCCAGCGTGCCGAGAAGCTGGAGCGGGCGGAGCATCCCATGGACATCGACCCGAGCCGACCCTCGGTGGAGGAAAGGTGATGCCCAGCCTCGAATTCCTGGTCGCGACGGCGATCGGCGCACTGACCGCCGCCGGCATCTACTTGTGCCTGCGTGGACGCACCTTCGCCGTCGTCCTTGGCCTTGCCATGCTGTCCTACGCCATCAACGTTTTCCTTTTCGCCATGGGCCGGCTCGTGATCGATCGGCCGCCGATCTACGACAAGCTGGCCGACGGCTACGCCGATCCCCTCCCCCAGGCGCTGGTGCTGACCGCCATCGTGATCGCTTTCGGAATGACGGCGCTGGTCGTGGTTCTGGCCTTGCGCACCTTTCTCGAGACCGGAAGCGACCAGATCGACGGCCGTCCTGACGAAGACGAGGCGTCATGAACCACTGGCTCGTTATTCCGGTCATGCTGCCCGCCGTGGTGGCTGCAGCGTCGCTCCTGGGGATGCGGATAACTCTCCGGGTCGGCCGGGCCCTGGCGCTCGCCTCTTGCCTCTGCCTCTTCGCCACATCGCTCCTGCTGCTCGTCCAGGCGAATACGGGTGTGGTCCAATCCTATGAGATGGGTGACTGGCGTGCACCGTTTGGCATCGTCCTGGTGCTGGACCGCCTGAGCGCACTGATGCTGGTGCTGACGTCGCTGCTCTCGACGCTGGTGCTGATCCATGTGATCGCAACCGATCTCGACCGGCGCGGCTGGCACTTCCACCCCTTGTTCCAATTTCAGCTGTTGGGCCTCAATGGCGCGTTCCTGACGGGCGACCTGTTCAACCTGTTCGTCTTTTTCGAGATCCTGCTGATTGCCTCCTACGGACTGATGCTGCACGGACAGGGCGCGGAGCGGCTGAAGGCCGGCCTTCAATATGTGATCGTGAACCTTGTGGGATCGACCCTGTTCCTGGTCGCCATCGGCCTGCTCTATGGGGTCACCGGAACGCTCAACATGGCCGACATGGCCGTGCGTGTCGGACAGCTGCCAGAAGCGGATCAGGGCATTGCGCGTGCGGGCGGGCTGCTCCTGCTTGTTGTGTTCGGACTGAAGGCGGCACTCCTGCCACTGCACCTGTGGCTGCCGCGGACCTATGCAAATACCTCGGCCCCGGTGGCGGCGCTGTTCGCCATCCTGACCAAGGTCGGCGTTTATGCGATCATCCGGTTCTTCTTCATCGTGTTCGGAGGTGAGGCGGGCGCCCTTTCCTTCTTGGCCGAACCATGGATGTTGCCGGCAGCTCTGCTGACAATCGTCGTGGGCTTCGTGGGTCTGTTCGCCGCGTCGAGTCTGCGCGAGCTTGCGGCTTATGGCGTGATCGGCTCGACCGGCACGCTGCTCACCGCAGTCGCGATGTTCGACCAGGACGCGCTTGCTGCCGCTCTCTATTACCTGCCCCATTCGACCTTCTCGGGCGCGCTGCTCTTTCTGGTGGCAGACATGATCATCCGGCGGCGCGGGGAGTGGTCGGACCGCCTCGACACCGGACCGCCCTTCCCTGGCCGCGGGCCCACGGGCGCGGTCTTTCTCCTCGCTGCGATCGCCCTGGCCGGGCTCCCGCCCTTGTCAGGCTTCATCGGCAAGCTTCTTATCCTCACCTCCACAGGGGGCGACCCAGCGGCACCCTGGATCTGGAGTGTGATCCTGGGCACCACCCTTCTCGCGGTACTCGGCCTTGCCCGCGCGGGGTCGCAGTTGTTCTGGAAGAGCACGGAGGTGGAGGATGCGCGCCTGCAGGGCCGCCATGCACGGACCGAGGATTATATTGCTCCATCGCTGCTGCTGTTGAGCCTGGCGGGCCTTACTCTTCTTGCGCTTCCGGTGACGCGCTTCATGGAGGCCACGTCAGCGCAGCTGCACGAGCCGCGGCTCTACGTCGAGGCGGTACTGCGCCAGGAACCCCAGCCATGACCCGCAAGCTCTTCCCGCACCCGGGGCTCAGCTTCGTCCTGATCCTGGTCTGGCTTCTGCTGCTCAACAGTTTCAGTTTGGGCGGGCTGGTGCTGGGCCTGCTGATCGGCATCATCGTGCCGCTGCTGACCGCGCCTTATTGGCCCAATCGGCCCCAACTCCGGTTCGGCTGGGCAATGATCGGCTATGTCTTGATCGTGCTCTGGGACGTGGTGGTCGCCAATTTCCAGATCGCACGCATCATCCTGTTTCGCCGCAACCGTGACCTTCGATCGGCCTGGCTCGCCATCCCGCTGGACCTCCGCTCGCCGGAGGCCATTACAGTCCTGGCCGGCACCATCAGCCTGACGCCGGGAACAGTGTCCGCAGACGTGTCGGGTGACGGCCGCGTGCTGCTGGTCCATGCACTTGATGTCGTTGACCGCGAGCAGGAAGTGCAGCGGATCAAGGACCGCTATGAGCGGCGCTTGTTAAGGATCTTCCGGTGATCGCGGCCGCTCTCGCCTTTGCCTTCGGCTGCGTCACGATAGCCTTGGCCTTGAACCTGTTTCGGCTTCTCAAGGGGCCGACCTCAGGCGATCGTATTCTCGCGCTCGACACGATGGTGATCAACGCCATCGCGCTGATCATCCTGTTCTGCATCCACGAGACTAGTGTGACTTACTTTGAAGCTGCCCTGCTGCTGGCGATGGTCGGGTTTGTCGGCACCGTGGCCTACTGCAAGTTCGTCCTTCGCGGCGACATCGTGGAGTAGTGGCGATGAACCCGATTCTCGAAGTGCTCATTACCCTGCTTCTCCTTCTGGGGGGCAGCTTCGCGCTGATCGGGTCGTGGGGCCTGGCGCGGCTTCCTTCGCTGATGACGCGCCTGCACGGGCCGACCAAGGCGACGACGCTTGGGGTTGGAAGCTGCCTTATCGCCTCCATGATCTACTTCCCCGCGGCCGGCGGCAGCTTCACCGCGCACGAATTCCTGATCACGCTGTTTCTTTTCATCACTGCCCCGATCTCGGCCAACATGATTGCCAAGGCGCATCTTCATCGTCAGGGCCACAGGCTTGATCCCAACCCGACCGACCAGATCAAGGAAGGTCTTCCGGCCACAGGACGCCAGGCCGACTGGGCGACCTTCTGGTCCGATGTCGGTGCACCGGTGCCTGGAGAGCCGGACCCGCCCGAAGCCAGGAAGCCCTGAGCGAGACCCCGATGTCGCGGTTTGTCGGGTTCGGTCGTTTGCCCAAGCAAGGGTGCCAACCCCGAAACCTCGTTCCCGACCTTAGAGCTTGGAGCTGCGTTCAGTCAGGCCGTTCCTGGCAGCGCGAGGCAGGAACCGGCGATGGGTCTTGATCCTGCGGGATCATGTAAAGCATGGGCCTGGCGACATCGACGACCGCTCGATGCTCCTTGAGTATGTCCTGGCCGATGAGGCCGTATACGGTCCCGTTCGTCGCCCGGCTCAGTGCACCAAGGAGCTGGCCCATGTCGGCAACGACGACCCGGCTCTGTCTTGCGGCAATCGCGCCGATGCGGAGTCCTTCCACCGACACTTGCCGGGCCCCGGTTGCTCCGGCCATCCCGCCGACCACGGCCCCACGCCCACCCTGAGTGTCGGAGATGCCGAAGAACTGGCGGTGCGAAGCGTCGACCACGGTAACATTCGCCCCGGTATCGACGACGAAGCTGCCACTACGGCCATTGATCGTGGCCTGCACAAGGTGGTGTCCGGTCGACACTTCTCGCAACGGAACCGCCTCGAAACCCAGCAAACACATTGCATGGTCGACCGTCCCGGCTTCCTCGGGGCGATAATCCGGCGGAGTGTCGGTCGCGGACTGGCAGGCAGACAGAAGCAACAACGCCAGGGTTGCGCAAGGCCACTGGCGAGGCCTGCATGTCGGAGGCTGCCTCAGGAGCTCCTGACCAGCCACACTGGAGGTACGCTGTCTCACGCCAGCGGCGCGCCTGGCCAGTGAGGCGAGCATTACCGGCGGCACCTCAACGGCGCTTGCCGGTGCCGCTGTTCTGATTGGCAGTGTCGCTGTTGCTGCGGCTGGCTTCGTCGGAATTGTCCTGCTTTCGGTTGCCTCCGACGCCCTCCTTTTCCCATTGATTGCGATCGCCCTTTTTCTTCTGATCGGTCACGGTTGTTCTCCTTCGGGAAAAGAAACCGAGAGGCGACCCGCGGTGTTCCCATCGAACAAGCGACGTGTGCCCTTTGGCCGACCCTTACGGTGCAACATGGCAGCGACGTTCAAGACTGCTCGGGCCATGGCTGCCCGGCCACTCGGCAAGCCTCGCAGCAGCGCCGATCCTAACGTCGGGCGATGGCGTCCGACAGGTGCGCCACCGAAAGAGCGTAGGAGTTCGAGCAATTGTAGCTGAGAATGGCTCGATAATTATCGGTCAGCAGGAACGGCCGCTCACCTTCACCTTCGGGTTCCATTAAGGCTGCGGTTTCGCCGTCCGGGACAGCCGCGCTGGAGACAACGCCGCGTGCTCGCCAGTCTGCGATGGTGAGGGACAGACTGTGGCGCCGGAACACGGCCGGGCAGCGGGGTGATTCCTGCGGATTGCGGATGGCATTGCGGTCGAGGCTGCTCGGAACAGTGGCGGAGCCGCCCCAGCGAAGCCCGCGTTTCCAGCCAGCGTCACGGAAGTAATTGGCAATGGATGCCAGCGCGTCGACCTCGTTACCCCAGATGTCCGCCGTACCGTCGCCGTCGCCGTCCGCCCGTAATCTCAGCACCACCGTTGGCATGAACTGCGGCAGCCCGGTTGCACCGGCATAGCTGCCCCGCAGCGTTGCTCTTGGTACGCCGCCTTGAAGAAGCTTCAGCGCAGCGAAGAACTCCGCCTCAAACAGTTCGCGGCGCCGGCCTTCGTAGGCGAGGCTGGCCAGCACCTCGAGCAGGTCGAAGTTGCCGGTATAGGCACCGTAGCTGGTCTCCTTGCCATAGATGGCAAGCAGGGTCGCTCCATCGACGCCATATTGTTGCTCGATACGCCATAGCTGAGGCCACAGCCGATGCTGCAGCGATTGTCCTCGGCGGATCAGCGATGGCGTGACATGCTGGCGCAGGTGCGGCTGCATGGGTGGCGAGCGAAGGCTTGGGCCCGATGAAGGTCGCTGCGCGCGATCAAGCTCGATGGCGCGCAGGTTGAGCGGCAGCAGCGGGATGGCCGCAAGCAGGGCGGCGTCAGTTATCCCGTGTTGCGCTGCACGTTGCGCCAGGCTGGACTTGTAGGAAGCGTAACCGGCGGTGAAGGTGTCACTCGGCTGCCTGGCGGCCGGGATGCCGGGGGTCGGTGATTGTGCCTCAGCATCTCCGCCGGTGCACAATATTGCGACGGCTAGGACGACCAATGTGCCGCCGCGCCCTATGCCTCGCGATACCACCCTCAACGCCGTTTACTCCCATTCGACGGGCCTTCCTGCCGCGCAGGGCCGGAAAGCGTTACTACGCGAAAACCACGACCTCCCCGATCATGCCCACGGCGTCGGTCGTGCTGGCCTGGCCGGAGGATCGAATCATCTGCGGCTTCGCGCCTATTGCACAAGGATGGACACCGCCCGGCGATTGCGTGCCCAGGCCCCCTCGCCCGTGCCCGGATCGAGCGGGCGTTCCTTGCCCCAGCTCACGACAATGAGGCGGGCCGGGGCAATGCCGAGGGCAAGAAGATAATCACGAGCCGCCTGGGCCCGACGTTCTCCCAGCGCCTGGTTGTATTCGCGGGTGCCCCGCTCGTCGGCATGCCCCTCGACGCTGACGCGAACATTGGGGTTCTGCCGCAACCATGTTGCCTGCCGGTCGAGAACCGCGCGGTCCTCGGCATCGAGATCGGAGCGGTCGGTGCCGAAGAAGATGGTGTCGGTTCCGGCAGCCGCGACCATCTCCGCTTGAAGTCGAGGAAGCTCGACCAGGCCGACGTCGTCGGCATCCGCGGTGCCCGTGGCTCCGGTAACTGCCGGGGGCGCGGTGGTAAGCTGCTGCTTGCGGGCACAGCCGGCGAGCAGGATGGCCGAGCCAAGGAGTGCAACGGTGATCATCTTGCGCATGGGTTCGCCTTCTTGTCGTTCGGCCATCGTCGTGCCGGGTGGGTAGCCGGAATGATCGGGAGCATCGGTCCGCCCTTGCCGCAGTGCAGGGTCACGCTGCGGCACCGAGTTCGCAATTCATCGCGTCGCGGCCATCTCCGGACACGAAGACGGCAGTTCCTTCATCCAGGATCAGCACCGCGTCTCCGTCGGTGTAGCGCTCTCCGATCGACCCCTTGCTGGCGTGCAGGTTGAAGATGCGCTCGCCCAGCTTGACGATCGCGAGGTCCCGTGAGCGGATGACGTCGAGGGGTTGATCATCGGCGCAGAGGAAGCGCTGGCCCGGATCCTGCGGCGGCTCCCCACCGGGCGAGCAGGCTGTCACTCCCGCAGTGACAAGCCCGATGATCAGCAGCAGGGGAGTGGGAAGTAACAAGCGCTGCTCCGGCAGGTGCGATGCGCAGCCGTCCTACGCCTGGCCGCCGATCCGGCGTGACCACGGCTTTCCTATGCGGCGAAGGTCAGGCCATCAGACGATAGCCAACACCTGGTTCCGATCGCAGCAGCCGCGGCTCGGCCGGGTCTTCCTCAAGCTTCTGCCGAAGCAGGGCGATGTAGCTTCGCAGATATTGCGGGTCGACCGTGACATCGGCCCAGCCGGCCATCAGCAGTCGGCGGTGGGTGACCACCTGCCCGGCGTGCGCGAGCAGTTCTCGCAGGATATCGAATTCCTTGGGCGACAGCTTGATGTCAGTGCCACTCAGGCGGACGCGGCGACTTGCCGTGTCCATCTCGAGGTCGCCCGCCGAGTAACGCTCGGGCGCCTTCGCCATCCAGGCGCCGGCCCGCCGCTCAGCCACCCGGACCCGGGCGAGTAGTTCTTCGATGTTGAACGGCTTGTCGACGTAATCGTCGGCTCCGGCATCGAGTGCGGCAACCTTTTCGCTGTCCTGGTGGCGCGCCGAGACCACGATGATCGAAAGCGGATTGGATCGCTGCAGCTCCTCGATGATCTCCTTGCCATCGGCGTCGGGCAGCCCGAGGTCGAGCAGCACGACCGACACCTGGTTGGCACGCGCGACGCGAACGCCATGCGCGGTCGTCGCGGCGCTCAGCACGGACCAGCCGGACGACGACAGGACGGGCGCCAGCACCCGGTGGATGTCAGGTTCGTCATCGATGATGAGGATGGTCGTCACTGCCGGTCCAATGCTGCAAGTGGCAAGGTGATCTCGAACCTCGCGCCAGAAGCGCCGTCGCGGCGTCCACCAACCGTCACGTCGCCGCCAACCGCACGAGCGAAGCCCCGTGCAATGGACAGGCCGAGCCCGGAGCCGTCATGGCGGCGCTCGGATGACGGCACCTGGTGAAAGCGCTTGAAGATGAGTTCACCCTCTTTCTCGTCGATCCCCGTGCCGGCATCCTCGACCGCGATCGCTACCTGGCCTGCAGCACCCACCACTTCGACGTGAATCGGCGTCTCCGGCGGGGTGTGCACGATTGCGTTCTGGAGAACGTTGATCAGCACCTGCTCCAGCAGAGATGGATCGGCCCTGACGATCGCCTCGCCTAGCTGGAGATCCTTGGTGATCCGGCGTTCGGGAGCGAATTGGCGGGCCGTCACGAGCGCCGACCCGAGAACGTCCAGAGCATCCACGATCGGCATGGCGCTCTGGTCGAGACCTCCTTCGATCCTGACCAGGCTGAGGAGATTGTTCGTGAAATGGTTGAGGCGGGCGGCCTGCTGCCCGATGGACATCAGAAGCTCGCGCCTGGCCTCGTCGCCAAGCTTCTCGGGAAAGCGCAAGAGGCTCTCCGCCGATGCCCCGATGATGGCCAGGGGCGTGCGAAGGTCGTGAGAGACCGAAGACAGCAAGGTTGTCTTGAAGTTCTCGGAGCGGCGCAGGACATCGGTTTCGACAAGGCTTTCCGTCAGCAGCCACCGCTCGGCGGCGATGGCAAGCATCGCCAGGCGGGCCGGCAAGTCGGACGTCACCTCTTCCCGTGCCAGCACGACCAGCAATCCCCGACTGAATTCCTGCGCCATGTACAGGCGCTTGTCGGATGCCGGGAACGTGCCTCCGCCTTGCTGGCGGAAGTGACTTGCCACAAGCGAGAGATCCGCCTGCCCCTCGAGCGCGACCGTGCGTCCGTCGGCCAGGTGCAGTTCAACAGCATCGATGCCGCCTGATTGGCGTGCCACGAGCAGCATGTCGCGGGCCTCGACGGCCTTTTGCAATCCTTGGCTGAAGCTCAGCAATGCATCCACCCGTCCGTGCGCCTGCCGGCTGCGCCGCGCCTCGTCGCGAAGCCGTCCCGCCAGATAGGCAGAGGCAACCGCGCTGAGATTGAAGGCGATCAAGGGAACGAGGTCGTCGATGCTCCTCAGCCCGAAGCGAAGAAACGGATCGCTGAATACCAGATTATAGCTGAGCGACACCGCGATACCGGCCGCGATGCCGGCTTTGAGCCCGTGCCGGGCGGCGACCAGCACAACCGCAAAGATCAGGGCGAGGGCGGTAGTGACAGGACGGCTGTTGAGGTGGGCGAGGTAGCCCATCGCCAAGCACAAGGCGACCAGCAGCGCATGGGCAATGGAGAGCCACTGCTCCGACTTGGTTGTTCCTGGGTTCAGCGCACTGCCTCGACCAACCTGCTGCCGCGGATCCCACGCCTGGCGAACCGGCGTCAAGCGCAGAGATCGGGCCTTTGCTCGCGTTCAAAGCGCAGGATCTCTGCCGCTGCGCTCTTCATCGCAAGAACGAAAACATAGGCAAAGGTGGCGAAACCTGCCGCGATGGCCGTCATGGGACCAGCGATCACCCACAGCGCTCCAAGAGCGCCGAGCGTAAGCGCGAACAGGCTTGTGCGAAGGATCGTAGGCATGGCCCTGCCCTGCCTGACCCGGCGATTGCGATCGAGTAGGAAGGCCATAGGCATCAGCATTCCTGTGCCGTTTTTCGAGAGTGCAGGTGGAAGGCGCGGGCTTGTGGTCCGATGCCCAGGCATTGCGGTCAGCTCCGGCGGCGCATTGTGAAGCGGTAGACCGTAAGAATGAGGAGGGCGCCGAACGTCGCTGCGATGAAGCCGCCGGCCTGCCCTTGCGAGTACCAGCCCAGCGCATTGCCGATGAACCCCATCAGCAGCGCCCCGGCAATCCCCAGCAAGATGGTGACGAGGCAGCCGCCGGGGTCGCGACCGGGCATGATGAACTTGGCGAGCGCGCCCGCAAGCAGCCCGATGAGCAGCCACCCGAAAAAACCGTAGGTTTCGAGCATGGCCGGTCAATGCCCCTTGCGCGTGGTGGTTCGGCCGATCACGCGCTGAAAGGCGGCCACGGCCTTGTCGGTAGCCCCTGCGGCTGCCTGTTCGATCGTGTCCGCCGTGTCGGTCGCGGTCACCGGGTCAAGGCCGTTCGGGCGCAGTTCGACCGCACAGCGTTTGTCGACCCCGCCGCGAGGTCCGTTGATCTCTCCAACATGGACCTCGACCCGCGTAAGCCTGTGCTGGACGTTGCGCAGGCGGGCCTCGACGAGCGACTGGATGCGGGTTTCGACCTCCGTGTCGCCGTGCACCTGGTTGTCACTGTTGAACTGGAATAGCATCTTCGTTCCTCGCCTTGCGCTTTGTCGCTTGTTGCTGCTGGGCGCGTCGCTGCGCCTGGCGTGCACGCCGGTTCACCGTCTTCAGCCGGCGCATGGTTCAACGCACCTTGCGTGAGCGTTCGAGCACCGGGCGATGCCCTTCGGCATCAAGAGCCCCGGAAGGCGCATAGTCGGGTCGGGGCGTCTCGGCCGCAAACGCGGGCTGGGATGGCTCGGTAGCAGGGCGCTCCGGCGGGCGGAGAGCTTGACGCTTCTCAAGCGCCATGCGGGCCAGGTCAGTCTGGGTGGGTTGGGTCATCTTGTCCTCATGCAAAGTGTGCAAGGGGAATGGCTGGGACGATGATTGGTTCTGCAACAGCAAAGGTGGAAAATCAGTGGGACGCTACGTCCTCGGCCTTAGTGGCTCATAGAGCCGCGCCACCAGCCGATCACCCTGCCAGACCTCGAAGCGACCTTGCTTCCGCAAGGCGGCCGTCTTGGCCAATGCGATGGAATCGCTCCCCGCGATCAGTCGGCGCGCCTCGACCAGTTCGGCTGCTCGGCTGAGAACATAGACCTGATATTCTTTTCATTCCACTCTCCGCTGAAGCCGATTGCGCCGAAGGGCAGCAATAGAGTCAGCCCGCGCACGGACAGAGTGGGAAGATCATAATGCGCCGGAGCTTGGCGACAGGCTCACCGCCTCTGCGCCGGGATCGCGTTGCGGGTGCCGATGAGAAAGCGAGCTCCCACCCGGTCATCGTCGTATCAGTCAGTGACCGACAACTCCGCCCCTTCGAGCCGGACTGACCTTGCCGCTGTCACGCGCACGATCAAGCAAGCATCGATGCGATCAACGAGCGTGTGCCACTGCGCGTCCACCCCCGCTGACGGCAGCTCCCTTGTTCGGTGGGCCGGCCAAAGCTTCACCGGACCAGCCCGCAAAGGGCTTCTCAGCAACTTGCAATGAAAAGCCCGCCTGACTCTCTAAGCTGGCGGGCTATAAAATGGTGGGCGTGGCAAGGATTGAACTTGCGACCCCTGCGATGTCAACACAGCGTGAATGGTAGAAATGGCGGAAAATAGCGCTTTAAACTGCCGGTTTACACCCGGATCCACACCATTTCACCCATATATCGGGCATTTTCACCCGGATTACACCCGGATGAATTCTAGTTTCAGATCAGTGCTTTGGCGACTGAGCCCTGATCGACGCACCACCCCTCAAGCTGCGGCGAAAGCCAGTGTCGAGGTCAGAGTAGAGCGACCTTCGTCAGCACTGCTGATTTCGCAGAATCGATGGAAGCGGCATTAGTCTTCTTCGAGAGGCTCACGGCAGGCTTGGAACCGAGGAAATAGGCAATGCGCTCAGCGTTTGCGCCACTCGGATGCGGCATTCCACCGAGAATGCGCTCACGTGGGATCTGACCCAAGTCAGCTAAGTGATTGATAGCCGCACCTACCTTGGGGCCAAGCGGAACAAACACGGCATCGGTCATGAGCGAGAGCTCCGTGCCAGTATAAACCTCTAGCCACTTTCGCATTTCGTCCGAGCGTAGCATGTCGGGGCTACCGGACCAGTTCTCACCGTTCACGAACGCGGGATATCTAAGAGCCGACGTGAAGTGGATTAAATGTGAGTCACGCTCCCATAGCGTGGCAGTAGTTCGGATACCCAGCCACTTAGCGATATTTATCGTGTCGAGCATGGCAACGAGGTTCGATCGCATCGGCCCAGAGAAGCTTGCGAAGGTCTTCGCCTGCTCCGACGCTTGCGTGTTCGTCGCGCCGCTCCGAAGTGCCTGCTGAGCTGAGCGGAGCGCATTTGCCGCCTGCTGCCGTCCCGGCGTCAGTCCGATGACAACGATGCGCGCCGAAAGGTTCAGGTGGTCGAAGGGCGCATAGAGCATATCGATTGCCCGTCCCCCGATTGCAGTGCTTGCCAAGCGAAGTTGGGGCACGGAACACGGGTCTTCGATCTGGCCGCTTGAGAGCTGCCGGATGATGTCCGCAAAGCGAGGAAATAGATCGGGTGTAGTGTTCAAGTTCGTCGAAATCCTTGCAATCGATACCGTATGCGGGGCCAGCAGTGGCCCTCAGCTAGCCGGCGATGAGTAGAGAGAGAGAGTAGCGTCTCACAACCTAAGCCCCACTTCGGCGAACCATCGCAAGGACAGGATGGGCAGCGCTAGCGGCGCGAAAGCAACTAAGCGCTTGCGTCCCGCAGGCGACCAAAGGTGGCAGCCAACGTAGCTGCTGTACTTCGGGCGGAAGACACTGTTCTCTTGGCAAGACTGGTAGCAGTCCGTGCTGCGCTTACGGCGCTGACTTGATTGGTAGCTGCAAATGCGGCTTGCACGGCATCCATTGCCAGCTCTTCACGTTCGTCCAGAACGCCATCCGCTTCAGCCACGTCGCGCAGAAATAGCAGCAGATCCGCCTGCATCTCGCGTGCATTGCAGTCAGGATTGGCAGCTTGGAAGTCAGCCACAGCCTGAGCTAGTTGCTTTACGCGCTTGGAATTCGTTTCCTCCAGCAGCACAGCAAGTGCTTGCCGCACATACTGCGGGTCGAGCCCCCATTCGGTGATGAAGTGCTCCGCGATCAACGCTGTTTCGCTGTCGTCGACGACGTCGTCTATGGCCGCGACCCGCACGGCCAGCGCCCCAATCAGATCGAACAGCGCTGCTGCTAGGAGATCCAGCGGCGTGTTGATGAACTTGGGAATGGTGTCGACGCGACTACTACCGTGCGTGCGTGCCAAGCGCATCACGCCATAGTATGCGCCGCCGGAGGCGAGAGCTGCAGCGACGATCCAGCCTACGGGGGTCGCGGCTGCAGTACCCAGCCCGATCAAACTCAATAGGCCGCCGCTAGCAGTCGATGCGAAGAAGGTCGTAGCGACGGCTGGAGAGGCGGCAACTGCTGCGCCCGTAGCGGCCGCCCCGCCGACGTCCCACGCTTGACGGACATGCTTGCTGACCCGCAGCGAGGTGTAAGCATCCTCGCCGATGCGCAGCTTGTGCTTGAAGCGCAGCGGATCGGCGACAACACATGTGACATGTTGAAAGGCGTCCAGAGTGGCTTGCTTGCTCATGCCTTGGCCGAAAGCGCGAGAAACTCGTTTTCGAGGCGCTGGACACGGGAGACGAATGCTCGCTCGCCTTTGAGGTCCGAAAGGGCGCCGGCCCCGACGCCCAGCGCGATAAGCAATGGCCCCAGCAGGGCGCCCAGCAGGGCTCCGACAATCGGCACCGCACTGACGAGCAAGGTAAGGACGAGGCCGATGATCGTACCGAAGGTCGTATTCGGGAAGCGCTGCACCAGATCAAACACGAACGACAAGATCTTGCGCCCGACCTGGATCAGCTTGCCCCCAACGTCCACAGCCTTATCTGCTAGGTCGAGCAACAACGCTTTGGCATCGGCGGAGATTGCGAGCGTCTCGACGCGTTGGCGGATTGCCGATTTGGACAGCAGCGGTAGCTGCTCGTCACTGTTCTCACTGCTTATACTCGGTATCATAAGCACCTCCCCTACAGTCGGACGAGTACACCAACTAGCTGCCAAGCTGTCCAGCGGCACGTGGCAACTCTGACTAAGTACAATTGCATGTAAAAATCATAGGTGGCGCAGCATCTGACTTGGCCAGCAAAGACCCTGCTAGCTGCAGCGGCGCTCATACTCTTGAGCCTGGTCGCCACGAGAGAGGGACTCCATCGAAGCCGCAAGAGCTGCGCAGCGAGCTACCCTACCCTCCTTCTCAATCGCGTAGAACTGCTGAGCGGCACTCTCCAATTGGCTCTGCGCAGCGCGGTCTGCTTCAGCGATCGTCGCGTCAGCGATCTCGCGCTGGGCGGCACGCCATCCGGAAGCTGCGCTACCCGCCACGTCGTATAACCCCCACATTATCAAGCCAGTCTCTACAATCGGGAGTGGACCATCGATTGCCGCCCCTGGCACTCTCTTGGCTTCCTGGATGCCAAGTTTCACAGCGCCGCGACGTAGCATATCTGGGTACGTCGTTCGCAGCCTCGTCCAGATCGCCGTCAAAATCCGCTTCTGCGTGCGCAATCGCTCAGGTGCCTTGGGGTCCTTGTGCGAGAGCGCTGGTACTGAAATGAAGTGCTCGCGGCCGAGTGGTTCGACAGCCGAGTTAAGCTTAGCTCCCAAATCGGGCCTGGGTGGTGAGCAAGTCACTCCGATGGTGATTTAGCTGCTTTGCGTAACTATTCGCGTCATTCTCGGCGATGTGCGCCATGCCCGGACCCATAGCCTCATCAAACAAAGTCCAGACACGATCTCCGTCGGCAAAGACATCCATGCCGTAAGCGTAACCGAGCCGCGGTATAATCGTCGGGTGCACCATTCTCTCAGCGAGACGAGGGGCTTCACGTCTTGCAAGCAGGCCAGTGTTGATCCGAATGGCTTTAAGATCTTGGCGCGTCTTACGGATGGCGTGCCCGCGAACAAGTTCTGTCTCGTCGAATGCTGCAAGTAAGGAGGCAAGCACAGCGGCATTCAAAGCCACTTCCGCACCCGACTCATTCTCCTGGTGCCGTGCGACGCCATTCTCAGCTGACCCGTAGGCGGCTCCCGAGAGATCATTCCAGCTGATGGCGACGACCAGCAAGATGATGACCACTCCGATCATCAGCAGGAGGACTAACAGGGATCTGATCCAATTGCCTACTAAACGCTTCACAAATCACCCTCACTCTGCGGCGACGAGAGGCACCCATAGCAGGTGCATTAGCATGATCGCTCAGCAAGCGAGTTCAAAGCGGGAGGGACTCAAGCGGGCAGTCGTAGGCCCTTCCCCAAGGGCGCCGCGGTTCAAGCAGCTAGCAGCCGCTCTACCCAATGTTGGCGATCGACGTCGTCTACAGCTTGCTCGAGCTTATCAACAACACGCCCGAACCGCCGTTCAAGTGGCGCGGGTATCTTTCCCGAAAGCTCAGACCGCAGCGCGGAGTAGTAGCTCACAACTTGTGCAGCCGGCTTACCGCCGAAACGATCCCAGACGGCCGGTCCTCCAACCTGCTGCGCCTCGTCGTGATCAGCCAAGATGGCTGACGCACTGTGCAGCTTGTCACATGCAGTGACCAAAAGGGCATCGGGGAGCTTTGTTTTCAGCGCCGCAATGTAAGCGCGCTTGCGCACTTCCCAGTCAGGTTTCTCAACGCCCAAAGCTTCGATCGAGTCCGAGCATTGCTCAACTACTGCCGCCACGTGGCTGCCAAAGCGGCCACTGATCACTTCCAATGTGTCAGCACCGCCTTGATCCTCAACCGCGTCATGCAACAGTGCGGCTACGATCGCATCCTCGCTACCGCCATACTCAAGCACAAAGCTCGCAACGCCGAGCAAGTGCGACAAGTATGGGCAGTCGATGCCCTTTCGTGTGTGAGCAGCATGAAGTTTGGCTGCGTAGTCGAATGCTTCAGTCAGGCGCTTGCTATGCATGTTGCATCCTCAGTAGATCTGAAAGTGCCGGTGGTGCAGGCCGAGTTTATCCTCATTTAGGAAGTTGTCAGCATTAAGTCTCAGCTCTGTACCATCGTCCGCCACGCCGATGAGCAGCGTGCCTTCGAAAGGTGCGAAATCTAGCTAGCCTCCTCATCAGCCCGCCCGACTCTTAATCAGCGGGTCTAGGTTCGAGCCCTAGTGCGTCCACCATCTTTCCCCATGAGATTTCAGAAACATACGGCCTGGTGCAGCGGCCGTTTGAGGCCATGCGGTTTGCACAAGGCTCCTCAACTAGGCCCTATGTGGATCAATAGGTTGCAGGCGAAGTGCAAACCCGGAAAGGCCGCTTTGCGCCCATTACGGACGCTCCGCTTCATCTGGCCCATAGCCATAAGCGGACCGCCATTCATCTCCGGAACTTGCCTCAAAGCCACTCAGAGCGGTGATTTGGCGTTCGGAAGCCAAGTGCTGTCGCTGGAGAAGTCGACTTGCCTTTTTATAGGACGAAACCGCTGATCGGTCGTAAAAGATTGTTGTCGGGGCAGCCAGCAACAGCGCCGGCAACAAGCTCTCAGTGAAGTGGAGCAGCGGTGTAGGGGGCAGGGAAAAGAATGGCTTGATCGTGACCTGTTCCAAGAACCCAGTCCGTCATCCGAAGATAAAAAAGGGCACCTTTCCTGGCTCCGGAAACAAGATCCTCCTCCTCCTGCTGAGTGGGGACGGCTTCTTCGATCGCTTCCAAGATTTGCTGACCATGAGGCAGCACTTCATGTTGATGCAACACGATGAAATTTGTATTGTCACGATTAAGGAATGGAGCCGAAAGCATTTGGCTGAGAGGCTCCTTAACTGCGCCCGAGGAGAGATTCTCAAGTATGCATGCTGCGCCTAATCGCAGGAACGGCCGATCTACGGTCACCTTTGAGAAATAGGAGTGCCAGAGTTCAACATCAAATGGCTCTTCAGTCAGCACTAATCCGAGCTTCTCTAAATCACGCTCGGCTATCTTGTAGTGCTGTTCTTCCTCATTTGCGAAATCGAAGAGAAATTTTCGGAAAACCTTCCGTTGAACAAGGCTCGGGTGGGCTGCAACACTCAGAAAATAGCGCTGCACTCCCTTAGTCAGGTGATATTGCATGGAAAGATAGCGAGCGTACGAATCCCGATCTAAACTGCGCTTATCTAAATATGCCAGAAGCTTGCTCGCCATGATTTCTTGCGAGAGAGTAATTACCTCTAGTAGTCGCTTCATAGAAAAACGCTCGCGCTCGAACCGCTACGATCTGTGATACGAAGAAGAGGTGATCTGACAGCCTGTAAACGCTCCAGATCGCGGAGAAGAAGGATCATTATCGTTGTCGTCCCTAGGCCCGGATCTATCACCCGATCGTCGCCACAGTGCAGTCCCAACCTCTCATAGAAAAATCTGAGCTCTGGGCGAACGTAACTGACCGCAGCCGCACGCCCGCGCCGCAGCCCGTCGACGTAAGCGGCAGAGAGGAGCGCGATAGCCGCGTTCGTCCCCCTCAAACGAGGAGACAGCATCAGCCGCGACATGAATGCAGGCTCAAGATCTCTGAGCCATGGTGGCAAGCTCATAAGCTGCTCAAGGCTGGCGGGCAGTGCGTTGTGGACCCGAAAATAACCAATGAGCCGCCCTGCTCGGCACCTTAGTAGATAATGCAATGCGCCGTGATCGAGTTCGTCTCGTAAGCGCTTTTCATCATGATCAGCTTGAGCGTATGATTTGCCCTGTTCTTGCACATAGATCTCATAGCGGAATCGCTCAACCGCTTCCAAGGAGGCGGAAGCGTCGAGAATCTCCACATCAGACTCGGAGAACCGTCTTGCTTGCAAGACGGAAGACGTCTCAGCCGCGCCTGTTTCGTGCACAGGCAAGGTTCGAGCCAAGACACCAGTGTTCAAGCGTATGTTAAGCGAGTCCCCTTCGCCCAGACCGATAACACGATCCTAAGTGCGCGCGGCGTGCAGACCTTTGAGAATCCCGGCTTGATAGATCGCGCCGACGCCTTCCGCCTCTACGATAGAGGTAAGACTCAAAACGTTCAGGAACTGGCCGTGGGCTTCGGCTCTTGGCTGTCCGAAACGGGGAAGACCACCGGCGTAGCAGTTGTGGGCCTCAGTGGGCTCAGAATCTCACCGCGCACAGCTGCAGTGGAGCAAACAGACCAGCTTAGATTAGGAGCGCATGAGAACGATTTTGTCGAAGTGAATGGTCGATCGCTTCGCCTGCAGAATCCCGTAGCAGGTTACAGCAGCTTTCTAGGCACTCCGTACGTCTTCACAGGCTATTCCGAAGCTCGGAGTATACTGCGCTTGCCCGGAGATAAGACGAACTTCCTAATAGCCACTGTGGAGGGTAACCCCGCCAAAGCAGCAGCCGAATTGCAACGATCACACCCTAAACTTCTGGTCAGGACTAGGTCTCAGATGGCGAATGAGGCCAGTTGGCATTGGATCAGCAGCACAGGAGCAGGGGGAGCGATACTCACATCGGTCATCCTTTCCGTGAGTATGGCATGCGTCTTCGTTTGGTTCTCTACAGACCGACTCCTTCGGACTGTACGAAGGGATCTCGTGACGATGTTGCTGCTCGGATTCAGCAAAGGGCACTTGAGGATCGCTACAGCGCTCCTTGTCACTGCGGTTGCGGCAATCGGAGGCTTCCTCGGCGTCGGCCTGAGCGCTGGCTTTACGACACTAATTTCAGCTCAGATTGCCTGGATCCAAGTGCTCACGTCTGTGAGCGCCTTTGCTTGGATGTCCTGCGTTTTTGGCGCCTTCGCTGCAGCTTGGTTCTCCTCTCGTTTCGTCAACAAAATCTCTGAGTTAGAAGCACTTCGTGGATCACACTAGGTGAGTAAGGCTGCGCACACCCCAGCTCCGGGCCCGCTACTTAGTCTCCAGAACGTGGGTGTGGAGATTGGGACAGGCCGTTCGCGAAGGACGATCCTTAACGACGTGAGCCTGCATCTTCAGGCCGGGTCATTGACCCTTATCAGGGGGCCGTCAGGTAGCGGAAAGACCACGCTTTTGGCGGTCGCAGGCCTACTACTGATGCCGACGCGTGGTGCAGTGCATGTGCTCGGAAAAGACATGTCAGAGTTAGATAACGAGCAACGTCATCAATTGAGGTTACAGAGCACTGGCTTCGCCTTCCAAGACTTCAAGCTGATTGAGGGTCTAACAGTGCGCTCCAACGTGCAGCTTGCATTAGCCATCAGAAGACTACCGCTCTTGCATTCTGAACGTGCGATGGCGTCAGTTGGGATTGAGCATCTCGCGGATCAGGAAGTGACTTATCTGAGTGGCGGCGAGAAGCAGAGAGTGGCGCTCGCTCGATCGCTCGCGGCGGACCCGTTCATCATACTCTGTGACGAACCGACAGCTGCCTTAGACACGACATCCGCTCTTTCAATTGCGCGACTGCTGCAACAAATTGCTGCTGAAGGTCAAAGATGCATTGCTGTCGTCACGCACGACGCTCGACTGGACAATTTTGCCACCAACCGAATGGAGATGGTAGATGGAGAACTCCGCTAGGAAGGTGTGCATCCTTGCCGGTGTGTTCACTGCTCTGCAGGCTTGCGGATCGGGGGACCGCGACCTCAATCATGATCTCTCGAGCGCTGTAAGCTCGCATTATCTATTCACGGCGGGAGGGAGGATCGAACGGGACGGAGGAGTTCGTCGCGTTGGTACTGAGGGCAGCGGTCTGATCGCGCGACTCCTCGTAGAAGAGGGCGACGCCGTTGCACCGGGCCAGCCGGTTGCCGTACTACAGGGGTGTGAAGATTTCGCTGCCGCGCTAGATGAAGCTCAAGCTGATTTAGCAAGTTCTAGGGCGCAGAGCGCAAAAATAAACAAAGGAAGCAGACCCGAAGAGATTGCACAGGCTGAAGCGTCAGTACGCGAGAGCTCAGCTAGACTAGGAGTCGCTCAAGACAACCTCAATCGCGTTAAAGCGCTACAATCAAGAGGCTTCGTAGCAGAGCGTTCATTGCTGGAGGCACAAGGTGCGACTGACGCAGCTGAAGCTGGTTTGTCTCGTGCCCAAGCTGCAGCGGAAATACTCCGGCAAGGCAGTCGCAGTGAGGAGAAACAAGCATCCCAGGCCGAGGTAAGAGCCGCAGAAGCACGGTTGGCAGGTAGTAGCCACCAAAGGCGCAAGTGCATTATTCGTTCGACAGTTGCCGGTACAGTCGCTCGTATTCTCAAGCGTCCCGGCGAGCAGATTAGCGCAGTTTACCCTGAAGCCGTAATGCTCCTAACCTCTAATTCTGGTGCTGTCCGCATTCGGGCCGAGGTCGACCAGCGTGATGCGCCGAATGTAAGGATTGGGCAGAAAGCAGATTTCTGGCTCGAGGGCGAGAAGGCGATCTTCCCAGGCAAGGTTGTTTCTTCCTCAGGCATTCTACAATCGTTATTCTCTGATGATCCTTCCGAGGCTTACGGCAGACAAGTTGAAGAGGTTCTCATTGAGCCTTTGAGAGGCCATCCTCGCCCGATAAACGGCCTGCGAGTCATCGTTGGTTTCAGTGGCGGTATGCCGGCGAACAAGCGTAACTAATCTTGGCTCTCCCGCGCGGCCGAAAACGCTGAACAATAGACTGCTTGTTAAGGGGGTAACGCGAAGACCTGACTAGCTGCTCTCGGCCAATAACAGCCACCACATGCTTGTGCCATCACTCGTTCATTCTCCTGGCCGCTCGTGGCCAAAGGAGATGAACGATGGGACACTCGATCTATGATCCCGGGCAGGACTGCCGGCCTGCTTGGAACGCCGGTCGGAAGCTGGGCGCGAAGCGGCCTCTACATCCCAAGCAGGTATGGGCTGTACGCTTCTGGCTAGAGCAAGAGCATCGTCTCCGGGACCGCGCCCTCTTCGACCTTGCGATCGACAGCAAGCTTCGTGGCTGCGATCTCGTCAAGGTACGTGTTGGCGAGCTCGTGAGTGGGGCCCGTATCCGTCAGCGAGCCATCGTCATCCAGCAAAAGACCGGCAGGCCCGTGCAGTTCGAACTGCTGGAACCAGCAAGGAACAGCCTGCTGGAGTGGCTTGAGCGCCGAGGCAGCTCGCTCGACCACTTCGTCTTTCCAAGCAGGACGGACCACTCGGCACATATCAGCACGCGCCAGTATGCCCGCCTAGTTGATGAGTGGGTGACCGCGATTGGTCTCAGGCGAGAGGATTACGGCACCCACTCGCTTCGGCGAACCAAGGCAGCCTTGATCTACAAGCAGACGGGGAACCTCAGGGCTGTGCAAATCCTGCTCGGACACACCAAGATCGAAACTACGGTCAGGTACCTGGGCGTCGAAGTCGAAGACGCTCTTATTTTGGCGGAATCGACGGAAGTCTGAAGGTTATGGGTGAGCCGGCTCCAGCCGGCTCACCCAGTGCCACTGAGTAGCGTCCAGATCGGACCCCTCCCGCCAAATCTTGTCAGCACCCTTTGGCTGACCTCCGTTCAGCTAAGTAGCCGATGCCCGGAACCGACCCAGTCGCACGTCCCCCTCCGTTAGGGGTTGAGGTCGCTAGACTGCATGGTGGAGGTAGAGTTCATCGAACTGCCCCACCAGCTGCAGGCGCGGCCAGTCCAGGATCTTTATCCACCCTACGCCATAATCGATCAGGCGATCTCGTCTGAGACTTTGCAAGCTGCGATTGGTGTGCACTGGCGTAAGGCCAACGGCGTCACCGAGTTGCTCCTGGGTGAGCGGGAAATGGAATTTCTCTGGCTCGCCCATGCCTGCAGCCTGCATCCGCAGAGCTTGCTCGCATATCAGATGAGCAATGCGTTCCTTCGCATTGCGCCGACCGACATTCACGACCCACTCCCTGAAGATGGAGCCGTCCACGAGAGTGTCGAGCCACATCGCCTTGCTGATTGCGCCGTTGTTTCGCGCCAACTCAGCTAGAGCAGATGCTGGCGTGAGGGCCACAACCGAGCGCCCGAGACTTTGCACGTTGTGATCGGCCACACCGAGAAGCGAGTTCTGAAGGTCGACGAATTCGCCAGGGATGTGGATCGAGATGATCTGCCGCGCTCCGTTAGGCAGGATCTTCTGTCGATATGCCCAGCCTTCCATGATCAAAGCACAGGTTTCGACCGGGGCTCCCTCGACAGCGATATACGCCTCCCGAGTGAATTCATGGCGGCGCCAGGGCAAGCCAAGAAGTGCCTGGACGTCAGCGGGAGTAAGCTGGCTGCGCTTCTGCCATCTGCGCAGCAGCGGCGCCAGGAAGTCGGACGACATACTAAGGAGCTCCCCGGCCTGTACCAACAACCTGCTAGTCAGGGATAAGGGCGGACGATCTAACCTGGGTTAGCGTGTCTCTAGAATATCAGTTCGGGCCTTCCTGGCGGTTTGCTGCTAAAGAGCTCGCACCACCAAGTCTGTCTGGCCTCTTGGTGGCTGTGAGACAGACTTGTGCTCCTGCCTATGCAGGAGTTCGAGCATTGCCCCGCTATTTCATGCATTTGGTCGACAGCGTCGATGTTCTTCTCGATCCTGAAGGCATTGAGATGCCCATCGAGGCAGTCGCGGGAAGGGCGCTCGCCTCAGCCCGGGACTGCATCGCTGGCGACGTTTGCGAGGGTCGTGTGGACCTTCGCTACCGGATCGACGTGCACGATGAGAATGACCAAATCATTCACAGCCTCGCGTTTGCAGATGCGGTAGTAATCCTCCGCTAAGAGCATCAGCGGTGTCTGCTCTCCACCCTGCAGATATTCTGGCTAAACATTGCAGTTGGACACTCGACTAACACTGCCTCTCCGTTGCGCGGAGGGAGCGCGCGATTGATAACTGTCAGGTGTCCATCCTCGGCTGAAGGATCCGCAGGCCACCATCGTTGCGCCCGATTATTTCATCATCGGCCACAGCTGGAGTTCCTCCGCCGTCTGCTCGCGTGGCGTACTCGAAAGCTAGTTTCAGGTGTATCGCTCGCACGATGTCGTTTGGCGCCTGAGAGGCCCTTAGGCGCTCCTCTTCCGCACGTGCGAGCAGATATGCTCTGTCATCTAGGCCCATCGCAGCTTCCCCAAGTGCAATAGTGAGGTTTGAACCGGCAGTGGGACTCGCCGATCCCAGCCTCATTAGCCGGAAGCCACGCACACCCCTCTAACCTGCATCAGGAATCTGTCCGAAAGCACCGATTTCGTGGCCATTAACTTATATTAGTGGCGAAACAATTGGCACTTCGGCCTGGCCTGCCTGTTCTAGGGCCAGGGGAAGCTGTGTGACCAAAGCTGAAGAAGATGAGGCGATCTATGCCGTGGCGCTCGTCACGCGGGGCGAACTCAACAAGCTCGGGCCGTCGTTCGATCGCGCCTGGCCGGTCGAGATGACCCCCTGCTTCGGGGACCTGCTGTCAGCGATCGACGAGGCCGATCGGGAGCACTGGCGCACGCAGGACAGCAAGACCTGAGATTGGACATGAGTTAATCTAAGCCGACGCATTGAAGGCAGGCCAGCGAAGCTCAGTCCTTGAGCGGTGTAGCGCCTACTGAAACGACATAACGGCCGATCTGCTTGTTGCCGTCCTCAAGCGTGACTTCCGCTCCGAAGAAGGGATTGCCGTGGGACACCTGATCCGCTCCGATCTCGATCGCCGCCCTGATCGCGCCCCGCCAGGCGTGCACCACATCCGGAGCCTCGTGCTCGCCAGACTGGGCAAAGTGTTCGTTGACGATGTTCACACGATAGGTAGCCATACGTTCGTCCTGATAGTCGCCTGAATGCCGGCGTGCATTGCCCTAGGTTAGGGAGCGGAACACTGGCCTCGGGCGGCGGCTTCGCAGCTGGCGGCAAACAAGTGATCGAGCGCTTCGCTGACGACCGCCGATCGCACTGCGTTAATGTTCGAGCGCCGGGTTGCCCTCAGGCAGATGCAGATAGGCACTGTTGAAGTCCCCTGCATCGGCGAGCTGTCTCCAGTCACTGATCACGATCGATCGTGGAGTGCCGCCAGTTATCAACTGAGCGGCCCGCAGTTGTTTCATTGTCCGATTGATGTGGACGGAGGTGAGCCCGGTCGCGTCGGCAAGTTGCTCCTGAGTCATCGGCAGTTCGTAATGCCCTCGCTCGCCAAGCCCGGCGGCTTCCATCCGCATCGCGAATTCGCACAGCAGATGGGCAACCCTCGTGAAGGCATCGCGTCGGCCGACGTTGGCGATCCACTCCCGGAAGATCGAGCCATCGACCAGGGTGTCGGTCCACAATGCTCGCCCCACATTCGGGTATTTGTCCGCGAGCTCCTTGATCTGCTCCGTCGGGATGAAAGCAGCTTTGCCTTTCGTCAGCATCTGGACGCTGTGGTCAGCCGTCCCAAGCATGGAGTTCTGGAGGTCGACGAACTCCCCCTTCATGTGGATGGCGACGATCTGACGATGGCCACCAGCAACGATCTTGTGGCGGATGGCGAAGCCGGACAGCAGCAAGCATGCATGACTGACCCGGTCGAACTCCCGCACAAGGTAGTGGTGTTGCTCAACATGCTTTACAGTGCGCGGGAGGCTCAGCACCGCATTGCGATCTGCCTCGCTGAGCTTTTGCCAATTGGCCAGCTTACGAGCCAGAGGCTCGAGATCCGAGGTGGTCTTCTGCTTATCGCCAGACACCGGCATTCTCCCGCAACGCTAGGGCGGGAGCGCGAAAACCTCTCTCAGTCGCCATGGCCCGAATTAGATCGATGGCAATGAGGTCGCTATAACATGGGACGGCTCCAAGTAGCGAGAACTACATTCAAAAGTCTCGAAACACATGGATTAGTCGACATCGCCCTGATATAGGTTACCCATCGCCGAGAACATGTTGGCCTCGGCGGCTGAGAGACCTGAGCGCTCCCGCCGAACTGCGGAGCCACTCATGCCCAGATATTTTCTCCATCTCCGCGACGGCTCGGATGACCTGCTCGATCCCGATGGAAAGGTTGTCGATGATCTCGAGGCGCTTCGCTCGTACGTGCTGATGAACGCTCGTGATTGCATTGCAGGCGATCTGAAGAATGGCGTGATCGATCTGCGTTACCGCATCGATGCCGAAGATGAAGCAGGGTCTCTCGTTTACAGCCTGCCGTTCAAGCACGCCTTCAGCATCATCCCCGCTAACGAATGAGGACGAACGTAGGGCAGTCAGTTGCCCTAGGCTCGCCCGAACCGGCATACGATCCGCATGTCCTGGCGCAGCTCGCCGCTGCCGTGGGGCACCAACCGTCGCGCCAGCCGCAGCGCCTCGCCATCATTCTCGGCCTCGAACTCGGCGGCGATCCGGACCTGCCCGAATGCGCTCAGCTCGGACACGGTGTAGCGCGCCGCCGTTGAGCACGTAACGGTCCTAGTCACGGGGAAGGATCACCAATCGTGGAAGGCCAATCACATCTTCGTCCCGCGTAACCTGGCGGGAGTCGCGGCGGATCTCGGCTGCATAGAGGTCGGCAAGGTGCTGATGTGCCCGCCGTGCTTCGGGGCACAGCGCCGCTTCGGCCGCTTGCCGCTCGGCCTGTTCGCGCTGGGTGAAATAGAGCGATTGCATCGCTTCCTCGTCGCTCGCTGCCACCTCAGCAGCCTAGTCCGAGCGGCACCTGCTGCCGCTCCATGATCCGCCGGTCGACCTCGGCCAGGATCAGCGCTCGCGACAGGTGCAGCGCGGACAGGCGCATGTGCGCATCGGAGGCACGCTCATCCGCGGACCGGTAAGCTAGCTCCCGCTCCGCCCGCGCCCTGGCCGAATGATAATCTAGCTCACCATTCATCGAGTTGCTCCCTGAATGTGGTGAGACCCAACTAGCGATCCGAAGCAGATGCTGGCCATAACACTGGTTAGAAGGAGAAAGTTTATGCCCGCAGAGCAGCGGCTTAGATCTCCTGACCCTGATACGAGTGGAGCAGCACCAATGCCGCGCAATGTCCCTTCGGGCCGGAGCCGACATAGCCGTCCGACTGGATGGAACGACTGCTTTCCCGCCATTGGAAGCGACAACCGGACGAGCCGCTAGCGGCCACTTGCCGACGCTCAGACTAACTTCGCTCCAAAGTCTGCTGATGGTGGTAAGCGGAACGGCTGCTCTCGGGCGAGTTAAGCAGAAGTGAGACGCTCCTTCATGCGGAGCAGGTGACGGCTTGCCGCCCCATTCCAGTATAGGCTTTGCCAGCCGGTCCTTGGCAGGATGCGGCGACATTTCTTGGACCATCGTGGGGGCGCATACCTAGAGCATGGCAAGATGACGATTGTCGAATACAGACCCGTAGTCTGATGCGATCTCCACCTTGCGCTCGACTGACGCAATGATTGCCTCAGAGAAGTCGACACCCGCCAAGCTCGAGCAGCTCTTGAGATTACCGGGTGAGAAGACATTCACTTCGAGAATCTTGTCCCCGACTATGTCGATTCCGACAAGGAACATGCCATCCGCAATGAGCTTGGGACGGATGATTTCGGCCACCCGCAATTCCACTTTCCCAATCTGAACCACTTCGGCCTTGCCACCGGCGTGAATGTTGGAGCGGATGTCGTCCTTCGCAGCGACCCGGCGCAATGCAGCGAATTTCCCGTCCACACACAGCGGTCGGCCATTCATGAGGAAGAAGCGGATGTCGCCCTTCTTCGCAGCGGGGATGTACGCCTGGCAGATGATGTACCCGTCGCGGCCGATGGCCTCGATCATCTGGTTGAGGTTACCGGCACTTTCGTTGTCAAGCTTGAACACGCCTGAACCGCCCGATCCCTGAAGCGGTTTCAAAATGACATTGTTCTTATGCTCCTTGGCGAATGCCTTGATGTCGCGTTCGTCGCGGGTGATGATCGTCTCGGCACGCGCTTCTTCCGGAAAGCCTTGGAAATAGAGCTTGTTGATCGCCCGGCCAAGGCTATCGGGATCGTTCAGGACCAGTATGCCGCGCTTGGCGGCTTCCCTTCCGAACAGAATGCCGGCTTCTGCCCGCCACGGCTCGGTCGTCGCATCCAAGGAGGGGTCGGACCGGAGCCACAGCACGTCCACTTCCTTGAGATCGACCGCTTCCGCCGTTGTCTTGGAGTTTCGCAAGGCTTCAAAGAACTCTTCGCGATTAGACCATTTCTTCTTTGGCATTTGCCGGACGTGAGCACGCAGGCTGTCGTCGCGGTCCAGCATGAAGTCCGATGGCGTGATGTAAAGGACTTCATGGCCGCGCATTGCCGCCTGATGAGCCAAAACGGTGGTCGTGTAGCCGGGGAACTCGGTCGCGGTGTCATTAACAAAGAAGGCGATGCGCATCGAAATGGCCTTGTTCTAGAGGAGTCGTTCCAATCCAAGGCCAGTCTTGAGCTGCTGAATGCGCTGCTGAACGCTGGGTCGGTCGAGGTAGGCTGGCAGGAATCTTGGAGCGTGAACGAGACCGCGCTGGAGCAGTTCCTCAATTGCGGGCACGTCCGTCAGCGCGATCTTGCCCAACCAGAATGGTGTCAGCATGCCGCCGGCGGCGACATGGTCGACGACCGCGCGAAAGCCTTCGAGGTAGATTGCATCCTTGGCCAACCCGCCAGAGCGATGCACCCGCGCCGCGATGCCAAACGCACCCCCAACGGAAAAGCCGAAGTCGTCGTGCAATAGGCGGTAGGTGTCCATGAACTCGGCGCCGTGCTGCATCGCATTGACCGCGACCACCCTGGCGGCGAGCAGGCGCATCCGGGTGGAGGTCAGTCCCCCGACGGCCCATTCCGCAAACACCCCCAAACCTTCCTGGATGCCCTCGTAGCGGGCAAGGCCGCTGCGGAAGATCGACAGGCCCTGTGACGCGCCGTTGATGAAGGTCAGGAGATGTGTCGAAACCTCATGCGAGAGAAGGGCCTCGAGCCGGGCGCCCGGCATGATCGTCGAGGCGCCGACCAGCAGCCGATTGCCCGTGACCATCAAGCCAGAGATGTCGTCGCGGATCTCTACCGAAGCGTCGAACGGCGCTCCGGGGCGGTTGTAACTCGAGATCAATTCCTTTGCTGCTGCAGCGATTGCCGGAGCATCGATCGATCCCCCAGCGACGCGCCGTGGCCGAGGAGCAGCCAGCACTTTGTGCGCGTCGCTTAACAACGCCTCCTGGACCGGTCCGTAAAGGAACAGGCTTGCGGGACGGAAGGCTGGCGTGTTGCGCGTCGCCAACATGGTCAATTGCGCGTCAATCTCGTGGCGCTTGTCGTTGAACAGCCGTTCGAGCAGCGGGTCTTCAAGCCGGGAGAAATCGAGGTTATAGAGCCTGCGCTTCACGATGTCGGGGTTCACCGTCAGCGGACGATAGCGGAAATCGGGATCGACCTGCTCACCATTCTCGATGAACTGCTGCAGCGCTGCCGTGGTGTTGATCGGCGAGACCGACAGCAGGAAATCGAAACTGCCGGCAATCTGGGCAAGCTTTTCGTCGGCCCTCAAGGCCGCCTTCAGGAAAGCGCTCCGCCCGAGCGATCGGTAGTGCGCGGGTGCTGCTCCGGCTCCGTCGTCCATGTAGGCACAAGCGGCGCGAAGCAGGGCATCGCCGGCAGCCACGGCAAGCTCATGCGCTACCAGCGGAAAAATGCCGCCATCCTCCCGCAAGTGGATCCTCGGAAGGCTGACCAGCAACGAGTGGGTCAGCGCAGGTCTTTCTCGTAGGGCACGTGCAAGCCAGTGCCCGGGCGCAATCGGATGCTCGATCAGCCTGGGTGACCTCAGGTCGATCTCGATGGCCTCAAGCGCCCTGACGAGGGCACGGCGGGCTCGCTCCTCGGCAGTCGAGTTGCCGCCAGCCACGACGGCGAGGAAAGGAGTCAGTTCCGTGCTGGCCTCGCCTTCGGGCAGCTGCTGGAGGTCCTCGACCGTCATCACCAGCAACGCCTGTTCTGGGCTGCCGAGCTCGGCTGCGAGCTGATCGAGAAGAGACAGCGCCTCCTCGTCATCGTCGCCTTCGTCCCAGATCAGATAGGCCGGACTATTCAGCGCGACCCTGCGCGCAAGACTGCGGGAAGCGGCCTCACCGACCGAGCGTCGATGCACCACCAGAAAGGGTAAGTGGCGGTCGAGGTGCAATCGCCCGGTCTCGCCAACCTTCCGCCGCCGCGCCGAAGAGCGCTGGGTGGCCGGCTCCGCTTCTAGGGCGCGACTTGCCATCAGTTTTTCAGCAGGTCGGCGGACACCTTGGCCGAGAAGGTGATGAAGTCGCGCATCGCCTCCAGTTCTGCCGGGTCAGGCTCACCGGTCCATTCATCCATGAAGAACTTCTTGAATTCGAGGGCAATCGCGCAGCCCTGACCGGGGTAGCGGTCATGAACGAAACGGGTCTGTTCGCCTTTGCCCTGGAAGGCGACATTCTCGCGCACGTCCAGCGACCGTCCGTTGAAGTCGAAACCGCGCATCGCTTCCATCAGGGGGTCGAGCAGGAACCCCCACTGTTCTCGCGGCATGGAAGAGGTGCCGATGTTGATGTCCGGCGCCTTCTCCTGCGGCGTAGGGGCGCCGTCCGGACCGTCGCGGCGGTGGTTGTAACTATGCACGTCGATCAGCACGAACCGTGGGTGCTCGGCAGCGAAATCATCCAGCAGGGCGCCAAGCATCCGATAATAAGCTGCGTGGATGCGGAGCGACTCCTTGAACAACTCCTCATCCGGAGCCCCCTCCCAGACCTGAAGGCCCCAGCTTTGCTCCGGAGTGCGGTAGATGGCGCCTTCGGCCGCCCGATTGAGATCGAATTCGAACCGCGACCGGTGACCTATGATGTGCGTCGGGACGTCGGTCACTGATTGGCCGGTGAACGGGTCCTCCTCGCGGAGGCGGTCAGCGGGCGGGAGGGTCATGGCCTGTGCGACCGACGGCCGAAGATCGTGCCCATCATGGATAGCCGTTGCAAGCACCGGGCCGGGGCCCCGGGTGACTGTCCACCAGCGTTCGGAGGAGTTTCCTTTGTTCATCACGCTACCTAACTGGTCACGGCACTTATCGGTTGCTCGGGCGAGCTCAGGGCGTGATCAGTGGGAACGAATTTGCGCTGCTTCGCCAACGGCTCGATGAACGTCTGCCTTTCGATGGCACCGACGATTTGACGAAGTTCTGCTCTCGGCTACTTGCTAAGCGATTGCAATCGCGGAGCTAGTCACCGCCAGAACTCGACCCAGAACCGCACTGAACCGAGAGGCTCGACGCGGTGGATGATGGTAGGCTCGACCACACCCGCTGGTCCATCAGGCTTGAGGTCCACACTCGACGAGGGACGAGCTTGGTCAGTTACAAAGTAACGCAGGCAGCCTTCCTCGACATGGATCAGTCCCCATGTCCCGCCTTTGGTGGAATGATCCTTCAGTAAGCCCGCTGGCACGGTTTCTTCTGTGAAGACCGGCGTACGCTTGTACGCCTCCAGCCCGCTCGGCAGCTCGTTCATGCCGCCTTCCGATCGCGATAGAATTGGATGCCGAGTTGCAGGCTCTCGGCAATCCGCGCCGCGCGGTCCTGGACGGCGGCGGCCGTTTCCTCGGACAGCAGGTCGCGGCTGGTCTGGGCCCAGAGGGCCAGCCAGCGCGCGAAGGCTTCCTTGCTCATCTGCTGCTCGTGACGGACGTGGGCAACCATCGGCTGTCCCTTGTAGCGGCCGCTGGTCAGCATCACCGACGACCAGAAATCCTGCAATTTCGCGATGTGGTGCGGCCAGTCCTTGATCGCACCGTCGAAGATGGGGCCAAGCAGCTCATCCCGCCGGACCCGCTCGTAGAATTCGGGCACAAGACGCGCGATGTCTTCCTCGGTGACGGCGTGATCGGTCATGTCAGGCGGCCTTTTCGAGCGTGAAAAATTGTGGAGCCCCCGGCTCACATCGTCACCAAGCAGTGGCTTTTCGATGATGGCGACCCGCTCCTGCCTGCGCCTGCTTGTGATCTCGCCTGGTCGGGTTCGTGACAAGAAACAAGGCTGGGGCAAAGCAGCCCCTGCCGCGCAGCCGGTGCAGGAGCTGAAGCGGGTCGGCACCGTTGTCGCATCAATGACGATCGCCGTCGCGGTGGAGAGGTCGTCATCCGGCAAGAGCGAATTCGAGCGAGGACAGGACCGCCGCGTCGGCAACGAAGAGATGTATTTCTGGCGTTGGCAGCATGTCCTGTCCTCCCTTCGATCGTTCTCTCAGGCCGCTTGCTTCCAGTTCGGCTGGAGCTCGGCATGTGGCGGGCAGTCGGCGATCTTGCCGACCGGCAGACCGGCAATCTCGTTGGCGAAGCCGTGGTTGACGTCGCGGTGGTGCGCTTCGTCGGCCCGGACCACCAGGACCACGTCTCGCAGGGTCGCCGTGTTCGGCAGGCCCCAGTAGCGCTTGGCGATCTCGGGCGCCGGCACGTTCTCGCTGCGCCCTTCGTCGATCTCGGCGAGATAGTGCGTATAGCTGATCACCGCTTCTTCCTCGAAGTAACCGACCACCCGGTGCGCGGTCTTGGAGCTGACGAGGTAGAGCGCGAAGAAAAACAGGTAGAAGACCCACTGCACGCCGATGATCACCGCCCGCTCGAACAGGGTAGGCTTGGAGATCTCGATAAAGGTCATCAGGTGCATGCGCTCATTCTCGGCTTCGTCCATGAGCGTCTTGATCCAGCCCTTGTCGTCGCACATGCGGCGCAGGCAGGCGAGGTGATTGATGGTCGCTCCGACCATCCCCGGAACCGCCGCGACCGTTTCCAGAACGACTGCCCGGTGACCGTAGCGCTCGGCAAAGAAGGTGTCAGCGGTCCACCGCAGAGTCTTGGTGAAGCCAAAGGCGATCCGGTCCGACACGCCCGTTGGTTGGTGATGGACGCTGAGGTTGATGAACGGTGCAGTCACGGATCTTCTCCAACTCGCGGCCCTTGGTCTGTCGCGCCGCCGATGAGAGCAATCTAACCAACCGCAGAGCATCATGTCCTTACGGAACAGCCCCTAAGGGCTTTACCGGAGTGCGCTTGGCGCGCTTTGCCAATGGCTTGACGCCGGAGGCCTGCTGCTGGTGGTGTGAAGCGGAACAGCCGCTTTCGGCAGCGAGCAAGCGAATAGCCGACGCGAGTTCATTCGAACCGTACGCCTGCCTAGCGTAAGAATGGTGCTTGGCGGAATAACCAGAGCCCTTTAGCCGCCTATCCGTCCGGTAGGCCGACCTAATGTACGCTTCCGGCAGTTGCGGACATGACTTGGCCCATCGATCGACTGACTTGCAGCCTGTCGGTCACGTTACAAGCCGCCGGGCGCTGCACTTTGATCGAGACGACCGGACCCCAAGGGTCCGACCGAAGCCAGCTGCCTTCTACCAGATTCGGACGCGCTCTTCTGGTGGAATGTACAGGTCGTCGCCAGGCTTGACGTTGAATGCCTCGTACCAAGCATCGACGTTGCGGAGCGGGGCGAAAGCGCGGACCTGGCCCGGTGAGTGGGGTCCATTGATGATCTGCTGCCGCAGCGCATCGTCGCGCCACAGCGTCCGCCAGACCTGCGCCCATCCCATGAAGAATCGCTGTTCGCCGGTGAAACCGTCGATAATAGGCGCGGGCTTTCCGCCAAGCGAGGTGCGGTAGGCCTCGAGCCCGAGTAGGATGCCGCCAAGGTCTCCGATGTTCTCACCCATAGCGACACGTCCGTTGATCCGCATGTCTGGCAAGCTCGGGAAGGTGTAAGCTTCGTATTGGGCACCAAGCCGGCTTGCCTGCGCCTCGAACTTGGCGGCGTCCTCCGCAGTCCACCAATCGCGAAGGATGCCCTTACCGTCTGACTTGCGACCTTGATCATCAAAGCCGTGGCTGATCTCGTGCCCAATGACCCCACCAATTGCACCGTAGTTTACTGCGGCATCTGCATTGGGATCGAAAAAGGGCGGCTGGAGGATCGCGGCCGGGAAGACGATCTCGTTCTTGACCGGCGAGTAATAGGCGTTGACCGTCTGCGGTGTCATTCCCCATTCAGCTTCGTCGACCCGCTGACCGAGGCGATTGCGGCGATAGTCCCACTCGAACTTAGCTGCGCGCTCGACATTGCCGAACAAGTCGCCGTTGCGGACCTGCAGCGCCGAATAATCCCGCCACTTTTCCGGATGGCCAATCTTCAGGCCGAAGCTCTCCAGCTTAGCTAGCGCCTGCACCTTGGTCGCCGGGCTCATCCACTGCAGACCATTGATGCGGTTGCGCATGGCGACACGCAGGTCTGCGACCAGCTTGTCCATCTTGGCTTTGGAATCAGCCGGATAGTAAAGCTTCACATAGTCGCGGCCAATTGCTTCGCCCATTGCTCCTTCGGCAACGGCAACGGCCCGCTTCCAGCGCTCGCGCTGTTCGGGCTGCCCTTGCAAGAACTTCTGGCGGAACTCGAAATTGGCGTCGGAGAAGCGCTTGGACAGCAAGGGGGCGGCTTCATCGGTGGTGTGGAACGCCTGCCACGCCTTCAACGTGTCGAGATCGGCGCTGGCGAATATCTGTGCCAGCTTAGGGAAGGCGGTGTTCTGCGACACCACGACTTTCTCGGCCTTGCCGATCCCGGCGGCGGTCATGAAGGTCGCCCAGGGGAAGCCGGGCGCCGTGGCGGCGAGCTGCGCGGGAGTGTAAGGATTGTAGGTCTTGTCGCGATTGCGGCTTTCGGCGCGGGTCCAGTGAGCCTTGGCGATCTCGGTCTCCAGCGCGACTACCTGGGCCGCTGCCGCCTCCGCGTCGGCCCAACCTGCCATGCCGAGCATCTGCGCGACATATTGCTGGTAGCGGGCCTTCTGCGGCGCGAACTTGTCTTGGAGGTAGAGCTCGCGATCGGACAGGCCGAGACCTGACTGGCCCATGTAGAGGACATAGTAGTCGGGGTTCTTACTGTCGTCGTTGACGAACGACCCGAAGAAACTACCACCGAAACCGCCCAGCGACTGCCCCATCAGGCGAGCCATCTGGTCCTTGGTGGCGACGCCACGGATCGCGGCAAGCCTCGGCTGGAGCGGCTTGGCGTCGAGCGCTTCTATTGCCGCTTCGTCCAGAAATCCCCGGTAAAGTGCGGCGACCTTGGCCTGATCGCCGTCACGTGCCGGATTTCCGATCTTGTAGCTCTCGACCAGCTGGCGAGTGCGCGCCTCGGACAGGTCCCGCAGAGCCGCGAAGGCACCGTAAGACGAACGGTCGGCAGGGATCTGGGTGTTCTTGGCCCAGTTCCCGTTGACGAAGGCGAAGAAGTCGTCCCCCGGCTTGGCGTTCCGGTCCATGCCCGCCGTATCGATCCCCCAGTTGCCCATTCGCTGAGCTTGGGTCGAAGCACTGGCTGCCGTACCACTGGAAGGCGCTTGCACGAACAGCGACAGCATGGTGCAGTGGGTGTCGAGGCAATCGTGATCGTCGCCGGCGAGGGCCGGCGTGGCAACGGCGAGGGCGAGCAGCGAAACGGACAGGCGCAGCGATCTCATCGACGATCCTTTGTATCGAGGGCAAGGAGCAGTGGGCGATCATTGCGGCGCTCCGCTAATTCGGCAAGCTTCTAGGCTACTCGGTTATGTAATCCGGATGAGCTAACTTCTGCCGGCAGCTCGGGTCAGACACTTATGGCCAAATGCCGCTGGTAGGCCTGCCCGCTTGCTTCCTTGTTTGGGAGTGGTGGAAAGCGACCGGCTGCTTTCGGGCGAGCAATATCGATAAGCTGCCGTTCGTTCAGGCGGACCAAGACGTCGACTAAGCGCCCATCCCGGTCGTTCAAAGGATTCGCGCCGGCACCCTTAAGCGGACGTTGTTCAGCTAAGTGGCTGATGTCCGCTTACGACCCATTGCAGACATTTAGTTAGTCGCTCGCCAGCAGGGCTGCAGAGTAGCAAGGGCCGTGTCGATCCACTTTGCCAGTGGCGTATTCACATTGCTTTCAACTTCCAGATTGCTGTTCGCTCCATCATAAACACCGGTTGATTTGAGCGTGTAGCCAGCCCCGTCCAATGTGACGAATTCGACCTCCCGGCCGAAGCCCAGCAAGTCAGGCTTGGGAAGTTCAAGCGTTTCGACCGCATGCAGGACGGGCAGGATCGCAGGGCAAGAACTCGTGTCTGTGTAAGTGGTTTTCTCCGAGCCGTCCCGGGCCCTTTCCGTTCGGAGGAGTGACCACAAACTTCGGCTCCGCTTCCGCTCGACGCAGACCGTTTGCGAAGTGCGGGCGAGCGCCAAAGATCTACTGAAAGATAGGCTTTGGCATGACAGGGGCGCTGGCGAGACGAGAGCGGCAGCGGCAAGCAGGGAAAGCATCAAACCTCCGCGATTAGATCTGGGCTAACAGCTAGCATCTCTACGTCTGCTTTCGACCCATTGCAGACACCGATCGTGCGGCAGTTTAGCTGCTGAGAGGTCAAATTGAATAGACGAACGCGTAGACTGCATAGAGCGTGATTGTAGCGCCGATGGTCACGGGATGAATGCGGGCGAGGATCCTGCGGTCATATATCCACTGGGATACAAGGAGGGCAGTCCAGGTTCCCGCGAAGGCAATCAGGAACGCCGGATCGAGACCGGCCTCGCCGCGACCGGGCACTAGCCAACCAAGGATCCGATCCATTGCTCGCGACAGGATCGGAGAAAGAGTCAGGACAGTTCCCATTACAATCAGGCGCTTATGCCAGGCCGCAAGATGGCGGAGGCGCCAAGCAAAGAAGATCGCGACTGCGAAGATCGGCAACATGATGCGGTTCGCCAAGACCGGCGGGGACATGGCGGAGAAGCCCGGAAAACCAGCATAGAAGAGATATGCGGTAGAGAGGACCAGTCCTGCCCCGACCGCGAAAACGATCGGACCAAGTCTCCGATGACTTGCCAATTTGCCCCTGCGTACAAGATTGGCTTGGACGAAAAGCAGGATCATCCAGGCAAGCGCGAAGAGACCATGGATGATGATTGAGGGCTGCTGGTTACTTGGCTGTCCAACATCGGTCAGGAGATTGTCGGAAAAAGCGATTAGGCCCAGTACAAGCATCAGCGCCGTGAGAGCCGTGTAGTACGAACGACTTACACGCTTGTGAGCGACCGGATTGGCTGCAGCAGTAGCCATTGCTTTAACCCCCTGCGCTGCAGTGTGCCTATTATCGCAGATTTTGCAAGGCGTCACACAGCATTCTGCAGAAGGATCTCGGCCAAAGGTATGTCCGTTTTCACCCATTGCGGACATTGGTGACCCGACTAACTTTTCGGCTCAATCTGTGGGAGGCTATCGTTGTCGGATTACCGTAATCAGCGGACCCGCTGGCATGTGCTTAAGGCCGCAGGCTTGATGGCGTTCGGAACAGCTGTGTGCCTCTTCAACCTAGTCATCGCTTGCGGCGGGTTGATGAGCGGCTCAGTTAAGAGCTTTCGGCGGAGATCCGACGATCTCATTCGCTTGGACACGGACCCCGATTGGTTCGTGCTCAACATCAGCTTCCGCCTAATTATGGCAATCTCATTTGCAGCGGCCGTGGTGTTCCTCTGGCGTAAGCTACGAAAGGATGTAGCTAACGGAGTGGCTGATTAAACGATGTCCGCTTTCCACCCATTCCGGACATCAGGGTTGCCGCTGCTGACCTTCGAACAAAGATACGATCGCTGGATCTCGTCGGGCACCGAGAGCCAGATAGATGGCGTTCGCAGCAGCGTTCACCGCTGACCAGCGATCATGCAGGCGTTCGCACTCCAAGCCTTCCCAGAAGCTCTTGAATGGCCACAGCGGCAGGACAGTGTCGGCCCCTCGGTGTCTCAGCCATGCAAGAGCGAGGGCCAGCCCTCGAGTGCGATGGACAGGTCCGAGGTGAGAGGCGGCTGCCGCCTCCTCGACTGCTTCCAAGGCTAGCTTACGTAGGTGGTCCTCATCGATTCGCTGCATGAGCCCTGAGAACGTATCAGGAACACTGGCGCAAGCCCGCCATCGTGGATCAGCTAGCGGGAGGCTATAACTCCAGAGCCTCAGAGAGCTCCAGCGCATCATCGACTTCGACCCCGAGGTATCTGACGGTGCTTTCCAATTTCGTGTGGCCCAGCAGAAGCTGGCAGGCCCGCAGGTTGCCGGTCTTCTTGTAGAGCAAGGAGACCTTGGTCCGGCGCATGCTGTGCGTCCCGTAGGCACTCGGATCCAGGCCGATCAGCGTGATCCACCCATCAACCAATCGAGAATACTGCCGAGTGCTGAGGTGATCTCCTTTGTTCTTCCTACTTGGGAACAGCCAGTCGCCAGGTCCGAGGCCCTTTCGCTCTATCCAGCTGGCGACCGACCTACGGGTCTGTTCGGTAACTTCGAACTGCACGGGGCGACCGGTCTTGCGCTGCAGGATCATGACGCGCGATCGGACCCCGGAGGCGGAGACAAGGTCCGAGACCTTCAATGCCACGAGATCACAGCCCCGCAGCTTGCTGTCGAGAGCAAGGTCGAACAGCGCAAGGTCCCTTGCCCTAAGAGCAACCTGAAGTCGGATGCGAATGCCCCAGACATGCACCGGTTTCAGCGCCAGCTTCGCGCCAGAGGTTCGGGAGCCGGCGCGGGACCGCCATGGCACTTGTGAGTGAATGTCGAGCATTTAAGCCTCCAGCGATTGCTGAAGAGCTACGGTCTAGACGACCGGAGTGTCCGCAATGGGTGGAAAGCGGACCTTCGACTGCTGTGGCTCCACTCACACTCTGGAGCGGCGATCAAGGCCGACAGACAGGCTCTTTCGGAGTCGCTCGAGGATCTGGGAGCGGCACTCGTGGCCAGGGCTTAGGCAGGAAGCGGACATCAGCGATCACGGCATCCACCTGCCGGCAGGCGGCGCTTGTTGTGCAGAAGGTGCTAATGGTGGCCTGTGCCGGAGCCTGCTTGCAGCCAGCGGCACTGTCGTCAGAGCATATCAGGTTCGTTGGCGATCCTACCGGCAGTCGAACACTCCAGACCCGGAAGTTGCAATCATCTCGACCTCCAGTTTCAAGCGTTGCAGGAGCTCCTCCGACCTTGGTTGTGGCAGGCTTCATGTAAGCGCCATGGTCATTAAGCTGCAGCGTGTAGCCTCGACCATGAATGAGCATGAGATTGCTATCTATGCCCTGCAGGTAGGTCACGCTCGCGCCAGTCGAGACCGGCAAGCTAAGCCCAGCAGTGAAGATTGCTCGACCATTCTGATCCTGCGGGAGCCGTGGCCGATAGTCAGCCGGTTTCTCGACTGACTGATGTCGACGTTGAGGCTCAGGTCCCTCGCAGGCCGCAGCAAATATGACTGAGGTCACAAGCACGAAGCGCTTCATCCCGATTGAACCTGTCCGCACCTTCGCTGTTCCGAAGCTCGGCCCTGCTCGTGCAAACGGCTGCTTGTGGCTCCGGAAATCGGGCCAAAGGACTCAGCTGATGTCCGCAATGGGTCGAAATCAGACATATGCCCAGCAGTTAAACGAGCGGCCGCTTTCCAGGCTTTGCCGCGAAACCGGACGGTCTTCTGACGGCCAAATGCGGACGCTTGCAGCGAGGCGATGGTGGGCTGAGGAACCAGCCCACCATCCTGTTCAAATCTCGGTCGCTTCAGCCAGCGCCAAAGCATCTTCCACTTCGACGCCGAGGTATCGGGCAGTGGTTTCGATCTTAGTATGTCCGAGCAGGATCTGAACCGCGCGCAGATTGCCTGTCTGCTTATAGATAAGGGCGGCCTTTGTGCGTCGAAGGGAATGAGTGCCGTAATCCTCTCGGCGCAGACCGATCGCAGTGACCCACTCATCGACAAGGCGGGCATATTGTCGAGTGCTCATGTGCGTCAGCCGTTCAACGCGGCTCGGAAAGACATACTCGTCGAGAGAGCCACCTCGCCGTTCGAGCCACTGAAGCAAGCTTGTGCGAGCGGGCTCCAAGAGCTCGAACTGCACTGGACGGCCAGTCTTTTGTTGGACGATGACCGCTCGTCCGCGGATGCGAGCTCCACTCACCAGCTCATCAATCTTGATCTTCACGAGGTCGCAACCGCGAAGCTTGCTGTCGATGGCGAGGTCGAAGAGCGCGCGATCGCGAAGGCGGTGCTCTTGCTCTAGGAAGAACCGCACCGCCCACACCTGCTTTGGCAGGAGCGGTCGCTTAGCGCCAAGCTTACGGCCAACATTCCACGCGGGGCGGTCTTCCTGACCGGGATCGTAGATTGCATGTCCCATGCTTTATCTCCTCAGGCCGACAGCGGCCGAGGAGTAAACGAGCGGTAGAGACTTAGCCTGGTGGGAAGCGGGACGGCTGCTTCCGGGTTTGCAAGGGCGGATAGCAGACGCTTGTTCAAGCAGACCGACGCCTTCCTAGCGCAAGGCTCGACGAAGGCTCCACCAGAGCAAAGCAATGATGACGGCGCTCAGAGCTGAACCCCAGAACCAATAAGGAAAGACCAAGGCATCGGCGATCGCGCTTGTGTCCGACCGCATCGCCTGGCCATTGATCACGCCCCCGGCGCTAAAGAGGTAGTCAAACTGCTGCCAGACGCTGATGGCCGCCTGCACACCTAAGATCTGAATAGCCAAGCGCTGATGGGTAGGTAATCCCCGCACCGCGAGGGCCAAGATCAAGACACCCATGATGGGCAGAACTATCCAGCCAGTGAGTGATCTGACCCAGATCGCCGTGGAGATGAGCAAGGAAAGCCCAAGTAAGAGAAGTGCGGACTTGGTAGTGTCTTTATGACGCGAGGCGAGGATGAGCCCAGAGCCAGCAAGAGCAGGGCCAAGCGGCCCGCCGGCTGAAATGAATGCATCCGTAAGCGAGTAGCTATCGGGATCTCGCGACGAGAACGCGAGGCCTGATCCATCAGGAAAGATAAGGAGCCTCTCGAAGCTGTTGCCGGTTAGCAAGGCCGCAAGCCCGTGGCCCATCTCGTGGAACCACGTTGCAAGGATCGTGAATGGATACAGTAGGAAGCTGCCAAAGGTGGTTTGCCAGAGAAGAACGGAGCACCCAGCGCAGACGGCCAGGAGCCCAATGCGTTGGTTCCGATCTGACCTGCGGGCAAAGGTGGGCATTCAATTTCCGATCGCTGGTGTACTGCCTTGCGGCGTCAACCTCGCCCTATATCTCACATGTGACCAGCTGATTGACTGATGCCTACTTCATCTTCGGAGCCGGCTCGAGTGTCGATCACTGGTGGGAAGCGGACCGGCGGCTTTTGGGCCTCAACCTACAAGTAGCGGACGTTGGTTCGTGCGGAGCCTTCCCCCAGCTTGGCGCCAAGAGCAGCCTCTCGGCTGTATCCATCACCGTTTGTAAGCTGCCGCTTAAACAGGTTGGCCTTCTCGTATTTGATCGATTTCTCGACGCGATGTCACATCGAGTGAGTCTGCATCGTCAAGGTGTCGAGCACTTCGAAGCTCGTACAAGGAGACCGATCATGACCCCACGCCTCGAAAACCCATCCGCGCTCTTTCCCGCCGGCTTCAAAGCGATGGTTGCGCTCGAGCAGGCTCTCTCCCAGGTGATTGATCCCGAGTTGCTAGAGCTCGTCAAACTGCGTGCGTCGCAGATCAATGGCTGCGCTTTTTGCATTTACATGCACACGACCGACTTACGGAAGCGTGGCGTTGACGAAATGAAGCTTTATCTCCTGAGCACCTGGCGTGACTCCTACCTCTACTCAGACCGGGAGCGGGCGGCGCTGGGCTGGACCGAGGCGCTGACGCGCGTGGCCGACAATGGAGCGAGCGAAGAGGCCTACAATGCTCTCGCCGCGCAGTTCAGCGAGGAGGAGAGAGTGCAACTAACCTTCGCCATCGGGGCGATCAACGTTTGGAACCGGCTTCAGGTCGGCTTCCACGTTGCTCACCCGCCGCGTGGTGCGGCAATGCGTGCTGATGCAGCCTGACGGTCGCCTTACGGAGTTCGAGGCGGAGCGGCCCCGGCTGCTGCGCCTCGCCTACCGCATGCTCGGCACACTGAGCGGAGCAGAAGATGCGGTTCAGGACGCTTGGCTGCGCTGGACGTCAGTGGATGGCGAGATCGACGTTCCGGCGGCCTTCCTGACCCGAGTCGTGACGCGTCTTTGCCTTGACCAACTCAAGTCAGCGCGGGCGCGACGAGAGGAATATGTTGGGGCGTGGCTGCCAGAGCCGCTACTGCAACAAAGCAGCGACGAAGACATCGCCGATGACGTCACCCTGACGTTGATGATGGCGATGGAGCGGTTGTCCCCACTCGAGCGTGCCGCCTTCCTCCTGCACGATATATTCGATACGCCGCTGAGCGAGGTGGCCGAAGTGATCGAACGCGAGCCTGCGGCAGTTCGCCAACTCGCCTCCCGCGCTCGCCGCCACGTCCGCGACGCGCGACCTCGTTACACGCTATCGCCGCAAAACGCGTCGGATCTCGTGCGGGCTTTCCATGAGGCGAGCACTAAAGGAGACGTCGCAACCTTGAGCGGGATCCTTGCCGGCGAGGTTGCAATCTACTCCGATGGCGGGGGGAAGGTCCTTGCCTTCCGCAATGTTGTTTCTGGAATGGACCGCGTCCTCCGCCTCTTCACTGTATTGGCAGGCAAGGCGACGTATCGACCGCAATTGCTTCGCATCGTGAGCATCGACGGCCTTCTCGGCTTTGTCAGTATCGATCGCGGCGAGGTGTTGCAGACCACCGCGCTCGAGGTCCGCGACGGGTTAATAAGTGCGCTCTATATAGTTCGCAACCCTGACAAGCTCCGACATGTCGAAGCCATGCTGGCGGAAGATCGACCTGATGAAGCAACCCAGCAATGTGACGCACATCGACCATGATCGGCCCGCCAAGCTGCTGAGCCGACATTCACACTGGCAAGAGGCCTAATGTGACCTACTTTATCGTCCGCGGCTGGTGGGAAGCGGAATGGCGGCTTTCGGGTCCGCACCGGCAGAAAGCAGACTTCAGCCCTATTGAAGCTTTTGCGACAGCTTGGCCCTTCATGCGCTCATCGCCACTCCGATACTGCTTTCCCGGAGAACGGACAGAAGCAGGTGAAAGGCCTGGCTCGTCTGCTGTGCGTCACGCCTTCGCGCGCATCTCAGACAGCGTGGCGCAGTGGATGCCGCCGCCGCCCCAATTGATTGCTGTGACGTCAATGAACTCGATCTGGCGCCCCCGAAACGTGGTGGCGAAGATCCGGCGGACCCGCTCTTCGACCGAGACTGGCGTTCCATACTTCACATAAGTGGGCAGCAGGACCAGCTTGTTGCAGACTAGGAAGTTCAGATAGCTGGCCGCAGCGACACGCGTGACCTTGTCGCCTGCCTTTCGCCCCTCGGAGGTAGGGAAGCTGCCCACCGAGAACACCAGCTCGTCGTCGCTCTTCGCGACGATCGTCTCCTGTCGCTCAATAATGCTTGGCAGCGGTGTCTTGATGATCCGGAACGGGCGGCCATTCTGATCTCGTGCGGCTGACAGCCGCGCGAAGTTCTCGGCCATCCGGTCGCGATTGATCGCGTTCAGTGGATGATCGTCGATCTCATGGTCCTCGATCCAGGCCAGAAGGATGGTTCGGGGATCGGCAAAGCGGACATACTCATCGATATGGCCGCCGGTGCCGATCCCGACATAGCCGCCAAGGATCGTCGACTTGAGGTGTGGATCCTCAACCAGGCCCTCCTTCAGCCACACGACCTTGCTGATACCTGGGAGCGCGAGAAGGATGCGCTCGAGTTCGTCGAGCGAGCGGCCACGGTTGCGCTGCAGCGTCAGCGTCTCGCCGACGAGCACGACACCTTGGCCGTTGAACTCATAGGCGCCGCCCTCGAGGACGATCGGCACGGACAAGGCGACTGCCCCGATCCGCTCTGCAAGCCAGCGATCCACGATGCCCTTGTTCATAGCGGCATAGTCGGAGCAGGCCTTGGCCTGGCGTGGCCGATCCCGAAAGAGGTAGTCGGCGCACCAGTCGGCGAGGCCGTAGGTGTTCCACTCGAAGTCGACCACCGCCTTCCGCCCGGCTTCGTCTTGAGCAAACAGCGCCGCCTCGCGGATGAAGTAGCGGGCATCAGGATGCTGGTGGATCGGCACGCCGTTCATGGCGACGCCTCGTGCGACGAGGCCGTCGCGGGCGGCCTCGGCGCTTTTCTTGCTATCGACGAGAAGGCGCAAGGGCACGTGAGGGACGAGAGCTCGCATCATCCGGGCGCTTGCGTCCATGAAGTCGGGGCGCTTGACGTCGGCGCTGAGCCAGATCGCTTCGGTTGGCTCCCATTGACCGGGAACACGACCGCCAAGCGCTCGCTCAGCCCCGGCTGCGCGGCTTGTCAGCAACCCAGTCACGCTTCCAAGCGACAGTGCAAAGCCGCGCCGATCAAGCAACATCGTCCGACCCTCCAGCCAAGAGAGACGAGGCTGCCAGACGTTCGCCTCATCTGCAAATTGCTGCGGCACTCCCAATCGCCTCGCCATCTTGGACTTTGCATCGAGGCTGACGAAGCTAAACGCTGGGGATCTGGTCAGACCTTCTGCAGTGCGCCGTAATGCGACATTTGCTACTTAGCTCCAGCGGCTGCTTTCTGCCTTGCTGCGCGCAGACCGGACGTTCTCCTAGCGGCGAGCCGCCATCGTCTAACGCTTGGGTGGGGGTTCTGAGTAGCCCACCCCCGCTCTGCTCTTAGGTTAGTTGCTCGGTAAGAGTCGCCATACGAATTGCCCGGCGGCCCGGTTCGGCTCAAGCGCGAACACGCCCGCGACGATAAGGCCGATATAGAGGCTAACCACGATCTGCTGATGAGCGCGTATGTCACGAACGCGTGCGCGCCAGATCGCTGTTGGAACCGCAATGAGGGTGCCCACGGAGAAGAGATGGATGCCGCTGAAGGCTCCACTCTCGGCACGTATCCAGAAGCTTGCCATGGCAGTGCTCACCATCATGCTCATCCAAATAAAACCCAGCCGACGATGCAATGGTCCCCCTTTGCGGCGGACAAGTATCAGTGGGCCGAGCACGAGCGAGGGGAGCACCGTACCAAGATGGATAGCGATCGCCCACGTAGGTGTTTTATAGCTTCCACCTGTCGCAGCAGCCGAACCTTCGACCTGCATCAATGCGACCGTCACCGCTATGGTCACGGCGGCCACTGCCGTGACCCAGCGTACCCCGGTGACCTTTGATAGGCTGGCGTGTCGCCCTGAGTTCACTTCCGCCCCCTTGCGGCACACCAACTATTCTATAGTAGAATACCTGTCAACGGCGCGACAATCGAGATGCGCTCGCGAGAGGGTCAGGTATGCAAGCTAAAATGATCGTTCTCGCACTGATTGGAACGGGTCGGCGCTACGGCTTCGAGATGGAAGACTTCGCCCGACGCACGAACATGCGCCAGTGGGCCAAGGTCGGCATGTCCACGATCTACAAGACTCTGAAGGACCTCGAACGCGAGGGCTCGATTGCTGCCCGGGAGGAGGCCAGCGACCGAGGGCCAGTGCGTAAGGCCTACGCGCTTACCGACGCAGGTTGCGAGCAGATGGTCCGGCTGATCGATGAGGCGCTAGCCTCCGACATGTCGGTCTACTCGGACCGTGTAGCCGGTCTGGTGTTTGCTCCGCTCATGGGCGCGGGTCGAGCCAGAGTGGCCATCTCTGCTTCAATTGCGGCGCTCGAACGCAATGACGCTCTGCTCGAAGGCAGTGCGAAGACCGACGGGATGGATAGCATCGGTCTGGCCATCGTGGACTACTATCGTGCTGTCTATGCCGCCGAACGACACGCGATGCGTAAGGTCCTGAAGGCCATGGAGGTGAGCCGCGTATTGTAGTGATCGAAGCGAAGGCATCCCGCTGTGAAGCTGTTTGGGCGCCTAGATTGAAGCGTCTGCTTTGCGCTCCCGGCACCCACAAGCGAACATTCTCCCACCGGCCACTTGCAGACGTAGAGGCTAGATCTCCAGAGGTCAGATCCTGGGGGAAAGCGGAATGACTGCTTTCGGGTCAGCACTCGCGGAAAGCCGACCTTAGTTCATGCGAGGTGGCGCGTCGGCTTAGCGCCCAAATCGGTCATAGCGCCGGATGGCACTTTGCCAAAAGCGGACACTAACGATCGTCCTTCCGCTATGCGCTTCTGCTTCGCTCTGAAGTGTCGGTGAACCGGCGACGCTGCCTGCCAGCGCCGGATGCGTTCAGCCTTGGGTATCGTTTACGACGAGGACAGAACGCGACCTTTATCCGATCTGCGTGGTCCGAATCGCGACAGCCAGGGCGCCTGCACCGAGTGCGATCAGCCAGGCGAAGAGGCGCAGGTTGATGCCCTTTGCGGCGACCACGACGTGGGCTTCCAGCCGCGCGAACACCGACGCGGCACGCCGCTCCGCCGCGACGATCACCAGCACCGCAAGAGCAAGAAAGCCGGTCGCGATGGCGCGCGGCACCCAGGACAGCTCCATAGTCGAGAACAGCCCCTCGAATTCGAGCCGATAGCGATACAGGCGAGGCTGGTGCGCATTCAGCTGCCGAAGGTCCGCTCATTGACGAGGATGGTGCGATCCTCGGCCAAATCGCCGCGAGAGGGGTCGTCCGATGAGGACATGGTGGCGGCTTACGCGAAGACCACGACAGTGCCCTGCTCGACCGCCCTGCCGAGTTCGGCGGCGTCCCAGTTGGTCAGGCGCACACAGCCATGGCTGGCGGTCTTTCCGATCAGGCGCGGGTCGGGCGAACCGTGGATCCCGTAACCCTCCTTGCTGAGATCGATCCAGGTGCCGCCGACTGGGTTATTCGGCCCCGCCGCGATGGTCAGACGCTTGTCGGGACCCCAATCGCGTCCGGACGGATCGAAATAGTAGGTCGGAGCAGGGGCCACCGCACGCACTTCCATGCTGCCACTCGGCGAGGGGAAGCGGTCGCTGCCGATGGTGCCTGGATAGCTGGCGAGCAGCGCTCCATCAGCATCGAAGGCCCTCACTTCGGAGCGGCCCTTGTCGACCTCAATCCGCGCCACCTTGGTCTCGATCTCGGTGGATCGAGGGCGTACCACCTTGATCGTTTCTCCGGCAGCGAAGCTCGCTCCGGCGTTCAGCCGCTTGAAGAATGCTTCGCTCATGTGGAATTTCTCAGCCAAAGCCTCGGAAGCGGTCTCGTAGCCGAGGTGGTCCAATGACGCCTGGGCCGTCATGCCGGCCGGCACGTCGACCAGCCCCTCGACGTCTTCGCTGGCGATCGTGTAATCGGCCAACAGCGGCTCGTCCGAGTAAGCGCGAAGGCGAGCCATGACCTCCGGGTCGAGCTTGCCGTCCGCCGGAAGGCCCTCCGCCGCTTCAAATGCACGAACAGCGCGGCGCGTGTTGCTGCCCTGCCGCCCGTCGATCACGCCGGGTGAGTGATGCTGGCGGTCGAGCAGGATTTGGGCTTCGAGAACGCTGTCCAGCGCGGACTGCTGAGCTGCGGCGGGGGTGCCCGCCGCGGCTGCAACCGCAGCGACGGCGAGGGCAAGACGAGAAAGCACTGATAGTCTCCGTTTATGCGGGATCGGGCGCGCGGAGAGCGCGACCCTTTTCACTACAACGCTTCGTAGGCTCGACCGTTCTGAGTTGATGCTCGGCGCTCAGGCGCTTCCGCCCAGCCAGGCGGCCTGCCGAGCGTCGATCGCACCAGCACCGCGTGACAGCAGAGTCTGGAGGGCCTCTGCGCGCTCCTGCACCTCACGGCCATTGGGTCCATCAAGGCGCTCGCTGGCAAGCTCGGCGAAGCGCGATGCCTCGCCGCGAAGCACGTCGATTTGCTCGGGCCGTCGGCATGCCGCGGCAACCTCCCCGAGCACCCGCAAGAAATGAAGCGCGGCAATCGTGTCGGCCGCCGCATATTGGCGTAAACGCGCAAAGCTGCGGTCGACGAAGAAGCCGAAGTCGTCAGCAAAGGCGATCAGGCGCGCCGACCCTTCGGAGTCCAGACGAACCGCGCCCGGCAACTCGCGGATCGCGAACTCGGTGCCGCCGGCGCCCAGCCAGTCGAGGCAGGTCACCGCCGTCATGGGGTCGTTCACCCCCGGCGACAGGGCACGCGCTGCAATCTCCACCAGCTCGCTGACGAGGAACATGAGGTCGCTATCCGGGGTCCGCTTGGCGCCCACGGTGAAGCAGCCGCAAAGCTCGTCGCGGCATTCATCCGACCAGTTCGCCGCAGGGGAGATATCGGCCAGTCCGCGCCCTTCCATGACAAAGTCGCCGGGTCGGTAGCGAAGCCGGATCAGGACGTCGGCTTGCTTCGCGATCTCAATAAGCTGGTCGCCGTCGAGCGATTGGATGTAGCCCGTCCGGTCGCTGGTGGTGACCGCCAGCTCCCCCGCTAGTACGGCAGGCGGCGCTCGCTCGGCCCGTGTTCCTTCGCCGATCAGCCGGGGGAAGCGGAGCCTAGCATCCTCGACCAGCCTGTGCCCGATCCGCTCCACCACATGGTTGATGTGGATGCTCTGCAGCACATGGTGGATGAAAAAGATCAGAACGCCGATCGAGCAGACCGCGAGCAGCATCGCCACGATCACCGAATATTGCGGGACGAAATCCTCTTCGCCGCCGCGGATCGTGCGCAGCACCATCAGGCTGTAGAGGAAAGTCGCAATGAAGGTGCCGAGCGTAACCGTGTTGCCGCGATCGTCCATGAAGTTGGTGAGCACGCGCGGGCCATATTGGCTCGACGCATAGGACAAGGCGACGATGGTTATGGAGAAGACGACGCCGGCGACTGTCACCATCGATCCAGCAATGGTGGACAGCACTTCGCGCGCACCGTCGGTGCGGACCTGCTGATACCAACCGAGCCCTTCGATCCAGCTTGCGCCGACACTTGCATCGACCCAGATCATGAAGCCGCCGAGCAGGATGCCCAGGAGAGCCATGAGGCCCGGCACGAACCAGTAGCTCGCCCGGATAGCGCTAAGGTGTGCGCGGAGCCGATTCATGCGGTCAGCAACAGCAGCGCGGCATAGGCGATGGCGCCGATCGCAAAGGCCGAAAAGCGGCTCTGGCGGTCTTCCGGCAACTCCTCCTTTAGCACGTTCAGGATCACGCCGCCGGCCAGAAACGCGAAGAGCGAACTGAGGAGGAGCGCAGACACGTCGGTAGCCAGGCCGAGCAGCAAACCCGCCACCGGCGCCACTGCAAGGATCCAGCGGCCGTAGCGGTGATAAGTGTCGCCATGCTGCTGGCGCAAACCCTGGTCGTTGACGATGAAGTGGAGACTCATTGCCATCGCGTAGACAATGAGCCCGCGCAGGTCATTCTCTTCACGGTGCAGAAGCAGATAGCCGATCAGGACGTTGTAAAGCGCGAAGGCGCCGAGGTGCACCCAGAAGTCGGGAAGCGACCTTGTCTCGCCGTCCGGTAGCCACGTCGCTCCCGCCGCCGAGCGTGAGTGGCGCTCCACGCCGTAGAAGAGCCCAAGTCCAAAAAGGGCGATCAGATAGGCATGGCTTTCGATGCTGCCGAGCAATCCGGTGTTCCGGGCGGACACGCCGATGACTTCCTGATGCTTCGCGAGTTCGGGGAGCAGATGCACGAACACGTAAGCGACCGACACCCCGCCTGCCGCCGATAGCCACACGCTCCGCGGCGTGCCTGACAGAAATGCGAGCTTGCCGCCGAACACATGCACCAGCACGAAGGCGAGAACCGTCAGCAGGATGATCAGCGTCGTCAGGGTCACGCCGACGCGCCCTTCTGCTCGACGGTGAGCTCCGGACGGCCGGTGATCTCGTAGGTTGCCGACGCGATGCCGATACCCGCCGCGTCTAGGCGCTCCAGGATCTCGCGGCTCATCGCGTCCTTGATCTCGCGGGTGCCGTGGTCGGGCGAGAGGAAGCGCACAGCCAGCTCCAGCCAATTGTCGGTCAGCCGCCAGTAAACCTTGGGCGCGACGTCGCCGATGTGGATGCCGTAGCGGCGTTCGAGCTGGGCGAGGTGGTGCTGATCGATGTCCTGCTGCTGCACCGCATGGCCTTGAGCCGCTTCGAGCAGGATGGTCTCGGCCGCCGCCCGGTCGTCACGATAGCTGACGGGCAGCCGTATCTCCTCCCAGACGTAGGGGAAATGATAGGTGTAGTTGTAGATCGGCTCGTCGAAGATCTTGTCGTTGCTGACCGTGACGATGCGGCCGGTGAACTGGCGCGAATGCACCCACATTGCGGGCTCGGCCGAGTTGACGGGCGGCGGCTGGCCCATTTCCAGAATCTTGGTCTGCATGAACGACAAAGCGATAACGTCGCCGCGCACGCCGCCCATGACAATGCGGTCGCCGACGTTGAACGTCTTGCCGCGCAGAATGACAAAGTAGCCGGCGACTGCCGTAATGACGCGTTGGAGGGCGAAGGCGACGCCTGCCGTGACCAGCCCGAGGCCGGTGGTCAGCCGAGCGGGATCATCGAACCAGATGGAGACGATGCCGAGCACCACGATGGCGCCGGCCGCCAGCCCGACCGCCTGCCGCGACCAGAAGCGGACCTTGCCCGACCCCAGCCGGTCGCCGGGCGAGCGGGCCAGCAACCGCCGGACCACCGTGGAGAACAGCAGCACCATCGCGACTAAGGCCATCGTGAGAAGCAGCTTCTTGCCGTTCTCGGGGGTCGCACCGACGAGGGTGATCCCGAATATTTCAAGAGCATCAGATGCGGCCAATTCGCGCCTCCTCACCCAAGAGACGGACGAGAGCGGGCGTTGGTTTCATGCCGCACCGCCTTCAAAGGATGCTCAGGCGCCGCGGACTCCTTCGAGCAAGCGGCTGTCGAGGTCGTGGCCGGTCAGCACGCTGATGTCCCCGGTAGTTTCGAGCACCAGCGCTTTCACGTCCGCCACCGACGCGGCGTCCGACTTGCGGATCTTCTCGAGCAGGGTCGCCCTGGTGACCCGGGCATCGCGCATGGCTTCTTCAAGGAAGCAACCATCGCGCATCAGCAAACGGGGCTCGTTGTCGACCGTCTTCTGGAACCCAGCCGACAGGAGGCGTCCTTTCGCGAGCACATATTGGACGAGAAAGATGGCACCGATGGCGGCCATCGCCTGCACGTAGTCGCCCAGTTCGCTGCGGGTCCCGGCCTGTGCGATCAGCGACCCGGTTGCAACCGTGGCGGCGAAGTCGAACGCGGTTGCCTTGCTGAATGCGCGCAGGCCGACCAGCCGCGCTAGCAGCAGCGTCCAGGCGACCGCGCCAGACGTCAGAACCAATGCCCGTGCGACGGGTGAGGCCGAGCCGAGTCCTTCGAACAGCTCCACCGCTCAGCCCCAGCGGGTCCACGAGGTGCCCGGTTCAGGCCGCATCGGCGTGGCCACTGGCGACGGCGTGGGGCGGCATTGCCTTGGGCATCGCTTCCTTCTCGACGAGGTAGCGTTCGAAGTTCTGGCGCAGCGAAACGATGCCCGGATCTTCGGTTTCGAAGCGGCGGCGACAATGCGGTCCGGCCACGCCCACAGCCGCGACCGTACGGCTATTCTTGCGCAAGGGTATAAACAGCCAGTCGGAGGCGCCATGCTGGCCCGATCCGATGCCGGCCGGTTCTCCGCTGTCCAGACAAGCCTCGACGGCCATCGTGTCCAGAAACTCGAAATGGACTGGCCACGGCACGCCGGCGAATGGTCGGATCGTGCCCTCCGTTCGCTCCACGTAAACGACGTCGAGCTTCAGCCTGGTCGCGGCCTGACGGCAGATCTGCTCGGCGCTCACCAACCGGCGGCTACGCAGGCCGAGCCGACCCTCGCCGGGGCCCTCAGCGGTTGGTCCACGCAAGAAGCGCCATGCCAAGACGGCGATGGCAAGCGTGGACAGGGCGATGGCGATGACGGGATGGCTCATTGATTCGTTCCTGCGGAAAACAACGATCCAGGCCGCCGCAAGTTCTCTGAGGCTTGGGCGAGGCTGGCGCCCAATGGGATATCCGAAGGGCTCTCGGCGTTCGTCAGCAATGCTGCCCGATCAACTTGCCAATCTGCCAGACTTGCTTAGTTCCCAGTCGGAAGTGCTTGCCGAACTGGCCGCGGCCGCGGCGCTGATCGCTGCAACGTGGCTGGCCGGAGTGTTCGCCGGGCGCTGGGCCGGGCCGCCGCTCGCCGCATGGTGGGAGCACAAAGCCGGCGAGCGGGTCAGCGGCTTCGGGCCGCGCTTCTGTCAGTTGGTGCGCTATGGCTGCGCCGCGCTGCTCATCGGACTGCTGCTGCAGGTTCGCGCCTGGTCCTTGCCCGCCAACATCCTGATCGGGCTGTCGCTCGGGCTTGCGCTAACCTTGCTCATCTGGACTCTGGCGAGGGGATTGCGGATGCCGCGCTGGGCCGCAGCCTTTCTTGCCGGCGCCGCCTTTATCGCCGCCTTGACGCAGGCGGTGGACGGGGTCCGTTCGCTCGCCAGCATCCTGGAAGGCGTCGGCTTTCGCCTAGGCAGTCGCTCCTTCACCCTGCTCGATATCGCGCAGCTGGCCATCTCGCTGCTCGTGCTTGCGGCAGTGATCCGGCTGGCGCGTCGGGTAATCAGCCATTCGATCGCGCGCACGAGCAAGCTCGATTCCACCCAGAAGGTGCTTGCGCAGAAGCTTGCCGGCATCGCCCTCCTCGCCGCGGCCTTCCTGATTGGGATCGATCTGCTCGGCATCGACCTCACGGCTCTGGCGGTCTTCTCGGGCGCGGTCGGGCTGGCGATCGGTTTCGGGCTTCAGAGGACCTTCGGCAACCTAATCGCAGGCATCATTCTTCTGCTCGACCGCTCGATCAAGCCGGGCGACGTCATCTCGGTCGGGGAAAGCTTCGGCGCGATCAGCAAGATCGGCGTGCGCGCCGTGTCGATTGTCACGCGGGACGGCAAGGAACATCTGATACCGAACGAAAATCTGATGACGGAGGAAGTCGTCAACTGGTCCTATTCCGACACCAAGGTGCGGATCCACATTCCGGTCGGTGTCTCCTACGACTGCGATCTCGCCCTGGCGCAGAAGCTGATGATCGAAGCCGGCAAGCGACCCGCCCGCGTGCTTCCGTCGCCCGCTCCGGCGGTATGGCTGAAGGGCTTCGGGGACAGCAGCGTCGACCACGACATTCTGGTGTGGGTCGCGGATCCCGAGGCGGGGGTCGGCAACGTCCAGTCGGAAGTGCTGAACGCGCTTTGGCGGCTCTTCAAGGAGCATGGGATTGAAATCCCCTATCCTCAACGTGACCTGCATATCCGCTCGCTGCCACAACCGGCCGGCACCGAAATAGAGCACGGCTCGCCATCGTAGCAAACTTGCGCCACAACGAGGGGCACGGCCTCACGAGAACAGGGAAGTCCTTAGCTCATCATGCACGATGAATACTATGTGGATCCCGAACGCGCGGCCTTCGAGCAGTTCAAGAACCTGCCGCGTGACGAGAGCATCGACATGCTCAATCTCGTCCGCTTTCGTGATTTTGCGGCCTATCCGGCGAGTCATCCGCAACATGGCGCGGCCGTCACGGGGGCTGACGCCTATCGCTCCTATTCACGGGAGTCCGGGCCGGTTTTCGCCCGAGTGGGTGGCCGGATCATCTGGTCGGCCGCGCCAAAGCTCCTCCTGATTGGTCCCGCAAAGGAACGGTGGGACGCAATCTTCGTTGCCCGCTACCCGACCGCCACCGCCTTCCTCGAGATGGTCACGGACGACGCCTATCGAAGGGCAGTGATCCACCGCCAGGCAGCGGTCCTGACCTCGCGGCTAATCCGCACCGCGCTTCGGGACGAGCCGCGCCCGACCTTCGGCTGAGCCGTGGCGATGCACCTCACCGTCTTCGAAGCCGCGGCGATCCTGATCGTCCTGACTGCCCTGTTTGCCTATCGAACCTGCGCTTTCTGAGGCTGCCGCGATGGGTCGGCCTGACCATCATGGGGGCAAGAGCCGCCGCTCATGGGCCGCAGCGAATGTCCGCTTTCCACCCATTGCGGCCATCCGTGGCGACTGCGATAGGTCGCAGGGGGGAAGGTGGTAACGATGAGCTTATTCGAGTTCACGTTTGCGCTCAGCGCAGTCATCTTGGGGCTGGCTCTTACGCAGATCGCGGCCAGCCTTCACAAGCTGCTATTAGCTGGAAGGCGAGTGAAATGGGCGGCGGAGCCGATCTTGTTGGCCGCCATTGTGCTGCTTGTCATCATCGCTGTCTGGATTTCCGCTTGGTTCGATCGCGAGGACGCTTCCGTCTCGATTGGCTGGATCATTCTGCAAGTTCTGAAGCTACTGACCCTCTATATCGCTGCCGCATCCTGTTTGCCCGAACCTCCATCTAACAACGTGGTTGTGAACACATACGAGTACTACGATAGAACGCGCGTTCTGTCGTTCGGTGCTTTGATAATATCGTATGTTCTATTCGAGATTGCCGATATAGTTGTTGGTGACGTCCCAAAGCAGACTTTTTTACGCTCTGGTTGAGTGGTTCCTGTTTCCGCTGCTCTACGGCCTCCTCATCTACGTTCGCGCGCGTTGGTTCAACATTGCCACTCTTGCCTTTGCCCTGATGTTTTTCGGCTACTCTGTGGTCGGAGTTCGGATCAGCAGCGGGTCATAACCGCATAGCTTGGACGCCGTACGGCCGGTCATGGAGCGTCCGCTTCCCACCCATTGCGGACATTGACTGTCTAAAGCAGCGCCCAACCCACCAGTGCCAACATGCCTAAGGCGGTGGCAATCCAAACCGCTGCCGACGCGTTCGCAACATGGACCCAGAGTCGCGACTGCGACAGCAAAGGGCTGCCCTTCTCGATAGATGTAGGGTCGACGCCGGTTTGGTCTGTCAGAACCTCCGTGAAACGCGACCAGAGGTCCTCGCGCCGAGTGTCCTCAGGTAGCGCCTTGCAGAGCGACGCGAACACGTCACCAGCGGTGTGCCATTGCGACGCATCGGCCTTGTCGAGCTTAACGCCAAAGGCGCGTTCAACGTCGTCTATGGCGACTATCTCGTCACCGTCACCACCAAGGCCAACGCTCATGGAAGGGGTAGCGGTCATGGGCCGAAGATACGGTTATCCCGTGTGTCCGCAATGTCCGCTTTCCACCCAAAGCAGACAACCCGCTCACCACCCATTGCAGACATCCCGCGCCGGTGCCATCAACTGAGAGTCGAACTGGCTGAGGTAATCAAACGATGCGCAGACACATGTTTCAGCTTGCCTGCGCACTTGTCGCTTTCACGCCCCTAAGTGTTGCCGCTATGGAGCAAACTGCGCCGAAAGCAGTGCGAGAACCCGCTGCCGCATCAATAGGCAATCTGCAGGATGGCTCGCGCCCTTCCCTGAACCCGCAGCAGCTCGTGCAGCAGGTCAACATCCCATACCAGCAGTTCACCCTCGGCAACGGGTTGCGCGTAGTCGTGCATGAAGACCGCAAGGCGCCGATCGTCGCAGTGAGCATCTGGTACAATGTCGGCTCAAAGGATGAGCCGCGCGGTAAGACTGGCTTTGCCCATCTATTTGAGCACCTCATGTTCAACGGCTCTGAGAATGCCCCCGGCGAGTACTTCGAATACACGCGCGGCATGGGCGCCACCGACCTGAACGGCACCACTTGGTTCGATCGTACGAACTATTTCCAGACGGTGCCTCGCCCCGCCCTCGAGCGCGCACTGTACCTGGAGAGCGACAGGATGGGCTATCTGCTCGGGGCAGTCACCCAGCAGAACCTGACTAACCAGATCGGGGTTGTTCAAAACGAAAAACGGCAAGGGGACAATGAGCCCTTCGGATTGGTCGAATACGCACAGCTTGAAGCGCTGTTTCCCGAGGGTCATCCGTACCGTCACTCGACCATTGGCTCGATGGCGGATCTTAGCGCGGCCAGCTTAGATGACGTAAAGAACTGGTTTCGCCAGCGATATGGTCCAAACAACGCCGTTCTGGTCCTCGCCGGGGACGTAAACGCCGCCGAAGCGCGCCCGCTAGTGGAACGTTACTTCGGAAGGATCCCGCGTGGACCGGTCAACACGCCCCGGGCTGCCAACGTGCCGAACCTGGGCCGCCGCATCGACCAGACGATGAAGGATCGGGTGGCTAATACCCGCCTGTACCGCAACTGGGCCTTGCCTGGCATCAGCCACCGCCAGTCGGACGACCTTGTTCCCCTGCAGGTCGGCGCCTCCATTCTTGGCGGCCTTGCCAGCTCGCGGCTCGATAATGAACTCGTCCGGAGTGAGCAGAGCGCGGTGAGCGTTTCTGCCGATGTGCAGGAGTTTCATCGCGTCAGCTTGTTCGAGGTGCAGGTGAATGTGAAGCCGGGCCAGAACGCGCAAGCCGTATCAAGCCGGCTAGACGGGATCATCAGCGACTTTCTTCAGCGTGGCCCAACGCAGGACGAGGTGCAGCGTGCGGTAATGAGGCGCTTGTCCAGTCGGGTCGCTGGCCTTGAGCAGGTCGGCGGCTTCGGCGGCAAGGCCGTCGCGCTTGCTGAGGGCGCACTCTACAGCAACGATCCTGCCCGCTATCGGCGGGATCTGGAGGCACTTGCCCGTGTGACGCCTGCGCAGGTCACCGCCGCGATGCAGCGCTGGCTGGCGCGGCCGGTGTACGCCTTGACGGTCATCCCCGGTGAACGCGATGCGTATGAGGAGGCTCCCGCCGGTAAGACGTCAGGCGCGATCGCCGCGGCACCCAGCCAGCGTCCTCGCTACTATCGGGCGCCAGTCGTTGGCGAACAGCCGCTCGCGCCGGTTCGCTTCGCCGAGGCTCAGGCCGGGGCGCCGGCCAGACAGGGGACTCGCGGCCCGCTACCCCCAATCATCGGCACACCCACCCTCGATTTTCCCGCTGTTGAGCGCGCCCGTCTCTCAAACGGTATAGAGGTTGTCTACGCCCGCCGCGCCACCGTTCCTGTGACCCGGATGGTCGTGGAGTTTAACGCGGGGGCAGCAGCTGATCCCACGCTGAGGCTCGGAACTCAGCGTCTAATGCTCAACCTCCTAGAGGAGGGCACCTCGCGGATGAACTCGATCCAGCTTGCCGAAGCGCAGGAGCGGCTTGGTGCCACCATTGATACAGGCTTCACGCTCGACCGGACCGAGGTTTCTCTTCTCGCGCTTACCCCCAACCTGAACCCCTCGCTCGACCTGCTCGCGGAAGTCATCCGTAATCCGGCATTCGATCCTCGCGAGGTGGAGCGACTCAGGCAGCAGCAGCTTGCGCAGATCGCGTCGGAGCTGACGCAGCCTGGGGGCTTGGCTGCCCGCGCCTTGCCGGTTGTACTCTACGGACGCGATCACCCCTATGGCAAACCGGCCAGTGGCACGGGCGATCCGCAAGCGGTAGCTGCCATCACTCGCGACGAACTGATCCGCTTCCACCAGAGCTGGATACGCCCGGACAATGCCACCATCTTCGCGGTTGGTGATCTGCCGCTCACGCAGCTCGTTGCTCAGCTGGAGACTAGGCTGGGCAATTGGACTGCGCCGACGGTACCGCGCGGCACCAAGCAGTTCCCGAAAGTTGCTGACACGCGGCAGCGTATCGTTCTCATCAACCGGCCGCAGTCGCCGCAGAGTTTGATCCTGGCTGGGCAACTGCTCGACGTGGTGGGCACTCGGGACACTCTGCCCCTTACTGCCGCCAATCAGGTGCTTGGCGGCGACTTCCTGGCGCGCATCAACATGGACCTGCGGGAAGCCAAAGGCTGGTCTTATGGCGCGCAGGGAGCAATCGCCTTGCGAGAGCATCAGGTTCCATACGTGATCCAAGCGCCGGTGCAGGCCAATCGGACAGGTGATTCGATCCGTGCAATCCAGGAGCAGGTGAAAGCATTTCTTGGGCCTAAGGGCATTCAGCCGAATGAACTGCAGCGGGTGATTGCAGGCAGCACGGGGCAGTTGCCCGGTCAGTTCGAGACCTCCGCTGCCGTGCTCAGCGCGCTACGTACCAATGCCTTGTACAATCGCCCTGACGATTACTGGGAGCGAGTTGCGGATCGTTATCGCATCATGACGGCTGGCGACCTCGACCGAACGATCCGCGGAACAGTCAATTCAGATGACTTCGTCTATGTAGTGGTGGGCGACGCCGCAATCGTCCGACCGCAACTCGAAGGGCTAGGTATGCAGATCGAGGAAATGCAGCTCACCACAGCAGGTCAAAGCCAAGCGCGCTGATACTGATTGCGCCGTGAGCGGAGCTGCGTAGCCTCACACCGAAGGTCCGCTTGTCGCGCTTTCCACTCGCGAGCGGACGGCCCGCTTTCGGCCACTTACAGCCACTCACTTCTTCAGCGCTTCGACCAGCTCAAGCGATGACCTCTATCCGCTCTCTGGGCGCACAGAACAGCGCTTTCAGTCCGTCCTCGGGAAGCCTAAATCTGACGGTCCCCCCCAAGCCCTGCCAGACGCGCCTCATCAACTCCGTACCGAAGCCTCGCCGATTTGATTCGACCACATGCGGGCCGTCCAACTCGCTCCACCTCAGCTCGAAATTGCCTTTTGCGTCAATCTGCCAGTGTAGTCGCACACTGCCCTTATCAGTAGAGAGCGAGCCGTACTTGATAGCATTGGTGGCAAGTTCGTGAAGGGTCAACGCCAGTGCAACGGCAGCCGAGGGCTCAATATTCAGAGCAGGTCCCTCTGCTCTGATGCGTTCGGCGGTGCCTTCGAAGGGTTCCAAGGAGCGCTGGACGACTACGTCGAGGCGAGGGGCTATCCAGGCTTCCTCGGTGAGGAGCTTGTTAGCGTCGGTGAGCGCTGTCAGTCGTGAGTTCAAGGTTTTTAGAGCAACGCTTGAAGCCACACCCCTGAGCGATCGATGGGTAATCGCTTGAACAAGTGCCAGAGTGTTCTTGACGCGATGATTGAGTTCTCTTCGCAGAAGCTCATTTTGCTCCTCGATCAACCTCCGCTCAGTCTCATCACGAACGATTAGCAGCCCACCGACGATCTCGCCGTCTCGCTCGATAGCGCCATTGGTACAAGTCACTGCCACAGCTCTGCCATCGCGCCGAAAGAAGATGTCATCGTGCAACCGCAGCGACTGGCCTGATGCGAACACCGCGTTCAGGGGACAGTCGGAAATGGGATAAGGCGACCCGTCTGGCCGCTTGCCATGAATTAGGTCGTGGAGACGATGGCAGGACAGTTCGGATTGAGACCACCCGAACATCTCTTCGGCGGCCTTGTTCGCGAACGTTGCGCGTCCCTCTCGGTTGAGCACAAAGACCGCATCAATCGCGTTCTCTGCGACGGCCCTGAAAACGATGTCCCGCGTGAACCCGTCCTGCTCTTCCGTTCGATCCATCTGCATAACCGCCCCCCGGCGAACCAAGCCTCAGAAACCTTTCACGATTCCATGGCCGAGTCACGTGATCTCTTGCAGCAAGGAAGGCGACGAGGCGTCGCCAGAAATTGGATGGAAGCGTCGTCATTTTCATCGGGCAGCAGCAGACAAGATCACAAGAAGTGAAGATCATCTCTTCCGCGGCCTCGTTCTCAGCTCCAAAGCCCAGAATGAAGTTGGCACCATTGTTGGGGGAACTAGGGGTCGGAATTGTGCGCTCCGGGTGCGGCCACTAGAAGGACGACCATGGACGAGTTTGCCCGATTGATGAGTATGGAGGGCGTTCGTCCCCTCGAGCGACAAGAGACGAAATCGCGCAGTCTGGCTGAAGGGCCAGCCGAAAGCCCCGGCCAAGATACCGTAGCAACGCCAGCCTTGGTCCCTGGTGGCCACGCGTGGGTAATGGGTCCTCACGCGCGCACTGCGCTCGAGACCGCGCTTGAGCGCCTTGCCACCGAGATCAGCGATGGACGACCTGGCTGGGCGACCGGCATTCGGCAGGATGGCAGAACCGTCACGCTGCCAGCTTCGTCAGGAGCAGCGGCGCTGCTTGGCACCGCAGATCGCCAATCATTGCGCCTTATGATTGTCGGCGGCGACGGCTGGACCTTCGTCATGCATCCCCTGATGGGGGTCGCCACCCTGGATGAGGATCCAGCCTAGATCCTAAGTAATCGAGCGTCAGATACCGGGAGCGGGTGGGACCATCTGCATACCAAGCTGTGGCTCGTGGCCGCCATCCTCAAGCCGTAGTAAGTCGCGGCTGGCGGAGCCTCGGCTCAATCCTTCTTGGCAGTCAGGTGTCTGCTCAGGTGCTTGTTCATCTCGAACATGTCGGACGATTTCTTGCCGAATACCTTTGCCAGCTTGTCGTCTGCATTGATCTGCCGCCGGTCTTTGGCGTCCTGCAGATCGTTCTTCTTGATATAAGCCCAAACTTTGCTCACGACCTCGCTGCGAGGCAGGTCGGCCTTGCCGACGATCTCGGCCAATTCGGCGGAAGGGATCACCGGCGCGGTGATGCCACCACGCGCTCCGCTGGCCCGCTTGCCCGTGGCTTTGACCTTCTTCGCCGCCACCGCCGTCTCGTCCTTGCCCCGCTTCTCTGCTGATCGTGCCATGGTTTGCTCCGTACTGCGCCTGCTCACATCGAGCTACAATCCAGCCATGTACGCCGTTGAACTTGCTTTGTTGCCTTGGGGCGCATGAGGTCGCTTGAAGTGAGCCTGCGCACGGGGCCTCTGCAAGCGTGCCCATGGTGCCGACAGGCGACCACACATGAACGCACGTCCGGTTGCGGGGACCGGCGCGGCCGCTCTGAACGTCAGCTAGTGGGTCTTTCCGGCCGCCCCTGCCTTGATGAACGATCGTCCGCTTACGGGCGGCAGGCAGGCTGCCCTGAACGTCAGCAAGTGGGTCTTTCCTGCCGCCACGCAAAAAGGGCGAGCAATCCATCGAAGTCGTCGAAGGCACGATCAGAGGCTGGTCACCTGCACCAAACGCTTGTCTAGGCTGTCGCGTTCTCACGATGTCCTCGCCCATCCAGGGCATACACCCGGATTTCACCCGGATATCCTCTCACCCGGACGGTCCAACCAAAGAAAAAGCCCCAGAAAACCGCTTGGTTTTCCGAGGCTTTGTAATGGTGGGCGTGGCAAGGATTGAACTTGCGACCCCTGCGATGTCAACACAGTGCTCTACCACTGAGCTACACGCCCACGCTGTGATGGCCCCTAGCCGCGCCTTGTGCGCTGCGCAAGGCGTTAGGTCACGCGATGGCGAGGAATTTCTCGCGGCGGGCCTTGCGCAGCTGCTCGGGGCCAAGTTCGCCGAGTGCGTCGAGCTCCTCGACGATCGCCTGCTTTAGGTTGGCGATGGCCTCGGCCGGTGCGCGGTGGGCGCCGCCGAGGGGTTCGGGCACGATGCGGTCAATGACCTTGAGCGAGAGGAGGTCGGCGGCGGTGATCCTCATCGCTTCGGCCGCCTCGGCCGCCTTGTCCGCCGTGCGCCACAGGATCGACGCGCAGCCTTCGGGGCTGATGACCGAATAAACCGCATGCTCCAGCATCAGCACCCGGCTGGCGGCGGCAATCGCCACCGCGCCGCCCGAGCCGCCCTCGCCCACCACCGCGGCAATCGAGGGCACGCCCAGCGCCAGCCCGCGCTCGGTGGAACGGGCAATGGCCTCGGCCTGGCCGCGTTCTTCCGCCTGGACGCCGGGAAAGGCGCCGGGCGTGTCGACCAGGCTGACCACCGGCAGGCCGAACCGGTCGGCGAGGTCCATCAGGCGGATCGCCTTGCGATACCCTTCGGGCTTGGCCATCCCGAAGTTGTGCTTGAGCCGGCTGGTGGTGTCCGAGCCCTTCTCATGCCCGATCAGCATGACCTTGCGCCCGTCGATCCGCGCCAGCCCGCCAAGGATCGCCTGGTCGTCGGCAAACGCCCGGTCGCCCGCGAGCGGCACGAACTCGTCGGCGAGACCCGCGACATAGTCGCGAAAGTGCGGCCGCTCCGGATGGCGCGCGACCTGGGTCTTCTGCCACGGGGAGAGGCGCCCATAGGTTTCCTTGAGCATGCGCTGGCTCTTGGCCTCCAGCCGCTCGATCTCATGGTCGATGTCGAGGTCGCCGCCCCGCGCCGTATCCTTGAGTTCCTGGACGCGGGCGTCGAGCTCCGCAATCGGCTTTTCGAAGTCGAGAAAGGTCAGCATGGCGGGCGCCGGGCTAGGCCGGGCGCTGCGGCTTGGCAAGCGTCCCGCGGGCGAGCGGATGGACCCGGTTCACCAGTTCCACCAGTCGCCCGGTGTCGACATGGGTGTAGATCTGGGTGGTGGCGATGTCGGCATGACCGAGCAGCGCCTGGAGGACGCGAAGGTCGGCCCCGCCCGCCAGCAGGTGGGTCGCGAAGGCGTGGCGGAGGACGTGCGGACTGACGCGGTCGGGCGCAATGCCCGCGTCGGCCGCCATGGCCCGCACCAGCTGGAAGAGGCGAACCCTGCTGATGTGCTTCGTCCCCCCCGGGAATAGCCACGCGCTGCCTTTCGGCATCACTTCGCGCCAGCGGGCGACCGCGTCGCGGGCACGATCAGAAATGGGCACCAGCCGCTCCTTGCCGCCCTTGCCCGCCAGGATCAGAAAGGGCTCGGGCCGGGCCAGCGCAGCGCCCGGCAGGCTGACCAGCTCGGTCGCCCGCAAGCCCGACCCGTAGAGCAGTTCCAGCAAGGCAAGGTTGCGCAGCCGGAGCGGCTCTACGCTGGCGGCCCGCGCCTCGGCCTCGATGAACATCGCGTCCACCTCGTGCCGCTCGAGGATGCGCGGCAAGGGACGCACGGTGCGTGGCCGCGGCAACGAGCCGGACGGATCGTCCCCGCGCAGGCCTTCGTCGACCAGGAAGCCGTAGAAGCGGCGCAAGGCGGCGGAGCGGCGCGCAAGGGTCGCGGGGCTGAGCTCTGCCCAGGCCTGCGCCAGCAACGCGATCTCAGCGGTGCCAGCGCTGCCCAGGGCCCCCATGACTTCGGCGGCCGAGGCAAGGTCGCTGCGATAGGCGAGCAGCGTATTGCGGGCGGCACCCCGCTCGGCCGCGAGGGCGTCGGCGAAGCGGTCAACCAGCGCGCGGTCGTCCGCCCTCACTGGCCGCGGGCAGTCCTTGCCATCATCTCGGCCGCGATCAGCCGGCCCTGACTGTCGAGGCCGGCGGCACGCATCGCCTTCAGCGCCTGGAACAGGTGCGCCGAGGGGATGCGCTCGGGGCTGGAAGCCTGCATGCCGATCGCGGCCAGCAGCAGCACGCTGCCGGACTGGCGACGGGTCCCGCTCTCCGCCATCAGGCGGGTCCAGCTGCTCGTCCGGCCTAGTCCGAGCGAATAGCTTCGGTTGAGGGCGGTCGCCGTCTCCGAACTGATCCGGCCGATGCCAGCCAGTCCGGCGACCAGCAGCTTGGAGCGCGACTTGCCGGCGCTGGTGTCGTTATCGATGAAGCTCTCGATCCGCCTGTTGGACAGATCGACCTCGGTCTCCGTGCCGAGCGCCAGCAAGGCCCAGGCCTGGTCGGCGGCCGCCTCGTCACCGATGTCGCCCAGCACCGGGGCCCAGCGCGCCGCCGCCTGCGGGTTGCCCCCGGCGAGCAGCGAGGCGATCAGCTTGGGCGCATCGGCAGCGAAGGTCGGCGAAGGCCGCACCCGGCTTGCCGCGAGCGCGACCAGCGCCTCGCCGGCCAGCCGTTGCAGCGCATCGTCGCCCTCGCCCCACAGCCGGCGCATGGCAGCCAGCCGCTCACCCGGTTCGCGGGCAGCAAAGGCGAGGCGAAGCTGCCAGGCATCGGTCCCGGCAAGGTCCGACGGATCGGTCGCGTCGTAGATGGTGGCGTAAAGGTCGCCGAGCGCCGCGGAGGAGAAGACGCCAAGCCCGGTGGCGATGCGGGCCGAGGGAAGCCGCTGCTCCGCGCTCAGCATCGGTGCGCGGGCCTGCCAGGCCCGGACCCGGGCCGGGGCCCGGTTGAGCAGGTTTTCCGGCGGCACCATGCCGGTGGCGGCGGACAGGCCAAAGCGCCAGGCGGTCAGCGCCTCGACATTGTCCCATTCGACCGTGACGGCGCGGCCGGTGTCCGCCCCTGCCCCCACTACCTTGTCGGCAAGCACGTGGTCGATGCCGGTCACCGGTCCGCGGCGGCGGGCCTGCTCGATCCGGGTGGCCGCGCTGCTTGCCTCCCCGGCGAGGCCGGCGCACATCGCGTCGGTGAGGGCCAGCACCCGGCCTTCGACCCTGCCCATCCGTTCGCGCAAGGGACACAGCGCCCCGGGGTCCGCGGAGGCCAGCGCGCTCTGCACCGCGACCTGGGTCAGCTTGGGCGTGAAATCGGCGACGTCGACCCCGGCGACCAGCATCGCCGCCGCGTCCGCCTCGCCCATGCGGAGCAGCAGCCAGGCGCGCTCGGCGACCCAGTCGACCGGGTGCACCGCGGCCGGCGCTTCGCTCCGCGCCAGCAGGGCATTGCGAAGCTGGATGTGGAGCCAGCGGCTCGGCAATGGCGTGTCCAGTCGGCGCATCAGTCCGGACAGGAAGCCGCCATGCGCGCTGCCCCATGGCGCGGCACCGAGGCCCCAATCGGCCGGATCGATGGCTCCGACCACCCGCGGGTCTCGCCGCGACCCCTGCGGTATCTCGACCGGCGGCAAGGGCGCAGGAACCTCGGCCAGCTCTTCTTCGGAAAGGCTTTCACTTTCGACCACTGAGGAGCCTTCGCCCGCCCCCGTCCGCCGCGGCCGGGCCGATTCGGCGGCGCTGCTGTCGGGCGCCTGCGCATTGGCCTGTCCGTTCGCCGGTTCGGGCGCCGGCGCCGTGTCGTTGAAATTGGGCGGCAGCAGGCTCTGCTGCGCCACTGCCAGCGCCGGCAAGGCCGCAGCGCCGAGCGCCGCCGCCAGCAGCAGCCGTTTACGCCGGACGGGCAACGTCCACCTCGATCGGGCGGGTCGGAACCTCCTCCACGCTTCCCGCCACCCAGACGGCGAAGGCCGCAAGGATTACAAGGAGGATCAACCAGATGATGAGCCCACGCGCGGGGTGCGGAGGCTTGCGTCGTATCGCCATGAGGCGGGCTTTTGCCGACTGGCGGGCGCGCTGTATAGCCCTGCTGCAAATGTCGCGACGCCCCCTCCCCCTCAATGGCAAGCTGGACCGCCCGATCGTGCTGGTCGGCCTGATGGGGGCGGGCAAGTCGACCGTCGGGCGTCGCCTCGCCCGCCGCCTCGGGCTGTCGTTCGTGGACAGCGACAGCGAGATCGAGGATGCCGCGGGCCTCAGCACCAGCGAGGTGTTCAAGCGTTTCGGGGAGCGCGACTTCCGGGACGGCGAGCGGCGGGTCGTAGCCCGACTTGCACAGGGACCGGTGCGAGTGATCGCCACCGGCGGCGGCGCCTTTGTCAACGACGGCACCCGCGCGCTGCTCAACGACAAGTGCATCACCATCTGGCTCGACGCGCCGGTCCACCTCCTGACCGAGCGCACCGCCCGCCGTCCGGAGACCCGGCCGATGCTGGCCGACGGCAGCCGCGCCGAGACCCTCGCCCGCCTGGACCAGGAGCGCCGCCCGGCCTACGCCCAGGCCCACCTCCGCATCGTCAGCGACGGCAGCGCCCATGGGGACGTGGTCGAGCGGATTGTCGCTGCCCTCCATCGCCATCTCGAGGAGAAATCGTGAAGAACCTGACCGTTGAAGCCGGGGACGAGCGTTATGACGTGCTGGTCGGGCGGCTGGAGGATTGCCGCAGCCGGCTCCTCGCCCTTGCCGGGGACAAGCCGCTGGTGGTGATCACCGAGGTCAGGGTCTGGGCGCTTCACGGGCCTCGGCTCGAAGCCATGCTGCCGTGCGATCCGCTGTTCGTTCCCGAAGGCGAGGAAGCCAAGGACTGGCCGCACCTGATGGACCTGGTCGCCGCCTTTGCCGAGCGCAACCTCGACCGTTCGTCTGCCGTTGCAGCATTCGGCGGCGGGTCGGTCGGCGATCTTGCGGGCCTTGCCGCCGGCCTGTTCAAGCGCGGGCTGCCGATCGTGCAACTGCCCACCACCCTGCTCGCCCAGGCCGACAGCGCAGTGGGCGGCAAGACCGCCATCGACGCGCTCGGGCAGAAGAACCTCGTCGGCATGTTCCACCAGCCGCGGCTGGTCATCGCCGACGTGTCCCTGCTTGATTCGCTCGACGAGCGGCAGCTGCGGGGCGGCTACGCGGAGGTGGTCAAATATGGACTGATCCGCCACGAAATGCTGTTCGAGTGGCTGGAAGGTCATGGCGCGGCGCTGCTCGCCGGCCACCGCGAGTACCGCGAGGAAGCCGTGTGGCAGAGCGTCGCCGCCAAGGCCCGCTCGGTCGAGGCCGACGTCACCGACCGCAACGGCGCGCGCGCCCTGCTGAATTTCGGCCATACCTTCGGCCATGCGCTGGAGAGTGCCGCAGGGCTCGGCACCCTGCTGCACGGCGAGGCGGTGGGGATCGGCATGTGCCTTGCATTCGACCTGTCGGCCGCGCTTGGGCTGTGCGCCCATGACGATGCCGCGCGGGTCCGGGCCCACCTTCAGTCACTCGGCCTGCCGGTCACCATCGCGGAGACCGGCATCGACCGTTCCGAACTGCTGCCGCTGATGCGGACGGACAAGAAGAATGCGGGCGGCGCGCTCAAGCTGGTGCTGACCCGCGGGATCGGTGACGCCTTCCTCAGCGAGGGTGTCGAGGAAAGCATCCTTGCCGACTTCCTCGAGCGGGCGCCCTAGTCCTCCAGCGGCGCGTGAGCGAAGCTCCGCTCCAGCCCGGTCCGGAGATCGCCGCTTTCCGACTGCACCCGCAGCCGCTCTAGGTCGCGCTCGCGATATTCGCGCTCAACCCTTGCAGCTTCGCGCTCGGCGATGCCGAGCTTGCCGAGCGCGGCGCGGCCCATCGCTACGGCGCTGTCGAACACCTCGCGCTGAAGCAGCTGCACGCCCAGCCCCTCGAGCGCCATTGCCTGGCGCCGGTCGAACACCCGAACCATCACTGCTGCCTGCGGGAAGGCCTCAAGGATCGGCTCAAGCCTCTCGCGTGAGAAGGTGGGATCGTCGTGGCAGAAGAAGATGCCTTCCGCCTCGTCCGCGCCCGCAATGCGCAGAAGGTCGATGCGGGTTCCATCTCCATAATAGACCTTGGTCCCGAACTGTCCGGCCCGCTCGATCTGCTCGGCCTTGACGTCGATGATCGTCACCGGGATGCGCTTGGCCATCAGCATCTGCGCCACCGTCTGCCCGAACCGGCCGTAGCCGACCACGATGGCGTTGGTTTCCGGACTGAACTCCGGGCCGGGCAGATCGACATGCTTTTCCGGCTGCCTGGCCTGGAGCCAGCCGATGAAGCGCATCAGGAAGGGCGTCGCGACCATGGAGGCGGTGACCACCGCGCCGAGCAGGCTCGCCTGTTCGATGGTGATGAGGCCCCCCACCGTTGCGCTGGCGAACAGCACGAAGCCGAACTCGCCCGCCTGGCTGAGCAGCAGCGACAAGGTGGCCGAGCGGCCCGGCAAGGTCCCGAACACCCGCGCGATGGGATAAAGCGCGGCGGCCTTGAGGACGATCACCGCCGCGGCAAGGCCCACCACCAGCAGCGGCTGCGCGGCGATCACCCGCAGGTCGAGCAGCATGCCAACCGACATGAAGAACAGGCCGAGCAGGATCGAACGGAACGGCTCGATGTCGCTTTCCAGCTCATGCCGGTAAGGACTTTCGGCAAGCATCACGCCAGCCACGAAGGCGCCCAGCGCGACCGACAGGTGAAGCGCATGCATCAGGGCAGCGGCGCCGACCACCACCGTCAGACCGGCGACGATGAACAGCTCGCGCTCGCCAAGCCGTCCGATCAGGCCGAACAGCGGCGCGACGACGAACCGTCCGGCCAGCACCAGGCCGATCACCGCGCCGATCGTCATGCCGGTCATGGCAAGGCCCGACGGGGTGGTCGGATCGCCCGACACGCTGAGCGCCGCGACCAGAGTGATGAGCGGGATCAGCGCCAGGTCCTGCAGCAGCAGGATGGAAAAGGCGCGCTCGCCATGCGGGCTGTTGAGCTCGCCCGTCGAACGCAGCATCGGCAGCACCTGCGCGGTCGAGGACAGGCCAAGCGCCAGCCCGATCGCGATGGCCGGTCCCCAGCCAAGGCCAAGCACCAGCTTCACCAGCAGCGCGAGCAGCGTGCCGGCGGCGAGCAATTGGGCAAGGCCGAGGCCGAAGATCTCCCGCTTCAGCCGCCACAGGCGCGAGGGCTGAAGCTCGAGGCCGACAATGAACAGCAGCAGCGCAATGCCGATCTCGCTGACCCGATTGATCGCCTCAGCGTCGCCCGACAGGTTCAGCACCGACGGTCCGACCACGATCCCGCCGACGATATAGCCAAGGGTCGCGCCCAGTCCGAGGCGGCGGAACAGCCCGACGAACAGCAAGGCGGCGCCGAGCAGAACGGTCAGCCAGGTCAGGTAATCGGTCACGCCTCGCCCCCCTGCACGGCTTCATCAAACGCCTTCAGCAAGGCATCGAAGGGTAGCAGCACCGCCCCGTGCCGCCCCGCCCTGCCCTGCACCGGCCCGAGCACCGCAAAGCCCTCCGGCACCTCACCGCGGCCCTCCAGCCATGCCTTCAGCGCCGCCCGCATCACGATCACTTCGGCCTTGAGGCGGCCGCGCGCCCAACCTTGCACCATCGCCGCGCTTGCCTGCCCATAGGCGCAGGCGGTGACCTTCTGCGCGAGGGCGGTGATCCGCCCGTCCTCGGTTGTCAGCTCGGTACGGATGGTGGAACCGCAGGTCGCCGAACGCGCCTCGGCCGCGTGGGTAGGTGCAGGGAGAGCGTGTTCAATCGGCAAGGACGCCGCCAGCCGCAGGATATCCAGCGTGTACGGCGGCTCCCGGTTCATGCCCGGCGCCAGCTGGTCCCTTGCGGCCCATCCTCGAGCAGGATGCCCTCGGCCTTGAGCTCATCGCGGATGCGGTCGGCGGCAGCGAAATCGCGCGCCTTCTTGGCGGCGGTGCGTTCGTTGACCTTCGCTTCAATGGAGAGGTCCTCCACAAGCTCCACACGTAGGCTCGAGAGTGCAACGCCAAGAAGCTTCGCATTGCCGGCCAAGTTCGCGAGCAGACTTCTCCGCACTTGCGGTCGCTCCTCTGACCCGAGCTGGCGTAAGATTGCAAACTGCACTGCGTACGCTTGTGGCGTGTTTAGGTCGTCGCCTAGCGCCTCAATAAAGTCCTTCGAGGGTACACCCTCTACCTCAACGAACGCTTCTTCCTCCTCGACACTCCCGATTTCGCTGAGCGGCGCAGACCAACGTTCAAAGGTTTTCTTGCTCTGCTGAACGAGCGCCTCCGTCCACGGCAGCGGCGAGCGATAGTGCGCGCTCAGCAGCGCCAGCCGCAGCACCTCGCCCTTGTTTCCCGCCTCGAGCAACTCGCCCGGAGTCACCACGTTGCCGAGGCTCTTGCTCATCTTCTCGGCGCCGAAATCGACAAAGCCGTTGTGCAGCCAGGTGCGCGCCAGCGGCGCGCCATGGGCGCAGCGCGATTGGGCCGCTTCATTCTCGTGGTGCGGGAACACGAGGTCGAGCCCGCCGCCGTGAATGTCGATCGTCTGCCCAAGGTGCGCGCGGATCATGGCCGAGCATTCGATGTGCCAGCCCGGCCGGCCGCGACCCCAAGGCGAATCCCAGCCGATCACCTCCTCGGCCGACGGTTTCCACAGCACGAAGTCGCCGGGCGCACGCTTGTAGGGCGCCACCTCGACCCGGGCGCCGGCCAACATCGCCTCACGGTCGCGCTTCGACAGCGCGCCGTAATCGGGATCGGAGGCAACATCGAACAGCACATGACCTTCCGCCGCATAGGCGTGGCCGCGCTCGACCAGCTCGCCAATCATCGCGATCATGGGCCCGATCTCGGCCGTCGCATGCGGCGCGATGTCCGGATCGCGGACGCCGAGCGCGCGCATGTCCTCGAGATAGTGGCGCTCGAACCGCTCGGTGATGACCGACGGGTCGACCCCTTCAGCCGCCGCCGCCTCGATGATCTTGTCGTCGACGTCGGTGATGTTGCGGGCGTAGACCAGGTTGTCCTCGCCATAGGTGTGCCGCAGCAGCCGGGCGAGCGTGTCGAACACCACCGCAGGCCGCGCATTGCCGATGTGCGCGCGGCCATAGACCGTGGGTCCGCAGACATACATGGTGATGCGCTTGGGGTCGGCGGGCCGGAACTCGCGCTTCTCGCGGGCCTGCGTGTCGTAGAGGCGGATCATTCGTCGTTCATTCGCTTGAGGCGGGTCTCGTTCCAGGTAGCGAGCAGGGCTCGGCCGCTGGCATCGAGAAGGGGATAGGTGCGACTGTCGCGCATCCAGTCGGGACGCTCGGCGCGGGGGCCGTAGACCATGTCGGTGCCAAGGTTGGCGAGAAGGAAGAAGAGGGTGGCGCCGACCAGACCCTTGAGCATCCCGAACCCGCCGCCGAGCAGCCGGTCGAGCGGCATCATCGACGATGCCCGCGCCTGCCGGCCGAGCCGGTGGGCAAGCAGGCGCATGCCGACGTAAGCGGGCAAAAACAGGATTACGAACGCGAGAGCGGCGGCCCCGGTCGGGCCCTTGGCGGTGCTGCTGACATATTCCGCCACCGGCGCGTGGAACAGAATCAGCGCAACGATCCCTGCCGCCCACGCGGCGAGCACCAGCGCCTCCTGCACGAACCCGCGCACGAACCCCACCAGCGCGCCGCCGCCAAGCGCCAGGAGGACAAAGATATCGAGCGCGGTCATGGTGCAGTGCGGGATAAGGGAGAGAAGCGAGCGGCGCTAGGGGCGCGTCACCGCCCCGTCACCTTCTCGACCAGCCCGCGCAGCTGGGCGAAGCGGGCGACCTTGATCCCTTTGGCCTCGACCCCGCCCGGCACCCAGGCTTCCTCGAAGCCGAGCTTGGCCGCTTCCTTGAGCCGCAGCTGGGTGTGCGCGGCCTGCCGCACCTCGCCCGACAGCGCGACCTCGCCCATCACCACCGCCTCCGCCGGCACCGGCCGCTCGCTCAGCGCCGACACCAAAGCCGCCGCCACCGCAAGGTCCGCCGCCGGGTCCTGCAGTTTGTAGCCGCCGGCGACGTTGAGATAGACTTCGGCCGTCGCAAAGCTCACCCCGCAACGCGCTTCCAGCACCGCCAGCAGCATCGCAAGACGCGAGCTGTCCCACCCGACCGCCGAGCGCCGCGGGGTCGCACCGCTCGCCAGCCGCACGGTCAGCGCCTGGATCTCCACCAGCACCGGGCGCGTACCTTCCAGCGCGGGGAAGATGGCGGTGCCACTGACCGGATCGTCGCGGCGGGTGAGGAACAGGGCGCTCGGGTTCGGCACCTCGGCCAGCCCAGCGCCCTCCATCGCGAACACGCCGATCTCGTCGGTCCCGCCGAACCGGTTCTTGACCGCGCGCAGGATGCGATACTGGTGGCTGCGCTCTCCTTCGAAGCCAAGCACCGCGTCGACCATATGCTCGAGCACGCGCGGCCCCGCGATGCTGCCATCCTTGGTGACGTGGCCGACCAGGATCAGCGCCGTGCCGCGCTCCTTGGCGAAGCGGATCAGCTCCTGCGCGCTCGCCCGGACCTGGCTGACCGTGCCCGGCGCACCCTCGATGAGGTCCGAATGCATGGTCTGCACGCTGTCGATCACCAGCAGCGCCGGCGGGCTTTCGCCCTGCAAGGTGGTCAGGATATCACGCACGCTGGTGACGCTCGCGAGCTTCACCGGCGCCGCGCCCAGCCCGAGCCGGAGCGCGCGCAGCCGGACCTGGTCGACCGCCTCCTCGCCCGAGACATAAACCGCGCCCTTGCCCGCACGCGCGATCGAGGCGGCGACCTGCAGCAACAGGGTCGACTTGCCGATGCCGGGATCGCCGGCCAGCAGCATCGCCGACCCCGGGACGATCCCGCCGCCGACGGCCCGGTCGAACTCGGCGATGCCCGTCGTCACTCGCACCGGCAGCGCCACTTCGGCATCGAGCCCGACCAGCTCGATCGCCCGACCGCCGGTCGACAGGTCGTGCTTCTGGCTGAACACCGTCGGCGCCGCGCTTTCCTGGACCAGCGTGTTCCATTCGGCGCAGTCGGGGCACTGCCCCTGCCAGCGGGATTGGACCGACCCGCAGGCCTGGCAGACGTAACGGGCTTTGAGCTTGGCCATTGGCCGGCTGGCCTAAAGAACCGCCCGCGTCAGAGCAACGGGATGCAGCGTTAATCGTTAGCGAACTGCAACTCAGATGGAGAAACCCGAATGCCCTGCGCCAAGGCCAAGGATGGCACGATGCTCTTCTACAAGGACTGGGGGCGCGGCGATCCTGTGGTGTTGCTGCACGGCTGGCCACTGACCGGCGACACCTTTGACGATCTCGCGATCAAGCTGGTCGAGGCCGGGAAGCGCTGCATCATCCCGGACCGCCGCGGCTTCGGGCGCTCTGAACAGCCGTGGGACGGCTATGACTATGACACCTTCGCCGATGATGTCGCGGCGATCCTCGAAGATGCCGACATCAACCAGCCGGTCGCGCTGGTCGGCTTCTCGATGGGCGGCGGCGAAGTCGCCCGCTTCACCTCCAGGCAGGGCAAGGGCCGCGTCAGCGCCGCCGTGTTCGCCAGTTCGGTGGTGCCCAAGGTCGCTGAGAGCGACGACTGGCCCGACGGCGTGCCGCAGGCCAAGCTCGACCAGATCACCCAGCAGATGACCGAAGACCGCGCAGGCTTCATGAAGACCTTTCTGCAACAATTCTACGGCTGGGGGGTGTTGTCGCGGCCAGTGAGCGAGGCTGTGCTGGATTCGGGTTTTCAGCAAGCCATGATGGCCGGTGCCCGCCCGACTTATGCGGCGGCGGCGGCTTGGGCCGGAACCGACTTCCGCCCCGATCTGCCGGCGTTCGAAGGCGTTCCGACGCTGATCCTGCACGGAACCAGCGACGCCAACGTGCCGATCGAAGGCACCGGCCGCAAGGTGGCGGAGGCCCTGCCCCATGCCACGCTGATCGAATATGACGGCAGCCCGCACGGCATCTTCGAAACCGATAAGGAGCGCTTCTGCCGCGACGTGACGGAGTTCCTGACCCGCGAGGTCCGGGGCACCAGCGCCGACACCAGCGGCAGCGCCATTCCGCTGACCAGCTAGACCAGCACCTCCCGCGCGGCCCCCTGGCTCAGGAACGCCTGGGGGCTCGCGGAAAGGCCGTAGGCCCCGGCGCAGAAGATGGCGATCACGTCGCCCACCTCTGCGCGCGGCAGCATCACCTCGTCGGCCAAGAGGTCGAGCGGTGTGCACAGGCAGCCGACGACGCTGACCTCCTCCTCCGGCTCGGCTCCGAAGCGGTGCGCCACCGCCACCGGATAGTTGCGGCGCAGCAGCTGCCCGAAATTCCCGCTCGCCGCCAGCATGTGATGCAAGCCGCCGTCCATCACCAGGAAAGTCTTGCCGCGGCTCACCTTCCGGTCGACCACCCGGGTCAGATAGACCCCGCATTCCCCGACCAGCCAACGGCCAAGCTCGATCACGAAGTTGGTGTGGCGAAGGATCGCCGGCCGCGCCGCCAGTGTCTTCCTCAGTGCCGAGCCAACCGCCGCGATGTCGAGCGGCTTGTCGCCCGAGAAATAAGGAATGCCGAAGCCGCCGCCGAGGTTGACCTCGCGCGGAGTCATGCCGACCTCGGCCGCAATGTCGCCTGCCAGCGCCACCGTCGCCCGCTGCATCTCGATCACCGCCTCGGCGCTCAACGATTGCGAGCCGGCATAGACGTGCAGCCCGCGCCACTCCGCGCCCGCCTCGATGATCCGCCGCACAAGCGCCGGCACTGCCTCGTGATCGACCCCGAACTGGCTCGCCAGCCCGCCCATCTTCATGCCCGAGCCCTTGAGCCCGAACGGCGGATTGACGCGCACCCCGATTGCCGGGCGCTGCCCCATCGCTTTCGCGACGCCCAACAACCGCTCCAGCTCCTGCTCGCTTTCGACATGGACGCACACGCCCGCCGCCAGCGCTTCCGAGAGGTCGTGATTGCTCTTGCCGGGCCCGGCGAAGCTCAACGGCAGTTCGGGCCGCAGCAGCCCAGCCGCTTCGACCCGCGCCAGCTCGCCCGCCGAGGCGAGGTCGAAGCCGTCAACCAGTCCCGCCATGTGCTGAAGCAGCGGCGCGAAGGGGTTGGCCTTGACCGCGAAATGCAGGCCGATGCCGGGGAAAGCCGAGCGAAAGGCCCCGACCTGTCGCGCGACGACTGCGCGATCGTAGACGAACAGCGGGGCGCCGTGGGCCTCGACCAGCTCCTCTGTGGGACGGCCGCCAAACGTCAGCGTTCGCTCGGCACCGGCCGCGAAGCCCGCAGGGATTGGCCCCATCGCTTTCATGCTGCCAGCTCCGCACTCAGCGCCGCCCGGTCGATCTTGCCGTTGGGAGACAGCGGCAGCGCCTCGACCCACCGCAGCTCGGCTGGCCGGAGATGCGCGGGCAGTTCGGCGGTGAACCAGCGCTGCAATCGCTCCCCGGCCCCCTCGCCCCTTGCCACCGCCACCAGCACGATCCTTTGGCCCAGCCGCTCGTCCTTGACCCCGAAGGCGGCGCAATCCTCGACCGCCCCGCTCGCCAGCGCGGCTTCCTCGATCTCGCTGGGCGAGACTCGATGTCCCGACACCTTGATCATCGCATCGTCGCGCCCCCTGATCCGCAAAAGGCCGTCCTCGCCGATCACCGCCCGGTCCCCCGACCATACCGCGCCGTCGCGGAAGCGCTGCGCCGTGCGTTCGGCGTCGCCCCAATAGCCTTGCGCCACCAGCGGGCCCGCATGGACCAATTCACCCTCCTCGCCCGCTGCCGCCTCGCTGCCGTCCGCGCGGCGAACGGACAGCTCGGCAAAGGGTATCGCGGTGCCGACCGCGTCGGGTTTGTCATCGACCAGTGCCGGATCGAGGCTGGCCGAGCGGAAGGCTTCGGTCAGCCCGTACATCAGGTGCAGCCGCGCATGGGGAAACAGCGTCCGCAGTCGCCGCACCAGCGGCTCGGGCATATGCCCGCCAGAGTTGGTCAGCGTACGAAGGGTAGTGCCCGCCGCTCCCCAATCTTGCTCGGCCAGTTGCACCCACAAAGGCGGTACACCGGCTAGCACGGTCGCGCGCGTTCGCTCCACCGCCCGCACCAAATCGCGCGGCAGGAGATAGTCGAACGCAATCGCCTCACCTCCAGCATACCAGGTCGAAAGCAGCTGGTTCTGCCCATAATCGAACGCCAGCGGCAGCACGCAAAGGGTGCGGTCGCCCGCCGATAGCCCGAGATAATGCGCCACGCTCACCGCGCCGAGCCACAGGTTGGCGTGACTCAGCATCACGCCCTTGGGCCGTCCGGTCGACCCCGAGGTGTAGAGGAGCGCCGCAAGCATTTCCGGTGAGGCCGAGCCGGGCGGCAGGGTCTCCTCGCCTTCGACCCACTCCTCCAGCGCGACGACGATCTCCGGCCTGTGTTCCAGCGTCTCCGTCCTGGCGCGATTGGCGATAAGCAGCCGCGCTCCGCTGTCGGCGAGAATATGCTCGGCCTGTGCGCGCCGCAGAACGGGGTTGATCGGCACGTGCACCAGCCCGGCCCGCGCGCAGGCCAGCGGCGCCAGGCACGCCATCCGCGTCTTGCCCATCCAGGTCGCCACCCGGTCGCCCGCGACAAGCTCAAGCGCGAGCAGCCTCGCGGCCATGCGCCCCACCGCTTCCTCCAGCGCGGCATAGCTCAGCGTCTCGCCGCCGACGCTCAGCGCCGGCGCGTCCCGCTCCCCGCGAAGCGTAAGGTGATCGAGCGGCAAGGGCGTCGGGTCGGGGCGCATCGTGCCTGCCGAATGCCGCCTAACTTGCGCCTTGGCCAGCCCTCCCCTAGAGGCGCAGCCCCATGGCCGCCCAGCCTCAGATCCCGTCGGCCAACGTCGACCCCGCGCTTCGCCAGCTCTTGGCCGAGACCCTCGGCTTCTCCGACGCGCGCGTTGCCGCCTTCGACGAGAACACCGAATTGTTCGGCGCCCTGCCCGAGTTCGACTCGATGGCGGTCGCCAACTTGCTGACCGGCATCGAGGAAAAGTTCGGCGTGCTGATCGAGGACAGCGACGTGGAAGCGGAGGATTTCGCCACCTTCGGCTCGCTCAAGGCCTTTGTGGAGCGAGTGGCCTAGCTCACTCGGCCGCCTGCAACTCCGCAAATTCCTCGGCCGCCAAGAACCGCTCGGCGTCGAGCGCGGCCATGCAGCCCGTCCCCGCCGCCGTGACAGCCTGGCGGTAGACCTTGTCCATCACGTCGCCGCAGGCGAACACGCCGGGTATGTTGGTCCGGGTCGATCCCGTCTCGACCGCCAGATAGCCGTCCTCGTCTAGGTCCAGCTGCCCCGCGAACAGCTCGGTCGCAGGCTTGTGGCCGATTGCCACGAACGCCCCGTCGACGTGCAATTCGCTGAACTCGCCGGTGAGGCGGTTCTTGAGCCGCAGCCCGGTCAGCGCCTCGGGCTCGCCGCCCGACAGGAACTCGTCCACTTCGCTGTTCCAGATGACCTTGACCGACTTGTGCGCGAACAGCCGGTCCTGAAGGATCTTCTCGGCCCTCAGGCTGTCGCGGCGGTGGATCAGCGTAACGTCGTCGCTGTGGTTGGTGAGGTAAAGCGCTTCCTCGACCGCGGTGTTGCCGCCGCCGATCACCGCCACCTTCTTGCCACGATAGAAAAAGCCGTCGCAGGTCGCACAGGCGCTGGCGCCCTTGCCCTTCATCCGCTCCTCAGTCGGCAGCCCCAGCCACTTGGCCTGCGCACCCGTCGCGATCACCAGCGTGTCGGCGAGGTAAATGGTGCCGCTGTCACCGTGCAGACGGAACGGCCGGCCATTGAGCTCAACCCGGTCGATATGGTCCCACACCATCCGCGTCCCGACATGCTCGGCCTGCGCCTGCATCTCCTCCATCAGCCAGGGTCCCTGGATGACATCGCGGAAGCCCGGATAATTCTCGACGTCGGTGGTGGTGGTCAGCTGCCCGCCCGGCTGGATGCCCTGGATGACGATCGGCTGAAGGCCGGCGCGGGCGGCATAGATGGCGGCGGTCAGGCCGGCCGGGCCGGAACCGAGCACGATCAGGCGGCTGTGAATGGTTTCGCTCATGGTCGCCTACTTAGTGATCATGCTCGTGGGCGCCATGCCCCTCGGCCGCCGGCGCATCGGCGGTCTTCCCGGCCGCCTTCATCTTCTCGCAGCAGGGCATCGGCTTGTCGCCCTTGCAGCACTCCATCTTGCACTCGGCCTGCTTGCTTCCGTGATGGTCGGCGTGGTCCTGGCTGGGTGTGGGAGCAGGCGCGGGAGCCACGGTCAGCGCGGCAGCGAGGAAGAAGTGAATCATCCCCGCCACCTAGCAGGGGCCGGGCTCCCGCGAAAGCGGATCAGCCGACCTTGAGCCGCACGAACGCCATGCCGCCGAACGGTCGCGCCTTGCCATATTCGGTGCGCAAGCCGTGCGGCACGAAGTTCACTGCCACCAGGCCGCCAACGCCGAGCTTCACCTGCGGCGCGAGCTGGAAGTCGCGGATCGCGCCGGCTGAGACCTTGCCGACCCGGAACGCCTCGCCGTGATGGTCCTCGCCCTCATGGTCGATCGGCAGCAGCTCGCTATTCTCGGTGATCTCGCCGCGCCCGAACAGCGTCCACAACCCCTTCTTCAGAGAGCTTTCGGCGACGAAAGCATCGTAATGATGCCCCTCCGCGCTCTTGCGCCCCCAGGCCAGTGTCGATGCCGAGCGCCAGCCATTGGCAAGATCGGTCGCGTAGATGGCGCTCGCCGACCAGCGCTTCTGGTTCACTCCTGGCTCGAGCTGCTCGGGCTCTTTGAGGCTGGCCCAGCTCGCCTGCAGCGACAGGTCGCGGGTCGGATTGACGCTGACCCGCAGCGCGGTCGAGTCGAGCGGCGCGGTTTCGATGTTCCAGCGATACTGGTCGGGCTCACGCCCGTTGAACCGCGACACCTCCACCTTCAACCGGTCCAGCACCACGCCGCCGGTCAGCACGCCAAAGCTGATATGCTGCGAATCGAGCCAATGGTGGCTGATCGGCGCTTCGGGCGAGTCCATGATCGATTCGCGGTGCATGAAGGCGCCCGGCCCGAACGCCGGCTCGCCCGGCAGCCCCCCAAAAAGGAACACGCTGCTGCTTGGCCCGATCGGCTGCGAGATGCTGGCCGACAGCTCCATCACGAAGTCATGCGGGTGCTGGCGATCGATCAGCCGGTTCACGCCATCGGCCGTCTCGCCGCTTGCCAGCAGCAGAGGATAGCCGCTCTTGCCCATCAAGGGATCGGGGCTGAAGCCGGCGCGCAGCTGCAGCGTCCCCTCGCCCACCGGCCGGCGGGCCATGCCCATGATCATGCCGGCGCCGAACAATTTGTCGTCACCGCGGCGGCTGCCCTGCTTGCTGTAGACGCCGAACAGGTCGGCATGGCCCATCAGGTGCCAGTCGCCCGCCTGTGTCATCAGCCCGCGATGAGTCGCCGAATCCGGCTGCCAGGCGGTTCCGGACGACTCGCGGCCCGCCGGATAATTGCCAAGCGCCCCGCTCATCGCTCCATGTGCGCCATGGTCCTCCTGCACCATGTCATGCCCGGCATGCGGGTCTTGCCTTGCTGTGGTGTGTCCGGCGTGCGGGTCGTGCGCTGGCTCCGCCGCCTCAGGTGCGTCGGGCTTTGCAGCCTCAGGAGCAGGCATGCTGTGCCCGTGGTGCCCCGCATGCTGTGCGGCAGCGGGGGCGGCGACGAGCAGCATCGACAGGCTGCTCGCCCCCAAAAGGAAGCTCTTGGTCATCAAAGAATTACCCTTATCGGCGGACACGCAAAAAGCGTCCGCTCCGGTTGGTCATGCCCGCCGCTCGGCAGGCCGGCTGATCAAGCGGATCAGGCCCGAGGTGGCGGGACTTCGACCTCGCGCCGGAGGCCAATCTGCAGCGCCAGCACCTTCGCCTCGGCAGGTGCGTGCAGCACCGCTCCGGGCACGCTGGCCTTGGCTTCGGGAAGCGCCGCCGGCATGGCCGTGCAGCAGCTCTCGATCGGCTGCGGACTCGATGGATCGGGGCTCTGGCCATGGTGGTCCATTCCGGCCATCTCCGCGCAATGATCGTCCTTCGCCCACGCCTCGGCCGGCATGCCCAAGGGGGCAAAAGCCAGCGCGACAAACGCGAACAAGGCGAGCAGAAGCCGCATCAGCGCCCCCATGCGCGACCCAGGCGCCACCGGCAAGCGATCACTTGGCGACCATCCACAGCGCCATCGCCACCATCATCACATTCTCGGTCAGCGATACGAAGCCCAAGGGCACGTTGGACGACCCGCCGACACAGGCGCATTTCAGTTCGCGCTTGTCGAGGTACACCGCCTTGAACACCGATACGGCGCCGATGCCGCCGATGAACAGCGCGATTGGCACCGACAGCCACATCGCCGCGCCCGACAGCATCAGCACGCCGGCCAACCCCTCCAGCCATGGATAGGCATAGGAATAAGGCACCCACCGCCTTGCCAGCAGGTCGTAGTTCAGGAACATGGACGAGAACTTTTCGATGTCCTGCAGCTTCAATAGCGCCAGCACGCACATCGATAGAGCGATGAACCATTCGCCCGCCATCACCGTCAGCGGGCTGCCGAACATCGCGAAGCTCAAGGCCAGCGCCATCGCCGCCGTCATCCCGAACAGCGCGGCGACTGGGCGATAGCTGGTCGCGCCCGGCTCGGCGACGCGGAGGCGAAGGAAGCGGCGAAGATCGTCGTGCCCGCCGATGCGCTCACCATTGATGAACACCTGCGGGGTCGTCTTCACGCCCGCCTCGGCCTTGTAGGCATCGACCCCGTCGCGCGTGGTCAGATGCCGGTCCTCGACCCGGTAACCGCGGCTCTTCAACAGGTGCAGCGCCTTCAATCCATAGGGGCAAACATGACCCGGCATGACCATCCGGACGAGCGTGGCGCGCGGCGCGATGCTGCTTGATTCGCTGTTCATGAGCACCTTATACCTTCCGTACCATGGTACGGAGTCAAGCATGGCCAATCTGACCATCGCCCGCCTCGCGAAAGCCGCTGGAGTCGGGGTGGAGACGGTCCGCTACTATCAGCGTAGGGGCTTGCTCGAGGTTCCGCCAAGCGCGAGCGGGATCCGCCGCTATGGCGACGGCGACGTGCAGCGCCTCCGTTTCATTCGTTCCGCGCAGGGCGCGGGCTTCACGCTGGAGGAGATCGGCCGGCTGCTGGCCTTTGATCCCGTCGCCGACCGGCCAACGATCCGTGCGCTTGCCGAGCGCCGGATCGCGGCGCTCGATGAGCAGATCCGCGGTTTGAAGACGGCCCGGGCCGCCCTCACCCGCCTCGCCCGCCAGTGCGGCAATAGCGCGACCGGACCGTGCCCGATCGTTGAAGCCTTCGAGGGCTAGACCAGCCGATCGAGGCTCACGAACATCCCCCAGACCTTCGTCAGACGAGCCTCGATTGCTTCACCGCCGCCGCAATGAAGCTGGCGAACAGGGGATGCGGGTCGAACGGACGGCTCTTGTATTCGGGGTGGAACTGCACGCCCACGAACCACGGATGATCGGGCCGCTCGACAATCTCGGGCAGCCGGCCGTCCGGCGACATGCCGCTGAACACCAGGCCGCTCTTCTCGAGGTCGGCCTTGTAATGGGCATTCACTTCGTAGCGGTGACGGTGACGCTCGCTGATCCGGGTCTTGCCGTAGATCGCCGCGACATGGCTGTTGCCGCCCAGTGTCGCCTCATAGGCACCAAGCCGCATGGTCCCGCCAAGGTCACCGCCAGCGCGGCGCTCCTGAATGCCTTCCTCGCTCATCCACTCGGTGATCATGCCGACTACCGGCTCGGGCGTGTCGCCGAACTCGGTCGAGGACGCACCTTCGACGCCCGCCGCCCGCGCGCCCTCGATGCAGGCCATCTGCATGCCGAGGCAGATGCCGAAGAACGGCACCTTGCGCTCCTTGGCGAAACGGACCGACGCAATCTTGCCCTCGGTCCCGCGCTCGCCGAAGCCGCCCGGCACCAGGATCGCGTGCATCGGCTCAAGCGCGCTCAGCATGTCGCCGTCGGGCTTCTCGAATAGCTCGGCGTCGACCCACTTGATGTTGACCTTGACCCGGTTGGCGATGCCGCCGTGGACCAGCGCCTCGCGCAGCGACTTGTAGGCGTCGGGAAGGCCGACATATTTGCCGACCACGCCGATCGTCACCTCGCCCTCGGGATGATCGACCGCATCCATCACCCCTTCCCAGCGTGACAGGTCCGGGCGCGGGTCGGTGGGCAAGCCGAACGCCTTCAGCACCTCGTCGTCGAGGCCTTCGCGATGATATTGCAGCGGCACGTCGTAGATCGACCGCGCGTCCAGCGCCTCGATCACCGCGCTCTTGGGCACGTTGCAGAATTGCGCGATCTTGGCCCGCTCCGCTTCCGGGATCGGCACCTCGCAGCGGCACAGCAGCACGTCGGGCTGAACGCCGAGGCTCGCGATCTCGCGCACGCTGTGCTGGGTCGGCTTGGTCTTGAGCTCGCCCGCGACCTTGATCCACGGGACCAGGGTGGTGTGGACGCTGACGGTCTGCCCGCGACCAAGGTCGTTCCTCAGCTGCCGGATCGCTTCGATAAACGGCAGGCTCTCGATGTCGCCGACCGTTCCGCCGATCTCGCAGATCACGAAATCGAGGTCGTCGGTCTCGGCCAGCGCGAACTCCTTGATCGCGTTGGTGACGTGCGGAATGACCTGCACCGTCGCGCCAAGGTAATCGCCGCGCCGTTCGCGGGCGATGATGTCGCGATAGATGCGGCCGGTGGTGATATTGTCCGACTGTCGCGCCGACACGCCGGTGAAGCGCTCGTAATGGCCAAGGTCGAGGTCTGTCTCCGCCCCATCGTCAGTGACGTAGACCTCGCCGTGCTGATAGGGGCTCATGGTCCCCGGATCGACGTTCAGATAGGGGTCGAACTTGCGGATGCGGCACTTGTAGCCGCGCGCCTGCAGGGCCGCCGCGAGGCTAGCCGAAAGAAGACCCTTGCCGAGGCTGGAGACCACGCCGCCGGTAACGAAAACAAACCGCGCCATGGGAGTGTGGCCTTAGGGAAGAGGTGGGCAGAGGGGCAAGGAGAATCTCACCCGATTGAACGCAAATCGAGTGGCGCTCACCGGCAGAAAGGCGAATGCCGAGACTTGGGCTTACTGGGCCAGCGGCACCGCACCATTGTCGGCGGGAGCGGGCGCGGGAGCCGGAGCCTGCTGGACCGGCGCCTGGCTGACCGGCGCGTTGGCGATCGCCGCATCGACCGACAGGCCGTCGTTGCGCGTGCCCGCAATGGCCGCCAGCGCAATGCACAGGACGATGAACGCACCGCCCAGCCAGGCTGTCGACCGGCTCAGGAAATCGGCCGCTCCGCGCGCCGTCATGAAGCCCGACGAGGAGCCTCCGACGCCCAGACCGCCGCCTTCGGAACGCTGCAGCAGGATCACGGTGCAAAGGGCAACCGCGACGATGGTCTGAACGATAAGGAGAAAGGTGAACATGACGGCTTTCGGGTAAGAAGGGATTGCGGCGCCACTTAGCGGCGAGGCCGCCAAAGTTCAATTGCGTCAGGCCGCTCCGGCCTCGACGATCGGCAGGAAGTCGGCAGCTTTGAGGCTCGCACCCCCGACCAGCGCGCCGCCGACCTCCGGCACGGCGAAGATCTCGTCCGCATTGTCCGGCTTCACCGACCCGCCATAGAGGATGCGCACGCCCGCGCCCGCCTCGCCATAGGCGGCGACCAGCCGCCCACGAATGGCCGCGTGCATCTCCTCGATGTCGTCGGTGCCAGCGACCCTTCCGGTGCCGATCGCCCAGATCGGCTCATAGGCGACCGCCAGCCGCCCGGCCTCGACCTCGCCCTGCGGAAGCGAGGCATCGACCTGCGCCGACACGGTCGCCACGGCCCGACCGGCCTCGCGCTCGTCCAGGCTCTCGCCGACGCACAGTATAACCCTCAGCCCAGCGCCAAGCCCCGCTTCGGCCTTGGCCCGCACGTCGCCATCCGCCTCGCGGTGGGCGTCGCGCCGCTCGCTGTGGCCGACGATCACCAGCGACGCGCCTGCGTCGTGCAGCATGCCCGCGCAAACATCGCCGGTGTGCGCACCCTTGTCCTTGTGGTGCATGTCCTGCGCGCCGATTGCGAAGCCCGGCACCGCGTCCGCCGCACGGTGGATCAGGGTCGCCGGAACACACAGCGCGACGTCGACCCGGCCGGCAAGCTCGGCCGCCCGCGCGGCAATAGCGCGCACCTCGCCAAGATCGGCCGAGGTGCCGTGCATCTTCCAGTTACCCGCGATCAGCTTGGTCATGCCTATTCCCGTTCAGTTCCGCTCAAGCCGGCGCCTAGCAAGGGGCTCTGCTTGAAGGAAGGCGGCGCGGGCCGTAAAGCGCCGCAGACATTCGTCCACAGGATCACAGCCGACCCATGAAAAGCTTTCGCCGCTTGTCCAAATCCAAGTTCGGGACCGGCATCCTGATCGCCTTCCTGCTGCTGATCCTTGCCAGCTTCGCGGTGGCGGACCTTTCGAACTTCCAGCAGGGCGGCTCGCTCCCGCAGAACACCCTGGCCAAGGTCGGCGGCGTTGAACTGACCCAGACTGATCTCGACACCGCCATGCAGCGGCGGCTCACCCAGATCCGCCAGCAGAATCCTCAGGCGACCTATGCCGACCTGGCGGGCGACTATGACGCCATCGTCAACGCGCTGATCCAGGAGCGCACCTTGTGGGCCTATGCCCGCAAGCATGGCTTTACCGTCTCCAAGAAGCTGATCGACGCCGAGATCGTGAAGCTGCCCGGCGTGCGCGGGCTCGACGGCCGCTTCAGCGAGGCCGCCTACCGCGCCTTTCTCGCGCAGGAACGGCTGACCGACGCTCAGATCCGCCGCGAGATCGAGACCAGCCTGCTGCAGCGCCTCCTGATCGCGCCCGTCGCGGCCAACGTCCGCATCGCCCAGGGCATCGCTCGCCCCTATGCCGACAGCCTGCTCGAGCAGCGCAGCGGCAGCCTCGGCCTGATCCCCTTTGCCGCCTTCACCGGTGGACCGGCCCCGACCGCGGCGGAGATCCAGACCTTCTACCGCCAGAATGCGGCCCGCTACACCGTGCCGGAGCGGCGCTCCTTCCGCCTTGCCCGCATCACGAACGAGCAGCTTGGCCCCATCGCAGCGACTGACCAGGAAATCGCCGCTTACTACCAGGAGAATCAGGCCACCTATGGCGGCGTCGAACGCCGGGTGATCAGCCGCGCCACCCTGCCCGACCAGGCCGCCATCGCCGCCATTGCCCAGCGCGCCAGGGCCGGCGGCACCTTTGCCGCCGCCGCCGCGCCCGCCGGCTTCTCCGCCTCCGACGTCAGCGTCGGCCCGGTAACCCGCGCCGAACTCGCCAGCCGCGCCGGCGAAGCGGTCGCGGCGCAGGTCTTCGCAGCGCCGTCAGGCACCGTGATCGGCCCCGTCCAGTCCTCCACCGGCTTCGACGTCGTCAAGGTCGAGGGCATCCAGGCCTCCTCCGGCCGAAGCCTCGCCGACGCCCGCGCCGAGATCGCCGAAACGCTGACCGCCGAAAAGCGCAAGAACGCGCTGGCCGACCTTGTCGGCAAGATCGAGGACAGCCTTGCCGACGGCCGCACCTTTGAGGAAGTGGCGACCGCCAACCGCCTGCCGGTGCTGGTCACGCCCGCCCTCACCCGCGCCGGTGCCGCCGTCGACCAGCCCGCCTTCAAGCTTCCGGCCGACTATGCCGCGGTCCCCGGCGCCAGCTTCGACCTCGGCGCCGACGACGAACCGGTGGTCGAGCCGCTCCCGAACGAAGCCGGCTTCGTGCTGGTGGACGTGGTGGAAGTGGTGCCCGCCGCCGCCGCTCCGCTGGCCCGTATCCAGGACCAGGTCCGCACCGACTTCGTCGCCAGGCGTGCGCAGGACCAGGCCAACGCCGCCGCCACCCGCGTGCTTGCCGCCGTTGGTCGCGGCACTCCGCTGCCCCAGGCGATGGCGGCGCTCGGCGTCTCCGCCATCCGTCCGCCGGAGCCGGTGGAGATCCGCCGCGGCGCCCTTGCCCAGTTCGCCCAGCAGGGCCAGGACGTGCCGCCACCTTTGCGCATCCTATTCACGCTTCAGCCCGGCAAGGCGCAGCGTGCGGCTGGCCCGTCGGGCATCTACCTCGTGAAGCTCGACCGGGCGGTTCCCGGCAATGCCTCGGCCAACCCGCAGCTGATCGCGGGCGAGGTCACCAGCCTTCAGCGCAGCGGCGGCGAGGAGCTTGCCCTGCAATGGCTCGCCGCCGCCCAGAAGGAGCTTGGGGTCAGCCGCAACGAGGACGCCATCCGCGCCGCCCGCGCCCGCATCATCGGTGACGGCGCGGCGAACTGACGCCTCGCCCCCACGAGCAGCGGGACAAGGAGCAGGTCCGGCCCATGGCCTCCGTCCGCCTCCTGGTGATCGACAATCACGACAGCTTCACCTTCACGCTGGTGGACTATTGTCGGCAGCTTGGCGCCATCGTGGACGTGGCGCAGTCCGATGGGCTCCTCGTGGCGGACGCGCTCGCCCACGAAGGGCCGCTGCTGATGAGCCCCGGCCCGGGCCACCCGGCCGACGCCGGCATCTCCGTCGCGCTGGCCGCCGCCTGCATCGAGGCGGCGCGGCCGCTCCTCGGCGTTTGCCTCGGCCACCAGGCCATCGCGCTCGCCGCCGGTGCCGACATCACCCGTGCCGAGCCGATGCACGGCAAGACCGACCGAATCGTGCACGACGGCACCGGCCTGTTCGCCGGCCTCCCCGCACCGCTCACCATGACCCGCTACCACAGCCTGGTCGCGACTGATCTCCCCGTATCCCTTGTCGCCACCGCTCACGGCAGCGACGGCACCGTCCAGGCGCTTGCCCACCGCACCGCGCCGGTGCACGGGGTCCAGTTCCACCCCGAGAGCATCGCCAGCGACCACGGCCTGGCGCTCCTCGGCAACTTCCTAGCTCTCGCAAGGTAGAGGATGCTGAACCCGCCGGGTTCGCCGGCGGCGGAGGGCAAGGAGGACGCCGCTTGACACCCCCGCTTACGTTCCTTACTCGTTCCCCGTCTGTTCACCTCGGGGCCCGTGGACCATGCTGACTGCCAAGCAACGCGAACTGCTCACCTATATCGATCAGCGCCTCAAGGCGTCGGGCGTCAGCCCCAGCTTTGACGAGATGCGCGAAGCGCTCGACCTCAAGAGCAAGTCAGGGGTCCACCGCCTCATCTCCGCGCTGGAGGAACGGCAGTTCATCCGCCGCCTTCCCAACCGCGCTCGTGCGCTGGAGGTGGTGCGCCTGCCAGACTCGCAGGGCACTGCCGCGCCCGCCCCCGTCGCGCCGCAGCCGCGCACGGTGGTCCCTGCCAACGACACCATCGACCTGCCGCTCGCCGGCCGCATCGCCGCCGGCACCCCGATCGAGGCGCTGCAGGGCCAGGACAGCTTCCCCGTTCCCGCCGCCCTGCTTGGCCCGGGCGAGCATTATGCACTGGAAGTGTCGGGCGATTCGATGGTCGACGAAGGCATTCTCGACGGCGACTATGTCCTGATCCGCAAGGCCGACACCGCGCGGGAGGGGGAGATCGTGGTCGCCCTGATCGACGATGCGGAAGCGACCCTCAAGACCTTCCGCCGCGAAGGCCAGATGGTGCGCCTCGATCCCGCCAACCGCTCCCACGAACCACAGCGCTACGATCCGCGCCGGGTCAAGATCCAGGGCAAGCTGGCCGGTCTGATCCGCCGTTACCACTGACCGCGCGCTTCCGGCCCTGGAGAGGTCCAAGCGAGCCGCGGCACGTTGGCGCCTGGCCTCACCGACGAACCGCGACTCTGCGACGCTTGGCCGCACCATGGGCACGTGCAAGGCTCCGCACCGGCGCTGGAACCGGCCCGGCACCGCGTCGCCAGCCCTTTGGCAGCCGTGCCGCGCCAGGCCGAGCGGGCTTCTCGGCAAGCCATGGAACGCCGCGCCGCCTTCCCGCTTTATCCCTCGGCAGGATCAGCAGGAGGCAGCACCCATGGCTTACGACCAGTATCCGGACGACACTCGCCGCGAGCGCAGCTTTGACCGCGACGCCGACCGCCCGCGCGGGCGTGGCCGTGGCTTCTTCCGCGGCGGCCGCGATGACCGCGGGCCTTCCGACCCCCGCCACGATGAGCGCGGCTCGTCCGATTACCGCCACGACGAACGCGGCTCCTTCGACCCCCGCCGCGACGAGCGCGGCTCCTACGACAGCCACCGCGACGGGCCCCGCATCGGCCGCGACGACGATCACCGGGCTCGCCGCGGCATCCCCTATGACGAGACCCGCGACCTCATCGCCTCCAGCAAGGTGGAGGGCACGCCCGTCTACGGCCGCGACGACCAGCGGCTCGGCACGGTCAAGGCGCTGATGATCGACAAGGTCGAGGGCCAGGTCCGCTACGCCGTCCTCAGCCACGCCACCGGCTTTCTCGGCCTCGACGAGGAAGTGGTGCCGGTCCGCTGGGAAGAGCTGCGCTATGACGAGCGCCGCGGCGGCTACCGCGTCGACTTCACCAGCGAAGACGTCGCCTACACGCTCGAAAACCGCCGCCGCAGCCGCCACGAAGGCCGCAACCTCGACCGCGAGAGCCGTCGCTGACCCTCTTGCCTGTCCTGCCCGCGCGCCGGCTACATCGCCGGCGGCGGGCCGGAAAGCACGCGATCTGAACGGCATAGTGGCTTGAGTTTCGTGGCTGTACCACCCATCTGGGCCGTTCGCGAGCGTGTCTCCGCTTGCCTCCGGAACAGAAGCGGAACATACATCACCCATGCTGACTCACATCACCGTCAAGGGCGCGCGCGAGCATAACCTCAAGGGCGTGGACGTCTCGATCCCGCGCGACCAGCTGACGGTGATCACCGGCCTGTCGGGCTCGGGCAAATCCTCGCTCGCCTTTGACACCATCTATGCCGAGGGGCAGCGCCGCTACGTCGAATCGCTTTCGGCCTATGCGCGCCAGTTCCTCGAGATGATGCAGAAGCCTGATGTCGAGCATATCGACGGCCTCTCGCCCGCCATCTCGATCGAACAGAAGACCACCAGCCGCAACCCCCGCTCGACGGTCGCCACCGTGACCGAAATCTACGATTACATGCGCCTGCTGTGGGCGCGGGTCGGCATCCCCTATTCGCCCGCCACCGGCGAGCCGATCCAGGCGCAGCAGGTCAGCCAAATGGTCGACAGGGTGATGGCCCTCCCCGAAGGCACCCGCCACTACCTCCTCGCCCCCGTCGTCCGCGGCCGCAAGGGCGAGTATCGCAAAGAATTGCTCGAATGGCAGAAGGCGGGCTTCACCCGCGTGCGCATCGACGGCACCTTTTACGAGATCGACGAGGCCCCCGCCCTCGACAAGAAGTACAAGCATGACATCGAAGTGGTGGTCGACCGCATCGTCGTTCGCGACGGTATCCAGACCCGCCTTGCCGACAGCTTCGAAACCGCACTGAAGTTCGCCGACGGGCTGGCCTATCTCGACCCCGCCGATCCGCCGGCCGAGCCCGCGGGCACCGAGAAGACCGGCGTCGCCGAAGCGCTGGACAAGGCCGCTACCCGCGCCGTCCTCGCCACCAACGCCCCTCCCGGCCGCATCTGCTTTTCCGAGAAGTTCGCCTGCCCCGTCTCCGGCTTCACCATCGCCGAAATCGAGCCGCGGCTGTTCTCCTTCAACGCCCCCCAGGGCGCATGCCCCGCCTGCGACGGCTTGGGAGAGCGGATGGAGTTCGACGAGGATCTGGTCGTCCCCAACCACGACCTCAGCCTCGCCAAGGGCGCGGTCGTGCCCTGGGCCAAGAGCCAACCGCCCTCGCCCTACTACATGCAGGTGCTGAGCAGCCTCGCGCGTCATTATGGCTTCGACCTGCAGACCGCGTGGAAGGACCTCGATCCCGAGCACCAGCGGGCGATCCTCCATGGCACCGGCGGCAAGGCCGTTACCCTCCGCTTCGTCGACGGCAAGAAGAGCTACGAGGTCAAGAAGGCGTTCGAAGGCGTCATCGGCAACCTCAACCGCCGCATGGCCCAGACCGAAAGCGCCTGGATGAAGGAGGAGCTCAGCCGCTACCAGGCCGCCCACGCCTGCGAGACCTGCCACGGCGCCCGCCTCAAGCCCGAAGCGCTGGCGGTGAAGATCGCCGGCGAGGACATCTCGATCGCCGTCCGCCGCTCGGTCGCCGACGCCTACGCCTGGTTCGGCGCGCTCGAACCCAGGCTCACTCCCCAGCACCAGGAAATCGCCCGCGCGATCCTGAAGGAGATCAACGAGCGGCTCGGCTTCCTCCACAACGTCGGCCTCGACTATCTCCACCTCGACCGCACCAGCGGCACCCTGTCGGGCGGCGAAAGCCAGCGCATCCGCCTCGCTTCGCAGATCGGCAGCGGCCTCAGCGGCGTCCTCTACGTCCTCGACGAACCCTCGATCGGCCTCCACCAAAAGGACAATGATCGCCTGCTCGAAACCCTCCAGCGCCTCAAATCCCTCGGCAACACCGTGCTGGTGGTCGAGCATGACGAGGACGCCATCCGCGCCGCCGACCATGTCATCGACATGGGGCCCGGCGCCGGCGTCCACGGCGGCGAGGTGCTCCACTCGGGCTCGCTCGAAGACCTGATGACCAAGGAAGGCAGCCTCACTGCCGACTATCTCTCCGGCCGCCGCTCCATCCCCCTGCCCGCCAAGCGCCGCAAGGGCTCGGGCAAGAAGCTCACCGTCCACAACGCGCGCGAGAACAACCTCACCGGCGTCACCGCCTCCGTGCCCCTCGGCACCTTCACCTGCATCACCGGCGTGTCCGGCTCGGGCAAGTCGAGCTTCACCATCGACACCCTCTACGCCGCCGCCGCGCGTCACTTGAATGGCGCCCGCATCCTCGCCGGCAAGCACGACAAGGTCACCGGCCTCGACCAGCTCGACAAGGTCATCGACATCGACCAGTCGCCGATCGGCCGCACCCCGCGCTCCAACCCCGCCACCTACACCGGCGCCTTTACCCAGATCCGCGACTGGTTCGCCGGCCTCCCGGAATCACAGGAACGCGGCTACAAGCCCGGGCGCTTCTCCTTCAACGTCAAGGGCGGCCGCTGCGAAGCCTGCACCGGCGACGGCCTGCTCAAGATCGAGATGCACTTCCTCCCCGACGTCTACGTCACCTGCGACGTCTGTCACGGCAAGCGCTACAACCGCGAAACGCTGGAAGTCCTCCACAAGGGCAAGAGCATCGCCGACGTGCTCGACATGACGGTCGAGGATGCGGTGGAATTCTTCAAGGCCGTCCCCGGCATCCGCGACAAGATGGCGATGCTGGCCGAAGTCGGCCTCGGCTACATCAAGGTCGGGCAGCAGGCGACGACCCTGTCGGGCGGCGAGGCGCAGCGGGTCAAGCTCGCCAAGGAGCTCTCCCGCCGCGCCACCGGCAGCACCCTCTACATCCTCGACGAGCCCACCACCGGCCTCCACTTCGAGGACGTCCGCAAGCTCCTCGAAGTCCTCCACGCCCTGGTCGAGCAGGGCAACACCGTGGTGGTGATCGAGCACAACCTCGACGTCATCAAGACCGCCGACTGGATCATCGACCTCGGCCCCGAAGGCGGCGTCAAGGGCGGCGAGATCGTCGCCGTCGGCACGCCCGAGCAGGTGGTGACGGAGGAGCGGTCGTTCACCGGCCACTACCTCAAGCCGCTGCTCGAGCGAGCGGATGGTTCGACGCAGGGCCTTGGGAGCGCGGCGGAGGCTGCGGCGCCGGGGTTGGGCGCAGCGCTGGCGGAAGCGCCTAAGCGTGGGCGGCGGAAGAAGGTGGTTGAGGGGGTGGGTTGATCTGACTTAGTCTCTTGATGGTTCTAGAATTATAATGAGCGTTGGGAATGGAATCGGCGAACTTCGACCGCCGACCTCGTCGGATCGACATCGAGATACGGCGCATGTCCAGTAATTGTTCGCCAGATCTCGATGCTATCATCTTCATAGAAGCGGGGTCTTTGAAATGACATATTCTGCCACGGCAATTGAGGTGATGATCGCATCCCCATCTGACGTGGTTCGCGAACGCCAAATTGTGAAAGACGTCCTCGCTGAATGGAACGCTATGCATTCGCGTCGCGAGAAGATTTGCCTGATGGCGATCGGCTGGGAAACGCACTCTTCTCCTGAACTTTCTGGACGCGCACAGGAACTCATCAATGAGAGAGTATTGAAGCACGCCGACATCTTGGTCGGAATTTTCTGGACACGGGTAGGTTCGCCCACAGGTAAAAGTATCAGCGGATCGATCGAAGAAATCGAACGACATAGAGAGTCCGGTAAGCCCGTCATGCTGTACTTTTCTACCGCGCCGGTTTCGGTCACAAATCTTGATACGAAGCAAATAGAAGAGCTTGAAAAATTCAAAGCTTGGGCGCGAGGAGAAGGGCTTATTGAAACTTTCGAAGATACATTGGATTTTGCGAATAAGTTTAGAAGTCAGCTGCAGTTTGCGCTGAACGCAAATAATCATCTCGGTGGAGCCTTGGCCGGCGATGCGCCTGACTTTGTAGAAATTTTCGAGCGGTCTCTCGGATCGCAAGCTCCTTCAAACAATCCGTCCGAAGATGCTAGTAGTCTGCTTGTTGCGGCTGCCATTGATCCCAATGGCTACATCATGGTGCACAGTTCCTTAGGAGGAACCAGTGTCCAGGCAGGGTCCAAGGAATTCGCAATGGAATCCGATAGGCGATCCGCAGCGAGATGGATAGCGGCAGCTGAGCAATTGCAGCAACTTGGCCTTGTTCGCGATGTTAATGGAAAAGGGGAAATCTTCGAAGTAACTCACAGAGGCTTCGAGTTTGCCGATCGATCGCAGACATCGTAACTAAAATAAAGACGCGCAAGCAATTTATAAGTCCACCGCAGTATTGATAAAGATTTAGGCTGACGGATTATGCAGCGAGCAAGGTTCTTCGCTTCTCATCGTGTCTATGTAGAGTCTAACAGTTTCTCGCTTCCTGCGTCTCGATCGCATCCCGTCAATTCTCGTCGCGCAGGAGGTTCAACTATCTTTGGAGAGTTGGTCGATGGGAATGCCACTGCCTTGGCTCGGGACAGCTTATAGCTTCTTCAAGGACCTAAGGGGGTGGAGTCGCCGGAGATTTCATCTCCTTGCTCCGGAGGAGCGACTGGTTCGCAGAGAGAAATGGAAAGAGCGCTTTAGGGAAGAGATCTGGAGCACAGAAGAGAAAGAACTCCGACAAGACGTGATCGTTCGAGATGTCCGGCGTTTAGACCAGTATCCTGACTCGCCCGATCACAAGGGCATCTCGCCATGGTTCAGGGTTGCCCTTGTGGGCCAATATCACCGCGGTATTGAACTAGGGCTAAGCATCCATTCGCTTATCTTTGAGAAGGATGGAGGCTGGCGCCTCGCCGCAGATTACGAAAGAGAGGGAGTAGTCAGGGCGCATCTTCTTGGATTTGTTCGCTACGAAGATATCGAACTAGTCGATTGGTTCGGAGATGAGTATTACAATTATCCTCATATCTATTGCCATTTTACGAAGCGCGGCACTCCTTACGAAAAATTGGCATTCTGTGAGTGCAAAAGTATTCATCCAAAGCATTACTTTTACACAGAGTTGGCTTCCTATGGAGACGTTAAGCTGACGAGTGAGAAATATGGCACAGATCACCTTTACTGGCGACAGTATTAAGCACAGGTGCCTCGTACTTTGGCTCCCGAGCAACGCACCCCTTGTCATTTTCGCTAACTAACTATCTCTACGATTTGTCGAAAGGAGCTCCACACCACGAATCCGCGCGCCTTCATCCAGACCATGGTCGCCCTCGCCTCCGCCTCGCTCGGGCTGGTCGCGGCGCTGGCGTGGAATGAGGCGATCAAGGCGACGCTCGCCTACCTCGGCCTCGGCGACAGCCTCGCCGGCCTCTACACCTACGCGATTCTAGCCACCGTCATCGCCGTCGCCGTGCTGATCTGGCTCGGCAAGCTCGCCGCCCGCGTCGGCGGGGATGCGGCGTTCCAGCGTGAGGCGGAAGGGTAAGAGCAAGCAGGCAGGGGGCCGTCACGGAGTAAATCCGTGACGTCGATCAGGCTGCCCGCTTCGGCCTGACGGCCTCCCGGCCACCTGTCGGCCGGCCGGCTTCGCGGCTCTTCGCGCAAGCTCGCGGTTGCTGGCGCAACCGCTCCCTTGAGCTCGGCGCTCCCGCTTGACTAGTAGGATTGCGGCTGGCCTACCCTTGTCGATGACGGACTCCTCGCACTCCTTCCCCGCCGATCCCGCCCCGGGCCAGACCGCCTTCGACGCCGCGGGCGAGCTCTTCCTCTTTGATCCCGCCGCCGGCTGGCAGCCGTGGAGCGAGGAGCGTGGCCGCGCCCTGCAGCCGCCGCAGCCCTTCGCCCTTCCCGACGCCTCCGCCTATGACGCGCTGGAGGATGCCGTGGCCGCCCTCCAGAACCAGCTCCTCGCCTCCGACGCCCCGCCGCGCGAGGAAGCGCCCAGGGCTTCGCTCCAGCAGCGCGCCGATGCCGCCGCCGCCCGTGACCGCCTCGCCCGCCAGCACACCCGCCCCGATCCCGAGAACCTGTGCGCCGACATTTATGACGGCGACTATGCGGCGGTGATCGCCGAGGTGCCCCCGGGCGTCCGCCGCGACGGCTGGACGGTGGAGCGGCGGCTGCTGTTCCTGGAACGGCTGGCCGAATGCGGAAGCATCCTCGCCGCCGCCAGAGCCGCCGGCGTGTCGCGCCGCTCGGTCTACAAGCTCGCACCCCGCGCCCCCGCCTTCGCCGCCGCGCTGGACGAGGCGATGCGGACCGCCAACCAGGTGCTCGCCGACACCCTGTTCGACCGCGCCGTCCACGGCCACGAGGTGCCGATCGTCCACAAGGGCGAAGTGGTCGCCACCCGCACCGTCCACCATGACGCGCTCGGCTGCTACCTGCTGCGCGTGCGCGATCCCCTCAACTATGCCCCCGTGGACGAGCTCGACCGCTGGCTCCACCGCCGCGGCGCCGATCCCCGGCAGGCCGCCCTGCCCCGCGGCGCCGGCGAGAGCCTCCCGCCGCCGCCCGCCGGCTTGGCCGGCTCGGCGGCGGGCCACACCAACTCCACCTCCAGCCCTATGTGAACTTCGAGAACTTCGCCCGCATCCTACCTATCGCCCTATGTGAACTTCGAGAACTTACACCGGCGGTAGGACGGTCAGCCGCGCCGACCGGCCGCCGCAGCGCGAACAGCGCAGCCGCCGCTCGGCCGTCTCCAGCGGGCAGGAGCCGAACACGGTCACCGCCTCCGGCCCGCCCATGGTCCGCGCGGAGGCGCAGTCCAGGCAGTCGAGCCGGATGCTCGCCTTGAACCGCACGAGGTCGCCGATGACCCGGATATGCTTGGCCGACATGAGTCGGGGCTGTAGCGCAGGCGGAACGTAACGGGAACATCCGCGCTCCGCGAAAGCTGTGGATAGCGCCCGTCGGAGCGGCGGCTACATCCCGTGCTCGATGGCGACCGGCCGCTCCTTGCGGCCCTTTTCGATGATCACGATCGAATCGTAGACATGGATGCCGCGGATGCTGTCGCGCACCCGCATCGCGTCGCCCTTGTCATGGTACCAGCTGTGCATGTCGTCGATCAGCTGCTTGATGAGCTCGATCCCGGTCCCCCGCCGCCGGTACCCGCCCGAAAACAGCCCCGGCCAGAAGGAGGTGTGGAGGTCCTCGATCATGTACAGCCCGCCCTCGCTCAACCGCGGAAACAGCGCCTCGAAGCTCGCGATCTGGTGTTCCCCCCGGTGCGACCCGTCGTCCAGCACCAGGTCCACCCCGCCCATCTCCTCCACCACCCGGCCAAGAAAGGCCGGATCGTCCTGCGACCCGATCCGGACCTGGTTGGGCGCATCCACCCGCTCCGCGCACCTGGGCTCGATATCCACCCCGAACAGCGTCGCCTCCGCCCCGAAATACTCGCGCCACACCTCCAGCGATCCGCCCTTCAGCACCCCAATCTCCAGCATCCGCACCCCCTTGCCTCGGAAGGGCGACAGGTGGCGGTCGTAGAGGTCGAGATAGTCCACCCACTTGGTAACGCCCCGCCCCTCATGATCCAGGAACAGCCGGGCCAGCGGACTGGAGGCGCGGTGGCGGTAATCGTCCTTGGTCCGGTCTTCCGGCATGCGGAAAGGCGCCGCCGGGAACTCGACCTTGCGGCCGAGCCGCTGCGCCAGCCCCTGCCGCTTGAAGAACAGCCAATCCTTGAGGTGCATCACAAACTCCGCCCCGTGCGCCGCGTCGGGTTCGGTGCTGTAAGCCGCCGATCAGGCACTGCAAGGCGTTCACTGCGCCCCACAAGCAAAAGGGCCCACCAGATGGTGAGCCCTTCTGAAATGGCGCGCCCGGAACGATTCGAACGTCCGACCCTCAGATTCGTAGTCTGATGCTCTATCCAGCTGAGCTACGGGCGCTTGCCGAGGGCGGCGTCTAGAGGCAGGTGGCAGGCAGTGCAACCCCTTGTTGCCGGGTTTCTCGCTGGTAGAGGAAAGCGATGTGTCGCTTTGCCCTTGCCCCCTCCCTGCTGGTTGCCGCCGGGCTGTCGGCCTGCGCCCCGGTCGGCGATGCGCCTTCCCTTGCCCGGCGTCCGGCCGAAGCGATCGATCCCCGGCTTCCGATCATCGACCGCGCCGCCGCCTTGCCTGCCGATCCCGCGCTTGCCGCGGCACTGCGCCGGGTCGCGGCGCCCGCCTTCGCGCAAAGCGGCGCGGTAGACGCCGCCATCGCCCGCGCCGACAGTCTGGCGGTCTCGGCCGGCACGTCGGGAAGCGAAAGCTGGATCAGCGCGCAGCAAGCGCTCTCCGCCGCTGTTGCCGCGCAGGAACCTGTCGCCCGCGCCATCGGCGACTTTGACGCCGCCGTCGCCGATCGCATCCGTTCCGGCGCGCGGCTTGTCCCGCAGGACCTTGCCGCCGTCCGCGCCATCTCTTCCGAACTTGCCGACCTCGACCGTCGTCAGCGCGCGGCCATTGCCGCGGTTCAGCGCAGACTGGCGCGCTGAGACGCCCAGTCCTCGCCGGTGATGGCGAACGTCACCTGCGGGTTGGGCGGAGCGTCGCCGGGAAACCGCCGGTCGACATAATCGTAATCGGGCAGATGGCGCATGCCGAGCCGCGTCATCAGGCCCTGGCTCGGCAGGTTGCCCGTGGCCGTGAAGGCAATGACCCGCTTTGCCCCGAACCGACCGAAGGCAAGGTCGAGCGAGGCGATTGCGGCCTCCTTAGCAAAGCCCTTTCCCCAGACATCCTCCCGCAGCCGCCAGCCCACTTCCACCTCGCCGTGCAACGGTTCGGCACCCGGCGCATTGGCACGCTTCAGCCCGCAGAAGCCAAGGATCGCGTCGTCAACCTGCCGCTCCACCGCCCAGAAGGTGAAGCCATGATCGCGCTGATATGAATCAAGCCGCACGCGGGCGCCCGCCATCTGCTCTGGCGAGGAAGTTCCGCCCAGCCACCGCATCACGGCTGGCGTGTTGGTGGCCCTCACGAAGTCGGCCCAACGTTGATCGTCCCACGTACGAAGGCGCAGGCGATGGGTCTGCGCGACGACCTGACTTACCAAGGCAGGACCACCACCGGTAGGATGGAGGCATGGTCGTCCGTCCAGTGTACCCGGCGGCCAAGCGGCAGGCCGACCCACAGATCAGGCTCGGTCGCCCTCACCCGCTCGATCAGCGCCCGATCGGTCGACAGGGCCGTCCACGTGGACTCGTAGCCGCGGACGAGCGGGTCGCCGGCCGCAGCGGCGAGCACTCCGGTCATGCCGACGCTTTCGCCGCCGGTTCGGACCACCGGCCTCAGTTCAAGGTGCCGGTTGGAGATGTGAATCATGAGCAGACCGCCCGGGCGCAGCGCTCGTTTATAGATGGCGAATGCCTCTTTGGTCATGAGATGCACCGGAATGGCGTCCGAGGAGAAGGCATCGATAACCAGGATATCGAGACTGGCCGGAGCCACCTCGGCAAGTTTCAGGCGGGCATCGCCGATCACGATCGGCGCCTGCGGCAAACAATTGCGCAGGAAATGGAATTGCGGGCCGCGCGCAATGTCGATCACCGTTGGATCGATCTCGAACAGGGTCCATTGCTGTCCAGGCCTGGCATAGCAACCGAGGGTCCCGAGGCCGACGCCGACCACGCCTACACGGGCATTGGCGCCGACCAGCGCGGGCAGGTTGGTCATGACCCGCCCGACTCCCGATCCGGTCCAGTAATAGCTGGTCGGAGTTCGCTCCCGCTGCGGGCTGCCGACAAGCTGGACGCCATGGGTCGTGGTGCCATGGATGAGCGAGCGGGCGCCAACTCCATCGGCCGTGCGATAAACGCCGAAGTAGCTTCGGGTCAGCGCCCCGGTCACACTGTCGTGAAGCTGCTTGAAGCCGCCCCCAGCAAGGATGATCGTGGCCACTGCAAGCGCGAACAGGCGGGCGCGACCGAGCGACAGGGTGGCGGCACCCGCAGCACAGGCAGCCAGCAGCGCCGAGATCGTCAACTCGCTCCTCATCCCGGCAAGCAGCGAACTCATGAGCAGCAGCAGGATCACGTACAGCAAGATGCGACCGGCGACCGCCCCCTGGGTTGCCGCCGCGATGGCGGACAGCGGCTGCCTTCCGCCAAGCAGATAGGCTGCCGCGACGATCAGCAGGGGATGTTCGTAGGTCCAGTCAAAGACCAGCGGCGCGATAAGCGCGCAAAACAGTCCGCCAAGCACGCCACCAACTGACAAAGCGAGATAGAAGAGGGTGAGTTGCGAGGGTTCGGGCCGCTCGTCGAACAGCCGCGCATGCAGCGCCGTAGCGGTGAGGAACATGGCGAGAATGGCGGTCAGGACCACCAGCGGCAGCAACGAGCCCGACAGAATGAACAGCATGCTGGCGGCGAGCACCAGCGTATAAGGCGCAATGGCCGCGCAGAACTGGGCGGCCCCGCGCCGCTCGGAGAAGGCGATCGAGAAGCTCAGCAGATAGAGGCCGAGCGGCACCACCCACAGCAATGGCATGGGCGCGACGTCGGTGGTGAGGTGGAGCGTCGTCGACAGCATCAGACCCGATGGCACGGCCGCGATCAACGCCCAGCGGACAAAGGTTTGCCAGCGCAGCGGCGGCGCCTCCTCTCGCACCGGGGCGGCCTGGTCGTGCCGCAGCAAGGGCAGGCCGCACGCCGCCACTAGGACCAGCATCATGCCATAGCCCCAGGACCACCACAGGCTGTTCTCGGCGACACCGACAAGCGGTTCGAGCAGGAGCGGATAAGCCAGCAGGCCGCAGAAACTGCCAAGGTTTGAGGCGACATAGAGCGGGTAAGGGTTGGCCCCGCTGACCGCCAACCAGCGCTGCAGCAAGGGCGCTTGGGCCGAAATGGCGAAGAACAAGGGACCGACCGAGATCAGCAGCAGCCAGGGAACCCACAGGAAGGGCTCGGCCGTTGCCGGCGGGCTCCCCGCGGCGAGGGAGAGCGGCAAAGTCAAGGCGGCGAGGAGCAGGACACAAAGGTGCACCGCAACCTGATTGCGCGAACTCAGGCGCCCAAGGAAATGCGCATAGGCGTAACCGGCCAGCAGCAGCCCCTGATAGACCAGCATGGCCGAGTTCCACACCGCCGGCGCACCGCCAAGCCGAGGCAGCGCCATCCGTGCCAGCATGGGCTGGACCAGGAACAGCAGGAAGGATCCCGCGAAGATGGCGATCGTGAACAGCCAGCGCGGGGCAAGGGCGATCGTGGGCGCTGGCGGGGCTAGGCTGGCCATTTCTTCTCCGGTGGTAGGAGGCTGAGAACCTAGCCTCCCGTGGTTACCAGGCTCCTAGCGCGCCAGGAGCCGCGCTGCGTCCAGCGCATGGTAGGTGAGAATCCCGCTCGCACCAGCCCGCTTGAAGGCGAGCAGTGTTTCCAGGATCAGGGCCTCGCGGTCCCCAGCGCCGGCGGCGGCGGCATGCTCGATCATCGCATATTCGCCGCTCACCTGGTAGGCGAAGGTCGGCACTTCGAAGCGCTTGCGAACCGCCGCCAGAACGTCGAGGTAGGGCATGCCGGGCTTCACCATCACCATGTCGGCGCCCTCGGCGATGTCGAGCGACACTTCACGCATCGCCTCGGCGGCGTTGGCCGGGTCCATCTGGTAGCCGCGCTTGTCGCCCTTCAAGCGCCCTCCCGATCCCACGGCATCGCGGAAGGGACCGTAGAAGGCCGAGGCATATTTGGCGGCATAGGCCATGATGGCGGTGTCGCACTTGCCGGCAGCCTCCAGCGCGGTACGGATCGCCCCTACCCTGCCGTCCATCATGTCGGATGGGGCAACGATGTCCGCTCCGGCCTCCGCCTGGACCAGCGCCTGCTGCACGAGCATGGCGCTGGTCAGGTCGTTGAGCACGCAGCCGCGCTCATCCACCAGGCCGTCATGACCGTGCTCCGTATAGGGATCCAGCGCGACATCGGTCAGCACGCCGACCTCGGGGCAGGCATCCTTTACCGCCCTGACGGCCCGGCAGATGAGGTTGTCGGGGTTGAGCGCCTCCTCGGCACCAAGGGTGCGCAAGTTGCCCGGCGTATTGGGGAACAGGGCCACGCACGGAATGCCCGCCTGCCATGCTTCCTTGGCCCGTGCTCCGATCTTGTCGACCGTCCAGCGACTGACGCCCGGTAGAGCCGCGATCGGTTCCTCGCAGCCCTGCCCGTCACAGATGAACAGCGGCAGGATGAAGTCGCTCGGATGGAGGCGATGCTCGGCAAGCATGGCGCGGATCCAGGGGGCGGAGCGGCCGCGGCGGAGACGGAGCGCGGGAAAAGCAGCGGTCATGCAACCACTATACGGCACCGCTTGCCCGTTCCAAGCATTGTGCGGGGCATATGGCTGACGATACGCTCCCGAAACAGGCCGTCCTCATCGTCAACGCCATGAGCCGGAGCGGCGGCGACGCGTTCGACCAGGCCCGGCGCCTGTTGGAGGAGCATGGTGTCGAACTCCTCGCCGCCCACGCCATCACTGATCCCGAGCGGATGCGCCCTACCGTGGTCGCGGCGCTTGAAGCCAAGGCGCCGATGATCATCGTCGGTGGCGGCGACGGCTCCCTGTCGAAGACGATCGACGATTTCCTCGGCCACGAAACCGTCTTCGCGCTGTTGCCGCTCGGCACCGCTAACAGCTTCGCCAAGACACTTGGCATCGGCACCGATTTGGAGGCCGCCGTGAAGACCATCGCCACCGGCCGCAAGATGCGCATCGACCTTGGTGCGATCGATGGCGATTATTTCGCCAACGCGGCCGCCATGGGCTTGTCGCCGCTGATCGCCGAAACCGTTCCGCACAAGCTGAAGCGCACGCTCGGCATGCTCGGCTACATCATCTGGGCGGCGCGCGTCGCCTTCAAGTTCCGGCCGTTCCGTCTTCGGGTCACCGACGGCACGCGCAAGTACAAGGTGTGGTCGACAGAGGTCCGGATCGCCAATGGAACCCACCATGGCGGCGTCGAACTGGTTGAAAGCGCCGACCTGCAGTCGGGCGAGATCGTGATTCAGGCGGTGACGGGCAAAAGCCTCTTCCACCTCGCCTGGAGCTGGTTCTCGACTCTCTTCAAGCTAAAGTCACGCAACGAAAACGTAACAGAGTTCCGCGGCAAGGAGCTCCGCGTCGAGGCGCGCCCCAGGCAGAGGGTGTCGATCGACGGCGAACTGAGTGCCAGGACCCCCTTCACCGTCACAGTTGCGCGGGCTGCGGTGTGGGTGGCGGCTCCGCGCTGACCGTCATGCGTGATGCTCGCCAACGGCCCGAACGATAGTAGAGGACGGCGAGGACGAGGTTCGTCAGCGTGCTAGCCGGGAAGCTCCACCACAAGGCATCGGCGCCAAGCCACTCGCGGCCGAAGTAGGCGAAGCCTATCCTCACCGGCAGCAGTCCGATGGCCAGGATGATCAGCGGCACCAGCACCGCGCCATTGGCCCGCACGGTGCCGAAGATGACCAGGGTGATGCCGAACAGCAGGAAGCTCCAGGTGGCGATCCACTGGATGTGCATGGCAATCGGCAGGGCGGGGCTCTCCGATCCCAGGAATAGGCCGAGCGCGGGGCGTTCGAACAGCAGGAACAGCGCGATCATCGCCCCGGTGATCGCCAGCACCTGCACGATGGCAATGCCGGTGATGCGGCCGACCCGGTCCCACTCGCCCGCGCCGATGTTCTGCGCCGTCATGGCGCTCACCGCCGCGCCGAACGCCATCGCCGGCATCTGGATATAGGTCCATAGCTGCATGGTCACGCCATATGCCGCCGCCGTATGCACCCCCTCGGCATTGACGAGGCCGATCAGCAGCAGGCTGGAAAGCGAGATGACAATCATCTGCAGGCCCATGGGAAAGCCCTTGACCAAGATGGTCTTCAGGCAGGCGCCGGCGGGCTTCAGGTAGGCAAGTTCACTCCCGCGCAGCCGAAGCGGCAGGTCGCGGACATAGATGAAGGTGATCAGCCCCGCCAACGCCGTCCAGTTGGCGATGGTGGTCGCCACCGCCGAGCCGGCGATGCCCAGTTCGGGAAACGGTCCCAGGCCGGAGATGAAGAAGGGATTGAGCCCGCTGTCGAGCAGCACCGCCAGCCCCATGAACCAGAGCGGAGTCAGGCTGTCACCCGATCCACGCAGGGCCATCATCATGGCGACCATCAGGATCGAGGGCGGCATGGAAAGAAAGATGACGCGCAGATAGGCTGTCGCCAGCGGCACCGCTTCGGTCGGCGTCCCGAGCAGTGCCAGGATGTTCGGGCTGAAGAACCAGCCGCCGACCGCGACCACGATGCCGAGCAGGCTGAAGAAGCCCATCGCGGTGCCGAACGACCGGCGCGCGGTGTCGATGTCGCGCCGTCCGAATGCCTGCGCGATCAGGATCGAGCTCGCCATCGAGAAGCCGAAGGTGAAGGCGCTGGCCAGGAACATGACCATGTTGGCATTGGCGGTCGCCGCCAGCGCGTCCTCGCCGATCAGCCGCCCTACCCAGGCCGAGTTGATCGAGCCGTTCAGCGACTGAAGGATCGACGAGCCGAGCGTCGGCAGGGCGAAGCCGATCAGCGTGCTGGCGATCGGCCCGTTGGTCAGGTCACGTTGCCCCGGACGCCTCGGCATCGGGGCAGGTTCGGTGTCAGCCATTCACTCTCCTACCGCGGCGCAAGCCGAGGCCCAGAGCCTTTGTTCCCCGGTTGACAGGAACGCGGAGGAGCGAAGGTCAGCCGAGACGCGCCAGCGCAGCCCGCAAGCGCTCGGCCTCCGCGCTGCGTGCTTCGTGGTCGGCGCGGGCCTTGGCGACCGCTTCGGGCTTGGCGCGCTCGGCGAAGGCGGGGTTGGAGAGCCGCGCGCCGAGGCTGTCGCGGTCCTTCTCCGCCGCTTCGGCCGCCTTGGCGAGACGGGCGCGCTCGGCGTCGAGGTCGATGGCATCACCGAGCGGAAAGGCGACCGTGGCGCCTCCCACCACGATCTGTGCCGAGCCGGGCGGAGGCGCGTCGGCCGCGACCGGAGCACCGACCTTGCCCATGCGGGTAAGCGTCGCGCCTTCCTGCTCGATCAGCGCGAGCATGGCGCTGTCACCTTCACCGGCCAGTATGTGCGGGACAAGGGTCGCAGTCCACGGCACGTTGAGTTCGGAGCGCAGCGTGCGAACGCCCTCGACGAAGCCGATGATGGCCTCGACCTTAGCCTTCGCCTCGGCGTCATTCGAAGCCTGCGGGTCAGGCCACTTCGCGAGGATCAGGTCGTAAGGCCGCTCGCCCATGCCGTGCCACAGCTCCTCGGTGACGAACGGCATGAACGGGTGGAGCATGACCAGGATCTGGTCGAACGCCCAACCGGCGACGGAGCGGGTTTCCTCGTCGAAGCCGCCCTTCACCAGCTCGACATACCAGTCGCAGAAGGTGCCCCAAGTAAAGTGGTAGATGGCGTCGGCCATGCCGTCGAAGCGGAGGTCGTCGAAGGCGGCGTTGAGGCGGGCGAGCGTCTCGACCACCTCGCCGATGATCCAGCGGTTGACCGGCTTGGTCGCTTGCGGCGCCGCGATCGAGGCCGAGGGGCTGACCCCGTTCATCTGCAGAAAGCGGGCGGCGTTCCACAGCTTGGTCGCGAAGTTGCGATAACCCTCGACCCGGCGCTCATCGAGCTTGATGTCGCGACCCTGGCTTTCCATCGCCGCCATGGTGAAGCGCAGCGCGTCGGCACCATACTTGTCGATCAGGCCGAGCGGATCGACGGTGTTGCCCTTGGACTTGGACATCTTCTGGCCCTGCGCATCGCGCACCAGGCCGTGGAGATAGAGGGTGCGCCACGGCACCTCGTCCATGAACTCCAGCCCCTGCATCGCCATCCGGGCATCCCAGAAGAACAGGATGTCGAAGCCGGAGATGAGGACGTCGTTGGGGTAGTGGCGGGCGAGGTCCTCGGTCCGGTCGGGCCAGCCGAGCGTGGCGAAGGGCCACAGCGCCGAGCTGAACCAGGTGTCGAGGACGTCTTCGTCTTGGCTGAGCACGCGATCGTCGCCGGCCTGCTGCTGTGCCTCTTCAGCGCTCATCGCGACGAAGGCATTGCCGTCGGCGTCATACCAGGCCGGGATGCGGTGGCCCCACCACAATTGGCGCGAGACGCACCAGGGCTGGATGCCTTCGAGCCAGTTGAACCAGGTCTTGGACCAGGTCTCCGGCACGACCTTGATCGCGCCGCTCTTGGTCGCCTCGACCACCCGCTCGGCGAGCGGCTTCACATCGACATACCATTGGTCGGTCAGCCATGGCTCGATCACCACGCTCGAGCGGTCGCCCAAAGGGGTGGCGATGGTGCGGTCCTCGACCTTGACCAGCGCACCGGCCTCTTCGAGCAGCGCGACGACGCGCTTGCGGGCTTCGAACCGCTCCAGACCGAGCAGCTCGGAGGGCACCAAGCCGTCGGCGGTCTGGCAGATGTTGGCCGCCGCATCGAGCATGTTGAGCATCTCGCCGGCCTTGAACCCGGCGCGCTTGCCGACCTCGAAGTCGTTGAAGTCGTGGCCGGGCGTGATCTTGACCGCGCCGCTGCCCAGCTCAGGATCGGCATGCTCGTCGGTGACGATCGGGATCAGGCGGCCGGTGATCGGCAGCTTGATCTGCTTGCCCACCAGCGCGGTGTAGCGCGCGTCATCGGGATGGACCGCGACCGCCATGTCGGCGAGCATGGTCTCGGGCCGGGTGGTGGCGACCTCGATATGGCCGCTGCCGTCGGCCAGCGGATAGCGCAGGGTCCAGAACTTGCCGGCCTGGTCGCGGGTCTCGACCTCAAGGTCGGAGATGGCTGTCTGGAACTTGGGGTCCCAGTTCACCAGCCTTTTGTCGCGGTAGATCCGGCCGCGCTTGTGCAGCTCGACGAAGGTATGGAGGACGGCCTTGGAAAAGCCCTCGTCCATGGTGAAGCGCTCGTTGGCCCAGTCGCACGAGGCGCCCAGCCGGCGAAGCTGGGTGGTGATCTGACCGCCGCTTTCCCGCTTCCACTCCCACACCTTGTCGACGAACTGGTCACGGGTGAAGTCGGTGCGCTTCTGCTGCTGCGCGTTCAGCTGCCGCTCGACCACCATCTGCGTGGCGATGCCGGCGTGATCGGTGCCGACCACCCACAGCGCGTCCTTGCCTTGCATCCGCGCGCGGCGGACCAGGATGTCCTGCAACGTGTTGTCGAGGGCGTGACCGATATGCAGGCTGCCCGTGACATTGGGCGGCGGCATGACGATGGTGAAGGGCTCGGCGTCAGGGCGCGCCGGGCGGAAGTGGCCGCCCTCCTCCCAATGCTGGTACCAACGGGCTTCAATCGGGCCGGGTTCGAAAGTCTTGGGAAGGTCGCTCATGGTTGCGGCGGTTAGCGAGAGCCAACCGCCGAAACAACCGTCGCTATTGCACGCCCGTGCCTGGCGTGACTCCAGTCCACTGGTCCAGCCAGCGATGGACCTCACGGTACCACTGGATTGAGTTGACCGGCTTCAGCACCCAATGGTTCTCGTCCGGGTAGCGGAGCAGGCGGCTCGGCACGTTGCGGCGCTGCAGCGCGGTGAAGGCACCCAGTCCCTGCGTGTAGGGCACACGATAGTCGCGGTCGCCGATGATGATGAGGTTGGGAGTCTTCCAGTTGGCGACGTGGTTCAGCGGGTTATGCTTCTCGTAATTGGCCGGGACCTCGAACGGAGCGCCGCCATTCTCCCACTCGGTGAACCACAGCTCTTCGGTCATGTAGCCCATGGCGCGGGTGTCGAAGATGCCGTTGTGGGTGACCAGGCACTTGAACGCGTCGGGCCACCGCCCGGCGATCCAGTTGGTCATGTAGCCGCCGTAGGAGCCGCCCAGCGCACAGGCGCGGTTGCCGTCCAGTTGCGGGTCCTTGGCAAGCGCGAAGGCCCAGCCCTTCTGCAGATCCTCCAGCGGCTTGCCGCCCCAATCGTTGCGGATCGCGTCGGTGAAGGCCTGGCCGTAGCCGGTGGAGCCGTGGAAATCGACGGTGACGACCGCATAGCGCCCGGCCGAAAAGGCGCGCGGGTTCCAGCGGTAGGACCAGCTGTTGTTGAAGCTGCCCTGCGGTCCGCCATGGACGATGAACAGGGTCGGCAGCTTGCCCGCCGGCGCATTGGCCGGCTTGAAGGTATAACCCCAGACCCTGTCGTTGCCCGCGCCCGCGAAGCTCCACTTCTCGAAGGTCACGGGGTCGAGCTCGGCGAGCTTGTCGGCATTGACGTTGGTGAGCTGCGTCAATTGGCCCCGGCGCGACAGGCGCATCAGGTCGTCCGGCGCCTTCACGCTGTTGAGCGCGAACAGGATGTCGCCGTTCGGCAGCGCGCGGGCATTGTGCGCCGTGCCTTCGCGGGTCAGGCGCGTCACCCGGCCCGAGGTTGCATCGACCCGGAACAGCGGCGTTTCCAGCGTGTCCTGCGCTTCGACGATCAGGCTCTTCCCGTCCCTCGCCCAGGTCAGCGATCCGACCGAGCGATCCCAGGCTTCGGTCAGCGCCCGGACACGGCCGCTCGCCAGGTCACGAAGCATGATGACGTTGCGATCCGCCTCGTAGCCGGGACGCTTCATCGCTACATAGGCAAGCGTGCGGCCATCCGGTGAGACGACGGGCAAGTTGTCGGTTGCGTCATTGGCGTCCGTGAGGTTCACCGGGGGGGCCGAGCCATCGACCGGTGCCATGAAGATGTCGAGGTTGGTCGAGGTGGGCTCGATACGCCCCGCCTCGCGCAGGGCGAAGAAGACCTGCTTGCCGTCCGCTGAAAAGGCGATTTCCTCGCCGCCGCCATAGGGCTTGGATGGCGTGTCGCCGACCAGTTCGCCGGTCAGCCGGACGCCCATGCCCTGCAGCTTCCCGCCGCTCAGGGGGAAGCTGTAGATGCGGCTGCGGGTGCCGGGTTCGACCCAGGTGTCCCAATGGCGGACGAACAGCTCGTTATAGACCTTGCCCGAACCGGGCTCCGGCGCGGCAAAGGTTGTCGCGGCGCAAGCGAGGTCCGGGCAGTCGCGCTGGTCGGCCCAAACGATCACGTTGCGGCCGTCGGGGCTGATCTTGAACCCGCTGATGTCGGCACCGAAGTCGCTGAGCACGGTGGCGGCCTGTCCGGGCACCATGCGGTGCAGCTGGCTTCGCTCTCCCACCGCCTTCAGGAAGTAGACGGCGCCATCGGGTCCCCAGACCGCGTCGCTTCCACCATCCGCGCCGACCATCGGCTGCGGCGCTGCGCCGGAACGCGTCAGGTCCAGCGTGTGGATGACATTGTTGCGGCGGTTCTTGTCGAGGTCGGTGGTCGACAGGCTGAACAGTGCGGTTCGTCCATCCGGCGACACCTCGGGCGCGCCGAGGCGCCGCATGGACTGCAGGTCCGTTGCGGTCATCGGCCTTGCCTCGGCAGCAAGCGGTGCAAGAAGGGCGGTGGCGGCGAGGAGGAGCGGGATCGTCTTCATGGCGCTGAGGGGTAGCAGCGCCGCAATGAACCGCAAGTGGGTGACAGAAGGTTAGAAGCCCTGCCCGGTGATGCGGCCGATTTCCCGCTTCACATGTTCGTCCACGATGCCGGGCAGATGCTGGTCGAGCCAGTCCTTGAGCATCGGCCGCAGCATGTCGCGGACCATCTGCTCGAGCGGGTTGACGGCAGGCGGCGGCGGCGCGGCGGCGGCGGCTTCCTGCAGGGCCGCCAGACGGGCACGGCTGGCCTCCGCCGCATCCTCACTGACGAGGGGCGGGCCAAGGTCGACTTCCGGCAGCCGCATCTCCTCCACCACCGGCTCGTCGAGCTCGAGAACTTCGGGCTCAGAAGGGTCCTCACCTTCGTCGGAAGCGGGCGGCGGCGCCACTTGCGGCGCGGCGACCTGCACGGCGCTGCGCAATTCCTTTTCCTCGGCGATCACTTTCTTGATCGAAGCGAGGATGTCTTCCATCGAGGGTTCGCGGCCGGCCATGCGGCCTTGCTACCCTCAACGCGGCGGGCTTGTCACCCCTGTGCTCGGCGGACCGGCCGCGGGCGAGGCCGGCGGCACTGCAATCGGCTGCTCTGCAGGCGACACCGTGCGGGTAGAGCGAGGCACGTAGCGACCCTCGCCCGACCAGTCGTTCCACTGGCCGGCGACCTGGCGATAGGCTCCGACCGGATCATATAGCGGCCCGCCGTCCAGCCCGAGGTCGTCGGCTTCGGCCTGGCCCATGGCGTTCAGAAGCTGGAAGCCCGCAACATACTGGTCACGCCTGGCGGTGACCAATTGCACCTGCGCGTTCAACAGCTCCTGCTCGGCATTCAGCACGTCCAGGACGGTGCGGGTGCCCACTCCGCGTTCCGCCCGTGCGCCTTCAAGCGCGAGCTGGGCGGCGGACACGGCCACTTCGTTGGAGGCGATTGCCTGGCGCGACGCCACCACGCTGGCAAAGGCGGAGCGCACGGCCTGCACGATCAATCGCTCGGTCTCGATGGTGCGCTCAAGAAGCTGGCCCTCCACTGCGCGGGCCTGAGCGATCCGCGCACTAGGCAAGCCGCCTTGGTAAAGCGGAATGCGGGTATGGACGCCGATGGTCGTCTGCGTGCCAGCTCGGTCAAGCCCGCCGGTGCTGCCGCTGACAGTGTTGATGTAGTCGCCGCTCAGCACGCCAGAAACCGTGGGCAGGCGATCGGCGCCGGCAACACGGACGTCCAGGCCGGCGGCTTCCGCCTGCCGCACCACTGCGATGACGTCCGGATTCTCCACCAGGGCGATGCGAACAGCCTCGTCGGCAGTGGCCGGCAGCGGTGGCAGCGGCGGCGGCGAGGCAAGCTGTCCCGGCGCCTGCCCGACGACTTGCCGGTAAAAGGCCTCGCTGGAGAGGAGGCGACCCTGCACCAGAGCAAGGTTGGAACGGGCAAGCGAGAGCCGCGCCTCAGATTGAGCGACGTCGGTGCGGGTGAGATCGCCGATTTGGAAGCGATCACGGGTCGCTTCGAGGTTGGTGGTGAGGACCTCCACCTGGTTGCGATTGAGTTCGACAATGGCCCTGTCGCGGATCACGTCCATATAGGCCTGGACCGCCTGGACGAAGACGTCCCCTTCGACCGCGCGCAGCGTCGCCCGGCCGGCTTCAACACGGGTGCGCGCGGCCTGCACTCCGTTGCGGACGCGCCCACCCTGAAACAGCGGCAAGCTGAGGTCGAGGCCGCCCGAGACGATGGGTCCCTTGGAGCGGCCGGTATCCAGCACTCCCGAACGCGTGAGATCGCGATTGAGACCGACATTGGCTGCGACCTGCGGCCTTCCCGCGGCGCGCGCCACGGCAACCCCCGCGTCGTTCACCCGCAGCGCTTCGCGCTGGCCGTTCAGCGTCGGGTTCGTCCGGTAGGTCGAAGCCAGAGCCTCGCGCAACGTGTCGGCGGCGGCTGGGCTGGCGAGAACAAGCGCAACAAGGGCGCTGCAGCTGAGAAGATGGCGCAAGGGCTGCTTTCTTTGGGACATCAGAAGGTGAACACGTGCGGCCGGGCGAACCCGGGCAGCGGCGCCATGGAGGCGTCGGCGAAGCTCTTGAGCCCGAAGCCATGGTCGGAGCGGGTGCCAACCATCAGCCGTGGAACGCCGTTCTGGAGAAGGCCGACGGCGAGCCGGCCTCCCGGCTTCAGCTGCTCGACAAGGGCCTCCGGCAGCTGCTCGACCTGCCCATCGACAAGCATGACGTCATAGGGACCATGGGCAGGTGCGCCCTCTTCAAGCGGCCCCGCGTGGACGGCGATACGCTCATCGCTGCGAAGCTGTGCAAGCAAGGTTTCGTCATTCTCCACCGCGACGACCTCAAGGCCCATCCCGGCCAGTACCGCGCTGCTGTAGCCACTGCCGGCGCCGACCACGAGCGCACGCTCACCGACGCGGCAGCGCAGTTCGGTCAGCATGCGGCCAAGGCTCGCCGCCGGGCTCAGGCCGCGACCATTGCCGAGCGGCACCATGCGGTCGATGTAGGCGATCGCTACCGACGCGGGCGGGACGAAGGACTCGCGCGGCACGCTGGCCATGGCGGCAACCACCAGCGGGTCGGTCACCGCCTGGGGCCGAAGCTGGCTGTCGACCATCGCGCGGCGCGCCTGGGCAAAGTCCGTCACTTCCTTGTTGTCCTTCCAAGCTGATCATCAAGTGTCTTATCGCACTATGACACCGAAATTGGCAATGCCCATGTAACGAGGGCCGCCCCTTCCGCCAAGCGAAGCTGCCTCCATTGGTCGAACGGAGGCGCCGCAAGGTCGAGTGACTGCACCGGTCGCGCTTGGCAGTCGCTGGCCGCTCCGCTCTAAGCCTCGCATGAGCCAAGTTGTTGTGATTCGGGCAGGAGATCGCATGTTTCTAAAGAGTCGCGTGGCCCTTGCGGCTCTTGCCCTGCTGGCCGGGACGACGCTGTCCCACGCCGCGCCGGCCCGGCCGCCTGCGCCGTCGGCAGCAGCACCGGTGCCCGGAACAAGCTGGATGCGAGGGGAAGGACTGCGCGCCGATCCCGACCTCAAGCTCGGCACGCTGCCGAATGGCCTCCGTTACGCCATTCGCCGCAACAAGACGCCGCCGGGCGAGGCCTCGGTCCGTCTGCGCATCGACACCGGTTCGCTGAACGAGGCGGACGACCAGCGCGGGCTTGCCCACTTCCTCGAACACATGGTCCTGAACGGCACGGAAAATGTGCCAGAGGGTGACTTCGTCAGGCGGCTGGAACGGGCCGGGCTGCGCTTCGGGCCCGATACCAACGCCTCGACCGGCTTCGGGCAGACGGTGTTCAAGCTGGAGCTGCCGCAGACCAGCAAGGCAACGCTGGACGAAGCCTTCTTCCTCCTCCGCGAGGTTGCCGGGCGGGCGACTATCGACGCCGAGGCTCTCGACCGTGAACGCGGCATCATCCTGTCCGAAGAGCGGGCGCGAGCGACGCCCTCATACCGGCTGCTGGTCGACCAATTGGCGTGGCTCTACCCCGGCCAGCGCATCGCCGAGCGGCTTCCGATCGGAACCACCGACGTGATCCGGAGCGCGCCAAGGCAGCGACTGCTTGATTTCTATCGTGCCTGGTATCGCCCGGAGCACGCGACCATGATCGTGGTGGGGGACATCGACCCCGCCGACATCGAGCGTCGGCTGCAGGCGCAATTCGGTGACTGGAAGGGTGTCGGCACGGCCGGAACGCCTGCCGACCAGGGGCGTCCCGCTCCGCGCGGCATGGATGCTCGGCTGTTGGTCGATCCCGCATTTGCGGCATCCCTGACCATGAGCTGGGTGCGGGCCCCCGACCTGTCGCCGGACAGCACTGCGCGCCGAACCCGGGACCTGGAGGAGCAGCTCGCCGCCACCATCCTCAACCGCCGGCTCGAGAAGCTGGCACAACAAGACGACAAGCCGCCCTTCGTGGCGGCGCGCGTGGCAAGTTCCGGACTGGAGGAGTCGGCTGATTCCACCGGCCTTTCGGCAGAGGCAAGGCTGGGCGACTGGCGGGCCGCACTCGTCGCCCTAGACCAGGAGCAGAGGCGCCTTGTGGAGCATGGCGTGACGCCTGACGAGGTGGAGCGCGAGCTGACGGGCATCCGCGCGGCCCTGCAGGCGGGGGTCGCGTCGGCGGCGACCCGCACCAGCGCCGCCCTGGCGGAAGGACTGGTATCGGCCGTGGACCGGGACACGGTGGTGACCAGCCCCGCAGATCGCCTTGCCTTCTTTGAACAGGTGGCGCCGACGTTGACGGCCGAGCGGATCGGCGCGGCCGGGCGTCGGCTGTTTACCGGGTCCGGTCCCCTCCTCTACCTCAGCCTGCCGCGGCCAGCGGCAACCCGCGACAACTTGCTTGCCGCTTATGAAGCGTCCCGCAAGGTGGCGGTGGCGCCACCGGTGGTGCAACAACGGATCGCTTGGCCCTACGAGCGCTTCGGCACGCCGGGAACGGTGGCCGAACGCCGCGACTATCCCGAGATCGGCGCCACGCACGTCCGCTTCGCCAATGGCGTCCGGCTCACCGTCCGACCAAGCGCAAGCCGCAAGGAACAGATACTGGTCAGCGTTCGCCTGGGCGATGGACGGCTGGCGATGCCGCGCGATCGCACCAGCCCGGAATGGGCTCTGGGCAGCGCCTTCACTTTCGGCGGCACCGGCAAGCTCGACGCGGATGCCGTGAACCGCGCCCTTACCGGCAAGCTGGTCGGCGCGAGCTTCGGGGTCGACGATGATCGCTTCGTCCTTGCCGGAGCGACCCGACCCGCCGATCTCGCCACGCAGATGCAACTGCTTGCCGCTTACGTCACCGATGCCGGGTGGCGGCCGCTCGGCTGGGAACGGCTGAAGGTCCGGGCGGCATCCATCCACGACCGCTTCGAAAGCTCGCCAGGCGGCGTCCTCGGCCGTGACCTCGGGGTGATTCTGCGCTCGGGCGACCGGCGCTGGCAAGTGCCAAGTCGAGCCGCGATGCGGGCAAGCAGCATTGCCGAGGCGCGTACGCTGATCGACCCGGCGCTGAAGTCAGGGCGGATCGAGATCATCATGGCCGGCGACATCAGTGTCGATCGAGCGATCGCGGAAACCGCCGCGACATTCGGCACCCTGCCCGCCCGTGCGGGCAGCAACGCCGTGGCCGGCCCGATGAGCTTCCCGCTGCCCCCTCCGGGCGGCATGATCACCTTGACCCACAAGGGTCGCGATGACCAGGCAGTCGGCCTGATTGCGTGGCCGACGACCGGCTATTCGCCCGAGACGCGACAAGTGGCGCGAACCCTGACCCTGCTTGGCGCCGTCTTTCAGCTGCGGCTGACGGATCAGTTGCGCGAAAAGGAGGGCGTCAGCTACGCCCCTTCCGCATCGCACGGTGCTTCCTCCACCTGGCAGCGCTACGGCTATCTCGCCGCCCAGGTCGAAGCTCCGCCCGCGAGCCTGCCGGGCTTCTTCGCCGCGGCGCGGAAGATCGCCGAAGACCTTGCGGCAAAGCCGATCGACGAGGACGAGCTTGCCCGCGCCCGCCGTCCCATGCTTGCCTCCATCCAGCGGGCCATGGACGGCAACGGCTACTGGATCGGCGCGCTCGAGGATCTGGGCGCGGACCCCTTCACCCTGGAAAGCATCCAAACTCAGCGCGCCGACTTCGAGGCGGTCACTCCCGCTGCGCTGCAGGCCGCGGCGCGCCAGTATCTGGTCGGCACGCGCGCGGTTCAGGTCCGGGTGATTAAGGACCCGGCTCAGCCGGTGGGGGCGACAACGGCGGTCGCAAAAGATTGACAGGCAAGCGGCACCCCTGCTTAGGGGACCCGCCGCATCGGGGCCCGATGGCGGAGTGGTTACGCAGAGGACTGCAAATCCTTGCACGCCGGTTCGATTCCGGCTCGGGCCTCCACCTTGCTCGACAGCCATGACGTTATTGGCGGCAGCGATCCGGTTACCATGTCTTCATTTCGATCCGGGTCGGCCGTGCTGAGCGAAGGCCGGTGGCCTCCCTTGCTGTGGTGCAGCGTTATCGCAGTTGCGCCGTGGCTAGCAAGACCGCCGCAAGGGCAACCACGCAGGCCAGCACCGCGAACAAGGCGGGAAAGCCGAACAGGGGGATGAGGGCGAGCGTAAGGCTTGGCATGATCAACGAGGGCACCGTGTTGGTGAGGTTGAAGTAGCCAAGGTCGCGGCCGCGATGTTCCGGCCGCGGCAGCACCCGCAAGGTCTGGCTGGAGTGCAGTGCGAGAAAGACCGCCGCAGCGGTGCCAAAGGTGAGGTAACCGAGCAGCGCGACCTGTGTGCTGGTCGAAGCGGCCATGCCCACGAGGCCCATCGCTGCCACACCGGAAGCGGCAACGAGCGGCCGCAGTGGGGAGCGCGCCCGGTCCGACAGGCGGCCGGCGACAATCGCGATCGGCACCGAGGCGAACAGCACCACCGTGAAGATGGTCGCCACATCATTTTCACTGATGGTGCGGTCGATCCCGCGCAGCCACAGAAGCAGGAAGGCGAATAGGGATGCCTCGGCGACCTGCACGCCCAGTCGGGCGATCCACATGCGCCACACCGCCGCCGTGCGAGGCGGGTCGTCGATGCCCTGGTCACCCGGGGGCTGGAACGTGGCACTGGCACCGACCATCAGCTGCGGCATCGGACGCGGCCGGACCAGCATGGCAAGCGGAAGGACCATCGCCGCGACGAAGGCAGCGATCGCGACAAGCTGCGTTTGCGTGCCGCCAAAGCCGGGAAGGGTCACCAGTGCGCCGACCAGGGCGCCGATGCCGGGCGAGAAAGCCAGCAGCCCGCCAAGCAGGCCCTTCTGCTCGTCCGGCACATAGTCCCCGGCCAGGGCGGCCAGGGGATTGAGCATCATGTTGAGGGCGATCTGCCACAGGCAGATGAGCAGCAGAAGCAGCGACACCGTGGTGGCAAGCGGCATGGCGACCAGAAGCCCGCCCGACAGCGCAACGCCGGCAACGATCCACCCCCGACGATTGCCCGTCCGGTCGCTCAGCCAGCCGAACAGGATGTTGGCAAGGCTTGCGGCCACGGCGCCAACGAATGCCGCATAGGACATGGTTTCGATCCAGGACGCTCCCGCGATCTGGCTGATGCGAGCAGGCAGGATCACGGTAAGAAAGGGCGCATAGGAAGCGGAGCCCCCGGCCGCCGCCAGGGCGTAGGCCGCCAGAAAAAGGTTCGACTGCCTGGTGCTCACCGACGACCCTCGATCATCGGTCAGCGCCGCCAGCCGTGGAAGCGCTCGACCCACTTGAGCAGCGCCTCGGGCTTGCGCGCCTTTTTCCACTCGCCCGCCGCATATTTGTTGGCTTCGGTCATGGTCGGGTAGGCGTGGATGGTGCCCAGCATCTTGTTGAGGCCGATGCCGTGCTTCATCGCCAGCACCCATTCCGCCAGCATTTCGCCCGCACCGGCGGCCACAATGGTGACCCCGAGGATGCGGTCCTTACCCTTTGCCACGAGCACCTTGACGAAGCCGGAGCGCGCGCCTTCGGCCACCGCGCGGTCGAGGTGATCGAGGTCATAGCGGACGGCCTCGAAGGCGATCTGCTGTTCCCGTGCAGTCGCTTCGGTGAGGCCGACGTGCGCGACCTCCGGGTCGGTGAAGGTGGTCCAGGGAATGACGCGGTAATCGGCCCGAAACGGCCTGACGGTGCCAAACAGCGCGTTCACCGCCGCATACCAGGCCTGGTGCGCGGCGAAGTGGGTGAACTGATAGGGTCCCGCCACATCGCCGGCCGCGAAGATGTTGGGGTAGATGGTCTGGAGCTTGTCGTTCAGCGCAAGCGGCTGGTCGGTGTCGATGCCCAACCCTTCCAGACCATAGCCCTTCAGCCGAGGGCGGCGTCCAACCGCCACCACGATCTCGTCGAATGGCAGCGGGGTCTCCTTGCCGCCGGCCTCGACAACCAGGCTCCTGCCCTCGCAGCGGAGCGCCTTATGGCCGAGCAGCACGGTGACCCCCTCGCGGCGCAGCGTGGCGAGGATGAGCGCCGAGGCGTCCGGGTCGTCCTTGAGCAGGATCCGCTCGCCTCCCTCGACCAGCGTCACCTGTGACCCAAGCCGGCGAAAGGCTTGGGCCATTTCCGTGCCGATCGGGCCGCCGCCGATGATCACCATCCGCCTCGGCACGGTTGAGCGCCGACCGAGCGCTTCCCACACGGTCTCGCTGGTGAGCGCCCCCGCTTCCCGCGATCCGGGCAGATCAGGCATGAACGGCTCGCCCCCTGCCGCGATGACGATCGCCCGCGTGGTCAGCCTGAAGGAGCCGCCTTCCCGCGCGGCGATCTCCACCGTCCAGGGATCGACGATGGTGGCATGGCCCAAGCGCACATCAACGCCGAGCCCGGTGTAGCGCTCGACACTGTCGGCCGGCTCGATGGTGGTGATCACGTCACGGATGCGCCGCATAACGGCCGGAAAGTCGACAACCGGCTCGCGGCCCTCGATCCCGAAGGAAGCCGCATGGCGAACCTCGTGCGCGGCGCGGGCGCTGCGGATCAGGGCCTTGGACGGGACGCAGCCGGTGTTCAGGCAATCGCCGCCCATCTTGCCGGCTTCGACCAAAGTCACCTTGGCCCGTACCGTGGCAGCGATGTAGGCGGTGACCAGCCCCCCGGCACCGGCGCCGATCACCACCAGGTTGCGGTCGAAGTTCCGTGGCCTGCGCCATTGTCGATAAAGGCGTCGGCGCTTGAACAGGCCGATCAGCCACTTGGCGACCAGGGGAAACAACCCGAGCAGCACGAACGAGCCGATCAGCCCGGGCGACAGAATATCCGACGTGCTTTCGATCGCGGCCAGCTGCGTTCCCGCATTGACGAAGACCAGGGTGCCGAGCAGCATGCCAACCTGACTCACGAGGTAGAAGACCGGCAGCCGCATCGCCGTAAGGCCCATCGCGAGGTTGATGAGGAAGAACGGAAAGGCCGGGATCAGCCGCAGCGTCAGCAGGTAAAAGGCGCCGCCCTTCTCCACCCCCTGGTCGATCGCCGCCACCCGCCGTCCGAACCGCCTCCTCACCCAGTCGCGCAGCAGGTAGCGAGAGGAGAGAAAGGCCAGGCTCGCCCCGATCGCCGAGGCGAAGGAGACGATCAAAGTACCCAGCCACAGGCCGAAGATCGCGCCCGCGGCAATCGTCAGGATGGCTGCGCCCGGCAGCGACAAGGCGGTGGCCCCCACGTAGGCGAGGAAAAAGCCGCCGATCAGCAGCAACGGCCGCTCGGCGAGGAGAGTCGCCAGGTTCGCCTGCTGCGCCTTGAGGCTGTCGAGGGTGAGGTAGGTCCCGAGATCGAGCAGGAAGAAGGCGCCGATCGCGACCACCAGGAGGGCAAGCAGCACCAGCCGCCCGGCGGTAGAGCCGCTCACCGGCCCACCGGTCGCACGAACCCATTGCTTGGCATTACCACTTCCGCTTCCCATCTTGGCGACTGCATGAAAGCCAGTGGTTGGACACCGAAGCGGCGACTGGTCAAGCGAGGCGAAGAGGCAGCATGGACCTGGACATGACGAAACGCGGCTTTCTTGGCGGTTCGCTGACGGCCTTGGGTGGATTGCTCGCCGGCTGCGGGCCAAGCGAGGCGAAGGAACGGTTCGAGATCACCAGGTCGGAGGAGGAGTGGCGCCGCATCCTCCCGCCCGAGCGCTTTGCCGTGCTGCGTAAGGAAAGCACCGAACGGCCCCGGTCGAGTCCGCTCAACGCCGAGAAGCGCCGCGGCATCTACGCCTGCGCCGGCTGCGCGTTGCCGCTGTACCGGTCGGAAACCAAGTATGAGAGCGGCACCGGCTGGCCCAGTTTTTTTGCGCCCATCGCCGATGCCGTTCGCACCAAGCCGGACGGCTTCGGCCCCTTCAAGCGGACGGAGGTGCATTGCCGCCGCTGTGGTGGCCACCTTGGTCATGTCTTCGATGACGGCCCGCCGCCCACCGGCAAGCGTTACTGCATGAACGGCGCCGCGATGGTCTTCCGTGCCGCTTAGTCGCGCGCTCTCTGTCCTTCTGGCCTCGGCCGCCGCACTGGCCGCGTGCAGCAGCGACACTGGTCCAGCCGAAGCGGCCCCAGGCGGCGGCCAGCGGGCGACGGCGGTGTTCGCCGGAGGTTGCTTCTGGTGCACCGAATTCGACTTCGACAAGATGCCGGGCGTGCTGGCAACCGTGTCGGGCTACATCGGCGGGCGGACCCCCAATCCGACCTACGAGCAGGTGTCCGCCGGCAACACCGGCCACATCGAAGCGGTGCGGGTCACCTATGATCCCGCCAGGACCAGCTATGCCGAGCTTGCAACCCGCTTCATGCGCACGGTTGATCCGCTCGATGCCGGTGGCAGCTTCTGCGATCGCGGTTACCAGTATCGCTCCGCCTTCTTCGTGGCCGACGCACAGCAGAAGCGTGTCGCGGAAGCAGTGAAGGCTCGCGCGGCGCGAACACTGAGCAAGCCGATCGCGACGCTCGTCCTGCCGGCGAGCCGCTTCACGCCAGCCGAGGATTACCACCAGGACTATTACCAGAAGAACCCGATCCGTTACCGCTTCTACCGTTCGCGCTGCGGGCGCGACGCGCGGCTGGCGGAAGTGTGGGGCGGCAAGTAAGCCTGTCGTCGTGAACGATCTCAGCCCCTTTGCGGCGCCGCACCTTCGCCCGCTCGACCCCGCCAAGTTCCGCGACCCCCTGGTCACGGCAAAGGGGGAAACGCGGGCGCAGGTCCCGCTGACGGGCCTGGAAACGTTGTGGATCAACACCGGCACGCTGTGCAACCTCGCCTGCCGCACCTGCTACATCGAAAGCTCGCCGCGCAACGATGCGCTGGTCTACATCAGCCTCGCCGAGACCGAAGCCTTTCTCGACGAGGCGCTGACGCTCGGCACGCGCGAGATCGGCTTCACAGGCGGCGAGCCGTTCATGAATCCCGACATGCTCGCCATGCTCGAAGCGGCGCTGACCCGCGGCTTCGACGTGCTGGTGCTGACCAACGCCATGCGCCCGATGCGCCGCTTCGAGCCGCAATTGCTGGCGCTCCAGGCCGAGCATGGCGACCGCCTGACCTTGCGCGTCAGCCTCGACCATTACAACCAGGCGATCCACGAGGCGGAGCGCGGCGCAGGCACCTGGGACAAGGCGATTGCCGGTGCACGCTGGTTGAGCGACAACGGTTTTCGCCTCGCGATTGCTGGTCGCCAGTTGCCCGGCGAGGACCAGGGGCAGGCCCGCGTCGGATATGCCGAACTGTTCGCGGAAGCCGGGCTCCAGGTCGATGCCGCCGACCCGGCGGCGCTGGTCCTGTTCCCCGAAATGGACGCCGCCGCCGACGTGCCGGAGATCACCGTCGATTGCTGGGACGTCCTCGGCACATCCCCCGCCTCCATTATGTGCGCGTCGAGCCGGATGGTGGTGAAGCGCAAGGGGGAGCCGCGGGCCGTGGTCGCCGCCTGCACCCTCATCCCCTACGACCCGCAGTTCACCATGGGTGAAACGCTGGCAGAGGCGAGCCGGCCGGTGCGCCTCAACCACCCGCATTGCGCGCGTTTCTGCGTGCTTGGCGGTGCAAGCTGCTCGGCTTGATGGCTGAAGGCGTCAAGCTTTCCATCGTCATTCCGACCCTCAACGCAGCCGCCAGCATGCGTTCCTGCCTCAAGCGGCTGGAGGGCGCAGGTGAGGTCATCGTCGCCGATGGCGGCTCGGACGACGGCACTCCCGCCCTTGCGGCGGAGCTTGGCGCGAGGGTGATCCGGTCGCCGAAAGGCCGCGGTACGCAGTTGCGGGAAGGCGCTTCGGCGGCACGTGGCGATTGGCTGCTCTTTCTCCATGCCGACACGCTGCTGGAGGATGGCTGGCGAGAGGCGGTGGCCGCGCACATTGCCGCTCACCCCAATGATGCGGCTTGCTTCACCTTCCGCCTTGACGATGGCGGCTGGCAGGCTCGCCTGGTCGAGGCCGGGGTGGCGATCCGGGTCGCCGCGCTTGGCTTGCCTTACGGCGATCAGGGGCTGCTGATTTCCCACCGCCACTATGCCGAGATCGGCGGCTTTCGCGCACTGCCGCTGATGGAGGACGTCGACATTGTCCGACGCATCGGCAAGCGCCGCCTGCGCCAGCTTGGCGTTGCGGCGGTGACTTCGGCGGATCGCTGGCGGCGCGACGGATGGCTGCGCCGATCGGCCCGCAACCTCTCCTGCCTCCTGCTCTATGGCCTGGGCGTCAGTCCCGAGCGGATCGCCCGCCGCTACGGCTGACGGCCGAGCGCCCGGGCGAGGATCAGGTCGAGCCGGGCAACGAGCGCGGGATCGCGCGCGTCTGGCGCGGTGATCAGCGACACATCCAGCGCCGTATCGATCGGCGACGGCTCGCGCTGCGGCGGCAATGAGCGAGCCAGCTCCACCACCAGTCGGCGTCCGGTGTCCGCATTGGCCATCAACTGCGCGATCACGGCGGAGACCTCCACCTTTTCGCCCTCGCCGCGCCAGCAGTCATAGTCGGTGACCATCCCGACCAGCGCATAAGGCAGCTCCGCCTCGCGGGCGAGCCTGGCTTCGGGCATGGCGGTCATGCCGATGACGTCGCAGCCCCATTGCCGATAGAGTCGGCTCTCCGCGCGCGAGGAGAATTGCGGCCCTTCCATCGCCAGGTAGGTGCCGCCGCGCGTGACCTCCGCTCCTGCGGCGGTCGCGGCCGCGGCGCAGAGGCCCGAGAGCCGCTCGCAGGTCGGGTCCGCCATGGAGACATGCGCGACCAGACCCGGTCCGAAGAAGCTCCTTGGCCGCGCGACCGTTCGGTCGATGAACTGGTCCACCACCACGAAATGTCCGGGCGGCAGCTCCTCGCGCAGTGATCCGACGGCCGAGATCGCCACCACGTCGGTGCAGCCAGCGGCCTTGAGAACATGGATGTTGGCGCGTGCGTTGACGTCGCTCGGCGGGATGCGGTGACCCCGGCCATGGCGCGGCAGGAAGACAAAGCGGATGCCTCCGATGCGGCCGATCAACAGCTGGTCGGACGGCGGTCCCCAGGGCGTGTCGACCTCGATCCACTCGGCGCCTTCCAAGGCGTCGATGGCATAGATGCCCGACCCGCCGATGATCCCGATCGTCCATTCGCTCACCGGGCACGCTCCGCAAGGTCGGCAAGGAAGCGGCGGACGCGTTTGGCGTTCACCCCGATGTCGCTGACCCCGACCCGGCTGATCGAGCGCATGTCGACGATTGAGCCGCCGGGCCGCGCCGGGTCCGGGCGGACGCGCACCACCACGTCGTCCTTGAACCGGAAGAACAGGGTGGTGGCGGTCGCCTCCAAGGTGCCCGCCTGCTGGTCGACCGCGGCGACGGCCCAGCCGCGGTCGCGGGCAAGCTGCTCCGCCTGTTGCAGCGCCTCGGCCGGAGCGGTCGGCAGACGCAGCGGCTGGAGGTCGCCATAGGCTTGGCGGTGGAGCGCCTTCCACCTCTCCTCCGGCGGCAGCGCCTTGAGGTCGGCCCGGCCCTGGTCCGGTATCTTCTCGAGATTGTCGGCCCGAACCGTCAGCCGGCTGAACTGCGGCAGGTCGTTGAGGTCGGTCGCGACGTCGTGAATGGCCGGCAGGCTGCGCGCGGTGAAGATCATGTTCCCGAGATAGACCGCGAACAGTAGGCTCGTCACCAGCGCCAGCGCATTGAGCCAGCCGGTGCGCACGCCTTGGCGCCGTCCGATGATCCAGGCGACGACTGCCAGCATTCCGCCCGCCACGGCCGCCGGCAAGGCATAGCGAAGCGCGCCGAGCCCAGCGCCGAAGCTCCACAAGCCCGTCCCCGTACCGGCCGCCGCGACGGCCGCCACGGCAACGCCGCCGAGGCTCAATGCCAGTGCCAGCCACGACAGACGCCTTGGCCAGCGCCCCTTGTTACCCGTCATTACCAACCCCCTTCTCTTGCGCGCGCCGGAACGGCTGCAACAACATGCGATCCAGCCGCAGCTCGCCTGGGGAGCGGAACTGCGGAATACCGATGGTCATGCCCTCATGCCCCTTCTCGGGCTGCGGCCGATAGGTGCCGAACAGCCGGTCCCAGCAGGCGAGATTGAACCCGAAATTGCTGTGCGTCTCACGCGGGATGATCGAATGGTGGGTGCGGTGCATGTCGGGCGTGACGATCACCCGCCTGATCAGGCGATCGAGGCCGAGCGGCAGGCGGATGTTGGAATGGCTCCACATGGCGGTGGCGTTCAGCAGCACCTCGAAGATCAGCACCGCCAGCGCCGCAGCGCCGAGCAACACCACCGCCGCCATCTTGATCACCATTGAAAGGATGATCTCCACCGGGTGGAAGCGAAGGCCGGTGGTGGCGTCGAACTCCAGGTCGGCATGGTGGACGCGGTGCACCCGCCACAGCGCCGGCACCGCATGGAACAGCACATGCTGGCCGTAGACGAGGAGGTCGAGCAGGATCACTGCCGCCGCAATCTCCACCCAGGCCGGCAGGGCAAGAAGGTTGAACAGCCCCCATCCCCGCTCCTCCGCCAGGATCGCCGCGCCAACTGCCGCGACCGGGAACAGCAAGCGGACCAGCAGGGTGTCGAGGGCCACCAGACCTAGGTTGGCGGGCCAGCGCTGCCCCCTTCCGATCGCCTGCCGGCGCCGCGGCGCGAGCATCTCGGCCGCGGCCAGCAGCGCCAGCACGCCGGCGAAGGCGCCAAGGCGGATCATCGGCTCAAGATGCCAGGGAAAGCTCACGGGCACGATATGGCAGCTTTCCGCGTGATTTTCAGTCGCCCCTTGGTCCCCCTTGGCCTAGCGATGGCGGAATGAGCGCCATCCGCCTTGTTGTCTTCACCCGCTATCCGGAGCCCGGAAAGGCCAAGACCCGCCTGATCCCGGCGCTCGGCGCGGCTGGGGCGGCGGCAGTCCACCGCCGGCTGACCGAGCACACCCTGGCAGAGGCCAGAGCATCGGGCCTGAAGGTAGAGGTGCACACGACCGGGGCACCGCCCGCCGCTTTCCACGACTGGCTCGGCGAGGACCTCAGGATCGTCGAGCAGGGTGACGGCGATCTTGGCGACCGCCTCTGCGCGGCAGCGGCCCCCGCGACCGTGCTCTTCATCGGCTCCGACCTTCCCGACATCAGCGCCGCCCACCTGATTGAGGCCGCCGCGCACCTGAGCGAAGGTCACGCCGTGCTCGGCCCGGCCGAAGATGGCGGCTATTGGGCGCTCGGGCTCCCCGCGCCTGCCGACTATCTGTTCAGGGACATACCGTGGAGCACCGAGGAGGTGTTCGCCATCACCCTGCAGCGGCTGCGCGACCACGGCATCGAGCCGGTGCTCCTGCCGACCCTCGCCGACTGCGACCGGCCCGAAGACCTCGCCCGCTGGCCGGAGCTCATTGCGCCGTAGACTGGCGCCTGAGTGGCATGGTCAGGCAATGGACGCCGCCGCCGCACTGCGTGAATTCGCCCAGCGGCACCACCAGCACCTCGAAGCCCAGCGCGCGCACCGCCTCATCGACCCGCGGCGCGGAGCCGGTCGAGATGATCCGCCGCCGCCCGAGCGACAGGACGTTGCAGCCAAGGCTCGCGATCTCTTCCTCGCGCACCGGCACGATCTCGATCCCGAGCTCCTGGATCATGGCGATGAAGCCTGGATCGAGCTTTTCGACGCAGGCCAGCGCCACATCGCGGTCGATCACGCAGAAATGCGTGTCGAGGTGGAGCAGGTCGGGGTCGACCGGGGTCATCGTGACCTGCCAGCCGCGTGCTTCGAAGAAGCTGCCGAGCGCTTTTGCGCCTTCCGTGGTGGTGCGCTCCTCCGACACTCCGACCACCAGGTGCCCGGGGCGCAGCAGGCAGACGTCGCCGCCTTCCACCGACCCGCGATCCACCCGGCCGAGGATCGGCACCCCTCCGGCCTGAGCGGTTTCCAGCACCACGGCCACCTCGCCGCGGCGGTGGGCGATGCCGGGCCGTAGCCCGATCAGGCCCCACGGCGTCATCAGGCTGGTGTCGCGGGTAAAGGCGAGATCGGGAAGGTCGGCGACCGGCTGCACCGTGCGCACCCGCACCCCCGCGCTGATCAGTGTCTCGACCAAGGCACGATGTTGTCGGCTGGCGGTGGTGCTGCACGAGCTTTGCCCATTCTCGAGCGCTTCCTCGCTGACCCGGTTGCACGGCACGATGCTGAGGTTCCGTGGGCTGGCGAGCAGCACCTCTTTCAGCAGGCCATATTCGCTGTCCGGGCCTTCAAACTGGCGGTTGGCAGGCGGCGCGTCGGCCTTGGCAGCGGGAGGAACGGACGCGCGGAGAAGCTCAGGGGACAAGGGAAGACCTCGGGAATGGTTCAATGATCGGTACGGACAGGCAGGCCGGGACGAGGGCTGCAGAGTAGCGAACAATGGAGAAGCGCAGCCGTTCCCTCGCCCGCACACTGGGCCAGGCTTGCCGCGCCCGGTTGCGCGAAGGTCCCTGCTGCGCCATCGTGAGCCACGTTTCCTCAGCGGGCGCCCTGCCCGCGGCTCACATCTTCAGCACGAGGCTGCCATTTCCATGATCGCCAAGCTTTCGCTCACCTGTGCCCTCCTTGCGAGCAGCGCGCTTGCCGCCGCGCAGGAGGCCGCACCGCCCCAGTCCTCGCCGAGCGAGGCGGCGACCCAGCACAGCCCGCCCGCCAACCCGGCAAGGAACCCGGCCGACCAGGGCGACGGCGCCGCCAAGTGGAACGTGGAGGCGCCGCAGGGCCTGACCCTGCGCAAGGTGAGGCTCGACACGAACGAAGGCACGTGGATGAACGTCGATGTGTCGCCCGACGGCAGTCGGATCGCATTCGACATGCTGGGCGACATCTACGTCATGCCGATCGGCGGCGGCACCCCGACCCGCATCGCGGAGGGCCTTTCCTACGAGCAGCAGCCGCGCTGGTCGCCGGACGGCACCCGCATCGCCTTCGTGTCCGACCGCGCAGGCGGCGACAACATCTGGATCATGAACGCCGACGGCTCGAACCGGAAGCAGCTGACCAAGGAGGATTTCCGCCTTCTCAACCAGCCGAGCTGGAGCCCGGACGGCCGCTACATCGTCGCAAAGAAGCATTTCACAACCACCCGCTCGCTCGGCACCGGCGAGGTGTGGCTTTACCATGTCGACGGCGGCAGCGGCGTGCAGCTGGTCAAGCGGGTCAACGACAAGTGGCAGAAGGAGCTTGGCGAACCGACCTTCGCGCCGGACGGCAAGCACATCTACTTCACCCGCAACATCACGCCCGGCGGCACCTTCCAATATGCGCAGGACTCGAACCGCGCTCTGTTTGCGATCGAAAGCTACGAGCTCGACACCGGCGAAACGCGGCAGGTGACCGGCGGCAATGGTGGCGCGGTGCGGCCCAACCCCTCACCCGACGGCAAGTATCTTGCCTTTGTTCGGCGTGAGCGGGCCAAGTCCAAGCTGTTCGTGCGCGACATGGCGAATGGCAACGAACGCAAGCTCCTCGACCTGCCTGACCAGGACATGCAGGAAACCTGGGCGGTCACCGGTGTCTACCCCAACATGGACTGGACCGCCGACAGCCGCGAGATCGTGCTGTGGAGCGGCGGCAAGCTGCGCCGCGTCGCCGTAGCAGATGGCAGCGCGCGCGACATCCCCTTCCGGGTCAACGACGACCGGGTGGTCGCGGAAAGCCTCCACCCCAAGGTCGAGGCGGCACCCGACAGCTTCCAGACCAAGATGGTGCGCTGGGCGCAGGTGTCGCCGGACGGTCGCCAGGTGGTGTTCGAAAGCCTGGGCAAGCTGTGGCTGAAGCCGACCGGTGCCGGTGCCCCGCGCCGCCTCACTCGCGGCAATGACAGCAGCATGGAAGCCTTTCCCACCTGGTCGCGCGATGGGCGCACGCTGGCCTTTGTCAGCTGGACCGACGCCGGCCTCGGCCGCATCATGACAGTTGGAGCGGCTGGCGGGGCCCCTCGCGCGGTGACGAGCGATCCGGGTCACTACGTCGGCCCGCGCTTCTCACCCGATGGCCGCACCGTCGCCTTCACGGCGGGCTCGGGCGGCGGCCTCACCGCCGATCGCTGGGGCCGTGACGGCGGCGTCTATGTCGTGCCGGCGAGCGGCGGCAAGCCGCGCCTGGTCGAGCGTGGGGCAGGCAACCCGCAGTTCGGCGCCGCGAACGACCGCTTGTTCATGACCATGCGCGCCGACGACAAGCTGCAGCTGATCAGCACCGACCTGTCCGGCGAAGCGCGGCGCAACCACGCGTCGGGCGATCTCGCCAGCGACTTCCAGGTCGCGCAGGACGGCCGCTCGGTCGCCTTCCGGCAGAATTACGAGGCGTTCCTGATGCCCCTCCTCCCCGGCGCGCAGGACGTCACGGCCGCGACCGACAAGGGCGCCCTCCCCGCCATTCGGCTCAGCCAGGGTGGCGGTGACTTCATCCACTTCTCGGGCAACGGCAGCCGGGTGCATTGGAGCATTGGCCCCAACCTGTTCAGCGCCGACATCGCCAACATCTACAGCGCCGGCTACAAGGTCCCGACCACCAGCCTCAACCTGTCGCAGCCGGTCCGCGCGGCCAAGCCGGCCGGCACCGTGGCGCTCACCGGCGCCCGCATCGTCACCATGCGCGGCGCCGACGGCGGCATCATCGAGGACGGCGTGATCCTGGTCCGCGGCGACCGCATCGCTGCCGTCGGCACCCGCGCCGAGGTGCAGGTGCCCGCCGGCACCCCGACCGTGGACGTCAGCGGCAAGACCATCGTTCCCGGCTTCATCGACGCCCATGCCCACGGACCGCAGGGCGAGGACGGGCTCACGCCTCAGCAGAACTGGTCGGCGATGGCCAATCTGGCGCTTGGCACCACCACCATCCACGATCCGTCCAACAGCGCGGCGGAAATCTTCGCCGCGGCCGAGATGCAGCGCGCCGGCCTCATCCTCGCTCCGCGCATCTTCTCGACCGGTGAGATCATCTACGGAGCCAGGGCAGCCGGCGCCTTCGCCGACATCGGCAAGTTTGACGATGCCCTTGCCCATGTCCGCCGCCTCAAGGCGCAGGGCGCGTGGAGCGTGAAGAACTACAACCAGCCGCGCCGCGAACAGCGCCAGATGGTGGTCGCCGCCGCCCAGGCCGAGAACATGCTGGTGGTCCCGGAGGGCGGCTCGCTGTTCAACATGGACATGAGCCTGATCCAGGACGGTAATTCCACCGTCGAGCACAATGTCCCGGGCAGCACCTTCTACAACGACGTGCTGCAGATGTGGGGCCAGACCAAGGTCGACTACACGCCGACGCTGGTGGTCACCTACGGCGGGCCTGGCGGCGATCCCTACTGGCGCTCGCACACCAACGTCTACGAGCATCCGCTGCTGCGCGCCCACGTGCCGCCCGGAACGCTGGCCGCCGCCAACGCCCGGCGGGAGATCGCCCCGGAGGAGGATTATGCCGACACCTGGGCGGCGCGCGAGGCCCGCAAGCTCGCCGATCGCGGCATTTCCGTCAGCATCGGCGCCCATGGCCAGCAGGACGGCCTTGGTGCGCACTGGGAGATGTGGAGCTTCGCCAAGGGCGGCTGGACCCCGCTCCAGGCGCTGCAGGCGGCGACGGTGAACCCGGCGCGGACGCTCGGCCTCGACCGCGACCTCGGCAGCCTTGAAGTCGGCAAGCTCGCCGACCTGGTGGTGCTCACCGCCAACCCGCTCGACAACATCCGCAACAGCGACAAGATCTCGCACGTCATGCAGGGCGGCCGCCTCTTCAACGCCGCGACCCTGAACGAGGAGGTGACCGGCACCCGGCAGCGGCAGGCCTATTGGTGGGAAAGCAGCCGCGACCCTCGTGCCGGTCGTACCGCCGAGCCGGCGCACAGGCACTGAAGCGGACGAGGATGAAGGCCCTTCAAGCCACCATTCGCCGCACCGGCGGGCCCGAGGTGATCGAGTGGGTCGAGGTCGACCTGCCCGCACCCGGCCCGGGTGAGGTGATCATGGCCAATGAAGCGGTCGGCATCAACTTCATCGACACCTACCACCGCTCCGGCCTCTACCCCGCCCCGCTGCCGAGTGGGCTGGGCATGGAGGCGGCTGGCCGGGTGCTTGCGGCAGGAGCGGGCGTGACCTTCCGGGAGGGGGACCGGGTGGCCACGTTTGGACCCGAACGTGGCGCTTACTCGACCGCCCGGATCGTGCGAGCCGAGACGCTGCTTGCCGTGCCGGACGACATCGAGGCGGACATCGCCGCGGCGGCGCTTCTAAAGGGCTGCACGGCCGAGTTCCTGGTCGAACGCTGCGGCAAGTTCAGGCCCGGAATGGACGTGCTGGTCCACGCCGCGGCCGGGGGCGTGGGGCTGATCCTCGTGCAGTGGCTGAAGGCGGCAGGAGCGAGGGTGATTGGGACCGTCTCGACCGAGGGTAAGGCCGCACTCGCCCGCGAAGCCGGAGCTGACGAGATCATCCGCTACGACCGCGAGGCAGTCGCCACCCGGGTGCGTGAACTGACCTCCGGCAAGGGATGTGAGGTCGTGTTCGACGGGGTCGGCGCGGCAACCTGGGATGCCAGCCTCGACTCGGCCGCACGGCGCGGCCTCATCATCAGCTACGGCAATGCCTCGGGACCGGTGACCGGCGTCTCGCTTGGCGTCCTTGCCCAGAAAGGCAGCCTCACCGTCACGCGGCCAACCCTGTTCGACTATTACGCCTCGCCCGAGGAGAGCCGGGCCGGAGTGGATCGGCTGTGGAGCATGATCCGCAGCCGCAAGGTCAAGGTCACCGTCGGCAGCCGCCATCCGCTGGCCGAGGCTGCGAACGTGCATCGTGCCCTTGAGGCACGGCAGACCAGCGGATCGGTGCTGCTGATCCCCTGATCCGTTGCCCGTCCGGAGCCGGGCCGTAAACGCGTGACCTTGCTTCCAATCGGCTTTCGTGGCCCTATTCACCCACCATGCTGCTCGCCCTCGACACCGCTACGCCAGCCTGCACCGCCGCCCTGTTCGACGCGGACGGCAGCCCGATTGCGCAGGCGAGCGAAGTCATGGCGCGCGGCCATGCCGAGCGGCTGATGCCCCTGCTTGACGAGCTTCTCGCCGGCCGCAGGGCCTCGTCGGTGCTCGTCGGCTGTGGCCCGGGAAGCTTTACCGGCCTGCGCGTCGGGATCGCTGCCGCGCATGGCCTCGCCATCGGCTGGGGCGTGCCGCTGGCCGGGCTCTCGACCCTGGCGCTGATCGCCGCCGCCCAGCCTGGACATGGGCCGGTCGCCGTGGCGCTCACCGGCGGCCATGGCGAGCTCTTCGTGCAGCAGTTCGAACGCGCCCCGCTCTCCCCGCGGGCGCCGGTCACGAGCCTGTCCCCCGCCGCCGCCGCAGCCGCCATCGATGCTCCGTTGGTAGTGGGCTCCGGCGCCGCTGCCCTGATCGCGGCCCGCGGCTGGGGCGAGGCGGTCGACGCCCTTCCCTCCGCCGCGTCGGCGCTCGCCCTACCCGCGCCCCTGCGCTCGCTCGATCCGCGGCCGGTCTACGCCCGTGCCCCCGACGCCAAGCCCAAGGCGGCATGAGCAGCACTGCCCCCACCTCCACCGCCATCCAGCGGGCCGGCGGAGAGGAGCTGGACGAGGTCATGGCCGTGATGTGCGCCGCTTTCGACCCGCGCTTCGGCGAGGCTTGGACCCGCGCCCAATGCGCCGGCATCCTGCCCATGGCCGGAGTATGCCTGATGCTCGCTCGGCAGCAAGGCGAGGCCGCGGGCTTCAGCCTTGCAAGGCGAACCCTCGACGAGGCCGAACTGCTGCTGATCGCCGTGCATCCGGACTTCACGCGGTCTGGCATCGGAGGCCAGCTGCTACAGCGCTTCATCATCGACCAGCGAGCTGCCGGCGCCACTCATCTTCACCTGGAGGTCAGGGACGGCAATCCCGCAGTCCAGCTGTACCTTGACCATGGCTTCACCATCGCGGGACGCCGCAGCAACTATTATCGCGGCACAGACGGAGAGAAGTTCGACGCCCTGACGATGAACCTGACAGTCTGATCAGGGACTTGGCTCTGCTGTCGCGGATCGCACTTGTTATTCGGACGTAATTACTGTTATTCGTGGATGCAGCATTTCCCGACCGCATCTATTCGCGGTCACCATTGGGGCAGGATTGCAGCATGACCGATAATGACCAAAGCGCCGAAACGCTGATCACCCTTACCGCCGACATCGTGGCCGCCCATGTCAGCAACAACAGCGTGGCGGTGAACGACCTGCCGCAGCTGATACAGAATGTGCACGGTGCCCTGTCGGGCCTCGGTGGCAAGCCGGTCGAGCCAGAGGTGAAGCTTGAACCCAAGGTTCCGATCCGCTCCTCGGTGAAGCCGGACTATCTGGTCTGCCTTGAAGACGGCAAGAAGCTGAAGATGCTGAAGCGGCACCTGATGACCCATTACAACATGACGCCCGATCAGTATCGCCAGAAGTGGGGTCTTGCCTCCGACTATCCGATGGTCGCGCCCAACTATGCCGAACAGCGCCGGACCCTGGCAAAGAGCATCGGCCTTGGCACCAAGCGCAAGCGTGGTGCCGGTCGCGGCGCCAAGTAGCATCCTGATTGGCGGCGGGGCCTAGACGCCCCGCCTCCGCTCCCGTAATCGCAGCCCATGCACCGCCAGATCGACATCGAAGCGCTCTGCGCCGAAAAAGGGCTGCGGATCACCGAACAGCGGCGAACCATCGCCCGCATCATCTCGGAAAGCGTCGACCATCCCGATGTCGAAACGCTGCACGAGCGGGCGTCGGCGATCGATCCCAACATCTCCATCGCCACCGTTTACCGCACCGTTCGCCTGTTCGAGGAAGCCGGCATCCTGGAGCGGCACGAGTTCGGCAACGGCCGTTCCCGCTACGAGGCCGTCAGCGAGGAGCATCACGACCATCTCATCGATGTCGAAAGCGGCAAGGTGGTCGAGTTCCACGACGAGGAACTCGAACTGCTGAAGAGCCGGGTCGCCGAACGGCTCGGCTTTAAGCTCGTGGATCACCGGCTGGAGCTGTACGGCGTTCCGCTTCAGCGCGACCGCTAAGGGCGCGTCGACCGGCCGGATCGAGCGTCGGCCTTGAATCACCGCATCGTCCTCCGCCTGCTCGGCATGGCCGTGTGGCTGGCGGCCTGTGTCCTTGTGCACCTCCTTGTCCGGCCCTTCGGGCCAAGTCCGTGGCCCCGTCGTCTGCTACGCGGGGTGGGCTGGATTGCGGGGGCGCGGGTCAACACCACTGGACCCGCTCCGGCACCGGGAACCCTGATCGTGGCCAACCACGTCAGCTGGCTCGACATTCCGATGCTCGCCGGCGCCACCAACTGCGCCTTCGTCGCCAAGGACGGGCTGCGCGGCCACCCGATCATGCATTGGCTGTGCGAGCAGAACGGGACGGTGTTCGTGGACCGTGACCGACGGGGCTCGGTCAGCGATCAGGTAGCCGCAATGAAGACCGCCATCCGCAGCCACAAGCCGCTGACCCTGTTCGCGGAGGGCACGGTAAGCGACGGCACCCGGGTGCTCCCCTTTCGGTCGAGCCTGCTCAAGCTGGCAGAAAATCCACCGCTGCCCCTGACGGTCCAGCCGGTCGCGATCGATTATCGCGGCGACGCGCCGGAATATGGCTGGCCGGCGGGCGAGACGGGCCAGGCCAACTTCCTCCGCCTGCTCGGGCGCAAGGGAAGGGTGCACGTCACGCTGCATTTCCTTGAGCCCCTTGGCGCCGGGCAAGATCGCAAGGCGCTTGCCGCGCAATCCGAGCAGCGCATTGCCTCAGTCCTCGGGCTTGCCGTCAAGGGCCCCGACCGCGCCACCCTTGCGGCATGACGGCGACGGCGACTGGCCTAGTCCGCACGCGCGGCGTATAGGCGCGGCGCCATGACCGCCCCCCGCACCTTCGCCATCAAGTCCTTCGGCTGCCAGATGAATGTCTACGATGGCGAGCGCATGGCCGAGCTGCTCGGCGCCGAGGGGATGACCCCTGCGGCGTCCGGCGCCGAGGCGGATGTCGTTGTCCTCAACACCTGCCACATCCGCGAGAAAGCCGCCGAAAAGGCCTATAGCGAGGTCGGGCGCCTCCGCCGCGAGGACGGTAGCCGTCCCGTGATCGCGCTGGCCGGCTGCGTCGCGCAGGCCGAGGGCGCCGAGGCGAAGCGCCGGTCAAAGGCAATCGACATCGTGGTCGGCCCACAGGCTTATCACCGCTTGCCCCAGCTACTGCGCGAGGTCGAGGCGGGCGTCCGCCCGGTCGACACCGACCTGCCCGCGCTAGACAAGTTCGCCGCCCTCCCGCGCCGCCGCCGCTCCGGTGTCTCGGCATTCCTGTCGGTGCAGGAAGGCTGCGACAAGTTTTGCACTTATTGCGTGGTGCCCTACACCCGTGGCGTGGAAATCAGCCGGCCGATCGGCGACCTCCTCGACGAGGCGGCCCAGCTGGTGGAGGGCGGCACCCGCGAGCTGACCCTGCTCGGACAGAACGTCAACGCCTGGGAGGATGGCAGCGAGACGCTGGCGACCCTGATCCGCCGCCTGGCGCCGCTGCCCGGCCTCGAGCGCATCCGCTACACCACGTCGCACCCGATCAACATGGGCGACGACCTGATCGCCGCCCATGCCGAGGTGCCGGAACTGATGCCGTACCTTCACTTGCCCGTGCAGGCCGGCAGCGACCGCATCCTCAAGGCGATGAACCGCCATCACACGGCGGCCGACTATCTCGCGGTGATCGCCAAGGTGCGCGCCGCCAACCCTGCCATCGCGCTGTCGGGCGACTTCATTGTCGGCTTCCCGGGCGAAACCGAGGAAGATTTCGCCGCCACGTTGAGGATCGTCGAGGAAGTGGGATACGCCTCGGCCTTCACCTTCAAGTATAGCGCCCGTCCGGGAACGCCCGCCGCGACGATGGGCGGCCAGGTGCCCGAAGCGCTCAAGGATGAGCGTTTGCAGCGACTGCAGGCGCTCGTCATGGAACAGAGCCGCCGCTTCAATGCGTCAAAGGTCGGTACCGAAACCCGCATCCTGATCGACCGGGTCGGCCGCAAGCCCGGGCAGATGATCGGCAAGTCGCCGTGGCTCCAGTCCGTCTTCGTCGATACCGACGCGAAGATCGGCGACATGGTGGACGTGCGGCTGACCGCGGCGCTGCCCAACAGCCTTGCTGGTGAGCTTATCGCAGGAAACAGCAAACAGGCCGCGTGACTTCGCCGATCCATGCACTACATTCGGGAACGATGACGCACCCCATGGCTTGCACCGCCTAGATGCCCAAGCGCCCTGACCTTCGCGCGGTGGACGACCCCACCCGCGCCCGCCTCGAGATCGAGTTCGAGCAGCCTTATCTGCTTGGGCCCCTGTTCGGCGAATATGACCGCCACCTGGTCGCCATCGAGGACCGGCTTGGCGTCAACATCGCCGCGCGCGGGACCCGCGTGCAGATCGAGGGGGAACCCGACAGCGCGGCCAAGGCCCGCGAAGTGCTGGTCGATCTCTACAGCCGCCTCGATGCCGGGCAGGATGTCGATCTGGCGGTGGTCGAAAGCGTGATCGGCATGGGCGCGCAGCGGCAGCTCGACGGGATCGTGCCCGATGCCGATGCGCCGGCCAGCAATCCCAACCGGGTGATGATCCGCACCCGCAAGAAGACCATCGTCCCGCGCTCGACCATCCAGACCGCCTACATGGAGGCGCTGGCCCGCGACGACATGATTTTTGCGCTGGGGCCGGCGGGTACCGGCAAGACCTATCTCGCGGTGGCGCAGGCGGTGTCGATGCTGATCGGCGGCCAGGTCGACCGTCTGATCCTGTCACGCCCGGCGGTGGAGGCCGGCGAGCGGTTGGGCTTCCTTCCGGGCGACATGAAGGAGAAGGTCGATCCCTATCTCCGCCCGCTTTACGATGCGCTTTACGACATGCTCCCCACCGAGCAGGTCGAGCGGCGCATCGCGTCTGGCGAGATCGAGATCGCGCCGATCGCCTTCATGCGCGGGCGGACGCTATCGGACGCCTTCATCATTCTCGACGAAGCGCAGAACACCACGCCGCAGCAGATGAAGATGTTCCTCACCCGCTTCGGCATGCGCAGCAGGATGGTGATTTGCGGCGATCCCAACCAGACCGACCTTCCGCGCGGGGTCGAGAGCGGCCTTGCCGATGCGGTGGACAAGCTGGAAGGCATTCCGCGGCTAGCAACGGTGCGCTTCAGCGCCGCCGACGTCGTCCGCCATCCGCTCGTCGGTCGCATCGTCGAAGCCTATGAGGGACCCGGCCGGTGAGCCTCGACATCAACATCGACGCCGACGAGGAATGGGACAGTAGCACCGACTGGGCGCGGCTTGCCGAAGCCGCGGCCAGGGCCGCTATCGCCGAATCCGCCTTTCCCGGCCTGATCCAGGCCGCGCGACCGGTGGAGCTATCGGTCGTGCTTACCTCCGACGAGGAAGTGCGCGGCCTCAACGCCGAATGGCGCGGCAAGGACAAGCCGACCAACGTCCTGTCCTTCCCGCAGGCTGAACCCGAGGAACTGGACGGAGCCGCCACGCCCGGCCCCGAACTGATGCTCGGCGACATCGTGCTGGCGCGCGAAACCTGTGCCCGCGAGGCCGAGGAGAAGGCACTCCCGCTTCCCGACCACGCCGCCCACCTGCTGGTGCACGGCACCCTTCACCTGCTCGGCTACGACCACGGGGACGACGAGACCGCCGACGACATGGAAGCCCGCGAAATCCGCGCCCTTGCCCGCCTGGGCCTGGCCAATCCCTATGAGGTGGTCGCCTGATGGCCACTCAGCCCGACAACGGATCACGCCTGTGGCGCGGCCTTCGCAGCCTGATGTTCGGCGACGATGGAGAGACCACGCTGCGTGACCAGATTGAGGAAGCGATCGACGACGCCGAGGACGACAGTCCCAAGCAGGGAGACCTCAGCCCGCTCGAGCGGCAGATGCTCAAGAACCTCCTGCACTTCGGCGACCGCACCGCCGGCGACATCTGCGTCACCCGCGGCGAGATCGTGTCGGCCAAGCATGGCAGCAGCATGGAACAGCTGGCCGCCATCTTTGCCGAAGCAGGGCACAGCCGCTTGCCGATCACCGGCGAAAGCCTTGATGAGATCATCGGCATGGTCCACATCAAGGACGTCTTCAACGCCTACTTCGACGCGACCGAGCGCAAGAGCGTCGAGGAAATCATGCGCCTGCCGCTCTACGTTCCGGAGAGCATGGGCGTGCTCGACCTGCTGGCAAGGATGCGGGCCGAGCGGATCCACCTGGCGGTAGTGATCGACGAGTTCGGCGGAACCGAAGGCCTGGTCACGATCGAGGACGTGGTCGAGGAGATTGTCGGCGACATCGATGACGAGCATGACGAGGAGCAGCAGCCCCTTCTCGCACGGCTCGATGACGGGCTGTGGGAAGCCGACGCACGGCTCGAACTCGACGAGTTGGCGGAGGCCGTGGACGCGCGCCTGATCGCCGAGGATGACGAGGTCGATACGCTGGGCGGGCTCGCCTTCCTGCTTGCCGGACGGATCCTCGAGCCTGGCGAAAGCATCGCCCACCCGAGCGGATGGCGCCTCGAATCGGTGGAGGCCGATGAGCGCAAGATGATCCGGCTGCGCCTCCATGCGCCCGACGGGCTGGAAGCAGCCCAAGGCTAGCCGGGCGGAGTGGCGGAGTGCGCCCTCAGGGTGCCTGCTTCAGTTCACGGCACGTCAGCAGGTCGAGTTCCGGATGGCCGCGCGGCACCGCCGGCTCCGTTGCCCGCCGCGCTTCTGCGCACTTGGCTTCCCCGGCATAGGGTCCCGCACGGAGCAGGTCGGCGACGGCTCCGCCGCGATACTCAAGCAGATACCATCCTGGCGCGGTCCAGCGGGAATTTCCGGTTCCCCGCTGCCGTTCCTCCTGCAGGGCCGCCGCTGGCATGCTGAACCCCGCCGCAATGCCGGCGAAGCAGAGGCTTTGCTTGATGTTCATCGCGGCGTCTCCTTCGCGCGGAATAGACGCACAGGCGCTTAACGGCGCGGGTTGATGGTGCCTCAATCGACCGAGCCCCACAAGCGGCGACCTCAATTCCGCTGGTAGCGGAGATAATAAGGTCGTCTTCCTTCGCGGCGACTCTTCGCCCCATAGCGGGTCTCGATCCATCCCGACGGCGGGTCGAGGAAGTCGGACGGCTTCTCGGCCAGCCACTCGAAGCGCTCGGTGTGGCGCTGCATGACGGTGAGCGTCCATTCGAGATAGATCGGGTGATCGGTGGCGATGCGCAGTTCCCCGCCGGGCTTCAGCTTGCTGGCAAAGAGATCGACCGGCCCATCGTTCACCATCCTGCGCTTGGCATGTCGCGCCTTGGGCCAAGGATCGGGATGAAGGAGGTAGAGCATCAGCAGGCTGCCGTCCGGCACCCGCCGCAGCACCTCCAGCGCGTCGTTCATGTGCAGGCGCACATTGCGCAGCGGCCCGTCACGCACATGCCCCAGCGCGGTCGCCACGCCATTCAGGAACGGCTCGCACCCGACGAAGCCGTGGTCGGGCAAAAGGTCGGCGCGATAGGCAAGATGCTCGCCCGAGCCGAAGCCGATCTCGAAATGCATCGGCCGATCGTCGCCGAACAGGGTCCGCGCGCTGACCTCTCCTTCGGCGGGGACGCTGATTTCGGGCAGCAGCTTGTCGATCAGCTCCTGCTGGCCTTGCCTCAGCTTGTGTCCGCTCGAGCGGCCGTAGAGACGGTTGAGGGTGGTCGGATCGCCGGGCTTGTGTGCAGTCATGGACCTGCCTTTACTGGCCAGCGTTCAGGTCACAACAGGCGAGGCAGAAGGAAGCGCGATGTACGGCAACAATCCCCGCAGCACGGCGCAGATCGGTGGTCACCCGATCCACCCGCTGCTCATCCCGTTCCCGATCGTCAGCTTCATCGGCGCTCTGGTGACGGACGTCATGTGGCTGACCACGCGTGAGGGCGGCTGGGCCACCGCCAGCAACTGGCTGCTCGGAATTGGCCTTGTCACTGCACTGCTGGCGGCGGCGGCCGGAATGGCGGACTATCTCGGCGACGAGCGCGTCAAGAAGATCGGCGCGGCGACGCGGCACATGATCGCCAACATCGTGGTGGTGACGCTCGAGGCGGTGAACCTGGTGGTGCGGCTGACCGGCAGCAGCGACCAGATCGGCAGTCTTGGCGTGTGGCTCAGCCTCGCCAGCGTCCTTATCCTGGCCTATTCCGGCTGGCTCGGCGGCGAGCTGGTCTACCGTCACCGCGTCGGCGTGCAGGAAACCCGCGACCGATATAGCGGCGATGACGATGGCCATGCCGAAGGCGGCCTCGGCATCCCGCGCGGCCCCGCCCTGGACGAAAAGCTCAGTCGCGATCGCCGCTGAGGGCGACCGGGACCTTGGCCCACGTCGGGCCCCGTCAGTAGCGGTGGCTCGTTGTCGGAATCATGAGCTTCACTCAGCTAACCCCGCCCCTGCCCCTCCACGTGCTTGATCGTGGCAAGGGGCAAGCCATGGCAGTGATCGACTATGGCCCCGAGTTCGATCTGTTGTGGGTCGTCGCGATGGACGACGGCGGCGAGATCTGGTGCGTGCCCAACCCGCAGGTGAGGATGCAGGCCAATTGGTCGCTGGGCCGGAGCCGAGCGCGGGCACCGGGCCTGGGCAAGCTCGCCCCGGTGCCCGCGGTCGGCTAGGCCTGGCCGACCAGCGACTTCAGCTCGTCGCCAAGGTCGGTCTTCTCCCACGGGAACAGCTCGCCCTCGGCCTTGCGCCCGAAGTGTCCGTACGCCGCGGTCTTGGCGTAGATCGGCTTGTTGAGGCCAAGCGCGGTGCGGATACCGCGCGGGGTCAGCCGGCCAAGCCGCGCGATCCTGCCGATCGCCTGCTCCAGCTTGTCGTCGCCGACGCTTCCGGTGCCGTGCGTGTCGACATACAGCGACAGCGGCTCCGACACACCAATGGCGTAGCTCAGCTGGATGGTGCAGCGGGTGGCAAGGCCGGCCGCCACGATGTTCTTGGCCAGATAGCGCGAGACGTAGGCGGCCGAGCGGTCCACCTTGGTCGGGTCCTTGCCCGAGAAAGCGCCGCCACCGTGCGGCGCCGCGCCGCCATAAGTGTCGACGATGATCTTGCGCCCGGTCAGGCCGGAGTCGCCGTCAGGGCCGCCGATCTCGAAGCTGCCGGTCGGGTTGATGTGGTAGACCGTCTCGTCGCTGAGCAGGTCGGCCGGGATCACGCTGGCGATCGCGTCGCGGACATAGGCCTTGAGCTCGGCCTCCTTGTCGCCCTGGTCATAGCCCTTCTTGTGCTGGGTCGAGACGACGATGGCGGTGGCGGCGACCGGCTTGCCGTTCTCGAAGCGCAGGGTGACCTGGCTCTTGGCGTCGGGTTCCAGGAACGGCGCGGCGCCGGAATGGCGATCGGCGGCCAGCTTTTCCAGGATCTTGTGGCTGTAATCGAGCGTCGCCGGCATGAGGTCGGGGGTTTCGTCGCAGGCGAAGCCGAACATGATGCCCTGGTCGCCCGCGCCTTCGTCCTTGTTGCCGCTGGCATCCACGCCCTGCGCGATGTGTGCCGATTGCGGGTGGAGATTGTTCTCGAACCGCAGGCTCTCCCAGTGGAAGCCTTCCTGCTCGTAGCCAATCTTCTTCACCGTCGCGCGGACGACCTGCTCGATCTCCTGTTCGATGCCGGGTGCCCAGTTGCCCGCCTCGTCCATAATGCCCTTGCCCCGGATCTCACCGGCGAGGACCACGAGGTTGGTGGTGGTCAGCGTCTCGCACGCCACGCGCGCTTCCGGATCCTTGCTCAGGAACAGGTCGACAATCGCATCGCTGATCTGGTCGGCGACCTTGTCAGGATGGCCTTCGGACACGGATTCGGAGGTGAAGAGATAGGATTGGCGCATGGGACTCCGGTGCGTCTAGGAGCGGATATAAGGATATAAAGATAGCTTTATATGCTTTGCCTGTAGCGACCCCGCGCGTCCATGCCAACCGCCAAAGCCAGGAGCAGGAAGGCAAGCGCCAGCGGGATGATGTTGCCGAGGCGCGCGAAGGGAGTGAGGCCTTCACGGGGTGGTGGCAGGTCGGCGTCGATCGCGCCGGCCGTGCGCCACGGGATCGATGCCCGCACCGCGCCGCCGGCGTCGATCAGGGCGCTGATCCCGGTCGGAGTGGACCTTATGACCGGCACCCCTTCCTCGGCGGCCCGGAGGCGTGCCTGCGCCAGGTGCTGCGGCGGCCCCCAGCGGCCGAACCAGGCGTCGTTCGACGGATTGAACAGGAAGTCAGGGCGGCTGGCGCGGTCTATTACCTCGCCCGAGAAGATGATCTCATAGCAGATCTGGATGCCCGCCTTGCCGAAGCCGGGGATCTGCAAGGTGCGAGGTCCGGGACCCGGGATGGTGTCGCCGACACCCGGCGCCAATTGCGAAAGACCAATGGCGCTCAGCAGCGGGCGCATCGGCAGATATTCGCCATAAGGCACCAGGTGCGCCTTGTCGTAGCGCCCCAAAATGCGGCCCTGCGGATCGATCGGCATGACACTGTTGGTGCTGCCTGTAACGATCCCCCGACCATCAGCGATCAGCGAAAACGCACCGGTCAGGAGAATGTCGCCGCTCTGTGGACGCAGCAACCGGCCGGCCTGGGTCGCGGGCGGCAGGGTGACCGGGAGGCCACGGCCGCCGCTTTGCACCACCTGATAGGGAACCGGCACCGCCACTTCGGGCCAGAGCGTCAACCGCGGCTCGTTGCCGGGCCGCGACAAGGAGGCGAGCCTGGCGAACGCCTCGCGGTCCAGGCCCTCGCGCCACTTGTCCTCCTGCCCGATGTTCGGCTGGACGATGCGGATGGCGCGGAAGACGCGATGGGTGGCGAGGTATCGCTGGGCCTCGGCCGGCGTCATGGTCGGGGCGGGTGGCGACGGGTCGACCTCGCCCAAGGCTTGCGAATAGCTGTCGACCAAGGGACCAAGTGGCCACGCAACTGGCACCGCGGCGGCGGCACCGATCAGGATCACGCTCCGATACGCTCCAGCCAGCAGCAGCCACAGCCCGCCACCCACCAGCACCACCAGCGCCGAAAGGCCATAGGTGCCGACCACCGCCGAGCCTGTCCGCCACCACGTGTCCACCAGCACCGATCCGACCGGGTTCCAGGCGAAACCGGTGAACATGGTCGCCCGCAACCACTCGCTCACCGCCCAGCCGCCCGCCAGCGCCAGCACCAGCGCCGTGGGCGAACGCCGGCCGAAGCGCCACGCAAGCCCCGTCGCCAGCGCCGGGTACACGGCGAGGTAGAGGCTCAGCAGCACCACTGCGATCCAGCCCAGCCACGCCGGCATCGCCGCCTGGTAGGTAAACGCCGTGGCGATCCAGTTGAGGCCCAGCACGAATTGCCCGACCCCGAACAGCCAGCCGATCAGCAGCGCCTGCACCAGGGTCGCGCTTCGGCTGACCTGCAGCGCCAGGGCGGCAAAGGCGAGCGGCATCAATGGCCACAGCCCCACCGGAGCGAAGGCGAGTGCTGACAACAGGCCTAGCGGCAGGGCGGCAAGAAGCGGGATCGGTCGCGAAGTCACGCCGGGTCTTTGGCAGATGGTGCGGCCCCTGCAAACACGGGACGGCACCTCGATCGTCGTCGAGCGTTCACTGCACAGATCCCCATAACCGGAGAATAACAATGAACATCGACACGATCGCTGGCGAAGGCACGCGCACCAAGGGCGACTTCAAGAAGGGCCTCGGCGAGGTCACCGGCGACACCAGGCTGCAGCAGGACGGCGCGGCAGACCAGCTGTCGGGCCAAGTCCGCAAGGGCTTCGGTCAGGTTCGCGACTTCGTGAACAACAACAAGGCCGCCAGCTACACTGCCGCCGGCATCTTCGGCCTGGCGCTGCTGAATAGCCTGCGCGGCAAGGGTAGCAACGCCCGCCGCACCCGGAACGCCTGATGTGATGTGGGGGCGGCTCCTGTTTGGGGCCGCCCTTGTCTTTGCCCCCGGCGCCGCCCTCGCGTGCAGCTGCGAGGATGCGCGGCAGTTCAGCCGGCACGAAGTCGAGAAAGCCGCCCGCTACCTGATCGATGGCGGCTTTGTCGTCGCTGACGTCGAGCGGATCGACGACAGCCAAGGCGGTCCCCAGCGTTTCGCCGTTCGCCGCGTGCTGGTCGGCACGCTGCAAGCCTCCCTTATCGACATACCCGCAAGCACCAGGCTGCTGCCAGCCGGGCAATCCGACGGCGTTGTCACCTCCAGCTGTGACACCACCGTGGCGCCTGGCTTCAAGGGCCGCCTGGTCTTGACCTCAGGCGCGGCCGGCAGCGGGCCGCCCGGATGCTCGGTGTTCCGCGACGCCGGCCTCAGGATCGCCGGCCTGTGCACCAACGGGTTGCTGAACAATCCCGCGATCCTGCGCCGCGCGGCCGCTATCGAGCAAGCTCAGGCCGGGGTCAGACGAAGCAGCCGGCCGCTGTCCTCCAGCAGGTAGACCTCGCCGCCGGGCCCCTGCTCCACCTCGCGGATGCGGGCCATCGGCCAGCGCTCGGCCTTGGCTGCCTGGTCCCCGTTGACGTCAATCCGGATCAGCGACTCGCCCGACAGCGCGCCCATCAGCAGATCGCCCTTCCACTGCGGGAACAGGTCGCCGGTGTAGACGATCAGGCCGGCCGGGGAGATGGCCGGGTTCCACCACACCTTGGGCGCTTCGAACTCGGGCCGGGTCGGGTGATCGGGAATGTCGCCGCCTCCGTAGTTGGAGCCGTTGGAGACGACGGGCCAGCCGTAATTCTTGCCCGCCACGATAAGGTTCACCTCGTCGCCGCCCTGCGGACCCATCTCATGCTCCCACAGCCGCCCGTCGGGCGCAAAGGCGATGCCGAGGAGGTTGCGATGGCCGATCGAGTAGAATTGCGCCTGCACCCCGCCCGCGGAGGCCCAGGGGTTGCCGGGGAACGGCTGGCCTTCCGGTGTCAGCCTCAGCACCTTGCCGAGCAGGCCGGTGGTGTCCTGCGCCGGCTGGAACTTCTGGCGGTCGCCCGAGGTCACGTACATCGCACCGTCCGGCCCAAAGGCGATACGGTGGGAGAAATGGCCGTTGCCGGTGACCTTGGGCGCCTGCCGCCACACCACCTTGAAATCTTCCAGGGCATAAGCCGCGCCGTTCCGGGCCAGCCGGCCGTAGCCGACCACCGCGCCGCTGGTCCCGCCGTCGCCGCCTTCGACATAGCTCAGGTAGATGCGGTTCTGCGGCCCGACCACCACGTCGCCCAGGCCGCCCTGCCCTGCGACCTTGGCCGAGGGAACGCCCGACACCGCCGACTTGGCTCCGGTCTCGGCATTCACCACCCACAGGCGGCCGTCCTTCTCGCTGACCAGCGCGTCCTGGCCGCCGGGCAGGAAAGCCATCGCCCAGGGGGTGTCGAAGCTTGCCACCGGAGTCACCTTGAACGGCTGGCCGCCTGCCGCCGGCTGGTCCTGCGCCGGCACTGCGGCCGTGCCGCACGACGACAGCGCTAGACCAAAGGCCATCACGCCCTGAAGCATTCCAAATCGCATCCTTCGTCCTCCTCGGCGAGTTACAATGCACGAACCCCTAGCCTTGGGGCCAGAAATAGGAAGCACCTCCCTTAGTGCAGCCCGTCACCTTACTCAGCCTCGCGACCGCTGTTCCTCCCCACCGCATCAGCCAGGCTGACGCCAAGGAGATCGGCCGCGAACTCTTCTCCGGGCGCAAGGCGCTCTACGACCGCCTGGCGGGCGTGTTCGACAATGCCGGGATCGAGGGCCGCAACATCGTCGCCCCGATAGAATGGTATGCGGGCGACCACCGCTGGCAGTCGCGCAACGACCTCTACCTCCGCGCGTCCGAGCAGTTGTTCGAGGAGGCCGCTCTGGCAGCGCTGGCGAGGGCGAGACTCGAGCCGTCCGACATCGACGGCATCGTCTTTGTCTCCACCACCGGTATTGCCACCCCTAGCCTCGAAGCACGCGTGGCGCCGCGGCTCGGCTTTCGCCCCGACATCCGCCGGGTGCCCGTGTTCGGCCTCGGTTGCGCGGGCGGGGTCAGCGGACTTGCCACCGCCGCCCGCCTCGCCGCGGCGGAGCCCGGAACGCGCTGGCTGTTCGTCTGTGTCGAGACCTGCTCCATCTCGATCCGCCTCGACACCGACGATCCCGCGGCCCTGGTCGCCACCGCACTGTTCGGCGACGGAGCGGCTGCGGCCATTGTGTCCACCGAGGGCGGGGGCCCGGCCACCATCGCCGCGGCCGGCGAGCGGCAATGGCCCGACACCCTCGGCATCATGGGCTGGCGGGTCGAGGACCCCGGCCTCGCGGTGGTGTTCGACCGCGCCATTCCGCCCTTTGTCACGGCCGAGCTGGCGGGCGCCGTCGACGGGATTCTCGCCGACATCGGCCTTGCCCGAAGCGACATCGACCGGCTCTGCTCCCATCCGGGCGGGGCCAAGGTCATCATCGCCATCGAGGAGGCGCTGGAGCTCGACAGCGGCACGCTCGACCTTGAGCGCGAGGTGCTGCACGACCACGGCAACATGAGCGCACCCACCGTCCTGTTCGTCGCCGAGCGGCTGATAGAACGCGGCTTGCCCCCACGCACGCTGATGACCGCCTTCGGGCCCGGCTTCACCTGTTCCGCCCTGACCCTGGACCGCGCATGAGCGAACATCACTGGCCGGCCTACGCCATTCTCTTCTTTGTGCTGTTCCAGCGCTTGTCGGAGCTCAGGATCGCGCGCACCAACACCGCGCGGCTGCTGGCCGCCGGAGCTCATGAGCATGCGCCCGGCCACTATCCCCTGATCGTGGCGGTGCACGCCGGCTGGCTCGCCACCCTGTTCTGGCTCGCGCCTGGGCAAGACATCCATTGGTGGCTGTTCGCCCTGTTCCTGATGCTTCAGGCGGGTCGATTGTGGGTGTTGCGGACGCTCGGGCCTCGCTGGACCACGCGGATCATCGTCCTTCCAAACGCTCCCCTGGTGACCGGCGGCCCCTTCCGCTTCGTTCGCCACCCCAACTATCTGGTGGTGATCGGCGAGATTGCCGTGCTGCCGCTGGTATTCGGGCTGTGGCAGGTTGCGCTGGTTTTCTCGCTCCTGAACGCCCTTGTGCTCACCATCCGTATCCGGGCGGAGATGGGCGCGCTCGGCGGCTAGCGCGGGAAGCGGTACACGTCATATTCTTCGTCGCCGTAGGTACCGCGAAAGCTCGCGACCTCGCGGGTCTGTGCACGGAAGCGGGCGATGCTGGCGTGGCTGTAATCGGTGGTGTCCCCGTACATGACGTCATATCGACCAGGACTTGTCGCGCCCAGTTCGGCCTTGAGCACGATCAGGACCGGGCGTCGCGTTCCGGCATGAAGGCGTGCGGCGTCCCGCAGCATGTCCTCCAGTCCGATGTGCCGCTTGCCGCCGCTACCGAAGCTCGCAACCGTTCCAAGCCTTCCCTGGCGTAGCAGCCAGAACGGCTGGCCGGTCTGGTAGACGACGGATTCGCCCAGCGCATCGGGATCGAACATCATCACCGCACCGCGATACTCGGGCCGAGCGGCCAGGGCTGCAAGGTCGGCGGCATGGCTCCACGGCTTACCTTGAAGGGTCGCAAGGATGGGCCAGCGGACATACAGGATGGATTGCATGGCCAGCAGGCCGATGAAGCCCCAGCAGGCGACCAGCGCCACCATGCTGCCGCTCCCTGTCGCAGTCCGCGCCGGCTCCGGCCGCTGCTTGTCGCCCTCGATCCACAGCATGGCCACCAGGAACAGGAGCAACAGCGCCGCATGGCGATAGGCGGCGGGAAAGGCGAAGAAGAAGAACAGCTTCAGTGCCAGGAACGCGGAACTGACGGCGATCAGTGCCGGCCATCGCCCGATAAACAACGCCAGGCTCAGCAGCATGAAGATGTGGGTGGCGAACAGCGCATTGTCGAAGCCGAGGGCGCCAAACGAGCGCTCGGCGTCGACCAGACTCCCAAGCAGGTTGGCAGGGGTCAGCGGCATCCTTCCGGACGCAGCGGCGGCATCGTTGACGGGAGGATAGATGGCCAGGAAACACAGCAGCACGCCCGCCATCAGCAGGACAAAGTTGACCAGCAGGACCGTGGCGGCGCGGGAGCGGAGGCCGGGTCGGGCGGCCGCCACTTCGATCATGCGGTACAGGAACAGGGCGCCTGCAAGGAGGACCGCCGGGGCATTGGTGTTGCAGAGCAGCAGAAGGAGCACGCCGAACCAGGCGCTGTTCGCCACTTGCCGGTACCAGCAGGCGATGGCGAAGAGCAGCAGCGCGCTCAGGCCATAATTGCGCGCCACCACCGAATAGTCGAAGCCGAGATGGTGGCTGAACAGCAGCAGCGCGATCAAGCCAAGTCGAAACGGTGACTTGAGCGCCAGCAGGGCCGCGGCGCCCAGCCCCACCAGGAGGCCAACCGCCGGAAGCACCTCGCGAACGCCGAACAGGTCGTGGGCGGCGCGCAGCAGGACGTACCATAGATAGGGATGGCCTTCACCGTGGACGACCCGGAACAGGTCGGCCCAGCCGCTCGCGGCAAGGGTCAGCGATAGCGCTCGCACCTCGTCGCGCCACGGCACGTGATGGGCGGCGAGCCAAAGGGTAGTCGCTGCCCAGGCGAGCAGCAGCAGGGCTCGCATCGCGCGATTGTCTGCTGCCGGCCGGTCACTCAGCAGTGGCTGCCGCACCCACCGCTCGACCCTTTCACTCACGCGGCGCGTCCCGCGGATAAAGATAAACGTCATACTCCTCGTCCGTCTGGGCCGGCCGCAGGCTGGCGAGGGTGCGGGTGGCGGCAAGAAAACGCTGGCGGCCTTCTGGCGTGATCACCGTGCGGTTCTGGAACATCATCTGAAAGTCGCCATCCTCGCCGATCGACCGCTGCAGCGCGATCACCACCGGCCTCCCGGTGCGCGCGAACAGCAGCCGCGCATCGGCCAGGATGTCATCCAGTGTCAGCAGGTCGCGACCCGCCTTGCTGAACGGCGCCCATGTCCCGAACCGCGATTGCCGCAGCAGCCACACGGGCGTGCCGCCGCGGTAATAGACGACCGCTTCGCCCACCATATCGGGATCGACGATCAGGGCCGAACCGCGATACTCGGGCCGCTCCATCAGCGCCGCAAGGTCGGCGGAGCGGCTGTAGGGCACCCCCTTCACCGCCTGAACCGCGGGCTTGCGCACCAGGGTCACGACCTGCACGGCAAGCAGCATCACCAGCATCCACTTGCCGATCGGCACCGCCCTCGCCCGCCAGTCGCCGGCGGGCACCGCCTCCTCCCCGCCCTCTTCGGCCACGATCCACGCCAGCGCGAGCAGGAAGACCAGCAACAGGGCGACATGCCTCAGATAGGCCATGTAGATGAAGAAAAAGAAGAATTTGAGGGCGAAGAATGCCAGCACGGCAACCGTCAACGCGCGCTTGTGGCGGGCGAAGACGAACAGGCTGCCGGTGATCAGAACCAGGCTCAGCGTCTGTGCGGGCATGGGAATGCCGAGGTCGCGCACGAACGTCTTCTGGTGGAAGATCGCCCGCACCACGTTCCAGGGCGTGAGCGGCCGCTTGTCGAGGCCCACCGCGGCATCGTTGAACGGCGGGTAGACGGTGAGAAACGCCGTCACCGCCCCGGCCAGCGCCACCCCGGCGTTGAGCGCAAGCATGCGCCACTCGCCCGGCCGCTCCCTCGGACTGGTGCCGACCACCTCCATGGCGCGGAACAGGAACAGGCAGCCGGCGAGGATCACGCTCGGCACGTTGACGTTGCACAGCAGGAACAGCAGCAGCCCAAGCCAGGGGCTGTTCTTGATCCTCCCCCACCAGGCGGCGATCACGAACATCAGCAGCGCCGCCAGCCCGTAGTTGCGGGCGATCACCGTGAAATCCACCACGAACCAGGCGCCGAACAGGACGATGAAGAGCACGCCGAGCCGGAACGGCGCGCGCCAGGCGAACAGGGCGGCGGCCAGGAAGCCGACCAGCAGCCCCGCTGCGCTCAGCACTTCACGCGTGCCGGTCAGCACATGCCCCGCCCGCAGGATCAGATACCATAGCGAGGGGTGCCCCTCCCCGCGCAGGCCGCGCCACATCTCGGCGACATTCCCGCCGCCGATCGCAAAGGCAAAGGCCCGCGCCTCGTCGCGCCAGACCACATGCAGCGACGCCAGCCACGCCACCAGCAGCACCCACGCGCCCAGCAGGGAAAGGCGCTGCCACCATTTCGGCCCACGGCCCCTCGCCAGCAGTGGCTCGCGCCGGATCTCCGCCCAGCGGCTGCCCTCGCCTGCCTCAGCGCGGGTAGATGTAGACGTCATACTCCTCGTCGCCTCCGCCCCGCCGCAAAGAGGCCTCCTTTCGCGTCGCCGTCTTGAAGCGATCGACGCTGGCGGGCGTCAGCAAGGTATAATCCTGGTACATCATGTCGTAGGTGCCAGACCGGGTCTTCTCAAGGTCAAGCGCCAGCGCGATCACCACCGGCCGGCCGGTCCGTCGCCTGATCGTCTCGGCCTGCTCCAACAACCGGTCGAGCGTCAGCCGCTTGTTGCCGGTCATCGACAAGGGCGTCACCGTCGCGGGCCGATCCTGCCGCGTCAGCCAGAACGGCCTTCCGGTCTGGAACACCACCGCCTCGCCCATCGTGTCGGGATCGATCATCAGCGTCGCGCCCCTCAGTTCCGGGCGGGCTAGGATCCGGGCGAGGTCGGCGGCGTGCGAATACGGCCTGTCCTCGACCAGATTCCGGATCGGATAGGCCAGGTAGCGCACGGTCTGCATCGCCATCAGCACCGCAAAGGCAGTGGTGCCGAGCAGCAGCGCAGGGCGCGGATCCCCCGTTTTCCAATCCCGCACCCAGCCCTTGCCGGCCTCGATCCAGGCCAAGGTGATCATCAGGATGAAGAACAGGGAGGAATGCCGATAATAACCAGGATAGACGAAGAAAAAGAACAGCTTCAGCGTCACCAGCGCAACCACCGCCGCGGCCAGCGCCTTTCGCCGATCAAGGAACAGCAGCAGGCTGCACAGCACCACCATGGCGCCGACCAGTGACTTGCTGCCAAAGCCGATGGCGATGAACGACCGCTCGGCGGTGAACAGCGCGGCCAGCAGGTTGGGGATGGTGAACGGCGCCGATCCGCTGCTGGCGGCGGCATCATTGGCAGGCGGATAGACAGCGACGAAACACAGCAAGGTGCCGAGCGCCAGCAGCACAATGTTGAGGAGGAAGCGCCGCCACTCCGGCGCGGCCAGGCTGTGCTGCACCTCCCATAGTTCCAGCATCCGGTAGAATGCGAGCGCACCGGCGACGAACACGCTCGGCACGTTCGTGTTGCACAGCAGCAGCAACAGCACGCCCAGCCACAGGCTGTCTCGAATGCGCGACCACCAGGCGGCGATCGCCAGCATGATCAGCGCCGAAATCCCGTAATTGCGGGCCAGCACCGTGTATTCGAAGCCAAGGTGAAGGCTGAAGGCGATCAGCGCCAGCATGCCGAGGCGAAACGGCCCGCGCAGCACCAGCAGGCCAGTCGCCGCCACGCCGATCACCAGGCCGGTGATCCGCAGCACCTCGGGCGCCCCGAACAGGTCCCAGCCAGCGCGCAGCAATATATACCAGAGAAAGGGATGGCCCTCCCCCTGCACGGTCCGGAACATGTCGGGCCATGAGCGGCCCATCAGCATCAGCGACCAGGCCCGGGCCTCGTCGCGCCAGGGCACGTGATGGATGGCAAGCGCCACCGTGACCGCCAGCCAGGCCAGGAACAGGACCCACCTGGCCCGCCGACTCGCCGACGCGTCTCGCTCCGCCAGGAGCGGCTGCCGGAGCCACCCATCCACCTTGCCTGTCACGAATTCCCCACTCGTCGCCGCGCCGCAGCAGCGCCGCTCTTCCCAAGACAGCGCTTTTCTTGCAAGCGTTTACACTCTCGTTAACCTTCCTCGGCGATGGTTACGGTCGTTCGCTGAGCCAGGGAGAGTGTTTCGTGATCAACGGTAAGAAGGTGGCCGTCGTCCTTCCGGCCTACAATGCCGACCGTACCCTGGAGCGGACCTACAACGAGATCGACTTCTCGATCGTCGACGACGTCATCCTGGTGGACGATTGCAGCAAGGATCGCACCTCGGCCCTCGCGCGTGAGCTTGGCATCTTCACCGCCACCCACCCGGACAACCGGGGTTACGGCGGTAATCAGAAGACCTGCTACACCATCGCGCTGGAACGCGGCGCAGACATCGTGATCATGCTCCACCCCGATTATCAGTACAGCCCCAGGCTGGTCCCGGCGATGGCGGGGATGATCGCCTCGGGCCATTACGACGCGGTGTTCGCCTCGCGAATCCTCGGCAATGGCGCGCTTGCCGGGGGCATGCCGCTCTACAAATATGTTGCGAACCGCTGCCTTACCGCGGTGCAGAACCTGCTGATGGGCGCCAAGCTCAGCGAATACCACACCGGCTACCGGGCGTGGAGCCGGGAGGTCCTCGAGACTCTCGCCCTGCCCGCCTGCTCCGACGATTTCGTGTTCGACAACCAGATGATCGCGCAGACCATGTGGAAGGACTTCCAGATTGGCGAGATCAGCTGCCCGACCCGCTATTTCGAGGAAGCGTCGAGCATCAACTTCCGCCGCAGCTGCACCTATGGCTTCGGCGTCCTCGGCACCGCCTTCCTCTACCGCCTGTGCAAGCTCGGCCTGACCTCGTCCAAGCTGTTCACCAGCGAGGAGCGGCTTGCCCCGGCAGCGCCCGGCAGGAAGGGTGTCGCCCAGCCCGCGTTGGACGCGGTCGCCGAGATCGCCTGATGCTCCGTCCGCTGATGGCCGGCCACGCCCGCAAGGCTCAGCAACTGCTCGCCCACCCGGCCTCGCGCCAGCTGATCCGCTACATCATCGCGGGCCTGCTGGTGACCCAGTTTGCGGCGATGATCTATTCGGTGCTCGTGCTGAAGCACGTCAGCCCCTATCTCGCCAACGTCGGCAGCACCTGCGGCGGACTGGTGGCCGGCTACTTCATCCACAGCCGGTGGAGCTTCAAGGACGGCCGCAAGGACAGCGAAACGCTTCAGCTCGGCCGCTTCCTGACTGCATCGGGTGTCGCCTTCTCGATCAACATGTTCTGGATCTGGCTGACGGTGAAGCAGCTTGGCCTGCCGCCGCTCGCGCCCGTGCCGCTGATGATGGCCGCCACCCCGATCCTCAGCTTCCTGCTCAACCGTTACTGGGTGTTCAAGGCGCACTGACCCGGTTGCGCCCGCTTGCGCTTGCTCCTATAAAGAGCCTTCCTCCTCACATCGTTGATGCTGGCGAGGCCGCCCGGGACACCGCGGCGGTCCGAGGGGGCTTGGACTACAAGGAGCCGCATGAACCACAAGCTTCACGACCTGATCGAGACCGAGGCCAAGGCGCTCGGCTTCGACCTCGTGCGCGTGGCGATGATCGGCGGCAAGTCTGATCCGACGCTCCAGATCATGGCCGAGCGGCCGGACACCCGTCAGCTGACCATCGCCGATTGCGAGGCCTTGTCGCGCCGTGTGTCGGAGCGCCTCGACGAAATGGAAGCGGCCGGCGAGGACCCGATCGACGATGCCTACCGGCTCGAAGTCAGCTCGCCGGGGATCGACCGGCCGCTGACCCGCCTCAAGGACTATAGCGACTGGCAGGGTCACGAAGCGCGTTTGAAGCTCGGCCGTGAGGTCGACGGTGCCAAGCAGGTCACCGGCGACATCCTTGGCGTCGAGGGTGAGGTCGTTACGATCTCCGGTTCGCAGGGCGACCGCGCCATTCCGTTCGATGCCATTCATTCGGCCAAGCTGTTGCTGACCGACCGCCTGATTGCCGCCACCATGCCCCTCTCCACCGAGGGCGCCGACGAACTAGAACCCCAAGAGGAAGAGTAAGACATGGCTACCGCCGCTCCTGCCGCTGCAACGGCCAACCGGGCCGAACTGCTCGCCATCGCCGACAGCGTCGCGCGCGAGAAGCTGATCGACCGCGGCATCGTCATCGAGGCGATGGAAGACGCGATCCAGCGCGCCGCCCGGGCCCGCTACGGCCAGGAGAATGACATCCGCGCCAAGCTCGACCCGCAGTCGGGCGACCTGCGCCTGTGGCGCGTCGTCGAGGTGGTCGAGGAAAGCCCGGAAGATTATTACAAGCAGATCGATCTAAAGGGCGCGCAGAAGCTCAAGGCCGATGCAGCGGTGGGCGACTTCATCGTCGATCCCCTGCCCCCGATCGAATTCGGCCGCATCGCAGCGCAGGCCGCCAAGCAGGTCATCTTCCAGAAGGTCCGCGACGCCGAGCGCGAGCGCCAGTATGAGGAATTCAAGGATCGCACCGGCGAGATCATCACCGGCGTCGTCAAGCGGGTCGAGTTCGGACACGTAGTCGTAGACCTCGGCCGCGCCGAAGGCGTCATCCGCCGCGACGCGCAGATCCCGCGCGAAATGCACCGAGTCGGCGACCGCGTTCGCAGCCTGATCCTGCGTGTCGCCCGCGAAACGCGCGGCCCGCAGATCTTCCTCAGCCGCGCGCACCCCGACTTCATGAAGAAGCTGTTCGCGCAGGAGGTGCCGGAAATCTACGACGGCATCATCGAGATCAAGGCCGCCGCCCGCGATCCGGGCAGCCGGGCCAAGATCGGTGTCATCAGCTACGACAGCTCGATCGACCCGGTCGGTGCCTGCGTCGGCATGAAGGGCAGCCGAGTCCAGGCGGTCGTGCAGGAGATGCAGGGCGAGAAGATCGACATCATTCCCTGGAGCGAGGATACCGCGACCTTCGTCGTCAACGCCCTCCAGCCCGCGACCGTCGCCCGCGTCGTCATCGACGAGGAAGAAGGCCGGATCGAAGTGGTGGTCCCCGACGACCAGCTCAGCCTGGCGATCGGCCGCCGCGGCCAGAACGTCCGCCTCGCCAGCCAGCTGACCAGCAGCCAGATCGACATCCTGACCGAGGCCGATGCCTCCGAGAAGCGCCAGAAGGAGTTCATTGAACGGTCCGAGATGTTCCAGAACGAGCTGGACGTTGACGAGACGCTGGCCCAGCTGCTGGTCGCCGAAGGCTTCACCAGCCTGGAGGAAGTGGCTTACGTCGAGGCGGATGAAATCGCCTCGATCGAAGGCCTCGACGACGATATCGCCGCCGAGCTTCAGGAGCGTGCCTCTGAAGCGCTGGAACGCCGCGAGGCCGCTGCCCGCGAGGAGCGCCGCGGCCTTGGCGTCGAGGACGCACTGGCTGAGCTACCGCACCTCAACGAGCAGATGCTGGTGACGCTGGGCAAGGCCAAGATCCTGACCCTCGACGACCTTGCCGACCTGGCGACCGACGAGCTGGTGCAGAAGAAGCGTCCTGAGCCACGCCGCCGCGCGGAGAATGCGCCGCAGCGTTCGGAGGACAAGGGCGGCATCCTCGCCGAGTACGGCCTGTCGGAAGAGCAAGGCAACGAGATCATCATGGCTGCGCGTGCGCACTGGTTCGAGGACGAAGGTGCTGACGAGGCCACCGCGCCGCAGACCGAGGAGGCCGCCGATGCGGAATCCTCGCAATGAGGCGCTAGCACCAGCTGACGACGAAGGTGCGCCTGGGCATGTGCCCGAGCGCACCTGCATCCTCACGCGCCAAGCGGCCGACAAGGCGGAGCTGATCCGTCTTGTCCTCGGTCCCGACAACCAGGTCCACCCCGACGTCCGCGCCAAGGCGCCCGGACGCGGAGCATGGATTGGCGTGTCCCGGCCCGAGCTCGAAGCGGCAATCGCCAAGGGCAAGCTCAAGGGCGCCCTGGCGCGTGCTTTCAAGACGCAGGGCGTGGAGATCGCGTCCGACCTGCCCGACCGCATCGAGCAGGCGCTGGCCCGCGCGGCGCTTGACCGGCTGGGCATGGAAGCGCGCTCGGGCACGCTGATCAACGGCGCTGACCGGGTCGAGGAAGCTGCTCGCCGGGGCAAGGTCCACCTCCTGCTCCATGCTGCCGATGCCGGCGCAGACGGGCGCCGCAAGCTCGACCAGGCCTGGCGAGTCGGCGGCGCGGAGGAGCTAGGCCATCGCCACGGCTTGGAAATCCCCACCACCCGCACCATCTTGAGCATGGCGCTTGGCCGCGAAAATGTGGTACACGTCGCCTTGACCGACCCGAGAGCGGCCGCGCGCGTGCTTGGCACTGTCAGCCGCTGGCGTGCTTTCATTGTAGGAAATGCTGGGCTAGGCCGCGGCGACCATGCCGTCGGTCAACCCATCGCTGACGACGAGTAGACAAAGGAATTTATGAGCGACCAGACCGACAAGCCGAAGCTGGGTACCCGGCCGCCGCTGGGCATCAAGCGCACGGTTGAGACTGGCAAGGTCAAGCAAAGCTTCAGCCACGGCCGTTCGAACACGGTGGTGGTCGAGGTCAAGAAGCGCCGCATCCTCGGCCGCCCGGGCGAGGCACCCGCTGCTGCGCCCGAGCCCGAAGCCGCCGCGCCAGTGCCGGCACCGGCGCCTGTTGCTGCGCCCGCTCCTGCGCCTGCGGCCCCGCGCCGCTCGCCGGCCGACGATATCGCGGCCCGCAAGGAAGAGACTGCCCGCCGGATGCGCGAGGCCGAGGAAGCGCGGATGACCGCGCTCGAAGAGGCTCGTCGCCGCGAGGAACAAGCCAAGGTCAACGCGACCGAGGACGAGAAGAAGCGCGCCGAGGACAAGCGCAAGGCTGACGAGGAAGCAGCGCGCCAGGCCGAGGAAGACGCCAAGCGCCGGATCGAGGAAGAAGCGCGCGCTGCGGATGCGGCCGACGCTGCCGCCGCTGCTGAAGCCGCCGCCGCCGCAGCGGCCACTGTGACCCCGGCCCCGGAACCCGAGACCCCGGTGGCCTCGGCACCACGTACGGTCGCCTCGCGTCCGGGACAGATGTTCCAGCCGGTGCGGCGTTCGCCGCCGCCGGCTCCCAAGCCGCAGCCCCAGCAACAGCAGCCTGCCGCGCAGCAGCAGCAGCAGCAGCCCTCGCAGCAGCAGTCCGCGCCGGTCTCTGGTGGCAGCGCGTCTCCCTCGCGTCGTCCCGAGCCCACCCGTCCTGCGCGCCCCGGCCAGCGTGGCGGAGACGACCGCCGCCATTCGGGCAAGCTCACCGTTACCCGCGCGCTTGCCGGCGATGACGACCGTTCGCGCAGCCTCGCCGCCCTTCGCCGGGCGCGCGAGAAGGAGAAGCGTGCCTACGCTCAGTCCGGCCCGCGCGAGAAGCAGGTGCGCGACGTGGTGGTGCCCGACAGCATCACCGTCGGCGAACTCGCCAACCGCATGGCCGAAAAGGCCGCGGACCTGGTGAAGGCGCTGTTCAAGATGGGTACCCCGGTGACCGTCAACCAGAGCATCGACCAGGATACCGCCGAGCTGCTGGTCACCGAGTTCGGTCACAACATCAAGCGCGTCAGCGACAGCGATGTCGACATCGACACCGCGGCCGATGTCGATGCGGAAACGACCCTCGTGTCCCGCCCGCCGGTGGTGACCATCATGGGCCACGTCGATCACGGCAAGACCTCGCTGCTCGACGCCCTGCGCGGTGCCAATGTCGTGTCGGGCGAAGCCGGCGGCATCACCCAGCATATTGGCGCCTATCAGGTGAAGGTGCCGAGCGGTGACCTCATCACCTTCCTCGACACGCCGGGTCACGAGGCGTTCACCGAGATGCGGATGCGCGGCGCCAATGTCACGGACATCGTGGTACTGGTGGTTGCCGCCGATGACGGTCTCAAGCCGCAGACGGTGGAAGCGATCAATCACACCAAGGCTGCCGGCGTGCCGATGATCGTGGCGATCAACAAGATCGACAAGCCCGACGCCCGGGCCCAGCGGGTCCGCGAAGAGCTGCTCCAGCACGAGATCGTGGTCGAACAGCTGGGCGGCGACGTCCAGGATGTGGAAGTGTCGGCGCTCAAGGGTACCAACCTCGACGGGCTGCTCGATGCCATCGCGCTTCAGGCCGAGATCCTCGAGCTACGCGCCAATCCAGATCGCGCCGCCGAAGGCACGGTGATCGAGGCCAAGCTAGACAAGGGCCGCGGTCCGCTGGCGACCGTGCTGGTCCAGCGCGGCACGCTCAAGGTCGGCGACGTGCTCGTCGTAGGCGCTGCCTCGGGCAAGGTCCGCGCGATGACCGACGATCATGGCAAGCAGGTCAAGGAAGCCGGCCCGTCCATGCCGGTCGAAGTCCTGGGCCTGGGTTCGGTGCCGAGTGCCGGTGACCAGCTCACCGTGGTGGAGAATGAGGCGCGTGCCCGAGAGGTCGCGGCCTACCGCCAGGGTGTGCTCGATCGCAAGCGCACCACCGCCGCGCCGATGAGCCTCGAGAACATGTTTGCCAACAAGGCCTCGACCATTATCGAGTTCCCGCTGGTGGTGAAGGCCGACGTGCAGGGCTCCGCCGAAGCGATCGTCAATGCGCTGAACCGGTTGTCGACCGACGAGATCAAGGTCCGCATCCTCAATTCGGGCGTCGGCGCGATTACCGAAAGCGACGTCACACTGGCGTCGGCCACCGGGGCGCCGATCATCGGCTTCAACGTCCGTCCGAACGCCAAGGCGCGTGAGGTTGCGGCGCGCAACAAGACCGAGCTTCGTTACTATGACGTCATCTATCACCTGACCGACTGGGCCAAGGGTGCGATGGCGGGCGAGCTTGGGCCCGAGATCATCGAAACGGTCGTCGGCCGTGCCCGCGTGCAGGAAGTCTTCCCGGCCGGCAAGCGCGACAAGGCCGCCGGTCTGCTGGTGCTCGAAGGCGTCATCCGCAAGGGGCTCCACGCGCGCCTTACCCGCGAGGACGTCATCGTCTCCAAGACCACGATCAGCTCGCTCCGTCGCTTCAAGGACGACGTGGCACAGGTCATCGCCGGTCTCGAGTGCGGCGTGCTGTTGGCCGACACCAACGATATCAAGGCGGGCGACAACCTCGAAGTATTCGAGGTCGAGGAACGCGCCCGGACGCTGTAAGGCGTTCGTCATTGCGAGGCCGGTGAGGGTTGCAGCCCTCGCCGGCTCGCAGCGACGTGAGAAAAGCCATGAAGAAAACCGAATCTCCCGAAGGCCGCTCCGTTCGCCTGCTCCGCGTTGGCGAGCAGGTGCGCCACGTGCTGAGCGAGGTGCTGGCGCGCGGCGACGTGCATGACGCGACGCTGCAGAGCCATCTGGTCAGCGTTACCGAGGTCAGGATGAGCCCTGACCTGCGCCACGCCACCGTTTTCGTGAAGCCGCTGCTCGGGCAGGATGAGGAAGTGGTGCTGAAGGCACTGCGTACCAACACCGCCTTTTTCCAGGGTGAGGTCGCACGGCGGGTGAACACCAAATATGCGGCCAAGCTCAAGTTCCTTGCCGACGAGAGCTTCGATGAAGGCGGCAAGATTGATCAAATTCTGCGGACCCCGCATGTGAAACAGGACCTCACCGAAGAGTGAGCGACCTAGCCGCGCCGATGACGGGCGACGGCTGCTCCGCCCTGCCCTTCAGTGAGGATCATCGCGCGGCGCTCAAGGCGGCATGCGCCGAAGAAACCGACGTCTGGAAAATCCATTCGTCGAGCTTCGCGCCCGAGTACTTCGATCTGAGCCTGAACGGCTGGCTGTCCCGGCCGGACCTTCAATTATTCGCCCTGTTCGAGGATGGCGAACTTGCCGGCATGTCCGCGTTTCTGGCGATCGAGCCCGACCGCGGAGTAGTGGAGATTGGCGGCACCTATTATCGGCCCCATCATCGCGGCACCGGCTTAAACCGCCGCGTCAAGGATATGATGCTGCGCCGCGCCTTTGCTTGTGGCTATCGCCGGATCGAGTTCCGGGTCGATGCTCGCAATGCCCGCAGCCAGGCCGCGATGGCGAAGCTCGGCGCGACCCGCGAAGGCGTGTTGCGCGCGGACCGGATCACCTGGAACGGCCATGTCCGCGACACCGTGCTGTTCTCGATCCTCCGTGACGAATGGATGGGCGAAGGGGGGGGGTAGCGGCTTCCCCTGCTCCGACGCGTTGAGCAGCTAGACCGACAGGAGCAGATTCATGACCGAGGAAAAAGGCCACGGCAGCGCGACGGCTCAAAAGGCAAACGCCAAGGCCGCTCACGAAGGCAAGTCGAATCCTCGCAAGTCGTCCGCTGCGCAGGCCGAACTCGGCAAGAAGGGTGGCATAGCCGCCGCGAAGAAGTGAACTGGACCCCGGCCCGTGCCGGGGTACAAGGCCGCCCATGGCCAAGCTTTATTTCTACTACGCGGCAATGAACGCGGGGAAATCGACCACCCTGCTGCAGGCGGACTTCAACTATCGCGAGCGCGGCATGGAGACGATGCTGTGGACCGCGGCGCTCGACAATCGCGCCGGCAGCGGGCGTATCTCCTCGCGGCTGGAGATCGGCGCCGACGCCCACGCCTTCGATCCTGAGACCGACTTGCTGGAGACCGTCGGGGCCGAGCTCACGCGCCGTCGTCTCCACTGCATCCTCGTCGACGAGGCGCAGTTCCTGACCGAGAGCCAGGTGCTGCAACTCTGCCGCCTCGCGGACGAGATGGACCTGCCCGTCCTCTGCTACGGCCTGCGCACCGACTTTCGCGGCGTGCTCTTCCCCGGCAGCGCAGCGCTGCTCGCGCTGGCCGATGCCCTGGTCGAGCTGAAGGCCGTCTGCGAGTGCGGGCGCAAGGCGACCATGAACCTGCGCGTCGACGCCGAAGGCCGCGCGGTGGCGGAAGGCCAGCAAACCGAGATCGGGGGCAACGACCGCTATGTCGCGCTGTGCCGCCGCCACTTCTTCGCCCGCCTTCGCGTCGCCGAAGAAGCGCATTCGTGAACCAGCCGCTCTCCGGCTGGATCGTCCTCGACAAACCCCTGGCCCTCGGCTCCACCCAGGCGGTCAGCGCGGTCAAGCGCGCCCTGCGCGAAGCGGGCGAGGCCAAGACCAAGGTCGGCCATGGCGGCACCCTCGACCCGCTCGCCACCGGCGTCCTGCCGATCGCGCTCGGCGAGGCGACCAAGCTTGCCGGGCGGATGCTCGACGCAGTCAAGGCTTACGACTTCACCATCCGCTTCGGGGTCCAGACCGACACGCTCGACCTCGAGGGCAAGGAGATCGCCAGCAGCCCGCACCGTCCGACCATGGCGGAAATCGAGGCCGCCCTGCCCGCCTTCACCGGCCCGATCACCCAGGTGCCGCCGGCCTATTCCGCACTGAAGATCGACGGCAAGCGCGCCTACGACCTCGCCCGCGCCGGCGAGGAGGTGGAGCTCAAGAGCCGCGACGTGACGATCCACGCGCTGACCGTCGGCAATGTCGGCGAGGGAGCGCTGGAAGAGGTCACTCTTTCCGCCACCGTGTCCAAGGGCACCTATATCCGCAGCCTCGCGCGCGACGTCGCGCTGGCGCTTGGCACCGTCGGACACGTCACCATGCTCCGCCGCACCCGGGCCGGACCGTTCACCCTGGCCCAGGCGATATCGCTGGACTTTCTGAGTGAATGCGCTAAGGCGCGCTCGCTCGACGGGGCACTTCTGCCATTGCAAGCAGGGCTGGACGACATCCCGGCCTTTCCCGTCACCCCCGAAGAAGCTCGCTTGCTCCGGCTTGGACAGCGGCTTTCCCGGGTTCCGCTGGCAAGCGGTCTCCACGTTGCCGTCGACAGGCTCACCCCCGTCGCGCTGATCGAAGGGGATCGGATCGTCCGCGGGTTCAACCTTCAGGAATAGGAGTAACACGATGTCGATTACCGCCGAGCGCAAGGCCGAAGTGATCCAGGAATATCGCCGCGACGAAAATGACACGGGTTCGCCCGAGGTCCAGGTCGCGATCCTGACGAGCCGCATCCAGACGCTGACCGAGCATTTCAAGGGTCACGCCAAGGACAATCACAGCCGCCGCGGGCTGCTGATGATGGTCAACAAGCGCCGCAGCCTGCTGGCCTACCTGAAGAAGGAAGACGCCCAGCGCTACACCGACCTGATCGGTCGCCTCGGCCTCCGTAAGTAACAACGAGATACGAAGGGCGCCCCAGCGGCGCCCTTCGCTTATGGACGATCCGCATCCGGCGGAGCGTTCAGGGGCAAGGAAAACGCCCCAGCCGCTGGCAGACCGGCTTGTCCGCCAAAGCTGAACCCGTCCGCATCCGGCGGCGGGACAAAGGAAATCTATGTTCAATATCAACACCGTGGAAGTCGATCTCGGCGGCAAGACGCTGAAGCTCGAGACCGGGCGCATCGCCCGTCAGGCCGACGGCGCCGTGCTCGCCACCATGGGCGAAACCGTCGTCCTGTGCGCCGTCACCGCCGCCAAGAGCGTGAAACCCGGCCAGGACTTCTTCCCGCTGACCGTCCACTACCAGGAGAAGTTCTCCGCAGCCGGGCGCATCCCGGGCGGCTTCTTCAAGCGTGAGCGCGGCGCGACCGAAAAGGAGACGCTGACCAGCCGTCTCATCGACCGCCCGATCCGCCCGCTGTTCCCCGAAGGCTTCTACAACGAAGTCCTGGTGATCGCGCAGGTCCTTTCCTACGACGGTGAGAATGAGCCGGACGTGGTGGCGATGTGCGCCGCTTCCGCCGCCCTCACCCTGTCGGGCGTGCCGTTCATGGGCCCGATCGGCGCGGCCCGCGTCGGCTATGCCAACGGCGAGTATATCCTCAATCCGAGCCCCGAGCAGACCAAGGATAGCGATCTCGACCTGGTCGTCGCCGCCACCGGTGGCGCCGTGATGATGGTCGAATCCGAAGCCAAGGAGCTGTCGGAAGAGGTCATGCTCGGCGCGATCAAGTTCGCGCACGACGCCAGCCGCAAGGTCGTCAATGCGATCTGCGACCTGGCCGAGAAGGCCGCCAAGGAGCCGTGGGAGCTCGACCTCATCGACGACAAGTCGGCGACGCTGTGCAAGCTTCGTGACGTCATCGGTGACGATCTCGCCGAAGCCTATAAGCTGACCGGCAAGCAGGACCGCCAGAACGCGATCAACGAAGCGCGTGCCAAGGCGCGCGTGGCGTTCAAGGATCTCGAGGAATCGGACCCCGCTCAGTATCTCGCCACGCTGAAGCTGGTGAAGAAGCTGGAGGCCGACGTCGTCCGCGGTGCGATCCTCAACGAAGGCCGCCGCATCGACGGCCGCGACACCAAGACCGTCCGTCCGATCGAGGCGATGGTCGGTTTCCTGCCGCGAACCCATGGTTCGGCGCTGTTCACCCGCGGTGAGACGCAGGCGATCTGCACCACCACGCTCGGGACCAAGGACGCCGAGCAGATGATCGACGGCCTCGACGGCCTGTCGTATCAGCGCTTCATGCTGCACTATAACTTCCCGCCCTATTCGGTCGGTGAAGTGGGCCGCTTCGGTGCGCCGGGCCGCCGCGAAGTCGGTCATGGCAAGCTCGCCTGGCGCGCGCTTCACCCGATGCTCCCGTCGACGGAGGAGTTCCCCTACACCATCCGTGTCCTCAGCGACATCACGGAGAGCAACGGCTCCTCGTCGATGGCCACCGTCTGCGGCGGCTCGCTCAGCATGATGGACGCGGGCGTTCCCCTGAAGCGCCCGGTCGCCGGCATCGCGATGGGCCTCATCCTCGAGGGTGAGAAGTTCGCGGTGATCAGCGACATCCTTGGCGACGAGGATCACCTCGGCGACATGGACTTCAAGGTCGCCGGCACCGACGAGGGCATCACCAGCCTCCAGATGGACATCAAGGTCGCCGGCATCACCGAGGAGATCATGACGGTCGCTCTTGCCCAGGCGAAGGACGGCCGCGCGCACATCCTTGGTGAAATGAGCAAGGCGCTCGACAGCACCCGCGGTGAGCTTTCGGCTCACGCGCCGCGCATCGAGACCATGCAGATCCCGAAGGACAAGATCCGCGAAGTGATCGGCACCGGCGGCAAGGTGATCCGTGAGATCGTCGCCACCACCGGCGCCAAGGTCGACATCGACGACGAGGGCCTGATCAAGATCAGCTCGTCCGACGTGAAGCAGATCGAAGCCGCCCGCGCCTGGATCCAAGGCATCACTCAGGAGCCGGAGCCCGGCACCATCTACACCGGCAAGGTCGCCTCAATCGTCGATTTCGGCGCCTTCGTGACCTTCATGCCGGGCAAGGATGGCCTGGTTCACGTGTCGGAGATCAAGAACGAGCGGGTCGAGAACGTCCGCGACGTCCTGACCGAAGGCCAGGAGGTCAAGGTCAAGCTGCTCGAGGTCGACAATCGCGGCAAGGTTCGCCTCTCGATGCGCGTCGTCGACCAGGAAACCGGCGCTGAGCTGGAGGACACCCGTCCCCCGCGCGAACCGCGTGAAGGCGGCGACCGTGGTCCGCGTGGCGATCGCGGCGATCGTGGCGATCGTGGTGACCGTGGAGGCGACCGCCGCCGCGAAGGCCGTGGACCTCGCCGTGATGGTGGAGGCCGTGACGGCGGCGATCGTGGCGGCGACCGTGCCCCCCGCGGTGAAGGCCGCGGCGACCGTGGTCCGCGCCGTGAAGGCGGCAGCCGCGATGACAACGGGCCCGCGCCCGAGTTCGCCCCGGCGTTCCTGACCGGTGGCAGCAACAGCGACGACTAAATCGCCGCTTCACTGCAAACACAGAGAAAGGCCCCGCAGCGATGCGGGGCCTTTTTTCGTGTTGGGCTCGCCCCGATTTGTTCATACCCTGGTGCTACGGGTGGCCGTGAACCGAAAGTTCGGACACAAGGCCCGCATGAGCAGCAGCCCAAGCATCATCGTCGCGATTTGCACCTACAAGCGCAACGACCCTCTTCGCACGCTGCTGACCGCTCTGATCGAGGTCGCGGCAACGTCGCACGGCCGCGCCAGGGTTGGTGTCGTGGTCGTGGACGATAATCCCGATCAGCGGGCCCGGGCTGTGGTGGACCTGTTCGCCGACGCATTTGAACTCGGTATCCGCTATTGCGCCTCGGGCAAGGCCAACATTTCCATTGCGCGGAACCTCGCGGTCAATACGGCACTGGAAGGCGCCGACTGGATCGCCATGATCGACGACGACTGCGAGCCCGCGCCCGACTGGCTGAATGCCTACCTCGACGTCCTGCAAGCCACCGGGGCCGACTGCGCCACCGGCGCGATGAACCTCCGTGTGCCCGAAGGCTCCCCCAAGTGGATGAGCGAACAGCCCTTCTTCGACGACATCCGCTTCGATTATGAAGACTGCGCGCCGATGCAGCTTGCGGCGACCAACAATTCAATCATCCGCGCTGACTTCCTGCGCGATAATCCCGACATCCGCTTCGAGCCACGTTACGGCAAGCTCGGCGGCGAGGACATGGTCTTCTACCGAACCGCTCACGCCGCGGGCTTGCGTATCCGGTTCGCCCGGCACGCAGGCGTCTGGGGCAACGAGCCGCCGGAACGGGCGACGTTCAAGCACCTCGTCATGTATCGCTTCTGGCTCGGCAATTCGATGTTCGTCACCAACCATCACTTCGGTGAGGGCAAGGCGAGGCTGTTCCTGCGGGGCGGAAAGATCAGCGCCAAGGCGATGCTGCGGCCGCTCGCGAGGATGTTTCGCACCCAACGCCCGCAATGGCGCTATGGCGTCGCTACCTTTGCCACGGGCATCGGCCTGATGGCTGGCGCGGCCGGTTACCGCAAGGAGCATTGAGCGCCCCGCCATGCGCATTCACTTCCTCCTCCCCGGCCTCCACCGCGTCCACCGCGGCGCCGAAGTCGCGTTCGAGGCAGTCGCGACCGAGATCGCCCGGCTTGGCCTCGATGAGGTGACGCTGATCGGTTCAGGAGAGCCGATCGCTGGCCGTCCCTATCACTTTCAAAAGATAGGCTTGGTGCCTCGCGAGCGCTTCGAGGGCTTTCCCAAGTTCCCGCCCTTCCGCTCGGAAACCGTGGATGAAGAGGCGACCTGGGTGCTGAATGCACTCCGGCAATATCGAAGCCGCGACGCGGATATCACGCTTACCTGCAGCTACCCGTTCGTGAATTGGATGCTGACCCGCTGGCCGCCCTTCGGCAAGCGCCCCGCCCATGTCTTCGTGACCCAGAACGGCGACTGGCCCGCCTTCTCCGGCAACAGCGAATACGCCCTGTTCCGTTGCGAGGGTCTCGTCTGCACCAACCCGATCTACCTTGATCGCAATCAGGCGCGCTGGCCGTCCGTGCTCATCCCCAACGGCATGAACCCGGAGCGCTTCAGACCTGGCCCGCCGGTCCGTGCCCGCTTCGGCCTCCCCGAAGGACGCTCGATCGTCCTCATGGTCAGCGCCCTCATCGACAGCAAGCGGGTGCTCGAGGGCATGCGCGCCGTGGCTCGCATTCCTGGCGCCGAGCTGGTCGTGGCCGGGGACGGGCCGCTGCGGGACGAATTCGATGCGCTTGGCCAGCAGCTCATGCCCGGCCGCTTTCGCCGCATGACGCTGCCGCTCGGCGACATGCCGGACCTCTACCGCTCGGCTGACGTCATGCTGCACCCGACCTTTCACGAGTCATTCGGCAACGTCTATGCGGAGGCGCTCGCCATCGGTGTTCCCGTCGTTGCTCACGACTATCAGGTCACCCGGTGGATCTATGGCGACAGCTATCCGGGCCTGGTCGACGCCGGAGACGAGGAGGCGGTCACCGCCGCGCTTGTTCGCGCACTAGATGTGGGCCGAGCCGACGCACTTGCCCGGACCGAGGAGGCCGCCGAGCGCTTCTCTTGGCGCAACATTGCCCGGCAGTATCGCGACTTCCTTGTCGAGGTTCACGATCGTTACCGCTCAGCACGGGGCTGAGCCGCGCCTCAGCCCTTCTGCAGCACCGCTCCTACCGCTGCGATGCGCTCGGCACCTGCCTGGGCATAGGCGGGCTGCTCCAGTTCCTCACCAAAGATGTCGGGATCCAGTTCCTCGTAGCGCAGACTGGCGTCGGCTTCTTCGGCCAGTTCCGCCAAGGCGCCGAGAAGGCGATCCTCGCCGGCGACGATCGGACTGCCCGTGTAGAGCAGCATCGTGCCGCCGGAGTTTAGCCGCTCGAGCGACTGCCGTGCCCAGTCGAGCGACACGCCGGCCCCCAGCATCTCGCCGCCGTCCCGGTAGTCGCGGCCCTTGGGGTCGGCGATGAAGGGCGGATTGGCGATGATGAGATCGATCTCGCCTTCAACCGCCGAAAGGCCTCCCTCGACCGTTGTCACGTCAAGCCCGGCGGCCATGGCGTTGGCACAGGCGAGCGCGAGTGCGTGCGGGTTGATATCGACCAGGCTGATCTGCTCCGGCTCGAGCAGTCCGGCCGCGCAGATCCCCCCTGGCCCGGCTCCGGCGCCGAGATCGACCAGGTGCCGCGGCGCCTCCAGTTGCTCGGCGCTCGCTTCGACAAAGCGGGCGAACCGGTAGGTATCTGGCCCGAAGAAGACGCTATCCTCCGCCTCCGTCGGATAGGCGGAATGAAGAAACAGCCGCCCGGACAGGGACGACACCCTGACCAGGCTCCGGCAGGTCCCATCCCGCTCGTCGAGCGCGCCGCCTTCCTTCAGCAGGTCGAACAGATCGACCGGCAGCGTCTCGCGGGCGAACGGCAGGCTCCACCCGAAGATGTCGCGCAGGTCGCTCGCCGCCTGCCCCGGCCGCCGCGCCAGGACACGCTGGTGAGTCGCCGGCGTGACGGTGGTGAAGGCATAGCCCTCCTGGTCGAGGGCCTGGAGCAAGGCGGCGAGCGGTTCGGGCGCAAAGGTCATGGCTCAAGCGGGTAGCAGGGGCCGGCGTCAAGACAAGCGCTCAGGCGACGCCAAGCATCTCCCGGTAGCGGTTGAAGCAACGCGCGCCGCACTTCAGGCGCATCAGCGCGCCCTCGGCCATCGCCCTGGCGCGTGCGGGTCCCTCCACAGCATCCTCGACGGCGGGGCGGATCGCTTCCTTGTTCCACTCCTCACTGTGCTTGATGTCGAGCACCGCATGAAGGTCGAAGTAGCGCCGGAGCTTCGCATCAAAGCCAAGCCGCCGCATCGTCCGCGACACGGCCGCCGATCGCGCCGGCGCGGTCAATTCGATGGCCCCGAGCGCACCCACGCTATGCCACGCATAACTGCGGTTCGCCGCCATGGCGGTCATCGCATTGGCCAGGGCCAGGCTCTCCCAGCAGGTGGTCCCGATCGTAGGCGCCAGCCCAAGTGCCTCGACAACGAAGTCGAGCATCGGACCGTGCATCCCCTTGGGATTGCCGCGCCCCATCTCGTCCCAGTAGTTGCGCGCAAGCTCCATCTTGGGCCGGTCCGGCAATCTGACCTGGGTAAGGGCGACCAGATCGTCGAACCCCGCTTCTCCAGCCGCTTCCTGGGTCAGGAAGATCTTGAGCTCGTCGAGATTGGCGTCGGCTTCCAGCCAGTCGAACAGGCGGTCATGCTGACCCGGCCCGGTCTTCTCCAGTGCCTCGAACCAGGCAATGAAGCCGTCGGGATCGGTCGGCGCGGCCGCCGCCTCGTCGATCACCTCGGCCCTCAGGTCCTCGAGAAAGCCAAGCTCAAGCCGCATCATCCGCGCGTCACGGTCGATCCGGCCCGGGCTGTCGGCACCCGGAAAGGCGGGCGCAAGCCGATCGCGGTTCCAGTGGCTCAGGGCCCGCTGGAAGTCGTAGTTGAGAAATTGTGAGCCGGACAGGGTCGAACGAAAGCGCGTGGCCATGGGGGGGGGTGCTCGCAGAACAAAGGATTTGCGAACAAAACGGGCCCTACGGGGCAGTTGTTCCGCTGATGGCCGAAGTGCTTACCGTGTCGATGAAATCGACGGCCGATACCTGGGCATGCGGAGGCAGGAAGTATTGCGGCCAGTCAGGTGCGGTGAAACGTCGAACGCTTGATCTGAGCCGTGACCAGCGCCGTTCGCTGCTCGACTCCGATCGCAATGGTCGCGGCAATCGCTCGCCTTCTTCAGAAGTGTTTGATGCTGGAGGGCTTGTCTCTGTCCGCTTATGAGCGCGCAACTTGTTGCTCGCCGATCAGATGCATTCAAGGGCGGAGACCGTGAGCAGAAGAGCACTGCGCAAGCCGGTAATTCGCAGCCTTTACAATGCGTTGCGAGTGGCTCTCGGCGATGCAAGCCATGACGTGCTGGAGAGTATCTGTAATCGCCTTTTACGGATTTGCGGAGCGGCGAAGGAGCAGCTGTTGAGCGTTTTCGACAGCCGGCTCACTCTACGGCTCCGCGAGCAGCTCTCCTTCATTACGGCTTGCGGAACTTGCCCCGGCATGGAAACGCGCTTTTCAGCTAGCCACTGAGAAGACAGCGCGACGGATGAACAGAAACACTGCGAGTACGTTGGGCACGAGATCAGATCTGGGCACGCTCCTCGGCGTTCTGGTGGCACTGGCCTTTTTCATTGCCACCGGCACGGTGACCTACCTCAACATCCAATCCGTGCGTGCCGAAACCGATCGGGTCACGAGCACCCATGAGGTCATCACCAGCTTGGGCGACCTGCTGTCGGCCATGCAAGATGCCGAGACCGGGCAGCGCGGCTTCCTGCTCACCGGGCAGGATTCCTATCTACAGCCTTACCGCGATGCGCAGGTACGGAGCGAGACGAGCCTCCAAACCCTTGATCGTGTGACCCGCAACAATGCAGACCAGCAAGTCAATATTCGTGCGCTTCGTTCGCAGGTCGCCGGCAAGTTTGAGGGTCTGGCGCGATCCATCGACCTCCGGCGGCAGGAAGGGCTCGCCTCGGCTGCGGCGATAGACGCCGATCGCGGCAAGGCGGAGATGGATGCGATCCGGGCCACCATCGCTCAGCTGCGCGCGGAAGAGCGGCAGACGCGGATCTCGGTGCTGGCGCGGCGCGATGCGGCCTTCCGTACGGCAACCCTCAGCGCCATCCTTGCGGCTCTGCTTGGCATCGGGCTGACCCTTGCGATCGGCTATTTGACGCACCGGGCCACGGTAGCAGCGCGCCGCGAATCCTGGCTCAAGACAGGTGCGATGGGATTGAGCCAGGCCATGCTCGGCGACAAGAGCGTGCGTGAGCTGAGCGGCGACATCATCGATTATCTCACTGCCTACACGGGCGCGCAGGCCAGCGTGCTGTTCAAGGGCGAGCATGGCGTTTTCGAGCGCATGGCGACGCTCGGCGTGCCTCCCGAAGCCAATGTCACAGAGCGCTTCGCTCTTCGCGAAGGTCTCCTCGGCCGAGTGGCGGCGGAAAACGCCCCCATGGTCGTGGACGACATTCCCGAAGGCTATCTGGCGATCGGCTCCGCGCTGGGCCGCGACATGCCTCGTCATCTCGTAATCGCGCCGCTCCGCGCCGACGGGGTGGTCAATGCGGTTGTGGAATTCGGTTTCCTCAAGGAGGTCGACGACCGCGTCCTTGAGCTCCTCGCGCAAATCGCCCAGCCCGCAGGAACCGCGCTGCGCTCGGCCAAATATCGGAGCGAACTCCAGGTCCTGCTTGAGGAAAGCCAGCAGCAGTCGGAAGAACTGCAGGTCCAGAGCGAGGAGCTGAAGGTCTCCAACGAGGAATTGGAGGAACAGGGTCGAGCCCTGAAGGAATCAGCGGTTCGTTTGGAACAGCAACAGGTTGAGCTTGAGCAGACCAACTCGCAGCTGGAGGAGCAGGCGCGGCTGCTCGAAGCCCAGCGCGACGACCTCGCCAAGACAAGCGCCGCGATCGAGCTCAAGGCGCGCGAACTGGAGCAGGCCAGTCAATTTAAGTCCGACTTCCTGGCCAACATGAGCCATGAGCTGCGCACCCCGCTCAATTCGCTGCTGATCCTGTCCAAGCTGCTGGCCGACAATCCCTCGGGCAATCTGAGCGAGGAACAGGCGCAATATGCCCGCACCATCCAGGCGTCGGGCAACGACCTGCTCAATCTCATCAACGACATTCTTGATCTGTCGAAGATCGAAGCCGGTCACGTCGAGATCCGGCCTGAGGACGTCACCATTTCACGGCTGGTCAAGGATCTCCAGCGCACCTTCAATCCCATCGCCGCGGAGCGCCGCCTGTCGTTCGACGTCGCGATCGAGGACGGCGCGCCCGCCAGCATCGTGTCGGATCGTCAGCGGCTGGAGCAGATCCTCAAGAACCTTCTCGCCAATGCCTTCAAGTTCACCGAGCAGGGCAAGGTCACGCTTGGCATCGCGAAATCGGCCGACGACCGCGTCACGCTGACCGTAAGCGACACTGGCATCGGCATCGCGCCCGAGCAGCAACAGGCGATCTTTGAAGCCTTCCGCCAAGCCGACGGGTCAATCAACCGCAAGTTCGGGGGCACGGGTCTTGGCCTCTCAATCTCGCGCGAGCTGGCCCGCCTGCTGGGCGGAACGATCGCGCTGAAGAGCGAGCCGGGGGTCGGAAGCAGTTTCACGGTGACCATTCCGATGGACTATGATCCAGCGCTGGTGCCCGCGCGGCCGCAGCAGGCGCCTGCCCCGGCACCCACGGCACCCTCCCCCGCTTTGCAGCCACCATCGGCGATGCCAAAGCGACGCGCGGTCCGCTCCGCGCCGCTCGACGATGATCGCGATCACCTCGGCGGTGGGCAGCGTGTGCTCCTTATCGTCGAGGACGACCGCACCTTCGCCGGGATTGTCCGCGACATCGCGCGGGAGGCCTCCTTTCAGACCCTGGTGGCAGGAACGGCCGAGGAAGCGCTGGAGCTTGCCCGCGAGCACAAGCCGAGCGGGATCGTCCTCGACCTCGGGCTGCCCGACCAGTCGGGGCTGGCGGTTCTCGACCGCCTTAAGCGCGAGGACGCGACGCGGCACATCCCGATCCATGTCATCTCCGCCAGCGACCAGACGCAGACCGCCTTTTCGCTTGGCGCGATGGGTTATCTCGTGAAGCCGGTGAAGCGGGAGGAACTCGCCCACGCTCTGGAGGCGTTGGAGGCGCAGCTGACCCGGACCATGCGGCGGGTACTCATCGTGGAGGATGACGAAACCCAGCGTGAGGCGGTCGGCAAGCTGCTCGCCGGACCGGAGATCGAAACGGTGGGCGTGGGAACCGCTGCCGAATGCCTGAAGCTGCTCAGCGAGCAGGTGTTCGATTGCATGGTGCTCGACCTGTCCTTGCCCGACGCCTCGGGCTACCAGCTGCTGGAAACGCTCAGCAAGGACGGCGAGCACAGCTTCCCGCCGGTGATCGTCTACACCGGCCGCGATCTTAGCCAGGAAGACGAGCAACGGCTGCGCCGTTACTCCAACTCGATCATCATCAAGGGAGCGAAATCACCCGAACGCCTGCTCGATGAAGTGAGTTTGTTCCTCCATCAGGTCGTTTCGGAACTGCCGCCCGAGCAGCAGAGTATGATTGCACAGGCCCGCCACCGCGATGCCTTGCTGGAAGGACGCACCATCTTGGTGGTCGAGGACGACGTCCGCAATGTCTATTCGTTGACCAACATCCTTGAACCGCGCGGCGCCCGCGTCACTATCGCCCGCAACGGACAGGAGGCGATCGAGGCACTCGCGCAGTCCGGTTCGGGATCGGACAGCATCGATCTTGTGCTGATGGACGTGATGATGCCGGTCATGGACGGGCTCGAGGCCACCCGCAAAATCCGCGCCGATCAGCGCTGGAGCAAGCTGCCGATCATCATGCTGACGGCCAAGGCGATGCCGGATGACCAGGAGAAGTGCCTGGCAGCGGGCGCCAGCGATTACATGGCCAAGCCGCTCGACGTCGACAAGTTGCTCTCGCTGGTTCGCGTGTGGATGCCACGGTGAACGACACGCCGGCCGAGCCGATAGAGGACATCGAACTCCAGCTGCTGCTCGAAGCGCTGTATCTCCGCTACCACTTCGACTTTCGTCACTACGCCAAGGCGTCGATCAAGCGCCGCCTTCGCCAGGCGCGCGAGCAACTCGGCTTTGCGACCTTTTCGGCAATGCAGGAAGAGTTGCTGCACAGCGAAGCCATGGTTGGGCGCTTGCTCGATTATCTGACGGTGCAGGTCAGCGAAATGTTTCGTGACCCTACCTACTTCAAGGCGATGCGCGAAAAGGTCATTCCGCACCTTCGCACCTATCCCTCGCTGAAAATCTGGATTGCCGGCTGCAGCCATGGGGAGGAGGTCTATTCCTTTGCCATCATGCTGCTGGAAGAAGGCCTGCTCGATCGCACCATGATCTATGCGACCGACATAAACCCGGGCGCGCTCGAGGTGGCGCGGAGCGGCGTCTATCCGCTGGACAGGATCGCGACCTTCACCCGCAACCACCAGCAGGCGGGCGGCAAGACCTCGCTCGCCGATTACTACACCACGGCTTACGGCCGCGCGGCGTTCGACAAGAAGCTGCGGGCGAAGGTGGTCTTTTCCGATCACAGCCTCGTGACGGACGAAGTCTTTACCGAATGCCAGCTGGTATCGTGCCGCAACGTCATGATCTACTTCAACCGGCCGCTGCAGGATCGGGCGGTGGGCTTGTTCCGTGATTCGCTGACACGGCGCGGCTTCCTCGGGCTTGGCTCCAAGGAAACGCTGCGCTTCTCCGAGCATGCCGACGCCTTCGTCGACTTCGTGCGCGAGGAAAAGATCTACCAGCGGAGGGATGCATGAGCGCCCAACCCCTTGAAGCAGTGGTAATCGGCGCCTCTGCCGGCGCGGTTCAAGCCCTTTCGGACATCCTCCCGCGCCTGCCGGCTGATTACCCGCTTCCGCTCTTGGTGGTTGTGCATGTGCCCTCCGCGCCGTCGGGCCTGACCACCTTGTTTTCGGCCAAATGCGCGATGAACGTGGTGGAGCCGGACGACAAGGAGACCATCGTCCCCGGCACCATCTACTTTGCTCCCCCCGGTTACCATCTGCTGGTGGAGCCCGGCGGCAGTATCGCGTTGTCGGCGGACGAGCCGGTGCTCTACTCTCGCCCGTCCATCGATGTGCTGTTCGAAAGCGCAGCGGAAAGCTTCGGCCCGGCTGTGGTGGGCATCGTCCTGACCGGCGCCAACGAGGACGGCGCGAAGGGCGCCGCCGCCATCGAGGAGCGGGGCGGCCTTGTGCTGGTCGAAGACCCCGCAACCGCATATGCAGCGGCCATGCCAGCAGCCGCCCTTGCCCGTTGTACCGCAGCAAGGGTCCTGTCGCTCCATGCCATCAGCGACCAGTTGCTGAGCATCGGCGCCGGGGGACATCGGCCGTGACCTCCGTTCCGCTGCTGATCGTCGATGATCTCGAAGAGAACCTGCTGTCGCTGGAAGCGCTTCTGAGGTCGCCCGACCTCACCCTGCTACGCGCACGGTCGGGTGAAGAAGCGCTTGAGCTACTGCTCAAGCATGATGTGGCGCTGGCTCTGCTCGACGTTCAGATGCCGGGCATGGACGGCTTCGAATTGGCCGAATTCATGCGCGGTAACGAGCGCTCGCGAAGGGTCCCGATCATCTTCGTCACCGCGGGCAGCGGAGACGTTCAACGCCGCTTCCGTGGCTACGAGGCGGGCGCGGTCGACTTCATCCAGAAGCCGATTGAGGCTGACATCCTCCGCAGCAAGGTCGGCGTGTTCGTCGATCTTCACAAGCAGCGTCTTGCCCTTGCCAACGCCGCCGATCAGCTCGAAGGACAAGTGCGCGAACGCACCGCTGAACTGCACTCGGCGATGCAACGCCTGAAGGAGGAGGTTGCGGAGCGCGAGCGCGCCGAAGCATCGCTGCGGCAGAGCCAGAAGATGGAAGCGATCGGCCAGCTGACAGGCGGCATCGCGCACGACTTCAACAACATGCTAACCGGGATCATCGGCTCGCTCGACATGATGCGCCGCCGCATCGCCGAAGATCGCCTCGACGGACTCGAGCGCTACCTAACTACAGCTTTAGGATCGGCGGAACGCGCGGCCGCGCTGACGCATCGCTTGCTCGCCTTTGCGCGCCGCCAGCCGCTGGAACCTCAGCCGCTCGATGTTTCAGCCGTAATCGGCTCGGTGGCACAACTGGTCACCCATGCACTGCCCGAGAACATTCACCTCAAACTGGATGTCAGCGCTGACCTTCCGCACGCCCTCGCGGATTCCAACCAGCTCGAGAATGCCATTCTGAATCTAGCCGTGAACGCACGGGATGCGATGGCAGACAGCGGCGAGTTGGTGATTTCGGCGGCCAAGGCCGAGCAAGCCGAAGTTGCGGGGTTGGACAGCTCGACCGAGTATCTCCGAATTTCGGTGAAGGACTCCGGCAAGGGTATGCCGCCCGAAGTCGTTGATCGCGTCTTCGAACCCTTCTTCACCACCAAGCCGCTCGGACAAGGAACCGGACTTGGCCTGTCGATGGTGTACGGCTTCACGCAGCAGAGTGGCGGCACTGTTCGGATTGACAGTCGTGCAGGGCTCGGAACCACCGTTGACCTCTACCTTCCGACAGCACGAAGCGCACCGTCATCTCAAGACGACCAGCCGAGGGCTACAAGCAAGGGATCAGGGCAGCGCGTGCTTCTCGTCGAGGACGAAGATGCCGTGCGCATGCTTGTTTGTGAGGTTCTCAAGGAACTCAATTACGAGACGATTGAGATTGCCGATCCGACAAGCGCTCTCCCAATTCTCGAATCGGACGGCGCTATCGACCTCATGATCTCCGACATCGGTATGCCGGGGATCAATGGGCGCGACCTCGCGGACATTGCACGACGGCATCGTCCTAACCTGCCGATCCTGTTCATTACCGGATACGACAAGGAGGCCACGTCACTCACCGAGTTCTTGGGCCCAGGCATGTCGCTAATCACAAAGCCTTTCTCGCTTGACGATCTTGCCGCCAGCATCGCCGACTTAATCGCTCCTACTTCGCCTTGAGGCTGTCGCTTACTGGGGCGCCTGTTCGCGGCCCAGCAGCTTCGGATCTCAACCGTTGTTGACGCTCGCCTGATGGCTAAGCTGACCCGATGAGGACAAGACCAGCCTATTGGGCTCCTCTTCTCGCATTGGCCGTGCCGTTTCCGAGCGCCGCTGCTCCAATTCGTGAGGATGGTGGATTGCACCAGGCGCTCGATGGCTTGGCTAAGCAGGGCAAGTTCAGCGGTGCAGTCGTTGTCTATAAAGGTGAGGAGGTTCGCTTCGCTCGCGATTTCCTTGCGGACCAACCTTCAGAGGCGATCCGACTTTGAGCCTCAAAGGAGACGCCACCCCTCGTGCGCAGAAAAGGGCGCTACACATCGTCGAACTCTCCAAGCTTGGCAGCGAGATCGGTCTTGCGGAACGGCTTCACAAGTCGCGGCAAGTCCGGGGCGACGCCGTCGACCTCGGCATAACCGGAGACGACCAGCGTTCGCGTCTCCGGCTGCCGGCTTCGCACCTCGCGAGCAAGCTCGGTGCCTGTCATCCCCGGCATGAGGTGATCGGTTACCAGAAGATCGAATAGATGACCGCCATCCATGAGGCTCAGCGCTTCTTCCGCGGATCTGGCCTCCATCACGGAATAACCAAGCTCTGCGAGCATGTCGGCTGTGCTTGCCCGCACGAGGTCCTCGTCATCAACAAGCAGGGCGGTGCCCGTTGCGGGACCGAGGTCAATCTCCTCGGTGGTTTCCTGAGTGCGCACCGCCTCCTGGGTGGCCGGCAGCCACATCTGGACATTGGTGCCAAGCCCTTGGCGGCTTTCGATCGTCATTGCTCCGCCGAGCTGGGAGGCCAAGCCATGGACCATCGAAAGGCCAAGGCCGGTTCCGCGTCCGATCCCCTTGGTCGAGAAGAACGGCTCGATCGCGCGCGCCAATGTGGTCTCGTCCATGCCACTGCCGTCATCGGCAACAGAGACGCGCACATAGCGACCGGGCTTCAATCCCGATCGGTGAAGTTCGCAGACCACCTCTTCGTCTGCAGAAATGCGCAGAGTGCCGCCGTTCGGCATGGCGTCGCGCGCGTTCACGCTGAGGTTGAGGATCGCCATCTCGATCTGGTTCGGATCGGCGACAGCGGCCGGCAGCCCATCGGCCACGCTGACGACGACCTTGATCTGGGGTCCGGTTGTCGAGGCCACGAGATCGGCCATCCCCACGACCAACGCGCCAACATCGACCGCCCGGGCCTGCAGCGGCTGGCGCCGCGCAAAGGCCAGGAGACGCTGGACTAGCAGGCGCGCGCGCTCCGCCGATTGCAAGGCGCCATCAACAAGCCGTTGCTCCCGCTCACCGCCCAATTGGCGCCGCTGAAGCAGGTCAAGCGATCCGATGATCGGTGTCAGGAGATTGTTGAAGTCATGCGCCACGCCGCCCGTGAGGCTGCCCATCGCTTCCATTTTCTGACTTTGACGAAGCAGCTCCTGCGCTGCTTTCAATTCCTCTTCGCGCTTCTTTGCCGCACTGAGGTCGCGCCCCACAGCGATGAAGTTTTCGCCATCGGGCTCGGGCGCCACGGTCCACTCGATATGCTTCCAGCCGCCGTTGCTGGTCGCGATCCGATTTTCGAACCGGGTCGGCTGCCGCGTTTCCGCCATGCGCCCAATGGCTTCAAGTGTTGGCGGCATATCTTCCGGGTGCATAAAGGTCGCGTAACCGCGAGAGAGCAGTTCCTCCGCGCTCCAGCCCAGGACCTGTGACCAGGCCGGGCTTACGGCCGACATCATCCCACCGAAGTCCGCTCGGGCGAGCATGTCCTGCGACAGGTTCCACAAACGGTCGCGCTCGGCCGATCGGGCGGCGACCTGCGACTCGAGCGTATCGTTCAGTTCGCGCAGCCGTGCCTCGGCGAGCTTGCGGTCATGGATGTCGACCGAGGCACCGAACCAGCGGACGACCTCGCCGTTTCTCTCGTCGCGGTAAGGCTCTGCGCGGGCGACGAACCATCGCCACTCGCCCGACTGCGAGCGGATGCGGTGCTCGATCTCGAAGGAGGTGCCTGCCTGGAGCGATTCCTGGAAGGTGGCCACCACCTTTGAAGCGTCCTCCGGATGGATGAACGACTGCGCCATCTCCGATGGCTGGTAGTCGATCGCCGAAACACCTGTGAACTCGACAAACTTGCGGTTGAGGAACTCCATGGATCCATGCCGATCAGTGATCCACACCAACTGCGGGACGGCATCGGCCATGAGCCGAAAGCGGGCCTCGCTCTCGCGGAGTGCGAACTCGGCCCGGCGCGCGTCAGTGACGTCGTTGGCATTGTGGATGATGGCCTCGACCTCGCCATCCTCCCCGAGAACGGCGGAGTTAACCGGGCTCCACCAGCGCTCCTCGAAGCTGCCATCTCCTCGTGGGATGTCGTACTTGAGGCCTGGCAGTTCGTCCGGCTCGCGCGTGGCAAGCACCCGCTCGAGCGACGCTCGCAACGTTCCCACACTCTGGCTGCCGTCCGGATTGTCGGGAAAGGCTTCAAAGACACCGCGCCCGACCAGCTCCTCCCGAGCGCGCATGGTCGCTTTAAGGTAGGCGTCGTTGACCTCGGCGATCGTGAAGCGTGGAGCGTCGGGCTTGAGCACCAGGAACGGTGCTGGCGACGCCTCGAACAGTCGGATGAAGCTCTGGTCGGCCCTGACCCGCTCCGTGATGTCGCTCGCGGCGCCGAACCACTCGGTCACCTCGCCGTTGGCGTCGCGAAGGGGGATTGCTCGCGAGAAAATCCAGCCGATCGAGCCGTCAGCGCGAGATACACGATGCTCGAGTTCGAAGACATCGTTGGAGGCAATCACCCGTTCGATCGCCTCACGAACTTTCTGGCGCTCGTCGACCGGAATGTAGGTCTCGACCCAGTCTTCCGTCGATTCGAAGGTGTCGTCGATGAAGCCGGCACCATTCAGCATCCGCATCACGCGCCAGTCGGGGCTCATGCGATACGTGGCGGACGAGCCGACAGTGGCGAGCGCGCGATAGCGCGCCTCACCATCGCGCAAGGCCTGTTCCGCTTGCCGGCGCGCGATGGCGGCCCGTGTCCGCTCCGCGAAGTCACGGACGAAGGTGATCTCTTCACCGGTCCACACCCGAGGTGCTGCAGAGTGGACAAACATCTCGCCGACCGTGCAGCCATTCTCGCTGACCGGAACATCGAGATGCGCGCGAATTCCGAGTTGCTCGAACGCGGCGATACTGGATGATGTTCGTGGATCAACAGTCACGTCGGTGTTGGCGACCGCCTCGCCGCGTCGAAGGTCGTCGATGTACGACCCGTAATCGGTGAAGTCGTGCACTCCGGCTTGATCGTCAAACCCCGGCGCGAACCAGTTGCGCTCAACTGTTATGGTTCCCGCTTCCGCATCGATGGTGCCGTAGCCAACCCGCGCCGCGCCAAGCAGCCGCCCGAGGATTTCGGAGGCCACAAACGAAAGATCGGCGGTGTTGGCAACGTCCCGCAGCCTCTCGTCAAGCTCGAGCAGCGCGTCGCGACGCTTGGCTGCGAACATTGCAGCGGTGGTCTCGCTGCAGGCACAAAACATCCCGGCCACTCGGCCAGTCTCGTCACGCACCGGTGAATAGGAAAAAGTGAACCATGTCTGCTCATCATAGCCCTTGCGGTCCATGAGTAGCGGCAAGTTCTCTCGGTACGTGGCCTCGCCTTCCATGGCCGCGTCAACCAATGGTGCGATGTCGGGCCAAATCTCCGCCCAGATGTCCCGAAAACAGGCGCCAAGGGCTTTCGGATGCTTCGTTCCGAGGATCTCGGCATAGGGGTCGTTGTAAAGAAATCCCAATTCAGGACCCCACGCCACGAACATGGGAAACCGAGAGCCAAGAAGCAGGCCTACAACGGATCGGAGTGACTGAGGCCAGTGATGCGGAAAGCCGAGAGGAGAAGACGACCAGTCATGCTCGTTCATCATCCTGCTCATCAGGCTGCTGCCGTCGAGAAAGCCCAAGTGCTGGTCCTCCCCCGTGTGGCCCTCAATCATTCAAACACCTCGACAGCCTGATGACCTGACGGACGTCCGTCAGGTGCTAAAGCCGCCAAGCTTAAGCACTCTCAGCGACGTGTGATAAGTGTTCCCACGCAAATTCGCTGCGGATGGTTCGACGCGCTTCTTCTGTTCCTTGCTGCAAAAGGGATGTTCGTCTTCTACTAGTCGGGAGCGGATCGCTTGGCTCCTGGGTAGATAGTGGAGAAAGCACACGCCATAGGGATCCTTTGCAGAGCGGCGCTGCGATCGGCGGTCAGAGTCGCTCGGGTCCATTTACAGGAAGCATATCTTTGATGCCTCGCCTGCCCTTAATTGCTCTTGTGCTGCTCGTGGCCGGCTTCGCTTGGTCCATGGCGTTCCCCGGACCACTGCCAGGCGATGTGACGCTCACCCTAACTGTCCAGCGCCTACTTGGCGACGATCCGGCTTGGGCAAGGTGGCTAACCCAGAGCGCCAAGTTCCCGATGGCTTGGGCCCTGTTGGGCATCGCGGCCGCGCTGACCTGGATCGTGCGCGGCTGGCGCGGCGCGCTGGCGGCGGGCTTTGCTTTCGCGCTTGCACACGGGCTCGACAAGCTCCTTCGCCTCTTAGTCTCCACGCCCCGGCCGAGCGCCGACCTCGTGGCCGTTGCTGCGCCGGCGAGCTCGTCCGGGCTGCCCTCGACCTTCGGGCTCGTTTACGGAGCTCTGTTCGGCCTCACAACGATCGCCGCGCTGGGCCAGCGGCGCCCGGCAGCACGAGCCATCCTCCTTCTCAGCGCGGCTCTGCTCGCCTCCGGATTCTTAGCACGCGTCGTGTTGGGCGGGCATTGGCCGTCGCAGATGCTCTTGTCGCTTCTGCTGGGGGCGCTTGCAGGCGGAACGATGCTCGGCCTGGCAAACCGAACGGGCGGGAAGCAGCGCAAGCGTAACTGAACGGCAGGGTTCCGCAGTCACCCGGCGTCCGGCTGGACGACGCTGGCCTTCTTCATCGAGCTACTGCTCGGGCTTCCGCTGCTAGCTGCAGCTACCGAATGGGTGCAAAGCAGCCTCACTGCCATGGCGGATTTCAGTTGCGACGTAAGGAAGCCGGCCACTTGGAGTAGCTTGGTTGCCGCCTTTGCCGAAACCTAATAGGCCGCTCCGAGGCTCCAATGATGGCGCGAGGTTCACGACGATGACTCCTGAACAGAGCCGCCGTTATGCAATCATGACTGCGGCACTGATCGTGCTCGGCTTCCTGGTTGCTTTCGCTCTTGGCCTGCAACGGCGAGGTTGGTGATGCAAACGACCTTCTGTAGCGCGTCGATGTTAGAGCCCTGATTTTATGCCCCATCACACGCCCCTGATCGCCACCATAGTTGCGGCTCTCGTGACCGCCTTCATCATGGGCGCTCTAGCTCAACGTGTACGCATCTCCCCAATCGCAGGATATCTGCTGGCCGGGGTTATCGTCGGCCCTTTCACCCCGGGCTTCGTTGCCGATGCCGATCTTGCCGCTGAATTGGCGGAAATCGGCGTAATCCTCCTCATGTTCGGCGTCGGCTTGCACTTTTCCTTCCGAGATCTGCTGTCGGTGAGGAAGATTGCTGTTCCCGGCGCGGTGGCTCAGATTGCGGCCGCTACTGCCATGGGCATGGCCCTTGCCTGGTGGCTAGGCTGGAGCCCGCTTGCCGGCTTCGTATTTGGTCTCGCCCTTTCGGTGGCCAGCACCGTTGTTCTGTTGCGTGCCTTGGAAAGCCGCAATCTGATCCAGACGGAGCGCGGTCGAATTGCGGTCGGTTGGCTGATCGTCGAAGACCTTGCGATGGTGCTGGCACTGGTGCTCCTGCCGGGCCTCGCCGCCGCCACGCAATCCCAAGGCACCGCCAGCGAGATCGCCATCACGCTTGTGGGCACGCTGTTCAAGGTGGCCGGCTTTGTGGTGCTTATGCTCGTCGTCGGTCGCCGCGTCATTCCCTGGGCGCTCCACTGGGTCGTACACACCGGTTCCCGCGAGCTGTTCCGCTTGGCAGTGTTGGCCATCGCGCTCGGAGTAGCAGGCGCAGCTGCATTCCTCTTCGGCGTTTCCTTCGCACTAGGCGCATTTTTCGCGGGCATGATCCTTGGCGAGACGCAACTCAGTCGCCGCGCCGCCGAGGAGACGCTTCCGCTTCGAGATGCGTTTGCGGTCTTGTTCTTCGTGTCAGTTGGCATGCTCTTCGACCCGGCCGTCATCGTCGAACAGCCAATTTCGCTAATTTCTACCGTGGCCATCATCGTTTTCGGCAAGACTGTCGCTGCCTACGCCTTGGTCAGGGCATTCGGCCACGATAACCGCACTGCACTGACTGTGGCCGCCAGCCTTGCGCAGATCGGCGAATTTTCGTTCATCCTTGCTGCCCTTGGGACAAGCCTAGCGATCCTTCCAGCAGAGGGCAGAGATCTGATCCTGGCCGGAGCGATCATCTCGATCCTGCTTCATCCCTTCATTTTCACGCTGGTGTCTGGCCAGGCGACCAGCAAGGCTCCCCCGACCGAGAAGCAACGCGTCACCATCGAGGAACAGCGCGAAGAGGCGCGCGCCGACCATATCATCCTGGTCGGTTATGGCCGCGTCGGTAAGCTCGTTGCCGCCGGGTTCCGAGAACGTCAGTGCGGCTTCGTGGTGATCGAAGATGAGCCGGACGTGGCACGCGAAGCGGAGGCGGACGGCCTCACGGTCATTCGCGGCAACGCCACGGCTCGCGATGTCCTCGCTACTGCCGGCATTGATCAGGCACGATTGCTATTTCTGGCCATTCCAGAAGGTTTCGAGGCCGGAGCAGTCGCAGAGCGAGCAAAACGTCTACAACCTGAGTTGAAGATCATAGCGCGGGCGCACTCCGACGAAGAGGTTCTGTATCTTGAACGCTTCGGTGCCGACCAGGTCATCATGGGCGAGCGCGAAATCGCTCGCGTGATGCTCAAGGCGCTTACGTAGGTCGTTCAGCTGTGCCGGAAGGTCCGCTTACGGGTGCCAGCCAGAACGCTGCGTGTCGTAGGGGCGCGAAACTGAGATCCGCTCTGCATGAACCGACGCCAGCCATTCGCCAGCCTTCACCCGAAAGCCGCCGTTTCGCTACCGCCGCGAGCAGCCGCTCGGCCGCCTGTTGCGCCTTCGAGTCCAAGTATCGCCAAGGAAATACGCCGGCGTGTTCCGCACGTCTTCCATACACCCGGTGCGCAGTACCAGCTGTCTCATTGAAAAGCTGGTGGAGCTGAGGGGAATCGAACCCCTGACCTCTGCAGTGCGATTGCAGCGCTCTCCCATCTGAGCTACAGCCCCGCACCGGTTGTGTCGCGCCTCTAGCCGCGCTTTGCCGGCCATGCAACGCGCTTTTATCCGAGCGTCCGTCATGCGCCATCGTCTCGCCCCTGCGCTGCCTCAGGCTGGCCCCGCATTCGGAACGCCAACCCTCCCTCGTCGTGTACCTTTTTGCATCCCAGCCCCCCTTTGCGGATGCTCCATGGAGGAGAGTTAATGGCTTACGATCGGTACGACCGCGACAACCGCGGTCATCGTGACGACCGCCAGCGCGACTATCGCAGCGGCGGCAACAATGAAGAGCGCGGCTTCTTCGATCGCGCAATCGACAGCGTGTCAAATTTCTTCAGCGACGACGACAGCGGTAGCCGCCGCGATCAGGGACACGGCTACAATCGCGCTGCAAACGCCTATGACCCCAGCGAGAGCAATCAGGGTTACTATCGCAGCCGCTACGACCCGAGCGCCTACGACCGCAGGCAGGACGACGACGATCGCCAGCGCCGCGGGCGCGAGGACGACCGCTTCGGTAAAAGCGATCGTGGCGCGTTCTTCGGCGGTGGCCAGTCGACCAGCATGGGTCGGGGCCGCGACGAAGGCGACTATCGCAACCAATATGGCCGCGGCGGCGGTGAAAGCGGCGGTTTCGGCGGCGGCGATTACGGCAGCCAGGGGCAGAGCTATCAGAGCCGGCAGGGCCAGGATTATGGCAACCAGAGCTCGGACCGAACCTATCCGTCGAGCTACGGCCAGACCGGCGGCGGCTCGTCCCGCGACAGCCAGCAGCAGCAATCGTCGTGGAATGATCGTGGCGGCAGCCAGGATCGACAGGGTGGCGGCTACCAGAGCCAGGGCAGCGATCGCTATCGCCCCATGACCGGCGATTACGGCCGCAGCTCGAACGATGGCGATCGCCACGGCGCCGGCCTCGGCAGCCAGAACTACAGCCAGCAGCAATATGGCAGTCAGGACCGTTTCCAGGACCAGGGCACGTCGAGCTTCGGCGGCAGCTCGGGCTTTGGCAGCAGCAGCTCCAGCAGCTTCGGCGGCCAGTCGCGCAGCCCGCATGACCAGCATTATTCGTCATGGCGCCAGCGCCAGATCGAGGAACTGGATCGCGACTATGACGAATATTGCCGCGAGCATCAGAGCCGGTTCGAGAATGAGTTCTCCGGCTTCCGGCAGCAGCGCCAGACCAAGCGCCAGATGCTGACCAGCATCCGCGAACATGCCGAGGTGGTGGACGAAAGCGGCCAGCACATCGGCACCGTCGACAAGGTCCGCGGTGAAAAGGTCATCCTTACCAAGAACGACCCCGAAGCGCATGGCGTGCACCGCAGCTTCACCTGCTCGCTGCTCGACCGGGTCGAGGACGGCAAGGTGTATCTGACCGGTTCCAAGGACACGATCCGTTCGCGCCTGACCGAAGAACGCGAGGACGACCAGAACCGCGGCCAGGGCGGCGGCATGCTGGGCGGCCTGTTCGGCGGCAGCGATTCGGACCGTGACGATCGCCAGGTGCAGAGCTCGACCAACCAGCCGAGCGGGCAGACCATGAGCCCGACCTCGACCACCGGCACCTCCGGCGCATCGACCACCGGCACGAGCAGCGATGGTCCCCACATGCTCGATAAGAGCTTCTCGGGCACCTACGACGACAACTCGTCGACGACTGGCCGCTCGACCAAGAAGTAAGCCGCTCCAGCCGGCTTGACGAGGAGGCCCGGGCACCCCAGCGGTGTCCGGGCCTTTTTCGTTATCCAAGGACCCGAACCATGCCCAAAGCCTGGCACCTCAAGAGCCGCCCGAACGGCCTTCCGACCGCCGACAATTTCGAGTTCAAGGACATCACCCTTCCCGAACTCGCCGAGGGCATGGTGCGCGTCCGCAATCACTGGCTATCCGTCGATCCCTACATGCGCGGCCGCATGAACGACGTGAAAAGCTACGTGCCGCCGTTCCAGATCGGTGAGCCGCTGGAAGGCGGCGCTGTCGGCGAGGTGGTCGAAAGCCGCTCGCCCGACTTCCAGCCGGGAGACAAGGTTCTCCACATGATGGGGTGGCGCGACGAGGCGGTGGTCCCGGCCCAGGCCCTGAACAAGCTCCCGACCATCCCGGGTGTCGAGCCGCAGGCGTTCCTTGGCAACCTCGGCCTGACCGGCGGCACCGCTTACTGGGGCCTGCTCGATGCCGCCAAGGCCAAGGCCGGCGACATCGTGTTCGTGTCCGCGGCGGCCGGTGCGGTCGGCTCGGCCGTGGTGCAGATCGCCAAGGCCAAGGGCATGACCGTGATCGGTTCGGCCGGCGGGGCCGACAAGGTCGCGTTCGTGAAGTCGCTCGGGGCCGACGAATGCATCGACTACAAGGCCGGCGTGCCGCTGGTGAAGGCGCTCAGCGAGGTCGCGCCGAAGGGCATCGACGTCTATTACGACAATGTTGGCGGCGAACATCTCGACGCCGCCTTGGCCCTCGCCCGCAAGGATGCGCGCTTCGCCATCTGCGGCATGATCGACGGCTATAACAGCGGCGCGCCCACCCAGTTGCGCTACATCATGCGCGTGATCGCCATGCGCATCATGCTCAAGGGCTTCATCTACACCGATTACCTGCCCCGCAACGGCGAGTTCTACGGCGAGATGGGTCCGTGGGTTGCGACCGGTAAGGTCAAGGGCCGTGACACGATCGTCGAAGGCCTGGAGAAGACACCCGAGGCCTTCCTCGGTCTGTTCACTGGCGCCAACACCGGCAAGATGCTGGTCAAGCTCTGAAGAAGGGGCTCCCGCAGGCGACTGCGGGAGCTTGCCTCACACGCGGTTGTAGTTGCAGCTTGCCGGATTGCGGGTGCTGTAACCGCGCCGCAGCGCCTCCACCCGCTGCTGGCTGGTGCCATGGGTGAAGCTCTCTGGCCGGACCGAACGGCCCGCTTCGGCCTGCAACCGATCGTCGCCGATAGCCGCGGCCGCGGTCAGGCCCTCCTCGAGGTCACCGGCCTCAAGAACCGCGCTGCCGTCCGGATTGCGGGCGTTGGCGGCCCACACGCCGGCATAGCAGTCCGCCTGCAACTCTACCCCGACCTGGATGGCATTGCCCTGCGCCTCGCCAGCCGCTGCCTGTGCCCGGCTGGCGCGGTCGAGCGTGCCTTCAAGGTTCTGCACGTGGTGGCCGACTTCATGCGCAATGACATAGGCCTGCGCGAAATCGCCTGGCGCGCCAAAGCGCTGCGACAGTTCATTGAAGAAGCTCGGGTCGAAATAGATCTTCTGGTCGCCCGGGCAGTAGAACGGCCCGTAGGACGCGCGCCCTGCGCCGCATGCCGTCTGAGTGCCGCCCGTGTAAGCCACGAGGTTGGTGACGCGATACTGCTGCCCAGATGCCGAAAAGATCTGGCTCCACACCCGTTCGGTCGACCCAAGAACACCCGTCAGGAAATTCCTTGTCTCAGCGGGAAGCGTGGAGGCCGCGTTGCGGTCTCCCTGCTGCACCGTAGGGCTGCCGCCACCCCCGAGTATTCCGCCGCCGCCAAGCCCGCCCAGCGCGCAATAGCCCAGCGCGAGGATCAGCAAGCCGACGATACCGAACCGGCTGAGCACCAGCGGCACCAGCAGGCCGAGCATCCCGCCGCCGCCGCCAAGAATCGAACCGCCGCCCTGCCCGGTACGATCCTCGAAATTCGAACTGCCTGGTCCGTCCAGCCGCATTCCACTCTCCCTTGCGGAGCCATAATGATCGGCGGCCCTCCACGGTTGCAAGAAGCGGCGTGCGGTCCGGACTTGACCCGCGCCGCCGCTTCTTCTTCTGACTGGAGTCACGCATCAGGAGTGGAGTTCGAATGATCCTCAAGGACAAGGTCGCCCTCGTCACCGGCTCGACCAGCGGCATCGGCCTCGCCATCGCCCGCGCGCTTGCCGCGGAAGGCGCCCGCGTCATGCTGCACGGCTTCGGCGATCGCGACGCCAATCTGGCGCTGAAGGACGAGCTCGCCGCCCTTTCGCAGGACTGCGCGGGCTTCTCCGACGCCGACCTGTCCGATCCCGCGGCGATCGACGCCCTGGTCGCACAGTGCACCGACGAGCTCGGCAGCCCGTCCATCCTCGTCAACAATGCCGGTGTCCAGCACGTCTCACCGGTGGAAAGCTTTCCGGCCGACAAGTGGGACTGGATCATGGCGGTGAACCTTTCCGCCGTCTTCCACACCGTGCGCCTGTGTCTCCCCTCCATGCGCCAGCGCGGCTTCGGGCGGATCATCAACACCGCCAGCGCCCACAGCCTGGTCGCCTCCCCCAACAAGAGCGCCTATGTCGCGGCCAAGCATGGCGTCGCCGGCTTCACCAAGTCGGTCGCGCTGGAAGCCGCGCGCGACGGCGTTACCGTGAACTGCATCTCGCCGGGTTACGTCTGGACCCCGCTGGTCGAGAACCAGATCCCCGACACGATGAAGGCGCGTAATCTCACCCGCGAGCAGGTGATGAACGACGTCCTTCTCGCCGCCCAGCCGACCAAACGCTTCGTCGAGCCGGTCGAAGTCGCCGCCCTCGCCCTGTTCCTCTGCCGCCCCGAAGCTGGCAGCATCACCGGCGCCAACCTCAGCGTCGACGGCGGCTGGACCGCGCAATGACGCCGCGCCGGCTCCTCGTCCTCGCTGCCCTCCTGCCGCTCGCCGCCTGCACCCCGAACGAGCGACCGACCGCCGGGCCGGTCGCCAACGCTGCCTCGTGGCAGACAGTGGCGACCGACCATGATCGCCGCCGCCTGCGCGAATGGCGGGCAAGCTTCGTCGCCGGGCTCACCCAGGCCCGCGCCGCCGGCCACGGCGACGCCCTCACCCGCGAAGGCCTCCTCCTGCAGCCCGACGCAGCGGTCGGCGGCACCATCCGGAACGGCGATTATCGCTGCCGGGTGACGAAGCTTGGCGCCCGCTCGCCGGGCCTGCTGCCCTTCATCTCCTACCCTGCCTTCAACTGCCGGATCGCCCAATCCGGCCGGCTCCAGGCGTTCACCAAGCTGAGCGGCTCGCAGCGCCAGGTCGGCTACATCTTCCCGCATGACCAGCTTCGTCAGGTGTTTCTCGGCACGCTGGTCCTCGGCGACGAGCAGCGCGCCATTCCTTACGGCGCCGACAGCGACCGCGATCTCGCCGGCTTCGTGGAGCGGATCGGGCCGGCCAGGTACCGGCTGATCCTTCCGGCGCCACGCTACGAAAGCCTGATCGACGTGGTGGAGCTTGTGCCCGCCTCCTGAGCGGCTACGCTCGGCCCATGCTGACCCTTCTCGCCGCCGCCGCTCTCGCCGCCCAGCCCACACCCGCCGAGCTCACCCCGCTCATGGCGCTCTACCGCGAGCTTCATGCCGCGCCCGAGCTTGCGATGACCGAGACGCGCACTGCCGCCCGCCTCGCGCCCGAGCTGCGCAAGCTCGGCTACGAAGTGACCGAGAAGGTCGGCAAGACAGGCATTGTGGCGGTGATGAAGAACGGTCCCGGCCGAACCGTCCTCGTCCGCGCCGACATGGACGGCCTGCCGCTCGAGGAGAAGACCGGCCTTCCCTTCGCATCGAAGGTGCGCACCAAGGCGCCGTCGGGGGTCGAGACCAATGTCATGCATGCGTGTGCGCACGACACGCACATGACAGCGCTGATCGGCACCGCCCGCCGCCTCGCCGCCGACAAGTCTAAGTGGAAGGGCACCGTCGTGCTCATCCTCCAGCCGGGCGAGGAAACCAGCGAAGGCGCGGCGGCGATGCTGGCCGACGGACTGTTCACCCGCTTCCCCAAGCCCGACACGATGCTCGCCTTTCACAACAGCGCGTCGCTCCCGGCCGGGACCATCGGCCTGACGCCCGGCCCGGCTCTGGCGAACGTGGACAGCGTCGATGTCACCGTCCGTGGGGTCGGCAGCCACGGCGCCGCGCCGCAGAACGGCCGTGACCCGATCGTGGTCGCCTCCCGCATCGTGTCCACGCTCCAGACCCTCGTCAGCCGTGAGCGCAACCCGCTCGATCCGGCCGTGGTCACCGTCGGCAGCTTCCACGCCGGCGCCACCCACAACATCATCCCGGACGAAGCGAAGCTGCAGATCACCGTGCGCAGCTACACACCCGAAGTTCGGCAAAGCCTGCTCGACGGCATCCGCCGGATCGCCCGCGGCGAGGCCATCGCCGCCGGCGTTCCGGATGATCGCATGCCGGTGGTCAGCGTCCGCGATCCCTTCACCCCTGCCACCGTCAACAGCCCCGACCTCACCGCCGAGGCGCGCACCCTGTTCACGGGCGTGTTCGGGGCGGATCGGGTCCAGATGGTCAATGCGGCCATGGTGGGCGAGGATTTCAGCCGCTTCCTCATCGCCAATCCGCAAGGCCGAAGCCTGTTGTTCTGGGTCGGCGGCGTGCCCCAGGCGCGATGGGACGAGGCCAAGGGCGAGATCACCCGGCTTCCCGGCCTCCATTCGCCCTTGTGGGCACCCAATGCCGAAAAGGTGATCGGCACCGCGGTGGTGGCAATGGAAGCCGCCACCTTGGAGGCCTTGCGCCGCCCCTGATGACGGGCCTGTTCACGCTTCCTTTGTAAATTTCCCCGACAGTGGCCGCGTGGACAGCCTGCTAGCTTTCTGGAGCCATTCGCTTGGCGCGGTGGCGATGGCCGCCGTCCTGCTCTGGCAGTTGCGCGGCTGGGTCGCAGGACCGGCACAAAAGCTGTTCCTCGGCGGCCTGCTGCTGACCGCTGCCTCCACCTGGCTTGGCGGGGTCATGGCCGGCACCATGCTGGCCGCCAATGCCGAAACCGCGCGCAACCTCCTGTGGGTGGCGATGCTGTCCGTCCTCTCCAATGCCGGGGGAGAAGGCACCCGGCAGCGCGGCGTGGCGCTGGTCTATGGTGCCGTCGCGCTGGTGCTCGGGGCACAGGCGCTGGTCGACACACTCGCGCCGCTCGCGCCCACCGACGACCAGTCGGCGCTCGGGGCAGCAGCGATCGTCCTGCGCACCATCACGGCCGCGGGCGCGCTGGTCCTCGTTCACAATCTTTACGGCCAGTCCGCCGCTGCCAGCCGCGGGCCGATGCGCCTGCCGATGATCGGTCTCGCCATGCTCTGGGCGTTCGACCTCAATCTCTACACGCTCCAGGCACTCAACCTCGAGCTTGGGACCGCGCTTGGCGATTTCCGCGGAATCCTCGTCGCGATTGCCGCGCCCTGCTTCGCCCTGACCCGCGCCGACAGCGCGGCATGGCGCCCGAAACTGTCGCGCGCCGCTACCTTCCAGTCGCTCTCGCTGCTCGCCATCTGTTCCTATTTCGCGATCATGGCCCTGCTCGCCGCGGTGCTTCGCGCAGGCACGGCCGATTGGCTGCGCGGGCTTGCCGTGCTGGTCCTTGCCGCGATGACGGTCGCCCTTGCCGTTCTGCTCCCAAGCCGCCGCGCACGCGGCTGGGCACGGGTCAAGGTCGCCAAGCACTTCTTTGAACATCGCTACGATTACCGCACTGAATGGCTGCGCTTTGCCGCGACGCTTGGCGGCGGGTCGGACGAGCCGCTTTCGGCCAGGATCGTGCGCGCCTTCGCTGACATACTGGAATGCCCGGCCGGTCTTCTTCTTGCTCCCGACGACACGGGCCGCTTCACCGTTGCCGCATCCTGGCGCTGGGAGGACCGGCTGCCCGACCCTGCGACTGGCGGAGACAGTGTCGAGGAACTGCTTGGCCTGCTTGGCGACGGGCGGGTGCTCGAACTGGACGCCCGGCGCCAGCGCTGGAGTTCGGCCGAGGATCTCGCGCTGCCGGTCCCGGCCTGGCTCCTCGAAGAGCCCGACCTGTGGGTCGGCATTCCCCTTGTCCACGGCGAACGCGCGGTCGGCCTCGTGCTGCTTGCGGCGCCGGAGCTTCGCCGTCCACTCGACTGGGAGGATTTCGATCTCCTCCGCACCGCCGGGCGCCAGGCCGCCGCCAGCCTGGCGGAAGCGGCGGGCCAGCAGCGTCTCAGCGAAGCCCGCCGCTTTGACGAGTTCAACCGCCGCTTCGCCTTCATCCTCCACGACGTGAAGAATCTTGTCAGCCAGCTCAGCCTGATCGCCCGCAACGCCGAGCGGCACGCCGACAATCCCGAATGGCGCGCCGACATGGTGGCGACCCTCCAATCCTCCGTCGGAAAGCTGAACGATCTGCTCGCCCGCCTGTCCCCCGCCGCCGCCCCCCAGGGACGCCCCCCGCTGGCACCGGTCGAGCTTCGTCCGCTGCTCGCTGGCTGCATCGCCGGTCACCGCGCCAGCCACGACGTCCGCCTGCTGGGCGATGGGGGCGTCGATGTCCTCGCCGACCCGGCTGGGCTCGAGCAGGCGTTGGGCCACCTACTTGCCAATGCGGTCGAGGCCAGCCCGCCGGGCGAGCCTGTAAGCGTCCGCGTGAGCCACACCTCGGATGAAGCCCGGATCGAGATCAGCGATTCCGGCCCTGGTATGGACGCCGACTTCGTCGCCACCCGCCTCTTCGCCCCCTTCGCCTCGACCAAACACAACGGCTTCGGGATCGGCGCCTACGAGGCGCGCACCCTGGTCCACGCCATGGGCGGCCGCCTGGCGGTCGACAGCCGGCCGGGCACCGGCACCCGCTTCACCATCACCCTTCCGCTGAGCCCCGCCAGCACCGCTCCGCTTTCCGAGAGACTGACCGCATGACCGATCCCGCCGACCTTCCCGTGCTGCTCGTCGTCGAGGATGACGAGGGCCTGCAACGGCAGCTCAAATGGGCCTATGACGGCTACAAGGTCGTCAGCGCCTTCAATCGCGCCGAAGCGCTGGAACTGCTGCGCCTGCACGAACCGGCCGTCGTCACCCTCGATCTCGGCCTTCCGCCCGATCCCGACGGCACCACCGAGGGCTTCGCCATCCTAGCCGAGATCCTGCGCTTGCAACCGGCCACCAAGATCATCGTCGCGTCTGGCCACGGCGCCCGCGAAAGCGCGCTGCACGCCATTGCGCTCGGCGCCTATGATTTCTGCGCCAAACCCGTCGACATCGACCAGCTCGGCCTGATCGTCGCCCGCGCCTTCCACCTCCACGCGCTGGAAGCGGAGAACCGCCGCCTGGAAGCCCAGGCGGCGGAAGGGGGCACGGTGCTCGGCCGCATCATCACCGCCTCGCCCGCCATGCTCAAGGTCGCCCGCACCATCGAGCGCGTCGCGCCGGCCGACGTGTCGGTCATGCTGCTCGGCGCCAGCGGCACGGGCAAGGAACTGCTCGCCCGCGCGGTGCATGAAAAGAGCCGCCGCGCGTCGGGCCCGTTTGTCGCCATCAACTGCGCCGCCATTCCCGAGAACCTGCTCGAGGCCGAACTGTTCGGGTTCGAACGCGGTGCCTTCACCGGCGCGGTCAAGACCACGACCGGCAAGATCGAGATGGCGTCCGGCGGCACCCTGTTCCTTGACGAGATCGGCGACGTTCCGCTGCCCCTTCAGGTCAAGCTGCTGCGCTTCCTCCAGGAACGGGTGATCGAGCGCATCGGTGGACGCCAGGCGATCCCGGTCGACCTTCGCATCGTCTGCGCGACGCACCAGGATCTCGGCGCCATGCAGGCCGACGGCCGCTTCCGCGAAGACCTCTACTACCGCCTGGCGGAGATGGTGGTCGACATCCCGGCGCTCGCGGAGCGCCCCGGCGACGCTGTGCTTCTCGCCCGGCACTTCACCCGCCGCTTCGCGCGCGAGCTTGGCGTGCCGGTCACCGGCCTTGCGCCCGACGCGGTGGACGCGATCGACAGCTACGCCTGGCCGGGCAATGTCCGCGAGCTCGAGAACCGCATCAAACGCGCCGTTATCATGGCCGACGGCAAGCTGGTCGGCGCGCTGGACCTGGATCTCCCCGGCCTGCCGCAGGAAGCGATGGACGCCATCAACCTGCGCGCCGCCCGCGAAAAGGCCGACCGCTGCGCGATCCATCAGGCCTTGATCCGGACCGAGAGCAATATCTCTGGCGCCGCCAAGCTGCTCGGGATCAGCCGGCCGACACTCTACGACCTGCTGAAGCAATATCAGCTGCAGGTCTGAGCGGCAGGCTCAGGGCAAGGGACGGGTCGTCGCCTGCAGGTCCGCGGCCACGCAGGCATGGTTGCCCGTCCCAATTGGCACAAAGCGCCGCAGATAATGGGCCGGTGACACCTCCCGGTAGCCGGCGAGCGCTGCCTTGAACCGTGGCTCGGCCTGGAACCAGCCAAGGAGATTGCCGCCCGGCACATCCTCATCATAGCGGGTGTCGACCACCACCATGCCCGGGCGGTGACAGGCGATCTCCGCGGCCAACTCCATCCGGACAGCAGTGCCAAGCGCGACCATCTTCGGATCGCCCGTCCGCTTCAGCTCTGCGCGCCATGGCGACAGGACCATCCAGAGCCCCATGGTACGCGCCCGGTAGACGAGATCGCGCTCGTACATGGCGGGCCATGCCAGCGCCTGGCTCGCCGAGAGCATTGCGACACCTTCGCCGGGAGCAAGCCCCTGCACCGCCTGCACGAAGGCCCTGTCGTGCCGGGCTCCGCCTGACTTGAACGGCACCATCAGGGAAACCGCAATCCCGATCAGCTCGATCAGTCTTCCGCCCCCCGCTTGTCCCAGCACCAGGGTGACCATGGTCACCATACCAAGGCCGAGTGTCGGGATCGCCTGATAGTGGAAGTTCTTGCCTTGCAGGATGAACACGATGGCAAAGGCTGCCGTTCCGACCGCCGCGCCTTCTGCGAAGCGCGACCTCGCACGGCCAGCCACCAGCGCCGCCGTCACCGCGAACAGCGCGACCAGCAAGGCGGGCTGCAGCAACAGGGTCCACAGCGGGGGATTGTAGCCATGGTAGCTTGCCCGCAGCAGCGGCAGCATGGTCCCGAGGTAATTGCCGGCGAAGGCGACCACCGTCACACCATAAAGCAGGGCAGCCGCGGCCAGCGCCAGATGTTCCGGCCGCACGTTGAAGCGGCGTCGGCGCCAAAATAGCCAGAGCTCGATGACGGCCGGAAAGACCAGGAAATGATGCTTCAGCGCCAGCCCAGGCGCCGCCAGCAGCCCCGCCGCGATCGCCAGGCCCTTGCCGGTGGGCGCCCCTTCCGCCCGACATACGGCGAGCGCCAGATAGGGCAAGACCGACATCAGCAGGAACTGCTCGCGCTGGAGATGCGCATAGGGAGAGGTGAGGAACAGCGTCGCCACCAGTCCCAGCCCCGCCGCCCAGCGCTGCGCCGGCTCCGCAATCAGCCTGAAGGTCACCAACAGCGAGGCAGTCGCATAGGCAAGAAATGCGATCGCCAGCCAGTGCTTGCCCGATAGGCCGGTCATCGCCGCCAGTCGCTCGATTCCCGCGCCGACCCAGAACCACAGCGGCGGATTGACCTCGAGGATGTCGCGGTAGAGCAGCGCGCCCGCGTTCATCTGCCGGCCGATCCACAGCTGCCAGGCCACGTCGTTGATCAATGGCCCCGACCAGAACACCGCCGCCCACAGCAACAGCCCCGCGAGCGAGGTCAAAAGCGGAGCGTCGAAGCGGCCCCTGATCAAGCCAGTCCCTCGGCCATCTCCGCAACCTCAAGCCAGCGCATTTCCGCCGCTTCCTTTTCCGCGCGCTTCTTCTCGATGCTCGCCATCAGCGTCGCAAAGCGCTTCGGATCGCGGGTGTAGAGATCGGGGTCTGCGAGCGCGGCCTCGTCTGCCCTGATCCCAGCCTCCAGCTTCTCGATCTCGCCGGGCAGCCGATCGAGATCGCGCTGGTCCTTGAAGCTCAGCTTCTTCGCCGGCGCAGCAGCCTTGGCCGCCTCCTCGACCCGCTTCTTGGGCGCGGCCGCCGCCTTCACCGGCACCCGCCGCTTGGCCCAATCCTCGTAGCCGCCGGCGACAACGTCGACCTTGCCCGACCCATCAAGCCCGAGCGTCACGGTCACCGTTCGATCGAGGAAATCGCGGTCGTGGCTGACGATCAGCACCGTGCCTTCGTAATCCGCGATCACCTCTTGCAGGAGGTCCAGCGTCTCAAGGTCCAGGTCGTTGGTCGGCTCGTCCAGCACCAGAAGGTTCGACGCACGCGCGAACTCCCGCGCCAGCAGCAGCCGCGACCGCTCACCGCCGCTCAGCGAGGCGATTGGCGCCTCGGTCAGCTCGGGACTGAACAGAAACTCCTTGAGGTAGCCCTTGATGTGCTTCTTGACCCCGCGCACCTCCAGCCAGTCGCCGCCGTCCGCCAGCACGTCGCGGACCTTCTTCTCGGGCGCCATCAGCTTGCGCTGCTGGTCGATGACGATGCCGTTCAGCGTCTTGGCGAGCGTGACCCTGCCCTCGTCGGGCGCCAGTTCGCCGGTCAGCAGCTTCAACAGCGTCGTCTTGCCCGCCCCGTTCGCGCCTACAATGCCGATCCGGTCGCCGCGCTGGATGCGCAGCGCAAAGTCCTTGATCACGGTCCGCTCACCAAAGCGCTTGGTCACGCCCTCGGCGTCGATCACCGTCTTGGTCTTGGCATCATCCTTTGCCAGCCCGAGCTTGGATACGCCCGGCCCGCCGATCATCGCCGCCCGCGCTTCCCGCATTTCGCCGAGCTTCGCCAGCCGCCCCTGGTTGCGCCGCCGCCGCGCCGTCACCCCGCGCTGGAGCCAGTGAAGCTCGATCGCGAGCTTCGCGTCCAGCTTCTGCGCGGCGCGCTCCTCCTCGGCATAGACCCGCTCGGTCCAGGCCTCGAACCCGCCGAAGCCGACCTCCGCCCGGCGCATTTGCCCACGGTCAAGCCACAGGCAGCTCTTCGTCAGCCGTGTCAGGAACGTGCGGTCGTGGCTGATCACGATGAACGCCCCGCTGAATCGATTCAGCCAGCTCTCCAGCCAGTCGATGGCGGCCAGATCGAGGTGGTTGGTCGGTTCGTCCAGGAACAGCAGGTCCGGCTCCTGCGCCAGCGCCCTGACGATCGCCGCCCGCCGCCGCTCGCCGCCGCTCGCCGTCGCCGTTGTGCGGCTGAGGTCGATCCCGAGCTGGTCGGCGATCGCCGCCGCCTCATGCGCCTCCGGAGCGCCCGCACCGCTCAGCACCCACTCTTCCAGCGTCGCATGGCCGCTCATCGGCGGATCCTGCTCCAGGATCACGACCTTCTTGCCGGGCACCACCATGCGCTTGCCCTCGTCGGTGTCGATGAGGCCGGCCAGGCACTTCAGGAGCGTCGTCTTGCCCGCCCCATTGCGGCCGATGAGCGCCAACCGGTCGCGCGGGCCGACATGCACGTCGAGGTGGCGGAACAGCCAGCCTTCGCCCTGCACCAGGCCAAGATCTTCGAACGACAGGATGGGAGGAGCCATGGCTGCCACTTAGAGAGTGCATCGCGCCGCGTCATCACTTAGGCTCGTCTCCTGACCGGGGAGAATGCGATGACGGTTGTCGGCATGGGCGGCTACTTCTTCCGGGCGCGTGATCCCGCGGCGCTGAAGGCCTGGTACCGCGACAATCTCGGCGTCGGAGGCGGCTGCGGCACCGACGCCGATGGCCAGGCCAATGAATGGCTTTGGCAGACGCAGGGCGGCCCCATGGTGTTCGAGCCCTTCAGGAGGGACAGCGACTATTTCCCGGCCGACAAGCAGGTAATGATCAACCTGCGCGTCACCGACCTCGACGCGCTGATCGCGAAACTGCAGGCCGCGGGTGTCGAGGTGATCGTGAAGGACGAATGGAACAGCATGCCCGAGGTGGGCCGCTTCGCCCGGGTGCACGACCCGGAAGGCAATCCGATCGAACTCTGGCAGCCTGCCTGACGCTGGCCTGATGGACCGGTTCACAAGCTATTCAACACCTTGTGATAGATAGGCCAGCATCATGCGTACCACCCTTACCCTGTTTCTTGCGGCCCTTGCCGTAGCCATGCCCGCGGCGGCCGAGCGGCCCCGCGACCAGGATCGCGCGTTCGAGGCGAAGCGGGAGGGGCGCTCCATGCCGCTGCCGATGATCGAGCGGCGGGTGATGCCGATGATGGACGGCGCCGATTACCTCGGCCCTGAGTTCAATGGCCGGACCTACCGCCTGAAATTCATGCGCGGAGGGCGGGTGATCTGGATCGACGTCGATGCGGCAACCGGCCGGGTGGTGAGGCGTAGCGGCGACTGAGTTCACTCCATTCTGACTGCCCCTCTTCATTTCGCCAAAGCAACCGTTCATCTACGTGCGTGTTAAGGTTCCCCAAAGGGAGAAGACATTCATGCGCGTCCTGATCGTTGAAGACGAACCCTCGCTCGGCCGCCAGCTCCGTTCGACGCTGGAAGGCGCGGGCTATGCGGTTGACCTCGCCACCGATGGCGAGGACGGCCATTATCTCGGCCAGACCGAAAGCTATGACGCGGTGGTCCTCGATCTCGGCCTGCCCGAGGTGGACGGCCTTACCGTTCTCGACCGCTGGCGCAAGGAAGGGCGGCGGATGCCCGTGCTCGTCCTCACCGCCCGCGACAGCTGGTCTGACAAGGTTGCCGGGCTCGATGCCGGCGCCGACGATTACCTCGCCAAGCCGTTCCAGACCGAGGAGCTGATCGCCCGCCTGCGCGCGCTCATCCGCCGCGCGTCGGGCAATGCCTCCTCCGAGCTTATTGCCGGCGACATCCGCCTCGACACGCGCTCGGGCAAGGTTACCAAGGATGGCGAGCCGGTGAAGCTCACGGCGCAGGAGTACAAGCTCCTCAGCTACCTCATGCACCACAAGGGCAAGGTGGTCAGCCGGACCGAGCTGATCGAGCATATCTACGACCAGGATTTCGATCGCGACAGCAACACCATCGAAGTGTTCGTGACCCGCATCCGCAAGAAGCTCGGACCCGACGTCATCACTACCATCCGCGGCCTCGGATACAGCCTCGAAGAACCTGCCTGATGGAGCATGTCGTGCCGGCCAGGGGCGAGCCCGCCGCCGGGACGACGGGTGTGCGCCGCCGCGGCACCGGTTCGCTGACGCGGCGGATGATCGTCATTGCCGCGATCTGGATCTCGATCCTGCTCGCGGTGGGCGGCTTTGCGCTCAATCGCCTGCTCACCGACAGCCTCGTCCGCAACTTCGACGAAAGCCTTGAGCTTGTCCTCCGCTCGATGATCGGCTCGTCCGAGATCGGGACTGTCGGCGAGATCCGCTTCTCGCGCCCGCCGGCCGACCAGCGCTTCATCGAAAGCTATTCGGGCAGCTATTTCCAGATCTCGCCCCTGCCCGGCGCCGACGGCAAGGTTCCGGTTGTCGAGGACTATCCCTCGCGCTCCCTGTGGGACCGCCGGCTTGAGGTTGATCGCGCGGCGCTTCGTGCCAGCACCTACAAATATGACAGCTACCAGTTCGAAGGCGAACCGCTGCGCATCGTCGAACGCGACGTCATCATTCCCGGAAGCCCGGTCAAATGGCGCTACCAGGTCGCGCAAAGCCGCGAGAACCTGGATCTTCAGCTCAGGGAGTTGCGTACCACGCTGACCTGGAGCTTCGCTGTGCTCGGCCTCGGGCTCGTCATCCTTGCCGCGATACAGACCTTCTACGGGCTGTGGCCGCTTCGACGGGTCCGGCACGAGGTGGTTGCGATCCGCTCGGGCGCGAAGACCCGCATCTCCGACGACTTCCCCGACGAGATCCAGCCCCTGACACAGGAGATCAACCAGCTCCTCGCCCACAACGAGGAGCAGGCGGAGGAGGCGCGCCGCCATGCCGGCAACCTCGCCCACGCGCTTAAGACTCCGCTGACCGTCATCACCAACGCCGCTACCGCCCGCGATCCCGAACTGCACGACACCGTCTGCCGCGAGGCGACGACCATGCGCCGTCAGGTCGACCATCACCTCGCCCGCGCCCGCGCCATCGGCCGCCGCGCCTCGGCCCAGGCCCGCGCGCCGGTGTGGGAAAGCCTGACCGCGGTGCAGCGCGCCGTTACCCGCATGCACGAGGGCACCACGATCGACATCGCCGGCGACAAGAAGGCGGAGGTGCGCATCGAACGCCAGGACCTGGACGAGATGCTTGGCAACCTGGTCGAGAATGCCGCCAAATACGGATCGGGCCGGGTCTTCGTGACGGTGGAGAAGTCGGCACCATTCGTCGACATTCTGATCGAGGATGACGGCCCCGGCATCCCCGAGGAACAGCGTGACCAATTGTTCACCCGCGGCAAGCGCCTCGACACCACCGGCAAGCCCGGCACCGGCCTTGGCCTCGCCATCGTCCGCGACGTTGCCGAAATCTACGGCGGGCGGATCACGCTTGAGGAAAGCGAGGACCTTGGCGGCCTGCTCGCCCGCCTCAGCCTGCCGATGGGCTGATCAGGCGGCAGCCCGCGCGGCGTCCATCGCCGCGAACAGCTCGGCCGACGTGAACGGCTTGCCCAGCCTCACCGTGCCGGGGCAATTGCGCTCCAGCTCGTCGCTGTCGGCAAAGCCGCTGACCAGCAGAAAAGGGATTTCCGGGCGGAATTTGCGCCCCCTGGAGATCAGCTCCGCGCCGTTCATTTCCGGCATCAGATAGTCGGTTACGACCAGATCGAACCGCTCGTTTGCGATCGCCGCAAGGGCGCTGTGGCCGTTGGAAACGGAATCAACCGAATGCCCGGCCTCGCTCAGCACCTGCGCCAGCGCGGCGCGTACATCGGGATCGTCATCAACCAGAAGCAGGCGGAGCTTGGGCTGTTCCCGTTCTGCATTTGCGGCCGCACCTGCCCGAAGGGTGCCGACTTCCGCCGCGTCGCAGGCGGGAAGGGTCAGCCTGACCGTGGTCCCGGTGCCAGGCTTCGACTCGATCTCGACCGACCCACCAGACTGCTCCACCACTCCGAACACCTGGGCCAGTCCAAGTCCGGTCCCACGCCCAGTCGGCTTGGTCGTGAAAAAGGGCTCCAGCGCGCGCCGCCTGGTCTCCTCGTCCATGCCGCTGCCGTGATCGGTCATTGCGAATCCCACCACCGCCGCCTGGCCGTCGGCACCACCTTCGTGAGTGACGCGCAGCATGATCTCGCCGCCGTCCGGCGAGGCATCACGAGCATTGATGGCAAGATTGAGGAGTGCCAATTCCAGCTGTGTCAGGTCGCTCCGGACACATCTTGCCTCGGGATCGGCCTCGACCACGAAGCGATGGCGACTGCTGATCGTGCGCTCCACCATCTGCGACACGCTGGCAAGCAGCTCTTCCACCGCTACCGGACCCACCGTCAAGCGCTGACGGCGCGAGAAGGCCAGCAGTTGCTGCGTCAGCTTCGCCGCCCTCTGCGCGGACGAAAGGGCGCCGCCCGCCAGCTTTCTGCCGCGATCATCCAGTCCGTCCCGCCGGCTAAGCTGGTCGAGTACCCCGATCACCGGCGTCAGCAGATTGTTGAAGTCGTGCGCAAGCCCGCCCGTCAGCTGCCCCAATGCCTCCATCTTCTGCGCCTGCTGCATACGATCGGCGAGCAGCCGGGCTTCCCGCATTTGCCGCAGAGCGAAAGCGATCAACAATCCGGCAAGCAAAAGCGACAGCAGGGCGGCGATCACCAGCGAGGCCAGGAACTTGCGGGCCGGATTGTCGATGTAATCGGAGCCAAGCGCGACATGGGCGGTCCAGCCGGTCCGCTCCGACCGAGCGAAAGCCGTGTAATTCTCGATCCCCTCCAAAGTCCGCCCGCGGTAGATGCCGACGTCCTTGCCTGTGGCAACCGCCTCTTGCAGGTAGGTGGAGGCCATGGTTCCAAATCGCCCTTCATCGTCGACGCTGCGCGCGATGAAGCGGGCCTTGGGCCCGGTGAGGGCAGTGGTGGCATAATCATCTGTGGACGGCAGCAGCCTGGCGAAGATGCTGCTGTCGGTCAGCAGGGTAATGACCAAGGGCTGCCCATCGTCGGTGACCGCCGAACGCTCGAACATCAGGCATCGGCAATCGCCGGTCCGCACATAGCCGGTGAACAATGGCCGACTCGCGGTTTGACCGTCCGCCACCACCGTCTCCCGCTCGACAGGCAGGCCGCTGCTGGCCACCACCGCGCCACTGGCGTCTTCCACCGTCATGCCGCGCAGATCGGGATTGAGCGGCTGGTATTCGGCGAACCGCTGGACCAGCGCTTCCCAATCTCCTCCTCGCAGCGTGCCAGACGTCGCCAGTGCGTCCAGCAGGGTCGCATAACGTGCAGCTTCTACGTCAGCGGCGAGGATCAGGCGGTCGGCGACGTTAAGCGCCCGCGCCTCGACCTCCTGGCGCTGCTCACGCGCGGCGAACCCGACCTGGAAGATGGCGAACAGCAGTAGCGGCACCATTGCCGCCGCCACGATCAGCCATGTCGATCGCCCCGCCTTCAAGCTCGTTCCGCCCCCGTCACTGTCTGTGACTATAAGTGCCTGGGCGGTGGATGGTTCCGCCTTGTTTCGTGCGGTTGCTTGCCCTTGAGCCCATCCGCTCTTACCCCGCACGGCACGATGACCGCTTCCATTCACCAGCTCAACCCTGCGCCGAGCCTTGATCCCTTGGTCGCACTGACCTCCGCCGACATGAATGCGGTGAATCGCGTGATCCTTGCTCGGATGCAGAGCGAAGTGCCGCTCATTCCGGAGCTTGCCGGCCACCTCATCGCCGGCGGTGGCAAGCGGATGCGCCCGATGTTGACCTGCGCCGCGGCGGCGCTGTGCCAATATCCCGGCAGCCGCCACCACAGCCTCGCCGCCGCCGTGGAGTTCATCCACACCGCCACCCTGCTCCACGACGACGTGGTGGACGGCTCGGGCACCCGCCGGGGCAAGCGCACCGCCAACCTCATCTGGGGCAATCCCGCCAGCGTGCTGGTCGGCGATTTCCTGTTTTCCCGCGCGTTCGAGCTGATGGTCGAGGACGGCAGCCTCAAGGTCCTGAAGATCCTCAGCCGCGCCTCGGCCGTGATCGCGGAGGGCGAGGTCGCGCAGCTGACTGCCCAGCGCCAGATCGGCACGTCGGAAGACACCTACCTGTCGATCATCGAGGCCAAGACCGCCGCCCTGTTCGCCGCTGCCTGCCACATCGCACCGGTGGTCGCCGAGGCCGGCGAGGAAGCGGAGGACGCCATGAGCTCCTTTGGCCGCAACCTCGGCATCGCCTTCCAACTGGTCGACGACGCGATTGACTATACCAGCGAGAGTGCAACCAGCGGCAAGGACCTCGGCGACGACTTCCGCGAGGGCAAGATGACCCTCCCGATCATCCTCGCCTATGCCCGCGGCTCGGCCGAGGACCGCGCCTTCTGGAAGCAGGCGGTCGGCGGCGAGCGTACTTCGGACGACGACCTCGCCCATGCCATCCGTCTGTTCCACGCCACCGGGGCCATCGCCGACACGCTGGAGCGTGCCCGCACCTACGCCCGCCGAGCGCTCGACAATCTCGCGCCCTTCCCCGCCGGCAAGGCCAAGGCCGCGCTCACCCAGGCGGTCGAGTTCGCGGTTGCACGGGCTTATTGAGGTAAAAGGAACCAACCGTCCGTTCGTCGACTGACCCTGTCCACCCCGGACAGAAAAGAGCCCCCATGGTCAACACGATCGGTTACGCCGCCAAGCATAGTTTCAGCCGCATGAAGCCTTTCCGCTTCGAACGCGAAGATCCCAAGCCCAACGAAGTCCTCATCGAGGTGCTCTACTGCGGCGTCTGCCACTCGGACATCCACCAGGTGAAGAACGAGTGGGCAAATACGGTCTATCCGTGCGTCCCCGGCCACGAGGTCGTGGGCCGCGTCTCCAAGGCGGCTGAGGGCGGCAAGTTCAAGGTCGGCGACATCGTCGGGGTCGGCTGCATGGTCGACAGCTGTCAGTCCTGCGCGCCGTGCAATGAGGGCGACGAGAACTATTGCGAAGGGCCGAATGGCTTTCTCGCGACGTATAACGGGCCATTCATCCCCGCGGCCAAGGCGGCCACCGGCGAGAATATGTACGGCCGCGACAATACCTTTGGCGGCTATTCCTCGAACATCGTGTGCCGCGAGGACTTCGTGATTGCGATCCCCGAAACCCTCAAGCCCGAAGAAGCCGCCCCCATCCTGTGCGCCGGCGTCACCACATATTCTCCGATGAAGCATTGGGGCGTGAAGGCGGGCGACAAGGTCGGGGTGGTCGGGCTCGGCGGACTTGGCCACATGGCGGTGAAACTGGCCAAGGCCCTCGGCGCGGAGGTCACTGTTTTCACCACCAGCGACGACAAGAAGGCCGAAGCCGAAAAGCTTGGCGCTGTCCATGTCACGATGGAGAAAGAGCTCAAGAAGAAGGCCGAAGAACTGACCGCCGTGCCCGGCACCTTCGACTTCATCCTCTCCACCGTGCCGGAGAAGCACGACATCAACCCCTATGTCGCCCTGCTGAAGCGCGACAAGACTCTGGTCATCGTTGGCGCGCTGGAGCCGATGGCCGGCGTCGACAACAGCGCCGCCGCCTTTCACCGCCGTTCGGTTGCCGGTTCGCTGATCGGCTCGATTGCCGAAACGCAGGAAGTGATCGACTTCTGCGCTCAGCACGGCATCGCCCCCGACATCGAGATCATCCCGATCCAGGACATTAACGGCGCGATGAAGAAGGTCGAGAAGGGCGACGTACGCTTCCGCTACGTCATCGACATGGCCAGCCTGAAGCAGGAAGAAGCCGGCGGGGACTGACCGAAGCCAGGGGAAGAGTTGCTAGCGCAGCGCTTCCCCGCTCGGCAGCTGGTAGAACACGCTCGCACCCGGCCCCAGCGGCAGGTCCAGCATCACCCACCCCACCGTCATGCCAATACCAAGCACCATGAAGGTCAAGGCGTAGGGCAGCATCAGCGCCAGCAGCGAGCCCACCCCAAAGCTCGTGTCCCACCGCCGCGCGAACGCCAGCACCAGCGGAAAATAGCTCATCAGCGGGGTCATGATGTTGGTGTAGCTGTCACCCATCCGGTACGCCGCGGTGGTCATCTCCGGGCTGATGCCGAGCAGCATGAACATCGGCACCACCACCGGGGCCAGCGCGCTCCACTTCGCGCTGGCCGATCCGATGAACAGGTCAAGGAAGCTCGACAGCAGCAGCACGCTCACCAGCAGCAGCGCCGCCGGAAGTGCCAGCGCCTGCAGCGCCTCCGCCCCGTTGATCGCCAGGATCGGCCCCAGCCGCGACCAGTTGAACATCGCCACGAAGTGCGCCGCGAAGAACACGAACACCAGATAGGGCGCGATCGTCTTCACCCCCTCCGTCATCATGTCGGTGACGTCCTTCGACCCCTTCACCGTACCGGTCGCGGTGCCGAAGCCGATGCCGCTCATCAGGAACAGCAGGAAGAAAAAGGCGATCAGCGACGCATAGAAGGGCTGCAGGCGCGCCGGCCCGGTCGCCTCCTCGTTGATCAGCGGGTGATAGCCCGGAAGCAGCATCAGCGCCGCAAACAGGGCGACCACCGCCAGCGCCGCCAATCCGGCGCGCCTCAGGCCCGAACGCTCCTGTGGCGTCAATTCCGACCGCTCCAGCTCGGCCCGGGTTTCCGCGTCCACGTCGCCCTTCCAGGCACCCAGCCGGGGCTCGACCAGCCGGTCGGTGATGAACCACACGGCGGGTGTGAAGATGGCGACGATCGCCAGGATGAACCACCAGTTACCCAGCGGGTTCATGGTCCAGCCCGGATCGACGATCCGCGCCGCTTCCTGGGTGAAGCCGAATAGCAGCACGTCGATCTGCCCCGGCGCGATGTTGCCGGCATAGCCGCCCGACACCGCCCCGAACGCCGCCGCAAGGCCCACCAGCGGATGCCGGCCAACCGCCGCATAGGTGATTGCCGCCAGGGGAATGAAGACGATATAGGCGGCGTCCGACGCATGGTGCGACACCATCCCGATGATCGCCACGATGGGCGTCATCAGCGCCCGCGGCGCCTTGGCCAGGCTGGCGCGGATCAGCGCCGCCAGCAGCCCCGATCGCTCCGCCACTGCTGCGCCCAGCATGATGACCAGGATGAGGCCGAGCGGCGCGAAGCCCGTCACCGTGCGCGGCATTTCACTCAACAGCTTGCCGATATTCTCGGCCGAAAACAGGCTGGTCGCCTCGAACGTCAGCAGCCCATTCGCCAGTGTGCCATAGTCCGGCGCCTTCTCCCCTGCGAAGGTCAGGCTCGCCGACCAGCCGGCCCAGTCGGCCAGAGCCGACAGGATCATCAGAAGGCCGATCAGGTAAACGAAGATCATCGCCGGCTCGGGAAGCAGGTTCCCGGCGCGCTCGACAAAGCCGAGGAAACCTTTCTGCCTCTCCTGCGGCACCGCCGCGGCGTCGCTGCTCGTGGCCATGCTCCGTCACTCTCCTCGCAAGGTCATCCGAATGCTTCGTCGGCGTAATGGATTGCCAACCGTGTGACAACGTCACCTGAACGGCCGTTCGCGGTCATGGATTGCGCCGGCCGCGCCGGCCCCGCATGAGCGATGCCGTGACCGCCACCCTGCCGATCAACGACGTCCTGCCCGACCTGCTCGCCGCCCTGCGAGACGGCCCCCGCGCGCTGCTCGTTGCGCCGCCGGGCGCCGGCAAGACCACCGTGGTTCCTCCCGCCCTCCTCGATCAGCCATGGTGCAGTGGGCAGGTGCTTCTGCTCGTCCCGCGCCGCCTTGCTGCCCGCGCGGCCGCCGAATTCATTGCCCGCCAGCTTGGCGAGCAGCCCGGCGCCACAGTTGGCTATCAGACCCGCCTCGACAGCCGCGTCGGAAAGGCCACGCGCCTCATCGCCATGACCCACGGCGTCTTCCTCTCGCGCCTTCAGGCCGATCCGGAACTTGCGACTGTCTCCGCCGTGCTGTTCGACGAGGTTCACGAACGCAGCCTCGACAGCGACCTTGCCCTCGCCCTCACCCTTGATGCCGCCGCGGCCCTTCGCCCCGACCTCCGCCTCCTCGCGATGAGCGCCACCCTCGATGGCGAGCGCTTCGCCGCCCTGCTTGGCGATCCGCCGTTGATCCGCTCCGAGGGCCGGTCACACCCGCTCACCCTGGTCCATCTTGGCCGCGACGCCGCCGCCCGCATCGAACCGCAGGTCGCCGCCGCCTGTCGCCGAGCGCTCGCCGAGACTGACGCTTCCGTCCTCGCCTTCCTCCCCGGCGTGGCCGAGATCGAGCGCACCGCCGATGCGCTCGGCACGCTGCCCACCGACGTCGTGCTCCATCGCCTGCATGGCCAAGTCGATCCCGCCGCCCAGCGCGCCGCGCTCGCCCCGCCCGCTCCCGGTACCCGCAAGCTCGTCCTTTCCACCGCCATCGCCGAAACCAGCGTCACCCTCGACCATGTCGCCGCGGTGGTCGACAGCGGCCTCGCCCGCCGCCCGCGTTACGACCGCGGCGCGGGCCTCACCCGCCTGGTCACCGAGCGCGCCTCCCGCGCCGCTGTCACCCAGCGCGCCGGCCGCGCGGCCCGCCAGCGTCCGGGCACCGCCTACCGCCTGTGGGAAGAAGCCGCGTTCAACGCCCTTCCCGCCCACGACCCACCTGAAATCCTCGAAGCCGATCTCTCCAGCCTGCTCCTGACCTGCCTCGGCTGGGGCGAAGCCGACCCGTCGCGCCTCCCCTTCCTCGACCCGCCCCCCGCGGCCGCCCTTGCCGAAGCGCGCCGCCGCCTCGAAGCGCTCGGCGCCCTCACTTCCGACGGGCGCCTGACCGACCACGGCCGCGCCATCGCCCGCCTCCCGCTCGAGCCGCGCCTTGCCCACATGCTGATCGAGGCGTCTGCCCGCGGCTTCGGCCAGGCCGCCGCCGACGCCGCCGTCCTCCTGACCGAGCGCGGCCTCGGCGGCAACGACCCCGACCTCGAACTTCGCCACCGCCGCTGGCGCTCCGACCGCGGCAAGCGGGCCGAGGGCGCTCGCGGGCTTGCTCGGCGCTGGCTGCAGCTGGTCGGCTCTCAGGCCGGCCGAAGTGATCAACTCGCCACCGCCCTTGCCCTTGCCTTCCCCGACCGCCTGTCCCGCCGCCGCGATCCCACCGGCGAGCATTGGCAGTCGGTCGGCGGCCGCGGCTTCAGGCTCGACCCCGCAAGCTCCCTCGCCTCTGCCCAGTGGCTTGCCGTTGCCGAAGTGGCTGGAGCCGCGTCCGGAGCGCGCATCCTCTCCGCCGCCGTCATTGAGGAAGAAGCGGTGCTGCAGCTCTTCTCCGATCGCATACTTGTCCGCCACGAGGGCGCCTTCGATCCAGCCACGGGAAGCGTCACCCCGAGCCGCAGCCGGCGCCTCGGTGCCATCCGCCTCGCCTCGGGTCCCGACCCCCATCCCGACCCGCAAGCCATTGCCGCCGCCCTGGTCGACGGCGTCGCCGAGCACGGCCTCCCCCTGTTGCCGTGGAACGAAGAGGCCATGGCCCTGCGCGCCCGCGCCGCCTTCGCCGCCGCCGCCGAGCCGACGCTGGCCGTTCTTGCCGATGACGCCTTGCTCGCCAGCCTCCACGAATGGCTGTCACCATTGGTGGAAGGCCGCCGACGCTTGTCCGACATCAGCTCCGCCGCGCTGACCCCGGCGCTTCAGAACCTGCTCGGGTGGGAAGGCCAGAAGCGCCTCGACAAGCTCGCGCCCAGCCACTTCCGCTCGCCCGCCGGCTCCTCCCACGCGATCGACTATGCCGCGCCCGGCGGCCCTACGGTCGAGATCCGCGCCCAGGCGCTGTTCGGCCTTGCCGTACACCCCACCGTGGCAGACGGCCGCGTCCCGCTGACGCTTGCCATCACCTCGCCCGCTGGCCGCCCGATCCAGACCAGCCGCGATCTTCCGTCCTTCTGGGCCGGTAGCTGGCGCGAAGTCGCCAAGGAGATGCGGGGCCGCTACCCGCGCCACCCCTGGCCCGACGACCCGGCCAGCGCCGCGCCGACGCTCCGCGCCAAGCCGCGCTCTTGATTTCGGGCAAGGCTTCCGCCACCTCGCGCAAATGCCAACCGCCCGCATCATCGAGACCGATCGCAAGACCACCCAGTCCGGCCGTGCCAAGGCCGGCAAGTGGACGCTCGAGTTCGCGAGCGACCGGGCGCAGCGCCACGATCCGCTCACCGGCTGGGTCGGCAATGCCAACACCGCGACCCAGGTGCGGCTAGCCTTTGCGACCAAGGAACAGGCGATCGCCTACGCGCAGAAGCATGGTTTCGATTACCACATCGTCCCCGCCCCACCGGTCAAGCTCAAGCTGCAGGCCTATGCGGACAACTTCCGCTAGGATTTAGCCGCCGATCTTGCGGGATCGGCAGAAAACACGTAATCACGGCAGCGCCGGATCGCTCACTCCCTCACAGGAGAGCGTCGGTGTCCCCTATTGTCCTGCTGGTTGTCGGCACCCGTCCCGAAGCGATCAAGCTCGCTCCGCTGGCCCGGGCACTCCACGCGCAGAAGATGACCCCGGTCATTGCGCTCACCGGACAGCATGCGCAGCTCGACCGGGCAAGCTTCGGGCTTGGCTCCTTTCGCGTGCTGCGCCTCCGCTGTCCTTCCGCCGGCGATCCGCGCCTCCATGCCGAAGCGGTCGCCACCGCACTCTCCCCGGCCTTGCGGGGAAGCGGCCGTCCCCACATGGTGGTGGTTCAGGGCGACACGTCAAGCGCGCTGGGCGGGGCGCTTGCCGCCATCGCAGCGGGCCTGCCGCTTGCCCACGTCGAAGCGGGACTGCGCAGCCACGATCTAGCCCTCCCCTGGCCGGAAGAAGGCAACCGCGTCGACATCGATCGCCTGTCCCACCTCCTCTTCGCGGCGACGGACGAGAATGCCGCCAACCTCGTGCAGGAAGGCGTCACCGGCGAGATCCACGTCACCGGCAACACCGCCATCGATGCGCTGTTCGACGTTCTCCAGTCACTGCCTCCCAAGACCGAGAGCCACGGCCTTCCGCGACTTCTCGTCACCTGTCACCGGCGGGAGAACTGGGGCGCCGCCTTCACCTCGATCGGCTTGGCACTGATCGAACTGGCGCAATCGCCCTGGCTCCGGATCGAGGTGGTTCTGCACAGCAATCCGGCGATGGCGGCGGCTGCCCGCCTGCTGCTGGGTGGACACCCGCGGATCAGGCTGCTTCCGCCCATGGACCATCGCAACATGATCCACGCGGTGCGCTCCTCCCACATCCTGCTGAGCGATTCCGGCGGAATTCAGGAAGAGGCTCCGGCGCTTGGCATTCCTCTGCTCGTGCTTCGATCGACCACCGAAAGGCCGGAGGGCATTGCCAGCGGCAACAGCCTGCTGGTCGGCAGCCGGCAGGGCGAGATCGTGATGCAGGTTCGCCGGCTGCTCGAAGACGAGAGCGCCTATCGGGCGATGGCGATACCGGCTTTGCCGTTTGGCGATGGTAAGGCCGCGTCCCGCATCGCAGCCTTGTGCAACCAATGGCTTGCCTCCCAGCGCCGGCCCGATCGAGCCCTTACCGCCTGATTGACGAACCCGTCCCATCCCGCCATATGCCCGCCACGCACCACCGCGCGGCCCCTTCGTCTAGCGGTCTAGGACGTCGCCCTCTCACGGCGAAAACACGGGTTCGAGTCCCGTAGGGGTCACCAGCTATTTGCTGCACTTGCTTCCGGCGCGACGTGCCTTCAATCTCTGCCGGTGCACGCGCAGTCGAGGGGCTGATCCCTTCACCATCTGTCGCATTGCGGACGTATCCGATGGAACGCCTCGGCTTCCGGCATGTTCGGCGTTGATGAACCTCACACTTCCCAAGGAAGTCCTCGTGGTCGAGGACGAGCCATTCGTCAGGATGGTCGCCGCCGATGCGCTGACCGAGCGCGGGATCATGGCCTGGGAAGCTGGCGATGCAGGTGAGGCCCTTCATGTCCTCGCCGAGCACCCCAACATCGGCCTTGTCTTCACGGACGTGAACATGCCCGGCACCATGGACGGCATCGACCTTGCCCATGAGGTCTATCGGCGGCGTCCAGACGTCAGCCTGATCGTCACATCGGGCGCCGTGACCGTAGCCGACGAGGATCTCCCGGATGCCGGAACGTTCCTCGCCAAACCCTATCCGACCGGTCAGCTCGTCCGGATCGTCGAAGAAAAGCTCGACCGCCCAGCCTGAGCCACCCGGCCCTTGCCAGCATCGGTCTAGCCGTCCAGCTTGGCGCCGATGCTTTCGTCGAAGTGCGCCGCCATCCAGCGCTGCGCCTCGGCCGGGTCGCCCGCTACGATCGCGGCAGCGAGGCTGCGGTGCGTCGCAAACACGTCATCCCGCTCCTGCGCGGTACGACGGGTGCGCCAGGCCTTGGGTACGGCAACGCGCATCAGCGGCACGAACGACGACACGATCTGGTGAAAAAGAGCGTTGCCGCTCGCCTCGGCGATGGCGAGGTGAAAAGCGATGTCGCTTTCGGTTGTGGCCTCCCCGTCCGCGTCATGCCCAGCAAGCGCCTCGGCGAGATCGGCGATGCGTCTGGCCTGGTCGGGCCTGGCATTGATCGCGGCAAGGGCGGCGGTCCGAAGCTCAATGGTGCGCCGAACGTCCCACACGTCGCCGACCCTGATCTGTGCGGTCGAGATCGCGTGATCGAGGGAGGTGGCGATCACCGCTCCGTCCAGCGCGCCGACACGCGGCTTGCGGCCGTTACCGACATCGATCAGCCGCAGCGCGGCAAGTGCCCCGAATGCCTCGCGCATGACCGCCCGGCTGACACCCAGCCGTTCGGCGAAGAAGCCCTCGCCGGGCAGGGTGTCGCCGACCCGCAGGTCGGCATCGCGGATGTGCTGGTTGACCGCGTCGATCGCAACCTGGACCAGGGTGCGGTTGCCGCCTCGCTCACTCACCTGGCTCAAGCGACGAGCGCCGTCATGCGATAGGTCGAGGGGCTCAGCCCGAAGCGACGCCCGAACGCGCGGGTGAAGGCGGCATTGTTCTGATAGCCGTTGCGATAGCCGATCAGCGCGATGGGCAGGTCGGTCGCGATCAGCTGCCGCTGTGCTTCGGCGAGCCGGCGTTCGACCAGCGCCTCGTTCACCGTGCAGCCGTAAAGGTCGCGGAAGCCGCGCGCGAGTTTGCCCCTGTTCACGCCGCACTGGCGGGCAAGCTGTTCCAGCGTCAGCTTCTCGCTCCATTCCAGGTCGATGATCTGCCTGGCGACGGCAATCCGCTTCCGGTCGGCACAGGACAGTCCAGCCGCCGGCGTGCCCTCTTCCAGCAGCCCGCAGCGATGTGCTTCGAACAGTTCGCAAAGGAGCTCGATGTTCTTTGCCAGTCGGTAAGGCAAGGCGGCCGCGGGGGGCAGCCGACAGTCGCGGATCGCCACTGCGATCGCCTGCAGCCCCGCGGGCAGGTAGCGGACGCTCCCCCCTTCCCAGTCCAGCGGTTGGCCGAGCAAGCGTTCGCATGCGTCCCGGGCGACCAGTTGCAGGAGGCGGGCCTCTCCGGCCGTGCCCTCCGCAAGGCTGGCGGCAGACTGCCCGTGGAAATGCAGGCGCGCGGGACTGCGCCGATCGCCGAAGAAGATTTCAAGAGCGACTGCGTTTGCCGGCCACGTCTCGCGAGAGGGAACACCGTCGCCGACCACAGCCAGCATCTCGGGTGAAACGTAGATTGCCTCGTCACCGCTCGCAAATCTCTGCCCCATGCCCATCCTCCCGTAATGAGGAGAATGCAGCTATAGGATAGGTTAGTCCAGAGCTTTCCGAAAGGTTGCCGTAACCGGGGCTCGCCTCATCGCACCCCAGAAGCCCACGACCGACAGTAGGCCGACCACGACACCGACCAGCGCCTGCGCCAATCCCAGCGCCGCCTCACCGCCCAGCGGCTTGCTGACCACCGCAACCAGCGGCGGCGCGATGCCGAAGCCGATCAGGCCCGCGATGGAGATGAAGGCCCCGATGCTGAGTCCGCGGATCTCGTTCGGAAGCAGAACGGTCAGTGCGACCGAAGTGACCAGCCCGGTCACCGTTCCCGCCAGCGTCAGGATGCCGAGAACCACGATCGCACCGTCCGCTGTCGGCATCAACGGGAACAGGGCTGCCAGTACGCCAATGGCGGCGGCGGCGATGGCTCCCAGCAGCAGCCCTCCCCTGCGCCCCGACCTGCTGCCCCAATCCGCCGCCAGGCCGCCGAGCAACGCCCCGGCCAGGCCGGACACGAGAATCACCGTTCCCAGCAGGCCTGCGAAGTCGGCCGGCCTGATCGCGAACTGCCGTTCGATGATCGGCGCGGCCCAGATGCCCGCGGCGGCATCCGCCATGACGACGCTGGTCTGGCCGACGAACAGCGGAAACAGGAAGGTGCGGCGCTCCCACAATTGGCCGAGCAAAGGACGAAAGGCGATCCGGTGCCCTTGCGCCACTTCCCGCCGCTCGGGCTCGCGCAGCAGAAGCAGCGGCAGGACCAGCAGGGCGCTTCCGAGGGCAAGGGCCAACTGGCTGCTCCGCCACGGGCTGAGGCCCCCGACCAGCGCAGACACACCGGCAGCACCGTAATATCCCAGCAGCCAGCCCAGCAGGCTGACCGCCGCCGCCTGGCCCAGGCTCTTGCCAAGGGTGACGATCAGCAGCCCCTTCCCGCGGTCCGCCGGCAGGCACAGGTCGGCGGTCAGTGACAGGCAGGCGGTCAGCGCCCCCGTGGCTCCGATGCCGGTCAGCATCCGGCCGGCGAACAGGCTCCACGCTTCCGGTGCAAGCGCGGTCAGGAAGGTGCCAAGCGTCCACACGATGCTGCAGGCGAGCAGCAGCCGGACCCGGTTGGCGCGGTCCACCAGCAGCCCGATGGGGATCGACAGCAGCACCAGCGGAACCGCCGCGCTGACGCCCTGGATCGCGCCCAGCGCCTCGTCCGAAAGCCCAAGCTCGGTCTTGGCGCTTTCCGCCATGATCCCGAAGCTCGCCATGGTGGTGAACCCGGCGCAGATCGACACGGCCAGGATCAAGAGCGCCGGCATCGACCCGCGCAGCGTCAGGGTGGGAGCTGGCTCGCCGGCAAGCGGCTGGGCGATCTGGTTCACAGCGCGAAGACCTTGCCGGGGTTGAGAATGTCGCTGGGGTCGAGCGCCCGCTTGATCGATCGCATCAGGCCTACAGCGTCGCCCAATTCTTCCAGCAACCATTCCTGCTTGCCAAGGCCGATCCCATGCTCGCCGGTGCAGGTCCCGTCCATCGCAAGGGCGCGGCGAACCATGCGGGCGTTGATTGCCTGCACCTCCTCCAGCTCGGCCGGATCGTCCGGGTCGATCGAAAAGACGACATGGAAGTTGCCGTCACCGACATGGCCCAGGATGGTCGCCGGGACACGGGATTGCTCGAGCTCCTGCTTCGTCTCCGCGATGCACTCGGCCAGGCGGCTCAGCGGCACGCAGACGTCGGTCGCCCAGCCGATCGCGCCCGGCCGCAGGTTCACGGCCGCATAATAGGCCTCGTGCCGCGCCTTCCACAGTGCGTTTCGCTCCTCGGTTCGCGACGCCCAACGGAACTCGCCCCCGCCATTGTCCGCGGCGAGCGCGGCCACCGTCTCGACCTGCTCGGCAACATAGCGTTGCGAGCCGTGGAACTCGAAGAACAGCGTCGTCAGCTCGGGCAGGTCGAGTTTCGACCAGCGGTTCACCGCGCGGATCTGCATGTCGTCGAGGATTTCGACCCGGGCCAGCGGCACGCCGAGCTGGATCGACTGCACCACCGTGTCGACCGCCCCGCGGATGGTGGCGAAGCTGCAGGTCGCCGACTGGATGGATTCCGGAATGGCGTGGAGGCGGAGGGTCACCTCGGTGATGATCCCGAGCGTTCCTTCCGAGCCCACGAACAGCCGCGTCAGGTCGTAGCCGGCCGAGCTCTTGCGGGCGCGGCGGCTGGTGCGGATGACCTGGCCGTCTGCGGTCACCACCGTCAGGCTCAGCACCGCCTCGCGCATGGTGCCGTAGCGCACCGCATTGGTGCCCGACGCGCGGGTCGAGGCCATGCCGCCGATGGTGGCGTTGGCGCCCGGATCGATCGGAAAGAACAGCCCCTGGTCGCGCAAATGCTCGTTCAGCTGCTCGCGCCTGACCCCCGCCTCCACCGTGCAATCGAAGTCCTCCGCATTGACTGCAAGGATGCGGGTCATGCGTGACAGGTCGAGGGACACACCGCCGCGAACGGCAAGCGTGTTACCCTCGACCGACGAGCCGGCCCCGAAGGGGATTACGGGAACCTTGTGCTCGCCACACAGCCGGACCACGGATGCGACTTCTTCCGTGGTCTCGACAAACAGAACCGCATCGGGCGGCATGGGCGCGAAGTGCGTCTCGCTTCGCCCATGCTCGAGGCGGATGGCGTCGCCCAGCTGCACCCGCTCGCCAAGCAGGCGTTCGAGCGCCTCGACGAAGCCGGGCGGCAGCACGCGGCCCGTGGCTTGCGGCGGGGTCACTGCCTAGAACCGGAAGCGCGTGCGGACGCCGTAGCGGCGGCGGTCGCCGATGATGCCAAGGTCGCTTGCCGGCAGGAACGGCACCGCAAGCTCAAGCGTCCGGCGCTCAATGTAGCTGTCGAAATAGTCCTTGTTGAAGAGATTGTTGACGAACGCCGCCACCTCGAACCCGCCGACCCGGTAGGTGACCGAGCCGTTGACCAGCACATAGTCGTCCAGCACCGGCGCGCGGGTCGGGCTGATCGACGCGGCGATCCGCTCGCCCTTGCCGATCAGGCCGGCGTTGAAGGTGATGTCGCCGCTGCCGACCGGCACCACATAGTCGCTGTTGAGCGAGAAGTTGTAGTCCGGCTGGAACGGCAGGCGGTCGCTCGGCAGGGTGCTTTGCGTCACGCGGGTAAAGGCCGAACTGTCGGTGATCCGGGCCCGCTGAAGCGACACGCCGCCGCTCAAGGTCCAGGCCGGTACCGGGCGGAAGGTGCCCTCCAATTCGACGCCATAGGTCTCCACGTCGCCGCTGTTGAGGTCGATTGTGGCAAAGCCGCCGCCGTCCAGGCCGACGATGGTGTTGAGGCCGATCAGGTCCTTGTAGTCGTTGTAAAAGGCTGCGGCCGCCAGCGACAGGCGGCGATCGGCGGTCGCGAACTTGTGGCCCACTTCATAGGTCCACACGCTGTCCCCATCGTAGGAGCGGAAGGGAGCCCGCGGGTTGATGTTGAACCCGCCCCCGCGGAAGCCGCGCGCAACCGAGGCATAGGTGATCGACCGGCCGTCCCAATTGCGGGTCACCGTCACGCGCGGCGACCATTCGTCATGGCCTCCGCTAATCCCTGGCACCGCCGCGACCGGTCCGCCAACCACGCCGGTCGAGCCCGACAGGCTGCGACGCTCACGGTCGTAGCGGAGGCCGGCGGACACTTCCCAGGCCTCGCTCGGGCGCCAGAACAAGGTGCCGAACACGGCATGGTTGCGCGACCTCTTGGCCGAAATGTCGAGGAGGTTGGCGCCAAGCGCGGGAATGCGGGTGATCCCCTCCGCTGACGAGGTTTCCTTGCTGGTGAACAGGCCGACGAGCGAGGTCAGGGTGCTGGACAGCTCCGTGTCGAAGCGCAGTTCGGCGGTGTAGGTGTCGAGCTCGTTCGTGCCGCTGGACCGGGCAAAGTCGACCGCGTTGAACTCAGCGTCATTGTCGGGCGAGCGGCCATCGCGCCCGTCATAGGCACCGATCAGCGTGACGTCGGTGTTGATCGCGGCGAGCGGAAGCTCGAGCCTGGCATTCACGCCCTTGTACTTGAAGAACTGGCGGTTCAGCGCGTTGAAGCTGACGATGCGGCTGTAATCCTCCGGCCCGGCGACCCGGGCGTAAGGCGTCGCGGCGCCCTTCACATTGTCGTAATAGCCGTTGATCGTCAGCACCACATCGGTGACGGGCTCGGCGCGGATCGTGCCGTTCACCGTATCGGTGTTGAGCGGATTGGCATCTGCCTTCAGGACCGGGTTGGTGAGGAAGCCATCCTGCTGGCGGTGCGCATAAGCGATGCGCGCCTGCAGCTTGTCCTCAATGATCGGGCCGCTGACCGATCCGAAGGCATTCCAGGCATTGTCCGGCCCGGCATAGCTCCCGCCGCCGCGCACCTCGAAGGTGTTGCCCGGCTGCCGGGTGATAACGCTGATCGCGCCGCCCAGCGTGTTCTTGCCGTATAGCGTGCCCTGCGGCCCGCGCAGCACTTCCACGCGCTGCACGTCGACCAGCGGATTGTTCAGGTAAGCGGTGTTCGGTTGATACACGCCGTCGAGGAAGATGCCGACGCCAGGCTGGACCGACTCGACCAGGGTGATGCCAACGCCGCGAATGGACACAAAGGCGCGCCCCGCCGCATCGCCGTTGATGTTGAGACCCGGGGTCAACGTCGCCACGTCGCGCAGCGAGGCGAGGCCGCGACGCTCGATCAGCTCGCCGCTGACGGCCGTCGCGGCCACCGGAACCTCAAGCAGCGTTTCCTCGCGCTTGCGGGCGGTGACGATGATGTCCTGCTCCTGTGCGGTCACCGGCGCGGCACCCACCGGCGCGGCTTCGGTCTGCTCCTGCTCGGCTGGCGCGACCTCGCCCGTGGGCTGCGCCGCGGCGGGAACGCCGGTGGCCAGCATGGTGGTCGCCAGAAAGATGCTCGAACTGCGCATGAAGGTCTCCCAACCGCCCGGATTCCTCCCCCGAGCAACTTGCCAAACCTACCTCGTCGAATACCTATCTGAAAGGTTGAACGACTTTGCCGATCGCGCTTTACGCTTTGCCGCGCGTGTTCAGGCGTCGAGTGCCGAGAGGCCGAGCGCCAGTGCCCCAAGCGGTCCCGCCCGAGCACCAAGCGCGGGCGGCGCGAGGAAGCCGTCGTCGAGGTCGGCCGCAGTGTAATAGCCGGCGAGACTGGCGCGCAGTCGCTCCCCGATTGCCGCAACCAGCGCCGGCCGCGCTTCCATGACGCCCCCGCCGATCAGCACGCGGCGGGTCTGCAGGCCGAGAAGAAGATTGTGCAGCAGCATGGCAAGGGCATGTTCGACGCTCTTCCAGCCATCCCAGTCAGCAGCCGGTCGCGCCGTGCCGGCCCGCGCCGCGATGGCCGCTCCCGACGCCAAGCCTTCCACGCAATCGCCGTGAAAGGGGCACGCGCCCGGCCACACATCCCCGGCAAGCCGTGGCACCCGCGCATGGCCAAGCTCACAATGACCCCGTGCGGCGACCGGCCGACCCGTGATGATCGGACCAACGCCGATGCCGGTACCCACCGTGATGTAGACGAAATCGAGCAGCCCCTGCGCCCCGCCCCAGCGCTGCTCGGCCAGCGCGGCGCCGATCACGTCGACCTCCAGCGCCACCGGAACCCCGAACCCCGCCCACCGGCGCAGCACGTCCGTACCCGACCAGCCAGGCTTGGGCGTGGAGACGATCGCACCATGATCGGCCGCGGCGGGATCGAGCCGGAGCGGCCCGAAGCTCGCCACCCCGATCGCGGAAAAGCCATGCTCCGCCTGCCACCGCTCCAGCAGCGCTTCCAGCGCGGCCAAGGTCGGGCCCGGCGCAGCGGTATCGATCCGCACCTCCTCGACCACGTCGCCGGGCGTACGGCCGAGGATGGCGATGCACTTGGTGCCGCCGATCTCCACCCCGGCGACCAGCGGAGCGGCACTCACCAGCAGCTGTACCCGCCATCGGCCAGCACGATGCTGCCGGTCATCAGGCTGGATGCGTCGGAGGCGAGGAACAGCACCACCGAGGCGACTTCCTCCGGCGTGCCGAGGCGGCCCATCGGTGTGCCGTCGATCCACCGCCGGTACATCTCGCTCGTCTGGTCGGCGAAGGCGTTGAGCGGGGTCTCAATGTAGGTCGGCGCGACCGCATTCACGCGCACGCCGCGCGGCGCCCATTCGGCCGCAAGGCTGCGGGTCAGCTGATGCACCGCCGCCTTGGACGCATTGTAATAGCTCTGCGGCTGCGGCCGGTTCACGATGAAGCCGCTCATCGACCCGACATTGACGATCGCACCCTTTCCTGCCGCCAGCATGTGCCGCCCAAAGGCGCGCGCGCACCAGAAGGTGCCGTTGAGGTTGACGTCGATCACCTGCCGCCAATGCTCGTCCGCCACCTCCTCCGCCGGCGTGTCGCTGCGGGCGATGCCGGCATTGTTGACGAGGATGTCGATGCGACCCTCCTCGCCCACCAGCGTATCCGCAACGGCGGTCACCTGGTCGGGCTCGGTCACGTCCAGCAGCCGGGTCGACACCGTCAGGCCGGTGGCGCTGAACGCCTCCGACGCCCGGACCAGCGCTTCGGCCTGCACGTCACCGATGATCACGGCCGCCCCCGCCTCCGCCAGCGCCTGCGCCGTCGCAAAGCCGATACCCTGCGCGCCCCCGGTCACGAAGGCCGTGCGGCCGTCCAGCCGGAAGCGGTCCAGTGCGTTCATGGCAGGAACGGCGCGGCTGGCATCACCGGCTCGCTGATCGTGACATCCTCCGCCAAACGGTGAACCGTCCTCCCCTCCCGGTCGAACTCGCCCCATGGCAGGCTGCCGTCGGTGGCGAACCGCACCCACAAGGCGTGGGTCCGCTCGGCAAGCTCCTGCGGGGGCCCCTCTCCCGCAAGGCCCTGCTTGCCGGAGACCGTATCCAGCGCCTTGAACACGAACGGCAGCTCGATCCCATGACAAGCGCCAAGCTCCCCACCGCAAGCGGGCGAATGCCAGTCGAACTCGTAGACGTGGGTCCGGCCCTGATGCTCCTCAGCAAAGCGGCGTGCCGGCCAGCGGAACACCATGTCGGTCAGCGCGTCGGTGAACACCTCGCCCGGTCGCTTGCCCGGGCCGCGATACGCCTGGAGCACGGCAGCAGGCCGGGCATGCGACCGGCGAAGCATCAGCCACGCCAGCCAGCCCGGAAGCTTCCGCTTCACGCCGGTCGGCACGAAGTAGAGGTTCATCTCCGCCGCATTGCTGCCGATCAGCAGCTCGACGTCCTTGCCCGCTCCCGCACGCAGCGCTTCCAGCGGCTTGAGCGGCAGCACGTCGTCGCCACACACCGGAATGAACCGGCTGATCCCGAACACCGGATCGTTGCCGCCGGCATCGCGCAGGTCGATGCGAGCAAACGGCTTGGCCAGCTTCTCCATTGCCGCCCAGGCCCGCGTGAAGGGCACGGACGCGAAGCCGTCACGCGTCGGCTTGATTCCCAGCATCGCGGCAAGCTTCGCGGAAAGGCGCTTCGCCACGGCCATGTCGCGGACCATTGCCCCGTGCCCGCTCTGCACGATGGCGCGGCGAATCAGGCCGTTGGTCAGCGGCGAGGTAATGAGGTCCGCGATCGCCATCGCGCCTGCGGATTCGCCGAACAGGGTCACATTGTCCGGATCGCCGCCGAACGCCGCGATATTCCGCTGCACCCAGTGCATGGCAAAGATCATGTCGCGCAGGCCAAGGTTGGTCGGCACGCCCTCGATCGGCAGGAAGCCGTCAATGCCCAAGCGATAGTTGATCGCGACGCACACCACGCCCGACCGCGCAAAGGCGCTGCCATTGTGCACGGGCGCGTCCTTGCTGCCGACCACAAAACCGCCGCCGTGGATGAACAGCATGACCGGCAGCTTGTCGCCGCTCTCGGGTGCCCAGATGTTGAGCCGGAGGTAGTCGCCGCCCTCCTCGCCGCCGCGCCCGACCAGCGGCACGACGTCGAGCCCGGGGAAGTCGCGGATGCGGTGCGGCGCCGGAGGACCGGGATCGGTTGCGTCGCGCTCGCCAGTCCATGGCTCGGCAGGCTCCGGCTCGGCGAAGCGCAAGGGGCCGACCGGCGGCGCGGCATAAGGTATGCCAAGAAAGGTGCAGAGGCCGCCGCTGCACGCCCCGCGCACAGGGCCGCTTTCGGTGGTTCGGACGACCGGGTCCATGGCTCAGCGGGCTCGCAGGTTCGGCAGGATCATGCCTATAGGCCTTAGCGTCGTGGCGGTTCGCCGTCGCGCCGTGTCGATATGCTGGCCGTGCCGACTTGTTTGCCGCGCCGCCTACAACGCCGAAGCAATCGCCTTGCGCACTTCCGCCTCATCGGGAAGGGCCGCGGCCGCTCGCTCCGACCTTGCGGCCTTGTAGTTGAGGAGGTCCGCATTGCCCGGATCCTCCAATGCCTCGACGCCCTTCACCTTGCCGGTCAGCGCCGGGTTCTCCAGGCTTTGCGCCAGTTCCACCTCGGGCACGGGAACCGGCTCGGTCAGCAGTCGCTCCTTGGTCGCCTCGACCCCCGCATAAGCCTGGCTGAAGGCCGCCGCGCTGCCCGCTCCGCCCTTCCAGCTGTAGAAGATGTGCCCGCCGATCCGCCCGACCATGGCGACGCTCGATGCCCAGTAAGGCAGCACCCAGGTGGCATGGTAATGGGTGGCATGGCCCACCGGCGCAAAGACCTCGCCGGCCAGCGCGCCGCGGGCGACATCCAGCGCCCGCCGCCAACCCGCCTGCGAGGGCACCCGCGCCAGCGAGCCGTCGCAGGTGAAGGTGAACTGGCAACCGGTGGTCCGCTCCGACCCTTGGTAGACCACCCCGCATACGCTATTCGGGAAGGCCGCATGGCGCACGCGATTGAGCACGACCTGCGCCACCGCCTGCTGCCCCTCGGCACTCTCGGAGCCAGCTTCGTAGTAGATCGCCTCGGCCAGGCACTTCTCCGCCCGCTCGCGCGAGGTCGAGTCGACCGCCGCCAGCTGAAACGGCCGGGCCGCACCAAGCGCGCTCGGCTGCACCCCACGCTCGATCGCCTGTCCGGGCGTGATCTGCAGCAGTGCCGGCTGCTTGACGGCAGCGGCCGGCCGCGCAAGCGAAGCCCAGGCCCGGTCCTTGGGTCCCGGATCAATCAGCAGATAACCGCCGATCGCCACAGCAAGGACGGCCGCGGCGGCACCGGACTGGGCGCGACCAAGCTTGCGCCCGTCACTGCTCATTCCTCGTCCGAACAGCGGCCTGATCAGCCTCACCAACGACAACCCCTCCGCTCCCATCTTTTGCCACCGCGCCAGACGCTTGACCACCTCGCCGGCACTCGTCCAAGGCGCTTCCTGAAACGCTTGAGCGCACCGGTTGCCCGGCCGCTCACCGGCGCAGGCCTATACCGAAGGACTTTGAAATGAGCGACACCAGCATCACCCTTGAGACGATCCCGGAAGTCCGCCCCGGCGCCGACGCCCACATCCGCGCCAACAAGCTTCCGATTATGGCCGGCAGCGATGAAGGCGACCTGAACTGCGGCAAGTGCGGCCAGGCCATCGCGACCTCCACCAACCCCGCTTCCTTTCACCAGAAGATCCAGACCGAGCAGCGGCTGGTGGTGGAATGCACCTGCGGGGCGTTGAACGTGGTGCCGGCCGCCTGAGCCGCGATCTGACACTCAGGCCTCTTGCTGGGCGGGCAGGCTTGGGGGTCAGCCTCGCTCTAGACCTCCCCGGCCCATCCGTCCGGGTAAGCGACCAACGGCCAAGCCATGATGTGCTCGCTCGGCGATCGAGCGCGGGTTGAGGGGATGTCCTTCGGGCCAAGCATGCGTGGACCCGACGAGGAGCAAAGCGACGTCTAATTCGATATGAGGTGGCGCCTCGGCCGGCAGCAATTGACGACCGCCGTTGGGCTGAGCCCTGGGTCGAGAAACGCATGGTCACCCCGCGCTGCCTCGCAAACTTGTTTCCAGAGCTTCGCAATCGTTGAGCCCGATCACTGGCTGATCGGAATGCCTGGCTGGCGGGGCTGAGGATGGCTCCGCGTGCGGAAGGCATCCAATTGTGTCTCGCGCTTACGCCAGGCTGCGGTTCCGGGTGCAATCGCGACGTTGCTCGCGGCCAGTCCAACCCTCTGAGCTGTCGACAGGCACGCTGTGAGCGCTCCTCGGCTTAGCCGTGGAGCCGCAGGCCCGGCGTCTCTGGTGGTCGCGGTTGGCTACCCTGCACATTGGGCGGCCCGGGCCGGTTTCATTGCGGTCGGGCAGTCCCCAAGCGTGAAGTGACCTGCCCCTCCCGATGCCGGCGACGCTCCACGCCAGTCAGTCGACCACACCAAGCCGCTGCCATGCCGGAAGGGTGCGGGTTTGAAACAGGTCGACCAGCCTGCTCATCTCGCTCCTGGCTGCATCGCCCAGCAACGGCTGACCGTCTTTGGCCAGCGTTCGTCCAAGGCTGGCCAGGCGCCCCTCCAGCAGAGCCACGCCGTTCTGCTTGAAGGCTGCGGCATCGTTCAGATGCGCGTCAAGCATCAGCAATTCGGTTTCCGTTGCAGCCAGGCCCGAACCCAGGCTCCCCGCCGCGACGTGGCGGTAGGCCGCTCCCTGCGCCACTCGTCTCGCGATGGCTGCATTCGGCTCGGCAAGGACCAGTTGCTCGCCTGCAGGTCGCCGCGAGCAGCCGATCCAGCCCGAATGGATCAGCAGGATGAGCCGCTTGGTAAGCAAGAGTGGGTCGGCCTGGGCAGCGGGCATTGCCGCAAGCTCTGCGAGCGACTTGGCCCCTGTCGCAAGGGCCTCGAACAGCGGTGCGACACTGGCAGCGGTCAACCCGATGCTGCCGTAACTGGTGGTGACGTTCAGCTCTTCACCGGGATCGGATCGCTTGATGGCAAAGAAGCGGAAGCTCTCCAGCAGCTTGCCGTCTCCCGGAAGGCGGGGGCGGAGCCCGCGGACGTAAAGGTCGCGGCGGAACGTCTGGTTGATCAGGCAGTCGGTGATGTCCTCGCGCAGCTTGGGTTCGCTTCTGCTCTCGGCAACCTGCTGCAAGGCCTTGGGCAGGATACCGGGCAGGAGGTTCTCGGCCAATGTCGCGCTGGCGGCGAGGGAAAGCTTCGCTTGCCCAAGTTCGGTCATCACCGCTGAGCACCACAGGGGGTTCCAGCTGTCATGCAGATATTCCTGGACGAGATAAGGCGCCGGCTTGGTGCGCGTCGCGTCGATCCGCGCCTTGAGCCCAGGCAATGCCGCGCCCAGCCCGCCTCCCGCGGAATCCATCCCTTCGAACAGCGACCGCCCCGCCTCCACCGCCGCAATCCCTTGCGCGACCCCCTCCTTCTCCAGCAACCGCAGCATATGCTGGAACGGCAGGGTCGAAACCCAGCCCGGCATGGCATTGAAGGAAAGGTACACGGCCGTCCCGGGCCGCGTTACACCTGCCAGAAGCGTGACGATCGCCTGACGGATCTTCTCCGGCACCCAGGAATAGATGCCGTGCAGCACCACATAGTCGAAGCGAGCTTCGCCGTCCGTCCATTCTCTGGCCAGTGACGCGAAGTCCCTTTCAAGAAAGCGGACGTTGTTGAGGCCTAGTTCTTCAGCAAGCGCCTCCGCATGGGCAACATGCTCGGGACTGAAATCGACGCCGAGGAAATCGCCCCGCGGATTGGCTGCTGCGAGCAGGCAAAGGCCGAAGCCCTGCCCACACCCAAGTTCGAGATAGCGGAACGGCTGTTCACTGTCGCAGCGGGGCGGAAGGAAACCGCGCGATAGGAGGGCAAAGTCGATCCAGTCCGGAGCCGTCTCACGGTAGAAGCCGAAGGTGTAGCCTGTGGAAACATTATAGCCGTGTGACCAGCCGGTCATGCACCTTTTCTCCCCGTCCATGACGAAAAAAGGGGCCCCTCGCAGGTGCGAGGGACCCCCAATTTCACGAGCCTAGGATCAGCTTAAGCGATGTGCAGCGAGTCGAACCCGCCATCCATGCGAAGCGTCACATACTGGTCAGTGACACCATGGCTCTGGCCGAAGGCGCTGTTGAACGTCTCACCGACGCCCAGCGGACCAGTGACCGTGTGCGGATTGTTCACGTCCGGAGCGGTCAGGGTGCCGACCTTGTTGGTGAACAAGATCTGCAGGTCGTTACCGTCCAGCTGACCGTTGTTGTCGACGTCGACGAACAGGATCGAACGGCCACCGAGGTCCTGGACGAATGCGACGTCCAGGAAGCCATCGCCCGCGGTCGAACCAACGGCCGCCTGAGCTTCCGCATAGGTGTTGAACTCACCGTTGAAGCGGATCACCTGGCCGAGGGCCGCAGTGAGCTGCGTCAGGTCGACCTTGTCCACACCGGCAACGAAGCCGTTGATGGTGTCACGCTGATCTTCCGGAGCGCCACCCGTCTGGATGAAGCGGCTGTCCTCCACCGAGTAGTAGACAAAGGTGTCCGCACCAGCGCCGCCGTCGAGGAGGTCCCCACGAAGGCCGCCGACGATGATGTCGTCGCCATTACCACCGTTGATGGTGTCGTTGCCACCACCTGCGGCGTTGTAGGCAAAGAGGGTGCCCGCATCGGAGAAGGCGAAGTCACCGTACAGGGTGTCGTCATCGTCACCACCGTTGATGATGTCGTCACCGAGACCACCACGGACGATGTCGAGGCCAGCACCAGCGTTGATGGTGTCGTTGCCGCCATTGGTACGGATGTCGTCATTGCCACCGTTGCCGTTGACGAAATCGTTGCCGCTGCCGGTAACGATGATGTCAGCACCCGCGCCGGCATTGACGGTCACGTTCTCGCCGACGTTGCCGCCGTTGATGGTGACAGAGTCGTTCGCACCCGAGCCATTGACGTTGATGGTCAGCACGGTGCCGTCGACCTCGGCCGCCGTGGCGTCGATGTTGAGGGTCGTGGCTTCCGCACCGATCGACACGTTGTTGATGTTGATCGTCTCGACCCGGGTCGTCGAGGTGAGGTCGGCAGTGCCGCCCGCCACGATGTTCGCCACGTCACCCGTGCTTGCGCCACCGACAAGGATGTCGGCCGAGGTGAAGTTCGACGCCGCAGCAGCGAAGGTGATCGCCGCATTGCTCAGCGTGGCGGCCCGAACGTCGTCGTTGCCGGCGCCAAGATTGACCAGCAGCGACCCGGTGTAACCCTGGCCGACCACCAGCAGGTCGTCATTGTCGGTACCGTCGACCTGGCGAGTGCCAGCAATCGCCGCGCGCTGACCGAGCACCGCATTGATCGCGATGTCGGCGCTGAGAACCTCAACCGAGGTCAGGCCGATGAAGCCGTCGTCGGTAAGGATGCTCGTGCCCGTCTGGACGATCTCGTCGAGCGCCGGACCGGTGCCACCGTTGAAGATGACCGTCGAACCCGCGTCCGAACCAGCGATGCGGAGCGTGTCGACGCCCGTGCCACCCTGGAAGTTGATGTTGTTGTTGATGCCGACGTTCTGCTTGTCGACGGTGGTGGCCGTGGCCGAACCGAAGACGTTGAAGCTGAAGTCGCCGTCCTGGACCGAGTTGTCGATCACGAAGGTGAACGAGTCTTCGGCGTCGGTGAGGGCCCGTGCATCGACAGTGATCGGGGTCACGCTGGTGACCACGTCAGCCTGCGACGACACGAAGGTCAGCACGTTGGCGTCGGCATCGGGGCTACCACGCTCGCCGCTGGCGAGGATGCGGTAGGTGTCGATGCCCGTGACGTTGGCGAGATCGGCCGTACCCACGACTGCGCCGTCGGTGTTGTCGAGCTCGATCACGTCGTCGCCTTCGCCGCCGGCGATCACGTCCGACGCGTCCAGCGCACCGGTGCCGCTCACGCGGATGCTGTCGTTGCCAGCGCCCGTGTCGATGTCCACCGAACCAGCACCTGCCAGGTTGATGATGTCGTTACCCGAACCCGTCAGGATTTCATCGTTACCACCGTCCGAGTTGACGGTCAGGCCAACGGTGTAGCCCGAAGCGTCCAGCCGGTCAGCACCGCCGTCCGTCAGGTTGACGGTGCGGATGCCACCCTCCTGGCCTTCTGCGGCGATGGTGACGTTCGCCACACCGCCCACGGTGGTCAGGACTTCCACGCTCGTCAGACCGGTGAACTGAGCATCCGTGTAGGTGCCTGCAGCCACTTCGATGGTGTCGGTGCCCGAACCACCCGAGATGACGTCGGCGGCGTTCAGGAACCCCGAACCCCCGATCGTGAAGGTGTCATCACCACCTTCACCGTTGAGCGTGACGTTGCCGACACCGGTAAGGATGATCTGATCGTCGTCATCGCCAGCGTTGACGACGTTGTCGCCAGCACCAACGAACACCGTGTCGAACCCGCTACCGGTATTGGCGGTGTCGCCGCCCGCAATCTGCACGAGGTCGTCGCCGGCACCGGTCGAAACGACGTCGGCAAGATTGTTGGCGTCGGTGAAGACCCGGTCGTTACCCGCACCCGTGGTCACGTTGACCGAGAAGGCGGTCACGCCCTGCGAGGAGAAGGTGAAGTCCTCAGTGCTGGCAAAGCCGCCGGCATTGACGGTGAGGACGTTGCCCGCCGTCGGAGCGTTGGCATCGTTGACGCTGAGGATCTGATCCTCGCCGTCACCGTCGCTGGCGTAGTTAAGCACCTCGACGCCGCTGAAACCACCACCGAACACAGTGGTGATGCCGTCGGTGATGTTGATGGTGTCGACACCCAGGCCACCCTGGATGTTGTCGCTGCTGTCGAACGACGACGTGTTGACCACGTCAGCGCCCGAACCCAGCAGGACCGTGTCCGACCCGGCAACGCCGCCGAGGTTCACTGTGAGGCCCACGGTGTAGTCGGTAGCGATAAGCGTGTCGCTCGCGCTCACGTCACCGAAAGTGTTCAGGTTGACCGTGCGGATACCCGCGCCCTGAGCAATGCTGCCAAGGCCGTTGTTGCCGAGGTTGGTCGTGGCGTTAGTGCTGATCGTGAGCGTCTCGGCGCTGGTCACGCCGACATAGTCGGTTTCGACCGTGCTCTGCCCCAGGACCAGCGTGTCGGCGCCTTCGCCGAACGCAACCTTGTCGTTGCCGTTGAAGGCACCGGGAAGGAAGGCGACGAGGTCGTTGTCCGCACCTGTATCAATGGTGACGTTGCCAGCACCCAGCACGGCAACGAAATCATTGCCAGTGCCGGTGTTGATGACGTCGTTGCCACCCTCGTCGAACACCGTGTCGTCGCCGGCACCGGTGTTGAGGGTGTCCGTGGCAGCGCCCGAACGGACCACGTCGGCACCGACCGAACCGGTGAAGTTCACGCCTTCGCCGGCATCATCGTTGTTGCTGAAGTCCACGGTGACACGGCCAGCGCCCGAGGCGTTGACGGTGAGAACCGAGTCCACCAGCGGGCCATTGAGGGTGACGTCGCCGCCACCACCGATGTTCAGGGTCGACAGCTGGGTAACCAGGCCGTTGATCGTGGACACGCCCTCAACGGTCAGGTTGACCGTCTCGATGCCGGTGTTGCCAGCGCCGACCGTGCCCAGGATGATCTGGTTGGCGGTGCTGTCGTCCACTTCGACGTTGACAACGGTGTTGGCACCGCTGGTCACCTGAGCCTGATAGATCGCCACAACGTCGGCATCTTCGCCGGTGACGTTGTCGACGATAACCGTGGCATTGGTGGTCAGCTGGTCGAAGATCACCGTGTCCGAGCTGTTGACCGACGCAACGGTCTCGATGCCGGTGGAGCTCGAGAGGTCCAGGCGGACCACATCGCCGGAGTCGTTGGTGACCTCGACATTCTCGATCCGGGTCAGCGCGAAGCCGCCGAAGTTGCGGTTCGTCGTTGCCGCATCGACCGCCAACGAGAAGGTGTCGTTGTCGGACGTGCTGCCGTCGGTGATCTTGTCGCCGGCACCCAAGGCGCCATTGGCGGCGAAGAAGGTGTCGTCGCTGGCTGAACCCTGGAAGTTGTCGGCAGCGTTGGTCAGCGACACGGCCGTGTCGTCGTTGAGAATAGTTCCGACCAGCGCCTCGGGACCGTTGCGCAGCCCGGCACCGGTGAGCAGCAGACTGAGGGTCTCATTCAGTTCCGGAACGACGTCGCCGTTGACGACGATCGACACCGTGGCGACCTGCTGGCCAACCGCGAAAGTGACGGTGCCGGCGGCCGCGACATAGTCGGTGGCCGAGTCAGCAGTGCCGTTCTGGGTCTGGTAGTTGAGCGTCAGCGGGCCATCGGCGGCCGTGACGGCGCGATCGAGGCTGATGGTGAACACCAGCAGGCGGGTTCCGCTGTCGCCTTCCGCGACGCTGGCGGCCGAACCGACCACGTCATAGCCCACCAGCGGCCCCGGGCCGCTCGGCGTGAGCGGCGTCGGCTGCGCCGAGTTGGTGCCGATAAGCTGGCCTTCCAGCGTCGCCTGACCGTTGACGACCTGCAGCGTGCGCGAGTCGCCATCATCAAACTGGATCTCGGTCCCGGCGGCACCGACCGGAATGCGCAGCGTGACCTGACCGTCATTCCTGGTGAACGTCACCACGCCACCCGAACGGAAGGCGGTGTAGTCGGACGCATCGCCCGGAAGGACGATGGTGTCGCCACCGAGGTTGAATGTGGGGTCAAGGCGGATGTTACCGCTGATGACCGTGATGACCTCGCCCCCCGCGGCGGTGCCGCGTACCTCTACGTCAGCACCACCGACGATGACGTCTTCGCCTGGCTGACTAAGTGTTACCCGTGCCATATAAACTCCTGCCCCTGGATTTGATTACTGAAATCCGCTCGCCGAATAAGTGGCGATCAGACCGTTACTTACGCGATTATCGATTTTAGGCAATCACGAAATAATCGACGTTAAGGGTGCCGAGCGCCGAGTTGATCTCAGCGTTGGCTCCCTCTTCGTCGAAGATGAATGCGTCCGGCGACACCACGTCCTTGATGACGATGCTCGAGCTCGTGCCACCCTTGTTGAAGGTGATGATGAGGTCGTTAGCCAGACCGTCACCATCGAGAGCGTCGTTGGTGTAGGCCGGCCGCGACGATTCCGTCGTGTCGAGGAACGTGATCCGATCGTCAGCACCGAAGTTCACGATGAGTGCCTCACTCTCGATGTCGGCATCGTCGGTGAAGGCAAAGCCATCCGTTCCAGCATCGAACAGCTGCGCCGTGTTCGTGTTGTTATCGCTGTCGAAGTCAAGCGATGCCGCAGTATCGCCCGGAGGTGTGACCACCGTGCCATCGTCCGCGGTGCTGCGGAAGTTGTCGAAGCCCACCCCGATCGCTGCTTCCGCCTCGGCTTCATTGGAGATGATGCCTTCGGCCTGCTCGTCCGTCAGAACGTTACGCAGGATGATTGAGCTGACGTCGCCATTCTTGTTGATGGCGATTTCAAGGTCATTGGCAATGCCGTCGCCGTCGTAATCGACGTTGGCGAACGCGACCTGGTTAGCGCCCGCGAACGGTGCGTCGAAGGAGATCACATCATCATCACCGAAGTTGTCGATGATCACCGTATTCTCGATGTCATCGTCGTCGCTGAAGATGAAGTCGCCGTCGGCAGCATCGAACACTTCCGGCGTGTTCAGGTCATCATCCGAGTCAACGTCGAGATCAACGGCAGTGGCAACACCGGTCACCGAAATGGTGAGCGTTGAGGTGGAAACCCCGCCCTGGCCATCGTCGACCTGGTACTCGACAACCACGTCCTGAACCTCACCAGCGAGGATGCTCTGGTAAACAGGATTGGTGGTGTCGAGCGTGTAGCTGCCGTCGGCGTTCAGCACGAAGCCAGCCGGCGCCGTTCCGACCACCGTGTAGGTCAGCTCGGAAGCGGGCGTGTCGGCGTCCGTGTCATTGTCCGCGACAGTCCCGCTGATCAGGCTGTTCTCCAGACCGGCGTCGACATCGGCCACCGCGACCGGCGCATCGTTGGTGCCGGTGACGGTGATGGTGATGGTCGACGTCGACGTCGCGCCCTCTTCGTCCGTGGCGGTGAAGTCGGCCTCGATGGTGAGAACCTCACCAGCTGCAAGCGCATCATAAGCCGCGTTCGACGGATCGAAGCTGAAGGTTCCGTCCGCGTTGAGGGTAAGACCCGGGACTTCCTCGTTCAGGCTGTAGGTGAGAACCGCGTCATTATCGACATCGGTGGCCACCACAGTGCCGGTCACCGGAGCGGCGTCCTCAACGGCGCTCACCGTTGCGGCTTCTGCAACCGGCGCGTCGTTGGTGCCGGTAACGGTGATGGTGAGCGTCGAGGTCGACGTTTCACCCTCAGCGTCGGTAACGGTGAACTCGGCCTCGATGACCTGCTGCTCACCTTCCGCGAGCGATTCGTAAGCAGGATCGGTCGGATCGAAGCTGAAGGTTCCGTCAGCATTCACCGTCAAGCCGGGGACCGGATCGTTCAGCGTGAATGTCAGCTCGTCGCCGTCATCAGCGTCGGTGGCCCCAAGCGTGCCGGTGACCGGAGGCGTGACGCCTTCCGTGGCAGCGACCGCAGTCGCCACCGCAACAGGCGCGTCGTTGGTGCCGGTGACGGTGATGGTCAGCGTCGAGGTCGAGGAACGACCATCAGCGTCGGTCACCGAATAGGTCGCCACGACTTCACGAGTCTCGCCTTCGGCAAGATCGTCATAGGCCGCATCACTGGGATCGAAGCTGAAGGTGCCGTCAGCGTTGACGGTGAGCCCGGCAACCGCGTTCACCAGGGCATAATTCACCGGAGCGTCGGCTTCGGTGAGGTCATCATTCGCCGCAAGCGATCCCGTGACCACCGCACCGTCTTCGGTCGCCGTCGCCGTATCGGGCGCAGCAATCGGACCCTCGGCCGTGCCAGTGACGGTGATGGTCAGCGTGGCCGTGTCGGTGCCGCCATTACCGTCGCTGACGGTATAGGTGGCAACCACAGTCCGGGTTTCCCCATCAGCAATGTCGTCATAGGCCGCGTCGGTCGGGTCGAAGCTGTAGCTACCGTCAGCGTTGAGAGTGAGGCCGGCAACCGGCTCATCCAGGCTGTAGGTGAGCTCGTCGCTCGTGTCCGGATCGCTGTCGTTGGCCGCTACCGAACCCGTCACGATCGCACCGTCCTCGACCGCCGTGTCGGTGTCGTCAACTGCCACGGGCGCGTCGTTGGAACCGGTGACGGTGATGGTCAGGGTCGACGTGGACGTACCGCCTTCGCCGTCCGAGACGGTGTAGGTGGCGACCACCTCCCGCTCTTCGCCAACGGCGAGATCGTTGTAAGCCGGATCGTTGAGATCGAAGCTGTACGTGCCGTCTTCGTTGAGGGTGAGGCCGGCGACCGGCTCATCCAGCGTGTAGGTCAATTCGGCGCCATCATCGGCATCGCTGTCATTGTCAGCAACCGAACCGGTAAGAATGCCGTCGCCTTCCACACCGGCATCGACATCAGCAACCGCGATTGGTGCATCATTGGTGCCAGTGACGGTGATGGTCAGCGTGGCCGTGTCGGTGCCGCCATTACCGTCGCTGACGGTATAGGTGGCAACCACAGTCCGGGTTTCCCCATCAGCAATGTCGTCATAGGCCGCGTCGGTCGGGTCGAAGCTGTAGCTACCGTCAGCGTTGAGAGTGAGGCCGGCAACCGGCTCATCCAGGCTGTAGGTGAGCTCGTCGCTCGTGTCCGGATCGCTGTCGTTGGCCGCTACCGAACCCGTCACGATCGCACCGTCCTCGACCGCCGTGTCGGTGTCGTCAACTGCCACGGGCGCGTCGTTGGAACCGGTGACGGTGATGGTCAGGGTCGACGTGGACGTACCGCCTTCGCCGTCCGAGACGGTGTAGGTGGCGACCACCTCCCGCTCTTCGCCAACGGCGAGATCGTTGTAAGCCGGATCGTTGAGATCGAAGCTGTACGTGCCGTCTTCGTTGAGGGTGAGGCCGGCGACCGGCTCATCCAGCGTGTAGGTCAATTCGGCGCCATCATCGGCATCGCTGTCATTGTCAGCAACCGAACCGGTAAGAATGCCGTCGCCTTCCACACCGGCATCGACATCAGCAACCGCGATTGGTGCATCATTGGTGCCAGTGACGGTGATGGTCAGCGTGGAGGTGGAGGTGACACCATCGGCATCGGTAACGGTGTAGTTGGCAATGACCGTCTGAGTTTCACCTTCGGCAAGCGCATCATAAGCTGCGTTGCTTGGATCGAAGCTGAAGGTTCCGTCCGCATTGACCGTCAGGCCGGCAACCGGCTCTTCCAGTTCATAGACCACGGGGTCGACTGCATCAGCCAGATCGTCGTTGGCTGCGAGCGATCCCGTGACAATCGCCCCATCCTCTTCGGCCTCTGCCGTATCGGGCACCGCTACCGGGCCATCAGCAGTGCCGGTCACGGTGATCGTCAGCGTCGCCGAGTCGGTGCCGCCATTGCCGTCGCTGACCGTGTAGGTCGCCACGACTTCGCGCGTCTCGCCGGCGGCGAGATCGTCATAGGCCGCATCGCTCGGGTCGAAGCTGTAGCTGCCATCCGCGTTGAGAGTGAGGCCGGCAACCGGCTCGTCCAGCTCGAACGTCAGTTCGTCGCCGTCGACGTCGGTGTCGTTGGTCGCGACGGAGCCGGTGACCACGTCGCCGCCCTCAACCGCCGTGTCGACGTCAGCAGTCGCAACCGGCGCATCGTTGGTACCGGTCACGGTGATGGTCAGCGTGGTGTTCACAGCCGGAGCAGTGCCGTCGCTCACCGCGACATTGACGGTGACCACCCGCGTCTCGCCAACAGCCAGATCCTGATAGGCGGCGTTGGAAGCGTCAAAGGTGTAGGTGCCGTCAGCGTTGAGGGTGAGGCCAGCGGGCGGGGTGCCCACCACGGTGTAGGTCAGCGTGGCACCGGTGTCCGGATCGCTGTCGTTGGTCCGCAGGTTGCCGGTGATGGAGGCATCCTCGTTCACCGCAGCCGTGTCGGCCACCACGGTCGGCGCATCGTTGGTGCCGGTGATGGTGATGGTGAGGGTCGAGGTCGCCGAGCCGCCGCGGCCATCGGACACCGTGTAGGGAATGGTCAGGACCTGCGTCGCGCCGGCGGCCAGGCCATTGTAGGCGGCGTTGTTGGCATCGAACACATAGGTGCCGTTGGGATTGAAGGTCAGGCCGGCGGGCGCCGTGCCGCTGAGAGCAAAGGTCAGCGGGTCGCCGTCGGGGTCGCTGTCATTGGTCGCGACCGAGCCGTTCAGGCTCGCGCCCTCGTTCACCGCGGCGGTGTCGGCGGTAGCGACCGGCGGGCGATTTTCGTCCTCGTCGTCCTTGAGCAGCACCAGCGCGCCAACGCCAACGGCCGCAAGAACGCCGGCGCCGATCAGCAGGCCGCTCGAAATGCCGCCGCCCGTGCCGTCGTCATAGACTGGGGTCGACGCAGTGCCGTCCTGAACGGGCGCAGCAGCAGCTTCGCCGGTCTGGGGAAGGACGCAGCCGTCGGCCGGCTGGCTGAGGTTCTGGTCCTCGTCGCTGTCCGTGGCGCGGGCGTGCTCTTCTTCGGTCTCTTTGCGGTCGTGCTTGTTGCTGACCTTCTTCTTGGGCGGGGCGCAATCGGCAGCGGCCGGAGCAGCAGCAGCGGCCTGCACTGCGGCTGCGGCGACCGGGGCGATCGCGGCAGCCGGAGTGGCAACCGCCGCAGCGGCCTGGACCGGGGCTGCAGGAGCGGCAACGGCCGCTTGGGGAGCTGCGGGAGCAGCGGCCGCTGTTGTCGCAGCTACCGCTGCACCAGCTACCGCTGCAGCCTCACCCGTCGAAGCCGCCTGGGTTCCACCGTTCTGCGCTGCGCCATCACTCATAGTCTGGTCCTTCCCCTATGTTTCCACAAACCCGGCAAAAGCCGGGCGCATGACTGAAGTCAACCACCAAAGGCAGTCATCTCCGTCTAGTCTCGGTTCATCTTAAATCGGCCAAACCAAAGCGCAAGGCCCATCTCCGACCGCATCCGGCGGGATAAGCCCTGTGGTTCATGGTGTTAACTTATGGTAAACACTTCGCCGAGGGAGCTATTTAGCCCTCGCCTAGCGGAAACTCTGGTGGTAGTGGCCGCGCAGTTTGGTTCCAAGGTGACGCCGGGGGCGTGTCGTTTTGGAAGCTTGGTGCGCGGCAGCCGCCTTCGTCTGGAGCTCTGGGAAACCTCTGCGTCGGCGGTTGCATGGCACTGAACCAACAGGGCTAGGGCGGGTCATTTCTGTATATGTCTCAAGTTTTTAGCCTGGCGCTGCCAGCTTCGGTCCGATGGGTGGCGATCCCTGCGCTTGCCGCTGGCATCGTGAGTTTCTCGGCGGCGGCCAGCGTGTTCGTCCAGCCACAGTCTGCGCAAAAAAGCGTGGCTTCGGCGGTTGCCACTGCCCAAACGCCTGCTCCGGTGTCCTCGGAGCCGGCCCAGCCGCCCTCCACCGCCCCCCTCTACGGGCCGCCCGCTCCGGCCAGCATGGCAGTCACGGTGCCGCCTGGAATCGACCCGCAGCTTGCCCGCGCCGGTGAGCTGGCGATCGAGCGCTATCCTTCCATGCGCGCCGCCAGTGCGCTGGTTCGTGCGACCGAGCAGGATGTCCGTGCTGCCAAATGGCTTCGCGCGCCGAGCGCCAGCGTGTCCGCAGCGACCCGCGGGACGACCTTCAACCCGCAGCTCCAGGTCTTCCAGCCCTTGTGGGCGGGCGGGCGCATCGATGCCTCGATCGACCGGGCCGAGGCGGTTCGTTCCGCCAGCGAGGCAGAGGTCGGGGTCACCGCCTTTGACATCCTGACCCGCGTATCTCGCGCTTATTACGGCGTGGTGCGGGGCATCCGGGTTGGCGCCATTCTGGACCAATCTCTGGCGGAGCATCAACGGTTGGTGGAATCAATGGAACGGCGCGTGACCCAGGAGGTCAGTCCCCGTTCCGACCTCGACCTTGCCCGCTCCCGCGCCGCCCAGGTCCGTCAGGAGCTGAGCCTCACCACCGCCCAGCGCTATGCCGCCCTGCAGCAGCTGCGCGAGCTGGTTGGCGATCCGAACTTCGACGTCGATCCGCTCCCCGAATATGACAAGGCGCGGCATCACCCCTCGTCCGAGGCGCTGGTCCAGTCCGCCCTTACCTGCGATCCTTCCATCCGCCGGCTCCAGGCCGAGACGGAGGTAGCCGAGGCCGATCGCAAGCTCGCCAAGGCCGCCCTGTTCCCGCAGGTGGGGGTGCAGTTCACCCATGACCGCTTCCAGGGCAGCGGCCTCGGCGTGGCGGTGCAGGCCAGCACCAACGGTGGCTTGTCGCCGGTGGCCGCCGCCAACGCCGCTGCCGCGCGGACCAATGCCGCGCGGTTCCGGGTCACGGTCGCCGAGCGGGAGGCACGCGAGGCGACCATCCTCGACATTGTCGAGAACACCGCTGCCGCCGCTCAGGTCGAAAGCAGCCGGGATGCGGCGGACTCCTCGTCCAACGTCACCGACAGCTTCATGCGTCAGTTCATTACCGGGCGCCGGACCTGGCTGGACGTGATGAACGCGGTTCGGGAATCCAACGCGGCGCGGATCGCGCTCGCCAATGCCGAACTTTCTGCAATGTCGAGTTCTGCCCGACTGCTGATCCGCAGCTGTCAGTGGCAGGCACGTGAAATCAGGGCGGACTCCGCACGATGAACTCCTTTCTCGATCTGGTTGACCGCTTTGCCACGCGCCAGTCGGCCGAACTCGCGCCTGACTGGCGCTCGCGGGCCGGCGATCCCGACAGCTTCTCGCTGCATGACGGCGACACGCTGAAGCGGCTGTCGGCACGGCTCGGCTGGCGCAAGCCGACCGAGGTTGGCCACCGCCCCCGCGCGCACCAGTTTCCGTTGTTCATGTGGGACGAGGTCGAGGGCTGGGCGATCGCCGAGCAGTTCGAGACGGTGGACGCGGTCCGGGTTGTGTCGCCCTCGTTCAACGGCCTGCGCGAGATCGGGCCATCGACTCGCTTCTTCCTGCCGCAGATTCCGAATCTCGCCGACCGGGGCCAGGGCGAGCGCGCGATCCATGTGTTCGGACGCTCCCTGCTGCTTCGCAAGAAGGTGCTGTTCTCGGCGGTGATCGCGACGGTGATCGTGAACCTGATCGCGCTCGCCACCTCGCTCTACTCGATGCAGGTCTACGACCGCGTCATTCCGCGCAGCGGCTTTGCGACGCTGTGGGTGCTGAGCGTCGGCGTCGGCGTTGCCCTGCTGCTCGACTTCATCCTGCGCACCACCCGCGCCCTGATGATCGAACGGGAGGCCGCCAAGGTCGACACGGAGGTCTCAGAGGTCTTCTTCGCCCGCGCCCAGGCGGTACGCCTCGATGCCCGGCCGCCCTCGATCGGCACCATGGCGGCGCAGATTCGCGGCTGGGAGCAGATCCGCGGTCTGCTCTCCTCGGCCTCGATCTTCCTCCTCGCCGACCTGCCATTCGCCCTCTTCTTCATCCTCGTCATTTCGTGGATCGGGGGACCGCTGGCTTTCATCCCGCTCATCTCCTTCCCCCTTGCGTTGATCCTGTCTTGGGTGTTCGCGCGGCTGATCAGGGACGACACCGCCAAGGCGCAGGCCAATGGCAACCGCAAGAACGGCCTGCTGGTCGAGGCTCTGGATGCGGCCGAGACGATCAAGGCCAACCGCGGCTCGTGGCACATGCTCGCCCGCTGGAACCAGCTGATGGAAGAGGTGCAGCTCCACGAAGACAGCGTGAAGCGCTGGTCGTCCATCGCCAACGCCCTGTTCAGCGGGCTGCAGCAGTTCGCCTACGTCCTGATCATCGCCTTTGGCGCCGTGCTGGTGTCTGACGGGCAAATGACGCCCGGTGCGCTGATCGCCTGCTCGATCATTGCCGGCCGCGTCAACGGCCCGCTTCTGGCGCAGCTTCCGGGCATGCTGGTGCAGTGGGGTTACGCCCGCTCGTCGCTGGCGGGCCTCGACAGCCTGATGCGCCTGCCGCTCGACCAGGCGCCGGACACCGAAGCGCTGCGCCCGGCCCAGCTCTCGCCGTCGCTGCAGGTCACCGGCCTGCGCTTCGGTTACTCGCCCGATCGGCCCAGCGTCGACATCGAACGACTGGAAATCCGCGCGGGCGAAAAGGTCGGCATCATCGGCGGGATCGGTTCGGGCAAGTCGACCCTGTTGCGCGTGCTGGCCGGCCTCTACGCTCCGTCCGAAGGCCAGGTCCGCGTCGGCGGGCTAGAGATGCGGCAGATCGCGACGGACGTCCTCCGCCGCAACATCGGCTACTTGCCGCAGGACACGCGCCTCCTCAACGGCACCATGCGTGAGAACCTCCTGATGGGGCTCAGCGATCCGGGTGACGACGCCCTGATGAAGGCGATCACCGAAATCGGCCTGGCGCCCATGGTGTCCTCGCACCCGATGGGCGTCGACCTGCCGATCGCCGAAGGCGGACGCGGCCTGTCGGGCGGCCAGCGTACGCTTACCATCCTCACCCGCCTGTTCCTTGCCGAGCCCCAGATGTGGCTGCTGGACGAGCCGACCTCCAACCTCGACCAGGCGTCGGAAGCGCGCCTGATCCACTCCCTGCGCACCCGCATGACGCCCGATCGCACGCTGGTCCTCGTCACCCACCGGATGCAATTGCTCACCCTGACCGATCGCCTGCTGGTGATGGCTGGCGGCAAGGTGGTCATGGATGGCCCGACCGGCCAGGTCCTGTCCAAGCTTCGCGGCGACAACCAGCCTGCCCAGCCCACCCCGCCTGCCCAGCCCACGCCCGTGAAGCTCGCTTCGGGCGCCTGAGGACCCTTCCATGAAACTTCGTTTTCGTCAGTCTACCCAGATCATCCTGCTGTCCGCCTTTGCGGTGGCGGCGTTCGTGATGTGGTCCTTGTGGGCCGAGATCGATCAGGTCAGCCGCGCCCGCGGCGAGGTGATCCCGAGCGGCAGGACCCAGGTCGTGCAGAGCGAGGATGGCGGCACCATCGCCGAAATCCTGGTGGCCGAAGGCGACCGCGTGAAGCGCGGCGATCTGCTGGTCCGCCTTGACGAAACCCGCCCCCGCGCCGCTGTGGAGGAAAGCCAGGCGCAGGTCGCGGCGCTGAAGGCCCGCATGGCCCGCATCCAGGCCGAGCTGTTCAACCGCCCGCTGGTGTTCCCGGCCGAGACGAGCTCGCACCCCGAGTTCGTCGCCAGCCAGCGCGAGCTCTACACCCGTCGCCGCCAGGCCTTGTCGAGCCAGATCAACAGCCTTCAGTCGATGCTCAGCCTGACCCGGCAGGAGCTCGACATGAACATGCCGTTGGTCGACAGCGGCGACGTCAGCCGCTCCGAGGTTCTGCGCATGCAGCGCCAGACCTCCGACCTCCAGGGGCAGATCAACACGCGCCGGAGCGAATATCTGGCCGAGTTGCAGACCGAATATGCCAAGACCGAGGAAGAGCTGGCCAGCGCCACCGAGCAGCTGACCCAGCGCTCGGCCATCCTGCGCGGCTCCGAGCTTCGCTCGCCCACCGACGGGATCATCGTTGCCATTAAATACAATACTGTGGGCGGCGTTCTTCGCGCCGGTGACGAGGTGCTGCAGCTGGTCCCGTCCGGTGACAAGCTGGTGGTAGAAGCGCGCGTGTCGCCCTCCGACATCGCCTTCATTCGCCGCGGCCAGAATGCGGCGGTGAAGTTCGACGCTTATGACAGCAGCATTTACGGCTCGGCCGACGGGACCGTCACGCACATCAGCGCCGACACCCTATCGGAAGAGACCAAGGAGGGCGTGCAGACCTACTACCGCGTCCTGCTCAGCGCCGATCCTTCCAAGCTCCGCCCCCGCCACCGGGGCGAGAAGATCGTGCTCCAGCCCGGCATGACCTCGATCGCCGAGATCATCACCGGCCAGACCACCGTCTTCAATTATCTGACCAAGCCGATCCTCAAGACGACCGGCGACGCGCTCGGCGAGCGATAGCGCTCATGCAAGAAGGCCGGGGTGACGGGGAGCAAGACTCCCGTCACCCCGGCCCTTGCCTAGCCCCTCAGAACTGCGCCTTCGCCTAGAGGACGTAGCGGATGCGGACCTGTTGCACGCTTGCCGTCGGCGGCACCGTGAAGCGGATCTCCTCCCACTTGGGCGCGCGTGGCTTCATCGCAGGGTTGTTGGAAAAGCCGAACCCCTCGCGCGGGATGCCCATCATCATGTCGAGCTTGCCGTTGCGGTTCTCGTCATGCACCACCAGCAAGGCATAGGTGCCCGACTTCACTGCCCCAAGGTCGAACCGCCCGGCAGCCGCAGCGGGAACCGAGCGCGAAACGGCCGAGGGATCGTCCTTGCAGTTCAGGAACTTGGCGGGACTTGCCGACAGGCACAGGTGGACCATGCCCTTGCCCGAGCGGAGGCCCGAAAGCTGCACCTGCAGATCGGCGGCCTGCCTCGGCACCCCTGGTGAGGCCGCGCCCATGGTCGCTCCCGCCACCAGCAGCGCTGCCGCCACCACTCCAAACCGGTTCTTGTCCATGCCCCGCCTTGCCACCCAAGCCCTTGTGCTATGATTAACGGACCTTGGCCGGGGTCGCCAGCGCAGCCAGGACACGCTAGACCGCCCAATTCATGCGAGCATTTGACCTGGTGATCGTTGGTGGCGGGCTCGCCGGAGGTCTCTGCGCCCTCGCGCTGCGCCGCCGCCGTCCCGACCTCAGGCTCCTTCTCATCGAACCGGACGCGAAGATCGGCGGTAATCATCTCTGGTCCTTCTTCGAAAGCGACATCGCCCCGCAACACCGCTGGCTGACCGATCCCTTGGTCCGGCACCGCTGGCCCGCTTACAACGTCCACTTTCCCGCCCACAGCCGCCATCTCGAGCAGGTCTACCAGACGGTCGAGAGCGAAGCGCTGGATCAAGCGGTTCGAGCGGCTCTTGAACCCGGCGAGATCCGCCAGGCCAGCGTCAGCGACCTCGGTCCAGCCCACGTCCTTCTGGAGGGCGGCGAACGGATCGAAGCGGCCGCCGTGCTCGACGCGCGTGGGGGCAAGGCGGAAGGGCTGGAGCTTGGCTGGCAGAAGTTCGTCGGCCAGTTGCTCACCATTCCCCAGGGCCACGGCCTGGCCCACCCGATCGTCATGGATGCCTCCGTCGAGCAGCACGACGGCTACCGCTTCGTCTACTGCCTCCCCTTCTCCCCGACCGAGCTGTTCGTCGAGGACACCTATTATGCCGACGGACCCGAGATCGACCACGACCTCCTTCGCGACCGCATCGGCGACTATGCCGCCGCGCGCGGCTGGCAGGTGGCGCAGCGCACCCGCGAGGAGCATGGCGCCCTGCCGGTCGTGACCGGCGGCGACTTCGACAAGCTCTGGCCCAAGGCCGACCCGGTTGCCCGCGCCGGTGCTCGCGGCGGCTTCTTTCATCCGCTGACCAGCTATTCGCTGCCCGACGCCGTCCGCTTCGCCATCTGGCTCGCCGAGGAAGCACCGCTCGGCGCGAAGCTCGGCGCCGCCACCCGCGCCCGGGCGCGCAAGCACTGGAAGCGCGGCGCCTTTTACCGCCTTCTGACCGCCTTGCTGTTCCATGCGGCGGCCCCACATGACCGCTACCGGGTGCTGGAGCGCTTCTACCGCCTTTCCGGCCCCTTGATCGCCCGCTTCTATGCGGGAAGCAGCACGGGGCTGGACAAGGCGCGTGTCCTGTACGGCAAGCCTCCCGTGCCCTTCTTCCGGGCGCTTCGCGTATTGAGGAACAGTCTGCGATGAACGCCCCGTTTGCCCACGGTGACCTGCCGAAGGCCCGCCCCGACCTCCAGTCGGCCATTGTCATCGGCGCCGGCTTTGGCGGCCTCGCGCTTGCCATCCGGCTCCAATCGGCGGGCGTTCAGACCACGATCGTCGAGGCGCGCGACAGGCCTGGTGGCCGCGCCTACGTGTGGGAAAAGGACGGCCACGTGTTCGACGCCGGCCCCACCGTCATCACCGATCCCGATTGCCTGCAGCGCCTGTGGAAGCTCTCGGGTCACGACATGGCGGAGGACGTCGACCTCGTCCCCGTGAAGCCCTTCTACCGCCTTAGCTGGCCAGATGGCACGGTGTTCGACTACACCAACGATGATGCCGAGCTGAAGGCGTCGATGGACGCGCTCAATCCCAAGGACTGGGCCGGCTACCAGCGCTTCCTCGCCTACAGCGCAGGCGTCTTCAACGAAGGCTATGTGAAGCTCGGGACCAAGGCGTTCGAGAGCATCGGCGACATGCTGAAGGCCGCGCCGGCGCTTGCCAAGTACCAGGCCTGGCGCTCAGTCTATTCCATGGTGTCCAGCTTCGTCGAGGACGAGCACCTGCGCCAGGCGCTCTCCTTCCACACCCTGCTGGTCGGCGGCAATCCGATGACCTGCTCGTCCATCTACGCGCTGATCCACAAGCTGGAGCGCGACGGCGGCGTGTGGTTCGCCAAGGGCGGCACCAATCAGTTGATCGCCGGCATGGTCCGCCATTTCGAGCGGATCGGCGGCACCATTCGCCTCGGCGATCCCGTCACCGCCATCACGGCCCAGAACGACCGTGTCACCGGCGTCCGCACCCGCTCGGGCTGGAGCGCCACCGCCGATGCCGTCGCCTCCAATGGCGACGTGGTCCACAGCTACGGCCTGATCGAAGGCTCCAGCCGCGGTCCGCAACAGGTGCGCGCCCTCAAGCGCAAGCGCTTCTCGCCCGGCCTCTTCGTGCTCCACTTCGGGCTGGAGGGCACCTTCGACATCGCTCACCACACCATCCTGTTCGGGCCGCGCTACGAGGGCCTCGTCAACGACATCTACAAGACCGGCAAGCTCGCCACCGACCCGGCGCTCTACCTCCACCACCCGACCATTACCGATCCGTCCATGGCCCCGCCCGACTGCTCGACCTTCTATGCCCTCGCGCCCGTCCCCAACGCCGCTCGCGCGGACGTCGACTGGGCGGTCGAAGGCCCGAAGTATCAGGAGGTCGTGCTCGACACGCTCGAGGAGCGCCTGATCCCCGACATCCGCAGCCGCATCCGCACCATCTTCCACTACACACCCGCCGACTTCTCGACCGACCTCGCCGCCCACCTCGGCTCCGCGTTCAGCCTTGAGCCGGTGCTGTGGCAGTCGGCCTGGTTCCGCACCCACAACCGCGACGACAAGCTCTCCAACCTCTACTTCGTGGGCGCCGGCACCCATCCGGGGGCGGGCATCCCCGGCGTGGTCGGCAGCGCCGAGGCGACTGCGGGACTGATGCTGGCGTGATCTCCGGCGATGAACGGGCGCGCCTGGTTCAGGGCGCGCTGGAGAGCATTTCTGCGGGATCGGTAAGCTTCCGCTTTGCCAGCCAGCTGTTCGATCTTCCCACCCGCGAACGCAGCTGGCTGCTCTACAGCTGGTGCCGCGCCTGTGATGACATCACCGATGGCCAGACGCTGGGCCACGACGCCGAACGCGTCACCGATCCCGCCGCCCGCATCGCATTCCTCAAGGACAAGACCGCTGCCGCCTTCGCTGGCGAGGAGACCGGCCTCGTCCCCTTTGAGGCCTTGCGCGTGGTTGCGGACGAGTGCGGCATCCCCCCGTCCATCGCCGCCGACCACCTCGCCGGTTTCGACCGCGACGCGGCGGGCTGGCGGCCGGTCACTACCGACGACCTCCTCTCCTATTGCTACCAGGTCGCGGGCGCGGTTGGCGTCATGATGGCGCATGTCATGGGGGTCGACCCGTCCGACGAGGATACGCTGCACCGCGCCGCCGATCTCGGCATCGCCTTTCAGCTCGCCAACATCGCCCGCGACATCGTCGAGGACAGCCGCGTGGGCCGGGTCTACCTGCCCACCGAGTGGCTGAAGGCGGAAAGCCTCACCGGGGCCGACCTCGCCGACCCCAAGCATCGTGCTGCCCTTGCCCGCCTCGCGCACCGCCTCAGCACGATGGCCGACGACTACCGCCGCTCCGCCCGCATCGGTGCCGCGCGGCTGCCGTTCCGAAGCCGCTGGGCCGTGCTCTCCGCAAGCGGCATCTACGGCGAGATTGCGACCCGCGCCGCGGCGCTTGGCCCCCGCGCCTGGGACGAGCGGATCAGCACCTCCAAGGCCGAAAAGGCCGCGCTGGTGATGGAAGCCTTCTGGGAAGCGCTGTGGCCGGTCAGACCCGTTCCGAGGACCGGGCTCTGGACCCGCCCTTCGCGGCCCTGACGCGCGCCTCGGCGCTCCGCTTCAGCGCCTGCTTCAACGCGTCGACCGGCGGCGCGTAGAGGAAGCCATAGCTCACGGCCCCGTCCCGGCTCTCCACCGCATGGTGCAGCTTGTGGGCCTGCACGATCCGCTTGAAGTAACGCGAGCGCGGCACGATCCGGTGCGGCAGGCGGCCATGCACGATCACATCGTGAAATCCGAAGTAGATCACGCCGTAGAAAGCGACCCCGGCGCCGCTCCAGGTCGCCCAGTCACCCCATCCGCCGTTCAGCCCGCCCCAAATCAGCAGGATCGAGGGCAGTGCGAACACCACGGCATAAAGGTCGTTGCGCTCAAGCCAGCCTTTCCGCTCACGGTGATGGCTCTCGTGCCACGCCCAACCCCATTTCGAGTGCATGACGAAGCGGTGCAGCACGTAGGCGAAACCCTCCATCACCAGGACGGTCGCGGTGAACAGGGCAAGACCGGCAAGCCAGGACATGGACCGGATATAGGGGGTGACCGCCCGCCAGTCACCCGGGCGAAATGCCCTAGCCCCGCTCGGCGATGAACCGCATCAATTCGGCCAGCGTGCTCTCCATCTGGTCCTGCATCTGGCTGACCAGCTCGTTCTCACGCATGCCTTCATGGTCGAGTGGCTTGGAATAACTGTCGCTGAAGGCCTTCAGATCACTCTCGTCGAATACGCCGCGGGCGACCAGCTTGGCCAGGATCACCAGCAGGCCGTTGGTGTTGGCGATGGTTCCGGCGACCAGCGCCTCGTCGACCATCGACAATTGCCCGCGCTCCTCGCCGTCCGGAAGCTCAACTTCTTCTGCCATGCCTCGCTTTGACGAAAGGCTCGGCATGGCGTCAATCGAGAAAGGCACCAAGCGCGGCCCACCGCCTCGCCTTTTCGGCGAATGGCAGCGTGTAGGCCGGGCTGGACGAAGGCAGGTCGACCAATGTCAGGTGAGTGTCCGCCAGCGCCCGTCGTCCAATCCGCGCGGCCGTTCCGCCGTTGAAGCCGATTGCGCGAAGACTGGGCAGGTCCGCCACGAACCCCGATAGGTCGCGTGCCTCGATCTCACTAAGTTGCTGGTCGAGGCTCCCCGTCCGTTGCGCGGAACCGATGACATCCCACAGCCCGACACCGTGGTTCACCAGCCGCTGCAATCGTCTGAGATATGGTTCGCTGGCCAGCTCGTCGTTTGTGGCCACCTCCATCAGGCGCCAGAACTGGTTGCGGGGATGCGCATAATAGCGGGCAGCAGCGAGCGATGCTTCGCCCGGCAGGCTCCCGAGGACCAGCAGCCGTGGTGCGGCGCCCACGACCGGCGGCAGGCCGTGTTTCATCGCCCCGTTCATGCTAGAGGCGAGCCCATGCCCCGTCCCTTCCACCTCGCCATCCTCGGCCTCTTCGCGCTTCTGCTTTCCCGGAGCAGTAGCCGGGATTGGACGAACCCGCGGCCACGCCGCTAAAGGCCGCGCCATGGCTCCCGAGGACCTTCGCATCGCCCTTGTTTCGGGCAATTACAATTATGTGCGCGACGGTGCCAATCAGGCGCTGAACCGGCTGGTTGGCTATCTTCTGCGGCAGGGGTGCAAGTTGCGGGTCTATTCGCCCACGGTGCCCGAACCCGCCTTTCCGCCCACCGGTGACCTCGTCTCCCTGCCCTCGATCGCGGCGCCGGGACGGCCTGAATATCGCGTCCCTCTCGGCCTTACTCGTGCGGTGCGAAAGGACTTGGAGGCGTTCGCGCCCAATATCGTCCACATCGCAAGTCCCGACTTCAGCTCGCACCGGGCGGTCAGTTGGGCGCGCGCGCGCAAGATTCCGGCGGTCGCCTCCGTCCACACCCGGTTCGAGACCTATCTCGCTTACTATCACCTCGAACTGCTCGAACCGACGGTCCGGGCAGCTCTCCGCCGCCTGTACCTCCGCTGCGATGCTTTGCTGGTTCCGGCCGAATCCACCGCGGCCGTGCTCCGCGCCCAGCGGATGAACCGCAACATCGCCATCTGGTCGCGCGGCGTCGACCGCAGCCAGTTCAATCCCGAGCGCCGCAGCCTCGAATGGCGCCGCGGCCTCGGCATCGGCGATGATGAACTGGTGATCGCCTTTCTCGGCCGGATCGTGATGGAAAAGGGCCTCGATGTCTTTGCCGCCGTGCATGACGAACTGGCCGCGAAGAATATCCCTCACCGCGTGCTGGTGATCGGCGAAGGTCCGGCCCGCCCGTGGTTTGAGAAGGCGCTTCCCGACGGCATCTTCGTCGGCCACCAGGAAGGCCCGGATCTCGCCCGCGCGCTCGCCAGCGCCGACCTCTTCCTCAATCCCTCGATCACCGAGACCTTCGGCAACGTCACGCTGGAAGCCATGGCCTGCGCTCTGCCGGTGGTGGCCGCCGCTGCTACCGGCGCCAGCAGCCTCGTGCGCGATGGCGAGACCGGCTCGCTTGCCGAGCCTGGCGACATCCCGGCCCTCACCGACGCGGTCGCCGCCTATGCCGCCGATCCGGACCTTCGCAGGCGCCACGGGGCCGCCGGCCTCGCCTTTGCCAAGACCCAGGATTGGGACGTCATCAACGGCGCGGTGCTCCAGACCTACACCCGCGCCATCGAACGGCGCGAGCGTCTCAACCGCATGCAAGGCTGAGCGAGGGCCTCAGCCCTCGAGCTGGCGGGTCAGCAGGCGGATCGCCGCATCGATATCGGGATCGCTCGCCCGCAGCTTCTCGATCTGCTTCACGGCGTGGATCACCGTGGTGTGGTCGCGCCCGCCAAAGCGGCGGCCGATGTCCGGCAGCGACTTGGGCGTCAGTTGCTTGGACAGGTACATCGCGACCTGCCGTGGCCGGGCGACTTCGCGCGCACGCCGGGCCGACACCATTTCTGCCTTGCGGATGCAATAATGGTCGGCGACGCGGGTCTGGATCTCGTCGATGCTGATCCGGCGCTGGTTGGCGCGCAGCACGTTCGCCAGCACTTCCTCGACAAACGCAACGTCGATCGTGCGGCCGGTCATCAGCGCGTAGGCGCCGATACGGTTCAGCGCGCCTTCCAGCTCGCGGATCGAGTTGGTCAGCCGGCGGGCAAGGAAATCCACCACATTGTCGGCCATGCTGATGCCTGGCAGCAGCTGGAGCTTTGCCAGCAGGATGTTGTAGCGCAGCTCCAGGTCGGCGGCGTTGATGTCCGCCACCAGGCCCCACGACAGACGCGACAGGATACGCGGCGCGATCCCGTCCAAGTCCTGCGGCGCCCGGTCCGAGGTGATCACCAGCCGCTTACCGGCGTTGATGATCTCGTTCATCGTGTGGAAGAATTCTTCCTGCGTCGACTCCTTGCCAGCGATGAACTGGACGTCGTCGATCAGCAGCAGGTCGGCGCTGCGCAGCCGCTGCTTGAAGCCGATGGTGTCGTTCTCGCGGATCGCGCGGACGAACTCGACCATGAACTTCTCGGCGCTCATCATCACAACCTGGGCGGCGGGATTGAGCTCCAGGAAGCGCTGGCCCAGCGCATGCAGCAGGTGGGTCTTGCCGCGCCCGGTGCCGCCATGAAGGAACAAGGGGTTGAAGGTCACCGTCGGCGCTTCGGCCAGGGTCTTGGCGGCGGTGGCCGCGACCTCGTTCGCCTTGCCGACGACGAAGCTGCCGAAGCTGTAGCGCGGGTCAAACGCAGGGCGCGGATGCGGCGCGGCGGCGGCGGCGCGCTCGACCGGAAGCGGCTCCTCGTCGAGGATCAGCAAAGGCGCCGGTCGCGGCCCGCCCTCGCAGGCGACCACCCGCACTTCGCGCACCACCGGCAGGGTCGTGCGCCAGGCCAGCTGCAGCCGCTCGCCGAAGTGGCTGCGCACCCAGTCGGCCATGAACTGGCTCGGCATCACCAGTTCGAGGCAGCCCGAATCAGGGTCGAAGGCGCCAAGCTCGGCCGGCTTCAGCCAGCCGTCGAACGTCCGCGCCCCGCAGTCGCGGCGAAGCCCAGTCCGGATCGCGGCCCAGGCGGCAGCGAGCGGGGAGCTTTCGCCGGCACCCGCCAGCTCCGCACCACCCTCACCCAGTCCCTGTCCCATGTCGAATCCGAATCCGCTCACTTCGCCCCTGCCTCCATCTCGTCCGCGCCGTCAGCCAGGCACCACAGGCAAGAGGGTTCGACCACGCCGACACCTGTCGACGCGCCTGTCCTTTGCCTCGCGTGGATCCCCCCAGTGGAATCACTGCCGGAGGGGTTTTTTGGAGCATCCGGAGGCCTTCTGACAACTGCACTTTTTTCACTGAAGTGAAATAAAGCAGCTTGACAGCCCCCTGTGAGGGGAACGCAAGTTAACGGCTGTTTTCAGCCATTTCTTCGAGCCTTGTTAACTGGGCCGGCGCGCGAATCGCGGTAACAAAACGGTTTTTCCCCCGTAACGAAAAAGGCCGCCGGATTCGCATCCGGCGGCCTTCCCGACCTGGTACAGGTTGAAGCGGTTCAACCGAGCGACGAAACCCGCTTGGTGAGGCGCGAGAACTTGCGCGATGCCGTGTTCTTGTGAAGCACGCCGCGCGCGACTCCGCGCTGCAGCTCGGGCTGAGCAGCCTTGAGCGCTTCGGACGCCGCGCCCTTGTCGCCCGCCAGCAGCGCCGATTCGACGGCCTTGATGAAGGTCCGGATACGGCTGACGCGCGCGCCGTTGATTTCGGCGCGGCGGGTGTTGCGGCGGATGCGCTTCTTGGCTTGCGGCGTGTTCGCCATGGCTGGCTGAGTTCCCTAAACTGCTGACAAAAAGAAAAGCGGCGCGGCCAATGGCGGCACGCACCGATTGGGCGCTCCCCTAACCCAGCCGCCTTGTCCGGTCAACTCACTAGCGCTGACACGCTGGGCAATACCAGGTCGATCGGCCGCCTTGGGCGAAGCGCTTCACCGTGCCTCCGCACGGACAAGGCTCGCCCTCGCGGTCGTAAACCGAAAAGCTCTTGCTGAAATAGCCGAGCTCCCCATCGGGCGCCGCATAATCGCGCAGGGTCGATCCGCCCGCCTCGATCGCCTCGGCCAGCACTGCATGGATCGCCGGCACCAGCCGCTTCAAGCGCTCCAGGCTGACCTTGCCCGCCGCCCTTCGCGGATTGATTCCCGCCCGGAACAGCGCCTCGCAGACATAGATGTTGCCAAGCCCCGCCACGATACCCTGGTCGAGCAGCATCAGCTTGATCGCTGCGCTCCGCCCCTCCAGCCGCCGCTTCAGTTCAACTACAGTGAGGTCGAACGGCTCGGGCCCGAGCGCCCTGAATGGCCCCCAGCTCTCCAGCTCCGCCGTCCGCACCAGGTCCACGCTCCCGAACCGCCGGGGATCGTTCAGCACCAGCCGGTGGCCGTCGTCCGTCTCAAGCGCGAGGTGATCGTGCGGCTCGTCCGCGCTCGGATCGATCCGCCACCGCCCGCTCATGCCGAGGTGGAACACCATCGTGTCGTCACGATCGGTATGGATCAGCCCATATTTCGCCCGCCGCCCAAGTCCCGTCACCCGCGCACCGGTCAGCCGCTGGCCAAGGTTCTCCGGAAACGCCCGGCGAAGGTCCGCACGACGCGCCTCGACACGCGTCAGCCGCCGGCCCTCCAGCACTCGGGCCAGGCCGCGCACGGTTGTTTCGACTTCGGGTAGTTCGGGCATCTCTTTCGGCCATATGGCGCGGCGGACGCTGCACCGCTAGAGCGCCCCCCATGAGCGATTTCGTGCAATTCGGCGACCAGCGCGTCACCCCCGAGGAAAAGACCCGCAAGGTCGGCGAGGTCTTCTCCTCCGTCGCCCGCCGCTACGACGTGATGAACGACCTGATGAGCGGCGGTATGCACCGCTTGTGGAAGGACCGCTTCGTCTCCCGCGTGAAGCCGCAGCCGCACGAGCATATCCTCGACATGGCCGGCGGCACCGGCGACATCGCGTTCCGCATGGCCAGGCGTGGCGCCGCGGTCACCGTCAGCGACATCAACGCCGACATGCTCGGCGTCGGCGAACAGCGCGCGGCCAAGAAGGGCATCGAGGGCCTCAGCTGGTCGGTGCAGAATGCCGAAACCCTGAGCTTCGGCGATCGCGCCTTCGACGCCTACACCATTGCCTTCGGCATCCGGAACGTCACCGACATTCCCAAGGCGCTGCGCGAAGCTTACCGCGTACTGAAATTCGGCGGCCGCCTGTTCGTGCTCGAATTCTCGACCAGCGACTGGCCCGGCTTCGGCGAGGCCTATGAGATGTGGGCCGACAAGGCGATCCCGAAGATCGGCAAAGCCGTCACCAACGACGAAGCGAGCTACCGCTATCTCGTGGAAAGCATCCACCGCTTTCCCAAGCCCTACGATTTCGAACGGATGATCGGGGAGGCCGGCTTCACCCGCACTCGCACCGAAACGCTGATGGGCGGCCTGGTCTGCATCTGGTCGGGGTGGAAGGCTTGACGTCTTCGCTGACGCATCTCACCCGCATCCTGCGCTGGGGACGCACCCTTGCCCGCTATGGCGCGCTGCAGGGGATCGAGCGCGACCCCCTCACCCCGCCCTTTGCCCGCCGCATCGTCAAGCTCGCCCGCTTTGGCCTCAGCCAGCCAGCCGAGCCCGACTATGCCACCGCGCTGCAGCAGCTTGGCCCCGCCGCGATCAAATTCGGCCAGGCGCTTGCCACCCGCCCCGACCTCGTCGGCGAGAAAGCCGCGCACAACCTCTTCGCGCTTCAGGACTCGCTTCCGCCCGCGCCCTTTCCGCTGATCCGCAAGGCAATCGAGCAAGCGCTGGAAGCGCCGCTCGAAAGCCTGTTCAGCGAAATCGACGAAACCCCCGTCGGCGCCGCTTCCATCGCCCAAGTCCATCGTGCGGTCACCACCGAGGGCCGGCAGGTCGCGGTCAAGGTCCTCCGCCCCGGCATCGAGGACACCTTCGCCAGCGCGCTCGAAACCTATGAATGGGCGGCCGCCCACCTGGAAGCGCATGCCGGCGACGAAGTCCGCCGCCTTCGCCCCAAGACGGTGATCGCCCACTTCCGCCAGTGGACCCGGCGCGAGCTGGACCTCCAGCGCGAAGCGGCCTCAGCCTCCGAACTGAAGGAGAACATGGTCGCCGAAAGCGGCTTCTATGTTCCCGAGATCGACTGGCGCCGCACCGCCCGGCGCGTCCTGACGCTGGAATGGCTCGACGGCATCAAGCTGTCCAAGCGCGACCAACTGCTGGAGGCTGGCCACGACCCGCGCGCGCTCGCTAACATCCTCGTAAAGGCCTTCCTCCGCCAGGCGGTGATCGACGGCTTCTTCCATGCCGACCTTCACCAGGGCAATCTGTTCGCGCTGCCCGACGGACGGCTCGCCGCCATCGACTTCGGCATCATGGGCCGGATCGACGCCCAGGCCCGGCGCTGGCTGGCCGAGATCCTGTATGGCCTGATCACCGGCAATTACGGCCGCGTCGCCGACATTCATTTCGAAGCGCAATACGTCCCGCCGCACCACAATGCCGAGGAGTTCGCCACCGCGCTCCGGGCGGTGGGTGAGCCGATCCGCGGGCTTCCGGTCAAGGACATCAGCGTCGGGCGGATGCTGGAAGGGCTGTTCTCGATCACCCGCGACTTCGACATGCCGACCCAGCCGCACCTGCTGCTGCTGCAAAAGACGATGGTGATGGAAGAAGGCGTCGCGACCTTCCTCGATCCCGACATCAACATGTGGGAATCGGCCGAACCGTTCCTGCGCGAATGGATCCGCTCCGAACTGGGCCCCGAAGCCGCGCTGGCCGACCGCCTCGTCAAGTGGAAGCGAACGCTTGAGAAGCTCCCCGACCTTGTCGACCGTATCGACCACTACTTCCCCGCCCCCGGCGGTGCCCCGCCTGAGCTTCCCGAGGTGCAGGTCGACGTGAAGCAGCTACCGCGCCCGGCCTGGCGCGATGTGCTGGTGGGACTGCTTGGCGCAGGCGCGGGCGCGGCGGCCCTCTACTTCCTTGGCTGAGTGGCCTCGCGCTTCAGATCCTTGTTGAACAGCGCATAGGCCTCTTCCTCCGAATAGCCGGCCGCCCGAAGCTCCCCGATCCGCCGGTCGCGCCTTTCACTGAGCACCCGCTGATCCGGGTCATTGGGCCATCCCACGCTATACTTGTCGGCAATCGTGCCCGACTGCGTCAGGCGGAACGCCAAGGTCGCGGTGTCCACGCGCACCATGTAGGTCTTTCCTGGCTCCAGCCGCCGCGGCGGGTGCAGTACCTCCACGCCCTTGCGCGCTTCTCCATAAGCGATCGGAAGCGTGATCGATGATCCCGCCGGAGCCGCCACCTGCCACATCCAGTCGGGCCCGCTCCACAGGTCGACGTTGACCGTGGTCAGCCGCGGCCGCTGCGGGATCAGGAACCACTTCCACTCACGCTCGGTCCAGACCAGCAGCTTGCCGTCCCGGACGACGACATCCACCGGGAACATGTACGAACAGCTGCCAAGGGCGAGCAGCAAGGCAAGCCCTGCTCCCGCCCTGGCAACCGCCCTCACCTACTTCATCGCCAGCATGACGTCCTTGAGCGCCGCCACCCGCTTGGCCGCAATCGGGTCGGCCGGCGCGCGCAGGCTGTTCGCCAGGCTCCTGAGCTGCGCCGCCTGCGGCCGGGCAATCGCCTGCCGCAGCTGCGCGATCTGCGCGGCCGGAAGGCTCTGCGAGCGCTCCAGCTGGTCGACATAGGCGGCCGCCACGACCGGCACCGCCGGCCAGCTTACCGGCGCCTGCGTTTGCGGGTTGAAGCGTCCGTCCTGATGCACCGCTAGCGCCGCCGCCGCGATCTCGTTCTGCGACAGCTGCGCCGATGGCTGCAACGCCAGCACGTCCAGCCCGCGCGCGATCTCGGTCCCGTAGATCCGGCCCTTGTAGTAATATGCCGACCAGAAGCCGCCCATCACCAGCTCGTCCTTGTAGACCGGCCCGCGATCGAAAAAGCCGATCTCGGTCGGGCGGCTGCTGTCGGTGAAATCGCTGATCGAGATGCCGCCCTGGTACCAGGCCTGCACGAACAGATCGCGGCCCGGGACCGGGATGATCGACCCGTTGTGCGCGACGCAATTCTCCTGGGCGGTCTGCGCGGCGGGCAGCTTGTAGTGGTTGCGGAACCGGAGCTTCTGACCTTCGATGTCGTAGATGGCGTTGGCGCCCCAATTGGTGGGATCGCTGACCAGGCAGCGCGGCCGCCCGCCGCCGCCCCATTCGTCGGTGAACAGCACCTTGGTGCCGTCATTGTTGAAGGTCGCGGAATGCCAGTAAGCGAAGGTCGGATCGACGACCTGGTCGATCCGCTTCGGCGCCCGCGGGTTGCTGATGTCGAGCAGGATGCCGTTGCCCGAGCAGGCGCCCGCGGCGATCTTGGCGCTCGGGAAGACGGTGATGTCGTGGCACTGGTCGGTCTGCGCCGTGTCCTGCGTTCCGTCGCCGTGGTCGCCGCCGGCCCACAGCCCCGAGATGCTGCCCGTGGCGGGATCGCCGAACACCCGCGGGCGGTCGATGATCCGCGCCGCGGCAGGGTTGGCGACCGGGATCTCGATCACGTCGATGGAGAAGAGCGCCGACTGCATCGAGCCGGGATCGGCGATGCAGCTCGGGATCTCCTGCGCCGAGCGGACGCCCGCCGTGCCCGAGACATAAACGATGATCTTGCCGTCACGCCCCGGCCCGGAGACAACGCTGTGGGTGTGGCTTCCGCGGCAGGTCTGCACCGCCCCCACCTGGCGCGGCTGGGCAAGGTTGGAGATGTCGAAGATGCGGATGCCGCGGAACCGCTCGGCCGACACCGTCTCCTGGATGCCCTGCCGTCCGCAATCAAGCCGCCCGCGGTTCTGCTCCACCGACATGATCAGGAGGTTGCCGACGATGCTGAGGTCGCCCTGTCCGCCCGGACAGATGACCGAGCTGACCAGCGTCGGCGCGCCGCCCGTCGGGCTGACACGATACAGATTGAACCCGTGGTAGTTGCCCGCCGCCAGAACGTCGCCCTGGAAGGCCATGTCAGTCTGCGCAAAGCTCAGCAACGGCGAACGCCCGGCGCCTTCCGGCACCTTTTCGCCCTTCTTGACCAGCGCCGCGGCTGGCAGGTCATACGGATTGCGCGGATCAAAGAAGCCGGTCGGCTTGGGCAGGCTCGCGACCAAGGTCATGCCGCGGATCGCCTGACCCGCCTTGTCGGTGCCGGCCGCCAGCGCGGTGCGCGGGTCCTCGGCCACCGTGCCGAGCAGCGCGGTCATCCGCTTGATCTCTTCCTGCTGCTCCTTGACCAAATCGACCACGAAGGCGTTGAGGCCGGGATCCGCCGCCGTTCCGCCGCGCCCCGTCAGTTCGTTTGCCATCCGCACCGCACCGGCGTGGTGGCTGATCATCCGGGTCAGGAACAACCGCTCGAACTGAACGCCCTTGGCCGCCCGCATCTCGGCTAGCTGGGCGGGTGTGGCCATCCCCATGTGCGTCATGTGCGCGGCGTCCGCCATCATGTGCGCGGCATGCGGGCTGGCGGTCGGCTGGGCACGATCGGTCAGCCACTTCCTCATCCACGCCATCTCGTCGGCCTGGGTGGCGTCGATCCGCCTGGCCATCTGCAGGATCTCGGGCCGATTGGTCCGCCCCGCCACCATCGCGGTCATCACAGTGGCCTGCGCGTGGTGCGGGATCATGTCCTGCAGGAAGCGCACGTCATAGGCGGAGAAGCTGGTGTCGGCGATCCGGCTGGCGGTGGCCGCATCGATTACCCGGCTGGCCTGCCCGGGAGCGCCCGGCTGCACGATCGGCGCCCCTTGCGCAGAGGCGGTCGACGATAGCAGGGCGGCAAGGACGAAAACGGAAGACTTCATGGGACGGGGCTCTCCTCGGAACATGGAGGAGAGCCTAGCGTCCCTGTCGCCCTTGCCAAGAGAGCCTTTGCTAGAACCCCAGCGCGTCAAGATCCGCCGCCGAGTGCCGCTCGCGCAACTGCTCGCCTTCGGGACCGTAGGTGCGATTGACGCTCCAACCGCGCTTCACCGCCCGGCGCTCCCACAATTGCTCGGCCCAGCGCTTCACATGGCGGTATTCCTCAGCCCCGACGAACACATCCGACCCGTCATAGATGCGCCCGCGCACCACCGAGCCATACCAGGGCCAGATCGCCATATCGGCGATGCTGTACTCGTCGCCCGCCACATACTCGCTGTCCGCCAGCCTTTGGTCGAGCACCGAAAGCTGTCGCTTCACTTCCATCGTGTAGCGGTCGATCGCATATTCGATCTTCACCGGCGCATAAGCGAAGAAATGCCCGAACCCGCCGCCCAGCAGCGGCGCCGATCCCATCTGCCAGAAAAGCCAACTCAGCGTCTCGGCCCGGCTGCGCCCAAGGAACGCGCCGAATTTCTCGGCCAGGTAGAGCAGGATCGCACCGCTTTCGAATACCCGCACCGGCTCGGGCCCACTGCGATCGACGAGCGCCGGGATCTTGCTGTTGGGGTTGATCCCGACGAACCCGCTGGAGAACTGGTTTCCCTCCATGATGTCAATCAGCCAGGCGTCATATTCGGCCCCGCCATGACCCGCCGCCAGCAACTCCTCCAGCAGGATAGTGACCTTCTGACCGTTGGGCGTGCCAAGGCTGTAAAGCTGCAGCGGATGCGTCCCAACCGGAAGCTCCTTGTCATGCGTCGCGCCGGCCACCGGCCGGTTGATCGCGGCGAACCGCCCTTCGGCGGGCTTGGGCGTCCAAACCTTGGGCGGAACGTAGTCGGTCATGCGTGGAGCTCCCTGTCGTGTCGGGCGGGAGATGGGAGTGGCACGCGCCGCGCCAAGAGGTCACCCCGATGTTCCTGCCTAGCAAAGTAGGATTTGGTCTGGCATCGACCTGCCCCATGTCCGCGCGCCCGCCCCTTTCCCTGCTGCAATCCCCGGCCAAGGGCGAGAGCATGGGAAACGCCGCGCAGATGCGGCCCTATGTGAACTTCGAGAACTTCGGCCGCTTCCGACCCCGCGCCCCGTGTGAACTTCGGGAACTTCGGAGCCTCTGATGGCCCGAATCCTGCTCATCGTCGGCGGCGGCATTGCGGCGTTCAAGGCGGCCGAGCTGATTCGCCTGGCCCGTCGCCACGGCCATGAGGTGACCCCGGTCCTGACCGCCGGCGGCGCGCATTTCGTCACCCCCCTGACCCTCGCCGCCCTGGCCGAGAGCCCGGTCTATACCTCGCTGTGGGACCTCAAGGACGAAACGGAGATGGGGCATATCCAGCTGTCCCGCGCCGCCGACCTGGTCCTCGTCTGCCCGGCCACTGCCGACCTCCTCGCGAAAATGGCGGCCGGCATCGCTGACGACCTCGCCACCACCCTGCTGCTGGCGACCGACAAGCCGGTGTTCGTCGCGCCCGCGATGAACGTCCGCATGTGGCTGCACGCCGCGACGCAAGCCAATATCGCCACCCTGCGGGCGCGCGGCGTCACCGTGGTCGAGCCGGTCGAGGGCGCCATGGCCTGCGGCGAATATGGCCCAGGCCGCCTGCCCGAGCCGGCCGACATTCTCGCGGCACTTCCCCTCACGCCCGGCACTCCGCTCAGGCCGAGCGTCGTCGAGCCACCTCTCGCGCCCATCCCCTCGACTGCGTTCGGGGCTGGCGGAAACCTCGCAGGCAAACATATCCTCGTGACCGCCGGGCCAACGCATGAGCCCATCGACCCCGTCCGGGTCATCGCCAACCGCTCGTCGGGCAAGCAAGGCTTCGCCATCGCCGCCGCCGCCGCCGCGCTCGGCGCGCGCGTGACCCTCGTTGCTGGCCCGGTCGCCCTTCCCACGCCACCCGGCGTCGCCCGCATCGACGTGGAGACCGCCGACCAGATGCTCGCCGCGGTCGAGAGCGCGCTGCCTGCCGACGCCGCCATCCTCGTCGCCGCTGTCGCCGACTGGAAGGTCGAGGTCTCGCCCACCAAGCTCAAGAAGTCCGCTGGCCCGCCGCAGCTGCGCTTCGCGCCCAACCCCGACATCCTTGCCACTCTCGGCACACACCCCGACCGCCCGCGCCTGCTGGTCGGCTTCGCGGCTGAAACGGACGCCCTGCTCGCCAATGCCGCCGCCAAGCGTGCCGCCAAAAACGCCGACTGGATCGTTGCCAACGACGTTTCGGGCGACGTGATGGGCGGCGCGTCGAACCACCTCCATCTCCTCACCGCCGACGGCACCGAGGACCTGGGCGCTGGCTCCAAGGAAGTCCTCGCCCGCACCCTCCTTTCCCGCATCGCCCAGGACCTCGCATGATCCGGATCCAGATTACCCGCCTCCCCCACGGGGAAGGCCTGCCCCTGCCCGCCTACGCCACCGCCCACGCGGCCGGCATGGACGTCGTCTCGGCCGAAGACCTCGACCTTCAGCCCGGGCAGCGCCACGCCGTCGCCACCGGCCTGCGCATCGCCATTCCGGAGGGCTATGAGGTGCAGGTCCGCCCCCGCTCGGGCCTTGCGCTCAAGCACGGCGTCACTGTCCCCAACACGCCCGGCACCATCGACGCCGACTATCGCGGCGAACTCAAGGTCATCATGATCAACCACGGCGACCAGCCCTTCCCGATCCGCCGCGGCGAGCGCATTGCCCAGCTGGTCCCTGCCGCCGTCACGCAGGCGGAGTGGCAGGAGGTCGCCGAGCTCGATGAGACTGTCCGCGGCGAAGGCGGCTTCGGCAGCACCGGGCTCTAAGCACATTCCCGTGACCCTCAGCGACGAAGAACTCACCCGCTACGCCCGCCAGATCGTGCTCCCGCACCTCGGCGGGACGGGCCAGCAGCGCCTCAAGGCCGCGCGGGTCGCGGTGGTTGGCGCCGGCGGCATCGGCGCGGCGATCATTCCGGCGCTGGCGGGCGCGGGCGTCGGCCGCCTGACGATCATCGACCCGGACGCGGCCGACCTCTCCAACCTCCACCGCCAGCCGATCTACCGCTCACGCGATGCGGGTGAGCCCAAGGCCGCGCTTTCCGCCCAGTTCGTCCGCCGCCTGAATCCCTTTGTCGAGGTCGCCGGGGTCGAGCAGGCGATCACCCCCTCCAACGCCGCCGCCCTGCTCGGCAACCACAACCTCGTGATCGACGGAACCGACAATTTCGCGACCCGCCTCGCCGTCAGCGATGCCTGCGTCGCCGCTGGCCTGCCGCTCCTCAGCGCCGCCGCCGCGCAATGGCAGGGGCAGGTCGGCCTGTTCACGGGGCAGCCCTGCTACCGCTGCTTCGTCGGCGATGCCTTCGACGCCGACGATTGCGACAATTGCGCCGAACTCGGCGTCACTGGCGCACTGACCGGGCTCGCTGGCAACCTCGCCGCCCTTCTCGCCCTGCGCTTCCTGGCGCAGGCGGGCGAGGTGAAGGCCGGCACCATCCACCTGATCGACGGCCTTGCCGCCACCCAGCGCCCGATCCGCATCGCCGCGGACCCGGGCTGCCGGGCGTGCGGCGGGGCTACTTCTTCGCCGCCGCCTTCTTAGGAGCCGCCTTCTTCTTGGCCGGCGCCTTTTTCTTGCCCTTGGCCGGTCCCTTGGCCGCCTTGGCATCGATCAGGGCCACCGCCTCGTCCAGCGTCACCGCCTTTGGGTCGGCCGACTTGGGCAGGGTCGCATGGGTGGTCCCGTCGGTGACATAGGGCCCGAACCGCCCTTCCATCACCTTGAGCTCCTTGGCACTTTCGGGATGCTGCCCCAGCACCGCCAGCGGCTCCCGCGCCGCCCCGCGGCCCCGCCCGGCCCCACTCGCCGCATCGGCCAGCTTGGCCACCGCCGCGTTCATCCCCGTCTCGAACACCTCGGCCGTGCTGCTCAGCCGAGCATACTTCCCCTGGTGATGCAGGTACGGCCCATAACGCCCGATCGACGCGGTGATGGTCTCCCCCGTCTCCGGATGCGCCCCGATCTCCCGCGGCAGGCTCAGCAGCTTCTGCGCCCACTCAAGGTCGATCTGAACGTCCTTCGGGATCGAGGCGCGTTTCTCGCCCCGCTCCACATAAGGCCCGAACCGTCCGCTCTTGAGCATGATGCCCTCGCCAAGCTCGGCCGGCTCACTGCTGGTCGCCGCCGCATCGCCGCCCTGCCCGAACTTCCGGGTGAATTTGCACTCGGGATAGTTGGAGCAGGCGACGAACGCCCCGAACTTGCCACCGCGCAGCGCCAGCCGCCCGTTGCCGCACGCCGGGCACAGCCGCGGGTCGCTGCCGTCGCCCTTGTCGGGGAACAGCCACGGCGACAGGAACTCGTCGAGCGCCGCGGTAACCTCCGACGGCTTCTGCTCCATGACCTCACCCGCCATGGGCTTGAAGTCGCGCCAGAAGGCTTCGAGCAACTTGAGCCACGCCATCCGCCCGCCCGACACGTCGTCCAGCTCCTCCTCGAGCTCGGCGGTATAGTCGTAGCTGACGTATTTCTCGAAGAAGCGCTCGAGGAACGCAGTCACCAGCCGCCCGCTCTCCTCGGGGATGAAGCGGTTCTTCTCGACCCGCACATATTCCCGGTCCTTCAGCGTCTGCAGCGTCGCGGCATAGGTCGAGGGCCGGCCGATGCCGAGCTCCTCCAGCCGCTTGACCAGGCTCGCCTCCGAATAGCGCGGCGGCGGCTGGGTGAAGCTCTGCACCGCATCGACGCCCAGCTTGTCGGGCCGGTCGCCCTTGGCGAGGTGCGGCATCTTGGCGCCATCCTCGTCCTCGGCCTTTTCGTCGCGCCCTTCCTCGTAGAGCGCAAGGAAGCCGGGAAACAACGTCACCTGCCCGGTCGCCCGCAGCCGCGCCCGGTCGCTCGCCAGCTCGACCGTGGTCCGTTCCAGCCGCGCCGCCGCCATCTGGCTCGCCAGCGCACGGTTCAGCACCAGTTCGTAGAGCCGCTGGTGGTCCCCGCTCGCCGCCTTTTCGCGGCTGAAATCAGTTGGCCGGATGGCTTCGTGCGCTTCCTGCGCATTCTTGGCCTTGCTGCTGTACTGCCGCGGCTTGTCGGGCAGGTGCTGCGACCCGAAGCGGTCGGAAACGGCCTTGCGCGCGGCGCTGATCGCCTCACCCGCCATCTGCACGCCGTCGGTCCGCATGTAGGTAATGAGGCCGTCCTCGTAGAGCTGCTGCGCCACCCGCATCGTGTGGCTGGCCGAGAAGCCCAGCTTCCGAGCCGCTTCCTGCTGCAGGGTCGAGGTGGTGAAGGGTGGCGGCGGGTTGCGGGTGAATGGCTTGGTCTCGACGCTCGCCACCGCGAAGTGCCCCGCCTCAACCGCTTTCTTCGCTTCGGCGGCGGAGCCCTTGTCGCCCAGCGTCAGCTTGTCGACTTTCTTGCCGTCCAGTTCCACCAGCCGGGCGGTGAACTCCTGACCCGTCGCGGCAAAGCGTGCCGACACGGTCCAATATTCCTGAGCGGTGAAGCGCTCGATCTCGGCCTCGCGGTCGACGATCAGGCGCAGCGCCACCGACTGCACGCGGCCAGCGCTCTTAGCGCCCGGAAGCTTGCGCCACAGGATCGGCGACAGGGTGAAGCCGACCAGATAGTCGAGCGCCCGGCGGGCCCGGTAGGCATCGATCAGGTCGTGATCGAGCTCGCGCGGGGCAGCCATGGCCTCCAGAACCGCCGACTTGGTGATGGCGTTGAAGGTCACCCGACGCACGTCCTTGGGCAATGCCTTCTTCTTGGCCAGCAACTCGCGGACGTGCCAGCTGATCGCCTCGCCCTCGCGGTCGGGGTCGGTCGCCAGGATCAGTGCGTCCGAGCCCTTGGCGGCATCGGCGATCGCCTTCACTTGCCGAGCCTTATCGCCATAGACCTCCCAGTCCATGGCGAAATCCTCGTCCGGGTTCACCGAACCGTCCTTGGGCGGCAGGTCGCGCACGTGGCCATAGCTCGCCAGCACCTTGTGGCCCGGACCGAGGTATTTCTCGATGGTCTTGGCCTTGGCCGGGGATTCGACGACGACCAGCTTCACTTGCACTCTCCACTCTCACGCATACGCACGAGGGTGGGGAGCCGGGGGGCAGCCCGTCAAGCCGGTCAGTCGTGCCGCAGGCTAACCTTTCCGCCGGCGTGGCGGTCGATCCTGCCGGCGAGGTCGAGCTCCAGCAGCACCAGCTGGACCGCGCCGGGCTCCAGCCCCGAGAGCCGCACGATCTCGTCCACCGGGACTGGAGAGGGGCCAAGCAGTTCCTCCACCCGCGCTCGTTCGGCGGTGTCCGGCTCGGCGCTGGGTGGCACGTTCAGCGCATGAGAGAACAGGTCGCGGCCCGACTGAACCCCGCCCAGGCCAGGCCGGATCGCCTCCATCACCTCGGCGGCATTCTGCACCAGGGTCGCGCCATCGCGAATCAGCCCGTTGCAGCCTTGCGCCCTGGGATCGAGCGGGCTCCCCGGCACCGCCAGCACCTCGCGCCCCATCTCGGCCGCCAGCCGAGCGGTGATCAGCGATCCCGACCGTGGCGCCGCCTCGACCACCAGTGTCGCGGGACAAAGGCCGGCGATGATGCGGTTACGATAGGGAAAGTGCCGCGCCCTCGGCTCGGTGCCCGGTGGCATTTCGGCCAGCACCAGGCCGCGGCTCGCCATCTCCCGCTGCAGGCGTTCGTTCTCGGGCGGGTAGAAGATGTCGAGCCCGCCCGCGATCACGCCGATCGTGCCGGTCGCGAGCCCACCTTCATGGGCCGCCGCGTCGATCCCGCGCGCCAGCCCAGAGACCACCACCACGCCTTCCTGGCCAAGGTCGTGGGCCAGCCCGCGGGCGAAGCGGCAGGCGGCCGCACTGGCGTTGCGCGCGCCCACCATCGCGACGCTCGGCTTCTCCAGTAACGACAGGTCGCCGATCGCCGTCAGCAGTGGGGGCGCATTGTCGCTTTGGGCGAGCAGTGCTGGATAAAGCCCCTGACCGATGCTGAGGTAGCGGCCGCCGATGGCTTCCACCCGTGCCAGTTCGCGCTCCGCTTGCTCCTGTGTGCACAAGGCCGGCATCCGCCCGCCGCCCCGCCTCGCTAAGTCCGGAACGGCCTTCAGCGCCGCCTCTGCGCTGCCGAACCTGGCGAGCAGTTGGCGAAAGGTGACGGGACCGATGCTCTGGCTGCGGATCAGCCGGATGCGGGCGATCAGGTCAGCCTGGCTCAAGTCCTGGATCGCCCGACCCGCGGCTCGGTCCCGGCGCGCAGCCGGACAAGGTTCGCCCGGTGCTGCCACAGCACCAGCAAGGCGAAGCCCGCCAGCATCAGCGTCAGTTCACCTCGGCCGAGCAGCGCCGCGGCGACCGGCGCACTGACGGCCGCGCTTATGCCCGCCACTGAGCTGATGCGGAGCATCAGCAGCAGCCCCAGCCATACCGCGGCATAGATGGAGGCGATTGGCCAGGCGAGGCCGATGAGGATGCCGAGCAAGGTCGCGACGCCCTTGCCACCCTTGAAGCGGAGCCAGACCGGGTAGAGGTGCCCAACCAGCGCCGCCCCAGCCGCGATGCGCCCTCCTCCGGGCCAAAGCTGCTCGGCGATCAGCACCGCTGCCGTGCCCTTCAGCGCATCCAGCACCAGGGTCGCTGCGGCCAGCCCCTTGGACCCGGTGCGAAGGACGTTGGTGGCCCCGATATTACCGCTGCCGATGGTGCGGATGTCGCCCTTGCCCGTCAGGCGGGTCAGGATCAGGCCGAAGGGAATGGAGCCCAGCACATAGCCAAGCGCAAGGGCGAGAAGTAATCCGGAAGACATCGCAGCAACGCTAGTCAGCATTGTGCCGCCACGCAACGAGAGCTTATGGCGTTTCGGTGAGCCCCGACGCACCCATCCTGTTCTTCGATTCCGGGGTTGGCGGACTTAGCGTTCTTGGGCCCACTCGCGCGCTTCTGCCGATGGCGCCGATCGTCTACGCAGCCGACGACGCCGCCTTTCCCTATGGCACCCGCTCCGAGACCGAGATTGCAGCGCGCGTGCCTGCCCTGCTTGGCCGCCTCACCGAACGCTTTGCCCCGCGTCTGGCGGTGATCGCCTGCAACACCGCGTCCACCATCGCGCTTCCCTTTGTTCGCGCGGCGCTCGACATTCCGGTGGTCGGCACCGTTCCCGCCATCAAGCCGGCGGCGGAGCAGAGCCGCACTCGCGTGATCGGCGTCCTCGGAACCGAAGCCACCGTTCGGCAGCCCTATGTCGATGCCCTTGCCTCAGCTCACGCCGCGGACTGTGCCGTCCTTCGCCACGGGTCGGCGGAACTGGTCGAGCTTGCCGAAGCCAAGCTTGGTGGCGAGCGGATCGACCCCGCCTTGGTTGCCGCCGCCGTGGCGCCGTTGACCGGGCAGAACATGGACGTGGTGGTCCTTGCCTGCACCCACTTCCCTTTACTCGCCGACGAACTCGCCCTGGCGCTGCCGGGCGTTGCGCAGATCGACGGCGGGCCGGGCATCGCCCGCCGCATCGCTCACCTGACAAGAGGACAGCCCTGGCCCCGCCATCCCACCAAAGGGGTTGCGGTCTTCACCGGGGGTGGACCGAATGTCCAATTGAAGCAGGCGCTCGCCGCCTTCAACCTTGGCGACTTCAGACACGTGTGACTTGCGAGTCGTTCGCATTGGCCTTGTCCTATAAGTTTTTGTAAGGGCCCGCGCGAGAACGAGGAACGCCTTGGACTATCATTCCATCTTCCGGGCCGCGATTGATCGGCTGCATGACGAGGGCCGTTACCGGGTCTTCATCGACATCCTGCGCAACAAGGGGTCGTACCCCAACGCGCGCTGCTTTGCGGGTCACAACGGCCCTAAGCCGATCACCGTGTGGTGCTCGAACGATTACCTCGGCATGGGCCAGCACCCGGCGGTGATCGCCGCCATGGAACAAGCGCTGCATGACGTCGGCGCGGGCTCGGGCGGTACGCGCAACATCGGCGGCAACACCCATTACCATGTCGACCTGGAGGCTGAGCTCGCCGACCTCCACGGCAAGGAAGCGGCGCTGCTGTTCACCAGCGGATACGTGTCCAATGAGGCGGCGCTGTCGACGCTCGGCAAGCTGCTTCCGAACTGCGTGATCTTCTCGGACGAGCTCAACCATGCGTCGATGATCGCGGGGATCAAGAATTCCGGCTGCGAGAAGAAGATCTTCCGCCACAACGACCTTGCCCATCTCGAGGAGCTGCTCGAGGCCGAGGATGCCGACCGGCCCAAGCTGATTGCCTTCGAGAGCGTCTACTCGATGGACGGCGACGTCGCCCCGATCGGCGCCATCTGCGACCTTGCCGACCGGTTCGGGGCGCTGACCTACCTCGACGAGGTGCATGCGGTGGGCATGTACGGCGCGCGCGGCGGCGGCATCTCGGAGCGGGACGGGGTCGCCCACCGCGTCACCATCCTCGAGGGCACGCTGGGCAAGGCGTTCGGCGTGATGGGCGGCTATATCGCGGCCGACCAGAACATCGTCGACTGCATCCGCTCCTATGCGCCCGGCTTCATCTTCACCACCTCGCTGTCGCCGGTGCTGGTGGCCGGCGCACTGGCGTCGGTGCGCCACCTCAAGGCCTCAGCCGAGGAGCGCGAGGGCCAGCAAGCGTCCGCCGCCCTGCTCAAGCGCAAGTTCGCCGAGGCCGGGCTGCCGGTGATGGAAACCGTTACCCACATCGTGCCGCTGCTGGTCGGCTGCCCGGTCAAGGCCAAGCGGATCAGCGACATCCTGCTGGCGGAATACGGCTTCTACGTCCAGCCGATCAACTACCCCACCGTCCCCCGCGGCACCGAGCGCCTGCGCTTCACCCCGGGACCGACCCATACCGAAGAAATGCAGGAAGAACTGACCGGCGCGCTGGTGGAGATCTGGGACCGGCTGGAGATGAAGGCGGCCGCTTGAGCCGCTAGCGCACCAGCACCCATCCGCTGAGCGCACAGCACAGCGCCAGCCCAAGGCTCAGCGGCACGCGAAGCTTCATCCACCAGCCCGGCGCCAGTCTCCGCCGAACCAACACAGCGTCGAGAGCCAGGGTCGCAACCAGCGCCACTGTCAGCGCGAACAGCGCTGTCGGCGGCTGGAAGGAGAAGATCGCCGCCCAGCCGGCAAGCGACGGCACAACGGAGATGCCCAGCAGTCCCCAGCCTGGTCGTTGCTGGCGGCTCGCGAAGCCCCACCATGTGCCGCCAATGAAGCTCAGGATCACCGCCGCGTAGGTAAGCACGAAGCCCGGCATCGAGGGCGCAAACAGACCGAGGTCGAGCAGGGCCCCCGCAGTCAGGGCAAGTGGCGGGAGCAGCCCGGCTAGGCCGAGCAGCAAGGCGGGACGTGGAACTTGGCTCGTCATGGCCAGCACGGTGGCATTTCATGAAGCTCTTCGCTAGATGGCCCCATGATCATCGCGCTCGCCGCCGACCATGCCGGATTCGCTCTCAAGGATGCGCTTGGCGACTGGCTGCGCGAGGCCGGGCACGACGTCCTCGACCTTGGCACTAATGGCCCCGACAGCGTCGACTACCCAAGGTACGGCAGCCTGCTTGCCGAAATGGTCGCCACCGGCGAGGCAGAGCGCGGGATCGCGGTCTGTGGTTCGGGCATCGGCATCTCGATTGCCGTGAACCGCAATCCGGCCTGCCGCTGCGCCCTCGTCAACGAGCCGCTTTCCGCTGCCCTTGCCCGCGAGCATAATGACGCCAATGTCCTTGCACTGGGTGCCCGGCTGACCGGCATCGACCTCGCCAAGGCCTGCGTCACCGCTTTTCTCGACACTCCCTTCGCCGGCGGGCGTCACCAGACCCGCGTCGACCTTCTATCCGCCACCCCCGGAGAATAGATCATGGCCACCGCCGCCAACCTCAACGACGTCCAGCCGCAGGGCTTCTTCACGAGGCACCTCGCCGAGGCCGATCCCGCGGTTGCTGCAGCCGTGGGTGACGAATTGACCCGCGAGCAAACCCAGATCGAGCTGATCGCGTCCGAGAACATCGTCAGCCGCGCAGTGCTCGAAGCGCAGGGCTCGGTATTCACCAACAAATATGCGGAAGGGTATCCGGGTCGTCGCTATTATCAGGGCTGCCACCCGTCCGACGCGGTGGAGCAGCTTGCCATTGACCGAGCCAAGCAGCTGTTCGGCTGCGGCTTCGCCAACGTTCAGCCGCATTCGGGCGCGCAGGCGAATGGCGCGGTGTTCCTGGCGCTGCTCCAGCCCGGCGACACGATCCTGGGCATGAGCCTGGCGGCCGGCGGCCACCTCACCCACGGCGCTCCGCCTGCGCAATCGGGCAAGTGGTTCAACGCGATCCAGTATGGCGTGCGCGAGGAGGATCATCTAGTCGACTTCGATGAGGTCGAGCGGCTGGCGCAGGAGCATAAGCCGAAGCTCATCATTGCCGGGGGTTCGGCTTATCCCCGCGTCCTCGATTTCCCGCGCTTCCGCGCCATTGCCGACAAGGTGGGCGCGTACCTGATGGTCGACATGGCCCACTTCGCCGGGCTGGTCGCCGCGGGCGAGCATCCCTCGCCTTTCGGCCACGCCCATGTGGTCACCACCACCACCCACAAGACCCTGCGCGGCCCGCGTGGCGGCATGATCATGACCAATGACGAAGCCTTGGCGAAGAAGTTCAACTCGGCCGTCTTCCCCGGCCTTCAGGGCGGCCCGCTGATGCACGTCATCGCCGCCAAGGCGGTGGCCTTCGGCGAAGCTCTGCAGCCCGAGTTCAAGAGCTATGCCCGCGCCGTCATTGCCAACGCCCGCGCGCTGGCCGGCCGTCTGAAGGAGCGCGGCGCCGACCTCGTCGCCGGAGGGACCGACACGCACCTCGCGCTGGTCGACCTCCGCCCGCTCGGCATCACCGGCAAGGACGCCGACGAGAGTCTCGAGCGGGCCGGCATCACCTGCAACAAGAACGGCATCCCGTTCGACCCGCTGCCGCCGCTCAAGACCAGCGGCATCCGCGTTGGCACCCCCGCCGGCACCACGCGCGGTTTCGGCGAGGCCGAGTTCCGTGAGGTCGCCGACATGGTCGCCGACGTCCTTGACGGCCTCAAGGCCCATGGGGTCGACGGCAATGGCGAGGTCGAACGCGAAGTGAACGTCCGCGTGCGCGCCCTTTGCGCGCGCTTCCCGATCTACCAGGACTGAGATGCGCTGCCCCTTTTGCGGTGATGCCAGCTCGCAGGTGAAGGACAGCCGCCCCTCGGAAGATGGCGCGGCGATCCGTCGGCGGCGCCAATGCGACGGCTGCGCGGCACGCTTCACCACCTTTGAACGCATCCAGCTGCGCGACCTCGTCGTGATCAAGAAGGACGGCCGCCGCGAAGCATTCGACCGGGCCAAGCTCGCCCGCGCGGTTGGTCACGCCAGCGCCAAGCGCGACATCAGCGCCGAGAAGATCGAGCGGCTGGTTTCCGGCATCCAGCGGCAGCTGGAGACCCGCGGCGATGAAGTGCGCGTAGAAGAGATTGGCGAAAAGGTGATGGCGGGCCTCAAGACCCTCGACCACGTCGCCTACATCCGCTTCGCTTCCATCTACCGCGACTTTTCCGAAGCCAGCGATTTTGCCGAGATCGCGGAAGAAGTCGGCGAGCCGCCGGAAGCCACTCCAGCTCCGCCGGGCAAGCTGCTGTGACAGCGTCCGCGCCGCCGCCGGTCATCGTCCTCGTCCGGCCGCAGCTTGGCCAGAACATCGGCAAGGCGGCCCGCGCCATGCTCAACTTCGGCCTTACCGAGATGCGCCTGGTCGCACCGCGCGACGGTTGGCCCAATCCCGACGCGGGCCCGGCCGCCAGCGGGGCGGACCTTGTGCTGGAGGGGGCGCAGGTGTTCGACACCGTCGCCGAGGCCATCGCCGATTGCGGCCTTGTTTACGCCTCCACCGTCCGCAAGCGCGACATCGTGACGCCGGTGGTCGGTCCGGAGGAGATGGCCCGGGCCATTCACGGCTCGGCCGTCCGTTCCGCCATCCTGTTCGGACCCGAGCGCTCAGGGCTCGCCACGGAGGATGCGGTGCTTGCCAGCCACATCGTGACCGTGCCGATCAATCCCGAGTTCGGCAGTCTCAACCTTGCGCAGGCGGTGATCCTGCTGGCTTATGAATGGTCGCGCTCGGCTGCCCTGGTCCAGCCCACGGCCTTTGAGGTCGAGCCCCGCGCTCCGCAGGCCGAGCTCGACGGCTTGATCGAGCATCTCGACGGCTACCTGTCCCAGGTGAACTACTTCAACCCGCCCGAGCGGATGCAGGCAACGCGAAACACCATCCGCACCATCTTCACCAAGCCGGGCTGGTCGAGCCGGGAACTGAAAGCCGTGCGCGGGATGATCCGCGCCATTGCTCAACCGCGGATCCGGTCGAACTCCTCCAGCTCATAGGCGATCGAGGCTTCAATCAGCTGCTCGTAGATGCTCGCCACCAGCTCGCGGTCGAGCCCGGCTTCGTCTGCCGCGGCGTCGACCTTGGCCAGCACATCGGCCTTGCGCCCCTCGTCCCGTACGGCCTCGCGCTTCGGCTTGATCCGCGCTGCCGCCTCCATATAGCCGAAGCGCAGCGCGAGAAGGTCGACGATCGCCTGGTCGACCTCGTCGACGCCTTCTCGCACTTGGGCCATGGTGGTGCAATCTTCGGGGTCGAGGGGTTCGCTCATGGCTCGCCCATGCCGCCCCGCCTTGACGTTCGCAAGCCCTGCCTCTAGAGGCGCCGCTTCGCAATTGGCTCCGCACGCCCGGTGAAGCGGTAGCCCTGCCCTGACTTGTCAGATCAGCAGCGCGGTTCCGGGCAACGACGATAACGCAATTGAAGGAACAATCATGTCGAAGCGCACCAGCGCCAAGTACAAGCTCGATCGCCGCATGGGCGAGAACGTCTTCGGACGTCCCAAGAGCCCGGTCAACAAGCGTGAATATGGTCCCGGCCAGCACGGCCAGCGCCGCAAGGGCAAGATGTCGGACTTCGGCATCCAGCTGCGCGCCAAGCAGAAGCTCAAGGGCTATTACGGCGACGTCACCGAGAAGCAGTTCAAGCGGACCTTCTTCGAAGCCAGCCGCATGAAGGGCGACGCCTCGCAGAACCTGATCGGCCTGCTCGAGCGCCGTCTCGACATGATCGTCTACCGCGCCAAGTTCGCGCCGACGATCTGGGCTGCCCGTCAGCTCGTCAGCCACGGTCACATCCGCGTCAACGGCGTGAAGTGCAACATCGCCAGCCGCCGCGTGAATGTCGGTGACGTGATCGAGCTCGGCCCCAAGGCGCAGGAAATGGCGCTGGTCATGGAAGCGCAGAGCCTCGCCGAGCGTGACATCCCCGAATATGTCACTCCAGACGGCACCGCGAAGGTGACCTACACCCGCGTTCCGACGCTCGACGAGGTGCCCTACCCGGTCCGCATGGAACCGAACCTCGTGGTCGAATTCTACTCGCGCTAAGCCTTACCGCTTTTGCGACACGGAAGGGCGGTCCCGCGGGGCCGCCCTTTTGCGTTTCTCCCCTCCTTTGCTAGGCGCTCGCCCCATGTCCTCCCCTCTCCTGCCGCCGCCCGAATGGGCTCCGCACGCCGCCATGTGGATCGGCTTTCCGAGCGATCCGGAGTTGTGGGTCGAGGACCTTGCGCCAGCGCAGGAGGAAGTCGCCGCACTCGCCCGCGCGCTTCACGCCGACGGCAAGGGTGAGGAGATCATCCTCGTCGCCGCCGATGCCGAGGCAGCCGCCGAAGCGCGCCGCCTGGCTCCATTCGCGATGGTGGTAGAGCAGGCCTTTGGTGACATCTGGCTGCGCGATACCGGACCGATCGTACTCGGCACCGGCGAGGCACGGCGGGCGCAGGGCTTCGGGTTCAACGGCTGGGGCGGCAAGTACGACCTGGAGGGCGACGACAGCATCGGCGAGCGGCTCGCCGGGTCGGCGCGACTGCCTTACGCCAAGGCCAACTGGATCCTTGAAGGCGGAGCCATCGACGGGGACGGCACGGGCCTGTTCGTCACGACCGAGCAATGCCTCCTCAACCGCAATCGGAACCCCGGCCTCAGCCGCGAGGAGGTCGAGCAGCGCCTTTACCGCGACCTTGGCGCGAGCCGCGTCGTTTGGCTCGGTGAAGGACTGGCGAACGACCACACCGACGGTCACGTCGACAATCTCGCCCGCTTTGTCGGTCCGAACCGTGTCGCCTTGCCGGAGCCTGCGGCGGACGATCCCAACGCAGTGATCTATGCCGACGCCGCGGCGCGGATCGAGGCGGCCGGGCTTGAGCTCGTGCGCCTGCCCTCCCCCGGGCGGATCGAGGCAGACGGCGACATCATCCCGGCCTCCTACATGAACTTCCTGATCGGTAACGCCGCCGTGGTGGTTCCGCTCTACGGCAGCGCCAACGACGAGGCAGCAGTGGACGCCATCCAGGCGCTATTCCCGGACCGCCTTGCAGTGGGCCTGCGGGCCGACCACATCCTGACCGGCGGTGGGAGCTTCCACTGCATCTCCCAGCAGATTCCGGCCTGAGGCATCCCATGAGCAAGATCACAGTTGCCGCACTCCAGCTGGAGCTTGGAGGCGATACGGTCAGTAACATCGCTGCGGTCACCGAACTGGTCCGCGAAGCCGCGAGCAAGGGCGCGCAGGTCGTCCTTCCGCCCGAGCTGTTCGAAGGACCCTACTTCTGCCGGGTCGAGGACGAGGGCCTGTTCGCCACCGCCATGCCGACGGAAAAGCACCCAAGCGTACTGGCGATGCAGAAGCTTGCCCAGGAACTCGGAATCTGGATCCCGACCAGCTTCTTCGAGCGCGACGGGCCGCATCATTACAACAGCCTGGCGATGGTGAACCCGGACGGGAAGGTCGCGGGCCTTTATCGCAAGAGCCACATCCCCGACGGCCCCGGCTATGAGGAGAAGTTCTACTTCCGCCCGGGCAACACCGGCTTCAGGGTGTGGGACGGCCCGGATGCGGAGAAGCTGGGCGTCGGCATTTGCTGGGACCAATGGTATCCCGAGACCGCCCGCGCGATGATGCTGATGGGCGCCGAGATCCTGTTCTACCCGACTGCGATCGGGACCGAGCCGCACGATCCCGACCTCGACACCTCGCGCCTGTGGCGGCGGGCGATGATCGGCCATGCGGTAAGCAACGTGGTGCCGGTGGTGGCGGCAAACCGGATCGGGACCGAGTGCGGCCAGCGCTTCTACGGCCACAGCTTCATCTGCGACGAGCGCGGCGACCTGCTGGCGGAATATGGCGCAACCGAAACCGGCGTGCTCGTGGCGGAACTCGACCTCGTCGCCGCCCGCCGCCACCGTGCCGCCTTTGGCTTCTTCCGCGACCGGAGGCCGGAGCTGTACGGGCGGCTGGTTCAGGACATCTGAACCGCTAACGTCGCTGAACAAGTTCACAAGATCACTGGTGGCGGAATGTTCGCGCAAGTCGCGCGATCATTTGGCTGAGAGTGTCTGCAGCAGTAAGGAAGAGCACTAGAGTAGCCAATTCGGTGCAGTTTTTGAAATTGCCGTTGCGCAATTCTCTGTTAGGCTCGGAAGCCGTTTCTGCACCTGTTGGAGACCTTTTATGCGTGCTTTCCTGAGCCTTGCTCTTGTGGCGCTTCCCCTCGCTTCCACTGCGGTTGCGTCGTCTTCTCCAGCGGCAACCATCAAGGGCAGGATGAACGCTTCGGAGCTGAACTGTCGCGGGGTCAAGCTGATCCCGCGCACGGCGGAGTCCGAGCGTGAGATCGCGGCGATGTTCGGCGTGACCGATCGCCCGGTCAGCGCCGTTGCCGCCAGGGGACCTGAAGCTCCGGAAGTGACCCCGGGCGCAAGCCTTGGCCGGGACGGATTCTGCCGCGGCTGGACGCAGGGCTTTACCTTCAAGAATGTCCGGCCGGGCGACTATTTCCTGACTGCCCTCGGCTCCAACCAGCGGTCCAGTTACGTGCCGTCCGCTGAGCGCGAAGCCTTTTCGAGCCGCGACAGGCTGAAGCGCGACGTTTATTTCATGCAGCCGCTTCGGGTAACCGCCGCCGACCGCACCATCCGCATCGAATTCACGGAAGACTAGGCAAGCCCCTCGGCTTGCGGCCGTGATCACCGCACGGGGTCGTCAGCGGATACAAGTCATGCCCCCAGTCGGTGGAACGGGAACCAGCGTTACAGATCCCTGCGCCAGTAGATGCTGTCAAACCACTGGCCGCCGATCAGCCAGGTCTTCTCCGCCCGCCCGGTTTCGATGAAGCCATGCCGTTGCAGCAGCCGGATGCTGCTGTCGTTACGCGGGTCGGTGTCGGCGGTCAGAAACTCGGACCCACAACGGCGGCGATGGTCGAGGAAAGCGGCGAGTGCCTCGCTGGCATAGCCGTGTCCCCAATGCGCAGGGTCGAACAGATAGCCGAAGTCCGGCAGCTGCCACGCCCCCATCTTGCCGATCACCTCGCCACCCAGGGTGACGATGAAGTCGTCATTGCCCGGCGGCGGGTCGATCATGGAGCGGACCCAGTCGGCGGTGGTCTTGACGCTCTCATGGGGCAAGGTCGACCAGTAGCGCATCGCCGTGGGATCGCTCATGATGCGGTGCATCGGGGCGACGTCCTCGATCCGGGCGCGGCGCAGGACCAGCCGCTCGGTGGCGATCGCTTCAACCATTCCGCAGCTGGACCGCGCGGGCGAACACCGCCTCGAACATGGCGGGGGTGAGGCGGCGGGTGTTCTGGTTGTAGCGGCTGGAATGATAGGTGCCGAGCAGGATCCGGCCATCGGGTGTCGTCACTTCGCTGCCGTGGCCGAACTTCGCTTGGCTTGGCCTCAGCCCCAGCGCACGCGCCGCCGCGGCATGGGCAATGGCACCGAGCGCCACCAGCACCCGCACGTTGGGCAAGGCGCCGAGCGCCGCCTCGAAATAGGGCCGGCAGGTGGCGATCTCGATCGGCTCAGGCTTGTTCTGCGGGGGCAGGCATTTGACCGCGTTCAGGATCAGCGCGCCATCCAGCCGGAGGTCGTCCGACGGGTCGGCGCGGTAGCTTCCGGTGGCAAGCCCGAACTTCAGCAGGGTCACGTAGAGGAGATCGCCGGCGAAGTCGCCGGTGAAGGGACGGCCGGTGCGGTTGGCGCCCTGCTTGCCCGGCGCCATTCCGACCACCGCGAGCCAGGCAGCTGGATCGCCCCAGGCAGGGACTGGCGCATTCCACCAGCCGGGATGCTCGGCCCGGCAGGCCTCGCGCAAGGCGACCAGCCGGGGACAGAGCGGGCAATCGCGCGGCGCTTCGGCCTGCGGAACGGGAGAAACCACCGGAGGGCTGGCGAACAGCATGATGGGGGGATAGGCGAGCCGGCGTGACCTCGCAAACGCACCTCTACGCCGTCGCGGTCGGCTCCAATCGTGCGCACGGCCACCATGGCCGGCCCGCAGGGGTTGTCCAGGCGGCCATTGCCGAACTCGACCGCTTGTTCGCGCTGTTCGATGCCTCGCCCCTGCTGCTCAATCCGGCCAGTGGCGGGGCCGGACGCGACTTTGCCAATGCCGTGGCGATTGTGGAAAGCCCGCTTGGCCCCCCCGCGATGCTGGCGGCGCTCAAGGTTATGGAACGCGACTTCGGCCGGCGAGCGGGCAAGCGGTGGGGGGCGCGGGTGCTCGATCTCGACCTTCTCGCCTGGGATGGCGGGCGCTGGTCGGACCGGCGGCTGACCATTCCCCATGCGGCGCTCGAAAATCGGGAATTCATGCTCCTGCCGCTGGCCGCCATTGCGCCGCACTGGCGGCTGCGCGGCGCCCTCACCGCACGTCAGCTTGCGGCCCGGCTTGGCAAGCGGCGTCCAAAGCCCTAGGTGCGCCCTCGCGTGGGCCGTTAGCTCAGTCGGTAGAGCAGCTGACTTTTAATCAGCGGGTCGCTGGTTCGAGCCCAGCACGGCTCACGCGTTCCACTTGAAACGATCAAGCGTGCCGGGACCTGGGCCGGACTTGGCTGGCTTCTAGCTGCCGAACTGCGGTCGGCGCCGGGAAAGGAAGGCTGAGACGCCTTCCATGCCGTCGGGCGTTTTGGCACTTGCCCCGATGCTGCAAGCCTCCGCGGCAAGCTGATCGGCGAGGCTGGCGGTGGCGCCCTTCCACAGTAACATACGGCTTTCGGCGATGGCGCTGGTCGAGGCGGCCGCCATCTGCTCGGCTAGCATTGCGCCCTCACTGGCGAGCGCGTCGTCGGCGACGGTCCGCGTGACGAGACCCAATTGCTCAGCCTCTTCCGCGCCGATCCTGCGGTTCAGGAGGATCATCTCCTGCGCGCGGCGAAAGCCGATCAACCGGGGCAGAAGCCAGGTCATGCCGCCATCCGGCGTCATTCCGATCCGCGTATAGGCCGCCGAGAAATGCGCCGACCGCCCGGCAAGCACCACGTCGCCGATCATCGCCAGGCTCAAGCCGGCTCCAGCGGCTGGCCCGTTGACCAGTACCAGCAGCGGTTTCGGCATGGCGAGGAAACCAAGGATCGCGTCGTGCAGCGTGGTGGCGAGCAGAGTCACAAAAGCCTTGCGATCATCCGCCGCGGCAAAGGATGCAACATCGCCGCCGCCGCAGAACATGCGGCCGTTGCCGGTCAGGACGACGCAGCGAACCGCCGCGTTGCCCGACACCTCCGCTGCGACCTCGCACAGCCGGCGGGCGAGCGGCAGGTCGACGCTGTTGGCCTGGTCGGGCCGGTTCAGGGCGATGGTTGCGATGCCCTCGCGAAGGGTCAGGGTGACGGGGTCCATCGACATCACTCCTTTGCGCCGGCCTGCATGGCCTTTTCCCAGGCAAGCGCCGCCAGTTCCGGGAATAGTCGCGCGCGCTCCGCCGCATGGGCGGAGGACGCCGCGCCGCGCAGATGGCGACCCTTGATGCCGTGGAAGATGGCCGCGATCCGGAAGAAGTTGAACGCCATGTAGAAGCTGTAGTCCGGAACCTCATCCAGCCCGGCCGCCGCGCAATAAGCGGCGACATAGGCCTGCTCGTCAGGGATGCCGAGGGCGCCGAGGTCGGCTCCGGCAAGCCCCGCGACGATGTGCGGCGGCATCTGGTAGGTCATGGCGCCATAGACGAAGTCGGCGAGCGGATGACCGAGGGTCGACAGCTCCCAGTCGATCACCGCCAGGATTCGCGATTCGGCCGGATCAAAGATCATGTTGTCGATGCGGTAATCGCCATGAATTATCGCGGCGCCCGCCTCGGCACTTGCCGGAACCGCGCCCGGGAGCCAGGCGATCAGCCGATCCATGGCCGCGTCGCGTCCGGCTTCCTCGTCGGCCAGATATTGGCTGGTCCAGCGGGCGATCTGCCGGCCGACGTAATTGCCGGGCCGTCCGTAGTCCTGCAGCCCCACTGCCGCCGGGTCGATCGCGTGCAGCGCCGCATGGGTTCTCGCCATGGCAAGGTAGCAGGCGGCACGCTTCTCACGCGGAACGTCGGGCAGCCTTGCGTTCCAGAACACCCGCCCCTCCACCAGGGACTGGACGATGAACCACGAGCCGATCACGCCGCGGTCCGTGCAGAGCGCGTGCACGGGCGCCACCGGATAGCCCGCCTGCGCCAGGGCGCCGATGACCCGCGCTTCCCGGTCGACGGCATGGGCGCCCTTGAACAGCTGGCCGGACGGCTGCCGGCGCAGGACATAGCTGCGCCCCGGCGTGTCCAGTCGGTAGGTCGGATTGGACTGGCCGCCGGAAAAGCGCTCCACAGTCAGCGGCCCTTCGAAGCCCGCCACATGGTCCGCGAGCCACCGCTCCAGCGCAGGGACAGCGATGTCCGCGTGGCTCATCCTTGCGCGGTCTTCCAGTCGCGCTTGATCTTCTTGGCGAGGCTCCACTTGTGGACCTCGGTCGGGCCGTCATAGATGCGGAAAGCGCGCACTTCGCGGAACACCTGCTCGACGATGGTGTCGCCCGACACGCCGGTGCCGCCCATCACCTGAACGCAGCGATCGGCGATGCGCATCAGCGCCTCCGACACGGCGACCTTGGTCATGGAGCTTTCCACCGTGCCCGGCTGGCCGTCATCGAGAACGCCGGCGCACCAGTCGATCATCAACTCGGCCCCTTTCAGGTCGATGAGGTTCTCGGCCAGCATGAACCCGACGCCCTCATGCTCCACCAGCGGCTTGCCGAAGGCGTGGCGGCGACAGGCATAATCAGCGGCGATCTCGTGGGCGCGGGTGCAGGCGCCCAGCCAGCGCATGCAGTGGGTCAGGCGGGCCGGCGCGAGGCGCACCTGGGCAAGCTTGAAGCCCTCGCCCGGATTGCCCAGCATCTGGTCGGCGGGCAGACGAAGCTGGTCAATGGTGACAACCGCATGGCCACCCGGCATCGAGCTGTCGATCGTGTCGAGCAGCCGCTCGATCCGGATCGCCGGGTGGGGCAGGTCGACGAGAAACATCGACGCCCCTTCCTCGCCCTTGGCCATGACGATCCCGACCCGGGCGCCGTCCGCCCCCGTGATGAAGGCCTTGCGTCCGTTGATGACCCAGTGGTTGCCGTCGCGGACGCAGCTGGTCTGCATCATCGACGGGTCCGACCCGGCACCGCCATCGCCGGCGGGTTCCGTCATGAAGAAAGCGGAACGCGCCTCGCCGTGATAAAGGGGATCAAGGAAGCGTCGCTTCTGCTCGGCACTTGCCACCTTGCCGAGGAGGAACATGTTGCCTTCGTCCGGGGCGGCGACATTCACCGCCACCGGGCCGAGCGGCGACAGTCCTGCGGCGCGAAGGACGATCGCCACCTCGCGGTGGTGAAGGTGCTCGCCCCCCTCCAGGATATGCGGCGTCAGGACGCCCGCCTCCCGCGCCCGCCCGCGCAGTTCGTCGACCAGCTCGGGCGAGGGCCCGTGCGGGCCGCAGCGCGGGTCTTGCTCGAAGGCGGCGACCGTCTCCCGGACGAAGGCTTCGACCCGGCTGGCGATGACGGCGGCGCGGTCAGTCATGGATGTTCCTTGTCATTGCGCGGTGGAGCCGCCGTCCACCACCAGTTCCGAACCGGTCATGTAGCGCGACCCGTCGCCGGCAAGGAAAAGGATCGCGGCGGCGATCTCCTCCGGCGTCCCGAGGCGCCCAGCGGGAATGTCGCGCATCAGCCTGGCGTGGACGTCGGGGTCGTCGTGCACGCCGGCGGACAGGGGCGTCAGGATGTGGCCCGGGTGGATGCTGTTCGCCCGCACGCCATTGCCAAGCGCCGCGCACTCCAGCGCCAGCGCCTTGGTGAACAGCCTGACCCCGCCCTTGGCCGCGCAATAGGCGGCGGTATTCGCACCGGCCGCGATGCCACGAATCGACGACATGTTGACGATGGCGCCCCCGTGCGGAGACCTGGCAAGCAGCGGCAGCATGGCACGGCAGCCGAGGAACACGCTGTCGAGATTGACGGCGATGATGCTGCGCCAATGATCGAGGCTGGTGTCGGCAATCGAGCGGAACACGCCAAAGCCCGCGTTATTGACCAGAATGTCGAGGTGGCCGCGAGCGTCCGCGACCTCGCTCGCGAGGGTCGCCCAGCCCGCTTCGTCGGTCACGTCCAGGGTCACCGCACGTTGGCCCTCGCCGGCCAGCGTGGCGACAACGGCCTCGGCCCCCGGGCCGTCGCGGTCGGCGACGATCACTCCCGCCCCCCGCTCTGCCAGGGCGATGGCAGTGGCCCGGCCGATCCCCGACGCCGCGCCGGTGACGAGCGCCAGCCGGCCGCGGAACCCGTCTGCTGCTGGTGTGTCGCTGGCCAATCTTTTCTCCCCGGACGATGCCAACTGGCGATCCGACCAATAGGAGGGTTGCAGCCCCTCGCCATACTGCCCAAAAGGACGGAAACTCCCGACCGTCCGGTCGAGCGGCAAAGAATGGAGGCCTAAATGGCAGCAGACATCAGCCCCCTTCTCGGCAATGGCCGGCTTCGGTCGCATGCTCCCAAGACGGTGGCGGGTTTCCGGCGCTTTCGCCGCATCGTCGAAACCGATGGCGCGCTGCCCTCGGTCCTCAAGCGCTTGTTCCTCAGCGCGGCGGCGGCGGTGAAGGGCTATGAGGCGATGGCGGTGCGCGAGCTTGCGGCCGCGGCCACCCTCGGACTCGACGTCGAGCGGGCCGCGGCGGCGCTCACCATCCTGTCGAGCAGCCGCGGCGAGGGCGCCTCCATGCGGTTCGCCGATGTGCTCGAGCAGGTCTATGGCGACGCTGCGCTGGTGGAGGCCGACGAAGCGCCGATCGAGGTTGCCGAGGGCGAAGCACGGCAGAACTTCGTCAGCTATTTCGGCGAAGTGCCCCCGTCGCTTGGCAAGCTGCTCGACCTCGTGCCGCTCGGCGCGGACGCCTATTACCTCATGCGCGAAGGCACGCTCTCCGGCACCGCGCTCGAGCCGCGCCATGCCGAACTGTTGCTGGTGACCGTGCTCGCGGCGGATTACAGCTCCTGGTCATCGGTCCACATGGACGGGGCAAGGCGTGCCGGGGCAACCGAGCAGGAGGTTGCCGAGGCCGTGCTGTGCGCGGTGCCGGTCGCCGGCTTGTCGGCCTGGGTGGTCGGTGCGACGGCCATGGAAAGCAAGTCCTGAGGGCTGTAGACCAAAGCCAGCGGCAGGAGGGAATGGGGCAGATGGCGGCCAAGCCAGTCAAGCGGAAGAAAACCGAAGCGCATGACGAGAAGCGCGCCGAGATCATCGAGCATTGCGCCGCCCTGTTCGACAAGGTCGGCTATCACAACACGTCCATGCAGATGCTGGCCGACGAGGTCGGACTCGGAAAGCCGACGCTGTACCATTATTTCCCGAGCAAGATCTCGATCCTGTACGCCATTCACGACACCCACATCCGGGCGCTACTGAACGGGCTGCGGGAAGCCGCCCAGCAAAGCCCCGTCGACGCGCTTCGGGCCGCGTGCATTGGCATCCTCCGGCAGATCGCCAGCCACCCCGGCTATGTGCGTGCCTTCATGGATAATTACGGCGACCTGGAAGGCGAAATGCGAGACCTCATCCGTGCCGAGCGGCGGCAATATTTCGAGACCATCAAGGGCCTCATCGTGCAGGGGATCGCCGACGGCGACTTCCGCCAGTGCGATCCGGTGCTCGCCACCTACGGCTTCCTTGGCATGTGCAACTGGGCCTACAAATGGTATCCGCCGATGGCCCTGACCCACACTCCCGAAGACACCGCCGACGCGCTCTGCAAGCCGTTCTTCGACGGCCTGAAGGCGGACTGAGCGGGGATGCTCGTCACCGACGACATCATCGCCGCCGTTCGGGTCGGCAACGTTGGCGACATCCGCAGGGCCGCCGAAGCGCTTCGCGACGCGGTACGCGACATCGCTGGCCTCAAGGTGGCGGTGACGGACAATATCGCCAGTGCCAAGCCGATGCGCGATGCCGACGGGGCGGTGCTTGCGAGCGAGGTGTTCGGGGCCGATGCCGACCACAGCTGGTGGACCATGCCCCACCTCGCGCTCACCTCGCCGCTGCCCATGGCGTGCCGCTTCGAGAGCGAGCCCTTCTGGTGCAACGCGGCGGGCTTCCACACCCGCAGCGCCAATCCGCTTCTCGGCACCATCGACCTGTCCCGCTTCCGCGAGCGCGCGCTGACCAGCGCCGCCATTGTTGCACCAATCCATCTTCCCTTTGGGCAGATCGGGGCCGCAAGCTTCCTGTCGCCCGATCTCGAGGCCGAGGACCTTTCGGCCGAGTTCGACGCTCATTCCGACGTGCTTTCGCTGCTTGCGCGCATCTTCGTTGCAAGCTTCGTCAAGGCGACCGAGCGGCGGCCCGCAGACATTGGCGCGATCATGCTCAGCAAGCGCGAGGTCGAGTGCCTGCGCTGGGCCGCGGCCGGCAAGACCAATGACGAGATCGCGATCATCCTGGGCCTGAAGCGCACCACCATCCGCTTCCACATCCGCACCGCCGCGCAGAAGCTGAACGCCGTCAATCGCGACCAGGCGCTGTTCAAGGCGGCGCAGCTCGGCTTCCTCGGAACCTTGCGCTAACCCTAAGGGCAGAAGCGGCTTTCGACCGGCCGGGCTAAAAACGCCGGGTCAAGTCAAGGAAGCTCGATGTCGCTCCAACTGCCATCAGTCGACGATCGCCTCCTCTCGTTCGATGCGTCGGGCCGGCCGACGCTTCACGGTGCGCGCGACCGCAGCACCGGTCGGCTGGTGTTCCCGCCGCCCGCCGACGACAGCCGGTTCGAGCGCACCGCCCTGCCCCGCGACGGCCAGCTGTGGTCGTGGACCGTGCAGCGCTTCCGGCCGAAGTCGCCGCCCTATGCCGGGCCCGAGCAGTTCCGGCCTTATGCCGTGGGTTATGTCGCGCTGGGCGACGCCATCATTGTCGAAGCGCGGCTGACCGGCGCTCCGCTCGACGGCTATGCGATCGGCATGCCGATGACCCTTGTCGGCGAGGCGTTCGAGCGGGCGGATGGCACGGCCTGCACCACTTTCGCCTTTGCACCGTCCGGGCCTTCCGCGTGAGCGACGTCCATATCGTTGGCGCCGGCATCCACCCGTTCGGGCGAACCCCCGGGCGTAGCGGGCTCGAGCAGGGCGCTTATGCCGTTCGCCAGGCGCTTGCGTCGACCGGGCTCGACTGGTCCGACATCCAGTTCGCTTACGGTGGCTCCGACGCGGCGGGCAAGGCCGACACGATGGTTTCGGAACTGGGGCTCACCGGCCTTCAGTTCATCAATGTCTCCAACGGCTGCGCGACCGGGGGGTCGGCCATGTTCGGCGCTTATGTGACGATCAGGTCGGGCGAGTTCGACCTGGGCGTGGCGGTCGGCTTCGACAAGCATCCGCCGGGCGCGTTCGACCCCAAACCTGCCGAATGGGGCTTGCCCGACTGGTACGGCGACACCGGGCTGATGCTCACCACGCAATTCTTCGCAATGAAGATCCAGCGCTACATGGCGATGCACGGGATCGGCACGTCGACCCTTGCCGCGGTGGCGGAGAAGGCGTTCGCGAATGGCTCCATCACCGATCATGCCTGGCGCAAGCAGAGGCTGAGTGCCGACGAGATATTGTCCTCGCCAATGGTCAGTGATCCGCTTACCAAATACATGTTCTGCTCGCCCGCCGAGGGAGCAGTGGCGCTGGTGTTCGCAAGCGAACGGAAGGCCCGCGAACTTGGCCTGCCTTCGGTCAAGCTGCGTGCCGCCGCCGTGCGCAGCAGGCCTCCCGGCTCGTTCGAGGTCTTCTCGCCTGCGCTGGAGATCGAACGCGGCCCCTCTCCTACCGTGATCGCATCGCGCGCCGCTTACGAGATGGCGGGGGTCGGGCCGGAGGACATCGATATCGCGCAGCTGCAGGACACCGAAAGCGGCGCCGAAATCATGCACATGGCCGAGAACGGCTTTTGCGCCGACGGCGAACAGGAAGCCTGGATCGCGGACGGGCGGACCCGCATCGGTGGCCGGCTTCCGGTCAACACCGACGGCGGTTGCCTCGCCTGCGGGGAGCCGATCGGCGCGTCGGGCCTGCGCCAGGTCTATGAGAATGTGATGCAGCTTACCGGGCGCGCCGGTGCCCGGCAGGTCCCGGGCGATCCGCGGCTCGGCTACAGCCACGTCTATGGCGCGCCGGGTGTGTCGGCCATCGCCATCCTGGAGCGCTGAGCCGATGCACCTCGACCTTTCGAGCGAGCAGGAAGCCTTCCGCGCGGACGTGCGAGCGTTCCTCGACGAGAAGCTCACGCCCGAGCTGCGCGCGGGTGCCGCGCTCACCTCAGGCGTCTTCGCCGAGCCCGCGGTGGCGGCGCCGTGGCAGGCCGCCCTCGAGGCACAGGGCTGGCTCACCTATTTCTGGCCCAAGCAGCATGGCGGCACCGGCTGGGGCGCCGTGCAGCGCTGGATCTTCGAGACCGAATGCGCCCGCGCCGGCGCGCCGGTGCTGCCCGGCATGGGCCTGAAGCTGGTCGGGCCGGTCCTCTATACCTTCGGCACCGATGCGCAGCGCGAGCATTACCTTCCGGCGCTGCGGCGCGGCGAGCATGTCTGGGCGCAGGGCTTTTCCGAGCCAGGTTCGGGCTCCGACCTCGCCAGCCTCCAGACCCGCGCCGTGCGCGAAGGCGAGGACTATGTCGTCAGCGGGCAGAAGATCTGGACCACCCAGGCGCAGTTCGCCAACTGGCTGTTCGCGCTGGTGCGCACCGATCCCGAGGTGAAGGCGCAGCGGGGCATCTCCTTCCTGCTGATCGACATGACTTCGCCCGGCGTCACCGTGCGGCCGATCATCAGCGCATCGGGCGATCACGACCTGAACGAGGTGTTCCTCGACAACGTCCGGGTGCCCGTCGCCAATCGAGTCGGCGACGAGGGCCAGGGCTGGTCGATCGCAAAGTTCCTGCTCGAGAACGAACGCGGCGGCACCGGCTATGCCCCGCTCCTCCTCGCCGATCTCGAGCGGGTCGAGCGTGCGGCCGCGCTCACCCCCGCGCTCCGCGACCGCGCCGTCCGCCTGCGCCTTGAAGCCGAAGCGCTGGAAATGACCGAGCTTCGAACCCTGCTGGAGATCGAGGCGGGCCAGCCCCCAGCGCCGCGCAGCCTCGCGACCAAGCTGATCGCTTCCGAGATCCGCCAGGGGATCGAGGAGCTTGCGGTGGATGCCTTCGGGCTCGCCGGCCTGCAACTGGCCGAGGGGCGGCCGTTTCACGATCATGCCGATGAGCTGGTCGGACCGCCCGAAGCAGGCCTTGCCGCCGCCCGCTACCTCAACGCCCGGGCCTGGTCGATCTTCGGCGGGACCAGCGAAATCCAGCTCAACATCATTGCCCGGGCAGCGCTCGGCAACTGACAATCGAGGAATCAGTTCGTGCCTGAAGCCTACATCGTTTCTGCCCGCCGGACCGCCGGCGGACGCCGCAATGGCCGGCTTTCCGGCGTTCACCCGGCCGACCTTGGCGCGCGGGTCATCGATGCCATCCTCGCCGAAACGGGCGTCGATCCGGCGGCGATCGACGACGTGATCATCGGCTGCGTCAGCCAGGTCGGGGAGCAGACCTTTGCGCTCGGCCGCAACGTGGTGCTCGCCTCCTCGCTGCCCGACAGCGTGCCGGCGGTGACCATCGACCGCCAGTGCGGATCCTCGCAGCAGTCGCTTCATTTCGCGGCGCAGGCGGTGATGAGCGGGACCCAGGACCTGGTCCTCGCCGGCGGCGTCGAAAGCATGTCGCGCGTGCCCATGGGAACGCCGGTGACCCTCGCCGCGCAGGCCGGGATCGGCGAAGGCCCGTTCGCGAAGAGCATCCAGCGCCGCTACGGCGTGGAGAGCTTCAGCCAGTTCACCGGCGCGCAGATGATTGCCGACAAGCATGGCTTCTCGCGCGATGACATGGACCGCTACGCTCTCGACAGCCACCGCAAGGCGGGCGCAGCAATCGAGGCGGGAGCCTTCAGTGCCGAGATCGTCCCGATGGACGTCACGCTGCCCGACGGCACGCCGGCGGTCCACGACCGCGACGAAGGGGTGCGCGCCGATGCCACGCTGGAGGGCATCGCCGCGGTCAAGACGCTGACCCCGGAGGGCACGCTGAGCGCTGCGACGGCCAGCCAGATCTGCGACGGCGCGAGCGGTGTCCTGGTCGCCTCGGCCGAGGCGGTGAAGACGCACGGCCTGACCCCGCTGGCGCGCATCCACAATCTGACGGTCACGGCCGGCGATCCGGTGATCATGCTCGAGGAACCCATCCCCGCCACTCGCCGGGCTTTGCAGCGCGCCGGCCTGTCCATCGCCGACATCGACTTGTTCGAAGTGAACGAGGCGTTCGCGTCCGTGCCGATGGCATGGCTCAAGGAAACGGGTGCCGACCCCGCGCACCTCAACGTCAATGGCGGCGCCATTGCACTTGGCCACCCGCTCGGCGCGACCGGGACCAAGCTGATGGCGACCCTGGTTCACGCCCTTGGTGCACGCGGCGGTCGCTACGGGCTGCAGACGATGTGCGAAGGCGGCGGCATCGCCAACGTGACCATCGTCGAGCGGCTCTGACGGCCATGGACCTCCGCCCGAGCGAAGAACAGGTCCTGCTCGCCGACATGGTGCGGCGCTTCCTTGCCGACCGGGTGCCTGCGGCCGAGGCCGGCAAGGGGCCGTCGTCGCGCGAGGACTGGCAGGCGATGGGCGAACTCGGGCTGCTGGGGGTGGCCTTGCCCGAAGCGGCAGGCGGCCTTGGCGGCGGGGCGCAGGATGCCGCCATTGTGGCCGAGGAATTGGGGCGCGCCTTTGCCGTCACCCCCTTCGCCGAAGCGATCCTCGGGGCCACCGGGCTGCTCGCGTCATGTCCTGACCACCCGGCGCTTTCCCGCAGGATCGAAGCGGCGGCAAGCGGTTCGGAGCTGGTTACCCTTGCCTTGGGTCAGGTGGACGAGAACGTTTCTGGCCTTATCGGATCGTGCCGCTTCGTGCGCTGGGGCGACGACGCAGCCGCCTTTGTCATCATCGCGAACGATCGCGCCTGGCTGGTGGACGGCACCGCCGACGGCCTCACCCGCGAGATCATCCGGCTCGCCGATGGAAGCCGTGCGGCAACCCTCTCGCTGGAGGGCTGCGCGGCGACCCGGCTGAATACCGGCGCCGAGGCCATCCGCCACTCGCTCGCCATGGCCCAGCTCGGTTATGTCGCGGAAATGGTCGGAGCCATGTCGAGCCTGCTCGAACAGACCACCGAATACAGCCGACAACGCCGCCAGTTCGGAGTTCCGGTGGGCACCTTTCAGGTCGTGCAGCACAAGCTTGCACGCATGTTCGTAAAGCTTGAACAATCGCGCTCGATCCTGCTCCGCGCGGCCCTGTCCGACCGTAGCCCAGGCAGCTTCAGCCGCAATGTCACCGCCGCCAAGGCCTATGTCGCCGACGCCGCGCAGAAGGTCGCGGAGGATGCGGTGCAGATCCATGGCGGCATGGGCGTGACGGACGAGCTGCCGGTCGGGCGCGCGCTGCGCCGGGTGCTGGTGCTCACCCGTCTGTTCGGCCGCGCTGACGAAGCGCGCGAGGCGCTCGCCGCGTGACCATCAACCGCCGCTGGACACTTGCCCGAAGTCCCTCCGGGAAGATCGCACCCGACGATTTCGCTCTTGTCGAGCAACCGCTGGACACCGCTGAGCCGGTCGCGGGCGAAATGGTGGTGCGCAATCGCCTCTTCTCGGTCGCGCCGACCATTCGCAATCGGCTGAAGCCGGCGGGACAGACCCACAGGGGGGCGATCCCGGTCGGCGGCACCATCGGCGGGATCGCCGGATGCGAAGTGATTGCCTCCGCCCACCCCCGCTTTCCGGTCGGCAGCCGCCTGATTGCCATGTCGCATTGGGAGGATGTCTCACGGCTTCGGCCCGATCATTCGGGGATCCCGACCCTTCTCATCCCCGCAGAGATGACGTTCGACGACGCGCTCGGCCCTTATTCGCTCAACAGTCTCACCGCCTACTTCGGCATGCAGGCCGTTGCTCGCCCCCGTGCGGGTGAGACTGTGCTGGTGTCGGGCGCTGCAGGGTCGGTCGGCTCGGTCGCGTGCCAGATCGCCCGGCTGACCGGGTGCCGGGTGATCGGGATCGCCGGCGGAGCCTCCAAGTGCCGCTGGCTGACCGAGGAGCTCGGCCTCGCTGCCGCCATCGACTACCGGGCAGAAGACGTCGGCGCGCGTCTTGCGGAGCTCGCGCCGGAGGGCATCCATGTCTTCTTCGACAATGTCGGCGGCGACATCCTGCAGGCGGCAGTCGACAACATGGCACGGCACGGCCGGATCGCCCTGTGCGGCCAGATCGCCGCCTACGACGGGCCCGGCAGCGCGCCAGGGCCACGGGACATGATGAAGATCGTCTATGGCGCAATCCGCATGGAAGGTTTTGTCGTCGGCGACTTTGCCGATCAGTATGATGCTGCGCAGGAGCAGCTTCGCCAGTGGGTGGCGGCGGGTGCACTCACCGTCAGGATCGACCGCAGGCAGGGCTTCGAACAGCTGCCAATTGCCTTTACCGACCTCTTCAGCGGTGCGAATCAGGGGTCGCTGCTGGTCGTCAACGACAACTCGCTAGGAGCGTGACGAGCATGAACAAGTCACTGGCCCTTCTCCTTGCTGCTGTGACGCCCGCAAGTGGTGGCGCCCAACCGATGGCGCCCAGCTACGACCAGCGGCTCGCCGCGCAGCATGATCCCAGCACGGCCGAGGACACGATCCCCAACGATCCGGCCGCCCGGCAGCGCAATGCGCAGGTCATTGCCAGCGAAGCGACCATCTACGGCCTTCCCGCCGTGCTCCAATATGCCGAGATGCACGCCCAGGCGCTTGATCGCTCGAGCACGCGCTACACCGGCTTCAACCGCTTCGCGCATGACCGCACTCTCGCCGGCCCGGACTATGCCGCGTTCAAGAGCCCCAATTCCGACACGCTCTACTCCAATGCCTGGCTGGACCTGACCGGTGGCCCGGTGCTGATCGACGTGCCGCCGGTTCCGCTGCGCTACTACACGCTGAACTTCTTCGATGCCTACGGCAACGCAAGCAACATCGGAACCCGCACCTTTGGAAGCGGCGGCGGCAGGTATCTGATCGCGCCCGTGACCTGGAAGGGTGAGGTGCCGGCGGGCGCGACCCTGTTCCGGGTCGCGACGCCGCGCATGTGGGTCCTGATGCGCATCTTTGCACAAAAACCGGCAGAGGTCGCAGTCGTGCGCAGCCTGCAGGACCAGGTCACCGTGACCTCGCTCCGACCGCCCGCACCTGCCGAAGACGTCGCGGACACAGTGCCGCCGCTTTCCGCCAAGGGCAGCGGCATCGAGTTCCTGGCGATTCTCGACAAGGTGCTGCGCACCAACGGCTTTCCGATCGAGGAAGCCGCACTGATCCACCGCTTCCGGTCGATCGGCGTCGGACTCGGCAAGCCGTTCGACCCAGCGGCGCTCGATCCCGCGACCAAGGCCGGGGTCGAGGCCGGCTATGCCGACGCGATGGGCATCGTGCACGCCTCGCGCTCGCAGCTCGGCATCGCTACCGGCACCGGCTGGAACCGGATCGAGAAAGGCCGCTACGGCTTCAACTATCTCAATCGTGCGACGATCAACTATGTCGGCCTGGGCGCCAACGTCAGCGAGGAAAACTACAGCTTCAACACCTTCAGCGACGGCTCGGGCGCCCCTCTCGACGCCTCCCGCGCTTCCTACACGCTCACCCTTGCTCCGCCCCCGCCGACCAACGCCTTCTGGTCCCTCACCCTCTACGACGCCGCGACCTCGCGGCTCTTCCCGAACGAACTTGGTCGATACCTCGTCAACGACCGAACCCCCGACCTTATTCGCGCCAAGGACGGGTCGGTGACGATCGTCATCCAGCGCAGCCGTCCCAAGGGTCGCACCAACTGGCTGCCCGCGCCCGCCGGCCCCTTCTACCTGGCGCTTCGGGCATATCTCCCGCAGCCCGAGTTGCTGACCGGCAAGTGGCTGCCGCCGCCCGTGATCGCTTCGCCGTCGGACCCGAAGCGGGGCCGCTAGAGCGCCGCCGCGACGCGCCGTCCATCGGCGATGGCATTCGACACGCGCCGCGGTGCGACGCAATCGCCGATCCACTGGTATTCGACCTTATCCGGACGGTCGCGGAACAGGTCGACCGATTGACGCCCGGTCTGCACCACCACCAGGTCAAAGGGCATGATCTCCTCCTCTCCGCTGGTAATATCGGTCAGTACCGCGCCCGTGTCGCCGACGTGGGTGACGTTGGTGAGCGGGCGGTAGGTCGTGCGGTGCTGGCCGAGGCGGACCAGTAGCGGGGTCAGGCTCTCGGCGGGGATGGCGGCCGCGATCGCGGAGGAAGGCGTCGCCACCGTCACCTTCCACCCCGCATCCGCCAGCGCGTTGGCGACACCATAGGTCCACCAGAAGCCGCTGCCATCATCCTGGACCAGTGCCCGCGAGGTGCCCTGCGGCTCGGGAGCCCCGTCGCGCAAGATGTCGAGCCAGGCGCGGACGGTGGGATGCTGGAGGTGCGGATCAAGCGCGCACGGCACTGCACCGGTGGCGATGACCAGCGCATCGGCCGGGCGAGACAGCTGATCCAGACGGTGGATCGCGCGTCCGAACTCCACCGTTACGCCAAGCCGCCGGATCTCGTCCCTGAGGTGGTCGACGATCCGCAAGAGCTCCGCCCGGTGTGGCACGGCGGCGGCATATTGGAACTGTCCTCCGAGGCTTTCGGTCGCTTCGTACAGTGTGACCTCGTGCCCGCGCGAGGCGGCGGTTCGCGCCGCTTCAAGCCCCGCCGGCCCGCCCCCGATCACCGCGATGCTGCGCCGCCTGCTCGCGTGTCCGGCTTCGGCGTAGACGGAGTCCCGTTCTCGCCCGGTCGCCGGGTTCACCGCGCAGTGCAGATGCGGCGCAAAGGCACGGCAATCCTGGTTGAGGCCGATGCACGGGCGGATCAGCGCGGGTTGGTCCGCGCCCGCTTTCGCGACCCAGCCCGCATCGGCAACAAAGGCGCGGGCGAAACCGACGGCGTCCGCCTGGCCGTCCGCCAATATCTGTTCACCGACGGCTGGCGACGTGATGCGCTGCCCGACGATCGTGGTGATGCCCGACGCCTGCCTCAGCACCGCCGCCGCCCTCGCTGCCGGCGCCACAGGCTGCGTCGCGTCCTTCACGTAGCTCCCGCGCGTGCCAAGGGTGACGCTGAGATAATCGACCGGATGGCGGGCAGCCAGAGCCTCGACCACCTGCCTGGTGTCGGCGAGTTCCATCCCCTCGGCCGTTTCCTCGTCCGCGCTGAGGCGGAGACCAAGGATGAAGCTGGTGCCGCAAGCAACACGAATGGCGTCGATCAGCTCGAACAGGAAACGCATCCGGCGCTCGGCATCCCCGCCCCACTCGTCCGAGCGCCGGTTGGTCGCCGGCGACAGGAACTGTCCCACCAGATAGCCGTGGGCGCCGTGGATTTCGACCCCGTCATGCCCGGTCGCTTGCAGGTTGCGAGCCGAGATCGCGAAGTCACCAATCACCCTGCGGATGTCGCCAGTGTCCATTTCGCGCGGGGCCTGGAGGTCGCGCGGCGAGCGGATGGGCGAGGGTGCAAGCAAGGGGTACGCCGTCTCCATCCCGATCGCCTCCCGGCCGAGATGGACGATCTGCCCGACGATCGCGGCCCCTTCGGCCTTCACCGCCTCTGCTCGCCTGGCAAGCGCCGGGAGCGCCTGATCCTTGAAGTTCTCGATCAGCTTGCGGCCAGCCCGGGCGGAATCGAGTGACGTTACCGCAGCGCCCGTGACCATCAGCCCAGGCCCGTCCTTCGCCCGCCGCACGTAGTAAGCGATGTCATCGTCGGTCGGGGCGCCTTCCCGCACCATGCTCGTGCCGTGTGGCAGCATGACGATGCAATTGCGAAGGGTGAGCGAGCCAATCTGGAGCGGGCTCATCAGCCGCGGAAACAGGCTGCTCACTGCGCCACCGTGCCGCCATCGACCACGATCTCGGCGCCGGTCATGTAGGAGGAAGCCTCGCTCGCGGCGAACAGGACAGCGGACGCGATTTCCTCGACTCGGCCCGGCCTGCCGAGCGGTAGTGACGCCATCCTCCTTGCGCACACGTCCGGATCGGCCATGGCGGCGGCCGCCATGGGGGTCTCAATCAGGCCCGGATGGATCGAGTTCACGCGGATGCCCGACCCAAGCTCCGCCCATTCCAGTGCCATCGCCTTGGTGAACAGCCGCACCGCGCCCTTGGACGCACAATAGGCGGTGGCATTGTTGCCGCCGATGATGCCCCGGATGGACGAGATGTTGACGATGGCACCCCGCCCCGAGGCGGCAAGCAGAGGCAGCAGTGCCTTGCTGCCGAGGAACACGGAATCGAGGTTCGTCGCCATTTCTCCACGCCACTCGGCGAGGCTCAGCTCGGCAATAGGCTTCAGCGTCGCCTGCCCGGCATTGTTGACGAGGATATCGCAGCCTCCATCCGCAAGCACCTCGGCAAGTCGGTGCCAGTCCGCTTCGGAGGTAACGTCCATGCCGGCCGCCTCATGGCCGCTGCCGCTCAGTAAGGGGAGCAGCGCGGTGATCGCGCCGCGGTCGCGGTCAACCAGGACGACCCGCCCGCCTTCCCTCGCGAAGAGCAGGGCGATGGCACGGCCAATCCCCGAGCCTGCTCCGGTGATGACGGCGCGCCGACCTTTGAGTGCCCCGGTCACGCCTCTGTCGTTTGCCCCGCGTCGAGGCCGGAATCCTTCCGGCTCATGGCGACGATGCTCTCGAAGCTGGGCTGGTTCCTGGCGATGATGTCGTCGGCGCGTCGGCGGATGGCGGGGTCAAAGGCTTCGGTGGTGAAGACGTAGAAACGGTCCTCGAGAACCGCATCGATAGCGAGGTCTGCCGCTTCGTCGGGCGTGGTCGCCCCGCGGTAAAGGTCGTCGTGCATCGCGATCAGTTCGGCGGATTCACGCGGCGTCCCGTCGGCATTGGCGAGATGTTCGGGACGAAGTCGCTCGGCATCGTAGATGCGGGTGCGCACCAATCCAGGCGACAACATGGTCACGCCGATCGGCGCACCTGCTTCCTGAAGCCCGGCGTGAAGCGCCTCGGTGACCCGCACGACGGCATGCTTCGAGGCGCCGTAACAGGCCGAACCCGAGCCGCTGACGAAGCCCGCGACCGAGGCCGTGTTGAGGACATGGGCAGGCAGGTTCGCGTCAATCATTCGGGGCACGAAGCTGCGGATCCCGTTGATCACGCCATAGAGATTGACGCCGAGCGACCATTGCCAGTCGTTCAGGCTGTACTCCCACACCTTGCGGTGACGGCCGCCCGGAACGATCCCGGCATTGTTGCACAGCAGTCCGATCGGCCCGAAGCGCTCGATTGCCGTGATCGCCAAGGCCTCGACCGCGGCAGCGTCGGACACGTCGCAATGGACGGCAAGCGTGCGCTCGTTGCCGATCTCGGCCGCGACCTGGCGGGCTTCGTCGATGGCGACGTCGGCGAGGATGACGTTCATACCTTCGCGCGCCAGGCGCCGGGCAAGCGAGGCGCCGATCCCGCTGCCGGCTCCCGTCACCACGGCGCACTTGCCTGCCAGATCACGCATGGGCCTTGTCCCCGCCAGCATTGGTGGCCGGCTCAGAACGCCAGAACCGGCCCGCATAGAAGAAAAGGATCGCAGCCAGTGCCGAGGGCAGCAGCACGATTGTGACGGCGTAACGGAGCGCCTGGTCACCGAAGGTCGGAGTGAGCCAATCGCTGATCACGCCGGCGGTGAGCGGCCCCAGGCCAAGGCCGAACAGGTTGAAGCTGAGCAGCAGCACGGCATTGGCGAAGGCGCGCATGTTGGCCGGCACCGCCGATTGCGTGGCCGCGACGATCGGGCCGTAGTAAGCGATCATCAGCATCGCCGCGAACGCTGCCGCGACAATCGACACGGTGGTCGATCCGGCCAGGTACTGGACCACCGCGCAGGGCACGGTCAGGGCAACGGTGACGCCCATGATCCACACCCGCCAGCGCCGGTCGCGGACGGCCAGCCGGTCGGTCAGCCAGCCACTGCCGTACATGCCGATGGCGCCGGCAACACCGCTCAGGATGGCCATCAGGAACGAGACATCGCGCAATGACAGGCCATGCGAACGCACAAAAAAGGGAGCGTTCCAGCTCATCATCGCATATTGCGTGAAGCCGTGAAGCATGCCGGCGATCACGACCCAGCGGTAGGACGGCGTGTGCCAGAGCCTCGCCAATGCCTCGCGCAGCGGCGGCACCGGCACTTCGCTGGCGCGGACGGAGGCCGGGTCGAGCCGCCCTCGCTCGGGATCCCCGATCATCAGGTAGATCAAGGGCGCTAGCACCACGCCCGCGCCGCCGACCAGAAAGAAGGCGTTGCGCCACCCGAGTGCGTCCGCCAGGGCGCCGATCCCGGCGTAGCCGACCAGCAGGCCGATCGGCAGCGCCAGTCCCCAGATCGACAGGGCCATCGCGCGCCGCTCGGGCGGGTAATAATCGGCGATCAGCGACACGCTGGCCGGCACGCTGCCGGCCTCGCCGATCGCAACGCCGATGCGGAAGATGGCAAGCGACACAAAACCGGCGGCCAGCCCGCACAGCGCGGTCATCGCGCTCCATAGGGTAAGGGAGATGACGATGATCAGCCGCCGGCTGTAGCGATCGGCAAGGCGGGCGATGGGCAGCGACAGCGTTGCGTAGAACAGGGCAAAGGCGAAACCGGTGAGCGCCCCCAACTGGCTGTCGGACAGGCCGAGTTCGGCCTTGATCGGGATCTGCAGCACCGACAGGATGGTACGGTCGAAATAGTTGAACGCGGAAACCAGGAACAGTCCGAACAGCGCCATCCGGCGCTGCGTCGCGTCCGCTCCCGACATGGCAAGTGCAGGGCTCCTCATGCCCATCCAGCCGATCGTGCGGCGGTGATGCCGAAGGTCATCGCCAGGGCAAGGCCCCCGGCATACCCCTTGCCGAAGGCGCCGGCCGCATCCGCACCGGCGGCAAACAGTCCCGGCACCCGCGATCCATCGCTTCGCAGCACATGCGCTCCCGTGTCGATCGTCAATCCTCCAAAGGTAAAGGTGATGGCCGGATGAACCACCAGCGCATAAAAGGGTGGCTTGTCGATCGGGCGATTGTCCTCGCTTCGGGGCGGGTCCTGCCGTTCCCACCCATGCCGGGCCTGATGGTTGAATAGCTCGAAGTTGGCCCGCAGCTGCCTGCCATCAAAGCCCACGCTATAGGCGAAGCTGCACAGCGCCTCGAGATCATCGACAACCGCGCCGTTTCCGCCATTGGCGAGCGCAACCGCCATCTTGTCATCGGGCACGCCGACCGACACCACCGGCACCGTCGCATAATGCTCGTGCACCCGGCTGTCCCACACGCACAAGGCGCGCGCACCCGGCTGGATCAGGGTTTCATAGGTATTCGTGTGATCGCCGAGTGTTTCATCACAGAACCGCTCTCCGGCCTGGTTGAAGAGCAGGGCATGCTCGGAATGATATTGCGAGAGAGCCACGAACAGGCGCTCGTCACCCCAGCGTTCGGGCTCGCTGACGAGGTGGCCGTAGAAGCGGCGGTTAGTGCCCGCAACCTCGCCTCCGCTGCGCGCGCCAAGCTCTAGTCCGGCGCCGTCGCTGACCGGGTTGGAGCGCAGCAGCATGTTCCGGGCATTGGGGTGGATCCAGCGTTCGCGAAGCTCGGGCGAGGCCTGGAAGCCGCCGGTTGCGAGAACCACCTTGGCGGCACGGATGGCCACCTCTCCGTCCGCGTGGCTGGTTGTCGCACCCGTCACCGCCCCGCTCTCGTCACTCGTCAGTGCAGTGGTTTCGGTGTCGAGCACGATCAGGCCGCCATGCTGCTCGACGAGGGCGGCGCAGCTGTTGATGTGGCCCCAGATGTCGATCTGATAGCCCTGCCCGTGCAGCACATCGAGCCGCGGCGAGATGGCTATGTCGCGCTGGCGGAGCCAGTCCAGCGCATACGGATAGGTGTCGAACAGAACATGGGCGAGGGCCGGGTCGCCGCCTCCATAGAGCACGATCTTCTCGCGCGAGGAGGCGGTCCAGAATACCCCGCCCGACAGGACTGCCGAGCCACCGAGCGCGGAGGCTTTCTCCACCACGATGGCCCGGGCACCCCGCTGCGCCGCCCAGCCGGCGGCTGACATTCCGGCCATCCCACCACCGATCACGAGCAGGTCGCAGTCGATGGTGGTCTGGTCGGTCGGCATCAGAACTTCTTTCCGGCCTGCAGCACCACGGCGCGCGGTTCGCCGGCCACGGTGAAAGCCTCGCCGATGCCGCCCGGCTTGTCGATCCCGAGCGTCGCATAGCGGCGGTTGGTGAGATTGCGACCGATCAACGCCAGCGACCAGCCGGCCTGCGTGTCGATGCGGGCGCCCGCATTCAGCAGCGTGTAGCCCTTCTGGTAGGAGTAAGGGTTGAGATTGACGCCGCTGAAGTAGCCGGATGAATGCCGGATGTCGGCGGTCAGCGTGGCCTCAAGATCGTCGTTCAGGCTGACGACCTGCTGCGCGCCTGCGGTCGCGATCCACTTGGGCGAACGGTAGGTCGGCCTCCCGGTCAGGTTCTGGAAGGTGGCGTTGGTGACCGGATCGACCTGGCAACCCTGAGCCAGTGTCTGGCCAGTCCAGCATTGCGCCCGGTCGAAGCTCTTGAACTTGGCCTCGTTGCGCGACACCGTTCCCCGCAGGGTCAGCCCGCCACGGGCCCGGTAGGAGCCTTCCAGTTCCACACCACGAACGCCCGTGTTGGCGGCGTTCTGCGTAATGTAGGTGACAGACGTCGCGCTCAGCGCTACCAGCGAGGTCAGCGGCAGGCCCTTGTAGGTGTAGTCGTAACCCGTGAGCGAGCCGTTGAGCCGGCCGTTCAGCAGGTTGCCCTTGATGCCGACCTCGGCGCCCTTGACGGTCTCTTCGTCGAAGTCGAGCTGCTGGATGGTGGTGGTGCGGCTGAGGATGCCGGGGTTGGAGAAACCGCCCGCAAGGTAACCGGTCTTGTAGGCGCCGTAGACCGTCAGGCCTGAATTCGGCCGCCAGGTCAGCGTCGCTTCGGGCGACAGATTGTCCTGGCTCTTCTCGCCGCTGATGATCCGCCCGACCGGCGAAATGGTGGTGATCACCGGGTTGAGGTAGGTGGTGAACGACCGCAGCCGGTTCTTCTGCTTGGTGTAGCGAGCACCGCCCGCGAGCTCCAGGGTCGGCAGCACGTCCAGCACGAGCTGGCCGAAAACCGACCAGGCTTCCGAGCGATTGTGCTGCTGGTTGTCGTAGGTGTGGTACTTGCCGGTCACCGGGTCGCGCGGCTGCGAGCCGTTGATGCCGCCCACGAACAAGGTGCGGCGATTCTTCTCGAAATGGCCACCGGTTGCGAAATTGATGATGCCGTCGAACGCGGTGGTGGCCCTGACTTCCTGGTAGAAGCTCTTGTTCTTCTCGTTGCTGTAGGACCAGAAGTAGGCGTAGCTGGTGGCGTCGGCATTGCCCTGCGTGACATAGTCGTAATCATAATAGCCGGTGACCGACGTCAGCGCGACCTGGCCCGCCTTGTAGTTCAGCGACAGCACCGGAAGCACGGTGTTGTTCAGCGAATAAGGGCGCCCGCCATTGTACCGGTTGACCTCCGGCCAGGCGGCCAGGATCACCGGGTCGGCCCAGCCCTGCGACGAGCGATTGTTGAGCCGGCAGTCGCCGTTGGGATCGATCAGGCCGCCAACGGTGCCCGGACGCGGGCGGCTCGGCGGGCAGGCCATGACCTCGGTGAAGCTCTGGATCCCCTGTCCTTCCCAGCGGCTGACCAGCAGCTTGAGATTGGCGTCGAACGGCCCGCCATCCGAATAGGTCAGGGTGCCGCGCGCAGCGAGCTTCTGTTCGGCGCCGAGGCGGCTTGGCGAAGGCGGCAGGATCTGGGTGCCGGTGTTGGCGCGGAACACGAGATTGTCGACACCCCGGTTCTGGTTGCGGATATAGCCTTCGCTGTCGCTGCTGAAGAGCGCGATACGAGCGCCGAAGCCGCCGCCGATCGGACCGCCAATGGCCGCTTCGATCTGCTTGTTGTCCGAGGTGAACTCGTAGCCGGCGCGGACATAGCCGTTGAAGTCGCGGCCCGGATTGGCCGAACGCACCGACACCACCCCGCCCGGCGAGTTCTTGCCGAAGAACACCGCCTGCGGACCCTTCAGCACCGTCAGATTGTCGACGTCGAACAAGGCATCGCTGAGGATGCGGCCACGGCTGATCGCCATGCCGTCGAAGTCGAGCAGGACCGATTGCTCCACGCCCGCATCGATCGAGGTCGAACTGACCCCGCGCAGCGAAATGGACGAGCCGGCGCCCGTGAAGCCGCGATCAAGCGTGATCTCGGGGGCGGCAAGGCGGATGTTGGCGACCGAGGTCAGGTCATATTGGCGGATCTGCGTCTGGTCGACCACTGTGACGGCGACGGGCACGTCCTGAAGGCGTTCCTCGCGGCGGCGGGCCGTAACGACGATGTCGCCCGCTTCGGGAACGCTTGCTTCCTGGGCCGCCGCCGGGGTGGGCTCCGGCGCCGCCGTGGTCTGGGCCCCCGCCGCGCTCGCGACCAAGCTCAACATGCTTGCCGCTGCGAGCAGGCTGGCCTTGCAATAGCTGTTCATCAATCCCTCCTCCAAGGTTGCCCACCCCCCGGGCGGCGCAAATGTTGTCACGTGCTTACGCGCTACTGAGCTCCAGCTTCTTGCGCCGACCGCCAGGCGGCGCGGGCGAGTGGGACGATGCGCTGGATGATCTCGGCCGAGTTGGACGCGGTCTGCACGCCGTCTCGCGCGCGCCCTGCGATGCCTTGCAGGATGGCAGCGACGCGGAAGAGGTTGAAGGCGGTGTAGAAGGGGTGGCAGGGGTCGACGTCGAAACCCGTGCGCTCGCGGTAGCGGCGGGCATAGTCGTCGGCGCTGGGGATGCCGAGCGCGCCGAGGTCGGCGCCCTGCAGCGTGCCGCGCACGTCCACCCCCTGGGGTCGAAGCCACTCCATCATGTGGTAGGTGAGGTCGCCCAGCGGATCGCCCAGCGTCGACAGCTCCCAGTCGATCACCGCCACCACCCGCGGCTCGGTCGGGTGGATCAGGAGGTTGTGGAACGAATAATCGCCATGGATGATGGTGGTCCGCTCTTCCGTTGCCGGGATGGCGCCCGGCAGCCAAGCCATCAGCCGGTCCATCTCCGTTATGTCGCTGGTGCGCGAGGCCTCATACTGGCGCGACCAGCGCGAGATCTGGCGGGCAAAGAAGTTACCGGGGCGACCATAATCGCCAAGGCCGATCGCCTGATGGTCGACCAGATGGAGCCTGGCGAGCGTCTCGTTGGCGCTGTCGTAGATGGCTGCGCGGTCCTCGGCCGACAGGGCCGGCATGCGCGGGTCCCAGAAGCCGCGCCCCGGCACGTAGCGCATGACGTAGAACATGCTGCCGATGACCTCGGTGTCCTCGCACAGCAGCAAGGGCTCGGGCACCGGCAGTCCGGCGTCGAACAGGGCGCGGGTGACGCGATACTCGCGGTCCACCGCATGGGCGGAGGCGAGCAGCACGCCGGCCGGCTTGCGGCGAAGCACGAACCGCGCATCGGGAGTCGTCAGCAGAAAGGTGGGGTTCGACTGACCGCCCTGGAACTGGCTGACCGCCATGTCACCGGAGAAGCCGGAAATGCGTCCTGCAAGATAGGCCCGCAGCCGCGCTTCGTCGAAATGAGTATCGCGCGCGACCTCGACCGTGTGACCGATCATGGCGGCCGGCGCGCTGCTCATGCGGCGTCGCCCTGGTACTTGGCCAATTCCAGGCAGGCGAGCTGGCGCTCTTGCTCGCTCATGGATGCACGGGCCTTGGCCAAATGCTTCCAGGTCGATGCGGACCCGTCGAAGCCCATCTGCCTTTTCCTCATCAGCACCGCCACCTCAGCAGATCATCCAGTCGAGCTCCTCATCTTATATAAACCCGACCGACCGGTCGGCTGTCAAAGAGGTCAGTTGGCGGTTGGGCAAGATGGAGTGCTTGGCTCCTTCAGAATGCGAGGCATCCTGCGCTAACCCGCGCGCGGCAAGCTTCTCGGGCTAGCTGCACGCCGGCGACCCAGCACGGCGAGGCAAGCGCCACGCTTGCTGTCGCGCGCGGACCTGTGGATCAGCGATTTAATGCCTGCCGCACGACGTCAGCTAAGGGCGCAGGTCGCCGCAAGCCGAGGCTGTGCGCAGGGCGAGCGAACGCTTTCTATTTCGAACTAGGCCCGGTGCCTGCGCCGGTCGCGCGTGGCGTACTGGCCAGGACGGCCCGCAGTTGCAGGCATGACGAAGCGCAGCTTGCGGTCGGCCATGTCGATGGTCAGGCTGTCAAAGGCGTGAAGCGCATTCATGCCGAGCAGCAGGGCGGGACGGTTGTTGATGCCGAGCGCCTTGAAGGTATGGGCTTCGGCAAAGGCAATGCCGAGACCGGTCAGCCCCACCCCGCCGATGTCGAGGTGCCGGGTCACCATGTAGCTGGCAGGAAGTGACTTGCCGGTGACCGATCCCAGCACGATCGGTTGCTCGCGGCTGAGCTGGCCGCGCCTGGCGAGTGCGCGGCGCAGCGCGTCGTTGCCCACCGACAACTCGCTTCCGGTGTCGAGCACCACGGTGAGCCGCTGACCGTCGAGTTCGGCTTCGGTCACGATCAATCGGCCAGAGCGGCGCCGTGCCTCGACCACCACCGTATTGGGATCGCTGGAGCGGTACCGCTCCCGGGCTGCCGGGGCGATCGACAGCTGCCGCGCACGAAAGTCAAAGCGCACGGTGGCCGAGCGAAGCACGTCGGTGCCGAGGATGCCGTCGGCGCCGACGTGATCGGCATCGAGCAAGGGCGCGTTGACGTCCGGCAGGGTGCGCGCCGACACCTGCATGCCGCGCAGGGAGGCGGTGCTGACGCGGCTGACACCGGTGACGCTGTGCAGCATGGCGTCGCGTCCGGGCGCAAGCTTGAGCTTGGTCGCCACTTGGTGCGACACGGCGCTGCGGTCGGCGGCCGTGTCTACCAGGAAGCGGAACGGCCCCTGCGCGCCTACGGCGATGTCCACCGTCATGCGCAAGTCGGGCAGCGGCTTAAGCGGTAGCACGTCGTCGCCGGGCGACGGATCGCCCGGTGGCGCGGCGGTGGCCTCAAGGCGCGTCATCCACGGCGGTGCGCCGGCAGGCGGAAGGGCGACGGGGGTAACGACAAGGGCGGCGGCGGTCAGGGCCAGGATCATCGGCCGTTCTCCATAGGTGCTGCGCCAGCGGAGGCTATACCCTTCCCGGTCCCAGGCCAAGCGGGTCAGCAGAAGCCGGCAATGCGCAGTGCGGAGCAACCGAATGGTAACTACTGAGCCCTACCCAATAAATGCATGAGGAATGACGGCCGAACGACGGCTGGCTTCGTTCGGGAGCTATAATGTGGATGAGATGCCCGTCGAAACCACCCTCTACTCCCTCAGCGACCGGGCACCTGCGCCCGACGACCGCCGCGAAGGCGAACGCCACCTCACCTTGTTCCGGGTCGGAACCATGGTGGTGGATGGGCGCCGTGAGCTTTGCCTGATCAAGAACATCTCGGCCGGAGGCGCGATGCTTCGGCTGTACAGCGAGAGCATCACGCTTGGGCAGAAGCTGACGGTTGAGCTCAAGTGCGGCCAGCCGCTGAGCGGGCAGGTCGCCTGGGTGCGCAGTCCCAATGTCGGACTGGTGTTCAACCGGCCGATCGACGTCATCGCCATGCTGAGCCAGAGCGAGGACGGTCCCCGGCCACGCATGCCGCGGATCGAGACATCCTGCTTCTGCACCCTGCGGGACGGAGCCAGCATTGTGCGCGCCCGGGCCTGTGACATCAGCCAGGGCGGGATCAAGGTCGAGACCACCGCCAACTTCAGCCGCAACGCCGAAGTGGTGGTGAGCCTTCCGGGGTTGGCTCCTCAGCCGGGCGTGGTGCGCTGGACGGCCGACGGGAGCGCCGGCATCACCTTCAATCGCCTGTTGCCGCTGCCGCAACTGATAGACTGGCTCAAGGCCCGCAACGGATCGCGCACCGCGGCCTGATCGCCGCTACCCCATGATCGGGCAAGCGCGGCGAGGGCATCAGGTGCCTGGCGAGTCGTGCTCGTTCGCCTTGCCCCACAGCTGCGTTAGGCTCCGTTCGGCCTCGGTCATCGGCTTTGCGCCAAGGCCCGGTCGGCGGAAGGCCGGCAACACCCTCGGACGGGGGGTGGGTACGTGGCGAAGCAGCGCCTCCGGGGTCAGCGGCTGATGGAAGTGGATGCCCGCTCGCTTGTTGCTGGTCCAGACGATCTCCCCGGCAACACTAAGATCCCCCTTGCGAAAGCGGATCTGCTGGCCGGTGGTCGGCAGCCCCTCGCCTTCGACCAGGGCACCTTCGGCAGATAGGTTGCGCAGCTTCACGTCTACCGACCAGCCGTGCATCTCGACAGCAGCGGTCAGGAGAACGTTGGAGCGGCGCTGCCGGCGATTCTGTACAGGGCTGCTTTCGTCCATGCTGCTGGAACTAAGCGGTGAGGGTAAAAATTTGTTATACGTGTTCTCCCGCCAGACAAATCTTTCAGCGCTGCTGATCGTCCTTTCGGTTGGCTGCATCCTGTTGCTGGAATGGTTTGGGGGGGCGACCTACCCGCTCGACCTGGCAGCGATCCGAGCGGCGGGCCCGTGGCGGGCGCAGCATCCTGAGGCAACAACCGCACTGATCGCCTACACCCACGTGGGAAGCGCGGCGGTTCTCCTTCCCCTGACCGCGGCGGGAGCGTGGTGGCTGTGGCGCCGGCAACAACGCGCCCGTGTCGCCGCCCTGCTGATGGCGGTGCTCGGCGGCCGGATCGGGATCGAGCTCCTCAAATTCGTGGTCGACCGGGCACGTCCCAGCCTTGAGGCGCATCCGGTGGCGGTTCATTCCCAGAGCTTCCCGAGCGGCCATGCCGGAAACAGCATGGTGACATTCCTTGCGCTTGCCGTGTTTGTCGCGCCGGAACGCTGGCGCTGGCCGGCAGTGACGCTGGCAATCCTTGCCTCTTTGGCGATGGGAGCGACGCGGCCCCTGCTGGGCGTGCACTGGCCAAGCGACGTGCTGGCCGGCTGGCTCTACGGTATGGCCGTGGTGCTTCTGGTCGCCCTGTGGCTCAGGTCGCGATCCGGTCGAAGCGAAGCATGAGGTTGTTGGCCGGCATATCGCGGCGCTCGGCAAGAGCAAAGCCTGCGGTCAGCGCCTGGTCGGCAAAGGCGGTGAGTTCGCGCAGGCCGTAGCGTGGATCGCGCTGCTTCAGCTTTTCGTCGAAAGCGAAGTTGGAATAGACGAGAAGTTCGCCCTGCACCCGCCAGGGTCCGTACAGGATCAGCGGCGCGCCAGGCGACAGCAGCCGCGCGGCGCCGGCGAGGAGACCCGTATTGGCCTCAGGCGGCGAGATGTGAACGAGATTCACGGCAAGGATCGCATCGGCCCGGGTGATCGGCCAAGTGGCGGCTGTGACGTCGAGGTGCAGCGCCGGCAGCAGGTTGGGTGTGCCTTCCTCCTCGCGATGGGCATCGATTGAGACACGCGCTTCGGGATCGGGATCGGTCGGCTGCCAGGCGAGGCCGGGAAAAGCAGCGGCGAAGTGAAGCGCATGCTCGCCCGTGCCGGCGGCAATCTCCAGCACCTCTCCGGAAGCGGGCAACCACTCGCGAAGCACCGCGAGGATCGGCTCACGATTGCGTAGCGCGGCAGGGCTGGTGCGCTTCATCGGCGAGCGGCGGCGCGGGCGCGGCGTTCGCGGATGGCGAGCCACAGGAAAAGGCCAAGTGGACCGGCGAGGAAGGTCAGCAGCAGGATCGGTGCCTGCACCAGCCGTGAGAAGCCCTTGGCGTCGGCGTCGCGGCTGATCCACAGGCCGACGAACAGGTCGAAAGCGAGATAATGGGTCCAGCCGGTGACCAGCCCGCCGTCGCTCAGGAACAAGTTGCGCAGGCCTTCGATGCTGTAGTCGGCGGCGTCGAACGGTGCCGCTCCCGCCACCGGCGCAGCATCGACCTGCCCCGACAAGAGCGCGACCAGCATCGCCGCATAGGCAAGGCAAAGAAGCCCGACACCGGCGTAGAGGATCGCCGAATGGGCAAGCGGGCGGCGAGGTCCCAGCAGCAGCAACGCCCAGGCGATCACCGCGACGAGATTGGTCAGGCCGAAAAGGGTTTGCCACATGGGTCCGGACCCTAGCGCCGCCCCGACGCCGCGGCCAGCAGGGTACTGGCCAGTAGCGCGATCTCGGGCCAGCCGTGGCGATCAGCGATCGCCGACCTCACTGGGGGTTGGTGCCTCGGCGGCAGCCGGCACCGGTTCGCGCCAGGCGACAACCGGTTTGCGGGCGGCCAGCGTTTCATCGAGACGACGGCGGGGGGCGTGGACGGGCGCGCTCTTCAGCGTCTCGTCCCCTGACCGGCACCTCTCCGCCACGGAGCGCAGGGCCATGATGAACTGGTCAAGCGCGGCCTTGCTCTCGGTTTCGGTCGGTTCGACCAGCATGGCGCCGTGGACGACCAGCGGGAAATACATGGTCATCGGATGAAAGCCTTCGTCGATCAGCGCCTTGGCGAGATCGAGAGTGGAGACGCCGTCGGCAAACCCCCTATCGCTGAACAAGGCCTCGTGCATGCAGGGACCCGAATGGGCGAAGGGTGCGTCGAGCACGTCCTCAAGACTGCGCAGGATGTAATTGGCGTTGAGCACCGCGTCTTCGGACACCTGCTTCAGACCGTCGGCGCCGTGGCTGAGGATGTAGGCGAGCGCCCGCGTGAACATCCCCATTTGGCCGTGGAAGGCGGTCATGCGACCGAAGCTCTGCAGCTTACCGCCGAAGTGCTCCTCGGCGAAGCTGTCGGCCTGCTCCTCTTCGATCAGGTGGACCACACCGTCGGCGGTCTTCGCCGTGTAGGGCAACGGGGCGAAGGGCGAGAGGGCTTCCGACAGAACCACCGGGCCCGAACCCGGCCCGCCCCCGCCGTGGGGAGTCGAGAAGGTCTTGTGGAGATTGATGTGCATCGCGTCGACGCCGAGGTCGCCGGGGCGAACCTTGCCGACAATGGCGTTGAAGTTCGCTCCGTCGCAATAAACAAAGCCGCCTGCGGCGTGGACCGCGTCGCTGATCGCCTTCATGTCGGGCTCGAACAGGCCGCAGGTGTTGGGATTGGTGATCATCACCGCCGCGACGTCGGGCCCGAGGCGGGCTTTCAGCGCGTCGAGGTCCACGCGTCCGGCGGCGGTGGCGGGGATGTTCTCCACCCGGTAGCCGCAGAAGGCGGCGGTGGCGGGATTGGTGCCGTGGGCGCTTTCGGGCACCAGCACCACCTGCCGCGCGTCGCCGCGGGCTTCCAGCGCGGCGCGGATGCAGAGCAGGCCGCACAGTTCGCCGTGGGCGCCGGCCTTGGGGCTCATCGCCACGCCGTGCATGCCGGTGAGGTCGATCAGCCAGAAGGCAAGCGTGTTGATGAGCTCCAGCGCGCCCACCACCGTCTCGCGCGGGGCGAGCGGGTGGATGTCGGCGAAGCCCGGCAGCCGGGCAATCTTCTCGTTAAGGCGCGGGTTGTGCTTCATGGTGCACGAGCCGAGCGGGAAGAGGCCAAGGTCGATGGCGTAGTTCTGGCGGCTGAGGCGCGTGTAGTGGCGGACCGTCTCGGGCTCGGTCAGGCCCGGCAGGCCGATGGGCGCGGAGCGGAGCAGGTTGCCGAGGCCGCTGTCGCGCTGCTCGGGCACGCCGATGTCGACGCCGGTCGTGTCGATGTCGCCGATCTCGAAGATCAGCGCTTCTTCCAGCATCAGCGCGCGGTTGCCGGTCACGGTGCCGGTGTCGGTGGCGCCCTGAACCGGGCTCGATGGCTTCCAGCCGCTCTGGTTGATGGTCACTTGACTGCCTCCGTCAGCGCCTTGGCCAGCGCATCGATATCCTCGTCGGTTGCGGTTTCGGTGACCGCTACGACCAATCCGTTCGCAAGCTGCGTTTCATCCGGGTAGAGCCGGCCGAGCGACACCCCGCCGAGCACGCCCGCTTCGACCATCCGGTGGACGGCGGGACGGGCTTCGACCGGAAGCTCGAGGGTGAATTCGTTGAAGAAGAGGTCGTTGACCAGCTTGACGCCTGGAATGCCGGCGAGGTTGTCGGCGGCGACGCGGGCGCGGGCGTGGTTGAGCTCAGCCAGTTGCCGCAGCCCCTTCTCGCCGAGCAGAGTCATGTGGATCGAAAAGGCCAGCGCGCACAGCCCCGAGTTGGTGCAGATGTTGCTGGTCGCCTTTTCGCGGCGGATGTGCTGCTCGCGGGTGGAAAGGGTCAGCACGAAGCCGCGCTTGCCGTCGGCGTCGATGGTTTCGCCGGCAATGCGGCCCGGCATCTGGCGGATATGCTTTTCGCGGCAGGCGAACAGGCCGACATAGGGACCGCCGAAGTTAAGGCCGACGCCGATCGACTGACCTTCGCCGACCACGATGTCGGCGCCCATTTCGCCGGGCGACTTGAGGAGGCCCAGCGCGACCGGTTCGGTCACCACCACGATCAGCAGCGCGCCCTTGGCGTGCGCGGCGTCGGCGAGGGGCTGGAGGTCGGAGACCCGGCCGAGGATGTCGGGATATTGCACCACCACCGCGCTTGTCTCGCCATCGATGCGGTCAGCAAGACCGGCGACGTCGGTGTCGGCGGTCAGCGTCGGGGCGGCGCTTTCCAGCGTATCGCCGGTGAACTTGGCCATGGTCTTGCAGACGCCAACATAATGGGGGTGGAGGCCCGAGGAGATCAGGGTCTTGGCCTTGCGAGTGATGCGGCGGGCCATGCCGATCGCTTCCCAGCAGGCGGTCGAGCCGTCGTACATCGAGGCGTTGGCGACTTCGCAGCCATAGAGGCGCGCGACCTGGCTCTGGAATTCGAACAGGACCTGCAGCGTGCCCTGCGCGATTTCGGGCTGGTAGGGCGTGTAGGCGGTCAGGAACTCGCCGCGCTGGATCAGGTGGTCGACGCTGGCGGGGATGTGGTGCTTGTACGCGCCGCAGCCAAGAAAGAAGGGCACGTCAGATGCAGGCACGTTCTTGCGGGCGAGCGCCGTCAGCTGACGCTCCACCGACAGTTCGGAGGCGTGCAGCGGCAAGCCGTGAATCGGTCCGTTGAGGCGCGCTTCTTCCGGCACGTCGCGGAACAGGTCGTCGACACTGTCCGCCCCGATGGTGGCCAGCATCTGGGTACGGTCGGTTTCGGAAAGGGGAAGATAGCGCATCAGGGCTTTCTCATGGTGAAGCGGAGACGGACGTAGTCGGCAATGTCGCTGCCGTGGCGGCGGGCGACGGCAGCGGCGATGTCCGGGCGGACGGCTTCGGGCACTTCCGCGCGGTCGAGCCAACCCTTGCGAAAGGCGAGCACCCAGCCCTCGACGCCGTGGACGAGTTCGGTGGAGCGTTCGATCAGCTCGGCGTCCACGTCGCGAAAGCCGACGGACTCGTAAAGTGCGCTGAACTCCTCCGGCGTGGGGTACCAGTTGGCGGCATAGGTCGGCGGACCGAAGCCGCGCGCGACCAGCTCTTCGTCGAGGTGGCGGCGGAGGTCGGCGAGGTTGCCGTCGCCGCCCATCTCGCCCACGAAGCGGCCGCCGGGCTTCAGCGCGAACCAGATGGCACGGGCGGCGCGCTGCTTGTCCAGCACCCAGTGCAGGGTGGCGTTGGAGAAGGCGGCGTCGAACGCCTCGGAAAAGCGCAGATCGGCGGCGTCCATCAGCCGCGCGTCGAGCCCCTTGGCCTTGGCGGCCCCGATCATGGACAGGCTGTTGTCGATGCCGACCACTTCGGCCCCGGCTTCCTTGATCCGCAGCGTCAGCGTGCCGTCGCCGCAGCCGATGTCGAGGATCGCCTCGCCGGGTTGCGGTGCCAACAGGTCAAGCGCGGCGGCGCCCAGCGCTGGCACGAAGCCACCGACACGGGCATAATCCGCAGCGTCCCAGCTGGAGGTCGAGGCGATGGTCTCGGTCAGAGCGTCGCCACCCATTCGCGGTAGGCCGCTTCGTCCATCAGGCCGTCCAGCTCGGATGGATCGCTCAGGCGCAGCTTGAAGAACCAGCCCTCGCCTTCGGGATCGCTGTTGATGACCGAAGGGTCGTCGGCGATCGCCGGATTGGCCTCGAGCACCTCGCCGCTGGCGGGCGCATAGACGTCGCTGGCGGCCTTGACCGACTCGACAACCGCGGCCTCACCGCCCTTGTCGAGTGTCTTGCCGGCCTCCGGAGCCTCGGCGAACACGATGTCGCCAAGCTGGCCCTGTGCGTGGTCCGTGATCCCGACGGTGGCAGTGTCGCCATCGACTCGGATCCATTCATGTTCCTTGGTGAAATGGAGGCTCATGCAGTCTTCCCCTTGCGTTTATATTGGTGCGGCACGAACGGCATGGCTGTGACCGCAGCGCGGAACAGCTTGCCGCGCTGTTCCAGCGTGAGTGCGGTGCCTGGTCCGGCAAGGCCGGTCGCGACGTAACCCATGCCGATCGGTGCCTCGAGGCTGGGCGAGAAGCCACCACTGGTGACCCGCCCGACTTCATTCCCTTCCTCATCGAGGATCCGGGCACCTTCGCGCACCGGCTGACGACCCTCGACGGTGAAGCCAATGCGCTTCTGCACGGCGCCTTGTTCGAGTTCGGCGAGGATGCGGTCGGCGCCCGCGAAACCGCCTTCGGCCCGCCGGCGCTTGTTCACCGCGAACAGGAGGTCGGCCATGACTGGCGTGGTCTGCTCGTCGAGGTCGTGGCCGTAGAGCGGAAGCCCCGCCTCCAGCCGCAACGAATCGCGGGCGCCAAGGCCTATAGGGCGCACCCGCTCGTCGGACAGGAGGAGGTCGGCAAGCGCCTCGGCAGCGGATGCGGAGATGGAGATCTCGACCCCGTCCTCACCGGTATAGCCCGAGCGGCTGATCCATGCGTCGGCGCCAGCCAGCATGAAGGCACCCGCCTGCATGAAGGACAGGTCGGCAACGCCCGGCACGTGAGCGGCAATCACCGCCACCGCCTCCGGGCCCTGCAGCGCCAGCAGCGCCTGATCCTCGAGATAGGTGAAGGGCACACCGGCGCTTTCGAGCACCGCCATGTCGCCGATCTTGGTCGCGCCGTTGACGACCACGTACCAGCCGTCGGCGCGCCTGGTGATCATCAGGTCGTCGAAGATGCCGCCCGTCTCGTTCAGCAGCAGGCTGTATTTGGGCCGCGCCTCATTCATCGCGAGGAGGTCGGCGGGGAGCAGCCGCTCCAGCGCGTCGACTTGGTCCAGAGGAACCAGCAGCTGGCCCATGTGGCTGACGTCGAACAGGCCGGCGTGCTGCCTGGTCCAGCGATGCTCGGCGATGATGCCCTCATATTGCACCGGCATGTGGTAGCCGGCGAACGGCACCATTCGGCCGCCGCGGGCGCGGTGCCAGGCATCGAGGGGCAGGCTCTTGAGTTCGAGATTGAGCACGTCGGCCAAAAGGGACTCCTCAAAGGTTCGCGCCCCCGCCACCCATTGCCGAGCGGCCTGAAGCCAGAAGCGAACCCCCGTCTGTCCCTTCGTGCCTGAGAGCTTTCCCCCGCGTTTCCGCAAGGTTACCCCTTCGGCGGCCACGACCCACAGGGCTGTGGCACTTTCCAGACAGCCTCGACCACGCGCGGTCCTTTTGCCTGAGAGATTCCGGGGGCGGTTGCTCCTTCGGCGCCCTGGTCGAGCCAGGGCCTCTCCCGCGCGAGTCGCCCGGCGTTGCCGCCGGACTGGCTGCCCCCGGCTCTAGGGAGCAGCGCCACCCTGTCAACGCGGCTTTGGGCGAGGTGTGAAGATTCCACGTGGGGGCGAGGCGGAACCGTGATATTCTGCGGTTCGCCATCCTCAAGGGGAATGAACGATGCGCGCCTCAACTCTTCTGCTTGCCTCCACACTTGGCCTTGCCGCCGCGACTCCGGCCTCCGCCGACACCATCTGCGAATGGATGGAGTTCGCCCAAAAGCAGCTTCCGCAAGGGGCGCCGCCAGCGATGGGCCTGACCCAGGCCCCGACCGGCGAGAATGATCACATGATGACCAAGGTCGCGCTGGCGATGTTCGAGGCGGTGAACGCCATCGATCACCGCTACCGCAGCTATGTCGGGATTACGCCGGGCGCCGCTAGCGCCGACCAACATGCCGCCGCCATGACCGCAGCGGTGAAAGTGCTGAAGACCCATCCCGCCGCGCGCAAGACCGAGCTGGAGGAAAGCTACGACCTCGCTCTCGCCGGCATGGCGGACAGCCCTGCCAAGGCCGCGGGCATCGCGCTCGGCAAGACGGCGGCAGCCGCGGTGCTGAAGCTGCCCGATGTCGACCCCAAGCTCCCCCAATCCCCTTATCGCGCGGTGGTGACGCCCGGACAGTGGGTTCCCACCGCCCTTCCGGCTACCGCACCCCACAGCGTCGCCTACCGCCCCTGGGTCCTGAAGCGCGCGGACGAGGTCCGACCCGCCCCGCCCCCGGCGCTGACCAGCGAACGCTATGCCCGCGACCTCGACGAAGTGCGGCGCCTCGGCGCGCGCGGCAGCACCGAGCGGACCCGCGTGCAGACCCTGATGGCCCGCTACCGGATCACCAGCAACGAAATGCCCGCCATGCGGATGGTCGCCGATCAGGAAGGCCGCAGGCTGGTCGACAATGCCCGCCTGTTTGCCCTTTATGGCATGCTGGTGGACGATCTTCAGATCGCCATGGCGGACGGCAAGCTTCACCACAACTTCTGGCGGCCGGTCACTGCTATCCGCAACGCCGACAAGGACAACAATCCGGCAACTACCGCCGAGCCGGGGTGGCTGCCGTTGATGAACACGCCCAACCATGGCGAATACCCCTGCGGTCATTGCCTGTTTGCCGGCGGCGTCGCGGAGATGATGTCTACGGTCGGCGGCAAGGCACCGGCCTGGGGCGTGCGCGTAGGCTCCATGTCGCTTCCCAATTCGGCGATTCAGGTCCTGCCCGACTGGAACGAATGGGCGCGCCAGGTCAGCGATTCTCGCATCCTTGGCGGGGTGCACTATCGCTTCAGCAACGAGGCCGGTGACGAGATGGGGCGCAAGGTCGCGCGGCTGACGCTTGAGCGGGCGCTCCAACCCCTTCCCGCGGCGCAAGTGAGGCCTGCATCATGATCTGGCGGCGGATCGGCGGATCGCTTGCAGGGATTGCAGCAACAATGGCCACCATCATGGCGGTGGAAGCCCTGGGACACCGGGCGACAGGAGCCCCGGCCGACCCGGCGCAGGCCACCGTCCCGATGTTGCTGTGGGTGCTTGCCGCGTGGACCGTCGGGCCGCTCGTCGGCGGCTTGGTCGGCGTGATCCTTGCGCGCTGGAACGGAGCGGCGTGGCTATCGGCTGCGCTGGTGATCGTGGGCGTGGTGGCAACCGCCTTCACGATCCCCACGCCCTGGTGGATGACCGCCGGAGGGCTTGTCCTTCCCCTGCTTGCCGCCGCGCTGGTCAGCAGGCGGGGCGTGGCGCCCGATCAGCGGGTCGCGTTGTAGCGGAGCTGCTCGGCCGTCAGCTGAAAGCCGATCAGCTGTTCATAGGTGGCCCTCGCCACCGCCGCGCGGACGGTCGGATCGCTTAGCGGATCAACCGCCGCATCGGCGTCGCCCGGGCGACGCACGCGGGTGAGTTCACGTTGCACCTCGGCCGGAAGCGCGACGGCCGAGCGGCTGACCCTCACGGTGGTCTGGCCACTGGCCTGGGCGCGAAGCTGTCCGGCCGGGAAGTTCAGCGCCACCGCGCCGACCTTCTTGGCGACGACATTGGTCCCGCCCTGCATCGCCACCGTGAAGACGGGCAGCACCACCTGCCGCGCAGCACCCGCGTCGCGGCGGGTGGCAACGACATCATAGGTCGCGGTGCTGACGATATTGGTATCGTCTTCGGAGCAGTTGGACCGCACATTGGTGATCGCGGCCACCACGTCGATCGCGCGCGCGTCGCGGCTGTTGGCGGGGTCGAACAGGGTGATGTCCCCGGTCGCCGCCGGGATCGCCACCTGCGGGCAGCCCGAGCGGGTGACGTAAACACCGCCGTCGGCGATCTGGCCGTCGCGGGCACAGCCGGCGAGAAGCAGGGCGATCAGGGCGGCAGGCGCGGCGAAACGGGGCATGGTCATGGGCAAAGGCTCATAGGAAGCCCCTTCTTTCCAGGCAAGCGATGGCTTACATGGCGGCCATGCAAGACACGGCCAGCCCGCTTCACCTGATCATTGCTGCGCCGCGCGGCTTCTGCGCCGGGGTGGAACGCGCCATCCGCATCGTCGAGCTCGCGCTCGAACGCTACGGGGCGCCGGTCTATGTCCGGCACGAGATCGTCCACAACAAATACGTGGTCGACCGGCTCAAGGCCATGGGCGCGGTGTTCGTGAAGGAAGTGGCCGAAGTGCCGGACGGGGTTCCGGTGGTCTTCTCGGCTCACGGCGTTCCCAAGACGGTGCCAGCCGAGGCGCGCGATCGCGGCCTCGACTATCTCGACGCCACCTGCCCGCTGGTCAGCAAGGTTCACCGGCAGGCCCAGCGGCTGATCGAGGCCGGGCGGCATATCATCTTCATCGGCCATGCGGGGCACCCGGAGGTCATCGGCACCTTCGGGCAGGTGCCGGCGGGTGCCATGACCTTGGTCGAAACGGAAGAAGACGTGCCACTGCTGGAGGTCGCCGACCCCGAGAACCTCGCCTTTCTGACCCAGACCACCCTGTCGGTCGACGACACCGCGGCGATCGTCGCCGCGCTTCACCAGCGCTTCCCCGCGATCAAGGCGCCGCGCGGCGAGGACATCTGCTACGCCACTTCCAACCGCCAGTCTGCGGTCAAGGCGATCGTTCCCCGCGTTGAGAAAATGCTGGTGATCGGCGCTCCCAACAGTTCCAACTCGCTTCGCCTCGCCGAAGTCGCCGAGCGCGAGGGCGTGCCGGCCCGACTGATCCAGCGCGCGGTGGAGATTGATTGGGAGTGGCTGGGCTCGCCGCGCACGGTGGGCCTGACCGCCGGTGCTTCAGCCCCTGAAGTTCTGGTCGAGGAAGTCATCGAAGCACTGTCCGAACGCTTCGTCCTCACCATGGAGGAGCAGGATCACGTGCCGGAGGGCCTGACCTTCAAGCTCCCGCGTGAACTGGTCGCCTAGGGGCTTGTCTTCTCACCCCCGTGCCCGCATCGGCAGCGCATGAGCGAGCTGCCAGAAGTAGAAATGTTCACGGACGGCGCCTGCAAGGGCAATCCCGGACCCGGCGGCTGGGGCGCCCTTCTCCGGATTGGGGAGCGGGAAAAGGAGCTGTCCGGGGCCGAGAATCCGACCACCAACAACCGCATGGAGTTGATGGCGGCGATCAAGGGACTGGAGGCGCTCACCCGGCCGTGCCGCGTGACGCTGTCGACCGACAGCATGTATGTGAAGGACGGGATCACCAAATGGGTCCACAACTGGCGCCGCAATGGCTGGCGCACGGCGGACAAGAAGCCGGTCAAGAATGCCGAGCTGTGGCAGGCGCTGTGCGCCGCGGTTGAGCCGCACCAGATCACCTGGAAGTGGGTCAAGGGCCACGCCGGCCATGCCGAGAACGAGCGGGTCGACCAGCTCGCCTGCGCCGCAGCCGAAAGCGTCCGCGGCTAGACGAAGCGCGCCGGATCGTAGACGGCCGGGTCGACGTCCGCCGGCATCTCGCCCTCGGCCAACAGCAGGGCAGCCCCCATCTTGGCGGCCGCGGGCGCGGTCTGGATGCCGAACCCGCCCTGCCCCACGCACCAGAAGAAGCCCGGGCAACCCGGGTCGAAGCCGATCGCCGGCACGCGGTCGGGTGTGAAGGTGCGCAGCCCCGCCCAGCGCCGCTCCACCGCCTCGACCGGCCAGTCGACGACCGACTGGAAGCGGTCGATCGCCACCGCGACGTCCAGCTCCTCGGGCGCGGCGTCGCAGGGCGAGCAGTCGATCTCGTCGTGCGGGCTCAACCACAGCGAGCGGTCGCCCTCACCCTTGAAGTAGAAGCTTCCGTCCGCCCCCACGATCAGCGGCAACCGTCGCAGGCCCGACCGGCCGACCCGCAATTGCACCATGGTGCGCCGCTTGGGGCTGAGGCCGAGGGGCCGGACGCCGCAGCAGGCCGCAACAGCATCGCCCCATGCCCCCCCGGCATTGACAAGGAGGTCGGCGGTGAAGGTGGAGCCATCGTCCAGGCGCACCGACCAGCTTCCGCCTTGCAGCAGCGAGGCGGCCGCAAGCCGGGCGTCGGCCCGGACCTCGCCACCGGCCCGCCGCACCGCACCGAGGTAGTCGCCATGCAGGCGGGCGACATCGATATCGGAAAGCATCGGCTCTTCGACGCCATGCTGCCACTGCGCCGCCAGTCCCGGCAGCACTTGCTCGAGCTCTGACCGGTCAAGGGCACGAGCGGCCACGCCTTCAACAAGTTGGATCGCTTCGCCTTGCCTGGCGAGGTGGATGGCGCCCCGCCTCGACAGATACCCGCCCGCCTCAAGCATCGGGTGGCTGGCGCGGGACAAGGGAGCAACCAGCGGCCCGCCATAGCCTTCATGCCAGAAGGCGGCGGAGCGGCCAGTGCTATGGTAACCAGGCTGCGATTCCGCCTCGATCAGGACGGTCCGCCGGCGTGCCGCCACCGCGGCGGCAAGGCTGGCACCAGCAATTCCTCCCCCGACGATCAACAGCTCGACATGGCTCATGGTTCTTGTCGGTTACGGCCTTGCGGCACCTGCCGTCCAGTATCGATCAGCACGCCGACGTCACCGCCCAGTTCGCCGAACCATATCTTAACCATTTTGGCCGATTTGTTCGGCATTCGAAGGGTTTCCTGCGGATCGTGAGGAAGGGGCGGGTGTCGCCATGGATGTGAAGAAGATTGCGCTGCTGGTTGGGGCGCTGCTGGTCGCAGCGGTGACGGCCGTCATGGCCAAGAACATGTTCGCCGGCGCGTCCGCACCGGCGGCCGAGGCTGCCGCCGTGCCGATGGGCCCCAAGGTGCTGGTCGCCCGCAAGCCGCTTCCGGTCGGCTCGATGGTCGATGCGGAAAGCTTCGCCTATCAGCCATGGCCGGCCGAGCTGGTCCAGCAGGCCTATTATACCGAGGGCGGGCCAGATGCGGATCCGGCCAAGCTGATCGGAACGGTGGTGCGCAACGCCATCACCGCCGGCCAGCCGGTCACTCGCGGGTCGCTGGTCGGTCCCCAGGATCGCGGCTTCCTTGCCGCGGCGCTGACGCCCGGCATGCGGGCGATCACGGTTCCGGTCAGTGACATTGCTGGCGTGGCGGGCTTTGTGTTCCCGGGTGACCGGGTCGACATGGTCCTGACGCAGACGGTTACCGGCGGCGGCGACGGTCCTCCGCTCAAGGTATCGGAAACGATCATCCGCAACCTGCGCGTGCTCGCCACCGGCCAGGCCACCGATCGCAAGGGCGAGGACGGCAAGCCGGTCGTCGCCAGCTTCGGCAACGTTACTTTTGAGGTCACGCCCAAGCTTGCCGAAAAGATCGCCGTCGCTCAGAGCCTCGGCCAGCTGAGCCTGACGCTCCGTAGCATCGCCGACAACCAGGCCGAGCTTGAGCGGATGGTTTCGACCGGCCAGATCAAGGTTCCGGCCGGTGCAAGCCCAGCGGATGAGCGCAAGATCCTGATGGCCATGGCCAGCCAGCCGGTCGACAGCGCGCCGACCTTTGCCACCGGCGGTGACGTGTCGCGCTTCCAGCGCCGCTCGGTTCCTGCCCGCCAGGCCAATGCTGGCCAGTCCGCTCCGGCAGCGGCGGCCCAGGCCCAGGCTCCGGCTCCGGCCCCGGGTGCCGCACCGGCTCCGGCCGGCCCGATGGTCCGGATCGCCCGCGGCAACAATGTCAGCTTCGTTCCAGTGGGGGCTCGCTAAGATGAGCAAGGGTAACAAGACCTTCGGGCGCGTGGCTTCGGCCCTTGCCGCCCTGGCTCTCGGCGCTTCGGCGCTGAGCCTGGCCGCCGCCCCGGCCGCCGCGCAGCCCATGGCCGCGCGTCCGTCGGAAACCCTCAACCTGTCGGCCGGCACCGGGACCATGGTCCGTTTGTCGGCACCGATGAGCGACCTGTTCATCTCCAACGATGCCATCGCCGATGTGCAGGTTCGTTCGCAGAACCAGCTCTACATCTTCGGCAAGGGCAAGGGTGAGACCACCGTCTACGCCACCGACAAGTCGGGACGGGTGGTTTATGCCGCCAATGTCCGGGTCGGCACCAACATCAGCTCGGTCGACGAGATGCTGCGGGCAGCCATGCCGGATGCGCAGGTCCAGTCGACGCCGATGAACAACCTCATGCTGCTGACCGGAACGGTCGCCAGCCCCGAGGATGCGGCCGAAGCGCAGCGCTTGGTCAAGGCCTACGTCGGCGATGGCATGGAGGTCGTGTCGCGCCTTCGCACCGCCGTTCCGCTGCAGGTCAACCTCAAGGTCCGTATCGCCGAGGTCAATCGGTCGGCGCTGAAGCAGATCGGCGTCAATCTCCTCGCCGGCAGCAATGACTTCCTCTTCATGCAGGGCCAGGGCATCTACCTGCCCGAAGCCGGGACCGAGGACCCGACGGGCGGTTCGGACACTGGCAAAATCATTCGTGATCCGCTCGGTGCGACCATCGGTCTGACCAAGCGCTTCCTTGGGCTTGACCTAACCGCTCGGCTCAACCTTGCGGAAACCGATGGCCTCGCAACCACTCTGGCCGAACCGAACCTGACTGCCTTGTCGGGCGAAACCGCGAGCTTCCTCGCTGGCGGCGAATTCCCGGTTCCGATCAGCCAGGGTCTCGGCGGCGCGGTTTCGGTGGAATATAAGTCCTACGGTGTCTCGCTCGCGTTCACGCCGATCGTGATGGCCGATGGCCGCATCTCGATGCGCGTCCGTCCGGAAGTCAGCGAATTGTCGAGCGAAGGTGCACTCCGCCTCAACGGCTATTCGGTTCCGGCCCTGGTCACCCGCCGGACCGAAACCACCGTGGAGATGGGCTCGGGCCAGAGCTTCATGCTCGCCGGGCTGCTTAAGAACACCAACAACAACACGATCGAGAAGGCGCCGTTCCTCGGCGACCTGCCGATCCTGGGCGCGCTGTTCCGCTCGCGCGGCTACCGCCGCTCCGAGACCGAACTGGTGATCATCGTGACGCCTTATCTGGTGCGGCCGGTCAACGGGCGCCTGGCGACCCCGGTCGATGGCTTCCGTGGCGCGCATGAAGGCACCGCCATCCTCGAGGGCCAGCATTACACTGGTGTGTCGGGTCCGCGGCCGGTCGCGGTTCGGCCCGCGCCTGCCCTCTCGACTGCGGTAGCCGGAGCTCCGGCCGCTGCTTCCGCGGCCCCTCCGGCGGCCCTGCCCGCCCCCGGGTTCAAGCTGTGATCGTGGCGAAGGACAAGGAACGACCCATGACCAAGACGCTTCCCCTCCTGCTCCTCAGCTGCGTCGCACTGGCCGGCTGTCAGGTCCATCGCGGCGAGGATCGCCCTGCCCGCGGCCTTGAAGCCGTCAACGTTCCGGTGGTCAGCCGCTCCGATTATGCGTTCGACGCCGCGGCGCCAGGCGGCATGCTCCCCGCGACCGAGGCCGCTCGCCTCGACGGCTGGTTGCAGGGTCTCGAGCTCGGCTACGGCGACTCGATCGCCGTTGACGGACCGGAGGCTGCCTCGGCCCGGGCCGATGTCGCCCGGGTGGCCGGCCGCTACGGCCTGCTACTCTCGGACGCGGTTCCGATCACGCCCGGGGCGATCCCGCCCGGCTCGGTTCGGGTGGTGGTCAGCCGCACCCGCGCCAGCGTTCCGGGCTGCCCCAATTGGTCGCAGCCCAGCACGCCAAACTATTCCAACGAGACGATGAGCAACTTCGGCTGCGGGGTGAACAGCAACCTTGCCGCCATGGTTGCCAATCCTGCCGACCTCATCAGCGGCCGCGACAGCACGAGCACCGATGCCTCGCTCGGCAACAAGGCAATCGAGGCCTATCGCTCGCGCGCGCCGAAGGTGAATGAAGTGCAGGCCGTTTCCGCCAAGGGGAATTGATGATGAACGCGCCGTTTCAAGCCCGCGCGGGTCTGCGCGATCCGTTCACCGCCTTTGTCTGCGACGATGCGACGGCCGAAGTGCTGCGCCCGGTAGCGGTGGAGCATGGCTGGAGCCCGGAAAAGGTCAACAAGGGCGGTCTGCGCAATGCAGTCCAGTCGCTGTCGGTCTCGGCTTCCCCGAACATCCTGTTCGTGGACCTGTCGGAATCCGCCGATCCGCTGAACGACATCAACGCGCTGGCCGAAGTCTGCGAACCTGGCACGATCGTGATCGCGGCCGGCGGCGTCAACGACGTCCGCCTCTATCGCGACCTCCTCGCCAGCGGCATCCACGATTATCTGCTGAAGCCGTTCAGCGTCGACCAGTTGCGCGACACCTTCGCCAATGCGCAGATGATCCTGTCTGGCCCGCGCGGCGAGGCGCAGACCGACAAGCCGCACATCATGTCGGCGGTGATCGGCGTGCGCGGCGGGGTCGGTGCCTCCACCCTTGGCACCAGCCTGGCCTGGATGCTTGGGGAAAAGGCGCAGCGTTCAACCGCGCTGCTCGACCTCGACATCCACTTCGGCACCGGTGCGCTCGGACTTGATCTCGAACCGGGCCGCGGCCTGACCGACGCCATCGAGAACCCGAGCCGCATCGACGGCCTGTTCATTGAACGCGCCATGGTCCGCTGCAACGAGCGGCTGAGCGTGCTGTCGGCCGAAGCGCCGATCAACCAGCCGCTGATCACCGACGGGACCGCTTACTTCCAGCTGCAGGAAGAGATGAAGAACGCGTTCGAGGCGACGGTGCTCGATCTTCCGCGCAACATGCTGGTCCAGTTCCCGCACATGGTCCACGACGCCCATGTCGCGGTGGTGGTGAGCAATCTCACCCTGGCCGCTACCCGCGATACCATTCGGGTGCTCGCCTGGCTGAAGAGCAATGCGCCGCAGACCAAGGTGATCATGGTTGCCAACCAGGTGCCGTCGGGCGGTGGGCTGGAAATCTCCACCAAGGATTTCCAGGACTCGATCGAACGCAAGATCGACGTGCAGTTCGCATGGGACCCGAAGCTTGCCGCGCAGGCGGCCAAGCTCGGCAGGCCGATGGCGGAGGTCGCCAGCGGCAAGGCCGCGGCGCCCTTCTCCCAGCTGTGCAACATGGTGCTGAGCCATGCCACCGAGGAAGGCGCCGGCGACGCCGCCAAGGCCGCTGCCGCTGCCCAGTCCAAGTCGCTGATGACCAGCCTCAAGGGTCTGGTCGCCAAGAAGCCGGCCCAGGCCGCGGCCTGACGGCAAGACACGGAACAGGCGCGTGAGATGATGAGGATGACGGCATGTCCATGACTCTGCTGCTGCTCGGCCTTGGCATAGTGGCCACCCTTGGCATGCTGTTCCTTGCCGTCGCGGGTCCAAGCTCGGGCAAGGCGCTCAAGCGGCGACTGGAATCGGTCCGCGAGCGGCATGGCGAGAACGGCATGCCGGCAATCGCCAACCAGCAGATCCGCAAGCTTCTGTCGCGGCAGGACTCCAGGGTGGAGAGCCTAGCCTCGACCCTTGTGCCAAAGCCCGCGGCCATGCGCCTGCGGCTGGAAAAGACAGGGCGCCAGATCACGCTTGGCCGGTATGCGGTGATCAACGTCGGCCTGGCCGTGGTGATCGCCGGGCTGATGCTGTCGCGCGGTGCGCCCGCGGTGCTGTCACTCATGTCCGGCCTGATGATCGGCATCGGACTCCCGCACCTGGTGGTCAGCCGGATGATCACGCGCCGCTTGAAGGCCTTCAACGTCAACTTCCCCGACGCCATCGAACTGATGGTCCGGGGCCTCCGCTCGGGCCTTCCGATCACCGAGACGCTGAGCATCGTCTCGGGCGAGATCAGCGGTCCGGTCGGCATCGAATTCCGCGCGGTGAGCGACAAGATGAAGATCGGCCTCACCATGGAGGCGGCGCTTCAGGAGACCGCCGATCGGCTTGGCACGCCGGAATTCCAGTTCTTCGTGATCACGCTCGCCATTCAGCGCGAAACCGGCGGCAACCTCGCCGAAACGCTGTCCAACCTGGCCGACGTGCTGCGCAAGCGAGCGCAGATGAAGCTCAAGATCAAGGCCATGAGTTCGGAAGCCAAGGCTTCGGCGATGATCGTCGGCGCCCTGCCCTTCATCGTGTTCACCTTGGTCTACCTGCTGAACCCCAACTACATGGGCGGCTTCTTCACCGAGGAGCGGCTGATCGTGGCCGGGCTCGGCGCGCTGGTGTGGATGGGGATCGGCGTGGCCATCATGGCCAAGATGGTCAGTTTCGAGATCTAGGGGGCGACGCAGCAACATGGAACCCGCAACGCCTTCCGGGCCTACCCTCCTTGGTGTCGACGTCATCTGGGTCGCCACCCTGCTGACGGCCGTCGCGACCCTGGCCGTGCTGGTAGCGATCTACGCCGCCACCACCGTCCGCGATCCGATGGCGCGGCGCGTCAAGGCGCTCAACGAACGGCGCGAGCAGCTCAAGGCCGGCATCGTCGCCTCAACCAATCGCCGCAAGAGCCTGGTCAACAAGAACCAGGCGGCCGACAAGGTCCGCGGCATCCTGTCCACCTTCAAGATGATCCAGGGCAGCCAGCTCCAGGACATCCAGACCAAGCTGCTGCAGGCCGGCATCCGCACCAAGGACCTCGCCTTTTTCATCATCTTCGGCCGGCTGATCATGCCGGTGGTGCTGGGCGGCGCGGCGATCCTCGCGGTCTACGTCTTCGACAGCTTTCCCGACTGGGGCGCGTTCAAGAAATATGCGCTGGTCGCCGGCACCTTGATCGGGTCGTACAAGGCGCCCGACCTGTGGCTGAAGAACAAAATCACCAAGCGCAGTGCCGCCGTTCGCAAGGGCCTTCCCGACGCGCTCGACCTGCTGGTCATCTGCGCCGAGGCGGGCCTTACCGTGGACGCCGCCTTCGGCCGGGTCGCCCGCGAACTGGGCAAGGCCTATCCGGAACTTGGCGACGAATTCGGCCTGACGTCGATCGAACTGGGCTTCCTCAACGAACGCCGCATGGCCTTCGACAACCTTGCAAGCCGGGTTGACCTGGAAGCGGTGCGCGGCGTGGTCACCACCATGATCCAGACCGAGAAGTACGGCACGCCGCTGGCTTCCGCGCTGCGCGTCCTGTCGGCCGAATTCCGCAACGAGCGGATGATGCGGGCCGAAGAGAAGGCTGCGCGCCTGCCGGCGATCATGACCGTGCCGCTGATCCTGTTCATCCTTCCGGTGCTGTTCGTCGTCATCCTTGGTCCCGCGGCCTGTTCGATCAGCGACAGCATGATCGGCGGCGGCTAAGACTTCCGGTCAGGAGTGGGCGGCTGGAGGGCGGTCGGTGGGGAACCATCGGCCGCCTTTCGTCGTAATGTTCGTTACGCAACCGCACTCGCCACGACAGGGAACGCCCGATGACGAATTTCACCACCGACCAGTGGATCATCCTTGGTCTTGTTTTTGTGCTCGGCTTCCTGGTCGGCGCCTGGTTGACCAGTGGTGGACGCTCCAAGTGGAAGACGCGCTACAACGAGGAAGTCACGGCCCGTAAGGCGCTGGAAACCCGCGACAAGGAGCGTGAGGCGCACTGGACCACGCGCGAAAAGGAATGGCGCGAGGAATCCGCCCGGCGTGAGACGGCGCTCCGTTCGGCACCGCCGGTCGCCCCGGCCGGCCACAACGATCCCTATGTCGAGGAACGTGGCATGGCCGCCCCGCGCCGCGACCTCGACCGCGACGGCGTGCCCGACGATTACGACCGCCGCCCGCTCGACAACGACCGGCGCTAAGGCCCACCCTCCCGGTTGCGGGAGGGAGAGCCCTTATCCCTCGATCCGCGAGAAGTCCGCGACGCCGTGAACCGCGTCGCGGAATCGGGCGAGAATATTCAGACGGCGGCTGCGCACGGCCGGGTCGGGGTCGTTCACCGTGACCTTATCGAAGAAGGCGTCGATCGGCCCGCGCAGCGACGCCAGCGCGGCCATGGCGGCGGCGAAGTCCTCCGCCTCGACTGCCCGGGCGGCGCGTGGCTCCGCCTCGTCCAGCACCATGATCAGCGCCCGCTCCTCGGCCGGCGCATCGGCTGGAAGCTCCGAACCTGACGCCTGGCCGGCGATGGATGCGGCAAAGGCTGTCGACTGATCGACCTCGACCAGCGGGTCTTCCTCACCCGTCTGAGGAATGGCCTGCTCACCCGGCGACGCCATCACCCGGGGTAGGTCCCAACTCTCCTTCTTGAGGATATTGGCCGCCCGTTTGTAGCCGGCGAGCAGGTTCGCCCCCTCGCCGCCCTCGACAAACGCCTGCAGCGCCGCAACGCGGGCGAGCAGCCGGACGAGGTCGTTCTCTCCCCCTAGCGCGAACACCGCATCGATAAGGTCGTGCCGCACCCCCGCCTCTCGCTGCTGAACCTTGAGGCGGTCGGCGAAGAAGTCGAGCAATTCGCCCTCCGCGATCGGTAGCCGAAGCCCGTTCTCCGTCACGATCTGGATCACTCCAAGCGCTGCACGGCGCAACGCGAACGGATCCTTGCTCCCGGTGGGCGGCATGCCGGCCGCAAAGAACTGGCGCAGGGTATCCAGCTTCTCAGCCAGCGCCACCGCAACCGTCACCGGCGCGGTCGGCACGTCATCCCCCTGCCCGACCGGCTTGTAGTGGTCGCGCACCGCCTCGGCGACCGCCTTGGGCTCGCCCTGCGCGGCAGCGAGGTAGCCGCCGATCAGACCCTGCAATTCGGGGAACTCGCCGACCATGCCGGTGACTAGGTCTGCCTTGCAGAGCTCGGCGGCGCGGCGGGCGTGGTCGGGGTCGCAGCTGGGCACCACCGCCTCGATCGCCAGCCATTCGGCAAGGTCGGCGATCCGCTGCACACGCTCGGCCACCGTGCCGAGCTTCTCGTGAAACACGATGCCGGACAGCTTCTTGGCCTGCTCGTCGAGCGGGATCTTGAGGTCCTGTTCCCAGAAGAAGCGGGCATCGCTGAGCCGCGCGGCAAGAACGCGCTGGTTGCCGGCAACTATCGCCGCGCCGCCGTCCGATGCCTCGATGTTGGCGGTGCAGATGAAGGCGTTCGCCAGCGCACCGCTGTCGTCCCGCAGCACGAAATACTTCTGATTGGTCCGTGCCGTCAGCTGAATGACCTCAGGCGGCACGTCGAGATAGTCAGCGTCGAAGCGGCCAAGCAACGGCACCGGCCATTCGGTCAGGCCAGCGTTCTCGGCCACCAGCCCCTCGTCCTCGACCAGCGTCAAACCAGCCTCGGCCGCCAGCGTGCGGGCCCGGTCGCGGATGATCGCGGCGCGCTCGTCGGCGTCGACGATCACGCGGCAGGCGCGCAGCTTTTCGGCATAATCGGACGCGCCGCCCAGCGTGATCGGACCCGGATGGTGGAAGCGGTGTCCTACCGTGGTTGCGCCACTGGTGAGGCCCTCGACCTCGACTGGCACGATCGTGTCGCCAAGCAGCGCGACGATGCCCTGCAACGGGCGCACCCAGCGCAGCGAGGCAGTGCTGGCCGACGCCGCACCCCAGCGCATCGACTTGGGCCAGGGGAAGCCACGGATGATCTGCTCGACCGCCGCCCCCATCACGGCCGCGGTCGGCTGGCCCGGCTTGTCGATCACCGCGAACAACACGCCATCACGCTCGACCAGCTGGTCCCGCGTCAGCCCGGTCTTGCGCAGGAAGCCCTCCAGCGCCTGCGGCGGCGCGGAGGCGCGGGGCCCCTTGATCTCCTCGCTCACGGCGGCCGTGGCGAGCGGCAGTCCGCGCGCGATCAGCCCCAACCGGCGCGGCGTGGCGAAGGTCTCGATCGCCTCGGCCTCAATTCCCGCCTTGCCCAACTCTTCCGCGAACATCCGCGCCAGGTCGTTGCGCGCCCGCGACTGCATTCGCGCCGGGATCTCCTCCGACAGGAGTTCGAGCAGGAAGTCGGCGTGGCTCACTTGCCGTCCTCCAGCCAGGCACCGCAGGCCGCCTTCGCAAGGTCCCGCACCCGCCCGATATAGGCCTGCCGCTCGGCGACAGAGATCACCCCGCGCGCCTGCAGCGTATTGAATATGTGGCTGGCCTTGATCGCCTGCTCATAGGCCGGAATGGCGAGCTTGCGGTCGAGACAGTTCTGGCACTCCTCGGAAGCCTTGCGGAAGGCGTCGAACAGCCGCTCGGTCCCGGCCACCTCGAAATTCCACTCGCTCATCTGGCGCTCGTTCGCCAGGAACACGTCGCCATAGGTCGCCTGCCAGCCGCCTGGACCGGGGCTGTTGAACTTCAGGTCGAACACATTGTCGACGCCCTGGATGTACATCGCCAGCCGTTCCAGCCCGTAGGTGAGCTCGCCTGCCACCGGGGAGCAGTCATAGCCGCCGACCTGCTGGAAATAGGTGAACTGCGTCACCTCCATCCCGTCACACCAGACTTCCCAGCCCAGTCCCCAGGCGCCGAGCGTCGGGCTTTCCCAATCGTCCTCGACGAAGCGGATGTCGTGGGCGGCTGTGTCGATTCCGATCGCGGTCAGGCTGTCGAGATACAGCTGCTGCAGGTCCGGGGGGCTCGGCTTCAGCATCACCTGATACTGGTAGTAGGCGCCCAGCCGGTTGGGGTTCTCGCCATAGCGGCCGTCGGTCGGGCGGCGGCACGGCTGGACGTAGGCGCAGTTCCACGGATCGGGACCCAGCGCCCGCAGCACGGTTGCCGGGTGAAAGGTGCCGGCACCCATCTCCAAGTCATAAGGCTGGAGGATCAGGCAGCCGCGTTCCGACCAGTAGCGATGAAGGGTCAGGATCAGGTCCTGGAAGCTTAGGGGCGCGGGCGCAGTCATGGCCGCGGGCCATAGGCCGGAGCTTGGCAGGGGGGCAAGGGAGACCCATGTGTCCGTGAGCGCGCCGGAACGGTGCCACCCGGCCAAGCCACCGTTTCGGCCCGGGCGCCTGCAAGGAGAATGCCGTGGGTCTGAAGTTCGACTGGGTAGCGAAAGGCCTTGCTGCCCTGGGCCTCGCCACTGCCGGTGCAGCGCCGGCACGGGCGCCAGCCGACCCCAAGCCCGCATTGTGGAAGGTCGCGGACGGGGACACCACCATCTACCTGTTTGGCACCATCCACCTTCTGCCGCAGGGCACACGCTGGATCAGCCCCACCTTCGAACGCGCCGCGGACGATTCGCAGGGCCTAGTGGTGGAGACTATTGTCGACACGGCCAATACGGCGCCATTCGCGGCGACCATGAGGCGGCTGGCGACCGACACGCCCGGCCTGCCACCGGTGCTCGACCGCGTACCGGCGGACAAGCGCGCGGCGCTCGCCACCGCCATCGCCAGGAGCCGAATGGCTCCCGCGGCACTCGACCGGATGGAGACGTGGGCGGTCGCGCTGGCTCTCCTCGGCCCCTCGTTCGGGGCGATGGACCTTCGCCAGGAGGAAGGGGTCGAGACCAAGCTCAAGCAGCGCTTCGCGGCTGCCGGCAAGCCGATCGGCCAGCTGGAGACCAACGAGGAGCAATTGCGCTTCTTCGACCGGCTGCCGGAAAGCGCGCAGCGGTCCCTGCTGCTCGGCACGCTGGAGAGCCCGGCGGCGATGGGCAAGCAGTTCGGGGCGATGCTGAGCGCCTGGGCCCGCGGCGACGTCGCCGCCATCGCCCGCAGCTTCAACGCCGAGATGCAGGGCAGCCCGGCGCTCGCCGACCTGCTGCTGAAGCAACGCAATGCCAATTGGACCCGCTGGATTGAAGGCCGAATGGATCAGCCGGGCACGGTCATGGTGGCGGTTGGCGCGGGCCACCTGGCGGGCGCCAACTCGGTCCAGGCGATGCTTCAGGACCGTGGCCTCAAGGTCACTCGCGTGCAGTGATTTTCTCACCGGTCGCAATGCGTTGACAGGGGTCCGGCTGCTCGCGACACTCGCCCCTTAGCAAAGGTGGCCGGGGGGTCGTCGATGGAACGGATGGGCTGGGCGCGATGCGCCCGGCGAATGCTCGTGGCCCTGTCTGGGCTGTCCTTGCTCACCGCAAGTCCCGCTGACGCGAAGGCGGCGGATGGGGTCGCCCACGACATTGCCGCCTGCGCCCGCCCCTCCCTATGGGTGGTGAGCGACGCGGACACCACCATCTACCTGTTCGGGACCATCCACACCCATGATGGCATCGCCCACTGGTTCGACCATGCCGTCCGCCGCGCCTTCGACGCCAGTTCGACGCTGGTCCTCGAAACGCTGATCCCGACGCGTCCGGTGACGGTCAGCGCGCCCCAAGGCTCCGGCCTTGCGGTGGCGAGGGCAGCCCTGCAGTCCGCCCGCGCCGAGGGCCTCAGCACCCGCCTCGGTGCCGATCACGTGCTCGCCCGTGCCGCCGACGCCGCCGGCATGCCGATGATCGGGCTGGAGAGCTTCGACGAGCAGCTTCGCATGTACCAGTCGCTGCCAACGCCGGCACGTCCCGCTGCCGCCGCCGCCGCTACCCAGGCTCCGCCGCCTGCGCCGTCAATGGCACCATACCTCAAGACCATGGTCGACGGCTGGAACAGGGGCGACTCGCGCCCGATCGAGGCGGTGGTGCTGGGCGTGCAGCGCCAGTCGCCCGAAGCCTATCGCCGCTTGTTCACCGATCGCAACGCAGCCTGGGCGCAGTGGATCGCCCGGCGGCTGGAGCAGCCAGGAACGGTGTTCGTGGCGGTTGGCACCGGGCACCTCGTCGGCCCCGACAGCGTGCAGGCGAACCTCGCTGCTCAGGGCATCAGGACCGGTCGGGTGAGCTGACCATGCGCGACAAGCATTCCTGACATAAAGTCAAGGTCGCTTGACATCGTTCGCGACTCGCCCTAGTCAAGCAGACCTGACAACAAGTCAGCCTTGCATGACAGGCGACCCGATGTACCGCAAACGCTTCGATCTTGATGTCACGCCTGATCCGCGCGCCGCGAGCCTGCGCTGGCTGACCCTCTTTGCCTTGGTCGGTTATCCCGTTGGGGCAGCGCTGGAGTGGGGCTACGCGTCAGTTGGACTGAGCGACGACGTGATTGGTACGTCGTTGCGGTTCGGCGCCATGATCGCGGCGGTGGTGGTGTTGATATCCCGGCTGCAGCAGATCGCTGGCGGCCAGCGGAAGAAGCTTGACGAGTTCGAGCTGAGCCACCGCCTGGCAGCACTCGAAAAGGCGTATCCCGCCCTGTCGATCGCGGTAGTATTTTCCTTCCTGTACCTGGGTCTTGCCACCAAACAAGGCTGGTGGGTTCCATCGACAATGCGCCACTGGCAGGTGATCGCTTTTTATTTCATGCTCCTGGCCGCCATGCTGCCCACGACCGTGCTGGTCTGGAGCAGGGCCAGCGACACGTTGGAAATTGCGGATCCGGAGGCCGAATGAACAATCGCCTCCGTGTCCTCCGGGCCGAGCGCGGCTGGAGCCAGGCCGAGCTTGCCGCTCACCTCGACGTGTCCCGCCAGGCGGTGAACGCGATCGAGACCGGCAAGTACGACCCCTCCCTTCCCCTCGCCTTCAAGCTCGCCCGGCTGTTTGCGATGCCGATCGAGCAGATCTTCTCCGATGAGGCCCAAGCATGACCGAGCTAGCTCCATCAAGCATCGGCGAAACGACGTCGTCTCGCCTGTCGCTGCCGGTGCGAATCGCCCTCCTGATCGTTGCCGCAACGGCTTTCCTCTTCAGCCTCGGCCTGATCATCGGCATCGCCGTAGCCACGTTTGAACAGGGAACATTGAGGCCACGCGGCGCCATGCTGCTGGCCGCGGCCCTGGCCGGGACCGTCCTGTTCGGCTGGGCTTGTTGGAGCCTCAGCGCGCACTTGCGCCGGCCCGGACGCAGCGCCTACGAAAAACGCTACAACAAGATGCTGCTGCTGCTGTTCTCGTCTGGCCTACCGATTGGCGTGCTGATCGGCATGGCAGGTGACGGCCGTCCCGACGACTCGCTGTTCAGCAACGGCCCGCTCGACCCGACGCTTGCTGCCATTGCCGCCTTTGCCCTGGTGGTGACGCTCGCCGGCACCCTGGTCATCTATCATCGCTCGATCGACGACCATGAACAGCAGGCCTACCTGTGGGCCAACAGCCTGGCTTTCTACTTCTTGGCGCTCGCCCTTCCCGCCGCCTGGCTGCTTGCCCGCGGCGGGCTGATCGGACCGATCGGCATCGGGGCCGCCATGCTGATCCTGCTGGCCGCCTTCGTCATCAACTTTTCGGTCTGGGCCTGGCTCAAGTTCCGCTGATTTTCCGCCGTCACACGCAAGGAGATTACCCATGTTGAAGCTGTTCCGCTCGATCCTCCTCGGCACCGCCCTCGGCCTTGCCGCACCGGCAGTGGCCCAGACCGCGCCAGCACCGGCGGCGGCCAAGCTGCCCGACACCGATCCCGCCCTCTTCGTGGTCAAGGATGCCGATACCACCATCTACCTGTTCGGCACCTTTCACGCGCTGGACGGCAAGACCGATTGGTTCAACGACGAGGTCAAGGCTGCGTTTGATCGGTCGAGCAAGGTCTACCTGGAAATTGTGAAGCCCGAGAACCAGGCAGAGATGGCGCCGCTGGTGCAGAAATACTGGATGGCGACCGACGGCAAGCCGCTCACCTCCAAGCTCAGCGAGAAGGGCAAGAAGGATCTCGCCGCGGCGCTCGCCAGTGTCGGTGGGACCACCGCAATGGTTGAGCCGATGAAGCCCTTCGCCGCCTCCATGGTCCTGGCCGCGCTTGGCATGCAGAAGGTCGGCAAGACCGGCGAGCAAGGCGCCGAGGCGGTGATCACCGCTGCCGCCAAGAAGGCTGGCAAGCCGATCGACCAGCTGGAAACCATCGAGTTCCAGATGCAGCTGTTCGACAAGCTGCCCGAGGCCGAGCAGGTCCGCATGCTGGAATATACCGCCGCGACCTTCGGCGACATGGAGAAGACCTTCGCCCGCATGACCAAGGCCTGGAACGACGGCGACGCCGAGGGCCTGGCGGCGATGATGAACGAGATGCAGACGCAGAGCCCGGCAATGCACCAGCTGATGCTCACCGGCCGCAACGCGACCTGGGCCAAGTGGGTAGAGAATCGCCTGAAGTCGCCGGGCACCGTGTTCGTCGCGGTCGGCGCAGGCCACCTGGCGGGCAAGGACAGCGTCCAGGATTATCTCGCCAGGACCGGCATCAAGAGCGAGCGGATCAACTACTGACACGGGCCCGCGGGAAGGGGAGCACGCCTCCCCTTCCCGCGGCCGCACCAGGCGCTACACGGCACCCATGAGGATCATCGCCGGCAAGTGGCGGAGCCGCGTCATTGCCGCGCCGCCGACATCGTCCACCCGCCCCACCGCGGACCGCACCCGCGAAGCCCTGTTCTCGATGCTGGCCAGCCGGCTTGGCAGTTTCGAGGACCTCTACGTCGCCGACCTGTTCGCGGGCAGCGGCGCGCTGGCACTGGAAGCGCTGTCGCGGGGCGCGGCCTTCGCCACAATGGTCGAGATCGACGCGGCCGCCCGCCGCACCATCGCCGCCAATGCCGCCACGCTCGGGGCGGAGGTGAAGCTGCTCGCCTGCTCGGCGCTCAACCTTCCTCCAGCCGCCAAGCCTTTCGATCTGATCTTCGCCGACCCGCCTTATGCGGCGGGATCGGGCAACCTCGTCCGGGCCGCTGTGGAGCAGGCGGGATGGCTGGCGCCGGGCGGCTGGCTGGCGATCGAGACCGGCCGCGGCGACAAGGTCGAGCCCGGCAGCCTCCGCCTCGACGCCGAGCGGGACACAGGCCCCGCCCGGCTGACCCTTCTGCAGCGCTGAAGCCTACTTCTTCTCCGCGACGTCCTTGGCGGCCGACTTGGCGCCGCTGAACTCCTTCAGCAGCCGGGCGCCGATGGCGGCGGCAGCGGCCTTGCCCGCCTTCCTGGCGCTGTCCGCCGACTTGACCGCCGAAGGGTCGCGCGCGCCGGCCTCCGCCACGGCGGCCACCGCTGCAAGCGCTCCAGCGGCAAGCAATTCGGACACAAGCGGATGGTCGGCGAGCTTGGACAAGGCCTCAAGCGGGTGGGGCCGCGCGACGGACTCCTCATGCCCCTTCTTGTCCTTGCCGCTCTTCTCGGCCTTGCCTGCCTTCTCGGTCTTTCCTGCCTTCGCAGCCTTAGCCTTCTTCCGCTTGGCAGCCTCGGCTTCGTCGCCCTTGTGAGCTTTCTTCGGCTTCTTGTCCTTGGCCATGATCACCCCTGTTTTCGTTACGGCAGACGTCGCATATCGGCATCGGCATAAGGCACCGCAAGCGCGCAGGCCGTCGTCGCCTCGCTGTTGAGCCAGGTTGGCACGTCTTCGGGGCGCAGCATGACCGGCATCGCCTTGGGATGGACGGCGCCGACCACCGCATTGGGCTCACAGGTGAGGAACGCCATGTAGGGCACGCCGCCCTCCCCCGGGCGCCACAGGCCGGCAAAGGCGAACAACGGCTCGGCCTCCTCGTGCAGGCCGAACCACACCTTGCGCTTAGCCCCTTTCTCCCCTTCCCACTCGCAGAAGCGGGTGACCGGTACGACGCAGCGGCGGTCAGTGCGGTTGAGGGCACTGCGCCAGAATGGACTTGCAAGGTTGCGGATGTTGGTGACCGGCCTGCCTTTTGCGGCTGCAGGACCCGGGAAGCCCCATTCCATGATCTCGAGCTTCAAGCCGCCGCCTTCGTCGGCGCGGCGCAACACCGGCGCGGGCTTGCCTGGGTAGATTTCGCCAAAGGAAGGCAGGTTGTCGCGCTCCCCCTCGAACGAGCCGAACAGCCGCTTCATCTCGTCGACGGTCGCGGTCATGGAGTAAAGATTGCACATCGCGTCACTCACCTCGTCGGAGCTGATCGCTCGTTTCGCCGTTAAGTCGTTATCCATCGCTTAACCACGTTGACCATTGCGCGGCCGTTCAGGTTGACAAGCCCAGACGAGTTCCAGCGAAACCGCAACGAGAAACAGGAGAACTTCCATGCGGACCATGATGATGGCGATTGCCGCCGCCGGACTGACCGTGCCCGCCGCCACCCTGACCGTGGCTGCTCCGGCCGAAGCCCAGCGCTACTATAACGGCAAGACCTGGTACGACGGCCAGGGCCGCCTGCGCTGCAAGCGCAACAACGGCACCACCGGCCTGATCGTCGGCGCCGCCGGCGGTGCGCTGATCGGCCGCGCCATCGACACCCAGGGCAGCCGCGCCACCGGCACCATCCTCGGCGCCGCAGCCGGCGCCCTCCTCGGCCGCGAGGTCGAGCGCAGCCGCAAGCGTTACGTCTGCCGCTAAGGCATGCCCAAGCTGCTGCGCCAAGCAGCAGCTTAGTGTATTGACACAATAGAACACCTCCCTGTAGCCTTCCGGGCAACAGGGAGGTGTCTTTGCATGTACAGCCAAAATGATCTCGACGACGCGGTCGCGTCCGGGGCGATCACGCCCGAGTCGGCCGCATCGCTTCGTGCCTTTGTCGATGCTCAGCGCAGTTCGCCGGCCGTGGACGAGGAGCATTTTCGGCTGATCACCGGCTTCAACGACATCTTTGTCTCGATCGCCGCCGCCATCCTGCTGTTCGCCATGGGGTGGATCGGGCAGAGCATCGGTCAGAACCTCGGCTTCATTGTCGACGAAGCTGGTCCGTCCCCGCTGGCGCCCGCGCTGGTCGCCGCCACTTCCTGGGGCCTGGCGCTATTCTTCACCGCGCGCCGCCGCATGGCCCTGCCCTCGATCCTCCTGCTGCTGACCTTTGTCGGCGGGGTTGTGGCCAGCGTCGGCCTGACCCTCATCACCCTGTTCGCCTCTCCGGAACTGGAGGCCGGACAGCAGGCCTGGACCGCAGGCCTGATCGGTGCCGCGGCCGCATCGGCCGGCGCCCTTGCTGCCTTTCTCCACTGGAAGCGCTTCCGGGTGCCGATCACGGTTGCCGCCGGTGCCGCTTCGATCGCCGGCATCGTGGTCGCGCTGATCGGCGCTGCCATCGGCGACACGCCCGCAACCCTCAACATCATCCTTGGCGTGGTCCTGCTGCTCGGGATCGGCGTGTTCCTCTACGCGATGCGCTGGGACTCTTCGGATCGCTCGCGCATCACCCGCCGTTCGGACGTCGCCTTTTGGCTGCACCTGCTGGCCGCGCCGATGATCGTGCATCCGGTCTTCACCCTCCTCGGCCTCAATGACGGCGAAGCCACGATCGGCGAGGGGCTGGTGGTGGTCGCCATCTACGTGGTGCTCGGCATTGCCGCCCTGGCGATCGACCGCCGCGCCCTGCTCGTTTCGGCGCTGGCTTATGTTCTGTTTGCCCTCAACGAGCTGTTCGAGCAGTTCGGCGCGGTCAGCCTCAACATCGCCCTCACCGCACTGGTGATCGGCTCGGCGCTGCTGCTGCTGTCGGCATTCTGGCATCAGGCCCGCGCCGCGGTGGTTGGCCGGCTGCCCGGCGCTCTACAGGGTCACCTGCCGAGCCTCACTCCTCAACCAGCCTGAGCAGTCGCCGCTCGAGCGGTGCCAGGACGCCCTGGAGCTCCTGGCCCCGCTTGAGAATGGCGCCATGTTCGCCGACCAGGGCCCACGCCCCTTGCTTCAGCCGAAGCGAGGGGCGTTTCTCGATCCGCACCTCGGGACGCTCGGCGGCGCGCCGGAAGGCGGCAAAGCTGGCGAGGTCGGGCGCGAACTGCATCGCGTAATCACGCCAGTGCCCGGCCGCGACCATCCGCCCATAGAGATCGAGGATGCGCTGCAGCTCCTGCCGATCGAACGCGGTGACGGCCTTCCGGTCGGGACGCACCGGAAAGGGGGTGACACTGCTCACGAAGCTCGGCTCTCCGGCAGGGCCTCGCCCCGGGTGCGAAGCGACTTGAGCTCGGCTCTCAGCTCCGCCAGCTCCTCTTCCAGCGTGGTCAGTCGCGCCCGCAACGGATCGACATCCTCGCCGCATGGCGTGCCGTAGGGGATGAAACCCGGGCTGTAGTGGACCAGGTCGACCGGCACCGGGCGCGCCGGGATGCCGACCACCGTGGTGCGTGGCAGCACGTCCTTGGTCACCACCGCATTGGCCCCGACCCTGCCGCCCTCGCCGATCGTGATGGGGCCGAGCACCTGCGCGCCCGATCCGATCACCACGCCGTCTTCCAGCGTCGGGTGGCGCTTGCCGCCGATGCCGGTCGAGGGATTGGTCCCGCCCAGGGTGACGTTCTGGTAGATGGTGACATTGTCGCCGATCAGCGCGGTTTCGCCGATCACGGTGAAACCATGGTCGATGAAGAAGTTGCGGCCGATGATGGCGCCAGGATGGATGTCGATCCCGGTCACCATTCGGCTCCAGTGATTGACCAGCCGCGCCAGCCAGAACAGCCGACCACCCCAAAGCCAGTGCGCAACCCGGTGGTAGAGCAGCGCCCAGGCACCGGGATAAAGGATGACATCCCACCGGCTGCGCGCGGCGGGGTCCCGCTCCTTCACGCTGTCGAGATAATCAAGAAGGGGAAAACGCAAGCAGGCGTCCTTCGAGGCCGTGACTGTTCGGCGTGAATGTATGTCCTCCCGCCCCGCTTGCAATGGCTGGCATCCGCTCTTGCTCTGGTCGAGCGCGCCTTGCTCGTGCATGGGAGCGGCAATCGCAACAGGGAAAGGGCGACGCACATCCTCGCCGAGCTGCTCGCCGATCCGTCGGTCCTCCTCCCCTTTATCCTGATCGGCTTCGCGGCGCAGCTGATCGATGGCGCGCTGGGCATGGCCTATGGCGTGATCAGTTCGACCCTGCTGGTGGGCATGGGTGTGCCGCCCAAGGTCGCCAGCGCCGGCGTGCACACCGCCGAGATCTTCACCACCGGGATCAGCGCCGCCAACCATATCGCCCACCGCAACGTCGACTGGCGGCTGTTCCTGCGGATCGTTATCCCGGGCGTCATCGGCGGCGTCCTCGGCGCTTATGTGCTGAGCAACATCCATGCCGATGTCGCCCGCCCGATCGTCCTGGCCTATCTCGCCACGCTTGGCCTCGTCCTGCTGTGGCGCGGCTGGACCCACCGCCACGTGATCCGCCCGGCGCGCGTGGTCGAGCCGCTGGGCCTTGTTGGCGGCTTCCTTGATGCGGCGGGCGGCGGGGGCTGGGGTCCGGTGGTCACCTCCAACCTCATGGTCCAGGGCACCGAACCACGCTTCACCATCGGCACGGTCAACACCGCCGAATTCTTTGTCACGCTGAGCATCTCGGCGACCTTCCTCGTGACGCTGGGCTGGGAGGCCTTCAGCACGGCCATCATCGGCCTGCTGATCGGCGGAGTGCTCGCCGCGCCGCTCGGCGCGATCATCGCCAAGCGGGTGGAGGCGGACAAGCTGCTGGTACTGGTCGGGATTGTTCTGGTCGCGACCAGCAGCTGGGGGCTGTGGCGCCTGCTCGCCTGAACGGAACCGCATCGTCCTCCCAAGCGCTCGCCCGGCAGTTCTTTGAAGCCGGAGCCGAAGTCAGATGTTCGACACCGAAAGCCGTCCCTCCACCAGCGCGATCCAGGCCCGCCAGCGCGAAATGGCGGCCGAGCATATCCTCTTCCAGGTGGTAACCCACGTCGAGGCGCAGCATCCCGGCCTGATCGACCGGATCGAGGCCAGCATCGACCACCTTGGCGATCCGGCCCGGGACGGCACCGCCGACGACGAGGCCGTGCGAGAGATCGCGCGCCGCTTCGTTGCCAGCGCCCGCAAGGCCTGAACGGCCGGAAGTGGCCTTTTGGGCGCTGAACGCTTAAGGGCTGCCCCATGCATTTCCTTGACCAGGCCAAGATCTTCGTCCGATCGGGCGCGGGTGGCCCCGGCGCGGTCTCCTTTCGGCGCGAAAAGTACATTGAATATGGCGGGCCTGACGGCGGCAACGGCGGCAAGGGCGGCGACATCGTGTTCGAAGCGGTGCCCGGCCTCAACACGCTGATCGACTTCCGCTACACCCAGCACTTCCGCGCGCCCCGCGGCAAGGGCGGCGCCGGCTCCAACCGCAGCGGCGCTTATGGCGACGACCTCGTCATCAAGGTGCCGGTCGGAACCCAGATCCTCGCCGACGACGAGGAGCGCACCCTGCTTGCCGACCTCACCACCGAAGGCGAGCGGCTGGTGTTCCTCCGCGGCGGCGACGGCGGGCGCGGCAATGCCAGCTACAAGACCTCCACCAACCGCGCACCGCGCCAGCACCAGAAGGGCTGGGCGGGCGAGGAAATGTATGTCTGGCTGCGCTTGAAGCTGCTGGCCGACGTCGGGCTGGTCGGCCTTCCCAATGCCGGCAAGTCGACCTTCATCAACGCCGTCACCAATGCCGACGCCAAGGTCGGCGCCTATGCCTTTACCACGCTGCGCCCCCAGCTTGGCGTGGTCAGCCACCAAGGGCGGGAGTTCGTGGTCGCCGACATCCCCGGCCTGATCGAGGGCGCGGCGGACGGGGCCGGGATCGGCGACCGGTTCCTCGGCCATATCGAGCGCACCCGCGTCCTCCTCCACCTCGTCGACTGCCAAGACGAGGATGTCGCCACCAGCTACCGTATCGTCCGCGACGAGCTGGACAATTATGGCGCCGGGCTCGAGGACAAGGCGGTCGTGCTGGCCTTAAACAAGGTCGACACTATCGATGCCGAGCTGGTTCAGGCCCTCTCGGCCGAGCTCGAGGAGGCAAGCGGCCTTCCCGTCCTGGCGCTGTCCGCGGCCGCCGAACTGGGGTTGCAGCCGGTTCTCGACGCGCTCGCCGCCCACCTCGACGCGCCTGCGCGCGCCGATGAGGAAGAGGCGGCGGGCGAGCATCCCGAAAAGAGCTGGTCACCGCTGTGAGGCTGGCGATCACGGGCGGCACCGGCTTTGTCGGCGCACGCCTGCTCAGGCTTGCCGTGAACGAGGGTCACGAGGTCACCGCCCTCACCCGTCGGTCGCAGAACGAGCGGCACGGAGTCACCTGGGTGCAGGGTGCGCTCGACAATCGGCAGGCTTTGCAGCGGCTGGTCGATGGTGCCGACGCCGTGATCCATGTCGCCGGCGTGATCAGCGCCGCCGATGCCGCGGCCTTCGAGGCCGGCAATGTCACCGGCACCCTCTCCCTGCTCGCCGCTGCGACAGCTACCGGCGTGCAGCGCTTCGTTCATGTCTCCAGCCTCGCCGCGCGCGAGCCGGGGCTGTCGCTCTACGGCGCCTCCAAGGCTCGCAGCGAGGAGCTGGTCCAGCGCAGCGGCCTCGACTGGGCGATCGTCCGCCCGCCAGCAGTCTACGGCCCCGGCGACCGCGAAACGCTGGACCTGTTCAAAGCCGCCCGGCTTGGGATCGTGCCCTTGCCGCCCAGAGGCCGGATCAGCCTGATCCATGTCGACGACCTGTCGCGCCTGCTGCTTGCGCTGGCGGCGCCGGGCGGCCCGTCCAAGCTGCTGGTGGAGCCGGACGACGGCCGCGCCGGCGGCTGGACCCACCGTGACTTCGCCCAGGCGCTCGCCGCCGCGCAGGATCGCCGCGCCCTCGCCCTTTCCGTGCCCGCGTCGCTGGTCCGCATGGGCGCGCGGATCGACGGCCTGCTGCGACGCGGCAAAGCCAAGCTGACGCCCGATCGTGCCGCTTATTTCTGCCACCCGGACTGGACGGTGGCCCCGGCATCAAGGCCTAGCGAGGATCTGTGGAAACCCGCCATCCCGACTGCGGAGGGCCTTGCCGACACCGCGCGCTGGTACGTCCGGCAGGGGTGGCTCTAGCCCTTGGCCTTGTAGCCCGCGACCGCGCCGAGAATGAAGGTCGTCAGCAGCGCCAGGCTGACCTTGCCGCTTGGATCCGACCATCCGAAATAGGTCGGCCCGACCAGGAACATGCCGAGAAAGATCGCAGTGGCAAGATAGGACATTCGGCACGCTCCCTGGCCTGCCGCGACCCCCACGGCCGTTGCAGTCTTCCCCCGCAATGCTTGCTAGACTCTTATCCCCCGTCCATAGGCCGCTTGTCAAAGCACCCTTGAGCAGGTGGGAGTGAAGGGCATGAAGGCGCGGGTTCTGGTGACGTTGAAGCCGGGTGTGCTCGATCCACAGGGCAAGGCGATCCACCATGCGTTGGAAGGTTTGGGCTTCCGCGGGGTCAACGACGTGCGCGCGGGCAAGCTGATCGAGCTCGACCTCGACGAGGGCACGGACGACGCCGCAGTCGAGGAAATGTGCCGCAAGCTCCTTGCCAATACGGTGATCGAAAACTTCAAGATCGAGCGGCTCGGCTGATGAAGACGGCGGTTCTGGTGTTTCCCGGTTCCAATTGCGACCGGGATCTCGCCGTGGCGCTGGAGCGGGCGACCGGTCGCAAGCCGGGAATGGTCTGGCACCGCGAGACCTCCCTGCCGGCCGGCCTCGACCTGATCGGCATTCCGGGCGGCTTCTCCTACGGCGACTATCTGCGCTCGGGCGCGATGGCGGCCCGCTCGCCCATCATGCAGGCCGTGATCGAGCAAGCCGGCAAGGGCCGACCGGTGCTCGGCATCTGCAACGGCTTTCAGGTGCTCACCGAAGCGGGTCTCCTGCCCGGCGCGCTGATGCGCAACGCCTGCTTGACCTTTATCTGCCGCGACGCCGACCTCACGGTCGCCAACAACCGCACCCTGTTCACCAGCGCCTATGCCGCAGGCGAAGCGATCCGAATCCCGGTGGCGCATCATGACGGCAATTTCCAGGCCGATGCCGAGACGCTGGCCCGAATCGAGGGGGAGGGCCAGGTGGTGTTCCGCTACGATTGCACCGTCAACGGGTCGGCCAACGACATCGCCGGACTGGTCAATGCGGGCGGAAACGTGCTCGGCATGATGCCCCATCCCGAACGCGCGGCCGAACCTGCCCATGGGAATGAGGACGGCAGGCGTGTGTTCGACAGCCTGATCGGTGCCTTTGCCGGGGCCTAGCGCTCCCTCGGCGTGACATCGCGGCAACCTGACACGGCCGGCGGCATCGCGCACAGGTAGATTCGGTCGGGACCGGGCTTGTCGATCACCACCATTCGCCGTTCAAGCGTCATGGGATCGGTGAGAATCAGGATCTTGGCTGCATGCGCCGGTGTCGCGATTAACGCCGTCAAGGCCAGCGAAATGGTGAGAAACGCGCGCATAAACACCCCTGTCTTGCTGCGCTAATACACGCCCTTTGCAGTGAATGAAAGATGAATGCTTGAGCCGCGCGCCTTGCCGCCCTAGCGACGTCGGCACGCGCCCGTAGCTCAGCTGGATAGAGCACGTGCCTTCTAAGCATGAGGTCGCTGGTTCGAACCCAGCCGGGCGCGCCATCTCCACTCGGGCCACTGGCGGTCAGCTCAATCCGGGCTCGTGAAGCTCTTCACGCTTGCATCATGTGCCGGAACAGGCTTCAGCTACGGTCAAAACCAGGGAACGTAAGGACCCCAACAGCATTGGCCTGGCAGGCTGACGCTTCGGAACACGCCTGAGCCAAGCGTCGAGAGCTAGATGAACAACCAGACCCCGGAACTGCCAGACAGCAGTGGCCCCCCGCACCTTGCCGGTGAAGCCAATTATGACATGAGCGACGACGGCAACAGCATCTTCTTCGCTGCGGTGAAGACGACGCGCATGCCGATGATCGTCACCGATCCCAATCAGAAAGACAATCCTATCGTCTTTGCCAATCCGGCCTTCATCAATATGACCGGATACAGCGCAGATGAATTGATCGGGAAGAATTGCCGGCTCCTTCAGGGGCCCGACACCGATCCGGACACGGTGGCCGACATCCGCCGGGCGATCGAGAGCCGGCAGGAAACCTCGGTCGAGGTACTCAACTACAAGAAGAACGGCGCGGCCTTCTGGAATGCGCTCTTCATCTCCCCTGTCTTCGACAACAACAACAAGCTCATCTACTTCTTCGCCTCGCAGCTGGACGTCACGCGTCGCCGCGATGCGGAAGAAGGTCTTCGGCAAGCGCAGAAGATGGAGGCGGTTGGCCAATTGACGGGCGGCGTGGCCCACGATTTCAACAATCTGCTGACCGTGATCCAGGGCTTCAGCGATGTCCTGCGCACCCAGATCGAGGGCGACGGCGAACTCGACCGCAAGAAGGCCACCCGGTCGATCAACGCGGTACTCCAGGCGGCCGAGCGAGGCGCGACCCTGACCCAGCAGCTGCTGGCCTTTTCACGGCGCCAGAAGCTTGAGGGCAGGATCGTAAACATCGCCGAGTTGATCGACGAACTCGAGCCGCTGATCGAGAGAACCGCGGGCGGCCTCGTCAAGGTCGAGATCTCGCACGGCGAACCGACGTGCAACGCCCGCATCGACCCGACCCAGGCCGAACTGGCGATCATCAACATCCTGCTGAACGCGCGCGATGCCATGCCGGGTGGCGGCAGGATCGCCATCGACATCAGGAACCGGTCCATCGATGCCGAGGATCGGGGCTTTGGCGAGCTGCCGGCAGGCGACTATGTGGCGGTCACCATCAGCGACGAGGGCACCGGCATGTCACCCGACGTGCTGAAGCGCGTCACCGAACCCTTCTTCACCACCAAGGACCAAGGCAAGGGCACCGGTCTCGGCCTGTCCATGGTCTATGGCTTCATGAAGCAGTCGGGCGGGTCCCTGCGGCTTTATTCGGAAGAAGGGCACGGCACCACCGTTCGCATGCTCTTCCCTTGCGCAAACGCCCCGGCCGACCGGCGCAAGCAGCAGGCCAGGCGCTCGCTCGCCGACAAGCGGGGTTCCGAAACCGTGCTGGTTGTCGAGGACCAGCCAGATGTCGGCGATTATGCCGAGATCGTGCTGACGGAGTTCGGCTACACCGTGCTGCGCGCCGCCAACGCCCAGGACGCGCTCGATATGCTCGACGGCGTCGGCCATGTGGACCTGCTGTTCAGCGACCTCATCATGCCCGGCGGCATGAACGGCGTCATCCTCGCCCGCGAGGTGAAACGCCGCCGTCCCAAGATCGGGGTGCTGCTGACGACGGGCTATGCGGAATCCTCGATCGAGCGCGTGGACGCGCGCGGCGCCGAATTCGAGCTCCTGCAGAAGCCCTACAAGCGCAGCGAGCTGGCGACCAAGGTGCGCCGGGTGCTCGATGGACCGACCGGGATCGGGTCGCACGGCGGCTGACGCCCCATCGGCGGGGAGCCACCGTGGTGCCCCGCGCTTCCGATAGCCCAGCCGTTCAGCCGGTCGGCTTGCCGTCCTCACCTTCGGCCGGAAGCTCATTCGCCAGCTTCTGGTCGATGGCGCGGGCGCGCGCCTCCAGCTCCTTGCCCGTATCCTCGTAACGCTGGTCGAAGCTGCGGCGGTCGCCGCATCCGGCAAGGACCAACAGGCACAGAAATGCCGCCGCCATCCGCATCAATAGCTCTTCCGGTAACGCACGTTGACGTTGGTGCTGTTGGACCCGCCCGCCTGGCTGAGGATCGACAGGCTCCGGCTCAGCGTCACCTCCAGCTGGGTGGCGGTGAAGCCGCGGGCATCGGTGACCACCTCGAGATAGATGTCGTCGCCGATATACTTGCCCGCCGCCAGCGCCGTCCCGCGCCCTTGCGTGTCGTCGGGACCGAGGATCCGGAGCCGGTCGACGCCGGCCACCTGGCGCAGCTTGCCGAGCGGATTCAGCCCGCCGCCGCCCGACCCGCGCAGGGTGTTGAGCGATGCCGCCAGCTGCACCGCCTGGATCGCCGACAGCTGCCCGACCGAATTGCCGAACAGGATCCGCGACACGATCTCGTCCTGGGGAAGGCCGGGCGAGCTGGAGAAGGTGATCCGCGGGTCGAGCGCGGAGCCGGCGACGTTCACCGTCACGTCCACATCCTCGATCGTCTCGGTCGCCTGCATCGCCACCGTCGCGTCGGCAGTGCCGCCGCCAGCGAAGCGCACCCGGCCTTCCTGAAGATCGAACGAGCGGCCGGCAAAGCCCAAAGTGCCGCGGACCAGGTCGATGGAACCGGTGATGCGCGGGTCCTGGCTGGTGCCGGTCACCCGCATGTCGGCCCGCCATTCGGATTCCAGCCCCATGCCCGACACGTAGAGCTCGTCGGGCGCCACGATGTTGAGGTCGAGCCGCACGTCGCCGAAGCTGGCGGCGGCCGATTGCGGCGGGGCATCGCCAGTGACCCTCGGCCGGCCTCTCGGCGGCTTGAACCGGACGCCGGTCAGCTCGGGCACCTGGGCCGAGCCCTGGCGGACGATCTGATAGCGTGTTGCTGGCAGCCGCACCGTTCCGGTCAGCACCGGCGACTGGTTGGCGGCCTTGAGCAGCCGCACGTTACCGGTCGCGGTGACCTGCAGCGCATCGCTGTTCGCCAGCCGCGCATTGTCGAGCGACAGATCGAAGTTGGCGGGATAGCCGCTCGCCGCCGCGAGACTGACATAGCCGTTGCCGGTGATGGTGCCGCCGCCGGCGCGGCCGGTCAGCTGGTCGATCTGCAGCCGCTCGCCGGTGAAGCGTCCCTGCAGTGCAAGGTCAGTGATGCGGGTGCCATAGGTCGTGTTGGCGTAAACGAGGTTGCGGCCCCGAACCACGCCTTGCAGGCTGGGCTGCTCGACCCGCCCGCCGAAGTCGGCCGCGACGCCCAGCGGGCCGGCAAGGCTCTGGTCGGTGAGGCCGGCAAGCGAAAAGAGGGCGTCGGCCGGACCGATATAGCGGATGCCACCGCGCAAGGGCGCGCCGGCGATGCGACTGGTCCAGCTGCCTGAGCCGAGCGGCTCAATCGCCGCCTGAACCCGCCCAACGACCGTTCCTCGCGTGCGCATCACTGCGTTCAACGTACCCGTCCCCGGCGCCAATCGCGCCACGAGATTGACGTCGAGCGGGCGGCTGACCGAGGCCGCGGTGGTGCGGGTGAAGTTGCGGATCGCAAGGCTTGCATCCATGCGCGGGAAGGCATCGCCTGCCTGGGCAAAATCGATGCTTCCCGTCGCCCGGCCGCCGACGCCGAGGCCCGGCGCGAAAATGTTGAGGAGGCTCATGTCGATGGCATCGATGCGGCTCTGCAGCGCCAGCTCCCGGCCATAGCTTCCGGCCAGGCGCATACTTCCCCGGTCGAACACGAGGCGGGTCGGAAGCAGCTCGTAGCTGCCGCCGCGCGGAACGATCCGCGCCGGGCCTTCCGTGCGCACGTCGACCCCGTTCACCCGGCCCTTCAGCGTCGCCCGCCACAGCTGCGGCGTCAGCTCGCTGTTGAAGGCCATGCGGAAGGGAACGCCCGACGTGCCCTCCGCCAGCCCGCGGGCAAAGCCCTGCCCGCCGCGATAGTTGATGATGGTGCGCAGGGCCGCGATGTTGGTGGTGCCAATTCGCGCGTCCGCCACTTGCGCGTCGGCGACGATTTCCGGCTGGTCGTAGAGGATCACCCGCGCATCGACGATGGCGGCCCCGACCGCGATTCCGGCGGGCTCGGGCAGGACGGCGTTGCGCGCGCGCAGGTTGATGGTCGCCTGCTGATACCGTCCCGCCGCCGCCAGCCGGACGATCCCGCCAATGCCCGGCCCGCGGGCGTTCAGCTGACCCGCGAATGGCCCGGCCGGGGTCTGCCTGACGCGGCCCTGCACGTCGATCCCGGCCAGGGTCGCACGGCGAATGTCGATCGTCAGCGGACCTGCGGCGGTCTGCACGGACACGTCCGCGGTGAAATCGCCATAGTCACTCCGCCCCCGGGCAAGGATGGCGTAGGCATTGCCCGTGCTGCGGATCTCCGCCGTCAGGCCGGCGATGCCGAGGCCGAAGCCGGGGTTGGCGGCCGTCACCACCGCCCGCGGATTGCCGACGGTGCCCGCCACCTGCACCCCGACCGATCCATATTGCCGCGACACGCCTTGCGCGCGCAGGTCGATCCGGCCGTCCGTCGAATAGCTGCCCCGCCCATCGGTGACCCGCAGTTCCGGCGCGTTCAGCCGCAAGCGGGAGAAGCGGATGATCCCGTCGGTCCCATAGGCCACGTCGCTCGACGCCACGAGATTGCCGCCAAGGAAGCTGCGCAGGCCGTCGTTGAACAGCCGCGTCGACTGCGCCCGCACTCGCCCGACCAGCGCGAAGCCGCCGCCCGGCACCGTCCTCACATCGGCGTTGGTGTTGATGTTGAAGATGCCGACGCTCTCGACCCGATAATCGTTGATGCGGCCTTCCAGCGCGCCGGTGTAGAGCCCCCTGCCGACATCGGCGAGGACGATCGCGGTGGCATCGATCCGGTCCGAGCGCAGGCGGATGTTGTCCGACACGATCCGCGGCCAGTCCACCGCCAGGTCCCCGTCGAGCCGCACGTTGGTGATGGTGCCGCCGGCCGCGACATCAAGCCCCGTGATTGCCCGCGCCGTCGCGGCAAGGGGCACGATCATCTGGTCCCGGTCGAAGCGCGCCCGGCCCTGCGCCACCAGATCGCTCAGTCCCGTATCGTTGAAGGCCAGCGTCGCCGCCGTAACGCGATAGTCCACCGTCGGCCGGCGCAGCGCCCCGTTCAGCGTCAGCGCCGCGCGAAGTTCACGCCCGGCAAGGTTGGGCGCCAGCGCCTGCGGCTTCAGCAGCCCGAAGTCGAGCTTCATCCCCTCGAACCGGTCGCGGCCAAGATCGGCGACGCCATTGGCCACCAGCGTGAACGCATCGCTCGAAAAGCGGCCGTTCAGGTCCGCGCGGCGATTGGCCCAGGTCGATTGCAGCGCGACATTGGTGATCGGGCCAAGCAGCGCCGCGGTCGGCCCTTCGACCAGCCGGGCGACACGCGTCGGGCCGCGAACCCCGAAGGTGCCCTCGCGGGCGCTCAGCACCAGCCGGGCGAATGGCTGGTTGTCGAGATCGGCCAGCAGCCGGCCGTTCCATTGGCGCCAGTCGCCGCTGCCCTGCACCCGGGCGCGAACCGGCGCGGTCAGGCCCGCCATCGTCGCCAGCACGCCGCCCGCGGGCGCACTCACGAAGGCGTCCAGGGTCAGCTTGTTGTCGTCCGGCACCGCATCGAGGTTCAGCGCCAGCCGGTCTCCCCCGGCGCGGCCCTCGCCGCCGATCACCGCCGCCTGTACCGCGACCTGCGCGCGGCGATCGGCAATGCGCGCGCGGCCGTCGATCGAGCCGACGCGCTGCTCGCCCGTCACCGAAGGTCCAATCACCAGCCGGTCGATCTTCAGCCGTCCGATGTCGATGTCGAGGTCGGGCAGCAGCGGCCCGTCGCTCGGCGGGGTTTCCCGGAACTGCGGCAGCCGCGCCAAGGTCGCGGTCGGCGCCGCAAGGCTTCGGATGTCGACGTGGTTGTTGAGGTAATCGAGCGGCCGCCAGTCCAGCCTCACCAGCGGGGCGGAGAAGAACACCCCGCGCGGGTCGGACAGGCTGAAGCCTTGGATCGTCATTGCGCCCGTCAGCGAGCCGTCGATCCGGCCCACCCCGATCTTCATCCCGTTGGCGAACTCGAGCGCCTCGATCCGGTCAGCGGCGAAGCGGCGGCCGGGGTCGGTGTTGATGAAGGCGAACAGCGCGAGGACGAGCAGCGCCACAGCGACGACGATCCCCAGCAGCACCTTGGCAATGGTCACCGGCCAGTTGCGGCGGCGGCGCACGACAATGGTTTCGTGTTCTTCCGGAAGCCCGTCGGCGCTGGCGGCAATCTCGCTCATCAGAAGGCCTGGCCGATCGAGATATAAACGTTGAACCGGCTCTCGCCCTCGCGGCGGCCGAGCGGCGTCGCGACATCCACCCGCAGCGGCCCGAAGTTGGTGTAATAGCGCGCCCCGATCCCGACCCCGGTGCGCAGGTCCCTGAAGCTCGGCACGCGGTCCTCATAGACCTGGCCCATGTCGACGAACCCGACCACGCCGAAGTCGCCGAAGCGATAGCGCACCTCGCCCGCCGCCTCGACCAGGCTGAGCCCGCCGAGCGGCCGCCCGTCCGGGTCCCGCGGCCCTAGTCCCTGGTAGCCGAAGCCGCGCACCGATCCGCCACCCCCGCCGTAGAAGCGGCGCGACGGTGCAAGCTGGAAGCGGTCAATCCCAAGCGTGGTGCCGGCCCGTGCCCGCCCCGCCACCACGATGCTGTCGCCGACCGGATAATAAGCACTGCCGTCCAATTGGCTGCGCAGATAGGGCCGAAAGCCGTCGCTCAGCGCCCCTTCGGGCTGGACCAGGATCTGCGCCCGGAACCCGCGGGTGGGATCGAGCAGGCTATCGGTCCAGTCGAAGCCTAGCTGCCCGGTCAACGCCCCGATCAGGAACTTGCGGTCGTCGCGGCGGCCAAGCGCGAAATTATAGTCCTTCTCGATCGTGCCAAGGATCTCGGCGCCGATGCCCCAGGTGATGGTCTTCCGCCAGATCGGCGTGCTGTCGTAGCTGAGCCGGCCGAAGATACGCCCGGTCAGCGCCTCGAACGCGTCGTAGTCGGACCGCAGCGCCTCGATCCCCGCCTGCAGCGTACGGTCGCGCTTGCCGGCGTTGGAGCGGCGGAAGATGGCGCTTGCCCCCAGCTCCTGCGTGCCCGCCACCGCCGAGGCGACCAGCGCGCCCTCCGGCGGGAACAGATTGCGGTGGGTCCAGCTGCCCTCGACGCGAAAGCCCTGGCCGGTGCCATAACCGGCACTAGCCGCCAGCGTCCGCGGTGGGCCGGCGTCCTGCGTCACCAGCATGGTCACAGTCTCGGTGCCGTCCGGATTGACCTGGCCGCTGCGTTCGGGCTCCACCGCGACGGTGGTGAACAGGCCCGTCGCGACCAGCGCCGCGCGCAGGTCGTCGACATCGCGGCTGTCGTACAGCTCGCCCGGTTTGAACCGGGACAGCGTCCGCACGTGGCCCGCACCGAACGCCAGGTCGCCGGTGGTCCGGAACCCGCCAAAGCGGCTGCGCGGACCAAGCGTGATGGGCAGCGTATAGTCGCCCAGTTGGGTCTCGGGATCGAGCAGCACGTCACGCTGGCCGACCGTGGCGAAAGGATAACCCTGCTGCGGCAGCACGATGGCGAGGTTTGCTTCGGCGCCCTGGATGCGCTCGGCGATGATCGGTTCGCCGACCTTCAGCGCAAGGTTGCTGGTGATGAGGTCGGGCGGCGTGGGCGCATCCGACTGCACGGTAATGGTGCCGATCGTATAGCGTTCGCCCGGCGCGACCACCAGCACGGCGGTGACCGGCTGCCCGTCCTCGGCCGGTGAGCGGTCGATGCGGGTCTGCACCGCCGCATCATACCAACCCTCAGCCTGGAGGATGCGCTGGATCAGCTTGCTGTCCTCGGTCAGGCGCGCCGACAGCATCGCTTCGTTTGCGGCCTTGCCGTCGCCTTCCTCCAGCGCGGAAAGGTCCTCATACTGGTCGAGCAGCGCCGTTTCGGTCGCCGCATCGGCCTGCTCCAAGCCCTCGACTCGGGTCGCATAGCGCAGTTCGGCCACCGCCTCGGCCGGCTCGGGCTGGGCAAGCTCGACTTCGCGGACGTCGAACTGGTTCAAAGGCGGGAGCGGTTGGGCAAGCTCGGGATCGGCGGTCGGCGCAACGCCGATGCCGGCCGCTTCCTGCGCCCGAAGCCGCGCCTCGAACTCCGCCACGCTTTCCAGCGGCTGGTTCAGGGCAGGGTCGTCCGCGCCGATCGGCGGCACCTCGCGGGCAAGTTCGTCCTGGCAGATGATCGGATCGACCTGCGGCAGGTCGGCGCCGGCCGGCGGCGGCGGCGCAACCGTCGGCGGCTCTGGCGGGCAAACGGGTGGCGTCGGTTCGGGAGCGGCTACCTGCGCCCCCGCAGGCTGGGCAACCGCGAGGATCAGAAGGGCGCAACCGGCCAGCAGCGACGTTCGACAGGAAAGCAGAAGCAGCACTCACGTAAGAGGGCGATGGAACGGCCCTCGCCTTGGCAAATGCCTCAAGCGCTGGATTGTGTCACCTGCGCTTCGTTACGGGCCTGTTTTGCCAGCAGTGTCGCTCTCATGTCACATTTAGCAGCGGACAGTCAGCGCCCGCCGAGCCGCAGCCCGACCCAGAGACTCCGCGGCGTCGCCCGTTCCGTGATACCATCGCTTGTGCGCCCGGCAATCACCCGCGCATCAAGCAGGTTCTCCGCCCGCGCGGTCACCGCCACGCCGGGGGCCAGCGGCAGGCTTGCGGCGGCGTCCACCGTGGTGGCGGCGGGAAGCCTAAGACGATTGAGGTCGTCCTCAAACGTCCGTCCCGAATGGCGCAACTGCAGCCCGGCCGAGCGCCCGTCCCGCTCCCACCGCAGGCTCGCCCCCGCCTCGACCGGTGACGTCTGCGCCGGCCGCAAGCCGTCAAGCGGCGCCGCGATCCCGCTCGCCCGCACCCGCGCATCCGTCAAGGACAGCGAGCCCGCAAGCGTCCAAGCGCCACTTGTCCAGGACGCCGCCGCCTCCAGCCCGGTCACGTCGATCCGGTCGAGATTGCGGCGCTGGCGATAGCTTCCGCCCGCACCCACGAACCCCACACCCGGAAAATTGCCTGGCCCCGTGGCCAGCGTCACGTTGACCACCGGGTCGGCAAGCCGGTTGGCGAAGGCGGTCAGCGACACGCTCGCCCCCCGCCGCCGCCACTCGGCACCGATCTCCGCGCCGCTCAAGCGTTCGGGGGCCAGCAGCGGGTTGGCGGCGACCGCATCGGCGCCGACCCGGAACGGCCGAAACAATTCGTTCAGCGTCGGCAGGCGCCAGCCGAGATACGCTGCCGAGCGGAGCGTCACCGCGTCGCCCAGCGACAGGCCCGCGGCAAGCCGGGCCGTCGGCCTCCAGCCCGATCGGTCGGCAAAGCGTTCGTCCACCAGCGTTGCGCCATTGACCAGCGACAGCTCCCTCCGGATGCCGTCCGCGATCCACCAGCGATCCACCCGCGCCGTCCCGCTGAGGCTGAGCCGTCCCCCGCTTCCAGTCAGCTCCGCAAATACGCCCGCATGGCCCGACTCGCCCCCGGCACTGCGGTCGCGCGTCGGAAGGCCCGCGGCATAGCTCCCGAACTCGTCCGATCGCCCGCGCATACGCCGGCCGTCGCTGCCGAGCCGAAGCTCCAGGCCGGCCTCCAGCGGCGGCCGCACTTCCGCGCTCCAGCCGATGGCCCGCCCCGGCACGTCATATTGCAGCGCGGTGCGGGTCGCCACCGCGCGCGCATCGTCAGTCGAGGCAAAGCTGGCCTCGAACTCGCGTTGCTGGCCGTATACCAGCGCCGACCAGCCCCAGCGCCCGCGACCGACCAGCCGCACGGAAGCATCGGCTCCCCGCGACCGATTGGCCGTGAACGCCAAACCTCGCTCGCGCCGGTCGTCGAACCCACTGAGCGCGCCTTCAAGGGTCAGGTCCGCCGCGATCTCGCCCGCCCAGCGCAGCCTCGCCCCGCCATAGGCATAAGGCGACGCGCGGTCGGCCGGCCCGCGCACGCTTGCCTCCACCGGCACAAAGCCTTCCCCACGCCCGCCATGCGAGGACAGCAGCAGGGTGCCGGGGCCAAGCGCCACTCCCGTCCCCACCCGTCCGAACAGGCCGCCGCGGCTTCCGCCCTCGACGGTTACGCGGGTCTCGCTGGAGTTGAGGCTGGTCATGTGGATGGTGCCGGCGAGCGCCCCGGGACCGTCCGCGACACTGCCCCCGCCGCGCACCACGCGCACGTCGGCCAAACTTGCCGGATCATAGGCCGGCCAGTTGATCCACCCGCCGAACGGGTCCGACTGTGGCACCCCGTCGAGCACCAGCAGCGCCCGGCTCGCAGCATTGCCGCCGAGCGCGCGAAGGGTCACGCCCTGGCTGGTCGGCTGCCCGCTCCTCGCATCGGACCGGCGGAACAGGATCACCCCGGCGGCGCTCCTCAGCACCTGCTCGGCGCCCTGCCCCCCGGCGTCCTCAAGCTGCTCGCCACCGATGCGGGTCACACCCAGCAGGCGCTCGGCTGCAGGCGCCGGAAGGGCGCGGGCGGTGACTATGATTTCGGGCGGTGGGGGCAAGGCTTGCATCGCTCAACCCCGTAGCGGCGGGCGAGCGAAGGGCAATGCGACCAAAGGCTGGACCGCACGCCGAAATGTGGATAGGCGGTGGAGAGCCGACTGCCGGTTGATGCGGCCTTTCTGACGATCGCCCTGGTGCCGCTGGTCGTCATCACCGTCTGGTGGTCGCTCCGGCGGGTTGCAGGGCGGCTCGGCGACGATTGAGCGCTAGCGAATCGGCCGCTTCTCGAGTTTGCGCGCCAGCGTCCGGCGATGCATGCCGAGGCGCCGCGCGGTTTCCGAGATGTTGAAGCCGGTCGCGATCAGCGTCTCGTTGATCTTTTCCCATTCCAGCGTCCGGAGCGAGGTTGCGCGGCCGTCGACCGGCACGTCGGCATCGCCTGCCGCACGTCCGAAAGCCGCCTCGATATCATCGGTGTTGCTGGGCTTGGGAAGGTAATGCGCCGCGCCTAGCTTGATCGCCTCCACCGCCGTGGCGATGCTTGCGAAACCGGTCAGGACCACGATCCGGGTGGCGGGATCGGCGGCGGCGATGGCACCCACGCAGGGCAGACCCGAATGGGTACCGAGCTTCAGGTCGACCACCGCGAAGTCGAACCGCCCCTGGTCGAGCAGGATCTTCAGTTCGGCCGGGCCAATGGCTGTTCGCACCTCATAGCCGCGCCGCTCGAAGGAGCGCGCCAGCGTGCGGGCGAAATCCTCGTCATCCTCGACGATGACCAGCCGCTTGGGCGCAGTCATGCCCGGCGTTCCGATCCGACCAGCGGAAGGGCGAAGCGCACGGAGGCTCCGCCTTCCGGTGCATTGACGGCCTCAAGCGATCCGCCAAGGCGCCGGGCCACGCTTGCGGCGAGGAACAGGCCAAGACCGTGCCCCGCCCCCTTGGCGGAGCGCAGCGCCTGTCCCAGTGCCGCGATCTGCTCTGGCGCGAACCCCGGGCCCTGGTCGAGTATGTTCACCACCAACTGGTCGCCCTCGATCTTGGCCCGCATGATGATGCCCTGCGGACTGGCTTCTCCGGCATTTTCGAGCAGGCTCCATAGGGCTTGACGGAGCGCAGGTTCGCCCGGAATGCGCGCGCCGCGCACCTCCACGAACCTTGCGTCGAGCGGCACATCCTCGTGAAGGGCGGTCCAGTCGGAGACCAGGCCCTCAAGCAGTGTCTCTGCGCCGAGGCTGGCCATGGCCTCCCCGCGCGGCAGGCCCGAGGTGTCGAGAATGTCGCTGACGATCTCCCGGCAGCGCTCGACCGCTCGCCGGGCGTCGGCCAACTCCTCGCGGAAGTGTGGATCGGGAGACATTCCGGCGCTTCGCTGCCAATCGCCGATCAGCACCGAGAGCGAGGACAGGGGCGTTCCAAGCTCATGCGCCGCGCCGCTGGCGAACAGGCCCATGCGGACAATGCTGTCCTCCTCCGCAGCCTTTTGGCGTAGTTCGGCGACATAGGTGTCGCGAGCGCGCAGGTTGCGGCTGATGCGCGTTGTGAACAGCACCAGCAGCACCGCCACCATGACAAAGGCGATTTCCGCTCCGACCAGCATCAGGTCGAAGTCGTCGGCTGTCGGGACCGGTACCCGGAGCGGCAAGTGGTAGAGCGCAAGGAAGATGAACGCCGCGATCGAGACGGCGGCCAGCAACCAGGCGCGGCTTGCTGGCAGGAGCACGGCGCCAAGCACGATCTGGAGCAGATAGAGCGAGACAAAGGGATTGCGGACCCCGCCGCTGAGGTAAAGCTGGGCAGTGAGCGCGGCCATATCGAGGAGCAGCGCAAGGAACAGCTCGCCCGGAACCACCCAGCGTTCCCGCAGCGTCACGGCGAACAGCAGATTGCCGAGCGCAAGCAGCCCGGCAACGCTGAGCATCGCGACGAGCGGCAGATCAACGTCGAGAAGGTAAAAAGCGACGAGAACGGCAAGCAATTGCCCGGCGACCGCGATCCAGCGAAGCTGGATCAGCAGCTGCATGTTCTCGATCACCGCTGCCTGAGGAGAGCGGCCGGGCAGCCTCGACGGCTGGTTGCCAAGGGCGAGCAGGGGCACGTCCATCAACCCCGTATGTGGGTCGATCGAAGCGTCAGCGCCAGTCCGAACATGCACAAGGCGGCGAGACCAAACCAGGTGAGCGCGTAGATGAGGTGGTTGTTGGGAAAGCGGATCACGGTGAGGCCGCCGATCGGGTGACCGCCCGGCTCCGGCGAGGCTTCGGCATCGATGAAGAAGGGTTCAACCTGCGGAATGCCGCGCTTGCGGGCGATCGCTTCCACGTCGCGCGAGTACCAGCGGTCCTCCGCCGGCACATTGGCGCGCAGGAAGCGCCCGCCCGGTTCGGTCAGGCGCATCAGCCCGGTAACCTCGACATTGCCTCCGATCTGGTTCGTTTGCCGGCGTGACGGATCGCTCAGTGCCGTCGGAACGAAGCCGCGGTTGATAAGGATAGTCCGGTCGCTCGTGACCAGCGGCGTCAACACCCAGAAGCCCTTGCCGCGCTCGGTCAGCGCATCGACCAGCGTCTCGCTGGCATGGTCGTAGCGGCCAGTGACGACGACCCGGCGGTATTCAGCCTCGCCCGGCGTGAAGCTCGATCGCTGGTCCCTCGGTCCAAGCGGGACCGGCGGCGCCTTCACCCTCGCCTCGACACGGGCAATCAGGTCACGCTTCCAGCCCAGCCTTTCGACCTGCCAGACGCCCAGGCCGGCAAACAGCAGGGCGAGGGTCGCACAAAGAGCGATCAGGAGAACACGCTTGCCGCGCGCCTGGCTCACGGAGTGGTGCTGACCTCGCCGGTCATCATGCCGGGCATCATGTTGGTGTTGAGGTGGTACATGATCCACATCGACCCCGCGATGGTGATCACCAGAAGAACGCCGGTGAAGACGTAGGCGAGCAAGGTCCAGCCACCCTCACCGCTGGTATTGACGTGCAGGAAGCACACGGTGTGCACCAGGATCTGCGCCACTGCGAACAGGATCAGCAGCACGGTCACCAACGTCGGGTTGCCGACGGGCTGCGCCATCACGAGCCAGAAGGGAATGAAGGTCAGGATGCCCGACAGCGCAAAGCCGACAAGGTAGCTCTTCTTGGAGCCATGACCGTGCTCCGAGCCGTGCTGCTGGTCATGGTCGGTGGCGGCGCTCATCGCAGCATTCCCATCAGGTAGACGAAGGTGAAGACGCCGATCCAGATGACGTCGAGGAAGTGCCAGAACATGCTGAGGCAGGTCAGGCGGCGCTTGTTGATCGTGTTGAGCCCATGCTTGCCGGTCTGCACCAGCATGATGCCGATCCAGATGATGCCCACAGTCACGTGCAGGCCGTGCGTCGCCACCAGCGTGAAGAAGGCGCTGAGGAAGCCGGAACGCTGCGGTGTTGCGCCCTCCGCTATGAGGACTCCGAATTCGTAAAGCTCGATGGCGACAAAGCTCATGCCCAGCAGCGCGGTGAGGGCGAGCCAGCCCTGCACAACCTTCACCTTGCCCTTGTCCATGGCCAGCATCGCGAAGCCATAGGTGATGGAGGAGACGAGCAGGATCGCGGTATTCACCGCCACCAGTTCCAGCTCGAAGATGTCGCGCGGCGCCGGTCCGCCAGCGAAGCTGGTCGACAGCACGCCGTAGGTCGCGAACAGCGCCGCAAACAGCAGCGCGTCACTCATGAGGTAGATCCAGAAGCCGAGCAGAACCGGGCTGGCGTGGGCCGAGCCGTGGTCGTGGCTGTCCTCCTCCACCAGGTGGAAGGTGTCGCGGTCGAAGCCCGCTTCAGGTGCGTTGGTGGCCATGGTCCTCACGCTCCCGCCGTCGCCGCCCGGCTTGGCTGAGCACCTGGCAGGAGCGCGGGTTCGGGCGCATAGTTGATATGGAGATAGGAGAGCTTTTCGCGTTCCACGCGCGCCACCTCCTCGGCCGGGATGTGATAATCCCGGTGGTAGTCGAAGCTGTGCCAGATGGTCACCGCGACCAGCGCGACGAAGGCGACGATCGCCAGCCACCAGATGTACCAGATCATCCCGAAGCCGAGCGCCGCGGCGAGACCCGCCTGGATGATGGCGGTGCCGGTGTTGCGCGGCATGTGGACCGGCCGATAACCCTCGGTCGGCTGGGCATAGCCACGGCTCTTCATGTCGTACCAGGCATCAAGGTCGTGGACGACCGGCGTGAAGGCGAAATTGTAGCTAGGCGGCGGCGAGGTGGTGGACCATTCCAGCGTGCGGCCTTCCCACGGATCATTGCCGACCCTCAGCTGCTCGCGCTTGCGATAGCTTACCACCAGCCCGATGACGAAGCCGATGATCCCGATCAGGATGATCGCGGCGCCGATGGCGGCGATGATGAAATAGGGCTGCAGCGTCGGGTCATCGAAGTAGCGGACCCGGCGCGTCGTGCCCATCAGGCCGACGATGTAGATCGGCGTCCAGGCAACCCAATAGCCGATCACCCAGCCCCAGAAATGGACCTTGCCCCAGAACTTGTCGATCTTGAAGCCGAACGCCTTGGGGAACCAGTATTCAATGCCCGCGAAGAGGCCGAACACGACGCCGCCGATGATCACGTTGTGGAAGTGGGCGACCAGGAACAGGCTGTTGTGGAGCACGAAGTCTGCCGGGGGCACCGCCAGCAGCACGCCCGTCATCCCGCCGACCACGAAGGTCAGCATGAAGGCGACCACCCACATCATCGGCAGCTCGAAACGGATCTCGCCCCGGTACATGGTGAACAGCCAGTTGAAGATCTTGGCTCCGGTGGGAATGGCGATCACCATGGTGGCGATGCCGAAGAAGCTGTTAACGCTGGCGCCCGACCCCATGGTGAAGAAGTGGTGCAGCCAGACAAGATAGCTGAGGATGGTGATGACTACGGTCGCGTAGACCATCGACGAATAGCCGAACAACCGCTTGCCGGTGAAGGTCGAGGTGATCTCGGAATAGATGCCGAACACCGGCAGGATCAGGACATAGACCTCGGGATGGCCCCACAGCCAGACGAGGTTCCAGTACATCATCGGGTTCCCACCAAGATCGTTGGTGAAGAAGTTGGTCCCGACGTAACGGTCCAGCATCAGCAGCGCGAACGCGCCGGTCAGCACCGGGAAAATCGCGATGGCCAGCACCTGGCTGCAGAAGGCGGTCCAGGTGAACACCGGCATCTTCATCATGGTCATGCCGGGCGCGCGCATCTTGATGACGGTGGTCACCATGTTGAGCGCTGAGAGTGTCGTGCCGATGCCTGCTATCTGCAGCGCCCACAGGTAGTAATCGGGCCCGACCCCAGGCGAGTTCTCAAGGTTGGCGACGGGCACGTAGTTGAGCCAGCCCGCGGTCGAGAATTCGCCAACGAACAGCGACACCATGACCAAGGCGGCGCCTGCCGCGGTCAGCCAGAAGCTCAGCGAATTGAGATAAGGAAAGGCAACGTCGCGCGCGCCGATCTGCAGCGGCATGACGAAGTTGATGACGCCCGACACCAGCGGTATCGCCACGAAGAAGATCATGATCGTCCCGTGCGCGGTGAAGATCTGATCGTAATGGTGGGCGTTGAGGTAGCCCTCGCTGCCGCCGAACGCCATCGCCTGCTGCAGGCGCATCATGATCGCGTCGGCGAACCCGCGCAGCAGCATGACCACCCCGAGGATGAAGTACATGATGCCGATCTTCTTGTGGTCGACGGTGGTGAACCACTCGCGCCACAGATAGCCCCACAGCTTGAACTTCGTGATCGCGCCCAGCACGGCGAGCCCGCCCAGCGCCACCACCGCGAAGGTGACGAGCAGGATCGGCTCGTGAATGGGAAAGCTTTCCCAGCTCAGCCGGCCGAAGATGGTCTTTGCGTCGAACACTGCGTGTGGTGCTTTCTTGCGATCAGGTCATGTTGCGGTTGGCGGGATCGCCGGGCTTGGTCGCGCCGGGTGCCTTGCCCGGATCGGTGGGCTTGGTGACGTTGGGACCGGTGCCCTTGTCCTCGTTGGACTTGAACAGCGCGCCTTCGGGCTTGTCACCATGTGGCGGCGCGGAGCCCCCGCGCGGAGTCATGCCGTGGTGGCCCGCCCCGCCATGACCCATGTCGCGGCGCATGACGTCGCCCATGCATGGCTTGCCCGGCTCAACGCAGCGCTCGACCACGCGGCGGAACAGGTCATTGTCTCCCGCAGCGAACAGCATTGGAGGCACCTTCTCGCTTGGCTTGACCAGCTGGAGGTAGGTGGCGGTGTCCAGCGTCCGGCCGCTCGCCCTCGCCTGGCTGACCCAGCCAGCAAACTGCTGCTCGGGCACGCCGCGGATGCGGAAGCGCATGCCGGAGAAACCCGCACCGCTGTAATTGCCGGAGTAACCCTGGCTGTCGACCGGTCGATCAAGCACCGCGTGAAGCGTGCTCTGCATACCCGGCATGGTGTAGATCATGCCAGCCAGCGTCGGCGCGTAGAAGGTGTTCATCATGTTCGAAGAGGTGAGGTCGAAACGCACCTCGCGGTCGACCGGCAGGACCAGGTCGTTCACCGTTGCAATGCCAAGATCGGGGTAGATGAACAGCCACTTCCAATCGAGGCTGACGACCTGCACCCGCAGCGCCTGCGTGTTCTGGGCACTACCCTCGAGCGCCGTCGCCTTGCGGTCGAGCGGGCGGAAGGGATCGAGCAGGTGGGTGCTCGACCAGGTCAGCGCCCCAAGCGCGATGATGATCAGCAGCGGGGCCGACCAGATCGCCAGCTCCAGCGTGGTGGAATGGTCGAACTTGGGGTCGTAGGTCCCGCCCTTGCCCTTGCGATAGCGCCAGGCGAAGACCACGATCAGCACCATGACCGGCACGATGATCAGCAACATCAGGCCGGTCGAGATGATGATCAGGTCGCGCTGCTGCCGCGCAATGTCGCCTGCCGGGTTGAACACCGCATGGCTGCACCCGCCGAGCAGCAAGGCGCCCAGCAGCAGCGTAAGCGCACGGGGTGCAGGCAAGTGGGACATCAGCTTCATGGACCGGCGACGTAGGAGGGCTTGCGGGCGCGCGACATTGGACAAAATGTCCAATCCCGCGTGGCGGACGGCTGGGGCAAAGCGACTGGCGAAGTGGAGGTCCGCGCGTGTCGCGGGCGAGGCGCGAAGCGAAAGACGACAACAACGATGAACAGTTCCGCCGACCCTGCGAACTCCGCCCCGCTGGAGCGTGACGCACGCTTGGTTCACTCGACCCATGGCGAGATCCGGCCGGGCGAAATCGCGATCGGCGTGATCATCGGTCGGACCACTGAATTCTTTGACTTCTTCGTGTACGCACTGGCCTCGGTGCTGGTGTTTCCGGCCTTTGTGTTTCCCTATCTCGATCCACTGCAGGGCACGCTTGCCAGCTTTGCGCTGTTCAGCCTCGCCTTCTTCGGGCGCCCGCTCGGCACCTTTCTGTTCACCTACATCGACAGCAACCATGGGCGCGGGGTGAAGCTCACCATCGCCCTGTTCCTGCTCGGCGGGTCGACCATGGCGATCGCGCTGCTGCCGAGCCACGCGCAGGTGGGAGCGACGAGCGCCTGGCTGCTCGGCCTCTTCCGGCTGCTGCAGGGCGTTGCTCTTGGCGGGGCGTGGGACGGCCTGCCCTCACTGCTTGCGTTGAACGCGCCAACGGAGAAGCGCGGCTGGTACTCGATGATCCCTCAATTGGGGGCGCCGCTTGGCCTTGCGCTCGCCTGCGTGCTGTTCGCCTACTTCCTCGCGATCCTCGAAACCGAGGACTTCCTGCGCTGGGGCTGGCGCTATCCCTTCTTTGTCGCGCTGGCGCTCAACATCGTGGCCCTGTTCGCGCGGTTGCGGATCGTCGCTACGCCCGAGTTCAAGCGCCTCTTCGACAATCGCGAGCTTCAGCCTTCCCCGCCGTTCCAAACGTTGTTTTCCGAGTGGCGGGTGATCCTTCTCGGCGCCTTCGCCCCGCTGGCAAGCTTTGCCCTGTTCCACCTCGTGGCGGTGTTCCCGCTGTCGTACAACCAGCTGTTCACGGAGGAGAGCCCGGTCCGCTTCCTGCTGATCGAGAGCCTCGGCGCTCTGATCTGTGTTGTCGCAATCCTTGCTTCCGGCATCCTTGCCGACAAGGTCGGGCGCCGCGCAGTGCTGGGCGTGTCGGCGGCACTGATTGGCACCTTCTGCTTCGCGCCCATCCTGCTCGGCTTTGGCCAGTTCGGCGAGGGGCTGTACCTCCTGCTCGGCTTTGTCCTGCTGGGCTTGAGCTTCGGCCAGGCCGCAGGCGCCGTGAACAGCAGTTTCCGCCAGCCTTATCGCTACACGGGCGCGGCCATCGTCTCCAATTCCGCCTGGTTCATCGGTGCCGGCTTCGCGCCGCTGGTGGCGCTGTGGCTCACGGCCGAGTTCGGCCTGTGGTCGGTCGGGCTGTACCTCTTGTCAGGCGTTGTCTGCACCCTTGGCGCGCTGTTCTTCAACCGCGAATGGGGCAAGCGCGACGAGAAAGGGGCAGCCCACCCCGCCATTGCCGACTAGTCACCGGCTAGGTCGGCCAGCACGTCTTCCAGTTCCGCGAGCCGCTCGGCCGGCTGCTCGCTCTCCGGCCGGAACAGCCAGCGGCCGGCCTTGGCCTCCAGCGCATCCGGCGCATCTTCCATGGCCGGGTCCGGCGTGATGGCGATGGCCGCCGGTCCCGCATCGATGCGCCTGACCCCGGCCGCCCTGGCGAGGATGCGGATCTGAGCTGCCCCGAGCAATGCCTCTGCTTCTTCGGGGAGTTCCCCAAAACGGTCGGCAAGCTCGGCACGCAAGGCATCAAGGTCCGCGCTGTCCTCCAGCCGCGCCAGCCGCAGATACAGCGCAAGCCGCACCTCCTCCTCCGGGATCCACTCCGCCGGCAGCCGCCCCGACACACCCAACCGCAGCTCGGGCTCGGGCACGTCGACGTCCTCGCCGCGGGCATGACGCAGCGCCTTGCCCAGCAGGTCTTGGTAGAGGTCGATGCCGATCAGCTTGAGGTGGCCTGACTGCTCCTCGCCGAGCAGGTCTCCGCCCCCGCGCAGGTCGAGGTCGCGGGCGCTGATCGCGAAGCCGGCACCCAGCCGGTCAAAGGCCGCAAGCGTGTTCAGCCGGTCAAGCGTGCGCTTTGGAATGTCTGCCTTGCCGGTCATCAGCAGGATATGGCCTCGCCGCGCCCCGCGTCCGACCCGGCCGCGAAGCTGGTGCAGCTGAGCCAGGCCGAAGCGCTCGGCCTTGATCACCACCATTGTGTTGGCGCGCGGCACGTCCAGCCCCGCCTCGATGATGTTGGTCGCCAGCAGGACGTCGCCATCGCCGCCAGCAAACGCCACCATTGCCTCGTCGATCTCGGCCGCGGGCATCTTGCCATGGGCGCGCACCAGGGTGAGTTCGGGTACCAGCCGCGCCAGCGTGTCGCCGAGCGGATCCATGTCCTCGATCCGCGGCACCACCACGAAGCTTTGTCCGCCTCGCGCACGCTCGCGCATCAGGGCGGTCCGCAGCTTCGCCTCGTCCATGCCGCCGACCTCGGTGCGGATCGGCTGGCGACGAGCCGGCGGGGTGGCGAGGATGCTGACCGGTTGAAGCCCAACCAATGCCGACTGCAGGGTGCGCGGGATCGGAGTCGCGGTGAGGCTCAGCGCGTGCGGCGCGCCAAGACCGCGCAGCTTGTCCTTGTCCTTGGCCCCGAAGCGCTGTTCCTCGTCGATGATGACCAGACCGACATCCTTGTAGGTCACGCCCTTGCCGGCGACCGCACCTGTACCCACGGCGATCGCCACGCTGCCGTCGGCAAGACCCGCGACGACCTGCTTCTTCTCGGCCGCGCTGACCAGTCGCGATAGCATCGCCACTTCGACCCCGAGGTCGGCGAAGCGCGCGCGGAAGGTTTCAAGGTGCTGCCGGGCGAGGACGGTGGTCGGAGCCGCCATCACCACCTGCTTGCCGGCGAACACCGCCATCGCCGCCGCCCGAAGCGCGACCTCGGTCTTGCCGAAGCCGACATCGCCGACCACCAGGCGGTCCATCGGCTTGCCCGAGGCAAGGTCGAGCCGAATGGCATTGACCGCCTTCAACTGATCGGCCGTTTCGGTGAACGGAAAGCCTGCAACCAGCTGCTCGAACCGGGACGCGTCAGGTTCGAGCGGGGGCGCTTCCGCTTCGGCCCGCTCTTCCGCAAGCGCAACCAGTCCGCGCGCGGTGTCGGCCACTGCCGCGAGCACCTCGCCGCGCCGCTTCTCCCAGGACGAGCCGTCCAGCTTGTCGAGGGTAATGCTGTCCTCCTCCGAGCCATAGCGCCAGAGCTTTCCGGCATCCGCGACCGGTACCAGGCGCCGCGCGTCCCCGGCAAAGCGGAGCACCACCGCATCGCCGCCTTCCTCGGGCAATTCGGTCAGTCCGGCCACGGTAGCAAGGCCGTGATCCTCGTGGATGACGACGTCCCCGGGGCGTATTTCGGGCGCCGCGAACAGCTCACTTGCCGTCTGGGTGCCGCCGCCTATGTCTCCTCCTGCGCGGGATCCGATCAGGTCACCCGCCGCGATCCCAATCAGGTCACCAAAGGTGAAGCCGCGCGGCACCGCCATCTCCAGCGATCGGATCGTGCCAGGCTCGGCGGCGAGCAACTCACCCCAGCTGTCCACGACCATCACCTCTGACTTCAGTGCCCGGGCAACACGCCCGGCAAGGAACCGCAGGTCCCGGGCGGAGCCGAGCAGCGCAAGGCGCTTGCTCTCCGCCAGCGCTGCCTTTACAAAACGGACAAAGGCCCGTTCGGGAGCGCGCTGCTCGACGAAACGCGGCGGAGGAGCCTGCCGCCCTTCGGCGAGGTCGAGCCGGTCCAGACCGGCTATCGCCGCTTCCCATCTCTGGTTGTCGCAGATATCGGCCATCGCCCTGGATCCCCGGCGCTTGCCGCCATCGGCTGCGAGGGCGAGGAAAAGCTTGCGCCGCCGCTCGGACCCTGCGTCCAGCGCCAGTGTCGCGCCGGGCAGGTGATCCGCAAGGGTCACGCCGGCGGCAGCCCGCGGCTCTGCGACGGTGCCGATTTCCAGTTGCTCCAGATCGTCGCAGGTCAGCTGAGTGAGCGGATCGAAACTCCTGATGGCATTGATGATTCCATCGGCCACCTCGATCCTGACGGGTTGCGGGCGGTCGCCCGGATAAAGATCGGCGACACTGCCCCGGATTGCGACTTCGCCCGGCTCGTCGACGCGGTCGTCATCCTGGTAGCCGAGATCCCGTGCCGTTTTGGCAAACTGCTCGAGATCGAGTGGCTGGCCCGGACGCAGAAGGGGCGGTCTGGCCACAAAGGCGTCAGGTGGAGCGATGAGCCGGCCCGCCGCCTCGCCGCTGCTGACCAGCAGGACCGGGCGACCGTCGGCAAGCGCCTCGGCCAGGTGGCGAAGCGCGGCCGTTCGCTGGCCCGACACGCTTGCCGACGTGGGCGCGTCGTCGCCCGGCAGCACGTCGGAAGCGGGTAGGTAGAGCACCAGCCGGTCGCGCGACCCTTCCGCGGCGGCAGTGGCGATCGCCTCGGCCCGCACTTCGTCCCGTGCAAGGAAGAGCAGCCGCTCCGCCTTCGCGGACAGCAATGCTGCCACCACTTCGCCGATCTCGAGGTCGGCGGTTCTTGTCTGATCTTCGCCCCGGGCCACGGCCACGCAACGGGCCGCCGTCATGGCTGTTCCGCTCAGTCGAGCAATATACCTGGATTGAAGATGCCGTGCGGGTCCATCCCTCGCTTGATCGCCCGCAGCGTCTGCATCCGCGCCGGCGAGGCGAGGCGCGCGAGTTCGTCCTTCTTCATGCGGCCGATCCCATGCTCGGCCGATATCGACCCGCCTGCCGCGGTCACGAGGTCGTGCACCATGGCGCTGACTGCCTTCCCCTCGGCAGTGTCGGCCCAGTCACGCGGCGACCCCGCCGGTGCGCGGACGTGGAAGTGCACATTGCCGTCGCCAAGATGGCCATAGCCGCTCGCCTCGGTGCCCGCGAACTTCTGCTCGATCTGCCGAGCTTCGCGGGTGAGGAAGGCCGGCACCTGCTCGATCGGCAGCGAAATGTCGTGCTGGGCGGCAGGGCCTGCGGCCCGCTCCGCTTCCGAGATGGAATGGCGGAGGCGCCAGAGTGCCTCAGTGTGGGCATCGCTCTGCGCGATGATCGCATCACCGATCGAAGCGGCGGCAAGGAGTTCTTCCAACAAGTGCTGCGGCGAGCCATCCTCCATGCCGGTCACCGCTTCGACCAGCACGTGCCAGGGCCAATCGCCGGTGAGTGGCGCGCGGGTGGCGGGAATGTGCCGAAGGACGCGCTGCAGGCTCTCGTCAGGTATGAGCTCAAAGGCCTCGATCCGGTCGGACGAGGTCTCCAGCCGGCGCAGCAGGGCGAGCGCCTGGTGCGGATCTTCGAGGCCGATCCAGGCTGCGGCGCGCTGAACCCTGCCCGGTACGAGCCTGAGCCGAAGCGCGGTGATGATCCCAAGCGTTCCCTCGGTCCCGATCAACAGATGGTCGAGACTGGGCCCGCGATTGTCCTTCTTGAGGCCGGCGAGGCTGTCATGAACGAGGCCGCCCGACAGCACCGCTTCGAGGCCGAGGACCTGCGCGCGCATGGTGCCGAAGTGTAGCACCTGCGTTCCGCCGGCATTGGTGGAAGCAAGTCCCCCCACGGTGGCGGACCCGCGTGCACCCAGATCGAGTGGGAAGCGAGCGCCTTGTGCAGCGGCGGCCTGCTGAAGCACCTCAAGGATGACACCCGCTTCGACCACGGCATGATCTGGCGCGATCGCTCGAAACCGGTTCATCCGGCGCAGCGACAGCAGTACGGCCGAGCCATCACGAGGGGGGGTCGCGCCGCCAACCATCGAGCTGTTGCCACCCTGCGGCACGAGACCAACTCCATGCGCCTCCGCAGCGCGGATGATGGCGGCCACCTCGCCTACCGACGAGGGTTGCAGCAGCACCTGGCTCGCTCCCGTCCAGCGCCCGCGCCAGTCCGTCAGCCACGGCGCGATATCAGCGGCGTCGGTGACGATCGCCGATGCGGGCAGAGTGCCGCGGAGGGCACCCAGGAAGCGGTGGATTGTCATGCGTCGAGGTCCAGGCAACGGCGATGGCCTGTGCTTGCCTATTGTTCAAGGCCAGGCAATCGGCGTAGCTGTCAGGATAGCTTGGTAAGGGGTTGCGTGTGAGCGGGTTTGCGTGGGGGCTTGCACTGGTTGTGGTCGCCACCATCGCCATTGCAGCGGCGGGGCGCCTGCTGCAGCAGCGGCTGCGGAGGATGAGAGACAATCACAGTCTTCGCCCGACGCTCTGGAACCGCTTCTACGCGCTCGATTGGGGGGACACGGCCACCAACAACTACGGTTTCGCGCCCGCGGATGACGATCCCGCGCCCGATCGCTTCCAGCGACAGATGTACCGCGAATTGTTCAAGGCCATGCAGGCAAGCGGCAAGGAGATTGCACCGCAAGCCCGCCTGCTGGAGGTCAGCTGTGGACGGGGCGGCGGTCTTGATGCCTTTCTCGAGCTGGCCGGCGAGAAAAGGTTCGAGGCCACCGGCCTTGATGTAGCAGGGACCGCTATCAGCTATTGCCAGAAGCAGTGGACCCGGCGCGACGGCGTGACTTTCGTCGAGGGCAGCGCAATGGACCTGCCGGTTGCCGACAAGAGCGTCGACGTGCTGCTGAATGTCGAGGCCTCCAACGACTATCCCGACCGCGCCCGCTTCTTCGCCGAGGTGCGACGAGTGCTGAAGGACGACGGCCTGTTCCTCTACGCCGACACGGAAAAGGCCAAGCACGACGGCCGCATGGCGCGGGAGCTTGGCGAGGCGGGCTTTCGCTTCGAGCTTCGCGACATCACTGCCAATGTACTCGATGCGTGTCGCGCCGACACGCCCCGACGGCGCGAGGTGCTGAAGCGCCGCGCTCCGCTTCCCGCGCGAATGTTCCTGCGGCGCGAACTGGCCAATTATGCGGCAATCGAGGGCAGCGAGAAGTTCGGCCACTTCGCTACCGGCGAGCGGCGCTACTATCTGACCGCGGCGAGCCCGGCATGATCCAGCTGGTGGTTGCCCGTGCGCAGAACGGCGTCATCGGACGTGACGGCACCCTGCCTTGGCACCTTCCCGAAGACCTCAAGCGCTTCAAGCGGCTGACGCTCGGCACGGCGATGGTAATGGGCCGCAAGACGTTCGACAGCCTGCCCGGCCTGCTGCCTAGGCGGCGGCATATCGTCATCACCCGCGACCGCACGTGGCGAGCCGAAGGGGCGGAGGTAGCGCACTCGCTTCCCGAGGCCTTCGCGCTTGCCGCGCCGGACGATGTCAGCATCATCGGCGGGGCGGTGATTTTCGGCCTCGCTCTCGCCTTTGCGGAGCGGGTGGAGCTGACCGAGGTGCTGGCCGACATGCAGGGCGACACCTTGATGCCCGACCCTCGCGACTCAGGTTTGTGGCGAGAGACCTTCCGGGAGGAGCATGGCGAGACGGGTGACAGCCCGCCTTACGCGTTTGTTACGCTGGAACGCGCGGGCTGATTCCACCGTCCAGCACCGCGTCGATCTGGCGGGCGACTTCCTCGACCTTGGCCATGCCATCGACCCGCGCGACCAGTCCGCGCGCCTCGTAATAGGGCAGGATAGGCGCAGTCTTGGCGCGATACTCGGCCATGCGGGTGCGCACGGTCTGCTCATTGTCGTCGGGGCGGCGCTTGAACTCATGCCCGCCACAAACGTCGCATTGGTCCTGCACCTGCGGTGGCTTGAACCGCTCGTGATAGGGCGCGCTGCAGGTCGCGCAGGTGAAGCGGCCGGTGATCCTCTCGACCAGCGCTTCCTCGTCCACTTCGAGTTCGATCACATGAGCAAGCCTGCGCTTGCGGTCGTCAAGCAGAAGGTCGAGCGCCTCGGCCTGGTGCTGGGTACGCGGGAAACCGTCGAAGATGGCACCCTTGTCCCGGCTCTGGTCGAGATGCTCCCCGATCAGCGCCGAGACGATGGCGTCGCTGACGAGCTCGCCCGCTTCCATCACGGCCTTGGCCTTGAGCCCGACCGGAGTGCCGGCCTTGACCGCCGCGCGCAGCATGTCGCCCGTCGACAGCTGGACCATGCCGCGGGTCTCCACCAGCCGTTGCGACTGGGTGCCCTTGCCCGCTCCCGGCGGTCCCAACAGGATGATATCCAAGGCTGAAACTTTCCCCTGTTGCGTAAGGCTTGCTTGTTGAGGGCCGCGCTGGGCCCGTCAAGCGTTAGCGGCGCGCCGGCCGTCCGCCCTTCAGCTTCGCCTTCTTGATGAGGTCGCCATATTGATGGGCGATGAGGTGACCCTGGATCTGGCTCACCGTGTCCATTGTCACGTTGACGACGATGAGCAGGCTGGTTCCGCCAAGGTAGAAGGGAATACCGGCCTGTGTGAACATGATCTCCGGCACGAGGCAGATCAGGGTCAGATAGGCGGCGCCGATCACCGTCAGACGCGTCAGCAGGTAATCGAAATAGCTTTCGGTCGCCTTGCCTGGACGGACACCCGGGATGAAGCCGCCATGCTTCTTGAGATTGTCCGCCGTTTCTTCCGAATTGAACTGCACCGAAGTGTAGAAGAAGCAAAAGAAGATGATGCCGAGCCCGTAGAGGGTCATGAACACCGGGCTGCCATGCTGCAGGTAGGTGCTGAGCGTCACCAGCCATTCCGACTGGCCTTCCGCACCCGGGGTGGCACCTGCCATCTGGATGACGGTCAGGGGCATCAGCAGCAGCGAGGAGGCGAAGATCGGCGGAATGACGCCGGCGGTATTGATCTTGATCGGCAGGTGCGAACGCTCCTGCGCCATCATGCCACGCGCCGTGGCGCGCTTCGGATACTGGATCAGGACGCGGCGCTGGGCACGCTCCATGAAGCAGATGAACAGGATCAGGCCGACGACCAGCGCGATCACCAGGATGATCAAAAGCGGGTCGATGGTGTTGCTGCGACCGCCTTCGAACAGCTGCGCCAGAGTGCGCGGCAAGGTCGCAACGATACCGGCCATGATGATCAGGCTGATGCCGTTGCCGATCCCGCGGCTGGTGATCTGCTCACCGATCCACATCAGGAACAGGGTGCCACCGACCAGGCTGATGGTGGCGGCAACACGGAACATCATGCCCGGCTCCACCACCGCGGCGATGCTCTGGTTGGCGCCGAGCCCTTCCAGGCCGACGGCGATGAAATAGCCCTGCACGGTGGTCAGCGCGACGGTCAGGAAGCGGGTGTACTGGTTGAGCTTCTTGCGCCCGGTCTCACCCTCCTTCTTGAGGGCCATCCACGGTCCGTACATGGTGGCGCCAAGCTGCACCACGATCGACGCGGTAATGTAGGGCATGACACCGAGCGCGATGATGCTCATCCGCTCCAGGCTGCCGCCCGAGAAGGTGTTGAAGAAATCGAGCACGCCGCCGCGCTGAGTGTTGAACAGCTCGGCCATGGCCCGCGGATCGATGCCGGGCATCGGCACGTGGCTGAGCAGACGGAAGAGGATCAGCGCACCGATGGTGAACCAGATCCGCTTCTTGAGCTCGGTCGCCTTGCCGAAGTTGGCGAGGCTGATGTTTGAAGCCAGTTGTTCGGCTTGGCTTGCCATGTGCTTGTTCTAGTCCCTACCCCGAAGGCGCCCATATAGGGCCATCGGTCGCCATTGCGAGGAGCAAAAGCGACAAAGCAATCCAGTGCCGGAGCGCTGGATTGCCTCTGCTGCGCTCACAAGGACGCCGTTGTGGCGGCTTACTTGGCCGCCTTGCCCGACTTGGCAGCCTTGTCGGCGAGGCGCGCCTCGCGGGCGGTGCCCTTCTTGGCCTTGGCCAGCTCGGCGCGGTCCTTGCGCTCGATCAGTTCAACGCTGCCGCCCGCCGCCTCGATGGCGCTGCGGGCACCGGCGCTGACGCCGGCGACACGGAAGCTCAGCTTGGCCGAGAAGTCGCCCTTGCCGAGGATCCGCACGCCGTCCTTGCCACCGCGGCCGACGCCAGCCGCCTTGAGCGCGTCATGGTCGACGGTGCCATTGGCGTCCAGCGTGCCGGCGTCCACCAGCTTCTGGATGGCGCCAAGGTTCACCTCGGCATAGTCACGCGCGAAGATGTTGTTGAAGCCGCGCTTCGGCAGCCGCATATGGAGCGGCATCTGGCCGCCCTCGAAGCCCTTGATCGAGACGCCCGAGCGGCTCTTCTGGCCCTTCTGGCCGCGTCCGCCGGTCTTGCCGACGCCCGAACCGATGCCGCGGCCGACACGGACCCGGCCCTTGCGGGCGCCGTCATTGTCGCGGAGTTCGTTGAGCTTGATGGTCATGGTGTGCACTCGCTTTCGCTTTTGTCGCGCATCCGGGCACCCACACAAAGCAGGAGCCCGGTCACTTGGTTTGAAACGGAGTGGAGCCCCTGCACCAGCAGAGGCTCCAAGCCAATTACTTTTCGACGCTCAGAAGATGCTGCACCTTGCGGATCTGGCCGAGAACCTCAGGGGTCTCCTCCACTTCCACGGTGCGATGCATCTTGTTGAGGCCGAGACCGACCAGCGTCGCGCGCTGGGTCTTGTCACGGCGGATCGGCGAACCGGTCTGGGTGATCTTGATGGTCGCCACGTCTGTTACTCCGTGATGCTGTCGGCGGTGGCCTCAGCCTCCGCCTGGCTCACGCCACCGCGGCCGAGCAGGTCGGCGACCTTCTTGCCGCGACGCTGCGCCACCGAACGGGGGCTGGTCTGTTCCTTGAGCGCCTCGAAGGTCGCCCGGATCATGTTGTACGGGTTTGAAGTGCCGACCGACTTGGTCACCACGTCGGCCACGCCGAGGCTCTCGAAGATGGCGCGCATCGGGCCACCCGCGATGATCCCGGTACCGGCCGGAGCCGTGCGAACGGTGACTCGGCCCGCACCGAAGTGACCGAGGCCATCATGGTGCAGGGTGCGGCCGTCGCGCAGCGGAACGCGGATCATGGCCTTCTTGGCCGCCGCAGTCGCCTTGCTGATGGCTTCCGGCACTTCGCGGGCCTTGCCGTGACCGAAGCCCGCACGACCCTTGCCGTCGCCGACCACCACCAGCGCCGCGAAGCCGAAGCGCTTGCCGCCCTTCACGGTCTTGGAGACGCGGTTGATGTGGACAAGCTTCTCGATCAGCTCCTCCCCGCCGTCGTCGTCGCCGCCGCGACCGCCACGACGATCGTCACGACGTCCGCCACGATTTCCACCGCGGCCGCCGTCACGGCCACCGCCGCGACCGCCACGATTGCCACCGCCGCGAGGGCCACGGCTCTCCGGAGCATTCTCGGCAGCAGCCACCGTTTCCGGGGTGCCCTGCGGATTGGTCGCCGCGGGCGGCTCGGTGCCGGCAGCCTGCGGGTTCTGGGTTTCGTCAGCCATGATCAGAACTCCAGCCCGCCTTCACGGGCGGCATCGGCCAGGGCCTTGACCCGGCCATGGAACAGAAAGCCGCCGCGATCGAACACGACGTTGGTGACGCCGGCCGCCTTGGCCCGCTCCGCCAGCGTCTTGCCGACCTGCTTGGCGCCCTCGGTGGTGGCGTTGGCCGAACCGCGCAGATCCTTGTCGAGGGTCGACGCCGAAACGAGGGTACGACCCTCTGCATCGTCGATCACCTGGGCGTAGATGTGACGGCCCGAGCGGTGCACGGACAGCCGCGGCTTGCCGCCAGCGCGGGCACGAAGCGCCGTGCGGACGCGGCGCCGCCGACGGTCGAAGAGGGAAAGCTTGGCCATTACTTCTTCTTCCCTTCCTTGCGGAAGATGAACTCGCCGCGATACTTGATGCCCTTGCCCTTGTACGGCTCGGGCTTGCGCCAGCGACGGATCTCGGCTGCGACCTGACCGACCTTCTGCTTGTCGATGCCGCTGATCTCGACCGTGTTGGGGTCGGGAGTCTTGACGTCGATGCCCTCGGGGATCGCGTAGTTGACGTCGTGGCTGTAGCCGAGCTGCAGCTTCAGGTTCTTGCCCTGGGCCGCGGCGCGGTAGCCGACGCCGGTGATCTCGAGCACCTTGGTGAAGCCCTCGGTCACGCCGGTGACCAGGTTCGACACATTGGTGCGCTGCATGCCCCACGCAGCCCGCGAACGCTGGCTGTCGTTAACCGGCTGCACGCTGATCTGGCCATCCTCTACCGAGGTGCGGACCAGTTCGTCGAGCACGCTCATTGAAAGGGTGCCCTTGGGACCCTTCACGCTGAGCGTCTGCCCCTCGAGGCTCGCCGTAACCCCGGCCGGAACCGGGACCGGCTTTTTGCCGATACGAGACATCTTAGAACACCTCCGCCAGGACTTCGCCGCCGACGTTCTGCTCACGCGCTTCCGCGTCGGAAAGCACGCCGCGAGGCGTCGAGACGATGGTCATGCCAAGCCCGTTGCGGACCCGGGGCAGCTCACGCGAGCCCGAATAAACCCGGCGACCGGGCTTCGAGACACGCGCCAGGTGCTGGATCGCAGGCTGGCCTTCGAAATACTTGAGTTCGATCCGCAGGCCCTTCTGGCCCGCCAGCTCCTCTTCCGAGTAGCCGCGAATGTAGCCTTCGCGCTGAAGCACGTCGAGGACGTGAGCACGCAGCTTGGAAGCCGGCGTCAGGACGCTGTCCTTCTTCGCCTGCTGGCCGTTGCGGATGCGGGTGAGCATATCACCCAGGGGATCGGTCATCGCCATCTTGCGGTGTCCTTACCAGCTCGACTTGGTGAGGCCGGGAATCAGGCCCTTGTTGCCCATCTCCCGCAGCATCACGCGCGAAAGACGGAACTTGCGGTAGTAAGCGCGGGACCGGCCCGTCAGCTCGCACCGATTGCGGATACGGGTCGGATTGCCGTTACGGGGCAGCTCCGCCATCTTAAGACGTGCGATCAGACGCTCGGTCTCGTCGAGGCTCTCGTCGTTCGCGAGAGCCTTCAGCTTGGCGTACTTGGCCGCCTGCTTTTCGACGAGCTTCTTGCGACGCTCGTTCTTGTTGATGGAACTCAGTTTCGCCATGACTTAAGTTCTCCTAACCGCTTACGCGGCAGCCTTTTGCTGGTCAGCGTCTGCGGGGAACGGGAAGTTGAAGAGGCGGAGCAGCTCGCGCGCTTCCTCGTCGGTCTTCGCCGTGGTGGTGATGATGATGTCCATGCCACGGACCTTTTCGATCCGGTCATATTCGATCTCGGGGAACACGATCTGTTCCTTGAGACCCATCGCATAGTTACCGCGTCCATCGAAGCTCTTCGGGTTGAGGCCGCGGAAATCGCGGACCCGGGGAAGAGCAATGGTGACGAGGCGGTCGAGGAACTCGAACATGCGCTCGCGACGAAGGGTGACCTTGCAACCGATCGGCATGCCTTCACGCAGCTTGAACTGCGCGATGGAGGTCTTCGCCTTGGTGATCACCGGCTTCTGCCCGGCGATCAGCTGCATTTCGGCAGCGGCCGCTTCGACCTTCTTCTTGTCCTGGGTGGCCTCGCCGACGCCCATGTTGATGACGATCTTGTCGAGGCGCGGGACTTCCATCCGGTTCTTGTAACCGAACTTCTCGGTCATCGCCTTGACGATGCGCTCGTCATAATCCTTCCGCAGACGCGGAGTGTAGGTGGCCTCGGCCATTAGATCAGCTCCCCGGACTTGACCGCGACCCGGACCTTCTTGCCGTCGCGTTCCTCGAAGCGCACGCGGGTGGCCGCGCCGGTCTTCGGATCAGCGAGCGCCACGTTGGACACGTGAAGCGGCGCTTCCTTGGTGACCTTGCCGCCCTGCGGGGCGGTCTGGGTCGGCTTGATGTGGCGGGTGGCGACATTGATGCCGCTCACCACCACCTTGTTTTCCTTGGGCATGGAGCGCACGACCTCACCGGTCTTGCCCTTGTCCTTGCCCGCAAGGACGACGACCTTGTCGCCCTTCTTGATCTTCGCGGTGGCCATTACAGCACCTCCGGCGCGAGGCTGATGATCTTCATGTGCTTCTTGGCACGGAGCTCACGCACGACCGGGCCGAAGATACGGGTACCGATCGGCTCCTCGTTCTTGTTGACCAGCACGGCGGCGTTGCCGTCAAAGCGGATCACAGAACCGTCGGGACGGCGGATGTCCTTGGCGGTGCGAACGATGACGGCGCGGTGCACGTCACCTTTCTTCACGCGGCCCTTCGGAGCGGCTTCCTTGACGGAGACGACGATGATGTCGCCGACGCTGGCGGTACGGCGCTTGGACCCGCCGAGCACCTTGATGCACATGACGCGCTTGGCACCGCTGTTGTCCGCAACGTCGAGGTTGGACTGCATCTGGATCATGGTTCTATCCTATCCTTGCCTGCAGCCGCTCAGACGTTGGCCGCTTCGGCCAGGTCGGAGGCGCGAGCCTCGCCAACCAGCCCGGCAACGGTCCAGGTCTTGAGCTTCGACAATGGCGCGCATTCTTCAATGCGAACCTGCTGACCCACGCTGTAGGCATTCGCCTCGTCGTGGGCATGATACTTCTTCGACAGCTTGATGATCTTGCCGTAGAGCGGGTGCTTCACCCGCCGCTCGACACGAACCACCACGGTCTTGTCACCCTTGTCGGACACCACGGTGCCGGTGAGGACGCGCTTTGGCATCTGGTCTCTCCTCAGCCCTGCGCCGGAGCGCTGTTCGAGCGCTGGCCTTGCAGGGTCTTGATGCGGGCGATGGTCCGGCGGACCTCACGCACGCGGCTCGGCTTCTCAAGCTGGTTGGTGGCCGCCTGGAAGCGCAGGTTGAACTGTTCGCGCTTCAGCTCGGAAAGCTGAGTCGACAGTTGGTCGTCGGTCTTCACCGACAGGTCTTCACGCTTCGCCATGATCAATCGGCCTCGACCAGGGTTTCGCCAAGGCGGGCGACCACCTTGACCTTGATGGGGAGCTTCTCGGCCGCACGCTCGAAAGCGGTCTTGGCGAGCGGGCCCGGAACGCCGTCCAGCTCGAACAGGATACGGCCGGGCTTGACCCGGGCGACCCAGAATTCGGGCGAACCCTTGCCCTTGCCCATGCGGACTTCGGCAGGCTTGCTCGACACCGGCACGTCCGGGAAGATCCGGATCCACAAACGCCCCTGGCGCTTGATGTGACGGGTGATCGCGCGGCGGGCCGCTTCGATCTGGCGGGCGGTGATCCGCTCCGGCTCCATGGCCTTGAGGCCGAAGGCGCCGAAGTTCAGCTCGGTTCCGCCCTTGGCAACGCCATGGATGCGGCCCTTGAAGGCCTTGCGGAACTTGGTGCGCTTTGGTTGCAACATGATCTCTGTTCCTTACCGGCGACGATCGTCGTCGCGCGCGGGGCGGACGCCGGAGGTCTGCGCTTCCATCATCAGCCGGTCCTGGGCGAGCGGGTCGTGACCCAGGATCTCGCCCTTGAACACCCACACCTTGACCCCGCAAACGCCATAAGCGGTGTGGGCCTGGGCTTCGGCATAATCGACATTGCCGCGCAGGGTGTGAAGCGGCACGCGGCCCTCACGGTAGCGCTCGGAGCGAGCGATTTCGGCACCGCCAAGACGGCCGCCGCACTCGATACGAATGCCTTCCGCGCCCAGGCGAAGGGCCGACTGAACGGCGCGCTTCATGGCGCGGCGGAACGCGATACGGCGCTCCAGCTGGTCGGCGATGCCCTGCGCCACCAGGCGCGCATCGACCTCCGGCTTGCGGATCTCGACGATGTTGAGGCTGACTTCCGAACCCGTCATCTTGGACAGGGTCTTCTTCAGCTTCTCGATGTCGGTGCCCTTCTTGCCGATGATCACGCCGGGGCGCGCAGCATAGATGGACACGCGGCACAGCTTGGCCGGGCGCTCGATGACAACCTTGGAAATCGCGGCCTGCGGCAGCGTCTTCATGATGTACTGGCGGATCTTGAGATCCTCCAGAAGCATGCGGCCGTAATCCTTGCCCTCGGCGAACCAGCGGCTGTCCCAGGTGCGGTTGATCTGAAGCCGAAGCCCGATCGGATTGCTCTTCTGACCCATTAGGCTTCTTCCTGCTCGGACACGACGACGCGGATGCGGCTGAACGGCTTGACGATCCGGCTCGACCGACCGCGGGCGCGGGTAGCGAAACGCTTCATCGAGATCGACTTGCCGACGCTCGCCTCGGTGACGATCAGCGCGTCGACGTCGAGGTTGTGGTTGTTCTCCGCATTGGCGACGGCCGACGCGAGGACCTTGTACACGTCATCCGCCATGCCCTTGGGGCTGAACTTCAGGATGTTCAGCGCTTCCTCGACCTTGCGGCCGCGGATCAGCTGAGCCACCAGGTTCAGCTTGCGCGCCGAGCCACGGATGGTGTTGCCGACGGCAAGCGCTTCCTTGTCGCCCACCTTGCGGGGTGCAGCTACCTTGCCCATTACCGCTTGCCCTTCTTGTCGGCGGCGTGACCCGGGAAGTACCGGGTCGGCGCGAACTCGCCGAGCTTCATGCCGACCATGTCTTCATTGACCGACACCGGCACGAACTTGCGGCCGTTGTAGACGTTGAAGGTCAGGCCGACGAACTGCGGCAGGATGGTCGACCGGCGCGACCAGGTCTTGATCGGCGCTCTGGCACCCGCGTCCTGAGCGGCCTCAGCCTTCTTCAGGAGCGAGAGTTCCACGAACGGACCCTTCCAGACGGAACGAGCCATCTCTTAGCCCTTCTTCTTGGCGTGACGGCTACGGATGATGAACTTGTCCGTTGCCTTGTTGTGACGGGTGCGGGCACCCTTGGTCGGCTTGCCCCACGGGGTGACCGGGTGACGACCGCCCGAGGTCCGGCCTTCACCACCGCCGTGCGGGTGGTCGACCGGGTTCTTGGCGACGCCGCGGGTCAGCGGGCGCTTGCCGAGCCAGCGGGTACGGCCGGCCTTGGCGAGAGTGGTGTTGCCATTGTCCGGGTTCGACACGGCACCGACGGTGGCCATGCAGTCCGAGCGGATGTAGCGCTGCTCGCCCGAGTTGAGGCGAACGATGACCATGCCCTTGTCGCGGCCGACGACCTGAACGTAGGTGCCGGCGGCACGCGCGATCTGACCGCCCTTGCCGGGCTTCATCTCGACGTTGTGGACAATGGTGCCGACCGGCATCTGGCCGATCTCCATCGCATTGCCCGGCTTCACGTCGACCTTCTTGCCGGCGACGACCTTGTCGCCCGGAGCGAGACGCTGCGGAGCGAGGATATAGGCCTGCTCGCCGCCCTCGTAGGTGACGAGCGCAATGAACGCCGACCGGTTGGGGTCGTACTCGAGCCGCTCAACGGTGGCCGCAACGTCCCAGGTCCGACGCTTGAAGTCGATGATCCGGTACTTCTGCTTGTGGCCGCCCGCGATGCCGCGGCTGGTCACATGGCCCTTGTTGTTGCGGCCGCCGGTCTTGGTCTTGCCTTCGGTCAGCGCCTTGACGGGCTTGCCCTTCCACAGCGCGCTCTTGTCGACGAGGATCAGGCCACGGCGGGCCGGGCTCGTCGGCTTATATGCTTTAAGTGCCATCGGTCCTTAGATCCCGCTCGTGACGTCGATCGGGTCCTGGCCGGGAGCCAGGGTGACGATCGCCTTCTTCTCGTCCGACCGCTGATAGGGTTTGCCCTTCCAGCGCTTCGACTTGCCCTTGGTGACCATGGTGTTCACGTTCAGCACCTTGCGGTCGAACAGAGCCTCCACGGCCGCCTTGATCTGGGGCTTGCTGGCATCGCCAGCCACCTTGAAGACCACCGCATTGTGCTCGGAAAGTAGGGTCGACTTCTCGGTGATGTGCGGCCCGCGGATCACGTCGTAGTGACGCAGTTCCACGGCCTTGGTTTCTGCCTTAGCCATTGAAACGGGCCTCCAGCTTTTCCACGGCGGCCCGGGTCAGGACCAGGGTCTCGTGGCGCATGATGTCGTAGACGTTGGCGCCGACCGCCGGGAGCAGGTTCATGCCCGGGAGGTTCGACGAAGCGTGTGCAAAGCTAACGTTCAGCGCGTCGCCGTCGATCACCAGCGCGGTCTTGCCGAAGCCCAGCTTGCCGAGCTTCTCGACCAGCGTCTTGGTCTTGCCTTCGGCCACATCGAGGTTGTCGACGATGATCAGTTGACCGCCCTGAGCCTTGCTGCTCAGCGCCATCTTCAGACCAAGCGCGCGAACCTTCTTGTTCAGCGAAGCGCTGAACACGCGGGCACGCGGACCGTGGGCCTTGCCGCCGCCGATGAAGATCGGGGCGCGGCGATCGCCGTGGCGAGCCGTACCGCCGCCCTTCTGGCGACCGAACTTCTTGCCGGTGCGGGCCACGTCCGACCGCTCGCGAGCGGCGCGGGCCGGGGCGCGGCGATTGACCAGCTGCCAGGTGACGACGCGGTGCAGGATGTCGGCGCGGGGCTCGACACCGAACACGGCATCATTGAGCTCGACCTCACCGGATCCGCCGGCGTCGAGGGTCTTGACTTCGACCTTCATCGCTTAGCCTTCCGTGCTCTCGTCGGTGGCCGGAGCAGCGTCCGTCACCTGAGCGTCGTTGTTCTGGGGAGCCGCAGCGGCGGCGCGGAGGCCAGCCGGATACGGCGCATTCTCGTTGCGGGCGATCTTGACGCTGTCCTTGACGGTCAGCCAGCTACCCTTGTGACCGGGCACCGAGCCCTTCACGAACAGCAGGCCACGCTCGACGTCCGTGCGGACGATCTCGAGGTTCTGCTGGGTGCGGTTGCGGGCGCCCATGTGGCCGGCCATCTTCTTGTTCTTGAAGACGCGGCCTGGATCCTGGCGGTTACCGGTCGAACCATGCGAACGGTGCGACACGGACACGCCGTGGGTGGCGCGAAGACCACCGAAGCCCCAGCGCTTCATGGCGCCGGCAAAGCCCTTGCCCTGGGTGACGCCGGAAATGTCGACCATCTGGCCTTCGACGAAGTGATCGGCCGAGATTTCCGCACCGACGTCGAGGAGCGCGTCCTCGGCGACCCGGAACTCGACCAGCTTGGCCTTGAGCTCAACCTCGGCCTTGCCGAAGGCGCCGCGCTGCGGCTTGTTGACATTCTTCGCCTTGGCAGCGCCGGCACCGAGCTGAACGGCGGTGTAGCCGTCCCTCTCGTTTTCGCGGCGGCTGACAACTTGGACGCCATCGAGCTGGAGAACCGTCACGGGAACGTGACGTCCGTCCGCCTGGAACAGGCGGGTCATTCCAACCTTCTTGGCGATCACGCCAGTGCGCATGATCACTCACTCCTCACAGAGGCCCCGCCGGTTACCCGAGGGGGCATGCAGCCCGTGAAAAAGTGCGTCGCCCCGCCTGGGCTATTCCTGCCGAGACAGGAAGCGGGGGACGCAGACCGGGCAACCTCGTGAGAGGCCTCCCGCGGTATCCCGTAGTTCTTGGCGCAGCAGGATCGCTTCAGAAGCGATTCAACCGCCGCGCCGCAGCCCTTAGGCCAGTTTGATCTCCACGTCCACCCCGGCAGCGAGGTCGAGCTTCATTAGTGCATCAACCGTCTGCGGAGTCGGCTGAACGATGTCGAGCAGACGCTTGTAGGTGCGCACCTCGAACTGCTCGCGCGACTTCTTGTCGACGTGCGGCGAACGGTTGACGGTGAACTTCTCGATGCGGGTGGGCAACGGAATGGGACCACGGATCAGCGCGCCGGTGCGGCGAGCAGTGTCAGCGATGTCGCCGGTAGCCTGATCGAGCACGCGGTGATCGAAGGCTTTCAGACGAATCCGGATATTCTGAGTTTCCATGGGTTCCACTACCGATTGCAAAGAGCCGCTGGACGGTCACCCGCCCAAGAAAACAGAGGCCGCACTCGACTACCCCCGGTTGCCCGGGTCGGTGTGACCCCTACGCTGAAACTTGGTGACGGGAACGAATTCCCGTCGGAAGAGGCGCCTCTACAGAGGTGAACGGGGGAGATCAAGCCCCAAGCGAGCCTGAGCCTCCCCTGCTCCCTAATCCCCTTTTCGGCTGACCATCACCAGCTCCAGCCGCCTCAGTTCGCGAATGACACGGTTTGCCTGGATCGTCGGCCAAAGCGCCATCTTGATGGTCAAGGCCATCAGCAGCAAGGTCACCGCAGGCAGGCCCCAGCGCACGGCAGTCAGAGCGTCCGTCGCCGCAAAGAACTGCCATGCCGCCCACACACCGGCGATGAAGGCGACGGCCTGCGTCACCATCAGCACCGCATTCACCCAGCCAGTGCGGCCTTCGAAGATCCCCATCGCTTGCTGAAGATAGGCCGGCTCCTCCCCGATCTTGCGGAGCAGCTCCTTTTCCTCCGCCGCCAATGCCGCATCAATGGTCATATCGTGATCGCGCATCAGTCTTCTCCTTCAAGGGCGGCGCGAAGCTTCAGCCTCGCGTGCATCAGGCGGGTCTTGACCGTTCCCGCCGGGACATCGAGGGCAACCGCCACTTCGGCGACGGTCAGCTGCTCGAAATGGTAGAGGGCGATCGCCGCCCGGTGAGCCGGTGGCAGGCCGTTGATGGCAATGCGGAGCGCCTTCGCATCCAGCTCATTGTGCTCCTGGACGTCGGCGGTGCATGGCTCCGACGTAAGGGCATCCCGAAGCTGCCGCTCCCGGACCTTGCTTCCGATCTGCCGCGCGCAGGCTCGCGAGACGATGCGGTAAGCCCAGGAGGGAAAGGCCCGCTCATCCTGAAGGCGGCGGAGGCCACGAACGATCTCACCCCATGCCGTCTGTGCCGCATCCTGTGCAGCATCTGGGTCACCAGTCAGCCGCCAGGCATGGGCTACAAGCCTCCTGTGCCAGCGACGCACAAGCAGCTCGAATGCCTCGTGGCTGCCGGCTTGCGCCGACAAGACCAGATATTCATCGAGGATACGGGCCGCCCGGCCAACCATTGGATCGCTCCCACCTGCTCGGGAACAAGGTGCGTCCAAACCGGTCGGCGGTTCAATCAGGCTTGCAAGAAGTGACGCCTACGCGGGCAGCGTCGCGGTCGCCTCGCCTGCACTTGCGAGTTCCCGCCTGCCCGCAAAAGAAAAGCCCCGGCGCCTCTTTCGAGACACCAGGGCCAATCTTGTCAGTTCCTCAGCGCCCGGAGGCGCCGGAGAGCTTACTTGGTGATGGTGCCGACCACGCCGGCGCCGACGGTGCGGCCGCCTTCACGGATGGCGAAGCGCAGGCCCTGGTCCATCGCGATCGGCGCGATGAGCTTGACACCCAGGGTCACGTTGTCGCCCGGCATGACCATCTCGGTGCCCTCGGGAAGGGTCACTTCGCCGGTCACGTCGGTGGTGCGGAAGTAGAACTGCGGACGATAGTTGGCGAAGAACGGCGTGTGACGGCCACCTTCGTCCTTCGACAGCACGTACACTTCGGCCGAGAAGTCGGTGTGCGGGGTGATCGAGCCCGGCTTGCAGAGAACCTGACCACGCTCCACGTCGTCGCGAGCGACACCGCGGATGAGCGCACCGATGTTGTCGCCGGCCTGGCCCTGGTCGAGCAGCTTGCGGAACATCTCGACGCCGGTGACGACGGTCTTCTTGGTGTCCTTGATGCCGACGATCTCGACTTCTTCACCAACCTTGACGATGCCGGTTTCGACACGGCCGGTCACGACGGTGCCGCGGCCCGAGATCGAGAACACGTCTTCGATCGGCATCAGGAACGCCTTGTCGAGCGGACGCTCCGGCTGCGGGATCCAGGTGTCGACGGCTTCCATCAGCTTCAGGATGGCCTGCTTGCCGATCTCTTCGTTGCTGTCCTCGAGGACGGCCAGCGCCGAGCCGGCGACGATCGGAATGTTGTCGCCGTCGAAGCCGCGCTTTGAAAGCTCCTCGCGGATTTCGAGCTCAACGAGCTCGAGCAGCTCGGGATCGTCAACCTGGTCGACCTTGTTGAGGAAGACGACCATGGTCGGAACGCCGACCTGCGCCGCGAGCAGGATGTGCTCCTTGGTCTGCGGCATCGGACCGTCAGCGGCCGACACCACCAGGATCGCGCCGTCCATCTGCGCCGCGCCAGTGATCATGTTCTTCACATAATCGGCGTGGCCCGGGCAATCGACGTGGGCATAGTGGCGGTTCTTGGTCTCATACTCGACGTGAGCGGTCGAGATGGTGATGCCGCGCTCGCGCTCTTCCGGAGCCTTGTCGATGTTCGCGAAATCGACCTTCTGGCTCAGGCCTTCCTCGGCCAGAACCTTGGTGATCGCCGCCGTCAGCGACGTCTTGCCATGGTCGACGTGACCGATGGTGCCGATGTTCACGTGCGGCTTGTTCCGCTCGAATTTCGCCTTCGCCATTTTACGCCTCTTCTTGGAAAGTAACGCTCTGGGCCCGCTCGCCCGATTGCGAGCGCGCCCTTAGCGTCAAAATTTGAGTTACGCCAGCTTCGCCTTGACCTCGTCCGCCACGTTCTGCGGAACTTCGTCATAATGCGAGAACTGCATCGAGTACTGAGCGCGCCCCTGGGTAAAGGAACGCAGCTGGTTCACGTAGCCGAACATATTGGCCAGCGGGACCATGGCTTCAACCACCTGGGCATTGCCCCGGCTGTCGGTGCCCTGGATCTGACCACGGCGGCTGTTGATGTCGCCGATCACGTCGCCGAGATAATCCTCAGGGGTGACCACCTCGACCTTCATCACCGGCTCGAGCAAGGTGATGCCGGCCTTCTGAGCCGCTTCACGCATCGCACCGCGGGCGGTGATTTCGAACGCAAGCGCCGACGAGTCGACGTCGTGGTAGGCACCGTCATAAAGCACGATGTCGAAGTCAATGATCGGGAAGCCGACCAGCGAGCCCGTGGCCGCCGTCTCGCGGAAGCCCTTTTCGATCGCAGGGATATATTCCTTGGGAATATTACCGCCCTTGATCTCGTCCTTGAAGACGATGCCCGCGCCGCGCTCACCCGGGGTCAGCTTGACCTTGACGCGGCCGAACTGACCGGTGCCGCCCGACTGCTTCTTGTGGGTGTAGTCGATGTCGACCGGCTTCTTCAGATATTCGCGATACGCGACCTGCGGAGCGCCGACATTGGCTTCGACCTTGAACTCACGCTTCATGCGATCGACCAGGATCTCGAGGTGGAGTTCGCCCATCCCCTTGATGATGGTCTGGCCGCTTTCGTGGTCCGAGGTAACGCGGAACGAGGGATCCTCGGCAGCCAGGCGGTTGAGGGCGACGCCCATCTTCTCCTGGTCGGCCTTGGTCTTCGGCTCCACCGCGACTTCGATGACGGGCTCCGGGAACTCCATGCGCTCGAGCACGATGGGCTTGGCCGGATCGCACAGCGTGTCGCCGGTGGTGGTTTCCTTCAGACCCGCGATGGCGACGATGTCGCCGGCGCGTGCTTCTTCGATGTCCTCACGCGAGTTCGCGTGCATGAGGAGCATGCGGCCGATCTTTTCCTTCTTGTCCTTCACCGAGTTCAGGTAGCTGCCCTTGGTCAGCGTGCCCGAATAGATGCGGGTAAAGGTCAGCGAGCCGACGAACGGGTCGTTCATGATCTTGAACGCCAGCGCCGAGAACGGCACGTCGTCCGAAGCCTCGCGGGTGTCGGCTTCCTCGGTGCCCGGCTTGACGCCTTCCACCGCCGGAATGTCGAGCGGGCTCGGCAGATAGTCGATCACGGCGTCGAGCAGCGGCTGAACGCCCTTGTTCTTGAACGCCGAGCCGCAAACGATCGGAACGAAGTCCATCGCCAGCGTACCCTTGCGGATCAGCTTCTTGAGCGTGGCCACGTCGGGCTCGTTGCCCTCCAGATAAGCTTCCATCGCCTCATCGTCCTGCTCGACGGCGAGTTCGATGAGATCGCTGCGATACTTGGCGGCCTTTTCCTTCAGGTCATCGGGGATGTCCTGATATTCGAACTTCGCGCCCAGCGACTCTTCGAGCCAGATGATCGCGCGGTTGTTGACCAGGTCGACCAGGCCCTTGAAGCCGCCTTCCATGCCGATCGGCAGGTACAGCACGGCCGGGCGGGCGCCGAGGCGCTCGACGATGGTGTCGACGCAATAATAGAAATCGGCACCGGTGCGGTCGAGCTTGTTGACGAAGCACATCCGCGGAACCTTGTACTTGTCCGCCTGGCGCCACACGGTTTCCGACTGCGGCTCGACGCCGGCAACGCCGTCGAAGCAGGCAACCGCGCCGTCGAGCACGCGGAGCGAACGCTCGACTTCGATGGTGAAGTCGACGTGGCCCGGGGTGTCGATGATGTTGATCAGATGCTCGGGGCCCTGACCATCCTCGGCCTTCCACTTGCAGGTGGTGGCAGCCGACGTGATCGTGATCCCGCGCTCCTGCTCCTGCTCCATCCAGTCCATGGTGGCGGTGCCTTCATGCACTTCGCCGATCTTGTAGGACTTGCCGGTGTAATAAAGGATGCGCTCGGTCGTCGTGGTCTTGCCGGCGTCGATGTGCGCCATGATGCCGATATTGCGGTAGCGCTCGAGCGGATGGCTGCGGGCCATGATCTTGGGTTCCTTAGCGATGTGGGGAGCCGGCCCGATGGCCCGCTCCCCACGATATAGGTGTTTGTTTTACCAGCGCCAGTTCTTACCAGCGGTAGTGGCTGAAGGCGCGGTTCGCTTCGGCCATGCGGTGCGTGTCTTCGCGCTTCTTAACCGCGTTGCCGCGGTTCTGGGCGGCGTCCATCAGCTCACCCGACAGGCGGGCGGCCATGGTCTTTTCCGAGCGGGCGCGCGCGGCCGAGATCAGCCAGCGGATCGCCAGCGCCTGGGCGCGGACATCGCGCACTTCGACCGGGACCTGGTAGGTCGCACCGCCGACGCGGCGGCTGCGAACCTCGATGCCGGGCTTCACGTTGTTCAGCGCATCGTGGAAGACGCCGATCGGTTCACGCTTCAGGCGGGTTTCGACCACGTCGAGGGCACCGTAGACGATGCTCTCGGCGACCGACTTCTTGCCGTCGAGCATGATGTTGTTCATGAACTTCGACAGGGTGATGTCACCGAACTTCGGGTCCGGCAGGATCTCGCGCTTTTCTGGGCGACGACGACGGGACATGTTCTATTCCTTCTTCGAGCGGCGCGCCTGCTGTCTCTCAAGCGGCGCGGCCAACACACCAGCTTACTTCGGGCGCTTGGCGCCGTACTTGGAGCGCGACTGACGGCGGTCCTTGACACCCTGGGTGTCGAGCACGCCGCGAAGCACGTGATAGCGAACACCCGGAAGGTCGCGCACACGGCCGCCACGGATCAGCACAACGCTGTGCTCCTGGAGGTTATGGCCTTCGCCCGGAATGTAGCTGATCACTTCGCGCTGGTTGGTCAGGCGGACCTTGGCCACCTTGCGCAGCGCCGAGTTCGGCTTCTTCGGAGTGGTCGTGTAGACCCGGGTGCAGACGCCGCGCTTTTGCGGGTTCTGGTCCATCGCAGGGACCTTGCTCTTGGCCTTCTGCGGCTCGCGACCCTTGCGGATCAGCTGGTTGATCGTTGGCATGAAGCCCTTCACCTTTGTCAGACCTGCGGGTTCACCCGCGTGGCCCAAGTTGCTGCCGGAAGACCCGGCGGTTACTTTGGCTGTTCAAGCGAGAAAACCGGCAAACCCGAAGGCCGCCGGCCAATCCTGCGCACAAACAAACGCAATGTTCAGCTCTGTCCGCGGGATACGGGACCCGTGCGGACGTGCGGCCCCTTAGCGAAGCCCCTGCTTGTGGTCAACCGCTCAGCGCGTTCCGACCACCTCGCCACGGGCCATCACGAAGCTGACTGATTTCAGCGCCCGCACGTCCGTCAGCGGGTCGCCGGCCACCGCGATGATATCCGCGCTCTTGCCCGGTTCGATGGTCCCGATCTCGTCGGCGAGGCCCAGCAATTCGGCATTGTTGACGGTCGCCGCCCTGATCGCCTGCGCAGCTGGCATGCCATGTTTCACCATCAGCTCGAACTCGTCGGCGTTGCGGCCGTGCTTGGAAACGCCGGCGTCCGTCCCGAAGCAGATCTTCACGCCCGCCGGATAGGCTTTCTCCAGGCTCTTGCCGGTGATCCCGATACGCCAGTCGATCTGTTTCTTGACCGCTGGCGGATAGGCGTTGGGGTCCATGGCCAGCCGCTCGAGATAGCCGTTCACGGTTGACAGGGTCGGCACGTAGCAGGCGCCCGCTTGCTTGAAGAGGCGCACGGTCTCGTCGTCCATGTCGGTGCCATGCTCGATCGAGTCGGCGCCGTTGCGCAGCGCCAGCTTGGTTCCGTCACGGCCGTGGGAGTGGACCGCCACCTTCTTGCCATAGGCATGAGCGGTCTTGATAAGGGCGTCGGCCTCATCCTGTTCCATGCGGGTAAGGAGGCCGGTGCCGCTGTTGACCCCGCCCGTGGTCGCGATCTTGATGACGTCGGCGCCCCGGCTGACCTGCATTCGCACCGCGCGGCGGCAGTCGGCCGCCCCGTCGCACAGGTGGTGGGTGGACATATGGGCATCCATCTCGTCATTGATGCCGTTTCGCGGGTCCATATGGCCGCCGCTGGTCGACAGCGATTGCGCGGCCGACACGATCCGCGGACCCTTGACCCACCCGCGGGCAATCGCATCGCGATAGGCGAGGGTCGATCCGTCCGTGCCGTCGCCGAGGTTGCGGACCGTGGTGAAGCCCGCCCGCAGCGTCTTCATGCCGTTGAGCTCGGTCTCAAAGGCGCGCATGGCCACGCTTTCGGTGATCTCCGCGACCAGCCCTTCATTGCCTGCCCGCTCGCTGGTGAGGTGGACGTGGGCGTCGATCAGCCCGGGCAGCACCGTCATGTTCCTGAGGTCGATCAATTGGCCGCTCGCCGGCTGATGGCCAGCGGCGACACTGACAATGCGCCCGCCATCCACGACAATGGTGGAGGGCCCGCGCGCAGGCTGGCCCGGCACCGCGATCAGCCTGCCGGCATGGATCGTCACCGGAGCCGCCATCGCGCCGCTCCCAGCCACAAGCGCCGCGCCCGCCAGCAATCGTCCGACCATGCCCACCCCCTAGACTGCGTTTCCTGTCGCGCAGCCTAGAGGAGGCAGGGCATCAGGCAAGCCTCACTCGCCCCGCTAGCGCCTGAGGCAAGCCTTCACTCGCCCCGCTTGCCCGTGAGGCAAGCCTCATTCGGTTGTCTTGCCATCCCACTCGTCATTGTCGTGGTCGGCCTCGGCCTGTGCCTTGGTCTTGTGGACAACCTTGTCCTTGTGCTCGGGAGGACCATAGATCGAATAGAATTGCAGCGGCTCCTCGCCCGTGTTCCTCACATTGTGGCAGGCGCCGGCGGGCACGATCACCGCGAAGTCATCCTCGACCTTGTTCTCGACGCCGTCGATCACGACCACGCCCTCCCCTTCCTCGAAGCGGAAGAATTGGTCGCGGTCCTCGTGCGTTTCCTCACCGATCTCCTCTCCCGGCGCGAGGCTCATCAGCACCAGCTGGAGATGCTCGCCGGTGTACAGCACGCGGCGAAAATCATTGTTGGCGATGGTCGCCTCTTCGATGTCCGCGCAATAGCCCCTCTTGGTGGTCTTGGTGTCGCTCACTTGATGTTCTCCAGCGAATTGAGATGCTTCTGGACGACCCCCGTGACCTTGGACGCATGGTCCTTCAGCGGTCCGGCGGGCGCCGCGGCGAGATATTCGTTCACCTTGGCCAACGTCTCCTGGTGACCGGAACGCTGGTCGGCGAGATACTGGCGGTCGAACTCAGCGCCGCCGAGGCCGCGCAGCGCGTCGACCTTGGCCTGCTTGTCGGCAGGCAGCGCGGCCGGCACCGTGATGCCGGCAGCCTGCGCCGCGGGCTTGAGCTCGTTGGTCGACTTGGTGTGCTCGTCGATCATCATCTGGGCATAGGTCTTGAGCGAAGGCATGGTGGCCTTCTCCAGCGCCAGACGGCTGGTCTCGATCTCGAACATGTCGCTTACGGCGGCATTCTCGACATAGGCCTGGTCGGCGGGAGCACTCGCCGCCAGCCCCATGTTGGCGTCCATGGTCGTGCTGTTATCGACCATCGCCTCGTCGGTCATGCCCTGCGTCTGGTTGTTGGAGATGCTGGTCCCTTCCTGCTTGCAGGCGGAAAGCGACAGCGCGCCAACGGCAGCGGCGAAGAGGAGCTTGTTCATGGGTCTGACACCTTGGCTATGAAGTCAAAGTGCCAACACGGCAGGCGGCGGGGCGTTCCGCTCAGCCTTTTGGCATCGTCTCGGCCCGCACCAGCCGTCCGCCCTTGATCACGGCGTCCGGTCGCTCCAGCACGCTGACGTCCGCCAGCGGATCGCCGGTGACCGCCACCATGTCCCCGAAACGGCCAACCTCGATCAAGCCCACGTCTCCCCGCTTTCCAAGCGCCTCGGCGGCATTGACCGTGGCCGCCTGGATGGCCTGCAGCGGCGTCATGCCAAAGCGCACCATCACCGCGAACTGACGAGCGCCCAGCCCGGCCGGATAGACGCCCACGTCGGTGCCGAAGACGTGCCGGGCACCAAGCTGGACGGAGCGGCGGAAGCTCTCTCGCTGCCGCCCGCCGACCACCCGCTCCTTGGCAAGATTCTCCTCCAGCACCCCGGCCTTGGCGCCCTCGGTCAGTGTCCAGTCTGTGTTGTAGATGTCCATCGACAGCCAGGTGCCGCGCTCCTTGGCAAGGCGGATCGCCTCGTCGTCGAGGAAGCTGGCGTGTTCAATCGTGTCGATGCCGGCGCGGATCGCGGCCTTGATGCCCTCGGTGCCATGGGCGTGAGCGGCGACCTTCATGCCCAGCATGTGCGCCTCGTCGGCCGCCATCTTCAGCTCCTCGAAGGTCATCTGCTGCGCGCCCGGCTCGGTGTTGCGCGAGAAGACGCCGCCGGTGGCGCAGACCTTGATCAGCTGCGCACCCAGCTTGCGCAGTTCCCGGACCTTCTTGCGCACCTCGTCGGGACCATCGGCGACCCCTTTGCCGGTGCGCGCCAGCGAGGGCCGGTTGGTGTTGGTATCGCAATGGCCGCCGGTTGCGCCGATCGCATTGGTCGCGGCGGTGATCCGCGGTCCCTCAATCTCGCCAAGGTCGATCGCCTGCCGGATCGCAACATCGGTGTAGTTGCCGGACCCTGCCGATCGGACGGAGGTGAAGCCGGCATCAAGCAGGCGCCGGGCGTTGGGAACGCCCATCACGACGTCGAAATTGTCGGTATATTCAAGCGTGCGGTAACCCTTGACCTTGCTGCTGCCCTCAAGGTGCACGTGCATGTCGATCAGGCCCGGCACCAGCGTCCGGCCGGGCAGCGCGACGTGGCGCACGTCCGAACTCCACCGCACCGTTCTGGCATCGGCAACGGAGGTGATCCGTCCGTCGTCGCCGATGAAGATGGCGGGATAGTCGACCATCCGGCCGGTCTTGACGTCCAGCATCCGGTCGGCGGTGACCACCACCTTTTCGGCCAGGGCCGGCGAATGCGCCAGCAGGGCCGCGGCGACGGCGGTGATCAGCAGGCGCTTCATCGAACATCCCCCTTGGTTGCGGCTCATCTTGAGCGGAAGAGCCCCCTCGGCGCAACCAGCCAGCATTGCGCAGGCCCTCACCCACCCCATCTTTGCAGTCATGCCTACCCTGTCAGTCCTAGACCTTGCTCCCATTCCCCAAGGATCGGACGTCGGCGACGCGCTCCGCAACTCCGTCGATCTCGCCGCCCACGCCGAAGCGCTGGGCTACAAGCGCTACTGGATGGCCGAGCATCACTCCATGCCCGGCATTGCGAGCGCCGCCACCGCCGTCGCCCTCGCCTTTGTCGGCGCCAATACCTCGACCATCCGCATCGGCGCCGGCGGAATCATGCTGCCCAATCATGCGCCGCTGACCATCGCCGAGCAGTTCGGGACCTTGGAAGCGCTCTACCCCGGCCGGGTCGATCTCGGGCTCGGCCGTGCGCCGGGTACCGACCAGGCCGCCGCCTATGCGCTGCGCCGTAACCTTTCGTCCGACCACAACCAATTTCCGCAGGACGTGTTGGAACTGCAATCCTTCCTGCGCGGCGGGGAGCAGCGGGTCCGCGCGGTGCCGGGCGAAGGCATGGCCATACCCTTGTGGATCCTCGGCTCCAGCACCTTTGGCGCGCAACTCGCCGCCATGCTCGGCCTGCCCTACGCTTTCGCCTCGCACTTCGCGCCGACGCAGATGATGGAGGCGATCAAGCTCTACCGCGACAGCTTCCGCCCGTCCGAGCAGCTGGCGGCGCCCTATGTGATGCTCGGCTTCAACGTCATTGCCGCCGACACCGACGCGGAAGCGCAGTTGCTCGCCACCTCCGTCCAGCAGGCGTTTGCCGCGTTGCGCACAGGAAATCCGGGCAAGCTTCCGCCTCCGCAGGCCGGGTTCGCCGACTTGCTTCCGCTCGGCGCCAGGGCGATGCTCGACCAGATGCTGTCCTGCTCGGCGATCGGCAGCCCCCAGACCGTTCGCCGACAGACGCTGGACTTCATCGATCGGACCGGCGCGGACGAGCTTGTCGTGGTGTCGCAGATCCACGACCACCAGGCCCGCCGCCGCTCCTACCAGCTACTCGCCGAAGCGGTCATGCGAGAGCCGGCGCTCGCCTGAGCCTCACATGTGAATGACGCGCCCGTCCGCCGCGAGGATGCTTTCGTGCATCATCTCGGACAGGGTCGGATGCGGGAAGATCGTTCGCGCGAAATCCTCGTCGATCAGTTCGGCGGTCTTGCCGATGGTGTAGCCCTGGATCAGCTCGGTCACCTCGGCACCGATCATGTGCGCGCCGAGCAGTTCGCCCGTCTTCGCGTCCACAACCGTCTTGATGAAGCCTTCGGTCTCGCCCAGCGCAATGGCCTTTCCGTTACCGATGAAGGGGAACTTGCCGACCTTCACCTCGTATCCGGCTTCCCTGGCCTTGGCCTCGGTCAGGCCGACGCTGGCGACCTGCGGGTGGCAATAGGTGCAGCCCGGGATGTTCTTGGCATCAAAGGTGTGCGGATGGGCGTCCTTGCCCAGTTCCTTGGCGATACTCTCGGCCGCGATCACACCCTCGTGGCTGGCCTTGTGGGCGAGCCACGGAGCGCCGGTAACGTCGCCAATCGCCCAGATGCCGGGCACGTTGGTGCGGCCGTAAGGGTCAATCTCGATCCGCCCGCGCTCGACGGTCACGCCGAGCGCTTCGAGTCCGATGTTCTCGGTGTTGTGGACGATGCCGACTGCGACGATCACATGGCTGAAGCGCTTGGCTTGAACCTTGCCGTCCTTGTCCTTGATCTCGACTGCAACGCCTTGCGCATCGGCCTTCAGGCTCTGCACCCCGGCCTCGGTCAGGATGGTCATGCCCTGCTTCTCGAGGCTCTTCTGCAGCGCCGCTGACACTTCCTCGTCCTCGGCCGGCACGATCCGGTTCACCATCTCGACCACCGTCACCTTGGCACCAAGGTCGTTGTAGAAGCTCGCGAACTCGATCCCGATCGCACCCGAGCCGATGACCAGCAGCTCGCTCGGCATCTCGGCCGGGGTCATCGCGTGACGATAGGTCCAGATCCGCTTGCCGTCTGACTGCGCAAACGGCAGCTCGCGCGCCCGGGCACCCGTCGCGACGATGATGTGCTTAGCTTCCAGTTCGGTCTTCTTGCCGTCCTTGTCGACGGTCAGCTTGCCCTTCGCGATGATCGTGCCGGTGCCCATGTGCACCGCGATCTTGTTCTTCTTCATCAGGTGCGTGACGCCCTGATTGAGCTGCTTCGCCACCGCGCGGCTGCGCGCCACCACCTTGGCGAGGTCGAAGCTGACGCCGGTGGCGCCGAGGCCATAGCTCTCGGCATGCTTCATGTTGTGATACACCTCGCCCGACCGCAGCAGCGCCTTGGTCGGGATGCACCCCCAGTTGAGGCAGATGCCGCCAAGGCTCTCGCGCTCGACGATCGCGACCTTGAGCCCGAGCTGCGCCGCCCGGATCGCCGCGACATAGCCGCCGGGCCCGGAGCCCAGCACGATGAGGTCGTAGGTGTCAGCCATTCGTCTCTTCCTTCGCCGCCAATGCTCGCGGCCTGTTGTTCTCGTCCAACGCGACAAAGGTGAACTCACCCTCCGCCACCAACGTCTCCAAGTCCCCGTCCCGCGCCCGCGCGATGCCCTCGGCCCGCAGCAGCAGCGAGGTGCGGCCCTGCTTCAGCAACTCGACATAGATAGAAAGCTCGTCGCCCACCGCCATCATGCCGGGGAACCGGAGCTTCTCTGCCCCGACCAGGATCGCCTTCCCCGCACTATGCCGCGAAGCGAAGCTCCCGCAGGCGAGCCCCATCTGCCCCATCAGCCAGCCCCCGAACACGCCGCCATAGGGGTTCGTGTCAGCCGGCATCGCCGTGGTTCGGATGAGCGCTTCACGCGCCATGTCAGGCAACGAGGCCGAGCGGGCTTTCGATCAGTTCCTTGAGCGTCTTCATCAAACGGGCGCCGTCCGCGCCGTCGATGGCGCGGTGGTCGAAGCTGCCGGTGATGCTCATCACGGTGGCGACGGTCAGCTCGTCGCCCTCGACCCACGGCCGCTTCTCGCCCGCGCCGACCGCGAGGATCATCGCCTGGGGCGGGTTGATGACGGCATCGAACTGCTTGATCCCGAACATGCCCATGTTGCTGAGGCTCGCGGTGCCGCCCTGATATTCATGCGGCTGCAGCTTGCCTTCCTTGGCGCGGCCCGCAAGTTCCGTGATCTCCTGGCTGATGCGGCTGACCGACTTGGCCGCCGCATCGGTGACGATCGGGGTGATGAGGCCGCCCGGGATGCTCACCGCGACCGCGATGTCGCTGCGCTTGTACATGATCAGCTGGTCTGGGGTGAAGCTGACATTGCATTCGGGCACGGCATCGAGTGCCACCGCCAGCGCCTTGATCAGCAGGTCGTTGACGCTGAGCTTGATCCCACGGCCGGACAGACCCGCATTCAGCTCCGAACGAAGCTTCAGCAGCGCGTCGAGGCGCACGTCCACGGTCAGGTAGATGTGCGGGATCTCCCGCTTCGCCTCGGTCAAGCGCCGCGCGATGGTCTTGCGCATGTTGCTGAGCTTGACGGCTTCATGCGGGATGTCGGTGCTGAACGGCTGGGCCGGCGCAGCAGCAGCGGAAGCAGCGGCGGTGGCAGCCGGAGCAGGCGCTGCAGCCTGGGCCTGCGGCTGAGCCGCGGCACCACCTGCGCCCTTGCCGAGGTCGGCACGGACGATCCGCCCGCCGGGACCCGAGCCTTGCAGTGTCGACAGGTCGATCCCCTGCGCCTGCGCCAGCTTGCGCGCCAGCGGGCTCGCCTTGACGCGGTCACCATCGGTCTTGGCCAGGGCGGCAGGCTGGGCGGGAGCGGCGGGGGTCTCCACCGGCGCGGGAGCTGTCGGAGCGGGCGCAGCGGCCTCAGCCTGTGGTGCCGGGGCGGCGGGCTTCTCTTCCGCAGGCTTGGCGGCTGGCGCGGCCTCCTCTCCTTCGCCGCCGATCAGCGCGATGGGCGTTCCGACCTTTACCCCGTCCGTGCCCTCCGGCACCAGGATCTTGGACACCACGCCCTCGTCGACCGCCTCGAACTCCATGGTCGCCTTATCGGTCTCGATCTCGGCCAGGATGTCGCCGCTCGCCACCGTGTCGCCTTCCTTGACCAGCCATTTGGCCAGCGTGCCCTCCTCCATCGTTGGGGACAAAGCGGGCATCTTGAGTTCGATCGCCATGGTGAACCTTTGGGAAGCAGGGGAATGATCAGCGGCCCTGAAAGACCATGCCCCCTTGCCCGTCAAGCGGCGGCGGGGCAGTGACAGGCGATGAACGGGGCAACACGCACCTACCTGGTGGTGATGGACGACAGCGGCGAAGCCCGAGTCGCCCTTCGGTTCGCGGCGCGCCGCGCGATCAAGACCGGCGGCCGCCTTGAAGTGCTGGCGATCACCGCGTCGCAGGATTTCGTCCAGTGGGGCGGGGTCCAGGCCGCGATCGAGGAGGAACAGCAACTACGTATCGAGGCGGAGGTGGCGGCTGCGCTTGGCGAACTGCCCGGCACTGAAGGGCTTCGCCCGGGCGCCGTCCTGATCCGCGCGGGCGAGCCGGTGGCCATCGTCCGCGATCTCCTGGGCGAGCGGCAGGACATTGCCGCGTTGGTTCTGGGCACGGCGCCAAGCGGCGACCCGGGCCCCCTGGTCGCCTCCTTCACCGGCAGCGATTCGGGCAAGCTCCCCTGCCCGGTCATGCTGATCCCCGGCGGCCTCAGCGACGAACGGCTCGAAGCGCTGAGCTGAGGCGAACGAGCCACAATCCACGGCTCTCCGGCCGACGTTAACCTCTTGTTGGTTGCGCATCCGAAGCAAAATCGGAACAAGGCTCGCGGCTCCGAGCGGGGCCTAGTTTCTAGGGGGACAATCAATGAACAAGTTCGTTCGCGCCGGCGTCGCCGCTGCCGCGCTTTGCGTCGCCACTGCCGCCGGTGCGCAGGTTGCCGGCAGTTCGTCGGCGATGACCAGCACCGCGCCCGTCATGGTCCGCGCCGGCACCATGGTCGCGATGACCCCGATGGCCGAGATCGCCAGCTCCAAGGTCAAGGTCGGCGATTCGTTCGAGTTCACCGTCGTCAACGACGTGGTCGAAAACGGCGTGGTCGCCGTTCCGCGTGGTTCCAAGGCGCTCGGCCTCGTCAAGTGGAAGACCGGCAAGGCCATCGGCGGCAAGTCGGGCAAGTTCGAGATCGAGTTCAAGCAGCTCAACGTCAACGGCAAGGTCGTTCCGCTGAGCGGCATCCACCGCCAGGAAGGCAAGGGCAACACCGTCGGCGCCCTGTTTGGCTCGATGTGGATCAGCGGCCGCTCGGCGATCATGACCCCGGGTCAGGTCGTCAACGCGATGATTGCCGAAAACACCGTGATCTGATCCGCCCTGGCGGAGCGCTGCTAAAGTCGCTCCGCCAGCAGCCTGCACAAGGCGACACAGCCCGCTTCGTCCTCGGCGTCGAAGCGGGCTTTTTGCGGGGCGTCGAGGTCGAGCACGGCCAGTAGCTCGCCGCCACGCACGATCGGCACCACCAGCTCGCTCTCGCTTGCCGCGTCGCAGGCGATGTGGCCGGAGAAAGCGTGGACGTCGTCCACCCGCTGCACCTCCAGCGACTGTGCCGCCGCGCCGCACACGCCCCGCCCGAACGGAATGCGGATGCACGCCGGGCGGCCCTGGAACGGCCCCAGCACCAGCTCACCGCCGACATTGCGGTAGAAGCCCGCCCAGTTGATCCCCGGCAGCGTCTCCCACAGCAGCGCCGCGGCGTTGGCCATGTTGGCAATGCCGTCAGGCTCGCCTGCGGTCAGGCCGTCCAGCGCGGCAAGGAGGTCGGCATAGAGCGTCGCCTTGTCGGCGGCTTCGATCTTGAAATCATACATGGGCTCGCTCCTAGCGATGGTCAGCGGGGTTGGGGAGGTGGCGGAAAGGGCGGCGGCGGCGCTGGCGGTGCCGGCGGAGGCGCGGCCGGAACCAACAGCTCGCAGGGCGTGCCCGGTTCATACCTCCCAGCGCGGCGCACCTGCTCAAGACATTGCCGCGTCGCCGCCATCGCTTCCCCGAACCGCAAATCACGCTTGGCCGCCCAGCGCTCGGCCAGATCGCTGGCATACCGCGTTTCCGCCACGCTTTCGCTTGCCGGCACAACCGCCAGCACCTCGTTCGAACGGCAAAGGCGCTGCACCTTGGCTTGCCCTTCCGCGCTGATCGGGCGCCCGATCCGGCCCGGCCAGGCGATCACCTCGCCGACCTGGGCGCTTGTCGCCGCGGCGAGGCCCGGCGGCCCCACCACCAGCCGCCCTTCGACCAGCCCCAGGACCGATCCGAACGGAAACACGGCTGCAGGACCATCGACCGAACCAAACCGAAAACAACCGTTCACCAGCAGCAACCGCCCGCGCATCGGTTCCGGCAGGTCCAGGGTCATCAATCTTTCGCCGGCTTCGAGTGGCTCGGGGCCGAGCGTGAACAATCCCCGTATCCCAGCCAGCATGGCATTGGGCACCGGCTGCGAGTCGCGCGGCATCTCGTCGGTGACGGCCCCCTTCCCTGCCCGGGCTTCCGCCACTCCAGCAGTACCTGGCGCCTCCAGAATGGTCAGGCGGCCCTCGGGACTTATCCGTCCCCCGAGCGGCGCAGCGCTGGCCTTTGCGTAGGCGGGTGTGGTGAGCGCAATCACTGCATAGGGAGTAAGTGGCTCGCCCCGCGGCCCGAATTGCGCTTCCCGCCAGGCCAGTACGCCAAACAGCCCCGCCACCGCCAGCGCAAGGACGCCAAGCCCAAGCGCCGTATCGCTCCGCCGAGTCACCCTAGCGGCGACGAGTCGATGATTCGTGTCGCCGGATGATGCTTGTCGAGATGCTTCTTGATGATCCGCAGGTTACGGGTGTTGGACCTGAAGAAGAAGTCGGGGATCACGCCCACAAAGGGTATCATTCCAAGCAGCCAGTCGAACCCGATGTTCTTGCCCATGCGCGCAATCTGCCACTTGCTCATGCCAAGGTTGCGCCCTTCCCACACCAGATAGGCGCCAAGCCCCGCGCCGACCGTGGAGCCGACCCCCGGGACCAGGCTCAGCAAGGCATCAAGTCCGACGCGCTTGTTCGTGCCGGGAATCGGCAGCGCCCGTTCCAGCACCTGCTCCAGCGCCTCGAGCCGCTGCCGGCATTGCACGGGTTCGGTGCCGAGCGGCAGCTTGCGAACATAAGGAGTGGGCCTGACCGTCATGCCGTTAATTTCGTGCGCCCCGCCCCATTCGCAAGTCCGTCAGCGTGTGGCGGGCAAAACGGTTCTCGGCAAAGCCCTGGACATCGCGTCCGGCCAGCGCCCAGCGAACCGGCGCGGCGACCGGGATGAACAGCACTTCCGCGCGCATGATCCGCTCGGCATCGGCAAAGAATTGCCCGCGCTGGGGCGGGAAGCCGGTCAGCCGCGCCGCGTCCAGCAGCTGGTCGGCCTCTTGCGAGCAGACCGGCACGTAATCGCAGCGGAACCGGCGCAGGAACCAGGCGGACGAGGTCGACGGTGCCACCTCGTCGATGAAGCGGAAGTCGGCCGGCCCCTCGCCCGCGTCGCCGACCCCCAGCCCAAGCAGATCCCAGTCGATTGCGAGCCGGCGCAGGATGATCTCGCCGCCGGGACCTGGCGGAACGGCGACGCGGATCACCGGCCTCCCCTCCGCTTCGGACAGCGGCTGGCCGCCGTCGACCGGCGCGAACAGGGCGCGCGCCCGTTCCGCCAGCCCGGCGCGGCGCTGGGCGAGGCTGACGGGCGCCCACGCGGGCAAAGCGACCTGGGCGACGGTGTCCGCCGAGGGCTGCAAGAGGCTGAGCCGCGGTTGCAGGCCCGGCACGCCAAGCGCCGCCACCATGGCCTCTCGGTCGATCGCCTCGTCCAGCAAGGCCCGTACGGCCGGATCACCGGCCGGCCCATCGGCCCGTGCCGGCACCAGCCCGAACAAGCCTAGCACCGGATCCACCCGCAGCGACCCGCGCGGCAATTTCGCCCCGGCTGTAAGTGGAAAATCGGCCACCGTACCGCCCAGCACCAGTTCGGTTTGGCCGGCCACGAACATGCGGATGGCACTCGGCGCGTCGGCGGTAGACAGGCGCACCCGCTCCTGCTGGGCCTCGTCGCCGTCAAAGGCCGGAAGGCTGCGCGACAGGATCAGGTGGTCGCCCTCGCGCCGGACGTTGAAGGGCCCGGTGCCGCCGCTTTCCCGCACCAGCCCGAACTGCGGCTGGGCAAGCAATTGCAGGAGGTGCGGCCGCGGCGCGCTCAGCTCGATCGCAATGACGCGGTCGGTCATGGCGACCACGTCGCGAACGGCTCCGATCGTGTCCAGGAACGGGTCGCGGCCGCCGCGGGCGAGCTGCCGCTCGATCAGCCGGACGACGTCGCGTGCCCTGACGCGGCGGCCGTCGCTCCAGGTCGCACTGCGCAGGCGAAACACATAGCTGAGGCCGTCGTCGCTGACCGCCCAGCGCTCGGCCAGCGCGGGCGCGATGTCGCCCGACGCATCGAATCGCACCAGCCCTTGCGCGACATTGCCGACCAATAGCAGGTCGGCCGCTGTCATCTGGGTGGTGACCGGATCGGCAACCCGCGGCAGGCGCTCGGCGATGATCACCGCCTTGACCTCGCCGCTTTCAGCCTGGCGACAGGCACCAAGTCCCATCACCGCCGCCAGCAGCACGAGGGCCGCGGCTGGTCTGGTCATCGCGCGAGGGGTCTTGCAAGCCGGCACGCCATCCCCTCTAGCCGAGCGGCACCGCCGAGACCAAGGGCGGCAGTGAAATCAGACCCTAGCCACGGCCGCGCGGCTGTATTAGGGCAGTAGGTCACCGGAAGAGTGGAGTGCATGGCGGATCGCGACTCACCCTGGCAGCGTGACGGACGCAATGTCGAGGATCTCCCCGATCCCTTCGCCGCTCCGCTGTTCGGCGACGCGCCGCCGGTCCGCCGCCGGCGCTGGTGGTGGAAGCGCAAGGCGCCAGCCACCCCCGCCGCCGACCTGCACTCCGCCGCGCCCTCGACAGACTGGTTCCTCCGCGAGGACGCCGCCCCGCCCTTCTTCCCGCCGCCCCCGCCGCCCACGCCCACCTTTGACGAAGCGGTTCAGGAGCCTGCGCGCAACCACCGCCCATGGCTGCGTTGGGGACTGATGGCGTTCGGGGCGCTTGCTCTCCTGACCTTGCTCTGGCTGATCTTCACCGCCCCGCTCGGCCGGGCTTTGGAACCGCTTCCCAATCCCGCCATGCTGATCGTGTCGAGCGAAGGGCGGCCGATCGCCCGGCGCGGTGCGATCAAGGAAGCACCGGTCGAGATCGCCAAGCTGAAGCCCTACACCCCCGCGGCCTTTGTCGCGATCGAGGATCGGCGCTTCTACCGCCACTGGGGGATCGACCTGCGCGCCATCGGCCGGGCCATGGTCGCCAATTTTCAGGCTGGCGGCGTCCGGCAGGGCGGCTCCACCCTTACCCAGCAGCTGGCGAAGACCAGCTTCCTGTCCTCCGACCGCGCGCTCAAGCGCAAGGCGCAGGAAGTGATCATCGCCTTTTGGCTGGAAGGCTGGCTGACCAAGGACGAGATCCTCTCGCGCTATCTGTCGTCGGTCTATTTCGGTGATGGCGTCTACGGCTTGCGTGCGGCGTCGCGCCATTACTTCGGCCGCCAGCCCGAAGAATTGACGCTGGCCCAGTCGGCCATGCTCGCCGGGCTGGTGCAGGCGCCCAGCCGGCTCGCACCGACCCGGAACCTCGCCGGCGCGCGCAAGCGGGCGCGGCTGGTGCTGGCGGCGATGGCCGACACGGGAGCGGTCAGCCGGGCCAGGGCCGACGCGGCGGTCGCCTCGCCCGCACGCCCCGTTCGTCGCACTCAGAAGGTGCCGACAGGGACCTATTTCGCCGACTGGATGGCGCCGCAGGCGGCCGACGCCTTTGAAACCGACTTCGGCGAGGTCAGGGTGGTCAGCACGCTTGATGCGGACCTGCAGCGCCTCGCCTCACGGGCGGTGGGCAATGCCGCGCTCGGACCGGGGGTACAGGCGGCGCTGGTCGCCATGCGTCCGGACGGCCGGGTGGTCGCCATGGTCGGCGGTCGATCCTACAAGGGTTCGACCTTCAATCGCGCCACGCAGGCGCGCCGGCAGCCAGGCTCCGCCTTCAAGCTGTTCGTCTATCTCGCCGCCCTTCGCGCCGGCTACCGGCCCGATTCGATCGTGGAGGATCGTCCGGTCACCATCGACGGGTGGAGCCCGGCCAACAACGATGGCGTGTTCCGCGGCCAGCTCACCTTGCAGGAGGCCTTCGCCCGCTCCAGCAACGCCGCCACGGTCCGCCTGTCGGAAGATGTCGGCCGCGCCAAGGTCCTCGCCGCCGCGCGCGACCTCGGCATCTCAACGCCCCTGCCCGATGCGCCCAGCGTCGCCCTTGGCACCGCCGGAGTCAGCCTGCTCGAACTCACCGCCGCTTATGCGGCGGTGTCGGGCGGCCGTTATCCCGTAAAGGCCACCGGACTTCCGCCGGGCAGTGCCTCTGGCGACACCAGCGACTTCGCGGCCACCTTGTTCGGGCGCGGGACGGGCAGGCTCGATGAAGGGCGCGACTGGCGGTCGATGCTCGACCTGTTGTGGGCCGCCGCCAACGAGGGCACCGGGCGCAAGGCGGCGCTGGCCACCCCGACCTTTGGCAAGACCGGCACCAGCCAGGACAATCGCGACGCCTTGTTCGTGGGCTTTGCCGGCGACCTGGTGGTCGGCGTGTGGGTCGGGCGCGACGACAACAAGTCGCTCGGCAAGGCCGTGTCGGGCGGTACCACGCCGGCACAGATCTGGCGCAGCTTCATGGCGCCGGCCCTCGGCATCGACGGCCGGAGCGCCTCGGCCCTCCCGGCAGGCTATCGTGTTCCCCGGCGTGCTCCGGCCCGAACCGAGCCGACACCTGATATAATGGATGAAACGAGGCAATGGTTCGACCGCCTGTCGGCCATGGCCGACGCCCTTATGACCGAGAGCCGCTGATCCGCACGCAATTGGTGAACAGCCGTTTACCCGCCAGTTCAACCACTCCTTAACCCCTGGCCTCCTAGAACCATTTTCGACCGACGGGCTGTGACACGTCTGCCGGTGCCGGGGCCGCCCCCGGGGACAAGTGGAACAGGAGACCGGACATGACCAATTTCATCAAGATGCTGAACAACGAAGACGGCGCCACCGCGATCGAGTACGGCCTGATCGCCGCCCTCATTGCCGTTGCCGCGATCACCGCGCTGGGCAACATCGGCGGTAACCTCAACAAGACCTTCACCAACGTCGCTTCGAACCTCAACAAGACGAGCTAAGCCTCGTCCGGTTGAAGCCGGCAAGCAGGGCCCCGTCGCCACCTTCTTTTCGAAGGCGGCGGCGGGGCCCTTCGTTTTGCCTGAAGTGCGGTGGGCGGCCCTCCCCCTCCCGCTTCACCATTTACTAACCCTTTGCTGGCAGGTTTGCCGTCACCAAGGCTCTCAGCGCCCGCAAAAGTGGGTCCCGGCTGCGATGCCTTTTGCGGGGAGAATGGCATGACGAACTTCATCAAGATGCTGAACAACGAAGACGGCGCCACGGCGATCGAGTACGGCCTCATCGCCGCCCTCATCGCCGTTGCCGCCATCACTGCGCTGAGCAACATCGGCGGCAACCTCAACAAGACCTTCACCAATGTCAGCGACAACCTCAACAAGACGAGCTGATCGCGCGACTGTACTGCAAGCATCAAGACTGTGGGGGTATCGGGCGACCGGTGCCCCCACGCTTTTTGGGCGAGCCGTGACGAGGAGATGCAACAAAGGGGTTGGCAGGGCGAACGAAGGCCCTTAAAGGCCCGCTCACACGGGGCCGTAGCTCAGCTGGGAGAGCGTCGCGATGGCATTGCGAAGGTCTGGGGTTCGATCCCCCACGGCTCCACCATCATTCTAAAGGCCGTCCTTCGGGGCGGCCTTTTTTTGGCCCGTCGCCAAACTCATGCAACAAAAAAGGGCGGAGCCGAAGCCCCGCCCTTGACTGAGAAACCGATCGGCGAAACGCCGCCTCAGTTATTCTCTTCCTCATCATTCTGGCGCTCGACACCCAGGTCGTCGTCGCCAGTCGAAAGATCGACCTCGTCGTCGGCGCTGGGCTCCTCGTCCTCGTCCGGAAGCGCCAGGTCTTCCGCCCCTAGATCGGCATCCGGGGTCGCCGACGGGGCGGCCACCGACACCTGCTCGAACGGCATCGGCTGCTTGGACTTCAGCACCGGCTCGGGCACAAAGGTGTTGCCACATTCGATGCAGGTGACCGGATCGTCCTTGCCCAGGTCATAGAAACGGGTCGCACACTTGGGGCAGGTGCGCTTGGCGCCCCATTCGGGCTTCACCATGCTGAAGGTCTCCAATTAGGTAACGACCGGCGGCATTCCTGCCCCGGCTGATCGGCGCGCGCCTTGCCATAGCGGGGGGTGGCTGTCAAAGCCCGCGCCCATGGCCACTCCCTCCCCTGTCATTGCCGTGGACGGCCCGGCCGCCAGCGGCAAGGGCACGGTGGCGCGCGGCCTGGCACGCCACTACGGCCTGCCGCACCTCGACACCGGCAAGCTCTACCGTGCCGTTGCCTTGTCCCTGCTTCGCTGGGGTGGCGATCCGGAGAGCGAGTTTGCAGCCTTGCGCGCCTGCGACGACATTGCCGGCCTGATGGAGGATCCCGAGCTCAAGAGCGAAATGGTGGGCGGCATCGCCAGCCGGGTCAGCGCCTACCCCGCCGTCCGCGCCGCCCTGCTCGACCGCCAGCGCGAATTTGTCGCCACAACCGGCGGCGCCGTGCTCGACGGCCGCGACATCGGCACGGTGATCGCGCCCGACGCAGCGGCCAAGCTGTTCGTCACCGCGGCCCTTGAGGAGCGCGCCCGCCGCCGCCACCTCGAGCTCACCGCTGCCGGACTGCCGGTGCATCTCGAGGACATCCTGATCGATCTGCGCGCTCGTGACGAGCGTGACTCGCACCGCTCCGCCGCACCGCTGGTAATGGCCGAAGATGCCCTTCTGCTCGACACCAGCGCGATGAGCCCCGATCAAGCACTGGCCGAAGCGATCCGGCTGGTGGAAACGCGCCTCGCCACCTAAGACCGGCGCATGACCGCGCCCACTCACCGCACCGGCGGCCGCCTGCTCGTCGATCAGCTCCGCATCCAGGGGTGCGACCGCCTGTTCACCGTTCCCGGCGAAAGCTTCCTTGCCGTTCTCGACGCCCTCCACGACACGCCCGAGATCGACGTGGTTGTCTGCCGGCAGGAGGGCGGCGTTGCCTACATGGCTGAGGCCGACGGCAAGCTCACGGGCCGCCCCGGCATTGCCTTCGTCACTCGCGGCCCCGGCGCCACCAACGCCTCTCCCGGAGTCCATGTCGCCTTCCAGGACTCAACTCCGATGATCCTGTTCGTCGGCGACCTCGACCGCCGAGACAAGGACCGCGAAGGCTTTCAGGAAGTCGATTTCCCGGCCTTCTTCGGCCCGATCGCCAAATGGGCCGCCCGCCTCGACGACGCGCGCCGCATCCCCGAATATGTTGCCCGGGCCTGGCGGGTCGCCACTGCCGGGCGTCCGGGGCCGGTTGTCCTCGCCCTTCCGGAGGACATGCTGCGCGACGAAGTCGAGGTTCCCGACCGTCCGCCTGTCCCGCCGCTGGTCGAACATCCCGATCCGGCCGCCATTGCCACCCTCCACGAGCTGCTCAAGGACGCCGCAGCCCCGCTCGCGATCGTCGGGGGTGCCGACTGGAGCCCGTGTGCCGCGCACCATTTCAGCGCCTGGGCGAGCCGCATCGGCCTTCCCGTCGCCGCCGCCTTCCGCCGCCAGGATGCGATTGCGAACGACTGTCCGGTCTATGCCGGTAACCTTGGTTATGGCCCGAATCCCAAGCTGGTCCAACGGGTCAAGGACGCCGACCTGCTGCTGGTCGTCGGCGCCCGGCTTGGGGAGGCGACCACCGACGGTTACACGCTGATCACCCCTGACCACCCTGGCCAGACGATCGTCCATGTCCATCCCGACCCCACTGAGCTTGGCCGCGTCTACCATGCCGACCTGCCGATCTGCTCGGACATGGGCGAGTTCGCGCAGGACCTTGATGCCTGGGAGGATGACGACCTTCTACCCTTCGGCGCCGGCCGCGAAGCTCATGCCGACTATCTCGCCTGGAGCGAGCCCGCGCCCCGCGATGGCGTCACCCTCGACCTGGGCCCCTGCGTCGCGCTGCTGCGGGAGAAGCTTCCGGCCGACACCATCGTCTGCAACGGCGCGGGCAATTTCTCGGGCTGGGTGCACCGCTATTGGCGCTACGCCGCGACGCCCTGCCAGCTTGCGCCGACCAGTGGCACCATGGGCTACGGCCTTCCCGCCGCGGTCGCCGCCGCGCTCCGTTTCCGCGACCGCTCCGTGCTCTGCGTGGCGGGAGACGGCGACTTCCTTATGAACGGGCAGGAACTCGCCACCGCGGCCCAGCACGATGCCAGCCTGCTCGTCATCGTCGTCGACAACAGCAGCTACGGCACCATCCGAATGCACCAGGAGCGCGACTATCCGACACGGCTTTCGGCCACCACGCTCCACAATCCCGATTTCGCGGCGCTGGGCCGGGCCTATGGCGCCTGGGCGGCGACGGTGGAGCGCACCGAGGAGTTCGGCCCGGCGCTGGCTGAGGCAATGAACCGCTCCGGGCTCCGTCTCCTTCACCTCAAGACGGAGGTCGAGGTGATCACCAACCAGACCACCATTTCGGCGTTGCGGGAGAAGGCGCGCGGCTGAATTGTTCAAGGGGCTGACGTGACCATCATCCTGCGCCTGGCAGCGCTCCTGCTGCTCTCCTCATTCGCTGCGCCGATCATGGCACAGCCAGCCGTGCTCCCCCTGCGAGAGCGTGCGGCGCTTGCAGACCGCCTCCTTGCCGAGCGGCTGGACACGATCGTCCCGGCGCTGATGCGCGAGCAGGGGATCGACATGTGGGTGCTGATTGCGCGGGAATATGTCGAGGATCCGGTGCTCGCGACCATGCTCGACGCCGAGTCGTTCCATGCCCGCCGCCGCACCATCCTGGTCTTCTTTGATCCAGGCGGGGGGAAGCGGGTCGAGCGCCTGACCGTCAGCCGCTACGGCCTCGGCGGCCTGTTCCAGCCCGCGTGGAACCCGGACCAGCAGCCCGACCAGTTCGTCGCCCTCGCCACGCTGATCGCCCAGCGCGATCCCAGGCGCATCGCCATCAACACCAGCGCCTCGAGTCAATTCGCCGATGGCCTGACCCTCAGCCAGTATCAGGGCCTGACCGCCGCCCTTGCCCCTGCCTATCGCGGCCGCCTGGTCCGCACCGACGAGCTCGCCGTCGGCTGGCTCGAAACCCGCACTCCGGCCGAGATGCAGGTTTATGCGCAGCTCCTCGCTTTCACTCACGCAATCATCGCCGAAGCGCTCAGCGACAAGGTCATTACGCCCGGCAAGACCACCGCCAACGACGTGCGCTGGTGGATGCGGGAAAAGGTCAGCAGCCTGGGCCTGCACGTGTGGTTCCACCCGTCCTTGTCGATCTTCCGCGCCGGAACCGCCGGCGCGCTCCAGAACGACGAGGTCATTCGGCCGGGCGACATGCTTTGGACCGACTTCGGCATCACCTATCTCGGCCTCAACAGTGACGTGCAGCAACTGGGCTACGTGCTAAAGCCCGGAGAGACCGACGCGCCCAAGGGCCTGCGCGATGGCCTCCTCGCCGCCAATCGCGTGCAGGACGCGGTAACCTCCAGCTTCCGCACAGGTCTTAGCGGCAACCAGATCCTGGCGGCCGCCCTGAAGAAGGCCGCGGCACAAGGGCTCAAGACCTCCGTCTATTCGCACCCGATCGGCTTTCACGGGCACGGGGCCGGCAGCAGCATCGGCTTCTGGGACAATCAGGACGCCGACCCACGCGGAACTCGCCCGCTGCGTCCCAACACCGCCTGGTCGATCGAGCTCAGCGCAAAGGCTGCGGTGCCTGAGTGGAACGGCCAGGAAGTCGAGTTCCGACAGGAGGAGAATGCCTACTTCGATGGCCGGACGGTGCGCTACATCGATGGCCGGCAGAGCCAATTCCACCTCATCAGGTCTGCAAGCAAGGCGATGCCCGGAGCGCGCTGAGATTTCATTCCGTTCATGTTGCATGCAGCAATGGCGGCGGAAGCTCGTTGATGACCTGCTCTGCTCGGGCCTTGTTTGAGAAGGAGGCGTAATGTGACGCTTTATCCCACGCGATTTGCAGCGATGTTTCTGGCCGGTGCGGCGATAACGGCTCCTTCGGTCGCCTCGGCGCCGATCGCCGGTGGCAATGCCGTGCATTCGGCCCCGCGCTCCGTGTCCAACTGGACCCCCGGTCAGCCCGCCTATGCGGTTGAGCAGTTCCGAGGCGATCGGCTCGATCGCATCCGCACGCTGATCGCCAAGGGCGAATATCAGAAGGCGCGCATGGCGCTCGACGGCAATCGCCAACAGATCAAGTCCGCCGAGGGCGAGTATCTTCTTGGTGTCGCCTCGGCCAACCTCGGCGCCTACCGCGCTGCCTCCGAGGCTTTCCGGTCAAGCCTGTCGCTCGAGAGCGGCCATATTGGTGCCAGCGTGGGTGCGGCGCTGTCCGAACTGCAACTCGGCCGCCGGGACCGCGCCGAGGAGATCGCCCGCCAGATCGACGAACGCCGGGCTAGCTGCAATAATGGGTGCAGCGATGCGCTTGCCCTGGACCGCGCCTCGCAGGTGCTCCGGCACTTTCTCAAGCAATCCTGACGCAACGGCGCCGGGCTCTAAATGAGCCCGGCCAGCGGGCTCGACGGATCGGCATAGCGGCGCTTCTGCATCCGCCCCGCACGGTAGGCGAGGCGGCCGCTTTCCACCGCCGCCTTCATCGCCGCGGCCATCAGGATCGGGTCCTTGGCCTCGGCGATGGCGGTATTCATCAACACCCCGTCGCACCCAAGCTCCATCGCGAAGGCCGCATCGCTTGCCGTGCCGACGCCGGCGTCGACCAGCACCGGCACCTTGGCGCCCTCGACTATCAGGCGGATGGTGACAGGGTTCTGGACGCCGAGGCCCGACCCGATCGGCGCTCCCAAGGGCATGATCGCTACCGCGCCGGCGTCTTCGCAGCGCCGGGCCATGATTGGATCGTCGGTGCAATAGACCATCACCTCGAAGCCCTCGCGGGTGAGCAGCTCAGTCGCGCGCACGGTTTCGATCATGTCGGGGTACAGCGTCTTGGCCTCGGCCAGCACCTCGAGCTTGACCAGTGTCCAGCCCCCTGCCTCTCGCGCCAGGCGCAGGGTGCGGATCGCCTCCTCGGCGGTGAAGCAGCCCGCCGTGTTGGGCAGGTAGGTGGTGACCTTGGGATCGATATAGTCGGTGAGCTTGGGCGCATTCGGATCGGTCAGGTTCACGCGCCGCACCGCCACCGTGACGATCTCCGCCCCGCTCGCCGCCACAGCCGCCGCATTCTGCTCCAGGCTCTTGTACTTGCCGGTGCCGACGATCAGCCGGGAGGAAAAGGTGCGGCCAGCCACGGTCCAGGTGTCGGAAGCAATCTGCACGGGCGCGTTCACTTAACCACCTCCCACGAAATGCACGATCTCATAATCGTCGCCATCCTCGACCAGCACGTCGGCCAGGGTCGAGCGCGGCACGATTTCCAGGTTCCGCTCCACCGCCACCCGTGCCGGATCGAGGCCAAGCTCGCCGACCAGGGCTGCCACGGTCGTTCCGTCGGCCACCCGGCGATGCTCGCCGTTGACCTTGATGCTGTGGGTTTCGGTTTCGCTCATTTGACTGCCGCATCTAGGTGGCGGATGAGACTGCCGCAATGCGCAAGATCCTTGTCCTGAACGGCCCCAACCTCAATCGCCTCGGCACTCGGGAGCCGGAGGTCTACGGCTCCGACACCCTCGACGACATCGCGGCCCGGATGCATGACCACGCCGGCACGCTGAGGCTGACGGTCGACGTTCGCCAGTCCAACCACGAGGGCCACCTCATAGACTGGCTGCACGAGGCGGCAGATGAGGGCGCTCATGCGGTGATCCTCAACGCCGGCGGTCTGACCCACACCTCCGTCGCTTTGCGGGATGCGGTGGCGGCCGTGCCCACGCCGGTGATCGAGGTGCACCTCAGCAACCCGCAAGCGCGCGAACGCTTTCGCTACCACAGCCTGATCGCGGGCGTCTGCAGGGGGTCGATCAGCGGCTTTGGCGCGGGCTCCTACCTGCTGGCGCTGGACGCCGCCGCCCGGCTCTGACAAAGCGCGCGGCGACAGAATACAGGGAAGTTTCCATGTCCGACGAACACAAGCAGATGCGGATCGACGCAGGCCTCGTCCGTGAACTCGCGGAACTGCTGAGCGCCAACGAATTGTCCGAGATCGAGGTCGAGGATGGCGATCGCAAGATCCGAGTGAAGCGCGAACTCACCGTCGCTGCCGCGCCGGTGCAGCACGTGGTCGCGGCGCCCCAGGCGATGGCCGCCGCTCCGGCTTCTGCCGGTGAGACCGCATCCACGCCCGCTGCGACGCCCGAAGCCGCCGGCGACCTCGTCCGCTCGCCGATGGTCGGCACCTGCTACCTCGCCGCCGAACCCGGCTCGGCCAACTTCGTCAGCGTCGGCGACACGGTGAAGCAGGGCGACACCCTGCTGATCGTCGAAGCGATGAAGGTCATGAACCCAATCCAGGCGCCGCGCGCCGGCAAGGTCACCCAGCTCTTGGTCGCCAACGCGCAGCCGGTCGAGTTCGACCAGCCGCTGGTGGTCATCGAATAACGATGCGCGCCATCAACAAGCTGCTGATCGCCAATCGCGGCGAGATCGCGCTTCGCATCCAGCGCGCCGCCAAGGAGCTCGGCATCAAGACGGTCGCGGTGCACTCCACCGCCGACGCCGACGCCATGCACGTCCGCCTCGCCGACGAGGCTGTGTGCATCGGACCGCCGGCCGCACGCGACAGCTATCTCAACATCCCCAACATCATCTCGGCGGCCGAGATCGTCCACGCCGACGCGATCCATCCCGGCTACGGCTTCCTTTCCGAGAACGCGCAGTTCGCCGAGATCGTCGAACTTCACAACATCATCTGGGTCGGCCCCAAGCCCGAACATATCCGGGTCATGGGCGACAAGGTCGAGGCCAAGCGCACCGCCGCCAAGCTCGGCCTGCCGCTGGTCCCCGGATCTCCCGGACCGATCAGCGACCTCGACGAAGCAAGAAGAATCGCCGAGGAGATCGGCTACCCGGTCCTGATCAAGGCCGCGTCGGGCGGCGGCGGGCGCGGCATGAAGGTCGTCCCCGATCCCGACAGCCTCGAGACGCTGATGAGCCAGGCCTCGAACGAAGCCAATGCCGCCTTCGGTGACCCGACCGTCTACATGGAAAAATATCTCGGCGACCCGAAGCACATCGAGTTCCAGATCTTCGGTGACGGCGAGGGCGGCGCAATCCACCTCGGCGAGCGCGACTGCTCGGTCCAGCGCCGTCACCAGAAGGTGATCGAGGAAGCCCCTTCGCCCGTCGTTTCCGCCGCCCAGCGCGCAGAGATGGGCGAACGGGTCCGCAAGGCGATGGCCGACATGGGCTATCGCGGCGCCGGCACCATCGAATTCCTCTACGAGAACGGCGAATTCTACTTCATCGAGATGAACACCCGGCTCCAGGTCGAGCATCCGGTGACCGAAATGATTTCGGGCCTGGACCTGGTCGCCGAACAGCTCCGCATCGCCGAGGGACGTGGCCTGTCGGTGACCCAGGACCAGGTGACGCTGAAGGGCCATTCGATCGAATGCCGCATCAACGCCGAGGACCCGGTCACCTTCGCCCCTTCGCCGGGCCTGGTGAAGAATTACGTGGCACCCGGCGGGCTCCAGACCCGCGTCGATAGCGGCCTTTACTCGGGCTACCGGGTGCCACCTTACTACGACAGCATGATCGGCAAGCTGATCGTGTGGGGAGAGGATCGCGATGCCGCCATCTGCCGTCTTCGCCGTGCGCTCGAGGAGTTCGTGGTCGAAGGGCCGAAGACCAACGTGCCGCTCCACCAGCGCATCCTCAAGGAGCCGGCATTCGTCGGCGGCGACTACACCATCAAGTGGCTTGAGCGCTGGCTAGAGGAGCAACGGGAAGGCTGACCACCTCCCGGTAGCCCCGTGTGGCGCGGCGCGTTACACGGGGCTGCCATGAGCCTTCCGCTCGATCCTGACCTTGTCCTGCGTGGCTATGCTGCCGGCATCTTCCCGATGGCCGACGACCGGGAGAGCGACGACCTGTTCTGGGTCGAGCCGAAGACGCGGGCGATCCTGCCGCCAGGCCGCTTCCACTGCTCGCGCAGCCTGGCCAAGCGCCTCCGCTCCGGACGCTTCACCGTTACGGCGGATCGCGATTTCGCCGGCGTGCTCCTGGGCTGCGCGGACCGGCCCCAAACCTGGATCAACGGTCCGATAGAAGGCGCCATGCTGGCCCTCCACGCGCGCGCGCAGGCCCATTCGGTCGAGGTGTGGCTGGACGATGCCCTGGTCGGAGGGGTCTACGGTGTGGTGCTGGGCCGCGCCTTCTTCGCCGAAAGCATGTTCAGCCGGACCCGCGACGCGTCGAAGGTGGCGCTCGCCTTCCTAATGGCCCGCCTCAAGGCCGGCCATTTCACCCTTTGCGATTGCCAATTCCTGACCGACCACCTCGCCTCGCTCGGTGCGGTGGAGGTGCCGCGCGGGCGCTACGTCGGATTGCTGGGCGAGGCGCTCCGCTCAGCGCGGGAGGCACCGCGGCCGGACTGGAGCGTGCTGGACGGGCTGCTGTCGCCCGACAATGTTCCAGCCTCCTCCGCTGCGGCCGGGAAGCTCATCGTGCAACTCTTGGGCCAGACGTCGTAGACGCGGTGCTCGACCACGTTCAGCGACGGACTTTCCTTGTACAGCCAGCCCGAGAAGACGCGGTTCCAATTACCTTCCGGCTGCTGCACGTCGACCTGAACGAAGGCGCCGGTCAGCTGGTCGAACTCCCACGGCGGAGTGGTCTCGCACGCGCGCAGCCGCACGATCAGGTCGTCGACCCGCACCGCCTGTCCCGGCCGCAGGCGAATATCGCGCGAGATGCCGTTGCGCTTGTTGAGAATGCCGAGCACCGCCACCCGCTCGTTCATCGGGGTGGTTCCGGGCGCCAGCGGCTCGGCCCTGGCCGGCGCCTGCTCGGTCTGCTTCGGCTGCTCGCCTCCGCGGCCGGGCAGCCGGTCGCAACCGGCCACCGCAAGGCCGACCGCCAGCAGCACCGGAAGCTGCCTCAGCACGTCAGTCCGGGGTCCAGGCCTGGTAATCACCGGTCGCCGCCGCCCGCTTGCCGCCCCGCGACAGGGACCCGGCCGGGCGATACGTCTCGCCGGTGCCCGACAGGTTGGGAACAGCCGGCTTTTCGAACGCGCGGCGCGGCGGGAGCGACTTGTCCGGCACATCAGGCAGCTGTCCTCGCAACCAGCTCTGCCATTGCGGCGGGGTCCGGCTCGCGTCGTTGGAGCCACTGTAGATCACCCACCGCCGGGCAGGGTCCTTGCGGTGCTGGAAGTAGACGTTCCCCACCTCGTCACGCCCGACTTCACGGCCGTGGCGACGCGTGAACAGCGAGGTCCCGATGGTGGCGCCGTTCCACCAGGTGAAGATGCTGGCCAAGAATCCCATGGCGCCTGCCCCTAGCGGTTCGAACGGGCAGGGAGCAAGCGCTACTGCGCCGGGGCGTTCACCCACTCCACCCGGTCGCCGGCCTTGATCCCAAGCTCCGCCGTGCGCCCGCCGGCCAGCTCCAGCACCGCGCCGACCGGCTCCAGCGAAGGCACCGGATCGAGGCTGAGCGGCACCGTATTCTCGGCGATGTTGACGATGGTGCCGTCGGGGCGGACAAAAATGATGTCGAGCGGGATGAGGGTGTTCTTCATCCAGAAACTCGCCATTCGGGGCGGATCGTGCGGAAAGATCATGCCGCGGTCGGGCGCGAGGCTTTGGCGGTTCATCAGCCCCATCTCCTGCTCCTGCGGGCTGCGCGCCACCTCAACGGTGAAGCGGTGCACGGCCCCGGAAGCGGTGCGGACGGTCAGCGGCACCTGCTCTAGCCCCGCAGCCGACCGCTCAAGCTTGGGGCTTGCCCCACCGGTCGGCTGGCAAGCGGCGGCGGTCAGCGCCAGGGGGAGGGCGGCCAGCAGCGCAAGGCGGCTCAATCCGCGCGGAGGTCGACTGCCGTCAGCCCCTTGCGCCCTTCGGCGATCCGCGCATCCAGCCGGTCGCCCGGCTGAAGATCGTTCAAGGCCGCGCGGCGCACCGTCTCCATGTGCAGGAAGATGTCCTGATCGGGGCTGTCCACCCGATTGACGAAGCCATAGCCCTTGACGCGATTGAACCACTTCACCTCCACCGGCTCGAACGGCCCAGCGCCGTCCAGCAGGGCGGTCCGGTTCGAGCGCTCCTCCGGCGAGACAGTGGAGCCGCGTGGCACCACCGCCTGCGCAAGATCGACCTCCAGCACCCGGATCGCCTGCAGGCCGCGATCCTGCCGCACCACGTCGCAAGTCACAACCGCTCCTTCGGGCAAGGAACGTCGGCCGTGCTCCCGAAGAACTGAAAAATGCACCAGGACGTCGCCATCGATGTCGTCGCTGACCAGGAAACCGAAGCCTCGGGTGGCGTCGAACCACTTGATCCGGCCGTTCACCCGCTGAGCGGCGTCTTCGCCGAGCGGGCCTTGCGCGGGTGATTCGAACGGACGCGGCGAGAGGGCCGGAGCGGCGTCCAGCCCAGCTTCGTCTTGCGACGCCGACGCATACTCACGTTGCACGATGCTACCCATAGCATTCTTCGGCGCAGACCGGAAGGTTACAGCGCCAGAACGACCGTCATCGTCACTCGCCGGGCGTAAGGTCATCGAAGCTACCGGGCGGGGCGGCCACGATCCGCCGCGCAAGCTCCATGCCGTGGCCGGCCCGGAGCATGGCGGCAAGCGCCTTCTGCTTCTTGGGCTGATCCGCTGGGGCGTCGGCGAAAGGACCGATTCGCCGCCGCTCGGCAAAGCGCAGCGCTGCGGCGAGCTGCTGCTCGTCGGCGAGCGCCAGGGCCTCGCTTCCGTCCTGTTCCGCGATCCCGCTGGCGGCAAGCGCCATCCGCACCCGCCCCTTGCCATAGCCACGCCGCGTCAGGCTCGCCGCCTTCATGCCGGCGTAGGCCGCGTCGTCAACGAAGCCGAGGTTCACCACCTTGTCGACCACCGCCGGCACGTCGGGCTCGCCGTCACCGATCCAGTCGCGTTCGCGCAGCTTGCGGAGGAGGTAGGAGGCGAGCTTGGCGCGGCTGGTGGCGAAGCGCGCGACATAGCCAAAGGCAAGTTCCTGCAGGGCGGCCTGGTCGAGCGGCTTCGCGCGGCGCTCGCGCCTGGCTCCGCCTCGATCTTCGCCTTCGCCGTACCTGCCTACGCCCACGCTTGCCGCCTGCCCGCCTCGATGGCCTTCTTTGTGCCACAGTCGAACGCGAACAACCACGATGCAAAGAGGCGCTTGCGGCGCAGACCGACCGCATGGGCCCGACAAGTAGACTCAAGTCAGGACAGGACAAGCGTGCCGGACGCCATCACACAGATCGATCCTCTGGCACCGTCGGGAGCAACCCCGACCCTTGATCGCCAGCCGCGCCGCCTGGCCGACTTCCGCACGCTTGGCGAAGCATTGGACTATGCCGCGAACGGCCGGCGCGGCCTTAATTTCCACGATCCGCGCGGCACGCTCAGCTTGGCCTATCCTTATTCCGATTTGCGCGCCGCCGCGCTTGACAATGCCCGCCGCTTCCTGGCGCTCGGCCTTGTCAAGGGCGAGCGGATCGCCCTGGTTGCGGAAACAGGGCCGGAATTCGCGGCCGGCTTCTTCGGTGCTGTCTATGCCGGGCTGTGGCCCGTACCCCTCCCGCTTCCGACCAGCTTCGGTGGCCGGGAGGCCTATGTCGAGCAGCTTGCGGTGATGCTTGCCAGTTCCGATCCCGCCTTGTTCCTGTTCCCGGTCGAGCTGGCCGACTTCTGCACCGAAGCGGCGAGCCGCCGCGACGTCCGGGCGATGAGCTGGGCGCAGCTTGACGCCGCCGCGTTCGATTCCGCCGCCGAGCTTCCGGGGTCAGCGCCCGACGACATCGCCTATCTCCAGTACAGCAGCGGCTCGACCCGCTTCCCGCACGGCGTCGCGGTCACGCACCGCGCCTTGCTCGACAACCTGCGCGCGCACAGCCTTGGCCTCAAGGTAGTCGACACCGACCGTTGCATCAGCTGGCTGCCGTGGTACCATGACATGGGCCTGGTCGGCTGCCTCTTGTCGCCGCTCGCCAACCAGCTCAGCGCCGACTACATGAAGACCGAGGATTTCGCCCGGCGTCCCCTCGCCTGGCTCGACCTCATCAGCCGCAATCCCGGCACCACCCTCTCCTATTCCCCGACCTTCGGTTACGACATCTGCGCCCGTCGCATGAGCTCACAGATCAAGGCTGGCGAGCGGTTCGACCTGTCGCGCTGGCGGATCGCCGGCAACGGCGCGGACATGATCCGCCCCGACGTCATGCAGGCCTTTGTCGACGCCTTTGCCGACGCTGGCTTCCAGGCCAGCGCCTTCTGCCCGTCCTACGGCCTGGCCGAAGCGACGCTGGCGGTCAGCCTGATGCCGCCGGGCGAGGGCATCCGGCTCGAGCTGGTCGAGGAAAGCCAGCTGTCCGGCGCCGCCGCCGAGGACGGCGAGGACCGGCCCAAGCGCTACCGCGCCATCGTCAACTGCGGCCGCGCGGTCGAGGGTATGGAGATCGAGGTGCGCGGTTCGGACGGCGCCATCCTTCCCGACCGCGAGATCGGCAAGGTCTGGGTCCGCGGCTCAAGCGTCATGGTCGGCTATTACCGCGATCCTGAAGCAACCGACGCCTGCATGGTCGGCGGTTGGCTCGACACCGGCGACATGGGCTACCTGTCGGGCGGCTACATCTTTATCGTCGGCCGCGCCAAGGACATGATCATCATCAACGGCCGCAACCATTGGCCGCAGGATATCGAGTGGGCGGTGGAGCAGCTGCCCGGCTTCAAGTCGGGCGACATCGCCGCCTTCGCAATCACCGGTCCGAGCGGAGAGGAGCAACCGGCGGTGCTGGTTCATTGCCGCGTGTCCGACATGGCTGAGCGCACGCGCCTGCGCGACGACATCAAGGAGCGGGTCCGCGCCATCATCGGCATGAGCCCGGTGGTCGAACTCATTCCGCCGCGCAGCCTGCCGCGCACCAGTTCGGGCAAGCTCAGCCGCACCAAGGCCCGCAACCTTTACCTGTCGGGCGAGATCGTGCCGCTGGACATCGCAGCCTGAGGGCCACCTCCACGTTCAGCGGGCCACGAGAAGGCTTTCACTTCAGCCGGTCGTCATGCCGCGCTGCCAAATGAGATCGCCTGACCGCGTCACCTCCCCCTCGCGCGGCAGAAGATCGCCTTGCCAGATGCGGACGCCGCCGCTAACCGGCACTCGGCCTTAGGGGTATAGCTCAGTTGGTAGAGCATCGGTCTCCAAAACCGAGGGTCGTGGGTTCGAGTCCCTCTGCCCCTGCCAGGCCGAAGCGCTACAGAACGCTGATCGCGCGTATCGGCTATCCTCCGTTGACCTCGCCAGCATAGAAGGGGCGCTTTGCCCTGAGCTCACTGTCGTGTCTCACGAAGAGCATGTCGCACTGGAACATGGCCCGGTCGTCGTAACGGCGCATCACGTCGCCGAAGTCGAAGGGCACGAAGCCGCGCTCCGACAAGAAGGCAATTACCTCGGCCATCAGCGGCGCACCGGCATTGTATTCGAGAAGGGCAATCTCAGCGAGGATCACCTCTGTGGTAATCAGGGTGTTAGAGGCTCCGGCGAGTACCTCAAGCTCGTACCCCTGAACGTCGAGCTTCAATAGTAGAGGGCCCTGCAGGCCGGTCTCGATATTGTCGAGGCGGCGCATCGGGTAGCTGACCTGCTCCTTGTGGAAACTGGTGACTTCGCGCAGCACCGATCCTCCCGTGGGGTAGTTGGGATCGACGTGAAAAGTCACCTCGTCCTTGTTCTCTGGCCCAAGAAGGCAGAGTGCATAAGGGTAACCGCTCGCGCGCAGCTCGCTCTCGAGATCCGCTTGTGCTTCCACCATGAAGATGGGGGTGCCAGGAAAGATCTCGGCAGCCCGCTTGGCCCACAGAGCCTTGTGTGCGCCGATATCGAGGATGCCACCAGGAGTGAAGTTACGCGCGAGATTTTGAAGGCTTCCCCAAGTCGACCACATGCTCGCACGAAAGCGCTCTTCGTCGTTCGAGGCTGCTATTGCCTTTCTGAGTATCCGTTCACGCAATCGCACTACGCCATTCCCTTGTACACATCGGCAAACCGGTTTGACAGACTTACGGCAAGAGACAAGTCGCTACTGCTTGAACCCTTTCCCGCTCCGCGCTACATGGCACTCAACCGAGGTCCGGCGGAGCCATCCGCGGACCTCGTTTTTCTATCACTCGAGAAGAGGCAGTTTCGCCCGCCATGGCCAAGACAAATCCCGGCGAATTCATCCGCCAGGTCCGCGTCGAAGCGGGCAAGGTGGTGTGGCCGACCGGCAAGGAAACCTGGGTGACTGCGGTGATGGTGTTCATCCTGACCTCGCTGCTCGCCCTCTTCTTCTTCGTCGTGGACAGCGGGTTTGCCGCCATCGTCCAGTTCCTCCTCGGCCTGCTCTAAGGTTAGACCCATGTCCCGCTGGTACATCATTCACGCTTATTCGGGCTTCGAGAACAAGGTCCGCGAGTCGATCTTGTCCGAAGCCAAGCGCCTGAACCTCGAGGCCCTGGTCGAATCGGTCGAGGTGCCGACCGAGAAGGTGACCGAGATCCGCCGCGGCAAGAAGGTCACCTCCGATCGCAAGTTCTTCCCCGGCTACGTGCTGGCGAAGCTGGGCATGAACGACGACGTCTACCACCTCGTCAAGAACACCCCCAAGGTGACCGGCTTCCTTGGCCCCAACGGCAAGCCGCAGGCGATCAGCGAGGCCGAGGCAGCGCGCATCCTCAACACCAAGGAAGAAGCCGCCGCCGCCGCACCCAAGGCCAAGGTCAGCGTGGATTACGAGATCGGCGACAGCGTCAAGGTGCTCGACGGTCCGTTCGCCAGCTTCAACGGCCTGGTCGAGGAACTCGATTTCGACCGCGGTCGCGTCAAGGTTGGCGTGTCCATCTTTGGCCGCGCCACGCCGGTCGAGCTGGAGTTCGAGCAGGTCGAACTGGTCAAGTAAGCCGCGCCTGCGGTTCAGCCGCAGACGTTATCAATCAGCCTCACCGTTTCCCTTGGCTCGTCCCAGAGCGGGAAGTGACCGCTGTGTTCGAACCAGTGCAGCCGCGCGCTCGGGAACAGCTTGGCGGCGCGCTTCGCCTGAACCGGCAGGCAGAGCCGGTCGTGGCGCCCCCAACCGATTGCCAGCCTGCCCGTGGTGGACGATGTCCCCTCCTGTCCCGGCCCGTAGCCGAGATCCTTGATCAGCGACGGGACGGTCGTGGTTTCCGCGAGCGCGCGTAGTTCCTCGGCGACGAAATCACCATCGAGCGCCCACGGACGCGCAGACAATTGCGCCAGCAGCATCGACCGGCTTGCGGCATTGCTGGCAAGCGCAGGCAGAGCGGGTTTCAGGCCCTGCACCAGCGCACGCGAGGCCGTCAGGCTGGCAACCGTGAACTGCCGCTCCCAGCCTTTCCAGAAGCCGCCGGGATCGAGCGCGACGACGTTGCCGGCAAGCCCGCGCCGGGCAAGCTCGAGCACGATCCGCGCGCCCATCGAACTGCCGACCATGTCGACCCCGGCCATCCGAGAGGTTTCCAGCCACTCGGCGACCGACCGCACCAGCCCTGCAAAGGTGCCGCTGTCCGGCTCCGCCGTGCTCGAACCATGGCCCGGCAGGTCGATGATCATCACTCGCCGCGCCTGGGCGAGTGGCTCAAGGATCGGCTGCCACGCGTGCCCGCTGCTGCCGAGCCCGTGCACCAGAAGCAGCGGCTTGCCGCGCCCGTGATCGACGACATTCATCATGGGACCGACAACGAGCCGCGCTCGGCGAGGGTCCACCATCAACGCAAAGAGCCGAAAGGGCGTAAACCCTTCCGGCTCTCCCGCATGCTGAGGAAAGGTTCAGGCGAAGGTGAATTCACCTCCGACCGGCGTGCCAAGCCCGAACAACTGCGCATTTGTTGCCGACACCGAAGCCGGCGCGCTGTTGATGATGAAATCGTTCAGCGTGACTCCCGATGAGCCGAACAGCGACAAGGCGATGTCGGGCGCCCCGCCATCGACGTTGATGTAAACCACGGTGACGGACCCCTTGAAGGTGGCTGCGCCATCGATGCCATCGATGTCGAAGCCCAGCGCCGTTTCCGCACCCTTGACGCTGGTGAACACCCGGAAGCTGACATCGCCCGCATCCTTGTTCGCGCCGATGCCGGTCAGCTCAATGCCCGCGAAGTTGAAGGCGCTGAGATCGATCTTGTCGGTGCCGCTGACGAAGTCGAGGAACGTGTCGGTCGAGTAGGGCGAGCCCTTGACCGGTGCGCTGCTGTCCCTCTCGGCGACGAAGATGTCCGCGCCGCTACCGCCGGTCAGGAAGTCGCGGCCATCGCCGCCGACCAGCCGGTCATTACCAGCGCCGCCGAACAGTCTGTCGCTGCCGGCACCGCCAAATAGCACGTCGTCGCCAGCATCACCGTAGAGCTTGTCGTTCCCGGCATCACCGTAAAGCACGTCGTCGCCAGCATCACCATAAAGGTCGTCATTGCCGTCGCCACCGTAGAGCTCGTCGCTGCCATCGCCGCCGTAGAGCTTGTCGTTGCCGGTCCAACCGTTGATGAGGTCGTCGCCGCCATTGCCCTTGAGGACGTTATCGGCCGTATTGCCGATGATGGTGTCCGCCCCAGAACCGCCGATCGCATTCTCGATGATCACGCCATAGGCAATCCCGACATTGTCGGTCAGGCGGCCGACGTCCGGATTGGCCTGCAACGCGGCCATGTTCGCCTCGTAAATGGCCTTGGTAAAGGTGGCGTTGGAGATGCCGGCTGCCGTGCGGTTGGCGAGCACCTGCTCATAGCTCGGAGCATTTTCGAAGGTTACACCACCGATGCTGCTGAGCGAGCCGGGGGTGAGGTCGATCAGCTGCCGCGTCGCATACTTCGACGCGTCAATCGTGTCGTTCCCGCCGGCATCCCAGATCGCCATGACAGGCGCTGGGGTGAGGTCGAAGTCGAACGAATCACGGCCAGCGTTGCTGTTGAAGCCGTAGGTTGTGTCGCCGGTGCGGGTCGTCATGTCTGCGCCATACATCCGCTGGATGGCAAGAATGTCGTGGATCAGCGGAACGCCCGAATAGACGGTGGTCGAGATGTTGAAGTCGAAGTGACGCGCGCCAAGCACGCTCGCCTGGAAGTAGGACATCACGGAATAGGCACGCGTGTCCTGGGCATATTCGGCATTCACCGGGTAGGTGATCGGCCCACCGGAGCCCGCATTGTACGCACCGGGATGGCTGAGGCCCAGCGCATGGCCGGCTTCATGGACCAGGGTTTGAAGGCCATACCCACCTTCATCGAGCTGGAAGTTGCTTGCCTGGCTGACCGAAACCCAAACGTCGCCACCCAGCTCGCGCGATTGGCCGCCATTCAGACCTTCGAAGCCGAGCTGCGGCAGATAGGCGTAAGCCTGCGTGTTTGGCGCATTGGTAAGGTTGCCGAAGTTGATGTCTGCCTCGTCGGCGCTCACTTCACGGAAGCTAACCGCAGCGACATCGTCCCAGGACTGCATCGCTTCACGAGTTGCGGCACGCTGGTCGGCAGTGAAGGCGGCGAAGCCGAAATACTCAGAGTAGCCTGACAAGCCTCCCGTCGCATTCCTGAACACATAGCCGTTATTGAAAACCTGCGTCTGCGTATCGAAGAAGCCGTAGGTGATCGTTTGGTTATCGTCGCCGATGTTGTTCTGCAGGCCTTCGTTGCCGCTGTCGTTAAAGCCGTCCTTCCAGCCCGCGCCCGTCCGATTGAGATGCGCCGCGACCTGCGCCGCGGTCCAGATCGGCTTTCCAGCCGCAGTTCCGCCCGCTTGAGGGTCAAGTGAGGCATCCAAGGCGCTTACGCGGTCGGAGGCGTCGCTCAGGGGCATGGAGGTGCATGCCGAGCAGGCGCATCCAAGGTTCCCGGCTTCATGTGCAATCACTTCTGTCACCAACCGTATCTCCATGTCCGGGCCGAGCGCGAGGCATCACGGCCGAGCACAAGGCCCGTCCCGCCACCGAAAAGCGTCGACGAAAATTGAGAAGAATCAATGGCTTTAACTCAGCCAAACACATGCGTATGAAAGGTTCCCGGCATCGTCAACATGCTTAATGAATATTCATTTTGTGTGACCTTAAAGCTGTCCCAGAAGGAGACTTGACGGTGAATCTAGTTGCACTCGCCTTGGCGACCACAGCCACCACTCTCTCCGGCTGCGTTGCCGAGGAGCCGAAGCAGGCACCCACTTCGCCTGCGCGGTCCAAGCCTCCCACGCCAAGACCTGGTGAGGTCGTCGTGCCTGCACCCGTCCAGCCGCCTGCGGAAATCGATCCGCCACATGAGTATCCCGGCGATCGCGTTGACCCTGGCCCAACGCAACCACCGTCTGAGAAGAAGCCCTCGTGAGCTACCCCGTCACAGGTCCGAAACATCCCCCGCAAGGCGTAGTCCTGGCTAGCTAGCTATCTCACGTCGGTTCCTTCGGGCCATTGGTGACCATCCAAGGCCTTTGCGACCCTGCCCGGGCCAGTACGCGCTTCCTTTCGGCGACCAACCCTGCTAGGGGCCGCGCCTTCCAGCATCACTGGAGCCACTGCGGGAGGATGTGCCTCGGCCCATCCGCATGCACCGCTAAACTGAAACCGGACCCTCTCTGGGTTCGAGCAAGAGAGTGACATGGCCAAGAAGATTACCGGCTATATCAAGCTGCAGGTGCCGGCCGGCGCCGCCAATCCGTCCCCGCCGATCGGCCCCGCGCTGGGTCAGCGCGGCGTGAACATCATGGAATTCTGCAAGGCGTTCAACGCGTCGACGCAGGAAATGGAAAAGGGCATGCCGATCCCGACGGTGATCACCGTCTATGCGGATCGCTCCTTCTCCTTCGCCACCAAGACCCCGCCCGCCAGCTTCCTGATCAAGAAAGCCGCTGGCCTGAAGTCGGGTTCGAAGGAGCCGGGCAAGGTCTCCGCGGGCAAGATCAAGCGCAGCCAGCTGAGCGAGATCGCCGAAGCCAAGATGAAGGATCTGAACGCCAACAACATCGAGGCCGCGACCAAGATCATCGAAGGCAGCGCCCGCGCGATGGGCCTCGAAGTGGTGGAGGGCTAAGAACATGGCCAAGCTGACCAAGAAGCAGAAGAGCCAGGCCGAGCAGGTCAACCGCGACAAGCTCTATGGTGTCGATGAAGCCATCGCCCTCGCCAAGACTCTCGCCACCGCCAAGTTCGACGAGTCGATCGAAGTCGCGCTGAACCTCGGCGTCGATCCGCGTCACGCAGACCAGATGGTCCGCGGCGTCGTCAACCTGCCTAAGGGCACCGGCAAGACCGTTCGCGTCGCCGTGTTCGCCAAGGGTGGCAAGGCCGACGAAGCCACCGCCGCTGGCGCCGACCGTGTCGGTGCCGAGGACCTGATGGAAGAAATGCAGGCCGGCAAGCTCGATTATGACCGCGTCATCGCGACGCCGGACATGATGGGCGTCGTCGGTCGCCTCGGCAAGGTGCTGGGTCCCAAAGGCCTGATGCCGAACCCGAAGCTCGGCACCGTCACCATGGACGTCACCAAGGCCGTCACCGACGCCAAGGCCGGCCAGATCGAATTCCGCGTCGAAAAGGCCGGTATCATCCATGCCGGCATCGGCAAGGCGAGCTTCGATGCCGCTGACCTGCGCGCCAACTATGACGCGTTCGTCGACGCCATCACCAAAGCGAAGCCCGCCGGCGCCAAGGGCAAGTACCTGAAGAAGGCGGCGATCAGCTCCTCGATGGGCCCGGGCATCAAGGTCCAGCTCGAAGAGGGCGTGGCGTAAGCCCCCTGCCTTCAGGCCAAGAACAAGTGAGGGCCGCGGCGGAAACGTCGCGGCCCTTTCTCGTTGGGCTCCATGAAGGAGCTTCACGACCATGATCGACACGCCCCGCGACGACACCGACGCCCAGATCGACGCCGAAGAAACCGAATTCAGCAACGACCATCCCCTCGCCTCGCCCAACGAGCTTGCCGGCGACGCCATGAGCGGCGTGGAGATGGAGTTCATCGCCCGTGACATTGCCGAGGCCGACGCGGGTGCGCTGCCGCTCGGGACCGACGCCACCGGCGCCGCGTCGGGCATGGCGCTTGACGATGAGGGCGAGGAAGACACTCTTCCGCTGGAGGGGAACTGAGCCATGAACGGCGACCCGCCCGTGGTCACGGCCTGGGCGGGGTGACCTTGGGTCTGGCAGGCGACGGCGGCAAGCTTGGCTGCACTTAGGGAGGGCTGGAGCCGGCGATAGCAGCGGCCGGGCCGGCATCGTCGATCCACTCGAACTACCCCGCGCCAACAAGGATTCCGAGGTTGTCGAGGAAGCGCCGGCAGTCAGCCTTTCAAACAGAATGCGCGCCGAGGCCGCGGGCGTAACCAGCCTGGGCGGCGTCACCATGGGCGAGGCCATCGGCTGCGGCGCTGGTGACCTCGAGGGCGCCACGCCGGGCGCTTAACGAACCCAGCGGCGGCGACCCTAACCGCCAGGCTCGCCAAGCCGCTTGCTGCGCGGCTAGGGAGCGGCATGGCTGCCACCCAAACCTACGACGCCATCATCCTCGGCGCAGGCGGCGCCGGGTTGATGTGCGCCGCCGTCGCGGCCGGGCGTGGCCGCAAGGTGCTGGTGCTCGATCATGCGCCGGAGCCCGGTCGCAAGATCCTCATCTCGGGCGGTGGCCGGTGCAATTTCACCAACCTCGGTGCCGCACCCGACCGTTACCTGTCCGCCAATCCCCATTTCGCCCGCTCGGCCCTGGCCCGCTACACGGCCCGCGACTTCCTTGACCTGGTGGAGAAGCACCGGATCGCGTGGCACGAGAAGACGCTTGGCCAATTGTTCTGCGACGGCTCGGCGCGGCAGATCGTTGCCATGCTGCTGGCGGAGTGCACCGGCGCCACCATCCGCTGCAACGCGCCGATCCGCTCGGTCGATCATGACGGCACCCGCTTCCGGGTCACCGCGGGCAAGAGCGAAGCCGAAGCTCCGGCTCTGGTGATCGCCACCGGCGGCCCGTCCATTCCCAAGCTCGGCGCCACCGGTTTCGCCTACGAACTCGCCAAGCGCTTCGGCCTCAAGCTGGTCGAGCCCCGCCCCGCCCTGGTGCCGCTGACGCTGGGCGGGGAGGAAGCGCTGTTCCGCTCCCTGTCCGGCGTCGCCACGCCCGTGGAGGCGCGCTGCGGCGGCGGCGCCTTCCGCGAGGCGGCCTTGTTCACCCACAAGGGAATGAGCGGCCCCGCCATCCTTCAGGTGTCGAGCTACTGGCGGCACGGACAGGCGGTCGCCATCGACTTCCTGGCGGCGGCCGCGCCCGGCTGGCTGCGCGAGGCCAAGCGCCAGCGCCCGCGTGCGCGCCTCGTCTCGGTGCTCGGTGAGCACCTTCCCGCCCGCCTTGCCGAGGCACTGGCCGAACGGATCGGCATCGCCGTCGAACTCGGCAACGCATCGGACAAGGCGCTGCAAGAAGCCGAACGCCGCCTTGCCGATTGGTCCTTCCTCCCCACCGGCACCGAGGGCTTCGCCAAGGCCGAGGTGACCGTCGGCGGGATCAGCACCGCCGAATTGTCGCAACAGACCATGGAAGCGCGCAAGGTGCCGGGCCTCTACGCCATCGGCGAGGCAGTGGACGTGACCGGCTGGCTCGGCGGCTACAACTTCCAGTGGGCATGGGCGTCCGGCGTCGCAGCGGGCCAGGCGCTCTGATCGCTGCGGCGAACGGAGGGACATGGGCGGCCTTCCAAGCGTTCTCTCGCCACAGCCTTTTGGAGGAACCACCATGGACACCAACCAGACCAGCGACACCGGCACCCGCGACGTCACCTACAACCTCACCGCCGTGCTCTACCACGCGCTGCAGGGCGTCGAGAATTGCAACATCTACATGGGCGACGCGCGGGGCAAGGAGGAGCATCGCCAGTTCTTCCAGCACGCCATGGAGGCCCAGAAGCAGCTCGCCGAACAGGCCAAGACCCTGCTCCACGACTGCCTGATGAGCGAAGTCCAGGGTGGCGGCGGCCAGCAGCAGGGCCAGTCCACCAGCGCCTTCGGCCAGCAGGGCATGAGCGCGGGCACCGGCGCCATCGCCGGGGAGATCGCCTCGACCCAGACACACAGCTTCGACGAAGCGCGCGACGACGGCAGCGCCTTCCGCTTCGCCAGCGGCCAGACCGAAGGCGGCTCCGACCAGTTCGAAGGCGGCAGCGAACAGGATCGTCAGGGCGGCTCCGCACTCACTTCTGGCCAGCAGGTCGGCGGCACCCACAATGATCCGAGCTCGGGCCAGTCCGGGCAGAGCGGTCTCGGCCAAGGCCAGCGCCACAATGAGATGACGACCGGCGGCGGCGGCACCAGCAGCTTCTGATCATTGACAAATCGGTGGTGGAAACGGCCTGGAAAGGTCTCGTTTCCGCCGTTTGCCGACGTGTCGAGGCGCGGCGGCCGTCTGCCGCCCGATCGATGATGGAGGCTCCGGCGTAGAAGCTGACGAGCGCCAGCATGCAAGCGCGCGTATCCCCAGGATCAGCCCGGCGGAAACAGGTCCGCCCGGATTTACTGAAGGGGATAAACCATGACCAGTCGATTGCAGAGTAGTGGCATCGCCGCCTTGTCCTTCACAATCTCCGCCGGCGTACTCGCGCTCGCGCTGACCCCGGCCACGGCCTCGGCCGCCGCCACCGGCAACAGCGAGGAAGTGGAGTTCACCGTCACCGGCGAGCGCCTGGTCGGGACCAAGCGCGTGGCGACGTCGGATCTCGACCTTACCGACAGCGCCGACCTGAAGCGGCTCGACTCGCGCATCCGCGGGGCCATCGGTCAGGTCTGCGCGGAACATGGCGACGGACGCATCACTCCGTCCGAGAACCGCTGCCGCTTTGAAGCGCGCCGCTCTACCGACCAGCAGGTCGCCGCCCTTCTCCGCAGCGAATCACTGGCCGCGGCCGCAGGCGTTCCGGTGGCAGCGTCGACGATCACCGTCGTTGCGTCGCGCTAGCCTGTGCCACGGGGCGGTCCCTGCCGACCGCAGGCGCACCGCCCCGTCCACTCCCGCTTGACCTGTTGGATCAATTCCGCTTCTAAGCTCCCCATGCTGATCGCTGCCGCCCCCACCGTCCTTGCCGCCCGCTGGTGGCGCCGGAGCGTTGAAGGCGGCGTGCCGAACAAGCGCTAGCGCGGCTTACACCGCCCGACGCGCTTCGACGCCCGCCCTAACCGGCGGGTTTTTTCTTGTCTCCTGCCGGCCCATCACCCCCACCGTCAGGAAACACCCATGATCATCGTTCTGAAGCCCGAAGCCCCCGCCGACTCTGCCGATCGCCTGCTCCGCAAGATCGAGGATGCCGGTCTGAAGCCGCTCCACATGCCTGGCGCTGAACGCGTGGTGCTCGGCGCCCTGGGCGACGAACGCGTGCTTGCCGAACTGGCGCTCGACAGCGATCCGGCGGTGGAGAGCGTCAAGCCGATCCTCGCGCCCTACAAGCTGGTCAGCCGCGAACTGCAGGCGCACGACACGCTGGTTGACGTCGGCGGCGTGACCGTAGGCGGCGACCGGCTGGCGGTGATTGCCGGCCCCTGCGCGGTGGAAAGCCCCGAGCAGCTGCACGAAACCGCGGCCGCGGTGAAGGCAGCCGGCGCCACCCTGCTCCGCGCCGGCGCCTACAAGCCGCGCACCAGCCCCTATGGCTTTGCCGGGCACGGCACCGAGGGGCTCAAGATCCTGCGTGAAGTGGGCGACGACCTCGGCCTGCCGATCGTCACCGAGGTGATGGACACGGCCGACGTGGCGCACGTCGCAGAGGCGGCTGACTGCCTTCAGATCGGCGCGCGCAACATGCAGAATTACGCGCTGCTTCGCGCCGTCGGCGCGGCTGGGCGGCCCGTGCTGCTGAAGCGCGGCCTGTCCGCGACCATTCAGGAATGGCTGCTCGCCGCCGAATACCTCATGGCCGCCGGCAACCCCAATGTCATCCTGTGCGAGCGCGGCATCCGCACCTTCGAACCCGCCACCCGCAACACGCTCGACCTCAACGCCGTGCCCTATGTGAAGGGCAAGACCCACCTGCCCGTCGTGGTCGATCCCAGCCACGGCACCGGTGCCCGTGACCTCGTGCCGCCGATGAGCCTCGCCGCCGTGGCGGCCGGAGCGGACGGGCTGATGATCGAAGTCCACCGTGATCCTTCCAAGGCCTGGTCGGACGGCGCGCAATCGCTCTACCCGGCGCAGTTCGAGCAGCTGATGGGCGCCATCGGGGCGGTTGCCGCGGCGGTCGGCCGCCAGCTGTGAGGGTCGAGGCGCGGGTTCTTGCGCGGCGCTTGCCGGCAGGCCTCGATGCCCTCGCGGCCTACCGCGCGCTTGGCGGCGGGCGGGAGGGCACCGGGCTGTTCGAGGCACCGGACGGGCAGCGACTCGTCATGGCCCGCGCCTGCGTTCGCGCCGAGGCTCACGATGGCACCGTCACGCTGGAGGCTTTGAACGCGAATGGCGAAGCGCTGCTGGCCTCGCTGGACTCCCCCGCCATCGGCGAGCGCCGCGCCGACCGGCTGATGCTGACCTTCGCCAGGCCGAAGAGCGAGGATGCGGCCGAGCGCCTGCTGGGACCTCAGCCGCTGCACGCGCTCCGTGCGCTCCTCGACGCTGCGGCGGCGCCGCGGGGCGAGCCGTTCGGGGCAATCCTGCTGGGTGTCGCCGGCTTCGACCTCGCCGCCTGGGGCGAAGAGATGCCATCTGCCGCAGCGGCCGATTTTCCCGAATTCGTCTTCTTTGTCCCCGACACCTTGCTGACCATTGCGCCGGGCGGTGCAGCGCGGCTGCTGTGCACCGCTTTCGGGCCCGACGAGCGCCACGTGAACGACGCCGCACGGCGCCTGGAAGAAGGGTTGGCGGCCCTCGCTGATCCTGTCCCCGCGCTCGCGGCAGGCTCCGGCGGACTGGCAGGGGCGGCGCAATCGAGCTTCCCGCCCGATCTCTCCGACGAGGAGTTCGCCGCTCTGGTTACCCGCCTCAAGGCGGAGATCGCCGCCGGCGAGGTCTACCAGATCGTGCCCAGCCGCACCTTCCGTGGCCCCTGCCCCGACCCGCTGGCCGCTTACGCCCGCCTGCGTGAGGCGGAGCCGGCCAGCTACCGCTTCTTCCTCGCCGACGAGGGCTGGACCCTGCTCGGCGCCAGTCCCGAGACCAGTGTTCGCCTGTCCGCCGGCGGCACCGGTGGACGGATCGTCGAGGTCAAGCCGATCGCCGGCACCCGTCCGCGTGGCGCCAGCCCCGACGCCGACGACCGGATGGAGGCCGAGATGCGGCTCGACGGCAAGGAACTGGCCGAGCACATGATGCTGGTCGACCTTGCCCGCAATGACGTTGCCCGGGTGTCGCTGCCCGGCACGCGGCGCGTCGCGAAGCTGTTGACGGTGGAGCGGTTCGCCAGGGTCATGCACCTCGTCTCCTCGGTCACCGGAACGCTTCGCCCCGGCCTGGATGCCTTTGACGCGCTCGCCGCCTGCCTCAACGTCGGCACGCTGGTCGGTGCACCCAAGATACGGGCCATGCAGTTGCTGCGCGCGGCCGAGGCGAGGCGACGTGGACCCTATGGCGGAGCGATCGGCTGGATCGGTGGCGACGGGCGAATGGACACGGCCGTCGTGATCCGCTCCGCCCTGGTCCGAGATGGCGTCGCCGAGGTGCGTTCGGGTGCCGGCGTGGTGCACGACAGCGTGCCGCAGGCGGAGGCCGACGAAACCCGCGCCAAGGCCTCGGCGCTGCTCGGAGTGCTTGGCGCATGACCCGCCCTGTCCTGCTGATCGACAATCTCGACAGCTTCACCTTCAACCTGGTGGAAAGCCTCGAGCGGATCGGGGTGGCCGTCCACGTCCGCCGCAACAGCATCGCCGCCGCCGACGCGCTGGCGCAGGCCGAGGCGCTGGGCGCGATCCTGATGATCTCGCCGGGGCCGGGCACCCCGCGAGCTTCGGGCTGCTGCCTCGAGCTCATCGCCCTCGCCAAGGGCCGGGTGCCGCTGGTCGGCATCTGCCTCGGGCACCAGGCCCTCGTGGAGGAAGCTGGCGGCACCGTCACCCGCGCACCGGAGCCCGTGCACGGCAAGTCGATGCTTCTTCCACACGACGGGGCTGGCCCGTTTGAAGGTCTGACGAGCCCAGTCCGAGTCGCCCGCTATCACAGCCTCTGCACCCGCGACCTGCCGCCGCGCTTCACGGTGCACGCCGAGGTTGACGGCATGGCGATGGCCTTCAGCGACGGCGATGCGCTTCAGGCCGGGCTGCAGTTCCACCCGGAGAGCATCCTCACCACGCATGGCGACATCATGCTGAGGAACCTGGTGGAGATGTTCGACTAGGCGCCTCCCCCAGGGTCCGCTCGTCCGCTTGCTTCCCCTCGCCGCCGAATTGCGGGGCGTAGCTGCCCTCATGTCCTTCGCGGCCAAAGCGACGGCGCCACTCCTCCGCCGCTTCTTGCGCCGAGGGATCGGCGCCTTCGTTGCTCTTGTCCTGCATCGGGTTTCTCCTCGGACGCCCAAACGCTTGCCCGAAGGCTGCGCTCCCATCACCGGGTTGATCGAACCGCGCAATCTGCTATTGGCCCGCTCGTTCCCGGCCTGCCGGGACACCGTCCGAGACAGTTGGTGCCTTCACTCGAAGGCTTAATTGCCAGCCTAGACGGGGAAGAGAGTTTCTCGCGTGGAGCATCGTCTCTCGCGTTGTCGTGCGGTGATCCGCACGCGCCTCCCAACCCCACGGACATGAGCTCCCGCTAGGCCTTGTGCCTTGCGGGTCATGAAGCCGGTCGCCGGTGCCTTCGGGTGTCCAGCGGCCATTTGTTTGGAGTTGGCATGGATCGCAACGAAAAGGCGGATCTGGTTGCCGAACTGAAGCAGGTTTTTACCGATACCAGCGTGGTGGTTGTCACCCGCAATCTCGGTCTGACGGTGGCCCAGTCCACCGATCTTCGCCTGCGGATGCGCGACGCCGGAGCCCAGTTCAAGGTTGCGAAGAACCGCCTCGCCCTCATCGCGCTTGATGGCACCCGCTATCAGCCGATCGGTGAGCTGCTCAAGGGCCCCACGGCCCTCGCCACGTCCATCGACCCCGTCGCGGCCGCCAAGGTCGCGGTGGACTTCGCCAAGACCACCGACAAGTTCGAGGTCCTGGGCGGAGCGATGGGCGATACCGTTCTTGACGTGAACGGGATCAAGGCGCTGGCCGAGCTTCCGAGCCTCGATGAACTCCGCGGCACCCTCATCGGCCTCATTCAGGCGCCGGCGAGCAAGATTGCCCGGACCATCAACGAGCCGGGCGCAATGCTCGCTCGCGTGTTCGGCGCCTATGCGGCGGCCGAAGCGGCTTAAGGTTCTTCGTTCTTTCTTACGCACGACAATCTGGGGCCGAAGAGCCCCGCACAGGAGTATCAAATGGCTGACATCAACAACATCGTCGACCAGCTGTCGGCGCTGACCGTCCTCGAAGCTGCCGAGCTCGCCAAGGCTCTCGAAGAGAAGTGGGGCGTTTCGGCCGCCGCTGCCGTCGCCGTCGCTGGCCCGGCCGCCGGTGCCGCCGCTCCGGCCGCTGAAGAGAAGACCGAGTTCGACGTGATCCTCACCGGCGACGGTGGCAAGAAGATCAACGTCATCAAGGAAGTCCGCGCCATCACCGGCCTGGGCCTCGGCGAAGCCAAGGCGCTGGTCGAAGGCGCTCCGAAGGCCCTCAAGGAAGGCATCGGCAAGGACGAAGCCGAGAAGATCAAGAAGCAGATCGAGGAAGCCGGCGGCACCGTCGAGCTCAAGTAAGCTTCTGCTGATTTTGCGGGTGTCTTGAAGCGCCCGCGGACGGAAGGGGCGGCCTCGCAAGAGGTCGCCCCTTCTTGTGTCAGCGCTCCGTCTTCACGAAGATGGCGGCATGCTTGTCCTCGGCGAACTTGCGCCAGCCCGGTTCGCGCTCGAGCTTGGGCTTGATCCCGTCATCAAACTCCACAACCGCCCAACGGATGCCGTAGCGCTCCACGTCCTCGCGGAATTTGACCATATCACCGCGATTGATGGCCCGCGAGCGGAAGGTGAAGTCGTCGCCATACATGTCCGCCCTCCCGTCGATGTACGGGCGGATGCCGAGCATCACGAGCGGTCCGCCCTGGCTATATTCGTTGTAGACCGGCTGACGGCGGATCTCATCGGGCACCTTGGCTAGGAGCGTCAGCGGATAGCTGCTGTGTTCCTTGAACTCGTAAGGCACCGCCAGCCGCACGGTGACCAGGAGCGCGACCGCCGGCCAGAACCACGGTACGCGCGGCATGTGGTGGCGAGAGGTTGCGGCTGGGTTGAGGACGGGCAGCACCACCAGCAGCCCGACGATCGCGAACAGCATCTGGTGCCGGGCGTGCATGATGGCCATTGCCGACAGGCCGACCAGCAGCAGCAGGCGGAGCGGCGGAATGCTCCGCCAGCGCTTCGCGACCAGCATCCCGAGGCCGACCAGGCAGACGTAGAAAAGAGCGTCCGCCGGAAAGGTCGAACGCCGCCATTCGCCGATCACCGACAGCGCTTCCATGCCGCTGACCTGGAAGGGGTAGAGGAAGTCGCTAGGCCCGAACGGCGTGACGAACGCGGCTGCGGCCAGCGCGGCGAGGCCGAACGCCACCCAGCGGCCGAGAAGCTTACGGTCGCGCGGATTCTCGATCAGCGATTCCAGTGCGAAGAGGCCGGCCAGGCCGAAGCCGAAGATGTAGCTCGCGTGGAGATTGGCCCACACCACCATCAGCAAGGCGGCGGCCAGCGGCGGCGCGCTTCGGGCTTCGCGGGCGCGGAGCAGGATCACGGTCCAGGCGGCGAGCAGGGTCCACGCCAGCATGTGCGGCCGAGCGAGCGCGAACGGAAACAGCACTCCGGCCGCCACGCCTACGGCAGCAACCGCCCAGCGTGCGGGCAGGAAGCGGAACGCTTCGCGCGCCAGCAGCCAGAAGGTCGTAACCGCCGACAATGCGAACAGCGCGGCCAGCCCGCCCCACCCCGCCAGCCGGTCGGCGCCGACCATCAGTACCTCGGCTAGCCACTCGTGCGCGGTCCACGCCTTGCCCGCCATGGTGTGGCTAAAGGGGTCGGTGGTCGGGACGACGCCATTGGCGATGATCCACTTGCCGGCGCCTAGATGCCAGCCGGTGTCGCCGTCCATGTAGATTTGCACCGCAAAAGCAATGAGCGCGGCGAACAGCAGAGGGATGGCAGCTTGCAAGGTTCCGGCGTGGGCATCGAGCCCGTCGGGCACCATGTGATCGGTCGGCTCGCTGGTTGCCGCCGCCTGCCACCCGATCTTCCTCACCGCGCTCGTCACTCCGGCTTCTCCCCGCCAATCGGGGGCCAGTGCTAGCGAGAGAGCGTCACCAGATGGTTACCGTCATCTTCATTTTCTGCCGAAGGACCTACTGGGCGTTGCCGGGACCCGCTTTGTCCGGCGGCACCGTTCCGTCCTTGCGGTTCGGATCCTGAACCGTGTTCGGCTGAGCTTGCACCGGAGGGGGCACTGTCTGGCCGCGATCGGCGGCGCTAGGCTCATTTTCGAACGTCGCAGCCTCGCCGCCGATGGCCAGCGCATTCTGCGGATCTACCCCGTTCGCCACCGCATCCTCGACCGCTGCCGCAGCGGCCGGGTCCATCTGCTCGGTCGCGTTCAGGATGTTCTTGTTGGGGTTGTTTGCGTCGGACCCGCAGGCGGCAAGAAACACGAAGGCGGGCGAGACGAGCAGAAGGCGCATGGATGACCCCTTGGGACGTGGTGGCAAGACCTCCCGCCCCAATGCCCCGGCGTCCGCTTTGGTTGCTTTACCCCCTTGCGAATGACGCCCGCAAAGCTATATGCGAACCTCATCCGACAAACATAACGGCTCCGCCGCATGGCTATCCATGCGCCAGGGGCCTTTCCTGCCCTCTCCGGGACAGGGTCCGAACAGCGCGCGGGCCGAACGAAGTGGAGAGACCAGCGGGAGCAGCGCTCCACTATTTGCAACCCTCGGCGTCAGCCGGGGAACGGCGGGAGCGCAGGCATGCCTGTGTCCCGTCCAAGCGCAGGGACTTCGCATGGCCACCAAGTCGATCGACATTCCGCACAACACTTCCTCGGGGCGCTTCACCAAGCAGCGCCGCATCCGCAAGATCTTCGGCAACATCCACGAGATCAGCGAGATGCCGAACCTCATCGAGGTTCAGCGCGAAAGCTATGAACAGTTCCTGCGGTCCGATCCTTCGACCGGTTATGTGTCCGGCCTTGAAAAGACCCTGCGCTCGGTGTTCCCGATCCAGGATTTCGCGGGCACCGCGCACCTCGACTTCGACCATTACGTCCTCGAGGACCCCAAGTTCGACACCGACGAGTGCCGTCAGCGCGGGCTGACCTATGCCGCGCCGATGCGCGTGACCCTGCGCCTCACTTCCTTCGAGATCGATCCCGACACCGAGGCCAAGTCGGTGATCGATATCAAGGAGCAGGACGTCTACATGGGCGACATGCCGCTCATGACGGGGAACGGCACCTTCATCGTCAACGGCACCGAGCGCGTCATCGTGTCGCAGATGCACCGTTCGCCGGGCGTCCTGTTCGACCATGACCGCGGCAAGACCCATGCGTCGGGCAAATATCTGTTCGCCGCGCGCGTCATTCCGTATCGCGGCTCGTGGCTCGACTTCGAATTCGATGCCAAGGACATCGTCAACGTCCGCATCGACCGCAAGCGCAAGCTTCCGGTCACCGCGCTGCTGCACGCGCTGGGCCTGACCTCGGAAGAGATCCTCAATGAATTCTACGGCCGCGTGACCTACCTGCGTGGGCCGAACGGCTGGCAGATCCCCTACGTCAGCGAGAACTGGCGCGGCCAGAAGCCGATGTTCGACATCATGAACGCCGACACCGGCGAAGTGGTGTTCAAGGCCGGCGAGAAGATTACCCCGCGCCGTGCCAACCAGGCCGGCAAGGAAGGTCTGCAGAACCTAATCATCCCGACCGAGACCATCTACGGTCGCTTCTCGGCCTATGACCTCATCAACGAGTCGACCGGCCAGATCTACATCGAGGCCGGCGACGAGGTGACGCCTGAGAACCTCGAGGTTCTCGACAAGGCCGGCGTCGATCGGCTCGAGCTGCTCGATATCGACTACGTCAACACCGGTCCCTGGATCCGCAACACGCTTAAGGCCGACAAGTCGGAAGACGGCGACCAGGCGCTGAGCGACATCTACCGCGTCATGCGACCCGGCGAGCCGCCGACGCGCGAGACCGCCGATGCGCTGTTCTACGGCCTGTTCTTCGATCCGGAGCGCTACGACCTGTCGGCCGTCGGCCGGGTCAAGCTCAACATGCGTCTTGGCCTCGACGCCGAGGACACCGTTACCACGCTTCGCCGCGAGGACATCCTGGCGGTGGTCAAGGAGCTGGTGAACCTCAAGGACGGCAAGGGCGAGATCGACGACATCGACAACCTCGCCAACCGCCGTGTGCGCTCGGTCGGCGAGCTGCTCGAGAACCAGTATCGCGTCGGCCTCCTCCGCATGGAGCGCGCGGTCAAGGAGCGCATGAGCTCGGTCGACGTGTCGACCGTGATGCCGAACGACCTCATCAACGCCAAGCCGGCCGTTGCCGCGGTGCGCGAGTTCTTCGGCTCCTCGCAGCTGTCGCAGTTCATGGACCAGACCAACCCGCTGTCGGAAGTGACCCACAAGCGTCGCGTTTCGGCCCTCGGGCCGGGCGGCCTGACGCGTGAGCGCGCGGGCTTCGAAGTTCGCGACGTTCACCCGACCCACTACGGCCGCATCTGCCCGATCGAGACGCCGGAAGGCCCGAATATCGGTCTGATCAACAGCCTCGCGTCGTTCTCGCGCGTCAACAAGTACGGCTTCATCGAGACGCCGTACCGCGTCGTGCGCGACCACAAGGTCACCGACGAGGTGGTCTACCTGTCCGCGATGGAAGAGGCCAAGCACACGATCGCGCAGGCCAATGCCGAGATCAATCCGGACGGCACCTTCGCCGAGGAGATCATCTCCAGCCGCCGCAACGGTGACTTCCTGATCGCCCCGCGCGACCAGATCACCCTGATGGACGTGTCGCCCAAGCAGCTCGTCTCGGTCGCGGCCTCGCTGATCCCGTTCCTCGAGAACGACGACGCCAACCGCGCGCTGATGGGCTCGAACATGCAGCGTCAGGCCGTGCCTTTGCTGCAGGCGGACGCTCCGCTGGTCGGGACCGGCATGGAAGAGACGGTTGCGCGTGACTCGGGTGCCGCCATCGGCGCCCGCCGTCCCGGCATCGTCGACCAGGTCGACGCCACCCGTATCGTCATCCGCGTCACCGGCGAGCTTCGCCCGGGCGAAAGCGGCGTCGACATCTACAGCCTGATGAAGTTCCAGCGTTCCAACCAGTCGACATGCATCAACCAACGCCCGCTGGTGAAGGTAGGCGACGTGGTCGAACAAGGCGAGATCATCGCCGACGGTCCCTCGACCCAGTTCGGTGAGCTGGCGCTTGGCCGCAACGTGCTCGTCGCGTTCATGCCGTGGAATGGCTACAACTACGAAGACTCGATCCTGATCTCCGAGCGGATCGTGAAGGACGACATCTTCACCTCGATCCACATCGAGGAGTTCGAGGTCATGGCCCGCGACACCAAGCTCGGGCCGGAAGACATCACCCGCGACATTCCCAACGTCGGCGAGGAAGCGCTCCGCAACCTCGACGAGGCGGGCATCGTCTACATCGGGGCCGAGGTCGAGCCGGGCGACATCCTGGTTGGCAAGATCACGCCGAAGGGCGAAAGCCCGATGACGCCGGAAGAAAAGCTCCTCCGCGCCATCTTCGGTGAAAAGGCTTCGGACGTTCGCGACACCTCGCTGCGCCTGCCGCCGGGCGTTGCCGGGACCATCGTCGACGTGCGCGTCTTCAATCGTCACGGTATCGACATCGACGACCGTACCCGCGCCATCCAGGCCGAGGACAAGGATCGCCTCAAGGGCGACGCCGAGTCCGAGCGCCGGATCCTCAACCGCGCGACCTTCGCGCGTCTGCAGGAAATGCTGGTCGGACAGGTTGCGACCGCCGCGCCCAAGACGATCAAGAAGGGCGCGACGCTCGACGCCGAAATGCTCGAAGCGACCGACAAGCACGACTGGTGGAAGATCGCCGTCAAGGACGATGCCCGCCAGGCCGACATCGAGGCGCTGAAGGGCCAGTATGACGAGGCCGAAGCGGCCATCCGCAGCAAGCTCGAGGATCGCATCGGCAAGGTCGAAGCGGGCGACGAGCTGGCCCCGGGCGTGCTCAAGATGGTCAAGGTCTTCGTTGCCGTGAAGCGCAAGCTTCAGCCAGGCGACAAGATGGCCGGCCGTCACGGCAACAAGGGCGTCATCAGCCGCATCCTGCCGATCGAGGACATGCCGTTCCTTGAAGACGGGACGCATGCCGACATCGTGCTGAACCCGCTGGGCGTGCCGTCGCGCATGAACGTCGGGCAGATCTTCGAAACGCACCTTGGCTGGGCCGCCCGCGGCCTTGGCAAGCAGATCGGGGACATGCTCGAGGAGATGCATCACCGCGGCTCGGATTACGCCGGCAAGGATGCCGCCGCGATCCGCGAGAAGCTGAAGAGCCTGTATGGCGAGCAATATGCCGGCGACATCGACGCTCGCAGCGACGAAAGCGTGTTCGACCTCGCCCGCAACCTCGTCGGCGGTCTGCCGATGGGCACGCCGGTGTTCGACGGCGCGCGCGAGCCGGACGTGTCGGCGGCGCTGACCCAGGCCGGCCTCGACACCTCGGGCCAGTCGACCCTGTACGATGGCCGCACCGGTGAGCCGTTCGACCGCAAGGTCACGATGGGCATCATCTACATGCTGAAGCTGCACCACCTGGTGGACGACAAGATCCACGCCCGTTCGATCGGGCCGTACAGCCTCGTCACCCAGCAGCCGCTGGGCGGTAAGGCGCAGTTCGGCGGTCAGCGCTTCGGTGAGATGGAGGTCTGGGCCCTCCAGGCCTACGGCGCCGCCTACACGCTGCAGGAAATGCTGACCGTGAAGTCCGACGACGTGATCGGCCGGACCAAGGTCTACGAGGCGATCGTCAAGGGTGACGACACGTTCGAGGCCGGCATTCCGGAAAGCTTCAACGTGCTGGTCAAGGAAATGCGCTCGCTCGGCCTCAACGTCGAACTCGACAGCGTCGACAACGCGGACGAGCCGCCAGCGCTCGCGGCGGAGTGAGGGCTTAGCGCCCTCCTCCTTCGCCACAAGAATATGACCTCGAAGCCCTCAGGGGCTCAGGAGTAAGATATGAACGAGCTGACCAACTTCGCGAACCCGGTGGCCAAGCCGGAGACCTTCGACCAGATCAAGATCGGCATTGCGTCCCCGGACAAGATCCGTTCCTGGTCGTTCGGCGAGATCAAGAAGCCCGAAACCATCAACTACCGCACGTTCAAGCCCGAGCGTGACGGCCTGTTCTGCGCGCGCATCTTCGGCCCGATCAAGGATTACGAATGCCTGTGCGGCAAGTACAAGCGGATGAAGTACAAGGGCATCGTCTGCGAAAAGTGCGGTGTTGAAGTCACCGTCTCGAAGGTTCGCCGCGAGCGCATGGGCCACATCGAACTGGCCGCGCCGGTCGCCCACATCTGGTTCCTGAAGTCGCTGCCGAGCCGCATCGGCCTGCTGCTCGACATGCAGCTGAAGCAGCTTGAGCGCATCCTCTACTTCGAGAGCTACGTGGTGATCGAGCCGGGCCTGACCCCGCTCGAGAAGTATCAGCTGCTGACCGAGGACGAGCTGCTGAACGCGCAGGACGAGTATGGCGAGGACGCCTTCTCGGCCGGCATCGGCGCCGAAGCCGTCAAGATCATGCTGATGGACCTCGACCTCGAGGGCGAAAAGAAGCAGCTGCTCGAAGAGCTCGCGGTCACCAAGTCCGAGCTCAAGCCCAAGAAGATCATCAAGCGCCTCAAGGTCGTCGAGAGCTTCCTGGAATCGGGCAATCGTCCCGAGTGGATGATCCTCGACGTCGTTCCGGTCATCCCGCCCGAGCTTCGCCCGCTGGTGCCGCTCGACGGTGGCCGCTTCGCGACGTCGGATCTCAACGACCTCTATCGCCGCGTCATCAACCGCAACAACCGCCTGAAGCGGCTGATCGAGCTGCGCGCGCCGGACATCATCGTTCGCAACGAAAAGCGCATGCTGCAGGAAGCGGTCGACGCGCTGTTCGACAACGGCCGCCGCGGCCGCACCATCACCGGTGCCAACAAGCGTCCGCTGAAGTCGCTCTCCGACATGCTCAAGGGCAAGCAGGGCCGCTTCCGCCAGAACCTGCTCGGCAAGCGCGTCGATTATTCGGGCCGTTCGGTCATCGTGACGGGTCCGGAGCTCAAGCTTCATCAGTGCGGGCTGCCCAAGAAGATGGCGCTCGAGCTGTTCAAGCCGTTCATCTACTCGCGCCTCGACGCCAAGGGTCTCTCCATGACCCTGAAGCAGGCCAAGAAGTGGGTCGAAAAGGAGCGCAAGGAGGTCTGGGACATCCTGGATGAAGTCATCCGCGAGCACCCGGTCCTGCTGAACCGCGCCCCGACGCTCCACCGCCTCGGCATCCAGGCCTTCGAGCCGGTGCTGATCGAGGGCAAGGCGATCCAGCTTCATCCTTTGGTCTGCGCCGCGTTCAACGCCGACTTCGACGGTGACCAGATGGCGGTCCACGTGCCGCTGTCGCTCGAAGCGCAGCTTGAGGCCCGCGTGCTCATGATGAGCACCAACAACATCCTCTCGCCCGCCAACGGCAAGCCGATCATCGTTCCGTCGCAGGACATGGTGCTGGGTCTCTATTATCTTTCGATCGAAAAGGATGGAGAGCCGGGCCAGGGCTCGCTGCTCGCCGACATGACCGAGGTCCACCAGGCCCTCGCCGCCGGCGTCGTGACCCTGCACACCAAGATCGTCAGCCGCGTTCCGCAGACGGACGAGGCCGGCAACACCTACATGAAGCGCTTCGAGACGACGCCGGGCCGCATGCTGCTCGGCGAGACCCTCCCGAAGAGCCACAAGGTGCCGTTCGAGACCGTCAACCGCCTTCTCACCAAGAAGGACATCGGCGACGTGATCGACGAGGTCTATCGTCACACCGGCCAGAAGGACACGGTCCTGTTCGCCGACGCGATCATGGGCCTCGGCTTCCGCCACGCGTTCAAGGCCGGCATCAGCTTCGGCAAGGACGACATGGTCATCCCGCAGGCGAAGGATCCTCTGGTCGAGGAAACCCGCGCGCTGGTGAAGGACTATGAGCAGCAGTATCAGGACGGCCTGATCACCCAGCAGGAAAAGTACAACAAGGTGATCGACGCCTGGTCGCGTTGCGGTGACCGCGTGGCTCAGGAGATGATGAAGGAAATCTCCGCCACGCCGAAGGGTGACGACGGCCGCGAGCGTCCGGTGAACTCCATCTACATGATGGCCCACTCCGGTGCCCGTGGTAGCCAAGCGCAGATCAAGCAGCTCGCCGGGATGCGCGGCCTCATGGCCAAGCCGTCGGGCGAGATCATCGAGACCCCGATCATCTCGAACTTCAAGGAAGGCCTGACCGTCCTTGAATATTTCAACTCGACCCACGGCGCCCGCAAGGGTCTGGCCGACACCGCGCTCAAGACGGCGAACTCGGGTTACCTGACCCGCCGTCTGGTCGACGTTAGCCAGGACGCCGTGATCATCGAGGAGGATTGCGGCACGGACCAGGCGCTCGAAATGCGCGCCATCGTCCAGGGCGGCTCGGTCATCGCGTCGCTTGGCGACCGCGTGCTGGGCCGCACCACCGCCGAGGACGTGGTCGATCCCAAGACGGGTGAGACCATCATCGAGGAAGGCGTTCTGCTCGACGAGGCGATGGTCGCCAAGCTCGAGGCCGCCAACCTGCAAGGCCTCAAGATCCGCTCGCCGCTGGTTTGCGCCAGCCGCCAGGGCGTCTGCGGCAAGTGCTATGGGCGTGACCTCGCCCGCGGTACGCCGGTCAACATCGGTGAAGCGGTCGGCGTCATCGCCGCCCAGTCGATCGGTGAGCCGGGTACGCAGCTGACGATGCGCACCTTCCACATCGGCGGCGCGGCGCAGCTCAACGAGCAGTCGAACCTCGAAGCGCCGGTGGACGGCACGATCGAGCTTCGTGACATGCCGACGATCACCGACCCGCGCGGCCGGCACATCTCCTTGTCGCGCTCGGGCGAAATCGCGATCCTCGACATGGATGGGCGCGAGCTGTCGACCCACCGCATCCCGTACGGCGCCCATCTGCTGTGCGAGGGCGGCCACATCGTCTCGAAGGGCGAGCGCATCGCCGAGTGGGATCCGAGCTTCAGCCCGGTGATCACCGAAAAGGCCGGTACCATCCGGTACCAGGACCTGATCGAGAATCGGACGATGACGGAGCAGACCGACGAGTCGACCGGCATCAGCCAGCGCGTCGTCACCGAGGACATGGCCAAGTCGAAGAAGGAAGATCTTCGTCCGCGCCTGACCCTGATGGGCGACAATGCGCAGGAAGCAGGCGTCTACCGCCTGGCGGCCGGCGCCATCGTCGCGGTCGAGGACGGCGCCACCGTGGAGGCCGGCGAAGTGCTCGCCCGCATGCCGCGTGAAGCCGCCAAGACCCGTGACATCACCGGCGGTCTGCCGCGCGTCGCCGAGCTGTTCGAAGCCCGCACGCCCAAGGACAAGGCGATCATCGCCCGCGTCTCGGGCCGCGTGCAGTTCCTCAAGGACTACAAGGCCAAGCGCAAGATCGCGATCGTCCCCGACGACGGCAGCGATCCGCACGAGGAGCTGGTCCCCAAGAGCCGCGTCATCGACGTGCAGGAAGGCGATTACGTCAAGCGGGGCGACAACCTCGTCGGTGGTTCACCCGATCCGCACGACATCCTCGAAGCGCTCGGCGTCGTTGCTCTGGCCGAATATCTCGTCACCGAGATTCAGGAGGTCTATCGACTGCAGGGCGTGAAGATCAACGACAAGCACATCGAGGTGATCGTTCGCCAGATGCTGCAGAAGGTCGAGATCACCGACGACGGCGACACCACCCTCCTCAAGGGTGAGCAGGTCGATCGCGAGGAGATGGACGAGATCAACTCCAAGCTCGGCAAGGGCGAGCGTCCGGCCTCGGGCAAGCCGATCCTCCTCGGGATCACCAAGGCTTCGCTTCAGACCCGGTCGTTCATCTCGGCGGCCTCCTTCCAGGAGACCACCCGGGTGCTCACCGAGGCCTCGGTCCAGGGCAAGATCGACACGCTGAACGGTCTCAAGGAGAACGTCATCGTCGGTCGCCTCATCCCTGCCGGTACCGGCGCGGGCATGAACCGGATGCGGGTCGCCGCGTCGAGCCGCGATGCCTCGCTCCGTGCGGCGCAGCGCAAGCTCGCCGACGCGCTGGTCGCGCCGAACAGCGCCGAGGAACTGCGTGCGGCCGAAAACGCCCAATCGAACCGCGATCTTTCGGCCTCGCCGTCCGATCCCCTCGGTGAGGTGGTCACCAGCGGTACCGGCACCGATGCGGATGCCGGCGACTATCTGCAGGACTAAGGGCTGAGCTTACCTCCCCGTCGCTAGGTGCGGCGGGGAGGAAGGCCGCGCCGGCATCGGTCTCGCCGACGCCAGACAAAGAAAAACCCCGCCGGCTCCTCGCCTGCGGGGTTTTCCTTTTCTGGTGGCCTGGGCTGCCTAGCAGCGAGCCCCGTTGATCGTGTTCTCGGTGCAGTTGGCAGCCGAGTTCAGATCCTGCGAAACGCCGCGAACGGTGTTGCACGCGCCGAGCGCAAGCGCTCCGCCAATCAGGGCCAGGGTCACGAACTTGCGCATGGGTCTACTCCGTTGTTGTTCCGAAATGACCCATGCCCCGGATCAGATCGCGTTGTCGACCGTATTGGCCGCCGAGTTGACGTCGGCAGCAGCGCCGCGAACCGTGTTGCAGGCCGCGATGCTCATCGAACCGGCGATCAGGGCCAGGGTCATTACCTTGCGAATCATGGCTGTCTCTCCTTGCTTGCGGCTGAACGAACGCCGAAAGCGCTGGCCGGGTCCATGACGGAGCCGTTATTTTCTTGCGGGTGTGGCGGCTTGACCCCCGCCCGGCGTGCGGGGCAAGCCTGCGCGGCCCCACGCGGACGTGGCGGAATGGTAGACGCTGCCGACTTAAAATCGGCTTTCGGCAACGAAGTGCGGGTTCAAGTCCCGCCGTCCGCACCACTGGCGAAGATAGGTTGCACGGTTGGAACCGATCCGGAGTGAAACATTAACACGTGTGGGTGCAAACGGGAGAAATGCTTGGTTCTGTACCTGCCCGCCCCTCCTCTTTGCGGACTTGGGGCCCTGCCAAGGCGGAATGGCCTGTCATCATGCTGCTCCTGTGCGCCATGGGGGCCTTCATCTGGAACGGCAGCAGCCTGCTCCATCTCGTCGCCAGCGACCGGGCCAGCGGCCTTGAACCCAGCGTCCAGGTCGCAGCCGCCGCTTTGGTCCTGAACGTCGCGCTGATCCTGTTCGGTTACCGCCGCTATGCCGACCTCCAGCAGGAGGCTGCACTACGCGCCGAGGGCGAGCGCAACGCTGCGGTGCAGGCGGCGACCGACAGCATCACCGGACTTGCCAATCGCAAGGGCTTTGCGGAGGGCGTCGACGCCTTGTGCAAGACGGCGGTCGATCCCGACCATTGCCTTGTCATCATCTCGCTCCAGATGCAGCGGTTCAAGCGGATCAACGATCGCTTCGGCTATGACATGGGCGATGCGCTGCTGCGCCGGATCGGTCAGGCGATGTGCGCCCATGTTCCCGCCGGAACGGTCACGGCGCGCCTGTCGGGTGACGAATTCGCCATCGCGCTTCCCGTGCACAAGGGTGATCTCGCCTCCGCCGAGCGCCTCGCCGATGCCCTGCTTCGCGACATCAGCCGCACCTACGAGATCGACGGGACCTACGTGCAGGTCGGCGCCACGGCGGGAATCGCCAACGCCGCCCCCGGCACTGCCTGCCGCGCCGCCGACATCCTGCGCCGGGCCGATATTGCGCTCGACCATGCGCGAAGCTCCCGCGCTGCCCGTCCGACCTGGTTCGACAGCAGCATGGAACGGGCCCTGATCGAGCGCAGCGAGCTCGAGCAGGCGATCCGCGTCGGGATCGAGCATCGTCAGTTCGTCCCCTTCTTCGAACCCCAGGTCGATCTCCAGACCGGGGCCCTCACCGGCTTCGAGGTGCTTGCCCGCTGGCAACACCCCAATCGCGGCCTGCTGTCGCCCGAACTGTTCATCCCCGTGGCCGAGGAACTGGGCCTGGTCGGTCCGTTGAGCGAACTGGTCGCCGCCCAGGCGCTGGAGGCGGCGCGCGACTGGCAAGGTGACTTCAGCCTATCGATCAACATCTCGCCCGCGCAATTGTCCGACCTATGGCTGGCACAGCGACTGGTGCGGCTGCTCACCGAACACGGCTTCCCTGCCGACCGGCTGATCGTGGAACTGACCGAAAGCTCCCTGTTTGCCGACCTCGATCTGGCCCGCAACCTGGTGGTCAGCCTCAAGAATCAGGGTGTCCGCCTTGCGCTTGATGATTTCGGCACCGGCTTCTCCAGCCTGTCCCACCTGCGCATGCTGCCGCTGGACATGATCAAGATCGACCGCAGCTTCATGGCCACCGTGCACGTCGATCGGGAAAGTGCCGCGATCATCAAGGCCGTGACCACCCTCGCCCAGGCGCTGGACATCCCGGTGACTGCCGAAGGGCTGGAGGATGCCCGCACCTACGACAAGGCGGCGGCACTCGGCGCCCGGACGGGCCAGGGCTGGTTCGTCGGCAAGCCGATGAATGCCGACGGGGTCGCCGACCTGCTCAGGCGCCACCTTAACGAGGGCGAAACTCCCCTCCGCGCTGCAAGCTAGTCCGAGGGCCGCACTTCTGTCCCAGCGGGGGACATCGGAAACCGCAGGCGTGCGCACGCATTTTGAGCATGGTAAAAACCACGTTAAGGTGTTGCCATGCGTCGCGTCCGGGCTGTTGCCCTGCCCTATTCCGTCCGCCTCGGCGGTCCCCATCCGTTGAATTTCGGCATGGGCCGACGCTGGCTGCACCAGTTGGGAAGGCAGTTGCCCCAAGGACTGAGCGCGAATGCCCGGCTGTTCGCCTCAGCCTATGCCGCAGGCTTCCTGGCGGTCAGCCTGTTCATCGCCTGACTTGGACTCAGGGGCAGCCCGCGGCGACGCAGGCTTGGTGAAGCTTGCGCCCCAGAAATGCTGACACCACCGTTCCCGCCGCTACCAGCAGCAGCGTTTCCTGCACCGATACGCCCAGCTGCACCAGGCAGAACAGGATGGCCGTCGCGCCAACCATGGCCCCGGAATTGACGATGTTGTTGGCCGCCACCGTCCGTGCCGTCTCCGACTTGGGCACGGTGGTGGTCAGATAGGCATAGAGCGGCACCACGAACATGCCCCCGAAGGTCGCCACACCGAACAGCGTGGCGACGACCGGCCACCCCGCCGGCTCCGCCAGGAACTCACGGATGCCGACCAGCTCGGGAAAGGGAGTCCAGGTGCGACTGAGAAGGTAGAGCACAAGCACGCACCCGCCCATCAGCAGCGCCGACACGGGCGCGAAGCGGGCGGATACCTGGCCGGCGAGCAGCCGGTTGATGATCAGCGATCCCGTCGCCACCCCGACCGAGAAGATCGCGAGGAAGAGCGTCGCCACGCTTTGGTCGCCGCCGAACACGTTCTTGACCAGCGGCGGGAATTGCGCCGCCAGCACTGCGCCCATCGCCCAGAAGAAGCTGATCGCCATGATCGCGACGAACAGCCTAGGCACGTGCATGGTCGCCTTCACCAGCCGGATCGACGCTCGCAAGATGTGCCAGTCGAGACCCGGACGCGGCAGGTCGGGATCATTGAGTGTCCCACTATCCTCGGTCGATGGCGGCGCAGGCGGCACGAACTGCCCCGCGATGCGCCCCGCCACCGCCACCAGCAGCACGGCCAGCGCGGCATATTCCGCATGGTAGCGGCCGTCCGGAGCCTGAACCACCAGCAGCCCACCAAGGATCGTCCCGCCAAGGATGGCGATGTAGGTCCCGGCCTCCACCAGCCCGGTCCCGCCCAGCACCTCGTCGCTCTGGAGATGCTGCGGAAGAATGGCGTATTTGATCGGGCCGAAGAAGGTCGAATGAATGCCCATTGCCGCCAGCGCGACCAGCATCAGCGGTACGTTCAGCAGCAGCAGGCCCGCGGCGCCGAACACCATGATCCCGATCTCCGCCGTCTTCACCGCCCGAATAATCCGGGTCTTGTCGATCGCGTCGGCCAGTTGACCCGATAGCGCGGACAGCAGGAAAAAGGGCAGGATGAACAGCCCGCCCGCCAGCGCGGAGAAGGCCGCCTCCTGCTCGGCCGAGCGGTAGATGCCGTAGATCACCAGCATCACCATGGCGGTGCGGAACAGGTTGTCGTTGAAGGCGCCAAGGAACTGCGTCACGAACAGCGGCAGGAAACGCCGGGTCTTCAGCAGGTGCGAAACATTCTGGATCACAAGGGTCTGGCCGGCCGCGAGCGAATCAATTGGCGCTGCCGGCCGACCCTGGGACGGGCCGGAAGTCACGAACGAACCGATCGAGCAGGCGCACACCGAAGCCGGACAGGCCTTCGGGAACGGTCGGGAGCGCGCTAGAACGACCATCCACGCTCGCGATGTCGAGATGGGCCCAAGGGGTGGACGCCACGAACTCACCGATGAAATGGGCGCCAAGGCCCGCGCCCGGTCCGCCGCCTTCGACCACATTCTTGATGTCGGCGATGCCGGACCGCATGTCGCCCGCGTAATTGCGGTGGAGGGGCAGGCGCCAGACTTCTTCCCCGCTCAGGCTGCCGGCCGTTGTCAGCTGCGCGGCCAACGCCTCGTTGCGGCTGAACAGCCCGGCATATTCGTCGCCAAGGGCAGTGGAAACTGCGCCCGTAAGGGTCGCGATATCGACGATGGCTGCGGGCTTGAACTGGCGTTCCGCGTAGGCAACCGCATCGGCCAGGACCAGCCGCCCCTCCGCATCGGTGTTGAGAACCTCGATGGTTTTGCCATTGAAGGCTTTGACCACGTCGCCCGGCCGTGTGGCGCTGCCACTCGGCATGTTCTCGGCCAGCGCCGCCAGCGCGACCACATCGACCGGGGCGCGACTGCGGGCGAGGCTCAGGACTGCGCCTACCACGCTTGCCGCTCCCGCCATGTCGCCCTTCATCGCCGACATGCCGGCTCCGGGCTTGAGCGAAATCCCGCCGGAATCAAAGGTGATACCCTTGCCTGCCAGGGCCACCAGCGGGGCGGAGGGGGACCCGCGGTAGCGCACCACCAGCAGTCGGGGCGGCCGCACCGAGCCCTTGCCGACGCTGAGGATGGCGCCCATCCCGAGCCGCTCCATCGCCGGCACGTCGAGGACGTCGATCGTCACGCCCGACACACCGCGGAACGCTGCGCGGGTTCGCGTCACGAACTCCTCGGGATAGAGCGCGTTGGCGGGTTCGCGGATCAGATCGCGTGAGAAATTGGTGGCCTCGGCGAGCGCTAGCCCACCGCTCCGGAAGCGTTCGGCCGCGCCTGCCGCCGCTCCGACCATGACAAGAGGTTGCGCCGGCTTGCGCTCGGCGGAGGGCGACTTGTAGCGGTCGAAACTATAGCCGCCGAGCATCGCGCCAACCGCCATTTGCTCGGCCGCGGTGGGCGCGGCATCGGCAATGGGGGATAGAAGCACGGCGGCGGTCCGGTCCTTGCCGGCGAGCTTCTGGACTGCGGTGCCGCCCAGATCCTGCAGCTGTCGCGCGTCGAGTGGCTCCTGGCCGGCACCCACGATCAGGATCTCCGGGTAGTTGCCGATCCCGTGCAGGTTCAGGCTTGATCCCGCCTTGTAGTCGAACGCCGCGGCACCCAGCGCCCGCTCCACCGCCGCACGGCTCGGCTCGTCGAGCAGTGGGGCAGTGCGCGCCAGGTCGGCCGCGCTTCGCAGCGGTACGATCAACGCGGCTCCGGTCGGCACGCTTGCGGCGAATTCCACCGGACGCTGTGCCGCGGCAGGTGAGACAAGAGCGAGAACAGCACCGACTGCGGGAAGGAAAAGGCGCATGCAGAAGCTTCCTGTTGAACCCGTGAGATGCGGATGTCTTAGGGGAGCGCGCGGGCAGCACAAGGCCGCTTCCCCGCGCGCGGCCCTCAAGCCCTTTGGCAAGCCGGCCGGTGCGCGCTAACAGGATCGGGACCGATGCTTTCGCTGCCCAACCTTCTCACCCTGTCGCGAATCTTCGCGGTGCCGATCCTGGTGGTCCTGCTGTGGACGCCGCGGCCGGTCGACTATCTCGTCACCTTTGTCCTCTACTGCCTGGTCGGTATCACCGATTACTTCGACGGCTATCTCGCCCGGGCCCATGGGCAGATCAGCCGGCTGGGCCAGTTCCTCGATCCGATCGCGGACAAGATCATGGTCGCTGCCGTGATCCTGATGCTGGTGTCGAGCCGCCAGTCCGACGCTCAGCCGATCATCCACGGCTTGCACCTCATCCCGGCGGGCGTGATCCTGCTGCGGGAGATCATCGTATCTGGCCTGCGCGAGTTCCTGGCGCCGCTGCATGTCTCCATGCCGGTGTCCAAGCTCGCCAAGTGGAAGACCACCTTCCAGCTCGTGGCGCTGGGCGCCCTGATCCTCGCCGGCGCCACGCCGGACGTCTGGTGGGTCCATGCCACCGGCCTCGCCAGCCTGTGGGCGGCCGCCATCCTGACCGGCGTCACCGGCTGGGATTACCTGCGCATCGGCCTCAAGCACATGGATTGAAGGGGCGGCCTTGCGGCGCTCCGGGCCGCTCGCTACCGACTTACCTACAACTTTGTCAGGAGGAGTTTTCACGATGACCAAGCAGGAACTGGTAGCCAAGATGCAGGAAGCCCAAGCCTTTGTGCCCGGCAAGAAGGTCCGGCTTCACTTCGGCGACGAGGGCGCGATCCTGCTCGACGGCCAGGCCAGCCAGGTCACCGAGGACGCGGAATCGCCGGCCGACACCACCATCAAGGTGAACTGGAACGACTGGCAGTCGATGGCCGCGGGCCAGCTCGACGGCATGACCGCCTTCATGACCGGCAAGCTCAAGGTCGAGGGCGATATGTCCAACGCCATGCAGCTCCAGGGCGTGCTCGCCAAGCTGCGCTGATCCGCCGGTAAGATTGGGCCTCAGGCGGCGCATACGCGTTGTCGCCTGGGGCTCCGGTTCTTCCGCCGGGCCCAGCGGAGAAACCATGCTCAAACTCTATTACTCCCCCGGCGCCTGCAGCCTCGTCACCCACATCGCCCTGCACGAAGCCGGCGCCGATCATGAGGCGCAACGGATCGACTTCGCCAGCGGCGAGCAGCGCAGCGCCGACTATCTCGCGGTGAACCCCCATGGCCGCGTGCCCGCGCTGGTCACCGACGAGGGCACCATCACCGAGAACCTTGCCATCCTCGGCTACCTTGCCGACCGCTTCGGCGCCCCCGGCTCGATCCCGCGCGGCGATCCGTTTCGCACCGCCAAGGCCATGCAGCTCCTCGCCTGGCTGAGCGGCACGGTTCACGCCACCGCCTTCGCCGCCCTGTTCCGACCGGCGCGCTTCACCCCGGACGAGGCCCTCCATCCCGGCCTCAAGGAAGGCGCGCACGCCAACCTGTCCAGCCACTTCGTCGAGCTGGACGATCTGTGCGGCGAGGGCTGGCTGACCGGCGGCGACTATACGGCGGCCGACAGCTATGCCGCGGTCTTCTATCGCTGGGCACGCGCCGCCAAATTCGACGTGTCGCTCTACCCGCGCTGGTCCGCCCTTGTGTCCCGAGTGGTCGAGCGGCCTGCCTTTGTCCGCGCCATCGAGCATGAGGGCCTCAGGATCGAACAATTCGCCTGAAGGCTCAGCCAAGCGCGGCCGCACCCACGGCCGCGCCAAGCCCGAGCACGGCTGGCGTGGCAAGCGTGCTGCGCCAGCGGTAAAGAAGCGCCAGCGCCACCACGAAGATAGCGAGGCTGAGGGTCAGGCTCGGCGTCCGTTCGACCGCTGCCTGCCCAAGGCCGAGAAGGGTCACCACGATCAGGCCGACCACGGCCGCGGCCACCCCGCCCAGAAAGGCGTGCAATCCCTTGTGCTCGGCCATTGCCTCCAGCCGTTCGTAGAACAGCATGGAGAAGGCGAATGCCGGCAGGAACATGCCGGCGGTGATCGCCAGTGCGCCCGCAAGGCCGCCGCAGATCCAGCCGACAAAGGTCACGAAGATCACCAGCGGCGCCGGCAGCACGCCCGACAGGGCAAGCCCATCGAGGAACTGCGCGTCCGTCATCCACCCCCGCCCCACCGTGTCCTCGCGCACAAAGGGAATGGCGGTGTAGGCGCCGCCAAAGGTCAGCAGCCCGCCCTTCAGGCCCGCCAGCAGCAGGGCAGCCGTTGTTGCGCTCTCGGTGCCGCCCGGGCTGACCGCCGGCATGATCCCTGCGTCGAAAACGGGCAAGATCAGGGCGGCGACCACCGCCACCACCAGGATCGCCCCCGCCGCTCCCCAGCGTCGCCCTGTCGCCAGCGCGTAAAAGGGGCCGGCGGCGGGAAGCACGATCCAGAAACTTGCGCCGGCCAGCGAGGCTGCGGCAGCCAGTACCGCCACGGTCCACAACCAGCCATCCAGCAGGATATGCTCACCAATCCGGTGCACCGCCCGCACGATCACCGCCAGCACCGCCGCCTGCCCGCCCAGGAACAGCGGTCCAAGCCACGTGCCGCCAATCTGCAGCCTTGTGTACAGCCACGCCAGCGCCAGCATCAGCACGAAGCCCGGCAGCATGAAGCCAAGCCCAGCCAGCAGCCCGCCCAGCCGCCCCTTCGCGCGAATGCCAAGGTGAACGCAAAGTTCGTGCGCCTCTGGCCCCGGCAGCACCTGCATCACCGCCAGCAGCCGGTTGAAGCTGTCGCTCCCCATCCACTTGCCCTTGTCCACCAGCTCCCGCCGGATCATGGCGATCTGGGCAACGGGCCCGCCAAAGGCCAGCAAGCCGAACCGGAGAAAGCGCCCGAACAGCGCCGCGTGGGAAATCTCTGGCGGTCGGAGCACGTCATCCGCGGTCCCACTGCCTGGCTGGTCGGCGACGCTCATGGCGAGGGGATAATGATGGGCCGGCCCCATTTCCACTGTCGAGTTCGCCCCGGGCCCCGCGACAATCGGCGCGTGGACAGTCCGAAGTTGAAAACTCTTTCAACTTGTGCCCGGCCGCCTGCCCTGGCTAGAAGCGCGGCCATGGCCAACAAGATCTATCCCGATGCCGCGGCGGCCCTCGACGGGCTGCTTCACGACGGCATGACCATCGCTGCCGGCGGCTTCGGCCTGTGCGGCATCCCCGAGCGGCTGATCGACGCGATTGTCGAAAGCGGGGTCAAGGACCTGACCGTCGCGTCCAACAACGCCGGGATCGACAACGAAGGCCTCGGCAAGCTCCTGCGCACCCGCCAGATCAAGAAGATGATCTCCTCCTACGTCGGTGAGAACAAGGAGTTCGAGCGCCAGTATCTGAGTGGAGAACTCGAAGTCGAATTCTGCCCCCAGGGCACCTTGGCCGAGCGGATGCGGGCCGGTGGTGCCGGCATTCCCGGCTTCTACACCAAGACCGGCGTCGGCACGAAGGTCGCGGAAGGCAAGGAAGTGAAGGAGTTCGACGGCGAGGAGTACATCCTCGAACGCGGCATCCGCGCCGACCTCGCCATCATCAAGGGCTGGAAGGCCGACGAAAGCGGTAACCTCATGTTCCGCAAGACCGCCCGTAACTTCAATCAGCCCGCCGCCACGAGCGGCAAGGTCTGCGTGGCCGAGGTGGAGGAAATCGTGCCGGTCGGGTCGCTCGACCCCGACGCCATCCACCTCCCCGGGATCTACGTGAAGCGCCTGATCCTCGGGAGCCCGTACGACAAGAAGATCGAATTCCGCACCGTTCGTCAGCGCGAGGTCGCATGAGCCTTCTTATCGCATTCGCAATCCTTGCCTCGCAGCCGGCTCAGCCGCAGCCAGGCAGCCCAGCCGCAGCGGCCATCGCCGCCAAACCGCTCGGGTCCCCCGCAGCGGAAGAGGCGGCGATCCGGGCCGCGGTCGCCAGGGTCTACGCCGTTATTTCCGGACCTGCCGGACAGAAGCGCGATTGGGCGGGAATGAAGACCCTCTTCACCCCGGACGCCAGGCTTTACGCGGTTGGATCTCGCGGTCTGCAAGGTGGCTCGCTCGACGATTACATCAGCCGCAGTGGGGAAATGCTGGAAAGGGTCGGCTTCACCGAAAGTGAGCTGGTCGGCCAGGTGCAGATGTTCGGCAATGTCGCGCAGGTTTGGTCCTCCTATGCCGGCACCAGCACCGACGGCAGCGTCAACGTGCGCGGCATCAACAGCTTCCAGCTTGCTCGCCAGCCCGATGGTCGCTGGCTGGTCCACTCGATCCTCTGGCAGGGTACGACCCCCCAGCTGCCCTTGCCCCCGCAGATGGAGCGTCGTTGATGCCCTGGTCCCGTGACGACATGGCCGCCCGCGCCGCGAAGGAGCTGCGCGACGGTTTCTACGTGAACCTCGGCATCGGCATTCCGACGCTGGTCGCCAACCACATCCCGCAAGGGCTGGAGGTCACCCTCCAGTCCGAAAACGGCATGCTCGGCATCGGGCCCTTCCCGTACGAGGACGAGGTCGACGCCGACCTCATCAACGCGGGCAAGCAGACCATCTCCGAGCTGCCCTCGTCGGTCTATTTCAGCTCGGCCGACAGCTTCGCGATGATCCGCGGCGGGCACATTGACCTCACCGTGCTCGGCGCGATGGAAGTCAGCCAGGACGGCGACATCGCCAACTGGATGATCCCGGGCAAGATGATCAAGGGCATGGGCGGCGCAATGGACCTCGTCGCCGGCGTCAAGAAAATCATCGTGGTGATGGAGCATAACGCCAAGGACGGCAGCCCCAAGTTCATCCCCGAATGCACCCTGCCGCTGACCGGCCGCAACGTGGTCGACATGATCATCACCGATCTCGCCGTCTTCCAGCGTCCCGATCACAACAGCCCGTTCAAGCTGATCGAGACCGCTCCGGGCGTGTCTCCAGAGGAAGTGCGCGAAAAGACGACAGCGAAGTACGAGGGCTGAGGTCGTCCTTCGGCTTCTGCCCTTGCTGTTGCTTGCGGGCTGCGCACCGGACGCGCCGCCCGTCACGATCGACGGCACTTCGCCCGAACGCTTCGCCGCCACGACCGCCGCCGCGCGCGAGCAATTGAACCCTGCCGACCGCCTCGCCTTCGACCAGGCGCTCGCCTCGGTCGGAAGCCGTCGCATGGCCGCCGACAGGGATCAGCTCGCCCGCACTACCTTCGACGGGATGACCGGACCGGACATCGCCGAGGATTACCGCCGCCGCACGCGCTAGTGCCCGGCCCCAGCCCAAGCTAGGACAAGCCCATGAAAGCGCTCCTCTCTCACCAGCCCGGCGGTCCCGACACGCTCCAGCTCTCCGACCTGCCCGAGCCCACGCCCGGTCCCGGCCAGCTGCTGGTCCGCGTGCGCGCCGCCGCCATCAACTATCCCGATGTCCTCATCATCGAGGACAAGTATCAGATGCGCCCGCCCCGCCCCTTTGCGCCCGGTGGCGAGATTGCGGGTGAAGTGCTGCAGGTCGGTGAGGGCGTCAGCGGCTGGGCACCCGGCGACCGCCTCCTCGCCGTACCAGGCTTCGGCGGGCTCGTGGAGCAGATCGTCATCCCCGCCGCCTCTGCCTTCCGCCTGCCGGAAAGCCGCAGCTTCACCGACGGTGCGGCCCTTCTCCTCACCTACGCCACCTCGATCCACGCCCTGTGGGATCGCGGGCAACTGAAGGCCGGTGAGACCCTGCTGGTGCTGGGCGCGGCCGGCGGCGTCGGCCTTGCGGCGGTCGAACTCGGCAAGGCGCGCGGCGCCCGCGTGATCGCCGCCGTCTCCAGCGAGGACAAGGCACAGGCCGCGCGCGACGCCGGCGCCGACGAGGCCATCGTCTACCCGCGCGGGCCCTTCGACAAGGACGGCAGCAAAGCACTCGCCGAGCAGTTCAAGGCCGCCGTCGGTCCCAAGGGCGCGGACGTCATCTACGACCCCGTCGGCGGTGACTATTGCGAGCCCGCGCTGCGCGCTATCGCCTGGGAAGGCCGCTATCTGGTGGTCGGCTTCCCCGCCGGCATCCCGCGCCTTCCGCTCAACCTCACCTTGCTGAAATCCTGCAACGTTTGCGGCGTCTTCTGGGGCGCTTTCGCGGCGCGCGATCCCGCCGCCAACCAGGCCCATGTCGAGGAACTGTTCGCGCTGTGGGATGCGGGCAAGATCGCCCCCCGCGTCAGCGCCACCTATCCCCTCGACCGCGCCGGCGAGGCCATCGCCGCGATGGCTGCCCGCCAGGTCATCGGCAAGCTGGTGGTCGAACTCTGATCCGCCCCTAACGCGGCTTGGCGGCGCGGGAGGCAGCGATCTGGCTCCCGATCCATTCCCTGCCCCTGCCGAGCTGGTCGAGGTAGCGACCCCAGTTCAGCGCCCGGTCGGCGCCCGAGCTGCGCTCGATCTGCTGCTCCATCAGCCGGTGGAACGGAGCACCCGCCGCTTCGCATTGCTGCAGCACCCACTCGGTGCCCGCGTCCGGCGCAAGCGTCGCCGGGACCGCCTTGATCTCGGTCTCGAGGCACTTCAGCCACGTCATGCCGGCCTCCCTCACGGGGCCCACCGGCGCGGGCACCGTCGCGGTCACGGGCGCGGGTACGGCGAGGGCAAGTAGCAAGCTGATCATCACGCCTCGAACCTTGAGGGGGGGAGAGGCCGCAGCATGCGCCTGCCGTGCACCTCCCGCAAGCGGCATGGCCCACACCGCCCAAAGGCCAGCTGAAAGCGCGGGTAGCCCGGCACCATCTCATTAAGCGAAGGTTCGGCAGTCCCGCCGACCTCAAGCACCGGAGCCCCTGACTCGATGCGCACACCGACCTTCTTTGCCGCTCTTGCCGGCATCGCCCTCGCCGCCGCCCCTGCCGCGGCCCACAACCACAGCCAGAACGCACCCGGCCGGACCGTGGTCGAGGTCGCCGTCGGCAACTCCGACTTCTCGACCCTGGTCACTGCCGTCCAGGCGGCGGATCTTGCAACCACTCTTTCGGGGCGCGGTCCATTCACCGTCTTTGCCCCCACCAACGCCGCCTTTGCCAAGCTTCCGGCCGGCACTGTCGAGACCCTTGTCCAGCCCGCCAACAAGGCGACGCTGACCTCGGTCCTCACCTACCACGTCGTTCCGGGCCGGGTGAACGCAGCCCAGCTTACCAAGCTGATCCGCGACGGCGGCGGCACCGCCACCCTCACCACCGTCCAGGGCGGCACGCTCAAGGCCTCGCTGATGGGCGACCGCATCATGCTGACCGACGCCAAGGGCGGCATGGCCCATGTGGTCACCGCCAACGTCAATGCCTCCAACGGGGTGATCCACGCCATCGATTCGGTGGTGATGCCCTGACCTTTCGGCCGTCATTGCGGAGCGACCTTTCCGCAATGACGGCTTCCATCCCGCGCTCCTCGCGCCTATCTCCGGCTCGACACAGCAGCTGGAGCGGACATGACCACCTTCGACGATCGCGAGCGGGCCTTTGAAACCAAGTTCGCGCATGACGAGGAAATGAAGTTCCGCGTCATCGCCCGCCGCAACAAGCTGCTCGGCCACTGGGCCGCGGGCCTGATGAAACTGTCGGCCGTCGAGGCCGAAGCCTATGCCAAGGACGTCGTCCGCGCCGACTTCGAGGAAGCGGGCGACGAGGACGTGATCCGCAAGCTGTTGGGCGATCTCACCGCCGCCGGCGTCGACACCGACGAGGCCGCCATCCGCCAGCAGCTTTCCGACAAGACCGTCGAGGCTCGCCGCCAGCTGATGGAAGCGCAGGGCTGATTCCCCCATGCCGATGGCTGCCCATGACATCGAAGCGCTGATCCTCGCCGCGCTGCCCGATGCGCGGGTCGAGATACGCGACCTGCGCGGCGACGGCGACCATTATGCGGCCACCGTCACCAGCGCCGCCTTTGCCGGCCTGCCGCGGGTCCGCCAGCATCAACTCGTCTACCGTGCGCTGGGTGGCCGGATGGGGGGCGAACTTCACGCCCTTCAGCTGACCACCGCCGTGCCCCAGGAGTGAAGAATATGAGCAACGCCCACGAGCGCATCGACGCTTTGGTCAAGAGCAACGACGTCGTCCTCTTCATGAAGGGCACCGCGCTCTTCCCGCAATGCGGCTTCTCCAGCCGCGCGATCGCCATCCTCGACCATCTCGGCACCCAGTATGAAACCGTCGACGTCCTTCAGGATCAGGAGATCCGCCAGGGCATCAAGGAATATAGCGACTGGCCGACCATCCCCCAGCTCTACGTCAAGGGTGAGTTCGTCGGCGGTTCGGACATCATGATGGAAATGTTCGAAAGCGGCGAGCTCAAGACCCTGGTCGCGGCTGACGCTTGAGCCTGCGGCTCACACGCAAAAACAAGAAGGGGCGGCGAAGCGGGACCAGAAACCGCCTTGCCGCCCCTCTGTTTGGCGTGGAACCAAAGTGGACAGCAACACTGATGCAGTGGCCGTGCCAATTCGGAGACGATGGCGGATTTCCGCCAATTTGTTCTAAGTTGCCGCTCTCGCGCCTTGCCGAACTGTCAAGCAGTCCGACACTCCACTGCACGCTTGGCACTTTGCGACGTCCAGTGCATTGGCTCGCTCCGTGAACGCCGCCTTTCCCTCCTCCACGAACGATCGCCCCTTGCTGCTGTGCGACCTGACGCAAAGCTGGTCGGCGGTCGGCGGCGGGGTCGGCACCTACCTCCGGGCCAAGCGCGCGCACATCCTTGCCAATACCCCGCACACCCACCTCATGATCCTTCCCGGGCAGAGCGATGCGGTGGAGGAGAGCGATGGCGGGCGGGCGATCACCGTCTGGGTAAAGAGCCCCAAGGTCCCGTTCAGCCCCAATTACCGCCTGCTCCTGCGCAATCGCGCGGTGCGCAAGGCGCTTGGCCGGTTTCGCCCCGACGTGATCGAGTGCCAGGACGCCTACAATCTCCCATGGGCCGCGCTGGCACATCGCAAGGCCTACCCCCGCACTGCGCTGGTCGCCGGCTACATGACCGACTTCCCCAACGTCTATGTCGAGCGCCCATTGTCCAAGGCGCTCGGAGCGACCGTCGCCGGCGCCGCCTCGCGCTTCTGCTACGATTATTGCGGGCGCCTCTATCGCCAGTTCGATTGCGTTTACGCCTTGTCGGAAGCCGGCGGCGGCGGCCTGCTGCGCTCGCTCGGGGTGGAGGACGTTCAGATCCTGCCCCTCGGCGTCGACCTCGCGGATTTCGGCCCCGACCGCCGCGACCCTGAGCTTCGCCGCTCGCTTGGCCTGTCGGGCGACCAGCCGCTGCTGATCTACGTTGGCCGGATGGACATCGAGAAGCGCCCCGACATCATCGTGGAGGCGTTTCGGAAGCTGCCAAGCAGCCTCGGCGCCAGGCTCGTCCTCCTCGGCCAGGGTCCTCAGAAGGAGGAGTTCGAGGCGCTTGGCGACCCGCGCATCATCACGCCCGGTTTCGTCAGCGATCGCGCCACCCTTGCCCGCTATCTCGCCAGCGCCGACCTTTATGTCTCTGCCATGCCGAACGAGACCTTTGGCGTGTCGGTGATCGAGGCGCAGGCGTCCGGTCTGCCGGTGGTGGGCGTGAACGGCGGGGCGATGCCGGAACGGGTGCTGCCGGGAACGGGAATGCTTGGCCCGATCGCCGACGTCGATGCAATGGCCGCCAACATCCAGACCGTTCTCGCGGGCGATCACAAGGCGATGGGCGAGCGCGGCCGCACCCATGTCTCGGGCGAATATAGCTGGCCGCACAGCATGGAGATATTGTTCGGCACCGTAATCCCGCACGCGCTCGCCCACGCCGCCACGCGCCCCGCGTCGCTTGCAGTGCCCAGGGGATCGTTGGTCGGCGCCTGACCGGCTGTTCATCGCGCGTTTAACTGCGCCATGTTGATCGTTTCCCTGACGCAACCACCAGGGGATGACTCATGATTGCTACGCTGATGATGGCCGCGCTCCAGGCCGCGCCCGTGCCGCCAGCCGCCCCGGCCCCAGGCGCGGGTGACCGCACGGTGATCCGGGAAATCGTCATTCATGACCATGCCGACAAGGCTGCCAAGGGCAAGCAGGAGCGGCGCGAGATCGTGGTCATCCGCAGCGATGATCGCAAGGACGCGACGGGTGGCGATCGCCGGGTCCGGATCGTGGATGTGCGTCCCGGCGAGGGCGGCGAGCGGCGCGAAGTCCGCATCCTGCGTGAGCCTGGCGCGGCTGGAACCCGGATCGCCATGATCGATTGTGACGCAAGCTCGAAGGTCGACGCCGAAGCCACCGACAAGGACGGCAAGAAGACCCGCGTGATGGTCTGCGCGCAAGGCGGCAACCAGGTCGAGGCGCTGGAGCGCGCGTCCAGGCGCATTTCGGAGAACAAGGAGCTTCCCGAAGACGTGCGTGCCCGCGTGCTGGCTCAGATGAGCGCTCAGATCGCCCGGCTGAAGTCGGCCAAGTAGTTTCTTGTTACCCGGCAGGGGAGTTGCCGCACCGGCACTCCTCTGCTTGGGATGGCGGCGTGACCCACACGCCCGGCATCCTGCAATCGATTGGTGACGGCCTCGCCCGCCTGCTCGCGCCCAATCCTTCGCCCTTCACCGGCGAGGGGACGTGGGTGCACCTGATCGGCAGCGACCGCCTCGCCATCCTCGATCCCGGCCCGGCCGACCCCGGCCACCTCGACGCGCTGGTTGCCGCGGTCGCCGGACGTCCGGTCGACGCTATCCTCGTCACCCACACTCACCGCGACCACAGCCCGGCCGCGGCGCCCCTGTCCGAGCGCCTCGGCGCACCCGTCTGGGGCTGCGCGCCGCTCGTCGTTCCTGGCAAACAGGAAGCAGGCTTCGACACCAGCTACGCGCCCGACCGGATCCTCTCCGACGGTGAGGTGATCGAGGCTGGCGGCGCGGCCATCGAGGCGGTTCACACCCCCGGCCACACCTCCAACCACCTCTGCTTCGCGTGGGGGCACCGCCTGTTCAGCGGCGACCACGTCATGGGCTGGTCTACCACCGTGGTCATCCCACCCGACGGCCACATGGGCGACTACATGGCCAGCCTGCAGAAGCTCCAGAAGCGGAGCGAGTCCTTGTACCATCCCGCCCACGGCGAGCCGGTCGAGGATCCTCAGCGGCTGGTCCGCGGCATGCTGACCCACCGCGTCCAACGCGAACGCCAACTCGTACGCCTGCTTGAGGAAGCGCCCGCACCTCTTTCCGACCTAACGTTGCGCGCCTATCCCGCCCTCGACCCCTGCCTCCGACCCGCCGCGGAGGCTACCGCGCTGGCCCACCTCATCACCCTGGCGGAGCGTGGAGCGGTTACCTGCGTTGGCGAGCTATGGAAGGTTTGAAACGCTACTGGCCATTGCTGCTGATCACCCTGTTGCTGATCGGCGGCGCCGCCTGGTGGAGCGCCAAGCGCGCGGAGGAGCGCCGGGTCGAGGAACAGCTGGCGCAGGCGCAGGGCATCGTCCGGGTGCTGTCCGCCACCTTCTCCAACAAGGCCGCACTGAAGGTCGGCGAGATCAACGGCACGCTTGACGTGACCACGGTCGATCAGGGCGCCGTCCCGTTCCTGCGCTCCTCGCAGAAGGCGACCATCCCCTACAGCGTCGGCTACACCCTCGACCTCTCAGGCGTCGGCGCCGACGACTACCTCTGGGATCCCGAAGCCCGGGCTCTCACCATCCGCGTGCCGGCGGTCACCCCCGAAGCCCCCAACGTAGACGAGGCCAACCGCGCGATTGCGGGCACCAGCGGCCTGTTCGTCACCCGCGGCGCCTCGGCCAACCTCGCCCGCCGCGCCTCGCAGCTCGCCACCGCCAAGGCCGGGGAGGTCGCGGCCGAGCCCGCCAATCTCGCCAAGGCACAGGCCAATGCCGAGAAAGTCGTCGCCGACCTCGCCCGCACCCCGCTGCAGGCCGCCGGCCTCGGCCCGATCACCGTCCGCGTGGTCACTCCTGCTGCCGGGGTTCGCGACGGCGAGCGCTGGGACGTCAGCCGCTCGATCGAACAGGTGCTGGCGGATCGCGGACGCTGAGCCTATCTGAAGCCCATGACCGCTCCTGTCCGTCCACCGCAAGGCACCGACCTCCTCGCCGAAATCCAGCGGCTGAAGGAGGAACGCAACGCCGTCATCCTGGCGCATTATTATCAGAAGCCCGAGCTTCAGGACCTGGCGGACTTCGTCGGCGACAGCCTCGACCTTAGCCGCAAGGCGGCGGCGACCGACGCCGACGTGATCGCCTTCTGCGGCGTGCGCTTCATGGCCGAGACCGCCAAGATCCTGTCGCCTGAGAAGACCGTCATCCTGCCCGACATGGACGCCGGCTGCAGCCTCGAGGACAGCTGCCCGCCCGACCAGTTCGCCGCCTTTCGCGCCGCGCACCCGGACCATATCGCGCTGACCTACATCAACTGCTCGGCGGCGGTGAAGGCACAGAGCGACATCATCGTCACCAGCTCGTCCGCCGACGTCATCCTCAGCCAGATCCCCAAGGAGCAGAAGATCATCTTCGGTCCCGACCGTCACCTCGGCGGCTACCTGGCGCGCAAGACGGGGCGCGAGATGCTGCTGTGGCCGGGCATCTGCATCGTCCACCAGGCCTTTTCGGAAACCGAGCTGCTCAAGCTCAAGGCGCAATATCCCGGCGCTCCGGTCGCCGCCCACCCCGAATGCCCGCCGCACATCATCGACCATAGTGACCATGTCGGAAGCACTCGCAGCATCCTCGACTTTGCCATCGCCTCGCCGGCCGAGGTGATCCTCGTCGCGACCGAGCCGCACATCATCCACCAGATGGAAAAGGCCGCGCCGAACAAGACCTTCATCGGGGTCCCTGGCGGGGACGGCAACTGCAACTGCAACATGTGCCCGTACATGGCGCTAAACACGCTGGAGAAGCTCTTCATCTCCCTGCGCGACCTCGAGCCGCGGATCGAGCTCGACCCCGACCTCATGGATCGCGCTCGCGTGCCGCTCGAACGCATGCTGGAGATGGCCGGCCGCACCGTCGGCCAGGGCGACGTCGGCCGCCCGGTCATCGCCGGCAGCCACGATTCCATTGTCCCCCTGCGGGATTAAGGCTCTCGCAACCTTGCCCGCGCCAAGGCACATCGCCCGCCCTCGGCCGTTCAACACTTGCGCCGGCCACCCGCGCGCTTAGGATTCGCTTCTTGCACGCTCCCTTGCCCCGACCGACCGACATCGACGCCCGCGCCCTGCTGAAGGAGGTGTCGCCCTACAAGCAGCCCAAGGCGGCGCGCAGCTGGTTCGAACTGGCGATCACCGCCATGCCCTTTGTCGTCCTGTGGGCGGCGACCTGGGCGCTGCTCAGCAACGGCATCTGGCTCGGCCTGCTGCTGACGATCCCGGCCGGCGGCTTCCTGCTGCGCCTCTTCCTGATCCAGCATGACTGCGGCCATGGCGCCTTTTTCTCGCGTCAGTCCGCCAACGACTGGCTCGGCCGCCTGCTCGGCGTCTTCACCCTCACCCCTTATGATTACTGGCGCCGCAGCCATGCGACGCACCATGCCAGCACCGGCAACCTCGACCAGCGCGGCGTGGGCGACATCGATACGCTCACCGTCGCCGAATATCGCGGGCTGAGCCGCCTCGGCCGCTTCCGCTATCGCCTGTATCGCCACCCAATCGTGCTGTTCGGAGTCGGTCCCGCTTACCTCTTCCTCCTGCGCCACCGCCTGCCGATCGGCATGATGCGCGGCGGGTGGAGCCCGTGGGCCAGCACCATCGGCACCAACGCCGGCATTGCGCTGTTCGCCGGCCTGCTGATCTGGGCGATGGGCGTGAAGCTGTTCCTGCTGATCTTCCTCCCCACCACGCTGGTCGCCGCCTCGCTCGGCGTGTGGTTCTTCTACGTCCAGCACCAGTTCGAAAATGCCCACTGGGACCGCAAGGACGATTGGTCGTTCCACGACGCGGCGCTGCACGGCAGCAGCTATTACGTCCTTCCGGGCGTGATCCGCTGGTTCAGCGCCAACATCGGGATGCACCACATCCACCACCTCGCCAGCCGGATCCCCTTCTACCGCCTGCCCGAAGCCATGCGCGACGTCCCCGTGCTCGCCCGCATCAGCCGCCTGACCCTGCGCGAAAGCTTCCGCACGGTGCGCCTGGCGCTGTGGGACGAACAGACCCGCCGGCTTGTGACCTTCCGCGAGGCACGCGCGGCAGGCTGAACCGCCGCGCCCCTGCCGTCACATGCGGTGGTGCAATGCGTCGAAGACCTGCTCGCCCGGCTCCAGCATCTCGGGGCTCACCACCGCCTGGAAGATGCACGATGGTTCATCCTCGTCATCGTCATCGATCACGAAATAGACCTTGGCCTTGTCATGGGCATCGAGGGTCAGCCCCTCGATCTTGCCCGAAAAAGGCTTGTCATCCTCGTCTGTCAGATGCGTCCACCGCGCAGAGCCGTCCGCCTCGATGATCCCGAGCACGGATCCGCAGATCCGGTCGCTGTCCGGATCCTCCGCCGAGGCGGAAAACAGCACCCTGCCGGCCTGCAGATGCTCGGCATCCGAAAAGGTCAGCCGCACCCCGTCGAGCGTGCCGAGGTCATAAGTGCGGACGTTAGCAATCGTTGGCGGCGGGCAGCGGTCCGGATCGCTCAGGTGAGCGCACAGGTCCTTCCACGACAGGTCGGCCGTGGCGTCGATCGCCTGCAACCCATCGCAAGGCTCGGCATTGCCGCGCTGGAACAATCGCACCCGGTCGCCGTCGAGCGCCAGCGCGCCCTCGATGTTGAGCCCCGCACCGCTGAACGCGCGGTTCTCGCGCAACGCCGCGTAGAAGGCGGGCGCGGCAACGAACTCCGCATCGAGCTCACCGCCGGGCTCCTGTTCGCGCACGCGGAGCACCCATTCGCGCTCCGGCCGTGAGCCCGAGGAGAAAGCGACCAGTTCGCACCCTTCCCCGGACGACACGGTGACGCAGGCCTCGAGGTCATATTTCTCCTCCTGGTTTCCGCGCTTCTTGCTGAACACGCGATCCCCGGCCGGGCTGGGCGGCAGCGGCACGGCGGTGATCCGCTGGTCCGTGTCGATCAGGGCCAGCCAATTGCAATCGTCCTGGATGACTGCCAGCTTTTCGCGAAACTCGCTCATGCCCGAGGCCGCGCGGACGTGCGGCGGCCGGTCGTCGTCGTCCGACGGTCCTTCGGTATAGGTCATTTCCCGCCGGTCCACGATGCGCGCGTCCCAGCGTGGCTCTTCGGCCGCTCGGAAATAATGCTTCATGCGCTTGCAACCGGGCAGAGGCGGCACGGGTTCCGCCGCGTCCCAGCACGGTCAGTCGAGCGAGACCCTGCCCCGCATCGCCTTTACCGCCCCGCGTCCCTTCTTGCTGTCGACCCGCCTCGCCTTGGCCGCACGACTGGGCTTGGTCGGCCGCCGCTTGGCGTCGCGCTGGTGTGCCTCGGCGATCAACTCGCGCAGGCGGCGCCGGGCTTCGTCGCGGTTGGCTTCCTGGCTACGGTGGGTGCGCGCGGTGATGATGAGTTCGCCCCCCTGCGTCAGCTTCGATCCGGCAAGCAGCTTCAGCTTCTCATAAGCGTGCAGCGGCAGGCCCAGCGCAAAGACATTGCAGCGCAACTGGCAGGCGGTCGCCACCTTGTTGACGTTCTGCCCGCCAGGTCCCGTGCTGGCGAGAAAGGTCTCGCTCAGCGCTTCTTCGGGCAGGTGGACGTCGTCAGGCCTCATCGCCGTCTGTCGTTTCGGCAGGAGCCGCGTCCGCGAGCGGCGCCGGCGCGCTGCCCGGCACCAGGCTGGCCCACTCACCCCAATGCTCGGGCAGCGGCGCGGTGACGTCGATCGCCGCCTTGTTCCCGCGCGGCACCACCAGCCGCTGCGCATGAAGCAGCATCGGCCCACCCGGCACGCCATAGACACGGTCGCCGACGATGCCGGCGCCAAGTCCCTCACGGGCGTGAACCCGGATCTGGTGGGTGCGCCCGGTCAGCGGGCGAAACTCGACCAGTGTTCGGCCATCCTTTTCGGCGAGCTTGCGCCAGCGGGTCACCGCCCATTGTCCCTTGGGATCGCCGACCATCCGCCACCCGGCTTCGGCCGAACTCTTCTTGGCAAGCGGCAGGTCGATCTCGCCTTCCTCTTGCGTCAACGTGCCGGCCAGCAGCGCCAGGTAGGTCTTCTCCACCGCCCCCGCCTCGAAGGCCTGCTGGATCTTGGCCCGGGCCGCCGGATGCCGCGCGAACAGCAGGCAACCCGACGTATCCTGGTCGAGCCGGTGCATGGCGGTCGGCTGCCGCTTGAACCCGAAGCGCAGCTCCTCCAGCCGCCGCTCGATGCTGTCTCCCCCGCGCTTGGGCGTGTCGACAGGCAGGCCGGCGGGTTTGTCCATCACGAACGCCTCGCCGTCGATGAACAGGATAAAGGAGCTGAGCAGCATGGCTCCCTCCCTAGAGCAGGTCGGCGCCCACCGCACCCCTCTTGCAAAGTAGGATTTGCACTGCTTGGCTCAGCCGTTCGCATCGGGCCGCAAGGGTCCGATCAGGACGGTTTCGAAGCAGCGGCGAACCCCGCCCCTATGTGAACTTCGAGAACTTCGCTGGTTTCGGCCTGTGGAAAACTGATGCAAGCGGGCAACGATTCCACGCCAATGCCGTCGTTTAGGTCATGTTAATCTTTTCAGGCGACACCCCGAATGGTTAACACACGCTTCAGGGCCGTTAAGCCGAGGTAAGGCTTCGGTGGCTCTCGAACGGGGGAAATCAAGATGCGCGTTCTGCTGATCGAGGATGAGCCGACCACCGCCAAGTCCATCGAGCTGATGCTCGGGACCGAGGGGTTCAACGTCTATACCACCGACCTCGGGGAAGAAGGCCTCGATCTCGGCAAGCTCTACGATTACGACATCATCCTCCTCGACCTGAACCTGCCCGACATGCACGGCTATGACGTGCTGAAGAAGCTCCGCACCGCCAAGGTCGCGACCCCGGTGCTGATCCTGTCCGGCATCGGCGAGATGGACTCGAAGGTGCGCGCTCTGGGCTTCGGCGCCGACGACTATGTCACCAAGCCGTTCCACCGCGACGAACTGGTCGCCCGCATCCACGCCATCGTGCGCCGTTCCAAGGGCCACAGCCAGAGCGTCATCCGCACCGGCAAGCTGGCGGTCAATCTCGACGCCAAGACGGTCGAGGTCGATGGCGCCCGCGTGCACCTGACCGGCAAGGAATATGCGATGCTGGAGCTTCTGTCGCTCCGCAAGGGCACTACGCTGACCAAGGAAATGTTCCTCAACCACCTCTACGGCGGGATGGACGAACCGGAGCTCAAGATCATCGACGTCTTCATCTGCAAGCTGCGCAAGAAGCTCAGCCTTGCGTGCGGCGGCGACAATTACATCGAGACGGTATGGGGCCGCGGCTACGTGCTGCGCGACTCTGCGGAAGCCGAAGTCGAGCTGCCGGAAGCGGCGGTTGCCTGATCGATTCTGCGGCTCAGGCGGGCCGCAGTGTCCGCCTGGGCGCCCGGCGCAGCACCGTTCCGACCGTTAGGAAGCCGAGCAGCATCAGCGCCCAGGTCGCTGGCTCGGGCACCGCCGTCACGGCAAAGGTCCGTGCGTTGGCATTGATCAAGTAGCTGCCGATGGTCTGGGTGCGAACTCCGCCGCGCTCGAACAGGTAGGTGAGCTCGCGACCGGTCAGCACGCCGTTATTGTTGTTGATAATGCCGCTCCACAGCCCCTCGCTCCCGCGCAACGAGCCATAGCTGAAGGGATTGTCGCCTTGCTCAAGCGGCCTCGATAGGACGAGCTGCATGAACTCATCCTCATAGGTCTGCGTCTGCGTGGCCACGCCCATGCACCCGCCCGATGCCGAGACGGCGCCGCAGGTCAGGGTAGTTTTCGACACTTGCAGCGTTCCCGTCAGGTTCAACTGCAGCAATTGCGCACTCGCGGGCGAGGCCATACCAACGAGGCACGCGGCCAATATTCCGAACATCGCACGCATGATTATTCCCCCAGACTCGATCATTTATTGTGAATTATTTTTAGTCGGCTGGCGAGTGGCGGTCCGGCCACAGCCGTCAGACCTTGCCGCGCCCGGTGGGCGGCACGCCGGTCGCCGGTACCGGAGCACCCGGCTCGAACCGCTTCCAGCCGTCGCGGCAGAGCTTTTCCATCGGACGGAACTTGGCCTTGTAGGCCATCCGCTCCGACCCCTCGACCCAATAGCCGAGGTAGACAAAGGGCAGGCCGGCCCGCGCGGCGCGCTGGATGTGGTCAAGGATGATGAAGGTACCGAGCCCCTTGCGATCCGCCAGAGTCGGATCGAAGAAGCTGTAGATCATGCTCAGCCCGTCGCTCTGCTGGTCACTGAGGCAGGCCCCGACCAGTCGGCCGGGCCGGCCGTTCACCGACGGCTCGCGATACTCGACGATGTAAGTGCGGACGGGGGTCTGCTCGACCATGTCGGCAAAGTCATTGTCGTCCATCTCGGCCATTCCGCCGCCCGGATGACGCACCGCGAGATAGCGCCGAAGCAGATCGAACTGCTCCTCGGTGGTCCACGGCTTGCACGCTGTCACTTCAAGGTCGGCATTGCGCTTCATGAGCTTGCGCTGAGTCGCGGTCGGCGCGAACTCGGTGGCGGCGACGCGGACGGAAACGCAGGCCTGGCAGTCGATGCAGCTCGGTCGGTAAGCGACCGATTGCGAACGGCGGAAGCCGATGCGCCCAAGCGCTTCGTTCAATTCACCGGCATGGTGCCCCGACAATTCGGTGAACACCTTCCGCTCGATCTTGCCCGGAAGATACGGGCACGGCGCCGGCGAGGTGACGAAGAATTTCGGGAAGCGGAACGGAGCGCTCAAGCGGGGCCTGCATCGAACAATTGGTTACAGAAGTGTTTATGCGCCTCACCAACGCACCTGCAAAGACCCCGCTCCTTGCCGAAGATGGTTAAGCCCAAAGACTGTACCGCTTCGGGGCAGGCCTAGAGCTTGCCGGCCCTCATCGGCGCCATCACCCACTCTGCAAATCGGTCCATTTCTTCGGCCTGCGGGCTCATCTGCAGCAGCAGCAGGTCGAGCCCAGCCGCCTCATACGCTCGGATGCGGTCGGCGATCTGCTCGGGGGTGCCGACCAAGTTCGGGCGCAGGCCGCGGTTGGACACACTATATTCCTGCAGCTTCAACGACCGCTCGAGCTCGGTGCCCGACAGCCATTGGTCGAAGTTGGCGAAACCCGGCGGCGGGGTGGCGGGCATGGCGGTGATCCGCGCGAGCTCACGCTGCGCCTCGGCCTCGGTGTCGCGAACGATGGCGTAAGCGGCCATCCCGAACGGCATTGGCGGCCCACCCGCCTTTTCGCGGCGCCGCTTCATGTCGGCGATCTTCGGCGCGATCGCCTCGACCGGATCGCCGTGCATGACATAGGCGTCGCATTGCCGCGCGATCAGAGTCTTGGCCGCATCGCTCTCTCCGCCCGCGTAGACCACAGGACGGCGCACCGGCTTGGGCGACACGATGGCATTCTTCAGCTGATAGCGATCGCCATCGTGGCTGAACCTCTCTTCGCGCCACAAGCCATCGACGACCGTCAGCCACTCGGCGGTGCGTGCATAGCGATCGTCATGCTGGTCGAAGGCGAGGCCATATTGCTCGGCCTCCTCCTTCCACCAGCTCGACACGACGTTGAGGGCCAGTCGGCCGCCGCTGATCCGGTCTATGTTGGCGGCCTGCTTTGCCAGCAGGGCAGGATGGTGAAAGTTGGGCCTGACCGCCACCATCAACTCGATGCTGGAGGTCACCGCCGCAAGCGCCGCCGCCGTGCTCCACGCATCGAGCGCCGGCTGCTCCACGCCCTTGATGTCGTTGAGGAACAGCTCGGCGATTAACGAAAGGTCCCAGCCGGCCTGCTCCGAGCGTAATGTCAGGTCGCGCACCGCGTCCCAGCTTGCCGTGGGGCCCTCGTCGGGGTCGTTGCGGAGCCAGCCGCCGAACACCGGCATCCAATATCCGAACCTCATGCGCGTGCCTCCGCGATCCTGTCCTTGAGCCAGTCCACCAACCGGTCGTGCGGATCGTAGCCGAGCACCTCGACCGGTCTCGCCACGAAGTTGGACAAGGCGTTGATGTCATAGAATCTGGCCGTTCCGTCTCGATCATCCACCATCACCTCCACCCCGCCAATGTCCATGGCGACGGCCTCGGCGATCCGCTCGGCAGCGGCGACAATCTCTGCGGGCGGGTCGAAAGCGCGCATCGGGATGGGGCCACGCTCGTCACCGCAGGCATCGGCCGGGCACAGGTCGAACTGACCAGCGCCGGCCACCTCGATGGCGTAGAGGAACTTGCGGCCCAATGTCTCCAGCCGCCAGATCACGCCATTGCGCGCGGGCACGGCTTCCTGGACCAGCAGGACCTTGTCCACCGAAGTCGGCGCATCGCCGGCCGCAACCACCGCCCTCAGTTCGGCCGCCGAATCGAAGCGCATGATCCCGGCGCCCGAACCGCCGACATTGGCTTTGACGAGCAAGGGGTAGCCGATCTCCTCCGCGGCTTTCGCCAGGTCGGCTGCTCGGTGCACCACGCGGGTGCGTGGGGCAGAGAGGCCGAGGCGGTGCAGCAGCGACAATTGCCGCGCCTTGCTGGTGTCGATCGCCATCACCTCGGGGCCGTTCAGCACGGTTGCCCCCTGCCCCTGCCAGTGGTCGAGAAGCGCGGTGGCGTAGAACAACGGGTGCTCCGGCTCGCGCAGGAAGCTCGACATCGCGACCCGGTTGAAGATGATTGGCGCCGGCGGCGAGGAGGCGAGTGGGTCGAACGCATGGTCGCCGACCGGGATCTTCACATACTCGACGCCGCCGCGATCGAGCGCTGCAAACAGCGGCTCGAACCACAGGGGATGCTCAAACAATAGGGCAAGCTCGGGCATTCGCTTCCTTCGGATGAAGTGCGTGGGCCCGAGCACGTGGGCTGCGCGGCAGTTAGGGTCGGCTTACCCCTCCCGCAACCCCTGCCAGCCCAGCATCAGCCAGCCGGCAATCATCGCCGTGCCGCCGAGCGGGGTAACCGCGCCAAGCCAGCGCGGTGCACCAAGCGCCATCAGGAAGAGCGTGGCGGCAAAGACTGCAGCGCCGCCTGCCAGCAACCAGGCGGCAAGCACCAGACGCGTCCGCGCGGCAAGGCCAATCGAAACCACCGCCACCGCATGCGGAAGGAGGTAGCTAACGGCAGTCTGCCACCACCCGAGTGCTTCTGCATCGAGCCTGCCCTTCAGCGCATGCGCTCCGAACGCCCCGAAGCCGACGGCCACGGCCGCGAGCAAGGCACCAGCCGCGACGAGGCGTCCTGAAGCGCCCGGCCCGCTCACGCCTGGTGGATGGCCTTGGTCACCTGGTAGCTGGCGAGCCCCTCCTCGCCGCCTTCGCTGCCGAAGCCGCTTTCCTTGATGCCGCCAAATGGCGCGTCAGGCACCGAGATGGCGAAGTTGTTGATGCCCACCATCCCGCATTCGATCGCATCACCCAGTCGATTGGCGCGGCGGCCATTCTCCGTGAAGACAAAGGCAGCGAGGCCGTAAGGCAGCCGGTTGGCGTTGTGCAGCGCTTCCTCCTCCGTCCTGAAGGAGCGCATCAGCGCGACCGGGCCGAACGGCTCGACGTTCATGGCTTCGGCGCTGTCGGGTACGTCGGCGAGGACGGTGGGCTGGAAGAAGAAGCCGCCGTCACCCGGTTCGCCCCCGGCCAGCACTCGCGCACCCTTGGACCTGGCGTCGTCCACCAGGCCCGTAATGGCCGGCAACCGGCGCTGATTGGCGAGCGGACCCATCTTGGTGTCGGCGTCGAGACCGTTACCCACCTTGACCCTGGTCGTCCGCTCGGCAAACCCCTTGGCGAAGGCCTCGTAAATGCCCTCCTGCACGAAGAACCGGGTCGGCGACACGCACACCTGCCCCGCGTTCCTGAACTTCTGCGGGACCAGCATGTCGAGGGTCTTGTCGAGATCGCAATCGTCGAACACCAGCACGGGGGCGTGGCCACCCAGCTCCATGGTGATGCGCTTCATGCCGTCCGCGGCCAGCTTCATCAGATGCTTGCCGACCGCGGTCGATCCGGTGAAACTGATCTTGCGAATGACGGGCGAGCCGATCAGCCGGCGCGACACGGCGTCGGGAACGCCGTGAACCAACTGGAACACGCCCTTGGGAATTCCGGCATCGTCCAGCGCCCTGGCGAGCGCTCCGGTGCAGCCCGGTGTCTCCTCGGGCGGCTTTGAGATGACGGTGCACCCAGCCGCCAGCGCCGCGGCGACCTTCTTGGCCAACAGGTAGATGGGGAAATTCCACGGCGTGAAGGTGGCGGTGGGGCCGACCGGCTGCGGAATGACGATCGAGCGCTGGCCGGTGGGACGGACCAGCACGCGGCCGCCAGCGCGCTTCGCCTCCTCGGCGAAATAGTCGAACATGCCGGCCGAGCCCATCACCTCGCCGATCGCCTCGGCCAGCGGCTTGCCCTGTTCCTGGGTCAGCAGGCGGCCGATATGCTCGGCACGCTCGCGCAGCAGGCTGGCGGCCTTGTGGAGGATGGCGGCGCGCTTCTCGACGTCGGTGGCGCGCCATTCGGGCCACGCCCGCTCTGCCGCCGCCAGTGCCTCGTCGAGGTTGGCGGTGCTGGCGAGGCGCAGCTCGGCAATGGCCTCGCCGCTTGCCGGGTTGATCACGGGCGACAAGTCGCCCTCGCCCTGGCGCCAGGCGCCGTCGATGAAGAGCTTCAGCTCGGTTTCATATCCCATGCCCCCGATCTAGGAGCGGCGGCGCTTGATTGAAAGCGGCAGGAGGACCAGCGCGAGAAGGATCGTCGCTAGGCTGATCGCGGCCAAGGCGATCAAGGTCGGATGATGCGTATCCTCGCGCTCCTTGAGGTCGAGGATGTGAAGACCCCACATCCAGTCGTAGAATCGCCACCAGCGCGTCCGCGTTGCGATGATTTGACCACTGTCGGTCGCCACGAAGAGGTGGGTTCCGTCGCTCATCGTGACCTGCCAGGTGGCGACCGCGCGACGCAGTTCTACTGGAGGGTCTTCGGCGCTGGTGCGCGTGACCGACCGGACGCGCGCATCGCCGCGCCAGCGGGCGAGCACCTCGGCGGTGGCATCCGCGGCGCTCAGCGGCGGAAGCAGCCGCCCGGTAACGGGATCGGCTAGCCGGGTCGGACCGCCGCGCACTTCGATGACCCAGCGGGGGCCGGCGGCGCGCTGTTCAAGCGCCACCCTGTTGAGCGGCAAGCCGGCAACCACCGACGGCAGGATCGCGGGGGACGACAGCACCACCGGCGCCGACGTTGCAAGCAGATCGGTCCCGCGCACTTCCTCGATCGGCTTCCACACCATGACAAGCCCCGAGACCGTCCAGAACAGCAGCGGCAAGCCGACCAGCCAGCCGAGCCAGACATGCCAGCGGCGGAGCGTGGATCGGAATTTCATGGTCGGCGAGTGCAAGGAATGATTGCCCTTGAGCCTACTTCGCGCCCCAGGGCGGCGGCGGCGCGGCCACCGGGCGCGTCAGGTCGAAATCGACCCGGAAGAAGCGCGAGGGTCGGCGCAGTTCATAAGCGAACAGGGTCTCCGTCACCTCCATCGCCCAGACGTTGGTCGCCGACTGCGGAATGTTGCCGCGAATGAACAGGTCTTTCGAATAATCGTCGGCGGGGAACTCCTGCCGACTTGCCGTGCCGCTGCTGACGGTATCGCCACCATATTGGGTCTGCGCATCCTCGCTGCCATCCTCGTGGCGATGGTCGTGCTTGAGCCGGAGACCAGTGGCGGTGCGGGTCACCACCCAAGTGCGCGAGCGATCCTCCCCGACATGAAAGGGGACACGAATGGTGTTCGCAGTGCAATCGCGCACGTGCATCACCAGCTTCTTGCCCGCAAAGCTGGCATCGGCTTCGACCGGCGGGCTGACGATGCGCCCTTCAAAGGCCTTGCCGCAAAGGCTGCCGAGACGATCGAAGAAGGCGTCCCGCGGTGCCTCGGGCGCAGGCGCATGGGCACAAGCGGCAAGCGCCAGCGGAGCGAAGAGAGCGAGCGATTTCACGCGATGGAGCTTGGGCATGCCGCCACCCTTAGCAACCATGCGCCCGAAAGGGCAGGTGCCCGTGTCCGTTTAGCCTCGCGAACGTCGCCCCCGCTCGGACCGGGATCCTCGCGGGCCTACCCTGAAGACCCTCAAGCGCGCTTCGGGCGAAAGAAGCGATAGGGAAGGTTCAAGACGCGGACGATGATTGCGCAGATCGGAACGCCGCCAATGGCGAAGAACATGGAAAGAATGAAGGTCCATCCGAACCATTCGGCCCCGGTCAGGCTGGGCCCGCCGATGTAGATCGACAGCAGCACGAACCACAGCAGAAAGGCGCACCCGACCTGCAGCCACGTGGCACGGATGATGAACCGTGCAATCAGTGCCGGTCCGACAATGGTCATACCAAGCAGGGCCCAGAGTATCGGATCGGCAAGGTCTGGCACGTGATAACGCTCCTGGCGCTTGGAGCACCCGGAGGTAGCGCTGCCAGCTTAAGGAAAGACTGACGCGCGGCGCGTCACACGAGCGCCACGGCCAGACCGGACCTCAGATGTGGATCGGCTTGCCCTGCACCGCCATCGCCGCTTCCTTGAAGGCTTCGGCGTGGGTCGGGTGCGCGTGGCAGGTGTAGGCGATGTCCTCGGACGTGGCCCCGAACTCCATTGCCTGCGCGGCCTGCGCGATCATGGTGCCGGCTAGGTTATTGATCATCCACACGCCGAGCACGCGGTCGGTCTTGGCATCGGCGATGACCTTGACCAAGCCATCGGGCTCGCCATTGGTCTTGGCGCGGCTGTTGGCCATCATCGGGAACTTGCCGACCTTCACCTCGCCGCCGGCCCGCGCCTGCTCCTCGGTCAGCCCGACGCCGGCGATTTCCGGCGTGGTATAGACCACCGACGGAATGATGTTGTGGTTCACGATGCCGGTCAGGCCGGCGATGTTCTCGGCCACCGCAATGCCCTCGTCCTCGGCCTTGTGCGCCAGCATCGGGCCGGGGATGACGTCGCCGATCGCCCACACGCCGGGAACCGAGGTGCGGAAGCTGTGGTCGGTCTCGATCTGGCCCTTGCCATTGAGCGTGAGGCCGGCGGCTTCTAGGTTGAGACCATCGGTATTGGGGCGCCGACCGATGGACACCAGCACGTGGCTGGCCTCGATCGTCTCGGCCGCACCGCCCTTGGCAGGCTCGACGGTGACGGTGACGCTGTCACCGTTACGCTGGACGCCGGTGACCTTGGTGCCAAGCTTGTAGGCGAAGCCCTGCTTCTTGAAGATCTTGTTTGATTCCTTGCGGATTTCCTCGTCCATGCCGGGCAGAATCTGGTCGAGATACTCGACCACCGTGACCTGGGCGCCGAGGCGCCGCCACACGCTGCCGAGTTCGAGCCCGATCACGCCGCCGCCGATCACGACGAGGTGGCTCGGAACTTCCGAGAGCTCCAGCGCACCGGTCGAATCGACGATCCGCTCCTGGTCGACCGTCACGCCCGGCAGCGGGGTGACCGACGAGCCGGTGGCGATCACGATGTTCTTGGCGCGCACCGTCTCTCCGGCAACCTCGACCGTGTCGGCGCCAGTGAAGCTGGCGCGACCCTTCAGCCAGGTGACCTTGTTCTTCTTGAACAGGAACTCAATGCCCTTGGTCAGCCCTTCGACCGCCTCGACCCGGCCCTTCTGCATGGTCGGAATGTCGATGTTGAACTGGCCGGTGATGCCCCACTTCGCCATGTGCCCGTGGGCCGCTTCCTCGAACAGCTCGGAGGCGTGGAGCAGCGCCTTGGACGGGATGCAGCCGACGTTGAGGCAGGTACCGCCCAGCGTCTCGCGGCTTTCGGCACAGGCAGTCTTGAGCCCCAGCTGCGCAGCGCGGATCGCCGCGACATAGCCGCCGGGGCCGGCGCCAATCACCAGAACGTCGTAGTCGTAGTCAGCCATGGTCTTCCTTCGGGGCTCCCGTGGAGCGGGGAGCGCAGTAACTTAGAGATCGATGAGCAGGCGTGTCGGATCCTCGATCGCTTCCTTGATGCGAACAAGGAAGGTGACCGCCTCGCGCCCGTCGACCAGCCGATGGTCATAGGAGAGCGCGAGATACATCATCGGGCGGGCGACGATCTGGCCATCCTTGACCACGGCACGCTCCTCGATCCGGTGGAGGCCGAGCACGGCGCTCTGCGGCGGGTTGATGATCGGGGTCGACAGCAACGAACCGAATACGCCGCCGTTGGAGATGGTGAAGGTGCCGCCCTTCATGTCCTCGGCGGTGAGCGTGCCGTCCTTGGCCTTCTTGCCGAAGCCGGCGATCGCAGCCTCGATCTCGGCGAAGCTCATCTGGTCGGCGGAGCGGACCACCGGCACCACCAGGCCCTTGGGCGCGGACACCGCGACCGAGACGTCGAGGTAGTTGTGATAGACGATCTCGTCGCCTTCGATCCGGGCATTAACCGCCGGCACGTCGCGCGCGGCGAGCGCCACCGCCTTGGTGAAGAAGCCCATGAAGCCGAGGCGGATGCCGTGCTTCTTCTCGAACAGGTCCTTGTAGCGGGTGCGCGCCGCGATCACCTCGGTCATGTCGACGTCGTTGAACGTGGTCAGCAGCGCAGCGGTGTTCTGCGCGTCCTTGAGCCGGGTCGCGATGGTCTGCCGCAGACGGGTCATCTTGACCCGTTCCTCGGCGCGCTCGCCCTTGGGGGCGGCAGGAGCAGAGGCTTGTGCCTGCGCCGGAGCGGCGGCGGGAGCCGCGTTCGGTGCCGGGCTGCCCTTGGCCTTGGCGACGTCTTCCTTGGTCAGGCGCCCGTCCTTGCCGGTGCCGGTGAGGCCAGCGGGATCGACGCCGCTTTCCTGCACCGCGCGGCGGACCGACGGCGACAGGCGAAGCGCCTGGGCCTGCTCGTCGCTAATTTCCCCACCCTTTGCGGAAGGGGCGGCAGCAGGCTCGCCCTCGGGCGCCTTGGCGGCCGGAGCAGCCGCGGCAGCGCCGCTGCCCTCGCCAATGGTCGCGATCACCGCGCCGACGTTCACCGTGTCGCCCTCGGCGACCAGCGCTTCGCCGAACACGCCCGCGACCGGCGCGGGCACGTCCACCGACACCTTGTCGGTCTCGAGGCTGGCGACGGGCTCGTCCACCGCAACCGCGTCGCCCGGCTTCTTCAGCCACGCGCCGAGTGTCGCTTCGGTGATGCTTTCGCCCAGTGCCGGGACTTTGACTTCGATGCCCATGTCTCTCCTCAGGCGTTCGCTTTGCCGGCGTGCCGGACAGTGTCTTGAGCCGCTTCCTCCGCGGCAAGCGCAGCGGCCCCGGTGCCGAGCGCGGCGGCGATAAGGGCGGTTTGTTCGGCCACGTGGCGCTTGGCAAGCCCGGTGGCCGGCGAGGCCGAAGCGCCGCGGCCGGCGTAGGTGGGACGGAAGCTCTTGCCCGCCGCGCGCAAGGCGTCCTCCAGATACTCCTCGACGAAGAACCAGCTGCCATTGTTGCGCGGCTCTTCCTGGCACCACACCAGTTCGGCGAGGTTCGGCATGGCGGCGAGGCGCTTGACCAGGGGTTCCGACGGGAAGGGGTAAAGCTGCTCGATGCGAAGGATCTCGACATCGTCCACCCCGGCCTCGTCGCGCGCCTCCATCAGCTCGTAGCCGACCTTGCCCGAGCAGAGGATGAGACGGCGGGTGCGGCCCGCGGCCGGCGCCTTGAGGTCCGACAGGATCCGCTTGAAATGACTCTCGCCCGAGAAGTCGGCGATGGCCGACACGGCGGTCTTGTGGCGCAGCAACGACTTGGGCGTCATCACGACCAGCGGCTTGCGGAAGTCGCGCAGCAGCTGGCGGCGCAGCAGGTGGAAATAGTTCGCCGGCGTTGTGACGTTGGCGACCTGCATATTGTCTTCGGCGCAAAGCTGGAGATAGCGCTCCAGCCGGGCCGAGCTATGCTCCGGGCCCTGCCCCTCGAAGCCGTGCGGCAGCAGCAGGACGAGCCCGCTGGCCCGCAGCCACTTGGCTTCGCCGCTGGCGATGAACTGGTCCATGATGACCTGCGCGCCATTGGCGAAGTCGCCGAACTGCGCTTCCCACAGCACCAGGGTGCGAGGGTCGGCGAGGCTGTAGCCATATTCGAAGCCGAGCACGCCGAACTCGCTGAGCGGACTGTCCCGAACTTCGAAGCGACCACCCTCGATGGTGGTCAGCGGAATGAACTTGTGGCCGTCCTTCTGGTCGGTCCACACCGCATGGCGCTGGCTGAAGGTGCCACGGCCCGAATCCTGTCCCGACAGGCGAACATTGTGCCCTTCGGCGATCAAGGTGCCGAACGCCAGCGCCTCGCCAGTCGCCCAGTCGAAGCCGAGGCCACTGTCGAACATGGCCTTTTTGGCGTCGATGATCCGGCCCAGCGTCTTGTGGGGGGTGAGGTCTTGCGGAACGCGGGTCAGTGTCTCGCCGATGCGGCGAAGCTCCTCCTCCGTCACTGCGGTGCCGGTATTGCGGCGACCCTCCACCCCCTCGGCCGGCTTGTTGAGCCCGGCCCAGCGGCCTTCGAACCAGTCGGCCTTGTTGGGAAGGTAATTGGCGCCGGCCTCGAACTCCGCCTCGAGATGCGCGACGAAATCACTGGTACGCGCATCGATCCACGCCTGATCCACCACGCCCTCGGCCACCAGCCGGTCGCCATATTGCTTGCTGACCGGCGGATGCTTGCGGATGGCATCGTACATCAGCGGCTGGGTGAAGCTCGGCTCGTCGCCCTCGTTGTGACCGAAGCGACGATAGCACCACATGTCGATCACGATGTCGCGATTGAACTCCTGGCGGAACTCGGTAGCGAGCTTGCAGGCGAAGGTGACCGCTTCGGGATCGTCACCATTGACGTGCAGGATGGGCGCCTGGATGCCCTTGGCGACGTCACTCGGGTAGGGCGAGGAGCGCGCGAACTGCGGGCTGGTGGTGAAGCCGACCTGGTTGTTGATGACGAAGTGGATGCAGCCGCCGGTGCCGTAGCCGGGCAGGCCGGAGAAGCTGAGGCACTCCCATACGATGCCTTGGCCAGCAAAGGCCGCGTCGCCATGAAGCAGCACGGGGAGGACCTTGTCGCCCTCTTCGTCGCCCTTGATCACCTGCACCGCCCGCGCCTTGCCGAGCACCACCGGGTTCACCGCTTCGAGGTGTGAGGGATTGGCCTGGAGCGAAAGGTGGACCTTGACCCCGTCAAACTCGCGATCGCTGCTGGTGCCGAGGTGATATTTCACGTCGCCCGACCCGCCGACGTCCTCGGGATTAGCGCTGCCGCCCGCGAACTCGTTGAAGATGGCGCGGTAGGGCTTGCCCATCACGTTGGCGAGGACGTTGAGGCGACCGCGGTGGGCCATGCCGACGACAATCTCCTCGACTCCCGCCTGCCCGCCATATTTGATCACGGCTTCCAACGCCGGGATCATGCTCTCGCCGCCGTCGAGGCCGAAGCGCTTGGTCCCGACATATTTGCGAGCGAGAAACTTCTCCCACTGCTCGCCGTGGATCACCTTTTCGAGGATCGCCTGCTTGCCCTCGGCGGTGAAGCTGGCGCCCTTGTCGCGACCTTCGATCCGTTCCTGCAGAAAGCGCCGCTCCGCAAGATCGTTGATGTGCATATATTCAAGGCCGACCTTGCCGCAGTAATTGGCGCGCAGGATCGCCACGATCTCCCGCACGGACGCCGACTGCAGCCCGAGCGCGCCGCCGATGAAAATCGGGCGGTCGAGATCAGCGGCGGTGAAGCCGTGATATTCAGGCGTCAGGTCGGCCGGCAGCTCGCGCTTGGCGAGGCCGAGCGGATCGAGGTCGGCTGCAAGGTGACCGCGCACCCGGTAGGTGCGGATCAGCATCATCGCCCGGATGGACTCTTCGGCGGCGCGGCGAACCTCGGCCTCGGACGCACCTGACGCCGCGGCCTTGTCCCTCGCGCCCTTGGCGACCTGCTCGATGGTCGCTTCCGTGGGATCGAGCCCGAGGTTGACGGCGTCCAGCTCCGCCAGCGGCCAATTCGCGCGGGTCCAGCTCGGTCCTTGCTCGGTGTCGAAGATGTCCATCAATGCCTCTTTGTGCTTCCGCGCGAGCAGAAGCCCGATACCTCTTTGTAGCCGCGAAAGGAAAAAGCGGGGCCCGACCGTGGTCGGGGTGCCTTTTACCCCTGCAGCAGTTCCTTGAGCGTGCGTCCAAGCTCAGATGGGCTCGGGGAGACGCGAATGCCAGCGGCTTCCATCGCGGCGATCTTGGATTCCGCGTCGCCCTTGCCGCCCGACACGATCGCGCCGGCATGGCCCATGCGGCGGCCCGGAGGCGCGGTACGGCCTGCGATGAAGCCGACGGTAGGCTTCTTGCGGCCACGCTTGGCTTCGTCGGCAAGGAACTGGGCGGCTTCTTCTTCGGCGCTGCCACCGATCTCGCCAATCATGATGATCGACTTGGTCTCGTCGTCCGCCAGGAACATCTCGAGCATGTCGATGAACTCGGTTCCCTTGACCGGGTCGCCGCCGATGCCGACCGCAGTGGTCTGGCCGAGGCCCTCATTCGAGGTCTGGAACACCGCTTCATAGGTCAGCGTGCCCGAGCGCGACACCACGCCGACACTGCCCTTCTTGAAGATGTTGCCGGGCATGATGCCGATCTTGCACTCGTCCGGGGTCAGCACGCCGGGGCAGTTCGGCCCGATCAGGCGCGAGGAGGAGCCGTCGAGGGCGCGCTTGACCTTGACCATGTCGAGCACCGGAATGCCCTCGGTGATGCAGACGATCAGCGGAACCTTGGCGTCGATCGCCTCGAGGATCGAATCGGCCGCGAAGGGCGGCGGGACGTAGATGACACTCGCATCGGCGCCGGTCTTCGCAACCGCTTCCTCGACGGTGTCGAACACCGGCAGGCCGATGTGGGTGGAGCCGCCCTTGCCCGGAGTCACGCCGCCAACCATCTGGGTGCCGTAGGCGAGCGCCTGCTCGGTATGGAAAGTACCGGTTTCGCCGGTCATGCCCTGAGTGATGACCTTGGTGTTCCGGTTAACGAGAATGCTCATCTAGGCTCCTGGTTCTTGTTCTGGCTCGAAGCATCTGGGTTGGTCACCTTCGCCCGCTGGCTCAGACGACCGAAAGGTAGGTGATGGGCGTGACGTCCGTGACCCGCGGACAGGGAGGGAGCAAGGCGGACACGGCCGCGTCTACCTCCCGCTCTTGGCCGCGGTCTGGGCCGAAACGATGAAGCGGACACTTGGCTGCTCCTGGCTGCCGGTCGGCTCGATCACGGCCATCCGGCCGACGCCAAGGAAGGCGGCGCCGTTGGTGCCGGAGCGCCCTGCCTTGAGGCCAGGCTCAAGCTGCTTGAGGCGGGCCTGCAACTGGTCCATCACCGGCTTGTAGGCAGCGACGTTCTCGACCCGGGACACGACACTGCAGGCCGGCGACTTGCCGTCCGGGAGGATCATCACCATCACGCTCGACGTGGCCTTGCTGTAAAAACGCAGCGGGGTCGGCACGGCCTTGCCGTCCTTGTCCGTCAGGTTTGATGACTTCCAGCCCTTGGCCGCCAGGCTGGCGACATTGACCGAGGAAGCACCCGTTGCCTCCCAGCAATCGGCGGCCGCTTCGACGATGGCCGAGGGGGCACTGGGAGACTGCGCGCTCGCCACTGCGGGCAGCGCAACCAGCGCCAGGGCAGCAAGGCGAACGGCCTTACCCAAGGCTGGGTTCGATCTGCTTGCAGGCTTCGAGCAGGCCCTTCACTTCGCCGACGCTGACGGCGAGGTTCTGCTTCTGCTCCTCGTCCAGCGCGATCTCGATCACTTCCTCGGCGCCGCCCGCACCGATCACGACCGGAACGCCGACGTACAGGCCGTCGAGGCCATACTTGCCGTTCACCTCGACCGCACAGGGGAGGATGCGCTTCTGGTCACCCAGATAGGCTTCGGCCATGGCGATGGCGCTGGTGGCGGGGGCGTAGAAGGCCGAGCCGGTCTTCAGCAGCGCGACGATCTCGCCGCCGCCGCCGCGGGTGCGCTTCACGATGGCGTCGATCGCTTCCTTGGACGAGCGGCCCATCTTGACCAGGTCGTCGACCGGGATACCGCTGACCGTGGTGTAGCTGGTAACCGGGACCATGGTGTCGCCATGGCCGCCGAGCACGAACGCATTCACGTCCTTGACGCTGACCTTGAACTCCTGCGCCAGGAAGGTCGCGAAGCGGGCTGAGTCCAGCACGCCGGCCATGCCGACGACCTTCTGCGCCGGCAGGCCGGAGAATTCGCGCAGCGCCCAGACCATCGCGTCGAGCGGGTTGGTGATGCAGATGACGAAGGCGTCCGGGGCATGGTTCTTGATGCCCTCGCCAACCGCTTTCATGACCTTGAGGTTGATGCCCAGGAGGTCATCGCGGCTCATGCCCGGCTTGCGCGGCACACCGGCGGTGACGATCACCACGTCGGCGCCGGCGATGTCGGCATAATCGTTGGTGCCCGTGATCCGGGCGTCAAAGCCCTCGACCGGCCCGCACTGGCTGATGTCCAGCGCCTTGCCCTGCGGCATGCCCTCGGCGATGTCGAACAGGACGATGTCGCCCAATTCCTTCTTGGCGGCGAGATGGGCGAGCGTGCCGCCAATCATGCCGGCGCCGATAAGGGCGATCTTCTTGCGGGGCGCAGTCTTGGCGGGCGTCAGAGCGGACAAGTGGCGGGTCTCCGTCGGGTAATTGGGCGAGAAAGGCCGCCGCCGGGACGGACGGCCGGGTCGGTCTGGGCCTCTAGCCTCTGCATGCCTCCGGGGCAACCGCGCGGGCGGGGCATTTGTGTCCCATGCCATGAACAGCGTCGTCACGCATCGTTCAGAGGCGGAACGCTAGCTTCCAGCCCATGAAACAGGCACTCATCCTTGCGGGCGCAGCGCTCGCTTTCGCCGCGGCCCCGGTCGCCGCAAAGCCGGCCCATGCGGGCGGGAAGCACGGCAAGCACGGCGGCTATGTCGCGCAGAGCTATGGCGGGAGCTACGGCGGTGCCCAGCGTGCTTGTCCGCCGGGCCTGGCCAAGAAGAACAACGGCTGCCTGCCGCCGGGTCAGGCCAAAAAGCTTCGCATCGGCCAGCGTTATGCGCAGAGCTACGGCTACAATCCCTATGCCTACAACCAGATTCCGTATGAGCTAAGGCAGCAGTACGGGCTCGATCCCTTCAACAACTATTACTACGACGGGGGCAGCCTGTATGGTGTCGATCCCCGCACGCAATTGGTTGAGCAGATCATCAGCGCGCTGCTGCGGTAATTCGCACAACCTGAGAGAGAAGGAGGCCGTCCGGGCAACCGGGCGGCCTCTTTCGCGTCAGCCGGCCACGCGGCGAAGGAGGTCAGCGATGATCGGAACCTGGTCGTGGAAGCCCTCGACCACCACTCGCTCGTCCAGACCGTGCGCATTGCTTGGCTCGGTTAGGTAACCCCACAGCCCGCCAACGCCGTAGACCGGCATGCCCGCGGCGCGCAGGTGCGCGCCGTCGGTTGCTCCGGCCGTCTGCAAGGGAATGATTGTCGCCTCGGGAAAGCGCGTGCGAACAGCGTCCTGATAGGCCGTGACCAAGTCCTCACGAAGCGGACTGACCTCCGTTGCCGGCGTCGTGTCTTTGACGTTGTAGGACACGATGACATCCTTTCCGGCGATTGCCTGCAATTCCGATTTGACTTGATCAATGGTGACGCCGGGGAAGATGCGGCAGTTCACATTGGCCTCGGCGCGCTGCGGCAACGCGTTGGGGGCGTGTCCACCGGACAGCTGCGTCGCCACGCAGCGGGTGCGGGTGTAGCCGGGTTCGTTCGCCTCCAGGAGATCGGCGGTCTGTCGATCGGCCGGATCGGCAAGCCACTTGGTGATGAGCTCGCCATACCCGCCCTTGTCGTTAACGGCGATACGCTCGAAGAAGGCGCGGGTCGCCGGGTTGATCATCGGCTCGAAGCGATATTCCTCGAGGTTCTTCAGCGCACCAGCGAGCGCATAGATGGCGTTGTCGGGCCGTGGGGCGCTGCTGTGGCCGCCCTTGTTCACCGCTTTCAGCTTGTAGTCGGCATACGTCTTCTCGGCGATCTGCATGTAGTAGGCATCGATCCGGCCATCCTTGTAGCGGGAACCACCGCCGGCATCGAAATTGAGGGCATATTCGGCGTCAATCAGATCGCGCCATTCGGTCGCCGCGCGGGACACGCTGCGCATGTCGGTTTCTTCGTCCCCAGTGAACAGCACGACGATGTCACGCGTCGGCGCCCACCCGCTCGCCTTGAGGTCCTGGAGCGCCAGCACCACGCCGGTCAGTGCCGCCTTGTTGTCGCTCGAACCGCGCCCGAGGTAGAAGCCATTTTCCTCCCGGAACTCGAACGGCGGGTTCTTCCAGTCGGATGCCTTGGCCTCCACCACGTCCATATGGGCGAGCAGCAGGATCGGCTTCTTGCCCGAGGATCGCGGCGCTTTCCAACGGGCGATCAGCGTCTGGGTATTGTCGTGATCCTTGACGATGGTCGTCATGCCCGCCTTGCGGAATTCAGCGGTCAGTAGCTTCGTGAGCTTGCGAAACTCGTCGGGCCTGCCGGCGACGGTCTGCATTTCGACGATCTTCTCGAACAAGGCTCGCTCAGCCGCGCGCTTGGCAGGCGGCGCGGCGGGTTGGGTGGCGGCGAGCAGTAGTGCGGTCAGCAGCATGGCGGATCCCTTCGGATGGCCGAGGCTATGCCGCGCCGTGTCCCTCGGCAAGATAGCTAGCGCTGCGCATCTCCTCGAGGCGACTGACCGTGCGGCCGAACTCGAAGGCTCCAGTGCCGGCGGGATAGAGGGCTGCCGGCTCCGCATCGGCGGCCGCCAGCAGCTTCACCCGATGCTCGTAAAGTGCATCGATGAGGGTGACGAAGCGGGCGGCCTCGTTGCGCTTCTCGGGCCCCATGACAGGGATGCCGACCAGGATAACCGTGTGGAAGCGCTGGGCGACCGCGAGATAGTCGGCGGCGCCCCGCGCGTCCCCGCACAGGCGCTTGAAGGAGAAGACCGCGACGCCCTTGAGGCTTTTGGGGACATGCAAGGTGCGCCCGCCGCCGACCTCCAGCTCCTCGCTGGGCACGTTGGCGCGGTCCTCGACCGGATAGTCGGTGAGCTGGAAGAAGGCCCTGGACAGTGCCGCCGTCGCGCCCGGACCATTTGGTACGTGCCAGGTCTCGACCCCGTGCAAGCGATCGAGCCGGTAATCGGTGGGCCCATCCAGCGCGACAACATCCAGCTTGTCCTCGAGCAGGTGGATGAAGGGCATGAACAGCTCACGATTGAGGCCGTCCTTGTAGAGATCGCGCGGATGGCGGTTGGAGGTGGTGACAACCGCCACGCCTTCCTCAAGCAAGGCCGTGAACAGCCGCGACAGGATCATGGCGTCAGCGGGGTTGTTCACCACCATTTCGTCGAAGCAGAGCAGCAGGCTCTCGCTGGCGATGGCTTCGGCAAGGGCCGGGATCGGATCGCCATGACCCTTGGCGCGCTCAGCCCGGAGCCGCTCGTGCACCTCCAGCATGAAGGCGTGGAAGTGGACCCGGCGCTTGGGGCTGATCTCGATGTGATCGAAGGCAAGATCCATCAGCATCGACTTGCCGCGCCCTACCCCGCCCCACAAATAGACGCCGCAAACGTCCCGCCGACGCCCGAGCAGGCGGGCGAAGAAGCCGCGGCGCATCGCCAGCTCCATCCCCAGCCGGTCGAGTTCGGCGGCAGCGCGGGCCTGATCGGGATCGGGCTTGAGCTCACCGGCGGCGAGCAAGCGGCCATAGGCGGCAGCGACGGCTCCGCTCACGTGACGTCGCGGAGCTTCTTCAGCGTGCCCGAAAAGCTGTAGCAGGCCTCGCCGTCCTGGCGGACCACGCCTTGCAGAAAGGCCAGGCTGCGGGTCTGGCGGACCAGCTCGACATGAGCGTCGAGCGGCTTGCCAGCCTCGCCCCGGCTCATGAACTTGGTGGTGAGGTCGAGCGTCACATAATGTGCGCGGCGCATTCCGGCGCAGCGCCCGCCGCCGAACAGGGCCATGTCGATGAAGCTCATCACCATGCCGCCGTGGAGGCTACCGCCAAGGTTGAGGTGGCGTGTGGTCGGGAACATCCGCACCACCGCGCGGCCGGGTCCATCGGGGCGGAACAGCATCTTGCCGGTCTGTGCAGCGAAGCTGTCGGGATCGAGCTCGACGAAGCTGAACCAGCCGGGGTGGTCGGGGTCTTCGCGCGCACCCGACGGCCGGGTGTCCATATCTTCCTGGGGAGCGTCCATGCGGCGCCTTTAGGAACCTCCCCACTGCACAGCAATGGGGAGGCGCGGTGCTTCAGGCCGCGCGTTCGGCGATCAGCTTCTTGGTTTCGGCGATCGCCTTGGCCGGGTTCAGCCCCTTGGGGCAGACGTTGGCGCAGTTCATGATGGTGTGGCAGCGGTAAAGCCGGAAGGGATCCTCCAGCTGATCCAGCCGCTCGCCGGTCATCTCGTCGCGGCTGTCGGCAAGCCAGCGATAGGCCTGGAGCAGGATCGCCGGCCCCAGGAAGCGGTCGCCGTTCCACCAATAGCTCGGGCACGAGGTCGAGCAGCAGAAGCACAGGATGCACTCGTAAAGGCCGTTCAGGTGCTCGCGGTCCTGCGGGCTCTGAAGCCGCTCCTTGCCGCTCGGCGCCGGGCTGGCGCTCTTCAGCCAGGGTTCGATCGAGCTATACTGGGCATAAAGGTGCGAGAAGTCGGGGACGAGATCCTTGATAACGTCGCAGTGCGGCAGCGGGGTGATGCGAAGGTCGCCCTTCACGTCCTCGATCGCGGTGGTGCAGGCAAGCCCGTTGCGCCCATCCATGTTCATCGAACAGGAGCCGCAGATGCCTTCGCGGCAGGAGCGGCGGAAGGTCAGCGTCGGATCGAGCTCGTTCTTGATCTTGATCAGCGCGTCGAGCACCATCGGCCCGCACTCGTCGAGATTCACCTCGTACGTGTCGTAACGCGGGTTCTCGCCCGTGTCCGGGTCATAACGATAGATCTTGAACGATTTCACGCGGTTGGCACCCGCTTCCGCCTGGTAGTGGCGGCCCTTGCCCTTGATGACACTGTTGGCGGGAAGCGTGAACTCGGCCATTCTCAATCCTCTAGCGTTGGGCGCGAGATAGAGAGGCGAGCAGCGAAAAGCCAGTCCTCCCGATGGTCCGTATCAGTCACTTTCCGGAGGTCGCCCGCTTTCCTGGTCCACCATCTGCTTCAAGGGTGCGAGAAGGGAGAGGGTGAAGAAGGCCATGACGGTCAACATGATCGCCACATCGATGGCGCCAAGTCCCACCGCCAGGCCGATCGCGCCGGTAACCCACAGGCTGGCGGCAGTGGCGGTGCCCCTGACGCTGTCCTTGACCTTGAGGATTGCGCCGCCGCCGATGAAGCCCATGCCGGTGATCAGACCTTCCACCACGCGGGCGGTCGCCTCGGGATTGTTGCCGATGATGCCCTCGCTCGCCTGCAGGAACCCGCACGAGGCAACCGCCACCAGCGGAAAGGTGCGAATGCCGGCCGAGCGCTCCGCCCGCTCACGGTTCCAGCCGATTGGCAAGGCCAGCACATAGGCCAGCAACAGCGAGGCGATGTGCGGCCAGAGATCGAAGCGGTCGGTCCCGAACAATTCCGTCATGGAACCGTAACATTCCGCGCTGTTCTTAGCTCCCTGTCGCCGCCTTCAGCACGTCGGCGGCGTGGTTCGGCACCTTGACCTTCCGCCACGCCTTGAGAACCGTTCCATCGGCGTCGATCAGAAAGGTCGCTCGTTCCATCCCCATGTACTTGCGGCCGTACATGCTCTTCTCGACCCAGGTCCCGAACGCTTCGCTGAGCGGCCCCTCGTCGACCGCGAGCGGCACCTTGAGATCATATTTGGCGATGAACTTGTCGTGGCTCTTGGCGCTGTCCCGTGAAACGCCGACCACACGGGTGTTGGCGGCGGCGAAATCTTCGGCGAGCGCCGTGAAATCCTGCGCTTCGCGGGTGCAGCCGGATGTATCGTCCTTTGGGTAGAAGTAGAGCGCGAGCTTGCTGCCCGGACTGCCAAGGTCGATGGTGTCGCCGGCCGTGGTCGTCACGTGCAGCGCGGGTGCCTGTTGTCCTTCTTCGATCATGTTCGTCCCTCCCTGACCTTTTCCCAGCGGGCGGCGATCCGTGCCCGCGCTTCATCGAGCGACGTCATCAGACCATTCCAGTCCGCCTGTCCACACAGGCTTGCGACGAGGGCCTGGCTGGCGGTCGGCACCTCGGCGGCGCTGCCCGGAACGACCAGCCGCAGCACCACGAGAAAGCGGCTGAGGAGGCGCAGGTCGCGATCCGCCCCGGCGTCGATCAGCCCTGCCTCGACAAGCGCCGCAAGCGCAACCTCGAGCCGCGGGTCGAGACCAATCCCGGTGGTCAGTTGCAGGACGTGGACCGCAAATTCCAGGTCGACCAGCCCACCCGGGCCTAGCTTGACGTCGAGCGGGCCTGACGGCGGCTTGTGCCGGGCCATTTCGGCTCGCATGGCGGCAGCGTCGGCGCTGACCTTGGAGGCATTGCGCGGCTCCAAAAGAAGGCTTCGGATCAAGGCCGCGACCTTGCCCTGGAAGGCCGAATCTCCGGCCAGCGGGCGGGCCCGGCACAGCGCCAGATGCTCCCAGGTCCAGGCCTCGCCGCGCTGGTATCCGGCAAATGCCTCGAGGCTCACTGCCAGCATCCCCTGCTCGCCTTGCGGCCGGAGGCGGGTGTCGACATCGTAGAGCGGACCGGCCGCGGTCTGGACCGACAATCCGGCGACCATGCGGCTGGCAAGGCGGTTGAAGTAATCGGTGGCGCCCAGCGGGCGCGCGCCGTCGGAGCGGGCTCCCTCGGGCGCATCGAACAGGAAGATGAGATCGAGGTCGCTGGCGTCGGTCAGTGCCTTGCCCCCGAACCGCCCAAGCGCCACGATCGCGAGGTTGCCTCCGGCGATGCGCCCATGGGTCTGGACGAAACTATCCTCCACCTTGGCGGCGACCACGCGCACGGTGGCCTCGGCAAGGGCGCTATAGCCTTCGGCAAGGGCAAGGGGGTCGCGGGTGCCGGCGATGAGCTGCACGCCCAGCGCAAACCGGCGCTCGCCAACCAGGCGGCGGATGCGGTCCAGCGCAGTGTCGAGCGGGTCCCGGGCGGTTGCCGCCTCGCCGCGCCTGGTTAGGGTATCGGCATCTGGCAGCTCGATCAGGCTGCTTTCGTCAATCAGGCCGTCCAGCAGGGTTGGCCGCCGGGCAAGCTGGTCGGCAAGCGCGGGCGCCTGCGCAAGGATCAGGGCAAGCAGCTCGGCAAGCTGGGGACGTGCCTCGAGCAGGCGAAAGAAATTGAGGCCGCTCGACAGGCGGTCGATGACATCGCTGAGCCGGTTGAGCGCGCGCTGCGGGTCGGGCGCGGCGGCGATCCGAGGCAACAGGGTCGGGAGCATTGCCTCAAAGGCGCTTTGCGCGGCCGGCGAGCGAAGCGCCCGCGACTTCCCGGTCCGCCAGGCGGCAATGTGGCGCGCCGCAGCAGCGGGTTCGGGCCAGCCCATGTGCCCAAGCTCCTGCAGCAGTAGGTTGGGATCGTGGCTGAGGTGCCGATCGCGGGTGCGGACAAGGCCGTCGAAGGAACCGCCAACCGCCTCTACGTGGGGCCGGAGCGATGCAAGCAAGGCAGCGCCGTCGGCATGGCCGCCGAGCCTGGCCACCGCCTCCAGCGCGTCACCGGTGGGCAGGCGATGCTCCTGCCGGTCGTCGATCATCTGCACCCGGTGCTCGGCGGTGCGAAGCGCGCGATAAGCGGCGCCAATCGCGGTGGCCTCCGCCGGCTCGAGCCGCCCGGCCGCCGCGAGGTCATCCAGGGCGTCGAGGGTCGCGGGCCTGCGCAGGCTGGGGTCGCGACCACCGTGAACCAGTTGCTGGACCTGGGTGAAGAATTCGGCCTCCCGGATCCCGCCGCGCCCCCGCTTGAGGTCAAAGCCGGGGCCGAACTCCTGCCCCTGCGCGTAATGATCGCGGATGCGCAGCGAGATGTCGCGGATGTCGCCGATCGCACCGAAGTCCAGCGCACGGCGCCACACGAACGGCCGGATCTCGCGTAGGAAGCTGGTGCCGAGTGCGATGTCGCCGGCGCAGGCGCGGGCGCGGATAAAGGCGGCGCGCTCCCACTGCAGCGCCGAGCTTTCGTAATAGGAAATGGCCGCGCCAACGGACAGCACGATGGGCGTCACCTCGGGTGAAGGGCGCAGTCGCAGGTCGACCCGCGCGACATAGCCCTCGCCCGTGCGCTCCTGCAGAAGCTCGACCAGCCGACGGCCGAGCCGCACCGCGGCCGCCCCGGGCTCGTCGCGGACACGGCGCGGCAATGTCTCGGGATCGAACAGGAGGATGAGATCGACGTCCGAGCTGTAGTTGAGCTCGCGGCTGCCAAGCTTGCCGAGTGCAAGAACCGTAAGGCCGGCAACCGGCTCCCCTGGCGTACGCTCGGCAATGGCTTGCGCCAGCGCGGCATGGATGGCGGCGTCGGCAAAATCGGACAGGGCGCTGGTCACCCCTTCAAGCGGCAATTCACCCGACAGGTCGCCGAGCGCCGTGGCAAGGGCCAGCCTCTGCCGGGCATGGCGCAGACTGGCGGCGACGGGAAGCGGTTCGCGGTTGGGAGCGACCGCTATGGCAAGGGCAGCGGAGGCGCCCTCGGCCACGAACAGGTCGACAAGGACCGGATGGCGTTCGATCAACCCGCGCAGGAAAGGAGACCACGTCCGGGACCGCTCAATCGCGTCGATCCGGGCGGCCTCTTTGTCTCCACTCATCGCAGACTCACCCACGCCTTCGTTGTCAAGAGAAACGAATGGCGCGGAAGTGCGTTGAACGGCCAAATGAATTCCGCACCTGACTTGAAGGCGGCGGCGGTAACGAAAGCCCAAATGGATCGGCGTATCATCCGGGTCGAGCTACCGCCTGCACATGCCGGTGTCACCGCTGCCCTGCGGCGAGCCTTTTCGGCCGTCCCCGCAGGTGGTGAGGACCGCCAGTTCGAAGAGCTGCTGGCGCGTCTCGGGTGATGCCCTTTCCGGCGAAGGCCGGAAGTAACAGTATCCCGGCGAAGTCCGGATCGTAAGCATTCTCGCGTACAAGGACATGCCCGTCACTCCCATCGTTTCGACCGGGGCGGCGGGCAATGTCTTGTGGGTCAGCCCCGCGGACCGGCGAGTTCGTCGACTTCACCCATGATCTGCGACAGGGCGCTGTGGTTGGGGTCGGTCTTGTGCTGGCGGCGGCTGGGGAGCTTTCCGCCCGACAGCAGCTGCTCAAGCGCGACGCGGCCGCGCGCCACCCGGCTCTTGATGGTGCCAACGGCGCAGCCGCAGATTTCGGCCGCTTCCTCATAGGCGAAGCCACCCGCGCCGACGAGGATGAGCGCCTCGCGCTGCGGCTGTGGCAGGTGCATCAAGGCGCGCTGCATGTCGCCCAGCTCAACGTGGCGATCTTGGCTGGCCGGGGCCGCGAGGAGCTTGGAGGCGGTGATCTCGTCCCACTCGCCCTTGAAGCGGGCGCGGCGCATCTGGCTGAGGAACAGGTTGCGCAGAATGATAAAGGTCCAGGCACGCATGTTGGTGCCGGCCTGGAAGCGCTTGCGCGCCGCCCATGCCTTGAGCAGCGTTTCCTGGACCAGGTCGTCGGCCAGGTCGCGGCTGCCCGAAAGGGAGCGACCAAAGGCGCGGAGGTGCGGGATGACCTGCGCCAATTGCTGCTTGAATTCCGGGTCCGACAGCGGAACGGGCTCTGCCCGCGCGGCTTCCGCCGGTTGATTGTCCAGATCGTCGCTCACGTATCCCCGCCCGCTTTCCCTGTTGCCGATAACGCCCGAGGCGCTGTCGATGACTGCGCAGTCCAAGTCAGGCCGCAACGAAGTAGATGATCGCGAAAGCCAGGATGACAAGGCCCAGCCCACCAAAGAGCGCCACGCGGGCGACGCCCGGAGTGGTGCCCGCACGCGCTTCGGTTCCGGTCAGGTGATCCGGATGATTGTGATCCATGAGGTGTCGGCACTCCAAACTGGTTTGAAGCGCCAACGCAACGATGGGAACCGAGGTTCCGTGCCGGAGCAAACTCAGCCGGCAGGAACCGTCGCCGCATCGAAGAACAGGGCCTGGGCGATCGCCGCCTTCACCGTGGCGCGCTGGAACGGCTTGGTGATGAGGAAGGTCGGTTCCGGCCGCGTGCCCGTCAGGAGCCGCTCGGGGAAGGCGGTGATGAAGATCACCGGCACCGAGAATTCGGCCAGGATGTCGCGCACGGCGTCGATCCCGCTGGAATCGTCGGCCAGCTGGATGTCGGCCAGCACCAGGCCCGGCGGGTGGGCACGGGCCTGCGCCACCGCCTCGTCGCGGGTCACCGCAACGCCCGTGACATTATGGCCAAGGTCGCGGACGATGGTCTCGATATCCATGGCAATGATCGGTTCGTCCTCGATGATGAGGACGTCGGCCAGGGTCTGGCGCTCGATCTCGCCCAGCGCTTCCTGGACCAGATTGTCGATCTCGTTCGGCTCTGCCCCGATCAGATAACCGGCATCGGCGTTTGAGAAGCCTTCCAGGGCGGTCAGCAGCAGGGCCTGGCGCGACAGCGGCGTGATGCGGCTGAGCCGGGCCTGCGCGATCGCCTCGGGATTGCCGAGGCCTTCGTCACTGTTGTCGCCGCCTTCTTCTATGTTGGCGGTCGACCAGATGGCATGAAAGGTCTTGTAGAGGCCAAGTCGCGGTTCGACGTCGCGCGGGAAGCTGTCGGGAGCGGCGACAATGGCTTCGAGAGTCGCGCGAACAAAAGCGTCGCCATGGGTCTGGCTACCGGTGAGGGCGCGTGCATAGCGCCGCAGGAATGGCAGATGAGGCGCGAGTTCCTGGCCTAGCGACATGGGTATCCCGTTGCTCCTGTTTTCATATCGACGCCCCTATTGGGAGCCGCTTCGCGAAACTGCAAGCCTTCGAGAGGCACAGCGGAACTGGCCTCGCGAGGCACGTTTTTTATCTGTTAAGCTGTCGGAACAAAGTTGAGGCGATTTGGTTTCGTGACGGAGCAGCCCCAATTGACTGGCGGGCTGCCCGAATTTTAGGGGGCTGGTGTTTGCCCATTCACAAGGACGAATTCTTTGCGAGAGGCTACACTGCTGCGGGAGGGGATTCAGGGGTTGAGTGCGGACAAGAGCGACCAACGTCCCGAGGACGACAAGAGCAAGGGCGTAAAGGGAAGTAAGCGCCGTGGACCTGCCGCCGACGATGTCGGCAAGGCCCTGCGCAGTGCCTATGACGAGACCCTTCGAGAGGAAGTTCCGGACGATTTTCTCGATCTGCTGGGCAAGCTGAGCTGAGCCAGGCTCAACTCCTCACTGCCTCGACCATTATGTCATCTTTGAAAGCTTGGTTCCGGCAGCTTCCCACCGCCGGGAAGCTGCTGCTGCTGATGAGCGCAGCTATCCTGCCGCTCGGCCTGGTACTGGTGGCAGCGGCGACGGCGGGTATCGAGCAGGCCAACAACGCCCTGTCGTCGCGCGCCAACGATCAGGGCCGACTGGCCATCCGCGCTATCGACAGCCTCATCGCCCGCAACGTCCTTGCCTTGCGGATCGCCGCCAACGGTGCGCTCGACGGTGCGAGCGATCCGTGTGAGCGGGTCAGCCGGGCACTGGGCGCGGCCCCAAGCACGCCCGCCACCTTTCTCCTGTCCGATCCGCTGGGCACCCGGCTCTGCTCGCGCGGCGACCCGGATGATGGCGGCCGGCCGACCCTGCTGGTTGCTCCGGGTCAGGTGCGGATGTGGCTGGTGCCCGAGCGCGGCCGCCTTTTCTACAAGGTAGGTGTCTTCGGCGGGGCGGCGACTGGCTCGATCGACCGAGAGCAGTTCCGCGCGGCGCTGAGTGCGGCCCGGGCGGGAACTGCCGGCCTGACACTGGTCGCGGGTAGCGGCGAGTTGCAGGTCGGCGACAATGGCCAAGGGCAAGAGAGGCCGGGCGCGAACACGACCATCCACAGTTTCGACCAGACGATTGCCGGCGGCCAGATCGCCGTTCAGGTCGCGGTCCCGACCGAGCATATTGCGTCGGTCGACCGCCTGCTGATCCTGCTTCCGCTGCTGATGTGGCTGGTAGCCGCCCTGCTCAGCTGGCTGGTGGTCCGCACCTTCCTGCTGTCGCCGTTGCGCAAGATCAGCGCCTCCATTGCCGCGCACGAGCCTGGTCAGGGTCCGCTGCAGCTTCCGAAGAGGCTGGGATCATCGGTCGAAATCCGGGAACTGGGAGCATCGTTCAGCCGCGCGGTGGAGCGGATCGAGCGAAGCGAAAAGGAGATGGGCGAAGCGCTGGAAGGGCAGCGCAAGCTGGTCCGCGAAGTGCATCACCGGGTGAAGAACAACCTCCAGGTGGTCGCCTCCCTGCTCAACATTCATCGCCGCAGCGCCAAGTCCGAGGATGCCCAGAATGCCTATTCGGCGATCGGGCGGCGGGTCGACGCGCTTGCCGTGGTGCACCGCAACCATTTCGCCGAGCTGGAGGAGAATCGCGGCATCGCTCTCCGTCCGCTGATCAGCGAGTTGGCATCCAATCTGCGGGGTAGCGCGCCGGAAAGCGCGCGGCGGATCGACATCGGCCTGGACCTCGAAAGCCTCAACACGACCCAGGACGTGGCGGTCGCCACCGCCTTTCTCACCACCGAGATCGTCGAGCATGCGATGCTGACCCGGCCCGACGCACCGGTGACGTTGACGCTTCACCGCACCGGTGACCTCACTGCCCGCTTTACCTTGTCGACCGGCGCCTTGTCGCCAGACATTGCAAACCAGGCCGAACATCAGCAGTTCGAACGGATCATCGCCGGCCTTGCCAAGCAGCTCCGCTCCGTACTGGAGAAGACGGAGGGCCATTACAGCGTCGACCTTCCGGTGTTTCCTCCCCGGCCCGCCATCTGATCCAGGCGCTCAACAATCGTCGCAAGCGGTGAGAAAAAAGTTCGGCGCGGGTGGAACCCTCATGCTGCAGCGCCGTTTTACCCTTCGGATAGTGACCTTTTGCCCCCCCGCTCTCGCTATCCGCTTACACGGGCCCGAAGTCGTCAACCCTCCCCCCCCCGGTGACGATTTCGGGCCCGCCTTGCGTCCGGGGCAGTTCAATTCTTGATGTTGTGAAAGCGGCTACTCGGCCGACGAGACTAACGTCTGCTGCCGTGCCGAACGCCAGTGCGTCAGCCGGATGGCGAGGATTGAGCTTTCGTACAGCAGCCACAACGGGATCGCGAGCATGAACTGGCTGATCGCATCGGGCGGGGTCAGCACGGCCGCGATCGCGAAGGCGCCGACAATGGCATAGCGTCGCTTGGCGGCAAGCTGCGCCGCGGTGACCAGCCCTGCACGCTCCAGCAGCATCAGCAGTATCGGCAGCAGGAAGGCGACACCAAAGCCGAACAGGAAGCGTGTGACGAACGACAGGTAATTGCCGACTGCAGGCAGTGCCTCCTGGCTGACCCCCCCAATGTCCCCCTGAAAGCCGAGCAGGAAGTGCAGCGCCCATGGCATGGCGACATAATAGGCAAAGGCCGCGCCGCCGCCGAAAAAGACAGGCGTCAGCAGCAGGAACGGCAGCACCGCCCGTTTCTCCTTCGCGTATAGGCCGGGAGCGACAAAGCGCCAGATCTGCGTCGCGATCACCGGAAAGCAGATCATCAGCGCGGCGAATAGCGCGACCTTCACCTGGACCCAGAAGGCCTCGAACACGTCCGTGTATATGACCCGCGTCTCGCCCGCGTCCTTGAGCGGCTGTATCAGGACCGAGAAGATCGGCCGCGCAAAAGCGTAGCAGGCGAAAAACGCCACCACGAGCACCGCGATACAGATCAGCAGGCGCTTGCGAAGCTCGACCAGGTGATCGAACAAGGGCGCCTTGGTGTCGTCGAGGTCCTTCACGGCAGCTCGCGCTTATGATGCTCGGGCTCGGGCAGCGGCAGGGCGGGCTCGTCGCCGAGGCTCTGGGTCGGTGGCTGGCGGTCATCGTCAACGACCGGTTCCACGGCCGGGGGCACCGGGCTGCCAAGGGACTCGCTCGCCCCCGCATAAGGCACGGCCACCGGATGCTCGCGCATGATCCGCTCATTTTCCTCGCGCCAGCGCTTCTCCATTTCCTCCAGCTCCGCCTCGCGCATCATGTTCTCGATGCCAGCGGTGAAATGGCGCGCATGCGCACGGGCGCGTCCGACCCAGCGGCCGACCGTACGCATGGCGGTTGGAAGCTCCTTGGGACCAATGAAGATCAAGGCCGCAAGGGCGATGATCAGCAGTTCCGTCGAATCAACGCCGAACATGCGGCGGCAGAATCAGCGCGGGGTCGTGTCGGAAGGCGGCGGCGGCGGCGGCGCGACGGGATCGGCGGCGCGCGGGTTTGGCGTCACGTCGATTGGCCGGTCGACCGAGCCCAGGCGCCGCTGCTCCTCCGCCTTGCGGCGCTGCTCGTCCTCGTCGTCGGCCATGCCGGCCTTGAAGCTCTTCAGCCCCTTGGCGACATCGCCCATCATCGCCGAAAAGCGGTTGCCGCCGAACAGGAGCAGGATCACGATCCCGAGAATGAGCCAGTGAATGAGGCTGAAACCGCCCATGAGAACCAAAACTCCGTTGCGTTGCCGGCCTATCTAGTCCTCTTCCGCACCGCTTTCCAGCTGTAGCGAAGGCATGGGGTCGAGCAGCCCTGCGGCGCGCAGATCCTCGATGCCCGGCAGGTCGCGGCGGCTGGCCAGCCCGAAGTGGGTGAGGAAATCGGGGGTGGTGGCGTAGAGCAGTGGCCGGCCCGGTCCCTCCCGCCGTCCGGCGGGGCGGACCCAACCCGCTTCCATCAGTACGTCAAGCGTGCCCCTGGACGTCTGCACCCCGCGGATCGCCTCGATCTCGGCGCGGCTGACCGGTTCGTGATAGGCGATGATGCTGAGCGTCTCGGTGGCGGCGCGGCCCAGCCTGCGCGGCTCCTCACGGGTGCGGCGGAGAAGGTGGGCGAGGTCGGGAGCGGTCTCGAAGTGCCAGCGCCCGCCGCGTTCCACCAGGTGGATCCCGCGCCGCGCATAGAGCGCCTGGACGGTAGCCAGCGCGGCCTCCACGTCTCCCTCGCCGGCATGGGCGGCAATGTCCTGGGGTCGCAGCGGCTCGGCGGCCGCGAACAGAACCGCTTCCACCGCACGCACGTACTCGGCCGTGCTCATGCCCGGGCCTGCCGCAATTCGACGGGTCCGAATGCCTCGGCCTGGCGCAGCTCCACCCTGCCCTGCCGCGCCAGTTCCAGCGCGGCTACGAAGGAGGAGGCGAGCGACGATCGGGCCCGATCGGGATCGGTCGTGGGTTCGAGAAAGCGCTGAAGGTCGGTCCAGTCGATCGCAGTGCCGACCAGCGCCGAGACCCGGTCTATCGCCTCCTCCAGCGTCACCACCGCCCGCCGTGCCACGACATGCATGACCGGCGCCGAGCGGGCGCGAAGCTGGCCATAGGCAGCGGCCAGTTCGAACAAGGACACTTGCCAGCGCGACGTGCGGACCTGGCGCAGGCCCTCCGGCGCCCCGCGGGCGAACACGTCCCGGCCGAGGCGGTCACGCGCCATCAGCCGCGCCCCCGCCTCCCGCATGGCATCGAGCCGCTGGAGGCGCAGTTGCAGCAAGGCGGCAAGCTCGTCCGGGCTCGGGTCCTGCGCCGGGTCCTTCGGCACCAGCAGGCAACTTTTCAGATAGGCCAACCACGCCGCCATCACGAGATAGTCGGCGGCGATCTCCAGCCGCAACGCGCGGGCATTCTCCAGGTAGGAAAGATATTGCTCGACCAGGGTCAGGATCGAGATTCGGTGCAGATCCACCTTCTGTGCGCGGGCAAGGTTGAGCAGCAGGTCGAGCGGTCCTTCCCATTCGCCGAGGGTGAGCTGGAGAACCTCCTCGCCGGGCTCGGGAAGAAGGCTCACCGGGCCCGTCAGGCGAGCGCCAGAAGCTCGTCGCGGACCGCCACGGCCTGGCTGAAATCGGGACCGTCGGACGCGCCCAGCAGCGTTCCGGCCATCGCGCGGGCAAGCCGACCCTCGGCCTCCGGGCTCATCGCGCCCACGTGGGCCGCGACATCCACCATCTCGTCGAACTTGCCGCTGCAATGAAGGGTAAGGTCGCAGCCCGCGGACAGCGCTGCGGCCGAGCGTTCGCCGGCCGAGCCGGTAAGCGCTTCCATGCCGATGTCGTCCGTCATCAGCAGCCCGGAGAAGCCGATCCGCTTGCGGATGATTTCCTCGATGATGAAGGGAGACTGGCTGGACGGGCGTTCGGCGTCCCAGGCTTCGAACAGGATGTGGGCGACCATCCCCATCGGCGCTTCGCGCAGCGCCTCGAACGGCTCGAGGTCGATCTCCAATTCCTCTCCGGAGGCGGAGACGCGGGGCAGTTCCTTGTGGCTGTCGACCGTCGCCCGGCCGTGCCCGGGCATGTGCTTGACCACGCCCACCACACCGGCAGACGCAAGTCCGTCCAGCACCGCGCGGCCGATGGCGGCGACCTGCATCGGTTCGGTGCCATAGGCGCGGTCGCCCATGATCGGGTCGGCGTCGGGCTGGCGAACGTCCAGATTGGGCACGCAATTGACGTTGATGCCGTGCGCCGCGAGCATCAGCCCGATCGCCCGGGCATTCATCCGCGCCGCCTCGATCGCCGACGACGGCGCCGCCGCATAGAGCTTTTCGAACGCTCCACCGGCGGGCAGCGCGGGCCAGGCTGGCGGCTTCATCCGCATCACGCGCCCGCCCTCCTGGTCGATCAGGATCGGCAGGTCGCCGCGCCCATGCAGGTCGCGCAAGGAGGCCGTCAGGGCCTTCAGTTGCTCGGGGTCGCCGCAATTGCGGGCGAACAGGATGTAGCCCGCCGGGTCGACCTCTTCGAAGAAGGCTCGTTCCTGAGGAGTAAGGGTGAGGCCGGAAAGACCGTAGATCGCCGCCTGCATGGCGCTAGCGGACCACGAAGCAGGCATCGCCCGCCGCCTTGAGCAGCTGGCAGGCGGCACGCGCCTCGGCCGGGCTGGCGAAGCTGGCGCGCAGGCGCTGGCCGGACTGATAGGGAACCACGATCTTGCCGGCGCCGGCAATTACCGGGAAGCGCCCCGACAGGGTCTTCCACGCCGCCTCCGCCTCTCGCGCCGAACCATAGAAGCCGAGCTGCACCTGGTTGGGGGACGCCGGTGCCGCAGTGGCTGGTTCTGCCGCCGCCGGGGCCTGCTCGGCCGGCGCTTCGGCGGGCGCGGGCTCGGCCTTCTGCGGCCGCGCGATCGCTTCCTCCGGCACCGCGCCAAGGTCGAGCTGGCCATCGACCTTTTCGCCGGCACCGGTCGCAAAGGCCGTCTCACTGTCTCCGGCGACATCGATGCCGCCCGGGTTTTCGGGCTTGGTCTTTGCAGGGCCAGGCTCCGCCCTGATCAGTTCGGGCGGGCCGCTGCCTTCGGAGGCATTGCTCCGCCCCAGCCAGTAGAGGGTACCGGCGACCAGCGCGGCGGCCAGCAGCACGACCAGGATCGCGGCGCCCATCTTGCGCGCGGAGAGCGCAGGCGGCTCGTCCTCGTCCTCGACCGGCTCAAGCCACGGCAGCGGCTCGCCCGCCATTCCTCCGCCAGACATCCCGCCCCTCGTCGCCATTCAATATACCACCACGCATGAGTGACCCGCTCGCTCGAGCTGCTGGCATATGACAACCGACTGGGCTTGCGAAGAGGTGCCGAGCTGGAGCCGGAACATTCGGGTCGGGCGCCCGCCGCCAATGCTTCGAACGTCGACCGTGTTCACCATCTTGGGCTTGCTCGCCAGATAGGGATAGCGGCGGGTAATCCGCTTCCAGCTTGCTTCCGCCTGCGCGCGGGTCGGAAAGGCGCCAAGCTGCACCACTCGTCCCGCGTAGGGACGCGGATTGTAGGCGGCGACAGGGTTGGGGACGGCTGGTGGCGGCGCCGCGGCAGGCTCGTCGGCGGGGAATAGCGAGCGGCCCCTGCCGCCCTCCTCGTCCTCGGCAGTCGCTGGAAGCGGCGCTTCGGCAACGCGGTCGCTGGCTACAGGAGTCGAAGGTCTTGGCCGCGGACGCTGAATGGTGGGCGTCGCGGGCACACCGGTCGGCTGCTCGGCGATGGTCGCGACCTGCTCACTCTCGTCAGCCTGGGATGGCTCGACGGTGGTGGCCGGAATCGGCAGCGACTGCTCGGCCGGAAGCTGCGGCGGCGCCGCTTCCTCCGCGGTGCTCAGCCACCATGCGCCAGCCGCGACAGCCCCGACCAGCACCAGCAGCAGCAGGTACCAAGGCCACATCGGCAAGGCCGGCTTCTTCCGGGCGACCTGGGCGGCCGTCGCTGCCCCAGCGGGCGGCTCGTCATGCAGCCAGGGCAGGCGCTCGGTCGGGGCGGCCATTGCTCAACGCATCTCCTCGGCTGCCTCGACGCCCATCAAGGCAAGGCCATTGCCGATCACCTGCGCCACCGCGGAGGCAAGCGCCAGCCGCGCCGCGCTGAGCCGTGGCTCGCCCTCGACCAGGAAGCGGCGGGAGGGATCGTCGTTGCCCCGGTTCCACAACGCATGGAATGCGGCGGCAAGATCGTAGAGATAAAAGGCGATGCGGTGCGGCTCGTGAGCCAGAGCCGCCGCCTCGACCACACGCGGATAATGGCTGGCGTGGCGGACGAGTGCCAGCTCCTCGGCATCCAGCAGGTTCAGGTCGGCGTCCGAGACGTCCAGACCTGCCTCCGCCGCCTTGCGCTTGAGGCTGGAAATGCGGGCATGTGCATATTGGACGTAGAAGACCGGATTGTCCTTGGACGCTTCCACTACCTTGGCGAAGTCGAAATCCAGCATCGTGTCCGGACGCTTGGTCAGCATGATGAAGCGGACCACGTCCTTGCCGACTTCGCGCACGACGTCGGCAAGGGTGACGAAATTGCCGGCCCGCTTGCTCATCTTCACCGGCTCGCCGGCGCGCAGCAGCTGCACCATCTGCACCAGCTTGACGTCCAGTACCTCGCGCCCGGCCAGTGCCGCCACCGCGGCCTGGGTGCGCTTCACGGTGCCGCTGTGGTCGGCGCCCCAGATGTTGATCAGCTCGTCCGAGCGTTCCAGCTTCTGGAGGTGATAGGCGGTGTCGACGCCGAAATAGGTCCAGCTGCCGTCCGACTTCTTCATCGGCCGGTCCTGGTCGTCGCCGAACCTGGTCGAGCGGAACAGGGTCAACTCGACCGGCTCCCAATCCTCAGGCGCCTTGCCTTTGGGCGCTTCCAGCACGCCTTCGTAGACGAGGTCCTTGGCGCGCAGCGCCTCCAGCGCACGATCCGCGGCACCGGAGGCGACCACCTCGGCCTCGGAGGAGAACAGGTCGTGGTGGACCCCGAGCAGCGAGAGGTCGTGGCGGATGAGGTCGAGCATCGCGGCCACGGTCTTCTCGCGGAACGGCTTCAGCCACTCGCTCTCGGGCGCGCCGACCAATGCGTTGCCGTGCTCGGCCGCGAGCAGCGCGCCGACGGGCTTCAGATATTCGCCCGGATAGAGGCCTTCAGGGATGTCGCCAATGTCCTCGCCCAGCGCCTCGCGGTAGCGCAGGTGCGCCGAGCGGGCGAGCGTATCGACCTGGCTGCCGGCATCGTTGACGTAATATTCCTTGGTCACGGCAAAGCCGGCCGCCGCTAGCAGGCGTGACAGGGCGTCACCCACCACCGCGCCCCGGCAATGGCCCATGTGCATCGGGCCGGTCGGGTTGGCGGAGACATATTCGACGTTGACGCGGCGGCCCTGGCCGATGTCGCCGAGACCGTAATACGCGCCTTCCGAGGCGATGCGGCGAAGCTCCTCGCGCCACACGTCGTCGCTCAACCGGATGTTGATGAAACCCGGGCCCGCGATCTGGACTTCGGCGACCCCCGCGATGCCTTCCAGCTGCGGCACCAGCAGTCCGGCAAGCGCCCGCGGATTGGTCGCCGCAGGCTTGGCCAGCACCATCGCGGCATTGGTCGACAGGTCGCCGTGGCTTGCATCACGCGGCGGCTCGACGGTGATGTTGCCGCGCGGCATTCCAGGCGGCAGCGACCCGCTGGCGGACAGCTCGTCGAGGATCCGGTTCACATGCGCGGTGAAGGTGGCAAACAGGCTCAAGGCTTTGGCAATCGCTCGAAGTTTGTGTCAGGAAGGGACATGCCCTTACGCCAGTCTGCCGGCAACAGTCACCCCCCGTTCAGCCGCCGTGCCGGAGTGGAGCAGCCCATGCGACGCGTGAACCCGTTCAGCGCCAGGCTGACCCTCCTCGTCTCCCTGGCCGCCCTTGCGGTGCAGCCGGCGGCGGCCCAGTCGATCCTCCGCGACAGCGAAACCGAGAAGCTCTTCAACGACATGTCGAAGCCGCTGATCGAAGCGGCGCAGCTCGACCCCAAGAACGTCAAGATCGTCCTGGTCAACGACCCGGAGATCAACGCCTTCGTCGCCGGCGGGCAGATCGTCTACATGCACTCCGGGCTGATCACCGCCTCCGACAATGCCAATCAGGTCCAGGGCGTGATCGCGCACGAACTTGGACACGTCGTCGGCGGACACGTCATCCGCTCCGGCGAAGGCGCCAAGCAGGCTTCCGGCATCAGCATCCTCAGCCTGGTACTCGGTGGGCTGGCCATGGCGGCAGGCGCTGGCGAGGCGGCGATGGGTGCCATGGCGCTCGGGCAGCAGGTCGCCATGGGGCAGTTCCTCGCCTTCACCCGTGCGCAGGAGACCAGCGCGGACCTCGCGGGCGTGTCCTATCTCAGCAAGGCAGGCATCTCGGGCCAGGGCTCGCTCCAGTTCTTCAAGAAGCTGCAGAACCAGGAATATCGCCTCGCCGTCTACGCCACCGACAGCTACAACCGCACTCACCCGCTCAGCAGCGAGCGGGTGGCGACGCTGACCGAGCTCTACAAAAAGGATCCGGCATGGTCGCGGCCGACCGACCCTGCGCTTGAGGCGCGCTTTCAGCGGGTCCGGGCCAAGCTGATCGGCTACATCAGCGACAAGGAAGCAGTGCTGCGGTCCTACCCGGCGAGCGACACCAGTGTTCCGGCCCGCTACGCCCGGGCGTACGCTTACCACCGGATGGGCGACCGCGACGCGGCGATCCGGGAGGCGGACGCGCTGCTGGCGACGGCGCCGCAGGACCCTTTCTATCTCGAGCTCAAGGGTCAGATCCTGCTTGAGAGCGGCAAGCCGATGGACGCGCTTGAGCCGCTTCGTACGGCGGTGGCCAGGGCACCCGACCAGCCGATGATCCAGGCCATGCTCGGCCATGCACTGCTGGCGACCGAGAAGAACGACAATCTGCCGGAAGCCGAACGGGTGCTTCGCGCCTCCATCGGCCGCGACAATGAACAGCCCTTTGCCTGGTACCAGCTCGGCGTCATCTACGACCGCAAGGGCGACCTGCCGCGCGCAGCGCTGGCCACGGCCGAGCGCTACAATCTGGAGGGCGAGCCCAAGCTTGCGCTTGCCAGTGCCGAACGTGCGCTCAAGGGCATTCCGCAGGGCACCCCCGATTTCCTTCGTGCGCAGGATATCGCCATGGTAAGCCGCACCGAAGTGGAAAAGAACCGCAAGGGCCGGGGACGCTGATCAAGTGAGTGAGCAGAAGGGGGGAAGCGGCTGGGGCGCGATGCTGGCCGGCGCGGCAGGGGGTGCGATCGCAACGGTCGCGCTTGGTGTCGCCGCAGTCCAGGGCGGCTGGGCCGACCAACTGGTGCGCAACGCCTTGGTGGAGAACCCCACCATCCTGGTCGAAACCGCCGATGCGCTCCGCGACAACCAATATACCCCGATCCTGGCAGCCAACCGCGCCGCTCTGGAAACGCCGTTCGGCTCCTCCTGGCAGGGCGCGAGGGACGGGGATGTCACGCTGGTCGAATTCTACGATTACGCTTGCGGCTACTGCAAGGCGTCGTTGCCGGTCATCGCGCGGTTGGTGAGGGAAGATCCGAAGCTGCGGGTCGTTTACCGTGAGTTCCCCATCCTCGGTCCCGACAGCGAGGCGGCGGCGCGGATGGCGCTGGCGGCGAGCGCGTCGGGCCGGTTCATGGCCTTTCACGACGCCCTCTACGCGGCCGGCCGGCCGAGCCAGGCGACGCTGGCCAAGGCCGCCGCTGCCGCCGGCGTCCCGGCGGCCGTCCCCTCCTCCCCCGAGATCGACGGCGAACTGCGCAAGAACCTCCAGCTGGCGCAGGCGCTTGGCGCCACCGGCACGCCGCTATTCATCGTCGGCGACAAGGTGCTGAACGGCGCGGTCGGCTATGAGGCGCTGAAGCAGGCGATCGCGGACACGCGGGCCAGCAAAAAGGGCTGATGCGGCCGCAATGACCATCGACGACCTGCTGCACCGGGCGTTCGGGACCAGCGACCTAGCCGCCGTCACCCCGGCCGGTCTTGAAGCGGGGATCGAGCGGCTCACCGTCGACCTCGGGCTCACCACCGACCGCGACCAGCGCTTTGCCTTGTGGTCGCTGCTCTACACCCTGGGCAGCGCGCCCTACCTCAACGTCGCCTTTCCCGACCCCGCCGACCGCGATGCCGCCCGCAACCTCATGAACCTGATGGCGGCCGCAGGGGGAGACTAATAGCGGGCGGCATTTATCTGCTTCGGACCCGCTGCGGTTATGCGGCTTAGTGGTTCAAACCGCACCTGATCGCAACCTGTTCAGCGGTCCCCTGTCGTCCTCTCTCCACCCCTAGCCAACCTCACCCCGGCCGCGGGACGCGCTTGCCCTTGCGGCGGCTGGTGAGGTGGTGGGCGCGGCAGCGGTCGCAGCGGTAGGGGCGCAGGTCGAGGCCGGTGGCGAGGGCGGCGGCGGCGCGGGCTTCGGCGTCGGAGGCGAAGGAGCGCTTGGCGCGGCAGATGCTGAGGCGGGTGCGCTTCACCGGGGCGCGGCGGCCCGCCTGGCGAGCCACTGGTCACGCGATTGTCCCCAGGCGTGGACGTCATAGACGTCGAGCGGCGCGGGCAGCGCACGCGGGCCGAGATCGACCGAGCCGAGCCGCTCGGCGAGGGCAATCGAGCGGGCATTGGCGACGTCGATGACGTGGATCACCTCGCTCCAGCCAAGGGTGGCGAAGGCCCAGTCGATGGCGGCGGTGGCGCCTTCGGCCGCATAGCCCTTGCCCCAGGCGGACTTGAGGATGCTCCAGCCCACCTCCGTTCCGGGCCAGCCTTCGGGCTGCCACGGCCCAAGCCGGCCGATCCAGCGGCCGGTCGATTTCTCCACCACCGAGAACATGCCGAAACCCTTGAGGCCCCACGAGCCGGCGAAGGTCGCCATTGCGCGCCACGATTGCGCGCGGTTGAGCGTGCCGCCGATGTAGCGGGCAGAGTCGTCATCGCCCATCAGCTCGGCCCAGCCGTCGAGGTCCTCCTGCCGGATGTCGCGCAGGATGAGGCGATCGGTCTCCAGGGTTGGTGGGGTCATGGCAGGGTTCTCCTTTGCGCCCGATTTGAGCCTGGCGATCGGCGCTGGTCAACGGATTGCGGAAGATGGAGGAATCCTAACCAGAACCCTTGACAATTTGTGCCATTGCGGTTAGTTCGGGTCGGCAACGAGGGGAGCAGCTGACGTGGCGGTCATCAGGGGTAACAGCAACCGGGTACTGCAGGCCCATCGTGAGCCTCAGCGTAACTTCACCCATGCCAAGCGCAAGCAGTTCCTTGGACATTTCGCCGCCACCGGCAATGTGTCGGAGAGCGCGAGAACGGCCGGCGTGCCCCTGTCCACGGCCTATGACCGGCGCCGTGTGGACCACGCCTTCCGCGACGCCTGGGCACTTGCGGAGGAGAATGCAGTGATCACACTGCGAGCCGAAATGGTTCGTCGGTCGCTGGAACTGCTGCAAGCCGCGACGCCTGACGAAGTGGCCCTTGCGACCCTGCCGGGGCTGGATTGCCGGACGATCATGGTGCTGCTGAAGATGCACGAGAAGGGGCTTGGCAAGGGGCCCGGCGAACGGCGTCCGCAGCGGTCCGATCCGAAGGAAGCGGCGGCGCGGCTGGCCAAGCTGCTCGACCGGATGCGGGCAGAGCACAAGCGCGAACTGGCGGTGAAACGCGCGGCCAAGGCGGCGCGGGCAGCGGGGGCTGCGGCGGTGTGACCGCCCCTGCCCGCCTCTTCGCACCGGGGGGAGCGAAGAGGCGGGCAGCAAGGGTCAGCGCGGGCGGAGCGGCACGGCCTCGGCGGTGCGCAGCGGGCGCTCTGGAGTCAGGTCGGCAGCGCGTGGTAACTGCGACGCGGGAGCGGCGGCGATCCGCTCCGCCTCGGCCCGGGCGCGAAGCTCGGCACGGCAGGCCCGGGCGAGACGCTGACCTTCAAGGTCGGTATTGGACACGGCGCACAGGTCGGCGATGCGGTCGTGGACCGGAGCCGGTGCGGCGGTGGCGGGGCCAGCCAGCAGGGCAGTTCCAAGGAAAGCGATGATCGTGATCTTCATGTCATCCACCTGTTCTAGAGTGGGGGGATGACGCCGGCGTCTGGTGCTTGATGTAGACCTGCCGCCGGCGGAACGTGAGCCTTGTTGTCGCTGAGCGGTTCGTCAGATTTGCATAACGGCGGCGCGGCGGATTGCGCTACAAGACGGCATGGCGCGGGAAGCGGAATGGAGCGACTGGCGAGTGTTCCTGGCGGTTGCCAGGCACGGCAGCACGCTCGGCGCCGGCAAGGCGCTGCGGGTGAGCCAGTCGACCGCCGCACGGCGGATCGCCGCACTGGAGGAAGCGCTGGCGGTGAGGTTGTTCGAGCGGCGGGCGCATGGCTATCGCCTGACCGACGCCGGGCAGGCCGTGCTGCCGATGGCCGAGGCACTGGGGCAAGCGGCCGAGGCCGCCGAAGCGGCGGCCAAGGCGCAGGCCCGCGCGGTTGGCGGAACGGTGCGGATCACCACGGAGGAAGTGTTCGCCGTCTCGCTTCTGACGCCGTGGCTGCGCGATTTGCACGACCTCCACCCCGAGGTACGGATCGAGCTGGAGTGCACCCGCGAGCTGCGCGACCTTGGCGCGGGCGAGGCGGACGTGGCGCTGCGTTCCACCGCGTCGCCCCAGGCCGAGGGCCTAGTCGGGCGGATCATCCAGGACGATGACTGGGCGCTTTATTGCAGCCGTGATTATGCCGCGACCCGCGGCCTTCCGCTCAGCCGGCGCGACCTTCTCGAGCATGACATCATCGGCGGCGGCGGGGGCGGCCTGTGGCGCGTCTATTCGGCCTGGCTGGAGGAGATGGGCCTGCTGGGGCGGGTCACCATGCAATATGACGGCAGCAACGGCCTGTTGTCGGGCATTCGGTCGGGGTTGGGCGTGGGGGTGCTTCCGTGCATCGTCGCCAGGGCCGATCCCGACCTGCTGCAATGCCTTCGTCCGACCCGCGCCCACGAGCGCAAATTGTGGCTGCTGACCCACGAACGGGTGCGCCACAACCCCAGCGTCCGGCTGGTCACGGACTTTCTGTACGAGCGGCTGATCCGGCATGTCCGCGCGACCGAGCCAGCGGCGGCGGTCAGCCTTGCGGAGCCGGCTCGTCCCGTCGCCCCTTGAAGCCCTGCGCCACGACATACCATTCGCTTGAATCCTTGCGGCTGGCGGGCGGCTTGGCGTGCTTCACGGTGGTGAAATGCTTCTTCAGTTCGGCCAGCAACTGGTGGTCGGTGCCGCCGGCGAGGACCTTGGCGACGTAGGCGCCGCCAGGCTTCAGCACGTCCTTGGCGAACTCGAGGCCGAGCTCGACCAGGCCCATGGTGCGCAGGTGATCGGTCTGCGGGTGGCCAACGGTGTTGGCGGCCATGTCGGAAAGGACGAGGTCCGCCTCCCCTCCCAGGGCTTCCTTGAGGCGGGCGTCGGCGTCGTCGTCGGTGAAGTCCATGTGCAGGATGGTGACGCCGTCGAGCGGCGTTACTTCAAGGAAGTCGATACCCACCACCGCCGCCTGCGGGCACTTCTTGCGGACCACCTGGCTCCACCCGCCCGGCGCGATGCCGAGGTCAACGACCGCCTTTGATCCACGGAGGAACTTGAATTTCTCGTCAAGCTCAAGGAGCTTGTAGGCGGCGCGGCTGCGATAGCCTTCGGCCTTGGCCTTCTTGACGTAGGGGTCGTTGAGCTGCCGCTGCAGCCACTTGGTGGAGCCGACCTTGCGGCCCTTGGCGGTCTTGACGCGGGTTGTCATGGGCCAGGCGCTTACAGGACGTGACCGTCGCGGGCCATCAGGCTGCGCAGGATGCCTTCGCGGATGCCGCGGTCAGCGATGCCGAGGTGGGCGGCGGGCCAGATGTCGAGGATCGCCTCAAGGATGGCGCAGCCGGCGACCACCAGGTCGGCGCGTTCGGAGCCGATGCAGGGAAGCGCGGAACGGCCCTCGAAATCCATCTCGGCGATCCGGGTGGAGATGTCGCGCATCGCCTCGATCGGCACGTGCAGCCCGTCGACCGCGCGGCGATCGTAGCTGGGCAGGGCGAGGTGGACGGAGGCGAGCGTGGTGACCGTGCCGCTGGTGCCGAGCAGGCGGATGTTGTCGGTGCGCTCGGGCAGCAGTTCGCTGAAACGGTCAAAGGCGCGGGCGGCGCGGGTGCGCATGCGGGCGTAGGCGGCGACGCGGTCGGGACCCTCGATGGCGGCGCGGCCCTCGCTCTCGGTGAGGGAGACGACGCCCCACGGCGCGCTCCACCAGGCCTTGATGCGCGGGTTGGTGTCGGCGCCGCCGGGTTCCACCAGCACCAGCTCGGTCGAGCCGCCGCCGATGTCGAAGATGATGGCGGGACCGTCGCCGGGCTCCAGCAATTTATGGCAGCCGAGCACGGCGAGGCGGGCTTCTTCCTGGGGGGCGATGATCTCCAGCGCGATTCCCGTTTCCTCGCGCACCCGTTCGATGAAGTGGCGCCCGTTGGCGGCGCGGCGGCAGGCTTCGGTGGCGACCGAGCGGGCAAGGCCGACGCGGCGGCGGCGCAGCTTGTCGGCGCACACCCCCAGCGCGTCCACGGCGCGATCCATCGCATCGTCCGTCAGGCGCCCGCTGGTGGCGAGGCCCTCGCCCAGGCGGACGATGCGGCTGAACGCGTCAACCACGGTGAAGCCGCCGCTGGAAGGGCGCGCGATCAGCAGCCGGCAATTGTTGGTGCCAAGGTCGATCGCCGCATAAGGTTGCTGAGGCGGGATCGCCGCGGTGGAGCGATCTTGCCTTCGGTGCCCGGCCGGACGACCCGGCATCGGCGCGCTGGCAGAAACAGATGCCATCGCCTGTGTTCCAATCATCCTGCACCGCCCAAACAAACCGGACGGCTGACTTGAGATCAGGCTTAAGCCAGATCGTATCGCTGGCGCAAGTTGCCGGGAAAGGCGTTGACAGCGTGGAACCGGCCCCCTAGCTGCCCCCTGTCGTCGCGCGTGACGCGCGCCTGATGCCCGATCGTCTAATGGTAAGACTACGGACTCTGACTCCGTCAATCGTGGTTCGAATCCACGTCGGGCATCCATTCCTTGCTTTCAGATCTGTTTCCCCGCTCGCCGTACACGGTGGGTGAATTCGGTTGCGTCTGGTTCGGCCGGGCAGCGCCTCGGCTCGGCTCGACGAGCCAATCGCGGGACGGAATGCGCCTGTTTCGTGGAATAAGGCACTTTTTCGGTCTAAGGTGGCGAACACCAAAGCTTCTGAAAATGAAGGAGATCACCTCGACATGACGGTCCGCCACACCCGCCTTCTTGCCGCCGCCGCTGCTCTTGCCCTGGCGAGCCCGTCCGCCGCCTCCGCGCAGGCTGCGCCGATCGCCCCGGGAACCCAGATCGTCGACACGGCAGGCAATCCGGTCGGAAGCGTGACCAGCGTGACGGGCGATCAGGTGGTGGTGAAGACCGACAAGGTCGAAGTGCAGCTGCCCGCCACCTCCTTCACTCCGAACGAGGGCAAGCTGCTGTTCGCCCTGACCCGCGAGCAGCTCAATACGCAGACCCAGCAGGCGCTGGCGGAAGCCAATGCCAAGCTGGTCGCCGGGACCTCCGTCTACGGCCAGAACGGAACCTTGGCCGGGACAATCGAGGCGATCGATGCGGAAACCGTGACGGTGAAGCTGACCGGTGGCAAGTTGATCCGCATGCCACGCGCGTCGATTGCACCCGGTCCGCAGGGTGCCGTCCTAGGTGTGTCGGCAGCGGAGTTGCAGCGGCTCGCCGAGCAAGGGAGCTAACAGCCCAGCGCGGTGCGGCGGCCGGATCGGGGCCGCACCGCTTTCCTTCTCCAAGCGCTTGCCGGGATCAGTGCACGCCGCTCAACGGGCGGCAGCAAGCAGTCCTTCTCCGGCCGTGTCCAGCCCGTAGACGTCCGGCGCATAGGCGAGCGAGCCCTCGGGGCCGGGCCGCACCGTCAGATAGGTGAGGAACACCGGCACCGGGGTTGGCAGAGCCACGTTGAGTTCGGGCTGGGCGCTGGTCGCGATCGCCTCGCGGCCGAGCAGCCAGCGGCCGAGGCGCGCGGCATCCTCCAGCCGCACGCAACCCGAACTGAAGGTCCGTTCGGCCGCGGCGAACAGCTGGCGGTCGGGCGTGTCGTGGAGATAGATCCCCATGTCATTGGGAAATTCGAACTTCATCTCGCCCATCGAATTGCCGCGACCCGGGCGCTGGCGAACGCGTGCCTCGACCCGGCCATCGGCCACCGCCTGCCAGTCGATGCCGGCAGGATCAACGACCGTCGCGCCGGCGTCCCAGCCCGAAAGCACTTCGTAATTGCGCGAGCGGAACCAGCCTAGGCCGTGCTTCAGGACATTCTGGGCAATGTTGCTTGCGGCGAGGTCAACCGGCACGTTCCAATAAGGATTGAAGGTGACCTGCCGCAGCGTGCCCGCCATCAGCGGCGTCTTCATGTCCGGCTTGCCGACCACGACCTTCATCCGGTCGACGACCTGGCCTTCCTCGATCATCATCAGCTCCTGGCTGGCGATGTCGACGAGGACGAAGCGGCCAGCCGAGGGCAGCAGGCGGGCACGCTCGATGCTGGCCTTGAGCGCGCGCGACGGCGTGCCGAGGAAGCGCATGTCGCGGATCGCGGCCTGGCGAAGGCCAGCATGGATCGGGTTGACGGCAACCAGCTGGCGGACATGGTCGGCAAGGTCGGGCGCGGCAGCGGCCCGCTCCAGCACTTCCGCCGGGCTGGGCACGCGCGGAACGAGGCTGGAATCGGCAAACACGATACCCGCATTGCCAGGCCACTTCAGTGCCTGCGCGTGAAGCACAAAGGCATTGCTCATCAACCGCTCGGCCTCGCGATCGGCGCCGGGGATGCCGACCTGCGCTTCGCCGAGCACCCGTTCGATCCTGCCGGCAAGCTCCGGCCCTTGGGCGAGGCCGTCCACCTCGGCGGTGCGAAGCGCTTCAAGGAGGGCACGCAGAGCAGCGGGCGATTGCAGCCACAGCGGTTGCTGCCGCGCTTCGTAGAACCGCGCCACCGCGCTGGCAGCCGGCATCCGGTCGCTGGTGGTGTTCGAGGCGGCAACCGCAGGGACGGCGCCACCCACCGCCGCTGCCAGCAAGGCAGCGCCGAGGAGCAGTCGATGGGGCACGGCAAATACTCGATTAATCAGTTGTTTGGCGATTTAACGAACCGTCGCCCAAAGGGTTCAATGGGTGGTTCCGCTGATCCACCGCTCGAGCCGCGCCTTGAAGCCTCCACGCTGCGGAAGCGCCGCACTCTCCGGGGTCGGGACGGGTTCCTCGTCAGGTTCAAACAGCTGGAGGTTTCGCGGCAGTCGCGGCCGCAGCGTCTCGCGGCCCCGCATGACGTCTTCGGCCAGCGCCAGCGCGCGGTGCACGTCATTGCCGGTGAAGGGCTTCAGCAGCAGCCCCAGGGCAAGGTCGGGCATGGCGAAGCCCGGCGCGCGGCCGGTGACGAACAGGCAGGGCACGCCCGCATCGTTGAGGCGCACCGCGACCGAGAAGCCGGTGGAGCCGCGGGCGAGATGAAGGTCGACCAGGGCCAGGTCCGGCTCGCCATGTTCAAGCAGCTCGAGCGCCGAGGGCAGGTCCTCGGCGATGCCCACCACCCGGTAGCGCGGATTGTCCTCGACCAGGTAGCGGAGGGTCTCGGCCAGCGGCCGTTCGTCCTCGACGATCAGTATCTTCAACACCTTGCACCCCTCCGTGGCGGCGAAACCACCTTCGGCCAAGGCTTGCAGGGCGCCGCGACAAAGCGAATCCCGGGTTGAGCGAGTTATCGCCGAACGGAGTGGTTACGGGGGCGAGACGTCATGACGTCACGCTTGACGCCTCCCGAAGAGCGTCAGCTCGCGCGGTAGAAGATGTGGGCGCCGATCTTCTCGACCTTGGCCAGACGCCGGCCCCAGCTCGGCGCGACATAGTCGGCATGGTACCACAGGACGTCGCCGGGCAGCGCATCGGCGAACTGGCCGACCGCGATGCGGGTGATCGCCTGCGCATAGGCCCAGCTGGCGCTGCTCTTGTTGACGCCGGGCATGCGGCCGGAGCGCGGGTTGACGAAGCTGAACTGCCAGGGCTGCTTCACCACCGCGCACCAGCTGGCGGGATAGCGGCCCGAGGCGGCGCGGTTCATGATCACTTCCGCCACCGCAAGCTGGCCGTCGAGCGGCTCACCGCGCGCTTCGTGGTAGACGGCGATGGCGATGCATTCTTCCTGCTCGTTGAGCGCCGCAGCGGCCTGGTCCTGCGTCTTGGCCCAGACCAGCGGCCACAAGCCGGTGTGGGTGACAGCCGGGCGGACGTCGTTGGTGCCGGTCGGCGGGGTGGTGCCGCTTACCGGGCGTGGGGTAGAGGAGAGAACCGCGGCGCGGCCCTGCACAACCGGCTGAAGGACCGTGGCGGCCGGTGCCGGCGTGACCTGGAGAGCGGGCGCCGATGCGGTAGCAGTGCTTGCCGGCGTTCCCGTAACGGCGACCGGGGTGGCCGCAACAGTCGCAACCTGGGCCGAACCCGGGGATGCAAGGCCGCTTACCGACAATAGAAATGCAATCGCGGGCACGCGGCCAAACGCCAGTCGCTTGGTCAAATCATTCTCTTTACTCTGCGGCCGAGGGGTCTGGCCTCGCAACATCCGCACCCCTCGGGTGCTTGCGGCCTCCGCCCTCATCCGACTAGCCCTGGCATCCGAAAACTCCTGGATGCCGTCGCTCTTGTCTTGTGAGGAGGGACATAGGTGAGGAAGCGCGCTGGGTAACCTGCGCAATGGCCGAGCCGAGTGGGTAACGGGTCGAATTGCGGAAAGATGGCAGACTGCTGCGACGAATGGAGCCGTGTGGCCGATGAGACGCCATGTCGAGTGGCGCGTCGGGGAACCATCCCGTAACTGGCCGACGAATCGTTTGGCGGCGGCCAGATCGTTCTTATCACAAAAAGGGCCCCGGCTTGCTGCCGGAGCCCTTTGTGTTTCGCCTTAGGCGGCCTCGGCCTTGCGGCTTTGGCGCTTGCGCTCGTGCGGATCGAGGTGGCGCTTGCGCAGGCGGATGACCTTGGGGGTCACCTCCACCAATTCGTCGTCCTGGATGTAGGCGATCGCCTGTTCCAGCGTCATGCGGCGCGGCGGGGTCAGGCGGATGCCTTCGTCCTTGCCCGAGGCGCGGAAGTTGGTCAGCTGCTTGCTCTTGAGCGGATTGACCTCAAGGTCCTGCGGCTTGGCATTCTCGCCGATGATCATGCCCTCGTAGAGATCGTCGCCGGGCGAGATGAACATGATCCCGCGCTCTTCGAGCATGTTGAGGGCGTAGGCCTGCGCCTTGCCCTTCTCCATCGAGATCAGGACGCCGTTCTGGCGCCCGGTGATCTGGCCCTTGTGGGGGCCATACTTCTCAAACAGGCGGTTCATGATGCCGGTGCCGCGGGTGTCCGACAGGAACTCGCCGTGATAACCGATCAGGCCGCGCGAGGGCGCGCTGAAGGTCAGGCGGGTCTTGCCGGCGCCGGACGGGCGCATGTCGGTCATCTCGGCCTTGCGCAGGCTCATCTTCTCGACGACCGTGCCAGAGAACTCGTCGTCGACGTCGATGACCACCGTCTCATACGGCTCCTCGCGGCCGTTAGGGCCATCCTGGAACAGCACGCGGGGACGGCTGATCGACAGTTCAAAGCCTTCGCGGCGCAGGGTTTCGATCAGCACGCCAAGCTGCAGTTCGCCGCGGCCGGCGACCTCATAGCTGTCATTGTCGTGGGCAACGGTGACGCGGATCGCGACGTTGGTTTCCGCCTCGCGCTCCAGCCGCTCGCGGATGACGCGGCTCTGCACCTTGTCGCCGTCACGGCCCGCATAGGGGCTGTCGTTCACCGCAAAGCTCATGGCGAGCGTCGGCGGGTCGATCGGGCGCGCCTTGATCGGGTCGGTGACCAGCGGATTGGCGATGGTGTTGGAGACGGTCGCGTTCATCAGGCCGGCGATGGCGATGATGTCGCCCGCCTGCGCCTGCTCGACCGGCACGCGCTCCAGGCCGTGGAAAGCAAAGATCTTGGTCGCGCGGCCTTCTTCGACCTTGGCGCCATGGACGTCCATCGCGCGGATCGGCTGGTTGATGTGCAAGGTGCCCGATTCGACCCGGCCGGTAAGGATACGGCCGAGGAACGGATCGCGATCGAGCAAGGTAGCAAGCATCTTGAACTCGCCGTGGACCGGCAGGCCGGGCTCGGGAATGTGGCTGACGATGGTTTCGAACAAGGGCGTCAGATTGCCCTCGCGTACCGTGTCCTCGCGGCCGGCATAGCCGTTCCGGCCCGACGCGTAGAGCACGGGGAAGTCGAGCTGCTCGTCATTGGCGTCGAGGCTGAGGAACAGCTCGAAGCATTCGTCCAGCACTTCGGCCGGGCGCGCGTCGGGTCGATCGATCTTGTTGACGACGACGATCGGCTTGAGGCCAAGGCCGAGCGCCTTGCCGGTGACGAACTTGGTCTGCGGCATCGGGCCTTCGGCGGCGTCGACCAGCAGGATCACGCCGTCGACCATCGACAGGATGCGCTCCACCTCGGCGCCGAAGTCGGCGTGGCCGGGGGTGTCGACAATGTTGATGCGGGTCTGGTTGCCGTTGCCGTCGTCCCACTCCACGGAAGTGCACTTGGCGAGAATCGTGATCCCGCGCTCCTTCTCGAGGTCGTTCGAGTCCATTGCCCGTTCTTCGACGCGCTGGTTGTCGCGGAAGGTGCCGGACTGGCGGAAGAGCTGGTCGACGAGGGTCGTCTTGCCATGATCGACGTGGGCGATGATCGCCACGTTGCGGAGTTCCATCGGTTTTCCTTGGGGAGAGGTTCGCCGGCGCCCGTAGCGGAAATGCTGCGTTGCGGCAACCTGAGCCGACGCCGCTCGTCGTTTCCCTAACGCGAAGTGACTGACCGGCGGCGGACAACCCTGATCGTGCGCGCGATTTCCTCCACCCGGTCGCAGGCGGCTTTGCTGGCGCAGCTGGCAATGATCGTGAGCGCAAGCGTGACCTCGCCATACCGGCTGATCACCGGAAAATAGACGTTGAGGGTGCCCTCGATCCCCTCCCCCTCCCGTACCCACGCATCCCGCACGAACGTCGCGGTGCCGCCGGAGAACGGCTCCTGCCATTCACGGCAGGGCGCGGCAGTGCAGCGGAGCCGCGATGCATAGCCGTCGAGCGAGACCCCGAATTCCGGAATGGCGGACCCGCGCCACACCTTTCCGTAGCTGTCGATCGGCATCAGCTCCTCGCGCCAGACGAAATCAGGCGGCGGATCGAACCGGAAGTCCCACAAGTCGGCTTGCGGGTCAGGGATCACGAGAACCGGTCTCTCGTCCGAGCTTGGCTCCTGCCCGCCGCATCCGCCGAGCAGAGCGAGCGCCAGGAGCGCGGCGCGCCTCAGAACTTCTCCGGCAGCTCAACGGGGCCAATCAGCGCCTCGTGCCGGCTGATCGCAAAGGGATCGGTCATGCCGGCGATATAATCGGCGACGTTGCGGGCGGTGGAGACCTCGTCCTCGCCGCGGTGCCAGGCGTCGGGCAACAGGCGCGGGTCGGCGAGATAGGCGCGGGCCAGGTTGCCGACCACCCGCTGCGCCTCGACACGCACCGGTTGCAGCGCCGGCGCATTGTAGAGGTTGGCATAAAGGCACGCCTTGAGCGCGCGCTCCTCGGCGGCGAGCTCATCGGAAAAGCCGGCGAGTGGGCGCCCGGCGGCGCGCACGCCGGCCAGCGTTTCGACACCGCTCTCCGCCACCCGCCGCCGGGTCTCGGTCAGCAGGTCGCCGACCATGGTCCCGATCTGGTCGCGGACCAGTGCCTTGACCTTGCGGTCGAGCGGCAGGTCCGGCCAGCGCCGCCCGATCGCCTCCCAGTGCCGCGCGACCAGCGGCAGTTCGAGCAGCACGTCGAGCGGCAGGACACCCGCCCGCAGGCCATCGTCGATGTCGTGATTGTCGTAGGCGATATCGTCGGCGATGGCCGCGACCTGCGCCTCCAAGCTGGCATGGCTTGCGAGGTCGAGGCCGATCGCCGCGGCGACCTCGGCCAATGCCCACTTGGGCGCGGTGACCGGACCGTTGTGCTTGGCCAGCCCCTCCAGCGTCTCGAAGGTGAGGTTCAGCCCGTCGAAGTCGGGATAGGGCGTCTCCAGCAAGGTCAGCAGGCGCAGCGTGTGGCCGTTGTGGTCGAACCCGCCAGCAAAGCGCAGCGCCTCGTCCAACGCGTCCTCCCCCGCGTGGCCGAATGGCGGATGACCAAGGTCGTGCGCCAGGCACAAGGCCTCGGTCAGGTCCTCGTTGAGGCCGAGCGCGCGGGCGATGGTGCGGCCGATCTGCGCGACCTCAAGGCTGTGGGTCAGGCGAACACGATAATGATCGCCGTCGGGGGCGACGAACACCTGCGTCTTGTGGCGCAGGCGGCGAAAGGCGATTGAATGGACGATCCGGTCGCGGTCGCGCTGAAAGACGTCGCGCGGGCCGCGCGGGCCGCTGTCAGGCTCGGCATGGAGTCGCCCGCGACTGTCCACTGCACGCGCGGCGATGCCGGGGGGGAGCGTCACTTCGTGTCGAGCTTCTCGAGCTTAAGGCCGGCCGGCGCAGTCCAGACGAAGCCGCTGAGCTTGGCGGCGTGGAGGTCATTGACGAAGCCCTGCGCCTCGTCACTGTCCTTGAAGGGGCCGACCAGCAGGCGCGACCAGCCCTTCACCGCCGACACCAAAGGCTGGCGGGCGCGGAACAGCGAGGCCTTGGTCTTGCGGATGCGATCATATTCGCGGCCCATCCGGTCGGCATTGGCGCCGCCGGCAAGCTGGACATAGATGCGCGAGGCGGAAGCGGCGGCGGGCTTGGCGGGCTTGGCGTCTTCGGCAGCCTTGCTGTTTCTTGCGCCCGCTCCAGCGGCCTTTGTTCCGGTGTTTTCTGCAGTGGTCCCCTTGGCGGCTGCAGCAAGCTTCACGGGCTTCGTCTCGTTCGCCTTGGCTGGAGGCCTGTTGCTGTTGCGGCCTCGTTCGTCGCTGCCGGGACGGCTGGCCAGATCGAATTCCGGAGCGGAAGCCCGCCGCGACGCCGAACGCTCCACGATCGGCTTGGGCGCCGGGGGCGGCGCCGCCGCCCTTGCCGCCGCTGTCCGCTCCACGATCGGTCGGGGAGGCGGCGGGGCTGAAGGCAGGGTGACCAGCGAACTTTCGATGGACGCGAGGCGATCACCAGCGGCCTGCAGGCTGGCACCAGCGGCAGGAGCTGCCGAGCTGTTCGCACTGGCCGGGGGCGACGTCGGCCTCGCCGCCCGAGGAGCGACGCGCACGGGCTGGACCCTTGCCTCGCGAACCGGCGCCGCGACCGGCACCGCCGCCGGCGCCGGCGGCTCTGTTGCGTGCAGCGCGGCCAGCGCCGTACCCTCTGCGGGCATGATGCCCAGGTGCACCGCGGCCGCCTTCTGCCCGGGACCGAGCGTAGGCAGGCGGCGAAGAAACGGATCAAAACCGCTGCTGCTACCAGGAAGCATGGCTGCAATCGCCTGACGTGCCCCTTCCAGGTCGCCGCCAAGTGCAAGAATAAAGGCACGCGTTCGCCGTGCCGCCTGGTCGCGCCTCGCGAGCAGCGGGTCGAGGGCGGTCAGCGCTTCCGCCCTGCGACCGGAGATGGCGAGGCTGAGCGCCAGTCGCCGACGCGCTTCTCCCTCGTCGAGCGGGAGCATCAGGCGGTAATCGGCTTGCGCTTCTGCCTGGCGGCCGAGCAGGTCGAAGGCGAGGCCGCGATCGATCGCAAACAGGCTTACCGGCCCGCCGAGCGCCTGCGCTTGTTCGAACAAGCCAAGCGCCGCCTGCGCCTCGCCCATGTGAGCCATGGCCGAGCCCTGGCCTGCCTTGGCGGCCCAATGCGCGGCGTTGATCTCCTCGGCGCGGCCAAAGAAGCCGATCGCGGCCTGGGGGTCGCCAAGCCGAAGCGCGGCGCGGCCGGCGGCCAGCTGCGCCTCATAGTTGCGCGGGTTGATCGCGATCAGGCGGATGTTGCGGGCGAGCGCCGCTTCGGGCGTTTCCTGCATGCCGGCGACCGGCGGTGGCGGCGGCTCCGGCGCACGCCCCCCGATATATTGCGCGCTCGCCGCTTGCGGCAGCAGCACGGCGGCAGCGGCCAGCCAGAAGGCGTTGTGTGTCATCCCCATCCCATCGACGGGTCTAGCTGAGCGCACGCTGACGGGAAGCCGTCCGGGCGATGAGGCGTGGGGAGCGGGGGACGAGTTGAGCCCGACCCTCACCCCTGCAGACGCGGCAGACGGCTCACCTCGGCCCAAAACGAACAAAGGGGCCGGGCACTTGGCGCCCAGCTCCTTCATTCATGCTGTTGGGCAAGTCCCTCCCCGCCCGCTGGGCAGAAGAGAGGGGCCGGAGCCCTTACTGGTTGCCCTGCCGGTTCAGGAAGCGCGGGATGTCGAGGGGCTCGCGGCGGAGGCTGGGAGCAGGCTCGTCCTCGATCTTGCCGCCGGCGCGGGCCATGCTGCTCATCCGTTCGAACAGCGTGCCGGCCTCGCGCTTGGGCGCGGGTGCTTCCTCGTCCTTGGGCGGCGCGATCGGCGGCGTGCCGACCGGGCTGGTCAGAATGTCCTCGCTGTCGAGGAGCAGTTCGTCACCGTCGCCGTCATTGCCGAGGTCGAGCGGCGCCGGGGCGGCAGCGGTTGCGGCCGGCGTGGCGGTGGCGGCGCTGGGCGTCGCCGTCGCGGTGGTCGCGCGGGTCGGGAAGGTGAACACCTTGGTGCCGGCGGTCTGCCCGCTGGTGCTCGGGGTTGCCTTGGTGGCTTCCTCCGCCTCGATGCCGGTGGCGACCACCGACACGCGAATCTTGCCGTCGAGGTCGTTGTTGAACGCCGATCCCCAGATGATGTTGGCGTCGGGGTCGACCAGTTCCTTGATGTGGCTGGCAGCCTCGTCGACCTCCATCAGGCGCATGTCCTCGCCGCCGGTGATGGAGATGATGACGCCCTTGGCGCCCTTCATGCTGACACCGTCGAGCAGCGGGTTGCTGATCGCCTTTTCGGCGGCTTCGATGGCGCGATTGTCGCCCGACGCCTCGCCGGTGCCCATCATCGCCTTGCCCATTTCGCCCATAACCGAGCGGACGTCGGCGAAGTCGAGGTTGATGAGGCCAGGCATGACCATCAGGTCGGTAATTCCGCGGACGCCCTGCTGGAGGACCTCGTCGGCCATCTGGAACGCCTCCTTGAAGGTCGTGTCCGAGTTGGCGAGGCGAAACAGGTTCTGGTTGGGGATGACGATCAAAGTGTCGACGTGCTGCTGCAGCTCGGCGATGCCGGCTTCGGCGGCGCGGGTGCGGCGGCTGCCTTCGAAGGCGAACGGCTTGGTCACCACGCCGACGGTCAGGATGCCCTTGTCGCGGGCGGCCTTCGCCATGACGGGGGCCGCGCCGGTGCCGGTGCCGCCGCCCATGCCGGCAGCGATGAAGCACATGTGCGCGCCTTCGAGCGCCCGCTCGATCTCTTCCATCGCTTCTTCGGCGGCGGCGCGGCCGATTTCCGGACGCGCGCCGGCCCCCAGGCCCTGCGTGATCTTGTGGCCAAGCTGGATGCGGCGATCCGCAAGGCTGGCATTCAGCGCCTGCGCGTCGGTGTTGGCGACCGCGAAGTCGACCCCCTGCACATCCGCGTGAATCATGTTGGCGATGGCGTTTCCGCCCGCCCCGCCGACGCCGATGACGGTGATCCGCGGCTTCAGCTCGTCGACCGCTGGCCGGACGAAATCAATGCTCATGTCCTTCAGACCCCCGCTCAAGCAACGTGTTGAATCAGTAAGCGTGAATCTATGATTCACCCACCTTTGCGGCACAAGCGAAAATGTTAACTCCTGTGCCGATTTTGGGTCCAAGCGTGGCGGTGGGGACTCAATCGTCCCGCGGTGGGACGGTCAGCCCCGCCCGCCGCGGATCGCCGAGAACAACCGGCCGAGCAGGCCGGCGCTGTCGCGCTCGCCTCGCGAACCGGGCCTGACCAGGTCGTCGCTGCGCCCCTGGCTCGCCAGCAGGGCAAGGCCCACCAGGCTGCTGAAGGCAGGACCGCTGTGCGCATCGGGCAGTCCGGTGATCGCGCGCGGCCGGCCGACCCGCACCGAGCGGCCGAGCACGCCCTGCATGTAGTCGGCGATGTTCTTGAGCTCCGCGCCGCCGCCGGTCAGTACGACCTGGCCGCCGACGGGCTTGACGAAGCCCATGTCCTTGAGCGCCTCGTCGACCTCGGCGGTGATCCGCTCGACGCGCTGGCGGATCACGGTCATCAGCTGGGCGCGGCTGATGCGCAGCGGCTCAGCCCCGTCGTCCGATCCGATCGGAAGCGCTTCCACCACCTCGTGATTGTCGCGCGGGGAGGTCATGGCCGAGCCGTGGAAGCATTTGATCCGCTCGGCGTCGCGCCGCCGTACGCCGAACGCGGCGGCGATGTCGTCGGTGATGTCCTTGGCGCCCAGCGGGACCGAACGCAGTGCCACCAGCATGCCGCCGATGTGCAGGGACACGTTGGTGACCTCCGCGCCGAGCTCCACCAGCGCCACGCCGAGGTCGCGCTCCTCGGCGCTGAGGCAGGCAAGCGCGGCGGCGACCGGCGAGGCGACGATGGCGCGGACGCCAAGGTGAGCCTGGCGGATGGTGAGGTCGACGTTGCGCAGCGGGGCCTCGTCGGCGGCGATGACGTGGATGTCGACGCCCAGCCGGCTGGCGTGCATCCCCACGGGGGAGCGGACGCCCTGGACGTCGTCGATGGTGTAAAGCGCGGGCGTGGCGTGAAGCACCACCTGGGCCGGCCGATCAACCGCGCCGCGGCCGCTGTTCAGCAGTTCCTCGACGTCCGACGGCTCGACCTGGTGGCCGCCGATCTCCACTTCCACGGTGGCAAGGTCGCTGCTGAGGCCGCCGGCGCCATAGCTCGCCCACACGTCCTCGATGGTCTGGCTGCTCATCCGCTCGGCCTGCTCGACCGCTTCACGCACGGCGACCTCGGTCGCTTCCATGTCGGTGATGAAGCCGCGCTTTACCCCGCGGCTCTGTCGCTGGCCGGTGCCGAGCACGCGCGGGCGGCCTTCCTCGTCCAGTGTGCAGACCAGGGCGGACACCTTGGAGGAGCCGATGTCGAGCGCGCCGATCAGCAGCGGCGCATCGCGGTTGGCCATCAGTTCGCGGCCTCCACCGTGCCGGCGGGCGGTGGGGTGGCGCCGGGCGGCACCCGGACGATCATCTTGCCTGGCACGCGCAGGTCGAAGCGGATCATGTCGCGGCCAAGCAGACCGACCGAACGGTCCATCTTGGCAAAGCGCTGCAGCGCGCGGGTCGCCGCCGCATCGGTTTCGGGCAGGGAGACGGTTTCGCCCGTCGCGAAGCTGAGGTCCCAGCGCCGATCGCCTATCCAGGTGGCCGACGCGAGTTGCGGCTTCAAGGTCGGCACCCGGTCCAGCATCCGGCGCAGCGGCACGGCCTGGTCGTTGGCGCCCGGCCCGATCAGCAGCGGCAGGTCGGGCATCTTGTCCACCGCCACCGCATCCAGCACCACGCCTTCGCCATCGATCAGGCTGAGCCGACCCTGGTGCTGCCACACCGCCGCAGGGGTACGCTCGACCAGGTCGATGACCAGGCTGTCGGGCAGACGCCGTGCAACGCGGGCATCCTTGACCCAGCCGAACTGGAGCAGGCTATCGCGGATGCGATCGAGATCGACCAGCGCCTGCGCCGGCTCGTCGGTGCCGATGGGGGCTTCCTCGGCGGCGCGGCGAAGCTCGTCGGTGACCACCGCATCGACCTTGCGGCGGTCGAGGTTCTTGAGGCCGACGATCTGATAGCTGGCGACCTTGAAGCCCGCCTCGCCCGTGGCCGCCCCGGTCGCGCGAAGGGCCTTGCCGGGCAGGTCGAGCGCGATCAGCGCGACGATCGCCATCAACGCGACAAAGACGATAAAGGCATAGCGCGCGACCCGGCCGCTTCCCGCCGGCCAGGGTGACGCCGCGGCCTTGGCCGGGCCGCGGCGGGCGCGCGGCTTGGCGCCTGCGCGTCCCTTTGCCGCCGCCGGGCGCCGGATGGTCTGGGCGTTCACTTGGGCTGCCCGGTCCCGAGCGCTTCGGCGATGATCCGCTCGACCAGCTCTCCATAGGAAATGCCGCGCTGCCTGGCTTGTTCGGGCACCAGGCTGAGCGGGGTCATGCCGGGCTGCGTGTTGACCTCGAGCAGGTAGAGCCCCGCCTCGCCCTGTTCGTCGTCCCACCGAAAGTCCGACCGGCTCGCGCCCTTGCAGCCAAGCGCGCGGTGCGCCAGCAGCGCCATGTCAAGCATCGCCTGGGCAATGTCCTCCGGCACCTCGGCCGGGCAGACATGCTCAGTCAGGCCATCGGTATATTTGGCGGCGAAGTCGTAGAAATCGGCCTTGGGCTTGAGTTCGGTGACGCACAGCGCCTCTTCGCCCAGCACCGCGACCGTCAGCTCACGACCCTTGATGAAGGGCTCTGCCAGCAGCTCGTCGAAGTCGTTCCAGGGACCCGGCGTTCCGCGACCGATCGGATGGCCATGGTTGCCACCTTCGTGGATGATCGCGACGCCGACCGACGAGCCTTCGTTGACCGGCTTCAGCACATAGGGACGCGGAATCGGATCGCGCTCATGCAAGGTTTCGGAACGGACCATCGTGCCCTGGGGCATCCGAACGCCGGCGGGGACCAGCAGCAGCTTGGTCAGTTCCTTGTCGATCGCGATGGCCGAGGTGCTGAGGCCGCTGTGGGTGTACGGTATGCCCATCAGGTCGAGCATTCCCTGCACCGTCCCGTCCTCGCCCGGATGGCCGTGCAGCGCGTTGAAGACGACGTCGGGGCGCAGCTCCTCGAGCCGCCCAGCGACGTTGCGGTCCATGTCGACTTCGGTGATCCTGGCCCAGCCCCGCTCACGCAAGGCGTTCGCCACGCCCTTGCCGCTCATCAACGACACTTCGCGCTCAGACGACCAGCCGCCCATCAGCACGACGACGTGGAGTTCCTTATTCACCTGCAACTCCCACGCGCTGGATTTCCCATTCGAGCTCGGTTCCGCTGTGTTGGCGGACCCGGGCACGGACCTCCTCGCCAAGCGCCTCGATGTCCGCGCTGGTCGCGGTACCGAGGTTGAGGAGGAAGTTGCAATGCTTCTCGCTCACCTGTGCGCCGCCACGGGTCAGGCCGCGGCATCCCGCAGCGTCGATCACTTCCCAGGCCTTGGCCGGCAGCGGATTCTTGAAGGTTGATCCGCCCGTCTTGCTGCGGAGCGGCTGCGAGGCTTCGCGGCTGGCGGCGATGCGATCCATCTCGGCCTGGATGGCGGCGGGGTCGGCAGGCTCGCCGCGGAAGGTGGCGCTGACCACAATCGCGCCGTCCGGCAGAGCGGAATGGCGATAGGTGTAGGCGAGATCGGCAGGCGACAGGGTCACCAGTTCGCCGGAACGAAGCACAACCTGTGCTGCGACGAGGATGTCCTTGACCTCGCGGCCATAGGCGCCGCCGTTCATCCGCACGAAGCCGCCCACTGTGCCCGGGATGGAGCGGAGGAATTCGATGCCGCCAATGCCCGCATCACGCGCCGAGGAGGAAACCAGGATCCCGCTCGCCCCGCCGCCGCATTCCAGTGTGACCTCGTCCACGCAGGCGGCCTTGGCGAACGGCTTGCCGAGCCGGACCACCACACCTGGGACCCCGCCGTCGCGGACGATGAGGTTGGAGCCGAGGCCTAGCGCCATCACCGGCGTCGCCGGGTCAAGGTCGCGGAGAAAGGCCTGCAGGTCGGCAACATCCGCAGGCTCGAACAAGGTCTCCGCCGCGCCGCCGGACTTGAACCACACCAGGGGTGCAAGCGGAGCGCGCGGCGTGAGCCTGCCGCGGACCGGAGGATGCTGAAGGGTTGCGGCCAGGCTCATGCGTGCGCCGGCTCGGACTTGTGGCTGCGTTCGTGCGCCACGGCGGCGGCGAGGCCAGCGGCCCACCTGGTGATGTCGCCAGCCCCCATGCAGATGACGAGGTCGCCGTCGGCCGCCAGGTCGCGCAGGGTGCGGGCGAGATCGGCGGCGCCGTCCACCGTCTGGACCATGCGGTGGCCATGGGCGCAGATGGCCTCGGCCAGCGCCGCGGCGTCGACGCCCTCGATCGGCTCCTCGCCGGCGGCATAGACCGGCGCGACCAGCACCGTGTCCGCCTCGACAAAGGCGTTGGCGAAATCCTGCATCAGGTCTCGCAGGCGGGTGAAGCGGTGGGGCTGGACCACGGCGATGACCCGGCCCGCCGTGCTGTCGCGCGCGGCGGAAAGGACGGCACGGATCTCCACCGGGTGGTGGGCGTAATCGTCGATGATGATCGTGCCGTCGACCTCGCCGACGCGGGTGAAGCGCCGCTTGACCCCGCCGAACTTGCCGAAGCCGGTGGCGATGCAATCGTCCGAAAGGCCAAGCTCAAGCCCGACCGCGACCGCTGCCAGCGCATTCTGGACATTGTGCCGACCGGGCATGGGCAATGTGATACCCTCGATCCGCCGCCGCTCGCCCGAACGCTGCAGCACCAGGGCGTCGAACCGGGCGACGCCGTTCTCCGTCACCACATTTTCCGCGCGGAGGTCGGCGGAGGCCGAGAAGCCGTAGGTCACCACGCGCCGGTCCTTGATCCGGCTCAAGAGGTTGGCGACTTCCGGATGGTCGATGCACATGACCGCGAGGCCGTAGAAGGGCACGTTCTCGATGAACTCGACAAAGGCGTCCTTGGCGCGCTCGAAGCTGCCGTAATGATCGAGATGCTCGGGATCGATATTGGTGACCACCGCGACCGTTCCATCAAGCCGAAGGAAGCTGCCGTCGCTCTCGTCGGCCTCGACCACCATCCATTCGCCCGTGCCCAGCCGCGCGTTGGAGCCATAGGCGTTGATGATCCCGCCGTTGATCACGGTCGGGTCGAGCCCTCCGGCGTCGAGCAGTGCGGCGATCATGGAGGTGGTGGTGGTCTTGCCGTGGGTACCGGCGACCGCGACCGTGTTCTGCATCCGCATCAGCTCGGCCAGCATTTCGGCGCGGCGGACGCGGGGAATGCGGCGGCGGGCGGCTTCCTCGACTTCGGGATTGTCGGGGCGGATGGCGGTGGACGTGACGACCACCGCGGCGTCGCCAAGATTGTCGGCGCTCTGCCCGATCATCACCGGGATGCCGGCCTTGCTCAAGGCGTCGGTGACGTAGCTTTCCTGGTTGTCGGAGCCCTGCACCTTGTAGCCGAGGTGGTGCATCACCTCGGCGATGCCGGACATGCCGATCCCGCCGATCCCGACGAAGTGGATGGTGCCGATATCGGTGCCGACCGCCTTCATGCCGCCGCTCCCGCCGGAGCCAGGGCAACTGCCGGAGCCGCGGGCTTCTTCGCGCGTCCGACCAGCGCCGGACGGTCGCCCTGCCCGATCCGCTCGACCAGATCGGCGAGGTCGCGGGCGGCGTGCGGCCGGCCGACGGACAACGCGCGGCTTGCGGCATTGGCGAGCGCTTCGGGATCGTCGGCCAGCGCCTCGATCTGGCGGGCGAGGGCTTCGGGCGTAAACTGGCCCTGCGGGATCGTCCGCGCGCCGCCGGCCCGCGCCAGTTCGCGCGCATTGGCGGTCTGGTGGTCGTCAGTCGCGATCGGCAGGGGCACGAGGATGGCCGGTCGCCCGGCGGCGGTCAGCTCGGCGATGGTGGAGGCCCCTGCCCGGCCGATCATCAGGTGGCACTCACCCAGCTTCTCGTCCATGTCGCGCAGATAGGTGGACAGCTCGGCGGGAATGCCGAGCTCACGATAGGTCTCCCGCACGCGGTCGATGTCATCAGGTCGGCATTGCTGCACCACCTGCAGGCGGTGGCGAAGCGAGTCGGCCAGTTCGCCAAGGCCCGCCGGCACCACTTCGCCCAGCACGGTGGCACCCTGGCTTCCGCCGGTCACCAGCAGCTTCAAGGGCGCGATGGCGTCGAACGCCGGGAACGGCAGTTCGCCCAGCCGGACGATGCTGGACCGCACCGGATTGCCGACCAGCGCGACCTTGGGCTCATGCGCCTCCTTCAGCCGGTCGACCCGCTCATACGCCGTGGCGATCGCCGCCGCATCGCCCGCGAGCAGCCGGTTGACCCGCCCCAGCACCGCATTCTGCTCATGCAGGATCGTCGGGATCTTGAGCGAGGAGGCGGCCAGCAGCGCTGGAAATGCCGGATATCCGCCGAAACCCACCACCGCGTCGGGCCGGTGCTTGGCGTAAAGGGCCTTGGCCTCGCGCCGCCCTGCCATGACCGAACGAAGCGCCTTCAGCATGCCCCAAGGCGTCTTCGTCAAGCGTCCAGCCGGAAGCACATGCACCGGCACGCCTTCGAACAGCCCGGGGATGCGCGACCCGCGAGCGTCGGTGATCAGCAGGACGCCATGGCCGCGCGCCTTGAGTTCGGCGGCGAGCGCATGGGCCGGGATCATGTGCCCGCCGGTTCCGCCGGCCGCGAGGACGAAGTTCATCGGTCCCGCTTAGCGTCCCTCGTTCCACTTCACCACATAGGGCGATCGCTTGAGGTACGGATTGGTGCGGGTGAAGGCGAGCAGCAGCCCCATGCCGATCGACAGCGCCAGCATGGACGACCCGCCGTAGGAGATGAACGGCAGGGTCATGCCCTTGGACGGCGCCAGCTGGACGTTCACCGCCATGTTGATCAGCGCCTGCAGGCCGAACTGGCAGGCAAGGCCGGCGGCGGCGAGGATGGCGAAGGGTTCGTCCTCGTCCAGCAGCTTGACCAGCACGCGGACCACGATGGCACAGTAGATGACGGCGATGGCCATGCAGGCGATCAGGCCGAACTCCTCGCCGATCACCGAGAAGATGTAGTCGGTATGCGGTTCGGGCAGGTGGAACTTGCGGGTGCCGCCGCCCGGACCCATGCCGAGTAGGCCGCCGGCGGTCAGCGTGCGCATCGCATTCTCGACCTGGAAGTTGTCGCCCTCGCCGAACAGGAAGCCGTCGATCCGGACCTGCGCCACGTCGTAGAAGAAATAGGCCAGCACGATTCCCACGAGGCCGGCGACCCCCATCAGGGCGAGCGCACGAACGTTGGCCCCGGCCAGCGCGATCATCACGATCCACACCGTGCCGAAGATGATGGTGGAGCCGAAGTCCGGCTGGATCATCAGCAGCACGGCGATCAGGCCGGTCAGCGCCCCCGACAGGAGCATGACGGGCAGCCCCTTGTCCTTCTCCTTGAGGCTGAGGAGCCAGGCCAGGGTGACGATGAAGAAGGGTTTCAGGAATTCGGACGGCTGGACCTGTGCGAAGCCGAATCCGATCCAGCGCTTGGCTCCGTTGATCTCGGGCCCGATCAGCGGAACCAGGAACATGGCGCCGATGCAGCCCGCACAGCCGAGCAGGGACAGTTCGCGAAGCCGGGTTCGCGGCATCATCGAGATGACGATCATGACCGGCAGCGAGACCGCCAGCCACACCAGCTGCCGATAGAAATAGTAGAGCGGCGGAAAGGTGACGTTGCCGCCCGAATAACGCTGCGCGCCGGCGGGAGAAGCGGCGGCAACGGCGACCAGGCCGATCGCAATAAGGACGGCGACGAGCACAAGGAGGACGCGGTCGATCTCCCAGAACCAGCGGCCCACCGCCGAGCGGTCGGCGCGTCCGTAGCGGTTGCTCGTGTCGATCGGAAAGGCCTTCGCCAGAACGCCGCTCATAATGCCCCCACCAAGACCCTGAAGGCCTCCCCGCGCGCCTCATAGTCCCGGAACTGGTCGAATGAGGCGCAGGCGGGGGAGAGTAGAACGGTCTCGCCCGGCTGTGAATCCCGGGCGGAACATTTCACCGCATTTTCCAGCGTTTCCGACTCGATCACGTCGACGCCCCGTTCGCGCAGGAGGCGCGCGAACAGCGGCCCCGCTTCGCCGATGGTGTAGGCGCGCACGACATGGTCGAGGTGCATGGCGGTGTCGCCAAGGTCTTTGGTCTTCGCCTGCCCGCCCACAATCCAGTGGATGCGGGGGTAAGCGGCCAGGGCGGGAGCGGCGGCCTCGGCGTTGGTGGCCTTGCTGTCGTTGACGAAGAGCGTGCCGTTCAACTCACGAACGCGCTCCATGCGGTGGGGCAGGCCGGGGTAGGATTTAACGAAGCGTTCCACCGGTTCGAGCGTACTTGAGGGAACTAGTATGCGCGCAGTCTCGACGGCGGCTGCGACGTTTTGCGCATTGTGCGGTCCTTGAAGCGAAGGCCATTCAGCTTGCAAGTCTGCTGGAATCGACTTTGCTTTCGTCGAACCTTCATGGCTCAGAAATTCATAGTCTCCGTCACCTGACCGCAAAAAGATGTCAGACGCCACTTCGTCATCTTCACTGTAGAGAGCATAACTGTCAGCCGATTGCATTTCGAACAAACGTCGCTTCGAAAACGCATACGCCTCGAAGCTCTCATACCGGTCCAGATGATCCGGCGTGATGTTGAGCAGCACCGCCACATCGCAATCGAGGCTTTGCGTCAGGTCGATCTGGTAGCTCGACAGCTCCAGCACATAGACCCCGACCCCATGATCATTTGGCATCAGCGGGTCCTGCGCCAGGATCGGCAGGCCGATGTTGCCGCCCATCGTGGTCGGCACGCCGGCGGTCTCGAGGATGTGGTGGACCAGCGCGGTCGTGGTGCTCTTGCCGTTGGTGCCGGTGATCCCGACCACCTTGTGCGGCGGGAGCTCGGGCCGGGCACGCGCGAACAGTTCGATGTCGCCGATGATCTCCACCCCCGCCTCACGCGCCCGGGCGGCGATCGGGTGGGTGTTGAGGGGGACTCCGGGCGAGACGACCAGGCTGTCGAACTGGCTGAGGTCGGCGGTGTCGAGGTCGAGCAGCCTTGCCCCCTCAACCTTGGCCCGCGCTTCCTCGCTGCGGTCCCAGGCGGTGACCTCGGCCCCGCTCGCCACCAGCGCGCACACGGTCGCGAGGCCGGAGCGGGCGAGCCCGTAGACGGCGTATTTCTTGTGTCTCCAGGCCTCGGCCGTGATCACCGCAGCTTCAGCGTGGAAAGACCGGCCAGCGCCAGCACGAAGGCGATGATCCAGAAGCGGATGACGACCGTCGGCTCGCTCCAGCCCTTGTGCTCGAAATGGTGGTGGATCGGCGCCATCAGGAACACCCGTCGCCCGGTCTTCTTGTAGACCGCGACCTGGATGATGACGCTCATCGCCTCGACCACGAACAGCCCGCCGATGATCGCCAACACGAACTCATGGTGCGCCGCCACCGCCACCGCGCCCAGCGCCCCGCCGAGCGCCAGGCTGCCGGTATCGCCCATGAACACCGCCGCCGGGGGCGCGTTGAACCACAGGAAGGCCAGGCACCCGCCAACCACCGCCAGCAGCAGCACGGTGAGGTCGCCCACTCCTTTCACATGCGGAATGCCGAGGTAGGGCGCAAAGCGCGCGTCGCCGACAAGATAGACGATCAGGGTGAAGGCCAGCGCCGCGATCACCACCGGCATAGTGGCCAGCCCGTCCAGCCCGTCGGTCAGGTTCACCGCATTGCCGAAGGCGACGATGACGAACGCGCCAAAAATCACGTAGAACCAGCCGAGGTCCATCACCGGCCCCTGCACGAACGGTATGTAGAGGTTGGTGCCCGTGACCCGCACCATCAGCCAGGTCGCGAAGCCGGCGATGATGAATTCGAGCGCGAGACGGACCTTGCCCGGAATGCCGGCGTGGTGCGCCTTCTTGACCTTGTCGTAATCGTCCATGAAGCCGATCGCGCCAAAGCCGGCGGTGACCAGCAGGCAGGCCCAGACATACGGGCTGCGCAGGTCCATCCACAGCAGGCAGGAGATGGTCACCGAAACCAAAATCAGCAGCCCGCCCATGGTCGGCGTGCCGCGCTTGGCGAGGTGGGTCTGCGGTCCGTCGGCACGGATCGGCTGGCCCTTGCCCTGCCGCACGCGCAGCATGTTGATGAACCATGGGCCGATAATCAGTCCGATCGCCAGCGCGGTCGCGGTTGCGGCCCCGGCGCGGAAGCTGATGTAGCGAATGAGGTTCAGGAGCCCGGGAAAACCGAGATATTCCGCGATCAGGTAGAGCATGACGCGGCGCCCCCTGCCACCCGTTCGACCAAGGACGCAAGGCCAATGCCATTGGATGCCTTGACCAGCACGGCATCGCCCGGGGCAAGCCGTGCGAGAAGCGCGTCGGTAGCCTCCGCAGCGTTCGCCACCAGCGTCACCGGGAGCTTGCCTTCGAGTGCCTCGGCTAGCGGGCGGGTCGCCTCGCCGACCAGGATCAGCTCCGCCAATCCCGCTTCCAGCACCGCCGGCGCAAGACCGGCATGGGCGTCGTCGCTGTGGCTCCCAAGCTCCAGCATGGTGCCAAGCACCGCCAGCCGCCGCCCTTCGATTCGCTCGGCAGCGAGGCTCTTCAAGGTTGCGGCCATGCTGGCGGGATTGGCGTTGTAGCTTTCGTCGATCAGCAGGGCGGTGCCGCCCGGAACGGCCACCTCGTGCCGCTCGCCGCGACCCTTGAGGCCGCCCATGTCACCCAGCGCCAGTCCTGCCGCCGCGAGGTCGGCGCCGGCCGCATCGACAGCCGCGAGCACCGCCAGGCTGTTGCCGACCCAATGGTCACCGGGCTGCGCAATGGTGTAGGTAAGGTCGGCATTCGGCAGGCGCGCGGTGACCAGGCTACCGCCCTTGTCGCCGCGCACGGCGTGGAGCGCGGTGACGTCCGCATCGCCCGATCCGAAGGTCAGGATGTTTTCCGCATAGCGACGCGCGGCCTTGAGCAGGCGGTCGCGGTGCGGCGTGTCGTTGGGGATGATCGCGGTGCCCTCGGGCTCCAGCCCCTCGAAGATCTCGGCCTTGGCGTCGGCGATCGCCTGCATGCTGCCGAGGTTCTCGATGTGCGCGGGCGCGATGGCAGTCACCAGCGCGACATGCGGGCGCACCAGCCGGGTCAGCGCAGCGATCTCGCCCCGGTTGTTCATCCCCATCTCGAACACGCCGTGGACACTGTCGCGCGGCATCCTGGCAAGGCTCAAGGGCACGCCCGTATGGTTGTTGTAGCTCTTGACCGAGCGATGCACCCGGCCCGGATGGCGCCGGGCGAGCGCGGCGGCGAGCGCTTCCTTGGTGCTGGTCTTGCCGACCGAACCGGTGACGCCGAATACCTTGCCGGTCATTCGCGCACGGCTCGCCACCGCCAGCGCCTCCAACGCCTGCGGCACGTCGTCAACCAGCAGGTGGACGCCGTCGACCGGCCGGCTCACCAGCGCCGCAACGGCACCCTTTTCAAAGGCCTTGGCGACATAGTCATGCCCGTCGGCGACGGTCCCTGGCATGGCGACAAACAGGAAACCCGGCTCCACCTCACGGCTGTCGAAGGTAACCCCAGTCACCTCGAACGGCGCGCTGGCGGTACCGCCGGTCGCCGCCTCGATCTCCGCCGAGGTCCACAGGGGCCCGCTCATGCCGCGCACTCCCGCGCGACTTCAGCATCGTCGAACGGCATCACCTGATCGCCGATCACCTGCACCGTTTCATGCCCCTTGCCGGCAAGCAGCACGATGTCGCCGGCCCCTGCCTCCTTGATGGCGGCGGCGATCGCCTCGCGCCGGCCAGCGATCTCGCGGGCACCGGGAGCGCCCTGCATGATCGCGCGGCGGATGGCGGCCGGATCCTCGGTGCGGGGATTGTCGTCGGTGACGATGACGAGGTCGCTTCCGGCCTCAGCCACGCGGCCCATCTCCGGCCGCTTGCCTGCGTCACGGTCGCCGCCAGCGCCGAACAGGGTGATGAGGCGACCCTCGACGTGCGGCCTGAGGGCAGCAATGGCAGCCTCCAGCGCGTCGGGGGTGTGGGCGTAATCGACATAGACGGGCGCCCCCGCCGGGGTGATTACCGCTCGTTCCAGCCGCCCGCGCACGGGAGACAGGCGGCTGAGCCCGCGCAGCGTGTCGGCCCATGTCGCGCCGGTCGCCAGCACAAGACCCGCCGCCGCCAGCACGTTGGCGGCCTGGTAAGCCCCGATCAGGGGCAGCTTCAGCGTCCAGTCCTTGCTGCCATGCTCCAGAACCAGAGTCTGGCCGAGTGGACTGGCGCTCCGGCTCTTGAGGTCGATCGTCTCGCCGCCCGGACCCACCGTCATGACCTCGAGGTCGCGGCGACGGGCGCGCTCCACCACCTCGGCGCTCTTCGGGTCGCCGGTCCACACCACCGCCGTGCCGCCCTCGTCCACCACTTCGTCGAACAGCCGCATCTTGGCCTCGAAATAGGCTTCCATGGTGCCGTGGTAATCGAGGTGGTCGCGCGAGAAGTTGGTGAAAGCGGCGGCGGAAACGGTCAGTCCCTCGCTGCGGTACTGGTCGAGACCGTGGCTCGACGCTTCATAGGCGACGTGGCTGATGCCCATGGTCCTCAGCCCCGACATGTTGCTGAGGAAGGTGACGATGTCGGGCGTGGTGAGCCCGGTCTTCACCTGCTCGTCGGCGGTGGTGACGCCCAGCGTTCCGACCGAGGCCGAGCGGTGCCCGGCCATCCGCCACAGCTGGCGGGTCATCTCCACCGTGGAGGTCTTGCCATTGGTCCCGGTCACCGCGACCACCGTGTCCGGGTAGGGCGCAAAGAATTTCGCGGCGAGCGCGGCGAAGCGCTGGCGGGGCTCGGCGTCGGGGATGTGCAGCGCGCCTTCGAACCGCGCCTCGGGCCGGGCGATCACTGCCACCGCCCCTGCCGCGACAGCCGCCGGGATGAAGTCTTCCCCATTGCGGGCCGAGCCGCGAAAGGCGCCGAACACGGTGCCGGGCGCGACCTTGCGGTGGTCAATGGCGAAGCCGGTCACGGCAAGGGCGCCGCCGGCGGGATCGTCGACGAGTTCGGACAGCTGCATGGAGACGCGGCTACTTTTCTTCGCGAATGAAGGGAAGCACTTCGCTCATGTTGGCGTCGCGCTTCATGTCGGGGCGAACGCCCAGCATCGGCGCGATCCGGGCCACCACCTTGCCGAAGGTCGGCGCGGCATTCCAGCCGGCGGTGCGGAAGCCATAGGTGTCCTTGGTCCCCTTGGGCTCGTCCAGCATCACCACCATCGCATAGCGCGGCTCGTCCATGGGAAAGACGCCCGCAAAGCTCGTGATGTTGACCGTCTTGGAATAGCGGCCGCCGATGATTTTCTCGGCGGTGCCGGTCTTGCCGCCCACGCGGTAGCCGACCGCATCCGCCTTCTTGCCGGTGCCCTTGGTCACCACCAGCCGCAGCAGCGCCCGCATCTTGTAGCTGGTCTCTTCGCTGAACACCCGGCGCCCCTTGGAGACCGGGTGACCCTTGTCGACCTTGAGCAGGGTCGCAGGCCGGTAGATGCCGCCGTTATACAGCGTGGCATAGCCCATCGCGAGATGGAGCGGCGTCACCGCGATGGCGTGGCCGAAACCGACCGTCATGGTGGTCGACGTGTCCCAGCCGCTCTTGGGGATGGTCAGCGAACGGGCGCGTTCGGGCAGCTCGATCTCGACCTTGTCGAGGAATCCCATGCCTTTCAGGAACTCGCGCATGGAGTCGGTGCCGACCTGCCCCGCAATCTGGGCCGTTCCGATGTTGGAGCTTTCCATCATGATTTCGGCGACGGAGCAGGGCCGGCCGAACGGATGGGTGTCGGTGACAGCCCGCCCGTTGGGGCGGAGGAAGCGATCATAGCAGGGGTACATCTGCCCCATCGACTTCACCGCCCCGGTGTCGAACGCCATGGCGACGGTGAACGGCTTGAAGGTCGAGCCCAGTTCGAACACGCCAAGGGTGGCGCGGTTGAACCGCGCCTCGGGGTCCATGTTGCCAGCGATGTTGGGATTGAGCTGCGGCAGGCTGGTCATCGCCAGCACCTCGCCGGTGTGAATGTCGAGCAGCACGCCGGCGGCACCGAGCGCGTTGAACTCGGTCTTTGCCGCCAGCAGCTCGTGCTCCAGGGCTTGCTGCACCCGGCTGTCGATCGACAGGGCCAGCGGCTCGCCCCGGCTTGCGGCGTCGGACAATTGCTTGTCCATCGCCCGCTCCATCCCCGAGGCGCCATGGCCATCGATGTCGGTGGAGCCGAGCACGTGGGCGGCAAGGTCCGTCTGCGGATACAGGCGATCGGGCTCGCGGCTGAGCGCAATGCCGGGTTCGCCCAGCGCGTTCAGCGCCTGCACCACGCTGGGTGCGGCGCGGCGGCGGAGATAGACGAACTTCTTGCCGCTGTTGATCTCCCGCAGCCAGCCCGCGGCGTCCTTCTCCGGCATGATCCGGGCCAATTCCACGCTCAGCGCCTGCTTGTCGCCGATGATCCGGGAGGGCTGAAGCGCCACGGTCCAGCTGTCGATGGTGCGGGCCAGCGGCCGCCCGTCACGGTCGACGATGTCCCCGCGGGAGGGAAGATTTGATGCCGCCACCGATTGCCGGCCGGCATGGTCGCCAAACAGGCCGAGCCAGGTCAGGCGCAGGACAACGGCCAGGATGACGGCGCCGAAGATCAGCATTCCGACCATCAGCCGCTGGTGCATGATGCCCAGCAGCTGCCGCCGCTGACCCACCAGCTTCAGCCGCTCCGGCCGGGCGGCGACGAGAGCGGGGGTCGGAGCGTTCATTGCCGGGCTTTGGTGTCCTTGGATTTGCTGGTCGCAGGCGGGGCCTTGGCCTTGGGTTCAGCCTTGGCGCCGCTGGTCGCGGCGACCTTGGCCGGTGTCTTGGCCGCGGGGTCGACCTTGGCCTTGGTCACCGTGGCCGCCTTGGCCTCCGTCCTAGCAGGTGCGGGCGGGGTCTTCACCGGCTGCGGCCGGGTGGCCGACGCCTTATCCACAGATTTCTCGGGCGACGCCTCTGGCAGCTCGCGCTTGTAGCTGGCGATCTGCATCAGGTCCCGCGCGGTTGGGCCGCCATTGTCCCCGTCCGTCGTCTGGCGCTGCGGCGCGACCTGGGCCGGGGCGGGTGCCGGGGCGGAGGCCAGCACCACCGGCGCCGACGGATCAAGCGTCTTCTTGGGGGCGGTCAGGGTCGCCAGCTGGAACTCGCCTTCCATGAACTGGTGCGCCTGCGGGGCCGACAGCGCCAGCACCTTCACGTTCCAGCTCTCCAGCTGCTCGAGCCGCCCGCGGGTGCCGATCTCGGTCTGCAGTACGCGGATGTCGCGCTGGGCAAGCACGATCCGGTTCTCGACTTGCTCCAGCGCCGCACGCTCGGATGCGACCTTGAGGCTGACCATGTAGCAGCCGAGCGCGGTGCCGGCGACCGCCGCGACCCAGCCGACTTCACGAAAACCACGCATCGCTCAGGCTGCCTTTCGGGGGAAATTAGGGGCATCGGTCCGGATGGCGCTGCGCAGGCGCGCCGAGCGTGCACGAGGATTGATCGCCAGTTCCGCCTCGCTTGGCGCGACCGGCTTCGCGACATTGCGGAAGGTCGGCGCGGGGCCTGGTTCGGGCATCGGGCGGTGGCGCGAACCCGCCGGCGCGGCGCCGCTGCGGCTCTTGAGGAACTGCTTCACGATCCGGTCTTCCAGGCTGTGGAAGGTCACCACCGCCAGCCGGCCACCGGGACGTAGCGCGCGCTCGGCCGCTTCCAGCCCCGCTTCCAACTCGGCCAGTTCGGCGTTCACGTGAATGCGGATCGCCTGAAAGGTACGGGTCGCGGGATCGGTCTTCATCCCCGCGTGCCAGCCAAGCACCTTGCGACACACCGTCGACAGCTCGGCCGTGCGGGTCAGCGGGCGCGCGGCGACGATGGCACGGGCGAGGCCGCGCGCCTTGGGCTCATCGCCATAGTCGCGGATCACGCGAGCGATCTCGGCCTCGTCAGCGCTGTTGAGGAAGTCGGCAGCGGTCGGGCCGTCTTGGCTCATCCGCATGTCGAGCGGCCCGTCCTCGCGGAAGGAGAAGCCGCGCTCCGCCTGGTCGAGCTGCATGGAGCTGACGCCGATATCGAGGGTGATGCCATCGACCGGCAGCAGCTCGCGCTCCTCCAGCGCCTCAGCCATGCGCGAGAAGCGCTCGTGAATCAGGGTCAATCGGGAATCCGGGACGAGTGATGGCCCCTTGGCGATCGCGTCAGGGTCTTGATCAAAGGCAATCACTCGTCCCGCCCCCGCCCGGAGCATGGCGCGGGAATAACCGCCTGCCCCAAACGTGCCGTCGACATGGACCTCGTCTTGGGAAATCGAGAGCGCCGCGACGACTTCGTCTACCAGCACCGGCACGTGACCCGTCTTGGGCTTGAGGTCACTGAGCGGAACGGAGGGGGGAATCTCGCTCATGCGAGCCCCCGTTCCTCGAGCCGGTACCGGCAGACGTCTTTGAGATCCTCGGGGATGCGGTCATCGCCGAGGAGCGTTTCGGGATTCCAGATCTGAAAGGTCTCGCCGACCCCCAGGAACAGCGCGAGGTCGGCGATGCCGCCCTTCCGGCGCATCATGGTCGGGAGAAGGACGCGGCCGGTGCTGTCGTAGGGCACCTCCTCGCTCACCGCGAAGGCCAGAAGATTGCTCTGCTGGTAGGCGAGCTGCGCGCCCGCTTCCTGTTCGCTCTTCTCCAGCAGCCGCTCGATCTTGCTGTGCTTCAGCGCGGCGTAAGCGGGGTCGTAGGCGCTGAGGCAGGGAAAGGTCTCGTGCTTGGCAAGAACGATGGTGCGGGCGTCGCCGCGGCGCTCGATAACGGAGCGCAGGAAGGCGGGAACGGAGACGCGACCTTTTGCGTCGACCCCGTTCAAGGCACTGCCCTGGAACAGATGCTCCAATGCCACCGCGAAACACTCCCCTTGCGCGGTGGACAAAGCCCTCCCGTCCGCCGGCACGCGGGATCACCGCCTACCGCCGCCGGCCCAACAACAATGGGATCAGCCCCGCGCTACAGACTGTGTGTAACGCGGCCAGCCATGGGACTCAATGGGAATTCATGGGAAAACATGGGGCAAACTGGATTCTGGCCGTTTTCTGCGGCTTTGACGCACCAGTTCAGTCCAGATGTTCTCTCCTCGTTCCGATGTGTGATGCTGTGGATAAGTCTGTGAGCACCGAAAAGCCAGCGAATCCCATGGACGGGCCAATGTCGGCCATGGACGGGCCCATGTCGGCCCATGCTCGCCCATGGGTCTCCCCGCCTGGTCCCGCTATCTTGCGAGCTCGCGGAGGAGTTCGAGGACGGCCTCGCGCTGCTCTTCCACCGGCGACATGGCGAAGTCGGCGTCGGCTACCACGGTCGCATAACCCTGGCCGATCCGGCACCGGGCAACGGCGCGGGTCGGAGACAGGGTGCAGTCGCCACCCGCCCGGGTGAACGAGCCCATGCCACTGGCCGACAAGCGGATGCCGCGGCCAAGATCGGTGTCGACCGCCTCCTCCCGGTTATCGACATCCGGGTCGAGCGACAGGCCCCAATGTCGCAGCAACCCTGTATCGGGATAGCGCAACGGCGGCCGGAAGCGGTCGCCAAGGGGTCGGCTGCTCTCGAACCGGAGAGACGGATCCGCCAGCAGCACCAGCCGCCCGCCGTCCCGGACCCATTGATCGAGCGCGACCAGCCGCTCGGCCGTCAGCGCCTGCGGCTGCACGGCCAGCAGCAGCCCGCCGGCGCGCAGTTGCTCAGGTCCGTCGACTGGAGTGACGGCGAAGCTCGTTTCCAGCTGCTCCAGCAAGGGGCTGCGCTGCTGGTCCAGCCCGAAGCTTTCCCCGAAAGCGATCGGCAGGCTGGTCAGCAGGGCGAGCGGCGGCGTGGCGGCTTGGTCGGCCGGCTGCCCTCCCGCCCGGCAGGAGCCCAGCGCAACCGCCAGCAACAGGATCGCCGCGCGCATCAGCGCTTCGGGGCGACGCCCGCCTCGTTCTCGGCGCTTTGTCCCGGCGCGACACCGAGCTCCGCCAGCGGATCGCTCGGCGGTTCGGCGACATTCTTGGCTGCGGCATTCTCCAACGGCTGCTCGCCACTGCGGATGATCACGGTGCCAAGCAGGACCATCACAAAGACGAACGCCAGGCCGGTCAGCCCGTAGCGGATACGCTGGATTGCGGTTCCTCCCACGCCCATGCGCGCAAACTATGCCCCGCGGCGCGCTTTGCAAGCCTTCGCCCATTGACCGTTCATGTTGCAGTCGCGAAAGGCGAATCATGACCACTCGCCTCCCCCTTCTGGCGCTCTGCGCCGCCTTGACACTTTCCGCCTGCAATGACGGCAGCCACACCATTGTTCAGCAGGGTCCTGTGGATCCGATGGCCAATGAGCTCGCCAGCGCCGCTCCGGTCGAGCTTCCGCCTGCCATCGCCGCCAGCAAGACCTACCGCTGCGACGGCAACAAGGTGGTCGAGATCGACTGGACCGAACGCAACGGCCAGCCCGCGGGCGCCAACTACCGCGTCGGCGCCGACACTATTGCGTCCACCGTCACCAGCGCCCCGGCGGAAGGAACCGGCCCCTACACCGGCCCCGATGGCAGCAGCATCACGGGCACCAAGGATGCCGCCAGCGTCCAGGTTTCCGTTGCCGGCGCCCCCGCCATCACTTGCCGCGCGTAAGTATCGGCCTGCCCCAGACTTCGCGAACCCCGGCCCTTACCGGCCGGGGTTTTCTTGTCGGCCCACGCCCTTCTCGGTGATCCAGTCCGCGCCCAGGATCGCCTTGCTCGCAGAACCCAAGGCGTCAGTCCTCCCCCTACGGCCGATGCACCCCGCCGGTCCGCATCCAGCCCTGCAGGGCGCGGCGTAACGTTTCGCACCACCGCAAACGTCTCCGCGCTTTGAACAAGGCGCCGACCATGATAGCTTTTCCGCACCCCGGAAGATGGAGTCGGCAATGCGCCTGTTGATTCTTCCCCTCGGCCTTGCGCTTGTGGCTGGCACGGCGAGCGCCTCGCCCTTGCTGACCCGCGACCGCGCCTATGCCTCCTGCCTCGTCAACCACGCCCAGCGGATTGGCGCCGGCACCGACGAGAAGGCCTCAAGCGTCGTCGCCCGGGCCCGTCAGAAATGCGCTCCCTACGAGCGCGCGCTGGACGTCGAGACGGGCTCGACCCGCAACTACGGCGACCCGGCGGGCAATTGGTTCGGGACATCCAAGGACGAGTTGATCGAGCGTTCGGAGCGGGTCGCGGTGGATGCCCTGCTCAAGGCCCGTGCCAGGCTCGCCGGGACGCGCTGAGCCGCTCGTCCTTCCGGATTGGCCAATCCGCCGCACCCCGCTAAGGGCGGCTCATGTCCGAGATCACGCCCGAGCAGGTGGCCGAACACGGCCTGTCCCCCGACGAATATAGCCGCATCCTCCATGCGCTCGGGCGCGAGCCGAATCTGACGGAGCTCGGCATCTTCTCGGTCATGTGGTCGGAGCATTGCTCCTACAAATCTTCGCGCATCCACCTGAAGAAGCTGCCGACCACCGCGCCGTGGGTGATCTGCGGCCCGGGCGAGAATGCCGGGGTGATCGACATCGGCGACGGCGACGCCGCTATCTTCAAGATGGAGAGCCACAACCACCCCAGTTACATCGAGCCCTATCAGGGCGCGGCGACGGGGGTTGGCGGCATTCTGCGCGACGTCTTCACCATGGGCGCCCGCCCGGTCGCCAATCTGAACGCGCTGCGCTTTGGCGATCCCAAGCATCCCAAGATGCGCCACCTCATCGCCGGGGTGGTCGCGGGGATCGGCGGCTATGGCAATTGCGTCGGCGTGCCGACCGTCGGCGGTGAGACCAATTTCGACCCCGCCTACAACGGCAACATCCTGGTCAACGCCATGACCGTGGGCGTCGCCAGGACCGACAAGATCTTCTATTCGGCGGCAGCGGGCATCGGCAATCCGGTGGTCTATGTCGGCTCCAAGACCGGCCGCGACGGCATCCACGGCGCGACCATGGCCAGCGCCGACTTCGGCGAGGACGCCGACGCCAAGCGCCCCACCGTCCAGGTCGGCGATCCCTTCACCGAGAAGCTGCTGATCGAGGCCTGCCTAGAGCTGATGGCCTCCGACGCCATCGTCGCCATTCAGGACATGGGCGCCGCGGGCCTCACATCCTCTTCGGTCGAGATGGCGAGCAAGGGCGGCGTCGGCATCCGCCTCGACATGGACGCCGTTCCCTGCCGAGAAACGGGGATGACTCCCTACGAGATGATGCTCTCCGAAAGCCAGGAGCGCATGCTGATGGTGCTGAAGCCCGGCCGCGAAGCCGAGGCCGAGGCCATCTTCCGCAAGTGGGAGCTCGACTTCGCGGTGATCGGCGAGGTGACCGACACCGGGCACATGGAACTGGTCTGGAAGGGCGAGGTCGTTGCCGACATCCCGCTCGGACCGCTGGCCGACGAAGCGCCGCTCTACGATCGGCCGTCGCTGTCGCCCGAGGATTACAAGGCGTGGGCTCAGGTCGCCCCGCTCGGCGAAGTGCCCGCGAGCACCGACATCGTCGGCGATCTCACCAGGCTGATGGGCTCGCCGGCTCTCGCCTCCCGCCGCTGGATCTGGGAGCAATATGACAGCCAGGTCGGCGGCGACACCGTGCAGCGCTCGGGCGGCGATGCGGCGGTGGTCCGGGTGCACGGAAGCGACAAGGCGCTGGCGATCACCACCGACTGCACCCCGCGCTATTGCTATGCCGACCCTTACGAAGGCGGCAAGCAGGCCATCGCCGAAGCCTATCGCAACATCTCGGCGGTTGGAGCGACCCCGCTGGCAGTCACCAACTGCCTCAACTTCGCCAATCCGCAGCGGCCAGAGATCATGGCCCAGATCACCGGCTGCCTTCAGGGCATGAGCGACGCCTGCCGCGCGCTCGACTTCCCGATCGTGAGCGGCAACGTCTCGCTCTACAATGAAAGCAAGGCGACGGGCGGCGGCAGCGCCATCCTGCCGACCCCGGCCATCGGCGCTGTCGGCCTGATGCCCGACTGGTCCAGAAGCGCGTCCATCGGGCTCAAAGCCGAGGGCCAGACCCTGATCCTCCTCGGCCACACTAAGGGCCATGTCGGCCAGTCGCTCTGGCTCGAGACCTGCCACGGCCGCCGCGAAGGCGCGCCACCTCCGGTCGATCTCGCGGCCGAGCGGCGCCTTGGCGAACTCCTCCGCTCCCTCATCGCCGAGGGCCTCGTCAGCGCGGTGCACGACTGTTCGGACGGCGGCGCGGCGGTGGCGGTGGCCGAAATGGCGCTGGCGGGCGGAACCGGCTTCACCATGACGATCGTCCCCGAACTACCCAATCCGGCGGCCATGCTGTTCGGCGAGGACCAGGGCCGCGCGATCGTCGCCACCAGCCAGCCCGAGCGGGTCCGCGAACTTGCCGCCGCAGCGCAGCTGTTCAGCATTCCGGTTGGCACCACGGGCGGTAATGCCATCGTGTTCGACCTGGTCGGCCGAGGCGGCGAGCAGAAGGTCAGCCTGGCCGACCTGCGCGCCGCCAACGAGGCCTTCCTGCCCGAACTGATGGGTGCCGAGGGAGCGCTCGCCTAGGCGGCGCGGACCTCCGTCCGGCGCAGGGCGGCGACCACGGCGTCCTGCAGCGCGCCGACGGTGAAGGGCTTGCGAAGCATCTCGTGACCCTTGAGGTCCTCGCCCTCGCCCTCGCCGACATAGCCGGTGACGAACAGCACGCCGAGTTCGGGATAACGGCGCTTGAGGGTGCGGACCAGCTCCGGCCCCGTCATGCCCGGCATGATCACGTCGCTGATGACAAGGTCGTAATGGTCGCGCTCGAACGCGGCCAGCGCCTCCTCGGCATTGGCGCAGGCAACCGGCTGATAGTCGAGATCCTCCAGCGCCTCGACCGTGGCGCTGCGCACCCGCGGGTCATCTTCGACCAGCAGGATTCGCGCACCGCTGCCCGCTGCGGCAAGTGCGCCCTGTCCGCTGTTCGCCAGCACGGGGTGAAGCTGTACCTCCGCCGCCTCGACGTGGCTGCGTGGCAGATAGAGGCTGACCACCGTACCGACCCCGACAGCGCTGTCGATGGTCACCTCGCCACCTGACTGCCGGGCGAAGCCGAAGATCTGGCTCAGGCCCAGCCCGGTCCCCTTGCCCACTTCCTTGGTGGTGAAGAATGGCTCAAAGGCGCGGCGCTTCACCTCTTCGCTCATCCCCTGGCCCGTGTCGGCGACGGCCAGCCGCACGTAATCGCCGGCCGGCAAGTCGCCCACCTCACCCTCGGCCAGGGCAATGTCGCTGGTCGCGATGGTAATCACGCCCTCGCCGTCCATCGCGTCGCGCCCGTTCACCGCCAGGTTGAGCAGTGCATTCTCCAGCTGATGCGGATCGACAAAGATCGGCCATTCGCCGCGGGTGTCGACCCGAACCGTGATGCGCTCGCCCAGGGTGCGGTCGAGCAGGTCGGTCAGGCCGCGCACCAGCTCGGTCGGGGAGACACGCTCGGGCAGCAGCGGCTCGGCCCGGGCGAAGCTCAGCAGACGGCGGGTCAACGAGGCGGCGCGGGTGGCGCCGTCCATCGCATTGTTGAGGTGCTGCATGACCTCGCGCTTGGGCCCGCCGAGCCGGCGCCGGGCGAGGTCGATCCCGCCGACCACCACCGCCAGCATGTTGTTGAAGTCGTGCGCGATGCCGCCGGTCAGCTGGCCCACCGCCTCCATCTTCTGGATCTGGCGGAGCTGCGCTTCGGCCGCTTCGCGCTCCTCGGCCTCGGCGCGCAGCGCTTCATTGGCGGCCGACAGCTCCTGCGTGCGCAGCGCCACCGCTTCCTCCAGCGTGTCCGCCTCGCGCCGCGCCAGATAGTTCTGCCGCACCGCCTGCAGGGCCAGGATGCCAAGCCCGATCGCCGCCAGCCCGACCAGCAGACCAAGCCAGGACAGGTAATCGGTCAGCCGGTCGGCCTGCGCGGAGAAGAATTGCGTCTGCTGGATGCTGCTGCGCAGGACGGCCCGCTCGGAAGAGGCAATCTCGGCCAGCTTGGCGCGCAATTCGGGTCCAGGACCCTCGGTGCCCTTGGACAAGGTGTAGAACAAGGCAAGGCCGCCCTGCCCCTGCCCGCTCGAGGCGGCTTGCGCGGCCTGCGCCAACTGGGCCCCACGCTGCTGGTAGAGCGCCGCCACCCTGGCGACCCGCCCCGCCTGCACCGGATCGCGCCTGACCAACCGCTCAAGCTGGCGGATCTGGGTGCCGGCGAGGCGCCATTCGTTGGCATAGATGTTGCCGGACACCTGAACATCCTCGTCGAGGACGAAACGGCCAAGCGCACTTTCCGATCGGGCAAGGGTGGCATCCACCGTGCGGACCAGCAGGGTCACGTCATAAGCGTGCCGCTCCCGCTCCAGTGCGGCGTCGCGCGCACGGTTGCTCATCGCCACGAGAAGCACCATGCCAAGCAGGATGAGCGCCGCTACCGTCGCCCCGGCCGCAGCCCCGAAGCGGCGTCCGTCGAACCCCTTGTCGTCGGTCCTCGCCCTCATCACGCCTCAGTTTAGGACCCGGTTCGGGAACGCACAACCGCTCGTTCAGAGAAGCGGTGACATAGGCTTAACCATGACGCTTCGCTTTGCCCTGCTTGCCTCGCTTCTCGCCGCAACGCCCGCCATGGCGGCCGACCCGGTCCGGCTTGCGCCCGAGCAGGCGCTGGCCGCGGATGCGGAGCGTTATGCGGCGGCCTTTTCGGTCACCCCCGAGGAGGCCCTTCGTCGCCTTCAGCAGCAGCGGGCAAGCATCGCGGTCAGCGACTCGCTTCGGGTCCGCTACGGGGACCGGCTCGCCTCGATCAGCATTGTCCATCGTCCCGAATGGCACCTGCTAGTGCGGCTGACCCCCGGTGAACAGCCGCCCGACGCGGTGGAGACGAGCGGCGGGCTGACGGTTCCGGTGCGCTTCACCGTCAACGCGGCAAGCACCCGTGCCAATGCAGTGAGGCTGCTCGATCACCATCGTCACCTCCTGCCTCGGCTGATCCCCGGCTATCGCGGCGCCGGCGTGGATCCGGTGACCGGCGGGCTGGTGGTGATGCAGCGCCCCGGCGCCGACGAGCGCGCGGCTGGCGAGGTCGAGGCGCTGCTCGCCGCCCGGCTTGGCCTGCCGGTGCGGGTCCGCCGGCTCGACGCAGTGCTGGTCGACAGCGCAGCGATCGGTGGTGGACGGGTCGAGGGGCCGAACGCGGAAGGGCGCCGCTTCCGCTGCACCACCGGCTTTGTGGTCCGGAACGGGGCGGGCCAAGTGGGCATCACTACCGCCGCGCATTGTCCCGACACCCTCACCTGGCGGGGTCCCGACGGGGAGGAACGGCTGCTGCCAATGCTGGGCGCCTGGGGCGCCGCGCAGAACGACATCCAGATCCATGGCGGGGTGGGCCCGGCCGAAGCCCTGGTCTTCAGCGATACCGCCAAGGCGACCGTGCGCCCGGTCACCAGCTGGGCGACCCGGCCGATGACCCGGCCCGGCGACTGGCTGTGCCTGCGGGGCGAAAGCTCGGGCTACGCCTGCTCGGAAGTGGAGCTGACCGACTTCGCCCCGCCAAGCGACCTGTGCGGCGGCCTGTGCACCTCGAGCTGGGTGACCATGCGCGGCCCAGAATGCCGCCGCGGCGACAGTGGGGCACCGATCTTCCTCGGCTCGGTCGCCTACGGCACGCTGAAGGGCGGCGCCTATACCGGCAGCGGCGGCTGCGCCTTCTCTTATTACCAGAGCGTCGACTACCTGCCGGAGGACTGGCGGGTGCTGACGGCCGCTCGTTAGGGCTCGCCACTTTTTAAGCAGTTGCGGGCTAAGTCGGGCCGCGTGACGCCTGCCCGACCCTCTTCGCCACCACGTCTCGGCTGGTCCGCGGCGGTCGCGGTGGCGCTGCTGTTCCTGGTGACAGCGCTGCTGTTCCACTGGCGCGAACTCGAACAGCCGCGACTGCTCGACTTCACCAACTTCTACGCGACGGGCAGACTCGCGCTCGCGGGTGAGGCGGCGAGCGCCTATGATCCCGCGGGTCTCGCCGTCGCGCAAGCCGCCGTGATTGGCCCGACCGGCGCCGAGATGCCCTACCCCTATCCGCCAGCCTTCATGCTGCTAACGGCGCCCTTTGCCCTTCTCTCCTACCCGATTGCCCTCGCGGCCTGGGCCTTGTGCGGAGCGATCTTCTACCTCTGGGCAAGCCGCGGCTTCGGCTCACTTCCGCTGGCCGCCGCTCAGCCGCCGGTGCTACTCAATGCCATGATCGGCCAGACCGGCTTTCTGACCGGCGGCCTTCTTCTGCTCGGATCCCGCTGGCTTGCCGAGCGGCCCCACAAGGCGGGACTGCTGCTCGGCCTGCTAGTGCTCAAGCCGCAGCTGGCGCTCATGCTCCCCGTGGCCGTGATCGCGGCGAGGGCATGGTCCGCGATCCCGGCCGCCATGGTCAGTGCGGCTGCGGTGCTGCTGCTCGGCACCTTGCTGCTCGGGACCGACGCGGCCCGGGCTTTTCTCGCCTCGAGCGGTGACTTCACCGCCTTGCTGACCGGAGACCGTCTGACCTGGTCCGAGCTGGCAAGTCCGTTCGCGCTCGCCTGCGACCTTGGACTGGGTGCGGGACCCGCCGCCATTCTCCAGCTCGTCTCCATGGCCTTTGCCGCCGCGCTCGTCTGGCTGAGCTGGCGTGAAGGCTGGGAACAGCGCGTGCCGATCCTCTGCGTCGCCAGCCTTGCGGCTTCACCCTATCTGCAAAGCTACGACTGCTTGCCGCTGCTGGCGGCGATCGCCTGGTTCGCCACCACAGCGCCGGCGAAGGCCGTGCTGCTCTACCTCTTGTCGGCACTGCCGCTGGTCAGCCAGTCCGAGCTGGCGAGCCTGCCCAACAGCCTGCCGCTTGCCACCCTGCTTGCGCTGCTCCTGCTGTGGCACGAGCGGCGGAGCCAGGAAGCTCAGATCACCCCGACGCGCTTGCCGGCCGCTTCGAACATGCCAAGGATCTCGCCCACCTGAGCCTCGCTGTGCAGTGCGCAGAGCGAGCAGCGCAGCAGGGTCATGCCCGCCGGGGTCGCGGGCGGGCGGGCGAGGTTCACGTAGAGCCCTTCCTGCAGCAGCGCTTCCCACATGGCCGCGCCGCGCTCGAGGTCAGGCATGATGACGGCGATGATCGCCGATTGCGGCGTCTCGGTGCCGAGCGTGAAACCGAGGCTCTTCAGCCCGCCATGCAGGCGCCGGCTGTTCGCCCACAGATGGTCGCGCTTGTCCTTGGCACCGCGCAGCAGGTCGATGGAGGTCGCGGCGGTGGCGACCACGCTCGGCGGCAGGCTGGCGGTGAAGACATAAGGCCGGCAGACCAGGCGCAATATCTCGAACTTGGGGTGGTTCGACACGCAGAAGCCGCCAACCGTGCCGACCGACTTGGAAAAGGTGCCGATGACGAAATCGACATCGTCCAGCACGCCCTGCTCTTCGGCGACGCCGCGCCCATTGGGGCCGATGAAGCCCATCGAATGCGCTTCGTCGACCAGCACCATCGCGCCCGCCGCCTTGGAGATGGCGACCATCTCCTTCAATGGCGCGGTGTCGCCGAGCATCGAATAGACGCCTTCCAGCACGACCAGCTTGCCGGCCTCGGCGGGCAGCCGCTTCAGCCGCTTCTCGAGCGCTTCCACGTCGTTGTGGCGGAAGGCGACGATCTGAGCATTGCCCATCGCGCAACCGTCGTAGATCGAGGCGTGGCTGTCGATGTCGAGGATGACGTAATCGTCCTTCCCCGCCATGGTCGCGATGATCCCGAGATTGGCCTGGTAGCCGGTCGAGAAGACCATCGCATGGTCCATGTCGTAGAAGCGCTTCAGCGCTTCCTCGCACTCCCGGTGACCCTGGTAGGTGCCGTTCAGCACCCGGCTTCCGGTCGTCCCCGACCCGAACTCGTCGAGCGCCTTGTGCCCGGCCGCCAGCACGTCCGGATCGAACGTCTGGCCCATGTAATTGTAGGTGCCGAGCAGGATCGTCCGCTTGCCGTTGCAGATCGCGACCGTGGGACTCTCGACCCGCTCCATGACAAGGTTGAACGGATCGGTGACGCCAGTCGACAGCAAGGCCTCGCGTTGGTCGATCAGCGGCTGGAACTTGTCGAACAGGTCGGGCGCGGAGCCACGCGGGGCGGGCTTGCCCGCTTCGGCGGTCATGGCGAGGCCGGGATCCGTCATGCCTTAGCCTTCCAGCTCGCCGACCGCGTCGATCAGCGCGCCGACGGTCTCGATCTCGGCCGCGCGATTCATGGTAATGATGATGTCGAACTCGTCCTCGACCGCGGCGACGAAGTCCATCACCGTCAGGCTGTCCCATTCAAGGTCCTGGGCGAAGCGCGTGTCTTCCGCGACCTCGATGCCCTTCTTGTTGAAGTCGCCGATGATCCGGAGGATCCGGTCCTTACGTGTGTCGCGGTCGGTCATGCTGGTCTCGCTAGGGTTTTGCCCGTGTAAGCGCAACAAGGGGGCGAAATCCGGGCAAGCCCGCGCTAGGGCACAAGGATGAATAACGGCCTCCCGCCCTATGCCGAGCTGCTGCAGCTACGCGTCGAACAGGACGCGGACGGACGGCAATCCTTTGTAATGCCCTTCCACGACGATGTGGTCGGACGGCCTGACTATCTCCATGGCGGGGCCATCGCCGGCCTGCTGGAATTTGCCGCTTATGGCGAACTGTCCCGCGCCCTTCACGGTCGCGGTCTCAGGCCCAAGCCCATTTCGGTCACCGTTGATTACCTGCTTGGCGGCAAGAACCGCGACACCTTCGCCGCAGCGACGATCGAGCGGCTGGGCGCCCGCATCGCCAATGTCGAGGCCGTTGCCTGGCAGACGGATCGCACCAGCCCGATCGCGGCTGCGCGAATCAACTTTCTGCTCGCCGCCGACTAGCGGATCGCCCCGCCCCGGAGCAGCTTTGGCAGCAGCAGCAGGGCCGTCGTCAGCGGATGCTTCTTCTGCCACTCGCTCAGCTCGATCTTCGTTCCCGCATGGCGGTTGATCTTCCAGGCAATATAGTCCGCGCCGCCGGCAAAGGTCGCGCTTGCCTTGGCCAGGCGCGCAACCGACAGCAACTTGCCCTCCACGCGCCGCCGCCGCCACGATCCGCCGCAACGCTTTCCGCAGGCGCGTGCCGCCGCCATCGCCGGGCCGAAGAAGCTGAGGTAGCGCGCTGGGTCCTGGTCCACGACGTTGACGCCGCGCTCCTTCTTCTCGGCCCGCAATTCCGCCGAATAGGTCAGCGCAAAGGCGGCTTTCCAGAGGTCGAGCGGCGGCCGGTCGTTGGGCACCGCGCTCAAGGCCGCGCTGAGCAGGGTCGGCGCCGCGCGCGACACCGCGTCGATGACCCGCTCGCGCGCCTGATCGCCCGCCACCCACACCAGCCGGCTCGGCTGGGCGAAGCGCGCCCACACCGACACGCTGCGTGTCTCCGGCCCGTTCAGGCGGTGAAAGTCGGCCTCGCTCAGCACCGCATATTTCGCCGCCAACCCTTCATGCGCGAAGGGAAAGACGTTGGGCGGGATCAGCCGGTTGGCCGCCGCCAGCCACCGGGTCGGATACGCCCGGTCATAGTCCGACACGATCAGGTAGAAATCCAGCATCGCCCCTTCGAGCGCCACGTCGCGCAGGCACGAGCCGTAGAAGAGCACGGCGCGCGACGCCTCGCCATGGTGGGCTGCGATCGCCTCGGCCATGGCCGCGACGCGCGGGTCGACCGGGCGGCCAAGCTCCTCTGCCACCAGCGCACGCAACTCGGCCATGGGTTCAGGCGGCGAGCCGGACAAAGGACAAGGGCGCGGCGCGGGTCAGCCGGATCGGGTCGCCGATACGCGCCTGGAACATCTCGCCGTCGAGGAACACGGATGACCGGTCGCCTTCGATCGAGATTTCGTCCGCTTCCTCGATATGCACTCCAGCCAGCTTCTTGCGGCCAAGCTGGCCACCGATGCCGGCGATGAGGCCCCGCAGCATCGAGCTCGACCGGTGGTCCACCGCCAGCAGCTTCAGCGACCCCGTGCGCGCCGTCCGCAGTTCGCTTCCCAGCAGAAGCTTCTCGAGGGTGGTCACGGCAAGCAGGCCGAAGCGGCCGCTCAATGCCTCCTGGGTGCGGACTCGGACCTGGATCGGCTGCGGGCTGGGCGGAAGAAACCGCCCGGTGAGGCCAAGCAACTGGCGAACCAGCACGGCCATGGCGGTGAGCACGTGACTGACCCCGTTGGGAAAGCCGAGCGGATAGATCTTGTCGCGGCAATAGACCATCGTGTCGGCCAGCCCGGCGCCGCCCAGGAACATGCCGATGGCGGGCTTGGGCCGGCCGCCGCTGGTCAGCGCGATCAGCTCGCGTGCCACCAGATGGTCCTGGAGATCGCCCGACGCGAGCACCAGCAACCGGCGCAGCGCGGCAATCGGATCGCCCTGCACCCCGAGGTCGAGCGCGATGAGATTGGTCTTGCCGTTGGGAAGCACGGCCACCGGCGGAAGCTCGTCGCCGAAGTGCCCGCCGTTGACCAGCTCGGTCAGGGCCGCCTGCACCGTGCCGTCGCCGCCATTGATCACCAGCACCCGCGGCCGGACCAGCGCAATCGTCTTCAAGGCGTCGCCGACCTGCTCGGCCCGCTCAACCTCGTAATGGAAGATGTCGGGATGCTCGGCGCAGAAAGCCCGGACCCTGGGCAGCTGGGAGCGGTTGCCGGTCGACCGGGGGTTGCTGAGGAGGGCGATTCGCGCCTTGCCCATCAGCGGCAGGGTCCTGTCGAACAGGCCAATGCGGCTGCTCCCAGCGGCACGGATGACTTGGCAAGGCTGCGCATCTGATGACTTTTCCTCGGCACCCAAGAAGCTTGCCGGCGCCCCTGTCAGCTCCGCTTCATCACGCGGAATGCAGACGGCCGGATCGAACAATATCGTGGTTGCGCTTGCTTTGCGGCCAAATCATGGTCTTGAGGGGCCAAGAGCCAGAACATTGCCCATGCCACTCATCGACCGCTACATAGCCAGGGCAATCGCCATTCCGCTCGCCGGCACGCTGGTGCTGGCCGCGATGCTGCTGGTGCTCGACAAGATGCTGCGGCTGGTCGACTTCGTGATCAATCTCGGCGGTCCGGTCAGCGTGGTGTGGCGGATGCTCGCCAACCTGCTTCCCGAATATTTCGCGCTCGGCATTCCGGTCGGGCTGCTGCTCGGCATCCTGCTCGCCTTTCGCGGCCTTGCCTTGTCGAGCGAACTGGACGCCCTGCGCGGGGTGGGGACTGGCTTCAGCCGGCTGCTGCGCGTGCCCATGGCCTATGCGGTGGTGCTGGCGGCCTTGAACCTGTTCCTGGTTGGCTGGCTCCAGCCCTGGACCCACTACGGCTACGAACGGCTTCGCTTCGACCTGCGCTCGGGCGCGCTCGGCGCAAGCCTGCAGGTGGGCGAATTCAACACCCTGTCCAAGCGCTTCACCATCCGGATCGACCGCAGCGAGGCCGGCGGCACCCAGCTTCACGGCCTGTTCGTGCAGGCCGACGACCAGAAAGGCGGCGGGATCGTTGCCACCGCTGCGCACGGTCGTTTCCTCGCCACCGACGATCCCGACACCATTCTCCTCCGCCTGGAACAAGGCCGGCTGATCCAGCAGAATCCCAGCTTCACCACGCCCCGCACCCTTGGCTTCCAGAGCTACGACCTGCCCATCAATCTGCCGCGCGTCGACAGCTTTCGCGCGCGCGCGCAGGACGATGCGGAGGAGATGACCCTGCCCGAGATCATCCACGCCAGCTACGGCGGCGGCGCCACGGGAGAGGCGAATCTCGCGGCCCGCGCCAACCTCCACTTCCGGCTGGTGGAAGTGATCCTGATGCTGCTGCTGCCGATGCTCGCGGTGGCCCTGGCGGTTCCGCCCAAGCGATCCAGCTCCGGCCTTGGCATCTTCGTCGGGATCGTGATGGTGGTCGCCTACCACAAGGTCAATCAGTGGGCGGAGGATGCGGGCGCCCGCGGCGACTTCCCGGTCGAACTGGTCATGTATGCGCCCTTTGTGCTGTTCGCCGGGCTGATCCTGTGGATGTACGTCACGCTTGCAACCAAGCCCGGCGGACAGCCGATCGGCGCGCTGGAACGCGGCGGGGCCAAGCTGATGGGGCTGGTGAAGCGGCTCCTGCCGCGGCGCCGCCGCCCGGCGCGGACCTGAGCGGCAGCCATGATCAACATCAACTTCATCCCCTCCTGGCGCCTCGCCCGCTACACCGTGTGGCTCTACGTCTCGCGCAGCCTGGCGGTGCTCCTGTCGCTCAGCCTCGTGCTGATGATGCTCAACCTGCTATCGGAATCGGGCAAGATCCTGGCAGTCACGGGGAATGGCGAGGCAGAGCTGTGGCGCTACGTCGGCTATCGCTATCCGCAGCTCCTGTCCTTTGCCTTTCCCTTTTCCTTTTTGCTCGGCGCGCTGATCACCTTCACCACCTTGAACCAGAACAGCGAAGTAGTGGCGATGAAGGCGGCGGGCCTGTCCGCCCACCAGTTGCTCGCCCCCCTGATGGCCGCCAGTCTCCTCCTTGCCGGCCTGTCCTTCGCCTTCAACGAACTGGTGGTGGTCAAGGGCTCCCGGCAGCTGTCGGCGTGGGACGAGAACAGCTACCGCCCGGTGCCGCCCGACAGCGGAATCCTCGGCAACGTATGGGTGGTCGCCGGCGACGACCTCGTCCAGGCGCGCATCGTCACCGGGCGCGGCGACGGAGTTCGCCTCCAGGGGGTGAAGCTGTTCGTGCGCGACGACATCACCATCACCCGCGTGGTCGACGCCGCGACGGCCCGCCCGTCCGATGGCGGCTGGCTGCTGGAGGATGTCAGCATCTACGATTCGGCAATGAACGCTGTCCTGAAGCGTCCCTCGCTTCAGGCGCTGGAAGGGGTGGAGCCGCAGCGCTTCACCCTCGCCAAGGTCGACCCGGACGCGCAGGACTTCGCCACCCTTACCGGCAATATCGCCGAGATGGAGCGCGCCGGGGTCAACACCGCGGAAGCCCGCACCGGTCTCTTGCATAAGCTGTCGCAGCCGCTCTCGACCCTGCTCATGCCTCTGCTCGCGGCCATGGCCGCCTTCGGGCTGGCGCGCTCGGGCAAGGTCCTGCTCCGGGCGGCGATCGGCATGGCGCTCGGCTTTGCCTATTTTGTGGTCGACAATTTCGCCGTGGCGCTCGGCAACATCGGCGCCTACCCGCCCGTGGTCGCGGCCTGGGCGCCGTTTCTCCTGTTCCTGCTGATTGGCGAGACCGTGCTCATCCGGTCGGAGGAATGATCGTCATGAAGCCCGCAAAGGATCAGCCATGCGAAAAGTAAAGGGCCTGGTTGCAGGCCTCGTCATGGCCGTGACGCTGCCCGTTGCGGCATCTGCTGCGGCGGCGGACCACCGCGGCACCTTGGTCGAGGACGCGGAAGGCTGGACCTTTGGCAAGGCCGGCGCGCCCCTACTGGCCGAACATGCGAGCTTCGGCTGCCCTCATTGCGGGCAGTTCGTCGCCGCCACCGGTGAGCGCGTCGGCGCGCTTGTCGCGGCCGGCAAGCTGCGTTTCGCCTGGCGGCCGTTCCTGATCTTCCCGCAGGATCGCGCCGCGGCCGTCCTGACCCGCTGCGTGGCGCCCGCCCGGCGGCTCGCCTTCATCGAGGCCCTGATGGCGCAGCAGACCGCGATCCAAACCGCTCTCGACGCCGCCGACGCGAACGAAGCGACCCGCGCCTCCCTCTTTGCGGCGGAACTGGCGGGGCCGATCACCCACGCGACCGAGATCGCCCAGGTTGCCGGCCTGCTTGACCTCGCCGAGACGCACGGCCTGTCGCCTTTGCAGGCCGGCGCCTGCCTGTCGAGCGCGGCCAACCATGCCTGGGTCACCAATGCCGACCTTTCCGCGCGGGTAAACGGCGTTACCGGCACCCCGACCTTTTTCTGGAAAGGCAGCCGGATTCCCACTGGAACTCCACAAGAACTGCTTGCCCTTTTGCCCCTATAGGTCCTTTTGTCCCATTGTCGCCGCATTGACGATGCAGGAAAAAGGTTGGTCGGCATGCCTCTCGTCGGGGCCAGTCGTCACTCCCGAGCACAACAAGGTAAGGCTACGTGAGCAGCAAGGTTAAGCCCGGCATCTGGAGGCGGTCGCATTACCTCGACCGCATGACCCTGAAGCAATTGTGGGTCGCTTATTTCCAGTATCCGGCGATCATCGGCTATCTCGTCCTCACCGCGGCAAGCCTGGCGGTGTTCGCGTTGAATCCCGCGTCGCTGGGCCAGTCGGTGGCAGCGATCGCGGTCGTAATGGTCCTGTATCCGCTCGTCTGGTACTGCCTGCATCGCTGGGTGCTGCACAGCAACTGGATGTTCAAGGTGCCTTTCCTCGCCTCCACCTGGAAGCGCATCCACTACGACCACCACCAGGATCCGAACCACCTTGAGGTGCTGTTCGGCGCGCTCCACACCACGCTTCCGACCATCGCGCTGGTGACGGTACCGATCGGCTATTGGATCGGCGGCGTTGGCGGCGGCGCCATCGCCCTTGCCACCGGCCTTCTCACCACCTGCGTGTACGAATTCGTGCACTGCATCCAGCACCTCGCCTACAAGCCCAAGAGCAAGCTCCTCGCCGAGATGAAGAAGCGCCACATGGCACATCACTTCCACGACGAAAGCGGCAATTACGGCATTACCACCTACTTCTGGGATCGCGCGCTGGGCACCTTCTACGACCGGCCCGAGCGCCCGGCGAAGAGCCCGACCGTCTTCAACCTTGGCTACACCGAGGAAGTGGCGACGCGTTACCCCTGGGTGAAGAAGCTGTCGGGGGGAATCGTCGCCACCGGCCACCCGCGCAAGCGCGGCGACAACCAGCCCGCGCCGGAACGCGAGGCGGCGTGAGCTCATCGCCCTCCCTGCCGCATGGCGGCGGGGAGAAGGACGCCGACCTCGTCCCCGATTCCGAGCGCTTCGGGCTGATCGGAGCGCTGCCAGCCCCGGTTCGCCCCTACGCCAGCCTGATGCGGATCGACCGGCCGATCGGCACCTGGCTCCTGTTCTGGCCCTGCGCCTGGGGGCTGCTGCTGGCCGGGCTCGGTCAGCGGTGGGACCTGCTCGCCTGGTTCCTGCTGGGGGCGTTCGCCATGCGCTCGGCCGGATGCGCCTACAACGACCTCGTCGACCGCGACCTCGATGCGCAGGTCGCCCGTACCCGCCTTCGCCCGCTCGCCAGCGGCCGGGTCAGCCCGCGCGCGGCCTGGCTGCTGATCGCCGCCCTCTGCCTGCTCGGCCTGCTGGTGCTGGTCCAGCTTCCGCTCGTCGCCCAGTTCACCGCCCTTGCCAGCGTGGCCCTGGTCGCCGCCTACCCCTTCATGAAGCGGATCACCTGGTGGCCCCAGGCCTGGCTCGGCCTGGTCTTCAGCTGGGGCGCGCTGGTCGGCTGGGCCAGCGTCACCGGCGGTCTCGACCCAGCGGCCTGGTGGCTATGGGTGGGGAGCGTCTTCTGGGTGGTCGGCTACGACACACTCTATGCCATCCAGGACAAGGAGGATGACGCGCTGGTCGGGGTCCGCTCGTCCGCGCGCCGTCTCGGCCGCAGGGCTGTGGTGGGCGTGGCACTCTTCTATCTGCTTGCGTTAGCCGGATGGGGCCTTGCGCTTTGGACTGTCCGGCCGGAAGCACTCGCCCTCCTCGCCCTCGCTCCCGCCGCCCTTCACCTTCTCGGCCAGGTCTTGCGCGCCGATCCCGACGACGGCAACAAGGCACTCGCCCTGTTCCGCTCCAACCGCTTCACCGGTTTCCTTCTCGCCCTCGGATTCGCCGCGGTAGGGTTGAGCAGCGCCGGCTAGCCGCTACATCGCGGCCATGTTGAGCGAACCCCAGGCCGCCGATCTCGCCGCCGCCCTTGTCGAAGCCGCCTCCAAGGCCGGTGCCACCGCCGCCGATGCGATGATCGGGATCAGCCGGTCGAGCGGCATTTCCGTCCGGCTGGGCGAGCTCGAGGACATCGACCACAGCGAATCCTTCGAAGTGTCGCTGCGCCTGTTCGACGGCACCCGCTCGGCCACCGTCTCTTCCGCCAGCCTCGATCCCACCGGCTTTGCCGAACTGGCGACACGCGCCATCGCCATGGCCCGCCAGGCACCCGAGGACCCCTATGCCGGTCTCGCCGACGCCGCCCTCCTCGGCAGCGGAGAAGGCGCGGATCTCCAGCTGTTCGATCCCACGGTCGCCGCCCTGTCCGATCTCGAACAGCGCGCCCGGACGGCGGAACAGGTCGCTCGCGGCGTCGCCGGGGTCAGCAACAGCAATGGCGCCTCCGCCGGCTCCGGGCAGAGCCTCGTGGCACTCGCCACGTCCACCGGCTTCTCGCGCGCGGTCCGCTCCAGTCACTTCAGCTGCTCGGCCAGCGTGATCGCGGGCGACGCAGGCAATCTCCAGCGCGACTATGCCGCGCACAGCAGCCGCTTCCTCGCCGACCTCGACGAGGCGGAAGAGATCGGCCGCAAGGCCGGTGAGCGAACCGTCGCGCGGCTGAACCCGGTCCGCCCGCCGTCGGGTGCCTGCCCGGTCATCTTCGATCCGCGGGTCGCCCCCTCGCTGCTCGGTCACTTCGTCGCCGCGATCACCGGCAGCGCCATCGCGCGCAAAACCAGCTTCCTCCAGGACGCGCTCGGCACCCAGCTGTTCGCGCCGGGCATCATCATCCGCGACGATCCGCTTCGTGTTCGCGGCCTCCGCAGCCGCGCCTTCGACGGAGAGGGCCTGCCCTGCCGTCCGCTCGACCTCGTCGCCGACGGCGTGCTGACCGGCTGGATCGCGGCCAGCGCGGATGCGCGCCAGCTCGGCATCCAGCCGACCGGCCACGCGGGCCGCTCGGTCGGTGGAAGCCCGGGCGCAGGTCCGTCCAACCTGATGCTGATGCCGGGCCACAAGAGCCGGGAGCAGCTGCTCGCCTCCGTGCCCCGCGCCATCCTCGTCACCGAACTGATCGGCCAGGGCGTGAACCCCGTCACCGGCGATTACAGCCGCGGCGCCGCCGGCTTCCTGGTCGAAGGCGGGGAGATCGGGGCCGCCGTTGCCGAGATCACCATCGCCGGCAACCTCAAGGGGATGTTCGCCACGCTGGAGCCGGCTAGCGATCTCGAGCTTCGCCGCGGGATCGACGCTCCGACCCTGCTGGTGCCCGAGATGACGGTTGCCAGTGCATAGGAGCGCCAGCGCTCCCAAGGTCGCCAGTGCCTAGGAGCGCCAGCGCTCCCAAGGTCGCCAGCGCCTAGGCGTCGAGCTGCGCCAGGACCGCCTCGGCAAGTGTCCGGAACGCCGCCGCGGCCGGCCCCTCGCCACCCGCTGGCGGGCGCCCCGCGTCGCTTTCGGCGCGCAGGCTCGCCGAGAGCGGCAGGCGGCCAAGGAAGGGCACCCCCATCTCCGCAGCCGCCGCCTCGGCCCCGCCGCTTCCGAACGGGTCCGAGGTCTCGCCGCAATGCGGGCACTGGTAGCCCGCCATATTCTCGATGATCCCGAGCACCGGCACGCTGGTCTTGCCGAACAGGTCGATCGCGCGCCTGGCATCAATCAGCGCCAGGTCCTGCGGGGTCGACACCACCACCGCCCCCACCGGCCGCGACTTCTGGATCAGCGACAGCTGCACGTCGCCGGTGCCGGGCGGCAGGTCGACGATGATGATCTCGGTGCCGGTCCAGTCGCCCTCCACCAGCTGTGCCAGTGCGCCCGACGCCATCGGCCCGCGCCAAGCCAGCGCATGGCCGGGGCTGACCAACTGCCCGACCGACAGCAGCTTCACGCCCTGCACCTCGACCGGGATCAATTTCTTGTCTTCCGCCTCAGGCCGTTCGGTGGTGCCGAGTAGCGTCGGCTGTGAGGGGCCATAGATGTCGGCATCGATGATCCCGACCTTGTGCCCCAGCCGCGCCAGCGCGATCGCTAGGTTGGCCGACACGGTCGATTTGCCGACCCCGCCCTTGCCCGATCCCACCGCGATCAGCCGCGGCCCGGCGGCCTTGCTGGCGGTCATCGCGACCCGCACCTCGGTCACGCCAGGGCCGGATAGCGCAGTGGCCTTGAGCCGCCCCTCGAGCGCCGCCCGCTCCGCCTCACCGAGGCCGGTCGCATCCACCACCAGCGTCGCCACGCCCCCCACCTCGCGGATGGAACGGATGCGCGGGGCGTCAGGACCGAAATGGTCTGCTTGCAGGGTCATGACCACAGGCGATTAGGCCTCCCCTCACACCGCACAAGGCCCATTGTTCCATCCCCACTGTTAAAAGCGCAACCCGCATCTATATCTGTCTCCATGAATACTATTCCGGGGTGGGCAGCACGAGCGCGCGGCCTTTTTGCCGACAACAAGGGTCCATGGGGATCGAGCAGCGGCTCGCCCCCTCCGCCGGGTGGCGGGGCGGAGGAGCCGAGGCCTTCCAGCCCGTGGGGAGCGCCGCCGGGCGCCGCTCGCCCGCGTGGGCCGGGAGCCAACGTTACCAGCCTTGATGAATTTCTCGCCCGTGGCCGGGCCCGCTTTGGCGGCGGCGGCGGCGGCGCGGCCCGCCCGCCCAGCAAGTCGCTGATCGCCTGGGGGCTGCTGGCCTTTGTCCTCTTGTGGCTGCTGTTCACCAGCTTCCACCGCATTGCGCCAGAAGAGCGCGGCGTGGTGACTCAGGTCGGCCGCTACAGCCGCACGCTGGGTCCGGGTATCGGCTTCACCCTGCCCAGCCCGCTCGAGCGCGTCCAGAAGGTGGACGTCGAGAACATCCGCAACATCGATCTTGGCTCCACCACGTCCGAGACGCTGATGCTGACCGGCGACCAGAACATCATCGACATCGCTTATTCGGTCCGCTGGAACGTCCGCGATCCCGAGCTTTACCTGTTCGAGATCCAGAATCCCGAGGAGACCATCCAGCAGGTCGCCGAAAGTGCCATGCGCGCTGCCCTGTCAGGCGTGACCCTTGATGCCGCCATTGGCGAAGGCCGCGGCGAGATCGAGAACCGGGTGCAGGAATCGATGCAGCGCATCCTTGATACCTATCGGTCGGGCGTGCTGATCCAGGGCGTCGCGATCAAGCAGGCCGATCCGCCGGCCGCCGTCAACGACGCCTTCAAGGCGGTCAGCGCGGCCCAGCAGGCGGCGCAGAGCGACATCAACCAGGCCAATGCCTATGCGCTCCAGTTGGCGCAGCTCAGCCAGGGTGAGGCGACCGCCTTCGACAAGGTGTACGAGCAATATCGCCTGGCGCCCGAGGTCACCCGCCGCCGCATGTATTACGAAACCATGGAGCGCGTGCTGTCCAACGTTGACAAGACCATCGTCGAGGCGCCGGGCGTGACGCCCTACCTTCCGCTGAACCAGACCAGGCCGCCGGCCGCCGCCATCGCCGAGCCAAACGCTCAGGCTCAGGCCCAGGCTCCGGGAGCCGGCCGATGACCGACAGGCTGTTCCGCCGGCCGATGCTTGCCGGCTTCGTCATCCTCGCCCTGCTCCTGACCCTGCTGTCGAGCGTGGTGATCGTTCCCGAAACGCGCCAGGCCCTGATCGTCCGCTTCGGCAAGCCGGACCGGATCCTCAACCGCACCGTCTCGGGGCAGGTGATCGGCGGCCAGGGCGCGGGCATCGCGCTCAAGGTCCCGTTCGTCGACGACATCGTGTGGATCGACAAGCGCGTCCGCGACGTCGACATGGAGCGGCAGATGGTCCTTTCGACCGACCAGCTCCGCCTCGAGGTCGATGCCTTTGCCCGCTACCGTGTGGTCGACCCCCTGCGCATGTACATTCGCGCCCGATCGGAAGAGCGGGTCAGCGATGCGCTTCGCCCGATCCTCGGCTCCGTGCTGAGGAACGAGCTTGGTCGCCGTCCCTTCGCCGACCTGCTCAGCCCCGAACGGCAGGGCGCGATGGAGAATATCCGCCAGAACCTCGACACCATCGCCCGGCAGTATGGGGTGCAGATCGTCGACGTCCGGATCAAGCGCGCGGACCTGCCGGATGGCACCCCGCTGCAGTCCGCCTACGAGCGGATGAAGACCGCGCGTGAGCAGGAAGCGCGATCGATCCGCGCGACCGGCGCCAAGCAGGCCCAGATCATCCGCGCCGAAGCCGACGCCCAGGCCGCCAATACCTATGCCAACAGTTTCGGCCGGGATCCCGCCTTTTACGACTTCTACCGGGCGATGCAGGCCTATCAGCGGACCTTTGTCGGCGAAGACGGCAAGGCCCGTCCGACGAACGTAATCCTCTCTCCGCAGAATGAATTCCTGCGGGAGTTCACCCGGGGGGGTGGACGCTGATGCCGTCAATCGCCGGTTCAGGCGTTTGACCTAGCAGAAACGCGTCAGGCCTCTCACAAGGGAAGTTGAAGACCATATGAAGTTCGCCAAGGAGTTTCCCAGAGTGCGCTATGCCTATGGTGTCGCGGCGGCCCTGCTGATCGGCGGGAGCGCTTTCTCGATTGTCGCTCCCGGACCGGTGGGCGCGCAGGTCGCACAGAATGCGCCTGCGGCCATGCCGCCGGGTGGCGCGCCCATGTCCTTTGCCGACCTTGCTGCCAGGCTTCAGCCGGCGGTGGTCAATATCCAGACGCGGCAGCGCGTGCCGGTACGGCAGGGTCAAAGCGATCCCCTGGCCGAGTTCCTCCGCCGCTTTGGTCAGCCCGGACAGGGACAAGGTAGCGGCCAGGGTGACGCGCCGCCGCAGACTCGCGAGTCTGGGTCGCTCGGCTCGGGCTTCTTCATCTCGGCGGATGGCTATGTCGTCACCAACAATCACCTGATCCAGGGTGCCGGCGGGACCGGCACGGTGGACAGCGTCACGGTGATCATGACCGACCGCCGCGAGCTTCCCGCCCGAATCATCGGTCGCGACCAGGCGAGCGACCTGGCTCTCCTCAAGGTCGAGGGCAATAACTTCCCCTTCGTCAGCTGGGGCGACAGTCAGCGCGCCCGGGTCGGCGACTGGGTCCTGGCGATCGGCAACCCCTACGGGCTTGGCGGCACCGTCACCTCCGGCATCATCTCGGCCCTGCACCGCGGGATCACCGGTGCCGGCGCCTACGACCGCTACATCCAGACTGACGCCAGCATCAACATGGGCAACAGCGGCGGCCCGATGTTCGATCTCAACGGCAATGTCATCGGCGTGAACTCGGCCCTGATCAGCCCGACCGGCGCAAGCGTCGGCATCGGGCTCGCCATCCCGGCCGAGCTTGCCCGCCCGGTGATCGATAGCCTTCGCCGCGGCCAGCGCCCGCAGCGTGGCTACCTTGGCATCGGCTTGCTTCCGCTGGACGAAAGCAGCGCGGCGGCGCTTGGCATCGCCAAGGATCGCGGCGAACTGGTCCGTTCCGTCGTTCCAGGCCAGCCGGCCGAACGCGCCGGCCTCCAGCAGGGCGACGTCATCGTCCGTGTCGGCGGCCGCGACGTCACCCCGGACGAGACCGCCTCCTACCTCATCTCCAACGTCACGCCCGGTCAGCGGGTGCCGATCGAAGTTCTTCGCGATGGCCGCCGCGTCACCCTTAACGCCACTGTGGCCCAGCGTCCGACCGAGGAGGAATTGGCACGGATCAGCGGGGCGCCGTCGGAAGGCGGGTTCGATCCCAATGACCAGAATGCTCCGGCGGTCCCGGCCGGCCAGGCGCTTGGCCTTTCGCTACAGCCGTTGACGCCCGAAATCGCGCGCGCCGTCAACGTGCCTGCTACCACTCGCGGACTGGTGGTCACCGCAGTCGATCCTAACGGCGCCGCTGCCGAGAAGGGCATTCGACGCGGGGACGTGATCGTGTCGGTGAACCGTCAGGCGGTCACCTCCACAACGCAGGTTGCCGCGGCCGTGGACGCCGCGCGCCGGGCCGGCCGCACGGCCGTGCTGTTGCTGGTCAAGCGCGGTCAGGCGCCCGAGATCTTCATCGGCGTCGATATCGTTCGCCGCTGACCTCTCGCCTATCCTCCCGTCCCTCGCTAGGCTCCACCCCAAGCGAGGGACGGGACGGATCATGACCAGCATCTTCATCGGCGCCCGCAGCGGCGGCAGCAACCCACAGCAGCTTGAACTGAGACGCGCCAATCGCCACGGCCTGATCGCCGGCGCGACTGGTACCGGCAAGACGGTGACGCTGCAGGGACTGGTTGAAGGCTTCTGCGCCGCCGGGGTGCCGACCTTCGTCGCGGACGTGAAAGGGGACCTCGCGGGCCTCGCCATGGCTGGCTCCCCCACCGCCAGGACGCACGAGATCTTCGCCGCTCGAGCGGCCGACCTCGGCATCGCCGACTGGCAATATCGCGACTGCCCGGTTCAATTCTGGGACCTGTTCGGTGCGGCCGGCCACCCGATCCGCACCACCGTCAGCGAAATGGGCCCCCTGCTCCTCGCCCGACTGATGAACCTCAACGAGGTGCAGGAAGGTGTCCTCACCATCGCCTTCCATGTCGCCGACAAGGAAGGCCTGCTCCTCCTCGATCTTGATGACCTCCAGGCAATGCTGGTCGCCTGTGGGGAGCGGGCGGAGGAACTGACCCTCGAATATGGCAATGTCGCCAAGCCGACGGTTGGCGCCATCCAGCGCAGCCTGCTGCAGCTCCGCAGTCAGGGTGGAGACCATTTCTTCGGCGAACCCGCGCTCGACCTCGAAGACTTCCTGAAGCTTGGCGACGACGGAAGAGGCATCGTCAACATCCTCGCCGCCGACAAGCTGATGGCAAGTCCGCGGCTCTACGCGACCTTCCTCCTGTGGCTGCTGAGCGAGCTGTTCGAGCTGCTCCCCGAGGTCGGCGACCAGGACAAGCCGAAGCTCTGCTTCTTCTTCGACGAAGCCCACCTGCTGTTCGACGACGCCCCGCCCGCTCTGCTCGAAAAGGTCGAACAGGTCGTGCGGCTGATCCGCTCCAAAGGCGTGGGTGTCTATTTCATCACCCAGAATCCGATCGACATTCCCAACAAGGTCGCCGGACAGCTCGGCAACCGCGTGCAGCATGCGCTGCGTGCCTTCACCCCGCGTGACCAAGCCGCGGTGAAGAGCGCGGCCGAGACCTTCCGGGCCAACCCCGATGTCGACGTCGCCACCGCCATCACCGAGCTCAAGGTCGGCGAAGCACTCGTTTCGCTGCTGCTGCCGGACGGCAGCCCTTCGCCGGTCGAGCGAGCGCTGATCCGCCCACCCTCGACCCGCGTCGGCCCGCTGTCCGCGCAGGAGCGCGCCATCCTGGTCAGCACCGATGCGATCGGGAGCAAATACGACACCCGCATCGACCGCGACAGTGCCGAGGAAATCCTCAAGGCCAAGGCTGGGGAGGCCGCCGCCGCCGCTGATGCCGCGCGCGCCGAGAAGGAAGAGGCCAAGGCCGCCGCGCTGCAGGCCAAGGAAGACGCGCGCCTCGCCAAGGAACAGGCCCGCGCCGATGCGCTTGCTGAGCGCGAAGCCGAGCGACGCGCCAAGGAGGCCGAGCGCGAGGCTGCTCGCCAGGCCCGGGAAGCGGCGCGCCCGACGATGTTCGACAAGGCGGTGCAATCCGCCGCCCGCTCCGCCGCCTCGTCCGTCGGGCGCCAGATCGGCAACCGCCTGCTGCGCGGAATCCTCGGCGGCCTCCTCAAATAAGGCCCAGCATGTCCGATCTCGTCATCCGGCCGGTCACGACCAAGGCCGACAAGAAGCGCTTCGTCGACCTCGTCTGGGACGTCTACCGGGACGATCCCGCCTGGGTCCCGCCGCTCAAGAGCGAGGTCATGGGCCTGATCACGCCGGGCGACAACCCGTGGTTCGAGCATGGTGAGGCCGCGCTGTGGCTGGCCGAGCGCGGCGGCAGGCCGGTCGGGCGCATCTCGGCCCAAGTGGACCAACTGGTGCTTCAGCACATGGGAGCGGGCACCGGCAATTGGGGCATGTACGAGGTGCTGGACGGCGAGGCTGAGGCCGGACCCGCCCTCATCGCCACCGCCGAGGAGTGGCTGCGGAGCCGCGGCATGACCCGTGCGCTCGGTCCCATCAGCCTCTCGATCTGGGACGAGCCGGGTCTGGAGATCAGCGGCTTCACCGATCCTCCCACCGCCATGATGGGCCATCACCGCCCAGCTTACGAGGCGCAGGTCGAGGCGGCGGGCTTCGCCAAGGCCAAGGACCTCTACTGCTACGCGCTCGACATCCGCGTGCCGCTGGAGCCGCTGGCGCAGCGGCTGATCCAGGCCGGTCAGCGCTCCAGCCGCATCCGCCTTCGCGAGGTCGACAAGTCACGCTTCGACCAGGAAGCGGCGATCATCCTCAACCTCCTCAACGATGCCTGGGCGGACAATTGGGGCTTCATTCCCCTGACCCCCTCGGAGATCGCCTATGCCGGCAAGAAGCTGAAGCCGATCATCTTCGAGGACCTGGTCGTGATCTGCGAGGTCGACGGCGAACCCGCCTCGTTCATGATCACCCTGCCCGACATCAACGAACTCACCCGCGACCTCGACGGCCGGCTGTTCCCCTTCGGCTGGGCCAAGCTGCTCTGGCGGTTGCGAAAGCCCCGGGTGCACCGCATGCGCGTGCCGCTGATGGGCGTCGCCAAGAAGCACCAGGGTAGCCGCCTGGCCGGGCAACTGGCCTTCATGATGATCGAATATTGCCGTGGAAAGTCGGTCGCCCATTACGGCGCCAGCCATGGCGAGTTCGGCTGGGTGCTGGAGGACAACAACGGCATGCTGGCGATCGCGGACCTGCGCGGGTCGGAGCGCAGCAAGGTCTATCGCATCTACGAAAAAGCGCTCTAGCTACTGGCCTTGGCCGCCTCGCCCTTCGGCAGAAAGCGGATGCCAGCCTCTCCGCCCAGCGCCCAGCGCACCTGGCCCCGAACCCGGCCGATCCTGGGAATGGTGAATTCCAGCACGTCGCCGATCCGGAACCAGCCACTCACCCGGCAGCCGTCGAGCGACAGGTTGGAGACGAGGATTTCCTTGGTGTGGCCGTCTGGATAGTGGACCTCGCCGCTTAGGTCGACGTCATGACGATGACGCCGCTCCGGCCAATCCTCCCCATCTTTCACGCAACAGTTCCTTGCACAGGCCGCACCCGCGGCGGCCATCGCACATTAACTGTCGTTAACCAAATAGTCTCCTGCGAAAAGTAACCCTAGTCTTTAGGCTAGGGTTACCCACGTGGGCGCATGATCGCTCGCCTTCTCCTGCCCACGCGCCCAGCGGTCCACGCCGGCGGCGACCAGCCGGTCGGTCACCTGCGGGCTGAGCAACAGGTGGTCGATGCGGAACCCCGCGTCGCGCTGCCAGCAACCGGCGGTATAATCCCAGAAGGTGTAAAGGCGCTCCTCCTTGGGGTGCATGGCCCGCAGCGCATCCGTCCACCCCTGGTTCAGGATCCGCCGCCACGCCGCCCGCGTTTCCGGCTGCATCAGCGCATCATGCGCCATGGCCGCGACAGAAAAGACGTCACGGTCCTCGGTGACGACGTTCCAGTCGCCGGCCAGGACCACCGGCCGCTCCTCCGCCAGCAGCCCCGCCGCATGCTCGCGCAGCCGCTCCATCCACCGCAATTTGTACGGAAACTTCTCCGTGCCGACCGGATTGCCGTTGGGAAGGTAGATGGACGCGATGACGATGCCGCCGACCTCCGCCTCGATGTAGCGGCTGTGGGTGTCGTCGGGATCGCCGGGAAGGCCGACCCGGCGCAGGTGCGGGGTGTCGCCCTTGGCGAGGATGGCAACGCCATTGAACCCCTTCTGCCCATGCCACACGGCGCGATAGCCTGCGCCCTCGATGTCGAGCACCGGCAGCGCCTCGTCAGCGCATTTCAGCTCCTGCAAACAGGCGACGTCCGGCTGCTCGCGCTCGAGCCACTCCAGCAGCCGCGGCAGGCGGGCGCGGATCCCGTTGATGTTGAAAGTCGCGATCTTCATGGGATGCCGGCTTAGCCAGCCTTGCCGCTCAAGGCGAGCGGGTCAGATCCCGAAGCTTGATCCGCAGCCGCAGCCGCTGGCGGCGTTGGGATTGCGCACCTTGAACGCCGAGCCGCCGAGGTCTTCGACGTAATCCACTTCGCTGCCGTCGAGGAGGTCGAGGCTGACCGGATCGACCACCAGCCGAACGCCGGCGGTCTCGGTCACCGTATCACCCTCCTCGGGCTCACCCAGTGCAAAGCGATAGGTGAAGCCGGCGCAGCCGCCGCCATCGACCGCCAGGCGCAGCACGGCCGGCTTGGCCTGCTTGTCGGCGATCAAGGCCACGCGCCGGGCGGCGGAGTCGGTCAGGGTAAGGTTGGTCACGATGAATATGTAGGGCGCGTGGTACGCACCCTCAAGCCAGGGCTCAGCGCTTGCCACCCGACGGTCCGCCCAGCGCGATCTGGTCCATGCTGTGGCCGTTGCGGCCCTTGATCGCGATCAGGTAATCGGTCGAGCGCATGAAGGGGATCGGGTTGACCGCACGGCCGTCGATCCGGACTTCATAGTGGAGGTGGCTGCCGGTCGAGCGACCGGTCGAGCCCATGCGGCCGATCATCTGGCCACGCTTGACCCGCTCACCTGCGCGAACGGTGTAGCTGGCGAGGTGACCGTAGCGGGTCTCGATGCCGCGGCCGTGGTCGAGCTTGATGAGGTTGCCGTAGCCGCCGTTGTTGTAGGCCGCTTCGGTCACCGTTCCATCGGCCGTGGCATAGATCGGGGTGCCGACCGGACCGGCGAGATCGATGCCGGCATGCATGGCGGCACCGCGGCCGAACGGATCGTTGCGGACGCCGAAGCTGGAGGTGAACGCCGCGGTCTTCACCGGCTTGTCGGAGGGAACCGCGATCACGCCATCCTGCAGCGAATCGAGCTTCTTCCAGCTGTTGAACAGCGCCTTGAAGGTCGGGTCGCTGTTGGTGGCCGGCTCGAACGGGCCGCCGACGGCGAGACGCTGCGGTGTCAGGCCGAGCTTCCTGAGCTCACGGGTGGCGGTGCGATAGCGCAGCTCCAGGCGCTCGGCACCGGCAGCCTCTTCGGCGGCCAGCTTGTCCTCGGCCCGGTCGAGCGGCGCGGCAATGGCGGCCGGAAGCGAGCCCTTGGCCGCGGATTCCGGAAGGGCCGCGGGATCGACTTCGCCGCCGGCAAGCATGGTCGCGAGCAGCTTCTGGCGCTGCTCGATCAACCGGGCGCGCTGTTCGGCGGCAGCGGCGAGCTGCTGGATCTGCGTGTCGTCGCTGACTGCCACCGCGGCCTTGTTCTCGCCGCCGAGGAAGTGAGCGGCTGCGAACGCCGACCAGGTCAGCATCAGCGCAGCAGCCAAGAAGAAAGCAATCTGAAGCGGAGCGGAAAGGCGAATGCGACGAAGCTTGGCGCCGTCATGGACGAACAGATCGCGGCTGCGGAGCAGTCCCGTTGTTCGAATGGCATGCGTCATAGAACTGAAGCTCCTCGCTCGTTCACGTCAGTGGAAGTCCGGCCACACCGCTTGATCACGGTGCTCCGTCTTCCGGCTAAAATGTCAGGAGCTCCCCAGCCCCGGACCGGTGCAACGGTGCCCTCCGCCGCTCCAGCCACGATGAAAAGACCCGCTACGGTTAACGAATACAACCTTTTCGTTCCCGCGCCGGGACGAGTCGGGACGGTTCAGCGGTGAATTGAGGCGATCCGAGGGAAACTACGGATACGAAAAGCGACTTATCCACAGAATCACCTGCTCGCTTGCGCTGCAGGCCAACTGCTGTACACGGGCCACGGGCCACGCCGTCCCAACGCGGCGCGTGCTCTCTGTAAGGAGAGTTTGAACATGACGAACACCCTACCGGACGTGCGTCCGGAACGCCCCTTTTTTTCATCGGGGCCCTGCGCCAAGCCTCCGGGCTGGACCGCCGTTGCGCTTGCCACCGACAGCCTTGGCCGCTCCCACCGCAGTAAGATCGGCAAGGCGCGACTGAAACGCTGCATCGACCTGATGCGCGCGAATCTGAAGCTTCCCGACACCCACCGCATCGGCATCGTCCCGGGCTCCGATACCGGCGCTTATGAGATGGCCATGTGGACCATGCTGGGCGCGCGCCCGGTGACCGCGATGGCGTGGGAAAGCTTCGGCGAAGGCTGGGTCACGGACGCGGTCAAGCAGCTCAAGATCGACCCGACCGTGATCCGCGCCGACTATGGCGCGCTTCCGGACCTCGGCCAGGTCGACTGGTCAAACGACGTGCTGTTCACCTGGAACGGCACCACCTCGGGCGTGCGCGTGCCCGATGGCGAGTGGATCGCTGAGGACCGCGAGGGCCTCAGCTTCGCCGACGCCACCAGCGCGGTGTTCGCCTATGATATCCCCTGGGACAGGATCGATGTCGCCACCTTCTCCTGGCAGAAGGTGCTGGGCGGCGAGGGCGCGCATGGTGTGCTGATCCTCGGCCCCCGCGCGGTCGAGCGGCTGGAAAGCTACACGCCCGCCTGGCCGCTGCCCAAGGTCTTCCGCCTGACCTCCAAGGGCAAGCTCATCGACGGCATCTTCTCGGGTGAGACGATCAACACGCCCTCGATGCTGGCGGTCGAGGACGCCATCGCCGCGCTGGAATGGGTGGAAAGCATCGGCGGCCTTGAAGGCGCGATCGATCGATCCGACGCCAATGCTGCGGCGCTGGACCGGATCGTCGAAGCCCGCGGCTGGCTCGGCCACCTCGCCGGCGACCCAGCCTCACGCTCGAAGACGAGCGTCTGCCTGACGGTGGAAGGCGCCGACGAAGCCCGCATCAAGAAGATGGCCGCGCTGCTCGAGGAGCAGGGCGCCGCCTTCGACATCGCCGGTTACCGCGACGCCCCGCCGGGGCTGCGTATCTGGTGCGGCGCGACGGTCGAGACGAGCGACATCGAAGCGCTCGGACCGTGGCTCGACTGGGCCTATGAGGAGACCCGGCAATGAGCCTGCTTCTCGCGCTTGCCGCCGCTACGCAGGCCGCGACGGCTGTCCCGGCCGCGCCCGACCACAAGGTCATCTATCCACCAGACCCCCGCCAGCGCGCCCTTCAGGAGCAGATCGGCTGGGCTGAGAGCGTAACTGCCGGAGACACCGTCTACGTGTCCGGCGTGATTGCCTACACTCTGCCCGGCGACCAGGGGCTGGAGCCCGCCTACACCCGCGCCTTCACCATGCTGACCGCCGCCCTGCAGCGCGCCGGCGTGACTTGGGCCGACGTGGTGGAGGTCCGCAGCTACCACACCGATCCAACCGCTCAGCTGGGTGCGATGGCCAAGGTCAAGAAGCGCTACCGTGCCTCGCCCGATCCGGCCTGGTCCGCGGTCGGCACCTCCGCCCTGCTCATGCCCAATGGCATCACCGAAATCGCGCTCGTCGCGCACAAGCCCAAGGGGTCCGCCAAGTGACCGTCAAAGTTCTCATTTCCGACAAGATGGATCCCCGCGCCGCAGCCATCTTCCGCGAGCGCGGCATCCAGGTCGACGAGATCACCGGCAAGACCCCGGACGAACTCGCCGCGATCATCGGCGACTATCACGGCCTCGCCATCCGCTCCTCGACCAAGGCGACGGCCAAGCTGCTCGACCATGCCAAGAACCTCAAGGTGATCGGCCGGGCGGGCATCGGGGTCGACAATGTCGACATCCCCGCCGCCACCGCGCGTGGCATCGTGGTGATGAACACGCCCTTCGGCAACTCCATCACCACCGCCGAGCACGCCATTGCCCTGATGTTCGCCCTCGCCCGCCAGCTGCCCGAGGCCGACGCCTCGACGCAGGCCGGCAAGTGGGAGAAGAACCGCTTCATGGGGGTCGAACTGACCGCCAAGACACTGGGCCTGATCGGCGCGGGGAACATCGGCTCGATCGTCGCTTCGCGCGCGCTGGGGCTCAAGATGAAGGTCATTGCCTTCGATCCCTTCCTATCGCCCGAACGCGCGCTGGAGCTCGGGATCGAGAAGGTCGAGCTGGATCAGCTCCTCGCCCGCGCCGACTTCATCACCCTCCACACCCCGCTGACCGATCAGACCCGCAACATCCTGTCGCGCGAAGCGCTGGCGAAGACGAAAAAGGGCGTGCGGATCATCAACTGCGCGCGCGGCGGCCTGATCGACGAGGCAGCACTCAAGGACGCGCTCGACTCGGGTCAGGTCGGCGGCGCAGCGCTGGACGTGTTCGAGACCGAGCCCGCCACCGCCTCGCCGCTGTTCGGAACGCCAGGCTTCATCTCGACCCCGCACCTTGGCGCCTCCACGACCGAGGCGCAGGTCAATGTCGCGATCCAAGTGGCCGAGCAGATGAGCGACTTCCTGCTGCTCGGCGGCGTCACCAACGCCATCAACATGCCTTCGCTCTCGGCCGAGGAAGCGCCGCGCCTCAAGCCCTACATGGCGCTCGCCGAGAAGCTCGGCCGGCTGCTTGGCCAGGTCGTGGGCGAGGACGTTCGCGGAGTGTCGATAGAGGTCGAAGGCGCCGCCGCGGCACTCAACCAGAAGCCGATCACGGGCGCCGTCCTGGCCGGGCTGATGGGCACCTATTCCCAGACCGTGAACATGGTGAACGCACCCGTCCTCGCGAAGGAACGCGGCCTCGACGTCAAGGAAATCCGGCACGAGCGCGAGGTGGATTACCACACCCTCGTCCGGGTCACCGCGACCACGCCCGCCGGTGATCGCTGCGTCGCGGGGACCCTGTTCGGCAACAGCGCGCCGCGGTTGGTCGACATCTTCGGCATGGCGGTCGAGGCCGACCTTGCCGGACACATGCTCTACATCGTCAACAACGACGCACCGGGCTTCATCGGCAAGCTCGGCACGACGCTGGGCAGCGCCGGGATCAACATCGCCACCTTCAACCTCGGTCGCCGCGCGGCGGGTGGGGAAGCGGTGGCGCTGGTCGCCGTCGACGATCCGGTGACGCCGGACGTGGTGGAGCAGCTCTGCAAGCTTGAAGGCGTGCGCGAGGTGGTGCCGCTGAGTTTCTAGCGCAGCCGCGCCAGGAAGGCATCGACCGCGGCCGTGGCGGGGTCGCCCGGCTTGCCCATGTCGCGGTTGATGGTGGCGTGGGTCTTGCCGGACTGGGGTAGCACCTCGGCCCGGCTCCCGCCCTCGCGTAGCAGCCGTGCCAGCTTCTCGCTCTGCGACGTGGAATCCCGGCGCGAGGCGACCGGCAGGATCAGCCATTCCGCCGCATTCGGCGCCGTCGCATGCCGAGCGGGGGACAGCGCTGCCTGCCGTGCCGGGTCAGTCCCGAAGGCCTGCGTGTACATGGAACGGACGGCGTTGCGCGGCTCGATCATCTGTTCACCGACGTCGTAACCAGCCCCGTCCAGCAGCACGACGCCGCGCACCGCATCGATCGGCACGCCCGCCCGCTTGAAGTAGGCAGGGTCCGTCGCCACCAGCGCCGCCAAGTGCGCGCCGGCGCTATGTCCCATCAGCACGATGCGGTTCGCGTCGATGCCCGGCTGTCGACGCAGAAAGGCGATGGCCGCCGCGACATCCGCGGCCTGGTCCTCGACCCGCGCCTGCGGGACCAGGCGGTAGTTGGTACTGGCAAAGGCCCACCCTTGGCCCAGGAAGTGCGCGCCCTTCTGTCCAGCTCCCATTCGCTTGTCGCCGATCGACCAGCCGCCGCCATGAACGAACAGCAGCAGCGGTGCCTTGCCGCTGGTTGTCGACGGGAGCGCCCAGTCAAGCTTCTGGCGCGGATCGCTGCCGAACGACTCTTCCCGCCACCCCGCGGGAAGCCCACCCGCCCGCGCAGCGGCTCGCTCGCTGATCATCTTGCGGCAGCTGTCGGACAGCGTTTGCATGGCGACCAGCAGGCAGTTCTCGCGGTTGATACCGGCAAGAAGGTACTGCCGCAGCGCTGGCGTACGGCACTCCTCAGGCAGGCGTTGCAGGCGCTGTCCCCACGCCCCGCTGCCGGCAACCAGAGCCGCCAGCGCCAGCACCGCTGCCCCGATCCGTGCCCGTCCCATCGTGACCCCCATTCTGGACCTCTTGGCCCACAATCAATAGGAGCGCGGCTGAACAATGCCTTGGTGCCTTGTTCATGCAGCAGCAGGAATGATTACGCATGGGTAACGTTACCGTGATCGGCGCCCAATGGGGTGACGAGGGCAAGGGCAAGATCGTCGACTGGCTCGCCAGCCGGGCCGACTGCGTGGTGCGTTTCCAGGGCGGCCACAATGCGGGTCACACCCTGGTCGTGGGCGAGAACGTCTACAAGCTGTCGCTTCTCCCGAGTGGCATCGTCACCGGGACCCTGTCGATCATCGGCAACGGCGTGGTGCTCGACCCCTGGTGGCTGCGCGAGGAGGTGGAGAAGCTTCGCGGCCAAGGCGTCCGGGTCGAGCCCGACGTGCTGCGCATCGCCGAAACCTGCCCGTTGATCCTGCCCATCCACCGCGACCTCGACGCCCTGCGCGAAGACGCCAGCGGCGCGTCGAAGATCGGCACCACCCGCCGCGGCATCGGCCCTGCCTATGAGGACAAGGTCGGCCGACGCGCCATCCGGGTCTGCGACCTTGCCCATCTCGACGAGCTCGATCCCCTGCTCGACCGCCTGTGCGCCCACCACGATGCGCTGCGGGCCGGCTTCGGCAAGGAGCCGGTCGACCGCGAACGGCTGAAGCGCGACCTCGGTGAAATCGCCGAGTTCGTGTTGCAGTTCGCCCGCCCGGTGTGGGTCGACCTGGAGGAAGCACGCGCCCGCGGCCGCCGCATCCTGTTCGAAGGCGCGCAGGGCGTACTGCTCGACGTCGACCACGGCACCTACCCCTTCGTCACCTCGTCCAACACCGTCGCCGGCACCACCGGCAGCGGCAGCGGCATGGGCCCGGGCGCGGCGGGTTTCGTACTCGGCATCGTCAAGGCCTACACCACCCGGGTCGGCTCCGGCCCCTTCCCCACCGAGCTATCGGACGAGATCGGCCAGCGCCTGGGTGAGCGTGGCCGCGAGTTCGGCACCGTCACCGGTCGCCAGCGTCGCTGTGGCTGGTTCGATTCGGTGCTGGTGCGGCAGAGCGCTGCGGTCAGCGGGATCACCGGCATCGCCCTCACCAAGATCGACGTGCTCGACGGGCTCGACACGATCAAAATCTGCGTCGGTTACGAAATCGGCGGCAAGCGCTTCGACTATCTCCCGCCCCACGCCGCCGACCAGGCTCGCGTGCAGCCCATCTACGAGGAGATGCCGGGCTGGTCCGACAGCACGGTGGGCGCGCGCAGCTGGGCCGACCTGCCGGCGCAGGCGATCAAGTACATCCGCCGCGTCGAAGAGCTGATCCGCTGCCCGGTGGCCTTGGTCTCGACCTCGCCCGACCGCGACGACACCATCCTCGTCCGCGATCCCTTCGCCGGCTGACCCGGGACCTCCCGCGGCCGGGAGGTCCCATGCCAGGCCTTACTGCCCGACGCTGCCCGCGCTCGGGTCGAAGTCGAAGCGGTCGTCCTGCCGCCGGCGCCCATTGCCCTGCCCGAAATTGTAGGCCAGGCCGAGCAGCACCGCCCGCCCGCGCACCTCGAACTTCAGCTTGTCGCGGAAGTTCGGCGTGCGGATGACGATCTCCTGTCTGGCGCTGTCGAGGATGTTCTGGCCGGTCACCAGTAGCGACAATTGCTCGCTCACCTTGCGGCGATAGCCGACGTTCACGATCGCGCCGCCAAGCCGGTAACCCTGCGGGATGATCTGCTTGCCCTGCCAGTTGCCGCTGACCTGGAGGAAGTCCTTCGGGCTCGGCTGGAAATTGACGCTGCCGCGCACCGATCCAACCACGCCCGACACCTTGCCGAAGGTGCCCGCAATGCCCCGCGGGTCGAGCTCGATCCGCTGCAGCGTGCCCGACAGCTGATAGTTGAGCGTCTTGCTCAAACGTCCGTTGAGGATCGCGTCCGCCCCGATCCGGCTGCCCCGGCCAAGGTTGGCGCGGGTCTGAAGCAGCACGCCATCAGGCAGGGTCTGAAGGATTTCGGTGAACATGTCGCGCGAGCGGCGGTAGAACCCCGTCAGCGAGATGAAGGTCGCATCCTTGCGATACTGCAGCGAGGTTTCGAACGCGTCCGTCACCTCCGGCTTGAGGTCGGGATTGCCGCGCTGGATGTTCCGGGCGTCGACATAGAAGGTGTAGGGATTGAGTTCGAACGGGCCGGGCCGCTGTATGCGCCGGCTGTAGCTGGCGCGCAGCTTGGTCCGCTCGCTCAGCGCCCGGCCGATGTGGAGCGTCGGGTAGATTCGGAAGTAATCCTGCTCGTAGCGCGCATTGTCGGTGCGCTGGAACAGGTCGAGCCCGACCTGCTCGAGCCGCAGGCCCGGCTGAAACTCCCACTTGCCGCTGTTGAACTGCGCGGTTCCGTAAAGGGCATGCACGTCCTGCGAGAAGTCGAACTGGTTGGTGAGGTTCGCCTGCGGAACGAGCGCAATCTGGGAGGTGCCTCGCGCCCCTGTGAAGTCGAAGTCGGCATTCGACCCTTCAAATTCATAGCCGAGGTTGAGCGAGCGGTTCTCGCCCATCGGCTTCTTGTAGTCGGCCTTGAGCCGCGTCTCGTTGCGATCGATGTCGTTGTCGATCCGCTCGAACAGGACGGCGCTGGCCGCCGGCGTGATCTGGCCGTCCAGCTCACGGTTCATGCCACCGGTGTCATGCTGCAGGTCGACCGACAGGCTGTGGTCCTTGCCAGGCAACGTCTTGCGCCAGGACGTGCGCAGGCCAAGGATGCGCTGCTGCATCTCCTGCTGTGTGGCCCGGGTGAAGCCGGGCTCCAGCGCATTGCCGATGAAGCGCTCGTCGCGGTCGCTCTCGAGCTGGTTGCGACGATAGCTGACCTCGCCGGTCAGGCGGTTTGTCTTGTCGAGGTCATATTCCACCCCGAACCGGCTGTTGAAGCCCTGCGCGACATTGTCGTGGAACTGCTCCTGCCGGCTCAGCAGGCTTGGCGCCCCGGTGACGAAGCGTTCGCGGTCCTGGGTGACGATGATCTCGTTGGTGAACCGGCGATAGGCCGCCTCGCCCGAGATGGTGAGCCCCGGCCGGCTGCGGGCCACGCTGACCGACGCGCTGCCCCGCCCTTCCAGCCCGGCATTCGCACGCACGGTGCCCGTGGTACCCGCCCGCCGCTGCTTGCGGGTGATGAGGTTGATGACGCCGCCCGATCCTTCCGGGCTCATCGCCGCCGAAGGATTGGTGATGACCTCGACCCGCTCGATCTGGTTGGCGGGCATCGACAGCAGCGCGTCGCCGCGCCCTTCGCCCCGCAATTGCCCCGACGGACGCCCGTCGACCAGGATGGTGACGCCGGGATCGCCGCGCAGGCTGACCCGGCCTTCCAGGTCGACCTCCACCCCCGGCACGTTGCGCAGCGCGTCGGCCAGGCTGCCGGTCTGCGCGCCAAGGTCGTTGGCGACGTTGAAGCTCAGCCGGTCGGGCGCGTCGATCACCTGGGGGCGGCTGCCGGTCACCGTGACCGTCTGCCCCCGCTCACGGGCCGGTGTCTCCTGCTGCGGCTGGCTGGCGCTTGGCGCGGACGACGGCGGCGGCGTGGTCTGCGCCCCGGCCGGCGCCGCCGCCAGCATTGCGACGGCCAGGCTGATGGTGCTGCTGGCGACGGTGAAACGCGTAAACATGACTTCTACCCCTGTGCGATCCCTGGGGGCTGCGCCGACGAACGCCGCGCCGCACCCCATGAAACTGTTGAAGCGCGTGCGCCGGGTGAGGGTCATGAGGGCGGCGTGATCCTTGCCTGAGCAATGCATCACCTCGTCCTCACCCCCGCCCCCTGACCGGCGACGGCATTCGATGGGGTCGGTATGCGCGCGGCCGCGCCGCCGCTCATCGCGGCTTCGACCAACGGGCGCGTTGCTTCTATAATACGCTAAGACGGCGCCTGGGCGGCACCAGCGCCAAGATCGATCAGGGGCTGGCAGGCGCCTTGGCCGGCGCTTTCTGCTTCATCACTTCCTCGAACGCCGCCGCTTCCTTCATCATGGCAGGCATCAGCTTCAGCAACTCGGGAAAGCTCTGGTAGGCGCCGCGCATCACTTCGGGATCGAACCACAGACCCAGCATCTGGCGGCCATAGGCGCCGCCCGTCGGCGTGCTGAGGAAGCGCTGGATCTCGCCCAGTTGCTGCGCGTCGAAGCGGCGGGCCATGGTCCGCGCCATGCCTTCACGAAAGCGCGGCTCGGCAACCTCGCCGACCTTCACGAACATGCTCCTGGCAAAGGCCTTGCCCGCCGCCAGCTTGGCATCAAACAGCGGGTCCTTCCTCGCTAGCTGAAGCCGCAGCGGCTCGCTGCTCGGGACCTTGGCCGGCTTGGCGTCCTTCTTCTTCTCACCCTTTGAGGGCGCCGGCGGCGGCATCAGCTCGGCCAGGTCCGCTTCGCTTATCGACAGCAGGTGATCGGCCATTCGATCGGTGAAGCTGTTCATCGCTTCGGCATAGGCACCTTTGGGGAACATGGCGCAGCTCATCTCCCGCGCTGCTACCAACCGCGCCGGCTCGGGCTCGGGACCGACCGGGAAAATCTTGTCGAACACCCTGGAAACGAATGCCATCGCTTCGGCCGGATCGGCTGAAGGCTTGGTCACCGTGACCGTGGCCTTGGTCGATGGCGTTTCGGCCAGGGCGGGTGCGGAAAGCGTCGCCGCGCCAAGCGCCAGCGCCAACGTGAAGCGATGAACCACGTGCAGACCCCCCGGCGCAGCCGGCCCCCCGCCGCTGCGTGGAGCTTTGTCTAGCCGCGACCCGCCGATCCCCGCAACCAACGCGCCTTGACCACGGCGCAGTCGCTCAGACGGTGGCGATGTCAGGCGCGTCCTCGGCCTTCATGCCCACGACATTGTAGCCCGCATCGACGTGGTGGATCTCGCCGGTGACACCGCTCGCAAGGTCGCTGAGCAGGTACAGCCCCGCCCCGCCGACGTCCTCGATGGTGACGTTGCGGCGCAGCGGCGAGTTATACTCGTTCCACTTCAGGATGTAGCGGAAGTCGCCGATCCCGCTCGCCGCCAGCGTCTTGATCGGCCCGGCGCTGATCGCGTTGACGCGCAGCCCGTCCTTGCCGAGGTCGGCCGCGAGATATTTGGTGGCGGTCTCCAGCCCCGCCTTGGCGACGCCCATGACGTTGTAATGCGGGATGACCTTCTCGGCCCCGTAATAGGTCAGCGTCAGCATCGATCCGCCCGGCTTCATCAGCCGCGCGGCGCGCTGGGCGCAGGCGACGAAGCTGTAGACCGAGATGTTCATGGTCAGCAGGAAGTTGTCGAGCGTGGTGTCGACGAACCGCCCGCGCAGCTCGTTCTTGTCGGAAAAGCCGATCGCATGGACCAGGAAGTCGAGCCCGCCCCAGCGCTCCTCGATCGCGGCAAAGGTACGGTCCAGGGCGTCCATGTCGCCGACATCGCAATCGACCAGGAAGTCGCTGCCGAGGCTCTCCGCCAGCGGGCGCACCCGCCGCTCCAGCGCTTCCCCCTGATAGCTGAACGCCAGTTCGGCGCCCTGCTCGCCCAGCTGCTTGGCGATCCCCCAGGCCAGGCTGCGGTCGTTGGCGAGGCCCATGATCAGGCCCCGCTTGCCGCTCATCAATCCGCTCATACGATCTTCCCCTCTTCGGCCGCCTCGACGACCGCTCCTTCCGTTGCCGGCACTTCCTCGGCCTGGCTCGGCGTGATTGTGACCTTTTCGCCGGGCTCTGGCGCCTCCACCTCCAGGGTCGCGGCGTGCGGTCCGGTGTAATGCTCGCCCTCTAGCGCCGTCGCATCGGTTTCCGCCAGCCCGGCGTTGAGCTCGGCGCCCATCACCACGCCCAGTCCCACGATGAAGAAGAACAGCAGGGCGATCATCACCCCCGCCAGGCTGCCGTAGGTCAGGTCATAGCCTCCGGCGAGGCTGATCGCCCACGGCAGCAGGGTCGCCGTCCCGACCCACCATATGGTCACCAGCAGCGCGCCCGGCCACTTGCGGCACCCGCGCTTGCGATAGCGCGACGGCGTCAGCACCACGAAGGTCAGATAAACCGTGAGGTAAAGCGCAGCGGCGGGAACGATCCGCAGCAGGCTCACGGTGTTTCCGACCTCCGCTAGCTCAGGCACCTGGGCAACAATGAAGGCCTCGATCGAGCTTAGCATCACCGTCGCGGCCAGCGAGATCATCAACAGCAGGATCAGCGCCAGCATGAAGGTCGCGGAAATGAGCCGATATTCCCAGAAGGGTGCAGTGTACTTGACCCCGTAGGCACGCCGCAGGATGTCGCGGATGGTCTCGATGAAGCTCGATGCCGTCCACAGCCCGACCAGCGCGCCGAACCACAACAGGGGTCCCTGCCGTGCGGTCAAAACCTCGGCCACTGGCGCGCGCAGCACGTTGGCGATGCTTGGCGGAAGCGATCCGAGCACGTTTGCGACCGCCGCCTGCGCGCCCTCGGACGAGCCCAGCAACTGCGCCACCGCCGCCGCCAGGATGAAGAAGGGGAACATCGACAACAGGCTGAGATAGGCGATGTTGCCGGCGTGGATGAAGCCGTCGTTATAGACGCCGATGGCCACCCGCTTGGCGACCTCGAAGGGCTTGGTGCCGGGCTTGACCCGCTCGACCACCTGGGTGCCGAACCGGGCCTGGATCGCTGCCAGCCGCTTGCGCCTCGCTTCCGGACTGTGGGGGGAATAGTCCTGCATGCAAGCGGTTAGACGCCGAGACCCGCCCTTGGGTTGCCTGCCCCGCCGCTCCAGCCCTCGACGAAGCGCTCCAGCTCGGCATCGGCAGCCGGCAAGTCGACCATCAGCGTGACCAGCAGGTCACCCCGGTTGCCGGCCTTGTCGCTGAAGCCGCGACCCTTGATCCGCAAGACCTTGCCCGAGCTCGCGCCCTTGGGGATGCTCAGCATCACTGGCCCATCCGGAGTCGGCACCTTGACCTTGCCGCCAAGCACCGCCTCCTTAAGGGTGACGGGCAGGTCGAGCCGGACGTTCTGCCCGTCGCGGGTGTAGAAGCGGTGCGGTTCGATCCCGATGGTGACGATCGCATCGCCCTTGCCACCGGGACCCGATTCGCCCTTGCCGGCAAGGCGGATCTTGGCCCCGTCCTCGACCCCCTTGGGAAGCTTCAATTCGATGGTGGACCCGTCCGCCAGCGTCACCCGCTGCGGGCTGAGGGTCGCGGCGTCGGTGAACGGCACACTCAGCCGATAGGCCACGTCCGCGCCCCTGACCGCCGCCCGTGGCCGCGCACCGGCACTGCCGCCGAACGGCGATCCGCCCGGCCGTCGCGCACCGCCGGCGCCGCCGAACAGGCCCTCGAACAGGTCGGACAGGTCGGGTCCGCCCGCGCTCCCGCCGGGAAAGCCCTCGAACCCGCCGCTCCCGCCGCCGGGCCGCGCGCCGCCATAGCTGCCACCCCCGCTGAAGCCGCCGCCAAAGGGCATCTTGGGGTTGCCCTCCTCGTCGATCTCGCCCCGGTCGTAACGCGCGCGCTTGTCGGCATCGGACAGCAGGTCATAGGCCGCCGTGACCTTGGAAAAGCGCTCGGCGGCCTTGGGATTGTCCTTGTTGCGGTCGGGATGGAGTTGCTTGGCGAGACTGCGATAGGCCTTCTTGATCTCGGCCTCGCTTGCCCCGCGCTTCACCCCCAATTGTGCGTAAAGATCCATGGCTCTCTCTTAGAGCAAGTTCGTTGCGGCGCCAGCTAGGCGCGCATTGCTTGCCTGCCAAGGCGGTCAGCGGATACAGGCGGCGATCATGTCAGCTAACGATCCCTTCGCCCTTTTCGCCGAGTGGATGGCGCTCGCCGAGGCCGGGGAGATCAACGATCCCGACGCCATGGCCATCGCCACGTCCACCCCCGATGGCCGCCCGTCTGTCCGGATGGTGCTGATGCGGCGGCACGGGCCTGACGGCTTTGGCTTCTTCACCAATCTCGAAAGCCGAAAGGGGCAGGAGATCGCCGCCAATCCGTGGGGCGCGCTGTGCATCCACTGGAAGAGCATTCGCAAGCAGGTCCGCGCCGAGGGCCGTCTGGTGCAGGTCAGCGAAGAGGATGCCGACGCCTATTTCGCCAGCCGCTCGCGCAACAGCCAGATCGGCAGCCACGCCAGCGACCAGTCCCGCCCGCTCGACAGCCGCGACACCTTTGTGCGCCGGGTCGAGGAAGCGCAGGCCCGCTTCGCGTCCGGCGACGTGCCCCGCCCCGCACATTGGTCCGGATTCCGCCTCGTCCCCGACCGGATCGAGTTCTGGGAGGATGTCGAGTTCCGGCTCCACCACCGCCGCCTGTTCGAACGGCAGGCCGACGGCCGCTGGACCGAGGGCCTACTGTACCCGTGAGGTCATCCACCTCATGAGGGTTGTCGGGCCTGAACGCACCCGTCTGACGCAGCGCGCGGCGCTGGCCAGCGTGGCGATGGCGCTGATCCTGCTGCTGGCCAAGGCGTGGGCGGCGATCGCCACCGATTCGACCGCCATGCTCGGCAGCCTGGCCGACACCGCGCTCGACCTCGTCGCCAGCCTGTTCACCCTTGCTGGCGTGCGCATCGCGGCCTTGCCCGCTGACCACGACCACCGCTTCGGCCACGGCAAGGCGGAGGCCCTGGTCGCGCTTGGCCAGGTGGTGCTGATCGCCGCCAGCGCGCTCGGCATCGGCTGGCGGGCGGTCGACCGGCTGCTGAACGGCGCGCCTATCGCCAATGCCGAGCTTGGCATCGGCGTGTCGCTGGCCGCGATGCTCGGCACCCTGCTGCTGCTCGCCTACCAGAGGCGCGTCATCGCCAAGACGGGCTCCATCGCGATCCAGACCGACAACATTCATTACAAGTCCGACCTGTTCCTGAACGGCGCGGTGATCGCCGCGCTTGTTCTTGACCAGTTCCTGCGCATCCGCGGCGCCGATGCGGCATTCGGCGTTGCCATTGCGGCCTGGCTGCTGTGGGGCGCATGGCGGGCCGCCGGCGACAGCGTGAACCAGCTGATGGACGCCGAATGGCCGGCCGAAAAGCGCGAAGCCTTTCTCGCCGCCTGCGCCGACTATCCCGAACTGAAGGGGATGCACGACGTCCGTACCCGGACCAGCGGCGTCCATGACTTCATCCAGTTCCATGTCTGGGTGCCGGAGGACTGGTCGGTCCGCCAGGCCCACGACCGGCTCGACATGGTCGAGGAAGACCTCCAGCGTCGCTTTCCGGGCACCGAGATCTTCCTTCACCTCGACCCCGAAGGACATACCGACCGCGAAGGCATGCTGCCCCACCATCTGACGGAGCGCCGGTGACCGATCCCCTGCTGCTGCCCTTCTTTCAGGTCGACGCCTTTACCAGCGGGCGCCCGCTGACCGGCAATCCGGCCGCCGTGATGCCGCTCGACGAGTGGCTGCCCGACGAGATCCTCCAGGCGATCGCGGCCGAGAACAACCTCAGCGAAACCGCCTTCACCGTGCCGCTGGACGGCTCGGGCGATTATCACCTGCGCTGGTTCACGCCGACGGTGGAGGTCGACCTGTGCGGCCATGCGACCCTCGCCAGCGGCCATGTCCTGCTGACGGGCGAACGCGTCCGCTTTCAAACCCGCTCGGGCCTGCTCACGGTGAGCAGGGACCAGGGCCTGCTGTGGCTCGATCTCCCCGCCAGCCGCCTCAGCCGGGGCGAGGCCTGCGCCGTGCTCGACGCACTTGGCGTCACTGGCGAGGTCCGCCTCGGCGAAGGCGGCAACGGCGCCATCCTCGTTCGGCTGGAGGATGAGGCCGCGGTGCGCGCCGTCCGTCCCGACTTCACCCGCCTCCGCCAGGTCCCAGCACTGGTGATGGTCACCGCGCCCGGCACCCGCAGCGACATCGCCAGCCGAGTCTTCGCCGCCTACCATGGCATCGACGAGGATCCGGTCACCGGCTCGGCCCATTGTGCGCTGGTTCCCTACTGGGCCGCCGAGCTTGGCCGAACCGAATTCACCGCCGCGCAGGTCGGCGTCCGGGGCGGGAAGTTGCGGTGCCGCCTGTCGGGCGAGCGGGTGCAGCTCGGCGGGGAGGCGCTGACCGTGATCGAAGGCACCTTCCGGCTTTGACCGCCACCTCCGCGCTGCCGAGAAAGGTCGGGGCAGGCGGCGCCGCGCTCCTGTCCTTCAACGGCGCGGTCGGAGCGGCGGTGTTCGCGCTTCCGGCAACCCTCAACGGCGACGTTGGCCCATGGGCGGCGCTGCTGTTCCCCTTAGCAGCGCTGGTCATGCTGCTGATCGCCATTCCCTTCGCCAAGGCGATCGCCGCCATGCCGGGCGACGGCGGCCCGGTGGTCTACGGCTCGGCCTTCGGGCGCTTCGCCGGGTTCGAGCTTGGCTGGACCTATTATGTCGCGCGGCTGGCGGCCTTTGCGGCCAACCTCCACGTGCTGGTCGATTACATCCTGCGCTGGGCCGACATCGCCCCTTCGCCCTGGCTGCGCGCCAGCCTGATCCTCGGCACCATCGCCCTGCTCGCCGCGATCAACATCGCCGGCACTTCCCGCGCGCTGAAGCTGCTCGGTGGCCTCACCCTGCTGAAAAGCCTGCCCCTGCTCGCCATTGCCGCCCTCGCGCTGGTGGTCACACCCTTGCCCGCCTTCGGCCCGCCGCCGCCGCTCGCCGCGGCGGAAGCCAGCATCCTGCTCGTCTTCTACGCTTTCATCGGGTTCGAGAATGCCATGGCCGTGTCGGGTGAGGCGCGCGATGGAGGCCGGTCGATCGCCCGCGCCATGCTGGTGACCATCCTCCTCATCGCCCTGCTCTACGTCGTGGTGCAGCTGGCCTTCTCCGCCGTCTCTCCGCCAGTCGAAGCGGGCGAGAAGGCCCCCCTGCTCGCGCTCGGCACCGCTCTGCTCGGACCGCTCGGCGCTCTGCTGATCCTGCTTGCGGCGGTGACCAGCCTTGCCGGCAACCTCCACGCCAACATGACCGCCAGCCCGCGCGTCACCCATGCGCTGGCCGCCCGCGGCGACCTGCCCCTGTGGATCGCCTCGGTCCACCCGCGCCTGCAGACGCCGCACGCCTCCATCCTGCTGATGGCCGTGCTGGTCGCTGTTCTCGCGCTCAGCGGCGGGTTCGTGTGGCTGGCGGTGGTCAGCACGCTGGCGCGCATGGTCATCTATGCCGTGACCATCGCCGCCTGGCTGAAGACCGCGCGGCGCAAGGCGGCAAACATGGCGCTTGGAGCGGTCGGGATCCTGCTCTGCGCCGCCGTCTCGACCCAGGCGAGCGCCGCCGCCTGGCTCACCCTTGGGGCCCTGCTACTCGCCGGCGTCCCGTTGTTCCTGGTCGCCCGCCGCGCCCCCTAGCAGGACGTCGAGCGCGTCGATCACCGGTTGCTGGCTGGCGAGGATCCGCGCCCGCGCTTCGTCCATCCCCATCCACTCGACCTTGTCGAGCTCGGGAAAGCTGCGCATCCGCCCGGATTTCGGCGGCCACTCCAGTTCAAAGGCGGCGCTGGCCAGGCGCGCCACATCGAAGTCGCCCTCCAGCGCGAACACCTCGACCAGCTTGCCGCCATTCTGGCGAACGGTCTTCAGCGGCACGGGTGTCCCGGGCGGCACCGGCCCGACCTCCTCGGAGAACTCCCGCAGCGCCGCCTCGATCGGCCGCTCGCCGGGCTCCAGCGCTCCCTTGGGCACCATCCACGCGCCCGCATCCTTGCGCGCCCAATAGGGTCCGCCCGGGTGGCCGAGCAGGACCTCCAGCGCCCTGCCGTTTCGTCGATAAAGGAGGATGCCCGCGCTTCGCTGTTGCGGCATGTCAGGCGGCGGAGGCCAGCGCGTCGACGGCTGAGCGGGTTTCCTCGATCCATCCGCCGCCGAGCAGCCGCTCACCGTCATAGATCACCGCGGCCTGCCCCGGCGCGACGCCATACTCCGGCTGGTGAAAGCGGATCACGCCGCCATCGAGCAGCGCCGGCACGGGGCGGCTGAGCGAGCGGACCTTCACCTCGACCTCGCGCTGGTCCTCGCCCAGCCAGTTCCAGGCATCGACTCGTGCCTCGCTCACCGCCAGCGCCTGCTTGGGGCCAACCACGAGGCGGCGCTGCTCCGGTTCGATCCGCACCACATAGAGCGGCTCGGCCGAACCGCCGATCTCCAGTCCGCGGCGCTGGCCAACCGTGAAGTGGACGATCCCACGATGCTGGCCCAGCACCCGGCCACCAAGATCGACGATCTCGCCCGGCGCCTCCGTCTCCGGCCGCAGCCGCTTGACCAGCCCGGCATAGTCGCCATCGGGCACGAAGCAGATGTCCTGGCTGTCGGGCTTGGCCGCGACGATCAGCCCGGCCTCGCCCGCCAGCGCCCGCACTTCCGCCTTGGGCAGTTCGCCGATAGGAAAGCGCAGCAGGTCCAGCTGCTCGGGCGTGGTGCCGTACAGGAAATAGCTCTGGTCGCGGGCCGGGTCGCGGCCCTTGTGCAGCTCCGCCTTGCCGCCGCGCACCACCCGGCGGACATAATGACCGGTGACCAGCGCATCGGCCCCAAGCTCGCGCGCGAAGCCATGGAGGTCGGTGAACTTCACGCCCTGGTTGCACAGCGAACAGGGCACGGGTGTTCGGCCCCTGGCATAATCATCGGCGAAGCGCTCGATCACACCTTCCCGGAACCGGCTCTCATAATCGAGCACATAGTGCGCGATGCCGAGCTTCTCGCACACCTGCGCCGCGTCATAGATGTCCTGCCCCGCGCAGCAGGCACCCGACCGCTTCACCGCTTCGCCATGGTCGTAGAGCTGGAGCGTGACGCCGATCACTTCCGCGCCGGTCCGGGCGGCGATCAGCGCGGCGACCGACGAATCCACCCCGCCGGACATGGCGACGACCACGCGGGCCGACCGGGCCGGCTTGTCGAGCTGAAGGGAAGTGAGAGTCACACGAGCGTCTTTACTCGGCATTCACCCTCTTTCGCTAGTGCTGGCGACAGGACGGGAGAAGGCGTGGGTCTTGGCTGAAGAAATCAGGCAATTGCAGGCGGCAGGCGTGCTGAACGGTGACGAACTCGGCGCGGTGCTGGCCAGCCTCGGGCCGACCGGCGACGAGCGAGACCGTCTTGCCGCCGTGGTGGCCCTGCTCGCCAACCAGCAAGCGGACCCAAAGATCGTCCGCGGCGCCTTTGCTGGTGTGGGGCCAGCAACGGCCGCCGCAAAGGTGAGGAGCGCGTTTACCAGCGCGCTTCACGGTTGCTTGAGGGAGCAACCGGTAAACGCTGGCTCACCGGCAACCACCAAAGCCGTCTGAGGAAGCAATGCTAGAAAACCAGAAGTTTCGTCCCCACCAGGTGATCGGCCCGCTGGGCGAGCCGCTGACCCTTGAATCGCTGCCCAAGCCGGGGACGACCCGCTGGGTGGTCCGCCGCAAGGCCGAAGTTGTGGCCGCGGTGGCCGGGGGGCTGCTGACGGTTGACGAAGCCTGTGCGCGTTATGGCCTCAGCCTCGAGGAATTCGCCAGCTGGCAGCGCGCGGTGGATCGCAGCGGCATGCCGGGTCTTCGGGTCACCCGCATCCAGCATTATCGCCAGGTCTACGAACGCCAGCAACGTTACTGAAGAAGCTCGTTCCGGAACCGATACAGCCGAACACCGTTCCCCTAACCGGAACAAGACGACCACGCGGGCGTCTTGAAGCCGAATGAAGCGTCCGGCGGACAACGTCCGGGTGAAACAGGAGGGAACGCAACATGGAATGGATTCTCATCATCATCGTCGGCGGCGTGCTTGGCTGGCTGGCCAGCATTGTCATGCGCACCGACGCGCAGCAGGGCATCTTCCTGAACATCGTGGTCGGTATTCTCGGCGCGCTGCTCGGCCGGTTCCTGCTGAGCGGCCTGCTTGGCGGCGGTTCGATCACCGACGGTCCGCTGAGCCTCGGCAACATCCTCGTTTCGCTGCTGGGTGCAATCATCCTGCTGGCGATCGTGAACCTCGTCCGTCGCGGCCGCGTGCGCTAAGCACCACCGATTGACTGACGCAAAAGGGGGTCGTCCGCTCTTGGAGCGGGCGGCCCCTTTGCTTATGGGGGATCGATGCCGCTGTCCTGGATCGCCTTGACCCTGATCGGAGCCGCCCTTGGCTGGCTTGCAAGCGTGATCCTGCGCAGCGACACTGGTCGCGAGGTTCTTGGCCTTGTGGTGCTTGGCGCGCTCGGTGCCGTGCTGGGGGCGCTGCTCATCACGCCCGTGCTCGCCGGCAGGCTTGAGGCGACGGGCTTTTCGCTCCCCGGCGTGCTGCTGTCCCTGCTTGGCGCGTTTGTCGCGCTTGGCCTGGTCGGCGCCGCTCGCCGGATCGGGCGTCGGCGCCGAAGCTGACCCGCCTCAGCGGCGCTTCAGCACCAGTCGGTAGACGAACAGGATCAGCACCGCGCCGACGATTGCGGCGATGAAGCCGGCGCCGTCCGTTGGTTCATCATACCAGCCGAGCGCCCGTCCGAGGAAACCGGCCACCATGGCGCCGCCGATTCCCAGCAGGATGGTGATCACGCAGCCGCCCGGATCGCGGCCCGGCATCAACAATTTGGCGATGCCGCCTGCCAGAAAGCCGATGATGATCCAGCTCAACCAGCCATATTCCGGTGCTAGCACGCTTGTTCCTCCTGTTGCCTGACACCCCGCTACCAACCATGTACGCGTCCGTGCAAACATCTTCTGGCGGCACGGGCGGGGCCGTTGGTAGAAACCCGCTTGCCGCTTGTCGCCCGGAAGCCTTGGCTTGCGGTAAGTGACTTAGGTGTGTAACACAGTAGCTCGACGTGATGATTGCGTCTGATGAAAAGGTGACAGGAATGAATCGCGAGACCCGGCTGGAGCGGGACGAAACGGTTGTGGTGGTGGAAGACACCCGGCGTCGGCGCAATCTGATCATTGCGCTGCTTGTCGGCGTGCTGGTGCTCGCGCTCGCATTCTACCTCTTCGGTCGTCAGGACGCACCGGCCGACGGCAAGGCTGCCACGGCTGCTGCCGGCAAGGCCGGTGCTGGTGGTCGCGGCGGGCAGGTTCCAACGGTCACCGTGGTGGTTCCGGGTCGCAGCCAGGTGGCGCGGATCGTGACCGCCAGCGGCGCCCTTGCCGCTCGCCGCGACCAGCCGATCGGCGCCGCCGGCCAGGGCGGGCGGGTAACGGCCGTGCTGGTCGACGCCGGCACCTGGGTCCGCGCCGGACAGGTTCTCGCAACGGTTGACCGCTCCGTCCAAGTCCAAACCACTGCGCAGCTTGCCGCGGCTGTTGAATCGGCTCGTGCCAGTGCCGCCCTCGCCCAGAACGAATATGAGCGTTCGGCAGCCCTGGTCGGCCGCGGCTTCGTTTCTCAGGCCGACCTCGACCGCAAGCGGTCCGCGCGCGACCAGGCCAATGCGCAGGTCCGGGTCGCTCAGGCTCAGCTGAGCGCGACCCGCGCCGGCATCGGCCTGCTTGATATCCGCGCCCCCACCGCGGGCCTTGTTCTTCAGCGCAACCTCGAAGTCGGCCAGGTGATCGGACCGGGCAGCCAGGGCCTGTTCCGCCTCGCCCGCGGCGGTGAGATGGAGATGCGTGCGCAGCTCAGCCAGCAGGACCTCGCAAGCATCCGCGTCGGCATGCCGGCCAGCGTCACCCCCATCGGCAGCACCTCGGCCGTGACCGGCTCGGTGTGGCAGGTGTCGCCCGTGATCGATCCGCAGAGCCGCCAGGGTGAAGTACGGATTGCCATCCCCTACTCGGCTGGGATCCGTCCGGGTGGCTTTGCCGAGGCGCGCATCTCGGCCGGGGCGACCACGGCGCCCCTGCTTCCCCAGAGCGCGGTGCTGTCGGACAATGACGGCAACTACGTCTACGTCGTGAACAACCGCAACGAGGCCGAACGCCGCGCGGTGAAGATCGGCGTGGTGGACGAAAGCGGCGCCACCATCACCTCCGGCCTCAGCGGTCAGGAAATGGTGGTGCTGTCGGCCGGGCCGTTCCTGAACCCGGGCCAGAAGGTAAATCCCAAGCGTCAGGCAGCCGCCAACTAGGCGCAGCGAAGGACAGTCAAAGGTCATGAGTTTCCGCAACATCTCGGCCTGGTGCATCCGCAACCCGGTGCCGCCGATCGTGCTCTTCATCGCGCTGCTGCTGGCCGGCATCTACGCCTTTGCGACGATGGAGATCACCAACAACCCGGATATCGACTTCCCGGCGGCCAGCGTGAACGTCAGCCAGCCGGGCGCCGCACCGTCGGAGATGGTCAACCAGGTCACCCAGAAGATCGAGGCCGCGGTTCGCGGCGTTGAAGGCGTGGACGAGATCAACTCCAACGTCCGCGAAGGCAACAGCAACACCTTTATTCAGTTCAAGATCGGCACGCCGACCGATCGCGCGGTGAACGACGTCAAGGCGGCGATCGATCAGATCCGCGGTGACCTGCCCGACGGCATCCTCGAGCCGCAGGTCACCCGCCAGGACATCGGCGGTGACGGCTTCGTCTTCATCGCGGTGGAAGCCACCGACATGAGCCTGGAGGACCTCAGCTGGTTCGTCGATGGCCTGGTGTCGCGCCGGCTCCTGTCGCAGGACGGCGTAGCGCAGGTGAGCCGCGAGGGCGGTCTCGACCGTCAGATCCGCGTCGTACTCGATCCGGCGGCCCTTCAGGCGCAGGGGATCACCGCGGCACAGGTCAATCAGCAGTTGCGCTCCATCAACATCGACGCACCGGGCGGCCGGGCCGAGATCGCCGGGTCCGAACAGACCGTCCGCGTCCTCGGCAACGCCAAGAGCGCGGCTGCACTGGCTGAAACCCAGATCGCCCTGCCCGGCGGTCGCTTCGTGCGCCTGGGCCAGATCGCTCAGGTCCGCGACGCCTCGGCCGAAGCGCGCTCCTTCACCTCGCTCCAGGGCCGGCCGGTAGTCAGCTTCAACGTCGCTCGCGCCAAGGGCGCGTCGGACGTCACCGCCTACGACAATACCTGGAAGGAATTGCGCAAGATCGAGGAAGATGACCCACGCGTCCGCTTTGTCGAGATCAACAACAGCGTCGACTACACCAAGGGCCAGTACAGTAGCTCCATGTGGGCGCTGATGGAGGGCGCGGCACTGGCGGTGCTCGTGGTGTTCCTGTTCCTGCGCGACATCCGCGCGACGGTCATCTCGGCGGTCGCCATCCCGCTTTCGGCGATCCCGGCCTTCTGGTTCATGGACCTCATGTCCATCAACCTGAACTTCCTGTCGCTGCTCGCCCTCGCTCTCGTGGCCGGCGTGCTGGTCGACGATGCCATCGTCGAAATCGAGAACATCGTCCGCCACATGCGCATGGGCAAGAGCGCCTACCAGGCTTCGATCGACGCGGCGGACGAGATCGGCCTGGCCGTGCTTGCCACCACCATGTCGATCGTCGCCGTGTTCCTGCCGGTTGCGCTGATGCCTGGCATTTCCGGCCAGTTCTTCCGCAACTTCGGCTACACGGTCGTGCTGGCGGTCTTCATGAGCCTGCTCGTCGCGCGAATGATTACCCCGCTCATGGCCGCGTACTTCCTGCGCAGCGGCGGTATCCAGGAGCATGCCTCCGGCAAGTGGATGGACCGTTACCTGAACACCCTCCGCTGGTCGATCGACAGCTCGGCTGCCCGGCGTGCCAAGCAGAATGCGAGCGGGATGATCGGCCGCCGGCTGGCGCGCTTCCGTGACCACCGGGTGTGGATGATCGGCGTCGGCGTCCTCATCATGGGCGCAACCGTGTTCGGCATCACCCAGCTGCAGATGACCTTCCAGCCACAGCTCGACCTTCCCAACAGCACCATCCGCATCGGCATGGCGCCGGGGACCACGCTGGCCCAGACGCGGCAAGTTACCCAGCGGGTCACGGAGCTCGTTCAGCGCAACCCCAACGTGGAGAACGTATTCCAGCGGAGCTTCACTTCGGCCGCCTTCATCAACGTGGTCTACAAGAAGGAGCGCGAGCTGAAGAGCTGGGAGATCGAGCGCGAGATCACCCCGCAGCTCGCCTCCATTGCCGACGCGCAGGTCAACTTCCTCAGCCAAGGCGGCGGCGGCCCGGGTGGCGGCGGCCGACCGATCACCCTGTTCCTGGGCGGCGAGGATCCGGTTCAGCTGAATGAGGTCGCCAGCAAGCTGTCGGACGAGATGGCTACCGTGCCCGTGCTGGTGGCGCCCCGCGTGCAGGGCGACGTGGTTCGTCCGGAAATCCGGATCACGCCGCGCTTCGACCTGGCTGCCGATCTTGGCGTCAGCACCGCGGCGCTGGCCCAGACCATCCGTATCGCAACCATCGGCGACATCGACCAGAACAGCGCCCGCTTCTCGCTGAGCGATCGCCAGGTCCCGATCATCGTCAGCCTCGACCAATCGGAGCGGCGCAACATTGCGACGCTCGAGAACCTGCCGGTGCCGACAGCCGCCGGCGGTTCGATCCCCCTGAAGTCGGTCGCCGAGATCACGTTCGGATCGGGTCCGGTGGTCGTAAACCGCACCAACCAGATGTACCGAATTGCGGTCGGTGCCGACCTGACGCCCGGTACCGTGTCCAGCGAGGCGTGGAAGCAGATCGACGAACTGCCGACCATGAAGGCGCTGCCGCCGGGCGTCACTCGCCTCCAGCTTGGCGACCAGAAGTGGCAAGCCGAACTGATCACTAACTTCATCATCGCGGTGATCGCCGGCATTGCGCTGGTGTTCGCGGTGCTGGTGCTGCTCTACCGCCGATTCCTGGCGCCGCTGGTCAATCTCGGCTCGCTGCTTCTGGCGCCGCTCGGCGCGGTGATCGCGCTGCACATCGCCGGCCAGCCGCTCAGCCTGCCGGTGTTCATCGGCCTGCTGATGCTGCTTGGCATCGTCGCCAAGAACTCGATCCTGCTGGTCGATTTCGCGGTGGAGATGATGGATCACGGCATGGAAAAGGACGAGGCGATTGTCGAAGCCGGTCACAAGCGCGCTCAGCCGATCGTCATGACGACGGTGGCGATGGTCGCCGGCATGATCCCGATCGCGCTTAGCCTTACCGGTGACGGCAGCTGGCGCGCGCCGATGGGCGTGACGGTGATCGGCGGCCTGATCATGTCCACCTTCCTCACCCTGCTGCTGGTCCCTGCCTACTTCAGCATCGCGATCGACATGGAGCAGTGGATCGGGCGCAAGCTTGGTCGACACCTCAAGGCGACCGCGCACGAGATGCCGGGCGAGGTCTCCGACCCTCACTCGCAGCGTCCCCCCGGGGCGCTGCCGCAGCCGGCGGAGTAGCGAACGGTTGCGAGGCGAAGCGGCGCAATCCATAGGGTTTGACCGATGGATTGCGCCGCTTCGCCCGCACTGACGTTATCCAGCGCATGGTAGCGCTGTCCCGCTTCAATCCCGTGCAGCCCGGCGCCCAGGGCATGAAGGTCGTCGCGACTGGACTGCTGGTGGTCATGGCCGGGCTGTTTGTCCTCACTCGCGCGCTGGAGCCGCGCTACCCGTGGCTCGGCTACGTCAAGGGGTTCGCCGAAGCGGCGATGGTGGGCGGCCTGGCCGACTGGTTCGCGGTAACCGCCCTGTTCCGCCACCCGCTCGGCCTGCCGATCCCCCACACTGCGATCATTCCCCGCAACAAGGACCGGATCGGGCTCACGCTCGCCAACTTCATTCGTGACAATTTCCTGATTGCGCGGGTGGTGGCGCGGCGGATGCGCGGGATCGACGTCGCCGCCGCGGCCGGGCGCTTCCTTCGCGCGCCGTCGGGCGAAGGCACCCGCATCCGCCGCGGGGCCTCGCGCCTGATCGCCGACCTGTTCGAGGCGCTCGACGACGAACGGCTGGGCGGCATCGTCAAGGGCGCCATCTCCCAACGCATCGCCAGGACCGAGGTCGCGCCCCTGCTCGGCGCGGCGCTGGCCTCGGCGATCGAGGACAATCGCCATGTGCCGATGCTGGAGGCGGCGATCCGCGCCCTGTCGCGCGCGCTGGATGCCAACGAATCGTTGATCCGCGACATGGTGAAGCGCCGTGCCAGCTGGGTCCTTCGCCTCGCCGCGCTTGACGAAAAGCTGGCCGACGCAATCGTCGACGGCCTGCGCAAGCTGACGCTGGAAATGAGCACCGATCCCGATCATCCGATGCGCGGCAAGATGGTGGAGGCGCTGACGTCTCTCGCCCACGACCTGCAGCACAAGCCGGAGACCCGCGCCCGGGTCGAGGCGTGGAAGGAGGAACTGCTCGCCAACCGCTCGGTCGCGCAGTGGCTCGATCGGCTGTGGCAGCGCGGACGGGCCGCGATCATCGCGGCGGCGCGTGACTCCGATGCGGTGCTGGCGGGGCGGATGGGCGAGGTGCTGCGCTCGGCCGGCGCGACGCTGGAGGGCGATCCCCGGATCCGCCGCGCGGTGAACCAGTTCGTCCGCCGCGCGGCCGCGGGCATGGCGGCAAGCTACGGCGGGTCGATCGTCAGCCTGGTCAGCGACACCATCCGCGGATGGGACGCGCGCACCATCACCGATCGCCTGGAATCCGCGGTCGGCCGCGACCTCCAGTACATCCGCATCAACGGCACCCTGGTCGGCGGCCTGGTCGGCCTGGTGCTCCACTTCCTCGACACGCTCTAGGCCGAGGCGCTAGGGGCCGTGCCATGAGCAGCACCGAGCACCGCACCTTCACCGTCGCCGCGGACGACGACGGCATCCGGCTCGACCGCTGGTTCAAGCGGCACATGGGCGAGGAGGTCAGTTTCAACCTCGTGTCGCGCTGGGCCCGCACCGGGCAGCTTCGCGTCAATGGCGAAAAAGCGACACCAGGCGACCGGATCGAGGCGGGCCAGACCATCCGCATCCCCCCGCAGGGCGCCCAGCCCGCGCGCAGCGATCGTCCGAGCCGCGTGCTCGAGCCGCTGACCGACGACGAGCGCAGCTTTGTCCAAGAGATGGTGATCGACACCACCCCCGATGCCTTTGTCCTGAACAAGCCGCCTGGCCTTGCCACGCAGGGCGGGACCAAGACCGACCAGCATCTCGACCGCCTGCTCGACGGGCTGGCGGACGAGGAAGGCAACCGGCCCAAGCTGGTCCACCGGCTGGACAAGGATACCAGCGGCGTCCTGCTGGTCGCCCGCTCCGCCCGCAGCGCCGCTTATTTCTCCAAGAGCTTCTCGGGCCGCACCGCGCGCAAGGTCTATTGGGCGGTCGTGGTCGGCGACCTCAGCCAGGACGAAGGGCTGATCGACGCGCCGCTCGCCAAGCAGCCGGGCACCGGGGGCGAGAAGATGCATGTCGCCGAGGACGGCCAGGCCGCGCGCACGCGCTTTCGCGTGATCGACCGTGCCGGCACCCGCGCCGCCTTTGTCGAGCTTCAGCCGCTGACCGGCCGCACTCACCAATTGCGCGCCCACATGGCGCACCTTGGCCATCCCATCGTCGGCGATGCCAAATACGGTGGTGCGGAAGCGTTTCTGACCGGCGGGGTCAGCCGCAAGCTCCACCTCCACGCCCGCCGGCTGAAGATCGATGCGCCGGGCGGCAAGGAAATCGACACCGCGGCGGAGCTTCCGGCGCATTTCGCCGAAACCCTTGCCACCTTGGGGTTCGAGGCGCGCGATGGCGACAACATGCCGCTCGATCGGCCCGATCCGGCCAAGAGTCCCGAGGTACAGGCCCGGCGCAAGGCCGCCGCGGCCAAGACCGCACGCAAGGAGCGCAAGGGCGAACGGCGTGGCCGCGGCGCCTCGGCCCCGGCCAAGGGCACCCGCGTCAAGGGTCCGCCGAAGGGCCGCGGCCGGTGATCCGCTGCGCTGTCTTCGACTGCGATGGCACACTGGTCGACAGCGGCGGCACCATCCACCGCGCGCTCGGCCTCGCCTTTGCCGAGCATGGCCTGGCGCTGCCGCCGCGCAGCCAGGCCCAGCGGGTGATCGGCCTGTCGCTGGTCGAAGCGATGGCCGAACTGGCGCCGCACCAGGAACCCGACCAGCATCACCGCATGGCGCAAACCTACAAGGATGCGTTTGTCACCCTGCGCGGGCAGAAGGAAGTGGAGGAGCCACTGTATGAAGGTATCCTGCCGCTGCTCGACGCGCTGGAAGAGCGCGGCTGGCTGCTCGCCGTCGCCACCGGCAAATCCGATCGCGGCCTTCGCCACTGCCTGACGGCTCACGGCCTTCACGCCCGCTTCCTGTCGCTCCAGACCGCCGACCGCCACCCGTCCAAGCCGCACCCGTCCATGACCCTGCAGGCGCTGGCCGATTGCGGCGCCGACCCGCAGCGATCCGTGGTGATCGGCGACACCGGCTGGGACATGGGCATGGCCAAGGCGGCGGGCTGTCATGCCATCGGCGTGCTGTGGGGCTATCATGACGAGAGGGAACTGGTCGCCGCCGGCGCCGACACGCTCGCCGCCCACCCCGCGGAGGTGCTCGCCCAGGCCGAGCAGCTGGTGAAGGCCGCCGCATGAGCGCCGACGAACAACTCTGGCGCAAGCGCTTCGGCATCTTTGCCCTGCTCCGCATCTCCGGCCTGCTGCTGTTTTTGCTCGGCATGACCATCGTCTTCAGCGACCTGATTCGCCCGGGTGGCGCGCTAGGCCTCGGCATGGTCGTCATCGGCTGCGGGCTGGTCGAGGCCCTGCTTGGCCCCGTGCTGCTGCGGCAACATTGGGAGAAGGCGGACCGGCGGTGAAGCGCTTCTGGAAGGAGGTCGCGGCCGTCGCCGACGAGAGCGGCCGGTGGCGGATCGAACTCGACGGTCGCCCGGTCCGCACCCCCGCCCGTGCCCTCCTGCTGCTACCGGGTGCCGGTATCGCCGAGGAGGTCGCGACCGAGTGGCGTTCGGCGGGGGAGACGGTCGATCCCCGCGCCATGCCGCTGACCGGCCTTGCCAATGCTGCCGTCGATCATGCCGGCAGCAACCCCGATGCGTTCGCCGGCAGCCTCGCGCGCTACGCCGCAAGCGATCTCCTCTGCTACCGTGCCGACTCACCTGCCAAGCTGATCGCCCTCCAGGCCGAGGCGTGGGATCCCCTGCTCCACTGGGCGCGGCGGCGCTATGATGTCGATTTTGCGGTGACGGAGGGGATTTCCCCTGTTGACCAGCCGGTCGACACGCTGGTCCGCCTGACCGCAGCGGTTCATGCGCTCGACGCCTATCGCCTTGCCGGCCTGTCGCCCCTCGTCACGGTCGGCGGATCGCTGGTCGCCGCGCTAGCCCTGCTCGAAGGTGCCGTCAGCACCGATGCGGCGTGGAGTGCAGTCAGCCTCGACGAGCGCTGGCAGCTCAATCAGTGGGGCGCCGACGAGGAAGCGGAAAAGGCACTCGCGGCGCGCGAGGCCGACTTCCGCACCGGCGCCCGGTTTCTCTCGCTACTGCCCTAGTTGGGCTTTTCGACAAGGTGGCGGACGAAGTTCAGGAGATAGGGCTGCCGCTCGCGCCGTAGCCGTTCGGCTTCCACGATCGCCTTCACTTTGGCGGCGCAGCGGGTCACGTCCTCGTTGATCAGCACGTAATCATATTCGGCCCAATGCCCGATCTCGGCCGCAGCCCGGCGCATGCGAAAGTCGATCACCTCCGGCTCGTCGGTCCCGCGACCCTCCAGCCGGCGCTGCAATTCGGCCATGGACGGCGGCAGGATGAAGATCTTCACCAGGTCGGTGCGGAAGGCATATTCAAGCTGCTGGGTGCCCTGCCAGTCGATGTCGAACAGGGTGTCGCGCCCGGCCTTGAGCGCCTCCTTGATCGGCTCCTTCGGGCTGCCGTAGCGGTGACCGAAGACATAGGCCCATTCGGCCAGTTCGTCCGCCTGCACCAGCGCCTCGAACTGGGCGTCGTCCACGAAATGATAGTCGACGTCCGCGACCTCTCCCTCCCGGATTTCCCGGGTGGTGGCGCTGATCGACATGGTGATGGTGGGATCTTCCTCCATCAACATCCGGCTGATGGTCGACTTGCCCGCCCCGGAGGGCGAGGAAAGCACGATCAGCAGGCCGCGGCGAGTGCGCTGTGACTGGTCCATGCGCGCTCTTGCAATCACAGGCGTGCCAGCGTCAATGCTGCAACTGCGAACAGAGGGGTTGATTTGTTGTGCGCCGCACTATATTGTGCAGTGCAACAAGGGAATTGAGATGACCGATAACGTGAACAACGAAACGCTGACCACCACCGACGCCGTCGAGCATGTCGAGCCCGTCGAGGCCACTGTCGTCGAAGCGGTGAAGAAGGTCAACGCGCGCCGGGTCAAGACCGAGCGCAAGCCGCGGGCCCGCAAGGCCGCCGGCACCACCAACGCGCCGCGTGGCCGCAAGGCGACGGCTCAGGACACCCAGGACGCCCGCGCCGATGCCGCGGCCGCGTTCCAAGCCAAGGACACGACCATGAACTTCAATCCCGCCTTCACCGGCTTCCAGCCGTTCGCCACCCTGCCCGGCATGGACCGCCTCCAGACCCTGTTCGCCGATGCCGGCAGCAAGGGTCAGGAAGCGATCGAGAAGGGCCGCAAGAACGCCGAGGAACTGGCCGAGCTGACCCGCGCCAACGTCGAGGCGATGGTCGAGGCGAGCAAGATCGCCGCCACCGGTGCCAAGACCGTCGGCGAAGATGCGCTGCACCGTGTCCGTGAGGGCGTCGAGCAGAACGTCGCCGAGCTGAAGAGCCTCGCCCAGGCGCAGAGCCCGACCGAGTTCTTCCAGCTGCAGAGCGAGATCGCCAAGCAGAACTTCGACCGCATGGTCGCCAGCCTCAGCCAGCTGACCGAAGCTTCGGTCAAGCTCGCTGGTGAAGCGATCCAGCCGCTGTCGAACCGCGCTGCGCTGAACGCCGACAAGATCAACGAGCTGACTGCCTGATAATCTCCTCCTCCTGTCAGGCATTCTTGCGGCCGCCCCCTGGCGTATCTCGGGGGCGGCCGCTTTCTTTTGTGCGGCAAAGGGCGGCTGGCCCGCCTTGGCAAGCCGGGCGCCCCTCCACTATCTAGGCGGCAATGATTCAGCGCATCATCATGGCCGGTGAAGACGACCTGCCCGGCAAGGGCGACGGCGTCGAGGAGATCGAACGCGGGGTGGTCACCCGCACCCGCCCGCGCACGCGCAAGCCCAGCAACTACAAGGTGTTGATGCTGAACGACGATTACACTCCGATGGAGTTCGTCGTCCTGTGCCTGCAGCGTTTCTTCTCGATGAGCATCGAGGATGCGACCCGGGTCATGCTGCAGGTCCACCAGCAGGGCGTGGCGGTGTGCGGCGTGTTCACCTACGAAGTCGCCGAGACCAAGGTCTCCCAGGTCATCGACTTCGCGCGGGAGAACCAGCACCCGCTCCAGTGCACGCTCGAAAAGGCCTGATCCGCCCACCCTATTGCGCGGGCCGGATGAAGCCCTAAACGCGGGCGTCATGGACTCCATCGTCATCCAGGGCGGCAAGCGGCTCGAAGGCATCATCCCCATCTCGGGCGCCAAGAACAGCGCGCTCACCCTTCTGCCCTGCGCCATCCTGACCGACGAGAAGCTGACGCTGAGCAACCTGCCGCGCCTGGCGGACGTCGACAGCTTCGGACACCTGCTGAACGAGCTTGGCGTGTCGACCAAGGTCGAGGGCATGGCGAAGGGGGAGATCGGTCGCCGCATGACCTTGCAGGCGGCAAACCTCGTTTCCACCGTGGCGCCCTATGACATGGTGCGGCGGATGCGTGCCTCGATCCTGGTGCTTGGGCCGCTGCTTGCCCGCGCCGGCGACGCCACCGTGTCGCTGCCGGGCGGCTGCGCCATCGGCGACCGGCCGATTGACCTCCATCTCCAGGCGCTGGAAGCGATCGGCGCGGAGATCGAGCTCGCCGCCGGCTTCGTGCGCGCCACCGCTCCGGCCGGCGGACGCCTGCCGGGCGGCGACTTCACCTTTCCCGTGGTTTCGGTCGGCGCGACCGAGAATGCGCTCATGGCCGCCGTCCTCGCGAGCGGTCGGACCAACCTCTACAATGCCGCGCGCGAGCCGGAGATCGTCGATCTTTGCCGCCTGCTCCAGAAGATGGGCGCGTCGATCCAGGGCGAAGGCAGCCCGCACATCAAGATCGAGGGCGTCGAGAAGCTCCACGGCTGCACCTATGCCGTCATGCCCGACCGGATCGAGGCGGGCAGCTACGCCTGTGCGGCGGGGATTACCGGCGGCAGCCTCGACCTCCACGGCGTGCGGCCAGAGGACATGGCTGCGACCACCAATGCATTGGCGCAGGCCGGGCTGATGATCGAGTTCCACGACCGCGGGATGAAGGTCAGCGCCGACGGCCCGCTCCGCCCGCTGGCGCTGTCCACCGCGCCCTTCCCCGGCTTCGCCACCGACATGCAGGCGCAGTTCATGGCCATGCTGTGCCGCGCCAAGGGCGAGAGCTTCCTCGAGGAGACCATCTTCGAGAACCGCTACATGCACGTGCCCGAGCTTCGTCGCATGGGCGCCAACATCGACGTGCGCGGCCGCTCCGCGATCGTCCACGGGGTCGACCGCATGACCGGCGCCAAGGTGATGGCGACCGACCTGCGCGCCTCCATGAGCCTGATCATCGCCGGCCTCGCCGCCGAGGGCGAAACGGAGGTGCTGCGCGTCTATCACCTCGACCGTGGCTACGAACGGCTGGAGGAGAAACTCTCCGCGGTTGGCGCCACCATTGAACGGCGCGGCGGCGGCTGATCGATAAAGGAAGCGAAGATGACCGAACGCACCATTTCCCACTCGTTTGGCGGCGAACAGCTCCAGAGCGTGTATGTCGGCACCGGCGGGGCGGTGCGCGGCACCGTGATCATGGTCCCCACCTTCTGCGGCATCAGCGACCTCGAGCGCGGCTTCGCCACCAAGCTCGCCGAACGCGGCTTCGCAGTCCTCATCGCCGACCTGTGGGGCCGCAGCTACGACCCCGCGACCGAGCGGGACACCGCGTTTGGCCACATGGGCGATCTGAAGGGCGACCGCGCCGCCTTGCGCGACCGGATGCTCGACCTGGTGGAGGTGGCCAAGGCGCAGGAAGGCACCGACCCGCAGAAGATCGCCGCCATTGGCTATTGCTTTGGCGGCCTGTGCGTCCTCGACCTTGCGCGGGCGGGCGCGGACATCGCCGGCGTCGCCAGCTTCCACGGCCTGTTCGACGCGCCCGACCTGCCGCCCCAGCCGATCAAGGCCAAGGTCGTCGCCTATCACGGCTGGGACGACCCGATGGTCCCGCCCGACGCGGTTGTCGCTTTTGCCAAGGAGCTGACCGACGCCGGTGCCGACTGGCAGATCCACGGCTATGGCCACACCGGTCACGCCTTCACCAATCCGGGTGCCGCCGCGCTCGGCATCCCCAACGTCGACTACAACCCCGCCGCCGCCCGCCGCAGCTGGGCCGCGCTGCAGGATTATCTGGACGAGCTGTTCGGGTGACCGCCTTTGTCGCGCTGCTCCGCGCGGTAAATGTTGCAGGGACGGCCAAGCTGCCGATGGCGGAGCTGAAGCGGATGGGCGAGGAATGCGGCTTCGCGCAGGTCCGCACCTTCATCGCCAGCGGCAACCTCCTCTTCACCAGCGACTTGAACGAGCGGGAGGTGCAGGCGCGAGTCGCTGCCAGGATCGCTGACTTCTTCGGGCGAGACGTTCCGGTGTTCGTGCGTTCTGCCAGCGAGATGGCCGATCTTGCCCGCGACAATCCCTTCACCGACGACAAGCCGAGCCGGGTCATGGTGCACATCATGGATACGGAGTCGACGGCGGCGATGCTGGACGACGCACGCGGCGTGCGGGGCGAGCGCATGGCGCTTGGTCCGCGCGCCATCTACGTCTCCTATGGCGAGGGCATCGGCACCAGCAAGCTGAAGCTGCCAGCCCTCGCCAGGAGCACGGCCCGCAACATCAACAGTGTCGGGCGGATGGCCGCTCTCCTGGCGGACCCGGCATGACTGAAGCTGAAGCCGGACGCCGCCTGCGCCAGCTGGCCAAGGAGATCGCGCGCCACAATCGCCTCTACCATGACCAGGATGCGCCGGAGATCAGCGACGCCGATTATGATGCGCTGGTCCGCGAGAATGCCGCGCTGGAAGCCGAGTTCCCGCACCTGATCCGCGCCGATTCCCCCAATTCCCAGGTCGGCGCCGCGCCTTCCTCGGCGCTGGCCAAGGTCGCCCACGCCCGGCCGATGCTGAGCCTGGAGAATGCCTTCAGCGCCGAGGACGTCCACGATTTCGTCCGCCGTGTCCGCCGTTTCCTGTCGCTCCCCGAAAGCGAACCGGTTGCCCTCACCGCCGAGCCCAAGATCGACGGCCTGTCCGCCTCGCTCCGCTACGAGGGCGGCGCGCTGGTGCTCGCCGCCACCCGTGGCGATGGCACGGTGGGCGAGGACGTCACCGCCAACGTGCGCACCATCGCCGACGTCCCGCAGCAGCTCAGCGGCGCTCCGCAAGTGCTGGAGGTGCGCGGCGAGGTCTACATGAGCAAAGCCGATTTCGCCGCCTTGAACGAGCGGCAGGCGGCGAGCGGGGGCAAGGTCTTTGCCAACCCGCGCAACGGCGCCGCCGGCTCGCTCCGCCAGAAGGACCCGGCGGTCACCGCTGCGCGTCCCTTGCGCTTCTTAGCCCACGGCTGGGGCGAGCTGTCCGAACCGCTTGGAAGCACGCAGGCCGAGGCCGTGGACCGCCTCCGCACCCTCGGCTTCCCGGTCGACCCGCGCGTGGTGCGCTGCGACGACGCCGACGCCGCCCTTCGGCACTATGCCGCCATCGAGCATGAGCGCGCCGACCTCCCGTTCGACATCGACGGCGTCGTCTACAAGCTCGACCGCCTCGACTGGCAGGAGCGCATGGGCTTCGTCGGCCGCGCCCCGCGCTGGGCGATCGCGCACAAATTCGCGGCCGAGAAGGCCGAGACCACGCTGGAGCGGATCGAGATCCAGGTCGGCCGCACCGGCAAGCTCACGCCCATCGGCCGCCTTACCCCCGTCGGCGTCGGCGGGGTGATCGTCAGCAACGTCACCCTCCATAACCGCGACGAGATCGCCCGGCTGGGGCTTCGCGAAGGCGACCGCGTCCGCATCCAGCGCGCGGGCGACGTCATTCCGCAGGTGGTCGAAAATCTCACGCCGGACGAGGATCGCCCCGCCTTCGTCTATCCCGACCATTGCCCCGCGTGCGGTTCCGAAGCGGTGGCCGAGGGGGGCGAGGTCGACATCCGCTGCACCGGTGGGCTGGTCTGCCCTGCCCAGCGGCTCGAACGCCTCAAGCACTTCGTCAGCCGCGGCGCGATGGACATCGAGGGCCTTGGCGAGAAGACGATCGTAGAATTCTCCGACGCCGGTCTGATCGAGAAGCCGTCCGACATCTTCCGGCTCCGGCGCGAGCAGATCCTCGGCCGCGAAGGCTGGAAGGAGAAGAGCGTCGACGCGCTGCTCGCCGCCATCGAGGCGCGCAAGGGTTTCGACAGCGCCCGCCTGCTGTTCGGCCTCGGCATCCGCCACGTCGGCATCGTCACCGCCCGCGACCTGCTGAAATGCTTTGGGACCATCGAGGCGTTGCAGGCGGCGGCACTGGGCGAGAACGGCACCGCCGAACTCTCCGCGGTCGAGGGCGTCGGCCCGGTGGTCGCCGAAGCGGTTCACGACTTCTTCCACGAAGCCCACAACCGCGAGGAAGTCGCCGCCCTCCTCGCGCTCGCCGCCCCTGCCCCCTTCGTCAATCAGGCTCGCGAGACCGAATGGAGCGGCAAGACCATCGTCTTCACCGGCAGCCTGGAGACCATGAGCCGCGACGAGGCCAAGGCCCAGGCCGAACGCCTCGGCGCCAGAGCCGCCGGCTCGGTCAGTGCCAAGACCGACTTAGTCGTCGCGGGTCCGGGTGCCGGTTCGAAACTCAAGAAAGCCGAAGAACTCGGCATCCGCGTCGCCACCGAAGAGGAGTGGGCGCGGATCGTCGCCGAGGCTTGAGGCTGGGGCTACGCGGGTGTCCTTTATGGGTGGAAAGCGGACGCCTGTCAGGCATCGCGCATGCTGCTTCTTGCGTATAACAACGCCGATGCGAAAGCGGCACTGCTGGCTCGGGATGCTCTATGCTTAATCATTATAGAAACCCACACCTGATAGCTGGAAGTGTAGCCGCGTTCCTGATCGGTATCTTTGTGGTAATGAAGGAACCGTTCAGTGAGGGGCGACAGTCTTGGGACACTGCTCTGGACGGTTGCTACCGAAATGAGACAGTGGGAACCCTCTCACTTCAAAGTGGGGCTTTGACGCTCCGGGAGGTCAATGTTCCCGTAAGTCTCCATGCCGACAACATCGGAACCTATCTCGACGCTGACGCACCTGTAATTCTTGATTTCACCAACGGGGCAACACGACTGCGAACAGTGGAGGACGATCATCTAAAGCGCTTCAGAATCACTGCTAACAAGCTGACCTATATTCAAGACTACGAACGAACATTGGTGTTCGAAAAGCAGACTTGTCGTAGCTCGGCTTCATTGCCATCGGGATAGCTAATGTCCGGAATGGGTCGTAAGCGGACACTCCCTTACGCCTTCTCCAGCACCAGCACCCGCCACTCGCCTTCGCCTGGCTCCACCAGTCGGCATCCACGCTCGACATAAGCGGCGGTCACCGCCTCGGCCTGAGTGTCCAGCAACCCCGCCAGCAGAATCGTGCCGCCCGGCGCGGTGGCGGCGACGAAGTCCTCGGCCAGTTCGATCAATGGCCCGGCGAGGATGTTGGCGATCAGCAGGTCGAACGGCGCGCGCTCGGCCAGCGCCGGGTGCGCCATGCCGTCGGCCACCGCCAGCGCGAGCTCGCCCTGACCCTCACCCAGCGCCACCCCGTTCAGCGCCGCATTGTCGCGGGTCACGTCGATGCTGATCGGGTCGATGTCGGTCGCGATCGCCATCGCTTCCGGCCACAGCGCCATCGCGCCAAAGGCCAGCAGGCCCGTGCCCGTGCCGATGTCGGCGATCCGCTCGAACTTCTTGCCAGCCCGCTCCAGCCGGTCGAGCGCCTCCAGGCACCCGCGCGTGGTGTGGTGGTGCCCGGTCCCGAACGCCAGCCCCGCGTCGATCAGGAAATTGAACGCCCCTTCCCGCTTGTCATGCGCGGGCGTGCGGACGAAGAAGCGCCCTGCCTCGATCGGCTCCAGTCCGGCCTGGCTGCGGGTGACCCAATCCTCGTCCTCCAGCTGCTCGACCACCGGCTCCCCGCTGGCGAGACCCGCCAGTACCGCCAGCTCAGCCGCGGTCGGCTGCTCCTCGAAATAAGCATGGAGGCGCCAATCGTCGGGACGATGCTCGTCGGGTTCGTCGGCGACGATCACCGGGGGGTTGGGGTGATCGTCGAAGGGATCGTCCATGTCGCCCACCGCCTCGCCCTCGGCGCGGTTGCAGGCGATGGTCACGCGCCAGCTCATTGGCCTGCGGTCTCCCTGGCCAGCCGCTCGTCCAGCGCCTTGGTCTTCGCAGCGGCGTAAGTCTTGCACCCGGCGGGGTCGAACAACGCCGCCCTACCGGCGAAGCGCGCCGCCATGTTGCTGGCTTGCGGATGCGGGGTCAGCAGGATGTCGCATTCGAGGCCGGCCACCTTGGCGATTCCAGCGCGGAACGCCGCCACCACATTGGGCTTGTCCGAGAAGCGATAGCCTTCGCTGCTGACCGGGCTCAGGCTGTCGGCATAGACCATGGTCCGGCACACGCCCCCGTCGCAGCTCACCCATTGCCAGCTGAGCGCCCCATGGGTGTGGCCGCGCGTGTCAAAGGCGGTGAGCTGGATGCCGCCCAGTCGCACCGTGTCGCCCTCCTTGACCACCCGCGCGACTGGCACCGGCGCCATGCGCGGCAAGGTGCCGAACTGCGGATCGCCCGCCCCCGCGACGCCCGAGCGGAGCACCGCCGCGGCGTTGGCCGAAGCCGCCACCTCCGCGCCCGTCAGCTGGCGTAGCCGGGCGAACCCGCCGACATGGTCGTGATGTTCGTGGCTGTGGAGCAGCCAGCGCACGTCAGACAGCTTGAACCCCAGTCGCCGGACGTTGGCCGCGACCAGCTCGGCCCCGGCCTCGGTTCCGCTGTCGATCAGCACATGGCCCTCGCGGCCGGTGATCAGCAGCGCGCTGATCCCGCAGGTCCCGACATAATAGGTGTTGCCGTGCACCCGCACCGGCGGCGCGGGCTCCTCCCACCCATCCCGGCTTTCGCATTCCCGGGCAAAGGCAGGGCCAGCGGTGGCGAGCGGCGCGGGATATTTCGGCGGAGCCTTGGCGCCGCCAAGGGGGATCACGACCTGCTGCGCCGCCAGCGTGAGGGCCAGGAGGCTAGCGGACATAGCTGGCACCATTGACGTCGATCACGCTGGCCGTGGCGCTTGGCGGGGCTTCGGTCGCAAGCCAGCGGATGACCTCGCCCACCTCCGCCGCGCTCGCCACCCGGCCGAGCGGGATGTCGGCCAGCACCTTCTCGCCTCCGCGGCTGGCGAGATATTCCTCGGTCATCTCGGTCACCGTGAAGCCCGGCGCCACCGCAAAGGCGAGGATGCCGTCGGCCGCATAGCCGCGCGCGATGCTCTTGGTCATGGCGATCATGCCGGCCTTGGAGGCAGCGTAGTGCCAGTGATCGGGCGAATCGCCGCGATAGGCCGCGCGACTGGCGACGTTGACGATCCGCCCGCCGCCCTGCGCCTTGAAGGCAATGATGGCGAGACGGGACAGTTCGGCCGCGGCGACGAGGTTGACCTGCAAGGTGCGCTGCCAGCCGGCCACCCATTCCTCGTGGTCGAGTCCGATCGGCGCGGCTTCGAACACGCCGGCATTGTTGACCAGGACGTCGATCCGGCCGTCGAGGCGCTCGAGCGCCGCTTGCCACAAATCAGCCGCCGCGCCCGCCTTGCTGAAGTCGGCGGCGAGAAGCCCATTGCCCCCCGTGGTGGAGGTTCCGACCACGCGGTGGCCGGCGGCGGTGAGTGCGTCGGCAGCGGCCTTGCCGATGCCCCGGCTCGCGCCGGTGAGGAGGATGTTCATGGCCCCGCTCTGTCACTGCAGGCCGCGGCCCGCAATGACCAAGCGACGGCTCAGGCGGCGAAGCGGGCGATGAACTCGGCCGTGGCGCTCTTGAATTCGCCGATCTGCTCGGAGAAGCGGCCAAAGCCCTGCTCCACCCCGTCGATGTCGCGGGCGACGTTCTCGGTGTCGGAGCGGATGGCGGCAATGGTGCTACTCATCGAGTCGGCGGCAAGCGCGGTCTCGTCCACGGCGGCGGTGATCATGGTCACCGTCTGCGCCTGCAATTCCATGGCCTGCCGGATGCGGTCGGCGCTGGTCTGCACCTCCTCCACCGTGCCCTGGATCGAGCTGTTGGCGTCCACCGTCTGGCGGGTCGCGGCGGTGATGGCGGAGATCTTGGCGGTAATGTCGTCGGTCGCCCGCGCGGTCTGGCTGGCGAGGCTCTTCACCTCTTGCGCGACTACTGCGAAGCCGCGCCCGGCATCGCCCGCCCGCGCCGCCTCGATGGTGGCGTTGAGGGCGAGGAGGTTGGTCTGCCCGGCGATGTCGCGGATCAGGCCGAGGATCGATTCGATCGCTTCCACATGGCCTGACAGCGCCTGGCTGACCTTCACCGCCTGCGCGGCCTGGTCGCCGGCACGGGTCGAAACCGCCGCCGCCGTCTCGACCTCCGAACGGGCGTCCTCGATCGCGCGGATCAGGCCCGCCGCGGTATGCGCCGCTTCACGCATCGCCACTGCCGACTGTTCCGCCGCCGCCGCCACTTCGCTGGTCTTGCCGAGCATGCCGCGGGTTGCGGCCGCGGTCTGGCTGGCCTGGCTGCGCAGCATGTCGCTGTCACTGCTGGCGCGCGCGACGGAGGCCACCACCCGGCGGTTGAACTCCTCCGCCTTGGCCTGACGCTCGCCGTCATGTTCCTGCTGCTGATAGTGGATGGCGTGGGCGACGAACACGTCGACCTCGACCATGTTGATCTCGTGGATCGTCCGCGCGATCGACGCGCGCTCGACGCTGTCGTCCACCAGACCACGCATCGCCTCGACCATCGCTTCGGCCTCGCCCGACAGGCCGGCCAGCAAGGTGGTCAGCGACACCTTGGCCGCCATCGCATCCTCGACATATTTCTTCGCGGTGTCGATCCAGCGGGTGTCCTCCAGGCGCGAGAATTTGTCGCGCAGATAGGGGACGATCCGCTCCGCCAGTTGCTCCAGCTTGGCGTCGTCAAAGGTCTGCCCGCCGGCCGAATGTTCGCGATACCGCTCCCAGAACTTGCGCGCGATGGCCCGTTCGTGACCTTGCACGAGGGTCCACAGCGCGGCGGAGCGCTCGGGCAGGTCGCCGGCCGGATCGAACGCGCGAAGGCGACGCTGATGACTGGCTTTGGTGGCGGGCATTGCGGCATGTCTCCTGCGACGCTGGAATTTATGCCGTCTGCCTAGGCGCGATTGGTTAAGAGGCGGTTAGGCCGGGACCCACCTGCAGGCTTTCGACTGCCTTGCTTCACCGGCCCTTGCCGCCTAGTGCGTGGCGCATTCATCCAAGCCCATCTGTGTGGAGCAATCGGACCGTCTCATGGCGCGTAACACTGCAAGGCCCTTGTCGCCCCACCTCACCATCTGGCGCTGGGGCCCGCACATGCTGGTTTCCATCCTCCACCGCGCCACCGGCATTGGCCTGACCGTCGGCGGTCTGTTCCTGCTGACCTGGTTCCTGCTGGCGCTGTCGGGCGGCTCGGGTTCTTGGGCAACGTTCACCGGCTTTCTGGGCTGGAAGCTCGGCCCGGTGCCGCTGATCCTGATCGGCCTGGTTGCGCTGACCTGGGCCTTTTTCCAGCACACCCTGTCCGGCGTCCGCCACCTGATCATGGACATCGGCGCGGGCTTTGAACTCGGGACCAACAAGACCATGGCCTATCTCACCATGATCGGCTCGGTGCTGCTCACCGCTGCCTTTTGGGCCCTCCTGCTGGGGAAGGGCGCATGACCGGTCCCAAGCAACTCGGCCGCCACGAGCGCAATGCGGTGCCGGACGGCAAGACCGCGCTGGGGCGCGTCCGCGGCCTCGGCTCGGCCGGCCATGGTGGCGAGCATTGGATCAAGGAGCGCGTGTCCAGCGCCGCCCTGCTGCTGCTCGGCACCTGGTTCCTGGTGTCGCTACTGCTGCTGCCCGACTTCAGCCCGTCCACCTTCACCGCCTGGCTGTCGGGTCCCTTCGGCTTCGTGCCCATGGCGCTGTTCACCTACCTCTGCTTCGAGCACAGCCTCGAAGGCGTGAAGGTGGTGATCGACGACTATCAGGGCGACGAAGGCGGCCGCATGACGTGGCATATTGTCAGCCTCTTCCTACATGTTGGAGCGGGCGCCCTCGCCCTGTTCGCCCTCGCCCGTATCGCGTTCGGAGCCTAAGCCACGATGAGTGCCGCCTACCAGATCATCGATCATGTCTATGACGTCGTTGTCGTCGGCGCTGGCGGCGCCGGTCTGCGCGCCACCATGGGCGCGGCCGAAAAAGGGCTGAAGACCGCCTGCGTCACCAAGGTGTTTCCGACCCGAAGCCATACCGTCGCGGCGCAGGGCGGCATCGCCGCGTCGCTCGGCAACATGGGTCCGGACCACTGGACCTGGCACATGTACGACACCGTCAAGGGCTCCGATTGGCTCGGTGACCAGGACGCGATCGAATATCTCTGCCGCGAAGCGCCGGCGGCCGTCTACGAGCTCGAGCATGCCGGCCTGCCGTTCAGCCGGACCGACGACGGCCGCATCTACCAGCGCGCGTTCGGCGGCATGACCCAGAACATGGGCGAAGGCCCCGCCGCGCAGCGCACCTGCGCCGCCGCCGACCGCACCGGCCATGCGATGCTGCACACGCTCTACCAGCAGTCGCTGCGCTACGACGCCGACTTCTTCGTCGAATATTTCGCGCTCGACCTGATCATGGTCGACGGCGAGTGCCGCGGTCTCATGGCGCTGTGCATGGAAGACGGCTCGATCCACCGCTTCCGCGCGCAGGCGGTGGTGCTGGCGACCGGCGGCTACGGCCGCTGCTATTTCTCCGCCACCTCGGCGCACACCTGCACCGGTGACGGTAATGCCATGGTGCTCCGCGCCGGCCTGCCGCTGCAGGACATGGAGTTCGTCCAGTTCCATCCGACCGGCATTTATGGCGCCGGCGTGCTGATCACCGAGGGCGCGCGCGGCGAAGGCGGCTACCTCACCAACTCCGCCGGTGAGCGGTTCATGGAGCGCTACGCCCCGTCGGCCAAGGATCTCGCCAGCCGCGACGTCGTGTCGCGCTCGATGGCGATGGAAATTCGCGAAGGCCGCGGCGTCGGCAAGGAGAAGGACCACATCTTCCTTCACCTCGACCACATCGATCCCAAGATCCTGGCCGAGCGCCTGCCCGGCATCACCGAGACCGCCAAGATCTTCGCCGGCGTCGACATGACCCGCGAGCCGATCCCGGTCACCCCGACCGTCCACTACAACATGGGCGGTATCCCGACCAACTATCACGGCGAGGTCGTGACGCTGAAGGACGGCAATCCCGACAGCGTCGTCCCCGGCCTGTTCGCGGTCGGCGAAGCGGCTTGCGTATCCGTCCACGGCGCCAACCGCCTCGGCTCCAACAGCTTGATCGACCTCGTGGTGTTCGGCCGCGCCGCGGGCCTGCGCCTGGGCGAGATCCTGAAGCCATCCGCCGCGCAGAAGCTGCTGCCGCAGGACAGCGCCGACTTCTCGCTCGGCCGCCTTGACAAGTTTCGCCACGCCGATGGCGACACGCCCACCGCCCAGCTCCGCAACGACATGCAGCGCACCATGCAGGCCGACTGCGCCGTGTTCCGCACCGAGCGCACGCTGGCCGAAGGCGTTGGCAAGATCGATCGCATCTACCGCGGCCTGACCGACGTAAAGGTCACCGACCGCAGCCTGATCTGGAACACCGACCTGGTCGAGACGATGGAACTCGACAACATGCTGGGTCAGGCGGTCGTCACCATGCACAGCGCCAGCAACCGCAAGGAAAGCCGCGGCGCCCACATGCACGAGGATTTCCCCGACCGGAACGATGCCGAGTGGATGAAGCACACGGTCGCCTGGTTCGACGGCTGGGGCGGCACGGGCGGCGGCGTCCGCATCGACTACCGCCCGGTCCACGACTACACGCTCACCGACGAGGTCGGCTACATCAAGCCCAAGGCGCGCGTTTACTAAGGTCCCCAGGGGCGGCTCATCCCCTTGCCCTGACATCACGCCTTTGATCGTCTCTTAACCCGAAGGCGTGTACGCCTTCGCCATGCGAGAGATGACGGACGATCTGCTGGCGAGGATTGCGGCCAAAGCCGCCGATCCCGCGCGCCGCTACATGACGGCGGCCGAGGACGAGGCGCGCATTGAACTGCCGGTCGAGGAAATCGAACGGCGCGAAGAAGCCTGGACCAGGCGCAACCTCATCAAGTCCGCGGCGGCTTCGGGACAGGAGATGTCGAGCGAGGAGGTGGAACGCGCCATGGATGGATGGCGCACCAGCCGCGATGCCATGCGCTTGGCGATGGAAGCCCAAATGCGCGCCTGGGGTCAGACCCCGCCTACGACGAGAAGCTTCATCGAAACGGACACCCATATCGGCGCTTCGTCCGACCCGCCCGGCGCCAGGCCATTGCAGCCGCCCCCGGCCGAACGCGACTGGCGGCAGCTCGAACAGATTGTCGGGCGTCCCCTGCCCGAGGACCTCAAGGCGCTCTACACGATCTCGGACGGCGGCTTCGGACCAGGATTCAAAGGGCTTCATCCGGTCCAGCTCATCGGCAGCTCTTGCGAAGATTACCGCCGCCGAGGCCCCGATTACTGCGGCACCATCGCCTACCCCGCCAGCTTCGTCCCGTTGGCGACGGAGGCGCTGGATTATCACCTCGACCTCGACACCGGCCGGATCATCTCCAGCAATCAGAACTGGGAGAATGACGGGCTTGAGGCCGAAGACATCTACGACATCGCCTTCCAAAGCCTCGCCGAGATGATGGAAAACTGGCTGACGACCGGCTGACGCAGATGGTTCTGCACTGCCAAGTGCAGCCTCAGCATTCCGAGCGAGCCGACGCTGCCCTGTGGCTTCGCGGAACGTCCGCTTTCCACCATCGATGAGCCGCATGCTTATGCCGCTGAAATGTCCGCTTTGGGTGGAAAGCCGACATTGGAGCCGAGGTTTCACCGAGCGCGTCTGATCATAGCTGCGAGGCCAACAAAGAGCAGATAGGCGATTGCTGCGACAACGGGTAGAGCGACGCCCATGAGCAGGGCGAACACCGTGTCCATTCTGTAGTCAGGCACCGGCGCATCGAAGAAGACGTAAGCCCACCATGCTTCCCAGAGGAGGAACGCGGCGAGTGAAAGGCGCTTCACCGTGACCTTCATGTTGCGCAGTATCTCAGCCTCGCCGAATGTCCGCAACGGGTCGAAAGCGGACATTCGCAACAGTAGCTCCACGACCTTCGAATTCCGGTTTTCAAAGAGGACGAGCGCCTGTTTCCTCTTCTTCGGCCGTAGCCTGCGCCGCTCCGGTACCGGCTCCTATCCCAAGCCCGATCCCGCCGACGGCCATGCCGCTGCCCATGCCCATGCCCCCGCCACCGCCTCCTCGGCCGCCGCCGCCGCCGCGTGCCCCGTCGCTTCCGCCGCCCCGGCCTTTGCTGCCGCCACCGCTGGCCGGACGGGTGGGGCCCTGAAACGGGATGGTGGCCGCCAGGTCGCCGGAAATCGGATCCAGTTGCAGCGCGCGGCGGACATAGTCCCGCAAAGCCACCACCAGCTCATGCGTATGCACCTTGCGCCCCGCGACGAGATCGCGCGCCGCACGCTCGGCCAGCCGGACATGCTCGTCGGTGCCGAGCAACAGCACGTCGGCCAGCGCGGCTTCCACCGCATCGCGGATGCGGCGCGAGCGGTCGGAGCCGAGCGTCTCGGGCGACAGATCGACCGCCCGGTCCTCCTCGCCCCCCGCCTTCTGGCGCAGGTCGCGCAGATGCGAAGGATCCACCGCCAGGTCGCCAGTGAACGATCCGCCAAGGGTGCGATAGGCCGCGATCAGGGTGCGCAGCCGCTCGTTGATCTGCCGGTTCATGCGCTCGCGGCGCTGCTGAACCGTCAGCATCACCAGCAGGCGGATGCCGACGCCGATCAGCGTCACCAGCGCCAGCCCGCCAATGGAAAACAGGATGCCGTGCCATGAACTCAGGTCCATGAACCGCATCCCGCCCTCCTGCTATGTTCAGTCAATCGAGGCGCCACCGGCGCCGGTGGGCCTGCTCAGTAGCGGCGGATGCCCGGGCGGCGCGAACCACCGCTCAGCCGCTTCATCAGGTAGCTCAGCCCAAAGGTCATCAACAAACGTCGCAGCATGGTCTTTCTCCTTTGGCGGAAAAAGGCACTGCGGGCCGCTTTGGTTCCGTGCCCGGCCCCCGGGCTCAGCTCCGCTCGCGCACCGCGCTGAAGGTGATGGCGGGCCATTCCTGCTCGAACCGCCCATGCTCCCACGCATTGCGCATCAGCAGCACGGGCACGCCATCCTGGTCCTCGGCCATGTTCGACCGCAGGGCTTCCTGCAGCTTCTTCAGCTCGGCCGGATCGTCGGCCCGCACCCAGCGCGCGACCTCGTAGGGCGACGGTTCGAACTCCAGCCGGGCGCCATATTCCTGCTCCAGCCGGGTCTGCAGCACGTCCAGCTGCAGCTCGCCGATGACGCCCACGATCCAGGCCGACCCCAGCGCCGGCTTGAACAGGCGGATGACGCCCTCCTCCGCCAGATCCGCGAGACCGCGCCGCATCTGCTTGACCTTGAGCGGATCGCTCAGCCGCACCCGGCGCAGGATCTCGGGCGCGAAGTCGGGCAGGCCGGTGAAGACGGTGTCGCCCTTCTCGGTCAGCGTATCACCCACCCTAAGCGTGCCGTGGTTCGGGATGCCGACGATGTCGCCGGCCACCGCGCCATGCGCCAGCTCGCGGTCGCGGGCGAAGAAGGTGATCGGGTTGTGCAGCGCCAGCGCCTTGCCGCCGCGGCTGTTCAGCACCTTCATGCCGCGCGTGAGCTTGCCCGAACAGATGCGGACGAACGCCACCCGGTCACGGTGGTTGGGGTCCATATTGGCCTGCACCTTGAACACGAAGCCGGTCAGCCGCGGCTCGCTCGGGTCGATCGGCGCGGGCCGTGCCGGCTGCGGCTGCGGTGGCGGCCCGTCGTCGGCGAGGATGTCGAGCAACTGCTCGATGCCGAAGCCGCGCAGCGCACTGCCGAAGACGACCGGGGTCAGGTCCCCGGCCCGGAACGCGGCGCGGTCGAACTCGGAATAGGACCCAAGCGCCAGCCCGCCTTCTTCCTCCAGGCTCGCCGCGGCATCGGCGGGAATCGCCGCCGCGATCGCCGGATCGTCGACACTCGCCGCCGCGACCCACTGCCCCGGCACCACGCCGTCGCTGCGGTCCGCCACCAGCAAGGCCTTGCGGCGTAGGTCGTACAGGCCGTGGAACAGGCCGCCGATCCCGGTCGGCCAGTTTTGCGGGCTGACGTCGAGCTGCAGCACCTCGGCAATCTCGTCGAGCAGCTCGAACGGGCTCTTGCCCTCGCGGTCCACCTTGTTGACGAAGGTGACGATCGGCACATTGCGAATGCGGCAGACCTCGAACAATTTGCGGGTCTGCGGCTCAATCCCCTTGGCCGCGTCGATCACCATGATCGCGCAATCGACCGCGGTCAGCGTGCGGTAGGTGTCCTCGCTGAAATCCTGGTGCCCGGGCGTATCGAGCAGGTTGAACAGGATGTCGCCCCGCTGGAACGTCATCACCGAGCTGGTGACCGAGATACCGCGCTGCTGCTCGATCTTCATCCAGTCCGACCGCGCCCGCCGCCGGTCGCCCCGGGCCTTGACCTCGCCCGCCTCATGCACCGCGCCGGCGGCATGGAGCAGGCTTTCGGTCAGCGTGGTCTTGCCGGCGTCCGGGTGCGAGATGATGGCAAAGGTGCGCCGCTCAAGCTTGCTGAACGAGGCGTCGCCCGCGCGCGCCGTGTCGCCGGGGGTGGGGGTCGCGATATTCAAGAAAGTGGCTCCTGCCCGGGCCACGTCGCGCCCGGCTCTTCGATCTGATGCGCCATGTAGTGCAAAGGCGCGAAAAGGCGAAGAGGCAGGTCTTGCAATGTAGGATTGCGCCTGCTCCACTAACCGTTATGGTTCGTCTGCTCTCTTCTCGCCCCAAAAGCTGCCATGAGGGTGGGTCTCACAGCCGTGCCACACCTCGCCGCTATGTGAGTTTCGAGAACTTCGCGGCTCGCAACACCCCCGCCCTATGTGAACTTCGTGAACTTCGCCGTCTTCCTGCCCCTTGGGAAACCCGTCCACCTCGGCTAAGCGCGACCGCTTATGACTGATCCAGTACCCCCCAAGCGCATCTTTCCCGACGCCAAGGTCGACGCCGAAGCTGCCAAGCACATTCCGTCCAGCCCGCAGACCGAACATGCGGCCTATGACCTTGCCTTTCAGGACAAGGAATTCCTGCTCCGCCAGGACCTGCGCCCGGTGCGCTTCCAGCTCGAACTGCTAAAGCCAGAACTGTTCCTCGACGAGCAGAAGATCGGCTCCACCTTTGTCTTCTACGGCTCCGCCCGCGTGCCCGAGCCCGAGAAAGCCAAGGCGCTGCTGGCTGCCGCCAGGACCGACAAGGAAAAGCTCATCGCCGAGCGCCTCGTCGCCAAGTCGCATTATTACGACGTCGCGCGGGAACTGGCCCGGCTGGTCAGCAAGACCGACCCAGACGAAGAGGGCAAGCGCCAGTTCGTGGTCTGCTCGGGCGGCGGCCCCTCGTTCATGGAAGCGGCCAATCGCGGCGCTGACGATGTCGGCGCCGAGAGCATCGGGCTCAACATCGTGCTTCCGCACGAGCAATTGCCCAACCCCTATGTCACCCCGTCGCTGAGCTTCCAGTTCCATTATTTCGCCCTGCGCAAGATGCACTTCCTGCTCCGCGCCCGCGCGGTGGCAGTGTTCCCGGGCGGGTTCGGCACGTTCGACGAGATGTTCGAGCTGTTGACCCTGATCCAGACCGGCAAGGTCCGGCCGCTTCCCATCCTCCTCTACGGACGCGAGTTCTGGGAGCGGGTGGTGAACTTCCACGCGCTGGTCGAGGAAGGCGTCATCTCCGAGCGCGACCTTGACCTCCTCACCTGGTGCGAGACCGCCGAGGAAGGCTGGGGCCACGTGTGCGACTATTACGCCGCCGAGGAGGCCAAGGCCGCGGCCGAGTAGGCCCAACGAAAAAGGGCTCCGGTTTGCCGCCGGAGCCCCTTTGTCTTGCGTGTCTGCCGCTTACTGCTTGGGAGCAGCCGTCGCCGTGGTGCCCGGCGCGCTGACCTTCGGGGCGCCTTCGCCGCGGATGTTGGCCATGCCGCCCTTCTGGGCCTCCTGCTCGGTCAGCACTGGCTCGTTCTCGGCCTTCTGGGCGCCGGCATCGTCCGCTTCCGAAGCGGCCTTGTCCTCGGCCGCGCCCGGCGTGGAGGCAACCGGAGCGGCCGGCAGCGGCAGCGGGGCATCGCTCTTGGAGTTGAGGAAGGCGATGAGGTTGGCGCGTTCCTCGGGATTGCTGAGGCCGGCAAAGGTCATCTTGGTGCCCGGCGCATATTTCTTGGGATTGGCGAGCCAGTCGCTCATGCCCTTCCAGTCCCAATTGCCCGGAACGCTCTTCAGCGCGTCCGAATAGGCAAAGCCCGCGACATGGCCATGCGGCTTGCCCATGGTCGCCCACAGGTTGGGGCCAAGGCCGTTGGCGCCGCCCTGGTCGATGGTGTGGCAGGCCTGGCACTTCTTGAACACATCCGCGCCCTTGGCGACATCGGCGCTGGCGAGATAGAATTCGATCGGCTGCTCGGCCTCGCCGCCGCCCGCGCCCTCCTCGACCACGCCTTCGATCGGATAGCCCATCGTTTCCGGGCGCTCCGCATTGAAGACGATGCCCGAAGCCAGGGTGCCGCCCAGCGCGACGATCCCGGCGAACAGCACCCAGCCGGCGATGGTGTTGTTATTGTCCTGCATGTGAGGTCTTACTGCGTCCGATCGGAGGAGAAACTGGCGTCCCTTTAAGGGGGGTGCGACGCTTCTTCAAGCGCGCAGCCAGTGGGCTAGGAGACTGTGCGCGATCGCAAAGGGCGGCGGGGCGATGAACGCGGCGTCCGGCGCGCCCGCCATCGCCGCGGCGACCTCCCCGCGGGCGAACCAGCGCGCATCCTCCAGTTCGGTCGTGTCGATCGTCAGCGTGTCACTATCCGCCACCGCGACGCAGGCGATCATCAGCGAGGAAGGAAAGGGCCAGGGCTGGCTCCCGACATAGCGCACGTCCGAAACCCGCACCCCGGCTTCCTCATGAAGCTCACGGGCAACGGCAGCCTCGATGCTTTCGCCCACCTCGACGAAGCCGGCCAGGGCCGAATAGCGCCCCGGCGGAAAGCGCGGCTGCCGGCCGAGCAGCAGGCGGCCCTCATGCTCGGCGAGCATGATGACAACCGGATCGACGCGCGGGTAGTGCTCCGCCCCGCACTCCCCGCACTGCCGCGACCAGCCGCCGCGAACGATGCCGCTCGGGCGCCCGCACACCGCGCAATGCCCGTGCCGCCGGTGCCACGCAGCAAGGCTGGTCGCCGCCGCGAACAAGGGCGCCTCCGATGCGGAGAGATGCGCCAGGGCCCCGAACTGCGCGCGCAGGTCATGCCCGCCGGCCGCCACCGGGGAGAAGCGGCCCTGTCCGTCCTCGAGCCCGAGAAACAGCGCGGGATCGCTCACCTCCTCCCAGCAAAGCCCGCCGGCCTCGTCCAGCGCGGGCAGGCCGTCGGCCCACACCAATTGACGGGCGCCGGACGCGCGGGCGAGTGCATCCAGGCGCGCCGGCTGCTCCCGCAACTGGTCGGCACGGTCCAACCCGGGGCCGTCGAAGAAGATGTCAGGCGGCAAGTCGCGGTTCCCGTTCTGCGTGCAGGGCGGCCTCGACCGCGCGCCGATAGAGGGTCGGCAGCCCCGCCGAGCCAAGCGCCGCCAGCGGTAGCCACCACCCCTCGCCCGCCGGCGGCTCGGCGCAAGGGACGACGTACAGGTCGAGGGTGAAGTGGGTGAAGCCATGGCGGTGGATGGCGAGGGGGTTGACCGCCGGACGATCGTCGCTCCACTCTGGCCCCGGCAGCGCCGCCATGCCGCCGAGCAGGCCCTTGGCCGGCCGCCGCACCAGCCAGACCTCGTCGCCCCGCCGGACCCACCAAGCGATCCCGAAGCGGTGCGGCCGCTCCTTCTTTACCTTGGGGCTGGGGAAGGCCTCAGGCGCACCAAGCTGCCGTGCGTGGCAGTGTGGCGCGATGGGACAGGCCGGGCAATTCGGCGCCTTGGGACGGCAGATGCTGGAGCCGAGGTCCATCAGCGCCTCGGCAAACTCGCCGTGCCGCCCACTCGGGAACCAGCCCCTTGCCGCTCGTCCAGCTTCCCCGCGATCGGCAATGCCGAACATCCGCGCCGCCACGCGCTCGACATTGGTGTCGACCGCCACCGCATCCTCCCCGAACGCAATCGCCGCGACGGCCGCCGCAGTGTAGGCGCCGAGCCCCGGCAGCTTCCTCAGTTCAGCCTCGCTTCGCGGAAAGCCGCCCCGGGCCTCCACTTCCCGCGCACAGGCGATGAGGTTGCGCGCGCGAGCATAGTAGCCGAGCCCGGCCCATTCGCCGAGCACCTCCTCGTCCGGGGCTGCGGCCAGCGCTTCAACCGTCGGCCAGCGCTCGACGAAACGCAGAAAGCGCGGGATCACCGTCGCAACGGTGGTCTGCTGCAGCATCACTTCGCTGAGCCATGTCCGGTAAGGGTCGCGGGGCGTCAGCCTCCACGGCAGGTCGCGCTTGTGCCGGGCATGATGGTCGAGCAGCAGCGTCGCCGCGGTAGCGTCCATGCCCGGCCTATGGCATGAGCCGCGGCAATGTCGAAGAAAAAGCCCGAAGCCGAGGAGGCGCCCCGTTCCGGCCGCGCACGCGCTGCGGGCGACCTTGCGCTCGGCATCGGCGGGCTGGCGTTCAAGCGCTTTGGCTTCGTTCAAGGCGCAGTGGTGTCGCGCTGGACCGAGATCGTGGGCGAACGCTACGCCAAGGTCTCGACCCCCGAATCGATCCGCTTCCCCGCCGGCAAGAAGAGCGGCGGAACGCTGACCCTTGCTGTGGACGGCGCCCACGCGCCCCTGCTCCAGCACCTTGCGCCCATGATCATGGAGCGGGTGAACCTATTCTTTGGCTACCAGGCGGTGGTGAAGGTCGTCTTCCGCCAGGGCAGCCGCTCGAAGGCGGTTCCCAGGCCCGAACGCCCACGCCCCGCGCCAGTCCCGCGCGAGCTTGGCCAGGGCCTGCGCGAAATCCCGGATACGGAGCTTCGCACCGTGCTCGAAAACCTTGCCGGCAAAATCGCCGCGGCCGACGGGCCGCCGACGATCGTGCCCGCTCCCTTTTCCCTCAACCCCCGCCCCATTCGGAGTGATCAGGACGTATGAACAAGTTCAAGTTCGCCGTGGCCGCCAGCTTCCTGGCGCTCGGCACCACCGCCTGCAACCAGCAGCCCGCCGCGCAGAACGACAGCCCCGCAGCCGCCCCGATCCAGGCTCCCAATGGCGACTGGAGCCAGCTCGTGTCGCAGACCACCGAGGGCGGGATGCTGATGGGCAACCCCCAGGCCAAGGTAAAGGTGGTCGAGTTCGGCTCCATGACCTGCGGCGCTTGCGCGGCGTTCGCTACCGAAGACGAACCGAAGCTGGTCGATCAATATGTGAAGACCGGCAATGTCAGCTTCGAATTCCGTAATTTCGTTCGCGATCCGCTGGATATCGCCATGGCGCTGGTCGCCCGCTGCGCCGGCGCAACCCCGCAATTCTTCACCCTCACCGATGCCATGTTCGCCGAGCAGAAGAGCTTCTTCGAACGGATCCAGGCCGCCCCGCAGGATCAGCTCGCAGCACTGCAGAACCTGCCCCCTGCACAGCAATTCCAGCGCACGGCGCAATTCGCCGGGGTGCAGGAATTCGCCGCTCAGCGGGGAGTGCCTTCTGGCAGGTCCAGCCAGTGCCTCGCCAATCAGGCCGAGATCGACCGCCTGGTGCAGATGAACAGCGACGCATCGTCGAGCTACGACATCCCGGGAACGCCCACTTTCCTGGTCAACAACGAGGTGGTGCGGCCGCAGCCGGGGCAGAATAACTGGGAGGCGCTGGAAGCCGCCGTCAAAGCGGCGCTTTGATCCTCGCCTGAGGGTCTGCGCGCCACACCCGGGGGGGAGTGACGACAAGCCGATGCGGTTTCGCCGCCTGACGCTGACGGGCTTCAAGAGCTTCGTCGAGCCGGCTGAGCTCAGGATCGAGCCGGGGCTGACGGGCGTCGTCGGCCCCAATGGCTGCGGAAAGTCGAACCTCCTCGAGGCGCTGCGCTGGGTGATGGGCGAAGGCAGCCCCAAGAGCTTGCGCGGCGGCGGGATGGAGGACGTGATCTTCGCCGGCACCGCCAGCCGGGCGGCGCGCGACTTCGCCGAAGTGTCGCTGCTGGTCGACCGCGGCGCCGACGGCGAAAGCGAAGTCACCCGCCGGATCGAACGCGGTGCGGGCTCCGCCTACCGGATCGACGGCCGCGACGTGCGCCAGAAGGACGTCGCCCTGCTGTTCGCCGATGCGGCAACCGGCGCCCACAGCCCGGCCCTCGTCAGCCAGGGGCGGATCGGGGCGATGATCGCGGCCCGGCCAGCCGAACGCCGCCAGATGCTGGAGGAAGCGGCGGGGATCGCCGGCCTCCACGTCCGCCGCAAGGATGCCGAGACGCGGCTGCGCGCGACCGAGGCCAATCTCCAGCGGCTCGACGAACTGCTCGGCGACCAGGAACAGCGCGTCGCTGCCCTGAAACGCCAGGCGCGGGCGGCGGAGCGGTACCGCGCGCTGACCGAGAAGATCCGCCTGGCCGAGGGCCGCCTCCTCTACAGCCGCTGGGCCGAAGCAGACGCCGCCGCGCTTGCCGCCGGGCGCGAAGCGGATGCCGCCATGACCGAGGTCGCTTCTCTCAGCCGCGCGCTCGAAACCGCGCAGGACAAGCAGGCCGCCGCAGCCGCCCTTGTTGCCGAGCGCCGCCAGGCCGCGACCCGCGCCCGCGAGGAAGGGCAGGAGCTCGCCCATCGTCTCGCCACCGCCCGCGCGTCGCTCGATACCGCGCGGCGCCGCCTGGTCGAGCTCGATCGGCTCCAGGCCCAGCTCGCCGAGGAGCGACAGCGGGAAGCGGCGCTTGGCGAGGATGCGGCGACAACGATCGCCTCGCTCAGCACGGAGATCGAGGCCATCGCCGGCCGTCTTGCCACCGGAGAGGAACGCCAGTCGGAACTCGTCCTCGCGCTCGGCAAGGCGGAGGAGGATAATCGCGCGGCCGAAGCAGCGCTGGCGGCCCTCCTGACCCGCGAGGCAGCACTGCGCGCCGAACGGCAGGTGGCGATCGCGTCCCTCGATGCCGCACGCAGCCATCTGCAGCGCCTCTCCCAGGAGCAGGTCGGGCTGGAGCGCGCGCTTGCGGCCCTAGGCAACGGCGACGATGCGGCCGCCGCGCTGACCACGGCACGAGCCGCTGTCGCGCTCGCCGCCGGCGGAAGCACCGCGGCCGAACAGGCGATCGGGTTGGCGGAGCGGGAACGGACCATGGCAGCCGCCGCGAGGGAAAAGGCCGACCTCGACCTTGCACAAGCACGCACTGCCCATGCCGCCGCGTCGAGCGAAGCGTCAGCGCTGGAGAGGGCGCTTGCCGCCGCGCCCGGGCGCGGGATCCTTGGCCTTCTCACCGTCGCATTCGGCTATGAAAAGGCGCTCGCAGCCGCGCTGGGCGACGATCTTGGCGCGCCGCTCGGCAGCAAGGGCGACCGCGGCTGGACGGGTGCCGCGCCCCAGCCGGACGACCCGCCCCTCCCCGCCGGGCTGGCACCGCTCTCCAGCCATGTCGATGCACCGCCCGAGCTTGCCCGCCGACTGGCGCAGGTCGGGGTCGCTGCGCAGGACGGGGGCCAGCCGCTGAAGGTCGGTCAGCGCCTCGTCACCCTGTCCGGCCGATTGCGCCGCTGGGACGGGTTCGTCAGCGATGGTTCGGGCTCGGCCGCGGCCGAGCGGCTGGAGCGGGTCAACCGCCTTGCCCAGCTTCGCAGGGAGCTTCCGGCGCTCGAGCGCAGCTATCAACTCGCCCGCGCCGCGCAGGACGAGGCGTTGGCCGCGGTCACCGCCGCCGTGCGCTCGGCTGACGCTGCCAAGGCCGCATTGTCGGCGGCGGAGGGCAGGCTTCGGCAGGCACGGCGCGACGAGGATGCCGCCGCCGCCGCCGCCGAGAGGCAGGCGCAGCAGCGGGCAGCGCTGGCCGCGCGGATGGAGGAACTCGCGCCCGTGCTTGCCGCCGCAACCACGGCTGCAAGCGAAGCGGAGGCGGCTCACGCCGCGCTTCCGGCCGAAGACCTACTCGCCGGCGCGGTCGCCAAGGCTCGCGCCGCTGCCGCCGAACAGGGACGCCTTCTGGCCGAGCGGCGAGCGGACCTGGCGACCGCCGCGCGCGCTGCGGCGGCCGATCGGGAACGCCAGCTTGCCGCGACCGGAGAACAGGCCGCCTGGCGGGAACGCGGCGCAGCCGCCGCCCGGCGCATCGACGACATCGCCGATCGGGCCGAACGCATTGGGAATGAACGCAGCGCGCTTGAGCGCGAACCCCAGCGCCTCGCCGCCGAGGTCGCACGGATCGAGCAGGCGGCGGCAGGCTCCGGCGCCCTACTCGGGGCAGCGCTCACTGCCGAGCGCGACTCGGAAGCTGCCCTGGCACAGGCCGGAACGTCCCTCGCGCAGGCCAACGAAGCCATGGCTGCCGCCCGCGAGCGCCGTGCCGCCGCCGCCGCCCGCGCCGAGGGGCAGGTCGCGCGCCGCATCGAATATGGCCGGGTGTGCGGCGAGAAGTTCGAATGCCCGCCTCCCTTGCTGCCCGGGCGGCTCGGCTTCGACGCCGGCGAACTCGCTCCCGCCGCGGAGGAAAGTGCCGCCCTCGAGCGCGCCACCGCCGACCGGGAGCGGATCGGGCCGGTCAACCTGGTGGCCGAGCAGGAACTCGCCGAGCTTGAGCAAAGCCGGCTGCAAGGCGCTGCGGAGCGGGACGAACTGCAGGAGGCGATCAATCGCCTGCGCGGATCGATCGGCAGCCTCAACCGTGAAGGCCGGGCGCGGCTGCTTGCCGCCTTCGAAGCCGTGGACAGGCACTTCCGCAGCTTGTTCACGACCCTGTTCGACGGCGGTCAGGCGCATCTTGCCCTCATTGACAGCGACGATCCGCTGGAAGCGGGGCTGGAGATCATGGCCCAGCCGCCCGGCAAGAAGCTCTCGTCCCTGTCGCTCCTGTCGGGCGGCGAACAGGCACTCACCGCCGTTGCGCTGATCTTCGCCCTGTTCCTGACGCGGCCATCGCCGATCTGCGTGCTGGACGAGGTGGACGCACCGCTGGACGACGCCAACGTGGAACGATTCTGCGACCTCCTCGTGCGGATGACCGCGGAAACCGACACGCGCTATCTGATCGTCACCCACAATGCCGTGACCATGAGCCGGATGCATCGCCTGTTCGGCGTGACTATGGTCGAGAAAGGCGTCAGCCGGATCGTCTCGGTCGACCTTGGCGGCGCGGAGCAGCTGTTGGCTGCGGAGTAATCGGGCAGGTCGATCAAATCTGTCGCACAGATGAACAATCCTGATCACGACATCCGTGTTGTTGCGAATAACTCGCATTAGCTTTAGCAAGCTCGCACCGAAACGATCCTGTTTTCCGAAGGAATTCACCCGTGCGTTGCCTTGCTCGCGCCCTTGCTGGCGCCACCCTTCTCGTCGTCCCCAGCACTGCAGCCCTCGCTGCCGACGTGGAGGCGGGCGCGGCCGAGCAGGATGCCGCGCAGGTGATCACCGTCACCGGCAGCCGCGAGGAATATGGGGTGAAGTCGACCATCACCGGCACCAGGACGACCACGCCGCTGCGCAACATCCCGCAGGCGATTTCCGTCGTGTCCGAAGCGCAGATCGAGGACCAGTCGCTGCGCTCGATCGCCGACCTGCTGATGTTCGTGCCCGGCGCCACGCCCGGCACCGGCGAGTCCAACCGCGACCAGATCACCCTGCGCGGCAACAACACCACCGCCGACTTCTTCGTCGACGGGCTGCGCGACGACGCGCAATATTTTCGCGACTTCTACAATCTCGACCGGGTTGAGGTGCTGAAGGGTCCGAACGCCATGATCTTTGGGCGCGGCGGCGGCGGCGGCGTCGTCAATCGGGTGACGAAGCGCGCCGGGCTGAACAATGATCGCCAGTTCATCCTCAGCCATGACAGCGAGGGCGGAACCCGCGTCACCGCGGACGACAACATGCGCCTTGCCGGCGCGCTTGGCTTGCGCGTCAACGGCGTGTGGGAGCATAGCGACAGCTTCCGCGATTTCACCAAGCTGAAGCGTTATGGCGTCAACCCGACGCTTGGTTGGCAGCCGGGCGCCGACACCCGCGTCGACCTGTCCTACGAATATTTCCATGATCGCCGCACCACCGACCGCGGCATCCCGTCTCTTGGCGGCCGCCCGCTACAAGAGTTCGACAGCGCCTTCTTCGGCGACCCCGCCAACAGCGTTGCCGATGCCGACGTTCAGATCGCCACGCTGGGCGTCGAACAGAAGTTCGGTGACCACCTGCTGCTGCGCAACCGCACCCAGCTCGCCGACTATGACAAATATTACAACAACGTCTTCCCGAGCAGCGCGGTCAGCGCCGCGGGCACGGTCAACATCGGCACCTACAGCAGCCGCAACGACCGGCGGAATCTTATCAGCCAGACCGACCTGGTATGGGACGGCAGCCTGGCGGGCGTCGACCAGACCTGGCTTGTCGGCTTCGAGGTCGGTCGCCAGAAGAGCCGCAACCAGCGCCTGTCCGGCCGCTTCCTCGATGCGAGCGGGGCCGCCACGCCGTCGCTCGGCTCGGTCACCCTTGCGGACCCGACGGTGGAGCGCCGGGTCGAGTATTTCCGCTCGGCGACGGATGCCGACAACCGCACCCGGGCGACCATCGCCGCTGGCTATGTACAGACCCAGCTCAAGCCGTCCGACTTTGTCGAGCTGGTCGCTGGGCTGCGGTTCGACCGCTTCCGCCTGTCGGTCGATGACGAGCGCGCCGGCGTGCCGACCTTTGCCCGCACCGACAATCTGGTCTCGCCGCGCCTCGGCCTGGTGCTGAAGCCGAACCGCAACCTCAGCGTCTACACCAGCTATTCGCGCTCCTACCTGCCGCAGTCGGGCGACCAGTTCGGCGGCCTGACCCAGACCAGCGCCGCGCTGAAGCCCGAACGGTTCGACAATATCGAGGCCGGCGCCAAGTGGGAGCTGCTCGACGGCCTGCTCGCCACCGCCGCCGTCTACCAACTCGACCGCAAGAACACGCAGGCGCCCAACCCGGTCGTCGGGCTCCCGCCGCTGCTGACCGGCGCCACGCGCACCCGCGGGTTGGAGCTTGGGCTGGAACGCAGCATCGCCGCGCGCCTTCAGGTATCGGCCGGCTATGCCCTGCAGGACAGCGAGATCCGCCGCAGCACCACCGCAGCGCCGGCCGGGCGCGATACTCCGCTGGTGCCGAGGCACAGCTTCTCGCTGTGGACCAAATATCAGGCGACTCGGGACTTCGGTGCAGGCCTCGGGCTGCTCGCCCGCTCGAAGAGCACGGCATCGCTCAGCAGCACCGCCACCGTGCTGCCCGGCTACGCCCGTCTAGACGGCGCGCTCTACTACAAGCTGGTGCCCGGCATCGAGGCGCAGCTGAACGTCGAGAACCTCACGGACCGCGACTATTTCCCGACCGCGCACAACGACAACAACATCGCGCCGGGCGCCCCGCGCACCGCTCGTCTCAGCCTGAAGGCGGAGTTCTAGGCGAGCGCCGCCGCCCGCTCCCTGATCCGGACCAGATCCTCGACGAAGCGCGCCCGCTCCTCGCGGCGGCGTTCTTCCTCGGGGATACGGAGCAGGAAGCTCGGGTGCACCGTTACCCAGCATTCGCTGCCGTCGGCGAGGGTCAGCGGCGCATCGCGCACCTTCGAGATCGTCTGCGTCTTGCCCGTAAGCGAGCGGGCGGCGGTCGCGCCCAGCGCCACGGTCAGCGGCGGCCGGATGATCGCCCGCTCCTGCTCCTGCCACCAGCGGCAGGCGTCGATCTCGGCGGTGTCGGGCTTGGAGTGGATGCGCTTCTTGCCGCGCAGCACGAATTTGAAGTGCTTGACCGCATTGGTGACGTAGGTCTGCGACCGGTCGATCCCCGCTTTCTCCAGCGCGGCGTCGAACAGCTGGCCGGCGGGGCCGACAAAGGGGCGCCCGGCCAGATCCTCCTGGTCGCCCGGCTGCTCGCCGACGAAGAAGATGCGTGGATTGAGCGGCCCCTCGCCGAATACGGTCTGGGTCCCGCACTTGTAGAGTTCGCATCGGGTGCAGCCCTTGGCTTCGTTCCGCAACGCCGCCCAGGCCGCCTCCACATTGCCGCCCGGCGTGACCGAATCCGGCTGCGGCAGGTTGGTTCGCGCCCGCTCGATCATCTCAATCTCCCGCGCCCGCGCGCCTGCGATCAGTGGCGCGACCAGCGCAGTTTCCGGCATGTTGTGCCAATATTTCTTCGGCATCTCCTTCAGCATCGCCTTCACCTTGAGGCGCGCGGGATTGAAGATGCTGGCGTAATAGGTGCGCCACGTCTCCTCCAGCGGATCGCCATCCGGCGCGTCGGTGCGCGAAGCACCAGGCCCTTCGCTCAGGCTTTCGGTCGCGGGGTCCCAGTGGATCGACAGCTCCGGCGACAGGATCGACCAGCGCATGGTGGCGAAGCGCCGCACGAAGAACCCCGCCTCGCGCCGGACGATATGATGGTCGGGTTCGAAAAAGGCGACAAAGCGCGTGCCCTCGCCTTCCTCCACCTCTCTGAAGCGGACAAAGGCGTGCATCTTGTGCGCGTCGCGGCGCACCTCCTTGGCAAGCTTTTCCAGCCGGTCGACCAGCGGATCGGCGCGATCCTCCAGCGCCCGCCGGTTGGCCTTGAGCTTCCACAGCAGCGTGTAAAGCAGGGCAAAGCGCTGCGGGTCCGAATGGCAGATCGCCGCCTTGGCCAGGTCGATGAACGGCTTTGGCACCGAGAACATCGGCTGCCCGGACGGCGGCGGCACCGCGCCCTCGCTCCCGAACAGCTCGCCGTCGTCACCGCTCACCTGCCACACCACCCCCATCGGCGGCACCCCGGCCATCACCAGTTCGCGGGCGGCATCGCGCCAGCCGTCGAAGTCGTCGGGTCCGTCGAGAATGATCTTCAGGGGGTCGATCTGCGGGCCATCCGGCAGCAGCACGCCGGTTCGGCCGCTGGTACCGAGGCGCGGGTCGAACAGGTCGGCACTATTGCCATAACGGCCGTTGGCGTCACTCATCGCAGCAAGAACGCGCGCTGGGGAATATCGCTCACCCGGACCAAGGGTCAGGCGGCAAACAGCTCAAGCTGGTGCTTCTCGGGCTTGATCCAGCGCTTGAGGTCGGCCTTGTCGGTCAGCAGCGTCGGCCGCCAATCACTGGTGACGATGAAGGGCCTGATCTTGGCCACGCTGACCGTCAGCCGCGCGACATCGTCGAGGGTGAAGGTGCGAAACCGACGCGAACTGAGGATGCGCCCGACCGCCTTGGTGCCCAGCCCCGGCACGCGCAGCAGCTGTTCCTTGCTCGCCTTGTTCACGTCCACCGGAAAATAGTCGCGATACTTGAGCGCCCAGGCGAGCTTGGGATCGATGTCGAGCGGCAGCATGCCGTCCGGCTCGGCCGCGCTGACCACCTCTTCCGGCTTGAAGCCATAGAAGCGCATCAGCCAGTCCGACTGGTACAAACGGTGTTCGCGCATCAGCGGCGGCCGCTGCAGCGGCAACACCGCGCTCGCATCCGGGATGGGCGAAAAGGCCGAATAATAGACCCGGCGCAGGCTGAACCGGTCGTAGAGCGTGCTCGCCTTGCCGACGATGTCCGCGTCGGTCGCCGCATCCGCCCCGACAATCATCTGGGTCGACTGCCCGGCGGGCGCGAAGGTCGGCGCCGACTTGTACTTCTTCTTGGCGTCCTTGCCGTCCTCGATCGCGCCCTTCATGCCCAGCATCGCGCCTTCGATCTGCGGTTCGCTCTTCTCGGGCGCCAGGCGCTTCAACCCCTGCGTGGTCGGAAGCTCGACGTTGATCGAGATGCGATCGGCATACAGCCCCGCCAGCCGAACGAGCTCAGGGTCGGCGTCGGGAATGGTCTTGAGGTGGATATAGCCGCGAAAATCGTGATCCTCGCGCAAGCTCCGCGCGACCTCGACCAATTGCTCCATCGTGTAGTTGGACGAAGCAATGATGCCCGAGGAGAGGAACAGCCCCTCGATGTAATTGCGCTTGTAGAAGGCCAGCGTGAGGTTGACGACTTCGGGCGCCGTGAACCGCGCCCGCCGCACGTTCGAGCTCTTGCGGTTTATGCAATAATGACAGTCGAAGATGCAGCTGTTGGTCAGCAGGATCTTCAGCAGCGAGATGCAGCGGCCGTCCGGCGCATAAGCGTGGCAGATGCCCATGCCCTCGGTTGAGCCGATGCCCTTGCCGCCCACGCTGTTGCGCTTGGACGTGCCCGATGACGCGCAGCTCGCATCATATTTGGCCGCATCCGCAAGGATCGCCAGCTTCTCGCGGGTGTCGAGCTGCGCCATCCGTTCGATATATGTTCACGGCTGGCCCAAGGCAAGCTTTTCCGGCTTTTTCCGGCGCTTAGTTCAGATCGGGAGCTTGGACCTGGCCTTGTGGGCAAGCCCGTCCACCGGGACGTCGTTGATGACCCGGAAGCGCGCCTCGATCAGGCAGTAAAGTCCGAACAGCAGCAGGCCGATCGCCACCACCGTATCCCACGGCGAGGACAGCCAGGTCAGCGCTTCCTCCATGCCTCCGGCCTCGCCAGCGCTTTCCTTGAACCCGGCGCTGGCCAGGAACGCCCCGCTGATCAGGAACACGAGCCCACGCGCCGCATAGCCGGCCTGCCCGGAATAGCGCGCCCACGGCTGATGCGCGACCTGCGGATCGAGGTGATCGAGGAATTCGGTCTTCCACGCTTTCTTGAACTGAACAAGTCCGACCACCAGCAGGACCAGTCCGGCCAGGATCAGCAACAGCTGTCCCCCTGGCAATGACAGAGCCGTCTGCGCCTGCTCCTGCGCTCCGCTTCCACCCCCGCTCTCGCCGGCAAAGCGAAACAAGCGCACGGCCTGCCAGGCGAGAAACAGGTGGACGATGCCGCTTGCCGCCGCGCCGCCACGCTCGAGCAGGCCCTTCTTGCCCGCTTCGTGCCGCTCGATGTTGAAGGCCGCGTCGGACAGCCGCCACAGCCCGTAAGCGATGAATCCGGCGATCATCAGGGCCAGCAGGGTCCGACCGCCGCCTTCGGCAAGCACCGTCAGCGCTCCGCTGGTGTCCTCCGTCCGGCCGGTGCGCAGGATCAGGAACCCGATCACGAGGTAAAGCAGCCCGCGCGACGCAAAGCCAAGGCGGGTAAGAGTCGTGAGCGCGCCGCTCGGATCTGTGCGCATGGTGGTGGGGCTCCCTTGTATGAAGGGCCAACCCCCCGTCGCCGATCTCGTTCCACCGGTGCAATGGTGGCTGACGCCCTGCGCTGCTTGCATGGCGGCGCGGATGATCTAGCCTCCACCTCCAGTCACCTCGGGGTCCACCATGCGCCGCTTCTCCATTCTGCTCACCGCCGCCGCGATGGTCGCCGCAAGCCCGGCCGCGGCCGGTCCCGCCGAGGACTTCAAGGCGCTTCAGGACGCCTTCTGGGCCGATGTGCTGCGTTCCAGCCCCCTGCTGGCCAGCTCGGTCGGGGTGACCAGCTACGACCGCGACCTCGCGCCGGTGAGCCTGGCGGAGATGGACCGGCAGGCCGCGGCGGCGCAGGACTTCCTGACCCGGCTGAACGCCATCCCGACGACCGGCTTCAGCGACACCGATCGTGCCAACGCCGCCATCCTCCGCTCGCTGCTTCAGGAGCAGGTGGAGATGAACCGCTTCGGCCAGCGCCAGCTCCTTTATTCGACGCTGGGAAGCTACCATGGGCAACTTGCCGGCATGGCCAGCGGCCTGTCCTTCCGCACCGCCGCCGACTATCGCAACTACCTTGCCCGGCTGGCGCTCGTGCCCGACCGGATGCGGGCTTATGGCGAACTCAGCGTCAAGGCGGCGCGCGAGGGCTTTGTCCAACCCTGCGTCACCATGACCCGCTTTCCCGAGACGATCACCGGCGTGGTCACCGCCGACCCTGCCAAGTCGCGCTTCTACGCGCCCTTCGCCGAGCCGCGCCCGGCCAGCGTGCCGGCCGCCGAATGGGCCCAGCTGCAAGGCCAGGCCCGCACCCTGATCGAAAGCGGCATCAACCCCGCCTATCGCCAGTTCGCCGCCACCTACGACCGCGATCTCAAGAACCGTTGCCGGCAGAGCGTGTCGGCCGCCGACCAGCCGAACGGGCCGGCCTATTATGCCGCGCAGGTGCGCAGTCACACCACCACCAGCATGACCCCCGACCAGATCCACCAGCTTGGCCTTTCCGAAGTGGCGCGGATCCGGGCGGAGATGGAGCAGGTCGCCAAGGATGCCGGCTTCGCCAGCCGTGAGGCGATGATCGCGGACATGCGCTCCAACCCCAAATGGTTCTTCAAGACCGACCGCGAGCTGCTGGAGGCCACCGCGCTTCAAGCCAAGATCATCGACGGCAAGATGCCGAGCCTGATCGGCCGGCTCGCCCGGCTTCCCTACGGCATCCGCCCGATGGACCTCGCCACGGCGCCCGGCGACACGACCGCCCGCTATCAGCCAGGCAGCGTGCAGACCGGCATTTCGGGCTTCTACCTCGTCAACACCACCAAGCTCGACCAGCGCCCGTCATGGGAAATCCCTGCCCTGACGGTGCACGAGGCCGTCCCCGGCCACCACCAGCAGATCGCGCTCCAACAGGAGCTCGAGCTCCCCGAATGGCGGCGCCAGGTCGCCTTCTTCACCGCCTTTGTCGAAGGCTGGGGTCTCTATTCGGAGCGGCTCGGGATCGAGATGGGGATCTACGACACGCCGCAGAAGAACATGGGCCGCCTCGGCTACGAAATGTGGCGCGCATGCCGGCTGGTGATCGACACCGGCCTCCATTCCAAGGGCTGGAGCAAGGCGCAGGCGGTTCGATATTTTCGCGACAATTCGACCCTGACCGAGGCCAACATCGACGCAGAGGTCAATCGCTACATCTCCAATCCCGGCCAGGCACTCGCCTACAAGGTCGGCGAGCTCAAGATCCGTGAGCTGCGCGCCCGGGCCGAGAAGGAGCTGGGTGACCGCTTCGACCTGCGCGCCTTCCACGACGCGGTGCTCGGGCAAGGGGCGATCCCGCTCGACGCGCTTGATGCGCAGGTCGCCGCGTGGATCGCGGCGCGCAAGCAGGCCAGCTAGCGGCCGCGGCTCAGTACCGTCTTATTCGGGCGGCGAGTCGGCCGTGTCCTGCTCGACACGCTCGGCGACGCCCTGCTGGATGTCCTTGACCGCGCAGCCAAAGCTGCCGCCCGGACCGATGCCCGAACAGGTGCCAGGCCCGGTCTGGCCGATCGTCGCCAGCGCCTTGGAGCGAACGCTCCAGCTCTGGCTCAGCTGCGGCGGGCCGGCCGGGCGCAGCGCCTCAGGCAGGCGATAGCGCTCCTTTTCCGGTCGACGGGCGCAGACCACCACTTCATCGTCGGTGGAACGCGGGCACGGATCGGTGCCGAACACGAGGATCTCACGGGTCCGCTGCTGCTGCGCCTGCTGGGCGGAGACGGCGGGCGCCGCAAGCAGACCGCCGCCAACGACGGTGCCAAGCGCGAGGAGGATACGGGTCTTCATTGTCTCAACCTTTCAAGCGCTTCAGCGCACGGGACCTTGTCGCGTTCCTTGGCTCAGATCCGCTTGGACGCCGCGATCGCGACCTTGCAGATGGAGCGGATGGCGAAGCTCAGCAGCGGATAGGCGGGTGCCTCCAGCGCGCCATGTTCGCGCGCCGTGTCGCGATGCTCCAGCTCCTCGGCCTGGAACTGGCGAATATCGGCGGAAAGCTCGGGATCGCGGTCGCCAAGCTCCTGCAATTGTTCTTCGTAATGGCGGTCGATCTCGGTCTCCACCGCGTCGGTGCAGGCCATGGCCGCCTTTTCGCTGATCAGCGCGGTTGCCGCACCCAGCGCGAAGCCGCCGATGTGCCACAAGGGCTGCAGCAGGGTCGGGCGCACCCGCCGCTCAGCCAGCAGTTGGTTGAAACGGGCGAGGTGCCGGTCTTCCTGCGCCGCCATGTGGGTGACGAGATGCGCCGCCCGCGACGATCCGCGCAGCACCGCCAACTGTCCGGCATAGATGCGGGTCGCGCCATATTCGCCGGCATGGTCGACCCGCAGCATCGAATGGAGGTCGGGAACGCGGTCGCCGGGCTTCCACCCGGACTTCACCGTCTGCGCGTCAGCCATAGGATCACTCCGGCGGTGGCAAGGGAGAGTAGGGCGTTCCATGCCGCCAGCGACAGGCCCAGGAACGACCAGGCGATCTGGTCGCAGCGGATCAGCGGCGTGGCCATGATCGACTTCAGCAGCTCGTCGGGGGTCGCGCCGGTCGCCACGGTCGAGCAGGTGGTGAGGCCCTCCCACCAGCCCTGCTCCACGCCGGCATGGAAGACCCCGATCGCGCCCGAGAGAGCCATCGCCAGGGCCGCTAGCAACGTCAGCAGCCGGGCGCGTCGCGGCGCCACGAACGACAGCCCGGCCAGCACCACCGCCGACAGATGCGGCCAGCGCTGCCACATGCACATCTCGCACGGGTTGAGGCCGCCGACATACTCCGACCCCAAGGCGCCGAGCAGAAGCCCGCCGGGCACCGCCACGGCGAGCCACTGCGCAATCCGCAGCTTGCGGACGCGTGACCCCGTCAAAGCCCCGGTGCGAGCGTCCATCAGCGCGCCCTCGGCACTCCGCCAGGGCCGGTCGCCAGCCGCTTGAGCGCATTCACCGCATAGTCGAGCTGGAAGTCCTTGACGCCCTTCTTCTCGAGCTCCGCCGCGGTCACGCTGAAGCGCGGATCGACCGCGTCATCCTTTTCGAGCAATTTGTCGTCGATCTTGTTCTGCGCAACCAGGTGGCGGCGCAGGTCAGCCTCTCGGATCGCAGGCCGGTCCTTGTAGTCGGGGTCGCTCAGCTGCGGCACGATGATGTCCGGCTCGATCCCGCCCGCCTGGACCGACCGGCCCGACGGGGTGAAGTAGCGCGCGGTGGTCAGCCGTAGAGCGCTCTCCTGGTCGAGCTGAATGACGGTCTGGACCGAGCCCTTGCCGAAGCTCCGCTCGCCCATCACGACCGCCCGGCGATGGTCCTGCAGCGCGCCGGCGACGATCTCCGCCGCACTGGCCGAACCGGCGTCCACCAGCACCACCAGCGGGCGCCCGCCGGTAAGGTCGCCGGGGCGCGCATAGAAGCGTTCGATGTCGTCCCTGGCACGGCCGCGCTCGGACACGATCTCGCCGCGCTCGAGGAAGGCGTCGCTGACCTGCACCGCCTGGTCGAGCAAGCCGCCCGGGTTGGAGCGCAGGTCGATGACATAGCCGATCGGCTTGCCGCCCGCCGCCTTTTCCATCGCCGTCAGCGCGGCCACCACCTGTTCGCCGACGTTGGCGGAAAAGGTGTTGATGTTGAGCACGCCAACGCCGTCCTTCAGCTCCCACTTGACCGGGCGAAGCTCGATCCGCTCGCGGCGGATGGTGACGTCAAACGGCTTGTCGCGGCCGGGACGGACAATGGTGATCTTGATCGGGCTGCCCGGCGGCCCCCGCATCTTCTCCACCGCGGCATCGAGCTCGAGCCCGTAGAGCAGTTCGCCGTCGAGGTGGGTGATATAGTCGCCGGCCTTGATGCCAGCCCGGTCGGCCGGCGTGTCCTCGGTCGGGCTAATCACCTTGACGGTGCCGTCCTCCTGAGTGACCGACAGGCCGAGGCCGCCGTAATTGCCGTCGGTGGTGGTGCGTAGCTGCCGGAAGTCCGACGCTTCGAGGTAGGAGCTGTGCGGATCGAGGCTGGCCAGCATGCCGTCGATCGCGCCCTTGATCAGCTTGTGATCATCGACCTTGTCGACGTAATTGGCCCGCACCCGCTCGAACACCCCCATGAAGGTCTCGAGCTCCTTGTAGGTCTGGGCGTCCGACTGCGCCTGGGTGGCGGTCGCGACCGGGACCAGGGCGAGCGCCCCGACAAGGGCCAGCGGGGGGAGGAGCTTGCGGATCATGGGTCCAGTCTTAGCCATTTACGCCCTCACTTAACAGCGCCGCTCATGAACGGGCGATGAGGGCCGCGGGCTCCGCCTTGCTGTTGCGAAATAGTTCGGCGGTGACCGGCCCAGTCGCGCGGCCGATACCCTGCCCGCGCCCGACCCGCTCGCCAACCCGGACCGAAGGCCGCACGTCGGTCAGCAGCGTCGCCCACCCGCCGCCATGGTCGATGATGATCACCGCGGCCCGCTGGCGGAATGGCCCGGCAAAGGCGATCCGCCCATCTGCCGGTGCGACCACCTCGGTGCCTGGGGCGGCGGCAAAGGTCAGCCCGCGCGAGCGCACGCCATTGTCGGCCAGCTCGCCCAGCCCGACCGTGACCGCTCCGCCCGCGGGGATGGTCCAGGTGAATGGCGGCTCGGACCCGCTTTCCATCGTGGGCAGTGGACGTGGTTCCGCCACGGGGAGCTTCGCCAGCGCCGCCGCTAGCGAGCGTGCGGCCTGCCGGCGCGCTGCCTCGCTGGTGAGGATCGCCAGCCGCTCGCTCCGGTCCAGCACCTCGTCCCCCGCCGCGAACGCCTCCGCCTCCCGCGATCGAGCTGCCGCCAAGGCCTCCTTTTCCCTGGCCGCGAAGCGCTGCTGGGCATCGGCTGCGGCCGTGCGCTGGGCGGCGAGCCTCTCGCGAAGCGCTTGCTGCGCACCGGCCGTTGCGGCCAGCGCCTCGGCCTCCCCGCGCAGGGCCGCCGACCGCCGCTCCACTTCCGGACCAAGCGCCCGGACCAGCGCCGCCAGACGCACCTGCTCCTCGGCCCCTCCGGCCTTGATCAGCATCAGCCAGGCCGGACGTCGGCCCGCCTCGGCCAGCCCCGCCAACAGGGCAGCAGTGGGCCGGCGCGCCTCGGCAAGGCGCGCGTCAAGCACCGCGCGGCGCCGCTCCAGCATCGCCAGTTGCGCCTCGGCCAAGGCGATCCGGGCATCGGCCGCAAGCATCGCCTGCGCCTCCGCCGCACGCCTTGCCGCAGCCTGCGCCGCCTCGCCCCGCGCGCCATCCGCCGCCACTTCCAGCTTCTTCTGTTCGGCGGCCGCCGCCGCCGCTTCCTGCTCGGCGACCCGGACCGGGTCGGCTGCCGACACCAGCAGCGGCGCTAGAAGGAGAAGGGCAAGGCGGCGCATCCCGCCTAGCCTTGCCGGTGATAGGGGTGGCCCGCAAGCCAGCTCGTGGCGCGATACAATTGTTCGGCCAGCATGGCGCGCGCCAGCATGTGCGGCCAGGTCGCGGGACCGAAGCTCAGCAACAGGTCGGCCCTCCCTCGCTCCTCCTCGTCATGGCCGTCGGCAGCACCGATCAGGAAGCGGCATTCCCGCATTCCGCTATCGCGCCACTTGTCGAGCCGCGCGGCAAGCTCGCTCGACGCCAGCGCCTTGCCGCGCTCGTCGAGCAGCACCGTGACGCCGGGTGCGAGCGCCGGCGGCACCGTGCCGCCACGGTCGGGAAGCTCGGTCAACCGATGCGGCCAGGTCAGGCGCTTGAGGTAGCGCTCCACCAGCTCAGCCTCGGGCGACCGCCCGATCTTGCCACGCGCAATGATGTGAAGAAGCACCGAAGCGCCGCCGGCTGGCTCAACCGGCCGCCGCCGCCTTTTCGTCGCCGAACGCCCACATGCGTTCCAGATTGTAGAAGGAGCGCACTTCGGGCCGGAACAGGTGCACGATCACGTCGTCGGCGTCGATCAGCACCCAGTCGGCGGTCGGCAGGCCCTCGATCCGGACCAGCTTGCCATGATCCTGCTTCAGCCGGTCGGCGAGCTTGTTGGCCATGCTCGCGACCTGCCGGGTCGAGCGGCCGGAGGCGATCACCATATGGTCGGCGATGCTGGACTTGCCGGCAAGCGGAATGGACACGACCTCGACAGCCTGATCGTCGTCGAGGCTGCGGAGAACCGCGGCATGAAGGTCCTCGACGGAAGCGGGCGTGCGAACGCCAGCCGTTTCAGGGGTGTCAGCCAAGGTTTCTCCTGTGTTCTGCTGAAGGGGTAACGCTTGAACCCGCATTGCTGTTGCGGGAGAAACGTTCGTGCCAAAAGGGGTCGGCGGCGCGGAGATGCGTTGCGGAAGTCCGGTCAGGCGGTAGCCCAAGGAAGACGATCGCCGGGGCACTCCAACGCGTCCAGTCCCGCGCCTGTGCTTCGGGCCGGACGAAGCGCCGAAGCCAGCCCGACACGCGAGCCGTGCGGGCACTGGCCTTATACCCGGGCCGGGACAGAACGGCAATCGGCACCGTGGCGGCCAGCCGCCGCCAGTCTTTCCACTGATGGAATTGCGCCACAGTGTCCTCACCCATCAGCCAAATGAACCGGTGCCGGGGATAGCGCCTGACCAGCGCCGCCAGTGTGTCGGCGGTGTAGACGGTGCCGAGCCGCCGCTCGATGTCGCTGACCCGGATGATCGAGCGCCGCGCCATGTCCGCGGCCGAGGCGAAACGGGCGGCGAAGGGCGCCATTTCGGCTCTTGGCTTGAGCGGATTGCCCGGGCTCACCAGCCACCACACCTCGTCCAGCCCGAGCGCCCGCGCCGCCGTCAGGCTCATTGCCCGGTGCGCGCCGTGCGCCGGGTTGAAGCTTCCACCAAGCAGGCCGATGCGGCGTGTCATGCCCACAAGGGGTTAGCAGTGCCGCCTCCGCTCTGCCACTCTTTCGGCGGGGAACTGATGCCATGAATGTCGTCGAACCGATCGCAGAAGTCGTGACGGGAGGGCTCGCCGCGAGCGCCGCCGAGCCGCGCACCGGCATCGACGAGAGCGGCCACACCACCGAACGGGCCTGCCTCAACTGCGGCACGGCGCTGGTCGGCGATTACTGCCACGCCTGCGGGCAGCGCGGCCATGTCCACCGCTCGCTCGGAGCCTTTGGTCACGACCTCCTCCACGGCGTCCTCCACTTCGAAGGCAAGATCTGGCGCACCCTGCCGATGCTGGCGTGGCGCCCGGGCGAGCTCACCCGCCGCTACATCGAGGGCCAGCGCGCCCGCTTCGTCTCGCCGGTGGCGCTGTTCCTGTTCTCCGTTTTCATCATGTTCGCGGTGATTTCGGCGCTCGGCGGGCCCGTGGCGATCACCGGCAATCTGCCGACCGCGGCCGAGCGGTCGCAAGCCGAGCAGGACTTCAACGCGCAGCGCAGGGCCTCGCTCGACAAGTTCGAAGCGCTTCGCAACGAGCGCGCACGCCTTGCCGCGGCTGGCGCCAGCACTACCCAGGTCGACCGCCGGCTCGCCGACCAGCAGCGCGAACTCGAGATGGAGCGCGACGTCTACGAGGCGGCAATGGCGGTGACCGGCGGCGACGCACCAGCCGTCGAAATGCCGACGGGGCTGGAGAACGACAGCGACAACATGGTCGTGATCGCCGGCGCTGACCGCCTCAACAGCTGGTTCGATCGTGCCTACAAAAAGGCCAAGAAGAACCCGTCGCTGTTGTTCTACAAGCTCCAGACCAACGGCTACAAGTTCAGCTGGGCGCTGATCCCACTCTCGGTGCCGTTCCTTTGGCTGCTGTTCCTGCACCGCCGCCGCTATCGGCAATATCGCGCCTATGACCACACGGTGTTCGTGACCTACTCGATCACGTTCATGAGCCTTGGTTTCATCGTCCTGACCCTGCTCCGCCCGCTCGACCTGTCGGCTGGCGCGGTAATGACGGCCATGACCTTTATCCCGCCCATCCACATCTATCGCCAGCTGCGCGGTGCCTATGCGCTGTCGCGGGCGAGCGCCCTGTGGCGCACGCTGGCGCTTCTCTTCTTCGCCATGCTCGCCTTCAGCCTGTTCGGGACGATCCTCTTGCTGCTCGGAGTGCTTGGCTAGCCCTTGCAAGGATATTTGGCGGCCGAGATGCGGGTCATCGCCTCCGTCATGTCGATCCGCTCGCGCTCGGTCTTGGGGATGGCGGCGAGGCGCTTCATGAACTCATCGGCCTTCATGCCGACCTGTTCCTGCGGCGGGCAGGATCGCGGCTTGCCGCCCGCCTTGATGATCGCCAGCCTTTGCTCACGCGACTTGGCCCCGGCCTTCTGGCCTTCCTCCATTAGCGCCTTGATCTCGCCCCGGCTGAACAGGGCCAGCGGACCCTTCTTCATCAAGGAGGAAGCGCGCTGGTGATAGGCTTCGGCGTTCATCGTTTGCGCCCCCGCCGGCGTGGCGGAAACGGCCAGCAGGCAGGCGCCAAGCGTCATTAGGAAAGCTCGCATCATCACTCCTGTGGTGGGCAACCGCTCAGCGGCGGCAGGGATATTTGCGCTGGAGTACCTGCAGCATCGCCGCGCGCAGGCTGAGTCGCTGGCGCTCGGCCATGGGTATCTTCCGGAGCGCCGAGAGAAACTCCATGTCGCCGAGCTCGGCACGCGGCTTGGGACTGCAATAGAGGATCGGGCGTCCGGCCTTTTCTGCCGCTTCGCGCTCCAGCCGGATGCTGGTGCCCGCCGCCTCGCCGTCGCGCTTCAGCCTCTTGTAGTCGCCATCGAACAGCGCGAGCGGGCCCTTGCCGAGCAGCCGATCGGCACGGTTGAGGAAGTTCTCGGCGCTTCCGGTCGGTGCAGCCATTGTCGGTGAAGCAATGGCGAGGAGCGAAGCGGCGACGACGGCGGAAAAGCGAAACATGCCGCTTAGTGGCGCAATCCGCGATGAAGGCAAAGTGAACAAACGAAAGGCGCCGCCCCAGCCGAGACCGGGACGGCGCCAGCCGCTTCCGTTCGAACCCTCAAGCGCCGGCGGGCGCAGCTCCGCCGAAGCTGGTCGGCTTGCGGGTCTTGGGGATGCCGACACCCGCGGGCGGAACCACCGGCCGCGAACTATTGCCGCGATCGATCGACCCGCCTTCCAGCACGGTCTTGATCTCGTCGCCCGACAGCGTCTCATATTCGAGCAGCGCCTTGGCCAGCGTGTGGAGCTGGTCCTCATGCTCGCTCAGCAGGTCGCGGGCCCGGGCATAGCCGCCCTCGACGATACGGCGGATCTCCTTGTCGATCGCCTTGGCGGTCTCGTCGCTCATCTGACGCTGGCGGTTCATGGAATAACCCAGGAACACTTCCTCGTCCGCCTCGGCATACTGAAGCGGGCCCATCTCGTCGGACATGCCCCACTTGGTGACCATGTCGCGCGCCAGCGTGGTGACATATTGAATGTCGCTCGACGCGCCCGAGCTCACCTTGTCGTAGCCGAAGATGATCTCCTCGGCGACGCGCCCGCCCATCGCCACCGCGAGGTTCGCGTGCATCTTGTCGCGGTGGTAGCTGTAGCTGTCCCGCTCCGGCAGGCGCATCACCATGCCCAGCGCACGGCCGCGCGGGATGATGGTCGCCTTGTGGATCGGGTCGGACGCCGGCTCGTGAACCGCGACGATGGCGTGGCCGGCCTCATGGTAGGCGGTCATCCGCTTCTCGTCCTCGGTCATGACCATGGACCGGCGTTCGGTCCCCATCATGACCTTGTCCTTGGCTTCCTCGAACTCGCTCATCGCGACCAGCCGCTTGCCCTTACGCGCCGCAAGCAGCGCCGCCTCGTTGACGAGGTTGGCGAGGTCTGCGCCCGAAAAGCCGGGCGTGCCGCGGGCAATCGTGCGCGCGTCGACGTCGGGCGCCAGCGGCACCTTCTTCATGTGCACGCCAAGGATCTGCTCGCGCCCTTCGATGTCGGGACGCGGCACGACGACCTGCCGGTCGAACCGGCCCGGACGCAGCAGCGCGGGGTCGAGCACATCCGGACGATTGGTCGCGGCGATGATGATGATGCCTTCGTTCGCCTCGAAGCCGTCCATCTCGACCAGCAGCTGGTTCAGCGTCTGCTCGCGCTCGTCATTGCCGTTGCCGAGACCGGCACCGCGATGGCGGCCGACCGCGTCGATCTCGTCGATGAAGACGATGCACGGCGCCGACTTCTTGGCCTGCTCGAACATGTCGCGGACACGGCTGGCGCCGACGCCGACGAACATTTCGACGAAATCCGAACCCGAGATGGTGAAGAAGGGCACGCCCGCCTCACCCGCGATGGCGCGGGCGAGCAGCGTCTTTCCGGTACCGGGCGAGCCGACAAGCAGCGCACCCTTGGGGATCTTGCCGCCGAGCCGGGCGAAACGGCCCGGGTCCTTCAGGAACTCGACAATTTCCTGCAGTTCCTCGCGCGCTTCGTCGATTCCGGCGACGTCGGCAAAGGTCACGCGACCTTCCTTGGGGACGAGGATCTTCGCCCGGCTCTTGCCGAAGCCCATCGCGCCCGAACCCGAATTCTTCTGCATCTGCCGCATGATGAAGAAACTGATGCCGAGGATCAGGATGAACGGCAGCGACTGGACCAGGATGATCCACCAGATGCTCGACTGCTCGGCTTCCTTGACCTGCACCTGCACGCCGGCTGCAAGCAGCCGCTCGGTCACCTGGGCGTCGGCGGGCGCGGTGGTGCGGAACGCCTCACCATTGGCCAGCTTGCCGCTGATCACCTGATTGCCCGTCTGCGTGGCGCTGCTCGTGACCTGGCGGACATTGCCCTCGCTTACCTGACGGACGAAGTCCGAATAAGCGATGGGATTGCCCGTCTGTGCCCGGCTGCCGCCTTCGAGCATCTGTGCGAACAGCACCAGCCCGAACAGCACGCCGACCCAGATCAGCAGGCTCTTGCTCCAGGGGCTGCTCGGCTTCTTGTTCTTGTCGTCCATGCGCTCAATGTAGGTGAGCCGTGCCCGACCGGCTAGGGGCCGTGTTACGAGGGTCCTGATTCGGTTCAGCGTAATCGTTGAACGGTTCGCCTCACCGCTTGCCCAAGTGCTTGTCCCATCGAGGAACTTCGACCTAGCGTTAAGGAAGCATTGGGTCGGCGGCTGCGATAAGTGGCGCAACATCGACCCGTTCCTGTTCCGCCCCAAGGAGGCAAGATGCGCGTTTTCTTGCTGGCCTGGCTTCTTGCCCTTGTCGCCGCGCAGCCTGCGCTGGCCTCGACCAGCCCGCACCTGCAAAGCCTGGAACAGCAACTGAGCCAGCTTCTCGCTAGCCGCTCGGGCGATGTCGGCGTCGCCGCGCTCGACCTCACGACGGGCGAAACGGTGTCGATCAACGGCGACAAGGCGTACCCGATGGCCTCGACCATGAAGGTGGCGGTCGCGGCCGCCTATCTCGACCAGGTCGAGGCGGGCCGCCGGACGCTTGATCAGAAGATCGCCGGGCAGACCGCGCGCTCGCTGATCGAAAGCATGATGATCAAGTCGAACAATCATTCGACCGATCTCCTGATCGCCAATCTTGGCGGGCCTCGCGCCATTCAGGAATGGCTGGATCACAACCAGATCCGCGGGCTGCGCGTCGATCGCAACATCGCCCGGCTGCTAGCCGACAAGCGCGACCTGTGGGACCTGCGCGATAGCTCGACACCGGTGGCCATGGTCCAGATGCTGCGCAGCCTCGACAAGGGGAACATCCTGACCCCGGCCAACCGTGCCTACCTGCTCGACGTCATGGCCCGCTGCGCCACCGGCAAGAACCGCATTCGTGGCATGCTCTCGGGCGTTCCGATCGCCCACAAGACAGGCACGCTGAACAATTATTCGAGCGACGTCGGCTTCATCACACTGCCGAACGGTCATCGCATCGCGGTTGCTTTCTTTGCCCGCGGCGGCACCGACCGCCCGCTGACCATCGCGCAGGCCGCCCGTACCATCTACGACGGCTTCAGCGGCTGGGTCCGCAGCGTCGCCTTTTCCGACAGCATGGCGCGAGCGCTGAACGCCAACTAAGCTCGCCGTCGCGGTTCCGGGCAGAAGCGCCAGCCGCCCTCCTCCGCTCGGGCCAGCACTCCACCGAGGGTCGCGCTTCCGCCGCTCTCCAACATCGCTAGCAGGCGATCGAGGTCCGGACCCCGAACCTTTGCGCCGGGCGCAAGTTCCTCGACCAGCAGCCGGACCACCCGGCGCCGGATCTCCCGCAGACCGGAGGGATGGTAGACCAGCCCTCCCGCCTCTTTCCGCACCGCTTGCCGCCGCTCGTGTTCGGCCATCGCCTCCAGCGCCGCCGCCGCATCCGCCAGCGCCGCGGCCGAGCGCGCCAGGCGCAGCGGGTCGAGCCAGCCCTCCTTCCCTAGCCACGACCGGACGCGGGCACGGTCGTGCCGCTCGTCGCGGTTCGTGGGATCGTCGACCGCCGTCAGCCCTGCTTCCTCGACCAGCGCCACCAGCGCTGCCTTTCGGCACCACAGCAGGGGGCGGATCAGGCGCACGCCCACCGTCAGCGCCCGCTGCTCACGGATCCCGGCAAGGCCACTGACCCCACTTCCGCGAGCAAGCCGCATCAGCAAGGTCTCGGCCTGTTCGTCGGCATGATGTGCTGTCGCCACGGTGCTGAGATCGTGCTCCGCCGCCCAGCGACCCAGCGCCGCATAACGTGCCTCCCGCGCCTGGGCCTGAAGGCTTGCGCCCGGCTCGACCACGACACGCAGCACGTCATGCGGTACGCCCAGCGAGGCGCAGATCCGCGCCACCTCGGCCGCCTCTCCGGCGCTCTCCGCCCGCAGGCCATGGTCCACGGTTGCCGCCCGAACCCGCCCCGGGCGCTCCTCTGCGGCCAGCAGCAGAAGGGCAAGGCTGTCCGGCCCGCCCGAAACGGCAAGCCCAAGCTCTCCTTCTGGAGCCAGCCGGTCGAGAACGCCGCGCAAGCCCACCCGGGCCGAGACCGCAGCCCCGGACTCCCTGGGCGGGCCGCTCAGCTCAGCACCCTGCCCGCGCCTTGGCCGGTGGCAGCAATGTGCGGAGCTCGGCGCGGATCGAGGCGCCATAGACTTCCTCCAGCTCGGCATAAGCCTTGCACGCCTGCGCCGGCTGCTTGAGCGCGACCAGCGCCTGGCCGAGGTAGAACAGGCTGTCGGCCGCGCGCTCGCCCCTGGGATTGCCGCGGTAATTGGCCAGCAGCGCCTCGGCCGCGGCGCGCGGCTGCCCGCTGTCGAGCAGCGCGCGACCGGCAAGGTTGTTGGCCCAGCTCACCCGGCGGTGCCCCGGAAAGCTCGACGCCATGGCGCGCAGCGCGGCAACCGCCTGCGGGTAACGCTTCTGCAGCCACAACTGGTAGCCGTTGTCGTAGGCTGCTTCGCCATCGGCCACCACGTCGCCGGTGCGGGCCGGAGTGCGCGGCGGCTGAACCGCCGGGCGGGCGGGCGTGGGGACTTCGGCCACGGCGACCGGCTCCGCGGGAATTGCGGTGGTTTCTCCGGCCGCAGCCACCGTGTCCGCCGGCGCCGCAGTCTCCAGTCGCCGCAGCCGCGCATCGACATCGGTGCGCATGCGCGCGATCTCGGTTTCCAGCGTGGCGACACGATTGCCATTCTCTTCCGCCAGGCGGGTCATCTCCGCCAATTGCCGCTCCAGCGCGTCGATGCGGCTGGACAGGGCGACCACTACCGTCTGGCTGGCGGCGGGCGTGTCGTCGATTCCGGCGGTGTCGGCTGGCTGCCCTTTGGGAAACACCTGCCGCTGGATCTGGCGGGTCTGCCGCTCGAGGCGGTCGATCCGTTGCTCTGGGGTCGGCTGCTGGCGTTGCGCGGTGGCGGGAACGGCGAGGGTGAGGGCAACAAGGCCCGGCAGGAGATGGCGCGTCATGACGTCATTCCGTGGTGTGGCTCGGCTTAGCGGTCAATGAACTAGCGCGCGGGCGGCGCAGGCGACGTGGCAGGCGTTGCCGCCGGGCCACGCATCAGGTCGGGTCCGAGCAGCGACACGTTGCTCACCGTCCGGTCCGGCGCCCCGACTGCCGGCGCATCGGCCGTGCCGACCGAGATTCGGATCGATTGCGGCCGTCCGGTCCGCAGCACCGGCGCGGTGGCCGTGGCCGGCACCTCATAGCTTTGCCCGGCGCCAAGCTCGCCCTGGAACAGGGTCGCGCCGCCGCGCTCGCTGACCTGGATCCAGGCGGGCTCGTTGGCGGTGATGACGACCGGTCCGCTGGGCGCCGCCACGACCGGTGCCGGAGTTCCGGCCGGAGCTGCCGTCGGCGCCTCCGCTTCGGCAACGATCTCGTCCGGGCCGCTCAGCGCACGATTGCGGTTCCACAGAAAGGCTGCGGCAACCCCAACCAGCGCCAGCAGGGCCAGCAGCACCAGCCAGCGCGGCATCACCCGCCCCGGGTCGGCCGGTTCGAACACCTGCGCCTCGGGCCGGGCGGCCAGCGCGCCGCCGCCCATCTCGGCCCGAAGCGCTTCGCCTATCTCATTGCGATCGAGCCCGACCACGCTGGCATAGCTCTTGGCGAAACCCATGGTGTAGGTCGGCGCGGGCAGCTTGCTCCACTCGCTGTCCTCCAGGCTCTGGAGGTGGCGTGTCGGGATGCGGGTGCGCGCCGCCACGTCCTCCAGGGTGATGCCCTGCCCCTCACGCGCGGCCCGCAGTTGCATGCCGACCGTGCCGGCTTCGCCTGTTACTTCATCGACCACGCGCGATCACCCTCCCGAAGATCATTCAATGCCGTTCTTGCGGGGCGCGGCGGCTGCGTCAACGTGAAGGGCTCAGTCGAGTGCGACGGAGTGCCGCTTTGCCCAGTCGGTCAGCGCCTTGCGCATGTCGCGCGGCGGCTTGGCAAGCAGCGCCTCGACCTTGGTCCGCACTGCGCCCGCGTCCAGCGAGCGGATCATCGCCTTGACCGGCCCGACCGCCGCAGGGGTGATCGAAAAGTTGGTGATCCCGATCCCGATCAGGGCCATTGCCTCCAGCGGACGCCCGCCCATTTCGCCGCACACGCGCACCGGCACCCCCGCCGCCGTCGCCTCGCGCGCCACCCGGCGGAGGAAGCGCAGGATCGCCGGGCTCAACCAGTCATAGCGCATCGCCAGCCGGGGGTCGGCCCGGTCGGCGGCGAACAGGAATTGCGTCAGGTCGTTCGTGCCGATTGAAAGAAAGTTGATGCGCGGCAGCAGCTGGTCCAGCATCTCGGCCAGGCTCGGCACCTCCAGCATCGCCCCATATTCGATCCGCGCCGGACCCGGGCGCCTTGCCCTTACCCACTCGACCTGCTGCTCGAACAGGGCACGCGCTTCCTCATATTCCCATGGCTCGGAAATCATCGGGAACATGACCCGCAGCGTGCGCCCCTCCGCCGCCTCGATCAGCGCGCGGGCCTGCGCCTTCATCAGGGTCGAGCGGTCAAGGCTGAGGCGCAGCGCGCGCCAGCCCATCGCCGGGTTCTCCGCCTCGTCGGTCACATCCGCCAAATAGGGCAACGCCTTGTCGCCGCCGATGTCGACCGTGCGAAACACCACCGGCCGGTCGCCCGCTGCGTCCAGCACCTGCCGGTAAAGCCGATATTGCGCGTCGCGGCCCGGTAAGGCGGCGGAAACGAGGAACTGGAACTCGGTCCGGAACAGGCCGATCCCGTCCGCGCCTGTCGCGTCAAGCGCCCCGGCGTCCTCGGCCAGGCCGGCATTGACCATCAGGGTGGTCCGCAATCCGTCGCGGGTGATCGGCGGAAGCGCGCGGATCGCGGTGAATTCGGCGCGGCGCTTCTGGCCCATCGCCATGCGGGTGTCGAAGGCGGTGGTGACCGCCCGCGTCGGCCTCACCACCAGGCTGCCCTGGTTGCCGTCGACCAGCACCGCGTCGCCCTCGGCCGCGATGTGGCTGATGTCCTTGACCCGCCCAATCACCGGGACGCCCATCGCCCGCGCGACAATGGTCACGTGCGCCGTCAGCGAGCCTTCCTCCAGCACCACCGCCTTCAGCCGCCGCCGGTCATATTCCAGCAGCTCGGCCGGACCCAGGTTCTTGGCAATCAGCACCGAATCGCTCGGCAGGCCCTGCTGCGCCGCCGTTCCCATCCGCCCGCTGACGATCCGCATCAGCCGGTTGGACAGGTCCTCCAGGTCGTGCATCCGCTCTTTGAGGAGGGGATCGTCAATCTCCAGCATCCGGGCGCGCGTGCGCTGCTGGACCCGCTCGATCGCGGCTTCGGCGGTCAGGCCACTGTCGATCGCAAGGTTGATTCGCCGGACCCAGCCCTCGTCATACGCGAACATCTTGTAGGTCTCGAGGATCTCCTGGTGCTCGCCCGCCGTCCCGAACTCGGCCTCGCGGGTCATGTTCTCGATCTGCGTCCGCATCTTGGAGAATGCGGAAATGACCCGGTTCCGCTCGAGCTCGGGATCGTCGGCGACCGTATGCTCGACCACCACCCGCGGCTCGTGGAACACGGCGGTGCCGCGCGCCATGCCGGCCACCAGCTTGAGGCCCGCAAGGCGGAGCATACCCTCGCGCTGCCCGCCGCGCCGGTCGGTGCCGTCGACCAGCCGCGCGCCGGCGATCAGTTCGGACAACACCATGGCCACGGTCTGCAGCGCTTCGATCTCGACGTCGGCATAAGCGCGCGGATCGGCATGCTGCACCGCCAGCACCCCGACGCCGCGCTCGCGGAAGATGATCGGCACGCCGGCAAAGCTGTGGAATCGGTCCTCGCCCGTTTCCGGCCGATAGGCGAAGGCCGGATGGATGCTCGCCTCGGCCAGGTTGAGGATCCGCCCTTCCGCTGCGATGGTCCCGACCAGGCCCTGGCCGAGGGGCAGGCGCGTGACGTGCACCGCCTCCTTGTTGAGGCCGTGGGTCGCGAACAGCTCCAGCACGCCTTCGCGCAGCAGGTAGATGGAGCAGACCTCGCTGCCCATCGCGTCGGCGATGAGGTCCACCACATGGTCGAGCTTGGCCTGCGCCGACCCGCGCCGGGCCATCAGCTGATGAAGCCCGGTCAGTATCTCACGAGCGGCGTTGGCGGCGGTCAGCGGCATGGGTCCATGCGCTATCAGGAAGCCGGGCGGGGGCCAAGCGAGCGCCACTTTGCCAAAAATTTTGGGCTCCTTGCCGCTGTTCGCATCCGTTGCGCGGTTCGGACCGTAGCTGCTCCTCACAACAGACAGGAGCCACCAGCAATGAACCATCGCCTACTCGCCGCCACCATGCTCGCCGCCTCCACCATCGCGCTCGGCGCTGCGCCAGCGGCGGCGCAGGATCGCGGCTGGTCGGGGCCGTATGTCGGCGGGCAGATCGGCATCGGCATGCTCCAGAAGGACAATGCCCGCACCGAATTCGACACCAACCGCGATGGCAATTTCGGGGACACGGTGAACACCGCCGCCGGCGCCAATGCCTTCTCGCCCGGCTTCTGCGGCGGTGCGGCGAGTTCGTCCGGGCCGGGTACCGGCTGTGACCGCGGTGACCGCGGCGTGGAAGGCGGCATCCACGCCGGCTTCGATGCCGAGCTTGGCGGCCTGGTGGTCGGCGCCGTCGCCGAATATGAGCGCCACGACATCGACGACAGCGTGTCGGCCTTTTCGACCACGCCGGCCTTCTACACCCTGACCCGCTCGCTTCGCAGCAGCTATGGCGTCCGCGCCCGTGCCGGTGCGGCAATCACGCCCTCCACGCTTCTTTACGCCACCGGCGGCGTGGTTCGCGGCTCGTTCCGCCAGTCCTTCTCGACCAGCAACACCGCCAATGCCTTTGCGATCACCGACACCAGGACCAAGGGCTGGGGCTATCGCCTCGGCGCCGGTGCCGAGCAGAAATTGGGCGGCAATCTGTCGGTCGGAGCGCTGTATCTCTATTCGTCGATCAAGGACGACGACAGCGCCATCTCCGTGACGCAGGGCACAGCGCCCGCCACCAACCCCTTCGTTCTCGTCAACTCCGGCGGTACGGTGATCCGCCGCACCGACCGCTTCAAGAGCCATGCGCTGAAGCTGACCGGCTCGCTGCGCTTCTAGAAGCTTAGTTGCGCATGATCTCGCCTACCTCCGCATTGCGGCGGAGGTAGGCGTCGCGCCGGCAGGCATCGTCGTCGCAGGCCCGCAGGCGAACAAGAAAAGCCTCGCGGCTGCTGAACAGACGGCTGCGCTTGGCCTCCGTCCCGAAGCGAAGGCTCTGGTCGGTCAACAGCTGCAGGTGCCGTTCCAGCGCGGCGAGGTCGATCCGTTGGCTCGTCTGCGCAGGTGGTGCGGCGGCTATGGCGCGCTCCTCGCGGCCTGTTGCCTTTGCCGCGACCGCTTCGCGTTCGCGGGCGGCCTCGGGCCTGATGCGCGATGGCTGCTGTGCAGCCTGCACCTGGGTCCTCGGCGGCAGTCGCGCGGGTTCGGCGGAAGGGAGGGGCGGCAACACGACCTCGGTATCGACTTCGGGCTCCGGACGGACCTCGGGCAAGCGCGGCAGGTCATCGGGTTCAGCCGTCGCCTCCGCCACTTGCACGTCCTCGTCCGGCCGGATCGCCGGCTCCACTGGGGTTGAGCCAACCGGCCCTGGCCGAACCGCCGCGACCTGTGCCGGGGCACCAGGCGATGGCTGCTGCGAGGCCCACCAGCCCAAGCCGATCGTCCCCGCGGCAAGTAGCAGGAACAGGTTGCGGCCCAGGGCGCCGCCACGCACCCGTGGTCCCCTGCCCAGCGCTGCGCCGCCACTGCCCGGCTCGAAACGCGCCTGCCGGCTTTCGTCGTAAAGGGCACGGCGGCCGGGATCGCGAAGAACTTCCCACGCCGCGGTTACCGCCTGTGCACGGGCGCTATCGGCATCCTCCCCGCCGCCGTCCGGATGATAGCGGCGGATCAGCGCCAGATAGGCGCCGCGGATCGCGGCCGGATCGGCCTTCGGGTCCACTCCCAATGTGCGGTAATGATTGGTCATTGCACGCCTGCCGCCGCCGTGGCCGAAACGGCGGCAAGGTGCAACGCCCGATCAGTTGCGCCGGCCAAGCTCCCAGCTGCTGGACGAGAGGAACTTCCAGCCGCCGCCTTGCCGCACCAGGGTCTCGCTGATGCCGTACATTTCACGCTCCGGCTTGTCGGTGCCGCGCTGGCCAACGGTCACGCCGGTATAATGCACCACCGCCGTGTCCCCGACGACCGTGATGGCGGACGGGGCGATCTCATACTGGATGGTCTGCCGCTGGCTGTCGTTGAAGCGCACCCACTTGTCGAACGACTGGCGGTAGCGCGCAAACGGAAAGGCGCCGTCGAAGCTGACAAAGCGCTCGTGTACCGCGGCGCCCGGCCAGCGCCCATTGCGGGCGACTTCGTCCGCCCAGCTTTGCTGCACGGCGGACCAAACGGCGGTCTGCTCCGCATTCCAGGTCGGTGCCTGCGCCGCCGCTGGCGATGCCAGCAACGCGCCCAGTGCCACAAACATTCCCTTGATCATCTGCCTCTCCCCTGTTGAAGACGCCGACGCTGCCACGGGGCGACTCACACAAGCCGCCGACGGGGGAGGGGAACATCCTTTGGTCAGGCAGGCAAGGTCCTAGCGCCGCGCCAGGGCCGCCTCGGCTTCCGCCACAAGTTCGGCGATGATCTCGGCGGTGGGCTGCTCCCGGGTCACCATGCCGACCGATTGGCCCGCCATCACGCTTCCCGTCTCGACATCGCCATCGATCACCGCACGGCGCAAGGCGCCTGCCCAATAATGCTCGATCTGCAACTGCGCCTCGGCCATCTCCAGCCGCTTGCCGTCGAGATGCTCGGCGATCTCGCGCTGCTTGGCGGCGAAGCGCTCGGTTTCCTTGTTCTTGAGCGCGCGGACGGGGATCACCGGCAGGCGCGGATCGATCTGCACGCTCGGCACCGCATCGCGTGCGCTGGCGCGGATGAAGGCCTTCTTGAAGTTGGGGTGCGCGATGCTCTCCGTCGCGCAGACGAAGCGCGTGCCAAGCTGCACGCCCGCCGCCCCCATCTCGAGGTAGGCCGCAATTGCTTCGCCCCGGCCGATGCCACCGGCCAGGAACACCGGGATCTGCTCTGCCAGGTGCGGCAGGATCTCCTGGGCCAGGACGGTGGTCGAGACCGGCCCGATATGGCCGCCCGCTTCCATCCCCTCGATCACGATCGCGTCCGCGCCCGATCGCATCAGCTTCTTGGCCAGGCTCAGCGCAGGCGCAAAGGCGACCAGCTTGGCGCCCGTGCCCTTGATCTTGTCGATCGCACCGCTTGGCGGAAGGCCGCCGGCCAGCACGATGTGCCCGACCCTGTGCTTGCCGCACACCTCGATCAGCTCGGTCAGCTGCGGGTGCATGGTGATGAGGTTGACCCCGAACGGCTTGTCCGCCCGCGCCCTCGTCTCCGCAATCTCGGTATCGAGCAGTTCCGGGTTCATCGCCCCGCAGGCGATCACCCCGAACCCGCCGGCATTGCTGATCGCCGCCACCAGGTTGCGCTCCGAGACCCAGCTCATCGCCCCGCCCATGATGGCATAGCGCGTGCCCAGGAACTCGGCGCCACGCGACATCAGTGCGTCGAGCCGGCTCAAGCGGCCCGCTCCTGGTCGAGGCCGAACGCCGTATGCAGCACCCGCACCGCAAGCTCCGTATAAGCCTCGGGGATCAGCACGCTGACCTTGATCTCGCTGGTGGTGATGGCGATCAGGTTGATGCCCCGCTCGGCCAGCGTGTCGAACATCTTGGCCGCGATGCCGGCGTTCGACCGCATGCCCACGCCCACAGCGCTGATCTTCACCACCTCGGTATCGGTGACGATGTCGGTGAAGCCGACGCTCGTCCGGACCTTCTCCAGCTCGGCCACCGTCTCCGGCAGGCTGGCGGTGGGCACGGTGAAGGTCAGGTCGCTCGGTTCGCCGCTGCGGGCGACCGATTGCACGATCATGTCGACGTTGATGCTTGCCGCCGCCAGCGGGCGGAAGATCTCCGCCACGGCGCCCGAACGATCGGGCAAGCCGCGCAGCGTGACCCGCGCTTCGTTGAGGTCGTGGGCGATGCCCGTGATGATGTTGCGTTCCATTCCCGATCCTTCGACCGCCTCTTCGTCGGCGATTAGCGTGCCCGGCTTGTCCTCGAACGAGGACAGCACCTGCAGCGGCATGTTGAAGCGCATGGCCAGCCCGACCGAGCGGGTCTGCAGCACCTTGGCGCCGACCGAGGCCAGCTCCAGCATCTCCTCGTAGGTGACCATATTGAGCTTGGCCGCCCGCGGCACGATCCGCGGGTCGGTGGTGTAGACCCCGTCGACATCGGTATAGATGTCGCAGCGGTCCGCGTTCATCGCGATCGCCAGCGCGACGGCCGACGTATCCGACCCGCCGCGCCCCAGCGTCGCCAAGGCGCCCTCGCCGGTCACGCCCTGGAAGCCGGGGATCACCGCCACCCCACCCGCCTCGAACGCCCGGTTGAGTACCGCGACGTCGATCTCCTCGATCAATGCGCTGACATGGCCCGACGCCCGGATCGGCAGCTGCCAGCCCATGTAGGAGCGTGCCTTGACGCCCATCCCCTGCAGCGTGATCGCCAGCAGGCCGCTGGTCACCTGCTCGCCGCTGGCGACAACCACGTCATACTCACGTGGGTCGTAGAGCGGCGCGGCCTCGCGGCACATCTGCACCAGCCGGTCGGTCTCGCCCGCCATGGCGCTGACCACCACCGCGACCTCATGGCCGGCCTCGACCTCGCGCCGGACTCGCTCCGCCACGCTGCGGATGCGCTCCATCCCGGCCATGGACGTACCGCCGAACTTCATCACGATGCGGGGCATGGGTAGGGCGGCAATCCTTGGGTTGAGGCGGCTTGCCTGTTAGAGGCGTGGCATGGCCGAAACAAGCACGAGCATCCGCCCTGAAGAGGCCGCCCACTTCGGCGCCATGGCCGCCGACTGGTGGGACCCCAAGGGCAGCTCGGCCATGCTGCACCGGCTGAACCCGGTCCGCCTGTCCTTTATCCGGGAGGCGATCGACCGCCATTTCGCCGCCGACGAGCGGTCGCTCCGCCCGCTCAGCGGCCGAACCGCGCTGGATGTCGGCTGCGGCGCGGGCCTCCTCGCAGAGCCGCTGGCCCGGCTTGGCGCCCACGTCACCGGCATCGACGCCGCGCCCGAATTGATCGAGGCGGCCCGCACCCACGCGGGTGAGGCTGGCCTCGCCATCCGTTACGTCGCGGGCGAGGTCGCGGCGCTGGACGGCGTGTTCGATCTCGTCACCGCGCTGGAGGTGATCGAGCATGTCGCCGATCCTGCCGGCTTCGTGCGCAGCCTCGAACAGCGGCTGGCACCCGGCGGCCTGCTGATCATGAGCACGCCTGCGCGCACCGCCTGGTCGCGCCTCCTCACCATCACGCTTGCCGAAGGCACCGGCCGGATCCCGCGCGGCACCCATGACTTCGACCAGTTCCTCAGCCCGGAGCAGCTGACGGCGCTCCTGGCCGACGCCGGCCTCACGGTCACCGCCACCCGCGGCATCGCCTTCAGCCCCGGCAGGGGATTGCACCTCAGCCAGGATCTCAGTCTCAATTACCTCCTCGCCGCTTCACGCGCCTGACAGGGCTCAGGCGGTCGCGGCCAGCCTGCCCTGTTTCAGCTGGCGGAGGAACATCACCATCGCATCCGCGTCCATCGGCTTGCCGTAACGGAAGCCCTGCGCGGCGACGCAGCCGATGTCACGCAGCACCTCCTCCTGCTCGACGGTCTCCACGCCCTCCGCGATGACCTCGAGGTCGAAGCTGTTGGCCATGCACAGCAGCGACCGCACGATCTCCGCATCGCCAGGCCGGTCATGGATGTCGGTAATGAAGCTGCGGTCGATCTTCAGCCGGGTCAGCGGGAACTGCTGAAGCATGCTGAGCGAGGCAAAGCCGGTGCCGAAATCGTCAAAGGCGATTCCCACGCCCTGGTCCTTTAGGCGGCGCAGGGCGGCGGTCGACGGCTCGTTGAACCGCAGCACGGTGTTTTCGGTAATTTCGAGATCGATCTGGGAAGGATCAAGATTGTGTCGCGCGATGGCGTCCGACACCACGTCGTACAAGCGCTCGGTCCGCAATTGGGCGGGGAACAGGTTCACGCCGACCCGGATGGTGCCAAGCGACTGGCGCTTCCATCGCGCTGCCGCCGCGCAGGCTTGATCGAGGATCCATTCGCCGACCTCGCTGGCGATGGGGCTCTCCGACAGCACGTCAAGGAACGCCTTGGGCGACAGCAACCCATGCTCCGGATGCCGCCAGCGCAACAACGCCTCCACCCCCAGCAGTTTGTGGTCTGGCAGCGACAATTGCGGCTGGAACCACAGCTCGAATTCGCGGGCGAGATAGGCTTCGCGAAGCTCGTTGCTGAGCCGAAGCCGCTGCTCGGACCGGTTCTGCATGCTTGGCATGAAAAAGGTGCGATGGCTCCCGCCGCCGGTCTTGGCGCTGTACAGCGCCAGGTCGGCGCGGGACAGCAGGGCATCGGCCGTCAGCGCGTTCTTCGGCGACATGGCGATACCGATGCTGGTCCCGATGTATACGGACTGGCCGGCAATCTCGAACGGCTGGCGAAGCGCCTTGTTGACGTCCGCCGCCAATCGGTCGATCCGGAACATGTCGTCGGACTGGCTGACCAGCAGCGCGAACTCGTCGCCGCCAAGTCGGGCGACGAATTCGTCGGGCGGGGTGATGACGCGAAGCAACCGCTCCGCCACCCGTGCAAGCAGTTGGTCCCCGGCCGAATGGCCGAGGCTGTCGTTGACATGCTTGAAGCCGTCGAGATCCAGCATCAACAGCGAGCAAGGCCCCTGCGAGATGGTCGTGGCGAGCCGGGCCAGCAGCGCGGTGCGGTTGGGCAACGCCGTCAGCGTGTCACAATGGGCGAGATGCTCCAGCCGGCTCATCGCCGCGCGGCGGTCGCTGACATCGCGGATCAGGGCACCAAAGACGGGCAGATCGTCCTCGAACCACAGGGACAGCGACAGGTCGACCGGCAGCTCATGGCCATCGGCGTGACAGGCCATGATCTCCACCGCATGCCCGGCGAGGCGCGACTCGCCATATCGGATCGCCCGCGCCATGCCCGCCTCATGCGCGGCGCGCAGGGCTGGCGGGATGATGATCGACAGCTTCTTTCCGATTGCCTGCCGGGCGGTGTAGCCGAACAGCGCCTCCGCCGCTTCGTTCCAGCTGAGGATGACATTGTCGCCCGACGCGCAGACGGCAGCGGTGGCCGACTGGTTGAGCATCTGCTCGAACCGCCTGTATCTCGTGATCTGGTTGCCGCTGGGCATCGATGTTCATTGTCCGAAGCTCGGGAACTCCCTTCCTTCATAGGCGCCGGCGGCTCGTCGCGGGCTGGCTGGCGCGATTGAGTCTGCCGGCCGGCGCACCTTTAACCTTTTGGTAGCCTGATCCAGGTTAGCAACGCATCCAACCACCGTTTGCAACAGCGGAGTCGCATGTGCCGGGCACGCAGAACGCCAACCAGATGGCCGATCATCCGCAGCGTGAAGAGCGCCGGCCGACCGCGCTTGCCGGCTGGCTGGTCCGGGCCGGTCGTGACGAAGCCTACGACTTCTTCATCGACAATCTTTCGTACGGCGGCTGCCGCCTGCAGACGCAAGCCAAGCTCGAGCCGGGGGACAAAGTCCAGCTTACCGTGCTCCGCCGCGGCGCCATTCCGGCCACCGTGCGCTGGAATAATGGCGAGGTCGTCGGCCTGTCGTTCACCACGGATGCGGAGGCAAAGGCCGAAAAGCCGCGCAAGGTCGACCGCCTGCCCCTGAAGCAGGAAGTGGTGGTGCGCCGGTCCGGCTCACACGCCCGCGTGCTAGAGGTTTCGGACCTGTCGCGCTTTGGCTGCTGCATCCACTTTGCCGACCTCACGGCCGAGGGTGAGTGGATCTGGGTCGCCCTGCCCGCCCTGTCCCCGTGCGAGGCGCGGATCCGCTGGGTCGACAGTTTCCGGGCGGGCGTGGAATTCGTTCACCCCATCCACGAGGCGGTGTTCGACCTGCTGCTCGACCGCTGGGGCCTCACCGGCTGAGCCTGGCGAGAGGACGCCCGAGCCTCCTCAGCCGCCGTCTTTCGACTGACTGCCGGAACGGCGCTCCATCCACTCGCTGATCGAAGCCAGGCCATCCACCAGCGGGAAGGCGACACCCGCCTCGCGCTCGCTCGCCCAGCGCAATTCGCCGCGCAGCGGCGGCAGGTCAGGGATGTGCACGACGACCTTGTCGGCCGGGATGATCCGGCACCGCGTGCTGAGCTTCACCCCGCCTTGGGACGCATTGTCGAGATAGGCGGCATATTGCCGGTTGCCGATCCGCACCCGTACCGGGCAGCGTACCGCATGGCGTTCGAACCGGCGGGTGACAAAGCCGGCAGGCTGGTCCCCGCTCGTCCCGGAGACCTCCTCGGCCTCCGGTTGGCCGCGCAGCCCTTTGTCCATGAACATGCTGCCCTCCTCACAACGCCGAGCAGCCTCAACATGCCGGAAAGCCTTGGCCAAAGGCTTGCAGCGGATGGTTAGCGGTTTGTTGTTGATTGGGGGTGGGCCGGCCAAGCTCCTCCAGCCCGGCGCGGAGGGTGTCCGCTAGAAATCCACCTTGTCGTAATGCTGCGGCGGCACGATCACTTCCATCCGCTCGCCCAGCAGCGGGCGGAACGCAGGCCGGCTCTTCATCACCGAATACCAGTCCTTGGTCTGCTTGTGCCCGCGCCAGTCCACCGCGCCGAGATAGTCGATCACGCTCAGATGCGCGGCGGCGGTGAAGTCGGCCAGGCTCAGCGCCGGCCCCGCCAGCCAGCGGCGATGATCGAGCAGATAGTCGAGATAATCGAGGTGGTTGTTGCCCACCCGCATGGCATCGCGCAGCACCCGTGTGTCCGGGCTTTCCTTGCTGACCAGGCGCTTCCTCATCCGCTCCACCATCAGCGGCTCGACCACTTCGCGGAACAGCTTCTCGTCGAACCACTGTGTCAGCCGCCGGATCTCGGCCCGCTGCGCGGCATCGCCGTGGATCATCGGCGTCTTTTCCACCGTCTCCTCGAAATATTCGGCGATCGGCTGGCTTCCGATCAGGACGAGGTTGCGCTCGGTCTCGACCAGCACCGGGGTCTCGCCCGCAGGATTGAGGTCGACGAACTCGTCCCGCCGCTCCCACGGATTTTCGCGCACCAGTTCGGCCGGCACGCCCTTCTCGGCCATGACCAGCCGGACCTTGCGGGAAAAGGGACACAGGGGAAATTGCAGGAGCTGCCACATGGGCAAGGGCTTTAACGCGGGTTCACCGAGGGGCAAGGCGAAGCTACAGCGTTTCCCATGACCCGCCGCAAGAAGTCGCACCAATCCTCCCACGGCAGCGCCAATCGCCCGCGCTTCTGGGGGCGCCACGCCGTCGCCGCCGCGCTCGACAACCCGGACCGCCGTGTCCTCAAGGCCTGGGCAACGCAGGAAGCGGCAACCTTCATGAACTTCCCGCCCGAGGTCGTCCTGACCCGCGCTGAAGTCACCGACCTCGCCCGGCTGGTACCGAACGACGCCCCGCACCAGGGCGTGGTGATCGAGGTCGAGCCGCTGGAGGACCTGTGGCTCGGTGACGTCCTCGCGGAAGCGGACGAGAAGGCGGTGCTGCTGGTGCTCGACCAGGTCACGGACCCGCACAACGTCGGCGCCATCCTCCGCTCCGCTGCCGCCTTCGGCGCGATCGGCATCGTCACCCAGGACCGCCACTCGCCCCCCGAAGGCGGCGCGCTGGCCAAGGCCGCGTCCGGCGCTCTCGAGCGGGTGCCGTGGGTCCGCGTCGTCAACCTTGCCCGTGCGCTCGACGAAATGGCCGAAGCCGGCTTCTGGCGGATCGGCCTTGCCAGCGACGCAAAGTCGACCTTGGGCGAAGCGCTCGGGCCGCAGCGGGTCGCCATGGTTCTCGGCGCCGAGGGCCCCGGCATGCGCCAGAACATCCGCGACCATTGCGACGCGCTCGCCAAGCTCCCGATCACCGATGCGGTGGAAAGCCTCAACGTTTCCAACGCCGCCGCCATCGCGCTCTACGCCGCAAGCCAGGCCTGATGGTCCACACCCCCGAGACGATTGCCGAGGCAATGGCGCATCTCACTGCGACCGAACCTGCATTCGTGACGGTGATCGACCGCCTCGGTCCACCACCGCCTCGCAGCTCCGAGCGCGGCACCGCCGCGCTTCTTCGCACCATCGTCGGCCAGCAGGTCAGCGTCGCCGCTGCCCGCTCGATGTGGGACAAGCTCGTCGGCGCCTACGGCGACCCGCCCGACCTCCAGCGCCTCGCCGCTGCCCCTGACGAGGAACTGCGCGCCCTCGGCCAGTCGCGACAAAAGGCGGGTTACCTCCGCAGCCTCGCCACCCTGACCCTGTCGGGCGAACTGAACCTCGATCAGCTGCCTGCCGACAACGAAGAAGCCATCGCCCTCCTTACCCGGGTGAAGGGCATCGGCCGCTGGTCGGCGGAAATCTACCTGCTGTTCGCCGAAGGCCGCGCGGACGTCTTCCCCGCTGGCGACCTCGCGGTCCAAATCGAGCTCGGCCGCCTGCTCGGCACCGAGGGCAAGCCCGCCGAAAAGTGGCTCCGGGCACGCGCAGAAAGCTGGGCTCCCTACCGGGGTGCGGCGGCGGTGCTGGCGTGGCACAGCTACAATACCAAGGTTCTTTAGAAAGCCGTCATGTCCCGCCTGATCGTCGCCATTGGCGGAACCACCCGCCCCGACAGCAGCACCGAGCGGGTGCTCGCCCTCGCTGCCGACGCGGCCCGCGCCCATGGCGCGGAGGTGCAGGCGTTTGGCGGCGCCTACATGGCCGGCCTGCCCCATTACCGCGGGCCTGACTGGACCCATGACAAGGGCCGCGAAATGATCGACGCGGTGCGCGCCGCCGACGGCATCCTGCTGGCGACGCCCGGCTATCACGGCACCGTGTCGGGCATGGTCAAGAACGCCATCGACTATCTGGAGGAGTTAGCCGGCGACGCCCGCCCCTATCTGGAAGGTCGTCCGGTTGGCCTGATCGTCACCGCCTTCGGCCACCAGGCGGCGAACAGTTCGATGACGACCTTGCGCACCATTGCCCATGCCCTGCGCGGCTGGCCCACGCCGTTCGGCGCCGCGCTCAAGGTCGGTCCCGCCAGCTTCGATGTGGAAGGCCGTCTCCTCGACGAGGACAGCGCCGCCCAGCTCCGCCTCGTCGGCACCCAGGTCGCCCACGCCGCGGGGCGGCTTTGAGCGTTCGGTCTGCAGCTGGCGGCGGAGCTGTGGAGCGGGTGAAGGGAATCGAACCCTCGTCGTAAGCTTGGAAGGCTTCTGCTCTACCATTGAGCTACACCCGCCCATCGCGTGGGCGCCGCAAGCCCTGCCACGGAGGCCCCGCCCCGGTCAACCTTGAGCCGCACGGCGCCGCCCGCTAGCCAAGCCCCATGCCCGCCACTCCCGCCTGGCCGCCGCGCTCACTGCCGCGGCTGTTCGTCGACCAGCCGCTCAGCGCCGACGCCGCCATCCTGCTGCAGGACAAGCCGGCCCATTATCTCGCCAACGTTCTCCGCCTCGGCGAGGGCGCCGAGGTGCTGCTCTTCGACGGGCAGAGCGGCGAATGGCAGGCGACCATCGAGGCTGCGCACAAAAAGAAGCTGGTGCTTCGTGTCGCCCGCCAGACCCGCCCTGCCGAAGTCCTTCCCCCGCTCACCCTGGCCTTTGCACCCGTCAAGCGCGCGCCGCTCGAATGGCTGGTGGAGAAAGCAACCGAGCTTGGCGTCGCCCGCCTCCAGCCGGTCATCACCCACCGCACGGTTGTCGAGCGCCTCAACCCCGAGCGGCTGGCCGCCATCGCCGTCGAGGCCGCCGAGCAATGCGGCCGCACTCGCCTCCCTGAGCTGCTCGCCCCGGTGAAGCTCGGCGACCTGCTCGCCAACCCGCCCGGGCTCATCCTGTTCGCCGACGAGACCGGCGGCCAGCCCCTGGTCCAGGCGGCGCAGCCTGGCCCGACCACCATCCTCACCGGTCCCGAAGGCGGTTTCACCCCCGAGGAGCGCGACCGCATCCTCGCCGCGGGCGCCGCCGGCATCGGCATCGGCCCCCGGACCCTGCGCGCCGAAACCGCCGCGCTGGCCGCCGTCAGCCTCTATATGGCGGCGGCCGGGGATTGGCGCTAACGCGGCTCCCATGACGACCCGCACCGACCTCAGCGACAGCCCCTTGATCGAGGGCCGCGACGACCTCCTGTCGGTGTTCCGCAAGGGCGAGAAACCACCGGCCGACTGGCGCATCGGCACCGAGCATGAGAAATTCGTCTACCGCCTCGCCGATCACCGCGCGCCGTCTTGGGTTGAACCCGGCGGCATCCGCGACCTGCTGATGGGCCTGACCGAGTTCGGCTGGAGCCCGGTGCTGGAGGATGGCAAGGTGATCGCCCTGTCCGGCCGCGACGGGACCATCAGCCTTGAGCCCGCCGGCCAGCTCGAGCTTTCCGGCGCTCCGCTCGCCAACCTTCACGAAACCTGCGCCGAAGCCGGCCGCCACCTCGAGCAGGTGAAGGCGATCGGCGATCGCCTCGGGCTCGGCTTTCTCGGCCTCGGCATGTGGCCCGACAAGACCCGCGCCGAGCTGCCGATCATGCCCAAGGGCCGCTACGCCATCATGCTGCGGCACATGCCGCGGGTGGGCTCGCTTGGCCTCGACATGATGCTTCGAACCTGTACCATTCAGGTAAATCTAGACTATAGCTCCGAAGCCGACATGGTGAAGAAGTTCCGTGTCGGTCTGGCCCTCCAGCCGCTCGCCACCGCCCTCTTCGCCAACTCGCCGCTGACCGAAGGCAAGCCGAACGGCTTCAAGTCCTTCCGCAGCCACATCTGGACCGACACCGATCCCCACCGCACCGGCATGCTGCCCTTCGTGTTCGAGGACGGCTTCGGCTACGAACGCTACTGCGACTACGCCCTCGACGTGCCGATGTACTTCGTCCTGCGCGACGGCCGCTACATCGACTGCGCCGGCGAGAGCTTCCGCGCCTTTCTCGACGGCAAGCTGCCCCAGCTCCCCGGCGAAATGCCGACGATCGCCGACTGGACCGACCACCTGTCCACCGCCTTTCCCGAGGTTCGCCTCAAGAGCTTCCTCGAAATGCGCGGTGCCGACGGCGGGCGCTGGGGCCGCATCTGCGCCCTTCCCGCCCTGTGGGTCGGCCTGCTTTACGACCAGGGCGCGCTCGACGCCGCCTGGGACCTGGTCAAGGACTGGACCATCGAAGAGCGCGGAGCCCTGCGCGCCGCCGTGCCCGCCCAAGGCCTCGATGCGCCCGTGCCCGGCGGCGGCACCATGCGTGAGCTTGGCGCCCGCGTCCTCGACATCGCCTCGGCGGGCCTGTCCGCCCGCGCCAGCCTCGACCAGGGAGGAACCAACGAGGTTGGCTTCCTCGACCCGCTTCGCGAAGTGGTCGCCACCGGCGTCACCCCTGCCGACCGCCTCCTCGCTCGGTATCATGGCGAGTGGAACGGCGACGTCAGCCAGGTCTACAAGGAATTGAGCTTCTAGGCGCTCACAACCTCCGCAGCCCGGGGGGCGCTCGCCGTCCCCTACCGCTCAGTTCGTGCAGCGCCCACACCATGGCGTCGGCCCGGTCCGGGGATCCCTTCCCCTCATACCCCGCAGTGGTGAGGTGACACAGCTCCTGCTCCAGCTCGGCGAAATGCCCCGCGAGGCCCGCCTTGCCATTCTCGAACAGCATCGCCATCGGCTCCGCCCGCGCCGCCTTGCCGACCGCCGCATGGACCTTGGCGACCGGCAGGTGAAGGTCCGCCGCGCCCAGCACCTGAAGCACCATGTCGCCGCCGTTGTTGGCCTCCACCACCACCTTGTCGGCGGCCCATACCGACGCCGCCTCCGCGACCCGGTCCGCCCAGCCCGCCGGTGACAATCCCCGGCAGCTGAGGTCCGCCAGCACCAGCAGCTTGCCGTCCGCCGCCTTGCCGCAGACAACAATTCCGCATGCGTCACCCCCACTCGTCGCCGGCGGATCGACCCCGATCACCACCCGCTCCGGCTCTCCGCAGCGCCCGTCTCGCACTCGCGTCCGGTCCAGCGTGTCGCGGGTCCACAGCGCATTCTCCGCTTCCCCCGTCAGCTCTCCGTCCAGTTCGCGCAGACCCAGCCGAGTACCGCGATAAAGCGCCTCCATCCGCCGGTGCCAGCCCTGCGGCAGGTCCAGGTTGTCGGCGGTCTTCCCCCGCGTCACCGCCGTCCCCTCCTGGCCCCCGATCTCGCTCAGCAGCGCATCATTGCCAGGCGTGGTGGTGACTACGGTGCGCGGCGCCTCGCCAAGCCGCAGCCCGAGCTGGAGGTTGCTCCAGGTTTCCACCGCGTCGCTCCACTTGCCCAGTTCGTCGGCCCAGGCAAAGTCATGCTGCGGCCCGCGCAACCCATCCCCGTTGGCACCGCTGTAGAGGGTCGCCACCGCACCCGACTTGAACCGCACCTCGTTGCGGCTGGCGAGCCAGCGCGGTTCCTCGCCCGGCGGTGAGCAGGCGATGATCCCGCTTTCCCCGTCGACCATGATACGGCGCGCTTCCTCGATCGTCGCCCCGACCAGCGCGATGCGGCAGCCCGGGTTCTCGCGCGCCTGCTGCAGCACCCACTCCGCCCCGACCCGGGTCTTGCCAAAGCCCCGACCGGCCTGCAGCAGCCATACCGACCAGTCGCCCGTCGGCGGCTTCTGCGACTCCCGCTGGAACGAGGCCCACGCCCAGGCCAGCGCCCGCTGGTCCGCCGGCACCAGCATGTCGAGCGGCATCTTCTCGCGCAGCCACTTGGGCGCGTTCGCGACCTCGCGCAGCACCGTCGCCGGGCACACATCCTCACCCACGGCTCAGCGCCCCCGCCCGACCTGCTCCTGCCGTTCGAGCCGCTTCTTCTCCTGCTCCCGCTTGCGCTCCAACCGCATCCGGATCAGCAGCGCCTGAAGCCGCGCGGCCGCCTCCTTGGCGTCCGACCGGCGCGGGTTCTGGTCGCCAAGCTCGCGCCCGACATTGCGTTCGTGCTGGGCGACCAGCGACAGCAGGAACTTGGCGTCCATTCCCGCCAGTGCCGCGCCGTCCGCCTGCTTGGGCGTCGCCGCGCGCAGCAGTTCAAGCCCACGGCGAACCAGTTCGGCCTTCAGCAGGGCGGTGGCATGATCCTGCGCGGCGGCAAAGGCGGCGCGGAACTCGAGGTCCTCGCGGCGCCGGCGATGGATGGTGGACGGCGACACCCCGATCTTCCGCGCCGCCGCCCCGATGTTACAGCTCTCTGCGAACAACGACAGAAACGCCTGCTGGCGCTCCAGTCCGAACTCATTCTTCCGCTCACCCCGACGCTGCACCTCGCAGCCGTTGCCCCCGACGATACCCATGAACCAGACCCATGAAGACTTGAGTTTGCGTGTTATCCTTTCTGGTTCGTTTTGTCAAGTGCGGCTGTGCCCCTCGCGTCCATGCGTGTGCCGATCTACAAGGAGCGATGCGCCCTCCGGCAAGCATTCGCGGCACGTCGCCACTCAAGGTCTACTTCGATGGCGGCGCTCGCCCCAACCCGGGCCGGATCGAGGTTGCGGTGGTGGCGCGAGGCAAGGTCCACTTCTTTGACGATCTCGGTGATGGCAGCAGCAGCGAGGCCGAATGGCTGGGGCTGCTCGCCGCGCTGGACGTCGCACAGGCACTCGGGATCGGTAGCTTCGACCTTCTTGGCGATAGCCGCAGCATCATCGACCAGGCCAGCGGTGCCGTGCCCAGCCGAAACGATGCCGACCGCGACAATCTCACCCGCTTCCAAGCAGCCGCGGTCGTCCATCCGCCCCGCCGCCTGCGCTGGATAGCGCGCGCGCAGAACCTCGCCGGAATCGCCCTCGACGGGCGCCGACAACGACCGCGCTGATCAGTGGGTGGTTGCGATGCCCGGCCCCGGCTAGGGCCGCTGGTTGTTCCTAGCGCAGCCTGCGCGCGCGGCGGGCAAGCATCGGGGCGAGCTTGCCGCTACCCAGCAACATCCGGCCGATGCTCCCGCGGAACTGAAAGGCCAGCACGATCATCGCCAGAAGGGTGAGCCAGCCGACCATGCGAAAGGATAGCCCAAGCTGCCCCGCCGCAAGTGTCGCCAGCACGGGCACGCCAAAGATGACGGCAACAATGCCTAGGGCGCTGAGGATACTACGGATTGTCTGCACGCCGCATTATCGCTCGAAGGGGCTACAATGTTCCCTCAAGCGGGCAGAGCGTCGGCGGCGGCGCTCGTCATAGGCCTACCCACTTCTACCGGGAACGCTGTCGAGACCCTAGCCGGAGCAGCAACAACGATTCCCGCTCATCGGCGCTTGGCCCGGCATGTGTTGATGCCCAGCAACCGGTACAGCGGGCAATGGCCGACGATGCCGGTCACCAGCGGCACCAGGCCGATCCAGCCCAGGGGTGTTTCCGGGCCGGTGAACACAAGTGCGATCAGAAGTGAGCCGACGACAATTCTCATCGAACGGTCGACAAGCCCTTCGTTGGTTCCGGGCATCAGGTTTCTCCCTCGGCGATGAAGACCTGATCCTATGGGCGCCGGATGCGGAGCCAATCCGCGAAACCACCTACTTCTCCTCAGCCGGACATGGGTCGCGAAGGCAGTCAGCCCTCAAACCTGTCTCACACCTCCGGCAGCGCCTGCTTGGCCTGGCCCCAGCCCTTCAGCCCCTTGGCCGCAGCCCGCTCGATCAGCAGCGTCGCATCGCGGATGGTGTAGAGGCTGGCCTTCTCTACCCCGTCCAATTCCTCCCACGACACCGGCGCGGCGACCGGCGCCCCCTCCCGCGCACGCGCCGAATAAGGCATCACCGCCGTGCTCCCACGCTGGTTGCGCAGCCAGTCGAGGAAGATCCGGCCCTTGCGTTGGTTTTTTCGGATGTTCGCGGTGAATGTCTCCGGCTCGGCCTCGGCAATGGCGCGGCTGAATCGTTCGGCAAAGCTCTTCACCGCGGTCCAGTCGGCGCCCTGATCGAGCGGGGCGATGACATGGATGCCCTTGCCGCCCGACAGCAGCGGGAATGTCTCCAGCCCGAGGTCCGCCAGCAGTTCGCGCAGCCGCACCGCCGCCGCCTTCACCCGCCCGAAATCCAGCCCCTCGTCCGGATCGAGATCGAATACCAGCCGGTCGGGCTTCTCCAGCGGATCGATCCGGCTTCCCCAGCCGTGGAATTCGATGGTGTTCATCTGGACGCACTCTAGCGCCCCAATCGCCTCCGCGACGTAGAGGTAGTCCTCCTCCCGCGTGCCGGCGCCCTCGCTGACCGGAATGCGAAGCACATGGCTTCCCATGGATCCCGTGTCATGCTTCTGGAAGAAGCACTTCTTGGCCCGCCCTGACGGACAGCGGATCAGGGTCATGGGCCGGTTCGCCAGATCCACCATCAACAGGTCGGCGACTGCCGCATAATAATCGGCCAGTTCGCCCTTGGTGAGGCCGTCCTCCGGAAAGATCACCTTTTCGGGACTGGTCAGGCGAAGCGCGAAATCGGCCGCAGTCCGAAGGGCCCCCGCGCCTTTCCGGGTCGGCGCGGCGACCGACTTTTCCAGCACCACCTGCGCCGCCTTCTTGTCCTCGCGCAGGCCAAGGAAGCTCGGATGCCGCAGCACGCCCTCGCTCGTGAACTCGGTAAAGGCGATCTCGGCCACAAGGCTGGGCTTGATCCACGTCGACCCGCGCAGCGCGGTTCGCGGCACGTCGAGCGCCGGTTTGGCGACCTTGAGCGGCGTCATCCGCTCGGACAGGCTGTCCAGCGTCGCCGTGTCGAACCCGGTCCCGACCTTGCCGACATAGCGCAGCGTGCCACCCTCGTTGACGCCAAGGTGCAGCGAGCGGAACCCCCGCCGCTTGTCGCTCGCCTGCCAGCCGACGATCACGAACTCCTGCCGGGCGATGCACTTCACCTTCAGCCAGCATTTGGTCCGCACACCGCGGTAAGGCGCGCTCGCCTTCTTGCTGATGATCCCCTCGCCCCGCTCGGCGCAGATGCTGGCCAGAAGCTGCTCGCCCTTGCCCACGATATGGTCGCCATAGATGATCGGCCCCGCCACCCCCTTCAGCAGCGCGGCAAGACGCTGCTTACGCTCAAGGTTGGACAGGTCGCGAATATCCTCGCCGCGGTCGACCAACAGGTCGAAAGCATAAAAGGCGAGGTCCGGCCGCGCCTGGCCCTTGCCCCCCTTCACCGTCGATTGCAGCAGGCCGAAGTTCGGCTTGCCCGCCTCGTCCAGCGCCACCGCCTCGCCGTCGATCAGGCACCCCGCCGGAAGACTCCCAGCTGCGGCCTCGGTCAGCTCCGGGAAATAGGCCGACCAGTCCTTTCCGTTGCGGGTCCAGGCCACCGCCCCGCCCTCGCCGACGCTCAGCAGCAGGCGGTAGCCGTCATATTTATACTCGTGGATCCAGCCGCTGCCGGTTGGCGGCGTGTCGGCCAGCGTCGCCAGCTGCGGCTCCATGAATGCCGGAGGAGGCGACACCTTGCGCTTGGTTCTCCCGCCCTTCTTGCCGCCCCGGTTGCTCTCCCACACATCCTCGCCGCCCGCGATCGCGGCCATGCTGCGCCCGGTGGTCACGCTGGTCAGGCACTGATCGACCAGCGCATCCCCCTCGTCGGGCTTGGCCGCATCGTCGGTGACCTTCTTCAGCATCCAGGCCTCGCCCTTCTCGCCCGGCTTGCCCTTGAGGCGGAACATCACCCACTCGCCTTGCATCCGCTCCCCTTCGAGCGTGAAGTGCAGATGCCCTTCCTCCAGCGTCTTTCTCGGGTCCTTATCGGGATGCGGGATCCAGCGCCCGCGATCCCACAGCATCACCGTTCCGCCGCCATATTCGCCCTTGGGGATGATCCCCTCGAACGAGCCATAGTCGAGCGGATGATCCTCGGTCCGCATCGCCAGCCGGTTCACCGCCGGATCAAGGCTCGGCCCCTTCGGCACCGCCCAGCTCTTCAACACCCCGTCCAGCTCGAGCCGGAAATCCCAGTGCAGCCGGCTGGCGTCATGTTTCTGGACGACAAAGCTGTCGCCCCTGCCCTTGAGCCTGCGGCCCTTGGGTTCCCCAGTCTTCGCGAAGTCGCGCTTGGCATTATAGGTCTCGAGATCGAGCCCCTTGGGACGGGTAGCGCGCGCCACGACCGCTTACCGTTTCGTTCCGGTTGCCTTGCGCGGCGTCGCCGGCTTGCGCGCGGGCGCGGCCTTCTTGGCCGCCGGCTTCTTCGCCGGGGCAGCGCCTTCGTTATCGTTGCTCTCGCCAAGGCTCTTCTTCAGCGCGGCCATCAGGTCGACGACATTGCTCTTGCGCGGCGGTTCCTTGGCCTTGTCCTGGATCACCAGCCCGCCGCCCTTCTTGCGGCGCTTTTCCTCGATCAGGCCCTTCAGCGCATCGACATAGCGGTTGTGGAACTCGCCCGCATCGAACTTGCCGCTCTTCTTGTCGATCAGCGTGGTCGCCAGCTCCAGCAGGTCGGCATCCGGCTCCACATCGTCGATGTCGCGGAAATAGCTCGACGCCTTGTTGAGCTCGTCGGCATAGCGCAGCGTTTCCATCAGGATCCCGCGCCCGCACGGCTTGATCGCGACCACATATTCCTGCCCGCGCATCGCCAGCTGCCCGATGCCGACCTTGCGCGACCGGCGCAGCGCCTCGCGCAGCACGATGAACGCTTCCTCCGCCAGGTCGTCCGCCGGCACCACGAAATAGGGCTTCTCGTAATAAAGCGCATCGATCTCGTCCGCGTCTACGAACTGCGCCAGTTCCAGCGTCTTGCGGCTCTCCAGCTTGACGCTCTCGATCTCCTCGGGCTCCAGCAGGACATATTCGCCCTTGGTCACCTCGAAGCCCTTGACGATGTCGTCGGCCTTCACCGGCCCGATCCCTGGCGCCACCTTCTCATACTTGATCCGCTGCCCGCTCGGCTCGTGGATCTGGTGAAAGCTGATGCTTGCGCCCGACTTGGCTGCGGGGAAGATCTCGACCGGGATCGAGACAAGGGCCAGGCGGATCTGTCCGCGCCAGCTGGGACGAGCGGCCATGGCGTCAAGCTCCTGCAGAAGTCGTTACACGCCTGAATCGCTTGGGGGAGCGGCGCGGTTCCGTTAGGGTGCGGGCATGGCCAATCCCGCGATCAACGCCGCCCTCATCGCCGCCGCGGCGCAACAGCAGGCGCTGACCAACCAGCATGTCACCGGGCCGCTCAAGGCCGCCGGCGCCACCAGCCCGCGAACGGCGACAAGGCTCGACCTCACGGCCAAGGGCGCGGACAAGCTGCTCGCCGCGCTGGTCAAGCGCGGACATGTCCGTAGCACCGGAGACGGTCGCTACTGGCTCGATGAAGCGGCGATCGCAGGCAGTCAGTCCGCCGGGCTGCACCTCGCGCTGGTCATCATCGTCTTCTTGCTCAGCGTCACGGCAAGCCTCGTGGCGCTGCTCGCGCGCTAGCGCTCAGGCCATACCCTCTGCGTCGAGCGCGTAACCGGCGCTCCGCACCGTCCGCATCAGGTCCGGCTCACCCAGTGCCAGCCGAAGCCGGCGGATGTGGACGTCCACCGTGCGAAGCTCGATCTCCTCGCTGTGCGGCCACACCGTCTCCAGCAGCTGCTGGCGCGAGAAGACCCGGCCCGGATTTTCCAGGAAGTGGCGCAGCAGCCGATATTCGGTCGGCCCCACCGACAGCGTCTTGCCGTCGCGCTTCACCCGGTGAGCGGTGAGGTCCATTTCCAGCCCCGCATATTCCAGCGTTTCCGCCGCCAGCGCCGGCCGCACCCGCCGCAGCACGGCGGCCGCGCGCGCCACCAGCTCCTTGGGGCTGAACGGCTTGGTGATGTAATCGTCGGCGCCCGTTTCCAGCCCGCGGATGCGGTCGTCCTCCTCGCCGCGCGCGGTCAGCATCAGGATTGGCAGGCTGGCGGTGCTCGGCCGCCGCCGCAGCCGCCGGCACACCTCGATCCCGCTGATCCCCTCGATCATCCAGTCGAGCACCATCAGGTCGGGCCTGAGCTCCTCGGCCAGGATCAGCGCCTCCTCGCCGTCCCCGGTGCGCGAGACCTGATAGCCCTCGCGCTCGAAATGAAAGGAGATCAGCTCGGCCAGCGAGCGATCATCCTCGACCAGCAGCAAGCGCCCCCGCGTTGCCATCAGACCGCCAGCCCCTCCGCGCCCTTGACCCGGTCGGCCATGTGCTGGCCGGTGGCCGCATAATAGACCATCTCGGCAATGTTGGTGGCGTGGTCGCCGACCCGCTCCAGGTTCTTGGCGACGAACAGAAGGTGCGCCGACTGACCGATATTGTGCGGGTTCTCCATCATGTGCGTCAGCAGCGTGCGGAAGATGCTGTCGTAGAAATCGTCCACCGCCTTGTCGCGCTCGCACACCCGCACCGCCGCTTCGGCGTCGCGCTGGACAAAGGCGTTCAGCACGTCATGCACCATGCCCACCGCGATCCGCGCCATTTCGGGCAGCAGCGACAGGGGCTCGATCTTGCCGGCATCCTCCAGCAGCGGCACGCGCTTGGCAATGTTCTTGGCATAATCGCCGATCCGCTCGACCACGCCCGAGATCTTGAGCGCGGCGACCACGTCGCGCAGGTCCCCCGCCATCGGTGCCCTAAGTGCGATCAGCTGGATCACGCGCCGCTCGGTTTCGACCTCCAGCGCGTCGATGCGCTTGTCGTCCTCGATCACCTGCTGCGCGGCATCGCCGTCGCGCTCCGACAGGCAGCGCATCGCCTCGATGATCGCATGTTCGGCCCGGCCGCCCATCTCGGTGATGAGCGCGCGCAGGCGATCCAGGTCCTCGTCGAACGCCTTGAGCGTATGTCCTTGGCTAGCCACGTGTCCTGTCCTTCTCAGCCGTAGCGGCCGGTGATGTAGTCCTGGGTGCGCTGCTCGCGCGGGTTGGTGAAGATCTCCTTGGTCTTGCCATATTCGATCAGTTCACCGAGGTGGAAAAAGGCGGTTCGCTGGCTGACCCGCGCCGCCTGCTGCATGTTGTGGGTGACGATCGCGATGGCGTAGCGCCCGCGCAGTTCGTGGATCAGTTCCTCGATCTTGGCGGTCGCGATCGGGTCCAGCGCCGAGCAGGGCTCGTCCATCAGGATGACCTCGGGGTCGACCGCGATGGCCCGCGCGATGCACAGCCGCTGCTGCTGCCCGCCCGACAAGGCGGTGCCGCTCTCGGCCAAGCGGTCCTTGACCTCGTCCCACAGGCCCGCGCGGCGCAGGCTCTTCTCGACGATGCCCTCAAGCTCGTCCTTGCTGTCGGCGAGGCCATGGATGCGCGGCCCGTAGGCGACGTTCTCGAAGATCGACTTGGGGAAGGGGTTGGGCTTCTGGAACACCATGCCGACCCGGGCGCGCAGCTGCACCACATCCATGTCGGGGCTGCTGATGTCCTCTCCGTCCAGCGTGATCGTGCCCGTCACCCGCGCTCCCGCAATGGTGTCGTTCATCCGGTTGAGGCAGCGAAGGAAGGTCGACTTGCCGCAGCCCGACGGCCCGATGAAGGCAGTGACCTTGTCGTCATGCACCTCGATCGAGACGCCCTTGAGCGCCTCCTTCTCGCCGTAGAAGACGCGCACGTTCTCGGCGCGCATCTTGGGCGTCGCGCCATTGTCGAGGTCGGGCTGCCCGCGCGGTGCGTCGTCCCCGGCGGGGAATACGTCGCGCCCTTCGGGCTCGGGAAGATTGTCGGCCTTGTCGGTCGCGCTGCCCTCCTCCTTCGCTTCCGCGGCAACCGCGGTCGACGGAAACGGCACCGCCGAATTGGTGAGGATGGGTTGTTTCTCTTTGGTCATGGATAGCGGCCTTACCAGCGGCGCTCGAAGCGGTTGCGAAGATAGATGGCGAGCCCGTTCATCAATAGCATGAACAGCAGAAGCACGATGATCGCCGCACTGGTCTTCTCGACGAAGGCGCGGTCGACCTCGTCCGACCAGAGGAAGATCTGCACCGGCAGCACCGTGGCGGGATCGACCAGCCCGCCGGGCGGGGTGGCGATAAACGCGCGCATGCCGATCATCAGCAGGGGCGCGGTCTCGCCCAGCGCACGCGCCATGCCGATAATGGTGCCGGTCAGGATGCCGGGCAGCGCCAGCGGCAGGACATGGTGAAAAACCACCTGCATCCGGCTCGCGCCCACGCCCAACGCGGCGTCGCGGATCGAGGGCGGCACCGCCTTGATCGCGTTTCGCCCGGCGATCACGATCACCGGCATGGTCATCAGCGCCAGCGTCAAACCCCCGACCAGCGCGGCCGAGCGCGGCAGCTGCATGACGTTCAGGAACACGGCGAGGCCAAGCAGGCCGAAGATGATCGACGGCACGGCGGCCAGGTTGTTGATGCTGACCTCGATGAAGTCGTTCCAGCGGTTCCGCTTGGCGAATTCCTCGAGGTAGACGGCAGCCAGCACCCCGACCGGAAAGGCCAGCGCCATGGTCACGGTGATGGTCAGGAACGATCCCTTGAGCGCGCCCCAGACGCCAACCAGCTCGGGGTCGGTCGCATCGCTGGAGGTCAGAAAGGTCTCGCTGAAGCCGCCAAGGCCGCGCACCGTCATGGTGACCAGCAGGAAGGCCAGGAACGCCAGGCTGACCAGCACGGCGGCCAGGCCCAGCGCCTTGAACCGGCGCTCGGCGGCGTAGCGGCTCTGGACCCGCCGGGTCATTGCCTCGCTCGACCAGCGGCTGACAGGCCTATTCATAAGCTTCCCGATACTTGCGGACGACCCGGAGGGCGATGAGGTTGAGCACCAACGTCACCAGGAACAGCACCAGGCCAAGCGCAAAAGCGGCCAGGGTCTTGGGGCTGTCGAACTCCTGGTCGCCGGTCAGAAGCTGGACGATCTGGGTGGTGACGGTGGTCACGCTGCCAAACGGATTGGCGGTGAGGTTGGCGGACAGGCCCGCCGCCATGACCACGATCATGGTCTCGCCGATGGCCCGGCTGACCGCCAGCAGGACGCCGCCGACCACGCCCGGAAGCGCGGCGGGTAGGATCACCTTACGGATCGTCTCCGACCGGGTGGCGCCAAGCGCCAGGCTGCCGTCGCGCATCGCCTGCGGAACGGCGGCGATGCTGTCGTCGGCCATGGAACTGACGAACGGGATGATCATCACGCCCATCACCAGCCCCGCCGCCAGCGCGCTTTCGCTTGTCGCGCTGGTGATGCCGATCGCCAGCCCAAAGTCGCGGACCAGCGGCGCCACCGTCAGTGCGGCGAAATAGCCGTAGACCACCGTCGGGACCCCGGCGAGGATCTCCAGCAGTGGCTTCAGCACCTTGCGCATCCGGGCGGGCGCATATTGGGTCAGGAAGATGGCGCTCATCAGCCCCAAGGGGATGGCGACGATCATGGCGATGATCGCGCCGATGAACACCGTTCCCCAGAACAAGGGCACCGATCCGAAGGCACCCGACGAGCCCGCCTGGTCGGCCCGGATCGCGACCTGGGGCGACCAGTTGGTGCCGAACAGGAAGTCGCTGGCCGGCACCATCGAGAAGAAGCGCATGGTTTCGAACAGCAGGGACAGGACGATCCCGAAGGTGGTCAGGATGGCGATCGAGGAAGCCGCGACCAGCAAACCCATCAGCCACTTCTCGACCCCGGTGCGGGCGCGAAGGTCGATTCCGATCCGCGACCAGGCCCATCCGGCCCCGGCCAGCGCCAGCAGCAGGGCAAGGCCGCTGCCGATCAGGCCGAAGCGCGAGGACGCGCCCTGGTACACCGGCACTAGTGCCTGCGCCGCGGGATTGAAGGCGATATCGGACCCGCCGCTCGCCACCGCCCGCGCTTCCTCCAGGATCGCATCGCGGGCGAGGTCAAAATCCGGAAGCTGCTGCCCGGCCGGGCTCGACAGCACCGCATCGGTGATGAGCCCCTGCTGGATCGGGGCCCAAACCGCCAGAAACAGCAAGGCGGGGACCGCCGCCCACAGGAAGGCATAGGCGCCGTGGTAGAAAGGCAGGCTGTTGAGCCGCTGCCGGCCCGGTCCGCCCGACCGCAGCGCCGTGGCCCGCCCGCGTGCAAGCACAAAGGCGGCAAGCGCGGTGCCAAGCACCAGAAGAAGGCCGACAGCAAGGCTCATGGGATGTAGCTAGCCCGCCGCTTACTTGAGCGCCGAGGGGTCGAGCGGGGTGAGGCTCGTCGCCGCCGCGTTCGCCTGTTCGGCATCGGCGCCGACAAACGGCACCAAGCCCCGCTTCTCGAGCAAGCCGCCGGCGCTCCAGCCCTTGGCGAATTCGGCCAGGAAGCTCTTGATCGCCGGCTTCACCGCCGCATGCTCGCCCTTGACGTAAAGGTAGAGCTTGCGCGCGCCCGGATAGCTCAGGTCCTGGATCGTCTTCTCGGTCGGCAGCACGCCGCCAATCTCGACCGGACGAACCTTGTCGGCATTCTGCTCGAGGAAGCTGTAGCCGAGCACCCCGATCGTGCCCGGATCGGCCTCGACCTTCTGCACCAGCAGATTGTCGTTCTCGCCCGCTTCCACGAACACGCCGTCCTCGCGCAGCTTGGTGCACAGGTCCTTGTGACGTGCCTCGTCGCTGGCCTTCAGCGCCTTCATCGCCGGGTCGGTGTCGCAGCCCTTGGTCAGCATCAGCTCGGCCAAGCTGTCGCGGGTGCCGCTGGTCGGCGGCGGGCCGAGCACGCGAATCCGAACCGCGGGCAGCGCCGGATTGACGTCCTTCCAGGTCTGCGCCCGGTTCGGCCCCTTGCCATAAGGGTTGGCGGCGACCGCGGCATAGATGTCGGCCAGCGTCAGCTTGAGCGGGGCGGCCTTAATCGATTCGATCAAAGTCAGGCCGTCGATCCCGATCGGAACCTCGATCACCTGCTTGGCGCCGGAGGCCTGGCAGGCGTCATACTCGCTCTTCTTCATCTGGCGCGAGGCATTGACCATGTCGGGGAACTTCTGCCCGACGCCATCGCAGAATAGCTTGATGCCCGAACCGGTACCGGTCTGCTCGACGATCACGCTGGTGCCTGGATTGGCGCGCTGAAAGGCTTCGGCGATCGCGGTGGTGAACGGGTAAACCGTTGAGGAACCGACGATCTTCAGCTGCGAGGCCGCATTGTTGGACCCCCCGCCGCATGCGCTCAGCCCGAGCGCGAGCGGCAATGCCAGCCAGAACTTGCTCATTGTCTTCTTGTCTCCCGTGGGCGAATCCGCCCGGTCCGGCACCTTTTGCCCTGCCGTCGCTCGGCCCATGTGACCGGCAGGTTACAGGCTGATGACACGCACCGCTTCAACCGCGCGGAAGGCGGACCTCCACCGTTGTTCCTTCGCCCGCGCGGCTGCTGATGGAAAGGAGGCCGCGGTGCCGTTCGACGATCTGCGCGACGATCGCCAGGCCCAGGCCGGTGCCGCCGCCATCGCGGCTGCGCGCCGCATCGACCCGGTAGAAGCGCTCGGTCAGTCGTGGCAGATGCTCGGCGCTTACCCCCTCGCCCCAGTCGCGCACGGCAAGCCGCAGCCACTCGCCGTCCTCCTCCAGCGTGACCCGAATCCGCTCCCCCTTTCCGGCACAGCCATAACGCACCGCATTGCCGAGAAGGTTGTCGAGCAACTGGCGAAGCTGCGGCGCATCGCCGCGGACAAGCGAGTCCCCGGCATGCAGCGCGACCTCGATGGTGCACGAGCGGCTGTCGGCCAGGGGCTCAGCGGCGCCCACCGCTTCACGGATCAGGTCGGCAAGATCGAACCGGGCGCTGGGCGCGCTGAACCGGTCGGCTTCGATCCGCGACAGGCTCATGAGGTCGCGAATAATCACCATCATGCGCGAGGCCTGGTCATGGATCTGCTCGCCGAAGCGGCGCCGCAGCGGCTCGGGCAGCGGCGCCTCGTCCGCTAGGGTCTCGGAATAGCCGAGCACGGTGGCGAGCGGCGTCCGCAGCTCGTGGCTGGCATTGGCGACGAAATCGACCTGTGCCTTTTCCGCCGCGCGCCGGGCCGAGCGGTCGACCAGCCGAACCAGCAGCAGCGACCGGTCGAGCACCGTCAGCGCCACCTCGAAGCTGCGGTCGACACCGCCAAGGCCGAGCACCTCGACGCTGCCCGGCCGCCCGGCAAGGATGGCGTCGAGCGCCTGGGGCTGGCGGATCGCGAAGCGCACGTTCTGGCCGACCAGCCGCCGCCCAAGCAGGGCATGGGCGGCGCTGTTGGCGGCCTCGGTCCGCTCGCCCGCGACCAGCAGGGCCGGCTCCTCGAGCGCGTCCAGCAATGCGAGAACCAAGGGAGGAAGAGCCATGGGAAAGGGGGCTAGGTGATCACCTGCGGCGGCGCAATCTCCCGCGCTTCGCGCCAGCGCTCGATCCTTGGCGTGCGCAGCGCACCCAGCGCGATCAGCAAGACGATAGGGTAGGACCAGAAGGCCAGCGCGGCGCCGAACACCATGCCGGGCATGGCCGGGGACAGCATCATCAGCAGGTGCACCGTTGTGGTGGTCAGCTGGAGCCCTGCGACCCACAAGGGCCAGAACCGGTCCGAGCGCATCGCCAGCAGGAGAAAGGCGGCAAATACCCCGGCATCGACCAGAAAGGCGGCGATGTCGAAGGAGGAGGTACCGACCTCCAGCTTGTTGCCGACCAGCACGGTCAGCAGCGTTCCGGCGACACAGATGCCGGCGGCGACGCGCTCGTCGGTCTTGCCGCGCCAGAAGGTGATGGCGACAAGGCTGGCGAGCAGCAGGTAGAAGAAGAGGACCCGCATGTCAGGCGATGTTGCAGGCACGCGGTCGAACCGCCGGCGCGGGGGCCGGCGGTTCGAGCCGTGGATGTTGACCTGGTGTCAGGCGACCGCCTTCAGCACGCCGACCTGAGGCAGCGGCGGACAATCCTGGCCATCGCCGAAGGACACGGTGCGCAGGCCCGGGACCTGCTGCTTGGCGGTCACCAGCGCCGCATGGCACTGCGCCATTCCGCCGCGGGCGCTGATCAGCCCCTGGAGCGAGACCACCACCTGCTCAAGCGCGTCGTGCCCGGTGCCGATGCCGACGCCAGCGACCGAGCGCGCCCGGATCATCCGGTTCTGCAATTCGGCGAGTTCGATCAGCGCTGCCTCGATACTGTCCTCAACCGCCCGGACCTGCTGTGCGACGCCCAATGCGGTTTGCTCGATAACCTGCCTGCGCATGGATTCTCCTTGCCGGAGGGCAAGGCCTCCGGGTTGCCTGATTGTTTCAGCAACCCCCAAGCGTTGGACCAATCAGGAGAGAAGCAGCCGCGACAGGCTTTCCAGCCCCGCCAGCAACATTCCCGCCGAAAAGCTGGACATGATGGCAACCCCTACGATCGCCGCCAGCCTTGGCCCCGCGCTCCAGGTGTTGCGGACCTGTTGCGAAGTCGACCACGGTAACAAGGAGGACCGGACACGAAGCGCGCTCTGCTCGGTTTCGAGACGCTCCGTCCCGGCCCCCCCTGTGCGATCAGCGTGCCGAATCTGAGAACTGACCGCCCCCCTTGAGTGGACTTGGTCCGGATTGGCGTCGATGTCCGGCGTTTGATGTATCAACCGCTGATATGCCTGCTCAGCGACCGGAGCGGCGCGAGCGGCAGGGGCGTCGGCCTCGCCCGACGTGTCCCACATTCCGACCAGGCGCGCAGCCTCGCTCCGGCGAGCAACACCAAGGGTGCGAATGGCTCCGCGAACACGCTGGTCGACGGTATGGCTGGAGATGCCGAGCTCGGCCGCGATCTCCTTTGAGCTGAGATGGCGATTGACGAGGCGAAGAACTTCAAGCTGCCCGCGGCTCAGGCGAGCGCAGCGGTCAACCGCGGCCTCCTCGGCCACACTCGAAGAACTCGGCCCCCCAGCCGGCTCAACATTACCCGTCGACCGGCGACTTGCTTGTGAAGTCGTGGTCATGGCCGGTTCGCTACCAGAGTTTGATATATCAGTGCAGTAGGAATCGACCGATCTGGCCCCATCAAGAGGCCCGCATTGTCACAAATGATAGTTAAAATAAGAAGCATTTAGAGACTGATATGCTCAAACCCGCAACTACCCCGAATCAGTTTCGGCACGAAACGTCGGCGCTGGATGATCTCGTTGCGCCGCCGCCTTGCAGCAGCTTCCTGTTGGTGCGGACCGGCCGCTAACGAGCCGTTCAACGCCGGTAATGCGCGCGGCGCCCGGCGCTGAAGGGGGGCTCAGCTGCCGGTGGTGACGTCCTTCACATTATCGTCGCTGATCCGGTCAATCCGAAAGTTGTAGGGATCGATCCCGGCGAAGGTCGGCCTGGCGCTGGTGGTAAGGACGATGCGGCTGGTTCCGGAACGAACCGGCCGCCGTTCCATCAGCAGCACATTCTTCGCCGAGAAGGCACCAAGGCCGGGCCGGGCTGTGAACAGGCCGACCTCGATCGGCTCGGCAAAGAGGACCGCGCGTTCGTGACCCTTGCCGTCGGCGGCGAACTTGCCGGCCGACACGGTAAGCGTGGTTTGCCACTGGTCGCCGACCTTGCGGGTCACGGCCTCGCTGACCTTGAGGTCGTAAAGGGTGATCGCCTCGAACAGGTCGGTGATGAGCTGCTGTTCGGCGGGGGTGCGGGCTTCCCTGCGCAATTCGGCGATGAGGTCGACCGAGCGCAGGTAGGGCGGCCCCTGGAAGCGATGCGCGGCGACGAAGCGGCGCAGCGCGGCGTTGACCCGGGCCTCGCCCAGTTGCTCCTGCAGCAGGTACATGACCACCGCGCCCTTGCGGTAGTGGATGTAGCCCTGGTTCTCGACCCGGACGAGCGGCAGTTCCTCCGTCGCCTCGCCCTTGCGGCCGGACAGGTAGCGGTCGAGCTCATATTTGAGGAAGCGGCGGATCTGGTCCGGGCCGTAAAGCTCGCGCATCACCATCAGCGCCGAATATTGCGCCAGCGTCTCGCTGGTCAGCGTGCCGCCCTGCTGGTCGGCGCCGACCACCTGGTGCGCCCAATATTGGTGCGCGATCTCGTGCGCCACGACATAGCTGGTGAAGTCGATCTTCTCGGGATCGCTGGTGTCGGCGTTGAACCCGATCGATTCCGAATAGGGCATGGTCCCGGCAAAGGCCTGAGCGAAGCTCTGATAGCCCGGGAATTCGATGATCCGGGCATAGTTGAACTGATAAGGACCGAAGTTCGCCCGGTAATAGTCCAGCGAGGAGCCCATGGCGCGGAGCATCTTGGCGACGTTGCGGTCGTGCCCCGGATGGTGGAGCACGCTGATCTCGACCCCGTTGTGGTTGCGCGCGGCGACTTTGTAGTCGGCGGACTGGATCGAGAAGAAGTTCATGATGGGGTTGGGGCTGACGAAGCGCGCGGTGCGGCGCCCCCCCGAGGTCATGTCAGATACCTTGTTGCCGGGCGCGATCGGCGTCTGTCCCGCGTCGGTTGTCAGGCGGATGTCGCTCATCACCCAGTCCGCGTTGATATAGTTGCGCCCCGTCGCGCTCATGTCCTCGAGCTTGGCGGGGCGCAGCTCGGCGGGGAGGCCCTGGCGGCGGCGCTTGGTCCGGTCGCTCAGCAGGGCGGAACGGTCCATCCCGATTACGGGCGCGAAGGTAAAGTTGTTCACGAACGTGCCGTTTTCCAGCACGTCCGTCTCCGGCGCCGACGCGCGGAAGCCTCGCCGCCAGATGACCGAGCGGAAATCGAGCCGGCTGGTGGCGCCCGGCATCAGCGGCCGGTCGAAGCGAAAGATGCGATAAGCGTAGGTCGGATCGTCACTCACCAGCCGGGCGCCGGCGACCTCAAGCTGCTCGAAGCGGACGTCGCGGTCGTTCTGGCGAAGGTGGATCTCGCGGATCGGTGCATCGGTCTTGTTGAGAAGGGCATAGCTGCCCGTGGTCACCATCCGCCGCTCGGCGGGGTAGAGCTGCACGTCAAGTGCGACGCGGGTGACCACCGGCCGCGGCAATTTCTCGTATTTGAGGTACTTGCGCTCGAGCCCGGCCTGCAGCTGCTCGATCTCGTCCGCGGTCTCGTAGCGGTTCAGCACCTTGATGTTGTGATAAGCGTAAGCGCCGGTCGCGGCCATGGTGACCAGCGCGCCGCCTGCCACGGCATAAGGCAAGGCGCTGCCCGGGCGCCGCAGTCGCTTCAGCCGGGTGCGAAGGCCAAGGTCGGTGCCGCGCGGCCACAGCAGATGGGCGAGCACCGCCAGGATCACGGCAAAGGCGCCCCAGTAGATCCGGAACACCAGCGCCCCCCACCAGAAGCTGCCCTGGCCGACGAAGTCGCTGAGCGGCACGGATGGGGTCTGGGGATAGACGTAAAGCGGGTTCGACCAGCCCATGTTGGACATGAAAATGGTGCCGACGAACCACAGAAAGATGATCCCCCAGCCGACATATTTGCTGGGGCTCAGCACCTGCACCACCACCGCCAGCACGGCGATCAGCAGCATGTCGAACGAGCTCGGCAGCAGAAAGGCGGTGAGATAGGTGCCGAGCCCGTATTCGCCGGCGCCTTCCACCGTCTGGTAGAAGAGGCCCGTCGCCATGGCGGCGAGGTTGACCGCGACCAGCGCCAGGAAGATGGCGATGATCTTCGGAACGGTCATCACCCAGCTGGGCACCGGGGTCGAATCGATCAGCTCGTTGAACTTGCGGTCGCGCTCCCGCCAGACGAGTTCGCCGCCGAAGAAGACCGCGATCATCAGCAGCATGATCGAGGACATGCCCGCTACCGACTGCACCACCCGGCTGACCGTCGGGTAATCGGAGGTGCCGTAGGCCGAGCCGCCCTGCCACAGGTTGAAGGCGGTGAAGGCTACCGCCAGCAGCGCCAGCACCAGCAGGCCCGGGCTGGTCAGGATCTGGCGGAGCTCGGTCCTCACCCGCGCCATGAACTGCACCGCGAGCGATGGGCGCAGGTCGCGCGCGACCACCGCATTGCCGCCAAGGGTCGGCGCCAACGCCGCGGCCTTGTGTTCGCGCGCCTCGGCGCGGGCGAGCTTGCGCAGGCGGCGGCGCGATGGCGCACGCTCGGTCATGCTGAAGCGCCACAGGGCCAGACCCAGAAACAGGACGCCGAGCACGATGGCCCACAGGCGGTTGAACGCAACCAAACCGCTGAACTCGACCAGCCGCGTGTTCATCTCGGCCTGGGTCCAGTAGCGGGTCGCCTCGCGCAGGGCGCTGGTGCCGACCGGCTCCCACCGGGCAAAGGTCTCGCGCCATTCGAGGTTCTGGCCGACTGCGCCCTGCGCGACCAGATAGCCCATCACGATCGCGATCGCGCCGACATAGCAGGCGAGCATCGATCGCAGCACCGTCGCCAACGCGAACAGCAGGGCGCTCAGCATGAAGATGTTGGGGACCGCTATGATCAGGTAGTTCCAGGCATAGTCGGCGAACCGGCTTGGCCCGATGGTTTCGGGATCCACCCACGGCATGAGCGTGCCCATCCACATGCCCAGGTGCAGCGAGGTGTAGCCTAGCAGCGCCACCGCCAGCCCGCCGGCAAAGCGGCCGAGCACGATCTGCGCCTTGGTGACGTGGGTTGCGCGCACAATCGGGGCGAAGCCGCTCGCATCGTCGCGGATGATCGCATTGGCGACAAAGGCGGTAATCACGTACAGGTAGAAGAGAGTGAAGACGTTGGTGGCGATCATGATCGCGTAGGGCGCATTCTCCTCTACCGCGCCGGGCGTGCCGATGCTCACATTCTCGCTGGCGGTAAGGCCGAAGCCGAGCAGGAAGAACACCGCCGCCGCGACCCAGAAGACCGGATTGCGGAGCTGGTAGCGAAGCTCGAAGCGGGCAATGCCGAGGAACATGGCGGGGCTCCTCAGGCGGCGCGGCGGAGGGTCGAGAGCGTCGCGAAATAGACGTCCTCGAGCCCGCCCTCGACCGGCTCGAACCCGGTCGGCTGCTGGTCGGCAAGGACGTGGATGATGGTCTGCCCCGCGAACAGGCGGGTGGAGATGATCTCGTGCCGGGTGCCATGCTCCTCGAGCTCGGCGTGGGCGATCGCCTTTTTCCAGACGCGGCCCCGGGTCTTGGCGATGAGTTCGGCCGGCGGTCCTTCGAGCTGCAGGCGCCCGCCCGCCAGCACCGCCATGCGCGGGCAGAGGTCGGCGACATCGTCGACGATGTGGGTCGACAGGATCACCACCACATTGTCGCCGATCGCGGCAAGCAGGTTAAGGAAGCGATTGCGCTCCTCCGGGTCGAGGCCGGCGGTGGGCTCGTCGACGATGATCAGCTCGGGATTGCCGATCAGCGCCTGGGCGATGCCGAAGCGCTGCCGCATGCCGCCGGAGAAACCGGCGATCGCCTTGTCGCGGACGGTCCACAGGTTGGTCTGGTTGAGCAGGGTCTCGACCACCGCCTTGCGCTCGGACCGGCCGGTGATGCCCTTCAGCACCGCCATCTGGTCGAGCATCGCATAGGCCGACACGCGCGGGTAGACGCCGAAGTCCTGCGGGAGGTAGCCGAGCGTGCGGCGGAGCCGGTCGGGCTGGGCGAGGACGTCGATATCGCCGAAGCGGATGGTGCCGCCGGTCGGTGCCTGCAGGGTCGCAATCGTCCGCATCAGCGTCGACTTGCCCGCGCCATTGGGACCGAGCAGCCCGAACATACCGCGCGGAACCGACAGGCTCACGTCATCAAGTGCGACCGTGCCGTTGGCATAAGTATGCGACAGCTTAGCGATTTCCAGCATGCGTCCCCCTGCCCGGGCACTGCTGCCGGGAGGCGAACGCTAGCGGCCGAAAGCGGCTTGGCAACCTGCCGCGCGTCGTTTCGATAAACGGAGGCTCGCTCGAAGCGGGGAATGGTGGAGAGGGCTGGATTCGAACCAGCGTACGCTTGCGCGGGCAGATTTACAGTCTGCTGCCTTTAACCACTCGGCCACCTCTCCACGAGGTCAGGCCGGGCGCCAATGCCGCCCGGGGGAGTGACTGTCAACGCCTGTCAGCGCCTGATCGCCTCTTCAAGCCGCCGCACGCCGAGCCCAAGCTGCCGTCCGGCGTCCGGCGGAAGCAGCAGGGGGGCGAGCCGCTCGGACCCGGGCAGGTCCCGTCCCACCAGGAAAGCGGCGCCGGTTCGCCCCTCTCCCGAAGCGACCTGGTAGGCGGCGCTGATCGCCACGATCGGCACGAACAGCGCCTTGCCCTGCGCTTCATAGGCCCGGATCGCGGCGCGCGGCATGCGCACTTCGTGGCCGATCACCACGTCGCTGAGCGGCCCCAGCTCGGGGATCGCCGCGGTTGACGCGGCCGGGCGAGCGAAGAAGCGCGCGATCTCCGCGCCCTGCTCCTCGCTGCCGTTGATCGTCAGCGCCTCGAGCGCAATCTGCCGGGCGGGCGCGGTGCCGTTGTTGCTGATGACGAGGTCGACCCGCAGCACGGCCTCGTTCGCGTCGAACAGGATTTCGCGTACGTGGAGGTCGATGTCCACCCAGCCGCGCAGGCGGCGGCTGACGATCCCGCCCACCACCGGTGCGGGCGCAGGCGCGGGCGCGGTCGGGGCCGGCGAAGGTGCGGCGGGCGGCGGTGCGGGCTGGCGGAGCCTGGTGGTGACGAGGCCCGTGGGAAGCGGCGGTGCAGCCGGCGGCTCCGCCAGTGGCGCGGGCGCTGAAACCGGCGGCGGCGCGGGCGCAGCGGGTCGCGGCGGCGAGGCCACGCGCTCGAACACCCCTCCGCTGTCATGCCCGGCCGCGGCGAAGCGGCGGCGCTGGCGAAGAACAAGGGCGAGGCCCACGCCCGCCAGCACCGCGACCAGCATCCACGGCCACCAGCCAGGCAGCAGCGAGGACGCCTGCGTGCCCGACTGGGTCACCGTGATCGGCGGAAGCGGCTGGCTGGGCGGTGGCAGCGGCGCGGGCGTGAACGCGTCTCCTGCCGTCGGCAAGGAGAAGGGCTCGGCCGCGGTCGAGGTGGACGTGGTCGGAGGTGCGGCACTGGCCGGTCCCTCTTGCCTCGCCACCGCTGCAGCGGGCTCTGAGGCAGGAGGGTCGGAGCGGACCGGCGTGGCCGGTCTGTCGCTCGTCGCCGCGGGAGGGCTCGCCGACGGTGCGGGCGCAGGTTCGGCGGGCCGCGGCCGCAGCGGCTCAGCGGCGGCCGGCGGCGTGGCCGTCCGCTCGGTCCCCGGAAGCGCGAAGTCGCGCAGCTGCTCGGGCCCGACCGTGCCCTCACGCGGCGCGGGCGCGGGCGTCACGACATTGGCCGGCGCGGCGTTGTTCTGCGCGGCAGCCATGCCGGGCAGGGCCAGCCAAAGGCCGGCAAGGATGATGAATCGGGAACGCGTCACGGATCGGGCGCTAGCTGGTCCATGCTGAAGGAGGGATTGCTCCCGCCTTTGGCCCAGCACCGGCCGGGCCGCAAGCATCCCTCCCGTCAGCGGGCGTCGACCAGCACCAGCTCGGCGTCCGAATCGCCCTCGATCAGCAGTCGGGTCTCACCGGTGATGGCGACCCCGTCGCGCGCGCCGGCCTCCACGCCGTTGATGCGAACGGGCGCGGACGGCACCAGGTAGAGGTGGCGGGTGGAGTCGGCCTCGAACGCGATGCTGCTGCCACCCTTCAGCGTCGCACCGAGGATCCGCGCGTCGGCGTTGATGGTCAGCGCGCCGTCGTTCTCGTCACCGCTGGCGAGCAGCTGAAAGGCACCGTCGCGCGCCTCACACGGGAAGGGCATGGCGCCCCAGCTCGGCGGTGCGCCCGGCCGGTCGGTCTCGATCCAGATCTGGAACAGGGTCGTGTCCTCGTCCTCGAGGTTATATTCGGCATGGACGACGCCGGTTCCGGCACTCATCACCTGGACGTCGCCCGCGCCGGTGCGGCCCTTGTTGCCGAGGCTGTCCTGGTGCGTGATCGCGCCGGTGCGGACATAGGTCACGATCTCCATGTCGCGGTGCGGATGGGGCGGGAAGCCCGACTTGCCGGCGATCTTGTCGTCGTTCCAGACACGGATTTTGCCCCAGCCCATCCGGCCCGGGTCATGATAGTTGGCGAAGGAGAAGTGGTGGCGTGCGTCGAGCCACCCATGGTTGGCGTGGCCGAGGCTGGCGAAGGGGCGGATGTCGATCATGCCGCCAATCTGGGACGGTGCTGCCGGGCCCTCAAGTGTCAGGCCTGTAACCTGAGGCCCGCGGCATAAGCGGCGGCTTTCTGCGCATAATGAAGCGCGCTTGCGTCCAGCATCGCCAGCTCGGCCTCGGTCAAGGGCCGCACCACGCGGGCCGGCGCGCCGACCAGCAGGTGGCCGGGTTCGAACGTCTTTCCTTCCGCCACCAGCGCCCCTGCCCCGACGATGCAGCGTTCGCCGATGACGGCACCGTTCAGCACCCGCGCACCCATGCCGATCAGCGCTCCGTCCCCGATCGTGCAGCCGTGCAGGATCGCCAAGTGGCCGACGGTGACCCGCGTGCCGACCGTCAGGGGCGCATGGGGGTCGCTGTGGCAGACCGCGCCATCCTGGATGTTGCTTTCCTCATTGATCAGAATGGGCGTGTTGTCGGCGCGGATCACCGCGCCGAACCACACGCTTGCCCGGGCGCCGAGGCGCACATCGCCGATCAGGTCGGCACTCGGCGCGACCCAGCTGCCCATTCCGAGCTGCGGGCCGAGGTTGTCCAAACGATAGAGAGGCATGAGGCACAGACTAACCTATGGCAACCTCTCCTGAAAGTCGGACTTTGCGCGGGAGCCCAGACGCGCTAGCGGGGTGGTGATGCCTGCATTCCTCGACGGCGGCGGCGAATGTGGCGCCCTTATCAAATCCCGTGACTGGTCCGCCTCGCTGGGGCCGGTGGAGCGTTGGCCGCAGAGCCTCAAGGCCGCCACCGGCCTGATGCTGCGCACGCCGGTGCCGATCGTGATGCTGTGGGGCGAAGACGGCATCATGCTCTACAATGACGCTTATTCGGTCTTTGCGGGGGGGCGCCATCCCGAGCTTCTCGGCAGCCAGGTCCGCGAAGGCTGGCCGGAGGTCGCCGACTTCAACGACCATGTGATGAAGGTCGGGCTGGCCGGCGGCACCCTTTCCTTCCGCGACCAGGAACTGGTGCTGCACCGCCATGGCAGGCCCGAAAACGTCGCCATGAACCTCGACTATTCGCCGGTGCTCGGCGACGACGGCAAGCCGGCCGGCGTGCTGGCGATCGTGATCGAGACCACCGGCCGGGTGCTTGCCGAACGTGCGCTTCAGGCCCGGGCCGAGCGGCTGGGACTGTTCGACCGCCTGTCGCGCGCCATCAACGACCTCGCCGCGCCCGACGAGATCATGGCCACCACCGCGCGCCTGGTCGGCGAGTATCTGAACGCTTCCATCGTCGCCTATGCCGACATGGAGGAGGACCAGGACGCCTTCACCATCCGCGGCGACTGGTCGGCGGCGGGCTCGGCAAGCATCGTCGGCACCTACACGCTGGACAGCTTTGGCAAGACCGCAGTCACCGAACTGCGAAACGGCCGCCCGCTCGTCGTTCGCGACGTGCCGGGCGACCTGGGCTCCGAGGAAGGTGCCATGTTCCTCGCCATCGGCATCCAGGCAACCATCTGCATGCCCTATTTCCGGGGCGGCAAGCTGGCGGCGTTGATGGCCGTCCACCAAAGCGTTCCCCGCAATTGGACCGAGGACGAACAGGCGCTGGTCGCCGAAGCCACCGAGCGCAGCTGGGCGCACATCGTGCGGGTCCGTTCCGAAGCCATCCTGCGCGAAAGCGAGGACCGCTTCCGCAACATCGCCGACAACACACCCGTGATGCTGTGGGTCACCGACGAGACCGGCTATTGCACCTACCTCAACAAGACCTGGTACGACTTCACCGGGCAAAAGGACCATGAAGGCGAGGGCTTCGGCTGGCTCAACGCCGTGCACGAGGATGACCGACCGGAAGCCGAACGGGCCTTCCTCACCGCCAATGCTGAGCAGAGGCGCTACGAGGTCGACTTCCGGGTCCGCCGCGCCGACGGCAGCTTTCGCTGGTGCATCGACGCCGCTGCCCCGCGCTTCGACGGGTCGGGCAAGTTCATGGGCTATGTCGGGTCGGTGATCGACGTCGACGAACGCCGCGAGGGCCTCGAGCGGGTGCGGCGCAGCGAGGAGCAGCTGCGGGCCGTGATCGACCAGATGCCGGTCGGGGTCGCCATCGCCCATGTCCCGTCGGGCGAGATCTTCCTCTACAACCAGGCGCTGGAGGAAATGCTGGGTCACGCGGTGCTGTCCGAAGGCGCCGACACCTACCATCGTTATGGCGGCATCGATGCACAGGGCCGGCCGCTTCCGGCGGAACGCTATGCGCTGTATCGCGCGGCGACCCGAGGCGAGACGGTCACCAACGAGGAGATCCGATACCGCCGCAAGGACGGGCAAGTGATCACCCTGCTGGCGCAGGCCACGCCAATCCTCGACGATGACGGCAAGGCGGGGATCGCGATCGTCGCCCTGCAGGACATCACCGGGCGCAAGCAGGCCGAGGCGCACCAGCAGCTCCTGATCAACGAGCTCAGCCACCGCGCCAAGAACCTCCTCGCCATCATCCAGAGCATCGCTCAGCAAAGCTTCCGCGGCACAGATCCCACAGCGGCGCAGCTGTCTCGTTTCGAAGGTCGACTGGGCGCGCTGTCGGCGGCGCACGGAATCCTTACCCAGGAGCGCTGGGAGGCGGTGCCGCTGCGCCGTCTCATCTGCGACACCTTCACCGCCGTCCGCTCTGACGACCATCGCCTGTCGCTTGACGGCCCCGACCTCATGCTGCCGCCCAAGGTCGCGGTCAGCATCGCCATGGCCATCCATGAGCTTGCCACCAACGCGGTGAAATATGGCAGCCTCAGCCAGGACGAGGGCACCGTGGCGATCCGCTGGTCAAGCGATGACAACCGGCTGCGAATGGAATGGAAGGAACGCGGCGGCCCGCACGTGGCAATTCCGACCAGCCGCGGCTTCGGCACCCGGATGATCGAGCGCGGGCTCGCCGCCGAACTGGGCGGCACGGTCCGGATCCATTACGACCCCGATGGCGTCCGCTGCGAGGTGGACGCCCCCATGCCCGCCCGTGCCTGACCCGCAGCGCCGCATCCTGCTGGTCGAGGACGAGCCGATGATCGCCTTCGCGCTCGAGGATATGGTGCTGGACCTCGGCTTCATGGTGGTCGGCCCAGCCTTTCGCCTGTCCGAAGCGCTGGCAATGGCCGAGGCGGAAGAGTTCGACGTCGCCGTGCTGGACGTCAATCTCAACGACGAACGCAGCTTTCCCGTCGCCGACCTGCTGCACGCGCGCGGCATCCCGTTCCTGTTCGCGACCGGTTATGCAGAAGGCGGGGTCGGCTGGACCGGGGAAGCGGTGACCATCGCGAAGCCCTACAGCCGCGAACAGCTTGCCCAGGCGCTGTCGAGGCTACTGGCCTGACCGAGCAAACCCCCGCCGCGGCCTAGGCTCTCGGCCGGGTCGAAGCGCTGCGCCGAACTCCTATATACACGCCATGCTGACGGTCTGGTTCGATGGCGGATGCCCGCTCTGCCGGCGCGAGATAGCGCTGATGCGGCGGCTCGACCGCGGCGCGCACATCGATTTCGTGGACGTCAGCGACCCGTCGGCTGCTGACACTTGCCCGATCGACCGCGCCGAGCTGCTTGCCCGCTTCCATGCCGAGGAGGACGGCCGCCTGCTGAGCGGGGCCGCGGCCTTTGCGGCGATGTGGCGCGCGATACCGCTGCTCCGGCCGCTCGGGCTTGCCGCGCGCAACCGCCATGTGCTCGGCCTCCTAGAGCGCGCTTACGTCCGCTTTCTCCGGGTCCGGCCACGGCTGCAGCGCTGGATGGCCGCATGAGCGGGGACGAAAGCCGCCCGGTCCCGCGCGGGCGGCTCGCTCGCGCCGGGCAGTTCGGGCGCCTTGCCGGCGGTGTCGCGGGGGGAATGCTGGCCGAAGGCGCGCGGCGGCTGGCGGCCGGGGAACGGCCAAGCGGACGCGACCTCCTCCTGACCCCTGCTAACCTCACCCGCCTGGCCGACCGGCTGGCGCACCTGCGCGGCGCGGCGATGAAGCTTGGGCAGATGATCAGCCTCGACAGTGGCGACTTCCTGCCGCCCGAGCTGAGCGACATCCTGGCCCGCCTGCGCAGCAACGCCTTCCACATGCCGCCTCAACAATTATCCAAGGTGCTGGAAGCGGAGTGGGGCAAGGAGTGGCGCCGCCGCTTCAAGCGCTTCCAGGCGCATCCGATCGCCGCCGCCTCGATCGGGCAGGTGCACCGGGCCGAGACGCACGACGGGCGCATCCTGGCAATCAAGGTCCAGTATCCGGGCGTGGCGGAAAGCATCGACGCCGACGTCGACAATGTCGCGGCCCTCTTGCGCGTGTCGGGCCTGCTGCCGGCCGAACTCGACATCGCGCCGCTGCTGGCCGAGGCCAAGGCGCAGCTGGCGCGGGAGGCCGATTATGTCCGCGAGGGGCAGCAGCTGCGGCGCTACGGCGAACGGCTTCGCGCCTCGCCCGAGTTCGTCGTGCCGGACCTCGACGAGACCTTCACCACCGCGCGCGTGCTGGCGATGAGCTTTGTCGAAAGCCGGCCGATCGAGGCGCTGGACGACGCTCCGCAGGAAACGCGCGACCTCGCGATGAAGCGCATCGTCGCGCTGGTGCTGCGCGAATTGTTCGAGTTCGGGGCGATGCAGACCGACCCCAATTACGCCAATTATCGCCTGCTGGACGACGGCCGCATCGCGCTGCTCGACTTCGGCGCGGCGCAGGAGGTGCCACGCGCCATCGCCGACGGCTATCGCACCCTGCTGGCGGCCGCCTTGGCGGGGGAGGCGGAGACGGTGAAGCGCGGCGCGGTGGCGGCCGGCTTCATCGGCCAGGCGGTGGCCGACCGCCATGGCGATACGCTGGAGCGGATGGTGCAGGTGGTGCTCACCGAATTGCACAAGCCGGGCCCCTTCGACTTCGGCGACCGCGCCTTCCTCAACATCCTGCGCGAGGAGGGCATGAGCATCGCCGCCGACAAGGCAAGCTGGCACCTGCCCCCGGCCGACCTGCTGTTTGTCCAGCGCAAGATCAGCGGCACCGCCCTGCTCGGCGCCCGCTTAAAGGCGAAGGTGGATGTCCGCGCGCTTGTCGCCGACGCGCTTGCAGGAGTGTCCCCCGGCGCAGTATGACAGCGCCGATGTTTCAGAAAACCGCCTGATGACAAGGGTTTCCGCTACCGATCGGGCTGGTGAGACCCACCTCCGATCGATCCTCGCCACCGTGCCCGACGCGATGGTGGTGATCGACGAGAAAGGCTGCATTTTGTCGTTCAGCGCCGCGGCCGAGCGGATGTTCGGTTTTTCCGAGGCCGAGATACTGGGCGAGAACGTCAGCATCCTCATGCCCTCCCCCGACCGCGAACGGCACGACCGCTACCTGTCGAACTATCACCAGACCGGCGAGCGCAAGATCATCGGGATCGGACGCGTCACGACCGCGCGACACCGGGACGGCTATACCTTCCCGATCGAGCTTGCCATCGGCGAAGCGGCGGATAGCGAGCGGCGCATCTTCACCGGCTTCATCCGCGATCTGACCGAGCGCCAGCATGCCGAGATGCGGCTGCAGGACTTGCAGGCCGAACTCGCCCATGTTGGGCGGGTCAGCGAGGTCGGCACGCTCGCCTCCGCGCTTGCGCATGAATTGAACCAGCCGCTCGCTGCCATCGCCAATTATTGCGAGGCGGCGCGCGATCTCGTGACGGGCGCGCCCGGCGAAGAGGAACTGGCGCTGGTCCGGGAGGCGCTGGACGAAGCCGCGCAGCAGTCGATCCGCGCCGGCCAGATCGTCCGCCGCCTGCGCGACTTCATCACCTATGGCCAGACCGAGCGAAAGATCGAGCACCTCCCGCGCCTGATCGCCGAAGCCAATGCGCTGGGCCTCGTCGGGTCGCGCGAATATGGGGTGGAGGTCGACATCGATCTCGATCCGCAAGCCACCGACGTGCTGGTGGACCGGGTGCAGATCCAGCAGGTGTTGCTGAACCTCATCCGCAACGGCATCGACGCGATGATCGGGTCGCGCGTGCGGCAGCTCACCATCACCACCAACCGCGACGGCGAGGAGATGGTGCGGATCAGCGTCGCCGACACCGGCAAGGGCATTGCGCCGGAGATGGCCGGACAGCTGTTCCAGCCCTTCGTCAGCAACAAGGAGCATGGCATGGGCATCGGCCTGTCGATCTGTCGCACCATCATCGAGGCGCATGGCGGCAAGATCTGGTTCGAACCCGGACCGGGCGGCGGCACCGTGTTCCACTTCACGGTGCCCGAAGCGGGGGCGGTCGATGAGTGAGCAAAACCTGGTCCACCTGGTCGACGACGACGACGCGGTGCGGCGCTCGGCCGCGTTCATGCTCAAGACGTCGGGCTACCGGGTGCAGAGCTACGAGAGCGGCGTGGCGCTGCTGAAGGACGCCCGCGCGCTGGAAAGCGGCTGTATCCTGCTCGACATCCGGATGCCTGACATGGACGGGCTGGAGGTCCAGCGTGCCCTGCGCGAGGCGGGTTGCATGCTGCCGGTGATCATCATGACCGGCCACGGCGACGTGCCGATCGCAGTGCAGGCGATGAAGGCGGGCGCGATCGAATTCCTCGAGAAGCCGTTCGAGAAGGCCAGCCTGGTGAGCGCGCTGCAAGCCGGCTTCGAACGCTTGCAGCACAGCAAGCTCGCCTCCACCCACGCCGAAGAGGCACGCGCCCGCCTCAACATCCTGACGGGACGCGAACGCGACGTGCTGGCAGGGCTGGTCCGCGGTCTGCCCAACAAGACCATCGCCTATGACCTCGGAATCAGCCCGCGCACGGTGGAGATCCACCGCGCCAACCTGATGACCAAGCTGGAGGTACGCTCGCTAAGCGAGGCCCTGCGGATCGCCTTTACCGCCGGCCTCGGCGGCGAGGGATCAGGCGAGGTCGCTTAGCTTGGCGACGCGGAAGGGCAGCGCCCGGCCGTTTTCGCGCATGGTCAGGAGGCCGCCTTCGCTGATCGGCTCCGCGCCGAATTCGGACCAGATCCGCTTCTCCTGACCGCTACGTCCGGCCAGGAAGGCCCAGCCGGACTGGCCGCGGATAAGGTGGCCGCTAAGGTCGGGCTCGCTCGGCCACATGCGCCGCACCGTCGCCTGTTCCGGCGTCGAGACCAGCGCCTGCTCGTCGATCATCCCGTCGTTGCCCAGCGGAGCGCGGAGCAGGTAGGCGCGGCTCGGCGACCCGCGCGGAAAATCAACCGTTCGACCAAGCTCCAGGCGGATGGACTTCCAGTTCATGGGTCCGGTGTGCCGCGCCGAGATTCCATCCGAAATACGGACATCTACGGACCGCATGGTCACAAGGCGCGGGCGTGGCGCCCGGCACCCTCTTCCAGGTAGGCGTCGAAGGCGGCGGCAACCGTGCGCACCAGCGGCCGCGCTTCGGGCAGAAGCTCGATGACCTCGCCCGTGCGGCGGATCAGCCCGTCTGCGATCAGGGGTGCGAGCCTGCTTTCATCGGCAAGGTCTGAAGCGCCCGTGAGGTCGACCCGATAGTCGCACATCAGTCGTTCGATCAGGGCGCCGCGCCGTCGATCCTCGGGCGATAGCGCACACTGCCGAACGGTGGCGAGGCTACCGGCCGCAATCCGCCGCTCATAATTGGGAGTGGTGGCGGCGTTCTGGACGAAGCCCTGCGGCAGCCGTCCGATCGAGGAGGCGCCGAAACCGATCAGGGTCGCGCAGCCATCGGTGGTGTAGCCCTGGAAGTTGCGGTGGAGCGTTCCCGCCGCCGCCGCCCACGCCATGCTGTCGGACGGCAGCGCGAAATGGTCGAGGCCGATGCGCAGGTAACCGGCCTGTTGCAGCCGCTCCGCCATCGCCTCGAACTGCGCCAGCCGCTCGGCCGCGCCTGGCAGGTCGGCAGCGTCGATCTTGCGCTGGTGCTGCTTGAACGAGGGAACATGCGCATAGCCGAACAGTGACAGGCGGTCGGGCCTGAGCAGCAGCGCAAGGTCCACCGTTTCCACGCAATTGGCCACCGTCTGGAACGGCAGGCCATAAAGCAGGTCGAAGTTGAAGCTGGCGATACCGGCATTGCGCAGGCGCTCGACGGCCTCGCGGGTGACCTCAAAGCTTTGCAGGCGATTGATGGCGCGCTGCACCTGCGCATCGAAGCTCTGCACCCCGATGCTGGCGCGGGTGACGCCGCCCTCGCCCAGGGCCACGGCCATGTCGGGGGCGAGCGTGCGCGGGTCGATCTCGATCGCCACTTCGGTGTCGCTTGCGAAGGCGAAGCGCGCGCGAAGCTGTCGCATCAGCGCGGTGAACTCGTCCGGCCTGACCAGGGTCGGAGTGCCGCCGCCAAAGTGGAGGTGCCCCGCGCGGTGCCCCGGGCCGACCAGCGCGGCGACCATTGCGATCTCCTGGGCCAGCGCCGCGACATAACGGCTGACCGGCGCTTCCCGCCGGGTCACGCTGGTGTGGCAGCCGCAGTACCAGCACATGGCGCGGCAGAAGGGCACGTGAACGTAGAGCGACAGGGGCTCACCCGACGGCAGGTCCGCCAGCCAATCGCGATACGCGTGGTCGTCCGCCGCCGGGGCGAAGTGCGGGGCGGTCGGATAGCTGGTGTAGCGCGGGACGTTGCGCTCCCCGTAGCGGGCCAGCAGGGCGGGATCGAGCGTGGTGGTGGTCATCCGCGCAGCGCTAGCCGCTGCGCCGCCGCGCCGGATTGAGATGGATCACTCCTGCCCGGCGGTGTCGAACAGCAGCGCGCCGCAGCCGAGCTTCTCCCCCAGCCGGTCGAGCCCGCCGCGCAACGCCGCCGCCGTGGACTTGTCGCGGCCAAGCTCGAACGCCACGAAGAGGGGCACCCGGAGCACTCGGTCGGCGGCTCCCGCTTGCCCCCGCCCGACCGTCCAGGCCGCGACGCCCAGCAGCACGCCGCTGGTGGCGCAGGCCGACAGCACCCCACTGGCCTCCTCGTCGCCCGGCCGCAGGCAGCGCATCCACTCCTCCGCGCTGTGACCCGAACCGAGCTTTACCAGGCCCAGCGCCTCATCCCGGCGGTGCGGCGGCAGGTCGGATACGTGGATCAGGGCCATGGGGGGGGTCTCCGCGCACAGGGGTGCAGGCTCTTGCCCTACGGGACACTGCGTATGTCGCCATTGATCTAGATCATTGTAGCGCACCGGTGACGAACCGCTCCGGCGGTGCCTGCCAGAAGGACTTGCACGATCATGGCCACCCTTCCCGCCCGCGAGCTGACCGCTCTACCTGCCGCCCACCCTTGCGCCGGCTGCGCGGTGCGCGACACGGCGGTGTGCGGCGTGCTGTGCAGCGACGACCTGGCGGAGCTCAAGTCTGGCGGCGCCACCCAGCGGCTCGACGCCGGTCAGCCGCTGTTCCACGAAGGCGATCCGGCCGCCCAGGTCTACAACGTCACCGAGGGGGCGCTGAAGCTCTACAAGCTGCTCCCGGACGGCCGCCGCCAGGTGATCGGCTTTATCCTTCCCGGCGACTATCTCGGCATCTCGATCGGCGGCGAGCATGCGTTCAGCGCCGAGGCGCTGAAGCCGACCCGGATGTGCCGCTTCACCCGCAGCCGCTTCGACGATTTCGCCGAAGCGCATCCCGAACTGGAGCGCGAGATCTACCGCCTCGCCGCCCACGAACTCGCCGCCGCCCAGACCCAGATGCTGCTGCTTGGGCGCAAGTCGGCGGTGGAGCGGGTGGCCAGCCTGCTGATCGACATGTGGCGGCGCCAGCAGAAGGGCTCGGCCCCCGTCAGGATCGTCGACCTGCCGATGAACCGGATCGAGATGGCCGATTATCTCGGCCTGACCAAGGAGACGGTGAGCCGGGTCTTCGCGCAGTTGAAGGACCGCAAGCTCATCCGCCTCGTGACACTCAACCAGGTCGAATTGCTCGATCGTGGCAGCCTTGCTGAGCTAGCCGAAGGCTACCACGACTTCTGAGCGTCAGAAGCGGGTACCGACGCCCACCCCGAACACCACCGGATCGATACTGACCTTCACCCGGTTCACCAGCGTGCCGGTGGTGAGTTTCGCCCGCGTGTCGATGTCGATGTACTTGACGTCGAGGTTGAGGAAGACCTTGTCGGTCAGCGCCACGTCCGCGCCGGCCTGAAGCGCATAGCCGAAGCTGCTCTTCAGCTTGACCCCGGTCGAGCCAATCGCCGACTCTAGCGCGCGGCTTGCGTCCTCATTGTAGAACAGGGTGTAGTTGACGCCCGCCCCCACATAGGGCCGCACCCGGGCGTTCGGGGCGAAGTGGTATTGCGCGGTCAGGGTGGGCGGCAGGACCCAGGTGTCCGCAAGCTTGCCGACCGGCTTCAGGCCCTTCTCGCCGCCAACGTCATGCTTGGTGGTCGCCGCGATCAGCTCGAACGCCACCCGGTCGGTCGCGAACCAGGTCACGTCCACTTCGGGCGTCCAGCTGTCGCTGACGCTGACCCGGTCGTTGGGAAAGGTCGGCTGGATGCCGCCCGATTTTTCGGTCGGGATGACTAGGATGGCGCGGCCGCGAAGCAGGATGTCGCCAGCTTCCGCATGGGCCGGAACGGCGGGCAGCAGGGCGGCGGCGATGGTCAGTGCAGGCAGTTTCATGGATCCCTCCCGGTGATTGCTGCGGCGCACCTAGGAAGGCGGAGGGCATGCTTCGTTGATCCAGATCAACGCAGGGGCTGCCCGGTCCCGCCATGCACCAGCGGAGCGGATAGGTAGCTTTGCGTAAGGCGGGCCGCCTGCTGCCCGGATTAGTTCGCGTGAAGCCAGGGGCATCAAGGCAGGGGCAAATGGAACAGATACTCACCAGGAGCGGCGGCTACATGCTGGTCGCCCTTCTTGCGCTGGCGGCAATCGCGGCGTCAGTCGACTTCGGCTTTTCCGTGCACATGGGCATCGTCGCCGCCGCCGCGCTTGGCGCGATGGTGTGGACCTTGCGCAAGGGCGACCTCGACGGCGTGGCGCGGCCGGCGGCCGAACCGTCGCGCTATGACGACGATCCGGTGCGCTGGGGCGTCATCGCGACCCTCTTCTGGGGTGTCGCGGGGTTTGCCGCCGGCCTCTACATCGCCCTGCAGCTCGCCTTCCCCTCGCTCAACCTCGCGCTCGAATATACGACCTTCGGGCGGCTTCGGCCGCTGCACACGTCGGCGGTCATCTTCGCGTTCGGCGGCAACGCCCTGATCGCGACCAGCTTCTATGTGGTGCAGCGCACCTGCCGCGCGCGCCTCGCCTTCCCTGGCCTCGCCCGCTTCGTCTTCTGGGGCTACCAATTGTTCATCGTCCTGGCGGCGACCGGCTACCTCCTCGGCATCACCGAGAGCCGCGAATATGCCGAGCCGGAATGGTATGTCGACCTGTGGCTGACGCTTGTCTGGGTCGCTTATGCCGCGGTGTTCATCGGTACGATCGTCAAGCGCCGCGAACCGCACATCTACGTCGCCAACTGGTTCTACCTCAGCTTCATCCTGACGATCGCGATGCTGCACATCGTCAACAACCTGGCGGTGCCGGTCAGCCTCACTGGCTCCAAGAGCTATTCGCTGTTCGCGGGCGTCCAGGATGCGCTGACGCAATGGTGGTACGGCCATAACGCGGTCGGCTTCTTCCTGACCGCCGGCTTCCTGGCGATGATGTACTACTTCGTGCCCAAGCAGGCCGAGCGCCCGGTCTACAGCTACCGACTGAGCATCATCCACTTCTGGTCGCTGATCTTTCTCTACATCTGGGCGGGTCCGCACCACCTTCACTACACCGCGCTGCCCGACTGGGCGCAGACGCTGGGCATGGTCTTCTCGATCATGCTGTGGATGCCGAGCTGGGGCGGGATGATCAACGGCCTGATGACCCTCAACGGGGCATGGGACAAGGTCCGCACCGACCCCATCATCCGGATGATGGTGATGGCGCTGGCCTTCTACGGCATGGCGACCTTTGAAGGCCCGATGCTGTCGATCAAGGCGGTCAACAGCCTGTCGCACTACACCGACTGGACCATCGGCCACGTCCATGCCGGCGCGCTCGGCTGGAACGGAATGATCACCTTCGCGGCGGTTTATTACCTTGCGCCGCGCCTGTGGGGCCGCGAGCGGCTCTACTCGCTGCGCATGATCAACTGGCACTTCTGGCTCGCGACGCTGGGGATCGTTCTCTACGCGGCGGCCATGTGGACGGCCGGCATCATGCAGGGCCTGATGTGGCGCGAGTACGGAGCGGACGGCTACCTGGTCTACGCCTGGAGCGACGTCATCCTCGCCATGTTCCCGCTGTACGTGATCCGCGCCGCGGGCGGGTTGCTCTACCTCGCGGGCTTCCTGATCATGATCTGGAACGTGTGGCAGACGGTGAAGGGCAAGGTTCGCGACGAGAAACCGCTGTCGGGCGCGCTTCACGATCCTGAAGCGGACCGCCCGCTCGCCCCGGCTCGCAAGGCACCCGCCAACGAGCCGGCCTACGCCCCGCTCGCCGCCGAATAGGACCGACCTCATGACCTCAAAGACCTTTTCGCACGGCGCGATCGAGCGCAACGTCACCCTGCTGGCGGCCCTTTCCCTCGTGGTCGTCACCATCGGCGGGATCGTCGAGATCGCGCCCCTGTTCTGGATCGACTCCACCATCGAGAAGGTGGAGGGCGTGCGGCCCTACACGCCGCTCGAGCAGACCGGCCGCGACATCTACATCCGCGAGGGCTGCTACAGCTGCCACAGCCAGATGGTGCGCCCGTTCAAGGACGAGACGGAGCGCTACGGCCATTACAGCCTGGCCGCCGAGAGCATGTACGACCACCCGTTCCAATGGGGGTCCAAGCGTACTGGGCCAGACCTGGCGCGGGTTGGCGGCCGCTATTCGGACGAATGGCACGTCCAGCACCTCAAGGACCCGCGCTCGACGGTGCCGGAATCGATCATGCCGCCCTATGCCTTCTTGGGCGAGCGTGAGCTCAAGGTCGGCAACACGGGCGCGCACCTCAAGGCACTGCAGCGCACCGGCGTGCCCTACAAGCGGGTGGACATCGACCAGGCCGACGCCGACCTCCTTCTCCAGGCCAATGCCGCGAGCGACAGCGCCGACTTCGTGAAGCGCTATCCCAAGGCGCAGGTCCGCGACTTCGACGGCGATCCCACCAAGGTGACCGAGATGGATGCGCTGGTCGCCTATCTGCAGATGCTAGGCACTCTGGTCGACTTCAAGAAGGCCGCGCCGGTGGAGCAGGCCAAGTGAGCTACAACGAGCTTCGCCATTTCGCCGACAGCTGGGGGCTGGTCGCCATGGCCGCCACCTACCTCATCCTCGTCGGCTGGGCCTTCCTGCCCCGCAATCGCGAACGCAACCGCGACGCCGCCGAGCTCATCTTCAAGGATCGTGACCATGGCTGACAAAAAAGTCATCGACGAGGCGACCAACACGCAAAAGGTCGGCCACGAGTGGGATGGGATCGAAGAACTCGACACGCCGCTGCCGCGCTGGTGGCTGTGGACCTTCTACGCGACCATCCTGTGGGGTGTCGGCTACATGGTCGTCTATCCCTCCTGGCCGATGATCAGCGAGGCGACGGCCGGAACCCTCGGCTGGACCAGCCGCGGGGACCTCGAGAAGGAGCTTGCCGCCGACGCCGCCAGGCGCGCGCCGCTGCTGAAGGCGATCGAGGCGATGCCGATCGATCAACTGCCGGGCAATGCGCAGCTGATGCAGGCTGCGATCGAGGGCGGGCGCGCGTCCTATCGCAACAACTGCACCCAGTGCCACGGCACCGGCGCGGCCGGGTCGAAGGGCTACCCCAACCTCAATGACGACGATTGGCTGTGGGGTGGCGACATCCAGGCGATCGAATATTCGATCGCGCACGGCATCCGTAATCCGGAGCATGGGGAGACGCGCATGTCGCAGATGCCGGCCTTCGGGCGCGACGGCCTGCTTCCGGCAGGCGACATCGCCGACGTGGTCGCTTATGTCCGCACGGTGAGCGGGCAGCAGAAGGTCAATGCGTCCTCACAACGCGGCGCAACCGTGTTCGCCAACAATTGCGCCGCCTGTCACGGCAACGATGCCAAGGGCAATCGCGACTTCGGCGCACCCAACCTCACCGATGCCATCTCGCTTTACGGCAATGACAGTGATGCGCTGACCCAGACCATCACCAACGCCCGCTACGGCGTCATGCCGCGGTGGGGCGAGAAGCTCGGCCCCACGCAGGTGAAGATGCTGGCCGCCTACGTGTATTCCCTTGGTGGCGGCGAGCGGAAGATCGCGCAGAGCAGCCCGCAGCAACCCGCCAGGCCGTGACGCACGGCCGGCCGGAGCCGAGGGAGCGCGACGGATGGTCCATCTCACCGACCTGATCGGATTGGGGAAGAACCGGCATCTCTACGAAAAGAGGCAGCCGGTCTTCCCCAAGGCCGTGGACGGACGCTTCCGGCGCTTGAAGTGGCTGATCATGGCCGTGACCCTGGCCATCTACTACGTCACGCCCTGGCTGCGCTGGGATCGCGGTGCCTATGCCCCGGACCAGGCGGTGCTGGTCGACCTGGCCGGCCGGCGCTTCTACTTCGGCCCGATCGAGATCTGGCCGCACGAATTCTATTATGTCGCCGGGCTGCTGATCATGGCGGGGGTTGGCTTGTTCATGGTCACCTCCGTCGTCGGCCGCGCCTGGTGCGGCTATGCCTGCCCGCAGACGGTGTGGACCGACCTGTTCCAGCACGTCGACCGCCTGATCGATGGCGACCGCAATGCGCAGGCGCGGCTTGCGGCGGCGCCGTGGCGCGCGGGCAAGATCGCGCGTCGATTGGCCAAGTGGAGCGTCTACCTCGTCATCGCCGCCGCGACCGGGGGCGCGTGGATCTTCTATTTCGCCGATGCGCCGACCCTCGCCCGCAGCTTCCTGTCGGGCGAGGCGCCGGCAGTCGCCTACACCACGGTCGCGCTTCTGACCGCCACCACCTTCGTGTTCGGCGGCTTCATGCGCGAACAGGTGTGCGTCTACATGTGCCCGTGGCCGCGCATCCAGACGGCGATGATGGACGAGAAGACCCTCATCGTTACCTACAAGGACTGGCGCGGAGAGCCACGTGGCAAGGGACGGCGCAAGGCCACGCTGGCCGACCTCCAGGCCCAGCCGGAAGCGCTCGGCGACTGCATCGACTGCAACCAGTGCGTGGCGGTTTGCCCGACCGGCGTCGACATCCGCGACGGCGCGCAGATCGGCTGCATCACCTGCGCCCTGTGCATCGATGCCTGCGACCAGGTCATGGCCAAGATCGGCAAGCCCCGCGGCCTGATCGACTATGCGACGCTTGAGGATTGCGCGTCGGAGCGGGCCGGCGGCGAGCCCAAGCCCCTGCTCAAGACACTGAGGCACCCCCGCACCTTCGCCTACCTTGGCGTGTGGAGCGCGGTGGGGATCGCCATGTTGCTGGCCGTGGGGGATCGCACTCGCCTGACCATCAGCGCCCAGCACCAGCGCAACCCCGCGTTCGTGCAGCTGTCGGACGGCCATGTCCGCAACGACTTCACGATCAAGATCCGCAACATGGAGGCGCGGCCCCGGCGCATGGCGGTCGCGATCACTGGCTTGCCCGAAGGGGCGATCTGGTTGCAGGGGTCTAGCCGCGACAGCGCCAGCACGCGCGTGGAGGCGCTGGTCCCCGCCGACTCCCTCGCAAAACTACCTATTTCCGTGGCTGCCCCCGGTGATGGACAAGGAGCGCAGCCCTTCGAGTTCACCGTCGTGCCGGTGAGCGGGGACAGCAAGGAAAGCGCTCGCACGCAGGCCGTGTTCGAGCGGCCGGGGGAACCATGATGGCCAGACGCTTCACCGGATTGCACATGACCGCCCTGCTTTGCGGTTTCTTTGGGGTCGTGATCGCGGTCAACCTGCTGATGGCCAGCTTTGCCGTGCGCACCTTCGGCGGCGTGGTGGTCGAGAACAGCTATGTCGCGAGCCAGAGGTATAACGAGTGGCTGGTCGAGGCACGGCGGCAGGACCAACTCGGCTGGACGGTGAAGCCGAGCCTGGACGACGGGCGCCACGTCACGCTCAGCACCAGCATCGTGGGTGCGGAGGCGAGCGGCGTCGCCAGCCATCCGCTCGGCCGCCAGGGCGACGTCACGCTCCGCTTCCACCGCGACGGCCAGCAGCTGGTGTCCGATCGGGCGCTCCCCGCCGGACGCTGGCACGTCAGGCTGACGGTCCGCCGCGCCGGTGAGCAGGTCCAGCTGATCGAGACCCTGTCGTGACGGTGCAGGGGGCGGCGCTTCAGGGCACCCCGCTCGAGCGGACGTTGCTGGCGGTGCCGGGGGCGCATTGCGCCGGCTGCATCCGCAAGATCGAGGATGGCCTTGCACGCGTCCCGGGGATCATCTCCGCACGATTGAACATGACCAATCGGCAGCTGACGGTCGATCATGATCCCGCGCTTCGCGTGCCCGAGATTACCGCGGCCTTGGCCGGCATCGGCTTCGAGGCCCAGCCCCTACTCGGCGAAGGGTCGGCGAGCGGGCAGAGCGAGACGCGCGACCTTTTGCGGTGCACGGCGGTGGCCGGCTTCGCATCGATGAACGTCATGCTGCTGTCGGTGTCGGTTTGGTCGGGGGCTGCAGGCGCGACGCGCGACCTGTTCCACCTGCTCGCCGGGCTGATTGCGATACCGACTGTCGCCTATGCCGGACGACCCTTCTTCCGCTCGGCCTTCGCTGCGCTGCGGGCCGGGCGGACCAACATGGACGTGCCGATCACCGTCGGCGTCCTGCTGGTCACCTGCCTCAGCCTGTTCGAGGCCATGACGGGTGGCGCCCACGCTTATTTCGACGGCGCGGTGATGTTGCTGTTCTTCCTGCTCACCGGCCGGGCGCTCGACAGCGTGATGCGCGACCGCGCCCGCGACGGCGTGACTGCCCTGCTCAAGCAGGCTGCCGCCGGCGCCATGGTGATCCGCGCGGACGAAGCGCCCGAGTGGGTCCGGGCCGATGCGCTTGGCGTCGGGGACCGCATGATCGTCGCCGCCGGCGAGCGGCTGGCGGCCGACGGCATCGTCGAGCAGGGCGCCAGCGCGATCGACCGATCGCTGCTGACCGGGGAAAGCGCGCCCTTCCCGGCCCGACCCGGCGACGAGGTCCATGCCGGCATGCTGAACCTTGACGCCGCGCTGGTCGTGCGGGTCACTGCGACCGGGCGGGACACCAGCGTGGCGGAGGTCGCCCGCCTCATGGAGGAAGCGGCGCAGGGCCGCTCGCGCTACGTCCGCATCGCCGACCGCGCGGCCCGCCTCTACGCGCCTGCCGTCCACGCGCTTGCCGTCGGTGCCTTCCTGTTGTGGCTACTGCTTGGCGCAGGATGGCACCAGGCGCTGCTGGTGTCCGCGGCGGTTCTGATCATCACCTGCCCCTGCGCGCTGGGCCTCGCGGTTCCGGCGGCGCAGATCGTGGCGGCGGGTTCGCTGATGCGGGCCGGGGTGCTGGTAAAGGACGGCTCGGCCCTGGAACGGCTGGCCGAGGCGGACTGGGTGCTGTTCGACAAGACCGGCACCCTGACCTTGGGCCGGCCCGAGCTGACCAACCTTAACGACGTGCCGGCCGGCTGGCTGCCGGTGCTGAGCGCCCTGGCCGCGGCCAGCCGCCACCCACTTTCGCAAGCGACCACGCGGGCGCTGAGCGGCCGGTCGGTGGCAGGCGCGTCGCTTGGCGAGATCGCGGAGCAACCCGGCTTCGGGGTCCGCGCAACCTGGCATGGCATGCCCGTGTCGCTCGGCCGCGGCATCGCCAGCGATTCGCTCGCCGCGACCCTGACGCTTGGCGACCGGCAGGTCGTGCTTCGGTTCGAGGATCGGCTTCGCCCCGGTTGCGCCGCGACGATCAAGGAACTGGCGGCGCTCGGCCTCCCCGCCTCCGTGGCAAGCGGCGACAACGCGCTGTCGGTCCGCGTCGCCCTTCGCGGGCTTGGCCTCACCGCCCAAACCAGCATGAGCCCGCAGGACAAGCTGGACGCCATCGCCCGGCTGCAGCGCATCGGGCGCAAGGTGCTGATGGTCGGCGACGGGCTGAACGACGGACCCGCGCTTGCCGCCGGCCACGTGTCGCTCGCCCCCGCCTCGGCCAGCGACGTGGGGCAGAATGCGGCCGACGCGGTGTTCCTCGGTGACAGCCTGGCCCCGGTCGCAAAGGCGATCGTCGCCGCGCGCCGGACCATGAAGGTCGTACGCCAGAACTTCGCGCTGGCGATCGCTTACAACGTGATCGCCGTTCCGCTCGCCTTTGCCGGGCTGGTGACGCCGCTGGTCGCCGCGCTCGCCATGTCGGGATCGTCGATCATCGTCGTGGCCAACGCCCTGCGCCTGCGGAGGGCGGCGCAGTGAGCGGGCTCGCCCTCCTCATCCCGCTGGCGCTTGGCCTCGGGCTGCTTGGCCTTGCCGCCTTCTTCTGGGCGATGCGCCGCGGGCAGTTCGACGACATGGACGGCGCCGCCATGCGCATCCTGATCGAGGATGAGGAATGACCGGCGCGCTGCTGGGCCTGCTGGCGTGCCTCGCGATGACGGGCTCGGCCATGTGCTGCGCCCTGCCAACTGCGCAGATGACGCATGGCGACCACCGCCAGCCCCTGCCCGAACACCAGCATATGCCCGCCGGTTGCCACGCGGTCCTCGGCTGCGACGGCAAGCGGAAGCTCCGGACATTCCCCTAGTGCGGCGCGGCGTCCGGTCCGCTTAGTTCAGCGGCATGGATTACCAGGGCATCTTCCGGGCCGCGATTGATCGGCTGCATGACGAGGGCCGTTACCGGGTCTTCATCGACATCCTGCGCAACAAGGGGTCGTACCCCAACGCGCGCTGCTTTGCGGGTCACAACGGCCCTAAGCCGATCACCGTGTGGTGCTCGAACGATTACCTCGGCATGGGCCAGCACCCGGCGGTGATCGCCGCCATGGAACAAGCGCTGCATGACGTCGGCGCGGGCTCGGGCGGTACGCGCAACATCGGCGGCAACACCCATTACCATGTCGACCTGGAGGCTGAGCTCGCCGACCTCCACGGCAAGGAAGCGGCGCTGCTGTTCACCAGCGGATACGTGTCCAATGAGGCGGCGCTGTCGACGCTCGGCAAGCTGCTTCCGAACTGCGTGATCTTCTCGGACGAGCTCAACCATGCGTCGATGATCGCGGGGATCAAGAATTCCGGCTGCGAGAAGAAGATCTTCCGCCACAACGACCTTGCCCATCTCGAGGAGCTGCTCGAGGCCGAGGATGCCGACCGGCCCAAGCTGATTGCCTTCGAGAGCGTCTACTCGATGGACGGCGACGTCGCCCCGATCGGCGCCATCTGCGACCTTGCCGACCGGTTCGGGGCGCTGACCTACCTCGACGAGGTGCATGCGGTGGGCATGTACGGCGCGCGCGGCGGCGGCATCTCGGAGCGGGACGGGGTCGCCCACCGCGTCACCATCCTCGAGGGCACGCTGGGCAAGGCGTTCGGCGTGATGGGCGGCTATATCGCGGCCGACCAGAACATCGTCGACTGCATCCGCTCCTATGCGCCCGGCTTCATCTTCACCACCTCGCTGTCGCCGGTGCTGGTGGCCGGCGCACTGGCGTCGGTGCGCCACCTCAAGGCCTCAGCCGAGGAGCGCGAGGGCCAGCAAGCGTCCGCCGCCCTGCTCAAGCGCAAGTTCGCCGAGGCCGGGCTGCCGGTGATGGAAACCGTTACCCACATCGTGCCGCTGCTGGTCGGCTGCCCGGTCAAGGCCAAGCGGATCAGCGACATCCTGCTGGCGGAATACGGCTTCTACGTCCAGCCGATCAACTACCCCACCGTCCCCCGCGGCACCGAGCGCCTGCGCTTCACCCCGGGACCGACCCATACCGAAGAAATGCAGGAAGAACTGACCGGCGCGCTGGTGGAGATCGTCAGCCGACTCAATCGGCGCCTGGCTGCGTAGGGATGGTGCCGCTTACAGGACTCGAACCTGTGACCCCCTCATTACGAATGAGGTGCTCTACCAACTGAGCTAAAGCGGCTTGGCGGGCGCCCTAACAGGGTGCGCGGGGCGGCTCAAGTCGCGAAGTTGGGATCGAGGCGGTAGGCCTTGCGGAGCAGGGCGGGCCAGGCGAGGAACTGGGCGGCGAGCTTGAGGCCGGCGGCGCCTTGCTCGGCGGCGATCTCGGGGGTGCCCTGAGGCGGGTGGTTGATCGCCTCGCCGGCCGAGAGCGCCATGATCTGGGCCTGGCAGGCGCGTTCCAGGAAATAGATGCGGATGAACGCCTCGCCCACGGTGGTGCCGACGGACAGGGTGCCGTGGTTGCGCAGCAGCATGGCGTTCTTGTGCCCAAGATCGGCGACGATCCGTTCGCGCTCGTCATGGTCGGTGGCGACGCCCTCATAATCGTGGAAGGCAAGGTCGCCGCGGACCAGCATGGCGGTCTGGGTCAGCGGGAGCAGGCCTTCGCTGTGGGCGGCCACCGCTTGTCCGTGGGGCGTGTGGAGGTGGATGACCGCGTTGGCGTCCTCCCGGCTCATGTGCACGGCCGAGTGGATGGTGAAGCCGGCGGGGTTAGTGATGAAGGGCGTCGGATCGACCGGATTGCCGTTCAGATCGACCTTGATCAGCGACGAGGCGGTCACTTCCTCGAACATGAGATTGTAGGGGTTGAGCAGGAAGTGATGTTCCGGCCCCGGCACCCGAACGCTCATGTGGGTGAAGATGAGGTCGTCCCAGCCGTAATGCGCGATCAGCCGGTAGGCGGCGGCAAGGTCGATGCGGAGCTTCCACTCCTCCTCGGAGCACTTGCCCTCCATGCTGGGGATGGCGACGTCCTGCAGGGCGCGGAGTTGGTCCATTCCGGCGGTGACGTTGTCGACGCGGTTCACGATGCGGACTCCTGACGATCGGGGTGGGCGGCGGCAAAGGCGGGCAGCGCAAGGGCGGAAGCCTCGGCGCGCAGCAGGGTCGGATAAGCGTCCAGCGGCACGTCGAAGCGGCGGGCGTTGTAGAGCTGGGGCACGAGGCAGATGTCGGCCATGCTCAACCTGTCGCCATAGAGGAAGGCGCCTGCTTGCGGTGCGGCCAACGCTTCCAGCGCGGCGAGGCCTTCGGCGACCCAGTGCCGATACCAGGCATCGACCGCCTCCTGCGGATGGCCGAGCTCGTTCTTGAGGTAGCGCAGCACGCGCAAATTGTTGAGCGGGTGAATATCGCAGGCGACCGTCAGCGCGAGCGCGAGGACGTGGGCACGGCCGGGCGGGTCGGACGGGACAAAGGGCGGCTCCTCCACCAGCGCATCGAGGCGGTCGAAGATGGCAAGGCTCTGCGTCACGCGCTCGCCCTCGATCTCCAGCATGGGCACGAAGCCCTGCGGATTGAGCGCCTTGTATTCGGGCGATTGCTGTTCGTTGGCGACCAGGCTGACGGGGTGCTGCTCGTAATCAAGGCCCTTGAGGTTGAGGGCGATCCGGACCCGGTAGCTGGCCGAGGAGCGGAAGTAATCGTGAAGGATGATTCGGGTCACGCGCGGACGGCCTCGGGCCGACGAAGTTCCCAAAGTTCACATAGGGCGGCGGGTCGGAAACGCCCGAAGTTCTCGAAGTTCACATAGGGCGCCAGGACGGCGACGCCGCGGCTCGCCCCGTGAAGGGGAGCGGCTTGGCGGAAGGAGGGGGGTGAGCAGACCATCACTGCCGGACCATGTCAGAACGGGTGACTGTAGGACAGGATTTTCGCCGCCCTATTGGCCGAGGAACGGCGCCACGATCTCGGTCGTGATGCGCTGCGGGCGGCCAGTGGCCTTATCCAGCATTGCCCAGGTGGTGCGGGCCTTCACCAGCAGTTTTCCGTCCGCGTTGGTGAACTCCATGAAGCGGTCGAAGCGGGCGCCGCGCGGGGCTTCGTCGACCCAGGTCCGGCCGGTCACTTCGTCGCCGACCAGCGCGGGGCGGAGATAGTCGATCTCGTGCCGGATCACGACCCAGATGTAGGCGTCGCGATACTGCTCGGGCGCGGTCGCATACCAGTGGCTGGTGGCCACCGTCTGGATCCACTGCACCCACACCGCATTGTTGACGTGGCCAAGCTCGTCGATGTGTTCGGGCTCGGCGGTGAGGGTCAGGGTGAAGCTGGGGTTGGTCACAGGAGCTCCGGCGTCTGGTCGGGCCGCTGCCGGTAGCGGATCGAGGCGGCGTCCAGCAACTTGGTCCAGCCGAGCGGCGTAGGCTGGGCCTGGTTGAGCAGCGGCCGGATCAGCGGCGTCAGGGTGCGGCCGGCGGCGTAGCTTTCGAGCAGCGCCAGCCATTCCTCGGTCGAGACGGCGCGATCGGACGCGTTGGCAGCAAGCAGTCGGCGGACGAAGGGGTGAAAGTCGCCCCCGGCCGCCTTTTCCGCGACCAGCGAGAGGATGGCGCCGCAGTCATATTTTACCTGATAGTCCTGCCGCTCGGTCGCCGAGGCCAGCCCGCCCTTGCGCGAGGCGAGGAGGCAGGCGGAGAGCGACTTGTTGAGTGCGGCGCGCACGTCATAATCGGGGTCGGTTGCGCCGAGCGCGCGAATGGCGAGCAGGTCGGCACCGCCTTCCACGATCCAGTGGTCGGCCGCCTTGTCGTAGGTGACCAGCTGGCCGAGCCAGAAGTGCGCGCTTTCGTGGGCGATGTAGCGATGCGCCAGCGTGCGCAGCGACGGCGAAGGCTGGGCTGCGGCGGCGCCCGAAATGCGCATCAGGACCAGACCCTTGAGCACCCCGCCATTGAGGCTTGCGCCCGGCCGGTCGGCGCCGGCCCAGCTGGCGAGCACCGTCGGGCGGAGATCGCCGGGCGAGCCGAGGAGCTTGCGATACCGGTCGAGCAGGCGGGGCGTGAAGGTGCGGATGTCGGCGGCGAGCCAGGCCGGCATGCCGGGATCGACCACGGTCGCCATGCCGTCCTGTTCCACTGCGCCCGGAACACCGAACAGGCCGTAGGTGCCGGCGCTGTTGCCGCGTCCGTAGCCGGCGGTATCGCCCGCGAGGCGAAGCGCGGCAGGCGGCCCGCGGAAACGCACGCGGGTGCTGGTGTCGGTGATCACGCCCGCCTCCGGATCAGGGCCGAGGCGGTCGAGTGAGGCGGTGCGGGCCACCGAGAAGACGGAGAACTGCCCGTCGAACAGGGCGATGCCGCCCTGGCCGAGGCGAAGCGCGGGCACGTAATCACTCAGCACTTCGCGCGTGTAGGGCGCCACGCGGACCCGCACGGTGCGTGGAACCGGTCCGCCGTTTGTCGCCACCAGCGCATCGTAGCTGCCGCGACGCTCAAGCCGGACGCCGGGGGTCAGCACCGTCCAGCTACGCGGCCGCCACGGCTGGCGGTCGTCGGAGGCCAGGCTGGAGCGGAAGAAGCCCCAGGCGGGTGCGGCACGCGGCAGGGTGTAGACCGCCTCGAACGCCTTCCCGCGGCGGGTGACGCTGACCTCGGCGGGAGCGGCGGCACTGACCGCCGCTGCCGCTACCACGAGGAGCATCATTCGGCGACACCCAGCTGGGTCAGCACAAAGGCCTGGTCCTCGGCGGTCTCGCGCAGGGAGTCCCAGCGGCCGGACTTGCCGCCATGGCCCGCGCCCATGTTGGTCTTAAGCAGCAGCAGGTTGTTGTCGGTCTTGGTGGCACGCAGGCGGGCGACCCACTTCGCCGGCTCCCAATAGGTGACGCGCGGGTCATTGAGGCCGGCGGTGACCAGCATGGGCGGGTAGGCCTGAGCATGCACGTTGTCGTAGGGGCTGTAGCTCAGCAGCAGCTTGAAGGCGTCCGGATCGGTGATCGGATTGCCCCACACCGGCCATTCGCCCGGGGTCAGCGGAAGGCTGTCGTCGATCATGGTATTGACCACGTCAACGAACGGCACGTCGGCGATCACCGCGCCCCACAGGTCAGGATCGGTGTTGGCGACCACCCCCATCAGCTTGCCGCCGGCCGAGCCGCCCTGGATGGCAATACGGCCGGGACGCGCGAAGCCGGCGGCGTTGAGGCCCTTCGCGGCGTCGACGAAGTCGTGGAAAGTGTTCCAGCGGTTCTTAGCGGTGCCGTCGAGATACCAGCCGTAGCCAAGGTCATCGCCGCCGCGGATGTGGGCGATGGCGTAGGCGAAGCCGCGGTCGAGCAGGCTCAGCCGCGTCGAGGAGAAGCTGGGCGGAATGGCGTAACCGTAGGCGCCATAGGCGTAGAGGAAGAGCGGCTGGCTGCCGTCCTTCCTGTAGCCGCGCTTGTAGACGATGCTGACGGGAATCTGCTTGCCGTCGCGGGCGGGGAGCATGAGGCGCTCGGTCTCATACTGGCTGGCGTCGTAGCCGGACGGGATCTCCTGCACCTTCAGGGTTTGGAGGGTGCCGGTCGCCGGGTGGTAGTCGTAGACGGTCGAAGGCGTCACCATCGAACTGTAGAACAGGCGGTAGGCGGCGGGCGCGAATTCCGGATTGCTGCCCAGCGAGGCGGTGTAGCTCGCCTCGGTGAAGGGGATGCGGGTGGTGTCGCCGCTGGCGTAATCGCGCAGGGTGAGCTGGTCTAAGCCCTGCACCCGCGACGTGATCACCAGGTGATCGCGAAAGGCGGTGAGGCCGCGCAGGTAGGTGTCGTCGGTGCCGGGGACGACTTCGCGCCAGTCGCCGGGCGCGGCGGGATCGGCCGCGCAGATGCGGAAGTTGATGTGCTGATCGTTGGTGAGGATCCACAGCCTCCCATGCGCCGCGCCCGCTTCGTAGAGGCGGTTCTCCTGGCGGGGAGAGATGAGGGTCTGTTCGGCCAGCGGGTCGGCGGCGGGGACGAAGCGGACCTCGCTGGTGCGATTGTCGCCGGTGGAGATGAAGATCAGGCTCTCGTCCTGGCTCTTGGACAGGCCGACCGAGAAGCCCTTGTCCTCGGTCTCCTCGTAGAGGGTGACGTCGTTGGCCGGATCGTCGCCAAGCCGGTGGAGCCGGGCGCGGTAGCTGCGCCACTGGTCGTTGACCTCGGTGAACAGCACCGCCGTGCCGTCCGCGCTCCAGACCGGGGCGCCGATGCCGACCTCGGTGACGGTCTCCAGGTCCTTGCCCGTGGCCAGGTCGCGGATGCGCAGGGTGAAGCGCTCGGAGCCGCTGTCGTCGGCGAGCACGGCGGCGAGGCGGCCGTCGGGGCTGACCTCCAGCGCGCCGAGGCGGAAATATTCGCGGCCCTCGGCTTCCTTGGGTTCGTCGAAGATCAGCTGGTCGGGGCCGCCGGACACCGGCTTGCGGAACCACTGGCGATATTGGGCGCCGGGCTCGAACGCCCACCAGTAGAGCCAGTCGCCGTCCTTGACCGGGACCGAGCGGTCGTCCTCCTTTTGCCGCCCCTTCATCTCCTGGAACAGGGTTTCGACCAGCGCTTCGTGCGGTTTCTTCCAGGCTTCGAAGAAAGCGTTTTCGGCGTTCAGATAGTCGAGAACGTCCTTGTCCTCGACCGTGGGGTAACCGGCGTCGCGCAGCCAGGCGTAATCGTCGGTGACCGTGACGCCGTGGCGCTCGATGGAGGTCGGGCGCCGCTCGGCGCGAGGGGGTGACAGGTCGGACAAGGAGAAACTTTCGAGAGGAATGAGGCCGATGGATTTGGGGCGCGTGGAGGATGGTGCAAGGGAACGGCTTTCGTCCACCCCGCGAGTGGCGCTAGAGGGCTAGCCCATGAGCATCCACACCGACCGCCTCGCCGCCCTTCGCCAGCAACTGAAGGCCGACGGCCTTCACGGCTTCGTCGTACCGCTGACCGACGAACATATGAGCGAATATGTCGGCAGCTATGCGCAGCGGCTGCGCTGGCTGACCGGGTTCGAAGGCTCGGCCGGGTCGGCGGCGGTGCTGGAGACACAAGCGGCGATCTTTACCGACGGGCGCTACACGCTGCAGGTGCGGCAACAGGTGGACGGCGCCGACTGGTCCTTCGAAGGGGTGCCCGAAAGCAGCCCGGCCGACTGGCTGAAGGCAAACGCTCCGGCCGGCGCGCGGATCGGCTACGACCCGTGGCTTCACCGTGGCGATTGGGTCAGGAAGACGCGCGAGATGCTGGCGGGCAAGGGTGCCGAGCTGGTCGCGGTGACAGCAAATCCGATCGACGCGGTGTGGCAGGACAAGCCGCAGCCCAGCAAGGCCCCGCTGATCGTCCATCCCGAGCGGCTGGCCGGACGCTCCAGCGCGGACAAGCGCCAGGGGGTGGCCGACTGGCTGGCCGAGCAGGATGCGGACGCGGCGGTGCTGGCCGCGCTGGATTCGATCGCCTGGACCTTCAACCTGCGTGGGTCCGACGTTGCGCGCACGCCGGTCGGGCTCGGCTTTGCCCTGGTGCATTCCGACGGCACGGCCGACCTGTTCGTCGCGGGCGAGAAGGTCACGGCCGAGCTTCGCCAGCATCTCGGCAACGGGGTGCGGCTGCATGAGCGGGCGGACTTCACGAACAAGCTGGGCGAGCTGGGCGGCAAGACGGTGGCGGTCGATCCGGAGCGGTCGGTCGCGGCGATCAGCGAAGCGCTGGAGGGGGCGGGCGCCACCATCATCGCTTTGCGCGATCCCACCGTGCTGCCGCGCGCGACCAAGAACGAGACCGAGGTTGCCGGGCACCGCGCCGCGCAGACCCGCGACGGTGCGGTAATGGTGAAGTTCCTCAAGTGGGTCGGGGAAAATGCGGGCGAGCTCGACGAGCTCAAGGCGTCGGCCCGGCTGGAGGAGATCCGCCGCGAAGACCCGACGCTCAAGGACCTCAGCTTCGACAGCATCTCGGCCTTCGGCGGCAATGCCGCCAGCCCGCACTATCATTCCACCGAAAAGTCGAACGTGCCGTTCCAGCCCGGCTCGCTCTACCTGATCGATTCGGGCGGCCAGTATGAGGATGGCACCACCGACATCACCCGCACGGTGGCGGTGGGCGAGCCGACGCAGGAGATGCGCGAGCGGTTCACGCAGGTCCTGCAAGGCCATATCGCGATTGACCGGGCGGTCTTCCCACGCGGCACCCGCGGCGGCCAGCTCGACAGCTTTGCGCGGCGGCCGTTGTGGGAAGCGGGCCTCGACTATGCCCACGGCACCGGCCACGGGGTCGGCAGCTTCCTGTCGGTGCACGAAGGTCCGCAGCGCATCGCGCCGGTCGGCGGAGCCTATGCCGGAGGCGACGAACCGCTGGCGGAGGGCATGATCCTGTCCAACGAGCCCGGCTATTACAAGGCGGGCGAATATGGCATCCGGATCGAGAATCTGGTGCTGGTCGTGAAGAAGGACGTGCCCGGCGCCGAGAAGGAGATGCTCGGCTTCGAGACGCTGACCTTTGCGCCGATCGACCGGCGGCTGATCGTGGCGGAGATGCTGAGCGCGGCCGAACGCCAATGGGTCGACGCCTACCACGCCGAAGTGGTGCGGCGGATCGGGCCGGGGCTGGGCGCCGGGGAGCGGGCATGGCTGGAGGAACAGTGCGCGCCGCTGTGATCGGCCTGGACGCATCCCGGCACCTGACCTGATTTGCCGCGCGCAGCGAAGAAAAGGCGAATGGCGCGGGGGCTCGGGGGCATGAGGAGCAGCTTTCGCCTCCCCACCGGCGCCGCACCGGGCAAGCCTTGGCCTCGCGCGGTCCAAGGCTTGTTGTGGATTGCGGCCCTGGTCTTTGCGTACAAGATGGTCCGGGTCACGTGGCTCCACGCCGTCACGCCCAGCGCCATCGACTTTCTGTTCTTTTGGGACTCGGCGCGACTGGTCGTGGAGGGCAATGCCGCGCAGGTCTATTCGGGTCGCAACACATCGCTCGGCTACCTGGAGCCGCTTGGTTACCCGCCCCCTTTCCTGCTGCTGATCTGGCCGCTGGGACTGACCGGTTACGGCCCTGCCCTCATCCTGTGGCTGGCGGTCACCGGCGCGATCTTCTGGCTCAGTTCGCGGCAGGCGCTTGCCCACGTGCTGACCAATCCCGGCGCGGCGCTGAACGTGCATTTCGGCCAGTCGAGCTTTGTCACGGGCGCCTTCTTCCTTGGCGGCCTGTTCTCGCTTGCCACCCCGGCCGTTGCCGGCTTGCTGATCGGCGGTCTGGCGATCAAGCCGCACCTGGCGCTGCTGGTCCCGCTCGCGCTGGTCGCCGGTGGGCACTGGCGGGTGCTCGCCTATGCGGGCCTGTCGGCGGGGCTATTGGTTGCAGCGGCCGCGATCGCCTTCGGGCCGGGAATCTACATCGCCTGGTGGGTATCACTGTCGCAGTACCGCGACTGGCTGGTGAGTGGTTACTGGCCGTGGAGCATCGTCAGCAGCGTCTACGGCATGTTGCGCTGGAGCGGCTTGCCGTTTGTCCCGGCCATGGGCGTTCACCTGCTCGTCGCGGCCACCGCTGCATTGCTGGTGTGGAGAGCCTGGCGCGAACAATGGGCGTGCAAGGTCGAGGTCGCGGCAGCGGCCACCCTTCTCGCCTCCCCCTATCTCTTTACCTACGATTCGATCCTTCTTGTCGCCCCGATCGGGTGGTTGTGGGCACGCGACCGATGGGCTTCGCTGGCGATCATCGGCATCGCGATGCTTCCGCTTGCGGCGGTCAGTTTTCTTGGCGTCGCGCGCTGGATACCGGCGATCGTGGAGCTACCGAGCAGTGTGCCGGTGGCCTCGGCCCTCGCCTTGGCCATGCTGGTGCGGAACGAACGATCCCGGCAGCGGCCGGAACAGGGTCTCGAAAGTACGAGCCGTCTCGAGCCGGGGATTTCAGGCCCTCTCAGCCGCGGCTAGCGGGCGGTGCCCTCATCGTCAGGCCGCGGGAGATCGGAAGGAGGCTTTGCCGGCGCCGTGCCCGCCTTCCGCTTGCGGAGGTTTTCGCGGAGCGCCGCGGCGAGGCGCGCTTCTTTATCCTTGTCGCTCATTCCTTTTCCTTGACACCTCATGGGCCCGGCGGCCATAGGCCCGCCCGTCTCCGGACAGTGCTGCCGTAGCTCAGTGGTAGAGCGCATCCTTGGTAAGGCTGAGGTCGTGAGTTCAATCCTCACCGGCAGCACCATTTTTCCTCCCTTGCCAAGCGACCCCTGCGGACCCCTCCGCTCCGCTTGATCTGCGTCACGCAAGCGCTTGATCGCCCTGCTTTCTTAATCTAAGGCAAGAAACGCGATCGAGTGGGTCGCTTCGCTGGGGGAAATCATTCATGCGTATCTTGTTCGCGGCCGCTGTGGCCGCGGTTTTCGTTGCAACGCCCGCGCTTGCGCAGGACCGGGGCAGCTCGCTGGGCGTCGGCGTCACCGGCGGCACGCTGGGCATCGGGCCGGAGGTCAACTTCCGCTCTGACAACTTCGGGGTGCGTGGCAGCGCCACCTTCTTCAGCCTCAGCCGCAGCGTCGATTCCGACGGGATCGAATATGACGGCGACCTCAAGCTGCGCTCGTTCGGCGGCAGCCTCGACTTCTACCCGGGTGGCGGCGGCTTCCGTATCTCGGGCGGCGTGCGCGTCGGCAAGAACCGGGTCGAGCTGTTCGCGCAGCCCGGCGCCACCGCCACGGTGGAGGTTGGCGACGTCACCTACACCGGCGCCGAGATCGGCACGCTGAGCGGTGAGGTGCGCGCCAAGAAGGTCGCCCCGACCCTGACCATCGGTTATGGCAGCGGCGTCGGCAGCGGCTTCTCGTTCGGCATCGACGCCGGCGCGATGTTCCAGGGGAGCCCGCGGGTTCGCCGCCTGGTCGCGACGGGTCCAATCGCCACCAATGCCGCGTTCCAGACGCAGCTCGCCAACGAGCGCGCCGAGATCGAGGACGATATCGACAACTTCAAGGTCTATCCGATCCTGCAGCTGGGCCTCGGCTACCGCTTCTGAGCGGGACGCTTTGGGCGACCAAGGGCGGCGCTGGACCAAGGCGGTCCGGCGCCGCTTCTCGTTTGCCCACTGGACCTGCTCCGGAGCAGGCGTAAAGGGCAGTCCATGCGCTTCTTCTCAGACAATGCCGCGGCGGTGCACCCGGCCGTGTTCAAGGCCATGGCCGAGGCCGACCGGCTCGACACGGCGTATGACGGGGACGCCTGGAGCAAGCGGCTCGATGCGACCTTCTCGGCGTTGTTCGAACGTGAGGTCAGCGTCCTGTGGGTCACCACCGGTACCGCGGCCAACTGTCTGGCGCTGGCCGGGCTGGTGCCGCCGTATGGCGGCATCCTCTGCCACCGCGAAGCGCATATCCAGGTCGACGAGGCGGGCGCACCCGAATTTTTCACCGGCGGGGCCAAGCTGCTGCTGGTCGACGGGCCCGGCGCCAAGCTGACGGTGGAGGTGCTGGAGGAAGCGCGGTCGCGGATCCGCGCCGACGTTCACCAGGTGCAGGCGGACGCGCTGTCGATCACCAATGCGACCGAATATGGGCTGACCTATTCGGCGGCGGAGACGGCGGCGCTGGGGGCGTGGGCGAAGGGGCATGGCCTCGGCTTCCACCTCGACGGGGCGCGGTTCGGCAATGCGGTGGCCTCCACCGGCGCGAGCGTCGCGGACCTGACCTGGCGCGCGGGTGTCGATGCGCTGAGCTTCGGCTTCGTCAAGAATGGCGGGCTGTCGGCCGAGGCGCTGGTTCTGTTCGATCCCGCGCTGGCCGACGGGATCAAGCGGCGGCGCAAGCGCTCCGGGCACCTGCTCAGCAAGGGCCGCTACCTGGCGGCGCAGCTGCTGGCGATGGTCGAAGGCGACATCTGGCTGTCGAACGCACGCGCTGCCAATGCGGCGGCGCGGCGGCTGGCTGAAGCGGCTGGCGAGCGGCTGGTCTATCCGGTCGAGGCCAACGAGGTGTTCCTGCGCGTCAGCGCGGCCGAGGCGGAGGCGCTGCGGTCCCAGGGCTTCGACTTCTACGACTGGGGCGTCGGCGAAGCACGGCTGGTGACGAGCTGGGACCAGGACATGGACGCGGTGGAGCAGCTGGCCAGAGCGATCGAGGCGCTGTGAGCGCCCCGCTGAGCCGGGGCACGGTTCTTGTCTTCTTCACCATCATCACGCTGATCTGGGGATCGACCTGGATCGTCATCCGCGACCAGCTGGGCGTGGTCCCGGCACACTGGTCGGTCGCCTATCGCTTCGTCATCGCGGCCGCCGCCATGGCGCTCTACACCCGCTGGCAGGGCAGCCCGCTGAGGCTTCCGCCCGGCGCGTGGAAGGTCGCGGCATTGTTCGGCTTCTGCCAGTTCTGCGTCAACTTCAACGCCGTTTACCTGGCCGAGCATCACATCACGAGCGGGCTGGTCGCCTGCGTGTTCGCGTTGCTGCTGATCCCCAACAGCCTGCTCGCCTGGGCCTGGACCGGGCACAAGCCCAGCCGCAGCTTCATCCTGTCGGCGATCCCCGCGATTGGCGGCATCGCGCTCCTGTTCTGGAACGAAGTGCAGACCGCGCGGGCGCCGCTGGACAAGGCGGCGCTGGGCATTGGACTGACCCTTGTCGGCGTGCTTGGCGCCAGTATCTCCAACGTGCTGCAGACCACCGACAAGGCCAGAATCGTGCCGCTGCCGACCATGCTGACCTGGGGCATGATCTTCGGCGCGGGCTTCGACGCGGTGTTTGCCCTGGTGGTCAGCGGGCCGCCGGTGTTCGACAGCCGGCCGGGCTACTGGATCGGCCTCGCTTACCTCGCCCTGTTCGCCTCGGCGCTGGCGTTCAGCCTCTACATGCCGATTATCCGCACCATCGGTGCGGGCCGCGCGGCCTATTCGAGCGTGATCGTGCCGATCATCGCCATGGCGCTGTCGACCCTGTTCGAGGGCTATCGCTGGACCCCGCTAGCGGTGGCCGGCGCGGTGCTGGCGATGGCCGGAATGGTATGGGCGCTGACCAGCAGGCGCGAGGTTGTTCCCACCCCAGTCGCCGACTAAGTCCGTGGCCATGCTTGATATCCGCACGTCACTCGATGCTCCCGCCGCCACTCCGCCCGTGATCCGCCGCGAGGATTATCGGGCGCCCGACTGGCTGGTGCCGGAGGTTGCGCTGGCCTTTGCGCTGGACCCGGCGCGGACCGTGGTGACGGCGCGGCTGACGGTGGAGCGCAACGGCGCGCACGACCGCCCGCTGAAGCTCGACGGCGAGGAACTCGACTTGCTCTCGCTGCGCGTTGACGGCGAGGCGCGCGAGCCCCGGTTTGAAGACGGGCGACTGGTGGTGGACCTCGCTGGCCCCTCGGCCGTGGTCGAGACCCAAGTCGCGATCGCGCCGGAGAAGAACAGCCAGTTGATGGGCCTCTACGCGTCGGGCGGGATCCTGTGCACCCAGTGCGAGGCCGAGGGCTTTCGGCGGATCACCTTCTTTCCCGACCGCCCCGACGTGCTGAGCCGCTACCGGGTGCGGCTGGAGGCGGACAAGCAACGCTTCCCAGTGCTGCTGGCGAACGGCAACCCGGTGGATCAGGGCGACAGCGGCGATGGGCGGCACTTTGCCCTGTGGGAGGACCCTTTCCCCAAGCCCTGCTACCTGTTCGCGATCGTCGCCGGCGACCTGCAGTGCAATCGCGACCGCTTCACCACGATGAGCGGGCGCGCGGTCGAGCTCGGCATCTGGGTGCGCGAGGCCGACCTGCCCAAGACGCAGCTGGCGATGCAGGCGCTCAAGGACAGCATGGCCTGGGACGAGCGCACCTATGGCCGCGAATATGACCTCGACCGGTTCAACATCGTCGCCGTCAGCGACTTTAATTTCGGGGCGATGGAGAACAAGGGCCTCAACATCTTCAACACGCGCTACGTGCTGGCCGACCCCGAGACGGCGAGCGACGCCGACATCGAAGCGGTGGCGGCAGTGGTGGCGCACGAATATTTCCACAACTGGTCGGGCAACCGCGTCACCTGCCGCGACTGGTTCCAGCTGTCTTTGAAAGAGGGCCTGACCGTCTTCCGCGACCAAGGCTTCAGCGAGGACATGGGGTCGGCCGCGGTGCAGCGGATCGACCAGGTGCGGACATTGCGCGCGGCGCAGTTCCCGGAGGATGCGGGGCCGCTGGCGCACCCGATTCGGCCGGACTCCTATCTCGAGATCGCCAACTTCTACACCGCGACGATCTACAACAAGGGCGCCGAGGTGATCCGCATGATGCGGACGATCCTGGGCCCTGACGCCTATCGCAAGGGCACCGACCTTTATTTCGAGCGCCACGACGGGCAGGCGGTGACCTGCGAGGATTTTGTGGCGTCGATGGAGGAGGCGAGCGGGGTCGACCTCCAGCAGTTCCGCTTGTGGTATTCGCAGGCCGGGACACCGACCGTCCGGGCGCGGCTGGACCAGGAGGGCCCGCGCGCGACCCTGCACCTGTCGCAGACGGTGCCGCCGACCCCCGGCCAGCCCGACAAGCAGCCGATGGCCATCCCGCTGCGAGTGGCGCTGATCGGCGCCGACAGCGGGCGCGAGGTGGCGGCAGAGCGGCTGGTGCTGCTGACCGCAGCCGAGCAGGCGGTCACCTTCGAGGGCGTCGACGAGTCGGCCTTTCTGTCGATCAACCGCGGCTTTTCCGCTCCGATCGTGGTCGAGGCGCAGCGCCGGCCCGGCGAGATCGAGGCGCTGGCGGCGGGTGACAGCGACAGCTTCGCACGCTTCGAGGCGGGCCAGGAACTGATGACCCGCGACCTGCTGGCGGCGATCAGGAACGGCGCCGCGGTGGAGGTCGAGGCGATCGTCGCGGCGGTCGGCGCGACGCTGCGTAGCCAGTCGCTCGACCCCGCTTTCAAGGCCGATGCAATGGCCCTGCCGTCCGAAGGCCTGCTGATCGAAAAGCTGGACGCGGCCGATCCCGCGCGGGTCCATGCCGTGCGCGAGGAAGTGCGCCGCGCGCTCGGCACGCAGCTGAAGGACGAGCTGTCGCGCGCCTACACCGCCGCCAGCGCGGCCGATCCGGCGAGCCTCGCCGGCGAGGACAAGGGCCTTCGCCGCCTGCGCGCCGCCAGCCTCGGCCTGCTCGCGGCCGGTGACCCGGAACTCGGCGCCTCGCTTGCGCAGACGCAATATGACGCGGCTCGGACCATGACCGAGCGGCAGTCGGCGCTGATGGCGCTGGCGATGCTTGGGGATGAGGTTTCCGCCAGGGCTCTTGAGGACTTCTACGCCCGCTTCGAGGACGACCCGTTGGTGATCGACAAATGGTTCGCGGTGCAGGCGTCGGTCCCGGGCGGGGCGACGCTGGAGCGCGTGGAGCGGTTGCAGGCGCATCCCGCCTTCACCATGGCCAATCCCAACCGTCTGCGCGCGCTGGCGGGCAACTTCGCCGCGACGCCTAGCGCCTTCCACCGCGCGGACGGGCGTGGCTACGACTGGCTGGCCGAGGTGATCGTCGCCGCCGACAAATTGAACCCGCAGACCGCCGCGCGCTTCGTTGCGCCGCTTGGCCGCTGGCGCAAGATCGAGCCCGGCCGCGCGGGCAAGATGCGTGCCGCGCTGCAACGCATCCTCGCCGAGCCGGGGCTCAGCAAGGACGTGTTCGAACTGGCCAGCAAGAGCCTCGGCTAGAGGCTCAGCCGCCGATCCAGCGGGCGACCTGCGTCGCGACATCGTTGGCGGCGGTATTGATCGCCGGGCCGACGGTGGCGGCGGTGCCGTCGGCGGGCACGCTGGCGGTGAAGCGGCGGGTCTGCACGGTGCCGCCGCGGGTGGCGGTGGCGTCGTAGGTCACCACCACCTGACCGCTCGCAACGTCATGGCCGAAGCGCTGCAGCACGCCCGACACGCGCGTACCGGGATCGATCCCGGTCTGGCGCGGATCGATGACGATCCGGCCCGTGGTCCGCTTCACCGTTTCGCTGAGCAATTGCTGGAACAGGTGGTCGGGCGTTTCCACATATTGCAGATCCTCGACATAGGTCACCTGGCCCGTGGTCTCCAGCACGGGGACGCGGACCTGGCGGATCTCGCGGGAAGCGACCGGAAGCTCGATGGTCACGGCTTCGCTGGCGGCGGCGGTGCGCTCGAACGCGGCGCTGGCCGTCGCCGGCGTCAGCGTCAGCAGCGTTGCCGGCGCCTTGCCGCCAAAGCAGCCGGTGAGCGCAAGGGCGGCGGCGAGGGGGAGGATCAGACGCATCAGCGGGACTTTCCGGGCTTGTGATCGGGGAGCTTGGGCGCGCCAAGGATGCCGGTGACGCCGCCCTGGTCGAGCCGGCTCGACACGCCCTCAAGGCTGGCGGTGAGGTCGCGCAGGTCGCGGATCAGGCGGTTGACCTCCGGCAGGGTCGACTTGGTCAGGTTTTGGACGCCAGGGCGGGCATCGTTGACCAGGGTGTCGATGCTTTCGGTGGTGCGCTGAATCGACTCCATCGACCGGCGCAGGTCCTGGGTGGCCGGGCGCACGTCCTGCTGGATCAGCTGATCCGAGCTTTCCGCCAGGCGCGCGACGCGGTCGGCGGCGATACCGGCGTTGCGCGCGGCGATCCGCGCTTCGGCCATGGTGTCGGCGATCTCGGGCGAGCGTTCGGCCAGCACGCGGGTGGTGCGATCGACGTTCTCGAGGATGTCGGAGATGGCGTTCTGGTTGCGGTCGCTGAGCAATTCGGTGAGCCGCTCGGTCAGGCGCTGGATGCGCTCCAGCAGCTCCGGCGCCGAGTTGAGCAGCGCGCCGAGGCCCCCGGCAGAGCTTGGCACCACCGGGCAGCCCTGGGGCCCGAGCTGAGTCAGCGCGCGCGCGCCCTTGACCGCGCCGTCGAGCTGGATCTCGCTAACGCCGGTGAAGCCGACGCCCTTGATCTGCGCGGTGGTGCCCTGGAGCACGGGGGTGGTTTCATCCACCTCGATCCGGACCCACACGAATTCGGGCCGGTCGGGAAGCAGCGAGATGCGGGTGATCTGGCCGACGGGAACGCCCGAGAAGCTGACGTTGGATCCCCGGTTGAGGCCGCCCACGCCCTGGCTGAAGTAGATGTCGTAGCACTTGCGCTTGTCGGTGTTCAGCCCGGCGATCCACACCGCGAAGAACAGCAGGCCGACCAGCAGGGCCAGGACGACGGTGCCTACCAGCACCTGGTTCGATCGGGTTTCCATGGCTGCTCGCTATGCCGCTGCCGCGCGGCCGCGCGGTCCGTTGAAATATTCCTGGATCCAGGGGTGATCGAGGGTGAGGAGGTTGTCGATCGTATCCACGGCGATGACCTTGCCGTCGGCCAGCACCGCCACCCGGTCGCAGATGGCGTACAGCGTGTCGAGGTCGTGGGTGATCAGGAAGACGGTAAGATCGAGCCGCTCCTGCAGCCCCTTGATCAGCTGGTCGAATGCCTGGGCGCCGATCGGGTCGAGGCCGGCGGTCGGCTCGTCGAGGAACAGCAATTCTGGGTCGAGCGCCAGCGCGCGGGCCAGGCCAGCGCGCTTTCTCATGCCGCCCGACAATTCGCTCGGGAACTTGGCGCCGGCATTCTCGGGCAGGCCCGACATGACGATCTTGTAGCCGGCGATCTCGTCCAGCAGCGGCTGCTTGATGAAGGGGAAATATTCGCGGATCGGGACCTGGACGTTCTCGGCCACCGTGAGGGTCGAGAACAAGGCGCCGTTCTGGAACAGGATGCCCCAGCGGCGGCGGATGTTCTTGGCCTCGTCCTCGGGGCGGTCGACCATGCTCTCGCCAAGCACTTCGACCTCGCCCGCGGTGGGACGCTGGAGCCCGATGATGGAGCGCATCAACACCGACTTGCCGGTGCCCGATCCGCCGACCACGCCGATGATCTCGCCCCGGCGGACGTCGAGGTCGAGACCCTGGTGGACGATCTGGTCGCCGAACCGGTTTTCAAGCCCGCGCACACGGATGATCGGGTTCTCGTCGTCGGGAAGGATGGGCGAGCCGCGCATCAGATCCACCCGACGGAGCTGAAGAACACCGCAAACACGGCGTCGAGCACGATCACGAGGAAGATCGACTGGACCACCGCGGCGGTGGTCTTGAGGCCGACCTGCTCGCTGTCGTTGGCGACCAGCATGCCCTGGAAGCAGCCGGCCAGCGCAATGATGAAGCCGAATACCGGCGCCTTGATGAGGCCGACCCACAGGTCGGTCGCCGGCACCACTTCGGAGATGCGCTGGATGTAGGTCAGCGGCGGGATCTCGAGGCCGACCCAGCAGAACACGCCGCCGCCGATGATCGCGGTCAGCATCGCCCAGAAGGCGAGCAGGGGCATGACCAGGATGGTGGCCAGGATGCGCGGCACCACCAGCGCCTCCACCGGCGACACGCCGATGGTCCGCATGGCGTCCACTTCCTCCGTGATCTTCATGGTCCCGATCTGCGCGGCAAAGGCCGAGCCCGAGCGGCCGGCGACCATGATCGCGGTCATCAGCGGGCCCAATTCGCGCACGGTGATCCGGCCGATCAGGTTGATGGTGTAAACCTCGGCCCCGAACTGCTGGAGCTGGACCGCGCCCTGCTGGCCGATGACGATCCCGATCAGGAAGCTCATCAGCCCGATGATGCCAAGCGCGCGCACGCCCACCACGTCGAATTGCTGGACCAGCGCGTTGTAACGAAAGCGCTTGGGATGAGTGATGACCGAGGCCAGCCCCATCAGCGTCGCGCCGAAAAAGCCGAGCAGGCCGGCGAAGGTTCGCCCGAACTGCAGGGTCCAGCCGCCGAGCTCGCTGACGATGCCCGCCTTTTTCGGCCGCTTGACCTCGGTCGGGCGGTCGGCCTCGGCGACTTGTTCGAGCAGCTTGGCGACGTCCGGGCTGGCGCCGGTCACCTGCGCCTGGCGGTCGCGTACGGTGCGGTGGATCAGCCAGGCGCCAACCGTGTCGATCCGCTCCACCCCCGACAGGTCGACCTGAAGCGGATCGGGCAGCGCATCAAGCTCGCGCTGGGTGGAGCCGGCACGACCAATGGTCAACGCACCGTGTGGCGCGAAGACATGGGGTTCAGTCCTGGGCAGCGCCGCCGAAGCCATCAGGCTGGGACATGCCCGTAAAGCGGCGGATCGGCAAGCATCACGGGCCCCAACGCCCGGCAAGCGTTTCGGGTGCAGCACGACCCGGGAACGGCCCGGCGGGCCGGCCGGTGCGCCCGCCGCAAATTCCTGCCTTGTTATTGCCAGACTTTGCGGCTTTGCGGATGAGCAGCACCATGGCCGACGCCCCCGCCTCCTCCCTCCCTCCGCAATTCGTTGCCGTTGGCGACCCGGACGTGCGGCTGTTCGGCCGCACCGCGCGGGCGCGTGCCGAGCAGGTTGCGGCCAAGGCGGGGCTGGTGCCGGTCGCCGACGAGGACCCGACCAAGGCGCGCATCGTCGCCGACATGGCTTACGCCTGGGACCCGGCCTGGTTGACCGAGCTGAAGAACCGTCCGGGCGCGGCGCTGATGCTGGACGGCCGGGTGGTGATGATGCACCTCGAGGCTGGCACGGCGCAGGAGGGCTTCGACCCCGCCGGCCTGGCCCCGATCGATGCGCGCACCGCGACGCTCAATTATTCCCTGCTGCGCAAGCGCGAGCGGCCGTTCGTGATGCCGCTCGATCCCGCCAATCCGCTGGCGGTCGAACGAGCGCTGTACGACGCCTCCTACAAGGGCGTCACCGACGTGCTGACGCTTTACCTCTGGCGGCGGCCGGCCTTCTGGCTGACCCGCTGGGCGGCGCAGGTCGGCATGACCCCGAACATGGTGTCGCTGATCGGGCTGGTCTTCTGCGTGGCCGCCTTCTGGGCCTTCTGGAACGGCAACTACTGGGCCGGCGTGGCGACCGGTTTCGTGTTCATGGTGCTCGACACGGTGGACGGAAAGCTCGCCCGCTGCACCGGCACCTCGTCCCGGTGGGGCGACCTCCTCGACCATGGAGTGGACCTCATCCACCCGCCCTTCTGGTGGTGGGCCTGGCTCCACGGCCTCGGCACCACCGGCAACCAGCTGGAGGAGGTCTACAAGGGCGGCATCCTCGCGGTGATCGTCGGCACCTATGTGATCGGGCGGATCATCGAAGGCCTGTTCATGTGGCGCTTCGGCATGCACATCCACGTGTGGCAGGCGGTCGACAGCCGCTTCCGCCTGGTCACCGCGCGGCGCAACCCCAACATGGTGATCCTGGTCGCGGCGCTGGCGCTGGGCCGGCCCGACACCGGGATCGAGCTGGTCGCCCTGTGGTCGGTGCTGAGCCTCATCTTCCATTCCGTGCGCCTCGCCCAGGCCGAGGGCCGCGCCGCGCGCGGGCGCAAGATCATCAGCTGGCTCGACCGGCCATGACCTCGGGCGAACGCTGGACCGTGCTGCTGCTCGCCGGCGCGCGGCCGGGCGGCGATCCGCTGACCCGCAGCCTGCGCGTCGACTACAAGCCATTGCTGCCGATCGCGGGCGAGCCGATGTTCCTGCGCCCGATCCGCGCCCTGTTGGCGGTCGACGCGGTGGCGAGGATCCGCGTCCTGACCCAGCAGACCGAGCGGCTGAGCGGCCTCCTTCCGGATGACGAGCGCTTGCAGGTCGAGCAGTCGGACGAAACCATCGCCGCCACCCTGCAGCGCATCTGCGCCGACCCGGCGACGACCTTTCCGCTGCTGGTCACCGCCGCCGACCATGCGCTGCTCACCCCTCAGATGGTGGAGGAGTTCATCGCCGGGTCGGCGGATTGCGACGTGTCGGTCGGCTTTGTCAGCCGCTCCAACATGCTGACCCGCTTCCCGGAAGCGCAGCGCACCTGGCTGCGCTTCGGGCGGGAGCGCTACAGCGGCGCCAACCTGTTCGCGCTGCGCACCCCGCGCGCCCTTGTCGGGATCGAGCGCTGGCGGGCGGTCGAGCAGGATCGCAAGAAGGGGTGGCGCGTGCTGCTGCAGATGGGCCTGCCCCTGTTCCTCGGCGCGGTATTGCGGGTGCGTGACCTCCACCAGTCGGCGCGCGGCCTCAGCCGCAGCCTCGGCATCACCATCAAGGGGGTGGTGCTGAGCGATCCCACCGCCGCCATCGATGTCGACAAGGCGGCGGACTATACCCTGGTCAACGAGATCCTCGCCGGGCGCGCCTGATGGACCTTGCCATCTACGACATGGACCGGACGGTGACCCGCGCGCCCACCTACACCAGCTTCCTGCTGCATTGCGCGGTTCGGCGGGCGCCGTGGCGGCTGCTGTTCGTGCCGGTCGTGGTGGCCACCATGCTGGCCTATGTCGCGAAGCTGATCAGCCGGGCGCGGCTGAAGGAGATCAACCACCGTCTGCTGCTGGGGGGCAGCATCCGACCCGCCGACCTCAAGCCGCTGGTCGACAGCTTCGCCGACGCCCAGGTCGCCCGCAACATCCGCCCCGGGGCGCGCGCCGCCATCGCCCGCGACAAGGCGCAGGGCCGCCGCGTGGTGATGGCCACCGCCAGCTATCGCTTCTACGCCGCCGCCATTGCCGAGCGGCTGGGCTTCGACGACGTGATCGGCACGAACACCCTCCTCGGCCTCGACGACAGCGTGATCTGCCGGATCGATGGCGAGAATTGCTATGGCGAAGCGAAGCTGCGGATGGTCGCCGACTGGGTCGAACGGTCAGGCCTGACCGGCCGGCACGGCCATGTCCGCTTCTACAGCGACCATGTCACCGATGCCCCGGTGTTCGACTGGGCGGACGAGGCGGTGGCGGTGAACCCCCACGGCAAGCTGCGGGACCTGGCGAGACGGCGCGGCTGGGCCGTCGAGGACTGGGGCTGACACGCCGCCGGCAGGCTCTGGCGGACGCGGCGGGAACAGGAAGGCGCGAAGCGTGCGCGGCTCTGGCGCATAGTCGATCCCGGTGCGCGGATTTTCGCCCTCGCGCGGGAAGTGGGCGGTCCCGAACAGCACGTCCAGCACCGGGAAGTAGAAGGAGTAATTGCGGTTCCAGTGCCGCTGCTCGACCGAATGGTGGATACGGTGGAAACGTGGCTCTACGAACAGGTAGCGCAAGGGACCAAAGCGCAGCCGGACATTGCCATGGGCGAGCACTCCCACCGCGTGCAGCAGGGTGGCGATGATCACCACCTGCGGCTCGCTGACGGTGAACAGCAGGCTTAGGGGAACGGTCAGCAACGGAACGCGCCAGAGATATTCGGACACATGGTGATAGGCGTTGAAGGCGTTCAGTTCCTCGATCGAATGATGCACCGCATGGTAGCGCCACAGCAGCGGCACCGTGTGCTGAAGACGGTGGAACCAGTAGTAGCCGATGTCGTAGAGGAACAGGCCGAGCATCGGCACAAGGGTGTAGCCGGCGACCATCACCAGCGGATTGGGCGAATGGATCGTTCCCGCCAGGTCCAGGGACAATAGCGGCTTCAGGCCCAGGCCGCTCATCAGGCCGGTGATGATGCTAGTCACCGCCACCGCGGCGGCAAGCGACAGAAAGGTGAAGGCGGCGCCCCGCAGCCATGACCAGCGCGACTGGCGCTCGGCCGGGACGATCATTTCCAGGATGCCGCACAGCGCCGCGCCGTAGAGATATCCGGACCAGGTTCCGGCAACGGACTGGAGCAGGTCAGCGAACATGCGGGGCTTTCCGGTACGACGTCACAACCGCTCCTCTATGGCGCGGGGCCGTTAGGAATGGATTACTGGCCAGCGTACGGCCCTTTGACCGGTAAAAAGGGCGTCGCTCCCGTCCTACATGCGGTTGATGAAACCCTGGCTGCCCCTGCTCGTCCCCGTGTTCATCCTCGCCGCGGGCTGTTCGGAGGCACAGCAACGCTCGGGAACATTGTCGCTCGGCGCTGAACAGGGGGCCGCCGTCACCACGCGCGGCCTCGATCCGGCGCTGATGGCTGAGGTCAGGAGGGAGGCGGACGCCCTGCCTCGCCTCCATTCGGTGCTGGTAGCGCGGGGCGGCGAAACCCTGGCCGAATATCGGCTTCGCGGTCCGGCGCTGGATCGGCCGGTCAACATCAAGTCGGCGTCCAAGTCGGTGCTCTCGGCCCTGGCCGGGATCGCTATCGGACGCGGGGTGCTCGAGGGTCCGGGGCAGAAGATCGCCCCGCTGCTGCGCGCCGACGTGCCCCAGGGCGCCGACCCGCGGGTCGAGCGGATCGAGGTGGGGCACCTCTTGTCGATGCAGGCCGGGCTCGGCCGGACCTCGGGGCCGAACTATGGCGCCTGGGTCGCGAGCCCCAATTGGGTGCGCTATGCCCTGTCACGCCCGTTCGCCGCGGAGCCAGGCGGCGAGATGCTCTACTCCACCGGTTCGTCGCACCTCATGTCGGCGGTGCTGACCCGGGCCGCCGGTCGCAGCACCTATGACCTCGCGCAGGAATGGCTGGCCGAGCCGCTCGGCATTGCGCTGCCGCCCTGGCCGCGCGATCCGCAGGGCATCTACTTCGGCGGCAACGACATGCTGATGTCGCCCCGCGACCTGCTCCGCTTCGGCGAGCTCTACCGGCAGGACGGCGTGTGGGAGGGTCGCCGCATCCTCCCCGAAGGCTGGGTCGAGCAAAGCTGGCGCCCGCGCACCACCTCGCCTTGGAGCGGCAATCCCTACGGCTATGGCTGGTTCACGCAGAAAAGCGCCGGCCGCGATGTGCATTTCGCCTGGGGCTATGGCGGGCAGATGCTGTTCATCGTGCCGAGCCTCGACCTGACGGTGGTGATGACCTCCGATCCCTCGCCCCGTCCGCGGGAGGAAAGCCACATCGAGGACCTGGCGCGGATCCTCGCCACCGGGATCATCCCGGCCGCCGAGAAGGGCGCGGGGCAGCCGCCGGCCACCACCTAGGCGCGGCGACCGCGTTTTCGGCTAGCTGCTGAGCCGGACTTGGGGACCGAACCGACAGCAGCGCTGCCGTTCCGGTCCCCCCCGATCCGCTCAAACCGCCCGAAGCGCGTTGTCGAAGTCGGCGATCAGGTCGTCGGCGTTCTCGACCCCGATGCTGATACGCACGAGGTTGTCGGTAATGCCGAGCGCTGCCTTGCGCTCGTCCGGCACGCTGAGGTGGGTCATCGCCGCCGGCGCACTGGCCAGCGTCTCGGTCCCGCCGAGGCTGACCGCCAGGTGGGCGATGGTGAGGTTGTCGAGGAAGGCGAACGCCTCCTTCTCACCGCCCTTGAGGTAGAGCGAGAAGGTCGAGCCGGCGCCGGTGCAGTGGCGCTTGTAGATGTCGGCCTGGCGGGTGCCTTCCTGCAGGAAGCCGAGGTAGCCGACGCTTTCGACCTTGTCGTGGGTGCGCAGGAACTCGCACACCTTGGCGGCATTCTCACCCGCCCGGCTCATCCTCAGCTCCAGCGTCTCTAGGCTGCGGAGCAGCATCCAGGCGGTGTTGGGGTCGAGAATAGTACCGATCGTGTTGCGGTACATGCGCACGGGGTCGAGGAACTTCTTCGCGCCGACCAGCCCGCCGGCGACGAGGTCGCTGTGGCCGCCGGCATATTTGGTGAGGCTATAGACGGTGACGTCCGCGCCCTGCGCCAGCGGCTTGGCCCACAGCGGGCCGAGGAAGGTGTTGTCGATCGCGATCGGTGGCCGCGCATCGGCGTCGAAGGCCGAATCCCGCGCGGCACGCACGGCTTCCACGTCGACCAGCTGGTTGGTCGGGTTGGCCGGGCTTTCGAGGTAGATCATCGCGACCCGGCCCTTGGCCTTGGCCGCCTCGATCACTGCGGCGATTTCCTCCTGGGTGGAGCCGCTCGGGAAGTCGAGCCAGGTGATGCCGAACGCCCCCAGGATCTTGGCGATCAGCGTCTCGGTCGCGGCATACAAGGGCCCCGAATGGACGATCACGTCGCCCGGGCGGCAGAAGGTCAGCAGCAGGGTGGCGATGGCCGACATGCCGCTGGAGAAGGTCAGCGCCTCTTCGGCCTGTTCCCACAGCTTGAGGCGCGCTTCCAGGATTTCCTGGTTGGGACCGTTGAAGCGCGAATAGACGAGGCCCTCGGCGCCGCCCGGACGCTTGCCGGTGATGCCTTCAAAGAAGCGCTTGCCGTGCGCTGCGGTCTCGAACACGAAGGTGGAGGTCAGGAAGATCGGCGGCTTCAGACTGCCTTCGGACAGCGCCGGATCGAAGCCGTAGCCCATCATCATCGATTCAGGGCTGAGCGGGTGGTTGCCGATCGCGGTGGGGCTCTTCTTGGGGCGGCGGCTCGCGGGCACGCCGGTCATGTCAGCTTCGTTTTCCATGAGGCGGGCCCTAGCCCAGCCCGGCCATTGGCGAAAGCAGAGGTTGCGTCGCCGCGCGGCCGAACCATCTTGGCGCCATGCGATCTCTCCTGCTCCTGTCCGCCGCCGCCCTGCTTGCCGCGTGCGGCAGCAACGTGCCCCCGATGGCGAACGAAGCGGCTGGCTCCGGCACTCAAATGTCCGGCATGGCCATGCCGCCGCCGACCGGTAACCAGGACCGCGACTTCGCGCGCATGATGATCGTCCACCACCAGGGCGCGATCGACATGGCCCGCACCCAGCAGGCGCGCGGGAGCGATCCCCGCCTGCGCCAGATGGCGGGCGAGATCATCGCCGCGCAGCAGCGAGAGATTGCCGAGCTCAACGCCTTTCTCGACCGCACCGGCGGCCGCTAGGCCAGCAGCGGCGCGAGCAGCCACACCGCGCCGACCATCAGCGGAACGCCCGCAAGGTCGAGCAGCAGCCCGGCCTTGAGCATCCGCGGCAAGGCGATGTGACCGCTTGCCCAGGCGATGGCGTTGGGCCCAGTGCCGCTTGGCAGCATGAAGCCCCAGCTTGCCGCCCAGGCCGCGGGCAGGGCGAGCAGGATCGGGTCGACCCCGGTCGCGGCGATGATCCCGGCCACCACCGGGATGATCCCGCTGGCGGCGGCCACATTGCTGGCGAATTCGGTGATCAGCACCACCAGCGCCACGAGCACCAGCGCGACCACCAGCGGATGCACGGTCCTGAGCGGCGCCAGGGCGAGCCCAAGCCACTCATCGAGGCCGCTCGCACCGATCCCGGCGGCCAGCGCAAGGCCCCCGCCGAACAGCATGATCACGTCCCAAGGCGCGCGATTGGCTTCCGCCCAGGTCAGTAGCGGGCGTCCAGTACCGTCGGGGATGAGGAACAGCAGCAGCGCGGCCGCCACCGCCACCGTGCCGTCGACCAGCACGTCGCGCGGCAGCAGCTCGGCAACGAGCGGCAGGACCACCCAGGCCGCGACGGTGAGTGCGATGATCGGCACCAGCCTCCGCTCCGCACTGGACCAAGGTCCGGCGTGGCCGATGGCGGCAAGCGCTTCCTCGGCATCGAAGTCGGTCGGCGCGACCTTCTGGACCCGCATCAGGATCAGCCAGCACAAGGGGATGGCGACCAGCACCAGCGGCACGCCGAAGCTGGCCCAGGTGAGGAAGTCGAGCCTCAGCCCGGTGGACCGCTCGACGATGCCCGCGGCGATGGCGTTGGTCGGCGATCCGACCAGGGTGGCGAGCCCGCCGATCGAGGCCGCAAAGGCGATCCCCATCGCCAGCGCCCCGGCGAAGCCTTCGGTCACGCCCGCCTCGATCCGCGCGGCGCGCAGCACCGCCACCGCGATCGGGATCATGATCAAGGTGGTGGCCGTATTGCTGACGATCATGGAGATGATCGCGGTGGCGGCCATGAAGGCGAAGAGCATCGCAGCCGGCGTTGCGCCGCCGCGCCGGACAATCGCCAGCGCCAGCCGCCGGTGAAGACCCGTGCGCTCGATTCCCAAGGCCAGGATCGCGCCGCCCAGCACCAGGAAGAGGATCGGGCTGTAATAGGTCGCGGCCGCCTCGCTCGCGTTCATCACCCCGAATGCCGGCAGCAGCAGGAACGGCAGCAAGGCGGTGGCCGTCAGCGGAAGCGCCTGCGTCATCCACCAGGTCGCCATCAAGGCGGCGAGCGCCACCACCCGCCAGGCGGTCAGCGGCATCCCCTCTGGCGCGGGCAGGAGCAGCAGGCCCACGAACAGGGCAAGGCCGCCCCACAAGCCCCAGCGCTGCACCATCATTCGGCTCCCCCTTGCTTCTCCATGCGAGGTGTGAAGCGTCGAGGCAACCTTGCTCAGGAAGGCTTGGCGGCTACGGCCTGAAGGTAGGCGTGGAGTGCGCGAACCTCGGAGTCGGTGAAGTGCCGATAGCGGCCACGCGCCACCTCGCTCATCAGCCCGACCTCGCGCCCGCCCGCTGCCTTGCCGGTCCGCAGCAGTGCCCGGAATGCTTGGAGATCATAGCCGGCGACCATCCTGAGGTCGGGTCGGGGCGCCGCTCCCGGATAGGGTGTTCCCCCGGCAAGGTTCATCCCGTGGCATTCGGCGCAGGTGGCCCGGGCGATATATTGACCGAGGCGGTGGTCCGGTCCCGCATCGGGCGGCCATGCCTTGCCCTCGGCAAGCACCAGTTGGCGGGCATCCGGATAAGCACCACTGGCGATTTCCTTCCGCACCTCGGCGGTGAATGACGGCGGAGGATGAACGTCGCCGCCCTGCGGAACCGAGCGAAGGTAGGCAACCAAAGCGTTCCAGTCGCCGCCCGACAACCGGGTGAACAGATGGGAGGGCATGTCCCACAGCGGTCGTTCGGGGTTCGAACCGCCCGCAATCGCCTGACGCAACTGCTCGTCGCTGAGCCGCGGAACGGAGCGCGACAGATTGGCCGTCCACAAGGTGCCGAAATCCGGGTCGCTCCAGTCTTTCCCGCGCAGGTCATCGCCGTGACAGCCGCGACAGCCAAGCACGGTCGCCAGCCGCTTGCCCCGTTCCACCGGATTATCTGCCGTCCGTTCGAATTCGATCAACGGCGGCAGGGTACGGGGCTCACAGGCCATCAGGATCAACGCTGCGAACAGAGTTGCGATCACCCTGATCATTCGCATCGGCCTCCAGAGTCGCGGGGCAGACTACCCCAACGCCTGTTCAACTGGAATGCAGTGCGCACAGCACCCCGAAGGGGACCCCTTCCCCGGCCTCGCGAGTTGGCTGGACATGGACGACAATCGCACCAATGCGCCGGAGGCGCGCTCACCAGGCTTCGCCAAGCTGATCGGCTACGCGGTCCTGGTCATCCTCGCCATCAGCATAATCCTGCTCGCCACCGGCGTGTGGAAGTTCGGCGGGGGCGCGCCGATCGGCTAGGCGTCGCGGCGACGGCCCGCGAACAGCCCGGCGGCAAAGCCGAGGGCCAGCGCGCCGACGCCGCCCGCGGCCAGCACCCCGCCCAGCCACTTGCGTTCCTGCGGAACGGCCAAGGGCTGTGGCTTAGGCGGGCGCATCTGCCCGCCTTCCTCGACCGGGATGCTGTGCACCGTCCGGCTGATGGCCTTGATCCGCTCGCGCTTGGCGGCGGCGCTGCTTGCCCCCTCGTCCATGTCCGATGAACTAACGAGGGGGCGTTGCAGTGGCGTTAAGGCCGCTCAGAAACCGAGCGAAAAACGCACCGCGGCACCGGGATCACCGGCAGCGGCCTGAACGTGGCCCGGCTGGCGGCGATAGAAGAGGTTGCCGCTGACCCAGCCGTTGGTCAGCCAGCGCCGGCCATAGCTCAGTTCCGCGTCGATCTCGCGCCCGCGCGGCACCATGCTCGACCGCACAATGCTGAAGCCTGGCGTCATGCCGTCATAGTTGAACGAGGTTGGCAGGCTCATCGCGAAACCGCCGCCGTCGATCCGCAGCGGCTGCGACAGGCGCAGGCCGAAGCGGTCGCCGTCGGTCAGCAGGTCGCTGGCGGCAAGATCGGCGGCATAGGCGCCGGTGGTGAAGCGACCGCCGGCGAAGCTGGTCCAGCCGCGCCGCGCGGTCACGCCCGCGCTCCAGCCATGGCCAAGGTCGCGGCGCGTTTCGAGGTCGAGGAAGGTGGTCGCGGACCCGCCGCCGCCAAGCAGCCCGTCCATGCGGCCGCCGAGCAGGCTGCGCCCCTCCTCCAGCCGGCCGACGCCGACCGACAGCCACTGCTTGCCTAAGCTGCGGTCGAGGCTGAAGGCGGTCCAGCGATAGGGCGAACCATAGGCGAGCGTGCGCTGCTCGCCGGTGACTTCGCCGGTTTCGCCCGACACGGTCAGCGCCGCTTTGCCGAGGTCGTGGCGGAGCGCCATCGAGGTGCCGCGCTCCGCATCGAAGCCGGGATTGCCGGAAACGTCGCGGGCGATCAGGAAGGCGCCGCCCTGGACGCCCGACAGGCGCCGCTCCATCGCCTTGGCGCCTTCCGAGAAGCCGAATGCGACCGCGGTCTTGTTGTCGATCCGCGCCACTGCCGATCCCGCGACCAGCCGCGCCTTGCGCAGGTCCTCCGGCCCGATCCCCGCCTGGCTGACGAGATAGCCGCGGCCGTCGGTGCGCTCGGCCACCGTCATGGTGACGTGGAGCGGACCCGCACCGGCGCTTCCGGCCCGCAGGGTCCCGTCCAGCGCCCGGCGCAGCGGCTGGGACGCGGGGGCGGAGCGGATGGTGCGGGCGAGGTCCACCGCAAAGGCGCGCGAGTAACCGTCAAGCACGATTGCGCCGATGCCGGCGCCCGAGACCGGCGCGTCGCCGGCGGCCGGCGGCGCGTCCGATCCGCTGCTGGACACCGGGGTCGAGCTTCCGGCCAGCGCCATGCCGCCGATCGGCTGCATCGCCTTGCCGATGTTGAGCCGCCCGCGGCCGTAGATGGCGTCGATCCCCGGATCGCCCAGATCGTCGGCGCTCTTGAACAGGATGTCGACGATCTGCGCGCCAGTGAGATTGGGAAAGGCCGAGGCGAGCAGCGCCACGGCGCCGCTGATGGTCGGCGCGGAGAAGCTGGTGCCGCTGTAGCGCACCACCTGCTCCTGGTGGTTGATGGTGCGCACTCCGGTGCCGAGCGCGCCGAGATAATTGGCGGCGCTGCTTCCGGCGCGGTTGCTGAAGTCTGACAATTGGTCCGTGCTGACCAGCGTCCCGCTTGCATCGCGCACCCCAACCGAGCCGGCGATGATCACGTTGGTTGGAAAGCGAGAAGCCGGCACGGCGGCGAACGGGTCGGCGGTGACGCCCTTGGTTGCGTCCTTGCCGTCATTGCCGGCCGAAATCACGATCACCGTGCCCACGTTAACGGCACGGGCCATGGCGCTGAGCAGGAAGGAACCGGGCGAGGAGCCGCCGAGCGACAGGTTGATGACCCGTGCGCCAGCCGCGACCGCCGCGTCGACCCCGCGGGCGATGCTGCTGTCGCCGAACTTGCAGCCGCCCTCGTCACCGGTGGTGGCGCAGCTGCCCGCCGTGTCGGCCCGGAGCGCGATAATGGTGCTGTCGAAGGCGACGCCGTGCACCGCCTTGCCGTCGCGCGCCGCCGCAATGACGGCCGAGACCGCCGAGCCGTGTCCGTCCTCGTCCCCCAGCGCCCGGCCGGCGGTGGTGACGTCGCGGCTGGCGGGATCAATCCGCCCAGCAAGCTCGGCCATGGCGGGGTTGATCCCGCTGTCGATCACCGCCGCCTTGACGCCCTTGCCGGTCGCCCCCGCATCATAAGCGGCGATGGCGCCGGCGATCACCGCGGCGTTGGAGCTCTGATATTCGGTGGTGTTGTAGTTGATCGCCGACGTCGTGGGCGGCGGCGGAGGAGTGGGCGGCGGCGGCGTGGGCGCGATGCTGGCCGGCGGCGGTGCCGGAGTCGATCCGACCCCCCCACCCGAGCCGCCCCCGCCGCACGCCGACAGGCTTAGCGCGGCCAGGGTTGCCGCCGATCCCAACAGTGCCTTTGCCATCCGCACCCTTTCACAAATCCTTAGATTCGCCCGATTTTCAATAGCATGGCATAGTTGATGAATGCTTTCGCTTTGCTGACAGATTGAACCGGTCTAGCGGACAAGCCTTATGGCAGCTTCTCCTTCGCCCCGCATCATGCCCCCGTTCGACCGGGTGGAAAGCTGGATCTTCGACCTGGACAATTGCCTTTACCCGGCCTCCACCGGGCTTTTCGCGCTGATCGACGAGCGGATGGGCGCCTATATTCAGCGCCTGCTGGGGGTCGAGGCGGCCGAGGCCAAGCGCATCCAGAAACACCATTTCCATACCCACGGCACGACGCTGGCGGGGCTGATGAAGGAGCATGGGGTCGATCCCCATCACTTCCTGGGCGACGTGCACGACATCGCACTCGACCGCGTCGGCCCCAACCATCGACTCGCGGCTGGGCTTGGCCGGCTTCCCGGGCGCAAGTTCGTCTTCACCAATGGCGATGCGCCTTATGCGCGACGGGTGCTGGAGCGGATCGGCATCCGCGACCATTTCGAGCATCTGCACGACATCCACGCCTGCGAGCTTCGTCCCAAGCCTGAGCGGCATGGCTATGAACTGCTCTGCGCCCAGTTCGGCATCGACCCGGCAACGGCCTGCATGGTCGAGGACATGGCCCAGAACCTGCGTCCGGCAAAGGCGCTGGGCATGACCACCGTGTGGGTGGACAATGGCTCCGAGCGCGGCAATCACGATTATGACGCCGGCCACGTCGACCTCCGCATCGCGGATGTCGCCGACTGGCTGCACGACCTTCTGGAGGACCAATGACCGACCTTGCCGCCATCATCGACCAGGCCTGGGAGGCTCGTGACGGCATTGGCCCGGACACCTCCGGCGAGGTGCGCGACGCAGTGGTCCGTGCGCTTGCCCTGCTCGACAGCGGCGAGGCGCGGGTGGCGGAGCCGGGGCCGGATGGCTGGACGGTCAACCAGTGGCTCAAGAAAGCGGTGCTGCTGAGCTTCCGCCTCAACCCCATGGAAGCGATCCCCGGCGGTCCTGGCGGCGCGCACTGGTGGGACAAGGTGCCAAGCAAGTTCGCCGGCTGGGACGCGCAGGAATTCGCGACTCGCGGCTTCCGTGCCGTCCCCGGCGCGATCGTCCGCCACGGTGCCTTCATCGCGCCGGGCGCGGTGCTGATGCCAAGCTTCGTCAATCTCGGCGCCTATGTCGGTGAGGGCACCATGGTCGACACCTGGGCCACGGTCGGCAGCTGCGCCCAGATCGGCCGCAACGTGCACATCTCGGGTGGCACGGGGATCGGCGGCGTGCTCGAACCGCTTCAGGCTGGCCCGGTGATCATCGAGGACGATTGCTTCATCGGCGCCCGCAGCGAGGTCGCCGAAGGCGTCGTGGTCGAACGCGGCAGCGTGATCAGCATGGGCGTCTTCCTCGGCGCCTCGACCAAGATCGTTGACCGTGCGACCGGTGACATCAGCTATGGCCGGGTGCCGCCCTATTCGGTGGTGGTGCCGGGCACCCTGCCCAGCGCCAATGGCGGGCCGAGCCTTGCCTGCGCGGTGATCGTCAAGACGGTGGACGAGCGCACCCGCTCCAAGACCGGCATCAACGAATTGCTGCGGGACTGACGATGGTGCGCGCGCTGCTCGCCCTGCTGCTGCTGGCGCTTGCCGGCTGTGCCACCATGGGCACGCCGCCGACACCCAACATCTATGTCGTGCGGCACCTCAACACGCCCGCCGGGGTAGCGAATGCGCAGTTGACGGACGAAGGCCGCGCCAATGCGGTGAAGCTGGCCGAGTGGCTGCGCCGTGATCCGCCGCGCACCATCCTCGTCAGCGACACCGACCGCGCGCGCGACACCGCCGCGCCGACCGCCGCGCGCTTCGAGGCCGCGGTGCTGACCTATGATCCGAAGGACACCCCCGCGCTCATCGCGCAGGTGCTGGCATCGCCGGGCACGGTGCTGGTGGTCGGCCACAGCAACACCGTGCCGGACATCGTCGGCGGCCTTGGGGGGACCCGCCCCGCGCAGCTGGTCCATGAGGATTTCGGCGACATCTGGCACATCAGCGGGCCGGAGCGGACCACGGTGCGGGCGAAGCTGCGCTAATTTCTCACGCCCTTCAGTCTCTTCACGCAGTCTATAGACCTTGCTCGCTCCGCACGTCAGCGATCGAGATGACAGGTTCGGGCGATTCAGCCGCCATAAGCTGGCGAACGGCCTCGTAGCAGTCATCAACGTGTGAGTTTCCCATCCACTTCATGGCACCAAAACTCACGGTTGACGCCACTGCAGTGCCAATAAAAGAAATGTATTTCGCCACAGACTTAGTCGCCACGCGAATGCCGACCTTTTTAAGGACAAGCGTGATCGCTTCTTTGGTGACTGCCTTACCGATGAAAGAACTTCCAAGGCTCGTCACGATCACCGCAAGTCGTTGCTTGATCTGTGGATCAAGCCCTTCCACCTGATCTGGAGCCAGTCCGAAACGGCGATTGATTGCTGGAATGAGTTCGTTAAGGATAAGAAGATCGACACCGACATCCGCTGCGGGTACTGGAACTGCTGCCGCCGCAGCTGATGCGAGTGACCGCTTCGTCACCATACTCTTGCATTCTTCACGAGCTGCATTCAGCTCGGCAACGGTCTTGATCATGTTAGCTCCCTGAGTTCTAGGGAAAGCTAATGATCGAAAGTTGTGGAGTATAGTCCTCGGCAACCTTTTCTTTAGATTGCTTCCTGAAACGTATCTAGCGCGCTTGCTTCAACAGCTCGGCAGCCTTGGCACCGGTCCAGTCGAGGTCGCCTGTGAAGCGCCAGATTTCCTTGCCGTCCGAGCCGTAAAGGACCGTCGTCGGCAGGATCTGGCTGCCGAGCGCGCCCGACAGGCTCATCTCGCTGTCCTGATAGGCTTCGAGCCCGATCTTACGGTCGGCCAGGAAGGCGCGGACCTTGTCGAGCGCGGCGGTGTCCTGGCTGACCGCGACGACCTGCGGCGCATCGGCGCGTTCAGCCAATGCGTCGAGGGTTGGAAGCTCCTTGACGCAGGGCGCGCACCAGGTGGCCCACAGGTTGACCAGCAGCGGCTTGCCGGCGGCAATGGCCGACAGGCTCGTCTCCTCGCCCTCGCCGTCGCGCAGACTCACCTCCGGCATCGCCTTGCCGGCCTGGCTGCGATCGAGCCCTGGCCCGCCCGGCTGCGCGGCCTCGGTCGCAGCTTCACTTTGGGAGCCACCTTGCCTATCGCAGCCGGACGTCAGCAGGGCGGCAAGCGCCGCGGCAAGAAAGAGAGCACGCATGAGGAGGCGCTTGGCCCCGAACGGCAGCCGGCACAAGCTTGGCCTTAGGTCCAGCGCGGCGGCCGCGATTGCACTGGCGCTGGCCCTTGCCGCCTGCGGACGGGCCGGGGAACTTCGCCCGCCGCCCGGCGGCGCGCTTCCGGTGAAACCGAGGATGGCGGTCACCACGCCCACGCCCGAGCAACTGCTGACTCCGCCCGCCATTGCCCGCCCGGTCCGCGTGGACGAGGTGCTGCGTCGTTCCGAGCCGCGCCAGCCCGACCGCTTCGACCTCCCCCCGCCAAGCGGCGCCGAGGCCGCCCCGGAACCCGAAGGCGACAGCAGCGCTTCGCCCAACAACAACCAGACCCGAGTTCAGGAGCCCCAGTGAGCACATTGCCGAGCACCAGCTTCAAGCCCGTCCGCAAGGCCGTCTTTCCCGTCGCCGGACTCGGCACCCGCCTGCTGCCCGCCACCAAGACCATGCCCAAGGAGATGCTGACGGTGATCGACCGCCCGCTGATCCAATATGCGGTGGACGAAGCGCGTGAGGCAGGGATCGAGCAGCTGATCTTCGTCACCGGCCGCGGCAAGTCGAGCCTGGTCGACTATTTCGACGTCTCGTTCGAGCTTGAGGCGACCATGCGCGCCAAGGGCAAGAGCCTGGAGGTGCTGGAACTCTCCCGCGCCGACTATGGCGAGCTGATCAGCGTCCGCCAGCAGCAACCGCTCGGCCTCGGTCATGCCGTCTGGTGCGCGCGCCACGTGGTCGGCAACGAGCCGTTCGCGGTGCTGCTGCCCGACGACCTGATGGCGGGCACGCCGGGCGCGCTGAAACAGATGGTAGAGGCTTACAACAGGGTCGGCGGCAACATCGTCTGCGCCGAGGAAGTCGCGGCGGAGAAGACCGCCAGCTACGGCATCGTCACCCCGGGTTCGACCGACGGCAACCTCACCGAGGTGCGCGGCTTGGTCGAAAAGCCCAAGCCCGAGGTCGCGCCTTCGCGCCTTGGCGTGATCGGCCGCTACATCCTTCAGCCCGAGGTGATGGACGTGCTCGACGCGCAAGAGCCGGGCGCGGGTGGGGAGATCCAGCTGACCGACGCCATGGCCAAGCTGATCGGCACCCAGCCGTTCCACGCGGTCAAGGTCGATGCGGTGCGCCACGACTGCGGCGACCGGGCCGGCTATGTGCTGGCGACGCTGAAGCTGGCGATGCAGCGCGACGACCTTGCCCCGATCGTGCGCGAGGCGCTGGCAGGGCTCTAGGCCGAGACCCGGCGCCGCTCGGCCTCGAGCGCGTACATCCGGTCCTTGAGCTCGCCGAGTTCGATCGCCTTCATCGCCGCGCGGGCGTCCATTGCCTCCATGTCGGCGCGCAGGGACGCGACCTGGGCAGCGGCGGCGCGGCGGCGCTCGATCCGGGCGACCAGCACTTCGAAGTGGAAGGGTTTCAGGATCACGTCCTCCGCGCCCGCCTCGAAGGCGCGCACGGCAGGATCAGCCTCCGCGCGGCTGGCGATCAGCATCACCGGCACCTGCGAGAACGCCGCCTGTTCGCGGATCGCGCGGGTCAGTTCGGGGCCGCTCATCGGCTCCATCACCAGCTCGGCCAGCACCAAGTCGATCGGCGATCGATGCAATTCGCCGAGGGCTGCCGAACCGTCGCTGGCGGTGACGATCGCATAGCCTTCCGCACCGAGCCGCTTCGCCAGCAACGCCAGGTGAGAGCGATTTGGGGACACCACCAGCAGGCGGGGCCGACGCGCGGAAGGGGCGAGCGGGACCATGAGCGCGAAGGTGAAGGTTATTGGTTAACGAAGTCCTAAGATTCCCGCCGCCGCAGCCAGCGATAGGAGAGCAGGCACAGGATCATCATGACCGCTGGAGCCAGATAAATATCCCAGGCAGTGACATCGCCCCGCTCGGCCAGGGCCCAGCGGCCGAGAAACAAGGCGAGCACGGTGGTGACGATGGTCGCCGTCACCAGCAGCCCGAACAGCAGCCGCAACAGGGTCACGCGTCGAGCTCGACATCCCAGTAGAGATAGTCCCGCCAGCTTTCGTGCAGGTAGCCGGGCGGAAAGGCGCGACCATGGTCCTGCAGCTGCCAGCTGGTCGGGCGCTCGGGCCAGCGGGCGATGCTCATGCCGGCCTGGCGCGGGGTGCGCCCGCCCTTGCGGAGGTTGCAGGGCGCGCAGGCCGTGGCGACATTCTCCCACGTGGTGCGTCCGCCCTGGGCGCGGGGGATGACGTGGTCGAAGGTCAGCTCGCGGCCTGACCCGCAATAAACGCAGCGGAAGCGGTCGCGCAGGAACAGGTTGAACCGGGTAAAGGCCGGATGCTCGCTTGGCCGAACGAACTGGCGCAGCGCGATTACGCTTGGCAGCTTCAGCGTGTGGTTGGGGCTGTGCACCTCGCGGTCATAATGGGCGATCACGTCCACCCGCTCGAGGAACATCGCCTTTACCGCGGTCTGCCACGGCCAAAGGCTCAGCGGATAATAGGACAGCGGGGTGTAGTCAGCGTTGAGCACCAGCGCCGGACAGCTTTCCGGGTGGCGGATGAGGTCGGGATGATACACAGGCGCGCGGTCTCCGTTCGGTCTCGCCGAACGCACCCCTCCGGCCTCGTCGCACGCAAGGAGGAGAGACCGTTTTCGGCCGCTTCCCTTGTGACCCACCGGATGCCAAGCCGATGTGACGCGTTGATGAATCGCAAGTTGCGCTTTGGCGGTCAAGGGGTCAACGCAGCCAGGTGATCACAAGGTTCGCGCCTTCGCCGACCGGCCGCCTTCACCTCGGCCATGCCTACAGCGCGGTGCTGGGGCGGCAGCACGGCGGCCGATGGCTGCTGCGGATCGAGGACCTCGACCCTGGCCGCGCCCGGCCCGAGTTCGTCGACGGTATCCGGCAAGACCTCGACTGGCTCGGCCTTGCGCCCGACGGCGAACCAATCGTCCAGTCGCAGCGCACGCATCTCTATGCCGCTGCGCTGGAGCGGCTGAAAGAGCTTGGCCTGATTTATCCTTGCTTCTGCACCCGAGCCGACATTGCCGCCTCGCTGACCGCTCCGCACGGCGATGCCGGAAGCGCTTACCCTGGCACCTGCCGCGGCCTGCCCGACGATCCGGGTCGGCGCGCCGCGACGCCGCACAGCTGGCGCCTGGACGCGAGCAAGGCGATTGCAGCGGCGGGCGGCGTGCCGGGGTGGACCGAGCTGGACGGAAGCGCCTTCGCGGGCGGCGCGGAGCAGATCGGCGACGCCATCTTAGCCCGCAAGGATGCGCCTTCCTCCTACCATCTCGCCTGCGTGGTCGACGATGCCGACAGCGGCGTCACCCTGGTGGTGCGCGGTGCCGACCTGCGCCCCTCGACCCCGGTGCAACGCCTTCTGCAGGCGCTCCTCGGCCTGCCCGAGCCGACCTACCTCCACCACCAGCTCGTCACCCATGAGGACGGCCGCCGCCTCGCCAAGCGCGATCAGGCGCCGACCCTGGCGGCGATGCGCGAGGCTGGCGTGGACGGCCGCCGACTGGCTGAGCAACTGACCACGGGCATTCTGCCTACTGGTTATCGCTTCGACCTGCCCTAAGTAGGAGCCATCATGAACACGCTTCTCATCATCGCGCTGGTGGTCGCCATGGCAGCCACGGCCTATGTCCTCGTTCGCGGAGTGCTCGCCATGGCGTCGGGCAAGGCCGGCAACCAGCAACAGCAGCAGCAATGGATGCGCAAGCGCGTGCTCTACCAGGGCATCGCCATCTTCATCGCCGCCGCCATCCTGCTGATCGCCGGCGGCGGGCGCTAGGTCCTTGGTCAAGCTCAACCGCATCTACACCGGCACCGGTGACGGCGGCCAGTCCGGGCTGGTCGACGGCAGCCGGGTCAGCAAGGCGTCGGCGCGGATGCACGCCATCGGCGAGGTGGACGAGGCCAACAGCGCCATCGGCCTCGCGATCGCCGAACTTGACGGCGACACGAGGACCGCACTGGGCCGCATCCAGAACGAACTGTTCGACCTTGGCGCTGACCTCGCCACCCCGGGCGAGATGGAGGGCGCGCTGCGCATCGTCGCTCCCCAGGTCGAGCGGCTGGAGACGGAGATCGACGCCATGAACGAAGGGCTGGTCCCGCTCACCAGCTTCATCCTGCCCGCCGGAAGCCGCGCCGTCTCAGCCCTCCACCTCGCCCGCGCCACCGTGCGCCGGGCCGAGCGCTGGACCGTCGCATTGGCCGGAGAGGAAACGGTGAATCCGCACGCCCTCGCCTACCTCAACCGACTGTCCGACCACCTGTTCGTGACCGCCCGCCATGTCGCCGCGGCGCACGGCGGGGAGGTGCTGTGGACCCCGGGAGCGACCCGCACCTAGTCCTTGGACCGTTACCGGAGCCGACGGGTGGTTCGGGGGTTACCTTGGCATAAGTTAGCCCGGAGCCCTCGTGACCCTCAAAGCCATCGCCCTCAACGCCACTCTCAAGCCCACCGGCGACGAGCCGTCCTCCACCGACAGGATGATTGACCTGGTTCGCGACGCGCTGGGCAAGCGCGGGGTCGAATGGTCGGGAACGATCCGCCTCGCCGACCACCGCATCAAGCCGGGCGTCAGCTCGGACGAGGGCGAGGGCGACGAATGGCCCGCCCTTCGCAAGCGCATCCTCGATGCGGACATCCTGGTATTCGGGACGCCCATCTGGCTCGGCCAGCTGCCAAGCCTTGCCAAGGGCGTGCTGGAGCGGATGGACGCCTTTCTGTCCGAAACCGACGACCAGGGCCGGATGCCGAGCACCGGCAAGGTCGCCGCGGTTGCCATCGTCGGCAACGAGGATGGCGCGCACAAGGTGTCGGCCGACCTGTTTCAGGGCTTGGGCGACGTCGGCTGGACCATCCCGCCCGGCGGCCCGGCCTATTGGGTCGGCGAGGCCATGGGCAAGACCGACTTCAAGGATCTGGAGCAAGTGCCCGACAAGGTCACGCAGACGGTGGAGATGCTGGCGTCCAGCACCCACCATCTCGCCACGCTGCTGGCCGACAAGCCCTTCCCTGGGGTAAAGCAGGAAGGGTGAACAAGCAGGCGAACCTTGCCCCGGAGTCGCTTGGCCAGCGGCTCCGCGCGACCCGCGACCTGACGATGGCGCTGGCCGCGCCGCTGAGCGACGCCGACGCCACGATCCAGCCGATGCCGGACGCGTCACCGGCTAAATGGCACCTGGCGCATACCAGCTGGTTCTTCGAGACCTTCGTCCTTGCGCCCTTCGTGCCTGGCTACCGCCGGTTCGATGAACGCTGGCCATTTCTGTTCAACAGCTATTACGAGGGCGAGGGCGAGCGGATCGCCCGCGACCGCCGCGGCATGCTGTCGCGCCCGACCCTGGACGAGGCCCGCGCCTATCGCGCCCATGTCGACGCTGCGTTGGCGGACGCCTTGCCGGGTTTCGCCCCCGAGGTGCTGGACCTGATCCAGCTCGGCATCGCGCATGAGCAGCAGCATCAGGAACTGTTCCTCACCGACATCCTCGCCACCTTCGCCGCCAACCCGCTGGAGCCGGCTTACGCGCCAGCCGCAGCCTCGCACGGCAGCGCTGTCGCTGGTGAAATCGAGTGGATCGAAGGTCGTAGCGGCGTGGTGGAAATCGGCACCAGCGACGACGATTTCGCCTTTGATTGCGAGCGGCCGCGCCACCAGATCCTGCTTCAGCCGCACGCCATTGCGAACCGCTTCGTCACCAACGGCGAGTGGCAGGCCTTTATCGACGACGGCGGCTACCGCACCCCGACCCTGTGGCTGAGCGACGGCTGGGCCTGGGTCGGGCGCGAGGGCATCGCCGCGCCGCTCTACTGGCGCGAAGACGGGACCAGCTTCACCCTCGCCGGTCGTCAGCCGCTCGACCCTGCCGCACCGGTCACCCATGTCAGCCACTACGAGGCGGACGCCTTCGCCCGCTGGGCCGGGGCCCGACTTCCGACCGAAGGCGAATGGGAAAACATGGCGGGCGGGTACGATCCGCGTGGCGGCAACCAACTCGACCGCGCGGGCGCCGCCGCGCCGCGCTCCGGCTCAGACTGGTTCGGCGACGTCTGGTGCTGGACCGGATCGGCCTTCCTGCCCCATCCCGGCTTCCGCCAGCCCGCTGGCAGCGTCGGCGAGTATAACGGCAAGTTCATGAGCGGGCAGATGGTGCTGAAGGGCGCAAGCTGCGCCACCCCGCGCGGATCGTCGCGCGTGTCGACCCGCAACTTCTTCCCGCCCCATGCCCGCTGGCAATTCACCGGAGTGCGCCTTGCTCGCGACTGCTGAGACCACTGCCGATCCCGCCTTTGCCCGCGCCGTGCTGCAGGGGCTGGCGCAGGAACCTCCCGCCATCCCCGCCCGCTGGTTCTACGACGAGCGCGGTTCGCAATTGTTCGAGCAGATCACCGACCTGCCGGAATATTACCCCACCCGCACCGAGATCGGCATACTCCACTCGGTCATGCCGGAGATCGCCGCCGCGGTCGGTCCTCGCCGCGCGGTGGTCGATTATGGCGCCGGTTCGCTTGCCAAGACCCCGCTCCTCCTCAAAGGCATCGCGCCCGCGCTCTATGTGCCGGTCGACATTTCGGGAGCGCACCTCAGGGCCAGTGCCGAAGCCCTTGCCGAGGGCTTTCCGCAGCTCCCGATCCTTCCGGTGGAGGCGGACTTCACCCGTCCCTTCGATCTTCCGGACGAGGTCGGCCTTTACCCGCGGCTCGGCTTCTTCCCCGGCTCGACCATCGGCAACCTCATTCCCTCCAGCGCGGTGGACCTGCTGCGCTCGTTCCGCCGAACCCTGGGCACGGGCGCGCTGCTGCTGATCGGCATGGACCGGGTCAAGGCGCCGGAGCGCCTTGTCGCCGCCTATGACGATGCGGCGGGTGTCACGGCTCGGTTCAACCTCAACCTCCTCCACCGCATCAACCGCGAGCTTGGCGGCACGGTCCCGGTCGAAGCCTTCGCCCACGAAGCACGCTGGAACGCCAACCTGTCGCGGATCGAGATGCACCTGGTCGCAAAGAGCGACGTTTCCTTCGAGATTGAAGGCCGGCCTTTCCACCTTGCGGCAGGGGCCAGCATCCATACGGAAAACAGCCACAAATATACGGCGGAAAGCGGCCGGCTGCTGCTGCTCGCCGGCGGCTGGACGAGCGTGCGGGAGTGGACCGACCCGGCCGGCGACTTCGCGCTTCTCCTCGCTCGCGCCGAAGCCGAGCGGATTGCGCCCTGAGGCCGTGTTGCCGCTGCAATACGGGACGGCTAGAGGGGGCGCATGACCATCCTGCGCACGCTCCTTGAGATCTCCGCAATCCTGCTGAACGTCCTGTGGTGGCTGATCATCATCCAGGTGGTCCTGAGCTGGCTGGTCGCCTTCAACGTGATCAACACGTCGAGCGAGGGGATGCGCCGCTTCCTGGTAGGCCTCGACCGCTTCCTCGAGCCGCTCTACCGGCCGTTTCGCAAGATCCTGCCCGATTTCGGCGGCCTCGACCTGTCGCCGGTCGTGGTGCTGCTGCTGATTGGCATCCTGATCAACCCAGTCATCAGCAACGCCCTCGCGTCCCTTCCCCCGCCGGGAATGTGATCCGATGGTCGCCACACGCATCGACGGCAAGGCCGCCGCGGCCGAGGTGCGCGCGAGCGCCGGGCGCGCCGCCGCCTTTTTCCGCGCCAGCACCGGGCGACCAGTTGGCCTTGCCACCGTGCTGGTCGGCGAGGACCCGGCGAGCGAGGTCTACATCCGCTCCAAGCGCGCGGCCTGCGCCGAAGCGGCGATGGAGAGCATCCACCATGCCCTTCCTGCCGAGACCTCCGAAGCCGACCTGCTGGCGCTGGTCGCGCAGTTGAATGCGGATCCGGCTGTGGACGGCATCCTCGTCCAGCTGCCCCTGCCCGGGCACATGGACGCCGCGCGGGTGATCGACGCGATCGATCCCGACAAGGACGTCGACGGCTTTCACGTGGTCAATGCCGGTCGTCTTTCTGTTGGCGATCCCGCCGCGCTGGTGCCCTGCACCCCGCTCGGCTGCCTCCACCTGCTGAAGGCCGAAATCGGTGATCTCTCCGGCAAGCATGCGGTGGTTGTCGGCCGCTCCAACATCGTCGGCAAGCCGATGGCGATGCTGCTGCTGGCCGAAAGCTGCACCGTCACCATTGCCCACAGCCGGACGCGCGACCTTCCTTCCCTCTGCCGCGAGGCCGACATCCTGGTCGCAGCGGTCGGCCGGCCCGAGATGATCCGCGGCGATTGGGTCAAGCCAGGGGCCTGCGTGATCGACGTCGGGATCAACCGCGTTCCCGGCGCCGTGGCAGGCAAGACCCGCCTCGTCGGCGATGTCGCGTTCGCCGAGGCCGAGCAGGTCGCAGGAGCGATCACCCCGGTGCCGGGCGGCGTGGGCCCCATGACCATCGCCATGCTGCTTCGCAACACCGTGGTCGCGGCGCACCGCCGAAGCGGCCTTTCGGCACCGGAGGGCCTGTGATCCTCGCCTCCCTCCTGCTCGCCGCCGCCGCTGCCCCGACCACCCCGGTCGAGGCGGAGCGCGCCTTTGCCGAGGACGCCCAGCGGGATGGCCAGTGGACCGCCTTCCGTAAGTGGGCCGATCCGACCGCCGTGATGTGGACGCCGCAGGCCGTCTGGGCGCATGACTTCCTCAAGGACCGCAAGGACCCAGCCACGGCCGTGCGCTGGTGGCCCTCGCATAGCTGGCAGTCCTGCGACGGGCGCACCGCGGTCAATGTCGGACCGTGGCAGCTGCCCAATGCCACGGGACGCTTCATTACCTTGTGGATGCAACAGGCATCGGGCGACTGGCGCTGGACGGCCGATGGCCAGCTTGCTCCCTCGCCGCGGTTCGCAATTCCGAGGCAGCCAGTGATCCGCGTCGCCTCCTGCGCCAACCCGCGTGCGCGCCGCGCCCAGGTGGCGGCCAATTACGCGCAGCCGATCAACCGCACCGCGCCTCCCGGCGACAGCGGCTATGCCCGCTCGGCCGACGGCACCCTGCTGTTCAACTGGACGGTGACCGCCGATGGGGTGCGCCGGACCCGCGTGCAGCTGTGGAACGGCCGCAGCTTCGACACGGTGCACGACCGAGTGACGCGACCGTGATCGAGCTGTTCACCTCCGCCTTCATCACGCTTGCCGTGATCATCGACCCACCGGGCTGCGCTCCGATCTTCGCCGGCCTGACCAAGGGCGCGGCGGCGGCGCATCGGCGAGCGATGGCGATCCGCTCCGCGCTGGTCGCCTGGTGCATCCTCCTCTTCTTCGCCCTCCTTGGCGAGCCGCTGCTGCGGACGCTCGGCATCAGCCTGTCGGCGTTCCGGTTGGCGGGCGGCATCATGCTGTTCATGATCGCGCTCGACATGGTGTTCGAAAAGCGCACCGAGCGCCGGGAGGAACGCGCGCGGGAGATCGAAGGCACGCCCGAAGCCGACGACATCTCCGTCTTCCCCATGGCCATTCCGATGATCGCGGGTCCCGGCTCGATCGCGTCGATCATGCTGCTCTCCGCCCGCGCGGACGGGACGGTCGAGCAGGTGGTGATCCTGTCCGCGATGACCGCGGTGATCGCCCTGACCCTCGTCGCCTTGCTGCTGGCAGGTCCGCTGATGCGGCTGATCGGGGCCAAGATCGAGGCGATGATCACCCGGATCCTCGGCGTCATCCTCGCCGCGCTGGCGGTGCAGTTCGTGCTCGACGGGCTGGAGCGGAGCCTCCCCGGCCTCGCCGGCTAGGCGCTTAGCGCAGCACCCGCCACATCTTGAGCGGGCTGTCCTTGCCGAGGTCTATCGCCTGAAGCCACGGGAAGGTCGCCCCGCGCTCCAGCTGCGCATAGAAGCCGCGCGGCGCCTGGCTGCGGAAAATGGTGGCCTGGTTCATGTGCGGGCAGACCAGCAGATAATCCGAGCGGTGCTTGAGGATCAGCGCGCGCGCCTGCTCGGGCGTCCCGCGCATCGCGTTCATGCTGTCGGCGATGGCCACCCCGTTGCGGTGATAGGGACCACCCAGCGCATCATGGCGGGTCACCGCGATCAGCCGCGGCCCGAGGTCGATGAAGGTGAACACCATTCCCCTGGGCTGCCTGGCCACCGGGCGCATCGCCCACAGGGTTGGGCAGAGCCGGTTGGCGCGGTTGTTCAGCCGCTGCGACTCCGTGACTTTTTCCTGCTTCTCCGGAATGTACTTGAGGACAATCGGTGCCGCAGCGCCGCTGGCGGCAAGCACCAGCGCGCTTGACCCCAGCACCACGACAAGGCTGTTCCGGGCATTCCAGAGGCGCGGCAGCAGAGTGGCGGTTAGCGCCGCGCACCCGACAATGCCGAGCAGCTGGCTCGCCGGACCCGCGCGGGTCTGCCAGAACAGCAGCGCGAAGGAGGCCGCTGCGATGGCGGCGGGGCCGAGAATGCGGCGGAGCCGCTCGGGATCGCGGCGGTGGAGCCAGCTGAGCCACACCCAGCCGAGGAGGCCTGCCGCGGGAAGCGACATCACGGTCACCTGCACTCGCCAGCTATGCTCGGTGATCGGCTTGGCCTCGCGCACGTTGCTCAGCCACAGACGGTCGACCTCGTCCGATACGCCTTCCAGCCGCGACAGGCATTGCGGCCAGGCGAGCGCGTGGAATGCCGCGACGACAAGCCCGGCACCAGCGGCAAGCGCGAGGCGGGTGGTCCAGCGCTCCGGGCTCCTCCACGCGATGAGTGCCAGCAGCGCCCCGCCGAGCAGGGCGTCGGACAGCCACACCGGCGACAGGGCGTCGCACACTGGCGCGCGGTTCGCATAGCTTGCGAACAGCAGAAAGCCTGCCGCGCAGCCGCCGGCGATGCTGACGGCATAGGCCAGGATCCGCTCCCGCTCGCTTCGGTCGGAGACCCACATCAGCACCTGCGCCGCACCGGCCAGCGCGAGATAGATCAGCATCTCCAGCCCGATAGACAGGCTGAGCGCGGAGGCCAGACCAGTGGTCAGCCCGCCCCGGCGCCGATCCGGATCGGCCATCCCTGCGATCACCAGGCTGAGCAGCGCCAGTTGCCAGCCATGGTGGTCGATGCGGGTCGGCATGAACATGCCGTTGGTGGCCCCGGCGAAGTAGAGCGCGATGAGGGCCGCCACGAAAGCGGCCGGGCTGATCAGCCGCCGCGCGGTCAGCGTGATGCCGGTGATCAGCACGGCATAGGGCAGCATCGGCGCCACCGCGACCGCCATCCGCTCGGCGTTCGCGCCGGTGGTGAACAGCTTGCCGAGCAGGATCAGCCCGGCGATCGGCATGTCGACGAAGCGGCTCCAGTGAATGTTCGCGCCGCCTAATGCCGGGTCGAAACGATACTGGCGAAGGTCATACCAGCCCTGCCCGCCGAGCCAGGCGCGGACCTGCGCCATGCGGAGGTTGTCGTCGGTGTCGCCCAACGCAAAGCCGACGATCCCGCCCCACTTCTGCCAGGCGAACAGGGCGCAGGACAGCAGCCAGACCAGCACCACCACCAGGCGCCAATGCCGCTCCATCCACCCCAGCAACCGTTCCGGCAACACGCTTCTCCCCGCCCCCAAAGGCAATCTGTTGCCGCTCTAGGCACTTGACCCTAGAGGGCAAGGCCATGATCCAGGCAAGCCTGCCACAACCCTCCCCCCGGCGTGAGCTGATCGGGCAACTGATCCGCTTCGGGCTGGTCGGCCTCGGCTCCACCCTGCTCTACGCCGCCGTCTACTGGCCGCTCGCCACCTATGTGATGTGGCCTGTGTTCGCCGTGGTGATTGCCTTTGCCGTGGCGGTGACCGCCGGCTTCTTCCTGCACAGTCGGTGGAGCTTCAAGGGCCATGAGCGGACCGAGGACGGCAAGACCAAGGCGCAGTTTCTGGCGGTCCAGACCGCCGGCATGCTGATGAACGCGGGCTTCACTTGGGTTGCGGTGGACCTGTTCCATGGACCCACCTGGTGGCCGCTGGTCCCGGCGGTGCTGGTCACGCCCTTTCTGACCTTTGCGCTCAATCGCTGGTGGGTATTCGGCTGATGGAGCGGCAAGTCTATGACCGGATGGCCGAACTCGATCAGCGGCACTGGTGGTACAAGGCGCGGCGCAAAGTCGTTGCCGCGCTGATCGAGCGGGTGGTCCAGCCCGCGCCCGGCAGCCGCATCCTCGAGGTCGGATGCGGGACCGGGCACAATTTCGCGATGCTCGAGCAATTCGGTTCGGTCGAAGCGATCGAGGTCGATCCCGCCGCGCGCGCCATTGCGGAGCAGCGGCTCGGTCGCCCGGTCGGCTCGGCCCCCCTGCCGGCGCTCGACGGGGTGGCGGACGGGTCATTCGACCTGATCGGCTCGTTCGATGTGATCGAACATATCGAGGACGACCGCGCGGCGCTTGCCGGCATCGCCCGTTGCCTCAAGCCCGGCGGCAAGTTCGTGATGACCGTGCCCGCGCATCAGTGGCTGTGGTCGGAACATGACCGGGTCAACCACCACCACCGGCGCTATTCGCACGGGGGCGTCAAGGCGCTGTTCGCGGACTCTCCGCTAAGGCTGGAGAAGATCGGCTATCTCAACAGCCTGCTGCTTCCGCTCGCGATCATTGCGCGGACGGCGGGCAAGATCACGGGCAAGGACGACGGCGACGACACGCTTCCACCCGCGCCGCTCAACGCCGCGCTGGAAAAGGTGTTTGCTCAGGAAGCGCGGGTGATCGGCCGGGTGCCGCTGCCGCCCGGGCTGTCGATCTGGGCGGTGGCATCCTCCGCAGGCACCTGACCGAGGCGCTTGCGGGGCGTGCGCGCGTCGCCGGCAATGTCTTGCACGATGTACAGCGGGCGGTTCTTGGCCTGGCTGTAGAGGCGGCCGATATATTCGCCCATCATCGCCAGCACGAACATCTGCACCGCGCCCAGAACGACCACTACCAGCATCAGCGACGTCCAGCCCTGGATGTTGCGGCCGGTGAGGAAGGCGTAGGCGATGTAGAGGATGATCAGGATCGAACTCAGGCTCAGCAGCAGCCCGGCATGGCTGGCGAGCTTCAGCGGCGCCGAGCTGAATCCGGTCAGTGCGTCGAGCGCGAAGCGGATCATCTTGCCGAGCGGATACTTGCTCTCCCCCGCCGCGCGCTCGGCGCGGTCATATGGGAAGGGCAGTTGCTTGAACCCAATCCACGCCACCATGCCGCGCACGAAGCGGGCCTGTTCCGGCATCGCCAGCAGAACGTCTAGGGCGCGCCGGCTCATCAGCCGGAAATCGCCCGCGTCCAGGGGGATGTCGATCTCTGTCGCGGAGGAGAGCAGGCGGTAGAAGGCATGGGCGGTGGCGCGCTTGAAGCGGGTCTCGCCCGCACGGCTGCGGCGCACGCCATAGACCACGTCGGCGCCGTCGCGCTCCATCACCCCCAGCATCGGGGCGAGCAGCTCTGGCGGATCCTGGAGGTCGGCGTCGACGATCAGGATCTTCTGTCCGCGCGCGAGGTCAAGCCCGGCGGTCAGCGCCAGCTGGTGGCCGTGGTTGCGCGACAGGTTGACGCAGGTCAGGTGCGGGTCGGCCGCGCTCATCTCCTGCATGATGGGCCAGGTCCGGTCCCTGGAACCGTCATTGACCAGGATGATCTCGTAATCCTCGCCAAACGAGGTCCGCGCCGCGCCGCTCAGCCGCTGGTGCAGCAGGCGCACGCACTCCTCTTCGTTGAAGCAGGGGACGACGATCGAGAGCGCGGTCATGGCGCCGGGTTAGCGGGTCCGGACCGGATCCGGTAGAGGGCCGATCCGTCGGGCAGGCCCCACAGCTTCTGCATGTCCGCGACCAGCGCCGGATCATAGGGCGGCGGGTTGATCAGCCAGAGATAATCGAAGGCCTCGCGCGGGAAGCGGCTGAGCTGCCAGCTGACCGGCTGGGCGAACCGCGCCGGGCAGCGATCATGGACCACAAGGTTGGACGGGTCGTGCCGCCAGCGCCCCGCCGCGCGATGAGTCACCGTCAGCAGCTTGGCGCCGGGCACGTCCCAATGGTCGTTGGAGAAGCCGTAGCGACGCACCACCACCATGCCGCCAAGGTGCGCATTGCGCCACAAGGGCCAGCCGCTTGCCCGGGTACAGCCGAGCCCGACCATGCTGACCACCCTGGCGCCCATCGGCACCTGCTCCAGCGCGGTCAGCTGCCGGTCATAGTCGTCGCTGGCCAGCTTCAGGCTCCAGGTCACGCTGGCGGTGCGGGCAAGGAGAAAGGCCAGCGCAAGCGTCGCCAGCACCCAGCCGATGCCGAGCTGCGTGTCGCGGCGAAAGCGGTTGGCAAGCAGCGCAAAAGCGAACACGAACGGCATCAGCCGCATGTCGGCATAGGCCGAGCCGAAGATGATGCGCGGAAGCAGGACAAAGGCGAGGCCCAGCACCAGCGCCGTGAAGGTCAGCATGCGTGACAGGGTCAGCCGGGGATGGACGATGGCGAACAGCCAGGCGACCACGCAGATCAGCACGCCCAGGCGGTCCCACACCCGCCAGCGGTCGCGCAGCACCGTGTTCACCGAGAACATCTTGTTCTGCCAGTTGAACCAGTCGGCGGTCACCCCGCCCCCGCCTTCGCGCCACAGCACCATCAGCAAGAGCGGCAACGCCAGGCTCAGGCTCTGCCCGGCGGCGCGGAGGATCGACCGCCACCAGCTTTTCCCGTCGTCATGCGCGCGGACGACTTCGGAAGAGAAAGCGAGCAGGCCGAGGAAGCCCCACCCGAACGCATGGCACAGCCAGACTAGGATGCTGATCGGCACGAACAGCGCGGCGCGCAGGCTATAATGCCGCTTGCGCCCGAGCCGCAGCCACAAACCAAACGCCAGCATCGCCAGCGCTACACTCAAGGCGTAGTTGACGAAGCCGAAAAGGAAGTGATGCCCGTAGACCAGCGGCAGGGCGAACATCACCGTCGGCGGCAGGCGATGATGCACCTCGCGCGCGACCCACAGCATGCCCGCGGTGGTCATCATCGGGATGGAAATGACCACCAGCTTCACCGCCGGCTCGAGCCCAATCAGCTTGGCCAGCGGATAGATGGCAAGGTCGACCCCGAGATTGCCCATCAGCGCCCACTCGAAGCTGTACACCGCGGCGAGGCTCGGCACCTCGCCGTCGAGCATCACCCGGTAACGTCCCATATGGCCGAGCAGGTCGACCAGCGGCGGTATCGGCGGGTAAAGCAAGGGCACCGCCGAGAGCAGCACCATCGCCACCACGAAGGCGCGCGTTTCCCACCAGGGACGCGGCGCTCCGGGCGGGCTGGGCGGTGCGGCGGGCGGGATCATGGCTTGGGGGCTGCACCTTGCAGCTTGCGGCGCGCCTGTCACCCCCGGTTCAGCAATCGCACCTTAGATGATCGCACAAGACGATGGGGCGAATGGAGGGATCATGATCAAGCTTCTTCTCGGCGCTGGGCTGCTGCTCGCCGGCACGGCCGCTGCCGCACAGGTGTCCAACGTTGCCGCCTTTGCGCCGCGCGACGGGGTCCAGACCCGGGCCGAGGCAGTGGAGAGGGCCCGCGCCATGTTCCTGCGCGTCGACGCGAACCGCGATGGGTTTATCACGCAGGATGAAGCGCAGGCGGTGCGGGCGCAGATGCGGGGGCGCATGCAGGGTCAGCGCATGGCAGGCGCCGGGCGCGGGCAGATGTTCGAGCGGCTCGATCTCAACCGCGACAATGTGATCAGCCGCGACGAATGGGCGCGGGCCGAGGCGCAGCGCGGCGAGCGCCGGGCCGAGCGCGGCGGCGCGCGTGGCGAGCGGCTGGCGATGCGCGGCCGGATGGGCGGCGCCATGCTTCGGCAGGCCGACGCCAACCGCGACGGCCGCCTCTCGCTTGCCGAGGCCGAGGCGGCGGCGTTGCAGCGCTTCGCCTGCGTCGACCTCAATCGCGACGGTCGCGTGACGCAGGAAGAGCGCCAGCAGGTGCGAAAGCAGCGGCAGGCGGGCCGGCCTGCGGTCGCTCCGGTCCGCTAAGACCCAAAGCCAAGTAACAAAAGGGCTCGGCAGGACCACCTGCCGGGCCCTTTTTCGTTTCAGGCGGGGCGGAGCGCCCAGCGCAGGGTCGAAGCAAGGCCAAAGGTTGCGGCCCCGACCGCCGGCAGCGCCAGGCCGGACCCCTTGAGGCCATGCAGCCGCCGCACCTCGCGCGGCAGAAGGTCGGTGGCCGACCGCATCAGAAGCTGCTGCAGGGGCAGCAACCGCAAGCGCTCGGGCGAAGCATGGAGGATGATGTCGCGCACCGTCCGGCTCCGCTCGTCGGGGCGGAGCTCCGGCATGAAGGAACGCGCAAGCGCCTCGGCCTCGGCCTCGCTGGTCGGCACGGGATCGGCGCCCAGCTTCTCGGCGATGACCGCCACCTCGCGCCAGTAAGCGTCACGCTCGTGGACCGGCATGGCCGGATTGGCGAAGCGGCGATAGCCGGCGAGGAACATGGCGGAGCCTGCCAGGTGCACGAACGCCAGCAGGCGCGGGTCGTTGGCGTCGTAGGGCGTGCCGTCGGGCAGCGCGCCGTTCACATGATCGTGGATCCGGCGGACACGCGCGATCGCCGCCTCGGCATCGTCCCTCGCGCCATAGGTGGTCACCGCGATGAAGCGGGCCGTGTTGCGCAGCCGCCCATGCATGTTGCGGCGAAAATCCGAATGGTCCCACACGCCCGCCAGCGCCTTGGGGTGCAGCATCTGCCACAGCAGGGCCGCCACGCCGCCCACCATCATGCCGGCAAGGTCGGCATGGACCTTCCAGGCAATCCCATCGGGTGGACATAGCGCGTCCTCCGACGGCCGGATCGGCTGCTGTCCCTTGGCCGCATCGTTGAAGAAGCCGACCACCCCGCCGGCGATGACGCGGCGGAGTTGTTCGGCGGGGAGAAGGGGTTGGGCCATGGCGAACCAACGATCCGTTCCCGCGCCCGCTCCTTCAGCCATAAGCCCGTAGGAAGAAGACCAGGGTCGTCGCGCCGCTGACCAGCAGCGTCCACAGCCGGACCGGGGCCGCGGGAAGGCGCTTGCCCCATTCCGCCCCCAGCCAGCCGCCCGCAATCGCGCCGGCCATCATCGCCAGGCAGGCTGCCCACACCACCATTCCGGCAGCGACGAAGACCAGCGCCGCGGCGGCGTTCGCGACGGCCAGCATCATCGTGCGCGGGGCGAACAGGCTGCGCGGATCGCGCGCCGCCAGCAGGCCGTAGGTGGCGGTCATCATCAACCCCACGCCGCCGCCGAAATAGCCGCCATAGATGCCGAGCAGGGCCTGCGCCACAAGGAGAGTGCGGCGACCAATGGTGACCCGGCTCGCAAGCCATTGCGCCGCCTTCTGCCCCAGCAGCAGAACCAGAAAGGCGTAGAGCACCAGCCAGGGGATCAAGAGGTCGAAGGTTCGGGTGGGGGTCAGCACCAGCAGCAGGCTGCCAAGCAGCCCGCCGGCAAAGGTCACCACCGCCAGCGATCGCCAGCCGACCGGTCCGACCGGCCCAAGCTCGCCGCGAAAGGTCCAGGCACTGGTCGCCGCCCCTGGTAGCAGGGCAACGTTGGAGCTCGCATTGGCGATGTTGGCGGGAAGCCCGATGGCCAGCAATGCCGGCAGGGTGGCGAACGTGCCGCCGCCCGCCAGCGCGTTCATGGCACCGCCGACCAGCCCGGCCACCGCCGCCAGCGCCAGGGCCGCGGCGTCGGTCAACGGCTCAGGCCGCCTGCTCCCGGTCGAGCTCGGACCGGCGCTTCTTTTCGGCAGCGGTCTTCAGCTGGCCGCAGGCAGCATCGATGTCGCGACCGCGCGGGGTGCGGACCGGCGCGCTGATCCCGCCTTCGCACACGATGTTCGAAAAGCTCCGGATCCGCTCGGGCGTCGAGCATTCATATTCGGCGCCCGGCCACGGGTTGAACGGGATGAGGTTGACCTTGGCCGGCAGGCGATAGTGGCGGATCAGCCGCACCAATTCGCGGGCGTGGTCATCACTGTCGTTCTTGTCCTTCAGCATCACATATTCGAAGGTGATGCGTCGGGCATTGTTGGCACCCGGGTAATCGGCGCAGGCCTGCAGCAGCTCCTCGATGCCATACTTGCGATTTAAGGGCACGATCTCGTCGCGGATTTCCTTGGTGACCGCATGCAGCGAGACGGCGAGGTTGACCCCGATCTCCTCGCCGCACTTCTCCATCATGGGGACCACGCCCGAGGTGGAGAGAGTGATCCGGCGCTTGGACAGGCCGAGGCCGTCGCCATCCATGACGATCTTGAGCGCGTCGCGAACGTTGTCGAAATTGTAGAGCGGCTCGCCCATGCCCATCATCACGATGTTGGTGAGCATGCGGCCTTCCGGCTGGCTCGGCCATTCGCCCAGCGAATCGCGGGCAAGCATGACCTGGCCGACGATCTCGTGGACGTCGAGGTTGCGGACCAGGCGCATGGTGCCGGTGTGGCAGAAGCGGCAGTTCAGGGTACAGCCGACCTGGCTCGACACGCACAGCGTCCCGCGATCGGCGTCGGGGATGAACACCATCTCGAAATCATGGCCGTCGTAGGTCTGGAGCAGCCACTTGCGGGTGCCGTCGGACGACACCTGCGCCTCCATCACGCCCGGGCGCGAGATGCGGAACCGCTCGGCCAGCCATGGCTGCTGCGCCTTGGCGATGTCGGTCATCAACGCAAAGTCGGTGACGCCGCGATTGTAGATCCAATGCCACAATTGCTTGGAGCGGAGCTTGGCCTGGCGGGCATCCATGCCGGCGCCTTCCAGCGCGGCGCGGATGTCCTCGCGCTTGAGGCCGATCAGCTCGACGCGTGGATCATCGGTGACCGCCGCGGGACGCGGAACGGGCACAGGGTCGACCGGCCCGGGAATGGCCATCAGGTTGGTATCGGCGCTCATGGGAGAGCGGCCATGTAGCGAGTTTTGCGGATTTTTCTAGTAGCGCGCGCGGGGGTCGCGTCGGTCGGCCGTGCGCAAGCAAAAGACTCAGGCGCAGGCGATCGCGGCCGCATCGATGGCGGTGGGCGCGCCGGCAAGGAGGTAACGGTCACTGATCCGCCCGCCCTGCCCTTGCGCGCGAACCCGCATCTCGGTGCTGCGGCGAATGGCGGCGATGATCGCGGCCTCCTGGGCAGGCCCGCGGCTCCACGCGCTGGACCCGCGGGTGACGAGCAGAAAGGTTTCCGCTCCCACCGTCAGGACGGCGGCGGCAGCGGGGCGGACCGGGCGGGCAAACAGGAAGTGCAGTTCGCCGCGCCGGCGCCGATCGCGAGTGAAGGCAAAGGCGGCACGCGCCTGCGGCCGGCCCGGCGGCGCCACCAATTCGCTTCGGGCAACCGCCTCGCAGCTGCCGCCACGCTCCAGCGCCGCCCAGAAGGTCCCGGCATGAAGCAGGCGCTGCGCCCGGGCTTCGCTGGCGCCGAGCGCAGCGACCAGGACGGCCAGGACGGCCGCCGCGCCCTTCACGCGGCGCGCGCTCCCATCAGCTGCAGGCTGGTGATGATCGCACCGGCGGCGATGGCGATGCCGTAGGGAATACCGGCCTTGGCCTGGAGCACGCGCATCCGCGCCCGGACGGGGGCCGGCCAGGGTAGGGAGCGCAGAAGGATGATGAGCACCGCCAGCAGGCCGCCGGCAATGGCGGTCCACATCAGCAGGCGGCCTGCGGCGTTAAGGTCGAACCACAGCACGGTGGCCGCGAACAGCTTGACGTCACCGCCGCCAAGTATCCCGCGGCTAAACAGAAACGTCCCGATCGCGAGCGCGAGGACGAACACCACGCCATTCTCCCACAGGCTGGGCTGCGGCCCCGCGATGGCTGCCCCGGCCACCCCCAGCAGCAGCACGGCGCCGCAGATATAGTTGCTGATCTTCAGCATCATCGCGTCCTGGACGGCAGCCAGCACCAGAAGTGCGATCAGCGCCCAGAACAGCCACTCCGGCACCAGGGTGGGCAGGTTCACGTCATTGTCCCCCAACAAGAGTCTCGGGGTGAGCGATGGCCCGGCACGGCCCGCCACGCAAGCCGCTTGCGTCGCCGCGCCGGCCGTGTGACAAGGGCCCTGCTCGGAAAACCAGCGTCAGGGGGGCGCGTGGACCGGGTGGATTCCGTTCAGCACAGGGTGGCAGCGCGTACGCGGCGAGGTCGCGGGCGATGACCTTGCAGCTTGCGATGGCCGAACTGGCGGCCGAACTGGCGCTGTTCGCGGCCGTCGGGTTTTTCCTTTTTTCGCTGGACGATCTGGCGGTTGACTTCATCTACTTCGGCCGGCGGCTGTGGCGGGCGCTGTTTGTCTACCGCACCCATGCCCGCGGCGATGCCTTGTCGCTGGTCAAGGGCGCGCCCAGCGGCTGGATGGTGGTGATGATCCCCGCGTGGGACGAATCGGCGGTCATCGGCGCCATGCTGCGCGCGACGCTGAAGAGCTTCGACCATCCCGACTACAGCCTGCTGGTGGGTTATTACCGCAACGACCTCGCGACGCGGCTGGCTATCGAGGAAGTGGCGGACCCGCGGGTGCTGGCGGTGGAGGTGCCGGAGGACGGCCCGACCACCAAGGCGCATTGCCTCAACCACTTGTACGCGTTCCTGCTGCGTCACGAGGCCGCCACCGGCAGGCAGGCACGCGCGGTGGTGCTCCACGACGCGGAGGATCTCGTCCACCCGCTGGAACTGAGGCTGTTCGATCGCCTGGCCGACCGCGCCGGGCTGGTACAGCTGCCGGTGGTGCCGCTGCCTGACCACTCCAGCCACTGGATCGCCGGCCATTATTGCGACGAGTTTGCCGAATCGCACGGCAAGGAACTGGTGGTGCGTGAGGCGGTGGGCGCTGCCATTCCCCTTGCCGGCGTCGGCTGCGCCATTTCGCGCAAGGCCATGGCGCGGCTTGCGGCGGCGCATGACGGCAAGCCCTTTGCCGGCGGGTCGATGACCGAGGATTACGAGATGGGCCTGCGTATCGGCGCGCTGGGCGAGCGGACCATCTTTGTCCGTCTTCCGGCCAGCCGCGGCGATCGGGGCGTGGTCGCCAGTCGCGGCTATTTCCCGAACACCCTTGGTGCCGCGGTCCGCCAGAAGGCGCGCTGGCTTGGCGGCATCGCCTTTGCAGGCTGGGACCGGCTGGGCTGGCGCGGCGGCCTTGGCGAGCGCTGGTTCCGGCTGCGCGACCGGCGGGGTCCGTTTGCCGCGTTGCTGCTGGTTGCCGGCTACGCCTCCGCCCTGCTGTGGGCGCAATTGTGGCTTGCGGCCAAGCTCGGCGCGCCGCTGCCGCCGCAGCCCTCGGCCCTGCTGACCGGCCTGCTCCAGATCAACTTTGCCCTGCTCCTGTGGAGAATCCTGATGCGTATCGCCTTCACCACGCACGTCTACGGCTTTGGCGAGGGGCTGGCAGCGGTGCCGCGGATCGCTGCCGCCAACCTCATCGCCATCCTTGCGACCGGCCGCGCGCTGTTCCTGCACGCGGGCGGCGGTCCCAAGCAGTGGGACAAGACTGATCACGTCTTCCCTGCCGAGCACCTGATTCCTGCCGCCGGGCCGGTGCGTCCGTGAGCGCGTCCATTCGCTTCCTCGGGCTGGCGATCGTCAGCTATGTCGGGCTGCGCACCGCCAGCAGCGCGCTGGCGCTTCAGCCAGCGGTGCCTCCAGCGCCCCCCGGTGGAGCCGCGGCATCTTCAGCCCCAGCCGCGCAGGTGGCGGAAGCGACCTTGCCACCGGGTGTCCCGGCCGACATGGGTCCGCCTCCGCCCGGTGCCTACCCCGGACCGCAGGGCGCCTATGGTCCGCCGCCCGGCCCTTATGCCTATCCGGCCGCTTACGGAGCCTATGGGCCGTACGGCGCTTACGGTGCCCCGCTGCACCCAGCCATGGCAGCCGCCGCGATGCTTCCGCCGCAGATGATGGCTAAGGCCGCGCCGGCGCCGCGCGCAATCCGGCCGGTCTATTATCCCGTGCCCTATCCGGTGCCCTCGCCGGTCGGCGCGGCGCCGTCCTTGCCGCCGCCGCCGCTCGATCCTGCACCCGCGACGGGCAGCCTCGGCCTTTCCGCCGCCGCAGCCGAGGGTTACGCCCAGCCCGTGCCCCCACTCGAGCAGTGGCCGGCGATCGGAACCGTTGCGCCCCTTTCGCTTGGCGGTGCGACGCAGGTCACTCCCGGCTGGAGGAAAGGCCGCACCGGCAAGCTGGACCCGGTGTCGAAGGCCGCCGAGCGCTGGTCGGCGGACGGCTGGGCCATGCTGCGCCCGCCGCGGGAGGGCACCTACCAGCTGAACGATCCCCATGGTGGCCTCAATCCGGGGCTCGCCTCGGGCGGTTCACTCGGCGGCAGCCAGGCCGGCCTGCGGATCACCTGGAAGCCGCTTTCGTCGGTCGGCGTGCACCTGCGCGCCTCCACTGCGCTGATGCCGCAAGGCCGCAGTGCGCGCAGTCAGCAGATGGTCGGCGGCGAGGGAGCGTTCGGGCTCAGCTGGCAGCCGGTGCAGGCGCTTCCGGTGCGGGTCCTTGCCGAACGGCGCCAGCGCATGGGTCCGGCGTTGGGCGGCGGCCGTGACGCCTTCGCCTTGATGGCGGAAGGCGGCATCTATCAGCAGCCGCTTGGGCTCGGCATCACGCTCGACGGCTATGGCCAGGCCGGCGTGGTGGGCGCCAACCGCCGCGACCTGTTCGCCGACGGCGCGCTGACGGCCACTTACCCCTTCATGCCGCGCTTTGCGATCGGTGGCGGAATGTGGGGCGGGATCCAGCCGGGGCTCAGCCGCTTCGACCTGGGGCCGAGGCTGAGCTACCAGCTTCGTCCGCAGCTCCGCGCGCATCTCGATTACCGCTACCGCATGACGGGCAAGGCCCTGCCCGCAAGTGGCCCCGCGCTGACCCTCGCCGCGGGGTTCTGAGCGAACTGAAAGCAACAGGCGGGACTCACCGACCCGCCGGCCCTCGGAGGCTCCCTCTCGCCCCCCCCCCCAGGAGACGGAGCCTCCGCCCCTTCAGCAGGGAGGGGCGGAGGCTCCCCGCCCCTTTCTTCTGCCCTTTTGCGCGCCGCGCGCGTCTGTTCTAGAGCCGCGGGAGAGACAAGGGTGGGCGGAGGAGGCCCGAAAGCACGTGCGCAAGGGCAAGAGCCTGGAGATATTCCCCAATCTGGTCGCCATGTTCCTCGACCGGGTCGAGCAGCGCGGCAACACCCCATTCCTGTGGGCCAAACGCGACGGCAGCTGGCAGTCGATCAGCTACACCGAAGCCGCGCGGCAGGTGGCGGCCCTGTCCGAAAGCCTGATCCGCCTCGGCTGCAAGCCCGGCGACCGGGTCATGCTGGTCAGCGAGAACCGGCCCGAATGGCTGATCGCCGACCTGGCGATCATGGCCGCGGGCTGTGTCACGGTGCCGACCTACACCACCAACACGACGCGCGACCACACCCACATCCTCACCAATTCCGGCGCCCGCGCAGTGATCGTGTCGAGCCAGAAGCTGGCCAAGGCGCTGATCCCGGCGGTGCTGTTCTCCTCCGACTGTCACGACGTGATCGGCATCGAGGACATCCGTACCGGCCAATCGATCAGCGGCGCGCATTTCCATGTCTGGTCCGAACTGGTCGCCGGGGGCGGCAGCCTCGACGCGGTCCGAGGACGCATCGCCGGCATCGGCCGCGGTGACCTTGCGTGCCTGATCTACACCAGCGGCACCGGCGGCGCCCCGCGCGGCGTCCGCCAGCACCATGGCGCCATCCTCCACAACACCGCTGCCTGCATCGACGTCATCGCCAACGACTTTGGCTGGGACGACGAGGTGTTCCTGTCCTTCCTGCCCGCCAGCCATGCCTATGAACATTCGGGCGGGCAGATGTTCCCGATCGCGCTCGGCGCCCAGATCTACTACGCCGAAAGCCTCGAAAAGCTCGCCGCCAATATCGAGGAGGTCCGCCCGACCCTGATGGTGGTGGTGCCGCGCTTGTTCGAGATGCTGCGCCAGCGCATGCTCAAGACCATCGAAAAACAGGGAGGTCTGGGCGAAAAGCTGCTCGGCCGCGCGCTGGAGATCGGCAAGAAGCGCTACGAACAAGGCTCGATCCCGGTTCGGGACTGGCCCGCCGACCTCGCCGTCAAGCTGCTTCTGAAGCGCAAGGTCAGCCAGAAGTTCGGCGGCCGGATCAAGGCCATGGTCTCGGGCGGCGCGCCGTTGAACCCCGACGTCGGCCTGTTCTTCCACTCGCTCGGGCTGACCATGCTGCAGGGCTATGGCCAGACCGAAGCCGGCCCGGTGATCAGCTGCAACCGGCCCCGGAGCGGTATCCGCATGGAGACCGTCGGCCCGCCGCTCCTCAACACCGAGGTCCGCTTCGCCGAGGATGGCGAGCTATTGGTGCGCGGCGAACTCGTCATGCACGGCTACTGGAACAATGAGGAGGAAACGGCGCGGGTCCTGAAGGACGGCTGGCTCCACACCGGCGACGTCGGCCACTTCGACGACGCCGGGCGGATCGTCATCACCGACCGGAAGAAGGACCTGATCGTCAACGACAAGGGCGACAACGTCTCGCCCCAGCGGGTCGAGGGAATGCTGACGCTCCAGCCCGAGATTGCGCAGGCGATGGTCTATGGCGACCGCCGCCCGCACCTGGTCGCGCTGCTGGTGCCCGAACCCGACCTCAAGGGCGACGAGGCGGCGGTCCGCGCCCAGCTCCAGAAGGCGGTCGACCGGGTGAATGCGGAAATCAGCGTGATCGAAAAGGTCCGCCGCTTCACCCTCGCCGACGAGCCGTTCAGCGTCGACAACGAGCAGATGACTCCGAGCATGAAGATCCGCCGCCATGTGCTGAAAGGCGTCTACGGCGAGCGGCTGGACGCGCTGTACGGCAAGTAGCCCGACCTAGCGGCGGCGGCCCGGCCCGGTATAGGGGACGAAGTCGCCCAGCGCGCAGCTTCCGACGGTAAAGCCCTGCGAGGTGTCGATCACCTGTGCGATCTCGCCGCTGCACAGGTTGCTGCTGAACTGGCGGGTCAGCAGCGCGGTGCCGGGGCGACCAAGGCCGTTGCACGGCCCCTTGAAGTCGTTGCGCCACACCCGGTTGGAGCCATCGCGGAATAGGATGGTGTTCTCGTCGATCACCACCAGATCGTTGCGGCGATAGGTCGGCAGGCAGGAAACCGCCTTGCCCGGGACCCGGCCGTCGAGGAAGCTCGCCAGTTCCGCCAGCGCCCGCGGTGAACGCGGCTCGGGCGTGCCGGTGGTGGCACAGGAGGCAAGCAGTCCGGCCGAGGCCAGGATGGTGAGCGATGCGATGGTCAGGCGGCGCATGGGGCGGATCCTCGGCTGGGTATCTTTCGTGAAGAACGCCTGAACGGGATGAACTCTCCCCGCTTAACGAAAGCTGTCCTTGGCCGCCCTGAGGCGCGCGAATTCCGCCGCGCTCCCGGCTCGCAGGAAAAGGTTGCTGCGGCGTTCCTCCGCCACCGTCGTCGGCACGGTTGGCCGGCCCTCCTCGCGCAGGGTGGCGACCTCCGCAAGGCGGCGCTCGACTTCGCGGTCCTCCGGCGCCTCGGCGGCGAGGAAGCGGTAATTGCCAAGCGTATATTCGTGCGCCGGATAGAGGATCGTCTCGTCCGGCAACGTGCCCAGCCGCTGCAGCGAGGCATGCATCTGATCCGGCGTGCCCTCGAACAGGCGCCCGCAGCCGCCCGCGAACAGCGTGTCGCCGACAAAGGCGTGGCCATCGAGGATGAAGGCGATGTGGCCGCTGGTATGGCCGGGCACGTGCCAGACCTCTGCCCCGGCGCTTCCCACCGTCACCCGGTCGCCGTCCGCGACGCCGTGGTCGAGCCCGGCGAACTTGTCGCGCTCGGCTTCCGGTCCCCAGACCTTCGCTCCGGTCGCCTCGACCACGGCCGGGATGCCGGCCGTGTGATCGGGATGCCAGTGGGTGATCAGCACCTGGTCGATCCGCCAGCCGCGCTCCGCCGCGCCGTCCAGCGCGACCTTGCCGTCGCCCGGATCGACCACCGCAATGTGCCCGCTGGCGCGGTCGTGCAGAAGCCAGATGTAATTGTCGCTGAGCGCGGGAAGAGCGACGGCCTCGATCACCACACGCCCGTGTTCGGCATCGACTTCCACGGCTCGGCCGGGGTCTGCGCGCCGCCCTTGTTGAGCAGTTCGATGGAAATGTTGTCGGGGGTCCGCACGAACGCCATCCGGCCCTCGCGCGGCGGTCGGTTGATGGTGACGCCGGCGTCCATCAGCCGCTGGCAGGTCGCGTAGACGTCGTCGACCTCATAGGCGAGATGGCCGAAGTTGCGACCGCCGCCATAATCCTCCGGGTCCCAATTGTGGGTCAGCTCGACCTCGCCGCCCTCGTCGCCGGGCACGCCGAGGAAGATCAGGGTGAACCGGCCCGCTTCGTTCTCGATCCGCCGGCGCTCCTCGAGGCCGAGGAGGTTGAAGAAGCGGATGGTGGCGTCGGGATCGGTGACCCGGATCATGGTGTGGAGAAAGCGCATGGGCAGGAACTTGGGTGCTCAGGCACCCGCTGCCAAGTCCATCACGGTTCTTTCGAGCAGCGCCAGTTCACCCGGTGCGGAGAGGCGGTGGGTGCCGCCCTTGACGAGGGTCAGCTGAACGTCGGTCGACACCAGCGCATCCTTGAGGCGTAGGGCGATCTCCACCGGCACCTCGGCATCCCGGTCGCCGTGGAGCAGCCGCACCGGACCGGCGAACTCGATGTGCCGATCCAGCAGGCGCAGCCGCTCGCCCGATTGCCACAGCGCCAGGGTGGTCAGCTCCGCCTCGCCGCCATAGGGATTGTCGCGGCGCAGCTCGCCGGCGGTGGCCAGCACCTGCTTGTCCGCATCCGTGTAGCCCCAGTCGGTGAAGTCCGATGCGGCGGCGATCCCGACCAGCCCCCGCACCCTTTCGCCAAGCCGTTCGGCAAGGTGAAGCATCAGCCAGCCGCCCATCGATGATCCCACAAGGAACAGCGGTGCGCCGGTCAGCCCCGCCGCGGCCGCCGCATCATCCAGCCAGTCCTCCAGCGTGAAGTCGGCGAAGCGGCCTGGCGACTCCCCCGTTCCGCGATAATCGAAGCGGATCAGGCCCAGCCCTTCGCGCTCGGCCAGCGCGTCCAGTGCCATCGCCTTGGACCCCATCATGTCCGACGCATAGCCCGGCAGGAACAGAATGGTCGGCGCGCTGCCGGCGGCGGCACGGTGACGGACGGCCATGCCAAGTCCGTCGGGACGGATGATGTGCTGGAGGGTCATGCCCGGCTGCTAGCGCATGGTGGGCTCAGCGGCGAGCCGGCGCCTGCTCGTCGATCCAGCCCTTGGGTGCGGTTCCGATCTCGACCTCGACCGGTTCGCGCTGGGCGGCTGGCCGGTTTCCGGTCCGCCCGGGCCAAGCCAGCGCGATGATCGCCGCCGCCAGCACCGCAAGCCCGATCATCAGCGCGGCATAGGGAATGATGTCGAGCAACGGACGCGTTTCTTCCGCCGCATCGTCATTGGCCGGCGGCTTGAAGCTCTTGAACGAACTGCGCCCGCTGCGCCGGGCACGGCGGGGCGGCCAATAGTCTTCCGGGCGGGTCCAGGCCCGTGCTTTCTCGTCGGGGATCGGCATGGCTGCGGGGTGAACGCACCACTTGGCGCAAGGCTTCGCCACCTGGCGCAAAGTCCGGGTGTCGGTCGCGCTTTCGCCTCGACCCGTGGCGTCAGTGCAGCAGCCGCCGTTGTTCGTGGGGCGCAAGCCCGCCCGCGGTCGGCGCGCGAGCGAGATTGCGGCCATGCGACAACGTCAGCTGGAGCTCGGCATAAAGCCGGTCCCACAGGCAGCGCGGCAGGATCAGCCGCTCGCCGAGCTGATCGAGTTCGACCTGCACTGCCCCGCCCCTCGCACCGAGCCGCATTCGCAGCGGGTAATCGCCCTCGCAGCATTCGTCCGACAGGTCGCCGATCGCGGACAGGCGAGCGCTCATCAGGAAGCTGGCGAGCAGTTCGGTGCCGTAGAGGTCGAGCAGGATGGACGCCGCGGCCGCCCGGCGCGGATCGCTCAGCCGGACCAGCGGGCCATAGCCGCTTTCGCCCGCTGCGAGGCTGAGACGAAGCTGGGCTCCGTCCCGATTGATGATGTCGCGCACTCGCATGAAGGCTGTGGTCCCTGCCGGTCGAGAGAGGATGATCGGAGACACGAAGGGCCGAGGCGATTGTTGGATCACCCCGGCCCCCATGCGGCCGGCCCCAGGGGACCCGGCCCGTGTCACTGTCCGCTTAGCGGAACAGCGACATGATCGCCTGCGGCGCCTGGTTGGCGATCGACAACGCCTGGACACCCAGCTGCTGCTTGACCTGGAGGGCCTGCAGCTTGGCGCTTTCCTTGGCGAGGTCGGCATCGACCAGGTTGCCGACCGAGGCCTCGACGACGTCGCTCAGCTTGCTGGCACCCAGCAGCTGGTGCAATATTCGCAGGTCGAACAATCGATCAAGCAGACCGGCGTCCTGCGCACCATGCTGGACAGGCTTTCCGCCGATGACCTCAGCAGTGCGGGACAGCTGATCGGCAGGACCGCGGAGTTTACGAGCTCGATCGCCGGCCTTGGCCCAAGCAACCCGGCCGAATGGCGCTGGCAGTTCGCCGGCAAGCCCGCGTCGGTGGCAGCCGAAATCCTCGACAGCAGCGGCAAGGTGGTGGCGACGCCCCAGGTGCCGGGGGATGCCAGCGGCATGCTCAGCTGGGACGGCGTACTGGCCTCCGGTGCCCGCGCTCCCGAAGGCGCCTACAGCCTGCGCCTGGTCGCCAAGGCGGCGGACGGCAGTGCGTTCACTCCCGAGCTCACCAGCCTTGGCCGGGTGCAGGAGGTCGTCAGCCGCGAGAGCGAACTTTGGGCCGGGCTCGGCGGCGTGGCGTTGCCGCTCGACAAGCTGGTGCGGATTGCCGGCTAGCGGCGCCGCCTCAGCACCAACGCCGCCGCGGCGAGTATCAGCAAGGCGACGAGGGGCGAGGCCAGCATCACGAGCCCGAGGCCGATGTTCACTCCGCCCGCGAAGTCGGCGAGGTAATCCTGGCGAAGCTGCCAGACGAAGAACAACCAGAAGCTCGCCATGACGGCGGCGGCGATGGTCCACATCGTCCTCCGCCGCTCGCCAAAGAGGGCAAGACAGACGAATGGAATGCCGGTGCAGACGGCGTGAAGAAGAAGAACATGAGCCGGCGGCAATTCAGCGCCCCCGCTGCCGGATAGCTGGCGCCCCACCGCCATCGTGCTGGCGAGATTGCCCAGGAGGACAATCCCCAGCGTGAGCAGGGCGGCCAGGAGCATCAGCCGCCCGGTCAGGAGCAGGCGCGTCACCGCCGCGCCCGCTTGTTCATCCGCACTTGCTGCTGCTTGCCGAAGCGGGTCTTGCGGGTGCCCGGCTTGCCCTCGGTCGAGTGCCCGACCCGCGGCGCCGCCTTCTGGTGATCGGGAATGCCGAGCTCGTCTTCCTCCAGCTTGCGGATCTCGTCGCGCAGCCGCGCCGCTTCCTCGAACTCGAGGTCGGACGCGGCCTTGCGCATCCGCGCTTCGAGGTCGCTGACGTAGGCGCGGAGGTTATGCCCGACGAGGTGCGGCGTGTCGGGATCGCCGGTGTCCACCACCACCCCGTCGCGGGTCGACACGTGGGCGATGATGTCGCTGATGTCGCGCTTGATGGTCGCCGGCGTGATGCCGTGCTCGCGGTTGTAAGCCTCCTGCCTCTCGCGCCGCCGGTTGGTCTCGTTGAGCGCGCGCTCCATGCTGCCCGTCACGCTGTCGGCGTAGAGGATCACCCGGCCCTCGACGTTGCGCGCCGCGCGGCCGATGGTCTGGATCAGCGACGTTTCCGAGCGCAGGAAGCCTTCCTTGTCCGCGTCGAGGATCGCGACCAGCCCGCATTCCGGAATGTCGAGGCCTTCGCGCAGCAGATTGATCCCCACCAGCACGTCATAGACGCCCAGCCGCAAGTCGCGGATCAGCTCGATGCGCTCCAGCGTCTCGACGTCCGAGTGCATGTAGCGGACCTTCAAACCCGCTTCGTGCAGATATTCGGTGAGGTCCTCGGCCATCCGCTTGGTCAGCGTCGTGACCAAAGTGCGATAGCCCTTCTTCGCCGTCGCCCGCGCTTCGTTGACGAGGTCGTCAACCTGGTCTTCGACCGGGCGGATATCGACCGGCGGATCGATCAGGCCGGTCGGGCGGATGACCTGCTCGCTGAACACGCCGCCGGTCTCGTTCATTTCCCACGGACCCGGTGTCGCGCTGACGAACACCGACTGCGGGCGCATCGCGTCCCATTCGTTGAAGCGCAAAGGGCGGTTGTCGATGCAGCTCGGCAGGCGGAAACCATATTCCGCCAAGGTGATCTTCCGCCGGTGGTCGCCCCTGGCCATCGCGCCGATCTGCGGCACCGTCTGATGGCTTTCGTCGACGAAAAGCAGCGCATTGTCGGGCAGATATTCGAACAGGGTCGGCGGCGGTTCGCCGGGCAACCGTCCGGTCAGGAAGCGGCTGTAGTTCTCGATGCCGGCGCAACTGCCTGTTGCGGCGATCATCTCGAGGTCGAAATTTGTCCTTTGCTCCAGCCGCTGCGCCTCGAGGTAGCGCCCCTCGGCGTTCAGCTCCTTGAGCCGTTCCTCCAGCTCATGCCGGATCGCGCCCGCCGCCTGCTTCATGGTCGGCCCGGGCGTCACATAGTGGCTGTTGGCGTAGACCTTGATCGACGGCAGGCTGCCGACCTTCTTGCCGGTCAGCGGATCGAACTCGACGATGTCCTCGATCTCGTCGCCGAAGAAGCTGATCCGCCACGCGCTATCCTCATAGTGCGAGGGGAACACCTCGAGGCTGTCGCCGCGCACCCGGAAATTGCCGCGCGCAAAGGCGGCGTCGTTGCGCTTATATTGCAGCGCGACGAGCTTGCGAATGGTCTCGCGCTGGTCGACCAGTTCGCCCTTCTTGAGGCTGAAGGTCATCGCCGAATAGGTTTCGACCGAGCCGATACCGTAGAGGCAGGACACGGACGCGACGATGATCACGTCGTCGCGCTCCAGCAGCGACCGGGTGGCCGAGTGGCGCATCCGGTCGATCGCCTCGTTCACGCTCGACTCCTTCTCCACATAGGTGTCGGTGCGCGGAACATAGGCTTCGGGCTGGTAATAATCGTAGTAGCTGACGAAATATTCGACCGCATTGTCCGGAAAGAAGCTCTTGAACTCGCCATAGAGCTGCGCGGCCAGTATCTTGTTGGGCGCCAACACCAGCGCTGGGCGCTGGGTATGCTGGATGATCTGCGCCATGGTGAAGGTCTTGCCCGAGCCGGTGACGCCCAGCAGCACCTGGCTCTTCTCCTGGCCTTCCCTAATCCCCTCGACCAGCTCGCGGATTGCGGTCGGCTGATCGCCCGCCGGCTCATAGTCGCTCTTGAGCATGAACGGCCGGCCACCCTCCGCCTTGTCCGGCCGGGCGGGACGATGGGGTACGAATTCGGCACCGGTCTCAGGCTCGGCAAGGGTGGTGCGAATCTGTATTTCCATGGCGGAACATATGGGGGCTGCGGGGGCCTCCGGCAATCGACGCGCAAGCCGGTTGCCTGGATGCCGGCGGCCATGCCAAGCTTGCGCGACAAAGGGGGAATCGAGCGATGAGCACAGGCTGGCTGCGGAACAACGGGATCGTGCCGGCCGGAGTGGCGGCGGTGCTGTGCGGCTTGCTGTTCCTGGGCCTGACCGGGGCGCCGACGCGGCTCCTGCTGATCAACCTCGTCGCACTTGGCTTCGGGATCGGCCTGCTTGCCATGGCTAGGCTGACCCCCGTGCGTTCGGTCCGGCCCGCACTGCTGCTCGCCGCCGCCGCCGGGCTGATCACCACAGCGCTGTTCGGCGTTTCGGCCGAGGGTGCGTCGCGGTGGGTGGTGGTGGGCGGACTGTCGCTGCAACCGGGCCTGATCCTGCTGCCGCCCCTGCTCCTCGCCCATGTGGCGAAGCCCGATCGCTGGAGCAGCCTTGCCCTCGCGCTCGCGGCGCTGGGTGTAGCGCTTCAGCCCGACCGCTCGCTTGCCGCCGCCCTGGCCGCGGTCACGCTGATCGACGCAGCCGCCCGCCGCACCCCCGCCGCCTGGCTCAGCGCCGCCGCGCCGCTTGCCGCGCTTGCCGTGACCCTGGTCCGCCCCGACGACCTGCCGGCCGTTGCGCACGTCGACCAGATCCTTTGGACCACCTTTGCCGACCAGCCGCTCGCCGTCGTGGCGGTATGGGCTGGAACGCTTACCCTGTTCGTTCCGGGGGCGCTGCTGTGGCGCCGCGGCATGGGGCGGGAGGCGGCCGCCTTCACCGGCCTGTGGGCGACCCTCGTCGTCAGCGCCCTTGTCGCCAACTACCCCACCCCGCTGGTCGGATACGGCGCGAGCTGCATCCTCGGCTACCTGCTCACGGCACTCGCCTTGCCAGCGCCGCAACCCGGGCACGGCTGGCAGGGACACGACCTGCGACGCTCCGCGTCCGACCGCGGACCGCCCACCGCATGGCGAGCGGCGACCTCCGCCTCTTGAACGGGAGCAAGGATGTGGCCGACACCAAGACCAAGCCGACCCTCGCCGATGTGACGACGTTCCTTGACGCGGTGGAGCCTCCGGTTCGGCGCGAGGATGGCCGCACCCTGCGCGCCTTGTTCGAGCAGGTGTCGGGCGAACCCGCGACCCTGTGGGGGCCTTCGATCATTGGCTTCGGCAGCTACCACTACCGCTACGCCAGCGGCCACGAAGGCGACGCCCCGCGCATCGGCTTCTCGCCCCGCAAGGGCAGCCTTGTCTTCTACCTTCACCATTACGACGGCTACGACGCCGATCTGTCCCGCCTCGGCAAGCACAAGCCGGGCAAGGGATGCCTTTACGTCAACAGGCTTTCCGACGTGGACGCGGACGTTCTTGAAAGCATGATCCGCAAGTCCTGGAACAGCAGCGACCAGCCCGGCGGCTGATTGCCACTTACCGTCCCGCGCCGTGCGCCGCCCGGAGAAGTGGGACCCCGGCCAGGGCCAGGACGTTCGGACCCGTGATGGACGAGCCTACCTGCTGGCTGTGCGGGCGGCCGCTGGGTCGCCGCGTCGAGCAGCATCATCCCGTTCCCAAGTCGCGCGGCGGGCGCGAGACACGGCCGATACACCCCATCTGCCACCGGGCGCTCCACGCCACCTTCACCAATAAGCAACTGGCGCAAGCGGGCGACAATCCCGCGGCCCTGGGCCAGAATCCCGAGCTTGCCCGCTTTCTTGCCTGGATAGCGGGCAAGCCGCCCGACTTCCATGCTCCGACGCGCCGCCGTCGGACCTGATCGAGTGCACCGCCACGTTGCACCTCGTGCCGTTGCCGCTAAGCTCCAGGACCGAGCCTGTGGATGCAAAAAGGGGAATGGAATGAAGCGGATTGCGATGGTTGCCGGGTGTCTCGCCCTTGCTGCTTGCGGGCAGGAGCAGGCCGAAGCGCCGAAAAAGGCGGCGGCCCCTGCCACCTTGCCCGCCGGCACCTATGAGGTGACCGCCACCGTCACCTCCCTGGTCTCCACCGACAAGACACCGCTACCGACCTTCGCCAAGCAGGGCGACACCATCACGAGCCGCGGCTGCGTCGGTGCCGATGGCCTTCCCGCGCCCGAACTGCTGGCGACCAGGGGCGACACCTGCCGGATCCAGGACCCTTATGTTCGCAGCGGCCGGATGAACGTCACGCTCGACTGCAATCGCGCGGGCCAGGGGCAGGTCATGACCATGCTTGACGGCAAGTTCGATGCCGAAGGCTTCACCGGTACGCTGACGGCCAGCAGCAGTTTCCCGGGCTCCGGCGATTACAAGATGGTCCAGGACATCACCGCCCGAAAGGTCGCCGACCAGTGCACAGCGGCGCCGGAGGGCGGAGCCGAGGTCAAGTCGTGATCGGCTACGCGACCCTCGGCAGCGACGATATCGACACTGCCCGCGCCTATTACGACGCCCTGCTCGCCGAGGTTGGTGCCAAACGGCTGATGGAGATGGGGCCGGAGGACGGCGACTTCACCCTCTACGGCACGGATTGGGGAAGCCCGGCACTGGCGCTTACCCGTCCGTTTGACGGCAAGCCGCAGCAGCCCGGCAACGGCAACATGATCGCCCTGGTGCTGGACAGCCGCGCCAAGGTCGATGCGCTGCACGCCAGGGCGCTTGCGCTGGGCGGGTCGGACGAAGGCGCACCCGGTCTTCGCGGCGACCCGAGCATGAACTTCTACGCTGGCTATTTCCGTGATCCGGAAGGGCACAAGCTCGCCGCCTTCACCACCGCGGCGGCTTGAGGCCGGCAAAAGGCTGCCGCTCGCCCGCAGGCAGGCAGCAGCAGCCTGGTCGCGGTCAGTGCGCCGAAGCGGTCCTGGTCGGCTTTTCCGGCATGAGCGAGCTGTGGAGATGGTCGATCCGCCATTGGCCGCCTTCATGGCGATAGATAAAGGAATAACGCGCGGCCGCTTCCGACTTGGCGCCCGTCTGGGGGTCGGTCAGGGTCCAGGTCCAGGTCCCCACACGCTCGGCGATGTTGCAGCCGACCCGCACCGTGCTGCTGTCGACCCGAACCACCGGTGACTTGGCGATGAAGTGGACGAAATAGTCGCGCACGGCGGCCGGGTCGGTGCGCGGCGTGTTGGACAGGGTCGGCAGGAGCACCGCATCGGAGGCAAAGAGCGCGGTGACCTTGTCAGGGTCATGCGTGGCGAGGGCGCCGGCGAAGCGGTCGAACTGCCTTTCTATCTCGCTCTTGCTGGCTGACGCGCAGCCGCCTGCGGGAGCTTCTGCGATAGCCGCGACCGGGCTTGAAGCGGCCAGGGCGGCGAGGGCAAGAAACGTCAACCTCATCTACCATCCTTTCGAACAGGGAAGGGTGATCCGTGCCGTGGCAAGGATCCTCCTCCCTGTTCTTATAGGATGCACGTGGCGCGTGGTGCCCCAGGGCCGCGCTTTTCCGTGCCGATCAGCCTCGATCGAAGAAGTCGACCTTGCCGGTGTCGAGGTCGTAATAGGCTCCCACCACCATCAGCTTGCCGCCACGCATCGGCTCGGCCAGCAGGGGATCGGTCGACTGCCGCAAACTGCGGACCACGTGGCGCACATTCTGGTGGATGGCATGGTCGACCAGGTCGCCGCCGCGATGGCTGGCGCGTGCATCCACCACTGCCGGCAGGATCGGCTGCACCATCCGGGTCAGCGACGGCGGCAGCTGCTCGTTGTTGACGACGAGCTTGGTCGCGGCATCGACCGCACCACACCGTTCATGGCCGAGGACCACGATCAACGGCACGCCCAGCGCCGCCACCGAATAGGCGAGCGAGCCATAGCCGGCATCGTCGACGTAATTGCCGGCGGTGCGGACGATGAACAGTTCGCCGAGGCCGACGCCGAACAGATGCTCGGGCCCGACCCGGCTGTCGGCGCAACCGACCAGGGCCGCGAACGGGCCCTGCCCCTTGGCGATCTCCAGCCTGCGACGAGTGGAAATGTCGCTCTGGTTGTCCTGGTCGGTGATGAAGCGGCGGTTGCCCTCCATCAGCCGGGTGAGCGCCTGTGCGGGCGACAGGCTGGTCTTGGCGGGCGCGCCGGGCACTGCCGGCGCGGCTGCGCTTGCGGCTGCGCCAGACGTGGCGACAACGGCTCCTGCTGCTCCCGCGGCCAGCCCCATGCCAAGCAGGGTCCGGCGATCAGTATCGAGAAAACTGGACATGATTCTTGCTGCTCCCTTCAAATGAGACATTGTTGGTCGTCGGCTGCTCGCCTCAGATGGCCTTGCCGTCAGTTAGTTCGTCGATATGGCGCCGGGCCGCCTCCGGACTTTCCTCCACCGGCCAGTCCGCTTCGGGTTGCCCCTTGGTCTTGTAGAGAGAGTAGAGGACGCCGCCGGCGATCAGTGCTGCCGTCACGCCAAGGCTGATCAGCGGCGGGAACTTGTCGCCGCCAAGGATGAAGTCGGCGACGAAGATCTTGGAGCCGATGAACACCAGCACCAGCGCCAGGGCGTACTTCAGATAATGGAAGCGGTGCACCATCGCCGCCAGCGCGAAATAGAGCGCGCGAAGGCCAAGGATCGCCATGATGTTCGACGTGTAGACGATGAAGGTGTCGGTGGTGATGGCGAAGACCGCCGGCACGCTGTCCACCGCGAACACCAGGTCCGCCAGGTTGATCACCACCAGCGCCAGGAACAACGGCGTCGCGGCACGGACCATCTTGCCGGTCTTCTCGTCCGGCACCTGCACGAAGAAATGCTGCGCGTGCATTTCCTTGGTCACCCGCATGTGGCGGCTGATCCAGCGGATCACCGGATTATGCTCGATGTCCATCGGCTTGTCGCCGGCGAACAGCATCTTGATGCCGGTGAACACCAGAAACGCGGCGAAGAAGTAGAGCACCCATTCGTAGCGCTGCACCACCGCCGCGCCGAGGCCGATCATGATCCCGCGCAGCACGATCACGCCGATGATGCCCCACAGCAGCGCGCGATACTGGTACTTGGGCGGGATCGCGAAGTAGGTGAAGATCAGGCTGATCACGAAGACGTTGTCGATCGACAGCGCCTTTTCGATGAAGAAGGCGGTGTAGTAGGCGATCGTCAGCTCGGTTCCGGCGGCCTGACCCAGCGCCGCCGTCTTCTGGAAGTAGACCCAGATGCCGAAAGCCAGCGCGATGGAGATGTAGAAAGCGGAAAGCTTCAGGCTTTCCCCGATCCCCATCTCCTTGTCCTCCTTGTGGAGGATGCCGAGGTCAAAGGCGGTGAGGCCGATGACGATGCCGATGAAGGCCAGCCAGAACCACACGGGGGTCCCGAGCCAGACGTTGAACAGGAATTCCATCGCTTAGCGGCTCCTTGCGCGGGGAGCCGCGTCGCGGCGGCTCAGAGATTGAGGGTAAGGGACAAGGTGGGCGCATGGCCGACCCGGTCGGCGGCTCCCTTGCGGATGCTTTGCTGGCGAGTGTAGCCGATGCCGAGGTCGACCGGGCCGAGGCTCCGCTCGAACCCGACAAAGGTGCGCAGGCCGGTGATCCCCGTCTGTCCGTCGCTGCTGGTCGCCCGCAGGGTCAGGAAGCCCTCGGCATTGCCGGCCAGCTCCCAGCCATCCTCCTCGCTCGTCAGCGGAAGCGCAAAGCCGACCCGTTGCCGAAGCCGCCAGCCGGTCTGGTCCGCGTCGTCGACAAAGCGCTGCTCGAGCCGGGTGCGCCCTTTCAGGCCCTTGACGCCGAGCGGGTAGCTCGCCTGCTGCATCAGCCGCGTTTCGCGGGTGGAGCCCTCCTTGGACCGATGGATACCGCCCATCGCTTCCACCTTGCCGAACTGGTGGCCGAGCCACAGGCGATAGGTCTGGTTGTCGCCGGTCGGATTGTTGTCGCCGCGCGCCCGCTGCTGGGTCTGGAATTCGACAAAGCTGTCGTTCCCGATGTCCCTGGCGATCGATCCCTCGAACCAGCCCTCGAGGTAATTGTCCTCGGCAAGCGCCGGCGTGGACAGGGACGCGGCAAGTGCCGCCCCAAGCAGTCGGAAGAACATCGCTGATGAGTCCCTGGCAGCATAACAGACGCTCGTCCGGCGCCATCGCCGACGCCATTGTTGCAGCAGTGTTGCGGTTTGATGACAAGTCGGCCGAGAGTAGGGGAGCGATCACGCCACCGGGGCGCAGCCGAGGCGATCGCAGAACAAGCCCTTTCATGAACGATCCTCCTCCTGTCAGCAGGTACAGCCGATCGGAGCATCCGCGGTGAACAGCAGGCGTCGGAAAACAGTAGGGAATCGCGCCGGGCCAAGTCACATCGGATGATCCGATGCGGTCCGACATCACGTGCTCACAGCTGGCAACCAGCCGCGAACGCGCCAGAGGGGCCCGGTCCGCCGACCCCAATTATGGCGGCAATCAGCCTTTTTCAAGTGTGCCGCGTAGAGGTGGACCAAAGGCGGGGTGCGGTAGAGCAACCCGGCCTCGACCGGATTGGCCGATGGGGTTAGCTTGTCGCAGACGCTGACCAGTTGGAGGAAGCCAATGACCTTGTTCCGCTATTCCGCTGCCTTTGCCTTGCTTGCGCTGGCTCCAACGATGCCCGCCACTGGACATCATGGCTGGGGCTGGGCCACCGGCGAGGAGTTCCAGATCGGCGGGGTCGCCCGCCAGGTGCGCAATGGCAATCCGCACGGGACCATGATCCTTGGCACCGCGCAGGGCAATTGGACGGTGGAGATCGGCCAGCCGTGGCGGATGGAGCGGGCGGGCCTCACCGGCGCCATCCTGAAGCCGGGCACGCGCCTCACGGTCCACGGTCACCGCTCCGCCAAGGCCGGCGAACGCTTGGTCAAGGCCGAACGCCTGGTGATCGGCGGCAAGAGCTACAATCTTTATCCCGACCGGCCGAGCTGACCGGCGCCATGCTGGACGGCCTGCTTGCCGCGATCGAGACAGCGCCGGCGATCGAGGCCCTGCGGGTGTCCAGCTGGATCTACCCGGCGGTGAACACGCTCCACATCATCGGCATCGCCCTTCTGTTCGGTGCGATCGTGCCGCTCGACCTGCGCCTCGCCGGAGGGCGCCGAGGTCCGGGCCTCGCCGCCCTTGCGCAGGCCCTGTTGCCCGTTGCGGTGAGCGGCTTTGCACTCGCCGCCGCAGCAGGCCTGCTGCTGTTCGCCACCGATGCCCGCACCTATGCCGCCTCGCCCTTGTTCCAGGCCAAGCTGGCCTTGATCGCCGCGGCCCTGGTCAACGCCGCCCTGCTGCGCCGGGTCGATTGGCGCTCGCCCTCGGTCAGCAGCCGCCGGCTTGCCGGTGCCGGAGTTTCCTCTCTTCTGCTGTGGACGGCGGTGATCACGCTCGGCCGCTGGATCGCCTACGTCTGAGCGGCAGGAGCTTCGGTCGGCTGCGACTTCGCGGACACATTATCCACCGCAAATTAACACCGGCCCGCATTTTCCCGCTTGCGCCTGAGCCCGCCTCAAAGCACAAGATGTTGTAGCGGACTTGGGGATCCAACGCACATGATTGTGGTTGGCGCTGGGGATAACTATATCTCCGGTGAAGGGAAGGTCGTCTCTGTGGAAAGCGGGGACAAGGCGTTTCCATCGCTCCAGGCCCTAGCGAATCGCGGCTGGCAGGCGTATCCCGCAGCCGTGAACGAAACAGGAACAAAGCGCGGCGTCGATGGCCGCCAGGAGGATCACGGCATGGACTTCTCGAGCAGCAGCGAGGTCGGCAGCACCGACACCACCACTGCGCCTGTGGCAGCGAAGAAGGACAGCAAGACGGTTGATGCCCGGCGCTTCAACGTCGTCACCGACACGGCCCGCGACGCCTTGCTCACCGAGTTCGGCAAGGAAACGCTGAACGACCGCTACCTCCTGCCCGGCGAAGGCTATCAGAATCTGTTCGCCCGGGTCGCCTCGGCCTATGCCGACGACGAAGCGCACGCCCAGCGCGTCTACGACTATATCTCGCGCCTGTGGTTCATGCCGGCGACGCCCGTCCTGTCCAACGGCGGCACCGGCCGCGGCCTGCCGATCAGCTGCTACCTCAACAGCGTGTCGGACAGCCTGAACGGCATCGTCGACACCTGGAACGAGAATGTCTGGCTCGCCTCCAAGGGCGGCGGCATCGGCACCTATTGGGGCAATGTCCGTGGCATCGGCGAGCCGGTCGGCCTGAACGGCAAGACCAGCGGCATCATCCCGTTCGTGCGGGTGATGGATTCGCTCACCCTCGCCATTTCACAGGGCTCGCTGCGCCGTGGGTCGGCCGCCTGCTATCTCGACGTCTCGCACCCCGAGATCGAGGAGTTCCTCGAGATCCGGAAGCCGTCGGGCGACTTCAACCGCAAGGCGCTGAACCTGCACCACGGCGTGCTCATCACCGACGAGTTTATGGAATGCGTCCGTGAAGGCAGCGAATTCACGCTGCGCAGCCCCAAGGACCAGTCCGAACGCGGCAAGGTCGACGCCCGCTCGCTGTTCCAGAAGCTGGTCGAAACCCGCCTCGCGACGGGTGAGCCGTACATCATCTTCATCGATCAGGTGAACCGGTCGATGCCCAAGCATCACCGCGACCTCGGCCTCAAGGTGTCGACCTCGAACCTGTGCTCGGAAATCACCCTTCCGACCGGCAAGGATCACCTCGGCATGGACCGCACCGCGGTCTGCTGCCTGTCGTCGCTGAACCTCGAGACCTGGGATCAGTGGAACGGCGACAAGCAGTTCATCGAGGACGTGATGCGCTTCCTCGACAATGTCCTGACCGACTATATCGACCGCGCGCCCGACGAGATGGCGCGGGCCAAGTATAGCGCCGAGCGCGAACGCTCGGTCGGCCTCGGCGTCATGGGCTTCCACTCCTTCCTCCAGGCCCGCGGTCTGCCGTTCGAGGGCGCCATGGCCAAGAGCTGGAACCTCAAGATCTTCAAGCACATCAAGGCGCAGGTCGACGAAGCCTCCTTGCACCTCGCGACCGAGCGCGGGCCTTGCCCCGACGCCGCCGACATGGGCGTGATGGAGCGCTTCAGCTGCAAGATGGCGATCGCGCCGACCGCCTCCATCTCGATCATCTGCGGCGGCACCTCCGCCTGCATCGAGCCGATCCCGGCCAACGTCTACACCCACAAGACGCTGTCGGGCTCCTTCTCGATCCGCAATCCGTATCTGGAAAAGCTGCTGATCGAGAAGTCGAAGAACAGCGAGCAGGTGTGGAATTCCATTCTTGAGCAGGGCGGTTCGGTCCAGCACCTCGACTTCCTCTCGGAAGACGAGAAGGCGACCTACAAGACCAGCTTCGAGATCGACCAGCGCTGGCTGATCGAGCTTGCCGCCGACCGCACGCCGTACATCGACCAGGCCACCTCGCTGAACCTGTTCATCCCGGCCGACGTCGACAAGTGGGACCTGATGATGCTCCACTTCCGCGCGTGGGAGCTCGGCATCAAGTCGCTCTATTATCTCCGCTCCAAGTCCGTGCAGCGCGCCGGCTTCGCGGGCGGGGTCGAAGCCGACAACACCGCCGAGGCGCCCAAGTACGAGCTGGCGACCACCACCGACTATGACGAGTGCCTGGCCTGCCAGTAAGCAGCTGAGCTCCCCTGCGGCGCCGCGGTGCAACAGGGGAGCCAGGTGCAGCCAAGGCAGCTTCAGTCACTCAGGGAGGACGCCCTTTCCATGCTCAAGATCGTCATCCTTGTCGCGCTGGTGGTCGGCATCGCCTATCTGCTGGGCGTGCGCGGGTTGAGGCGCCCCTGACCCATGCTGACCGACCCGCTCGCCCTGCTGATCCTCGCCATCCTCACCATCATGCTCGGTGCCTGGGTCGGCGCGAAGCGTTCGCCGAAGCGTTGATGCGTCCATGAACATCTTTTTCGTGATCCTCGGCGGCCTCAGCGCCCTGCTCGGCTTGCTCACGCTCATTGCCGCGCTTCGCGGCCGGGTCGGCGAGTCGCGCAAGTCCACCGCACAGCTGATCGCGGGCATGATGCTGCTCGCATTCGGCCTGGTTCTCGCCGGCTTCGCCATCGCCTATGCGACGACCGAGCCCTACCCTGAGTTCGCCAACGAGATGGGGGCGGCATGAGCCTCCTCCGCTCAGCCGCCCGCGAGTGCGTGCCGGTGCCGTGCCCTCACCGGGCCGGCCAGGCCGCGCGCCTATTCCTCGATAAAGGTCTGCGCGTTGGCGGCCGTCGCCGACAGGCGCACCTTGTCGCCCTCGACTTCAGCGATCAGGCCGGTCGAGATGTAGTGATGATGCCCGGCATGGCTGCCCTCGGCACCCTCGATCTCGGCGCCGCTGTCCTTCTTGGTCAGCTTGATCCGGTCGCCCTCGACCTTGTCGACGGTGCCAACATGGACGCCATCGGCGCCGATCACTTCCATATGCTCGCGGATCTGGCTGGTATCGGTCATGGTCATGCTCCTCTTATTGGTTGCGTGGCCGCTAAACGCCCAATCCTGCGTTCCGATACATCCCTCACTCAAAGTGGCTGTTGTGGCTGAGAACGAAGGACACAATCCAAGCGCCTCTACGCACGCTGACTCGCTTGCGGGCGCGACGCCGTGCGCAGGTGCAGGCAGCGCGCAGGAGCAACTGGGATCTCTCCAGTCGACAACATTCAAGGTCGCCCGGGTCCTGTGCATCCTCTTTATGACCAGCACCCATGCATGGCCTGGCGCAACAAGACTGCTTGATGCGCAAGGCTCCCTCGCCTCCCAAGTCTTTTTAGACGTGATCGTGGACGTGCTCGGGCGAGCCTCCGTTCCGTTGCTTAGCCTCATTTCGGGGCTGCTATTTGTTCTCAGTTTCCGGCGGCGCGGCGCGGCAGCGGTCTTGCAGGGCAAGGTCCAGACGCTGATCGTCCCGATGGTCGCCTGGTCGCTGCCAATGATCGCGATCCTGTATCTGGAACCGATTGCAACCGGTGCGCTACCACCCGCCTGGACCACGATCGACTGGGTAAATGCCCTGTTCTCTGTGACGAGTTCCCCGGCCAACGGGCCGCTTCATTTCTTCCGCGATATCTTTGTCATGGCTATCTATGGCAGCCTGGTATTAGCGCTCTTCAATCGCAATCGCTCCGCAGGGATCGCACTCGCGATCCTCATTGCCCTTTTGGAGCAAAAATCGGGCGGGCTGTTCGTATTTCGGAACCAGATCGCGCTTATGTTCATGGCGGGCATGCTCTTGGCGCTGCTGCACCGGGTGAACTGGCAGCCGGGCTGGTTCCTCATCGGAGCGGCATGCTTAGCCTATCTGCTGGTTTGGAAGGCAGGCTGGATCACCACCGACCCGCAACCCTTGCTCCACCAGCGGGTGGGCGAGCTCGTCCCGCGAATTGCGGTGTCGCTGCTGATGTGGCGGCTGGCGTCCGAGATCGTGCTCCGCCTGCCGAAGGTGCTGCACGGAGTGAGCAGTATCGAACCCCACATCTTCGTGATCTTCTGCTCGCATGCGTTGACAGCAAAAGTCTTCGCGCTTGCCGCGGCGGTTCTGTCGCTGTCGGAGAACGCCTGGTACATGCCGATGTTTCTCATTCTTCAGCTGATGACATTCGTCCTCGTTGGCGTAGCGCTGTCGCACTTGCTGAGGCCATTCCCGCTTCTGCGCGGCAAGCCACTGAAGCGGAGGCGCGAAGCCGAACCAATGTTCGCACAACATGTGGGCAACCCGAACCAAGCTGAAGACCGAAGCCGTTCAAGTTCGCCGTTGTAATTTAAATTGTTCTGATATCCCAAGGAGCCCAGACCATGCCCCTTCTGCAAGCCAACAAGGCCTACAAGCCCTTCGAATATCCCTGGGCCTTCGAATTCTGGAAGCGCCAGCAGCAGATCCACTGGATGCCCGAGGAAGTGCCCTTGGGCGAAGACTGCCGCGACTGGGCGCAGAAGCTCACGCCCCACGAGCGCAACCTCCTGACCCAGATCTTCCGCTTCTTCACCCAGGCCGACGTCGAGGTGCAGGACTGCTACCACGACAAATATGGCTCGGTGTTCAAGCCGACCGAGATCAAGATGATGCTGACCGCGTTCAGCAACATGGAAACGGTGCACATCGCCGCTTACTCGCACCTGCTCGACACCATCGGCATGCCCGAGAGCGAGTATAGCGCCTTCCTCCAGTACAAGGAGATGAAGGACAAGCACGACTATCTCAACACCTTCGGGGTCGACACCGACGCCGACATCGCCAAGACGCTCGCCATGTTCGGCGCCTTCACCGAAGGCCTGCAGCTGTTCGCCAGCTTCGCGATGCTGATGAACTTCCCGCGCTTCAACAAGATGAAGGGCATGGGCCAGATCGTCAGCTGGTCGGTCCGCGACGAAAGCCTCCACTGCGAGGGCATCATCAAGCTGTTCCACGCCTTCGTGAAGGAGCGCGACTGCCTGACCGCGGACGTCAAGGAATCGATCATCGACCAGTGCCAGAAGACCGTCCGCCTGGAGGACGCCTTCATCGACCTCGCGTTCGAGCAGGGCCCGGTCGAGGGCATGACCCCCAAGTCGATCAAGAAGTACATCCGCTACATCGCCGACTGGCGCCTGGGGCAGCTCGGCTTTCAGCCGATCTACATGGTCGACGAGCACCCACTCCCCTGGCTCGCCCCGCTGCTGAACGGCGTCGAGCACGCCAACTTCTTCGAGCAGCGCGCCACCGAATATTCCAAGGCCGCGACCAAGGGGAATTGGAACGAGGTTTGGGACAACTTCGACCGCCGGCAGAAGGCCAAGGTCGCGAACGACGCGCCGGCGGCGGAAGCCGAGGGCGGGTTGTTTGATGCGGCTGGGGTGGCGGCGGAGTAATTCATGAATCCTAGGGGGTGATCAGTGGCAGAAGAAAAGACCGAAGCAGCGGCAACTGGAGCTGCTGCAAAGCGCACAAGGAAGGAAGTGCCCGGCAACTTCTCTTACACGACCACCCCCGGAAGGTTCAAAGAGACGCTCCAGGCAATCATCTCTGCAGAACGGCCATCGGCAGTAAACCGTGATTTCATCGAGACCGTTCTCGGCGTAAAGGGAGGGATCGTAACAGGGTTCCCCCCTATCCTGAAGCGGATTGGCTTTCTGTCGAACGATAACAGTCCTACCGAACTCTACGGCCAATTCCAGGCGGAGAGTTCTCGGTCCTACGCCGCTTTGATGGGTCTCAAGAACGGCTTTGCTGAACTGTTCAAACGCAATGCCCATGCGGACAAGGCCGAGGATGAGCGCATCAAGGACTATCTAGTCCAGATTACTGGAAGAAAGCGTGATGACACGGTCGTCAGTGCAATCTTGGGCACTTTCAACGCCATCCGCTCTTTCATCACTGGCGATGTCTCCGCGCCTGATCATGACGCGCTGGAGGTCCCTTCAACCTCTACAGCAGAGCCTGTGCATCTGCACTCTCCGTCCCGAAATGCTGTGGGGCTGTCCTATCACATCAACATTGTTCTTCCGGAGACGAAGGACATCACAGTTTTTAATGCGATCTTCCAGAGCCTGAAGCAGAACCTACTCACCTAGGATGGAGCACTCGATTGAACTCTTCGTGCTCAAAGCAGCGGCCATAAGAGCAGATTTGTCGCGTGTATCTGGTGAGCACAAAACGCACGCAGAGAAGTCTGACGTCGAGGTCGCCACAGACGCCCTGATCGCCCCGCACATGGCGCAAATTGACTACCAAGTACGTATCGCTTCAGAGCGTATGGCCGAATTCTATCGGCTTTTCTATATGCTCGAGAACCACATTCGACGCTTTGTCGAAGCCGTGATGAATGAGGCTTTTGAAGCCGACCCGTGGTGGAACAAACGCGTTCCGGAACCGGTACGAAAATACGCCAAGGACAATAAAGATCGGGAGAGTAAGGAAGGGCTTCCGCCGCGATCACAAAGTCCAATTGATTATCTTACGTTCGGACAGCTTGGTGAAATCATTAAAGCTAACTGGGACGTCTTCGCCGGCTTGTTTCCAAATTGCGAAATCGAGCGACTAGAACGCGTTGTGTCACGGCTTAACTTAGCTAGGGGACCAATTGCTCATTCGGGCTACCTGCCCGAGGATGAGGTCGTTAGGCTCAAGCTCGCGATCCGAGACTGGTTCGCCCTTTCAGAGTAGCCACTCAGCCGGCAAGCTTATGCCACCGACTTTTAGGCTCCGCGTAGCTGTCCACCCGCCGCAGCGAGCGTTCGTGCCAGTTGATGTTCACCGCCCATAGCGTCGGGAGAAGAACAGGCTCGAATAAGGCAGGTTGTCGTCGATCCAGCGCGCCAGGATCTGCCGGTCGCCGGGCTGCTGGTGCGCGTCGCAGAAGGCCGGAACCACCACGCAGGCGGTCGCGCGAAGATCAAGCCGCCAGCAAGCCGATGCAAAGACCTATGGCGAAGCCGAGGCTCACCAGTCCTGCACCGCCCCCGATCAGTGCCAAGCGGCGCCAGTAGGCAGTCTCAACACCTAAATCGGTATTAGGCTGCGGCGCGCACTCGGGCAAGAAAGTGGAGCGCTTGCAGGTGGCGTCGGAGGCGAGACGGCGTTCCTCACAACTAACTTGGTCGTGGGCGCCTTGGCCGATGTTGAAGCCTTGGCCGCAGCCACCTTTGCCGTATTGGCGTGCCACTTGGCGCGGAGTTCCTGCTTCTTTGCCAACGGTCGATCGCCCAAGTGCCCGTTGCAACCCGGATGGCACAGGGCGAGATTGGTCAACTCGCCGCCGCCGCCGAGCGACTTAGCCACCAGATGCTCGATGGTAGGTGCGTTCTTGCTGTTTGGCTCTGCCGAGAAATCGAGCGGGCGGTTGCACAACCAGCAAGCATCGCCATCGCGGGCACGAATCTGCTCGACCTTGCCGAGCGCAGCAGGCGCGTTCATGCACGCCGCCTTAGGCAAAGGTTGTTGAGGATCGGTAACTCGCTACTCAGCCACCTCCCGATCCCCACAAATCCTTTCTTCCCAAACCCCGGCAACCACCCCTCCCGCCGCACCGTCCACAGCTCGGAGCTCGGCCTGAACTGGTTGATCTCGTCCAGCGCGCCGAGATGCAGGTCCACTTCCTCGTCCCACAAGCCGAACACGCTGCTCCCGCAGGTTGGGCAGGAGTGGAGGTTCTTTCACGCCCGCGTCTCGCCAGTGACGCTCACCGCCTCCCGGTCGAAGATCGTCGCGGCGAGCAACAGGTGCCGCTATGCTTGCGGCAGTCGAGGCAGTGGCACAACGCGACCCGCTTGGGGGCGCACCCGCACCACCGATCTCCCTGCGGCGCACAGGCACCCGCCTGCCTTTTCTGCATCGCCACTAAGCCCCAGCGCCCGCCGCAACCCTTGCAGTGTAGGAACTCGCACGCTATCGAACCTATATGGCTCTTTTTGCACAAGGCTGCGCGTCCGTTCTACCCCTTGCCCACACCGCCGCCCGCTTTGTCGCCGACGCCCCGCCCTATGTGAACTTCGTGCCCTTCGCACCGCGCCAACGCCGCGCCCTATGGGAACTTCGTGAACTTCGCGCCTTCCCGCGGGCCGGGGTCGGGCTGGCGCGGCGCGCGGGCGATGGGCCGTCCGGGCGCCCGATTAGTCATCTCGGCCCACCCGTGCTACACCCGCTCCATCGCACGGATCGGCCTCGTAAGCCCGTGCGGCTGAGAGACCACTTGCGCTCTTGCTTACCGGCATGGAGCTGCACTCATGGACCTGAACTATCTCTACTGGCGCCGCGGCGTCTCGCTGGCGCGCGCCCGCGCGGCCACCTGCCAGGCCTCGGCCGAAGCGCATCTTGGCCTCTACGAAGCCTATGGCCACCGCATCACGGCACGCCGCCGGGCGGCCAATTCATGAGCCGGGTCCTGTTCCTCAAGCTCGCCGCGCCAGAGGTGATCGCCAAGTGCGATGCGGCCGACGTCGGCATCTCCGCGCTGGAAAAGCTGCCCGATGGCGGCACCCGGCTGGTCTGCCGCAGCAGTGCCGGCGCGGCGCTGATGACGCGCAAGCTCAAGACCAGCCTGATCAAGGACGATGCCCGCCGCGATCCCTTCCGCCCGGCCTTTTCGCGCCACTAGCGGGCGCGCGGGCGCCTGGGCATTGGCTGTCCGCGCAGGCGCGATGCTCCAGCACTTTGGCTCGCCCCTGCCGCCGTTCGTCCGGCTTGACTCGCTTCTGTCACAAGTTTGCGCTAGGGCATTGGCAGCAGTGATAAATCCAATAGCGCGTCGCTGCACGAGAGACAGGTGAGAGCTCCCCGCTACGCATATGGGAGACATGTATGTTCTCAGAAGATATCCCCTACTACCGCCAGCGCGTCCTTGCCGAGCGGGTCCGCGCGGCCGAAGCGGCTACGCCGCAGGTCGCTGCGGTGCACACGAAGCTCGCTCATCTCTACGAATCGCTGACCGAGCGGCTCGAGCGTTCGCAGTGCGAGCAGGATCTGGCGCCGCTATCCACCGACTCGCAAAAGGCCCGCTAGGCCTCGCGGGGCGGCTCCGCACCTTGGCCCTTGCCGGCGCCGCCCTCCTCGCCGCATAGCCGGCGCATGATCACCCAGCTTCTCGTGCCCACCCTCGTCAACCAGCTGACCGCCCTGGGGCAGTGGCTCGACAAGGGGGAAGCGCATGCGACCGCCCACGGCCACGACCCGCAGGCGCTGCTCGGCGTTCGGCTGGCGGTGGACATGTTCCCGCTCCACTCGCAGGTCCGGATCGCAGCCTTTCAGGCGCGGGAGGCGGTGCACCGCTTGCGGGGGGAGGAAACTCCGGACGAGACGGTGGCGCTGCGCACCCATGCCGCCATGAACCAGGACCAGCCCGGCACCCTGGCCGAGATGCGCGCCATCCTGTCGGACACGCTGGCCTTCCTGCACGGGGTCGGCTCCGACGAACTGGACGCCGCCGCCGACCTTCCCATCGCCCATGCGCTGCCGATGGGCATGGTGTTCGACATGACAGGCGTCACCTTTGTACGCGACTGGGCTCTGCCGCAGGTCGGCTTCCACACCTGCATGGCTTATGCCCTGCTGCGCTCCGCCGGCGTGCCGCTGGGCAAGCGCGACTATGTGCCGCAATTGTTCGCCTATCTTCGCCCCGGGACGATGCCGGGCGGCTGAGGCTCCTAGCCGGCCGGGACGGCGGTTCCTCTGCCGACCGCAGGCCGCTTGCCCGCCTGCCATCCTGCCCAGCTGGTCGCCGCACCTAGGACCAAGCCAAGGCCGACCACTACCGTACTCGGCATGACGCCAAGGATGCCGAGGCACCATTCCAGCACCGGGTTGCGATGCAGCAGCCCCATGCCCAGCATCTGCCCGGCGATGAACACGCCCGCCACCAGGAACGGCGCGGCTCGGTCGCGCAGCCGCCACCACAGCAAGGCTACGAACGCCAATTCCAGCCCCATCGACAGGAGGATGGACGGCAGGAAGCTCTCAAACGGCAGAAACGGCCCGATCACCCGGCTGAACGGCGACTCGAACAGGATCAGCGGCGTTGCCAGCATGTAGCCCGAATGCAGCCACACCTTGCGCCGGTGCTTGAGCGCCCGATAGAACAGCACGACATAGGCCGCGATGGCGAGCGCGAGGCCGATCAGGAACTCGCCACCAAAGGTCACCCGCACCTCTTCGCCCTGGACGAAGCCCTTGGCGGTCAGGTCGATGATCGCCATCAGCCCGCCGATCAGAAATGGGAACAGCCACAGGCTCGCATGCCCCGTGGCGCGATGAAGCTGCAGGTGGCCATGATGGGGCGTCCAGCTCTGTACCAGGACCATCAGCACCCAAGCGGTGGCGAACACGCCATGCGCGTGGAACTGCCAGGGCACGCTGCCAAAGGCCGCGAAATAGCTTGGCCAAAAGCCGAAGAGGATCACCGCAACGCAGAACAGCACATAGTAGGGCGCATGTCGGTACGGCATCAGAAGTCCCCCTTCCGTTGCGTACGCAGTCATAGCACGGGAGAGGTCCCTCGCGGCACCGATTGTTTGAACGGCGACTGAAGGACTTGGCCTTGCTGGCGCCTTTAGAAGCTCACCGCATAGTCCGCCGGGCTCCAGCCGCCCCATCGTACCGCGGCGAAGAGGATAACCATCAGCGCCAGGGCGATTACCACAATGCCCGTGCCCACCATCCACGCTTCCCGCTCGCGGATCTCTGCGGCGCTGAGCTTCTTCTCGGGTGGGGGTGGCGGCGCACGGCGGATGCGCGACCCCACGCGGCGCGGTCCGCCGGCAAGGTCCACCGCCTTCTTTCTGGCTTGCAAGGGTTGCGCCATGCGGCCGAGCATAGGGCCAAGCCCTTGCCGAGAAGTTAGCGCGGCGACGGCAGGCCGATCAGGCTGAGCTGCCGGCCGTAGCTTGGCTCGCCAAGGTGCGTCGAACGGCGGAAGGAGAAGAAGTCCTCGGCCCGCGCATAGGTGTCGAGCCCGAGCGCCTCCACCTGCCTGAGCCCCGCCTCGCCCAAGCGGTGGAGGAGAAAGGCGGACAGGTCGAAGTGCGGTTTGCCCGCGGGCCCGTCGGCGAAGAAGCGCTCGGCGCCCGGATCGGCGGCGAGGAACGGTTCGGGAAAGGCGTGGTCGACCTCGTAGCTTGCACGGGCGATGGTGGGGCCAATCGCGGCGGCAATCCGGGTTCGCTCCGCGCCCAGCCTTTCCATCGCCGCGATGGTCGCCTCGGCAACCCCGCCAAGCGCGCCGCGCCAGCCGGCGTGCGCCGCGCCGACGACACCTGCCTCGCGGTCGGCGAACAGCAGGGGAGCGCAGTCGGCGGTAAGGATGCCGAGCAGGATGCCGGGGCGGTCGGTGACCAGCGCGTCGGCATGCGGCCGCTCGTCTTCCGACCAGTCGCCGGCCTCAAGGACTTGGATCCCGTGCACCTGATAGGGCGAGACGATGCGCGCACCGGCAAGCACCGCGTCGGCGGCGCGGCGGCGGTTCTCGACGATAAGCGCCCGCTCGTCGCCGCTGCCCCAGCCGCAATTGAGGCTGGTCATCGCCCCTTCGCTGACCCCGCCGGCACGGCCAAGGAAGCCGTGGGGAAGGTCGGTGAGGCTGCGCGCCCGCCACACGGGTACATTCATAGCCTTGCCTCCCAGACGCGATCCTCATCGGCGTGGTTGCCCACCATGAAGGTCACCGGTCCGCGATCCTCGAAGCCGTAGCGCTTGTAGAAGGCCTGCGCCCGCCAGTTCTCGCTCCACACCGACAACGCCATCCGCTCCGCACCGCGGCAGCGGGCTTCGGCGATGGTCCAATCCATCAGCGCCCGGGCCACGCCGGTCCCGTGCGCCTCCTTGAGGAGGTAGAGCTGCTTCAGCTCGATCACCGCGCCCGGCGCGACATGCGGCAGCTTGTTGGGGCCAAGCTTGGCATAGCCGACCACCGCGCCCCCGGCTTCACCAACCGCAAAGGCCATGCCGTGATCGCCAAGCTCCGCCGCCCAGGCTTCCGGCGTGAACTGGCCCAGGAACGCCGCCAGGTCGCGCGGGTCGTACAGGTGCGCGAAGGTGTCGCAGAAGCTGGTGCGGAACACCTGATCGATGGCGGGCAGGTCGGCGGCGGTGGCGGGACGGACGGTCATAGCCCGGCCGGGCTTGGCCATTCGGGCGAGTGAATGGCAAGCACCTTGAACAGCCTGCCCATCTGGTCCGGACGGCACAGCCGCGCGCGGGCGGCCTCGATCTCTCCAGCGCGGCCAGGCGAGGCATTGGCAAGCGCCCGCGCACGGGCCTGGATGCCGAGCCGCTCCAGCCACGCGCCCTGCTCGGCCGGGCCAGCGACGAACGCCCCCGCTTCCCGGGCAATCTCGGCAATGCGCTGGAAATCGACATGCGACGTCAGGTCGTTCTCGCCGGGCTCAGCCAGCACCGGCGCGAACCGATGGCTCCGCACCGCCTGGAGCGTGTCGCCCGGTGCGCTCCGTTCATGGCCATAGTCGATCACCAGCGCCGCGCCGCCAAGCGGCACCAGCCCCTCGGACAGCGCCCGCACCGCCTCCTCGCGCGCGGGCGAACTCTCGACCACCTCGCCGTCGCGATCGAAGGCGAGGCCGTTGCCGATCCATTCGACATGCCGCTCGACACCGCCAACATGCTGGCGGATCGGCAGCGCATCGAGGAACTCGTTGGCGACCACCAGCAGGGGCCCGTCGCCCGGTAGGTCGCCGATGCCGTCATGATGCGTCACCTCGCCAAGCAGCGCCGCTTGGGCGGAGCGCAGGGTGGGACTGGTCTCGACCAGGTGGATCGGCGGGTCGAGCCCGGCGCTCCGCATTACCCGCAGCGCGTCGCTGGCGAGCGTTCCGCGCCCTGGGCCGAGCTCGGCGTAGCGGACCCCGACCGGCGACCCCGCACGCCGCCACACGTCGGTCAGCGCGGCACCGACCAGCTCGCCGAACATCTGGCTGATCTCGGGCGCGGTGGTAAAATCGCCGTCCGCCCCGAGAGGGTCGCGAGTAGCGTAATAATAAGCGTTGCAGGCCTCCATATAGGCCTCGACGCTGATCGGCCCCTCAGTCCGGAGCCGCTCCTGCAAGGCCCGGGCAAAGGGGGTCAGGCGACGCTCTCCTGACCGGCGATGCCCTCCACCCGCTGCCGGCGCCCCTTGGCCGTCACCATCAGGTACAGCCCGCCCAGGATCATCGGCACGCAGAGCCACTGGCCCATGTGGAGACCAGTCATTGCCGCGAACTCGCGCAGGTGGTCGTCCGGCTCGCGGATGAATTCCACCCCGAAGCGGAAGATGCCGTAGAAGAACAGGAAGGCACCCACCAACATGCCGGGCTGGTAGCGGGCGCGGGTCCGCCAGAACATGACGGCTAGAATGACGAACAGGAGCAGGCCTTCCAGCGCGGCTTCATAGAGCTGGCTGGGGTGACGCGGCGGTCCCAGCGTGACCACGCCGCCGATCACTTCCGGAAAGCGAACCGCCCACGGCACAGTGGTCGGCGCGCCCCACAGCTCGGCATTGACGAAGTTGGCCAGCCGCCCCGTGAACAGCCCGATCGGCACCACGCAGGCGACATAATCGTGGATCCGGAGCCACTGCAGCTTCTCCTTCCACGCCAGGTAGATGATGCCGACGCTGGTGCCGAGCACGCCGCCATGGAAGCTCATGCCGCCGTCCCACAGCTTGATGATCTCCAGCGGGTTCTCGAGATAGAAGCCGGGACGGTAGAACAGCACATAGCCGAGCCGACCGCCAAGGATCACGCCAAGTGAGGCGTAGAAGACGAGGTCGTCGGCATGCCGCCGGGCCATGGGCGCCCCCGGCTGCTTGATCAGCTTCAGCAGGTACCAATAGCCAAGGAAGATGCCGGCCAGGTAGGCGAGGCTGTACCAGCGCAACTCGAAGATGCCGAGGTCGAGCGCCACGGGATCGAGCCCGAGGCTGGTGAAGTCGATCCCTCTGGAATTCATACTGGTCATTCGGTCTTCCCTAGGCGGCCCCGCGTCTCATAAGAGGGAGGCACGCAAAGGCCAAGGAGACGCAGAGATCATGCCGACCGAGCTCGACCAACGTTATGACGCCGTGTTCGCGGCCGTCACCGGGCCGGGCGGGCGGATCGTGGTCGGCGAGGATGCGGAAGGCCGCCGCATCGTGTCCAATTTCCCGCACACCATGCCGGCCTTCTTCAAGACCTTTTGCGCGATGAACGGCGCGGTGGAAGCGGTGATCGCGGGCGAGGAGCGGCTGACCTTCGCCGACCTCGACCGCATCTCCGACGACCTCGCCCGCGCGCTGATCGCGCGTCACGGCATCGCCAAGGGCGACCGGGTCGGCATCGCCATGCGCAATTGCCCCAGCTGGATCGTGGCGCATATGGCGATCCTCAAGGCGGGCGGCATCTCCACGCTGCTGAACGGCTGGTGGCAAAGCGCGGAGATGAGCCACGCGCTCGACCTTACCGAGCCCAGGCTGATCATTGCCGACGAACCCCGCGCCAAGCGCATCGCCGCCGCCTGCGGACCGTGGCCAATTGTCGCGCTGCCCATCGACCGGCCGATCGCGCAAGCGCTGGAACCGCTCACCGGCGGCGAGGCGAACGAGGCCGACCTTCCGCCAATCGCGCCGGAAGACGACGCCACCATTCTCTTCACCTCGGGCTCAACCGGCGGGGCCAAGGGCGCGCTGTCGACCCATATGGCGGTGGCGCAGGGCGTCTACACCTACGCCACCAGCATCATGTGCCTGCTCGGCATCATGCAGAGCATGGGCAATCCGCCCAAGAACCCGCCAAAGACCCTGCTCAACGTGCCCTTGTTCCACGTCACCGGCGAGGTGCCGGTGCTCTTGAACAGCTTCGTGATCGGACGCGGCATGGTGCTGATGCCCAAGTGGGACGCGGGCGAGGCGCTGCGGCTGATCGAGCAGGAAAGGATCACCTACTTCGTCGGCGTGCCGACCATGAGCCTTGAGATGATGGCGCATCCCGACCGGGAGAAATACGACCTTTCCACCCTGACCGACATCGCCGCCGGCGGCGCACCGCGCCCGGTGGCGCACGTCCAGCGCCTCAAGGAAAGCTTCGAGGTGGCCCAGCCCGCGCTTGGCTATGGCCTGACCGAGACCAATGCGGTCGGCTGCGGCAATTACTGGGGCAATTACCTCGCCAAGCCCGCCTCGACCGGGCGTGCGCTCCCTTATGTCGATGTGGCGATCCTCGGGGACGGCGACGCGCACCTGCGCACGGGTGAGATTGGTGAGGTGGGGATACGCTCGGCCGCCAACATCAAGGGTTACTGGAAGAACCCCGAGGCGACCGTCGCGGCCTTCAGCGCCGACGGGTTCATGAAGACGGGCGACATCGGTTTCCTCGACGAGGACGGCTACCTGTTCATCGTCGACCGCAAGAAGGACATCATCATCCGCGGCGGCGAGAATATCAGTTCGGCGGAGGTGGAGGCCGCCATCTACGCCTGCGAGGCAGTGGCCGAGGCCGCGGTGTTCGGCGTCCCTGACGAGCGGCTGGGCGAGGTCCCGCTTGCCGTGATCCTCCCTGCCGAGGACAGCAACCTCGACGAAGCAGCGCTGCGCGCCTTCCTCGCGCCGCGCCTCGCCGCCTTCAAGGTCCCCGAACGCTTCATCTTCACGCGCGACAACCTGCCGCGCCTCGGCACTGGCAAGATCGACCGGGTAGCGCTCAAGGCCCAGTACGCCGCTTGAGAACGCCGCGCGGCTTGAGGCTCAACCGACGCACCCTGCTGGTCGGCACTGGGGCCGCGGCCGGCCTGCTGGTCGCCTGGAGCGTCTGGCCGCGCTCCGACCCGGCGAGCCTTGCTCCCTCAGGAGATACGCTGGCCCTCGGACCCGGCGTGCTGATCGGGCGTGACGGACGCCTGACCGTCGCCGTGCCGCAGGTCGAAACCGGTCAAGGCATCTGGACCGGTCTTGCCCAGATCGCTGCCGACGAACTCGGCGCCGCATGGGAGTCGGTCGGGGTCGCCCCCGCCCGTTCCGGCAGCCGCTGGGACAATGCTCTGGCCGAGGCAGAGGGCTGGCTCGAGGATGCGCGGGCCTGGCCCAACGCGCCCGATCCCGGGCTGCTGCGGATCACTGCCGTGGCAACCTCGATCCGTGCCATGGAACTGCCCATGCGGCAGGTCGCGGCGGCCGCGCGCAGCCTGCTGATGGCGGAGGCTGCCGACCGCTGGAACGTCGCTCCTGCCGAGTGCGAGACGGGCGGCGGCTTCGTTCGCCACGAGGGCAAGTCGCTGCCCTTCGCGGCACTCGCCGCCGGGGCCGCGGGCCGCACCCTTCCCGGCGGCGACATCCCCCTGCGCCAGGGCGGAGGCGAACTTGTCGGCAAGCCGCTCGCCCGCCTCGATGCGCTGCCCAAGGCCGAAGGCCGCCTGCGCTATGCGGGCGACGTCCGCCTGCCCGGGCTCCTCCACGCATCCGTTCGCCGCGCTGGGTTCGGCACGATTACGCTTGGCTCGCCGCCGCCTGAAGGCGTGCACTTCGAAAGCGGGGAGCGCTGGGTCGCTGCACTGGCCGACGACTGGTGGTCGGCCGAGCAGGCGCTGGCGGGTGCCAGGCTCCGCATCCTCGGACCGGCGGGCGGCGACGATGCTGCAATCGACCTGGCGCTCGACCGTGCGCTGGCCGAAGGCGACGCCGAGCCACTGCACATCGTCGGCGACATTGCGGAGGCCTTTGCCGGTGTCCGCCCGCTCGCCGCCACCTACTCGGCGGCTGCCCAGCTTCACGGCGACCTGGAACCGCCCTCCGCCACGGCCCGCCTCGACAAGGGACTGCTCGAAATCTGGGCCGCGACCCAGGCACCGGAAGTCGCGCGCCGCGCGGCCGCTGAGGCAGCCGGCGTCCCGCTCGGCAAGGCCATCCTCTACCCCATGCCGGTCGGCGGCCAAGGCGGCGCCGCGCTGGAGGCCGACCTGGTCCCGATCGCCGCTGCCCTCACGCGCCGCGCCGGCCGCCCGGTGCAGGTCACCGCCAGCCGCACCGAGCAGGTCCGCTCCAACGCCGTGCGCTCGCCGCTCAAAGCACGCCTCTTCGCCCGCCCGCTGCCCGACGGAAGCATCGCCGGCTGGCGGCTGCGGGTTGCCGGGGTCGACGGCACCGCCGCCGCCTTTGCGCGCCTGCTGGGCGCCAGCGGCAGCGCTTCGCCGAGGCCGAACGCCCTTGCGGCCCTGCCCTATGGCATTCCCAGCGTCGCGCTGGAGTTTGCGCCCGCCGACCTGCCGATCCGCACCGGTTACCACCGGGGGGAACTGCATCCGGCGATCACCTTCTTCACCGAAAGCTTCCTCGACGAACTGGCGCGTCTCGGCGGCCGCGATCCGCTGAGCCAGCGGATGCTGCTGCTAGCGGGCAGCCCTCGCCTTGCCCGCTGCCTCCTTCGCGCCACCGCGCTCGGTGGCTGGGACGGAGGCGGCGCCGGAAGCCAGATGGGCCTTTCCGTCTTCAGCGGCTATGGCAGCCACATCGCCGTGGTCGCAGAGGCACAGGTGGGAACGGGGGGCGAGGTGCAGGTAAGCCGGCTGGTTGCGGCGGTGGATTGCGGACGAGTGGTGAACCCGGCCTTGGTAAAGGCCGAGGTGGAAGGCGGCATGCTCGCGGCCATTGGCCAGGCCATCGCCCCCGCCCCCTCCTTCCGCCATGGCCGCGTCCTTGGCCCGCTGGACCCGCGGCTGCCGACCCTCGCCCGGGCGCCCGAGATACTGGTCGAAATACTGGCTGGCGACGGTGCGCCAGGTGGGGCAAGCGGCCTCGGAACAGCCGCTGCCCCCGCGGCTGTCGCGAACGCCCTTGCCGCTGCTACCGGTCGCCGCTTGCGCAGCCTGCCCCTCGATCCGATGTCGTGACCCTCATGATCCCTTCCGACCACCCCGCCATCCCGCCGCGCAAGATCGGCGTCCTGCTGATCAACCTCGGCACGCCCGACGAGCCGGAGGAGCCCGCGGTCCGGCGCTATCTAGCGGAATTCCTCTCCGATCCGCGGGTGATCGAGATTCCGCGCGCCATCTGGAAGCCGATCCTCCACGGCATCGTGCTGCGCACCCGCCCGGCCAAGAGCGCCCATGCCTATCAGCAGGTCTGGACCGACGAAGGCTCCCCCCTCGCCGCCATTACGAAGCGGCAGGCGGTGAAGTTGCAGCAGCGGCTCGATGACGAGGTGCTGGTCGACTGGGCGATGCGCTACGGCAAGCCCTCGATCCCGGATCGCCTCACCGCGCTCAAGGAGGCGGGGTGCGAGCGCATCCTGCTGGCGCCGCTCTATCCGCAATATTGCGCCGCCACGACCGCCACGGCCAACGATCTCGCCTTTGCCACGCTGGCAAGCATGCGCTGGCAGCCCGCGCTGCGCACGCTTCCCCCGTATCACGACAATCCCGACTATATCGACGCGCTGAAGCAGGACCTCGAAGCGCAGCTGGCCGCGCTGGATTTCGAGCCGCAGCGCCTCCTGCTCTCCTACCACGGCATGCCGGAGCGCACCTTGCGCAAGGGCGATCCCTATCATTGCCATTGCCGCAAGACCGCCCGCCTGCTTGGGCAGCGCCTGGGCATCGCTGTCGACACCAGCTTCCAGTCACGCTTCGGACGCGACAAGTGGCTGGAGCCTGCCACTGACGACGTGCTCAAGGCCTATCCGGCACAGGGTGTGACCCGCGTCGCCATCGCTGCGCCGGGTTTCTCGGCCGACTGCCTCGAAACCATCGAGGAGCTCGGCATTCGCGGCAAGGAAGAGTTCGAAGGCGCCGGCGGCACTCATTTCGCCCGGCTCGACTGCCTCAACGATCGCGACGCGGGCATGCTCATGCTGGAAGCGTTGATCCGCCGCGAGCTTGCGGGGTGGATTGCGCCTGCCTAGGCTTGCATCTCCTGAGGAGGAGAGAGTTCATGGCGAGAGTGGCAATCGTCACGGGTGGCACCCGTGGCATCGGCGAAGCGATCAGTGTCGCATTGAAGAACGCCGGGATGACCGTCGCCGCCAATTACGCCGGCAATGAGGAGCGTGCGAAAGCCTTCGCCGAGCGCACCGGCATCCAGGCGTTCAAGTGGGACGTCAGCGACCATGACGCCTGCCTTGCCGGGGTTCGCGCGGTCGAAGAGGCGCTCGGCCCGGTCGACGTCCTCGTCAACAATGCCGGCATCACCCGCGACACCACCATGAAGCGGATGGACCATGCCAAGTGGCAGGAGGTCATCGACACCAACCTTGGCGGCTGCTTCAACATGGCCAAGGCGGTGTGGGACGGCATGGTCGCCCGCGGCTATGGACGGATCGTCAACATCGGCTCGATCAATGGCCAGGCCGGCCAGTACGGGCAGGTCAATTACGCCGCCGCCAAGTCCGGCATCCACGGCTTCACCAAGGCGCTCGCCCAGGAAGGCGCGCGCACCGGCATCACGGTCAATGCCATTGCGCCCGGCTATATCGACACGGACATGGTCGCGGCCGTTCCCGAGGACGTCCTCGGGAAGATCGTCGCTCGGATCCCCGTGGGCCGGCTCGGACGAGCCGACGAGATCGCGCGCGGAGTTGCCTTCCTCGTGGACGAGAATGCCGGCTTCGTTACGGGCTCGACCTTGTCCATCAACGGCGGGCAGCACATGTACTGACGGTGGAGACCGTCACTTATTCCCCGCCGGTAAAGCGTAGCGTCCTGATCCGCGGTCACCAGACCAGCATCAGCCTGGAACCCCTGTTCTGGCGCGCGCTGGAGATTGCGGCGCGCGATGCGGCGATGCCGGTGAACGCGCTGGTGGCGGAAGTGGACGAGGCAAGGCTCAAGGTCGAAGACCCGCCCAACCTTACCAGCGCGCTTCGCCAGTGGCTGTTCGGCCGGGCGCTCGGCGGCTAGCGCGATACCGCGCTCAGCACCGCGTAGGCGAACCGGCTGCCTGCTTCCGGCACGCAATGCAGGAACAGCGCCGGCTCGATCAGCTCCATTTCCATCAGCTGCATGGCACCGTCGTTGCCGCGGATAAGGTCGACGCGGGCGTAAGTGGCCGGCGTAGGCGCAGCCGCCAGCGCCTTCTCGGCCAGCGCCATTGCACCGTCCGGAAGCTCGGCCTGCTCGGTTGAGCCCCCATGATCCGGCTGGACCCGGAAGTCCTCCGCCTTGGGGCGTTTCACCACGCAGTGCGAGTAATCGCCACCGAAGAAGATCAGGCTGTATTCGCCCTCGTCCACCACGGCGCCAAGCCACGGCTGGACCATCATTCGGGTGCCATGCACGTCCGCCGGAACCGGTTGGCCCGCGCTCAGCCGATACGTGCCGGCCGCACCGGCCGACACCGGCGGTTTGATCACCACATCTTGCGCTCCGAGGACGCCGTGCGCCGCCGTCAACGCCGCCTCGTTCAGGTGATCCACTTCCAGCGTCGAAACGCTGGCGATGCCCTTGGCCCGCAGCTCGGCCAGATAGGCCTTGTCGGTGTTCCAGCGCAGAAGCTCCGGCGGGTTGAGCATTGGCCAGCCCTCGGCTTGCGCGCGGTCGAGGAACGCGAACCACTCGGCAATCCGCAGGTGATAGCCCCACGCTACCAGCGGCAGCACCAGGTCGAAGCCGTCCGCTCCGTCGAACCCGGTCCATGGCACCGCCGCCACCTCGGCTCCTGCACCGCGCAGCGCTTCGGCCTGGACGTCGAACGCCCAGCGCCAATCATGCCCGTAATCGGGCGCCGGGGTGAGCATTGCGATGCGCATGGGCAGGCTACCTCGAGAGCAGTATCCGGGCCTGGCTAGCGATCTGGGCAAGCATCGGCACGGTGACCGCACCTCCCGCCCGGGCGCGCGAGATGAGGCGGCGGAACTGGCTGATCCGTTTGTCGTGCCGCTCGGCCCAGCGCTCGACCGCCTGCACCGGGTCGTCGCCGCGCGCACGCGACAGCCAGTCGATGCGCAGCTGCTCGAACTCGTTGAGCAACCCCGCGACCAGCAGCCGCTCCCACTGGTCGGTCGGCTGCAGGCGCAGCGCCTGGCTTTGCGCCCAGTCGATGCCGAGCGCTTCGCCGATCCGGACATAGGCCTGGGTCAGCGCCAGCGCGTCCATGCCCTTGCGTGCCGACAGGCCGGCAATGCCGAACACCCCATCAAGCTCGTACAGCTTGACCAGCCCGCGCACGATCGCGTCGCCGGCACCCAGCGGTTCCAGCGAAGTCTGCAAGGCTCCTGCCTGCGACTTCACCTCGTCGCGAATGATCGAACGGGCAGCCGCGTCGATCTTGCCGAGCCCGGGCTCTAGCAGCGCCACCAGCTCGGACACACTGGTCTCGCCGCTGCCGGCCCGAAGGATGTCGCTCATGTGGCTGCGCACGCTCTGCGCCGCCATGGCGAACAGGTCGAGGCGAACAGCCTCGCTCACCGGCGCATCCTCGATCCGCTGCCACAAGAGGTCGAGCTTGAGCAGTCGCTCCGCCGTCAGGAAGGCGGCCACCACCTGCGCCAGCGAGCTGCCCTCTTCCTCCGTCAGGTCGAGTGCGACACTCGGTCCCATGCGGTTGACGAAGCGATTGGCGACCTTGGTCGCGATGATCTCATTGCCCAGCCGGTGGCGCAGCAGCGCGTCGCGGTGCGCTTCGCGCAGCGCGGCTGGGAAGGCTGCGAGCAGTTGCTCGTGCATCAGCGGGTCTTGATTGAGGCGCAGCTCTTCCGCCGCATCCTGCAGGCTGAGCTTGGCAAGGCTCAGCAGCACCGCAAGCTCGGGCCGGGTCAGCCCGCGATTGTCGCCGGCGCGGCGGAGCAGTTCGTCACTCCTCTCCAGTCCCTCGACCCGTCGATCGAGTCGCCCGACCGCTTCGAGCAGCTCCAGCGTCCGCACCTGCACCGGAAGAGCCGCCGCTCCGCCGCGCTCGGCCACCGACAGGGCCAGCGTCTGGCGGCGGTTGTCGTCGAGCACCAGTTCGCCGACCTCGTCGGTCATGCTTTCCAGCAGCGCGTTGCGGGCTTCCAGCGACAGCCGCCCTTCCAGCACCTCCTGGTTGAGCGGGATCTTGATGTTGACCTCATTGTCCGAACAATCGACACCGGCCGAATTGTCGATGAAGTCGGTATTGCAGCGCCCGCCCAGCTCGCTGAACTCGATTCGCGCAGCCTGGGTGATGGCAAGGTTGGCGCCCTCGCCCAGCACCTGCGCGCGAAGGTCCGCCGCATCGACGCGGAGCGCGTCATTGGCCGGGTCACCGACGGCGCTGTTGGCCTGCGCGCGGGCCTTCACATAGGTGCCGATGCCGCCGAACCACATCAGCCCGACCGGCGCCTTGAGGATGGCGCTGATCAGGCTTGCCGGGTCGAACGAGCCCGGCTCCACGCCGATCACCGCAGCGGCCTCGGGGGTGAGCACGATCTCCTTCTGGCTGCGCGGTACGATCATTGCACCGGGGCTCAGCCTGGAGCGATCGTAATCGTCCCAGCTCGACCGCGGTAGGTGGAACAGGCGGTTGCGCTCTTCCCAGCTGGTTGCGGGATCGGGCGTGGGGTCGATGAAGATGTGGCGATGGTCAAAGGCGGCGACCAGCTGGATCGCCCTCGACAGCAGCATGCCATTGCCGAACACGTCACCCGACATGTCACCGCAGCCGGCAACCGTGACCGGCTGCTTCTGGATGTCGACACCCATTTCCAGGAAGTGGCGCTGGACGCTGATCCACGCGCCCTTGGCGGTGATCCCCATCGCCTTGTGGTCGTAGCCGTTGGACCCGCCGCTGGCGAACGCATCGCCAAGCCAGAACCCGCGCTCCAGCGCGATCGCATTGGCGACGTCGGAGAAGGTCGCGGTGCCCTTGTCGGCGGCGACCACGAAATAGGGATCGTCACCGTCGTGCACGACCACGCCGTCCGGATGGACGATCTTGCCCTCGACGATATTGTCGGTGACCGACAGCAGCGAGCGGATGAAGATGCGGTAGCTTTCCGTGCCCTCCGCCAGCCACGCCTCGCGGTCGGTCGCAGGCGACGGCAATTGCTTGGGATAGAAGCCGCCCTTGGCGCCGGTCGGCACGATCACCGCATTCTTGACCAGCTGGGCCTTCATCAGGCCGAGGATCTCGGTGCGGAAATCGTCGCGCCGGTCGGACCAGCGCAAGCCGCCGCGAGCGACCGGGCCGCCGCGCAGGTGGATGCCTTCAACCCGCGGGCTGTAGACCCAGATCTCGCGATAGGGGATCGGCGCCGGAAGGCCGGGCACGCGGGTGGGATCAAGCTTGAAGGCCAGCGCCTCGCCGGGGCGCGGGGCAAAGGCATTGGTGCGCAGCGTCGCCTCGATCACGCTTCGGAACAGGCGCAGGATGCGATCGTCGTCGATCGAGTTCACCTGCTTGAGGGCTGCCTCGAAGGCCGCCCTCGCGGCCTCTACCGCGGCCTTTCGCTGATCGCGCGCGGGGTCATGGGCGGCGGTGAACCACGCTACCAGCGCGCGGGTAGCACCGGGGGTCCGCTTGAGCGCGTCGACCACGGTCACCAGGCTGTAGGCCACGCCGGTCTGGCGCAGGTAGCGGAACCAGGCGCGAAGCCACACCACCGGCTGTGGATCGAGGCCGGCAAACATCACCAGCTGGTTGAACTCATCGTCCTCGGCGTGGCGCTGAAGGACCGCAGCGATGGCGCCTTCGATCACGTCGGTGCGGGCCAGCACCTCGCGCGCGTCGAGGCCCGGAAGCTCCAGTCCGAAATCATGGATATGACCCAGTCGGCCATCCTCGCCCAGCGACGTGGGCAGTTCCTCGATGACCCGGAAACCGAAGTTCTCGAGCACCGGAACGGCTTCCGACAGTGGCACCAGACCACCCGAGCGATACAGCTTCAGCCGTACTTCGCTTGGTCGGTCCGAAAGGTCGCGGAACAGGCGAACATCGCGGTCGTCGTGACCTTCAAGAGCGCACAGGCGAAGAATATCGGACGCCGCCTCCCCGGCACTCTCCCGGCTGCGATAGTCTTCCGGGACAAAGGGCATGTAGGTCAGCGCAAGCCGGGTCGCACGGCCACTTCCGACCCGGTCCATCAGCTCGGCCTCGACGGCAGGGACCCAGCCGCGCACCATCTCGACCAGCTGGCGGTCCAGTTCAGCCACGTCCGCAAGGGGCCGTGAGGCAGAAAAGCCCAGGGTCAGGCGGATCAGTGCCAGGCCGCCGTCGCCCAGTTCCACCGCCCAACTGGTGACGGAGGACAGCACCGCCTCCTCGATCATCCGGGAGATGGCCATCCGGCGGGTCGTCGACAGTTCGTCGCGCGGCAGCCAGACAAAGGCGAACAGGTGGCGGCTAAGCGCGCCCGGCAGCAGCAGCAGTGCCGGGCGCGGCCGGTCGGCAAGGCTCATGGCGGTCAGCGCCGCGGCCCTGACCTCGCGCTCGCCGAAGGACACCAGGAGGTCGGGCGGAAGGCTCGCCAGCGCATGGGCAAGCGCCTTGGCGCCATGGCTCGCGGGGGCAAAGCCAAGCTCCCGGTCGAGCTCGCCGAGGCGGCTTCGAACCACCGGGATCTCGGCCGGCGGGGTGCGCAGTGCGGCACTGGTCCACAGGCCGGCGTGGATCGACATGGCGCCATCGCTGCGGCGAACCACCACCACGTCGAGCGGCACGCGCCGGTGCACGGGCGAGAGGCGGTCGGCTTTCAGCAAGACCACCGGCCGGTGGTCCTGGCTCAGGGTGTCGAGCAGGCCACGCAGGTCCGTGACGCTCCACAGGTCCACGCCCTCGCCCGACAGAATGCCAAGCCCTTGCCCTGCAGCGCCATCCGCACCGATCAGCTTGTGACCGAGCAGGGTGAAGTTGTTGCCGGCAAGCCATTCCAGCAGGGACGCGCTCTCGGCATCGGCGCTGGCGATCGCGGTGGCATCCTCGCGCATGGTGCCGAGCATGGCCTGCCAGTCGCGCACGGCGGCGCGGACGCAGGCAAGCACGTTCTCGATCTCGGCCACCAACTCCTGGCGCCCGCGGGCGTCGGCGCGGTCGAGTTCGACGTAGATGATCGATTCCGGCTGTCCGTCACCAAGCCCGACCAGCTGGTCGCCTTCGCGCCGCGCGCGGACGATCGGGTGAAGCAGGCGGTGGACGGTCAGACCATGGCCGGCAATCACCGCGGCGACGCTGTCGACCAGAAAGGGCATGTCGTCATTGACGATCACGAGGCGCATCAGTCGCCGCGCCGCCTCTCCGCCGACCGACTGGAGCCTGAGCGCGATCTGGCCCGGCCGGCGGGTCGCCGCGGCATCGGCGATGAAGGTCGCTGCCTCCGCCTGCTCGGCGGTCGTGAAGCCTTCGGTCTCGCCCGGCAACGCGCCATCGAGGAGGGCCTGGGAAAAAGCGTCCGCCAACGACGTGGACGCGCGGGGGTCAGCCGCCATGGTTCTGCTTACGCTCCCGTTGAGAATGGGCGGCGTCTAGACCCGGCTCCTTCCCGTCACAACCCCGCAGCGCTTGCGTAAAAAGCGTCAGGCGAAGCGCCCGATGGCCTTCTCAAGCAGCCCAAGGTCGCTGACGGCACCCACCGGCTCGACCTTGCCGGTGGCGTCGCGGCGCACCAGCACGAGCGTGAATTCGTCGTTGCCGGCGAGGCTGCTGAGTGGCTGCGAAGCGACCGAGCGAAGCTTCACGCGGGCGCGATCAGCCCGGTTGTCGATCCGCGGTTCCGGCCGGCGGGCACTGCGTTCGGCCGCGACCAGCCCCTTGAGGCTGCCGGGAAAGCTTTCGATGAACGGCAGGAAGCCTTCGAAATCCACTTCGCAGCGTTCCGCATGGGCGAGCGCGGCGGCGAATTCGGTCAGCCGCGCCTTGTCGTAATCGGCGCCGAACACGAGCTTCACGATCGGCGTCATCGGCGCGCGCGCCTGGGCCTTGATCCCCGCATCATCGAGCAATTCGGCATAATCGTCGGGTACGCGGCGGGTTGCGACCGCAAAGTCATAGGCGAGCGACAGCGCACGATAAAGCGCGGCCCGGCTGCGGCCGTCGGCAGCCTTGAGCACCTCCACCGTTTCGCGTGCCGCGGACAGGCGATCGGCAAGCCCGGCGTCAGCATCGAGCGAGAGGACGAGGGGCTCGCCCTCTGCTCCCGGCTCGACCGCATCAACGAGGTCCAGCACCTCGCAGTCGGGCACGGCGGGCACGCTGCTGGCGGCCGCTCCTGCGCCATCCTTCCAGTTGATGACGCCGTAGATGAAGTCGATCGTTTCCCCATCAGAGGAGAAAGGCATCAGGATGCCGCGATAGCAGATGTCGTGGCCGCGCTGGTTTGTGAACTCGGCCTCGAACCCGATCGGCGCGCGATTGGCGACGATCTGCAGCCAATGGTCGGTCAGCCGGCTGAGCAGCGAGCGCGGCGGCACGTCGGCGATGGTCCGGACCTCGTCGCCGATCTCGCACTCGGTCCGCAGCGCGGCGCCGATGAAGCTGGTCGCCGGATTGTCGGTGCTGGCGGTGAAGTCGAGCAGCAGGCTGTGATCGGCAAAGTCGTGGACGTCGCGCCCGTCGAGATCCTCGATCGACGGGAAGTCACGCCCGCCCAGCAGCGAGCTCCAGTAATTGTAGGCGCGAACATGCATACGCCGCTCATCGTTGCCGATCGCGATCGCCGCGTCGATCTCCTCGTGATCGCCGCTGATGCTGTTTACGAAGCTGCTGCCGTCCATGCGTCCGCCATTACCCCCATCAAGGATGCAACTACCCGTGACGCGGTTACCAATCGGTTAAGTATAGCGGTTCGACTCGCGTGGGAATCCCTTCGTCGCACGTGGGGAGTCTCGGGGGACCGCCCTTCGTTGCTGACGGGATGGACAGCAGCCTTATCCGCGAAGCGCTTTACTGGCCCGAACACCGGGCGCTGGAACTGTGCCTCGCAACCGGCCGGCGGTACCTCTACCTCGGGGTTCCGGCGGACGTGGCGGAAGGATTTGCTTCCGCGCGGTCCAAGGGCGCGTTCTTCAATAGCGCCATTCGCGGCCGCTTCGACTGCCACCCGCTTCGAGACGAGGAGCCCGCAAGGTGCGCCGTCAACGACTGACGGAGGAACGGTTCACCGCCGCCTGCGTTCGTTTCGGCGCAACAACAGGAGTTATGTGGCATGGCCGACCTCAATCGCGACGGAATCGACGACGGCCCAGTGGTCGAGCGTACAACGGTGGTGAATACCGATCGGGGTGGCGGCAGCGGCGGGCTGATCGCCGTGCTGGTCCTGCTGGCGGTGCTGGCGATCGGCTATCTGCTCTATTCGAATGGCACCTTTGGCGGCTCCAAGACCGAGATCACCGTGCCCGATTCGATCAACGTCAACGTCAACTGATCCTCGGGCGGGAGAGGGTGGCAGGTCCAAGCTTCCCTCTCCCGCCCCTCCGGCCTAGAGCGGTTGAATGCTGACCAGCTCCTCTCCCGCCTACATGGCCGGCTTTGGTGGGCACGTCGCCACCGAGGCAGTGCCCGGCGCCCTGCCCAAGGGCCGCAACAGCCCGCAGCGTCCGGCCTTCGGCCTCTACACCGAACAATTGTCGGGCACGGCCTTCACCATGCCCCGGAACGAGAACCGGCGATCGTGGCTCTACCGGCTGCGACCCAGCGCCGACCACCGGCCCTTCGTGGCCTATGAGGGCGCCAAGGGTCTGGAGTGCCGCGCATCCGGCCCGCTTGCGCCCAATCGCCTGCGCTGGGATCCCCTGCCCGAGCCAGCCCCCGGAACCGACTTCATCGACGGGCTGACCACCGCCGTCTTCAACCGTGCCCCGGCCGAGCTGGAGGGCGTGGCCGTCCACCTCTATGCCGCCAACGCCGAGCGGCTTTCCCGGGTGTTCGTGTCCGCGGACGGCGAGCTCCTCGTCCTTCCTCAGCAGGGCCGGCTGGAGCTGCTGACCGAGCTGGGCCGGATCGAGATAGCGCCGGGCCAGATCGCGCTGGTTCCCCGCGGTGTGCGGTTCAAGGTCGCGCTGCGCGATGGCGCGGCGCGCGGCTATCTCGCCGAGAACTATGGCGCTCCGTTCCGCCTGCCCGACCTCGGCCCGATCGGCGCCAACGGCCTTGCCAACCCCCGCGACTTCGAGACCCCGGTCGCCTGGTTCGAGGACCGCGACGAGCCGACCGAGCTGATCCAGAAATATGGCGGCAAGCTGTGGACCACCACGCTCGACCATTCGCCGCTGGATGTGGTTGCCTGGCACGGCAACCTCGCGCCGTGTCGTTATGACCTGTCGCACTTCAATGCGATCGGGACGGTTAGTTTTGACCATCCCGACCCGTCGATCTTCACCGTGCTGACCTCGCCCTCGGGCGTCGCCGGCCGCGCCAACGTCGACTTCGTCATCTTCCCGCCGCGCTGGATGGTGGCGGAGGATACGTTCCGCCCGCCCTGGTTCCACCGCAACGTGATGAGCGAATGCATGGGGCTGCTGATCGGCGCCTATGACGCCAAGGCCGAAGGCTTCCAGCCGGGCGGCCTGTCGCTCCACAACATGATGAGCGGTCACGGTCCCGATGTGGAAACCTGGCGCAAGGCCAGCGAGGCCGAGCTGAAGCCGCACAAGATCGACGGCACCATGGCCTTCATGGTTGAAAGCTGCTGGCCCTTCGAGGTGCCTGCTGGAATGCTCGACCGCTCGCAGCCCGATTACGACGCGGCCTGGGCCGACTTCCCTAAGGCGCGCCTGCCATGAGGATCGACGAAACTCACGACCCCGCCCGCACCAGCTGGGTGGAAAGCGCCAACGGCCACCGGGATTTTCCGGTCCAGAACCTGCCGCTGTGCATCTTCTCCAGCGAAGGGCGCGAGCGGCGCGCCGGGGTCGCCATTGGCGACTTCCTGCTCGACCTGCCCGTGATCGCCGAACTGCTCGGCGACGCGTGGGTGGAGGAGCTTGCCCAGCCGGTGCTGAACGCCTTCCTGGCGCTGGGGAGCGGCCCGCGCGTCCGGCTTCGCCAGCACCTGTCGGAGCTGCTGGCCGACCAAACGCACCGCGATGCGGTCGAGGGCGCGCTGATCGGCCAGTCGGAAGCGACCATGCACCTGCCGTGCCTGATCGGCGACTACACCGATTTCTACGTCGGCATCCATCACGCGACCAATGTCGGCAAGCAGTTCCGACCCGACAACCCGCTGCTGCCCAACTACAAATATGTGCCCATCGGCTATCATGGCCGCGCTTCCAGCGTACGCGTTTCGGGCCAGCCGGTCGTTCGCCCGAGCGGCCAGCGCAAGCCGCCGGAAGCAGAAGTGCCGCTGTTCGGCCCCTCGCGCCGGCTCGACTACGAACTGGAGCTTGGTGTCTGGATTGGTCCGGGCAATGCGCTCGGCGAGCCCATCCCGATCGACGAAGCCGAAGACGCCATTGCTGGTTATTGCCTGCTCAATGACTGGTCGGCCCGCGACCTCCAGGCCTGGGAATATCAGCCGCTCGGCCCCTTCCTCGCCAAGAACTTCCTAACCAGCGTGTCGCCCTTCGTGGTCACGCCCGAGGCAATGGCGCCCTTCATGGTCGACGCCTTCGCGCGCCCGAATGGCGATCCCGAGCCGCTGCCCTACCTTGCCGGGGGTTCGGACAAGCCGGGCCTTGGCCTTACCGTCAGCGCCTTGCTGACGACGCAAGAGATGCGCGATGCGGGGATGCCCTCGCACCAGCTGAGCCAGGGTCAGGCTGCGGAGGCGATGTACTGGACGGTTGAGCAGATCGTCGCCCACCACAGCTGCAACGGTTGCAATCTTCAGCCCGGCGACCTGATCGGCACCGGCACCCTGTCGACGGCGTCGGCCGACGGCCTCGGCTCGCTGCTGGAGATCAGCCGGGGCGGAAAGGAGCCGCTGACGCTGCTGACCGGCGAGACGCGCAGCTTCCTTGAGGATGGCGACGAACTGGTGCTGACCGCCCGCGCCGAGGCGGAGGGCTTCGTGTCGATCGGGCTTGGCGAATGCCGGGGATTGGTGGTGGGATGAACCAAGTGATCCGCAACGAGGCTGAGCAGCGCTTCGAGATCCGCCTGGACGACGGCACCGTCGCCTTCGCCGACTATCGCCCGCTCCACGGCAAGGTCATGTTCCCGCACACGGTGGTTCCGCCGCACCACGAAGGGCAAGGCATTGGCTCAGCCATCGCCAAGGCCTCGCTCGACTGGGCGCGGGCCGAGGGCCTGCAGGTGATTCCGGCCTGCTCCTTCTACGCCAATTACATGAAGCGGCACACGGAGACGCACGACCTGCTCGATCCCGGCTTCCGTACGGCGCTCGGCGTCTAGAACCGTCGCGCACCACTGTTGCGCCGCCGCCACTTGTCAGGGCGGCGCCACGCTTGGCATAGCTAGGGCCTGGGCCATTGTTGGCCGGGGAGGAAAACACACATGATTCAGCGTCTTGGTGCGCGCGCCCTGCTTGGGGCCACCGCCGTTCTGGCCCTTGCCGTCGCAACCCCTGCGTCGGCGCAGCGGATCACCCGCATCGTTGCGTTCGGCGACAGCTATGTCGATTTCGGCAACGCCTTCCGCTTTGGCGGCCAGCCCTTCCCCACCGCCTACCCGCAGGGACGCTTCTCCAACTCGACCAATTATGTCGACACCCTCGCCGCCTTGCTCGGCAATGTGCCGGTGGACAATTTCGCGATCGGCGGGGCCAAGACCGACAACAGCAACGTGACCGCCGGCCTGCCGGGCTTTGCCACCGAATATACCCGCTTCCTGGCGGGCGGCGGTCCGGCCCCGTTTTCGACCGTCAGCGGCCGGTTCGGCCCGACCGACCTGCTGCTGATCAACATCGGCGGCAATGACGCGCGTGATTACCAGCAGCGCGGCGGTACGGTCGCCGGTGGTCCGGTGACGCAAGGCTCACTCGCTGGGGCGCCGCAGGCCGGCCTCATCGCCGCCGCCAACGCCAAGGCCGGACTCGACCTGCTGGTCGGCAGCGGCGCGCGGACCATCAGCTTCCTCGCAGGCGACAGCGCCGGCCTTCCGGAAGTGCTGAACGACGCCAATGCCCGCGCCGTCCGCAACGCCTTCGCCAACAGCTTCAACCCGGCCATTCGCCAGACGCTCGCCGGCTATGCCAACAATGGCGTGGTGGTCCACTACACCGACCTGACCCTGATCGGTAACCGCGTGCAGTCGAACTATGGGGCCTATGGCTTGCAGGGCCTCGCCTGCCCGGCGCTGCCCAACACCTCCTGCATCACCACGCCGGGCGAAGCCGACAAGTATCTCTTCTACTTCGACCAGGTGCACCTGACCGCTGCCGGTTTCGCGATCGTCGGTCGCTACAGCTTCCGGCAGCTTCAGGCTCCGCTGAACCTCGGCGCGACCAGCGATCTTGCGCTGGACAGCGCTCGCCAGTTCGGCCGCACGCTCAACACCCGCATGGACCTTGGCAGCCCACGCGATGGCGAGGTGCTCGAGGGTGCGCGCTTCTTCGTCACCGGCGACAGCTTCAGCCGAGACGTCGGCGCCAGCTTCGTCACCGACGCCTTCGATGTCGACTCGGTCGGAGCCACCGCCGGCGCCGAGGTCGGCTTCGGCGGCAATGGCCTGATCGGTGCCGCCATCGGCATCAACCGCGGCAAGGCGCGTATGGCCAATGCCAGCGCCCGCCTCAACGGTGACGCGCTGCAGGGCGGCATCTACGCGGCCTATGCGCTGGGCCCCGTGTTCGCTCAGGGCCACGCGGGCTATGGCCGCACCGAGTTTGACATCACCCGCGCCGGCGTGATCGACGATCTGTCGGCCAAGCCCGAGGGCAGCCATGTCGTGGCCGGTGCCAAGGTCGGTTTCCTGGCCGGGCTCGGACCGCTCCGCGTCGGACCGGTCGCGGCGATCGACTATGCCCGCGCCAAGATCGATGGCTACACCGAGACCGGCGATGCGGCGCTCAGCCTCAACGTCGGCCAGCAGCGCTATTCGGCGCTGGTCGGCGGGCTGGGCCTTGAACTGCGCGGTGATCTGGACGCGGGCGGAAGCGTCGTTCGTCCCTTCGCTTCCGCGATGATCGAGAAGGATCTCAAGGGCAATTCGCGGACCCTCGTCTTCTCGCAGACCTCGGCTCCGACCATCGTCAACCGCTTCGACCTCGGCGAACGCGACACGGGTGTCTACAGCCGCTTCTCCGGCGGTGCATCGGCCCAGCTTGCCCGCAACATTCAGCTCGAGGTGGCCGGCAGCACCACTGCTGGCAAGGACCAGGGCAATGAAGTGAGCGTGCTCGGCGGAGTGCGCGTCGGCTTCTGAGGCCGGACCACAGACGCGGCGGCGGGGGCACGGCTTGGCGCCGGGCTCCCGCCGCGCCATGATGGCCCTTGAACATGAGGGCTCCTGTTAAATGAAGCATTTGAACCTTGCGGCTGCCGCGCTCCTGCTGGTCGCCGCGCCTGCCACCGCGCAGGACAAGGCCGAAAAGGCGGAAGCCGCGGCGCGGGCCTACCAGCCGCAGGTCGTCACCACCCGCCACAGCGGCACCTTTGGCGGGCAGCGGGTCAACTATTCCGCCACTATCGGCGAGACCCTCCTCAAGAACAAGGAAGGGGTGCCGGAGGCGGCGATCGTCACCACCGCCTACGTGCGCGAACCGCGCGACCCTTCGCGTCCGGTGACCTTCCTGTTCAACGGCGGCCCGGGGTCAGGGTCGGTGTGGCTGCAGATGGGGGCGTTCGGTCCCAAGCGGGTCGCCATCCCGTCCGACGCCCGCGACGATGGGGCGCCGCCCTTCCCGCTGCTCGACAATCCCGACAGCCTGCTCGACGTGACCGACCTCGTCTTCATCGACCCGCCCGGCACCGGCTTTTCCGTGCTTTTGCCCGGCGCCGATCCGAAGAATTACTATGGCATCCAGCAGGACGCCCGCGCGGTCGCCGAGGTCATTCGCCGCTGGCTGGGCGACAATGGGCGCTGGGGAAGCCCCAAATATCTCGGCGGCGAAAGCTACGGCACCAGCCGGACCGCGGCAGTGGTCAACCAGCTGGAAGGCGCGACCTACAACGATGTCGCACTGAACGGCCTGATCCTCATCTCGACCGTGCTCGACTTCGGCGCCGGCTCGGACGCGCCCGGAAACGAGCTTGGCTTCATCACCAACCTGCCATCGATGGCGGTGACGGCGCTGTATCATCGCAGGATAAATGGGGAGAGCCCCGCCGCCATTGCCGAAACCGCACGGCAATATGCGATCGGGCCCTATGCCAGCTTCCTCCTCAAGGGGCAGAAGGCAAGCGCGGAGGAGCGCGCTGCGGTGCGCACCCGGCTGGCGCAGCTGACCGGCCTCAGCGAAGCCTATCTCGAGCGCGCCGACCTGCGCGTCACGCCCAACCGCTTCTACAAGGAATTGCTGCGCGAACGCGGGCTGACCGTCGGCCGGCTGGACAGTCGCTACACCGGGCAGGATTACGACAGCGCCGGGGAGTCGCCCGATAACGACCCGAGCTTCTATGGCATCGATGCCGGCTACACCGCCTCGGTCAACCAGTGGCAGCGCGGCGCGCTCGGCTTCAGGACGGACCGCGAATATCAGTCGATCGGTAATGTCGGGCGCGACTGGGACTGGCGGATCGGCGGGCGGGACGACAACGCCTATCTCAACCTCACGCCCTGGATCGGCAAGGCGATGCGGGAGAATAGCGGCCTTCGCACCTTTGTCGCGCAAGGCTGGTACGATTTCGCGACGCCCTTCTTCGCGGCGGAATATGCGCTGACCCGCACCGGCGTTCCGCAGGACCGCGTGCAGTTCGAATATTATGATGCCGGGCACATGATGTACGTGCGCGACGAAGACCGGCGCAAGCTAAGCCGCGACGTGCGCGCCTTCATCCGCGCCCGCTAGCAGCGTCCGGCCGGCGCGGATCGCCTCGGGCAGGCTGAGGGCGGCCGTGGCGGCGCTGATCAGCGTCGCCACCTGGCACCAGCTGCACAACGCCTTGTTCTCCGCCCATTCCTCCCGCCCCAATCGCACGCAGGTGACAAGATCGTAACAGGCCTTCGCGGCCGTCGCCAACGGCAGTGCCGGTTGGCGCGTCGCCCGCTCGGCGCCTCCCGCCGCGGCCAGCGCCGTGGTGGCTGCATAGGTCATCATCATCAACGTGGCGTCGGGCGCCTGCATGCGCTTGTAGGCATAATCGGACGCATCGACCTTCTCGGCATCAAAGACTTGGCCAGGAAGGATGTCGGGCAGCCGCTTGATGATCCCGGTCTGATAAAGCGTCACCACGCCGCCGATCGCTGCCCCGGCGATGCTGAGGCCGATCGTCCAGCGCCGCCTTGCGAGGTCGGGCGAACGGCCTTCGCGAAGCTCGCGGCTAAGCGTGGCGGGGGCAATGCGGTCCATGGTGCGTTTCTCCTGCGGATGCAGGGGTAACCCGGAACGGCGCTGATCGTGCCGCGAGCGCAGCATGCTTGACGTAAGCGACGCGGCGCTCACCATGCAAAGGCAGAAGAAAGGTGCAGGCATGAACATCGGCGCGCTGGTGGCGGGTCTGATTCTCGGCGCGTCGCAGCCCGTGACGGACGCCCCGTCGGTTGTCGGCTACTGCCGCTTCGACATCGCGCAGTTGAGCTTCGCGGGCAGCCCTTCCGAGCAGGCACAATGCCTCATGACCCCGGTCGGCAAGCGAGGTCGGCTCGGAGCCCCGCTGAAACGCCTGCCAGGAGGGCTGGCGCCGCTGCTGGACGGCCGGACAGCGTTGCCGGACAAGGCCCGCGTGGCGGCGCTTCTCCAGCGGCAGGGTGTGGACATCGGTGGCCTCGATCAACCGGTCTCCCGAGCCCGCGATGGCGATCCGTCGGCCCCGCTCGCCCGCTACTTCGTGATCCATGACACGAGCACGCCTTTTTACGGCGATGACGCCTTCCCGAGCGACGTGGACCGGGATCCCCGGGTCAATGACTTCGCGCCCTACTTTCCCGCTGGCGGCGATCCTGAACGCTTTCCGGTCGCGCACCTGTTCCTCAATCGACTGGGCGAGGTGCGGATCGGCCAGCCGCTGTCCCGGCCGTGGCGGGCGACCAAGCTAGAGTCACGGGTGATCGGGCTTCCGGCCAAGGGCCTGTTCCTGCACGTCGAGACGGTCATGCCGCGGCGGCGCGATCCGGCGATCGAAGGGTGGAACGATGCCATTGCGCCAAAGCCTGGCTTCAGCAAGCAGCAGTACGATCGCCTGGCGCTACTCTACATTGCGCTAAGCGTGCGGGCGGGATCGTGGCTGATCCCCGCCCAGCATGCGACCATCGACCACGGCCTCCCTCAGGCTCATGACGACCCGCAGAACTTCCGGCTGAAGGATTTCGACTACGCCCTGCGGCGCCACTTGCGCACGCTGGGACAATAGCAAAAATGGTCGGGGAGAGAGGATTCGAACCTCCGGCCCCTGCCTCCCGAAGACAGTGCTCTACCAGGCTGAGCTACTCCCCGACCGGAACCCGCCGCTAGACGGGAACCAAGGCGGGGCGGTCTTTAGGCGGCAGGTTTCCGGGACGCAAGCGATCAATGTCCCCCGGCTTTCAGAAGGTCCGGCACACGGACGAGCTTTTCGCGCGGAGCGCCTGACCGGGCGGCCGCGACTTCGGCGGCCTCAATCTTTTGCCAGTCCGCAAATTGCACCGGATCGCAGCCGCGCGAGGCAAGCAGGCGGTCCAGCCCGGTCGCGCCATCGCGGCCGGTCGCGGGCGCGCCAGGCGGAAACGCAGCATCGATCGCCTCGGCCACGGCAAAACCATCCGGCCGGTTGGTCCCGATCGTGCCGGTGGGCCCGCGCCGCGCCCAGCCGACCGCGAACATGCGCTCGTCGACCAGGCCGTCGCGACTGGGGTAGCGACCCAGGGCTTCGTCAAACGGCACACCCGGGATCGGCGGCGAGGAATAGCCGATGCAGCTGATGACCAGCTCCGCCGGCAGCGCATAGGTTTCACCCGTCCCGCGGGCCTGTCCATCCGGGCCCAGGGCCGTGCGTTCAACGATTACCCGCTCCGCGCGGCCATCGCCCTCGATCGCGATGGGTTTGGCGAAGAAGTCGAAGATGATGGTCCTGGGCCTGGAGCCGTCCGGCGGGGTTGCCGCGAAGCCGCGCAACAGTTCGACGCTCTTGCGTTGGCCAGGCTCGAGGGCCGCGTCGGTGCCTTCAGGCGGGAAGTCGGCCGGATCAAGCCGGGGTGCCGCGGCCTCTAGCCGGCCAAGTTCGCCCAGTTCCTTGGGGGTCATGGCGATCTGGTGCGGCCCGCGCCGGCCCAGGATGGTGATGGTCCGGATCGCGCTGGAGCCAAGCGCTTGGAAGGCGTGGGCGACGATGTCGGAGCCAACGAACTCGGCCGGGGTCTTGGCCAAGATGCGGGCGCAGTCGAGCGCGACATTGCCGTTGCCGATGACGACCGCATGCTCCTGCGCCAGCGGCGGGGCGAGGTCGGCAAAGTCGGGATGGCCGTTGTACCAGCCGACGAACGCCGCCGAGCCAACCACGCCGGGCAGATCGTCGCCGGGAATGCCGAGGCGTCGGTCGAGCGGCGCGCCGGTCGCCAGCACCACCGCGTCATAATAATGCAGCAGCTCCTCGGACGAGACGTCCGCGCCGAGGTGGACGTTGCCGAGGAAGCGAACACCCGGCGTCGTCGCGACCTTTTCGTAGCGCTTGGCCACCGCCTTGATCGACTGGTGGTCTGGCGCCACGCCGAAGCGGATCAAGCCGTAGGGAACGGGCAGGCGGTCAAGGATGTCGATCGCGACAGCGCCCGACTTCAGCAGCGCCTCGGCGGTGTAGAAGCCCGCGGGGCCAGAGCCGACGATAGCGACGTGGCGCATTTGCATTCCCCTTCAGGCGTCAAGACTGTCACCGCGGGGGCGGCGAGGCAATGCGCTACTTGGAGCGATCCTCCAGCAGCAGTTCGCCGCCCTTGCTGCGAAGCGCCGCCTCGATCGGCTTGGCCATCATGCCGAGCAGGCCGGGAAGCGCGACGTGGACCCGGAGCAATGCTTCCTCCACCTCGATCCGGGCGGTGACCGCCTGGCCCATGGCCGCAATGTCGAGGTCGAGCCGGTCGCCCTGCCACTGGTGGGTGACTGCGCCGCCCCCGGGAATGAAGCCGGTAAGCTTGTGAATATTGTCGGCGATCCGGCGACGCGCCTCGGTGCGGCCAAGCTTGTGCGGGAGGTCGACGTGGATCGGCTGAGTGCTCATGCACGGCGAAGTGAGTGGCGTTCAGTGTCTTTTCAAGTTTGTCCGCGTTATCATGGCACCATGCGGCACGCGGCGACCGTCCTGTTTGCACTTGTTCTGGCAGCGCCCGCACCTGCGCAGCCTTCGGTCGCGGTCGCCAATTCGGCCCAGCCGATGATCATGCCGGCGCCCTGGAGCCCGACTTCCGACTATGTCGAACCGGGCCAGGATGAGCCCGGCTATCGCCAGTGGATCGCCAGCGCGCCGTGGCGGGCGGCTCAGGTCCGGCTGTTCCACGATTACCTGACCGCCAGCGGCGTCTCCTATGTCGCTCCAACCTGGCAGCTGTTGCGCACGGCAAGCGACTGGCGGCGCTGCGGCGCCGATCCGTTCGAGGTTCCGCCGCAGGACGAGTGGGCGAACATCGTCAACACGCTCCGCTATGTGCGCGACCATGTCGTGCCGGCGGTAGGAAAAGTGGAGCCGGTCAGCGTGTTTCGCAACGCCGCGCTCAACCGCTGCGCCGGAGGAGCGCCGGAAAGCGTTCACAAGTCGATGAGCGCGATCGACTTCGTCCCCCTGCAGCCGATCGGGCGCGAGGCGATGATGCGGCGGTTGTGCAGTGAGCACCAGCGGCAGGGACCGCGGTTCAACGCCGGGCTCGGCTTCTACGCCAAGATGCGCTTCCACGTGGACAGCTGGAAATATCGGACGTGGGGCCGTGACGACCATGGGCATCTGGCCTGCCCGAAGGTTGAGGTGAAGGCGCCCGTGCTGGCTGCGGCGCCGACAGGCGGTCTTGGAACCACGGAAGCCACCGTCACAAGTGCTTCGGTAGTCAGCGCCACGCCGGCGCTGAAGCCCCGCGAGTCGGTGTCCACGCTTCCGGTCAAGGATCCGCTGGCACCGCTCTGACCCTCTTGTGTTGCCGTTGGGCAACACTATCTTCCCCGCTGAAGAGAGGGGAAGCTCACCACCATGGACTTCGAGAAATTTACCGATCGTTCGCGCGGTTTCATCCAAGCCGCGCAGACCATTGCGGTGCGCGAGAACCACCAGCGTATCGCGCCCGCGCATGTCCTGAAGGCGCTGCTCGACGATGAGCAGGGGATGGCCGCGGGGCTGATCCAGGCCGCCGGGGGCGATGCCAAGACCGCCAAGCGCGAAGTGGATGCGCTGGTCGCCAAGGAGCCTGCGGTCACCGGCTCGGGCGCGACTTCGGCGCCGGCGCTCGACGGCAATACCATCCGGATCCTCGACCAGGCGCAGGAAGTCGCGCAGAAAGCAGGCGACAGCTTCGTCACCGTGGAGCGCATGCTGCTGGCCTTTGCGCTTGCCAAGGGCACGGGGGTGGGCGACGCCCTGGCCCGCGCAGGAGTGCAGCCGCAGGCGCTGAACACCGCGATCGAGCAGCTTCGCAAGGGCCGCACTGCCGACACGCAGGGTGCCGAGGATCGCTATGATGCGCTGAAGAAGTTCGCCCGCGACCTCACCGCCGCGGCGCGCGAGGGCAAGCTCGACCCTGTGATTGGCCGCGACGAGGAAATCCGCCGCACCATCCAGGTGCTGGCGCGCCGGACCAAGAACAACCCCGTGCTGATCGGTGAACCAGGCGTCGGCAAGACCGCGATCGCCGAAGGCCTCGCCATCCGCATGACCAACGGCGACGTGCCCGACGGCCTCAAGGACCGTCAGCTCCTCAGCCTCGACATGGGCGCGCTGATCGCGGGCGCCAAATATCGCGGCGAGTTCGAGGAGCGGTTGAAAGGCGTGCTCGACGAGGTGCGCCAGGCCGCCGGCGACATCATCCTGTTCATCGACGAAATGCACACGCTGGTCGGCGCGGGGAAGAGCGAGGGGTCGATGGACGCCTCCAACCTGCTCAAGCCGGCGCTGGCGCGCGGCGAACTGCATTGCATCGGCGCCACCACGCTCGACGAATATCGCAAGCATGTGGAGAAGGACCCGGCGCTGCAGCGGCGGTTCCAGCCGGTGTTCGTGGGTGAGCCGACGGTCGAGGACACCATCTCGATCCTGCGCGGGCTCAAGGACAAATATGCCCTTCACCACGGCATCAACATCACCGACGCGGCGCTGGTCGCGGCGGCGACGCTGAGCAACCGCTACATTTCCGACCGCTTCCTGCCGGACAAGGCGATCGACCTGATGGACGAAGCCGCCTCGCGCCTGCGCATGGAGGTGGAGAGCAAGCCCGAGGAGATCGAGAACCTCGACCGCCGGATCATCCAGCTCAAGATCGAGCGCGAGGCGCTGCGCAAGGAAACCGACAAGGGCTCCAAGGACCGGCTCGGCAACCTGGAGAAGGAGCTGGCGAACCTCGAGCAGCAGTCGGCCGAGCTGACCACCCGCTGGCAGGGCGACAAGGAGAAGATCGCCGCCGAGAGCAAGCTCAAGGAGCAGCTCGACGCGCTGCGCATCGAGCTCGAGCAGGCGCAGCGCAATGGCGATCTCGGCCGTGCTGGCGAGCTGCAATATGGCCTCATCCCCGAATTGGAGCGCAAGCTGGCGGAAGCCAACGACAGCCAGGCCAACGCCATGCTGCGCGAGGAAGTGACTGCCGAGGATATCGCTTCCGTCGTGTCACGCTGGACCGGAATCCCGATGGAGCGGATGATGGAAGGTGAGCGCGAAAAGCTGCTCGCGATGGAGAGCATCATCGGCAAGCGCGTGATCGGTCAGGCCGAGGCGGTGAAGGCCGTGTCGACCGCAGTCCGCCGTGCGCGTGCGGGCCTACAGGATCCGAACCGTCCATTGGGCTCCTTCCTGTTCCTCGGGCCGACCGGCGTCGGCAAGACCGAGCTGACCAAGGCGCTGGCCGAATTCCTGTTCGACGATCCCACCGCGATGGTGCGCATCGACATGAGCGAGTTCATGGAGAAGCACAGCGTCGCGCGGCTGGTCGGCGCGCCTCCGGGCTATGTCGGCTATGAGGAAGGCGGCACGCTGACCGAAGCGGTGCGGCGGCGGCCCTACCAGGTCGTGCTGTTCGACGAGGTCGAGAAGGCGCACTCGGACGTGTTCAACATCCTGCTGCAGGTGCTGGACGATGGGCGGCTGACCGATGGGCAGGGGCGGACAGTGGACTTCACCAACACGCTGATCATCCTCACCTCGAACCTTGGCAGCCAGTATCTGGCGAACCTTGGCGAGGACGAGCCGGCGGACAAGGTCGAGGCGCAGGTCATGGAAGTGGTGCGCGGGCACTTCCGGCCCGAGTTCCTCAACCGGCTGGACGACATCATCCTGTTCCACCGCCTGTCGGCCAGCCACATGGCACCGATCGTCGATATTCAGGTGCGGCGCCTCGGCAAGCTGCTGGAAGAGCGCGGGATCGTGCTCGACCTCACCGAAGCGGCCAAGGCTTGGCTCGGGCGGGTCGGCTATGATCCGGTCTATGGCGCGCGGCCACTGAAGCGCGCGGTACAGCGCTACCTGCAGGACCCGCTGGCCGACGCAATCTTGGCTGGCCGGGTGCGCGACGGGCAGAAGGTGCGGGTGGATGAGGGTGATGGCGCCCTTGTCCTCACGCCGGGCGGGGAGATTGCCGCGGCAGCGTAGGTGCCGTGCTGGACAGGAGTGCAGCGCGCCGCCATTCCGGCGGCATGACGGGAAGCAGCAAGGCAGCAGTGTTGCGGAGCGCGGAACTGGCGTTCACCTCCGGCCAGCCCGACCTTGCTCGCGCCCACCTGCGCCAGCTTGGCGGAGCAATGGCTGGCGACCCTGCCGCGCTGCACCTGTCGGCTCTGGTCGAGAAGAAGCTCGGCGACACGGCCGCCGCCCGGCGTGCGTTCGAAGCCGCGCTCCGGCTCGCCCCGGCCGATCCGGCGATCAACAGCAACTTCGGCAACCTGCTGGAGGCAGCAGGCGATCCCGATGCGGCGCTGGTCCGTTACGACCGGGCGCTCGCCACCGACCCGTCCTTCGCCAACGCCCGCTTCGCCAGGGCGCTGCTGCTCCAGCGGCGCGGTGATCATGCCGGAGCGCTGCGCGAACTCGACCTGTTGATTGCCCGCAGCCCTTCCGATCCGCGCTTTCATTCGGCCAGGGGCAGCGTCCAGCGTGACCTTGGCGACCTCTCCGCAGCGGCCCGCTCCTATGATCGCAGCCTGGCGCTCGACGCCCGGCGCCCGGTCGCTCTTCACGGCCGCGCGCGGGTCGCGCTGGAGGCAGGCGAGGCGGACGCCGCAGCGCGTTACGAGGCGGCGCTTCGCGGTCGAGCAACGGGCGCGGAAGTGCACCTCGGCCTTGCACAGGCGCTGGAAGCCGCAGGGCGAGCGGGGGAAGCCATCGCCCATCTCGAGCAATTGCTCGGCCTGCAGCCGGGCTGGACGGAGGGTCAGTCACTGCTTGCCCGGATCCGCTGGGAGGCCGGCGACCACACCGGCTTCGCAGGCGGGCTCGAACGGCTGGTTGCTGCGGCGCCGCAGGACAAGGCGGGATGGCGCGCGCTGATCTCCAGCCTGGCCGGTGCCGACCTGCATGCGGAGGCTGCCGATGCTTCGGCCCGGGCTGCCGCCGCGAATGCCGACGATCCGAATTTCAGGCTGCTGGCGGCACTCTACCTGTCGGAAGCGGGGCAGCTCGATGAGGCCGACCGCGTCTTCGCCTCCCTTCCGTCGCAGGTCGCCGGACGAGACCTGCACGAGGCTTCGCACCAGCTTCGCCGCGGCGAGGTCGAGCGTGCCGCAAGGGGTCTCGATCGCGCCCGCGAGCGGGACCCTGCGTCGGTCGCGGCGTGGGCGCTCACCTCCGTCGTCTGGCGCCTCCTTGGCGATCCGCGAGCCGAGTGGCTCAACCGGCAACCGGGACTTGTCGCCACTACGCAGCTGGAGTTGCGCGAGGAGGAGCTCGACACCGTAGCGTCCTGCCTGAAGCGGTTGCACCAGACGCAGGCCCATCCGCTCGGCCAGTCCTTGCGGGGCGGCACCCAGACCCGGGGCCGCCTGTTCGACCGCATCGAACCGGAAGTGCGGCTGCTGCGTGACGCGATCCGTGAGCAGGTGGAAGCCTATTGGAACGCGCTGCCGGGTGAAGACGAAGGGCATCCCCTTCTTCGCCATCGCCAGCGGCGGCCGGTGCTGGAAGGAAGCTGGTCGGTACGCCTCACCTCCGGCGGCTTCCATGTCGCGCATTTTCATACGCGGGGACTTGTCTCCTCCGCCTGCTACCTCCTGCTGCCGACCCCGTCGGAGCCCATGGAGGGGTGGCTGGAGATCGGCGGGGCCCCAGCCAATCTCAACCTCTCGCTGGAGCCGCTGCACAGGGTCGAGCCAAGCCGCGGCGCAATGGCCTTGTTCCCGAGCTACCTGTTTCACGGCACCCGCCCCTTCTCCGCGGGCGAGCGGCTGACCGCGGCGTTCGACGTGGTGGCCCGCTGATGCGTCATCCCGATGCCTGGGCCGAATATTGGCGGGAAATGGCTGTGGTAGGGGCGGGCTGCGCGCCCGGGTCGCCAGGGATCGCCGCAGCGACGGCGAGGCTGTGGCGGGAGCATGGCGGGACACTGCCGCCCCGCGCCGATGTCCTCGACCTTGCGACGGGGAATGGGGCCGTCCTGCAGCATCTTCGGGACGTGCGACCGAAGGCAAGGCTTGTGGGGATCGACAGCGCTCCGGACCTCGGCGGCGGAGCGGACAAGCGCCTGACTCTGAAGTCGGGCGTGCGCATGGAGGAAGTGCCGTTCGCGGACGGCAGTTTCGATTCGGTCACCAGCCAGTTCGGCTACGAGTATGGCGACACGGCAGCGATCGCGCGCGAGGTCGCACGCCTGCTGCGGCCTGGCGGAAGCGTCCGGCTGCTGATCCATCACCTGGACAGTCCGGTAGTCGCGCAGGGCCAGACCCGGCGGGAGCAGTTGCGCTGGGCGCTGGAGATCAACTCTCCGCTTGCCAAGGCGATGAATTTTGCCGCCGCAAGGATGCTCGGCGCCGTGCCGCTGCCCGACAGCCTGCGGCAGGCGCCGGCCCTCGCCGCCAAGCGCTTCGGCCACCCCTCGGCCGCGGTGGAGATCATGCTGGGCATGGTGCAGGTCCTCGAACGCGGGGGCACCGACGCACCTGCCCTGCTGCGCCGACTGCAGGGCAAGGTGACGGCGGAGCTTGCCCGCCTCGACGCGCTGCTCGGCGCGGCGCGGAGCGAAGCAGGGATCGCCGTGCTTGCGGCCGAGCTGGACCAGGCGGGGCTGACGGTCACATCGCCGATGCCGGTACAGGAACCAGGCGGCGGAGCCTTGTTCGCCTGGCTGGTGGACGCGCGCAGGCGCTAGCGGTCGCGGAACCAGCCGGTGATGGCGAAGCGGGCGACGGGCGCGAAAGGCGGAACGTAGGTGACGTTATGCCGCTGCGGCACCCGGAACATGTTCAGGGCATTGAAGCGAGGCTTGAAGCCGGCGACTACATCGCCGTCCTCGTCGTAGAAGTTGAGGTAGCCGCCCCAGTCCGGTCGCCAGTCTTCCGCGCAGAAGTTCACCACATAGGCAATCTGCCAGCCTTCGGCGACGTGGCCATCGTCGTGCATCGCCAGGAAGTGGTTGGGTCCGAACAGGGTCGCCTGTGCGTCGGCCTTGCGGAGCTCCGCGATGCCGGTGACCTGGCGGACGAGGTCCATCAACGGCTCGTCGTTGATATGCTCGATCAGCAGGTCGAGCCCCGGGTGCTCGCCCCATTGCTCCTGCACCGCGGTGAGGATCTGATATTGGGAATAAACAAAGGCATAGTCGCCCGCCCGCATGGCATTCGCCACCGCGGTGCTGAGCTTCTGCCAGTCGGCTGACGCGTAGCGTGCGGTGTCCTGGCGGCGCAGGCCATGCGGCCCATTGTCCCCGGCTCGCCACGCCAGGCCCCACGGCGTTTCGCGCGACAGGATCTGCAGGATGTTGCGCGCGGCGGTGTCGGTCAGGAAGTCGCGGATCTGGATCCGGCCATCGCGGGCGAACTGCGCTGCAAGGGCGGCTTTATCGAGGTTCGGGTTAAGCTCGAACAGGGTGATGGGCTGGGTCACGGCAGGAGGCTTTCACCGCCTGCCCCGTCCAGTCAAGCGCCCGCAGCCCCGCGCAACCACCCGGTGATCGAGTAGCGGCGGTTGGCTGCAAAAGGGGCCACCATGGAGACGCTGTGCGGCTGGGGGACGGCAAACAGGTTCAGCGCGTTGAACGTGGGGGTGAAGCCCTGTTCGACATGGCCGTCGGCACCCTGGAACAGCAGCAGCCCTCCCCAGTCGATCCGCCAGCGCGGGGTGAGATTGAAGACATAAGCGGCGTGACGGTTCTTGCCGGGGACCTCGTCGTCATGCGCCGTAAGGAAGTGGCTCGGCCCGTAGGCGGTTGCCTGCGCATCGGCGAAGTCGATGGCCGGCTGCCCGGTGACGCGCCGGAGGAAGTTCAACACCGGCGGCGACGACAGGAAACGGGCAAACACCAGCAGGGGATCGCCGCCGCCGCGCTGCGCCTCGTCGTCCGGCACCCGGATGCTCTCGTAGAGATATTGGAAGCCGTAGCGGGCTTCGGCGTGGACCGCTTGTTCGAGTTGCCGACGCTGTTCGGGCGCAAGCGCCGCTTGCGCAGCGCGGTCGAGATCGAAGCTGCGCTCGCCCTGGCTGACCACCAGGCGCCAGTCCTGCCGTGTCCGCAGCGACGTGTGCAGCAGCGCCGCATCATCGGGATGGAGGAAGTTCGGAACGTGCAGCCTGCCAGCGGCGGCATAGCTCGCCGCCAGGCGTTCGGGATCGAGTTGGTCGGACAGGCGGAGGGTCAGGTCGCGGTCAGGCACTTCGGCCTTATGGCAGTGGCTTTGCCCACCGGCCACCATCAAATGCGCAAGGCGGAAGGCGCAAATGAGTGCCACCAAAGGAAAAGGCGGCGGACCTTTCGATCCGCCGCCCCATCCTTGTTGCGACTGTTCTTCGCTTAGATGCGGAAGTTCACCGACACGAAGAGATCGCGGCCGAGCACGTCGAAGCTGCCCGGGTAGGTGTTGGCCTGTTCCTGGTTGCTGCCGATGATCGGCGGCTTCTTGTTGAACAGGTTGTTGATGCCGAAGTTCATCGTGGCCGAGTCGGTCACGCCCAGCGAGAAGGCCAGGTCGAACAGGTTGTACGACTTGATGCGCTCCACGAAGTAGTCCGTGTCGTCATCGTCGTCGCGGGTAGCACCAAGGTGACGCCAACGGACCGTGGTGGTCAGCGGGCCATCCAGAAGCGACAAGCGGCTGGACCACTTGTACTTCGGCGTCGGGTTGCCGCAGTTCAGGCCGAACTTCCCAGCGCACTCCACCGTGTCGAGACCGACGATCGGGGTGTAGTTGTTCTTCCGGGTGTAGCTGCCCAGGAAGTAGAAGTTCAGGCGCGACGAGTTGCCGAGCAGGCCGAAGCCCAGCGGCACGTTGTAGTCGAGCTGAGCGTCCACACCTTCCGCGCGGAACTCCGCGAGGTTGGCGTTACCGGCCGAGACGTTGAACTGGCCGCCCGAGATGATGCCCTGGGCATCACGATTGACGGACTGGCACAACGGGCTCGCCGCATCCCGGATCTGGATGTAGCAGAGGTTGAGCACGTTGCCGACCGTACCACCAGCGACCGCGATCGAGTTCGCGACCTTGATGTCGTAATAGTCGATGGCGATGTTCAGGCGCGGGATGAAGCTCGGACGCAGGATGACGCCGGCGGTGTAGGTGTCGCCAACTTCTTCCTCGAGGTTCGCATTACCGCCGAACGAGCCTTCGATCTGGTCGTTGGGCTGCAGGAAGTCCGCGAACACGTTGGCGGCCGGAACGCCCGTCGCCACGCAGATGGCGCGAAGCGCGTCGGTCCGGCCAGCGACCGGCGTACGGCCCGAGCAGGGGTCGGTAGCAGCCGGGAAGCCGACCGCCGAACCACCGAACAGTTCCTGGACGTTCGGGGCACGAACCGCGCGCTGGTACTGCGCACGGAAGGTGATGTCCCGGATCGGAGCCAGCTCGGCACCGATCGAGTAGGTCGGCACGGTGCCGACCGCGTCCAGCGAGTAGTCCGAATAACGGCCTGCAGCGCTGATCTCGAAGCGGTTGATGAAGCTGTCGGAGATGATCGGAATGCGGACTTCGCCGAACACTTCCTTCACATTGTAGCTGCCCGAGGTGGGATCGCCGGCGTTGAAGCCGACGACGTCGCCCGAGGAAAGCGCCGTGTCAGGAATGAAGTCGGCGGCCATCTTGCGCCACTCGACACCGGCAGCGACACCGACCGGAGCCGAGGCCCACGGGAAGGTGAACAGGTTGCCGGAAAGGCTGCCCTGCGCCACGTGCAGGACCGACTCTTCCTGGTTCTGCGCCAGGATCGAGACGTTATCGATGCAGGTCTGCGACAGCTGGTTCAGACCAAAGATGTTGCAGGTGCCGTTGGCCACGTTCGTCGCGAAGTTGGAACGCGAGATGTTGCCTTCCTGGACCTGCGCATTCTTGGTGCGCGAGTACATGTAGTACAGGTCGTAGTTGATGCCCGTCAGGACCTCGCCACGCGAACCGATCAGCATGCGGAAAGCATTGCGATCATCGGCCGCGTTACGCGACGCGATCTGCGTCACGCGATAGTTGGCGGTCAGGCGAACGGTGGTCGGATCGCCAGTGACGAGCGCAAGGGCGGGAACGGTACCAGTACCGGCAGCCACTGCGCCAAACGGATTGGACACGCCGGCAGCAGCAGCAGCAGCGATAGCGATCTGCTGATTGGCGGCAATCGTCCGCAGCTGGGCGCAATCAGCGGCGCTGACGAAGGTGCAGGCCGACGCCAGGTTGACGTTGACAGCCTGGGTGACCGGGGTCGCCGCCAGCTCATTCTCAACGCGGTTGTTGATGAACGTGACTTCGCCGTACAGCTTGACGCCGTCGGAGACCTCATACTCGCCGTAGCCACCAAGGGTCCAGCGCTCCTGCGGAACCATCAGGTAGTTGGCCGGAGCGTAGTTATAGGCCTGCGCGCCGCCAACATAGGGAACGCTGACGCCCGGCGTGCCGAAGAATGCGCCACCACCCGGATAGTTGGTCCCGGCAGCGATGTCGAAGCAGCCAGCATTGCGCGGCGGATTGCCGGTGCCGCCGCAGCTTGCGCCTGGTCCGACGGTGATGGTGCCCGGAGCGACGAAGCGACCTTCAGGAACGTTCGCCGAACCGCCCGGAACGAGCCCGGTGGCGCCATCGCTCAGCGCGAAGTACGAGAACGGACGAGCGTTCTGGAAGATGCCTTCGCGGTTGTAGTATTCGCCAAAGATCGTGACGTTGCCACGGCCGTCGGCGAACTTGGTGCCAAGCGCGGCATAAGCGTTGTAGCGACGACCGTCGCCGTCTTCGGTCAGCGACACCTGACCGCCGGCGAGGACGCCTTCGAGGTCGGTGCGGAGACGGAAGTTGGTAACACCCGCAAGCGCGTCCGAACCGTACACGGCCGAGGCGCCGCCGGTGACAACGTCAACGCTGTCGAGGAGGAACGCCGGGATGGTGTTCAGATCGACGACCTGCGAGGGATCGTAGAACACATAGCGGCGGCCGTTTACCAGCACGAGGTTGCGCTGCGAGCCGAGGCCGCGGAGGTTAAGGGTCGCAACACCGCCGCCCGGGTTGTTCGAGAAGGCGGTGGCGCCCGGAACGACCTGCGGGAGGGTGTTGATCACCTGCTCGACGTTGACCGAGCCGGAGAGGGAGAATTCTTCGTCCTGCACAACGGCCAGCGGGCTGGTCGAGGTGAGGTCACGACGCGCGATGCGCGAACCGGTGACGATGATGTCGCCGGAGTCGACGCCCGACGAACCCGGGTCCTGCTGTCCGGCATCCGGATCGGCTTCCGAAGAAACGGCCGATTCAGGCGAGCTGTCCTGGGCCTGGGCCCAGGCCGGCGAGGCGACGGACGCCGCACCGATCAGAAGCGTCGTCGCCATGAGGCGTTGACGGAGAGTCGATCTCATTGGAAATCCCCTTATACTTGACCCAATGACCCCCGCGCATGGCTTGGGAGTACGTTGGAAACGGCAATCCGCCATTCCCCACGGGAGCCGCTTGTTACGCAGGGGGACCGGTTCAGGCAATCGACCCGCTGCCGTGGAGGGAAGTCCCGCACTCACCGTAGCAAAAAGGTCACAGCGCTGTAAGGAGCGCTTCACCATGCCGAACGGCTTAACAGTGCGGAAACTGTTGCCCCGCGGGCGTCCTGCTGGCGCTTCTCGCATCGGGGCCTTGCTGCTACCAACGGCTGATCGATCAAGTACCGGCCTGGCCGGAAGAGGAAGCGGCTGAATGCAGATGAAGTTCTTGGGAGCGGGCCTCTTGTCCCTTCTCTTGGCCGGAGGCGCCGCCGGTGCACAGACAGCCAATGACGGCAGGACCTCGCCGGTGGTGGTGCGGGAGGTACTCGGCTGCCGGTCACTTACCGACGCCGGTCAGCGCCTCGCCTGCTTCGACCGGGCGGTGGCCGCGCTTGGCGAAGCGCAGAGCAAGGGCGACCTCGTTACCCTCGACCGACAGGAAGTGCGCAACACCCGCCGCTCGCTGTTCGGGCTCACGCTTCCCAACCTTCGGATCTTCGGTGACGAGGACAATAGCGAGGAAGGCTCGGAGATCGAAACCACCATCGTGCGCGCGGCGGCCGGTCCCGACGGCAAGTGGATCTTCCAGCTGGCCGAAGGCGGGCGCTGGGCACAGACCGACACTCGCAAGTTCATCGTCGATCCACGTGCCGGTCAGACCATCAAGATCCGGCGCACGGCGCTCGGTTCCTACACTGCCAACGTGAACGACCAGCGGGGAATCAAGGTCAAGCGCCTGAACTGACGCTAGCCGATCATCCGTGCGACCGCCCGCTCCGCCTCGGTCAGGAGTGGGTTCCAGCCGTCCAGGATGAGGATGGCGCGGACCTGGTCGCTGTTGTTCCAGGCCTCATGCTCGATCGTGTCGTCAAAGGCCCAGCATTCGCCTTCCTTCCACTCGCGCGTTTCGGCCCCGACCCGGAAGCCGCAGCCGGGCGGGACCACCAGCGGCAGGTGGATGGTGGTGCGGATGTTGCTGGATCCGGTGTGCGGCGGGATGCGGGTCCGCGGCTGCAGGATCGAGAACATCACGGTGGGCGACTTGCCCGGAATGTCCAGCAGCGGAAGCCTGTCGATAGCCGCCGCAGTGCCCGGGCAGCGGGCGCAATTGGCCTCGTTGCGGACCCCATTCTCCCACAGGAAGAAGGCACTCCATCGCGGCGACCAGTTGAGTTCGGCCCAATCCCCGACGGGAACCCCGGCCTCATAGGTGACATAAGGCCGGAAGTCCGCATTCTCCTCGGCCCACAGGTTCAGCAGTTCGGAACGGATCAGCGCGGTGCTGGCTTCCAGTTCCCCGAACCAGGGAAAGCTGTCGCGGCTGAAATATTCGATCGCCGGAAGGAAGGGGAAATGCCCGTCGGTGGGACGTTGCTGATAGATCTGGCGCTTGCCCGCTCGTTGCTCGGCAAAGGCGCGGGCGCGGTGGAGGTCGGCATCCGGATGGCTCGTCGCGACCTGTGCAATCGCCGCTGCGAACTGATCAAGCTGCCTTGCGCCGTGGCGGTCGAGCAGCGCCCGGGCGGCGGCAAGCTGCTGGGCGAGCCCTTCGGGGACCTTGAGGTCGGCGGGAAGGCCGGCGAACAGCAGCCGGTACAATTCAAGCGCATCGCCGTGCCGTCCCAGCGCGAGCAGGGTTTCCCCCTTGGCGAGCACGGCCGGAAGAAAGAAGGGATCGCGGCTGAGCGCCTGTTCGAGGCTGGCGAGTTCGTCGTCGCGGCGGCCGAGCGCGCGCTGTGCCCGCGACAGGTTGAACCAGGGTGGGGGTGCCGCGGGATCGGCATCGACCGCCATGCGGAAGCTCGTCTCCGCGCGGGCCGGGTCGCCGCCGTCGATCTCCACCAGCCCCAGCATGTTCCAGGCGGGACCAAGGCGCGGATAGTCGGCCGTGAGCGCCGTCAGCAGTGCGCGCGCGTCGCCGCTTCGCCCCTGCTGCCGCGCCTCGCTGGCAGCCGCGAGGCGCGCCTTGGGATCGGAGCCCGGCGGGTTCATCCGCGGCTGCGCTCCTCCGCGGCAAGCGACGCGGCGGCGTCCACGTAAGGCTCCTGCCGGGCGACGCTCCAGTAGCGCAAGATGTCGAGCGGGATCATGCTGCCGGTCACCGCGCAGCGGACGTGGTCGCCGTCGGAAAGCAGGCGAAAGGTGCCTGCCATGTAGTGGATCCGGGCCTCCCGGCCGCTGCCAGCCATCAGCATGGGATTGGGTTCCTTTTAGTCGAACAGATTGGGTTGCGGCGGGGCATAGGAGCGCTTGGGGCTACGCTCAACCTTGGTGGGTGACGGGGGGCTACCCTCGACCACCGCTGGAACCTCGCCATCACCAAAGCGCAGCAGCAGCCGTCCGGCACCGCGGGCGTCGGCGGCATGGGTGAGGGTGCGCCCGTCTGCCGCGGCCGTCACCCGCACGAAGCCGCGGCCAAGCGGGCGGTCGGGGTGCACCAGCGGAAGCATCTTGGCCGAGGCCGCCAGCCGGTCGCCGGCACGGGCGAGCTTCTGCGCCAGGAGCTCGGGGCGGAGGCGGGCGGCGGAAAGGTTCATCAGCGCCTCGGCCTTGTGGGCGCGCGCGGACAGCCCGCGGGGCAGACGCTCGCCAATGTCGTCGAGGCGCTGGCGCTTGGGCCCGAGCAGGCTGTCCGTCGCCGGCCAGCGGCTGGCGGTCAGGGCCAGCCGCTCGCGCGCGTCGCTGGCGCGCTTGCCCAGGCACCGGCGCTTGCGGGCGCTGAACTCGTCAAGCAGTGCGAGGAGCTCGGCCCGGACCGGCACCGCCAGTTCAGCCGCCGCGGTGGGGGTTGGCGCGCGAAGATCGGCGGCATGGTCGATGAGGGTAGTGTCCGTCTCGTGTCCGACCGCGCTGATGAGCGGGATGGGCGATGCGGCGGCAGCGCGCACCACTTCCTCCTCGTTGAAGGCCCACAGGTCCTCGATCGAGCCACCGCCGCGAGCGACGATGATGAGGTCGGGGCGCACCTCATGCGAGGGAAAGCCCCGTATGGCCTGGGCGATCCTGGCCGCGGCTCCCTCCCCCTGCACCGGTACGGGCCAAAGGATGACCCGGGTCGGGCAGCGATCCTCCAGCCGGTGGAGGATGTCGCGGATCACCGCGCCGGTCGGACTGGTCACCACGCCGATCACGCGCGGCAGAAAGGGCAGAGGCCGCTTGCGGGCGGCGTCGAACAGCCCCTCGGCGGCGAGTGCCTTGCGGCGGCGTTCGAGCAGGGCCATCAGCGCCCCCTCACCCGCCAGTTCCATCCGCTCGACCACCAGCTGGTACTTGGAGCGCGCCGGATAGGTGGTCATCTTGGCGGTGGCGATCACCTCCGCGCCGTCTTCGGGGCGGAAAGCCAGGCTGCCGGCCTGCCCGCGCCAGATCACCGCATCGATGCAAGCGGCATCGTCCTTGAGGGTGAAATAGCAATGGCCGGAGCTGTGGCGCTTCCAGCCGGAGATCTCGCCGCGCACCCGGATCCGGCCGAAGCGGTCCTCCACCGTCCGCTTCACCGCCGAGGCGAGGTCGCCAACGCTCATCGGGGGTGAATTGTCGCCTTGGCTCCGCTCGGCTAGGAGCCCGGAGGGCATGTCGAACTCGGTCATCAATATCCTGCTGCTGGGCTCTGGCGGGCGCGAGGATGCGCTTGCCTGGGGCTTACGGCAATCGCCAAGCTGCGGCGACCTTCTTGCGGCGCCGGGCAACCCCGGCATTGCGCGTTGGGCGGAGTGCCTTGCCATCGATCCCGCCGACCCGGACAAGGTGGTGGCCTCGGCCCGCGAGCGCAACATCGGCCTGGTGGTGGTCGGTCCCGAAGCACCGCTGGTGGCGGGCGTCGCGGATGCCTGCCGTGAGGCCGGCATTCCAGCGTTCGGGCCGTCGGCCGCGGCGGCGATGCTGGAGGGCAGCAAGGGCTTCACCAAGGAGCTGTGCTTGGCCGAAGGCATTCCGACCGCACGCTTTGTGCGGCTGGCGGACACCGATGCTGCGCTGGAAGCGCTGGACGATTTCGGGCTGCCGGTGGTCATCAAGGCCGACGGGCTCGCCGCCGGCAAGGGCGTCACCGTGGCGCTGACCCGCGCCGAAGCAGAAGAAGCGGTGGTCGCGCTTGGCGGTGCGCCGCTGGTGATCGAGGAATTCCTCGAAGGCGAGGAAGCCAGCCTGTTTGCACTGGTCGATGGCGAACGGGCGGTGTTCCTGGCGTCGGCGCAGGACCACAAGCGCGTGGGCGAGGGCGACACCGGCCCCAACACCGGCGGCATGGGAGCCTACTCCCCAGCGCCCGTGCTGACGCCTGAGCTGCAGCACCGCGCGATGGAAGAGATCGTGCTGCCCACGGCGCGGGCAATGGCGGCGGCGGGAACGCCTTTCTCTGGTCTGCTGTTTGCTGGACTGATGCTCACCGCCGAAGGACCCAAGCTGATCGAATACAACGTCCGCTTCGGCGATCCCGAGTGCGAGGCGATCGTGCCGCGGCTCCAAACCGACCTTGCCGCCCTGCTGCTGGGCGTGGCGGAAGGGCGGATGACCGACACTTCGCCCCCGCTTTCCGACCAGCACAGCATGACGGTGATCCTCGCCGCCGAAGGCTATCCCGGAACGCCGCGCAAGGGTGGGCTGATCGACGGGGTCGAGGCCGCGGAGCGGGTCCCCGGGGTCACCGTGTTCCATGCCGGGACGGCGCGACATGGGTCGGGCGCGCTGCTGTCGGCGGGAGGACGGGTGTTGGCGGTGACGGCGCTCGGGCCGACCTTGGCCGAAGCGCGAGCGCGGGCCTACCAGGCCGTGGACGCGATCGAGTTTGCCGACGGATTTCACCGCCGCGACATCGGCTGGCGCGAACTGGAGCGGACGGCATGAACCGCAAGGCCATCCTGGCCCTGGGCGCGCTGGCCGCCGTGGGGATCGCCGAGCTGTGGCATGGTCCGATCGGCGCGGCGGAGGATTTCCGGACGAGCGTGGAGGAAGAAACGCGGCGGCTGCTCGACTACTACGAGCTTCCGCAGGTCACCGCCCGGCTCGACGATCGGCCACTGACGCGCCGGGTCATCCTGTCCGGCCCGGCCGACGACTTCCAGCGCCGTGCACTGGTTGAGCGGGTGGGCGAGCTGCCCGGCGTCGACCAGGTGCGGTGGGATCCGTCGAGCCCGGTCATCAACAACTTTCCGCGGCCTGTCCCGCCCCCGGCCGCCCCGCAGGAGCAGCGCTGATGTTCGGCCTGCCCCTGTTCGTCGAAGCCGCGCTGCTGGGCCTTCTTGGCTATGGCGGCGGGCTCGTCATCGCCTATCTCGCCGAGCTTCACCGCCGGCGCCAGTCCAGAGGATGGAACGAGTGGAATGAGTGAACTGCTGAACGCTTATTGGCCGATGATACTGGTCGCGGTCGCCATCGGCCTGGTGGTCGGGCTTGTTGTCTTTCGCCGCCCCAAACAGCGGGTGACGCTGAGCAAGACCGAGGCGCCCGTGCGCCCGCACATGGCCAGCATCGAGCAGGAGCGGCCGGTGCCCTCCCCCGCGCCGATTGCCAGCCCGGTGCCGGCAGCTGCCCGCGACGACAGCGACGGCGGCGGCGAGGGCGAGGACCTTGGCGACGGGATTGCCGCGGCGGCCAGCGACGTGATCGGCCAGGTGATCGATGCGGACGTACATTCCAGCCTCCCCGGCAGCCACGGCGTTCCCGACGACCTGCAGCGCATGAAGGGCGTTGGTCCCAAGCTCGCCAGCCTGCTGGCGGGGCGCGGCCTTGCCAGGTTCGAGCAGATCGCGGCGCTGACCCCCGAGGAAGTTGCCGCCATCGATGCCGACCTCGGCACCTTCAAGGGCCGGCTGACCCGCGACCGGGTGGTCGAGCAGGCCGGATACCTCGCCCGCGGCGACCAGGCCGGCTACGAGGCGGCGTTCGGCAAGCTCTAGTTCCGAGCCGGCACGAAGTTCTCAAAGTTCACATAGGGGCGGCCTCCTGTTGGCCGCCCTGCTGCCCCCTGCCGCCCGCGATCTGGCAAGCACGAGGTGAGCAGCCCAAATCCTACATTGCAAGCCGAATGGGTCAGGCGACCTTGCGGAAGGCGCGCTCCACCGTTTCGCGCAGTTGGCGACCATCGCCCCCGGCCACGGCGCGCCCGGTCGTGAACTGGTTGGTCTTGTCGTTCAAACGTGACACCTCCCCCGCCAGATTGCGGGCGGCGGCAGAGGTCTGCTCCACCATGGCCGCATTCTGCTGAGTGGTGCGGTCCATGCTCGACACCGCGCTGTTGATCTCGGTGATGGCGGAGGCCTGCGCCTGATTGTCGCTGGCGATGTCGCGGGCGAGCTGGTGCACCGCCTCGACGTTCTCCGAAATGCGCTGCAGCTCGCCGTCCACTTCCTGTACCGCCTTCACCGCCGACACGATCTCGGTCTGGGTGGTGGTAAGTTCGGTGCGGGCCTTCTTGGCTTCCTCCTCGGCGCGCATCGCCAGCGCGCTGACGAGGTCGGCGACCACCGCGAAGCCGCGGCCCGCCTCGCCCGCCCGGCCTGCCTCCACCGCGGCATTCATGGCAAGAACGCGGGTCTGGAACGCAATCTTGTCGAGGCCTTCAATGACCCCGTCGATCCCGGTTGCGCTTTCGCTGACGGCCTCCATCGCCCGCACGGCCTGCCGCGCCACCTGACGGCCATTGGTGACCGTGGCACTGGTGTCGCCGGCCTGCTGGACCGAGCGTTCGGCAGCGTTGGAAGTGGCCTTCAGCCGGACGTCCATCTGGCTGACCGCGGCGGCGGTCTGTTCAAGGGTGGCGGCGGTGCTTTCGGTGCGCCGCGCAAGGTCCTCGGCGGCCTGCGCGATCTCTGACGATCCGGTCTGGATCTGGATCGCGCCGTCAGTCACGCCCGACACCAGCTCGCGAAGCTTCGCCACCGCTTCGTCGAAGTCGTGCTTGATGGCCTTGAAGCTCTCCGGCATTTCGCCAAGATCGGCCGTCAGGTCACCGGCCGCGACCGTGCTGAGGCCGTGGCTGAGCGCGGAAATGGCCTGGGTCCGCTCGACCTGGCTTTGTTCGAAATAGATGGACACCGACAATTCCATGTCGAGCAGCGCGGCCTTCACCAGCGCCGCGGAAAGCGCCGCCTGCGACGGACCGCGGAACAGGCGGCGAGCCTGTGCCCAGAAGCCGAATTCGCGGCCGATGCCCTCGATCAGCTGTTCCAGCACCAGGCTGTAGGCGCCGATATACCATTGTGGCTCCAGCCCGATGGTGGCGTGCACCGATCCGATCCGCTGCACGCTCTTGAAGAAGTCCTGGTCGAACCGACCGTCGGCGATCCGCGCCCAATGCTTCTGCTGCGCGGCATGGGCGCTGCGCATGTGCGAGTCATCGCGAAAGAAGCGCTTGGTCTCGGGGGTCTGCCGCACCTTGTCGTAGAACTTGTCCAGCGCGGGCGGAATGAGCCTTGCGAGCAACTCCTTTAAATTGGAGAGCAGGTCGCGCTGTGCCTGCGTGAAGTTCATGAATTGAAGGCGGGTCTGGATTTCGTCGGACATGCGGCCTCTGGCTTCTTCTTCCGGTGATCACCCAATCATAGGGTGGAAGAAACTGGCGCTGGCCTGCGCGACCCAAATAAACCTGGGCCAGAGGCGGTACCAGCTGCCTTGCTTTGAACAGCCGATCGTCAGGCGGGATTGTTCTTTTCCAGAAAGGCTTCCAGCTTCTTCAAATAGTCGGCGAGGTCGCCATCTCCTTCAAGGTCGTGCCCTGAACCGGGGTAGAAAGCGGAGGTGACATTGGCGCCACGGCGGCGCAGCACATCCACCATCTGCTTGCCCTGGCTGACCGGGACCACCGAATCCTTTTCGCCATGAGCGATGAGGACCGGGACGTTGAGCCTTGCGGCAAGCGGCAGCGGCGACACGGTGGCAAGGTCGAACTTCTGCTCCCCCGCGACCTTGGTTCGCCAGGATCGGAAGTAGCGCGTCGCGCTGAAGCTCTTGCGATTGACCTTGAGCTGCGCCTCGAGGTCGGTGACGCCGGCCAGGCTGGCGGCGCAGCGATAGCGTTCGGGATTGCGGATGGCGCCCCACAAGGCAGCATAGCCGCCGTAGGACGCGCCCACCACGCAGACCCGCCTGGGATCAACCGTGCCCGCCTTGACCAGATGGTCGAGGCCATCGTCCAGGTCGTCCTGCATGGCGCGGCCCCACTGTCCGTAGCCGCGCTCGACAAAGCTCTTGCCGTAACCGGTGGACCCGCGGAACTGGGGCTGGAACACGGCATAACCGCGGCTGGCAAGGAACTGGACAAAGACGTCATATTCCCAGCTGTCGCGCACAAAGGGACCGCCGTGCGGCATGACGATCAGGGGCAGCTGCTTGTTCGACCGCCCGCGGGGCAAGGTGAGGTAGGCGGGGATCCGAAGACCGTCCCGCGCCGCGTAGGAGAGGCTGGTGGTCGGCGACAGACCCTCGGGGTCGATCCGCTCATAGGGGGTTAGCACCGGGCTCATGCGCCTGGTCTTCTGGTCGAGGATGAACCAGCTGCCCGGGTCGGACGCGCTGCGCGACTGGATCAGCAGGCGAGTTCCGTCGGTTGAACGCGACCTGATCTCATTGACGTGATCGGGCAGCGCCTTGTCGAGCTGCGCCTGAACTTTCTTGAGCTCCGGGTCGAGCCAATGAAAACGGGTGCGGTCGCTTTCATAGCGGACGCCTTCCACGCTGCCCGACCAGCGGTCGCCCCACACGCTGTCGATGTCGACCTCCGGATGCTCGAAGATCGCCTCGCCGATGGTGGCCGTCTTGAAATCGTAGCGGTAGAGGCCGAAGCGCCCGGTCGGCTCATTGGTGATGATCGAGCCGGTGCCACCCTGGCCAAAGGTGAAGCGCTCGACATTGCTGTCATTGTTCTTGTCGAACTTGCCCTTGACGATGCGGAGCGGCTCTCCGGCCGCATCGCGATAGTAGAGCTTCCACGAGCGCTCGTCATAGGCAAGACCGGCGCGGACGACCCCCTGGTCATCGGCATACCAATCCCAGACGTCGGGCCTGGGCTTTTCGACGACCGTCGCCTTGCCCGTGGCAAGGTCGATGCGTTTCACCGCCGGGGTCTCCTGGATCGTATCCTGGCTGGCGACCAGCGCGGTTCGGCCCTGGGGATCGGTGTAGAGCACGTCGCCGCCGAGCAACCCGCGATTGTCCGGATCGCCGATCCGTGACAGCCCGCTGTCGACGTCGAGGATCAGCAGGCGGGTCATCGGCACGGTCAAACCGTAGAACTGCTCGGTGCGGTAGATCGTCAGCAGGAGGCGGTTGCCGCCGGCCCACTGGATCCTGGTGAGGTTGGCCTTGCCAAGCTCGACTGTGCGGGGGACGGCGGCGGGCTTGTCCACATCGATGATGAGGAGGCGGCTGGTCTCACCCGTATAGGCGCGGGCGGCGAGCAGCTTGCCATCGGCGGAAAGCCTGGGCTCGACGGCTACCGGCCTTGCCGCGAAGTCGGCGATGCTGGGGGGCGGTGCTGCCCTTGCGGCGGTGGCAAGCAGCGCGGCTCCGACCAGAGCCGCCAGAACATTACGCATACACTCAGCCCCCTGAACTCGAGGCCCAAGCTGCCGGAATTACTGGCAAAGGAAAAGCCCCGCCGGATCGCTCCGACGGGGCCAATTTCCGGGTAGCGGAAGGGCTCAGCCGCCGTGGCCTGCCAGTGCCGCCAGCAGCAGCAGGGCGACGATGTTGGTGATCTTGATCATCGGGTTGACCGCCGGGCCGGCAGTGTCCTTGTAGGGATCGCCGACGGTGTCACCGGTGACCGCCGCCTTGTGGGCCTCCGAGCCCTTGCCGCCGTAATTGCCGTCTTCGATATACTTCTTGGCGTTGTCCCACGCGCCGCCGCCGCTCGTCATCGAGATGGCGACGAACAGGCCCGAGACGATGACGCCCAGGAGCAGGGCGCCCAGGGCCGCGAAGCCCTGTTCCTTGCCGGCGACCCAGGCGATCACGAAGTAGACCAGGATCGGGGTCAGCACCGGCAACAGCGAGGGGATGATCATCTCCCGGATCGCGGCTTTGGTGACGAGGTCGACGGTGCGGGCGTAATTGGGGCGGCTGGTGCCGTCCATGATGCCCGGATTGTCACGGAACTGCTCGCGCACGTCGAGCACGACGTTGCCGGCCGCGCGTCCGACAGCGGTCATGCCCATCGCCCCGAACAGATAGGGCAGCAAAGCGCCGAGCAGCAGCCCGACCACGACGTAAGGGTTGGAAAGGCTGAAATCCACCGAACCGGGCGCGATGCCGAGGTCGGCGGAGAACTCCTGGAGGTCGGTGGTGTAGGCGCCGAACAGCACAAGCGCAGCCAGCGCGGCGGAGCCGATGGCATAGCCCTTGGTGACGGCCTTGGTGGTGTTGCCCACTGCATCCAGCGCATCGGTGCGGGTGCGGACCTCATCCTCCATGTGCGCCATCTCGGCAATGCCGCCGGCATTGTCGGTGACTGGACCATAGGCGTCGAGGGCGACCACCATGCCGGCCAGCGCCAGCATGGAAGTGGCGGCGAAGGCGATCCCGATCAGGCCGGCGAGGAGGTAGGAAGCGATGATCGCGACGCAGATCACGATCGTCGGCATGGCGGTGGATTCAAGGCTGATCGCAAGGCCTTGGATGACGTTGGTGCCGTGGCCGGTTTCCGATGCCTTGGCGATCGATTTCACCGGGCGGTAATTGGTGCCCGTGTAATATTCGGTGATCCACACCAGCAGCGCGGTAACGGCAAGGCCGATCATCATGCACCAGAACAGGTCCATGCCGGTGAAGCCGGCGGTCTGCTCGGCCGTTGCGCCGGCGATGTCGGTTCCGGCTGCTTCAGGTCCGCCGATGACCGCGTTCATGTCGCCGAGGGCATAAGCGCTGGCGAAGTAGATCAACGGGATCGACAGGATCGCGGTGGTCCAGAAGCCCTTGTAGAGCGCGCCCATGATCGACTGCCCCTTGCCGAGGCGAACCATGTAGGTGCCGATGATCGAGGTGATGATGCAGACGCCGCCGACCAGCAGCGGAAGCGCCATCAGCGCGGTCAGGCTGGCGACGTCGGTGTTCACGAGCAGAGCGGTCAGCACCATGGTGGCGCCGACGGTCACGACATAGGTTTCGAACAGGTCGGCGGCCATGCCGGCGCAGTCGCCGACATTGTCGCCCACGTTGTCGGCGATGACGGCCGGATTGCGGGGATCGTCCTCGGGGATGCCAGCCTCGACCTTGCCGACGAGGTCGGCGCCGACGTCGGCGGCCTTGGTGAAGATGCCGCCGCCGAGACGCGCGAAGATGGAGATCAGCGACGCGCCGAACGCGAGGGCGACCAGCGCGTCGATCACGGTGCGGTCATCGGGCGCCCGGCCCTGGATGCCGACCAGCACGTAGAAGAAGGAAGCGATGGCCAGCAGCGCCAGGCCCGCCACCAGCATGCCGGTGATGGCGCCGGAGCGGAAAGCCGTGGTGAGGCCGCCCTGCAAGCTCACTCGCGCAGCCTCCGCGGTGCGGACGTTGGCTCGGACCGAGATGTTCATCCCGATATAGCCCGCAACGCCCGACAGTACCGCGCCGACCACGAAGCCGACCGCGGCAATGGACCCGAGGAACAGAAATACCAGCACCGCGACGACCACGCCGACGATGCCGATGGTGGTGTATTGGCGGCCAAGATAGGCCTGCGCGCCTTCCTGAATGGCGGCGGCGATGTCTTGCATCTTCTGGTTGCCGGGCGCTTGCCGCAGCACCTGTCCGGAGGTGACGATGCCGTACAGCACAGCGAGCAGGCCGCAGCCTATCGCGATCAACACGAGTGTCATCGGTAATGAGTTCCCCATCCTGTTGTGACGGGGAGTGTAGGGGGCGATTCGGGCCTGTCTAGCCGCGGAAAATCAGGCCAGGAGGAAGGCGGTAAGGCCGCCGCTGATCAGGCCGGCAAGCGCAAGGGCGAAGCGGCGAATGTCAGGGTGCGTGATGCTCATAACCGAGGCGCTCCGGCAGCGGCACTGGACCGAGGTCGTCGGCGAGCACGAAGGCCCCGTCCCTCGTCAACTCGCCGACAAGTGCGATATTGACCGGGTTTCCTTTAAGGACGGTTAAAGCCTCGAGATCCGGCGGGAGCGCGGCCAGCAGCGCGTAATCGTCGCCTCCGGTGGCGGCGAACAGGCGCGCCTCGCGGCCGCTCCCCCGGTCGGCCCGGAAGGCTGGCGAAAGAGGCAGGGCGGAGAGGTCGATGCGAAGCCCGCATCCGCTGGCCGCAGCGAGGCGGCGGGCGTCGAGCAGAAGGCCGTCCGACACGTCCATCATGGCGGTCGCATGGGGCGCCAGGCAGGCACCGATGGCCAGCAGGGGAATGGGCCGGCGGTAGGTGTCCACCAGCAGGCCGGTCGCCCCGGGGTCGGCGGTCAGCTGGGCCAGGCCCGCCGCACTGTCACCGACAAAGCCGATCAGCCACAAGCGATCGCCGCTTCGCCCGCCAGCACGGCTCGGCACCCGGGGAGCGGCCTTGCCGAGCACGGTGAGACCGAGCACACGCGGCGCGCCTGCCGTCAGCGCCACCGTATCGCCGCCCAAGAGCGGCAGGTCGAAATGGTCGCAGACCTGCTGCAGGCCCGAGAGGAAGCGCTCTTCCCAGGCCTCGTCACCGCGAAGGGTGAGCGAGAGAAGCGCACCGGCCGGCCGCGCGCCCTTGGCGGCAAGGTCGGAGAGGTTCACCGCGCCCAGCTTCCAGCCGACGCTCTCCGGCGGGTCGGTGGGGAAGTAGTGAACCCCCTCGACGATGGTGTCGTGGGTCAGCACCAGGTCGCCGAACAGGGCGACATCGTCCGCCAGGCCCTGGGCGCCCGGATGGGTCGCCATCTCCCTCAGGCGGGCAAGGATGCGGGCTTCACTGGTCAGGCCCGAACGTCCCCGGCGACCTTGTCGAGCAGGCCGTTGACGAACTTCACGTCCTTCTCGCCGAAGAAGGCATGGGCGATGTCGAGATATTCGTCGATCACCGTTCCCACGGTGACGTCCGGCCGGGCCAGCAGCTCATAGGTGCCGGCCCGCAGGATCGCGCGCATTGAGCGGTCGAGGCGGTCGAGTTTCCACCCTTCGGCAAGGCGGGCGCTGACCTTGCCGTCAATTTCCTCCTGACGGGCCGTAACGCCGCGCACCACGTCGTCGAAGAAGTCCATCTCGGCGTCGATCATGGTGACGTCGTCGATGGTCTGGCCGAACCGGTGATTGTGGAATTCGTTCAGCAGGAGGGGCGTCGGCGTGCCCTCCATCTCCTGCTGGTAGAGGGCCTGCACGGCGGCAAGGCGGGCGGCGGAACGGGCGCGGGATCTCTTGGGGGCGGGCATAAGGCGGAGGCCTATGCGCCGAGCCGGCGCGCAAGGAAAGAGCGCAAGGGGCCGGCGACGGCGTCCGGCTTCTCCCACGGGACGAAGTGCCCGGCATCGGGAACGCGCTCGATCGTGAGGTCATCGACCAAGGTATCGAGGCCATGGAGCTGGAGCGGCAGCAACGCCTTGTCGCGCATGCCCCAGACAACCAGCGTCGGCACCTTGATGCTCGGAAAGGCGCGGAGGAGGAAATCGGGGAGCGGCACGGTGACGCCCGGCGGCGGGACGGTCAGGGCCGATCCGCGATACCAATTCAGCATGGCCGTGAAGACGCCGGGCTGGCTCCACTCGGCGATATACTCGGCCCGTTCCTGCGGAGAGATGGAGGCAAGGTCGACATGGCCGCTGAAGCTCTTGTCGAAAAAGGTGTCCCAGCCCATCGCCTCGACCGCCTGTTCGAAACCGGGGGCGCGGAAAGCGGTGATGTACTGCGAGGCGGCGCGCTGGTCGGGATCCTCGATCAGGCTCTTCTGGAAGATGACGGGATGGGGCGCGTTGATGATGACGAGGCGCTTCAGCCGCGGATCGTTCTTTAGCGCCGCGGCCCAGCTGACCGCCCCGCCCCAGTCGTGCCCGACCAGGGTGAACTCATCGAGGCCGAGGCGATCGACCAGCGCGAACAGGTCCGCCACAACCTTGTCGGTGGTATAATCGGCCTTGTCCTGCGGCGCGTCCGAGCCGGCGAACCCGCGCTGATCGGGCATGATCAGGCGGTACTTGTCCTCGAGCAGCGGAACGATCCCCCGCCAGGTGCGGTGCGATTCCGGAAAGCCGTGGAGGAGGATGACGGCAGGTCCGTCCGCCCGGCCTGCTTCACCGACGTTGAGGGTGACGCCGGTCGAGAGCGGGTGGCGGGTGAAGCGGGTCACGTGGGAATGATCCTCTGCTCGCGCTGGCACTGGTTGCGGAAGTCACTTGCCTTGGCGAGCGCGGACGCATTCGCCTGGCGAGCAAGCTGGACGGCAAGGTCGAAGCTGGCGCGGTCCAGCCCGACGCTGCCGAGCGCCCGCCCGTCGCGCGTCACCAGCCGAAGCCCTACCGCTGCGCCGGCAAGCAGCTGGGGGCCGATGTCGCGCCCATTGGCGCCGACCTCTGCCAAGCCGGGGGAGAATTGGCTGCGCGCCGCCACAGCATTGCCGACCACCAGTTGCAACTGAGCAGGCTCGGCCGGGACCGTGGCACGCGCCATTCGGAACCGATAGCGAGCGTCGGCCAGCTGCGGCAGGTCGGAACGATCCCACTCCGCAAAGACGCGGGCGGATGGCGTTCCCGCAATGGTCAGGTCGAATTCGGTGCGGCCGTTGCGTGCCTCGCCCTGGAAAGTCAGCAGCCGATGCGCGCTGGCCCGGGCCGCACCGCTGCTCGCCTCCGCGGAACAGAACCAGCCAAGGCTGCGGTCGCCGACACCGCCCGTCGTGGTGCAGGCTGACAAGCTCAGGACCGCCAGGGCGGGCAGCAGCCTCACGGGTAGCTAACCGTCAGGGGTACTTCGGGAATCGGGATCCACTCATGGTCGTCCTGCGGTGGAAGGGCGAACTCGCCCGCTTTCCACGCGCGCTTGGCTTCCTGGATGCGATCACGACGGCTGGAGACGAAGTTCCACCAGACGTGCCGCTCACCGTCCATCGGCGCGCCCCCGGCGAGCATCAGCCGGGCACCCCGTTCGGAACGGAGCACCGGGCGCGTGCCAGGGCGGAGCAGGACGAGGTGCATCTGCTGCAGCGGCTCGCCATCCACCCTGGCGTCGCCGTCGAGGAGGTAGAGCGCGCGCTCGTCCGCCTCGCGCTCCAGCTCGATCGACGCTCCGGGAGTGAGTTCAAGCGCGGCATAGAGTGTAGGGTGGTGCTGGGTGACGGGCGACACGGCGCCGAAGGCTTCGCCCATGATGAGGTTGATCTTGACGCCGTCGCCCTCGAGCACCGGCAGCCGGTCGGCAGGCGTATGCTCGAAGGCGGCGTCGACCTCCTCCTTGTCCTGCGGCAGGGCGAGCCAGGTCTGGATGCCGTCAAGCACGGGACCGTGGGCGCGCTCGTCGGCAGGCGAGCGTTCGGAATGGCTGATGCCCTTCCCGGCGGTCATCAGGTTGACCGCACCCGGCTCGATCCGCTGCACCGAGCCGACACTGTCGCGGTGGTCGATCGCGCCCTTGAACAGATAGGTCACGGTGGCGAGGTTGATGTGCGGGTGGGGGCGGACGTCGATCCCCTCATCGACGCCGAGCCGCGCCGGGCCCATCTGGTCGAAGAAGATGAACGGGCCGACCATGGTCCGCTGCTTGTGCGGCAGCGTGCGGTGGACCTTGAAGCCGCCGAGGTCGTGGCTGACCGGGGCGAGGCTCATCAGGATGGTGCTGTCGTTGTTCATTCGCCGGGTGCCCTTGTTTCCATGGCCAAAGCGTGGACGCGTTCGTGCATCAGGTCGCCCAGCGCCTTGTAGACCAACCGCTGGCGGGCGACGCGGTTGAGGCCGGCAAAGGCGGCGCTCTCGACGCTGAGGAAGAAGTGCGACTCGCCCGCCGGGTTGTATCCGCCGTGCCCGCGATGCTTTTCGCTGTCGTCGCGCAGCTCGAGCCGCGCTGGAGCGAGGGATTTTTGCAGCCGTTCGGTCATTTCGCGGGCCACCGGACCCATGTCAGAGTCGTTCATGGCCCCTATATAGTCAGGCTGGCACGACAAGACAGGTTTGATGGCTTCACGTTCTCCCAAGTTTCACGGCCGCGTGGAAGGCGCCGCCAAGCATTGCGCGGTTCCGGGTTGCCCCGAGCCCGGTGAATTCCGCGCGCCGCTCACCGCGCCGACCTTTGACGGACCGGGCGCGTGGCAATGGCTGTGCCTGGAACATGTCCGCCAGCACAACGCCCGCTACAATTACTTCGCCGGCATGAGCCCGGAGGAGATCGAGGCCGCGCAATCGCCGATCGCCGGGTGGGAGCGCGGCTCGCGCGCCTTTGCCTCGGCAGGCGGCGCCGACCCTGCCCCGCCGTGGAGTGACTTCAGCGACCCGCTGGAAGCCATCCGCGGACGGTTCGGGCGCGGGCGTACAGGCGCGGCGGCGGCACCGAGCCGGTTTTCGGGCGCGGAGCAGGCGGCGCTCGGCGTGCTCGGCCTTGGCGGCGACGCGGACCTCGCGGCGGTACGCAAGGCCTATTCGGTGCTGGTGCGGCGCTACCACCCCGACCGCAACGGCGGCGACCGGCGGCACGAGGCCAAGCTCCGGGGCGTGATCGACGCCTGGCAGACGCTCAAGGTCGCTCCGGCCTTCGCCTAGGCGGTGGCGACCCAGCCGCGCCAGGTGAAGGCGGCAAAGAACAGGGCGACCTGCGAGAAGCCTGCCTCGGCCAGTAGCCGTTCGTCCTCGGCCGGATCCAGCATGTTGACCTCGGCCGCGACCCTGGCCCGCGCGAGTTCCGCTTGCTCCGCCGGCACGCCGGACGTGCGGGCATAAGCGGCATAACGCTGCAGCCATTGTTCGCGCTCGTGCTGAGGGAAGCTGCCATGGGCGACCACCAGCGGCGTTCCCGGCCGAAGGCGTGCCCGAAGCGCGATCAGCGTCTCGACGCGTTCCTGGGGTGGCAGGAAATGCAGGGTGAGAAGGCAGGTGGCGCCATCGAACGGTCCCGCCGGTGCGTCGTCGATCAGCCCTTCGACAAGGGTCACCCGCTCGGCAGCATTGCCAAGGCGCGCGCGGGCAAGGTCCAGCATCGGCCCCGACGGATCCACCCCGACGAACCGCCAGCCGGGCTCCGCCCGTGCCATGGCGTCGAGCTCGAGCCCGCCGCCGGCACCGAGCACCAGCAGTTCGGCCGAGGGGCCAAGCCTTTCCTGCAGCAGGATGATGGTCATTCGGTGCAGCGCGTCGAACCCGGGCAGGAAGCGGGGCGGGCCGTCGGCATAATCGGCGATCTTGTTGGCATCGGCGAAGTCGTCGGCGAACCGGCTCAGCGCGGCGGAGGGCTCGGCCATCAGGCGGGCTCCAGCGCGAAGTCGACGCGGACCCGGACCTCGGTGCGATTGACCCCGGGATTGAACGGCGCCGCTTCCTCTTGCGGCGGCGCAGCGGTCTGCACGGTCGGCGGTGGTGCGATAGGCTGCACCATGAAGCGGCCGCCGTCCGTGACGCCGCTTTCACCGCCGTCCACGATGTTCACTACCCGGACGATCTTCAGCCCCGCCGCCTCGCCATAAGCCTCCGCCCTGGCCCGCGCAGCCCTGAAGGCATTGGCGTAAGCGGAGCGGTTGGCCGCCTCCCGGTCGGAGACGCGCAGGTCGGGGCCGCCGACCACATTGGCGCCGGCCTCGGTCACGGCGGTGACTGCCTCGCCAACCCGGGCGACGTCGGTCATCCGCACCTCGACGATATTGCTGGCGGTGAAGCGTCCGCGCTCCTTGCCATAGTCGATCCGCTGCAGGGATAGATTGCGGGTCTGGAGGTCGTCGGCCTTGACCCCGAGCGCGGTCAGCGCGGCGGTGACCCGCGCCATCTTCTCGCGGTTGAGGCGGCTCGCCTCCGCGGCATTGGCGCCCTGGCTGGTAACGCCAAGCTGCATCCGCGCCTCGTTCGGGCGCGCCTCGGCCCGGCCAGTGGCGGAGATCGTGAGAAGGGTCTCGCCCTTCTCCACCCCGCGCGGATCGGGGGCGGCGGGGGCGCAGGCCATAGCGAACAGCGGGAGGGCGAAGGCGAGGTGACGCATGGCACAAGCTCCTGAAAACAAGAGCATGATACCTTGTCACATCGCCGCGTCAATCGCGGTCGGGAGCGCCCAGCGGGAAGTAGTGACGGAATGGCCGGGCCTGCTCGACCGCACGGGCGACCGCAGGGTGGGCGAGCAGCCTTGCGCGATAGGCGGCAAGCTTTGGCCGGTCGGGACCGATCGGCTCGATCCAGTCGGCGTAGAACAAGGCCGGCGCGGCGGCGCAGTCGGCCAGGGTGAAGCGCTCGCCCCCCGCCCAGCCGCTCTCGGCAATCTCCCCCTCGAGCCAGTCGTAGTGGCGGCGCAGGCGCTTCAGGCCCTGGTCGACGCCATACGGGTCCTTGTGCTCCGCAGGCCGAAGCGCATTGGCGACGGCGACCTGCGCGGTGTCCATGATGCGGGCATCGAATACCCGGTCGAGGAAGCGAACGCGCAGTCCCTCACCGCCATCGGGGATCCAGCGGTTGGGCCCGGGATGGTGGCGGTCGAGATGCTCAATGATGATCGAGCTTTCGGCGATCACCTGGCCCTCGTCGACCAGCAGCGGGAATTGGCCGAAGGGGGACAGGGCGGCGAATTCGGCACCATGGCTCTCGACCGAGCGGAAGTCGAAAGGCGTGTCGTTGGCCCAGAGCGGGATCAGCGCCTTCCAGGTGTAGCTGCTGAACGGGTGGCCGTAGAGGACCAGCCCGCTCACCAGCGGTTCTCCTGCATCGCCGCGCGGCGGGCGACCTCGCGCTCGCTGACGATCTCGGGACCGGCCCACCCCGCATTGATCTCGCCCGCCGGTTCATAGGCGGCGATGATCGCGCCCGCACCGGTGACCTTGTGATCGACAAGGCGCATGGCGGCGGCACCTGGACCGTCCCCCAGCAGGCGCTTGCCGCCGCCCAGCACCGCCGGAAAGATCATCAGGGTCAGCCGGTCGAGCAGGCCGGCGGCGATCAGCTGCGGGTAAAGGGTGGAGCTGCCCTGGATCAGGAGGTCGGGTCCGTCCTCCTCCTGCCGGATGCGGGCGAGCTCCTCAATGCTGCCGACGCGGCGGCTGTTGGACCAGCCAAGCTCGCCCGCCCCGCGGGTCATGACGAACTTGGTCGCGGCGGTGAAATCCGCCCCCATCTGCATCGCGGCCGCTTCCCCCTCGTCCTTGCCGGCCATGTCGAAAGCCTCGCCGAAGCCCTTGGGGTCCTGGCCGACATAAGGCCAGTAAGCCGCGAAGATGTCGTAGGTGCGCCGGCCCAGCAGCAGGTCGTAGGGCTTGGCGAAGAAGGCATCGATCGCCTCGCCCACGCCCTCGTCGAAGAATTGGGGCAACCAGCCCCCATGCGAGAAACCGCCGGTCGGGTCCTCGGTCGGGCCGCCCGGCGCCTGCATCACGCCGTCGAGGCTGACGAACGCACAGCCGCGGATCCTACGCATCGACCGAGACCCCCGCCGCCGCGCGCTCGATGGCGGCGACGTCGATCTTCTTCATCGTCATCATCGCCTCGAAGGCGCGCTTGGCGCGGTCACCGCCGGTATTGAGGCAGTCGAGGAGGATGCGCGGAGTGATCTGCCAGGAAAAGCCCCACTTGTCCTTGCACCAGCCGCAATCGCTCTCCTGCCCGCCATTGCCGACGATGGCGTTCCAGTAGCGGTCGGTCTCGGCTTGGTCCTCGGTCACGACCATGAAGCTGACTGACTCATTCGGCTTGAAATTGGGGCCGCCATTGAGCCCCGAGAAGGCCCGGCCGAGAATGGTGAAATCGACCGTGATCTCGTTGCCGGCCTGGCCGTCGGGATAGTCGGACGGCGCCTTGGCGGCAGTGCCGACGTGGCTGTCGGGAAAGGTCGCGGCGTAGAATTCGGCCGCTTCGCGCGCCTGGCCATGGTCGAACCACAGCACGGTGGTGAGCTTGTCCATTCTTGCGTCTCCTATGCCTGCCGAGGGCCGACGAGGCCGAAGGCCGCGCCCTGCGGATCGAGGCCCATGGCCGAATATTCGCCGCCGGGGATCTGCTGTGGATCCTGGAGGACTTGCCCACCGCCGCTCGTCACCGCCGCAACCGCGCGGTCGATGTCGTCGACGCCAAGGTAATAGCTCCATTGCGGGCGATCGTTCGGCGGGATCAGGCCCATCACCGCGCCAATTGCGACTCCGCCGTGCTGGAGAAACATATAGTCGCCAAGCGGACCCATCGGCATCGCGCCTTCCTGACTCCAGCCGAAGTGGCGGCGGTAGAAGTCGGCGGCGGCGGCGGGATCGGGCGTGGTCAGCTCGTTCCAGCGGACGTGCTGCGGCTGATCGACCGAAAAGACGTCGCTTTGCGCATCGGGCTGCCCTTCGGGCGGGACCGGGCGCATGATGTAGAAGGGTGCGCCCGCCGGGTCGGTGATCATGGCGATGCGGCCGACCCCCGGCATGTCGGTCGCGGGCATGTGGACCTGCCCGCCTTCCGCGGTGATCGCGCCAAGCGTCCTGTCGACGTCGTCCACTGCGAGGTAGCCGAGCCACACCGGCCTGCCGCCGTGCGCCGCCATCTCCTCACTGAGCCGCATCACGCCGCCGGCATGGCCGCCGTCCGAGCGCCGGATCATCCGGTAATCGAGCGGCCCTGAAGGCTGCGGCTCGATGTCCCAGCCGACCACCGCGTCGTAAAAGGCTTTGGCGGCATCGGGATCGGGGGTGATCAGCTCATACCAGATGAAGCGGCCGTGGCTGTCAGTCATGGCCTTTCTCCAGCACCACCACCGGATCGAACCCGCCGAAGATCATTCGTTTGCCGTCGAACGGCATGGGCGTCGCCATCATCGCCTCGTTTTGCCCCATGCGGGCAAAGGCGGCGTCGCGAGTCTCCTTGTCGGGCCATTCGATCCACGAGAAACACACCGTTTCGCCCTCCTGCCGGTCGACCGAGCGATAGAAGTCGGTCTGCTTTCCCTCGGGCACATCGTCTGCCCAGCATTCCACGATCCGCAGCGCGCCTTCCTCGATCATGATCGAGTCCATCTGCCGGGCATGGTCGATGAAGGCCTGCTTGTCCGTCGTCTTCACCGGAATGACGAAGCCATCCACATAGGCCATGGCTCAGGCCTCCGCCTTGCGCGACGCAAGCAGTGCGTCGAGAGCATCATGGCCGACCAGCGGGTTGAAGCCACCCCAGAACATGCGCTTGCCATCGAACGGCGGATCGCCTTCGGGGTGCAGTTCGGGCATGCCCATGATCTTCTCCCAACCGGCGTCGCGGGTCGCCTTGTCGGGCCACATGACAAAGGAAAAGACGACGTTCTCGCCCTCCTTGGCCTGGACAGATTGGGGAAAGCTGGTGAGCTTGCCAGGCTCGAGTCCGTCGCCGAGTGTCTCGATCGAGATGCCGCCAAGCTTGGCCGCCTCGCGCGCGAAGTCTCCGGCCATCTTGCGATAAGCCTCCAGCTTTTCCGGGTGCAGGGGGAGGATGAATCCATCGACGTAGCTCATGCGGCTGCTCCTTTGGTCTTGTCGGCATAGAGCGCGAGCTGGTCGGCCAGCGCGCGCTGGAAGGCCGGGCGTGCAGTGCCGCGCGCCCGGTAAGCGTCGAGGGTCGGATGTTCGGCAACGGGACCGCCCTCGTCCCCGGTGATCCGCAGCACGGCGACCATCAGCAGGTCGCCAATGGTGAAACGGTCACCCTCAAGCCATTCCTTGTCGCCAAGCCAGTCGGCGACGCGGCCGAGGCGCTTGACCAGCTCCTCGCGGGCGCTTGGCTTGCGCAGCCTGGCCCATTCCTCGCCGGGGTAGAAGGCGCTCAGCGCAGCATAGCCCATGACCGCCGGCTCCACGCTGTTGAGCGCGGCATAGCTCCACTGGATGGCGCGGGCGCGCTGCACGGGATCGCGCGGCAGCAGGCGCTCGTCCTTCTCGCCGATGTGCTGGACGATGGCGCCGCTTTCGAACAGCTGGAGGCTGCCCTCGCGGTAGGCGGGGACTTGGCAAAACGGCTGCTCGCGCTCGTAGCCGGGCGGAATCGGCCCAACGGTGCGGACGGCATAATCAAGGCCTGCCTCCTCCAGCGCCCAACGCACCCGGAGGTCGCGGACCTGCCCGCGGGCGAAGGGCGGAACCCAGCCGAAGGTGGTGAGCTCGATCGGGGCCTGGTCGACGAGCGGCATGGGCTCAGGCCTCGACCGGCTGGGGGGCGTGGCCAGCCTGGATCGGCTCCATGTTCATCCAGCCGACCTCCCAATGGTGGCCGTCGGGATCCTCGAAGCTGCGGCCGTACATCATCTCGCCCATCTCCTGGGTCGGGCCGGGATCGCCGACGCCGCCGGCGGCAACCGCTGTTTCGACCATGCTGTCGACCCCAGCCCGGCTGTCGGCCGACAGGCAGAGCAGCACCTGGCTGGTCCGGTGCGCGTCGGCGATCGGCTTTCTGGTGAAGGTCGAATAGAAGTCGTGCGCGAGGATCATGACGCGAATTTCCTCGCTCCACACCATCATGCTGGCCTGCTCGTTGGAGAAGTTGGGCTCCCTGGAAAAGCCAAGCCGCTGGTAGAAGGCGGTGGACGCGGCCACGTCGGTGACGGGCAGGTTGATGAAGATTGTCTTGGCCAAGGGTTACCTCCTCCACGGCGACTCGCAATCATTGAAGGATGCGCCTCAAGATACTATCTTGCAACCGTGCAGTTAGAAAAACTAACCGATAAGCGATCAAGCGAGCCGCGGCGAGGGTATAGCGATGCCTGCGGTACCGCGCATGGGCTCGAGCTGATCGGCGACCGCTGGGCGCTGCTGGTGATGCGCGAGCTGTTGCTCGGTCCGCGTCGCTTTTCGGACCTCAAGCGCGACCTGCCAGGGATCAGCGCCAATGTGTTGAAGCAGCGGCTGGACGAACTTGAAGCGCGGGGGTTGCTGCGCAAGGTTCGGCTTCCGCCCCCGGCCGCGCGCGACGCCTATCAGGCGACCGACTGGGGGTTGGAGATCGAACCCGTGATACAGGCCCTGGGGCGCTTCGCGGCGCGGAGCCCCGGACATGATCCGACGCTGCCGCTCAGCCCCGTGTCGCTGATGATCAGCTTCCGGACCATGATCGACCGGGCCAAGTCGCGCGGGTTCAGCGGGCAGATCGGCTTCGCCCTTGGTGAGGAGGGATTTGCGGTGACGGTGAGGGAGGAGAAGCTGGACGTCGTTCGCGCTTCTCCCGCAGGCTGCACGGCGACCATCGCCGGAACGCCCGAGCAGATCGCCGCGACCGTCTATGGCGGCGCCCCGGCCGAAGGTCTCGCTATCGCGGGAGACGTTGCGCTGGCCAGGCGTTTCCTCACCCTCTTCACCCTGCCGCCCAAGGTTGAAATCCACGGGTAGCGCCAGCTAAGGGCCCTTCATGGCCGACATGTCGAATGAACTGCAGGTACCGAGCGGCGAAACGCTGATGAGCGCGCCGGACAAGATGGTGAAGGTGCGCGACGCCTTTGGCATCGACAGCGACATGGAGGTGCCGGCCTTCTCCGAAGCGGACGAGCGCGTCCCCGACCTCGACCCCGCTTACGTGTTCGATCCGGACACCACGCTCGCGATCTGCGCCGGCTTCGCCCGCAACCGCCGGGTGATGGTGCAGGGCTATCACGGGACCGGCAAGTCGACCCATATCGAGCAGGTCGCGGCGCGGCTGAAGTGGCCGTGCATCCGCATCAACCTCGACGCGCACATCAGCCGCATCGACCTGATCGGCCGCGACGCCATCGTGCTGCGCAATGGCCAGCAGGTGACGGAGTTCCGTGAGGGCCTGCTGCCGTGGGCGCTGCAGCATCCGGTGGCGCTAGTGTTCGACGAATATGACGCCGGCCGCCCCGACGTGATGTTCGTGATCCAGCGCGTGCTGGAGGTCGAGGGCAAGCTAACCCTGCTCGATCAGAACCGCGTCATCCGGCCCAACCCGCATTTCCGCATGTTCGCGACGACCAACACCATCGGTCTGGGTGACACCACCGGCCTGTACCACGGCACGCAGGCGCTCAACCAGGGCCAGCTCGACCGGTGGAACATCGTCACCACGCTGAATTACCTGCCCGCCGCGACCGAGGCGCAGATCGTGCTCGCCAAGTCGGGCGAATATGACAAGCCGGACGGCCGCAAGACGGTGGAGCAGATGGTCAAGGTCGCCGACCTGACGCGGCAGGCGTTCATCAACGGCGACATCTCGACGGTGATGAGCCCGCGCACGGTGATCAGCTGGGCGCAGAACGCGCTGATCTTCGGCGATGTCGGCTTCGCCTTCCGCGTCTCGTTCCTCAACAAGTGCGACGAAAGCGAACGCTCCCTGATCGCGGAAATGTACCAGCGGGTGTTCGGCAAGGACCTGCCGGAAAGCATCGCCGCAAGGGCCTAGGGCGCTGCTGCGGGCGGCTCCCGGCGCGGGGCGAATTCGAACAGCACGGTTAGCGCAAGCCAGACGGCGAATGTCGCCTGGAGCTTGGGCGGACGGGCGCCTTCGCCTGGAACAAGCTTTGGCAGCAGCGCGATCAGCGCTGCTGTCAGCACCACATAGTTCCAGCGATGGGGCGAGTTGGCGACGAACATGATGCCCATGACGACCCCACTGCATAGCAGGAGCAGAGCGACATATGGCATCAGGTCCAGCCGCTCGAAGCTGGTCACGAGAAAGCCCAGCACCGCCCCGAAGAACATGTTGAGCGCATTCAGCGCGGCCTGATACTCGCGCTCGGTACTGCCGAAATTTAAGCGGAAGATGATGCGCCGTTTGCCGAACATGCTGTCCCCCTTGCCCGCATCGTGCGTTGCGGCCAGTGCATAAGCAAGACCGTGGCTGAGACGACTCCCCTTGACCGCTTCCGTACCGTGCTCGCCGGCACGGCCCGGGCAATCGCGCGTGACCCGGAGGTGGAGGTGGCGTTCGCCTCCGACAGCGGAACGCAGGGCGGCCGCGTTGCACGGGTGGTGTCGCCAGGCCCCAGCCTCGCGCCAAGGCTGGTCGCCGAGGCGCGCGGCGCGGCCGATGCGGTGGCGCTGCGCCTGCGCCACCATGACGCCAAGCTGCACGGCACCAACGCTCCCGCCGACTTCGAAGCCCGCGCGGTGTTCGACGCGCTGGAAGGCGCCCGGGTGGAAGCGCTCGGCAGCCGGGCGATGGCGGGGGTACGCGACAATCTTGCCGAACTGACCGAAGCGCGGGTGCGCAGCGATGCCATCACTCGCGCCCGCACGCCTGAGGAAGTGCCGCTGGCGACCGCGCTCGGCCTGTTGGCCCGCGAGCGGCTGACCGGAGCGCCGTCGCCCGATTCAGCGCAGCGCGGGCTCGACCTCGTGCGCAACTGGATCGAGAACAAGGCCGGCGGGGATCTCGACGCACTGGCGCTCGCGCTCGACGACCAAGGCGCCTTTGCCGCGCTTGCCCGCAAGCTGCTGGAGGACCTTGACCTCGCCGCGGCCGAGGACAAGCCGGAGGAGGACCCGGACGAAGGCGGCGACGACGACGAAGGCGAGGACAAGGGCGAGGACGACAGCGAGGACGAGGACCAGGACGCCGGCGCACAGGGCGGCGAGATGGAGCAGCGCGCCGAGCAGGAACAGTCCGACGAGCAGGAAGAGGACTCGCAAGAGCAGGACAGCGACGACGAGGATGCGGAGCCCGGCCAGGAAGGCGACAGCAACGTCGCCGCGCGCCCGAACCGCCGCCCGGACGAGCCCGAGCTGGCCGGCGACTATCGCCCCTTCACCACCCGGTTCGACGAAGTGGTGGAGGCCTCCGATCTTACCGACGAGGAAGAGCTGAATCGCCTGCGCGCCTATCTCGACACGCAGATGGGGGCGCTGAGCGGGGTCGTCACCCGCCTTGCCAATCGCTTGCAGCGCCGATTGATGGCGCAGCAGGCGCGCTCATGGGACTTCGACCAGGAGGAAGGGCTGCTCGACGCCGCCCGGCTGGCCCGGGTGATCGTCTCGCCAGGCCATTCGCTGTCCTACAAGATCGAGCGGGAGACCGAATTCAAGGACACGATCGTCAGCCTGCTGATCGACAACTCGGGTTCCATGCGCGGGCGGCCGATTTCCATCGCGGCGATCTGCGCCGACATCCTCGCCCGCACGCTGGAGCGCTGCGGCGTCGCGACCGAGGTGCTCGGCTTCACCACCCGCGCCTGGAAGGGCGGGCAGAGCCGCGAGCATTGGCTGACCGAAGGCCGGCCGCCTGCGCCCGGCCGCCTCAACGACCTGCGCCACATCGTCTACAAGCGCGCCGACGAGCCGTACCGCCACGCGCGGCGCAATCTCGGACTGATGATGCGCGAAGGGCTGCTGAAGGAGAATATCGACGGCGAGGCCCTGCTGTGGGCGCACAGCCGCCTGATTGCCCGGCCCGAGGAGCGGCGCATCCTGATGGTCATCAGCGACGGCGCCCCGGTCGATGATTCGACTGCCAGCGCCAATGGCGGCGCCTATCTGGAAAAGCATCTGAGGCAGGTGATCGGCTGGATCGAGAGCCGCTCGCCGGTGGAGCTTGCCGCCATCGGAATCGGGCATGACGTGACGCGCTACTATGGTCGCGCAGTCACGATCATGGATGCCGAACAACTTGGCGGCGCGCTCGTCGAGCAGCTCGCCGGCCTGTTCGACCTGGGGAAATGAAGGCCCCGGGATGGGCCCGACGGCGATACGCAACCGACCGTCGAGCCCTCCCTCGATACGCTACACGAGGGACAGGGGCGGAGGGGCCGACAGGGGGAAAAGCCCATCCGTTGAAGAGCTTATGCGCGATTCGCAGTTGAACATGGCTGAACGGCGCTTGCAGCGATTGTTCAGCAAGCTGCTGATCGCAGGCGCTTTTCTCTTCCTGGCGAGCGATAGCCGGTCGTCGCTGCCGGATCGCGTGCCGATGCCCGATCGCCTCGTTACGCTCGGGCTTCAGCCGATCGATTTGGAACGCGAAGTCGGCGGCGGGGTGAGTGTCACGGGCGCGTGGCGGCTGAGCGCGGACGACCCCCGCTTGATGGGCCTGTCCGCGCTGATCGTGTTGCCCGACGGACGCTTGCAGGCGCTGAGCGACAGCGGCGTGCTGGCGACCTTTGCGCGTCCCGGAGGCGCTAGACGGGTGCTGCTGAGCGAGCTCGCGGACGGTCCGGGCTACCCCACCTTCAAGAAATTTCGCGATTCGGAAGCAATGGTGATGGATCCGAATGGAAGCGGTCGGCTGGTGGCATTCGAGAATCAGCACAGCCTGTGGCGCTTCGGCGATGGCGCGGCCTTTGCAGAGCCCGTCGAGCTGCCCTCCGCCAGGTGGCGTGCAAATACCGGAATCGAGGCGATGTTCGTGGACTCGGCCGACGGAGTGCTGATGCTGATTCACGAAGGTGGGCGGCAGGTGCTCCGCTTCACCGACTCACAGAGCCCCGACATCGTGCCGTTGCTCGGCGCGACCGGCGGGGTCACCGACGCGGCACAGCTGCCTGACGGGCGGGTGATCGTTGCAGTTCGGGAAATCGGGGTGCTGGGCCTGACCAACCGGCTCGCCTGGCTGGAGCGGAGCGGGCGCGGCTACCGGTTGCGCAACTTCGCGACCCTGCCGCTTGGTCCATTCGACAATGTGGAAGGGCTTGCGGTGGAGCCGCAGGAGGGGGGCAAGACCTTGCTGTGGGCCGTCACCGACAATGACGGCTGGCGCCGCACCCTGCTCCTCCGCATGGAGCTGGACACGACAAAGGCCCCGGCCACAGCCGGAGCCTGATTGTCGGTCACGCATTTGCCGGCCGGAATCAACCCGGCCGAAGGCTCAGGCCGCGGCCTTGGCCTTCTTGGCGAGCTCGCGCTTCAGCTTGCGGGCGTCGGGCCCGAGCTTCTCTTCGCTGGTCTTGGTCAGCCAGTTGTCGAGGCCGCCGACATGTTCCACCGAGCGCAGGCCGTGGGTCGACACGCGCAGCTTGACGCTCTTGCCGAGCTCGTCGCTGATCAGCGTGACATTCTGCAGGTTCGGCAGAAACGTCCGCTTGGTCTTGTTGTTCGCGTGGGAAACATTGTTGCCCACCTGACGGCCCTTGCCGGTCAGCTCGCACACGCGTGCCATTGGATCTATCCCGTGATTGGTCGAAGGCGCTCCCGCATGGAAGCTCCCGGAAAGCGCTGGCCCCTAACGGCTCGGTCCCGGTGCGTCAACCGCAACCCTGCCCCAAGTGATGCGTTGCCGAGGCGAAACGAACAGGGAGTTGCCAAAAGATGCGCGCCGTCATTCTTCTTCTCATCCTGCTGATCGTCGGCGCCATCGCCCTGGTCGCGACCGGCTTCGTCAACGTCAACCAGACCCAGCCGGCGCAGGTACCGGCAGTCGCCGTCGGCTCGGACGGCGTGGTGGTCAAAGGCGGCCAGCAGCCCAAGTTCCAGGTCGAGACGGGCAGGATCGAAGTCGGCAAGGGCCAGGCCACCATCCCGGTGCCGGAAATCCGCGTAGCACCCGGCGGCAACGGCAATGCTCCGGCGGCGCAGCAGCCACCATCGCAGACTCAGCCGGCGCCGAATGGCCAGCAGCCCGCGACCACCGACTCGACGCAATAAGGGTCAGCAAGCTAGCGGGAAGCATGGGCTTCCCGCTTCCCCCTCCGATGCGCCGCGCGCTCGACCTTGCCGCCGAGGCGGCCCGGGCAGGCGAGGTGCCGGTCGGCGCGGTGGTGACCCGCGGCGCCACGATCGTCGCAGAGGGTCGCAACCGGATGCGCGAGGGTCACGATCCGACCGCCCATGCCGAGATGGTGGCGGTGCGCGCCGCCGCGGCGGCCCTTGGCACCAGCCGCCTGGACGAATGCACCCTGTGGGTCAGCCTTGAACCCTGCGCCATGTGCGCGGGCGCCATCGCCCTCGCCCGGATCAAGGAGCTTCGCTTCGCGGCCGAGGATCCGAAGGGCGGCGCGGTGGTCAACGGCCCACGCCTGTTCGGCCAGCCGACCTGCCATCATCGCCCCGACGTACTCGGCGGGATCGGCGAGGAGGAAGCGGCGGAGATGTTGCGGGGCTTCTTCGCCGAGCGGCGATAGAAAAAGGGGCGCTACCCCGGCCCTCGCCGGAGCAACGCCCCCTTTTCACTTGCCTGCTGGTTTACTGACGCAGGGGAACGACCTTGATCTCGACGCGGCGGTTGGCCGCGCGGTCGGCTTCGCTCCGCTCCGGGTTCACCAGCAGCTGCGATTCGCCAAAGCCACGGGTCGCCATGCGGGCCCGGACCACACCGCGGCTGGCAAGGTAGTTCGCGACCGATTCGGCGCGCCGCTCGGAAAGCGTCTGGTTGTAGCTGTCCGATCCGCTCGAATCGGTGTGGCCGTAGATGTCGATGTAGCTCTGGTTGTAGGTGGCGAGCGTGCTTGCCACCTCGTTCAGGGTCGACTGGAACTGCGGCTGGATGTCGAAGCGGTCGTAAGCGAAGGTGATCCCGCTCGGCATCCGCAGGATCAGGTCGTCGCCCTGGCGGATGACGTCCACACCGGTGCCGGCCGTTTCGCGGCGAAGCTCGGCTTCCTGCTGGTCCATGTAACGGCCCACCGCCGCACCCGCGAGTCCGCCGATGCCGGCGCCGATGATCTGCTCGGTCCGGCTGTTGCGCCCGCCGAGGATGTCACCCACCAAATAGCCGCCGGCCGCGCCCAGCACGGCGCCAAGGCCGGTCTGGCTGATCCGGCGATTGCCGGTTTCGGGATTGGTGGTGCAGGCGGTGGTCGCCATCAGCGACGCGGCGATCACGCCTACTGTCAGTTTCTTCCCCTTGGTCATAATCAAGGCCACTCCAATTGTTTCATCAAGAACATGCAGGCACATGAAACCGGCGGTCCGGACGTTTGTTCCAGTAGCACAACGATCCGCACGCTTGCTGCTCTGCACCAATGAAGGCTAGAAGCTGACCCCTCGATGAGCGGCACCCTGCTCCCCTTCCCCTGGCTCGACCTGGTCCTGATCCTTGCGCTGATCGCCCTGAACGGCGTGATGTCGATGAGCGAGCTGGCGATTGTTTCCGCGCGCGAGGCGCGCCTCAAGGCGATGCTCAAAGGCGGGAGTGGCGGCGCCAGGATCGCCTTGAAGCTCGCCGCCGATCCCGGTCGCTTCCTGTCCACGGTGCAGATCGGGATCACCCTGATCGGTATTCTCACCGGCGCCCTGTCGGGCGCGCGGCTCGGGACTCCCGTGGCGCAGCGGCTGGAGTGGCTCGGCGTCGATACCGAATTGTCGGTGACGCTCGGGTTCGGGCTGGTGATCGTGCTGACGACCTTTGCTTCGGTGGTGGTCGGCGAACTGGTGCCCAAGCAGTTCGCGCTGCGCACGCCCGAGCCGATCGCCGTGATCATGGCCCGGCCCATGCTGTGGCTCAGCAAGCTGACCGCGCCCTTCGTGTGGGTACTCGACAAGAGCAGCGCGGGCATCTTCAAGCTGCTCGGTCTCGATCGCGAGAACCGCGACCATGTCACCGCGGAGGAACTGCACCTCGTGGTCGCCGAGGCGCAGACCGCCGGCGTCCTTGAGGAATCGGAGCGGGCGATCATCAGCGGCATCGTCCGCCTTGCCGACCGCCCGGTCCGCGAGGTGATGACGCCGCGCACGGAAGTCGACTGGATCGACATCGCCAGCACGCCGCAGGAGCTTCGCGCCGCCCTGGCGGACACGCCGCACAGCCGCCTGCCGGTGGCCGAAGGGTCGATCGAGGCGATCGTCGGGGTGGTCCAGACCCGTGACATGCTAGATGCCATGCTCGAAGGGCGCGAGCTCGACCTTCGCGCGCTGACCCGCAAGGCGCCGGTCATTCCCGATGTGATGGACGCGATGGATGCGTTGAATGTCCTTCGCTCGGCCGAGGTGCCGCTGGCGCTGGTTCATGACGAATATGGCCACCTCGACGGGATCGTGACGCCGGGTTCGATCCTGGCGGCGCTGGCCGGCGCCTTTGCCAGCGATATCGAGGACGACGATCCCCCCCTGATCGAGCGCGAGGATGGCAGCTGGCTGATCAGCGGCTCGGCCACGGCCGATTGCCTTGAGGACCGGCTCGGCATCAACCTGTCGGTCGAGCGCGATTTCTCCACGGTGGCCGGCTTTGCCCTCGCCGTGCTCAAGCACCTGCCCGAGACTGGCGAGCATTTCGATCATGACGGATGGCGGTTCGAGATCGTCGACCTCGACGGTCGCAAGATCGACAAGCTGCTGGTGACGCGCAAGGCGCGGCGCGAGAAGGCGCCCGCTTGACCCCTCACCTATACTTTTGCCGCCTGCCCCGCTAAGGGCCCGCCCGACTTTCTCTATTCTCTCAAAGGATCTGCATGGCCAAGGAAGAACTTCTCGAGATGCGTGGGCGGGTGGTCGAACTCCTGCCCAATGCGATGTTCCGCGTCGAACTCGAGAATGGCCACGAAATTCTTGGGCACACCGCCGGCAAGATGCGCAAGAACCGCATTCGCGTGCTGACCGGCGACGAAGTGCTGGTCGAACTAACCCCTTATGACCTCACCAAGGGTCGAATTACCTACCGCTTCAAGTAAGAAGATGCGGCTGGTCCTCGCCTCGGCGAGCCCGCGGCGGCTGGACCTGCTGGCGCGGATCGGGGTCGTGCCCGATGCCGTGCGCCCGGCCGAAATCGACGAGGAGCCCGCAAAGGGCGAACTCCCGCGTCCACATGCGCTGCGCCTCGCCTCCGAGAAGGCGCTTGCTGTGGGAGCGCTGGAGCCCGAGGCGCTGGTGCTTGCCGCCGACACGGTGGTGGCGGTCGGGCGACGCATCCTCCCCAAGGTCGAGGACGAAGCCACCCTGCGCGAATGCATGGCCCTGCTGTCCGGGCGCCGGCACAAGGTGCTGACCGGGGTCGCGCTCGCCGCGCCAGGGCAGAAGCTGCGCAGCCGGCTGGTCGAAACGGTGATCGCCATGAAGACCCTCTCGCCCGACGAGATGGATTATTACGCGGGCCACGGCGAATGGCGCGGCAAGGCGGGGGGTTATGCGCTGCAGGGCTATGGCGAGGTTTATGTTCGCTTCATGGCCGGCAGCTGGTCCAACGTGGTCGGCCTTCCCCTGGGCGAGACGCGGCATCTGCTGAAGAGCGCAGGCTATCCGCTTGCCTGACTGGCTGGTCGAGCAGGGCATCGGCGAGCAGCGCTTCGTGCGCATGGCCGGCGGCGAGATCAGCGATGCACGGATCCTGCTCGAAGGCAGCCCGCGCGCCGGGGAGGTGCTTGAGGCAAGGATCAGGGCGGTCCGGCCGCAGGCGATCGCCTTGGCAGGAGCAAGCGAGTTCCTGCTGCCGGGCGGCGCGGCAGGCCATCACGAAGGCGCGGCCGCCCGGATCGAGGTCACGCGCGAGCCTATCCCCGGGCCTGAGCCGTGGAAGCGACCGCTCGCCAGGGTGGTCGACGCCGACGCAGCGCCTCGGATCGAGACAGCCGAGCCTATTGCCTTTCCGGCGCCCGATGACCGCCTGGAAGCCGCCGGCTGGTCCGATCTGCTGGAGGAGGCTCGCAGTGGGCTGATCGCCTTCCCCGGCGGCACGCTGCGGGTGTCGGTGACACCGGCCATGACCCTGATCGACGTCGATGGAGTGGGCCGTCCGGAGGATCTTGCACGCGCCTCGGCCCGGGCGGCGGCGGCCGCGATCCGGCGCCACGACATCGGCGGCTCGATCGGCATCGACTTTCCGACCGTCAGCGGCCGTGATCTGCGGCAGGCCCTTGGCGAGATCGTCGACTCGGGGCTGGTGAAGCCGTTCGAGCGAACGGCGGTGAATGGCTTCGGCTTTCTGCAGATCGTGCGCCCGCGCCGGCATCCGAGCCTGTTCGAACTCGCCGCCGATCGCCCGTCGTTTGAAGCGCGGGCATTGCTCCGCCGCGCCGCCCGGCACGTCGGCTCGGTCCGGCTCGCCTGCCACCCGTCGGTTGCTGCGGTGCTGCGGCCAGAGTGGCTTGAGCGGCTTGGCCGGCAGGTCGGCGGCAGCGTCGGCTTGCGCGAGGACGCCTCGCTCGCCATCTCCGGCAGCCATGTCAGCCAAGCTTAAGCCCTGCCCCCTGTGCGCCAAGCCGGCGAGCAAGGACCATGCCCCCTTCTGCAGCCGCGGCTGCAAGGATCGCGACCTCCTGCAATGGCTTGGCGACGGTTATCGCATTCCGGGCCCGCCGGCCGATCCCGGGCTGGACAGCGACGAAGCCGCCCGTTAGGGAGCCGCTCGCAAGGCCTCAGGCCCTGCCCGCGAGGAACGTGGGCCCAGATAGCTCAGTTGGTAGAGCATGCGACTGAAAATCGCAGTGTCGCTGGTTCGATCCCGGCTCTGGGCACCACCCCTTTGTGAGGCTGCAATAAAGTTGCGCCACCGTTGCAGGCACTTGCTCCTGCAATCCTATCGACCTTTGTTTGGTAAGCTGAACACCCCAACAGGATACGGGCGCGCTCTGTCTCTTAAGCGTGGGTTCGATTCGCTCGTTAGACTCAGAACACCAGATGCTGACAAGGACGGCTTCTGTCCGAGGGTCCCGCACGAGGGAATCAGAACGCGGCCGGAGCTGGAGCCTTACCTCCTGTCCTCATAGGCAAGACGGGAGTGCCAAACGCTGCATCGGTGAGTTCTTCTATGACCCAGTTCGCACCCTCGTGAGTCCGAGCAACCTGTAGTGGCGTTCGACCCCCGAACATGGCGCGAGCTCGCAAAAGGTACTGCTCGGCCAAATTTTCCGTTGGGTAAACTGTCCGAGCCCAGTCCCGAACTGTCTGCTGCGGGCTTTCAACCATGCAGAAATAGTTGGTGATTGCTAACAGCGTCAGCAAGCCAACTCACGCCTAAGGGCAAGCATGCGCCAAGGTATATCTGTCATCGGCCATCAAGAGCGATGCTCGACAGGTCTATCCCTCGATCGACAGGTAAACCAGTCACTTTGCGCTCGGAGTACCGGTCAACGAGCAAGCCCGCATGCGGGCGAATCAGCACGGTGAAGCGCACCAGCTCCTCCATGACATCCACAATCCGCTCATAGTAGCTCGACGGCTTCATTCGGCCGCCCTCGTCAAACTCGTTGAAAGCCTTGGCGACCGACGACTGGTTCGGGATGGTAAACATGCGCATCCACCTGCCCAGCACCCGAAGAGTGTTGACGCTGTTGAATGACTGCGACCCAGCCGACACCTGCATGACAGCCAGTGTTCTGCCTTGTATAGGGCGCATCCCGCCCATGGCGAGCGGTAGGTGGTCAATCTGTGCCTTCATCACTCCGGTGATCTGGCCGTGGCGCTCGGGGCTGCACCATACGTGTCCCTCGGACCAAAGCGACAATTCGCGAAGCTCATGGACGGCGGGGTGATCATCGCTGGCAACTTGATCAGGCAAGGGAAGCGTCGAAGGATCAAAGATCCGCGTTTCGCAGCCGAAGAACTGCAGTAGGCGCGCCGCCTCTTCAACGCAAAGTCGCGAGTAGGACCGCTCTCGTAGTGACCCGTAGAGTAAGAGGATGCGCGGAGGCGGATCGCTTGGGCCCAAGCCGATGGCAGGTCGGTCGTAGATGTAGGCCCGCTCGAGCGCGGGTAGCTGGTCAGCATCGGCAAGAGTGCGAAGCGGCATTCGATGTCCTTAGGCAGGCGCGGTCGATGGAAACCAGCGGCGCCCAAGCCGCAGGGCCACGTGGACGAGCAGGATAAGGACGGGCACCTCGACCAGCGGCCCTATCACCGCTGCGAACGCGACAGGCGATGCCAAGCCAAATGCTGCAATGGCCACCGCGATCGCCAGCTCGAAGTTGTTGCCAGAGGCGGTGAAGGCGATTGCCGTGGTGCGCGGGTAATCTGCGTCGATCAGCTTGCCCATGAAGAAGCTGATCACGAACTGCACCACGAAGTAGATGGTGAGCGGAATAGCGATCCGGATGGCGTCCAGCGGCAAGCGCACCACGTCACCGCCTTTCAGCGTGAACATGGCGACGATCGTGAAGAGCAGCGCAGCCAACGTGATTGGTCCAATCCGCGGCAGGAACACGGCCTCGTACCAGTCTGCCCCCCGTTTCGCGACGAGTAGCCGACGCGTGAGGAAGCCGGCCAAGAAGGGCAGCCCAAGGTAGATCAGCACCGCTTGGGCGATCGTCCAGAAGCTCACGTCGATGACGCTGCCCTCAAGACCGAACAGCGGTGGAAGGAAGCTCAGGAACAGCCAAGCGTAAGCGCTGAAGAAGACGATCTGGAAGATGGAGTTGAAGGCTACTAAGCCGGCAACATATTGGTTGTCGCCCTTGGCAAGCTCGTTCCAGACCAGCACCATGGCAATACATCGCGCCAGGCCGATCAGGATGACCCCGGTCATATACTCAGGGCTGTCTCGCAGGAAGATGACGGCCAGCACGAACATCAGGGTCGGGCCGATCAGCCAATTCTGGACCAGCGAAAGGGCAAGGACTCGCTTGTCCGCGAACACCGTTGGGAGGTCTTCGTAGCGTACGCGTGCCAGCGGCGGGTACATCATCAAGATGAGGCCGATCGCGATCGGCACGTTGGTCGACCCAATCGATAGGTCATTCAGCGCCGATGGCAGGCCTGGGAAGACGCTGCCGAGCACCAATCCCAACGCCATTGCGGCGAAGATCCAGAGCGTGAGCCAGCGATCGAGAAATCCAAGCCGCTCAGGGCGAGAAAGCTGCTCCATCAGCTCAGCTTCTGGCCAGCAGCATCGACTACCTGCTCGCCATCCTCCTTGGCGAAGGCGCCGCCTTGAGGATCGGGCAAGATATCGAGCACCGCCTCGGATGGGCGGCAGAGCTTCACTCCCAATGGCGTTACCACCAAAGGCCGATTGATGAGTATTGGGTGCTCGATCATAGCGTCGATCAGCGCCTCGTCAGAGAGACTGGCGTCCTGCAGTCCAAGTTCAGCGAAGGGGGTGCCCTTCTCCCGCAGCAGGTCGCGTGGTCTCATCGCGGCTCGGTTGATCAGCTCGACGAGCAATTCCCGCGCAGGAGGAGTTTTCAGATACTCGACGACGTGGGGCTCGACGCCGGAGTTGCGGATCATTGCCAGCACGTTACGCGACGTGCCGCAGGCAGGATTATGGTAGATCACGATGTCGGTCATGGGCGTTTCCATCAGCAGCAGGTGAGTTCGGCGATCAGCGGCGAACAGAGTTGCGGACTGCCGCTGCAGCAATCCTTCGCCAGGAAGAGCATCAGCTCGCGAAGCGTGTCGATCTCGGCATGCTGGACCTGATTGCGGCCCTGCTTCTCGGCCCGCACCAGTCTGGCTTTCGCCAGCACCGCAAGATGCGTGGAGAAGGTGCTTTGGGTCATCCCAAGCTGGCCCACGAGTTCGCCTGTTGCGAGCCCTGTGGGTTCGTGCCGGACGAGGAGCCGAAAAGTTTCAAGCCGGGTTGGGTTCGATAGCGCCGCCAGCGCGATTAAAGCATCTTCGGTCGTCATTCATCGGGATTAACCGATGAATCCGCTGGAAACTAGTCCTTGCAGACACTGGGCCTAGCCAGCGGTTTCCTTCATTGGCAGCCAGGCATTTCCAAGCCACCCGCTTCCCGCCATCAGCGGCAATCGGCAGAGAAGGTCTGCTTTGCCCTCATGCGACGTAGCAGTGGCTCTCGAACGCTCCCGTAAGCCCACGCTACCGGGCGTGCAGCCAAAGTGCGTGCAACCCGTAGCCACTCCAGCTTCGTTCGGGTGCTGGAGGATGTGACATGGATTTCGATCTCGTTATCATTGGCTCGGGGACTGCTGCCATGGTCGCCGCCTTCCGTGTCCGCGCTGCGGGGTGGAGCGTCGCCATCGTCGATGAGAAACCCTTCGGCGGTACTTGCGCCTTACGAGGCTGTGACCCGAAGAAGATGCTAGTTGCCGGTGTCGAGGTGATCGACGGGCAGCGGCGGATGCAGGGACATGGCGTCGCCGGGAAGATACACATCAACTGGGCGGAGCTGATCCGCTTCAAACGGACTTTCACCCACCCTGTCCCCGAGAGGCATCAGCAGCGGTATGACGATCAGGGCATAGCCACCTTTCATGGCCGCGCGCGGTTCGTCGGTCCGAACAGCCTGGCGATCAACGACACTGAGGTTCAAGCTCGCCACGTCCTGATCGCATCGGGTGCAAAGCCAATTCATCTCGGCGTATCAGGCGAAAAACATCTCATAGACAACGAGAGCTTCCTCCAGCTTGAGTGGCTGCCGGACCGCATCGTCCTAGTGGGCGGCGGCTACATTGCCGCCGAATTTTCTCACATCGCTGCTCGAGCGGGCGCCGCCGTCACCATCCTGCAGCGCGGTCCGGGTCTCCTGCCACACTTCGAGCCGGAACTCGTCGGCTGGCTAATGGGAGCATTCGAAGACATCGGCGTGAATGTGCGCACCAACACCGAAGTCATAGCTGTCGAGGAGAACGGAGGATCGTTCATTGTACACACCAGGGGCGGAGACGAGAGCGCCGCCGTGCACGCTGACCTGGTGGTGCATGCGGCCGGCCGCGCGCCTGCTCTGGATCATTTGGACCTATCGGCCGGTGGAGTGGCGGTAGAGAGCGGCCATCTCCTTCTGAACGAATATCTGCAGAGCGTCAGCAATCCATCGGTCTACGCTGCGGGCGATGCCGCTCAGGCGGGCCCGCCGCTAACCCCAGTCTCGAGTCACGATGCGAAAGTAGTCGCGGCGAACCTCCTGGACGGCAACCAGAACACGCCCAACTACGCTGGCGTTCCGAGCGTCGCCTTCACCCTGCCGCCGATCGCCTCCGTCGGCCTCACCGAAGCGCAAGCGCGTGAGGCGGGGCTGCACTTCCGGCTGAAGACAGAGAGGACTTCGGATTGGTACACCGCCAGGCGTGTTGCGGAGCAAGTCTACGGCTACAAAACGCTTGTCGATGAAGGAACGGGACGGATCTTGGGCGCGCATTTGGTGGGCCCCCATGCCGACGAGGTAATCAACCTGTTCGGCCTCGCTATTCGACATGGGCTTACTGCCGCCGATCTGAAGTCGACGATGTTTGCCTACCCGACAGGGGCCTCGGACATCGGCTACATGCTTTGATGGCGCAAGAGGAATGGACGTGGCCGCGTCGCGCTATGCGCTGTGGATTACCCCGCCGGCTCTTGCTCGATCATATCGATGACGGGGCAGTGGGGGACGTGATCGCCAGAGCAGCGGTCTATGGTGGAGGCGAGCAGCCCTTCGAGACGCGCAAGATCCGCCATCTTGCGGCGCACCGTCTCGAGATGTTGCGAGGCAATCTCCCGCACCTCGTCGCAACATGCCTGCGTCGGGCCGCCAAGGGCGAGGATTCCGCGCACCTCATTCGGAGTAAAACCAAGTTCGCGGGCTCGCCGGATGAACCCGAGCGCTCGCAGATGATCGTCACCATAGATCCGGTGACCGCCTTCGGTGCGGGGCGGGGACGCCACCAGTCCCACCTTTTCGAAGTAGCGTATCGTCTCGATGTTCACGCCCGTCCTGCGGGAGAGCTGACCGATTGTGAAACTTGGCATGAGATATTGCTTGATCCTGTAGTGACTACAGGATGCATAGAGCAGCGAATCGGCTTGGAGAAGTGATCTTGAGTACCGAACACACGATGCCCCCAGGGGCAGAAGACGGCTCGGCCATTACCAGGAGCGCAGACCGGAGCGTGGCAGCTTTGGGGACCATGGCGAGCATTGCAGCCCTCTTTTCGGCCGCTGCCTGTTGCATCCTGCCGCTCTGGCTTGCGGCGATCGGCGTCGGCTCGGCTGGCCTCTCGTCCTTCGTGCCATATCACTGGCCTTTGACGATCGCTGCAATCGTCGCCGTCGCTGCCGGATGGATCGTACATGTCCGCAAGCGCCAAGCCTGCGCGCGGGATTCTACCTGCATGACACCGCCGCCGGCGAAGAGCACCTTCATTCTTCTTTGCGCGGCAACCGTCTTCATCACGATCTCGGCGTGCTGGAGTTTCATAGAGGCGCCGCTCATGCGGATGCTCGGAGGGGCGTAATGGAACTGCGCTCGACCCTTACCTGTCCGAAGTGCGGCGAAGTCTCCACGGAGACGATGCCCACCGACGCATGTCAATTTTTCTACGACTGCAATCATTGTGGCGAGGTGTTGCGGCCACTGAAGGGGGACTGCTGCGTTTTCTGCTCCTATGCAGATGTGCCATGTCCCCCGATTCAGGAGGCTCGGGCGACGGGCGCCAGTCCTCCCTGTTGCTCAGGCTGAAGTCCCGGCAGGCGAGCGTGACGGTGCCCAGTGGCCTGATCAGCTGCGGATGAACAGGTTCCTCAGCCAGAGCGGGCCGGCGCGGCGGGTGCGCCGACCGGCCTCGTCCTCGGCCGCCCTCGCGGTGTAGCCGCGAGGATCAACAGCTTTAAGCGCACCTTCATAGGCGGGCAGATCGCGGGGACGAGCGTCACTTCTCACCCGAACAGGCTGTGCGCTGCGGAAGGTGGCAGCGTGTCTGAAAGGCGCGGAAGGCACGGTCCGCTTTCAACTGCGCTCGCCCAGAAGCGGAATGACCGCTGACGGCCACAAGTGGTGCCGGAGAAGGGGAGGTCTGGTGAGAGCCCCTTTTTATCGATCAGCGACGGCGTTGGTGATCCCGACAGCAGAAGCTCCGGGGCCGGAACCGAGCGTCGCTCGTTCAGGATGATACTACTCTTGACCCTAACATGATGTCAGGGTCCATTGGAGATGACTATGCAAAGTCATTCTCAATCACCTAGCTCTAACTGCGGCCACGATCATAGCGCAGCTGCTCCTCATGAGCACGCGTCAAACGGCAAGGTTGCCGACCCGGTCTGCGGTATGTCCGTCGATCCGGCCACAACTCCGCATCATGCTGAGCACGACGGTCAAACCTATCATTTCTGCTCGGTAAAATGCCGAGAGCGCTTCGAGCTTAGGCCCGAGTTGTATCTCGACCATGCGGAGGTTTCATCGGGTCCTGCTTCGCACGACGTCGAATACACCTGCCCGATGCACCCCGAGATTGTGCAGGTCGGCCCTGGCACCTGCCCCATATGCGGCATGGCCCTGGAACCGAAGGCCTTCGATCCAAACAGCGGACCGTCAGAAGAGTATCTGGACATGCGCCGGCGCTTCGTCGTGTCGGCCGCCTTGTCTGCGCCCTTATTCGTCCTCGTCATGCTTCGGCATTTCTGGCCAGCGACGGTTGAGTTCATTGGTGGCCGCACGCTCGATTGGGTCGAGCTCATCATGGCGACACCGGTTGTGCTCTGGGGTGGCTGGCCCTTCTTCGTGCGAGGCTGGAATAGCCTCAAGACGCTTCACCTCAACATGTTCACCCTGATTGCGATCGGAACTGGCATCGCTTGGGCCTATTCCATCGTGGGAGCCATCGCTCCCCAGGTCTTCCCGCCCGCGTTCCGAACTCACGAGGGAGGCGTCGGCCTCTACTTTGAAGCAGCTGCGGTGATCGTCACGCTGGTGCTGCTTGGCCAGGTGCTGGAGCTACGCGCTCGCGAACAGACCGGCTCGGCTATCCGAGCCTTGCTCGACCTAGCGCCAAAAACAGCGCACCTGATCCATGCCGGAAAGGAACGTGACGTTCCACTCGACATGATCAGGAGCGGCGACCAGCTCAGGGTCAAACCTGGTGAAGCGATCCCTGTTGATGGGGAAGTAGTCAAAGGCTCCTCCTCGGTGGACGAGTCGATGCTTACCGGCGAGCCGCTACCGGTTGGCAAGGAGCCGGGCTCGCCCGTGACTGGTGGCTCCATCAACGGCGACGGCAGCTTCGTCATGCGTGCCGATCGGGTTGGGTCAGAGACCATGCTATCGCGCATCGTGCAGATGGTTGCCGAGGCACAGCGCAGTCAGGCGCCTATCCAGCGGAAGGTCGATCAAGTCGCTGCTTGGTTCGTGCCGGCAGTTATCGCTGTTGCAGTGATCGCGTTTGCGGTCTGGTCCTTCGCCGCGCCCGAGCCGCGCCTTGCCTTTGCACTGGTTGCGTCGGTCAGCGTGCTGATCATCGCCTGCCCATGTGCCCTCGGACTAGCTACCCCCATGTCGATCATGGTTGGCGTAGGAAAGGGCGCGCAATCAGGCGTGCTCATCAAGAACGCCGAAGCACTGGAGCGCTTCGCCAGCGTTGATACCTTGGTCGTCGATAAGACGGGCACGCTCACCGAAGGAAAACCAGCGCTGGTAGCAGTCGAGGCTACCGGCAATTTGGCTCCTGATGAAGTGCTGCGGCTTTCGGCATCTTTGGAATCATCGAGCGCCCACCCGCTCGCTCACGCGATCGTCAACGGAGCAGAGGAGCGCAACCTGGCGCCCGTGCCATCCACCGAATTTCTCTCGATCAGTGGCAAAGGACTCGTGGGCACCGTCGAAAACCGCCGAGTTGCGATCGGAAATTCCGCTCTGATGGAGGCGGAAGGCTCGGATGCTGCCAAGCTGGAGGCTGCTGCCGGCAAGCACCGTGACGAGGGCGCTACCGTGATGTTTGTCGCGGTGGACGGGCAAGCCGCAGGGCTCATTGCAGTCGCCGATCCAATCAAGCAAACCACCAAGGAGGCCATCGCTGGACTGCATCGGGAAGGCCTGCGCATCATCATGCTGACCGGTGACAATCGTCGCACGGCCGAAGCCGTCGCTCGGAGGCTGGGGATCGACGAGGTGGTTGCCGACGTGCTTCCTGCTGACAAGGATGCGGCGATCGAGCGACTGAAGCAGCAAGGCCGAGTGGTCGCTATGGCTGGAGACGGGGTCAATGATGCTCCTGCCCTCGCCCGAGCCGATATCGGGATCGCCATGGGAACGGGCGCGGACGTTGCAGTCGAGAGTGCGGGCGTCACTCTGGTGAGGGGTGATCTAACCGGCCTTGTGCGCGCTCGGCGGCTCAGCCGGGCTGTAACAGCCAACATTCGCCAGAACCTCATATTTGCCTTCGGCTACAATGCGCTGGGCGTACCCATCGCCGCCGGCGTGTTGTATCCCGTCTTCGGTATCCTACTATCTCCTATGATCGCCGCCTTGGCCATGAGCCTCTCTTCTGTATCGGTGATCGGCAACGCCCTGCGGCTCAGGAGTGTGCAGCTGTGAGAAGACTAGAGGGAGCGGGCTGCGTGGGAATTGCTGCAGAGCCCTTTCTCGTGAGCTCGCCCCTGTCTGCCGACTGCTCGGCGAGCGAACGGGCTAGTTCATTCGCATGAAGATCGGTCAAATATCGTCAGCCAGTGGCGTGAGTCAGCGGATGATCCGGCATTACGAGAAGATCGGCTTGATACCTCAGGCAGCCAGGCGCGACTCCGGCTATCGCGACTATGACGAACGCGATCTCCATACGCTTCACTTCATAGGTCGAGCGAGAGACGTTGGCTTCGGTATCGAGGATATCCGCCAGCTTCTGCAGCTCTGGCAGGATCGTTCCCGATCCAGTGCCGACGTAAAGGCACTGGCTCTCTCCAGAGCAGAAGAACTTGGCCGTAAGGCACGTCAATTAGAGCAGATGCGCGCCACGCTGCAGGGCCTAGCCGACGCTTGTAGCGGTAATGACCTACCTGATTGCCCCATTCTGGCGGGTCTTGAGTCCGAAGTGCCTTCGCCAAAAGGCGCTTGACCCTGACACGGTGTCAAACCGTATATGAGCTTCTCAGCGTAGCTTTCGCCTCACTAGGGAACGGAAGCGTCTAGAACGGATTGGGCCTACTAGCCGACATTATGCACCTGCTACGTCACATCACGAGCCTGCGAGGGATTCTGCGAGCGCTTCTGGCGCTGGCGGTGCTTATGGCGCCGGTGACGGCGAATGCAATGGAGCGGCAACCGGCTCCAACATCATCCCATCATCAGAAGGCAAGTGCATCGGCGCATTGTGGTGGGACATCCGAACAGGGTGCCAAGCACGAAAAGTTCTCGGGAAAGACGTGCTGTGCATCGATGTGCATGGGCATAGCGGTCGCGCCGCAGGCTTCTGCTGATGACGAAGTGATCGTCCATGCCGAGGTTTTGTCCTCGGCGCTGAGCGTCCTGATCGGCTCACCGGCCGAGCTTGCTACGCCCCCTCCACGAGATGCGTGAAATCGATCTGTTTTCTCGATTTCACGGAGACTCTCATGAACAAGATTTTGACTGCGATTGCTCTGTCGATTGCCCTTCCGGCCGTTGCCAACGCGCAGGCTGCTCCGGCGCCTAAGGCGGACTGTTGTGCTAAGATGGAGAAGCCCTGCTGCAAGGACATGAAGTCCGACTGCTGCAAGGATATGAAATCTGATTGCTGCAAAGATATGGACCATTCGAAAATGGGCCATGACATGAAGGCCGGCACCGATCCCCATGCGGGCCACGACATGTCCAAGTCCGCCGCACCCGGCGGTCACCAGCACTAAGCCGCACTAAGGAAGTCGGCGGTGGCCCCTTGGGCTGCCGCCGGCCCTTTGCGCCATGACTCCGCAAGGATCCCAGATGTTCAATAAGCTTGCTCTCGAGCGGCGCAAATTCCTGCGCGCCGCCGCTCTCGGCGGTGCTGGTGTTGGTTTTGCCTCCGCCATGCCCGCGTGGGCACAATCCGTTTCTCGCGGCATTGCTCGGCCGCTGCCTACCGTCAGCGGAACCGATATCGCCCTGACGATCGGTCAGGTCGCCGTGAGGGTGGACGGCAAGGTTAGCCGCGCCATCGGTGTCAACGGCACGGTGCCTGCTCCGCTTGTCCGCCTCAAGGAAGGCCAGCGGGTCCGTTTGCGGGTCCAGAACACGCTCGATGAAGAGAGCTCGATCCACTGGCACGGTTTGCTCGTGCCTTTCGAGATGGACGGCGTTCCCGGCGTGAGTTTTCCAGGCATCATGCCGCGCTCGACCTTCACCTACGAGTTCGAGGTCCCGCAGTATGGGACTTATTGGTACCACTCTCACTCCGCCTACCAGGAAGAAGACGGGCTCTACGGGCCAATTGTGATCGATCCGGCCGGGCCTGATCCGGTCGCCTATGACCGCGAGCATGTCCTGGTTCTGTCGGATCACACGCCGCTGAGCGGCGCGACCGTTTACAAGAAGCTCAAGCAGATGGGCGGTGGTTACTTCAACCATCAGCGGCTGACCCTGTCGGGCTTGCTTGCCGGGCGCGACATGCCTGCAAAGGAGCGGCGCGAGTGGGCCAAGATGCGCATGGACCCCGCTGACATCGCCGATGTGACCGGGTCGACGTATAACTTCACGGTCAATGGCCACGGACCTTACGACAATTGGACGGGCCTGTTTCGTGCCGGCGAACGCGTGCGGCTTCGCATCATCAATGCCTCGGCTCAGACGAACTTCAATGTTCGTATCCCCGACCTGCCGATGACCGTGGTCCAAGCGGACGGCCAGAATGTGAAGCCGGTTACGGTGGATGAGTTCCAGATCGGCGTGGCTGAAACGTTCGATGTCGTAGTTACCCCCGGGGACCGCGCATACAGCTTCATCAGCGAGGCGATTGACCGGTCTGGTATAGGTCGAGCGACCCTTGCGCCGCGCGAAGGGATGTTCGCGCCCGTGCCACCACTGCGCCCTCGCCCGCTGCTCACCATGAAGGACATGGGCATGGACATGAGTGGCATGGCGGGGATGGATCATGGCGGCATGGCCATGGATGGGCCGAATATGCCGAACGTCGCGGTTCGTCGCGGCGTCGATCCATCGGCTGAGCAGAACGCGTCTCGCAACCTGTGGAAGCTGACCGGCTGGAAGGAGCCAACCGACCACGGGACGATCAAGGCGGTCGCCGGTGCGGTCGCTGCAGCCACGATGAGCGGCATGGGGCAAGGCTCCATGGCCGGAATGGATCACGCAGCCATGGGTCATGGAGCTGCTGGACCGGCTGCGGCTGGCTCAATGGCTGGAATGGATCATTCGGCCATGGGACACGGTTCGGCGCAGGCGGCTGCCACGCCGCAAGCCGGCTCGATGGCCGGCATGGACCACTCGGCAATGGGACATGGCTCTTCGGCCCAAGGTGGCGCCATGCAGGGCATGGATCACGGATCCATGAGCATGCGTGATTTCAAGAACGCGCCTCAGGTCGACAAGAACCCTGGCGTTCAATCGATCTCGCCGATGCCGACGGACCGAACTGGCGAGCCACCGCAGGGTCTCGAGGGCATGGATCACAGGGTACTTACCTATCGTGATCTAGTGGCTCTCCAGCGCAATCCCGATGTCCGCGCCCCAACTCGCCAATTGGAGATCCACCTGACCGGGAACATGGAACGATACATGTGGGGCTTCGATGGTAAAAAGCTCAGCGAGCCAGCTGATCCCATTCCATTCCGGCTCAACGAACGGGTGCGCGTTACATTGGTGAATGACACCATGATGCCCCACCCGATCCACTTGCATGGGCATTTCTTCGAACTGGTCACTGGCCATGGTGCTTACGGCCCTCGCAAGCACACCGTGAACGTACCGCCAGGAGGCAAGATGACCTTCGACGTGACCGCCGATGCGGCCGGTGACTGGGCGTTCCACTGCCACAATCTCTACCACATGACTGCCGGGATGATGCGGGTCGTCACCGTGCGCCCCTTGCAGGGAGACATGCAAAATGACCTCGCCTCTTAAGCTGGCTCTGCTCGGAGCTGCAGCGGCTGTCGCCCCGGCAGCACCTGCAGCAGCGCAACATGCAGGGCACACCAATCAGCCTGCCGCAAGTACGTCGGCTCAGTCCACTTGCCTTCCGGAGCATGCGGCCATGGGCCACTGCACGCCCGCACCGGCTCAACCCGTGCAAAGACAGCAGCCCGGGGCAGGAACAAGACCTGCCGCAACTTCAACCGCATCGTCTGCTTGTCCCCCCGAGCACGCAGCCATGGGGCATTGTACGCCGGCACCGGCACCTCAGCCGGCTCTGTCGAGGCAGCAACAGGCTTCGGGAGCTTCACCGGCTCAATCGACGCCTCCGCAGGTTGCCTGTCCGCCAGAACATGCCGCGATGGGGCATTGCACACCCGCAGCTCCAACGGCGGTGCAGGCAGCGCCTGCTCGAACGACCACAGCTACTACTGGAGCTGCAACCGGTCAGACCGCCTGTCCGCCCGAGCATGCGGCGATGGGCCACTGCACACCCTCAGTGCCACAGGCCCAGTCAGTGCCCGCCCCCAAGGCCCAGTCTGCACCAGCTCAGACCGCCTGTCCGCCCGAGCATGCGGCGATGGGCCACTGCACGCCGACTCCGGCCCAAGGCTCGACGCATTCCAGTGTTGCGCCCGAGGGCACCAACCTTCCGGCCGGAAACGCGCCTCCGCCACCTGTACCCACTGCGAATGCAGCGGACGCATTCTACGGCCGAGCGGCCATGGAAATGGGACGACATCACCTTGATGAGTTCCATGGCAACCAGAAGTTCTTTCAGGTCTTGAACAACATCGCGGAGTATCGAGCCGGGAGGGGCCCTGATGGCTACGGCTGGGAGAGCGAAGCCTGGTACGGCGGCGACATAAACCGGATCTGGTTTAAGACCGAAGGTGAAGGCGCCTTCGGTGAGGGCGTCGAGAGCGCCGAGGTCCAGGCCCTCTACAGCCATGCAATAGACCCATACTGGAACGTGCAAGGCGGGCTTCGCTATGATTTCAAGCCAAACCCATCGCGCGTGTACGCTACCGTGCAGCTGGAGGGACTTGCCCCCAGCTTCTTCGACGTGGAGGGGGCGCTCTTCCTGTCGAACAAGGGCGAGCTCTCGGCTCGCGTTGGTGGCTATTACGATCAGCGTATAACTCAGCGTCTGATCCTGCAGCCAAGGGTCGAGTTCGATTTTGCCGCTCAGAATAGCCGAGAGATCGGGGTTGGCGCTGGCCTGTCCAAGGCCGAGTTCGGTGCTCGCCTTCGATACGACATCAGGCGTGAGTTCGCCCCATACATCGGTGTTCAGTACGAGCGCGCTTTCGGCAGAACCGCCAGTTACAGGCGAGCCGAGGGCGAGAAGGCGGGCGCTCTCCAGCTGCTCACCGGCGTACGAACCTGGTTCTAAGGAGAGGCTAGATGAAGCACGCATTTTTGCTCGGCGCCGCAATGCTCGCTGCATCACCGGCGGTTGCTCAGCCTACTCGAGCGCTGCCGGCTGCAGCCCAGCGAGCCGAAGTTGCGGCAATCAAGACCGTTCTTGCGAGTTACAAGGATGCGATCGAGAAACTCGACACTTCCAAGACCGAGCGCTTGTTCATGAAGAACTCTGCGATTTTCGAGACAGGCGGTGTGGAGGGTACATACGCCAACTACCTCGCGCATCACCTCGGTCCCGAGTTGCGCGAATTCAGGTCATTCCGCTTCTCGGACTACAAGGTGGATGTTCACCTGCTTGGACCAGGCGCAGCCCACGCGGTTGAGACTTATAAGTACCGCATCGAGACCAAAGGCGGCGAGATTGTGGATCGCATCGGCGTAGCGACAAGCGTCCTTCGCAAGGAGGACGGTCGCTGGCAGATCGCCATGATGCACAACTCCGGCCGAAAGCCGCGCACGCCATGATCCTCACTCAGCCTGGCAGATCAGTCTGGCGCCAGCTGGTCATCGGCTTTGTGCTGCTTTGGGCTGCGTTGGTGGTGCTCTCGGCCTCGGCCGCTGCTCATGAGGGCCACAAGCAGCAGCGGCAGGCGCAGTTGGCTGCACAGCAGCGACTGCAGCAACAGCAGCAGCAAGCCGCTTCCGCTCAGATGCAGCAGCAGCAGCCGGAGCAGCAAGTCTCTTCCGCTCAGATGATACCCGGCGAGATGCACGAGAACATGGGTGAGATGATGATGACACCCACAGACCGCTCGGAGATGAGTTTCTTCGAACGGCTGCGGACATGGCTGGGCGCCTTTCACTCGATCATCGTGCATTTTCCGATCGCGTTCTTCCCAGCGGCCCTATTCACAGCCCTGGTGGGTCGGCGACGGCCAGCCTTCAGTACGCCGGTTCAGTTCTTGGTGGTTGCCGGCGGGGTTGTCGCGCCCTTTGCGGCGCTTCTTGGCTGGTTGAACGCTGGCTTCGAGCTCATCGACCCGGATCCGCTGCTGCTTGCACATCGCTGGCTTGGAACGGGGATCGGGCTGGGCGGGCTTGCCTTGGCCTTATGGGCTTGGCGACGCCCGTGGGAGGACCGGGGAGCGGGGATGATCCTCTCTCTGTCCGTCATGACTGTCGCGATTGCTGTCCAGGGTTGGTTCGGCGGGTCGCTAATCCATGGGGTCGCACACCTGAACTGGTGAGGAGTTAGAACATGCAGCAATCACAGCACCACAATGGAGAAATGCACGATCCCGCGATGATGCGCCGGCATTACTGGCTGCTCGCCCTGAACCTCGCGATCAGCCTTGCCATCATGTATTTCGTTATGTTCGCGATGATCAATTCGCTTGGCGAGTTCATCCAGAACGCGAACTTCTTCTACATGGCCTTGATGATGTGGGCGCCGATGGGCTCGCTCATGCTCCTGATGATGAGCGGCATGTATAAGAACAAGCGCCTGAACATGGCGCTGCATGCCATCTTCGTCGCCGTGTTCGTGCTGTCCTTCCTTGCGACCCGTCAGCAGTGGCTGGTGGGCGACAAGCAGTTCCTGCGATCGATGATTCCGCATCACTCCGGTGCAATTCTCATGTGCCGGGAGTCGACGCTGAAGGATGCCGAGATCAAGCGCCTTTGCGCGGAGATCATTCCCGCTCAGCAGCGTGAGATTGATGAGATGAAGCAGATCATGGCGCGGATGTGACCCGCTTATTGGAGATCCAGTAATGCCAACGAAACATCGAGTGATCAGGGCGTGGAGGGTTGCCGCTTCGGGCGCGTTGATGACTGCCTTGCTAGCTGGCTGCGGTAGCCGCGAGGCCGTCCGCAATGAGGTGGCAACTGGCGAGCCGCCAGCCGCTCAGTCGCAAGCGACTGCACCCACCAAGGCCGAAGTTATCACGGTCTTTCGAGACCCGAACTGCGGCTGCTGTTCGCTCTGGGCCGAAAGGGCGCGCCAGGCTGGCTACGACGTGCGGATCACCGATCGACCGGACATGACCTCGGTCAAGCAACGCTATGGCGTTCCGACGGATTTGTCCTCCTGCCACACCAGTCTTGTAGGTGGTTACGTCATCGAAGGTCACGTTCCGGTCGAGGACGTCGATAGGCTGCTTCGCGAGCGCCCAGCGGACATCAAGGGGATCGCAGTCGCAGGAATGCCGACCGGCTCGCCAGGCATGGAGAGACCCGACGGAACAAAGGAGCCGTTCAGCGTCATCGCCTTTGGCGCAGACGGCCAGACTCGCCTCTACCGGTCAGTGAAGGGCTGATCGATTGAGATCTACAAAACGTGAGCGGGGCGGCTCTCAAGGAGAACGAAGATGAAAAGAATTACGGGTTTCACAGTGCTGCTGATGGCTACGGCTGCGTTAGCTGCTTGCGGATCGCAGGCCGATAATCAGGTCACCGGCAACGAGGCGCCGATGGAAGCCAACATGGCTGAAAGCAATTCGATGCAGATGAGCGGGCCGTTCGGAGAAGCGGAGATGCGCATGGACGAGCAGATGATGGCGGCTGTCGGCAGCGACGTAGGCCAGAACTGGCTCAAGAAGATGATCGTGCACCATCAGGGCGCGGTCGACATGTCCCGCATCGTGTTGGACCAGAACCCCAGCGCCGACGCGGCGAAGATGGCCCAGGACACGATCACCAAACAGGGCAAGGAAATCGAGGACCTTCAAAAGCTGGTGCAGAACGGCGCGCCCGACCAGCGCAGCGCCGAGCTCTACCGTCCGGCCATGATGGACATGCATCAGAAGATGATGGCGGCTTCGGGCGCCGACGTCTCCGAGACCTTTCTGCGCAAGATGCTGGAGCACCATAAGGGTGCCGTCGCCATGTCGGACGTCGCGTTGGCGAATGGCGTGACCGGCACTCTTCGCACTCAGATCCAGAAAACTCGCGCGGATCAGCAGAAGGAGATCGACATGACGGAAGCGATGCTCCGTGGCGAACCGTTGCAGAGTGCCATGCAGCAATCGGGAGTGAAGACTGCGGCGCAGGCCAAGGCTGAACCCGCACCGGCAGATACGGCCAAGGCTGCGCCGAAGGCTCAGCCGAAAGCCACGCCAGCTGCCCGCACGTCAGGGCCGAAGGCGAGCACCACGCCACCTGCGAAGGCCGAACCTGCCCCTGCGGCATCGACTTGCCTTCCAGAACATCGCGCAGCAGGGCACTGCTGATCTGACGAGGATGTGATGGAGCTCGAGTGTAGCGGGCCCAAAACTGCCGAAATTGTCTTTAAAACGGGCCGGCAGCGAACTGTCGGCCCATCACCGACTTCGCTAGGAGAGCGACAATCACCTGATGCGCAGCCACGTGATCGCCCGTAAAACACACAAGTGGCTTGGCCTCTTCGTCGGCCTGCAAGTGGTCATCTGGTCACTGAGCGGCGTCTACATGACCGTCGTTCATATCGACACAATCCACGGCGACCACTTTGTGCGCCATCAGCAACCACCGGGCGTCGCTGCGGGTACGCTGAGGGACCCAATCGCCCTGGCTTCGGCCTCCCGTGCCGAGGATATCAGGTTAGCCTGGATGAGCCGCCGACCGGTCTACGTCCTGACCGGCAAAGCAGGCGAGCAGGTTGTTGACGCTAGAAGTGGCGAGGCTGTTGCCCGTCCCTTGGAGCAGCAGATCCGGGCGCTCGCCCGCTCATTTTACACGGGCACCGAACGTATCGCCTCAGCGAGGCTGATTACCGACATTCCGAGTGAGATACGTGGCCGTAAGCCGCCGCTGTGGCGGGTAGAGTTCGAGCACTGGAACAAGCCGACACTCTACCTGTCCCCAAATACCGGCGAGCTGGTGTCACGTCGGCATGAGCTTTGGCGAGCCTTCGACTTCGTCTGGATGCTGCACATCATGGATTATGATGAGCGCGAGAACGTCAACAACCCGGTGCTACGGATCTTCACGTGGAGCGCTCTCCTGCTCGCCCTCTCCGGCGCTTGGCTACTGCTCTATGCCTTCACAAAGAAAAAGAAGAAGGCAGCGGCGCGGGTATGATCATCAAGTCGTTCTGGCTCCGTCGTATCCACAAATGGGTTGGCCTGTTCATCGGCATCCAGTTCCTGCTGTGGGCGATCAGTGGCACCGCGATGGCCCTGCTCGACATGGAGGAGGTCGCCGGCGGTGAGCGAGCCGAGCAGAGCACGCCGTCGCTGCGAGCCACGCCAGTCGCGTGGCCGCGCGTCCAGCAGGCGCTTGCTGGCGAGGCCGTGGCGGAAGTCTCACTCCAGCCTTCCCCTTGGGGGCAGAACTTGCTCGTGACCAACGCCAGCGGCCAGGCGCGCTTGTTCAACGCTGCTACAGGCCTGCCTGTGCAGATCGGCGAGCGCGAAGCTCGGCTTGTCGCTGCCTCAGCACATCCGCAGCGTGCAGCTGTTACGCGGGTAGCGCAGCTGACCGAGTTGACGCTAGCAGTTCGGGAACACGAATTACCTATCTGGCAAGTTGACTTTCGCGACGATCGGCACAGCAGCTACTATGTGTCCGGGACTACTGGCGCCGTCCTCGAGCGCCGTAACGACACTTGGCGCTGGTGGGACTTCTTCTGGATGCTCCACAATATGGATTACGCTGACCGCAGCAGCTTTAACCACCCGCTGATCATCAGCGTCGGTATCGCTATGGCGTGGTTGGCGGTGACAGGTTTTTGGCTGCTGTTCCGCACCATGTGGCGCCATGATCTCAGATGGGCGGCGTCTGCTCAGCGCATACGCTCCGAGCTAACTCGACCCTAGGCCTTCATCTCCAGGTCACTCGAAATGGGTCGACGTCTCCTGCGACGAATGCGTCAGCGAGCTCTAGACCCCCTGCTCCGACGTCTCGGCCCGGTCTCGCTCGTCGCGCTGCTGACGACGCTGGTGCTGCTGTTTGGCTTCCGGGGCAAGGCCACCCTCGCGCAGCCTGTGGTGATTGCAATGCTGCCCGTGCCGATACTCATCTAGGTCTATTTCAACGCTGGTCTAGCTTATTGGCTGAGCAAGCGCTTCGGGGCCGCCTGGTGCGTCACTGCGCCGGCGGCGCTGATCCGGGTCAGCGACTTCTTCGAGCTGGCCGTGGCGGCCGCGATTAGCCTACTTGGTCTACAATCCGGCGCCGCGCTTGCCACAGTGGTCGGTGTATTGGTCGAGGTGCCGATTATGCTCTCGGTGCATGCGATCGTGAAGCGAACGCGCGCTAGGTACGAACGGTCTAGGTCGCGAAGCCGGTCCAGCGGCTTTCGTCCCCTAACCGACGCTCAGGTTAGCCTCCTTGTGAGCGTCTACTCGTGGTGAGTAGCGGAACGGCAACTTTCGGTTGAATTCGCCGCGAGCCGACGTTCATTCATGTGAGATGGAGCGTCAGCTCAGCGTCCGAAGCATCCGGTATCCGATATAGAATTGGTCACACTGCCACTGGCACGGCTGGCTTAAGGCCAATCCGGTTCAACACTTGAGTGTAGACCTCGAGCTCGCCCGGCATCTCGACTGTCGTCACAAGGGCGAAATCAACGAGTCCGTCGCTTTCATCAACTTCGCGCTGGACATCGATATCAAAGAACCCTGCCGCAGCGATCGCCGCTGCCTTGTCGCCACCCCACCGCCGATGGACGACGGTACCTTTATGCGACTGCTTCGGATCCGGCTGAACGCTGCTCGCTTTAAGACCCGCCGCATCGAGCTGCGTCGGCTCGACGATCTTCATGCGGACGGCCCTATAGGCGACTGCGCCAGGGCGCGGCGGCGAGAACCAGGCGAGCGTCGCTGAAAGGCCGTGCGGCTGCGCCTTGGCCGACATCGTCTCGGGCCAGGGAATTCGGAAGCGCTTGCCCTGATTGGCGGCGAGCGAGCCGACGGCCCAGAGAGTAGCTCGGTCGTCGGCACAGTTGATGATGAGTTCGGGGTCATACGCTCCGAACCCAAGATAACGGCGCACATTGTCCTTTTGGCGGTAGTTGTATTTTCCCTCTGGCGGTCCGAGCACCTCAACGAGTAGGTCGCGCGCGTCGGTCCAGCGGGCGCCGTGGACGAGCAGCGCCTTAAGGAGGCAGGCCCGCTGCGCGCTCGGAAGCGTGCCGAAATCAGGATAGGCGGCTTCAAGGGCTTCATGCGCACGCGCCGCGACACCGGTAGCGAGGGCGGCTGCGACGCTGGTGCCAATTGACCTAGCGGTTACGTTCGGACCGAGCGACGTTGCGGACGGCGGCGCAGCAACTGCGATTCCGCCGAAGGCTGCCGCGTTTGTAGTCAGCGGCTGCAGGCGATGATCATCACCCTGTGGCCAGAGCAGGACGTGATGGCGCCCGCCGGGAGCGAGAATCTCGGGCTTTGTTGCGCCGTTATGCCCAGGCCCCAAAGCGCTCGATACGCTGCATAGGCCAGTATCCTCCCAGATGTTGTAATAGGAAGCAGGCAACGCGTGAGGATAAGCGAACTGATCGGCGTGGAGTGCGCCCACCGTGATCGCGTTCATCGACTCGGCCGGCGCGAGAATGCGTCGCGAAGCCATTTGCGAGGCGCTAGCCTTGAGCGCGACACGTACCTTCTCAGCGGCGGATAGCGCTTCGAACTGCGCAGCGGTCATGGCGGCGGTCTCAAGCGGCGCATCATGATTGCCCGCACTGATGATGAAAAGGATGCCGTAGGTGCTGGCGAGATGGTCGACTACTCGTGCCCAACCTGACAGCCGGCCAGCGAACGGCTTGTTGGGATCGCCAAGGGACGCATTAACGATGACAACGTGGCGAGCGGTTGGCGCATCGCCAGTGCGCATCCTGAGGATGGCCCGCTCGAACATATCGCCGGGGAGCAAGTCGGGGAACCGCTCGGGCTGGTCGGCGTCGTTGGGCGCATAAAGCATGTTGACGAAGTGGACACGCCGTTCGAGCGGGCGATCCCACACGCCGTTGATGTCGCCATGGATGACGGCTGAAGCCATCGCGGTCCCGTGCTTCCGCGCACCGACAGCCAAACCATCGAGGTCGAAAAGATCATCGATGCTAAGCGTGCCCGCTAGCCGAGGGTGCGCGGACAGGGGGACCGCGTCGAAGATGGCCGCGATTGGATCTCCGGCGAGCGCGGGTGCGCCGCCCTCCGGCAGGCCAGCAACTTCCTCGGACGGCGTAATCTGGAAGATGCTTTGGGGTCGGATTTGGAGGATCGACTCCAAACCAGCTAGACCTGCCGGGCTGCGGGCTACCACAGCTTGCAGCGCCGCCGCTGGAATATCGGCGAGTAACGCATGATAACCGGCGCCGACGATGCGCGAGCGCGAGACGATTACGCCGCCGACGTCAAGAATGCCGGCCCGAGCCTCCGCCTCGACGGGCTCACCGTTGCGGCGAAAGACGAGTTCGACCTCGACTCGCGTGGCCGGAGCGCCTCGTGCGAGCTCTTCGGTCAGCACACCGAGATCTTCCCAGGTAACGCGGTCCTGCGGTCCCCATGGCCGGATATCGCGAAGCTGCGAGAGCATCGTCTTCCAAGCACTGAAACGCGGCGGAACCGTGCCGGTATTCTGCCATCCGCGCCACAAGGTCACGATGTTGCGCAGCGCGGCCTCGCTCGGCACCATTAAATAGACCGCCGGGTTCTTGTCGAGATCGTCCTCGTCAAGATCCTCCGCGCCGATAAATTCCAGACCGGAGACAAGACGGACGGCTTCGGTAAATTGCAGCACTCCGCCGGTCAGCTCGAAGACGAGCAGGCGCTCGGGTGCTAGCGCAGCCGGATCAGCACGCAGCTGGAGCATAGGGGTATTTGCGTCGAGTTGGGCTGCGAGCCCGACCAATTTCTGGCCCGCAGGCGTCTGCGCCTGATCGCCCGGTTCGAACTTACGGGAGCGGCCGAAGCCGCCCCCTGTCTTTCTTGGTACCGCTGCTGGAGCGCCGAGGCGCAGGAGTGGGTGTGTCGGGGGCAGTGCCATCGCTCTCCGGCCTTACTCGGGTTTTCCAGAGAAGCAGCTCCTGCGCGAGAACGCTCTTCAATGTCTCGGCACCCTGGGACAAAATATGTCGCCGCCGAATATTTTGGCAGAATTCGAAAATGTCGGCGAAACTTGGTTCGCCCATCTGTGTAGTAACTGCGGCGGCGGTCATCCCTGCGGGCTCCGGCCATGCCTCGAAAAAACGTTGGATCAGCATCGCGGCTGAGTCGCGTGACGGGAGCGGCATGTCGATCCGCAGCTGGAAGCGCCGCCAAACGGCCCGGTCGAGCAGCTCGGCATGGTTGGTCGCCGCGACCACGACGACGTAGCTCGGGAGCTGGTCCAGCTGCATGAGCAGGAATGAAACGACCCGCTTGATCTCGCCGGTCTCGTGAATGTCGCCGCGCTCCTTGCCGACCGCGTCAAACTCATCAAAGAAAAGGACGCATGGAGTTGCACGTACATATTCGAAGAGACGAGCGAGCCGCGCATTAGTCTCGCCGAGATAGGCGCCGACTAGCGCATCGTAGCGAACTGTGAGCAACGGCACTGCGATTGCTTCGGCCACAGCCTCAGCAAGCGAAGTCTTCCCGTTGCCCGGGGGACCGGACAGGAGGATCCTGTGACGCGGTTGCATCCCTTGTGCGCGCAATAGGTCAGCGCGGTGCTGTTCCTCGATTAACTGGCGGGCAAGCCGCTCGGCCGGAAGCGTCAGGATAAGGCTGTCGAGCGCTACGCGAGGCTCTGATTCGATGACGAAGTCGCGCCCCGGCACACCGGATCGCCGCAATTCGCTGGACGCGGTAACGGGCACCGACGCCAAGGCGCGATGGAGTTTGTCAGCAAGGATATGGTGGCTCTTAGCGCGTTCGTCCGCGACGATCGCCTCAACGGTCGTAGTCAATGTCGAGCGGTCGCCAGAGGCTCCTGCCTTTACCAACGAAACAAGGAGATCACTTCTAGCCATCAATCAACCAAATCACCCCTTCGCCCCGTGGTCGAAGAGTAGCATGCTGTCGACATCGTGTGAATCCCTATCGCTGCTGAAAGCACAGCACAACGGCTAGCCATAATCTGCGAGAATCCGCCAGGACGTCGCAGACCAGACAACGCGAGTGAGTCTAATCGGCACGAGATTGACAAGCGGCGCCCCTACCAGCAGCTGGCTGCCTTAGCGGGCGGTCAGTTGAACCCTTCGCCCATGACCACGCCCATGTCGCTGCGAGACGTTGTCGATCGCAACGTTCCCCGGATCGTCAACAGCGTGTCGTAGCAGTCGAATGCAATAGCCTTCGGGCGCCAGTCGATGTCTAGATCCTTCGTCATTGTCTGTTGAATCACTTGAGTTCAGCATAGAGGCCGAGGGAGGGCCTACTCGGCTCGGTCGTTCACGCATCCGCAGCTTGCGCTTTACGCTCATGTTCTTGAGTGATGGAGAGAGTCGCAGCCACCATCGCGCAAGCTGCCGGCGCTACAGGCTAGTGATCGAAGCGGTGTTCAATCAGGACGTTGAAGCCATCCGCGAGCGCTGAGGTGGGCTCGTGTGCGATCTGACTCAGCAGGTACGCCATTGCCTCAGACAGCAAGGAGACGGCGACTGGCTGCGAGGGGTCGAACCCGGCCATAACGTTGGCGATGCTTGAAACGCTCGGCCCCAGTCGTTCCCGCAACTGTTCTCTCGCCGCACCTTCGTCAGTCGCTATTGTCGCAAAGAAGAGGTGGAGAACGCCGGCCGAGCTATGCTCAGCGCATGTCGCCGTGAAGAGTGTCGGCCCCCAATTCATCAAGGGAGCGCCACCACGGTCAAGGCTGCGACCAGTATGTTCAACCACCATGGATGCTTCGTCGTCGCACTCCGATGAGGCAAGCAGCTCGGACATATCCTGCGGCGCCATGTCATAGACGGCGGTTGCCCCGTGCAGAACAATCGCCCGCATGAACATGGTGCGATCAACACAGGCTGTTAGCGCATTGCGGCCGCCGAATAGGCTCCGAGGCGCCGCCATCCACGCGGCAGGATCATAGGACGAACGCTCCCGAGCAAAGCGCGACCCCGTCTCTGCCGCCACGAACACCAGTCGTCCGATCTGGCGATGCGTCAGCGTGACCTTGAGGTCGGAGGGGCAGTCTGGCTCGAGCGGATCACAGAAGACAAAGTCGCGGACCTCGCCCTTACAAGGCTGGTGTTCTGCCAGCACCGGTTGGAAGGGCACCATCGCCGAAGCCGAGCAATCATTTGATTCCTGCATCCTACGCTCCCTGTCTAACCGCCATGAGAAGCGGTCGGGGAAGCAGGTAGGTTAACCTTGTAGTGACTACAAGGTTTGAACACAAATTAGCCTTCAGGCTTGAAGGTATCGCTCACTGACATTGAGCCTCGAGGTATTCGGTCACTCTCTGAAGGTCATTCAGCTCGCCGCTCGCCATGATTGTGAGTGCTGAGCGCCCCGCATGCATCGGCACTTTGCCGGGTGCCCGCATCCACTCAGCGGCCCGGTGCGCGTCCGGCAGAAGAGTGTTCACGGCTCGATAGACACGAAAGACATAAGAGAGCCTATGGAGGGTGTCCTGCTTGATCGAGGCGGGCTGTTCCTTGGCCAGCCTGAGCCCTTCGTCATCCAGATTGAGGATGGCGGCTCGCTCGGCTTCACTCAGCCGCCAGATATCAGCGATCCGAAAGAACGTTCGCAGCCCGGCAGCCTCGAGTTCGACGTGCTTATGGTGCTCCACTGCTATGTCCTCGTTTGCCGTCAGGGCAACGTGACATAGAAAACCTTGAAGCGACCACAAGCTTGCGTGCTGTCAGCTGTGGTCAGTTTCGCAGTGCTCATGATCCGCCAGAGCTAGCATGATCCGGCAGTCGGAGATCTGTCCGCCTCGGCATTGGGAAATCATGCGTCGGAGCTCGGCTTGCAGCTTGGTGAGCTGACCGATCTTCCGGTCCACTGCCGCAAGTTGATGACTGGCGATCCGATCAGCCTCCCCGCAATCTTGGTAGGGCGTTTCGGATAGCTCGAGCAGCAACCGTATATCAGCGATTTCGAAACCCAGGCCCCTGGCGTGCCGGATAAATGTCAGGCGCTCAACGTCGCGATCATCGTAGTTGCGGTAGTTCCCGTCCGTTCGCCCGGCCTTGGGAAGAAGGCCTATCCGTTCGTAATAGCGTATCGTCTCCGTGTTCGTCCCCGTCGCCTTCCCGAGCTGACCGATTTTCAATGCCATGTCAGTGTCCCCTCGGGGCGGCGTTAGTGCGCTCGGCCCAAGTTCGTCGACCCATTACTTGCCACCTCGACCATCAGGAGTCTTGCAGCCGGTATCTGCTGCGCCGTGCGCGCCTTGACGCTGCAAGAAGCAGGGTGCGGTTGCGAAGCCCGCCAATCGACCCCCGTCGGGTCTTGACCTTGTAGCCACTACAAGGACCATAAGGCTGCCATTCTGATTCGGTAGAGGTGGCTAATGGCTTGCAATCATTGTGTTTCGGAGGCGACCAATGCGCGTTGGCGTCAGGCACTGTGGATTGCACTGGCAGTCAACGGCGGCATGTTCGCCATTGAGCTTGCTGCCGGCGGGATCGCCGATAGCAGATCTTTGCAAGCCGACGCTCTCGACTTCTTCTCGGACGCTGCCAACTACGCCATCTCGCTTGGTGTGGCGGGGCTGGCTCTGGCCTGGCGAGCCCGGGCAGCCCTCTTCAAGGGTGTCACCCTTCTTTTGCTGGGGGCCTATGTTATCGGTGCAGCTGTGCTGTCAGCCATTGAGGGCTCATCGCCAGAGTTCTTCATCATGGGCGGGATTGGCCTGACTGCGCTAGCTGCCAATGTTGGTGTGGCCGCGATGCTTTTTCGCTGGCGCTCAGGTGATGCCAACATGCAATCGGTCTGGATCTGCAGTCGCAACGACGCGATCGCCAACATAGCAGTGGTGGCCGCCGCCCTGGGCGTTTTCGGGACCGGCACCAGATGGCCCGACCTTGTGGTCGCCGGCATCATGGCTGCGCTGAGCATCACGGGAGGCTGGAAGATCGTGCGTCTTGCGCATGCCGAACTCCGCCCGAACCCGCAGGCTGCCCGAGCGCGCCCATGACCAGCACGGATCACCCTGGCGTCCGAGTGCCGCCGCCCTTGATCTTCGCAGGGCTGACGGGACTTGGCCTTGTGGCTCATGCCAGCTTCGCCTCCGGCTTGTTACTGTTCGTCAGTATTGCCGGAGTAGTGTCGGGCCTCTCGCTGATCCTCGGATCGCTTGATCGGTTCCGGCGCGCGAAGGTGCGGCCAGAACCATGGCAGCCAGCGGCCCGACTGATCATCGCTGGCCTCTACCGATACTCGCGAAACCCCATGTATCTCGGCATGACCATCCTCGCTTTCGGTGTCGCTGGCACATTGACCAGCGCGCCAGCGGCAATTGGCGCATTAGCAGCAGCGCTCCTCGTCGACCTATTCGTGATCCGCCGCGAGGAAGATTACCTCCTTCGAACTTTTGGCCAAGCCTATGCCGATTATTGCAGGGCAGTGCCCCGCTGGCTGGGGCGGCTCAACTAGTCCCTTCCATCGGTGCAAGACTAAGTTGCTCTCCGTTGCTTGTTGTCCGGATCTTTCACAATTGAAATGCTGTGGGCTATAGCTTCAAGCCAAAGTTAGGTTAAAACCCGAGGCATCCCTACCGAACCTGAAAAGCGCAGAGGTAACACCCTAGTTCTATCTAGTGTTTGGCTCAGCACTCATTGTTTCCAGTATCCTGCATTCCGAGACGGTCCCTCCTTCACATAACTTGACTATGCGGGCGAGCTCGCTGCGCAGAAGTGCGAGCCTACTTATCTTTTCATCTACGTCGGCCAGATGTCGCTTCGCGATCGTGGTCACTTCACCGCACTGGGTATCCGGATCGTCTCCTAGAGCCAGTAGCGATCGGATTTCCTCAGTCTCAAAGCCGAGCTTTCTCGCGTGACGGATGAACCGGAGCCGTTCCAGATCCGCGAGCCCGTATGTGCGTCTTCCTGATGCGGTTCGCGCCGCCCGTCGCATGAGTCCGGTGTCCTCGTAGAAACGAATTGTGTTGACCTTCGTCCCAGTCGCGGTCGCAAGATCTCCAATCATCAACTGCTTCGACATTGGCTCTTGATCCTCCAGTGACTGGAGGATGTAGGTCAGCCGTGCGCTAGGTGGAAGAGCGCGTTTGGAGGCCTTCGTTGATGCAAACTCGCGAGTTCACCCCGGCGCTTGGATCGCCTCTTCTTACGGGTAGCTACGACTTGGCAATCCGACTTCTAACCCGTGAGGCGATCTGGCGGGATAAGCTCCTAAGACAAGTTGCGCCTCGTGATGGTGAGACGATCGCGGATGTCGGCTGCGGCACCGGCACATTCGCCTTGATGATGAAGCAAGCAGCACCTGGCGCACGGATCATCGGGATCGATCCAGACGCGGCCGTACTGAAGCGAGCCGCAGCGAAGGCCAAAGAGGTCGGCCTCGACATCGAGTGGCGGCTGGGCTTTGCTCGCGACGCAGCAGAACTCGAAGGTCAGCTCAACAAGGCTGTATCGAGCTTAGTCTTCCATCAGGTGCCTTTGCTTGAGAAGCGCAACGGTGTGGCAGCGATGTTCGCCAGTGTGCGGCCTGGCGGCGAGATCCACATCGCTGACTATGCCCATCAGCGAAGCAAAATCATGCGCTCGCTCTTCCGCCTTACAGTGCAGCTGCTCGACGGGAGGACGGATACTCAGCTCAACGCTGACGGCGCACTGGAGGGCATCCTGACCGATCGAACCGGGGCAGAGGTGCTGCCCCGATCTGTCGTGCAAACTGCCACCGGTGCAATCAGCCTATTCAGCGTCACGAAGTCGCTCCATCCTTAATTGCGAAACATTCGCAAAAGAGCTTGATCCTCCAGTGGCTGGAGGTTGTAGAGCGGGCTCATGAAAGACACCGAATCAGATGGTTGCGGCTGCACTGGCGACGTGCAGCGGGCAGAAGTAGATCCGGCTTACCGACGCGCGCTGTGGTGGGTAGTTATCCTCAATGTCGGGTTCGGGCTTCTCGAGATTGTCGGAGGCTTTCTCGCCAACAGCCAGGCTCTGAAGGCTGACGCTCTCGACTTCCTCGGAGATGGATCGATCACGTTCGTCGGCCTTCTCGCTCTCAGCTGGGCCGCAGCTACCCGTGCGAAGGTGGCGATGACCCAGGGCTTTTTCCTCGCCGCACTCGGCTTGGCAGTCATTGGGATGGCAGCTTGGCGGGCGCTAAACGCCATACCGCCAGAGCCAGAACTGATGGGGGGCATCGGGGTCGCCGCGCTGATCGTCAACGTGACTGCCGCCTTGATCCTCGCCCGTTTTCGCAAAGGTGGAGACGCCCAGGCACGAGCGATTTGGCTGTTCTCGCGCAATGACGCCATCAACAACGTGGCCGTCGTAGGAGCGGCGGCACTTGTCTTCTGGCTCGACAGCGCATGGCCCGACATCGTCGTGGCCGCCGTGATCGCGGTGATCTTCCTGCAATCGGCGTGGGAAATCATCCGCGAGGGTCGCGAGGAACTGCGGAGAACAGCATGACGCCGCTCATCTTCCTTCGCGCACTCATCATGGCGCTGCTCGTCAGCTGCACTGTCGCCTGGCCTGCTAGCGCCCAGACGGCTCCGGCCCAGACGGTTTGGCGCCTCTTGGACTACATCGCGGTGGATTATGCCGGTGCGGTCGCAAACGGGCGGGTAGTGAATGAGGCTGAGTACGTAGAGATGGTGGAGTTCTCCGCCAGCGTGCGTCAGCGGCTCGGCGAACTCCCACAAACCAAGGCGCGGGCGAGCCTTCTCCAGCAAGCAACTCAGCTTGAAGCTGCCATCGCCGCGAAATCCGCTCCGGCGACAATCGCCACCTCGGCCCGGCGATTGGGAGGCGCCGTGTTAGCTGCTTATCCCGTGCCACTTGCACCCTCGATGGCGCCTGATTTGAGCCGAGGCGCTGCGCTCTACCAACAGAATTGCTCAAGTTGCCACGGGGCCAATGGTGATGGGCGAGGACCAGCGGCGAGAGGCCTCGATCCACCGCCAATCGATTTCACCGACAGGTCCCGTGCCCGTGAGCGAAGCGTCTTCGGCTTGTATCAGGTCATCGAACAAGGATTGGAGGGCACCTCCATGCCTTCCTTCGCTCACCTCACCTCGGAAGACCGGTGGGCACTGGCATTTCACGTCGGACGCTATGCATATCCGGATAAACTCGCTTCGCCAGGAGAGAGGGTCTGGTCTCGTGAATCTGCCCCACGCGACGTCATCCCCAATTTGACTGCTTTGGCTGGGCTAACCCCCGCCGAACTCGAGCGCACCTTGGGAGCCCAGAAGGCGAATGCGTTAACGGCATACTTGCGCGGTCATCCCGAGGCGCTTTCTGGTGCTGAAGGTTCGCTTAGCTTGGCCAAGACACGGTTGCAGGAAGCGCTTGCTGCTTACGAGGCCGGTCAAAGAGCAAAGGCGACGGATCTAGCGCTCTCAGCCTATCTCGACGGCTTCGAGCCCGCAGAGCCTCTCCTTTCCACCCGCGATGCATCGCTGATGAGGCGAATCGAAGAAGCCATGGCCGAATTGCGCGCCGGCATCGACCGTTCGGCTCCGTCGAGCGAAGTGCGCGCTCAAGTGGACACCTTGCAGACGCTTTTCATAGAGGCAGAGGCTCAGCTGAAGCCGGAAAGCGCAAGCACTGCATCAAGCTTTTTAGGGGCCTTCACCATCCTGCTTCGCGAGGGCCTTGAAGCCCTCCTTCTTGTGATCGCGATGATTGCCTTCCTGAAGAAAGCCGAACGCCAGGACGTGCTTGGCTATGTCCACGGCGGCTGGATCGCAGCACTGGTTGCCGGCACCGCCACCTGGGCTGCGGCGACATACCTGATCGGGGTTAGCGGGGCGAGCCGAGAGCTGACCGAAGGCTTCGGGTCTATCTTCGCTGCGGTGGTACTGCTGTCCGTTGGTGTATGGATGCATGGGAAAGCTCAGGCTGGAGCTTGGCAGCGTTACATCAACGAGCGGCTCACCAAGGCTCTGTCCAAGCGCTCGGCGTGGTTCCTATTCGGGCTCACCTTCCTCGTGGTCTACCGCGAGGTCTTCGAGACAATCATCTTCTACGCTACGCTCTGGAGCCAAGGAAACGGTGGAGCTGTAGCAGCGGGAGCCCTGGCGGCCATCGTTCTTCTAGCTGTGATCGCCATTGCCATGCTGCGTTTCAGCAAGACGCTGCCTATCTCGACGTTCTTCGCCTACAGTTCCGGCCTGATTGCCGTCCTTGCTGTAGTGCTCGCTGGGAAAGGCGTTGCAGCACTTCAGGAGGCGGGCTTGATCGACGTGCGACCTGTTGCGGCCGTACCGAGGATCGACCTGCTTGGCCTCAGTCCGACTGTGCAGTCAGTCCTGGCTCAGCTCGCTATGCTCGCGGCGGTTCTCTTTGGCTTCTGGTATAATCGACGAGTTGCCGACCAGCGTTCAGCCAATCTCGGCTCCACCGACGGTAAGCTTGCATGATCACGCGGGCGGCAGAATGCGCTTTCTACGGAGCTGTGATGTCGGAAGAGCGCGAGCAGCCGCTTCGACCGGCTAGACAGTCTTTGAGCACACATCGACATGTGGCTCCGCGTTCGTCCGCGCACTTCCCCTCACCGATGCAAGGCTGGTAAGGGTAGGATCGTGCGGCGCCTATCATCATGCATCAGCGCGCTTATGCTGATCCTCCTGCTTTGGACCGGAAGCGCCGCGCGTGCCGCAGAGGCGCTCGACTGCGGCGGCGAGACGACTTCAGCCTCCGCCGGTCACTATGATGGCGACCGCGACCAGGTGCCGGCGGACGGCGACAAGGCAGCACCACACCACCATAATGCCTGCCATGGTCACTGCATGGCCGTGCCGATGGCGGATCGTGCATCCCTGCTAACACATCAGGATAGCAGCGGGCTGATCGAGACGAGCCGAGACCTTCAATCCGGCAACGGCCCCGGCGCTACCCTCCGCCCTCCAATCGCCTGACGACACGCTGACGCTGGCTGGCTCGCGCCTGCCGGCAGTTCGAGTGCTGTCAGGAGTAGTTAGATGTTACGCAATCTCGCTGCGGCAGTCGCCGTGGCCGTACTGCCTTTGGCGGGAGTACCTGCAGGCGCGCAGGTCAGCACTACCGCCACGCCGAAGCTCGGCGGGGCTGAAGCACCTTCTCGTGCAGGCCCCGCCGCGCCTTCACCAGAAACGTCTTCAACGTTGCTGCCACCTCGGTCAGGCCCGCTCCCCTCTTCCTTGACCCTGGTGCAGGCGTTGGAAGAAGCCGAAGCGCGCTCACCGGCACTCAACGTCGCTCAGGCGCGGGTCGCCGCCGCCGCCGCCCGCATCCGGCAGGCCGGTGTCCGTTCCAATCCCGAGCTCAGCATCGAAGTCGAGAACTTCCTCGGCACTGGCGAGCTTTCCGGGCTGCGAGGTGTCGAAACCACGGTCGCCGTGAACCAGCGCCTCGATCTTGGCGGCCGCCGCAGAGCGCGGGTCACCTCCGCGCAGGCAGAGCTTGCCGCCGATCAGGTGCGACTTGCAATTGCCCGAGCCGACCTGGCGCAATCGGTGCGGGAGCAGTTCGCCCGCTCGGTAGTCGCCCGGGAGCGGTTGCTTCTGGCGCAAGACAATGAAGAACGTTCACGAGAGCTGGCCCGAATTGCTCAGATCCTTGTCGATAACGGCCGTGAGCCGCCGCTTCGAGCGCTTCGGGCAAGGTCGGCAGCGACGCAGGCTGCGGCCGAACTGGAAGCCGCACGGGCTGAGGAACGCTCGTCTCGCTCAACCTTGGCCTCGCTCTTCGGAGCCACGATTGCCATTGAGCGGGTCAGCGGCGAGTTGCTCGACCTGCGCCCCCGCTTGATAACTCCGGAGCAGAGCCTTGAGGTTCGCCTCGCCGAGGCCGAACGCATCATCGCCGAAGCCGCGCTTACGCAGGAGCAGGCAGCCACCCGGCTCGATCCTGCAGTAGGCATCGGCGTTCGGCACGTCCGGGAAGCTGGCGCAGTGGCACTGGTCGGGGGCGTCTCGCTGCCGCTGCCGGTCTTCGATCGCAACCGAGGGAACATCGAGGCTGCCCGGGCAGGCATTCGCGCTGCTGAGGCGAACCTTGCGAGTGTCCGAGCCAACGTTCGCGTCCGCGCAGCCAATGCGGTCAGCAACGTTCAGTCCGCGACCACTCGTGTCGAAGCTCTGCAGCGCTCCGCTGTCCCCGAGGCGACCGAAGGCCTGCGCCTGACCCGGCTCGCCTACATCGAGGGTCGCGCCTCCCTGGTCGAACTGCTCGATGCCCAATCAGCCCTCCGACAAGCCCAGGCCTCGCTCATCGACGCCCGCCTCGCACAGGCACTTGCCACGGCCGAGCTCGGCCGGGTCGCAGCTCAACAGGAAGCCCAATGACCGTCACTGAACGCATCACAGAGATCGTCCGCCTTCGCGACCACCGTTCACGCCTCTTGGCTGGAGCCGCCGCGATCGCTTTGCTTGCTGGAATAGGCGGAGTGCTGATCGGCCGGACCACCGTTCCCGATGCCGTCGTTCCGGTTGTAGAAGAGCAGGCCGAGAATGAGGAAGAGCACGAGGCCGAGGGCCTCGTGGTCATGTCCGCTGATCAGCTGGCCGCCAACGGGATCTCGCTTGAAAAGGTCGTGCCCGGTTCGATCACCTCCGAGATAATTGCTCAGGCGACAGTCACTGCTCCGCCTGACGGGCAGGCTCTCGTGACGGCCCGAGCCGACGGAGCTATCGTCCGCATCAACAAGCGCCTTGGCGATCCGGTGGGAGCTGGGGAGACTATTGCGCTGCTGGAAAGCCGCGAAGCCGCTGCCTTTGTGGCCGAGCGTAACGCGGCTGCGGCGAGAGCTCAGCAGGCGCGGGCCGCCGCAGCACGCGAGCAACGGCTCTTCAATGCCAAGGTCACTGCGCGCCAAGATCTCGAAGCAGCGATTGCCGCCCGGCAGACAGCGGAAGCCGAGCTACAGCGCGCCGAGGCTGCGGTCCGAACCGCCGGGGTCACCGGGAACGGGCGCTTCCTTGCGGTTCGCACACCGATCAGCGGTCGCATCACCGAAGTAGATACGCAGCTTGGTGCCTATGTCGCCGCCGGAGCGGAGCTGTTCAACGTCGCCGATCCGAACCGGATACAGATCCAAGCGGCGGTCTCCGCGTCAGACGCCCAGCGGCTGCAGCCCGGGGACGCGGCGGCGGTAGAGCTGCCTTCCGGCGGGATCGTGGAAGCCCGCGTTCGCTCCATCACTCCATCGCTCGATCCGCAGACCCGCACGGCTGCCGTGGTCTTGCAGATGTCCGGTGCACCGGGAGGGTTGCGCCAAGGCCAAGGATTAAGGGTGAGGATGACGCCTCGCTCTAGCGCCGCAAGTGGCCTCATCCTTCCGGAAGTCGCAATCCAGCAAGTCGAAGGCAAGGATGTTGTCTTCGTCCGGGTCAAAGGAGGTTTTCAGGCCACTCCAGTCTCGGTTGGGCAGCGCAGCGGCGGCCGCGTCGAAGTTCTGGACGGCCTCAATGCTGGGCAGGAGGTCGTAACGCGAGGAGCCTTCGCCCTGAAGTCCCAACTTGGGGCGAGCGAGGAGGAACATTGATCACGTTCGCGATCAATCCCCCCTCCCCCATCAGGAACGCCTAAATGATTGAACGTCTGCTCCGCACCTCGATCCGATTTCGCTGGGCGGTGGTGGCGCTCACCGCCCTCGTTGCGCTCTTCGGCGTCAGTCAGCTCGTCAAGGTGCCGATCGATGCCGTGCCGGACATCACCAACAAGCAGGTGCAGATCAACACGGTCGCTCCGGCACTTGGACCGCTCGACATGGAGCGGCTCGTTACTTTCCCGGTCGAGACAGCGATGGCGGGCATCCCGGGTCTAGAAAGTACCCGCTCGATCTCCCGAAACGGCTTCTCTCAGGTCACCGCCATTTTCGAGGAGAGCACGGACATCTATTTCGCCCGGCAGCAGGTCGCCGAGCGCCTGACTGCCGCGTCGGAAAGCCTTCCTGCAGCCGTCGAGCCACGACTGGGTCCGATGACCACGGGTCTCGGCGAGGTCTTCATGTATGTGGTCGAATATGCCCCGGCAGGAACGCCGAACGTTCCCCGCATCGCGGGTCGACCCGGCCCTCAACCCAATGGAGGCTACCTGACCGCAGAAGGCGAGCTGTTGACCGACGAAGTCGCCAAGCTCGCCTACCTGCGCACTGTGCAGGACTGGATCTTGCGCCCGCAACTTACCTCGGTGGAGGGTCTCGCCGCTATCGACTCGATCGGCGGCTACGAGAAGCAGTATGTGGTCGAGCCCGACCCGTCTCGGATGGCTGCGCTTGGCGTGTCGTATTCCGACCTGGCCGAAGCTCTCGAGAAGGCTAACGTCTCTGTTGGTGCGAATTTCTTCGAGCGCGGCGGTGAAGCCTTCGTGGTGAGGGCCGACGGCCGTATCCGAAGCCTCGACGAGATCGCCCGAGCAAGCATTGCCGCACGAGGTGGCTTGGCTATCTCGGTGCGAGACGTCGCAACGGTAAAGATCGGCGGCGAGCTCCGCACGGGGGCTGCGTCCGAAGATGGCGAGGAGGTCGTCGTCGGCACAGCCTTGATGCGGGCAGGAGGGAACAGCCGTACCGTTGCCGAAGCGGTTGGCAATCGGCTCGAGGAACTGAAAGGCGCCCTTCCCCCAGGCATTGTCGTGCACTCGGTCCTTGACCGCTCGAAGCTCGTCAACGCCACCATCTCGACGGTCGAAGAAAACCTACTGATCGGCGCACTGCTGGTGATTGCCGTGCTGTTCTGGCTGCTGGGCAACATTCGGGCGGCGATCATTGCAACCCTCGTGATCCCGTTGTCCTTCCTGATGATGGCGATCGGGATGAATGCCACCGGTACATCTGGGAACCTGATGAGCCTCGGCGCTCTCGACTTCGGCCTGATCGTTGATGGATCTATCATCATCATCGAGAACGCCTTGCGCCGCCTCGCACAGCGCCAGCATGCCGAAGGTCGGCTCCTAAGCCTGCCCGAACGGCTCGAAGAGGTCTTCCAAGCGTCGCGGGAAATGATCCGACCGACCATCTATGGTCAGGCGATCATCTTCCTCGTCTTCGCGCCACTGCTCACCTTCAGCGGGGTCGAGGGCAAGATGTTTTCGCCAATGGCGACGACGGTGATGCTTGCCCTGGCCGGTGCTTTCATCCTGTCCTTGACGTTCGTGCCGGCGATGGTCGCCTTGCTCATCCGTGGGAAGGTGAATGAGAAAGAGGTGCGCGCCATCGGCTGGACGAAGGAGCGTTACGAACCACTGCTCGATCGCGCGTTGAGGCGTCCATGGCCTGTGATTGGCGTCGGTTTCGCCATCTTTGTTAGCTCGGCCCTACTATTCACCCAGCTTGGGCGCGAGTTTATCCCACAACTTGACGAGGGCGACATCGCCGTCCTTTCAGCGCGGGTCCCCTCTACCTCCCTTGATCAATCCCTGGAGTTCCAGCGGCGCATCGAGCAGGCCGTCGCGAGCTTGCCGGAAGTCCAGCACATGTTCGGCAAGACGGGTACGGCCGAAGCGGCCTTGGACCCCATGCCGCAGAACATCTCGGACTCCTTCATCATCTTGAAGCCCAAGAGCCAGTGGCCGGCGGGTGTAGACAGCAAGGAAGAGGTAATTGAGCGGGTCGAAGCCAAGCTGCAGTCACTCGTGGGCAACGCCTTTGAGATCAGCCAGCCTATTGAGCTTCGATTTAACGAGCTGATTGCTGGTGTCCGCAGCGACATCGCGGTGAAAATATATGGCGATGACTTGGAGCAGCTTGGACGGGTCGGTCAGCAGGTCGCCGCCGTGCTGCAGACGGTGCCAGGCGCGGCTGACGTAAAGGTCGAGCAGACCGAAGGCTCGCCCACTCTCGATGTGCAGTTCGATCGTGACGCTATCGCTCGCTATGGCCTGACACTCGCTGAAGTGTCCGACACCGTCGCGGCGGCACTTGGTGGACGAGAGGCGGGCATCGTGTTCGAAGGAGACCGGCGCTTCGACGTCGTCGTCCGAATGCCCTCCACTGTGCGCGCCGACCTTGACGCAATTGGGGCCTTGCCGGTGATCGTTCGCGGTGACGGCGGTGCTAGTACGCTGGCTGTGCCTCTACGAGAGTTGGCTCGCTTCAGCTTCACCGACGGTCTGAACCAGGTGAGCAGGGAAAATGGCAAGCGAAGGGTAGTCGTGCAGGCGAATGTGCGAGGCAGTGATCTCGGCTCTTTTGTCGCCGAGGCGCGGGAAAAGATTGCTGATCAGGTCCAGCTTCCTGCGGGATCGTTCGTCGAATGGGGAGGCCAGTATGAGAATCTGCAGGCCGCCTCGCGCCGCCTAACCCTCGTGGTGCCGGCGGTGTTCGCGCTCATTTTCCTGCTCCTCTATCTGGCGCTAGGCGAGGTTAGGCCGGCCTTGGCCATCTACACGGCCATTCCGCTAGCGCTTGCGGGCGGCGTGTTCGCGCTGGCACTGGCAGGCCTGCCTTTCTCGATCTCGGCGGCCGTTGGCTTCATTGCTCTGTCCGGCATCGCCGTCCTTAACGGGCTGGTGCTGATGAGCTCGGTCGTGGACATGCAAGCGGCTGGCAGGCCGCTCGAAGCGGCGATCCGAGAGAGCGCCCTTACCCGGCTTCGCCCCGTGCTGATGACGGCACTCGTCGCATCGTTCGGCTTCGTCCCGATGGCGCTTGCGACCGGTCAGGGTGCTGAGGTCCAGAAGCCTCTCGCCACCGTGGTGATCGGCGGGCTCATCACGTCCACGGTGCTGACGCTGCTGGTGCTGCCCGCCATCACCAAGCTGCTTCTTAGAGTTAGTCCGGCGCGTTCCCCGGAGAAGGAAGCCGGCTCCATGGCGATGGTGCCCGCTGAATGACCCCGCGAGGAAAGGAAAAGAGCATGCTGGACGAATGTTTGTGCAACCGAGCCATGTGGAGGCGGCGGCCATGAGCGAGGGCACACTTGAACTTGGCAGTGCCGACAAGCGCAGGACCCTATGGATTGTCCTCGCACTCAACGTCGCGATCGCTGTGGGCTTCTTCGCCACGGGTGTCTTCGCCAGCTCAAGCGCGCTGATCGCGAATGGTCTGGACAATTCATCCGACGCGCTGGTCTATGCTCTAAGCCTTGTCGCGCTCACTCGTGGCCCAGTGTGGAAGCGGGGAGCGGCGAGGGTATCCGGCATCCTGCTGCTAATTTTCGCAGTCGGCGTTCTTGTGGACGCCGGAAGAAGGTATGTCGCCGGCTCGGACCCCATTGGCACGACCATGATGATCATGGCGGTAATTGCCGCAGGGGTGAACCTCTGGTGTTTGATCCTGCTAAAGCGGGTCCGGCAACCCGACGTGAACATGCGCGCCGCTACCACCTTCAGCTTCAATGATTTCATCTCGAACGGCGGCATCCTGGTCGGAGGAGGTCTTGTGCTCTGGTTAGGGCAGAACTGGCCCGACCTGGTTGTGGCAGTGGGCATCGCAGTCATCGCATTCAAAGGCGGCATCGAGATCCTCCACGATGCGCACCATGAGGCGAAGCACTAGGAAGTTTTTGTGCCTGGTTGGCGTGCCGAAGTTCCGGCGCGCCAAGGCACAGGTAGAAGCGGGAATTCGAACTCCGATGCAATTTATCGGAGGAAAGAATGGGCGACGAGATCACCAGGCAGCTAGCCGAATTGCCCCCGCACCTATGGGCCGAGTCCCTCCGTCGCATGGAGGTGGTAAATCGGTATCTGGATCTCGAAAAGCCGACCACGGCAGACGCTGACCGTTCCGCTGCCGAGCTACAACTGGTTCAGCGCAGCTTCTTTCGCCTGGCTGCGGCGGTTCGTGATCTCCGCGCAGGCGGAGAGCCGAAGGTGTCACGTCAAGGTCAGCAGAGCCCGCTGCCCTCAACGACCCGCGCAGTTCTGGCCGCAACGATCGCCGATCTCGGCCCTGGGGCTCGAGACAGCGAGATCTTCGCCGAGAGCCACCGACGCTGCAAGGAACAAGGACTCGTAGCGCCGTCTTGGAATGCAGTCCGGACACGCACGGGTAAGCCGGTGCTCAGCCCTGACTTGAGGGGACGCTTGCGGAAAGACGCCGACTTCGTCCTGGACGCGTGTCCGCTCGATCTCACGGTTTCGGGAACCAATTCGGAAGCTGCTCTCGCCGTCCTCACGGCTCTGATCCACATGGAATCCGCCTCAGTGCTCGGTTTTCACCTGTGTGCGGGCCAAGTGAGCGATGCAGCCGTGGCTGCTTCGTTTCTGGACGCTCTGGAAAATCCAGCGAACGGAGGCGTCACCCAGTCCAGACACCTGCGGCTGATCATGTCTGCGGCCCTTCGGCCTTGCCTACCTGCAGTTGAGCGGCTTGCCGCAGCAGCCCGAGTGCAGGTCGACAAAGACGGGTCGGAGGGGCTCCGGCCTGGTGTCGCCTTTACCAGCGCCGTCGGGCGTAAGATCGGCCGCATACCCTTCGCGCCGCTCGGCCGCGCGGCTGCCCGCCCCGAACTCTCGGTTCCGTTGCATCACGCGCGAGCTGTAATCGGCGAACTCCTGGCTAGACGCTCCCGGGCGCCGGCGGCGGAGCAACGAGGATCATTCCGAGGCTTGGTTGGATCGCGATGCGCCCGGCGGGTGCGAGACGTTGCGCTCAACATCCTTGAGGACCGACGCTGACGAAGCACTAAGCGAGGGAAGGAAGGTATCGGTCATCTTCTGCATGAGTCCGATCAGGCGGCTCCGTCGGGCGTTACGCCCTCGCCCAGCCTTCACTGCAGGGACCTGCTGAAGGATGCCGTCATTCCATTTCTCAACAGCGTGCCGCACCAGTTCTTCAGCTTTCTTGAACGTGACTGGGGCGGTCGCCACCTGATGATCGATATCGGCGGGGTCTGCCGTCGACCTGATCAGAAGAGTGTACGGACCCAAACGATTGCCCAGCAGCCTGAAGATTGCCTCGCCATGGCGGCGGGAGCCAAGGCCGGATGTCCTCGTCAGGCCTGGCGAGAGCATGAATCCAGAGCCGCTTACACCTTCCGGTAGAACCCAGTGAAAATCGCGCAGCTTGGATGCGACGTTCAACGCGGCGACTGCAAATTCTGGCACTCGCGACCAGGCGTCAATAAGCGCCGACACCACACCGGACTCAGCGTCACTTTCCGACAGCAAGCCCACTCCTGCAATCAGCTTGGTCTGGCGGTCGATGAGAAGGGTCGCCACGACATAACGGACCGCCTCCCCGCTCTGAACGGTTAGAGTGATGGCCGTCTGGTCGAGGAGCCATGTCTCTCCCAAAATCCGCTCGCCTTTTTCCCTGAGCCGACCTTCGGCCCGCAAGGCGAGCAGCCTACGCCTGATCGTCGCCGGGGACGGAGGCTCCACGCCCGCCAGCCTACAAGACGCGAGCACCTCATCGACGACGTCCTTCCAGCGAGCATCTTCATGCGCCTGAAGCAGCCTCTCCAAGGCTAGCTCAGCAACGTCGCCAAGACCGTCGACCGCCGCCGACGGCCGCTGCCGTAGCCGGAAGTTAGGTGCCAGCCCTGCCACAGGGCCGTGTTCGCGAAGCTTTCCCACAAGCCGATAGAAGTTCCGCTCCGACATGCCGAGAGCTTGTGCCAGCCGAGCCGCATCGGAGGCTGTGGGCTCTGACAACGCCAGATACTCATCCAGCACGCGCAACCTCTGAACAACGGCAGCCTGCGTGGCAGCCGGGAGGGCCAGCAGCGTTGCCTCATTACCCCGGAAGGTGGCTTCATCGCCCGAGTGTTTGGCGATTAGCTCGAGATCGGCTGACGACATCATACCCCCTCGCCGTACGCGTGCCTGCTTCAGCAGGCAATCATCACTTTCACATTTTTTGTCAGCAGCAGGCTTGCGCCCGGCGCAGTTCGCCACTAGCTACCTAATTGTCACCGACAAGATAAGTGGAAACGATGCATGGATGAGCAAAGCCCGGCGGACCCACGGAAGACGGCGCTCGAAGCCTCCAAGGCGCGCCCTGTCACGCATCGTGGGCTCGACCTGTCCGCCTTTCCGGCTGCTCCCCACGACGATGCCGATCCCGAGTGCGAACGTATCCAAAAGACCGAAGCACTGCGGCGGCATAGCTGGCGGCGGCGGCATGCCCGCCCTTGGGTTCGCGCCCCCCGTCAGCCAGCGCGCGTCGCATGAGCGAGTTCGAGGAGGTCGAGAAGGTCATTGTCAGCCCGCTGCTTGCGCATGTTGACCCGCGACATGCCATCGCTCGGCAGCTCTACGATCCGGCGATTACGCCAGACCGGACCCGCATCCGCCCCCTCAAGCATCTGCCCGAGGCTGGCGACGAGCTCGTAACCATGGGGCACATGTATGTGACCGCGCACGGCGGGTCCTTGCGAACCTTCACGGGCAACCTCACTCACGAGAACGGCTGGTGGGGATCATACAAGCGTCGGCGCCTTCAATACTGGGAGGGCATGACGCAGCGAGCATACCTCATGCGCTGCGAAGTCGACCCGGATGTTGAATGGGCCCAGAGCGAACACCGCCGCTTCGAGTTTCCGCTGGATGGCCGCATGCGCCGCTACACCTGTGACGTCGAGGTTCGGAAGGTCGATGGCTCGACAGAGATCATCGAGCTCAAGCGCGACGAGCGGGACCTTGATGACGAAGACTACCGCCTGACCCTGAGCGGGGTGGCGGAAATTTGCCGCCGCTGCGGTTGGTCTTTCAAGATCGTCCTAGCGGGTGAAGTGTTCGAAACCCCGGAGCACGAGGAGAACGTCGAGCTCTTCCAATCGCGGCGCTTCGCCCGCGTGGGCCCTGAGCACCTGCGCCGACTGGAGAGTTTCGCCCTCCGCCATGGACACGAGAGCACCTACGGCGACCTTGCAGCTCTGCTCGAACCCACTTTCCCGCCGGCCGGCATGGCCGTGCTCCAGGCGCTTATGGTGCGCCGCCGGATCGACATGGATCTGACCAAGCCTCTCTACCACGAGACGCCTGTGCAGATCACTTAGCAGCACCGCAACTCAGGAGACGAACGGGCGCCACCAAGCGCCGACACACCGTCGCGCCCTCGCGCGGCGGACGGGAAAGCTTTGTTCAAAACATAGGGGAACCAACATGGCACAATACAACTATCCGCGCGGCGCGGTGATTGAGATTGATGACGCTCCTTACAAGTATGTCGGGGAGACGATGCCCGGCCACATGCACCTGATCCATTGCAAGACGGGCATGACGTATTTTCATCGCGGTCCCGATGGGGAGCTCGGTCTGCTCACCCACGAAGCCTACGATGAACTTCTGCTCGCTGGCCGCCTCGTCGTGAAAGAACCGGTGCGTCAGGCGCTGGCACGCAAGATCGCTGCCGAGGCCGATTGGGACACATCCGATTGCGAGGAGCTCGACCCCAATGCCCGCAAGATGTTAGTTCAGTGTCAGCTACTGGACGACCTGGGCGTGCCGAACGGCGTGAAAGCTATCACCGAAGCGCTCACAGATCACTGGACCCCTGAGTTGCGGGAGCAGTTCGGCGAACACAGCAATGTTCACAGCATCAAGCGCTGGCGTTCCGATCGCGGTGTTCCTGGTCACCGCACCATGCGCGACATGGTGCGCATGACGGGCCGAGTTCCTCGCTCCCCCTACTTCGACGATGTCATCGAAGAGGTGAAGCAGAAGGCCGCGCTCCGCTACTGGACCGGCCAGACCAGTTATCAGGACGCGCATGCTGAGGTCGCTGCTGAGGTCGAAGACATCAACGAGGGCCGCTCGAACGATTACCCGAAGCCCGAGAAGCCCTATCCGGTGCCTTCCTATGCTACGGTCTGGCGCGCCTGTAACAAGCTGAAGCAATCGGCAACCGACGAGACCCGCGACGGCAAGGCGGGAGTTGACGCAGGCTGGCGTGGCTCAGGGCGCCCGTTGAAGGCCTCACGCGCCCTTCAACTCGCCATCATCGACCACACTCCCCTTAACGGCTACTTCGTGCTCGATCTCGACCGGGAGATGGTGGTCGGTCTTCCTCACCTGACGGTAAAGATAGACGTGGCGACCGAGGTGATCCTCTCTCATGTAATCACGTACCTGCCGCCGTCGGTCTGGACCGTCGGCGAGATCCTGAAGCGGGCGAGCCTCCCGAAGCGGCCGCCGCCGATGCTGGAGAAGCGGTATCCCATTCTGCGGCGGATCTGCGGAAAGGCGGCGGAGGTCATCGTCGACAATGCCTCGGAGTTTCGCAGCAAGGCCCTTGAGGACGCCGCCAAAGGCTCAGGATTCGCGGTGCGGCATTGTCCGATCAAAAAGCCACGCTACCGCGCAATCGGCGAACGCATCTTCCCCACTCTTCAGCTCAAGATCACAAAGCTGATCCCAGGCGCAACTCGGCCGATCGCGCTTGCCCGCAAGCTCGGTTACAATCCCGAGGAACACGCTTGCGTCACTGTCAGCGAGCTTGAGGCTATCGCCAACTACGCCATCGCTGAGTACCACATCGAAAAGCATGCCGGTCTCCAGGACCGGCAGCCCGCTCTGATGTTCGAGAAGAGCGTCAACAAGCATGGCATCGATATCATCCACGACGTCGCAGGTTTCCAGCGGGAGATCATGGACGTTCGCCTTGGCGTCCAGCTGTCCAAGTCTGGCGTGCGGCTATTCAATCTTCGCTACACCTGCGTCCGCAAGGTGCCCGCACTTCTGGATGACCTCGTGGCAGTCGAGCCGCGCCGGCAAGCCAAAGGCGATCCTACCGCGACGGTGAAGGTCAAGTTCGACCCCCAAGACATCTCGGTCGTCCATGTTTGGAACCGCGTCCAGAAGAAGTATGTGACGCTGCGCTGCTCGGACGAAACATACGCGAACGGGATGCCGCTCTGGTTCCATAATCAGCTGCTGGAAAGCGCGGAGGCCGAGGCGCAGGGGTTCAACACGGAGCAGGAGCGGCTTGCTGTCCGGGCACGGCGTATCAAGGCTATCCGGAACATCTCACCGGAAGCCAAGCACCGGGAGCGGCAGCTCGTAGCTCGGCTGTACGAGATACCTCGGATCCGGCAGGTGACAGGTAATGTCGTCCACCTGCACACCGACGAACCTGAAGCCATCGAGGTCAGCCAGTTCATCGCGCACGACCTCGCCGCGCCCACCATGCTGGATGATGATATCCTCGCTCCCCGTCTTCCGATCGACCAGTCTCGCAAGGGCAAGAAGCCGCGCGACCGTCGCGATGCGGGTCAGCCCCGTGAGCACAACGACCGCCAGCAGCTTGCCCATCGCTCCACCCGCACCCGCCGCGTCAGCGGCAGCTACGAGTGAGGCCCGAAACCATGGCACAGCAGGATTCGGTCTGCATTGGGGCTATCACGCAGGAGGGGCGCCCTGAGCGCCCCTCCGACCGCTCGCGGCGGGTGGCAGAGGCCCGTGCTAAGTTTCGCGCCATCCGCCTCCCCTACCCTCGGCAGGACGAACTGGTCGCAGCACTGGATGAGCTTCGGCTCACAGGCCAGCTCTCCAAAGGCCAGACGCAGGGAGGGGTTCGGCTGATCGCCGACACAGGCTCCGGGAAAACAGTGGGTGCCGAGCGGTTCAAGGCGTACGTGGAGGCTGCTGGTGAGTACACTCCAGGCTCCCAGCCCGTTGTCATCGCCACTGTCGATGGCTCGGGCACCACTCGTTCCATCCCCGCCAGCATCCTGAAGGCGATGGGTGTTCCCCGGCCTGAGCATGGGGCTGAGCCGGTCCTGTGGATGCGGGCCTTCGACGCGCTCGAGCGCCATGAGACGCAGCTGCTCATCATCGACGAGTTCAATCGTGCTGCTCGCCGGCCGACCATGAGCTCGGCGATTGCCACAGCACTTCGCGACGTCATGGATCGTGGAATCGTACCTATGGCCTTTCTCGCAACCGAGGAGGCCCGTGACGTTTTCCGGCGCAGCCCGGACCTCGCGGGACGGCTGGATGCTCCTGTCACGATGGATCCGCTCGACTGGCTCGTCGAAGAAGACCGCGATCTCTTCACGAGCTTCGTGTCCGGTCTGGATGATCAACTCGTTAAGCTGCGGATCCTGCGGACTTCGTCTGGCTTCGCGATACCGAAGACCGCACAGACGCTGTGCGAAGCGTCGAACGGCAACATCCGCCAGCTCTGCCGGATTATCGAGACGGCGCTCGCAGCGGTAGTTCGCCGCGATGATCCGGCGATCGGGATCGACGATCTGGCAGACGCGGTGGATGATTGGTCCATTGCCAACCACTGCATCTCCTACAATCCCTTCCGGGAGAAGTAGGTAATGACGGCCATCAACGCACATGCTCGGGCACCGTGGCGAGTTGAGGCACCGCTCGCACCCATTGAGGGTGAATCCCTCGATGGGTTCGTCGCCCGTGTCGCTGCAGCCAACTGGATCGAGAATGCTCTCACGATCACCAGCCTGGCTGGCGTCGTGTACGGCCACAAGCCGACCCTCTCCACCTCCGGCTGGGATGGCCTTCCCATCCTGGCTGACTGCCTGCAAGTCGATCTCGACGAGCTCCAGCATCGCTCATACCCAACCGATGCAGAAGGCCGGCGCACCTTCTACGGTGCACCAGTCGAGCGCAATGACCTCGACCTCTCCGTCAGGCGCTTCGCACCGGCCGCCCTGTCGATCTCACCTCACCATCGAGCCCTGTGGCAGCTCCGCGCATTTCCGTTCTGTGCCGACACTTGGCAGTATCTCGGAGAGCGTTGTCCGCGCTGCGGAGCGATCCAGCGCTGGCACCATACCAATGGCGTCGCCCGCTGTGATCGATGCGTCGAGGATCTTAGCGCAGCCCAAGCCGATGAAGTGCCGTTCGCACTTCGCCCGTCGCTCTCTCAGGCCCTGGGCCTCGTCCACTACGACCCATCGCGCAAGCAGCAAAGCGTTGCTGCGCTACCGCCCGAGTTGCAGCACCTAGGCGCTGCGGACGTCTACGAGCTGCTTGTCAGGGTGGCCCTCATCGTTGAGCCACGCCTTACACCTGCGAGGTTCGGCACCAGCGCCCGCTGGAACCAGCCGGGCCCGGTGGTCGCTGAAGCCGTTGCGAGCGCATGGAATGTGCTGCTCGGCTGGCCAAGTTCGCTCGAGAACCTCATCGCCGACCGGCTCAGCACCGCGCCGAAACGCCACGGGGATGGTAACAATGGAAGCACCATGCGCTTCCTCCGTCTCGCAGCCAACGACGGTATGTCAGGCGAGGTGCGCAAGACAATCGAGAAGTTTCGTCGGGCGGTTGATCTTGATGGGCCTAATTCCGCTTTACTCCACGAGCGTACTTTCAGCAGCGCCGAAGCTGCTGCAAGACTTAGCCGTTCTGCGCGGGGCGTCGGCTACCTTCGCAGGCTAGGGGCGCTCAATACCATCTTCGTAGTGCATGCGCATAGGGCTGCCCCTCGCTACGATGCTGCAGAGATCAACACCTTAGCCAACGTGATCGCTACCCGAGTGCCGCCCGAACATGCGGCTTGGAGGCTGGGTGTCTCATACCACGGGGTTGAGCAGCTAATTGCGATGCAGCTTATCGAAACCACGGGCGACCGGTTCTGCCTCCATCGCTACGGCTCGGTCCAGACCACCCGTCAAAAGCTCGACGACTTCGTCAGCCGCTTCCATCAAGCTTCAAGGAGCGCGCTTGCCAGCGACCCCGTGACATTGCGAGTAGCCGTGAGTTCTATCGGCGGCCGCTTGAAACCTTGGGGCCCGATATTCGCAAGCCTTCTACAAGGATCGTTGCCTTTCATCCTCAACGCTTCACGCCCTGCGCTGACGGAGCAGATCTTGGTCGACCATAGCTCGTACCGCTTTCTGCGTTCATTGCGCTTCGAGCCTAGTGACTACCCGCACGCCCGGTTCAGTAGCACAATGTCTCGCAAGGATGCAGGCGAAGTCCTAAACCTCACTCCGCGAGTCTACACCGAGGTGCTGCAGGCCATTGCGCCGGCGGACTGCGAAGATAAGTCCGTGAGCGTATCGGTAGTTGAGCGCGTCAGCCGCGTGCACATCAGCACGCGGGAGATGGCGCTCCGTCTCGGAACCACATCGAAAGCTGCTATCGCCATCGCTCAAGAGGAAGATGTTCCGCTCCTTGGCCCGGCAGGCTGGTGCCGTGCAACGTGCGAAACTCGCTTAGGCCTCACTTAAGCGGCAGGTCACTAGTGGAAGCCGACAGCCAGGGTGACAAGCTTTTCCATGCGGGAGGATTGAACGTGATTGTTCGCCCGGCGGAAGAGCAAGCCGCTATGGCTCTCGAATGAGCGCCATAGCGGCGGCATGTCGGCGCGACATACGGATGCACTATCTGGGTCTGCGGTCAGCGATACACATACTACGACCCTCTTATTCCAATCGAATGCAAGCGATTACCCACGCCGCGCGGCGCAAAGCGCGAGGAGCAGAATACCTTCACACGCAGCATGGAAAGAAGGGCGGCGTTCAGCGCTTTCGGGCTGGTCTACATGGTAGTACCAGCAAAGTGGGTGCCATCATCGCCTACATTCAGGTCGGAAGCGCTCCGCAGTGGTTCACCACAATCAATCAGTGGATTGGCGCTCTCACCCAAGCTGGCATTGATAACTGGTCATGTTCCGAGACGCTGCATGATCATATGTATGACGTATCCGCTCGAACAGCTCGATCGTGCTCGTCCCACCCTCGCGACGGGCTTGACTCATTCACTATGCAGCACCTCTGGGTGGAGATGTAGGGCGCACCCCGAAGCAACGCTCCTCTTCCCGATCTAATAGTGCAAGGTGGCACCGCGTGGGTTCAACAGACGCTAGGTCACGCAAGACTTAAGGGCATCCCTGTTGTTTTGGTAGCCGACCTCGGAGCAATCTTGTGCAAGCGCACCCCTTACGTAGGCGCACTTCTATGCAAGTGATCCTCCTTGCAAACTGTGCAGCCTATCTAGCTCAGGCGCGACTTTGCTGCAGGGTCACACCCTTCTTCTGCTCTCTTAGCCGATCAGGTGATGGCTCCAGCCGGTGGGTGCCGAGGCAGCCGGATGATCGAGCCCGAGTTCAATCGTCGCGTTACTGGTCAGTGCCGATCCCTGCGGGCTGAAGCCTTCCAGATTCTCCCGAGTGAAACTGCTTGCCGCCACGCCGGTGAACAGGATGAGGTCGCGAAAGGCGTAGGCTCCTTCCGGGCCGTCGCGATCGACCTGCAACACCGCTGCCCGATCCCGGTCGACGAGCCGCAGATGCTCCGAAGCAAATGGGTTGCCGCTCTGGTCCCAGTTCAGCGTGAAGGTAGACAGTGCGCGAAGGAACTCCACCGTGTCACCGAACGGACCGGGCTGGAAGTCCTTCACGGTAAGCACTCCAAACAGCCCGTCGTCCAGTGACAGCTCGTCCAGGACCAGCTGGTCGCGGCCGGCACCAAGGCTGATGTCGACCGGCATGCCGCTGGCCACCACCACCCGGTCGGCGCCGGGCCCGGCATCGATGACGGCGATTCCCACGGTCCCGATCGACACCTCGATCAGGTCGTCACCATCGCCGCCGATCAGGTCGAAGCGGGTTCCGGCATAGTTGAGCACGCTCAGCCAGTCGTTGCCCGTGCCGCCGTCGAGATAGGCCGAAGCGCCTTCATTGTCGTAGATGCGGTCGTCGCCGGACCCGCCGTAGAGCTGGTCGCTGCCGAACGAGCCGTCGAGATCGTCGCCTCCCGCTCCGCCGCGGATCACATCATTGCCGGCCCCGCCATTGATCCGGTCAGCTCCGCCCAGCCCGTCGATCACGTCATTGCCTTCGGTGCCGACGATGACATCGGCGCCCTCCGTCCCGGTCTGGGTGGGAAAGCCGCCTGCCGGGGCGACGCTGGTGGGGGTGGAGGTCACCGTCTGCTCGCCCAGCTTCACGGCCGAGGTTGCAAGGTCAAACCGCAGCATACGGGTGGTATCGTTGAAGGCGACTTCCAGGCCTGCTGATCCGACGGGAATCTTTACCGACACGCCTAGCCCGGTCAGGATCACGGACGAACCGACCAGCCGCATCGAGAAGAAAGCCGCGTCGTCCGGCAAGCGCACCGTATCGCCACCGGTATTGAACGACGGATCAAGGACGACATTGCCGCGGATCACGGTGATGACCTCACCGCCCGAACGCGTCCCGATCACCGTCAGGTCGCCCCCGACATCAACGTCTTCGCCGGGCTGGGTGAGAATAACACGCGCCATGATCGAGCGGTCCCTTCATCTTGGACACTCAATTCGGCAGGGGCAGCATAGGCCCGATCGGCAGCACTTCGCAACTGCCGGTCAGCGGTAGCTGATCCCGGTCACCCGCGCCTGGAAGAAGGGGAAATAGTCCGGCGTCCCGTAGCCATTGCCCATGGCAATCTCGCTCGGCACCGTGAAGCCGGTGAAGCGGCGCTCGGCAGCGACGGTGCCGCCGAACGGCTGCAGGCGAAAGACCTTGTCCGCGTTGGCGTTGGACCAGCGCTGGCCCACCATCTCGCGCACCGCGCCGTCCGGCCCAAGGGTGAGCAGCAGGGTGACGGGAAAGCCACCTCCGCTGACTGTCACCCGTGCCCGATCGGGTCCGGCCTCCTCCCAGCGAGCGCCATTGCGCGGCAACAGCGTGGTCGGGAGCCACAAGGCCGCCTCCGCCGCGCCGCGGAAGCCGGCCGAGCGGATCATGTCGGGGCTGCTCGCCTGCTGCGCGATCGGCAGGGTTCGATTGATCCAGAAGCGGGCCCATGCCTCGCCATCCGCAAGCCCGTCAGAGCCGCTGATCGTGATCACGCCCGAGGAAAGGCGCGGAAGCCAGACGAACTCGCCCGGCTGGCGGATCACCTCCCGCGCTTTCATGGCGAACTGCCGGTGCTTGTCACCGTCGCCGAGAAGGAAGCCTCCTTCCATCTCGATCAGCGCGACCGAGAAGAGCGGCGTTCCCGGCGCGATCGCATGGGCAAAGTAACGTTGCGCGATTTCTGGCAGGTCGGCCACTTGCGAAGGATCGAAGCGCTCGTCTGTCTGCTGCCGGGGCACTGCGACCGCGGCGTGAGCGCGCACCGCCTTCGCCATCTCGCTGCGGTAGCGCCAGTGGCTCAGCAGCGCCGCGCCCGTACCGACCAGCGCCGCTCCGCCCGTGACATGCTTCCACAACGGTCGCTGCATCACTCAGGTCTTCGAGAACTTGCCGGCATGGCCGATAGGAGTGCGGCGGCGCCTGAACCCCGTCAAGACACCGCCGCGTGCCGGCGTCTAGGCGATGAAATAATGGCCGTCGTACCGGCTCCAGAGGTTCAGTGGAGGGCTTGCGATCTCTAGGTAATCGGCAGGTGGAGCGGTGTCGATCGCAGCGACCTGCGCGGGCTCCGACACGGCCATGAGCCTTGCCGACTGGATCTGCGCCGCGCCGGCGCCCGCCTGCGGATCGAAGCCGCTGAAATTGTCGGCTGTCAGCGTGTCCTTGCCCGTCCCGGCGAAGTTGATCAGGTCCTGGAACTGGTCCGGCCCGCCCGCCCCATCGCGATCGACCTCCAGGAAGGTGTTGCCGAACCTCTCGGCCAGCCGCAGGTGCCCCGTGACGAAGGGATTGCTGCCAGGCGTATAGTTGGTGAGACCGCTGGCGATCGCACCCGACAGGTCGACCCGGTCGCCGCCTGCCCCGACCTCGAAATCGCGGACAATGGTAGTGCCGATAGCCTTCGCCTCAAAGGCGCCCGCCGGAATGACCAGCGTGTCCTGCCCGCCGCCAAGCAGCAGGCTGACTTCGAAGCCCTGGCTTATCACCTCGACGCGGTCGGCGCCGCCGCCGGCATCGACCAGCGCAAAGCCCACCTCGCCCAGCGACAGGATGATGGTGTCGTTGCCCTCGCCGCCGTTCAGCGTGAAGGAGGTGATCTCCCGGTTGTCGATGGTGATGATGTCGTCGCCGATGCCGCCATCGAGCACCGCATAGCCGCCCTCATTGTCGGTGATCCGGTCGTTTCCGCTGCCGCCATAGATTTCGTCATCGCCAGGGCCGCCCGTGATGATGTCGTCCCCTGCACCGCCGCGGAGGAAGTCGTCGCCCGCCAGACCGTTGATGGTGTCGTTGCCGCCGAGACCGTCGATTACGTCGTCGCCATCGGTGCCGTTGATCACATCCGCGCTCTCGGTCCCGACCAGCACCTCGGTTGCGCCAACCGGAAGGACCCCTGTCTCACTGCTCGTGATCGTCTGGTCACCCAAACGGACGATCTTGGTGAGCGGATCGACCAGCAGGGTCCGTGTCGTATCGTCGAACTCCACCTGCAGGCCAAAGGGGCCAACCGGGATAGTGACGCTGGTCGTGGCGCCGGTCAGAATGGCGCTCGCGCCTTGGAGTCTCACTGTGAAGGCGGAGGCGAGGTCGGGCAGGCGGACCGTGTCACCGCCAGTGTTGAAGGATGCATCAAGGATGATGTTGCCGCGGATAATGGTGATCACCTCTCCGCCGGAGGTGGTGCCGATCACCGTGACATTGCCACCGACATCGACATCTTCACCAGGTTCGGTGAGGACTAGGCGCGCCATTTCGTTTGATCCCTTGCAGTTGCATTAACCATAATAGGGATCGAGTGGTTAGCGAGTGCTTAAGTCCGTGTTTCTGACGCGCAAATCGCCTCGGGGATGCAGTTGGTGGTCAAACGAGGCATCCCCGCAACAGCACGGATCAGCAACCTTCAAGCCATTTCCTCCTCCGCGGGTGCCGCGGCCAGGCCGCCCTCGTCGACGTCCGGCTCCTCCTCCGCGCTGACGCCCTCCTCCAGCGCCTTGTCCTGCGCCAGCAGTTCGGCGGCATCCTCGGGATAGATGCCGAACCGCGCCGCCACGTCGGGGGCGAATCGGAGGAGGTCGGGACGGAGCTTAATGATGGACACGTCCTTGGCCTTGCCTTCCATCATGACGTCAAACTCCAGCCCCTCCATGGTCCGCATGAAGGTCGCGAACTCGAACGGGTTGGTGAAGTCGCTGTGCCCGGTCCAGATCGGCGGCAGCAGCACGGTCTTGATCCGGGAGGTGGCCTTGACCGGCGTCTTGGTCAGTTCCTTGCTCTTGCGGCCTTTGCCGGCCTTGGCCGCCTCGCGCTGCTTGGGCGTGATCTTGCGCTTGACCTCGCGCAATTCGGTGCGCGGCGAGGAGAAGTGCATCTTGGGCCGGACGCCGTCGGGCCAGGTGGCGAGGAACTTCTCGAACGTGTCGCGCATGTCGAGCCGTTCGGGGTTCAAGCACCAGAAATGCTGGTAGTCGAACACGCAGCGCACGCCGCAGCGCTCGGTGATCCACAGCACGTCGGCGGCCGAGAAGCGAATGTCGTCATTTTCCAGCACCAGCCGTCGCTTCACGTGCTCGGGGCATTGGGCATAGCCGTCAAGCCAGCGCGCCCGGGCCGCTTCGCGGTCGTCGTAGACCCCGCCGACATGGGTCACCAGCACCGCCTCCGGCCCGCAGCCCATGCGGTCGAGCATTTCGGCCTGTGAGGACAAGTCCCAGATGCTTTTGCGCGTCAGCTCGGGATTGGGGCTGTTCAGCAGCACGTATTGCGAGGGGTGGAAGCTCAGCCGGATGTCGAGTTCGCGCGCTTTCTTGCCGAATGCCGCCAATTCGGCATCGCTCTCCTCCACCATCTTGTGGAACTGGGGCATGTCCGGGTGGGTCGCATAAGGCGCGATGTCCGAGCTCAGCCGGTACATGTCGATCTCGACCTTCTTCAGATAGTCGAGGACCTTGTCCAGATGCTCAAGGCTGCACTTGAGGTGCGGGTCCTTCTGCCAGCGCCGGGTGTCGCCGCTCTTGAGGCCGGGCACGCCCATCACCTTGACCGGGAAGCCGAGGCGCAAGGGGCGGGTGGGATCGGTGGTCACGAAATCTGCTCCTCCGGAAAGCCGAGCTCCGCGACGAAGCGGTTCCACTCGGGAATTTTCAGTGCGCCGCCGCTCGCCGCCTTGTGGCCGCTGCCATATTCGCTGCCGGCACCGTCCGGCCGCCGCTCAGCGAAAAATCGGATGAGGTCGTGGCCCGCGCCGGTCCGCGCGGCGAAGTGGACCCAGCCGGGACGATAGGCCTTGTTGGCGGCGATCACGACCTTGTCGCGGAGTCGCGTTCGCCACTGCTGGGCGATCAGCGGATGAACCTGGCACGGCGAATCGAGCGGGATCAGCGCCACCTCGCCCCGCACCTTGGGCGCGACGCGGCGGGCGACCTCCATCTCTGCCTTCACCTCCTCCTTGGCGGCGAGCAGTTGGGCGGTTTCATGGTGGGCGCCCGACAGAAGCTCCTTGGGGCTGTCGCACTTCATCATCAGCGCCAGCGCGGGCGAGGCGTCGGCGGCGGCGGTTCGGCGGGGCGCGTTGACCAGGCTCACGGCATTGCGGAGAGCGGTCTTGCCGTAGCGCTTCTGCGCCGCTTCCATCTCCGGGAAGCCCTTGTCCTCGGCCATGTCGCCGACCAGCCCCATGGCGGCGAGCCACAGCAGCGGGTCCGGACTGCCACAGGCCCAGGAAGGCGAGCAGGGCGGAGGTGGGTTCGGGGATCGTCGCCATTGCCGCTGATGACCAGCGCCTCGCCCGGCGTGCCGGTCGGGACATGATGGTCGAGGAGGCAGGCAGGCGTTCCGGGCAGGATCTCGCCCTCGCGCACGCCAAGGTCGGTGGCGATGATAGCGGCGGGCCGTCGCTGTTCCAATTCGGCGCGGACAGCGTCGGTCCACGGCGTTTCGCCTTTGCCGACGAGCCGCACCTCCGAGCCCAGGATCGAGCGCGCGAGGATCGCCACCGCCGACAGGCCATCGGCATCGAAATGGCCGAGGATCAGCGGCGGGCCGGGAACTTTGTCCAGCCAGTGCCGGAAGATGTCGCGGGTCGTCTGCGGTCCTTGCGTCATGAGGGGGGCAACGAGCCGGTCGACGGTCGGCTCCCCCATCTGGTAACTTGGCCGTAGTGCCCAGCCGTGCGCTGCTCGGCGCCTGTCCTTGCGGCCGCACGCAACCGGCGGGCGATGCCGGGGTTTGTCCATGCACATGACATCCAGGGACGGAGCAAACGCATGATCACCCGCACCGCCACCGCGCGCTACGAAGGCATGGGAAAGACCGGTAAGGGGTGGATCTCCACTCAATCCGGCGTGCTCAAGGACAGCCGCTACGGCTTCAACACCCGCTTCGAAGGCGAGCCCGGGACCAATCCTGAAGAGCTGATCGCCGCCGCCCACGCCGGCTGCTTCACCATGGCGCTGAGCTTCGCGCTGGCGGGCGCCGGGCACAATGAGGGCAAGCTCGAGACCGAGGCCAAGGTCAAGCTCGAACAGGACGGCGCCGGCTTCAAGGTCAGCCGCTCGGACCTTCGGCTCACCGCCAGCGTGCCTGGTATCGAGGAAGCCGAGCTCCGCCGCCTGGCCGACGAAGCCAAGCAGAATTGCCCCATCTCCAAGGTGCTGAATGCCGACATGACCCTGGAGGTCACGCTCAGCTGACATCCACGTCCCCTGACGAGGTCTTGCGCCTGCCTCCGCTCGGCACTGCCGGAGACATGGTCCTTGCCTTCGCCAAGCCAATGGGCGAGTTCAGGCGCAACCGTGACAGAGCCGCAAAGACCTTCGGCAAGAATGCGGACGAGGACCTGACAATATGCAACGACCGTTAGTCGCCGCCGCTCTCGCCGCTGCGCTGAGCCTTGCCTCATGCGCCACCACGTCCGGCGCAGGTGACAGCCTCTCGGCCGCTGCCCGCGACTATGTCGTGCTGCAGATGGCGATCGGCGAAAAGGAAGAAGGGTATATCGACGCCTTCTACGGTGACGCGGCACTCAAGGCCGAGGGTCAGGCGCTGGCGGCCCGCAGCGATCTTCCCGCGCTTGCCGCACGCGTCGCCGCCCTCCGCGCGCGGGTCGAGGCGCTCCGCACCGAGGAGCCTCGCCGAGCGGCCTTCATGGCCGGCCAGCTTACCGCCGCCGCCACCCGCCTGCGCATGCTGCAGGGCGATAAGCTGCCCTTCGTGGAGGAGGCGCAGGGGCTGTTCGGCGTCCGCCCGGATCTCAAGCCGCTGGCCAGCTACGACCCCATCCTTGCCCGCATCGAGGCGCTGGTGCCCGGTTCCGGCACCCTCGCCGACCGGGTCGAGGCCTATCAGAACCGCTTTGTCATCCCCACGGACAAGCTGGAGACGGTGTTCCGCACCGCCATCGCCGCCTGCCGCACGGCAACGGTGGAACGCATCGCCCTGCCTCCGACCGAACAGTTCGACCTTGCCTTTGTCACCGGCAAGAGCTGGTCGGGCTACAATTACTATCTCGGCGGCTACAAGAGCCGGATCGAGATCAACACCGACCTCCCGATCCGTCTTAGCCGGGCCGTCGATCTGGGCTGCCACGAAGGCTATCCCGGCCACCACGTGCTGAACCTGATGCAGGAAGAAAAGCTGGCCAAGGGCAAAGGCTGGCAGGAGTTCACCGTTCAGCCGCTCTACTCCCCGCAATCGATCCTCTCCGAGGGCTCCGCCAATTACGGGATCGACCTTGCCTTTCCGGGTCCGCGCAAGCCGGCCTACGAGGCCGCCGTTCTCGCGCCGCTCGCCGGCCTGAACGGGGAGGAAGTCGGCCGCTACGACGCCCTGCTAGACGCGCTGCGCGACCTCGGCACCGCGCGCAACACCATCTCGCAGATGTTCCTCGACGGCGAGGTGGACGAAGCCGAGGCGATCCGCCTGACTCAGAAGTACCAGCTGGTCAGCGAAGCCCGCGCCCGCCAGTCGATCGCCTTCACCCGGCAGTACCGTTCCTACGTCATCAACTACAACATCGGCCGCGACATGGTGGCGCGCGACATCGAGCGGCTTCCCGACACCGAGGCCCGGTGGAAGCGGATGGAACAGCTGCTGAGCGAGCCGACCCTGCCCAGCGACCTGCAGGGCTAGGCCAGGCCGGTGCGCTGCTTCTGGGACGAAGCGCAGCGCGCCCACGCCCCCGCGGCCGAATTCTTCAACGGCGCGCTGCATCCGGCAGCGGACGTTGTCGGGCGGGTCGATTCGGTGCTGGCGGCGATCGGACCCGTTGAGGTGCCCGCGGCGCGGGACGAGGCCGCGCTGTTGCGCGCGATCGAAGCGGCGCACGATCCTGCCTATGTCGACCTGCTCCGCACCGCTCATGGCGAATGGCTTGCCGCGGGGCGCGGCGGTGACGTCCTGCCCTACGCCTTTCCGGTCCACCGCCGCCCGCGCGATCTTCGGCGGATCGATGCCCGGCTCGGCCAGCATGCCTATGACACCTGCGCGCCGATCATGGCCGGCACCTGGAGCGCGCTGCTGGCGGGAACGGGCACCCTCCTCGCTGCGCTGGACGCAACGCTGGCCGGCGAGCATGCCTTCGCGCTCACCCGCCCGCCCGGCCACCATGCCGGGCCGGACTACATGGGCGGCTATTCCTACCTGAACTGGGCAGCGATCGCGGCACTGGTGTCGGGCAGGCGCACCGCCATCCTGGACCTCGACTATCACCATGGCAACGGCACGCAGGACATCGTCGACGGGCGAGGTGGCGTCCGCTTCGCCTCGCTCCACGCAGACCCTGCAACGGATTATCCCTATTTCTGGGGATCACGGGAGGAAAGCGGCGGCAACCTCCTCAACCTCCCCCTGCCGCGCGGCACGGCCTTTGCCGCCTATGACGAGGCGCTGGCCCAAGCCTGCGCATGGCTGGCCGAAGGCGGGCCCGAGCTGCTGGTGGTGAGCTTTGGCGCCGACACTTTCGAGGGCGACCCGATCAGCCACTTCGCCATCCGCACCGGCGACTATGCGCGCCTCGCCGCCCGTGCCGCCGCGCTCGGCGTTCCAACTTTGGTCCTGCTCGAGGGCGGCTATGCGGTGGACGCACTCGGCGCCAACGTTGCCGCATTCCTTTCAGGCTTCTAGGCGCCTTCGGCGATGGACCACTTCCACCTGATCGACGGCGGGCTGCACTGCGAAGGCGTGTCGCTCGAAGCGATTGCCGAAGCGGTCGGCACCCCGACCTATGTCTACTCCGCCGCCACCATGGAGCGGCACGCCGCCGTGATGCAGGCCGCCGTCGCTGGCGCCGGCACAGGCGAACCGCTGGTCGCCTATGCCGTCAAGGCCAACCCCAATGCTCATGTGCTCGCCCGGCTTGGCGAGGCAGGGCTCGGCGCCGACGTGGTGTCGATCGGCGAATACCGCCGCGCCCGCGCCGCCGGCATCGCGCCCGATCGCATCGTCTTCTCCGGCGTCGGCAAGACCGCGGAGGAAATGGCCGAGGCGCTTTCCGGCGGCCTCCTCCAGTTCAACGTCGAAAGCATGGAGGAAGCCCGCACCCTCTCGGGTGTCGCCGCGGCGCAGGGCCGCTCGGCGCCGATGGGCTTTCGGATCAACCCGGACGTCAGTGCCGGGACCCATGCCAAGATCACCACCGGCACTGCCGACAACAAGTTCGGCGTGCCCGCCGCCGACGCGCTTGCCTTCTACCGGGAGGCCGCGTCGCTGCCCGGGCTGGCGGTGCACGGCATCACCGTCCACATCGGCAGCCAGCTCACCAGCCTGGCGCCCCTCGAACAGGCCTTCCGGCGCCTGGGCGAGCTGATCGGCGCCTTGCGCGACACCGGCCTCGACATCCGTATCGCCGACCTCGGCGGCGGGCTCGGCGTTCCGCACGGCCCCGGCCAGCCGCATCCGCCCAGCCCCGAAATCTACGGCGAGATGGTGCGGCGCGTGACCGACGGCTGGAACACCCGCCTGCTGTTCGAGCCGGGGCGCCTGATCGTCGGCAATGCCGGCGTTCTGCTGACCCGCGTGGTCCGGGTGAAGCCCGGTGTGCGCGCCCCCTGGCTGATCGTGGACGCCGGCATGAATGACCTGATGCGCCCCGCGCTCTACGACGCCTATCACCGCATCGAGGCGGTGCGCCCATCGGGCGTCAGTCAGGTCGTCAACGTGGTGGGCCCAGTGTGCGAGACGGGCGACACCTTCACCATGGGCCGCGACATGGACCGGGTGGAGGCGGGCGACCTCATCGTCTTCCGCACCGCCGGCGCTTATGGAGCGACCCTCTCCAGCGGCTACAACAGCCGGCCGCTGGCCGCCGAAGTGCTGGTGGACAGCGACCAATGGGCGCTTGTCCGCCGCCGGGTCGATCCCGATGCGCTGGCGGGGGTCGACCGGGCGGAGTGGCGCCAGGAGGCTAGTCGGGGAACTTGAAGAAGATCCGGCTCAACACGTACGTCGGGACCTTGGTCCCGTCCGCCAGTTCTGCCGGCTCGAACACGGCTTTCGACAAGCGCGCGCAGACCACTTCCTTGAAGCCTTCGCCCGTAAATGGCGTCAGCGACGTGCAGCGACTGACCTTGCCGTCCGCGCCCACGATCAGGCGAGCCGAGACAACCGACATCTCGCCATTCCTGATCGCCAGCGAGGGGTAATCCCGGTCGCTGAACAGCGCGGCCAGGTTGCGTGTCGACCGGGCCTTCAGCACGATCTTGTCCTGGATCGCCGGATCCAGTCCCCATCCCGCCATCTGCTCGCGATTGCACTGCCGGAGCATCTCCATGACCTTGGCCAGCGACCCGGTCTGAAGCAGGGTCACCCGTTGCCGCGGCTCGACGATCTGCACGCCGGTGACAGCAACCGCCGCGCTCCGCTCGAGCGCACGATTGGCGAGCGTCCTCGCCATGTCGCGGGTCCGGTCGTCGTCATCCTCAGGTTCGTCGCGCGGGGTATCGGGCAGCAGGCCGACGCTGCTCCAGTAAAGCGCAGTCTGGCGGCCCTCGGTCGTCTCGGTGATCTTGCCGTCATCGAAAATGCGGCCCGGAACGGGCGTGAACGCGGCTTTGGCTGTCCCTTGGTTCGGCTTGGACGTGAGCCTTCCGCCGAACACCATCATGGTCATGCCGCTATCCGGAGCCATGCTTTCCAGAACCAGGGTAGTCGGCTTCGCTGGATCGCCGAATTGCCGGAACAACTGGCAGCTGTTGTCCGAATAATGGAGATTCCAGGGCTTGACCGGCGCAAGCGTGATCGGCTCGCGCGCTCCGGCCGAGGTAGGCAGCGCCAGGCTGGCGGCTGCAAGGCAAAGAGGAATTGATACGCGCACAAGCAATCGCCTCGTCAGTCCGTAGACAGGCAAGGCTACCGCAAGCTGGATTTGGTGCAAGCCCTACAGCTTCTCGGTCAGCTCCGGCACCAGCTTGAACAGGTCGCCGACCAGACCGACGTCCGCGATCTGGAAGATCGGGGCTTCCTCATCCTTGTTGATGGCGACGATGACCTTGCTGTCCTTCATTCCGGCAAGGTGCTGGATCGCTCCCGAGATTCCGATCGCGACATACAGCTCCGGAGCGACGATCTTGCCGGTCTGGCCGACCTGATAGTCATTGGGCGCATAGCCGGCGTCGACCGCCGCGCGGCTGGCGCCCACCGCCGCGCCGAGCTTGTCGGCGAGCGGATCGATCAGCGCGTGGAACTGGTCGGAGGAGCCGAGCGCGCGTCCGCCCGAGACAATGATCTTGGCGCTGGTCAGCTCCGGCCGCTCGGACTCGGAGGCCTCCATCGACACGAAGCTCGACACCGCGTTGGAGACACTCGCGTCGACCGTCTCGACCTCGGCGTTGCCGGCGCCGCGTTCGGCCTTGGTGAAGGCGGTGCCGCGCACGGTGATCACCTTCTTGGCGTCCCTCGACCGCACGGTGGCGATGGCGTTGCCCGCATAGATCGGGCGCTGGAAGGTGTCCGGGCCCTCGACCGCGACGATGTCGCTGATCTGCATGACGTCGAGCATCGCCGCGACCCGCGGCGCAATGTTGCGCCCGGTGGTGGTCGAGGAAGCGAGCAGCACGTCGTGCGTCTCCATCAGCCGGGCGACCAGCGGCGCGACGCTTTCCGCCAGCTCATGATCGAGGCCAGCGTCGGCCGCGACATGGACCTTGCCGATGCCGGCGATGGTCTTGGCGTCTTCCGCTGCCGCAGCGGCGTCCGAGCCGACCAGCAGCAGATGCGCCTCGCCGCCGAGCGCGGCTGCCGCACCGAGGGTAGCGAGGGTCGAATCCTTGACCTTGCCGTTGGCGTGCTCGCCGAGAACCAGGATCTTCATGCCACAACTCCGAGCGACTTAAGCTTGGTGACCAGTTCGTCGACGCTGCCGACCTTGGCGCCGCCCTGGCGCTTGGCAGGTTCGGCGACCTTCAGCGTTTCGAGCCGCGGCGCGGTGTCGACACCGTAATCGGCAGGCGTTTTGCTCGCCATCGGCTTGGACTTGGCCTTCATGATGTTGGGCAGCGACGGATAGCGCGGATCGTTGAGGCGAAGGTCGGTGGTGACGATCGCCGGCAGCTTGATTGCCACCGTCTCCAGCCCGCCATCGACCTCGCGGGTGACATTGGCGGTGTCGCCGCTGATCTCGACCCGGCTAGCGAACGTGCCCTGGCCATAGCCGGTCAGCGCGCCGAGCATCTGGCCGACCTGGCTCGAATCGTCGTCGATCGCCTGCTTGCCGAGCAGGATCACCTGCGGCTGCTCTTCCTCGACGATCTTCGCCAGGATCTTGGCGACGGCGAGGGGCTCGACCTCGTCATCGGTCTGGACCAGGATGCCGCGGTCGGCGCCCATGGCGAGCGCGGTGCGGATGGTTTCCTGCGCCTTCTGCGGACCGACGGACACGACCACGATCTCGGTCGCGCCGGACTTTTCCTTGAGGCGGATGGCTTCCTCGACGGCGATCTCGTCGAAGGGGTTCATGCTCATCTTGACGTTGGCGAGATCGACGCCGGAGCCGTCCATCTTCACCCGTGGCTTCACGTTGTAATCGATGACGCGCTTGACTGCGACGAGTACCTTCATCGTTTCTTCCTCTTCGCCGGCCTCAGGCCGCCTTCTTCACTTCGGCGACGATCTTGGCCGCTGCGTCGCCAAGGTCGTTGGCGGCGACGATCGGCAGGCCCGAGTTCGCCAGGATGTCCTTGCCCTGCTGCACATTGGTGCCTTCCAGGCGAACGACAAGCGGGACCTTGAGGTCCACCTCGCGTGCGGCGGCAACGATGCCGTCGGCGATGATGTCGCACTTCATGATGCCGCCGAAGATGTTGACCAGGATCCCCTTCACTGCCGGATCGGCAAGGATGATCTTGAACGCAGCGGTGACCTTTTCCTTGTTGGCGCCGCCGCCGACATCGAGGAAGTTGGCCGGGAAGGCGCCGTTCAGCTTGATGATGTCCATCGTCGCCATGGCGAGGCCCGCGCCGTTCACCATGCAGCCAATGTCACCGTCGAGCTTGATGTAGGCGAGGTCGTACTTCGACGCCTCGACCTCCATCGGATCTTCTTCGGTGAGGTCGCGCAGCTCGGCGATGTCCTTGTGGCGGAACATGGCATTGCCGTCGAAGCCGACCTTGGCATCGAGCACCATCAGCTTGCCATCATCGGTGACCGCCAGCGGGTTGATCTCGATCTGCTCGGCGTCGCTGCCGACGAATGCGGCATACAGGCCGGCGAGCACCTTGGTCGCCTGCTTGGCGAGATCGCCGGTCAGGCCCAGCGCCGCCGCAACCGCACGGCCGTGGTGCGGCATCAGGCCGGTGGCGGGATCGATGGTGATGGTGTGGATCTTCTCGGGGGAGTCGTGGGCGACATCCTCGATGTTCATGCCGCCTTCGGTAGAGGCAACCACCGCGATGCGGCCGGTTTCCCGGTCGACCAGCAGCGCGAGGTAGAATTCCTTGGCGATGTCGACGCCGTCGGTGATGTACAGGCGCTGCACTTCCTTGCCGGCATCGCCGGTCTGAATCGTGACCAGGGTCTTGCCGAGCATCTCCTCGGCATGGGCGCGGACTTCCTCGATGCTCTTGGCAAGGCGGACGCCGCCCTTGGCATCGGGACCGAGTTCCTTGAACTTGCCCTTGCCGCGGCCACCGGCATGGATCTGCGCCTTGACCACCCACAGCGGCCCGGGGAGCTTGCCGGCGGCCGCAACCGCTTCCTCGACGCTCATCGCGGCATGGCCGGCGGGCACCGGCACGCCGTACTTCGCAAGCAATTCCTTGGCCTGATACTCGTGGATGTTCATGGATTTTCCCGAAAGGCTGAAGTTTCCGGCCCTAAAGCATGACTCTCGCCACAAGCCAAGGTAGGGAACGGGCCGTGAACGCGCCGGCCCCACGCAAGATCATCCACATCGACATGGATGCCTTCTTCGCGAGCGTCGAGCAGCGCGACGATCCCTCGCTCCGGGGCAAGCCGGTGGCGGTCGGCGGCGGGCATCGCGGGGTGGTGGCGGCCGCCAGTTACGAAGCGCGGGTGTTCGGCGTCCGCTCGGCCATGCCCAGCGTGACAGCCAAGCGGCGCTGCCCCGACCTGGTGTTCGTGAAACCGCGGTTCGAGGCCTATCGCGCCGTCAGCCAGCAGATCCGCGCCATCTTCGCCGAGTACACCGATGCGATCGAGCCCTTGAGCCTCGACGAAGCCTATCTCGACGTCAGCGAGGACCGCCACGGCCTCGGCTCGGCCCGGGCGATCGCGGAGGCGATTCGACAGCGCATCCGGGCCGAAACCGGCCTCACCGCCTCGGCCGGGGTGTCCTACTGCAAGTTCGTCGCCAAGCTCGCCTCTGACCAGAACAAGCCCGATGGTCTGTGCGTCATCCGCCCCGAGCAGGCGCAGCGCTACATCGCCTCGCTTGCGGTCGGCCGCTTTCACGGAATCGGGCCCAAGACAGCCGAGCGGCTCGAGAAGCTCGGCATCCATACCGGCGCCGACCTCCAGTCGCTGACCCTGGAGGAGCTGACCGGGCGCTTCGGCAACTCGGGCGAATGGTATTGGCGCATCTGCCGGGGGATCGACGATCGGCCGGTCCGCAGCAGCCGGACGCCCAAGTCGGTCAGCGCCGAGAGGACCTTCAACGAGGATTATCGCTCGGCCGAGGATCTGCACCGCGAACTCGACCGGGTCGCCGGTCTCGCCTGGGAGCGGATCGCCCGCAGCCAGGCCGCCGGTCGGACCGTTACGCTCAAGGTCAAATTTTCCGACTTCCGCCTGATCAGCCGCTCGCACAGCTTCGCCGATCCGGTTGTCGACCCGGACCGCTTCACTGCCGCCGGCCACCACCTGCTCGACGGGCTGCTTCCGGTGCCGCTGGGAGTCCGGCTGCTCGGGCTCGGGCTTTCCAACCTGGTCGAGAGCAGCGCTGGCGCACCTCGGCAACTGGGGCTGGCGATCTGACCCGTCTTGTGTTATATACTGATGACATCGGGGCCGTACCGCATGCTGAATGCGCTGCGGCCTTGTTCGCAACCACCCTCTCGGCGGTCTTAGGCTTCCTGCCCGACCGTCATCAGAGATGCCAGGACCACGGGGCGACTTGGGGACGCCGTTTCAACCGTTGAGTGCACGCATCTCGCATCTGGAAAGGTGAAGAATGGCAGCGAAGGCCCTTAGCTTCGACGTTGGCGATTATGTGGTTTACCCCAAGCACGGCGTTGGACGCGTCGTGGAACTGCAAAGCACCGAGATCGCGGGCACCAGCCTGCAGCTCTACGTTCTCCGGTTCGAAAAAGAGAAGATGACCCTCCGCGTTCCGGTCAACAAGGCGGATTCGGTCGGCATGCGCAAGCTCAGCAGCGACAAGACCATGGTCGCCGCGCTGGAGATCCTGAAGGGCAAGCCCAAGGTCAAGCGCACCATGTGGTCGCGCCGCGCCCAGGAATATGAAGCCAAGATCAACTCGGGCGACCTGTCGTCGATCGCCGAGGTGACCCGCGACCTGTTCCGCCCGGACGATGCGCCCGAGCAGAGCTATTCGGAACGGCAGATCTTTGAAGCCGCCGCCTCGCGCCTGGCGCGCGAACTCGGCGCCATGGAGCAGACCGACGAAAAGGCTGCGCTGGCCAAGATCCACCAGATCCTGAACGAAGCCGCGCAGATCCATCACAAAACCAAGGAGGAGGCCGAATAACCGGTCTTTTCCCAGGCAAATGAATGAGGCGCTGCCCCGACCGGGCGGCGCCTTTTTCTTTGCCGCTTGCGCCGCACCCCGCAGAAGTGTATTGCATTAGCAACACAGCAGGGGATTGTCACATGCGCCGTCATCTACTTGCCGCCACCGCCGCCGTGATCGCCACCGGTCTCGCCGGCTGCAGCGAGGGCCAGGCTCAATCGGGTGGCCCAACCGTCAGCCGCAATTATCAGGTTGGTGCCTTCACCGGTCTCGAAGTGTCCGGACCTTTCGACGTCAACGTCGCTACCGGCAAGGCGGTGTCGGTAGCTGCTACCGGCGATCAGAGGCTGCTCGACAATACAGAGGTCGTGGTGGAGGATGGCAAGCTCAAGATCCGCCCCAGAAAGAGTAGCTGGCGCGCCAACATGACCTGGGGTTCGCGCGCGGCGACAACCTTCACCGTCAGTGTGCCGGCGCTGGAATCGGCCAATATCCGCGGCTCGGGCGATATCAACGTCGATAAGGTATCGGGCCAGCGTTTTGCCGGTGCGATTGCCGGATCGGGCAACCTGCGCCTGCCACAGGTCGCGGTGAACCAGCTTGCGCTCGCGATTGCCGGATCGGGCGAGATCACCGTCGCGGGCACGGCACGAAATGCCAGCTATGATATCGCCGGCTCGGGCGATCTGGACGCGTCAGGGCTGCGGAGCGTCGATGCCGATGCGAGCATCTCCGGCAGCGGCGATATCAGGGCACAAGCGACTGGCACCGCAAAGGCCCGAGTCGCCGGATCGGGCGACATCGCCATCTCGGGCGGCGCGCGCTGCCAGACAAGCAAGAGCGGCAGCGGCGACATTCGCTGCTCATGAGCGCGGCCTTGAAGGTCCGTTAACCAAAAGGGGCGAGGATCGGCAGCATGATCCGTTTCCTCGCCCTTCTCCTGCTCGCCGCCGGCGTCGTTCCGGCCCACGCTGCCGAGCGCCGCTTCACCGTCACCAGCTTCGACCGCATCCGGGTCGAAGCGCCGTTCGACGTCAGCCTCGCAACAGGCAAGGCGCCCTCGGCGCGGGCGGAAGGTTCCAATGCGGCGCTCGACACGGTCGACCTCCGGGTCGAAGGCCGCACCCTGATCGTCCGCCAGCGGGGCGGATGGAACGGAGCGGGCAAGGGTCAGCCGGTGCGGCTGCTGCTGTCCACCCCTGACCTGCGCGCCGCCAGCCTGCTCGGCACCGGACGCCTCCAGGTCGACCGCATGACCGGGCTGCTGGTCAATCTGGGGCTTGCCGGACCGGGTCAGCTCCGGGTCACGGACTTGCGCGCCGACCGCGTCGAGCTGCTGGCCGGCGGCAGCGGCACGGTGAGCCTGGCGGGTGCGGCCAAGATCGGCCGGTTCGGCACTGAGGGCACGGTGGTTCTCGACGCCGCCGCGCTCCAGGCCGAAGATGTGACCATCCTGGCGACCGGCAACAGCGAAGTGCGTGCCATCGCCCGCCGGAGCGCCAACCTCACTGCAAGCGGCGCCGCGACCATTGCCATGCAGGGACCGGTGGCCTGCGTGCAGCGCGTTACCGGAGCCGCCACGGTCAGCGGCTGCCGCTAGAGCAGCGCCAGGGCCGACAGCCTGCCGTAAAGCGCGGGCGGGAGCAGGCTGAGCCCGCTTTCGTCATTGTCACCCGGCCTTGGCGCATCCTCATGCGCCAGATAGCGCCAGCCCTGGTGCCCGCGCTTGGGGGTCTGGGGAATTGCCAGCAGCCGGTCCGCGCAGACGATGTCTAGCCGGCCGTCGGGCCGATCCTCGAACCGCAACACGGTCTGGCAGCCGACCAGCCGGTGCTTGACGATCCAGTAGAGCGCCCCGCCCTCCACGATCTCGGCCATCCGCTTTGGCCGCATCCGGGTCACCACCCGCACCTCGCCGTTCACCGCACGCGCGGCGATGCGCTTTTCCAGCGATTCAGGGGTGCGGCAGCCAACGGCCACCTTGGTGAGGTGTAACGGCACGCCGAAATCCCTAGCGTTCCGAACGGCTTGCGCCAAGTAGCCCTTAGCCCGTGAGGCCCGCCGCCGTGGCCAGCCCAAGGAACAGCAGGAAGCCCATCGAATCGGTCACCATGGTGACGAAGATGCTGCTCGCCACCGCGGGATCGGCACCCCACCGCTCCAGCGTCAGCGGCACCAGCACGCCCGCAAAACCCGCGATCAGCACGTTGAACAGCATCGCCGCGGCGATCACCGCGCCCAGTTGCCCCGACCCCAGGATCAGGGTCACGGCAATGCCCACCAGGCTCGCCACCGTCAGGCCATTCATCAGCGCCACCCGCATCTCACGCCCAACCGAGCGCCAGCGGTTGGACCCGGTCAGCTGATTGGTGGCGAGCGCGCGTACCGTCACCGCCAGCGTCTGGGTTCCCGCATTGCCGCCGACCCCCGCGACGATCGGCATCAGCGCGGCCAGGATCGCCAGCCGCTCGATCGAATCCTCGAAGTAGCGGATGATCGAGGTCGCGAGCAGCGCGGTCAGCAGGTTGGCGATCAGCCAGCGCACCCGCGCCTTGTAGCTGTCCATCACCGGCTCGTTGATGTCGCCCTCGCCCGCGCCCGACAGCAGCAGCACGTCCTCGCTCGCCTCGGCCTGGATGATGTGGACGATGTCATCGACGGTGATCATGCCGACCAGCCGCCCGTTCGCGTCGACCACGGCGGCCGACACCAGCGCATATTTCTGGAAGCGCAGCGCGACGTCTTCCTGGTCCATGTCGACCGGGATCAGCGTCTGCTCCAGCGCCATGATGTCGGCGACGCTGGTTGCTCGGGGCGAGCGCAGGATGGTCGACAGCTTGCACGTGCCCACCGGGTGGTGGCTCGGCGAGACCACGAACACTTCCCAGAAATCGTCGGCAAGCTCCGGCTCGGAACGGAGGTAGTCGATCACCTGCCCGACGTTCCAGTGCGTCGGCACCGCGATCAGGTCGCGCTGCATCAGGCGCCCGGCGGTCTCCTCGCCGTAGGTGAGCGCTTCCTCGATCGCCGCACGGTCGTCGGGCTCCATGGCCCTCAGGACCGCGCGCTGCTCGTCCTCCTCCAGATCCTCGATAATCGCGACGGCGTCATCGGTGTCGAGCTCGCCGGCGATCTCGGCGACCCGCTCGGGAGCCATCTCGGACACGAGGATTTCGCGGACATGCTCATTGAGTTCGGCGAGCACTTCGGCGTCGACCAGTTCGGCGAGCGCCGCCACCAGCCCCTCGCGCTCGTCGGCGCGGGCAAGCTCGATGAGATCGGCGACGTCGGCGGGGTGGAGCGGCCCGACCAGCGCCCGGGCGGTCTCCGCATCGCCGGCGTCGACGGCATCCAGGACCTTTTCGACGAAGTCGGGGCGAAGCCGGTCCTCGGCGTCCATCACCTCGCCCTCGGCGCGCTCCTCGTCGATGAGGTCACCCGGCAGCACGGCGTCAAGCGGATCGCGCTCGCTCATGCCTGTGTCTCCCGCTGCCGCTCGTGGTGATACCCGGGGCCGCTCCTGTCACGTACTGCCGGACTTGTCACCCCTTCGGGGTAGCGCCCACGCTCGCCAGTCCCTAAGTGCGCCGCCACCCCATTCCCAACAGGAGAGCCCAGCATGGCCGACGCGCCCCAGACCCTTACCCTCACCCTGTCCAGCGGCGGCGATGTGGTGATCAAGCTCCGCCCCGATCTCGCGCCGGGTCATGTCGAGCGGATCACCAAGCTCGCCGGCGAAGGCTTCTACGACGGCGTCAAGTTCCACCGCGTGATCCCGGGCTTCATGGCCCAGGGCGGCGACCCCACCGGCACCGGCATGGGCGGCAGCGAGCTTCCCGACCTCAAGGCCGAGTTCAACGCCGAACCGCACGTGCGCGGCACCTGCTCCATGGCGCGCACCAACCAGCCGAACACGGCGAACAGCCAGTTCTTCATCTGCTTCGACGACGCCCGCTTCCTCGACAAGCAGTACACCGTGTGGGGCAATGTCGAGAGCGGCATGGAGCATGTTGACGCCCTCCCCGTGGGCGAGCCGCCGCGCGCACCCGGCACCATCGTCAAGGCGACTGTCGCCTAAGCCGCCGCAATCCCTTGCGTCCGGGCCAGCCGCATCGGCTGCGCCCGGCCGTAGGTGAGGCTCCGCCACAGCCATTCGCACGGGCCGAACCGATAGCGCGCCAGCCACCAGGCGCTGAACACCACCTGCGCCGCGAAGATCGCCGCAGCGATCGGCACCACGAACGCCAGCCCAAAGACGTTGCCAAGCGCCAGCCCGGCGCCGGTAAATAGCAGGGTCTGGATCAGCGACTGCGAGAGATAGTTGGTCAGCGCCATTCGGCCGGCCGACGCGGGCCATGCAAGCAGCCAGCGCACCCTGCCACTCCACAGCAGGGTGAACGCCGCCGCGTACCCAAGCGCCAGAAGCGGCGTCGACACGCAGTAAAGCGCTTCGGTGGCAAAACGCAGAGTGCCCTCCTCTCCCGCGGACATGTGCAATACTGCCCGGGCCAGACCCAGCGGCAGCCCGAAACCGATCCCGATCCACGCCGTCCGCCTCAACAGCGGCCGCATGGTCCCGCTCGCGGCGAACAGCCTCCGCCGCCCGATCCACAGCCCGATCAGGAACATCCCAAGAACCTTGGCGGGGCGCATCTGGTAGATGAGGTCGGCGATCCGCAGCAGCACCTCGGTCGGGTGCAGCGCCAGCTGGTCGAGATAGTCGGCCCCGTTGAACCAGCTTGCCGGGCTCATCTTGAGGTCGACCCCGCCCGCCACAAAGCCCTGCATCGCCGCCCCGTAGATGGGGTCAGCGAGATTGATCCCGGCGAAATGGATCAGCGCCGACCAGCCGACGGGCACCATCCACAGCAACGCCGCGCACCAGACAAGCGCCCGGTCGCTCGCCCGTCGGAACAGCAGCAGCACGCCGCCCATCATCGCATAGAGCGCGAGAATGTCGCCCATCCACAGCAGGAACAGGTGCGCGAGCCCGAACAGGAACAGCACGATCAGCCGCCGCAGGTAGCGCGCCGTGCCTTCGCCCCGCTCTTCCAGCCTCTGAAGCTGCACCGCAAACCCGATTCCGAAGAGCAGAGAGAAGAGCGAGTAGAATTTGCCAACGACCAGCCACTCGAACAGCAGTTCGGCCACGTCGTTGAGCCGGCTGCCCAGCCCCGCCGCCCGCTCGGGCTCCGACGCATAGCCGAATCCGATGAACACCATCATGTTGGCGGCAAGAACGCCAAGCAGCGCCCAGCCGCGCAGGGCATCGAGGATGTGGTGGCGCTCGGATGCGTCCGTCGGCGCAGTTTTCGTCGCTTCCATCGACCAAGGCCCCCCTTGTCGTTTAGCGGCAGCCAGTGTCTCACATGCCCCCGCCAAGCACCAGAGGAACCGCCGCCATGACGTCACCCATTGTCCTCATCACCGGCGCGTCGGCAGGTCTCGGCGTCCACTTCGCCCGCCAGCTGTCCGCCACCGGCGCCCGGCTGGTGCTGGTCGCCCGCCGCAAGGACCGAATCGAGGCGCTCGCCGCTGAACTCGGCAACGCCCGCGCCGTAGCGCTCGACCTTGCGGAGGACGGCGCCGCCGACCGCTTGCTCGCCGACGTCGCCGCGCATGGCGAGCATGTCGATTGCCTCGTCAACAATGCCGGCTTCGGGCTCCACGGCCGCTTCGCGGAGCATGAGCCCAGGCGCCTGCGCCAGATGATCGACCTCAATTGCGGCGTCCTGACCGAGCTTGCCCGCGGCGTCCTCCCGGCGATGATCGAACGCGGGCGCGGCGGGATCCTCAACGTCGCTTCCACCGCCGCCTTCCAGCCCGGCCCCGGCATGGCCGTCTACTTCGCGACCAAGGCCTTCGTGCTGAGCTTCACCGAAGCACTTCACGAGGAAGTGCGGGGCACCGGCGTCCACGTCACTGCGCTTTGCCCCGGGCCTACCAGCACCGAGTTCGGCGAGCTTGCCGGCTTCGCGCCGAGCCTCGGCGACGCTTTCGAGAAGCTGTCGCAACGACCCGGGCCGGTGGTCGAGGCTGGACTCGCCGGCCTGTCGGCGAACAAGGCGATCGTCATTCCTGGCGCGATGAACAGGGTCGGCGCTCAGGGCGCCCGCTTCCTGCCGCGCGCAGTCATCCGGAAGATCGTGGCGACGTTGAAATAAGCGCTTCTCCCGCCCCGCCCTTTTCAACGCGCGCGCCGCCTCCACATTGAACCGTCAAAGGTCCTTCGCCGTTGGGCGGAGCTGAGGAGTAATGCATGGCCGACGTCGACACTGAAATCCGCCGCCTCCAGGTGGCTAACCTGCCCCCGGCGGACAGCGGACGCGGCATTGCCCGTGTGCCCAAGACGATCATGGACCAGCTCGGCCTGTCGGACGGTGACGTGATCGAGATCGTCGGCAAGCGCTCCACTCCGGCCCGCGCGATCCGTCCTTACGGCGACGACGAAGGACTGGACATCATCCGCCTCGATGGCCTCCAGCGCGCCAACGCCGGCGTCGGCTCGGGCGACTTCGTGGAAGTGCACCGCGCCTCGGCCAAGCCCGCTACCCGCGTGGTCTTCGCCCCCGCCCAGAACAATGTCCGCCTGCAGGGCTCGGCCGAGGCGCTGAAGCGCAGCTTCGCCGGGCGCCCGCTGACCGCCGGTGACACGGTCGCCACCGCCGGTCACCAGCGCGTCAACGCCGACATGCCCGACCATGTCCGCCAGCTGCTGAACGCGCCGGCCTTCGCGATGCAGGAAATCCGCCTCGCCGTGGTCTCCACCACCCCGCGCGGGATCGTCCACATCGACCGTGACACCGTGGTCGAGCTTCTGCCCGAATATACCGAGCAGCATGGCGAGCGCCGCGCCGACGTCACCTATGACGACCTTGGCGGCATGCGCGACACCATCGACGCCCTGCGCGAGATGGTCGAGCTTCCGCTGCGCCACCCCGAGCTGTTCCAGCGCCTCGGCGTCGATCCGCCCAAGGGCGTTCTCCTCCACGGCCCGCCCGGCACCGGCAAGACCCGCCTGGCCCGCGCCGTCGCCAACGAGAGCGACGCCCAATTCTTCCACATCGCCGGGCCCGAGATCATGGGCTCGGCCTATGGCGAATCCGAGAAGAAGCTCCGCGAGCTGTTCGAGGAAGCGGGCCAGGCCGCCCCGTCGATCATCTTCATCGACGAGATCGATTCGATCGCCCCCAAGCGCGACAAGGTGTCGGGCGAGGCCGAAAAGCGCCTGGTCGCGCAGTTGCTGACGCTGATGGACGGCCTCGAGCCGCGCCAGAACCTGGTGGTGATCGCCGCCACCAACCGGCCCGAAGCGATCGACGAAGCGCTTCGCCGCCCCGGCCGGTTCGACCGGGAGATCGTGGTCGGCGTGCCCGACGAAACGGGCCGCCGCGAGATCCTCGGCATCCACACCCGCGGCATGCCGCTGGAGGACGGGGTCGACCTCGACGGACTTGCGCGCCGCACCTACGGCTTCGTCGGCGCCGACCTGGCGGCCCTGACCCGCGAAGCCGCGCTGGAGGCCGTCCGCCGCATCATGCCCGAGCTCAACCTTTCGGACGGGACCATCCCGACCGAATTGCTCGACCGCCTCAGCGTGCTCGCCTCCGACTTCGACAATGCGCTGAAGCGGGTCCAGCCCTCGGCCATGCGCGAGGTCATGGTGCAGGTTCCGAACGTCGGCTGGGAAGATGTCGGCGGTCTCGATCAGGCTGCGTCCAAGCTTAAGGAGGGGGTCGAGCTTCCCCTGAAGCATGCCGAAGCCTTCAAGCGGCTCGGCATCCGCCCGGCCAAGGGCTTCCTGCTCTATGGCCCGCCCGGCACCGGCAAGACCCTGCTGGCCAAGGCGGCGGCGCGTGAAAGCCAGGCCAATTTCATCGCCATCAAATCGTCCGACCTACTCAGCAAGTGGTATGGCGAGAGCGAGCAGCAGATCGCTCGCCTGTTCTCCCGCGCCCGCCAGGTCGCACCGACAGTAATCTTCATCGACGAACTCGACAGCCTGGTGCCCGCCCGCGGCGGCGGCATGGGCGAGCCACAGGTGACCGAGCGGGTGGTGAACACCATTCTCGCGGAAATGGACGGCTTGGAGGAGCTTCAGGGCGTGGTGCTGATCGGCGCCACCAACCGGCCCAACCTGATCGATCCCGCGCTGCTTCGTCCGGGCCGCCTCGATGAACTGGTCTATGTCGGGCCGCCCGACGTCGCTGGCCGGCGCCGCATTCTCGCTATTCACGCCAAGAGCATGCCGCTGTCGCGCGATGTCGACCTTGAAGCCCTTGCGCGTCGTACCGAACGCTTCACCGGCGCCGACCTCGAGGATCTGACGCGGCGTGCCGGTCTCACCGCGCTGCGCCGCGACCTGTCGAATACGGAGGTCAGCATGGCCGACTTCGAAGCCGCCCTGGCCGAAACTCGCGCTTCGGTGACGCCCGAAATGCTGGCCGAATATGAGCGCATCCAGGACACGCTGAAGAGCGATGCAGTGCGGCCCGACCGCGGCGGCATCGGCTTCGTCACGCCGGGCATGCTGACGCCCCGGCCGGGCGGCAAGAGCTAGCCGAGCTTGCGCCCCCACCAGGCCAGCGCCAGCACGACCAGCACGGCGACGGCGAAGGGCAGGTGGGGGTCGGCGGCGTACATCGCCATGCCCGCGGCCGGCGCGACCACATAGGCGATGCCGTTGGCGCTGGTGATCACGCCCGCCACCGCCCCCTGTTCGCCGAGCGGTACGGCCAGGCTCGCCCCGGCGGTGAAGCCTGGCCGGGTGAAGCCAAAACCGATGGAAGCGAGCCCGAACCCCAGCACCAGTCCGTAGAGGTCGCTCGCCACCGCCGTCACGCCCAGGCCCAGTGCGGCGATCAACGATCCCCAGACGATCAGAGCGCGCGGGGCCAGGCCGAGCTTGGGGATCAGCCCCCATTGCGCCGCCAGCGTGCCCCCGGCCCCCGCCATCATGACGATCGCGATCGGCTCCTCCGCGCCCATGGGTTCGAGGCTCAGCACGTCGATGATGAAGAAGCCGATGCAGGTCAGCGTCGCGGCCTGGGCATGCCCGGCGACCACTCCGGCGACGATCCACTGCCGGATCCGCCCGTCGCGCCAGGACAGCCTCTTTTGCCGTTCCGGCGCGGTCGCCGCGCGTACGCTCGCGCCCGTGATCATCGAGGCGAGGCTCGGATAGCTCATCGCCGCACCGCGCCCTTCGCGCCGCTGGTTGCGGTCGTCGGGCAGCCACACCTGGATCGCCACCGCCACCAGGATCGCGATCAGCGCAAAGGCGAACAATGGTCCGGGCAGCCCGATGAACGGAAGCACGAACAACGGCGCCAAGGCCGGACCGACGATGGTTCCGAGGCCGAAGGAGGAGGACAGCGCCGACAATTGCGCCGTGCGTGCCGAGCGCCGCGTGCGAGCGGCCAGATAGGCCTGCGTCGCGCTGGGCGTGGCGCAGCCGAGCGCGCCGTAGATCGCCCGGAACAGCCCAAACAGCACAAAGGTCAGGCCCGCCCCGATCCAGCCGTTCAGCCCCACCACCAGCACCAGCCCGCACAGGCTCATCGACACGATGAACCCCAGCAGGCCGAGCTGGGTCAGCGCCTTGCGGCCATGATGATCGCTCCTCTCGGCCCAGGTCGGCGCCAGCCACACCCACAGCACCGCGCTCCAGGTATAGGCGATGGCGACCCAGAAATCGGCGATTCCAATGGCGCGCCCGATCGCGGGCATGACCGACTGCAGCGCCGTATTTCCCGCCGCCGCCACCAGCATCGCCGCGTACAAGAGAAGGAAATGCAGGTTGGTGAGCGCCGATCCGCCGACCTTCTGCCGCCTGGGTGCTGCGTCCGCCATGCAGGCGCTCCTAGCGACCTTCCGGAACTTGCCAAGGCGGCGGGCATTTGCTTGGGATTGCCAGCCGTCAACCGACGGTTTAGCCGGAGCCCCCATGCAAGCCACGTCTGCCCGCGCGCTCAAGGATCGGCGCCGTCATGCCCGCCGCGGTCGTGGCGGGTCCGAACGGCTCGCCTTTCTGCGCGGTTTCTTCAAGAATCCGGTCATGGTCGGCTCCGTCATCCCGTCGAGCCGCCGCCTGATCGACAAGATGCTGGGTCCGGTCGACTGGCCGAACACCAGGCTGTTCGTCGAATATGGGCCTGGCGTCGGTACCTTTACCCGCATCATCCTCGACCGCCTGCCCGAAGATGCGCGGCTGGTGACCATCGACACCAATCCTGAATTCACCGCCTTCCTCAAGGAAAGCATCGACGATCCGCGGCTGGTGGCCGTGACCGCCAGCGCTGCCGACGTCGAAAAGGTGCTGGCCGAACGCGGCCTCGGCCAGGCCGACTATATCCTCTCGGGCCTGCCCTTCTCGACCCTGCCGCCGGGCGTCGGCGATGCGATCAGCGCCGCCACCGCCCGCGCGGTGCGCCCTGGCGGGGCGTTCCTGGTCTATCAGTTCAGCCCCAAGGTGCGTGACTTCATCGCCCCCGTGTTCGACCGCCTCGACCGCGGCTTCGAGTGGGTGAACGTGCCGCCCGCGACCCTGTTCTGGGCCTGGCGCGACGAAGCCTGAGCCCGGCCTTCAGCCCTCCGGCCCGAAGTTCAGCCGCCGGGTCACGGTGTAATCCACCGCCGTCACCAGGAAATTGGACAGCGCCCACTTGAGCTTGCGGTACCAGCTTGCCCGCTGGCGGTGCAGTTCCGGGGTAACCTCCTGGCTGTCCGCCAGCTGCCGCTCGAAGTAGTCGCGCATCTGCTGCGCAAAGCCGGCATCGTCGATCCGCAGCATCATCTCGAGGTTGAGATACAGGCTGCGAAAGTCGAAATTGGCGGACCCGATGTGCACCACGTCGTCGAGGATCAGCAGCTTGGTGTGCAGCTTTTCGGGCTGATACTCGAACATCCGCACCCCGTGGCGGAGCAGCCCGCTGTAGGTATGCCGGGCAGCCGCGATGGTGGCGTTGTTGTCCGACCTGGCGGCGGTGATGATCCTGACCTCTCCCCGCTGGCCCAGCCGTCGCAGCCGCCGCAGCATGGCAAAGGGCGGCGAGAAATAGGCCGAGATCATGTCCAGCCGCCTGGCGGTGTGAAGTTCGCGCGCGATCTCCACCGTCCACGGGTGCCCGCGCCGCACCGGTCCGGTATATTGCCATTGCAAGGCGCCCCGGCGCTGGGTGTGCCGGTGCAGCAGCCGGCGCAGCTCCCTCAGCCGCGGTCGCGGTCCGCTGGTCCAGCGCTGGATGGCATCGAAATAACGCGCCGCCGGACGCACGGCCCCACCATCGAGGTGCAGCCACAGGTCGCGCCACCGTGCCTCGCCATGGTCGCTCATGTAATCAACGGTGATGTTGGCCCCTCCTGTGAGGGCCTCCTTGTCGTCCACCACCACCAGCTTCTGGTGATTGCGGAGGAGATAGCGCACGCCGATCCGAGGATGGAACAGGCAGCTCTCGCCGCCCGCCTGCTTGATCGGGTCGAGGAACCCCGAGGGCAGGTCGGAGCCGAAGCCGTCAAGGATCAGCGCAACGCGGCACCCTCGTTCGACCGCCCTGACCAGCGCATCGCGCACCGCCTCGCCGGCCGCATCGCCATCCATCATGTAGAACAGTAGTCGCACCGACACCCGCGCGCCGTCGATCATGCGCAGCAGCAGCTTCAGCCGCTCCGACCCGCCTTCGACCAGGGTCAGGCGCGTTCCTGCGACCACCGCGCCGATCGCGGAGGAGGGGGCGACCGGCGGCTCGGCAAGGTCGTGCATCAGCTCACCGGTAGAGCGCCTTGCAGGTAGCGCAAGCACCTCGTGTCACTGCCGCCCGGCTTGACGCCACCCGACCGCTTTCCTTGACTTGGCGAGGGGAAGGACCTAGGTGCGCACCCTTCTCTTTCCAGCTTTGCTCCTCATGGAAGGCCACGCCTGATGGCACGCGTCACCGTCGAAGATTGCGTCGACAAGATCCCGAACCGTTTCGATCTCGTCCTGCTTGCGGCCCAGCGCGCGCGGCAGATCTCGGGCGGCGCCGACCTTACCATCGACCGCGATCGTGACAAGAATCCGGTCGTTGCCCTGCGCGAAATCGCGGAGGAGACGGTTCGTCCCCGCGCCCTCAACGAGGCACTGGTGTCGAGCCTCCAGCGCGTTCAGATCGACGAAGAGGATGCGACGGACGAACTGGCCTCGCTCAGCGAATCGGCCGAGGCGCTGCGCCTCACCGCCGCCGCGCCGCCGCGTCCCACCCCGTCGGGCGGCGACTACGAGTAAGCGCACAAGCGAAGCCTGGCGGCCCGGACCTGCTCCGGGCGCACGGCGGCTGCTTTTTGCTCCCGTCCTGACCTAATTGCCTTTGTTCTGACGCTCAGGCCGCAAAGCGGCTGGAGCGCGGCGTCGAAGCCATGGTCAGCTCCTCGCCGTCTGGACCGATCCACAGCAGATCCTCCAGCGCGAGCGGCCGGCCGTCCTCCGCGTGAACCGTGACCCGCGCCACCGGCCGGCGATCGCGGCGGTCAGTCAGGGTCGGGTGGCCTGGCTTGCCGAGCCCCGCATCCAGCGCCCATTGGCGCAGGGCGACCATCACCGGAACCAGTGCCGCGCCGCGCTCGGTCAGCGCATAGATCACCCTGCGACCATCCTCGGGGTCGGGCGACCGGGCCAGGATGCCAGCCCCCACCAACCGACCCAGCCGGTCCGACAGGATGTTGCGCGCGATGCCGAGGCACGCCTGGAACTCCTCGAAATGGCACAGGCCAAGCATCGAGGCGCGGATGATCAGGCACGTCCAGCGCTCACCAATGATCTCCACCGCTTCGGGAATTGGGCAAGCATCGGACGAGGCCTGAAATGCCGTCACCAGTCCTGCATCACGCGCTGCCACCATACATCCCCCGTGGTAAAGCGCGGCGAACAGAGCATAGTTCAGGACAGCAGGCTAGCGCGGCGTGACGCAAAGTCCTCGCTGTGGCGATGATGCCGCACCATTTCGCACTTGCAACACTGCTGCTGCTGGTCCCATCTAGGGACGGTGCTGCGACAATATGAGCTGGTGGAGCGGGTTCGCTCCTATGATCCCGACGCCGACGAGGCGCTGATCAACCGCGCCTATGTCTTTTCCATGAAGGCGCACGGTTCGCAAACCCGCGCCTCGGGCGACCCCTACTTCAGCCACCCGATCGAAGTGGCCGGCATCCTCACGGACCTGAAGCTCGACGACGAAACCATTGTCACCGGCATCCTCCACGACACGATCGAGGACACCGTCGCCACTGCGGACGAGGTAGAGCGCCTGTTCGGGGCGAACGTCGCGCGGCTGGTCGATGGCGTCACCAAGCTCAGCAAGATCGAGGCGCAGTCGGAGAACGAGCGGGCGGCGGAGAACCTCCGCAAGTTCCTTCTCGCGCTGTCGGGCGATATTCGCGTGCTGCTGGTCAAGCTGGCCGACCGGCTGCACAACATGCGCACGCTCCACCACATCAAGAACGAGGACAAGCGCCGCCGCATCGCCCGCGAGACGATGGATATCTATGCCCCGCTCGCCGAGCGGATCGGCATGTACGAGATCATGAACGAGATGCAGACGCTCGCCTTCAGGCAACTGGAGCCGGACGCCTATGCCTCGATCACGCGGCGCCTTGCCCAACTCCATGCCGAAGGCGGCGATCTCGTCAGCCGGATCGGGCTGGGGCTTCAGCTGCATCTTGCCGACAATGGCCTGGAAGCCGAAGTCACCGGGCGCGAGAAGCATCCCTATTCCATCTGGCGAAAGATGGCCGAGCGGCACATCAGCTTTGAGCAATTGTCCGACGTCATGGCCTTCCGCGTGATCGTCGAGGATCCGGCCGAATGCTATCGCGCGCTGGGACTGATCCACCAGCGCTGGCCGATGGTGCCGGGCCGCTTCAAGGACTTCATCTCGACGCCGAAGCGCAACGCCTATCGTTCGCTGCACACCTCGGTCATCCACGACAGCAAGATGCGGATCGAGGTGCAGATCCGCACCCGCGAGATGCACCTGCAGGCCGAGAAGGGCCTTGCCGCCCACTGGGCCTACAAGGAAGGCAAGCCGGTCGCGGACATGCACGTCCCGTGGATCGACGACCTGGTCGAGATCCTCGATCATGCCGACAGCCCCGAGGAGCTGCTCGAGCATACCCGGATGGCGATGTACCAGGACCGGATCTTCGCCTTCACGCCCAAGGGCGAGCTGATCCAGCTGCCCAAGGGCGCGACGCCGGTCGACTTCGCCTATGCGGTGCACACCAGGCTGGGCGACAAGACGGTGGGGGCTAAGGTCAATGGCCGGGTGGTGCCGCTGCGCACGCTGCTCGACAATGGCGATCAGGTCGAGATCCTGACCAGCGACGCGCAGACGCCGCAGCCTTCGTGGCTCCGCTTCGTCGCGACCGGCAAGGCGCGTTCGGCCGTGCGCCGTTTCGTCCGCCACAAGGAGCGCGACGAAACGGTCGAGCTCGGCGCCAAGATCTATGACGAGATCGTCGCCCGCCTACCCGTACCGCTACCCAAGGAAGCGCTGCCGCGGGCGCTGAAGAAGCTGAAGCTGGACGACGAGGACGCGCTGATGATCGCCATCGCCCGCAAGCGGGTTGGCGACGAGGCGCTGATGGAGGCGCTGATGCCGGGCTCTACCGGCGGCGACGTCGCGCCCCGGCCCTCCTCGCAGCGCCGCGCCATCTCCATCCGCGGGTTGACGCCGGGCGTCGCCTTCCACCTCGCGCCCTGCTGTCACCCAATCCCCGGCGACCGCATCGTCGGGCTTCGCCGCGAGGACGAGGAGATCGAGGTCCACGCGATCGGCTGCGAGCTGCTGGCGAGCGGCATCGACGCCGACTGGCTCGACCTCAGCTGGAGCGACGATTCGGACGGAGCGACCGCGCGGCTGTGCATCATCCTGCGCGACGTGGCCGGCGCGCTCGGCACCATGGCGACGACGCTCGGGGCCAAGGGCGCCAACATCATCAACCTCGCGCAGGTTCACCGCGACGGGTCGTTCCACACCTTCCACGTCGACGTCGAAGTGCACGACCTTGCGCACCTCCACGCCCTCATGGCCGCCCTCCGCGCCGCCGACGCGATCTCGAGCGTGGAGCGGGTCTAGGCTCGCCCGCGCGCCCGCTCCACCGCGCCGGCCGCCAGCACCGCCAGCGTGACGAGGTCGCTTGCGCCAGCGGTCATCGGTGCGATCTGCACCGGCAGCTTCATGCCGATCAGGAACGGCCCCAGCACATTCTCGCCGCCGAGCGCCCGCAGCAGCTTGGCCGACAGGCTGGCCGACTGGAGCCCGGGCATGATCAGGATGTTGGCGGGACCATTGAGGCGGCTGAACGGATAATAGCGCCGCTGCATTTCATGGTTGAGGGCCAGATCGGGCGCCATCTCGCCCTCATATTCAAAGTCGACCTGCCGACCGTCGAGCAGCTGCACCGCTTCGCGCAGATTGTCGACGTAGGCGCCGGGAGGGTTGCCGAAGGTCGTGTAGCTGACGAACGCGACCCGCGGCTCCTGCCCCATGCGCCGCGCGAAGGCGGCCGTGCGGACGGCGATGGCGGCTAGATCCTCGGCGCTCGGCCGCTCGGTAACGGCGGTGTCGGCGATCAGCACCGTCTGGTTCTGGCCAACGATGATGTTGACCCCGAACGGCGGCGACTCCTCCTCCTGGTCGATGACCATCGATACCTGCCGCAGCGACTGGCTGAACGGCCGGGTCACGCCGGTGATCATCGCGTCCGCCTCGCCCAGCGAGAGCATGGCGGCGGCGAAATAGTTGCGATCCTGGTTGACCATCCGCTCGATCTCGCGGCGCAGGAAGCCGCGGCGCTGCAAGCGGCCGTAGAGATGGTCCACGGCGCGTCCGACCAGCGGCGAGTTGCGGCTGTTCAGCACCTCATAGCCCATCGGGTCATCGACCCCGAGTTCGCGCAGGCGATCATGCACGTCGTCGCGCCCGACCAGCACCGGCGTGCCATAGCCACCCTCCTTGAAGGCGATGGCGGCGCGCAGAACGACCTGCTCCTCCCCTTCGGCGAACAGCACCCGCTTGGGATTGCCCTTGGCCGCCTCGTAAGCGAGGCTCAGCACGCTGACCGTGGGGTTGAGCCGTGCGCGCAGCGACTGGCGATAGGCCGCGAAATTTTCGATCGGTCGCTGCGCCACGCATGAACGCATGGCCGCTTCGGCGACAGCAGCCGGCACCACCTCCATCAGCCGAGGATCGAACGGTGCCGGAATGATGTAATCCGCCCCGAACCGCTGGCTGACCCCGCCATAGGCCGCGGCTACCTCTTCCGGCACCGCCTCGCGCGCCAGTTCGGCCAGCGCATTGGCGGCGGCGATCTTCATCTCGTCGTTGATCGCGGTGGCGCGCACGTCCAGCGCCCCGCGGAAGATGAAGGGGAAGCCAAGCACGTTGTTGACCTGGTTGGGGTAATCCGACCGGCCCGTGGCGACGATCGCATCCGGCCGCGCGGCCTTGGCCTCGGGCGGTGTGATTTCCGGATCCGGATTGGCCATAGCGAAGATGATCGGCCGCGGGGCCATGTCGGTCACCCATTCCGGCTTCAGTGCCTTCGCCGCCGACAGGCCAAGGAAGACGTCGGCGCCGACCAGCGCCTCGGCCAGCGTGCGCTTCTCGGTCACCACCGCATGGGCGCTCTTCCACTGGTCGAGGTCGTCGCGGCCCTTGTGAATGACGCCCGTGCGGTCGCACATGATGACATTGTCGCCACGCACGCCCATCGCCTTGATCAGCTCGGTGCAGGCGATCGCCGCAGCGCCCGCGCCGTTCACCACCACCTTGATGTCCTTGAGCTCGCGTGCCGTCAGTAGGCAGGCGTTGATCAGCCCCGCCGCGGTAATGATCGCGGTCCCATGCTGGTCGTCGTGGAACACCGGAATATTCATCCGCTCGCGCAGCGTCTGCTCGATCACGAAGCAGTCGGGCGCGGCAATGTCCTCGAGGTTAATGCCGCCGAAACTCGGTTCCATCAGCGCCACCGCGTTGATGAACGCCTCCGGGTCGCGAGTGTCGAGCTCGAGGTCGATCGAATCGACGTCGGCGAAGCGCTTGAACAGCACCGCCTTGCCTTCCATCACCGGCTTGGACGCCAGCGCACCAAGGTCGCCTAGCCCGAGGATCGCGGTGCCGTTGGAGATCACCGCCACCAGATTGCCCTTGGCGGTATAATCATACGCCTTGGACGGATCCTCCGCGATCGCCCGCACCGGCACCGCGACGCCCGGGGAATAGGCGAGGGAAAGGTCGCGCTGGGTCGCCATCGGCTTGGAGGCGATGATCTCGATCTTCCCCGGCCGGCCGCGGGCGTGAAAATGCAGGGCCTCGGCTTCGGAGAACTTCACATTGCTTTCGGACATGGGCGAAGCCTTTAGCCCCTCGCCTCCGTCTTTGCGAGCGGCTAACCCTGCCTCATGGCCCGGGCCGATGCCGACACCCCGATGATGAAGCAATATCACCGCCTCAAGGCCGAGGCCGGTGATGCCTTGCTGTTCTACCGGATGGGCGACTTCTTTGAGCTCTTTCACGACGATGCGAAGATCGCCGCCGCCTGCCTCGACATCGCGCTGACCCGCCGCGGCGACGAGGTGCCAATGTGCGGCGTGCCGGTCCATGCCGCCGAAAGCTACCTCGCCCGGCTGATCCGCGCCGGCCACCGCGTCGCCATCGCCGAGCAGACCGAGAGCCCGGCCGAGGCCCGCAAGGCACGCGGCTCCAAGGCGCTGGTCGAACGCGCGATCGTCCGGCTGGTCACCCCCGGAACCCTGACCGAGGACACGTTGCTGGACAGCGGATCGGCCAATTGGCTGGCCGCGATCGGCCGCGCCGGGGACGAATGCGCTATCGCCGCATGCGACATCTCCACCGGGCGCTTCGAGCTGGTCGCTTGCGGTCCTCACGAGCTTGCGGCTGAACTTGCCCGCCTCGGTCCGGCCGAAGTCATTGGCGCCGACCCGCTTCCCGGCATCGAAGCACGCTGGGGCCACGAGGGGTTCGACAGCCACGGAGGCGAGCGCGCGCTGAAACGCCGCTTCGGCCTCGCCGACCTCGATGGCCTTGGCGGTCCCGGCCGTGCCGAGTTGGCGGCGGCGGGCGGACTACTCACCTATCTCGACGCGACGCAGCGCGAAGCGACGGCGTTCCTGGGTCTGCCGCGACGGGTCCAACGCTCGGCCCACATGGCGATCGATGCGGCAACCCGCGCCAGCCTGGAGATCTGCCGCACGTCCGAGGGTGCGGTCGCCGGCTCACTCCTTGGCGAGGTCGACCGCTGCGTCACCGCCGCCGGACGCCGCCTGCTCGGGATCGACCTCGCCGCCCCGCTCACTGATCGGGCGTCCATCGAGGACCGGCTCGACCTCGTTGCCTGGTTCTCCGAAGAGCCGATCCGCCGCGACCGCCTGCGCACCGCGCTGCGCAGCCTTCCCGACCTTGGGCGGGCGCTTGGCCGGCTGGTGGCGGCACGCGGCGGCCCGCGTGATCTCGCCGCCTTGCGCGATGGGCTGAACGGGGCCGCCGACCTCGCCGCCACGCTGGGTGGCCAGGCGCTCCGTCCAAGACTGCTGGAAACGCTGCTGCCTCTGCTGGGCGGCCACCAGACGCTGACCGAGGCGCTCGGCCGCGCGCTGGTCGCCAGCCCGCCGCTCGATTCGGCGAAAGGCGGCTTCATCGCCGAAGGCTTCGATCCCGAGCTCGACGCCTTGCGCTCGGCCTCCAGCGACGGCCGCCGCGTGATCGCCGAACTCGAAGGCCGTTACCGCGAGTCGACCGGCGTCGCCGCGCTCAAGATTCGGCACAATGCCGTGCTCGGTTACCACGTCGAAGTGCCGGCCAAGCATGCCGACAAGCTGCTCGCAGCAGACAGCGGCTTCACCCATCGCCAGACCATGGCAGGCGCGGTTCGCTTCAACAGCCCCGCGCTCCTCGAGGAGGCCAGCCGCGTCCTTGAGGCGGGCGGCCACGCCTTGACGCTGGAACAGGCGCATCTGGAGCGCCTCACTGCCGCCGCCGTGGCTAAGGCCGCACCGATCAGCGCCACCGCCGACGCCCTCGCCCGGATCGATGTTGCGGCGGCACTGGCTGAACGGGCGAGCGAAGGCGGCTGGGTTCGCCCGGCACTCGACGATACGCCTTGTCTTGAGATCGAGGGCGGGCGCCACCCGGTTGTGGAACGCGCGCTCGCCGGCTCAGGCGACCGCTTCGTCGCCAATGATTGCTGCCTCGGGTCCGCCGACCGCCTGTGGCTGATCACCGGCCCCAACATGGGCGGCAAATCGACCTTCCTCCGCCAAGTGGCGTTGATCGCGCTGCTGGCGCAGGCCGGCAGCTTCGTCCCCGCGTCGCGCGCCAAGGTGGGTCTTGTGGACCGCCTGTTCAGCCGGGTCGGCGCTTCGGACAATCTCGCGCGCGGCCGCTCCACCTTCATGGTCGAGATGGTCGAAACCGCCGCCATCCTCGCCCAGGCGACAGACCGCAGCCTCGTCATCCTCGACGAAATCGGGCGCGGCACGTCCACCTACGACGGACTCGCCATCGCCTGGGCGGTGGTGGAGGCGATGCACGACGAGGCGCGCTCGCGGACGCTGTTCGCCACTCACTACCACGAACTGACGCGGCTTGCGGGGCGCCTGCCCTGCCTGTCGCTGCACCATGTCCGGGCGCGTGAGTGGAAGGGCGACCTCGTCCTGCTGCACGAAGTGGCGGAAGGCGCCGCCGACCGCAGCTACGGTATCGCGGTGGCGCGGCTGGCGGGCCTGCCGTCAACCTTGGTGTCGCGCGCCAAGTCGGTGCTGGCGAAGCTCGAAGCCGGGCGCGACGCGACCGGCGGGATCGCCGCGGGCCTCGACGACCTGCCGCTCTTCGCCGCCGCTGCCGCAAATGCCGATCCGTTGGCCGATCCGCTCGCCGAGGCGCTGGACCGCATTGATCCCGACGCCCTCACCCCGCGCGAGGCGCTGGAAGCTCTTTACCGCCTCAAGAGCTTGTCCCACGCTGCGGCGGATGGCTGACCGACCCACCCTTGCCGAGCAGGTCGCCGCCTTTCGGGCGGAGCTTGGCGAGCGCGTCCGGGCCGAACCGAGCTGCGGGCGCGAACATGCCGCCTTTGTCTCGGGCTTCACCGACGCGCTGGTGCGTCAGGCCTTTGCCGCCGCCCGGGACACTTATCCAAACCCCAATCCTTCGGCCGCCGAACGGGTGAGCCTGGTAGCGCTCGGCGGCTACGGGCGCGGGGAGATGGCGCCTTTCAGCGACGTCGACCTCATGTTCCTGACGCCCCAACCCCGCGCGCCCTGGTGCGAGCAGGTGATCGAGGCGACGCTCTACGCACTGTGGGACGCCAAGCTGAAGGTCGGGCAGGCGATCCGCACCACCGCCGAACTGCTGTCGCTCGCCCGCGAGGACATGACGGTACGCACCGCCATGCTGGAAGCGCGGCTGGTCGATGGCGACGCGGCTCTGTTCGAGGAGGCCGACCTGCGCTTCCGCAAGGAAGTCGTCGCCGGCACCGCCGCCGAGTTCGTCACCGCCAAGCTGGCGGAACGCGACGCCCGCCACGAGAAGTTTGGGGACAGCCGCTATCTCGTCGAACCCAACGTCAAGAACGGCAAGGGCGCACTACGCGACTTGCAGACTTTGGTCTGGGTCGGCCGCTACGTGCACGGGGTCCGCAGTCCCGCCGAACTGGTCGATGCCGGCCTGCTGACCCATGCGGAATTCGCCCGCTTCGACCGCGCCGAGCGCTTCTTCTGGTCGGTCCGCTTCCTGCTCCACTGTGCTGCCGGGCGGGCGGAGGAACGGATGAGCTTCGTTCACCAGCGGGAGCTGGCAACGGCGCTCTCCTATGCCGATCGCCCGGGCAAGAGCGCGGTCGAACGCTTCATGCACATGTATTTTCTACAGGCCCGAAGCGTGGGCGACCTTACCGGCCAGTTCCTCGCACAATTAGACGAACAACTCGGCGCCAAGGGCCGCCGGTTCGGATTGCCCGCGTTCCTGCGGCGCCCGCGGCGGCTTGGCGGATTCGTCCTCAGCCGTGGGCGACTTTCGATTCCGCATGACCGTTTCCTGCGCGAAGAGCCGAGCCGGCTACTCGCCCTGTTCGCCATGGCAGCGCGTGAGAAGCTCGAGATCCACCCCAGCGCGATGCGGGCGGCGACCCGCGATGCACGGCTGGTCGAGCAGGTCCGCGACGACCCGCAAGCCAACGCGCTGTTTCTGGAAGTACTGACCGCCCGCGACCAGCCCGAGCTGGTGCTGCGCTGGATGAACGAGGCCAATGTATTCGGCCGCTTCGTCCCCGACTTCCGCCGCGTGGTCGCGCAGATGCAGTTCGACATGTACCACCATTACACCGTCGACGAGCATACCATCCGGGCGGTCGGCCTGCTTGCTGCGATTGAGCGCGGCGAGCTGGCAGACGATCATCCCCTCGCCACCGCCCTATTCCGGCAGATCGGGTCGCGCCGAGTCCTCTATGTCGCGGTGCTGCTTCATGACATCGCCAAGGGGCGAAAGGGCGATCACTCGATCCTCGGTGAAGCGGTGGCGCGGGAACTTTGCCCACGCTTTGGTCTCGATCCCGGCGAAACGGACCTGGTCGCCTGGCTGGTCCGGCACCATCTGCTTCTCAGCCACGTCGCCTTCAAACGCGACCTCGCCGACCCGCAGACCATCGACGATTTCGTGGCTCAGGTGCAAAGCCCCGAGCGGCTCCGCTTGCTGCTGATCCTGACCGTGGTCGATATCCGCGCGGTTGGCCCAGGCATCTGGACCGAGTGGAAGCGTCGGCTGATCCGCACCCTGCACGACCTCGCGGAAGAGAGGTTGCGGTTGGGGCATATGCAACGGGGGCGTGCGGAAGAGATTGCGATGCGCCAGGGGCAGCTTGCCCGGGCGCTGGGGTGGGACGAGCAGCGGGCCGGGGCGCATGCGGCGCGACTGCCCGACAGCTACTGGATCGCCGAACCACCCGACTGGATCCTCGACAATGCGCGGCAGATGGCCGAGGCAGGGGCCCCGCCGTCGGTCCGGGTCGAGGCAGGGGCAGAGGCGGCGACACGGGTGACCGTCCACGCCCCGGACCGCCCCGGCCTGTTCTTTCGCATCTCGGCCGCGCTGGCGGGTGCCGGCGCCAGCATCGTTGACGCCCGGATCCACACCACCCGCGACGGCATGGCGCTCGACAATCTGCTGGTCCATGACCGGCAGGGCCGGCCCTATGCCGACCCGCGCCGGCGCCAGCGGCTGGCCCGCGCGGTGGAGGCGGCCTTGGGCGAGGGTCCGTTGCCGGCCCTTCCGGACGAAGGACCCGCAAGCGCGTTCGAGATCGCGCCGTCCGTCACCATCGCCGAGGGCGCATCCCGACGCTTCACCGTGGTCGAGGTGCAGGCCGCCGACCGCCCGGGCCTGCTTGCCGCTTTGGCAAAGGCCATCTTCGAGGCGCGGCTGACCATCCACTCGGCCCATATCGCCACCTATGGCGAGCGGGCAGTGGACGTCTTCTACCTGACCGGCGCCGGCGGGCAGAAGCTGCTTGCCGAGGAGGTGGCCAGCGTGCGGCCCGTCCTGCTTGCCGCCGCGACGCATCGGCGGCCGGACGTCATCGCCGCCGCCTGACCCTCCCAAAGAAAAGGCCCCGAGGTTTCCCACGGGGCCCATCCTGTCACCCGAAGGTGCCGCGCCGAGGTTTACAGCCGCGTACGGACCGTCAGGCCATAGGTGCGCGGTTCGGCGACAAAGGCCCCGAACAGCTGGTTCGACCGGCCGCTGGTGTAGAAGCCCTGCTCCACCCCGCGCTGGGTCCCCGACCCCTGCGCAAAGGCGTCAAACGCGACCTGCAGATAATCTTCGTTGAAGATGTTCTGCGCCCACAGTTCGACTGCCCAGCGGCGGTCCGGACCCTGGATGCCGATGCGGCCGTTCACCACCGTGTAGGACGGCTGCACCTTTTCCAGGTCGAGGTCGGAACCGGTGTTGAACTTGGTCTGGTGACGGGCGTCGACATAGAACAACGCGCGCAGCCCGTTGTCGGTGATCCGCGGATTGAAGCTGAGCGAACCGGTGCCGACGAAGGCCGAGCTGTTGGACAGGCGCCGGCCCGGCAGCTGGAACAGCGCGGTGGTCAGCGGAATGCCGTTGGTGCCGACAAGGTTGTTGGCATAGCGGGTGTTCACGAAGGTGGAGCCGAGGTTGATCGCAACGTCCGTCGCGGGACGGGCGAACACTTCCAGCTCGATACCCTTGCTGGTGACGCCAGGCTTGGTGTCACCAGTGCAAGCACCGGTGGTCGCGCTGCTGTCGCGATCCGCGCCGCCGAGGTCGGTCTTACAGGCGTTGATGTTCTCGACGATGAAGCGCGTGCCGTCGAAGGTGTTGAGCTGGAAATCCTCGAAGCGCTGGAGGAAGGCAGCCACGTTCACGTCGATGCCGCGACCGTTATACTTGGCGCCGAGTTCGTAGGCGTTGTTGATCTCCGGTGCGAACTGCAGCCCGGTCAGCGTTGCCGTCGGCAACACCGGTCCATTGCCCTGGCGAGCGAGACCGGCGCGATCGAGGTTAAAACCGCCCGCCTTGTAGCCGCGCGAATAGCTGGCGTAGGTCAGGATCTGGTCGGTCGGCTTGTAGCTTACGACCGCGGTGCCGGAGAACTCGCCTTCCTTGCGCTTGCTGGCAGCCGGGTTGAAGCTGCCGCCCGGAACCGCCGGATTGAAGCAGGCAAGCTGCTGCAGCAGCGCCAGCTGGCTTCCCAAGAAGGCGCGGCACAGAGTGTTGTTGTCGCTGAAGCTGGCTTCCAGCTCCTTGACTTCGCGGGTGTAGCGAAGGCCCAGCGTCAGCTTCAGCCGATCGGTGACGTCGAAGATGTTGTGGGTGAACAGCGCCAGATTGTTGCTGGTCTGGTCATAGACGTCGAGCAGGCCGACCCCGTTGAGCGTGGCGGTAGGAACGCCCAGCGCCGCGGCGAGGCTGCCGAAGCCGGGACGATTGGGGTTCAGCACCAGCGTGCCGAGCAACTGGATGTTGGTGCTGAGACCGATGATCCGCGGGTCAGACGTGGGGACACCGGCGGCGAGCAGCGCGGCCCGCTGCGCCGTCAGCTGCGACACCGCCCCGCCGACCACGGCGGTGTTGATGCAGCTCGAACCCGCGACCGCGCTGGGTTGGATCGCCTGCGGCAGGACACCGTTGATCAGCAGGCAGTTGGCAAACCGCTCATAGTCGGAGCCATATTGCAGGTTGTCCGACACCTTGAGCTTCTCATTGGCGTAATAGCCGCCGACCAGCCAGTCGAGCCGGCCGCCGAACGCCTCGCCCTGCAGGCGCAGTTCCTGGGTGAAGGTCTTGAACTGGTTGTAGCTGTTACCGTCAAAGGCGCGGTGCAGGATGTCGAGGTTGTTGTAGTCGGCGTCCGTCCCGCGGGTCCACTTGTTATAGCGATAAGCGGTGATCGAGGTCAGTTCGGCAGCGCCGAAGTCATGCACCACTTCGCCCGAGGTGCCCCAGTCCCGCACGTCGCTCTGGAAGCCATAACCCGGCGTCCACGCGGCCCGGCGCTGATACGGGCTGTCGTTGATCACCGCGCCGAGCGCTTGGAGCAGCGGCTTGGCAGTGGAGGCAACACGACCACTGATGACGTAGTCACTGGCCGGCAGGTAGGGCGCCGCGCAGCAGGTTTCGTCGCGGTCGGCGAAGTCACCGATCAGACGGACGGAGGTCGCGTCGCTCGGCTGGAACAGCAGCTGGCCGCGCAGCAGGTAGCGGTTGCGGTCGTTGGCGTCCTCACCCGTGATCGAGTTCACGATAAAGCCGTCGCGCTTCATGTAGACGCCGTCGACGCGGGCCGCGACCGTGGAGCTGAGCGGGCCGGTCAGCCCCAGTTCCAGCCGGCGCATGTCGTAGTTGCCGATATCGACCTGGCCGTTGGCGCCGAACTGGAAGCGCGGCTTGGCGGTGATGATCGAGATGATACCGGCCGACGCATTGCGGCCGAACAGGGTGCCCTGCGGCCCGCGCAGCACCTCGACGCGGTCGATCTGACCGAGTTCGGTCAGGCCAACGCCGGTGCGCGAGCGGTAGACGCCGTCGATAAAGGTCGCGACCGAGCTTTCAAGGCCCGGGTTGTCACCCACCGTGCCGATGCCGCGGATACGGGCCACGCCAGCGCCCGCTTCGGACGAGGTCGAGGACACCTGCAGCGAGGGCGACAGCTGCTGCAGCTGGCGAAGGTCGCTGACACCCGAATTCTCGAGGCTTTCGGCAGTGACGGCGCTGACTGCCAGCGGAACGTCCGACAGCGCTTCGTTGCGGCGGGTGGCGGTGACCACGATGTCGCCCGCATCGTTGATCGGCGCCTGCTGGGCCGTATCGTCAACCGCAGCGGCCTCAGCGGTGGCGCCGTCGGTCGGCTGGGCGGCGCCCTGGTCGGTGTCGGTCTGCTGGGCAAATGCCGGCGTCGAGATCGCGAATAGGCCGGCCGAAAGCAGCCACATGGACTTGCGCATGAAGGTCCCCTCCTGACAAAACTGTTAGGGAGCGGCCTAGAGCAGGGCTGTGGCTTTTGGGAAGCGCAGGTGAGGCGCACAAGAGCGTAAGAAAACGGAATGTTACCGGGCAGCAACATCATGCAGTGCAGCATAAACTCTGCTGCACTGCACAGTGGGTAGTCTTGCAGATACTTACTTCTGCAAGATGGCGCTGCGATAGTGCGCCTCGTTGCTTACTTGGGTGCCAGCACCATCAGCATCTGGCGGCCTTCCATGCGCGGGTGCGCCTCGACCTTGGCGATCTCGCCGGTTTCGGACGCGACGCGCTGGAGCACCGCCATGCCCAGCTGCCCGTGCGCCATTTCGCGACCGCGGAAACGCATGGTCACCTTGACCTTGTCACCGTCGCCCAGGAACTCGACCACCTTCTTCATCTTGGTGTCATAGTCGTGGTCGTCGATGTTGGGACGCATCTTGATCTCCTTGATCTCCTGCGTCTTCTGGCGCTTGCGCTGCTCGTTCGCCTTTTTCTGCGCTTCATACTTGAAGCGACCGATGTCGAGGAACTTGGCGACGGGCGGATCGGCATTGGGGCTGATCTCGACCAGGTCGAGGCCGACCTCGGCCGCCTGCTCGATCGCTTCACGTGTATACATCACGCCAAGGTTCTCGCCGTTTTCGTCGATCACCCGCACCTTCTGGCTCTGGATGAACTCGTTGTAGCGAGGACCGGATAGTTGCGGCGGCGCCAACGGGCGGCGCATGGTGGGCGGACGTATAACGCAATCTCCATGGGTAATTGGACGAGGGTGCCAGCTAGGCGCTTCCGTGCCACGTGGAAAGAGGGCGGGCGACAGCCCGTGCATTTTGTGGCGCCCTGTGGCGGCGTGGCGTCAGGGCAGACCCCTCCCGCTCGCTGGCTTCCTCACTACATAGGAAGCCGGAGACGAGATTACGATGCTTGAGCTACTTGGCGGCCTGCTGCTGGTCTTTCTGCTGTTCACCCTGCTGCTGGTGTGGCTGGGGATCCGGCTTGCGCGCAAGGCGATGCGCACCGCGCGCGGCTTTGCGGCCAATTTCACGCAAGGGGTGCCGGGCTTTTCGGCCATTCCCGATCCACGCTGGGCGCGCCTCGCCTCGCACCTCGACCGCCGCCAGCGCGAGGCGGCGCGGCTTGCGCGCGAGCGGATCGCCGCGCTGCTCGCCGAGCGGCAGTCCGCGGCGCTGACGCCGGAGGAGGCCCAGCTGATGATCAGCTGTGAGAAAAGGGTGCCGGAGCTGATCGACACCTGCCTGGAACGCTGCCGCACCGCACGCCCCGACGAGCGGTGCGATTATGCCGGGCCCACGCTGGAGCGGCTGACACGCATCGGCGAGGAGGCGGAGCGCACCCGGCTGGCGATCCGTGCCCGCGATGACGGACGGCTCACCACCATGCACCGCTATTTCGACTCGGTGACCGCCCGCAACTAGGGCTGGCGGAGGTCCGGCGGGGTCGCTTCGGCCTTGAGCATGGCCATGGCCTCGTCGAGGCTCATCACCTGCTGGCGTTCCTCGGAACCGAGGCGGCGGATGGCGACGGTGCCTTCCTCCGCCTCGCGCTTGCCGACGACCAGCAGCAGCGGAACCTTGGCGAGGCTGTGCTCGCGCACCTTGTAGTTGATCTTCTCGTTGCGGGTGTCCGCCTCGACCCGGAAGCCCGCCGCCTGGAGCTTCGCCGCCACCTCCTTGGCATAGCCGTCGGCGTCGGAGACGATGGTTGCCACCACCGCCTGGGTCGGCGCCAGCCAGACCGGGAAGCGGCCGGCATAATGCTCGATCAGGATGCCGATGAAGCGTTCGTAGCTACCGAAGATCGCCCGATGGAGCATGACTGGACGGTGGCGCTCGCCATCCTCGCCGACAAAGGTCGCGTCGAGGCGGTCGGGGAGCACGCGGTCGCCCTGGATGGTGCCGACCTGCCAGGTACGGCCAATCGCATCGGTCAGGTGCCATTCGAGCTTGGGCGCATAGAAGGCGCCTTCGCCCGGCAGTTCCTCCCAGCCGAACTCCTCGTTGGCCATGCCGGCTTCCGCCACCGCGTCGCGCAGTTCCTGCTCGGCCTTGTCCCAGTCGGCTTCCGATCCGAACCGCTTCTCCGGCCGGAGCGCGAGCTTCACCTGATAGGTGAAGCCGAAGTCCTTGTAGATGGAATCCGCCAGCTCGCAGAAGGCGCGAACTTCGGCAACGACCTGGTCCTCGGTGCAGAAGATGTGCGCGTCGTCCTGCGTGAACTGGCGCACCCGCATCAGGCCGTGAAGCGCGCCGTGCGGCTCGTTGCGATGGCAACAGCCATTCTCATAGAAGCGCAGCGGCAGGTCGCGATAGGACTTGATGCCCTGCCGGAAGACCAAAACGTGGGCCGGGCAGTTCATCGGCTTCAGCGCCATCCATTCGGCGTCCGGAGCGACCTTCGGCTCGGCCCCGGCACCGCTTTCATCGACGTCGGGCACGATGTCGGGCACCGCGAACATGTTTTCGGCATATTTGCCCCAGTGGCCCGACTGCTCCCACTGGCGCACGTCCATCAACTGCGGAGTCTTGATCTCGCGGTAGCCGGCTGCGTCGATCTTGCGCCGCATATAGGCTTCGAGTTCCCGCCAGACCTTGTAGCCGTTGGGATGCCAGAAGACCGACCCGTGCGCCTCTTCCTGGAGGTGGAACAGGTCCATCTCCTTGGCGAGGCGACGGTGATCGCGCTTGGCCGCTTCCTCCAGCCGGGTCAGATGCTCGGCCAGCTGCTTCTTGTTGAGCCAGGCCGTCCCGTAGATGCGGCTCAGCATCGGGTTCTTGGGATCGCCGCGCCAGTAGGCGCCCGACACGCGGGTCAGCTTGAACGCCTGCGGGTCGAGCTTGCCGGTGGAGGCAAGGTGCGGGCCGCGGCACAGGTCCATCCATTTGCCGTCGCCCCGGCCCGAACGGTACATGGTGATGGGTTCGCCCTCGGGCAGCTCCATCACCCACTCGGCCTTGAAGCTCTCGCCGGTGCGGGCGAAATAGTCGCGCACGTCCTCGCGCTTCCACACTTCGCGGATCAGCGGCTCGTCGGCGGCGATGACGCGGCGCATCGCCTCCTCGATCGCGGGGAGGTCCTCTTCGGTGAAGGGGCCGCGACCCTCGGCCGGCGCGAAGTCGTAATAGAAACCGTCGTCGGTCGCCGGACCGAAGGTGATCTGGGTGCCGGGGTACAGCTTCTGCACCGCCTCGGCGAGGACGTGGGCATAGTCGTGGCGGACCAGCTCCAGCGCGTCCTTTTCGTCGCGCGCGGTGATGAGCGCGAGCTCGGCATCCTCCTCGAACGGGCGCATGATGTCGCGCACTTCGCCATTCACGCGAGCCGCCAGCGCTGCCTTGGCGAGGCCCGGCCCGATGGCAGCGGCGACGTCGGCCGGGGTCGAGCCCTCCGGCATCTCCCGCACGGTGCCGTCGGGAAGCGAGATTCGGAACATCTTGGACATGGGCGCCCCTTAGCGGGTGCAGCAACGGCTGTGCACCCCCTTGGGCGTCAGCGCTTGACTTCGCTCATCAGCATGGGCGCAGCGCAGCCGGCTACACGACGGTCGACCGCCATGAAGGTCTGGGCCGGCGGAAGGTCGCCGAGCTTGCGTGGACCCAGCCGCTCGCCCTGCTTGCGGGCAAGGCTCATCGGCGTTTCGGGGCAGCGGTCGTCCGCATAGGGGTTCTGGACCGGCATGGGAGCGGCGGGGCGCACCGTGGCGGCAGGCGCAGCGCCAAGCAACGGCAAGGCGGCGAGGATGGCGAAAACACGCATCGGCAGTTCCTCCTGCCGGTGACTATACCACGCCCGGCCCTAGACGGTGAAGCTTTCGCCGCAGCCGCAGCTGCCCTTGGCGTTCGGGTTCTCGAACACGAAGCCGGCGGTGAAATCGTCTTCGCGCCAGTCCATGACGCTGCCGATCAGGTAGAGGATGGAGCCGCCATCGACGTAGAAGATGCCGCCGGGCGTCTCGATCTTCTCGTCGAACTTGTCCTCGGTCGTCACATAGTCGACCGAATAGGCAAGACCCGAGCAACCCCGGCGCGGGGTCGAGAGCTTGACCCCGATCGCGTTGGCCGGGGCGCTCGCCATCAGGGTGGCTACGCGCTGCTCGGCGGCGGGGGTCAAGGTGATCGCGGCCGGACGCGGGCGGCGGGTGGCGGTGGTCGTCTCAGCCATCACAGCATCCCCAGTTCAAGGCGCGCTTCGTCGCTCATCTTGCTCGGGTCCCATGGCGGATCCCACACCAGCTTCACCTCGGCATCGCGCACGCCCGGCACCGACAGTACGCGGATCTCGACCTCGCCCGGCATCGATTCGGCGACCGGGCAGTGCGGGGTGGTCAGCGTCATCAGCACGGTCGCGTCGCCCTCGTCGGTGACGCTGACGTCGTAGATCAGGCCAAGCTCGAAAATATCGACCGGGATTTCGGGGTCGTAGATGGTCTTCAGCGTCTCGACTATCGCCGCCTGCAGGTCGCTGCCGGACCCGCCGACGGGCGGCGCAGCGGGCTGCTCGCCGAGGAAGCCGGCTAGATAGTCGCGCTTGCGCTCGAAGGTCTCGGCCGGGGTTTCCAATTCGACCCGCGCCTTGGGCGGCGGCGTGACCGCGTCCACTTCCTCCGTCTCGATCTTGCGCTGTTCGTTCATCCGAAGATCCGCTTCACTTTCTGGAGGCCCTTGACCAGGGCCTCGATATCGTCGCTGCCGGAATGCGCCGCGAAGCTCGCCCGGCAGGTGGCGGGCACGCCAAGCAATTGCATCAGCGGCTGGGCACAATGATGCCCCGCCCGGATCGCCACGCCTTCGTCGTCGAGGATGGTGCCGACGTCATGCGGGTGCACGCCTTCGACCTCGAAGCTGACGATGCCGGCGCTCTCCTCCGGACCGAACACGCGGACGAAGCCAAGCTCGCGCAGCGCGTCGCGGCACTCGGCGACCAGCGCCGCTTCATGGGCATGGAGTCGCTCGACGCCGATTCCCTCGACCCAGTCGATGGCGGCAGCGAGGCCGATTCCCCCGACGATATGCGGCGTGCCGGCCTCGAACCGCTGCGGCGGAGGCATGAAGGTGGTGTGCTCGAACGTGACCTGGTCGATCATCGCTCCGCCGCCTTGCCACGGCGGCATCGCCTCGAGCAGCGCCTTGCGGCCCCACAGCACGCCGATGCCCGTCGGCCCGTACAGCTTGTGCGCTGAGTAGGTATAGAAGTCCGCGCCGCTCGCCGCGACGTCCACCTTCAGTCGCGGCGCCGCCTGGCAGCCGTCGAGCAGCAGCAGCGCACCCCTCGAATGCGCGATGCCGGCCGCGCGCGAAGCATCCAGCACCGATCCGAGCACGTTCGAGACATGCGCGAAGGCAACCACACGATGCTGATCGCTGACCATCGCCTCGGCCGCGTCGAGGTCGATGTGGCCATCGGCGGTGAGCGGCACGACGTCGATCTGATAACCGGCGAGCTGCCACGGCACGATGTTGCTGTGATGCTCCAGTGCCGAAAGCAGGACGCGGGTGCGACCTTCCTTCGGCAGGACCGACGCCACAAGGTTGATCGCCTCGGTCGCGCCGCGGGTGAAGATCACTTCCTCCGCCGCGCCGCCGATGAAGCTTGCCGCACGGGCGCGGGCGGCCTCGTAGGCGAGCGTCATGTCGGCGCTGCGCTGGTAGACGCCGCGGTGCACGGAGGCGTAGTCGCGGGCGTAGGCCTTGGTGATGGCGTCGATCACCGCCTGCGGCTTCTGTGCGGAGACGGCGCTGTCGAGATAGTGCCAGCCGGCGATGGCCGGGAACTGGTCGCGCACATCGAGCGGCGCGTGGATGGCGGACTGGACGTTCACGCCGCCACCTCGCGCAGCAGGCGGCGGGTTTTGGCGACCAGCTCCTCGCGGTGATCCTCGGGTGCCTCGTCCCACAGCTGCATGACGAAGCCTTCCAGCAGCAGCGCCTTGGCGCCGGCCGGGTCGAGCCCGCGCGACAGGGCGTAGAACAACTGGTCGGGATCGAGCTCGCCGACGGAGGCGCCGTGCGCGCACTTCACGTCGTCGGCGTAGATCTCGAGCTCGGGCTTGCAGTTGGCGGTGGCGCCGCGGTCGAGCAGCATGGCCTTGACCGACTGCTCGCCGTCGACCTTTTGCGCGTGCCGCGCGACCGCGACCTTGCCGAGGTAAGAGCCGGTGGACTGGCCGGCGAGCACGCTGCGCACCACCTGGTTGGAGGTGCCGTTGGGCTCCTCGTGGCGGACCACGGTGACGATCTCCTGCGTCGCCTTGCCGCCGGCGATATTGGCCGCATGCAGCGCGAAGTGGGCGCCGTCGCGGACGGTCACGTCGACCTCGACCCGGCCATAGTCGGTCGCGCCATTGAGCACGAACAGCGACAAGGACGCGCCCGGCTGAAGCACGATCTCGGCGCGATGCACCTCGACGCTGTCCTGATTGAGGACCAGGACGTGCGCATCCTGCTCGCCCGCCGCAATGTCGATCCGGCGCGCGGGCGCAAGGCCGTGCCAGACGCGGTCGAGCGCCGACAGGTCGGCGTAGCGATAAGCCTCGTCCTTGCGGGTCGGTAAGGTGGCGGCGACGCTCATGCGACCTCGGCGTAGCCCCCGCGCTCCAGTTCGTGCGCCAGTTCCGGACCGCCCGAACGGGTGATCTGGCCGGCGGTCAGCACGTGGACGCGGTCGGGCTTCACATAGTCGAGCAGACGCTGATAGTGGGTGATCAGCAGCACGCCCTTGTCGGGGGCCCGCATGATGCGGTTGATGCCCGCGCCGACGATCCGCAGCGCGTCAATGTCGAGCCCACTGTCGGTCTCGTCCAGCACCGCGAATTTCGGCCGCATGATCCCCATCTGAACCATCTCGGCCCGCTTCTTCTCGCCGCCCGAAAAGCCGACGTTGACCGGGCGCTTCAGCATCTCGACGTCCATGCCGAGCTCGGCCGCTTCGGCCTTGGCGAGGCGAATGAACTCGGCACCCGACAGCTCCTGCTCACCCCGCGCCCGGCGCTGCGCATTCAGGCTCTCGCGAATGAACTGCATGGACGAAACGCCGGGGATCTCGACCGGATACTGGAAACCCAGGAACAATCCCACCGCCGCGCGCTCGTGCGGTTCCTGCGCGAGGAGGTCGATGCCGTCGAGCGTGACGGAACCGCCGGTCACGTCATAGCCCGGTCGGCCGCCGAGGATGTATGCGAGGGTCGACTTGCCGGCGCCGTTGGGTCCCATGATCGCATGCACCTCACCTGCCGGAATGGAGAGGGTCAGGCCGTTGAGGATCGGCTTGTCGGCGACAGTCGCGTGAAGGTCGGTAATCTGAAGCATTAACGATTGCCTTGTCGTTCCTGGTAGCGGCGCTCGGCCAAAGCAGCGGAGCCTGCGTCGCGGTTGGAGGTCACGCAGGTGAACAACTCTCGATCCGCTGCAGCGCGGAGCGACTTGCGCTCGGCCTCTGCAAGCCTCTTTTCGAGCGTGGCGTTCAGCCGCGGTTTGAGCTGGGTAAGACAGGTCGCCATGGCATTGCAGCCGATGGCATCAAGCTCCCGGTCACCGGTCGACGTCTTGGTCGTGCAGATCATTCTGCCCTTCCGCTCGCGCACCGAAGCCCGCCAGTCCTTCAGCTTCTCAGCCATGACGACCACGTCATTTGACGCTTGCGGCTGCAGGGCAGGGCTAGCCTGCACAACCGCAACGAAAAGAGCGAACGAGATCACCCCACGCTCCCCTCAAGGCTGATCCCGAGCAGCTTCTGCGCTTCGACCGCGAACTCCATTGGCAGCTGCTTCAGCACCTCGCGGGCGAAGCCGTTGACGATCAGCGCCACCGCCGCTTCCTGGTCGAGGCCGCGGCTCATAGCGTAGAACAGCTGATCCTCGCTGATCTTGGACGTGGTCGCTTCATGCTCGATGGTCGCAGTCGGGTTCTTGACCTCGATGTAGGGCACGGTGTGGGCGCCGCACTGGTCGCCCAGCAGCAGGCTGTCGCACTGCGTGAAGTTGCGGACGTTCTCGGCACCGGGCAGCACCTTCACCAGCCCGCGATAGGTATTGTCGCTGCGGCCGGCGCTGATGCCCTTCGACACGATGGTCGAGCGGGTGTTCTTGCCGATGTGCACCATCTTGGTGCCGGTGTCGGCCTGCTGGCGGTTGTTGGTCAGCGCGACCGAGTAGAACTCGCCAACGCTGCCATCGCCCTTGAGGATGCAGCTCGGATATTTCCAGGTGATCGCGCTGCCGGTCTCGACCTGGGTCCAGCTGACCTTCGAATTCCTGCCCGAGCACATCGCCCGCTTGGTCACGAAATTGTAGATGCCGCCGACGCCCTCGGCATTGCCCGGATACCAGTTCTGGACGGTGCTGTACTTCACCTCGGCATCGTCATGCGCGACGATCTCGACCACCGCGGCGTGCAGCTGGTTCTCGTCGCGCATCGGCGCGGTGCAGCCTTCGAGGTAGCTGACGTAGCTGCCCTTGTCGGCCACGATAAGCGTGCGCTCGAACTGGCCGGTGTTCTCGGCATTGATGCGGAAATAGGTCGACAGCTCCATCGGGCAGCGGACGCCCTCGGGGATGTAGACGAAAGTCCCGTCGGAAAAGACCGCCGAGTTCAGGCAGGCGAAGTAATTGTCGCGCTGCGGGACCACGCTGCCGAGATACTTGCGGACGAGCTCGGGATATTCCTTCACCGCCTCGCTGATCGAGCGGAAGATGACCCCGGCGCGCTCCAGCTCGGCGCGGAAGGTGGTGGCCACCGACACGCTGTCGAACACCGCGTCCACAGCCACCTTGCGCGCGCCTTCGACGCCGGCGAGCACCTCCTGCTCCGCGATCGGAATACCCAGCTTTTCGTAGGTGCGGCGGATCTCGGGGTCGAGCTCGTCGAGCGACGCGATCGTCGGCCGCTTCTTCGGCTCGGCGTAATAATAAGCGTCCTGGTAGTCGATGGCCGGGATGTCGAGCTTGGCCCAGTCGACCTCCTCCATCTCCAGCCAGGCGCGATAGGCCTTGAGGCGCCATTCGAGCAGCCACTCGGGCTCGCCCTTCTTGGCGCTGATGAAGCGGACGGTGCCCTCGTTCAGACCCTTGGGCGCGAAGTCGGACTCGATGTCGCTGACGAAGCCCCATTCGTAGGTCGCCAGCTTCTCGGCGGCCTCGTGCGCTTCCTGGTTCTTGATGGTGGTGGCTTCGTTCATGCGTCTTCCATGCGGCGCTCGGACGCCAATTGCTCAAGGGTCACGCCGGCCAGCGCCTCGCGCACGGTCCGGCTGACGATGTTCATGTGCGGCTTCAGCTTGCAGCGGCTGTCGAGCGCGCAGTCGCTGACCTCTTCGGATCCACTGCACTGGGTCATGGCGATCGGGCCTTCCACCGCCTCGATGATGTCGGCCAGCGTGATGGTTTCGGGCGCGCGGTTGAAGGCGAACCCGCCGCCGATCCCGCGAGTCGCGGTCAGCAGCCCGGCGGTGCCCAGCTTGCCCAGCACCTTTTGCGTGGTCGGTAGCGGCAAGCCGGTGTCGGCCGCCAGCGCGGACGCACTGAGCCGCTCGTCACCCGAACGGGCGGCGGCAGCGGTCAGGATCACGACCGCATAGTCGGCTAGGTGGGTCAGTCGCATAGTGGAGTGTTCCAGTCCTATTTAGGCCGAAACACCCCATTCTACAACATCCGCGGGTCAGCTGGCCTTCTGCCGTGCCACCCAGGCCGCGACATTCTCTTCCAGCACGTCGAGCGGCACCGGCCCGGTCAGCAGCACCGCATCATGGAAGCCCTTGTAGTCGAACTTGGGACCAAGCTCCGTCCGGGCCTTTTCGCGCAGTTCCATGAGCTTCAGCTTGCCGACCATGTAGGACGTCGCCTGGCCTGGATAGACGACATAGCGTTCGACCTGGTTGACGATATCGCCGCGTGCGACGGGGGTGTTGGCGAGGAACCATTCGATCGCCTGTTCCCGGCTCCAGCGCTTGGCGTGGATGCCGGTGTCGACCACCAGCCGCCCGGCCCGCAGCGCTTCCATGCTCAGCCGGCCGAGGTCGGAATAGGGATCGGTGTAGAAGCCCATGTCCTTCGCCAGCTCCTCCGAATAGAGCCCCCAGCCCTCGGTATAGGCGGTGTAGCCGCCGAAGCGGCGGAAGGCCGGCACCTTGTCGCCAAGCTCGGTCTGCACCGCGCGCTGGAGATGGTGGCCGGGAACGCCCTCGTGGAAGGCCAGCGCCTCCAACTCGTTCAGCGACATGGCCTTGAGGTCGTAAAGGTTGACGTAATAGGTGCCCGGCCGTGATCCGTCGGGGGCCGGCGAGGAGTAGAAAGCCTTGCCCGCGCTCTTTTCGCGGAATGGCTCCACCGCCTTCACCACCAGCGGCGCCTTGGGCAGGGTCGAGAAATAGTCCGGCAGCCTGGCGTCCATCGCCTTCAGCGCGGCGTCTGTCTTGGCGAGATATTCCTCGCGCGACTTGGGGAAGAAGCGCGGATCGGTGCGGGCAAAGGTGAAGAATTCCTGCATCGAGCCGGTGAAGCCGACCCGAGCCATGATCTTCCTGACCTCGCCCTGGATTCGCGCAGTCTCCCTCAGGCCAAGGTCGTGGATCTGGTCGGCGGTGAGGTTGGTCGTGGTGTAGTTCGCCAGCAGCGCGTTGTAGTAATCGGCGCCGCGCTCGAGCCGCCAGATGCCGTCGACATTGCCTGCCCTCGCCTGCTGGCGCACCATCTCGGCCCGCAGGCGGCGGTAGGCCGGGGCGGCGCTGCCCGACCAGGCCGCGGCGGCCCGCTGCTCCAGCGACGTGCGCGTGGCTTGCGCGAGGTCGAGCTTGCCGACCTTGGTGCGGAAATCGGCCAGCACCGCGTTGTTCGCGGGCGTGGCGTTCAGCAGATTGTCGATGTCGGTCAGCACGTAGGCATAGACCCACTTGGGCGGCATCACGCCCATGTCGGCGCGGGCTCGCGATTCCTCGATCAGCTGGTCGAGCGCGGTGCCGACCCCGGCGATGCGCGACACATAGGCTTCGGCCTGTTCCTCGTTGGCGACGCTGTGGATGTTGATCAGAAACGCCGGGAAAGCGCTCTGCTGCCCGTTCATCTGATCGAACAGATAGCTCATCCGCCGATACGGGAAGAGCGTGGCACTGCGCTGCGAATCGCGGTCGAACAGCCGCACGGAGAGGGCGTCCTGCGCGTTGAGCGTGGACGGATCGAAGCTCGACCGCAGCTGCGCCGCGCGCGCCTGCAGCCGCTGCTGCCGGGCCACTGCCGCGGAGTCGCGATAGTCGTTCCACTTGCCGTAATCGGCATCACGAATCCCGCGATACGCCTTGCCGTTCGGCGACTGCGCCAGTTCGGCCTTGTCGGCTTCGTCAAAGAAAGCGGCAAGCGCGGCGTTGGGAGCCGCCACGGGCGCGAGCGCCGCGACGACCGGGGCGGGAGCGCTTTCCGGCGGCGGCGCGATCAGCGGATCGGGGGTGGTGGTGGCGCAGGCGCCGAGCAGCGCGGTGGAGGCGAGCAGAAGGAGATGCTTCAAGGTGGACCTTTCCGGTTCATCATGCCGGACTTGACCCGGCGGCTGCCATGCTTCTTGCAGGCGGGCAGACCCGGCTCAAGGCCGGGAGCGGATGTTTCGACCAACAGCGGGAACGCATGGCCCTCTACCCCCTCCTTCGCCCGCTTTTCTTCAGCCTGGATGCCGAGCGCGCGCACAAGCTCAGTATCGCGGGGCTGAAGGCACTGCCCGCACGCCAGCCGCCGTCCTTCGATCCGGTGCTTGCCAGCGATGTCGCGGGTTTGCGCTTTCCCTCGCCGGTCGGCCTAGCGGCGGGCTATGACAAGGATGCGGAGGTGTTCGACGCCATGCTGGGCCATGGCTTCGGCTTCGTCGAGGTGGGTACGCTGACCCCCAAGCCGCAGCCCGGCAACCCCAGGCCGCGCATGTTCCGGCTGGTCGAGGATGCCGCGGTCATCAATCGGCTCGGCTTCAACAATGGCGGGCAGGATGCGGCGCTCGTCCGGCTCAAGGCGCGGCGCGGCGGCGGGGTCGTGGGCGTCAACATCGGCGCCAACAAGGACAGCCCCGACCGCATCCGCGACTATGCCGAGGGCGTGCGGCGAATGGCGCCGGTGGCCGACTATCTGACCGTCAACATCTCCTCACCCAACACGCCGGGGCTTCGCAACCTCCAGGCCGGGGGGGAGCTGGGCGAATTGCTGGCGGCGGTGAAAGAGGCGCGACAGGCGGCAATCAAGAACCCTGCGATCTTCCTCAAGGTCGCACCCGACCTTGAGGAAGGAGACCCGATCCGGATCGTGCGCGCGGTGGCCGATCACGGGATCGACGGGATCATCGTCTCCAACACCACGGTCACCCGCCCGCCGCTGTCCTCGCGCCACAGGGACGAGGCCGGCGGCCTGTCGGGCGTGCCGCTCGCTGCCCTCGCGATGCACCAGCTCCAGGCCTTCTACGCCGTCACCGGCGGCCAGGTCCCGCTGATCTCGGCGGGCGGCATCGCCACGCCCGATGACGCGTGGCAGCGGATCTGCGCCGGTGCCAATCTCGTGCAGCTCTATTCGGCAATGGTCTACGAGGGACCAGGCATCGCCCTCGCCATGGCGAGGGGAATCACCGAGCGGCTCGCCGCCACACGCTTTTCCAGCATCGCCGAAGCGGTAGGCTCTAGCGCCTGACCGGCGTCCGCTTGTCGTCCACCAGCACCACGCCCTCTCGGCGGCGGTCGAAGCCGCCGTCGATGCTGCCGTCGGGGCGGATCATCACCGCATGGACGCCGCTGTCCTCGCCCTGACCCGGCCGCAGTGCCACGCCGCGCGCCTTCAATCCCTCGACCACGCCAGCCGGGAACTTGTCCACCTCGCCCCCGAAGCTGCCGCCCCGGGCGACGAGGTTGGGGAGATCGATCGCCTCCTGCACCGGAAGCTTCCACAGCAGGGCGCCGACCATGGTCTTGCCGACATAGGCCAGGATCGCGCTACCCCCCGGGCTCCCGAACGCGCCGGCGAAGCGGCCCTGCCCATCGAGCAGGATCAGCGGCGTCATCGACGAGCGCGGACGCTTGCCCCCCGCCACCGCATTGGCCGCGGGCCGGCCGTCAGCCTCGACCGGGGAAAAGCTGAAATCGGTCATCTGGTTGTTGAGAAAGAAGCCGTCGACCATCCGGCCCGAGCCAAAGATGCTCTCCACCGTGGTGGTCATGCTGACCACGTTGCCGGCGCTGTCGCCGACAATGAAGTGGGAGGTCCCGGCCGGTTCCAGCGTGCGGTCGGCGCCGACCGGTACAGCGCCCGGCGGCGTTCCGGCGACCGGCGGCGGCCCGGCAGACGGCCCGATCAGCGCCGTGCGCCCGACAACATACGCAGGGTCTAGCAGACCCTCCACCGGCACCTTGGCGAAGGCCGGATCGGCGACATAGCGGTCGCGGTCGGCATACATCAGGCGCGAGGCTTCGGCGAACAGGTACCAGGCCTTCGGATCGCCTGGACTCCGCGAGGCGATGTCCGTGCGGCCCAGCATCCCGAGCAGCTGCAAGGTCGATACCCCGCTCGAAGGCGGCGGCGGCACGCAGGCGGTCCAGGCCTGCCATTCGCGGCACAAGGCTTCGCGCTTGATCGGGCGATAACGGGCGAGGTCGGCCATCGTCATCGATGATTCAAAGGGCCCCTGCCGCACCCGTTCGACGATCCGGGCCGCCGTCTCGCCCTTATAGAGGACGTCCGCCCCGCCGCTCGCCAGCCGGCGCAGGAAGCGGGCGTAGACCGGGTTCTGCAGCGTGTCGCCGACCTTCAGCCGGGTGCCGTCCGGCTTGCTGAAATGCTTCACCACGTCGGGCGCGGATAGCTGCGGAAAATTGCCGCCGAGCATCCGGCCCAGTCGCGGGCTGATGGTGAAGCCCTGTTCGGCCAGCACCGCCGTTCCCTCGAACAGCTCGCCCCACCTGAGTCGCCCGTGCGCCCGCTGCGCGGTCTCCAGCATCCGGACGGCACCCGGAACGCCCGTTGCCCGACCGCTCAGCACTGCGGTAGCGAACGGCAGCGGCTTGCCGTCCGGGCCGATGAACATGGTCGGCGTTGCGCCGGCCGGGGCGGTCTCGCGCCCGTCATACACGATGACCTTGCCGGTGCGGCCATCGAAGTAGGTCATGAACGCTCCGCCACCCAGCCCGCTCGATTGCGGCTCGACCAGGCTGAGCGCCGCCTGCACGGCTACCGCCGCATCGGCCGCGCTGCCACCGCGCTGAAGCACGTCCATGCCCGCCTTGGCCGCAAGCGGGTTGGCGGCGATCACGAAGCCGGGCCGGGTCGGCTCGGAAGACCGCTGCGGCACGGTGGCGCAGCCGGCGGCGAGGAGGGCGGCAAGCGGAGTCAGGATGGTGCGAAGGCTCATGGGGCTCCGGCCTAATGATGTCGCTGCTGAACGCCAAGACCGCCGCCGCGGGCCCAGCAGCGCCTTTGCCTGCCCATCCGCATCGGCTATCGCTGCCCGCAGCCTCATGGACATCTACCTCCCCATCGCCAACATGAGCGTGAATGCGCTGTTCATCGTGGCGCTTGGCGGGCTGGTCGGAGTGCTTTCCGGACTGTTCGGCGTGGGCGGCGGGTTCCTGACCACTCCCCTGCTTATCTTCTATGGAATTCCGCCAAGCGTGGCGGTCGCCTCGGCCACCACCCAGATCACCGGCGCCAGCGTGTCGGGCGTATTCGCCCACCTGAAGCGCGGCGGCGTCGACCTCCGCATGGGGCTGGTGATGATCGCCGGTGGCCTGGTCGGAAGCTTCGTCGGCGCCGGCCTGTTCCGCCTCGCCCAGGCCAGCGGGCAGATCGACGTGGTGATCGGCCTGCTCTACGTGGCCCTGCTGGGCTCCATCGGTTCCCTTATGCTGCGCGATGCGATGATCGCGCTCGGCTGGTGGAAGAAGGAGGCGGAAGAGGCTCCGCGCAAGCGTCACCATCGCCTGGTGGCCGCCCTTCCCTTTCGCTGGCGTTTCTACGCCAGCGGCCTTTACCTCTCGCCGTTGGCGCCCCTGGCGCTGGGCTTCGTGGCCGGGATCCTCACCGTGCTGCTTGGCATTGGCGGGGGGTTCATCCTGGTGCCGGCGATGATCTACCTGCTCGGCATGGCGCCGCGCGTGGTGGTCGGGACCAGCCTGGTCATGATCCTTGCGGTCAGCGCCGCCACCACCATGATCCACGCGCTAACCACCCAGTCGGTCGACATCGTGCTGGCCGGCCTGCTGCTGGTCGGCGGCGTGCTCGGCGCGCAATATGGTGCCCGCCTCACCACCCGGCTGAAGCCTGATCTGCTGCGCTTCAGCCTGGCCATCATCATCCTGCTGGTCGCGCTGCGCATGGCGCTCGGGCTGACCTACCGGCCCGAAGAAATCTTCTCGATCGAATATCTATGAAACTGCGCCTGCTCCTTGTCGCGCTGCTGGCGCCGCTGCTGATGGGTCAGGCCAGCCCACGGCTGGTGCCTGACATCTCCGCCCGCTCGATAGAGATACGCTACAGCTTCACCGGCGCGCAGCTGCTGCTGTTCGGCGCCATCCTCTACCCCGGCGGTCGCACGCCGACCCGCCCGCTCGACGTGGTGGTGGTGCTGAAGGGTCCCGTGCAGCCCATGATCGTCCGCGAGAAAGAGAAGATCGCCGGTATCTGGATGAATGCCGACAGCCACCGCTTCGTCTCCGCCCCAAGCTACTACGCCGTCGCCTCCAACCGCCCGCTCGCGCAGATCGTGGAGGAACGCACCGCCGCGGTCTACGAACTGGGTCTTGGCAACCTCCAGCTGTCGCCGGGCGGCGGCGCGCAGCCCGAAAAGGCGCAGCGTTTCGAGAACGGCCTCCTCGACCTCCGCACGCGCCAGGGCCTGTACGCTGAGAACAGCAACGGCGTGGAGATCAGCGACGGCGTCCTATACCGCGCCCGAATCTCCATCCCCAGCCAAGTTCCGGTCGGCACCTACGAGACCGAGACCTTCCTGATCGACCGGGGCAAGGTGATCGCTGCCGCGACCAAGGAGGTCGAAGTGCAGAAAACCGGCTTCGAGCGCTTCATCGCCACCGCCGCGCGGCGCCACGCCTTCCTCTACGGCCTTGCCGCGGTGCTGCTCAGCCTCGGCCTCGGCTGGGGCGCCGCCGCCTTGTTCGGGCGCTCCAGCTAGAGGAAATCTTAACCGCGTTTCGCCTAAGCCGCCCGCAAGAGATTGTGGGGGTATCCGGCGGATCATGGAAGATAATCAAAGCCTCAAGCAGCTGATCGACGAACTGACGAGCCATTCGGAGGCTGAAGAGCAGATCAACAGCCGTCCCCCGATCAACCGCGAGAAGCTCGACTCGATCGGCCTGGTCATGGACATCGCCGGCTCGGGCTCGCAGGCCCGGCTCGATCCCGCCAGGCTGCTGGCGCTCGCCGAGCATCGCGACCCCTCGGTCGCCATGTCCGGCCAGGTCGGTAGCCAGGTCAAGATGGTGGTCGGCAAGAGCTGGCTGATCGCCAACGTCCGCACCATGAAGCAGGGCGACGACGGTTCGGTCATCGCCGCCATCGACTTCCTCGGCGAAGGCACCCGCGACGCGCATGGCGGGATGAGCAGCTTCCGCCGCGGCGTCACCCGCTATCCGATCCCGGGCGCCGAAGTGCATCCGGTCACCACCGAGGACCTGCGCCAGGTGTTCGCCGCCTCCGACAGCGCGCACGTCGAGATCGGTACCGTCTACCCGACCGACGACATTCGCGGCGCGCTCTACATCGATCCGATGCTGTCCAAGCATTTCGCGATCCTTGGGAGCACCGGCACCGGCAAGTCGACTAGCGTCGCGCTGATCCTCCACCGCATCTCCAACTATTCGCCGGAGGGTCACATCGTGATGATCGATCCGCACGGCGAATATAGCGCGGCCTTCAAGGGCTGCGGCGAGCTGTTCAACGTCGACAATCTGCAATTGCCCTACTGGCTCCTCAACTTCGAGGAGCATTGCGAGGTGCTGCTCACCACCGACGGCGCCGAGCGCAACCGCGACGCCGACATTCTCGCCAAATGCCTGCTTGCCGCGCGCACCAAGAACAAATTCTCCGAACAGTTCGGCAAGGTGACGGTGGATTCGCCGATCCCCTACCTGCTGACCGACCTCAATGCGGTGATCGTCGCAGAGATGGGCAAGCTCGACCGCGCCGGCGACACCACGCCCTACCAGCGGCTCAAGACCAAGCTCGACGAGCTCAAGGCCGACCCGCGTTACACCTTCATGTTCTCGGGCATGAACATCACCGACAGCATGGGAAGCTTCATCTCCCGCCTGTTCCGCCTGCCCGCCAACGGCAAGCCGATCAGCATCGTCGACGTGTCTGGCGTGCCGAGCGACATCACCAGCGTCGTCGTCTCGGTGCTCGCCCGCATGGTGTTCGACTATGCCATCTGGTCACGCACCGAGGCGCAGCGCCCGATCCTTCTGGTCTGCGAGGAAGCCCACCGCTACGTGCCCAAGGACGAGAACAATGGCGTCCAGGCCGTCCGCAAGATCCTCGAGCGGATCGCCAAGGAAGGACGTAAGTATGGTGTGTCGCTGGGCCTGATAACGCAGCGCCCCTCCGACTTGGCCGAAGGCGTGCTGTCGCAGTGCGGCACCATCATTTCCATGCGCCTCAACAACGACCGCGACCAGGCCTGCGTGCGCGCCGCCATGCCCGAAGGCGCGCGCGGTTTCCTTGACGCCATTCCCGCGCTCCGCAATCGCGAATGCATCGTCTGCGGCGAAGGCGTCGCCATCCCTATCCGCGTCCGATTCGACGATCTCGAGCCCGAGAAGCGCCCGGCCTCGTCGGACCCGAGCTTCGCGTCGCTATGGCGCGAGACCGGCGGCGAGGCCGAGATCATCAGCCGCACCGTGAAGCGCTGGCGCGGCCACGGGCGCTAGGCCCGCACCGCCTAGCGCCGCTTGGCCGCGGTGGCGCCGGAGATCAGGAGGTTGCGGCCATCCAGCGTCGCTCCGCTGACGATGCTGAAGGCGGCGGCGATCTCCTCCCCCTCGGGCCCGAAGAACACCGGCGTGATCACGTTCAGCGGGTGGCCCGCCGAGCCGTTGGTCAGCGGCGCGGTGACCAGCTGGCCGTAGCTCATCGGGGAAGCGAACAGCCACGTGCCGAGCGCGCTGCTGCCCTGTCCACCTTCCGGCGTGGCGTTGAGCGTCAGGGAGCCGCTGAACTTCTGGCCCCCGAAATCCACCTCGAACCGCGACGCGCCGGCGATCATGTAGCGCCCCGCACCCTCCGCGCCGGCAGTGCCATAGGCCGCGCCCTCATAGCTGGCGGTCCCGGTGCGCCGTGACAGCAGGTCACGCGGCGTCGCCAGACCGTAGGTGAAATAGCCGGTCTGGAGGGTCGCCGGCGTCCCTGGCGGCACCGTCCGCTCCCAACTGCCGAAGCCGGCGTAGGTCAGCGCAAGCGCCGGGCTGCCGGGACGGTAGAGGTCGAGCCGGACGGGATAGCCATCGGCAGTCTTCTGGTAGCTGACGAAGTCGGCCCTGCTGCTGGCGATGCGATCCTGCTCGGTGAAGGTCAGGAACGGCAGGTCCGACCGCGGCGTGGTGATGCTGATGCTGCCGTCGGGATTGAGCGTGGTTTGCGCGTAATTTGGCGAGGATAGATTGTAGAAGGTGCCGGCCGCGCTCTTGACCTGCTCCAGCAACGACCAGATCGAGAAGGTGAGCTGCGGCGTGACGATGTTGCCGAGGGTGAAGTTGGTCGGCGTGGCCTCGCCCTTGCGCTGTCCGGTCAAGGCGCCGACCAGCGTCGCGCCCTGCGCATTGTCGGCGCGGAAAGCGGCCCCGATCTCTTCCGCCCCCGGACCGTAGAAGCGGCCGTCGAGCCGGCCTGCCACGGTGCCCAGCGAACCCCCGTACGAAACTGCGCCCGAGAAGCTGTTGCCGCTGCCGAGCCGCCCACGCGACTCCAGGTAGATTCCCCCGCCCGTCACCGACCCGCCGGTCAGGAAGTCATATTGCTCCAGCTCGGTCGAGGTGATGAAGTGGCCGCTTGCGAAGTCCACGGTGAAGTCGCCGCTGCCCTGGATGGTGCGCGGGGTCTGATCGGGCGCGGTGTAAAGTCCGAACACATCGGTGGCCCAGCTCGCCCGCCCGGTCCTCGGCACCGCACTTGCCGGCGTGTCGAGGCCATAGGCGAAGGTGTCGAAGGCGATGTCCTGCACCCGCCCGGTCACGCTGTTTCGTTGCAGAAAGCCGAGCCCGACGAAGCGGTTGCTGGTGGTCCCGCTATAAGGCGTGGTGACCAATGTCAGATACTCGGTCCCGGCTGCGCCGCTTCGTTGGTAGCGGCTCTCCCCGTCCTGCGTGGATCTGAGGTCCGCCGGGACGAAGCTGCTGGAGCGGTCAGGGGCTGCCACCGTGTAGCCGCCGGTTGCGGCATTGTAGCTGATCGTCAGCGAAGGGGTGGACACCGATCCCTGGCCGGTCAGCCGGGTGTCGAGATTGATGTCCATCTCGCTGGCGGCCGCGTTGCTTGCAAACGTCTGGCTGACCTTGAGGTCGGTGATGCTGCTGTTGCCGACGGGCGGGGGCGGCGGCGCGACTGGCGGCGGCGGCGTGCTTCCGGTCTCACCCCCGCTGCCTCCTCCGCCGCCGCAAGCGCCAAGCATGAAAAAGGCAGCCGCGGCCGCCGTGGTGCGAAGAAGACTCGCCGACATGTCTGATTGCCCCTGTAAGCTACTCGAGCGTGGGCACAGGTGTCGCGGGTCGCTGCAGCTTCGTCAACAGATGAGGCGGGCGGGAAGGGCGGCGCTCGGCCGCCCTTCCCTCTTCCTCGCTGGCCCCCTTCAACGTGCGCCGATCACCATGCTGATCGTGATCGCCGGACCGACCGGAAGACCGGCCATCTGCCGCTTGGCCCGAGTGATCGCCTGCGCAACCTGCTCGTCTGTGCTGCGCACCGCGTCATAACTGCAGCGGTCGACGGAATAAGGCCCATTCAGGTCCCAGCAGAGGGCGTTGGCGGTCTGCCGGATCCGCGCGTTGAGGATCTTCTGTCCCGGGCGGAAGGCGAGGTTCAGGTCGGCATAGGACACCCGGCGCTGAAGGTCGGGATCGATCCTGTCGCCCTTCACCACGACGTCTTCGAACGGGCCCACTGCCGCCGAGGCGCCGGCAATCCCCAGCAGGCTTACTCCCATGGCAATGGCCGCGGTCAGGCATGCGATCTTCCGGTTGTTCATGAGCTGTCTCCCTGGCGAAGGCGCCCCACTGCGCCTGCGGGGCAGCTTGTCGCCGTTCAGGAGGGGAGCTTCATCCTGTTTTCGCTTACCTCCACTGAGCGTTCGCTGGCCGGCACCGCCTTCGCCGAACTGCCTGCAACCGTCGACGACTCACCTGACATGATCCGCAACACGTCCTGCGTGTGACTCTTGGCGACGCTCACCTCCGTTCCGTCGATCAGCCGTGCGGTCCAGCGCCGCTGGTCGTGCACCAGCTTGTCGATGAACTCGATTCGCACCAGCCACGAGCGGTGCAACTGCACGAAACCCGCACCGACCAACTCGCTGGCAAGATGGCTCATCGTGTCATGGACGAGGCAGCTCCAGTCACCGACATGCACCCGCATATAGTCGCCCTCCGCCACGATCTTGTCGATCTGGCGATACTCGACCCGGCGGCGTCCGTCCTTGCAGGGCAGCCACAAGGCGCCCGACTCCGCTTCCTGCGCGGGTCGGTCCATGGTGCGGGCGACGAAGCTGGTCTCGATCCGGGTGACGAACCGCGACAAGGGCTCGCGCAGTTGTTCCATGCCGGCATTATAGGCGGCGACATCCGGGCAGCGGCCCTGCACGATGAGGTCAAAGGTGCCGCAGACCTCCATCGCCCGCTCCACCTGCGGACATTGAAGAAGGCACGCCTTGAACCTTTGCAACCCTTCGGCGGGCGCCCGGTGATCAAAGGCAAGGCACGCAATGACCACAAGCTGTGTCATCGGCCAGGGCTCCCCTGCGAGCAGCCCTGTGATTACTCCTAAGTTAACAACCCTTCAATGCCGACTGCAATGGACAGAGGGCTTTTCAGAGGCCCCGCAGCGCCTTTGCGCGGGCCCTTACCGCGGCCATCATCCGGTCGTCGAACTGCGGTCGGCTGACCAGCGTCACATGGAGCGGGTTCACCGGCGTGCCGTCCTTCAGCACTTCGTAATGGAGGTGCGGGCCGGTCGACAGGCCGCTCGACCCGACATAGCCGATCAGCTCGCCCCGCCGGACCAATCCGCCCTCGCCGGCAACGATCCGGCTCATGTGGCTGTAGCTGGTGGTGAGCCCGCCGGCATGGGCGATCCGGACCTGCCGGCCATAGCCGCCGGCCCACCCCGCACGGACCACCTGCCCGTCGGCGGCGGCCACGATCGGCGCGCCCCATCCCGCGCCATAATCCACGCCATTATGCATCCGGATGAATCGCAAAATGGGGTGCATCCGGCCGCCGAAGCCGGACGTGATCGGTCCCGCGACGGGGGTCAGCAAGCCGCTCTCGACCGGCTCGGGCGAGGCGGTCTCGTCGATCCACTGCAGCCGCCCGCCAAGCGGCACCCGGACCAGCGACAGGTCACTGCCGCCCGCGCGGTCGAGCCCGGCATAGAGCAAGCTCCCCGACACCGTTCGGCCGTCCGCCGACCTTGCCTGCGCGACAACCAGTTCGAATCGGTCGCCCGGCATCACCTCGCTGCCGACATCGATGCTGGCGCCGATCGCTCCGAGGTAATCGGCGGCCTGCTCCGGCGAAGCCCCAGCCGAACGCAGGGCCCAGTAGAGCCCGCCCCCGACCCTGCCGCGGATCCGCAGGGGCGTGCGATCAAGGCCAAGCTGCCGACGTTCTACCTTGAGCCCGGCCTCGCCCCCGCTGACCACCAGTTCAAGGTCCAGCCGGGCACGATATTGCACCCACTCGAGGCCTCGCTGCCCGGCGGAGTCGGGCGCGCCCAAGCGAATGGACAGGGTCGTCCCAGGCGTTGGCAGCGCCCGTTGCGCCCGGAGCAACGCAGCGGCCTGCAAGGCGTCGCTGGAACGGGCACCGTTGCGCTGCAACAGCCGGGCAAGCTCGTCCCCCGCTGAAAAGGTGAGGCTGAGCGCACGCGACTGCCGCGCTGGAGCGGAGGCGATCGGCCGGGCGCGCGGCCCTTCGCTCATGCTGAGCCCGGTGGCCGATCCGCCCGACAGCGCACCCACGCCAAGCGCCTGCTCCTGCCGCGCCTGGTCGGGTCCTTCCGCTACCGGTGTGCCCGCCGGCAAGGGGACCAGCGGCGGCGCAAGCTGGGTCACGCCCGCGACCAGCCCGACCAAGGTCGCGAGCCCGCGCCACCAATGCCGGCTGAACGGGTCCTGCGCCAGATCGACGACCAGGCGGAAGCGCGGCTTCGGCGGGCGCAGCAGTCCGGCCCGCCCGAAAGTCGGGAGGGCGGCGGCGGCGACCAGCGGGCGGGGCGACTGGAACATCGCCGCCCTTGTCGCGCCCTAAGGTTAACGCGGCGCTAAGCGACTCATCGCAATGCGCCCTTGCGCCGGGCCCCGTTCCTGCCAACATGAGCCACATGGCCGGGCGTTCCGACGGCATTGTCAGGGCCGTCCTTGGGCCCACCAACACCGGCAAGACCCACTTGGCGATCGAGCGGATGTGCGCCCACTCCTCGGGCGTCATCGGCTTTCCGCTGCGCCTCCTTGCCCGCGAAGTCTACGACCGCGTGGTGAGGCTCAAGGGTGAGGCGCAGGTCGCCCTGCTGACCGGCGAGGAGCGGATCGCGCCACCGACCGCGCGCTACTGGCTGTGCACGGCCGAAAGCATGCCGGTGCCCTCACCCTCCTCCGCCCCCGGCGGCACTGACAGCCCCAAGGATTTCGCTTTCTGCGCCATCGACGAAGCGCAGCTCGGCACCGATCCCGAACGCGGCCACGTCTTCACCGACCGCATGCTCCGCGCCCGCGGCCGCGAGGAAACCCTGATCCTCGGCTCGGCCAGCCTCAAGCCGCTGGTGCGCCAGTTGATCCCCGAGGCTGAGATCGTCAGCCGCCCGCGCTTCTCGACCCTGCGCTACGGCGGCTCGGCCAAGCTATCCCGCCTGCCCCCGCGCTCGGCCATCGTCGCCTTCTCGGCCGAGCAGGTCTACGCGCTGGCCGAGATGCTGCGCCGCTTCAAGGGCGGCGCGGCGGTGGTCATGGGCGCGCTCAGCCCCGCTACCCGCAACGCGCAGGTCGACATGTTCATGCGCGGGGAGGTCGACTATCTCGTCGCCACCGACGCGGTCGGCATGGGCCTCAACATGGACGTCGCCCACGTCGCCTTCGCCGGGCTCGACAAGTTCGACGGCCGCCGCGAACGCCGCCTCACCATTCCCGAAATGGCGCAGATCGCCGGCCGCGCCGGGCGTCACCAGCGCGACGGCACCTTCGGCACGCTGGGCCTCGGCGGGGAGAGCGGCCCGGCCTTCACCGACGAGGAGATCAACGCGATCGAGGAGCATCGCTTCCGTCCCCTCGATCACCTCTACTGGCGCTCGGCCGACCTCGATTTCACCGATGTGACCTCGCTGATCCATAGCCTCGAGGCCCGCAGCGACGATCCGCTGCTCCGCCCGGCGCCGCCGGGCATTGACCTTGCGGTACTGAAGGCGTTGGCCGAAGACCCTGCCGTGGCCGATCGCAAGGGCGTGGTGGCGCGGCGGCTGTGGGCGGCGTGCGGCCTGCCCGACTTCCGCAAGGTCGGGCCGATGCACCATGCCCGCATGGTCCGCCGCATCTTCAATTCGATCGCCGACGGCGGCCACGTCAGCCACGAATGGTTCGCGGCCGAGGTCAGCCGTCTCGACAATGTTGCGGGCGACATCGAGGCTCTGGCCGACCGCCTCGCCGGGGTGCGCAGCTGGGCCTATATCGCGCACCGTGCCGACTGGCTGGCCGAGCCCGCCAAGTGGGCCGAGCGCACCCGTTACGTTGAATCTCGCCTGTCCGATGCGCTCCACGCCGCGCTGACCCAGCGCTTCGTCGATCGCCGCACCGCCGTCCTCGTCCGCGACATCGGCGCGCGCGGGGCCGACGCGCTGCCCGTCACCGTCGCCGCCGACGGCGAAGTCAGCGTCGGGCCCGAGCCGATCGGCCATCTCACCGGCTTCGACTTCAAGGTCGATCCCACCGCCCGCCTCGCCGACAAGCGCCTGCTCCTCGCCGCCGCCGAACGCCGCCTTGGCGACGAGCTCGACCGCCGAGCCCGCGACCTATGCGCCGGGGAAGACTCGCGCTTCACCCTCTTTTCGCCAGCCGGTGGTGACATCGGCATCGCCGCCGACGGTCACCTGCTCGCCCGGCTCGCCCCCGGGCGCAGCCTGACCGAGCCCGCGCTGCGCACCGTCCGTGCGCTCGACCGCTTGTCGGCGCCCGCCCGGACACAGCTTCGCGCCCACATGGAGGCGTGGCTCGAGCGGCAAGTGAAGCGCCATGTCGGCGACCTCGCCCGCCTCACCGCCGCCTCTTCCGACCGCCACTACGGCCCACCGGTCCGCGCGCTTACCGCCATGCTGGCCGATGCGGGCGGCCTGCTTCCCCGCAAGGCGCTGGCCGAGCCGATCGGTCAGCTCGACCGCCCGATGCGCGCCGCGCTGCACAAGCTCAAGGTCCGGCTTGGTGCGCTCGACGTCTATGCGCCCTCCCTCCTCAAGCCCGAAGCGCAGCGCTGGCGGGCGGCGCTGATCGCCGTGCGCAGCGGCCAGCCGATGCCCGCGCTTCCCCGGCCCGGGCAGTCGGTCCTCCCCGCCGAGGTCGACCGCCTTGGCGCCGCCCTCGCCTACCGCCGCTTCGGCGACCTGTGGCTGCGGGTCGACCTTGCCGACCGCCTGGCCGCCTTCGCCCACCAGGCCCGAGCCGCCCACAAACCCGGCGGCGAAGCAGCCTTCGACCCCATTGACCGCGCCCTCGCCACCTCACTCGGCCTGTCTGATGAGGCGCTTGCCCGATTGATGGCTGAGGTCGGCTTTCGCGAGCAATCCGGCGCCTGGGCGTGGCGCGGCACCCATGCCCGCAGCCGTTCGCGCCCGCAGCCGGCCCGCCCCGGCAATGCCTTCGCCGCCCTGGCCGGCCTCAAGCGCTAGATGCGGCTCGACCGCTACCTGTTCTTCATTCGCCTGCTGAAATCCCGCACCCAGGCGCAGGCGCTGCTGGATCAAGGCCGCACCCGGATCGATGGCCGCCGGGTCGAGAAGGTCGCCGAAACGGTCAAGGTCGGCGCCACCATCACCCTGCCCCTACGCGGCGCCGTGCGGGTCATCCGCGTCCTTTCGCTCCCCACCCGCCGCGGTCCCGCCGCCGAAGCGCGGGCCTGCTACGAGGAACTGGGCGTTGACGGAGGCGACGGCCCGGCATAGCGCTAGGGCCAACCAGGGAGCTTCGAGAGACCGCCATGACCTACGTCGTCACCGACGCCTGCATCCGCTGCAAATATATGGACTGCGTCGAGGTGTGTCCGGTGGACTGTTTCTATGAGGGCGAGAACATGCTCGTCATCAATCCCAACGAATGCATCGACTGCGGCGTGTGTGAGCCGGAATGCCCGGCCGAAGCGATCCTGCCCGACACCGAAAGCGGCAACGAGAAGTGGCTGGAGCTCAACTCCACCTTCTCCGCGCAATGGCCCAACATCACCCGCAAGAAGGACAGCCCGGCCGACGCCGACGACTTCAAGGGCAAGGATGGCAAGTATGACGCCTATTTCTCGCCCGAACCCGGCGAAGGCGACTGATCGGGCCTAGCGCCGAACGGTGAAGGCGTAGCTGACCCCGGCGCCTGCCGAGAACTGGTTGCGCCGCCCATATTCCCGCACCAGCGGTGACTTGGCGGCATCGCCGACCAGCCGCTCGCCACGGGCATAGCCGAACAGGCCCCAACGCGGTCCGAACTGCGTCTGCACCCCGCCCGCCAGCGCAACCGAATGGAGTCCCCCGCCCGGCCGATAGGCTGGTAGCCCGGTCGCCAGCGCTGCCTGCGGCGAAACGCCGAAGTAAGCGCGCTGGTAGCGAGCATCCGAGAACAACAGCCGCGGCCCGAGCGTCACCGCATATCTGTCGCCATTGCGCCAGAAATGGTCGATCCCGACCTGCCCGACGAGGCCCTCATGCCCGTTGACCCCCTTCACCAGTTCGCCCCGCACGCGCAGGCTATTGTTGATGAGGTAATCGGCATAGCCGCCAAGCTCGATCGTCGCGTCGACCTTGCCGACCGGGGCGCCGACGTCCCTCTCCTTGCGGCTGCCCTGATAGGCGGCCGCCGCACCCGCGGTGAAGCGCCCGGCCGAAATCAGGCGCACGCCGAAGCGGTCGTCCGGTGTCTCGATACGAAATTCCTCCACACCCCTGGCGAGGTCGAAGTCGAACAGCGGCCTCAAGTCACTGTCCCTGGCACCGGGGTAAGCAGGCTTGACCTGCGCGCCCAGTCCGACACGGACCCGCAGGTCCTTCTTCTCCTGCGCCAGCGCGGGCGTGCTCGCGGCGATGGTTGCGGCAAGGATGGCGGCGGCGGGGAGGATCTTCATGACAGCGGCGCAACGACCCGCCTAACCGATGGTTGCACCCGCGCGCCCGACCTGCCCTCAAGAACAGGCATTGAAGCAGCCGTCCGCCGCATGGGACGGCCAACCACAAACGGAAGAAGCGCCCGCCCTGGCACAGAGCGAGCGCTTCCCCGGAGTCGGACGGCGCGAATGCGTAAGCGCCGTCCGGGTGACCTCAATAGGTCTTACAGGCCGTTGGCGAGGTTCGTGTCCGGCGCGTTGGTGTTCATGTCCTGCGCCATCATGTTGGCTTCGGTGCTGTTCATCATCATGTTGCCATCCATGGCGGTCATGTTGCCGTCCATCATCATGTTGGCATCGGTGCCCATCATGTTGGCGTCCATGGTCGACATGTTGTCGGCGACCAGCAGGTTGGCATCGGAGTTCATCGCTTCGTCGCTGTTGCTTCCGCAAGCCGCGAGGGAAAGGGCCGCACCAGCGACCAGGATCAGAGCACGCACGTAGGAATCTCCCTTTGTTATCCGGCTGGCAACGCGGCACGAGCCGCTTGGGTCCGCCCGTCTTGGCTCGTCTCGCCGTATTAATGCACTCGGGTCATCGCGCCCTCAAGGCCGGCGAACCGCGTTGCACGCTGGCGCAACGCCGCGCCTGCTCCTAAGACGGGCTCGTCCCCGGGGGAGCGCTGCCGGCGCTTGAGAGGTCCGCACGAGCGGGCGACCCGCTGAACCTGATCCGGCTGACACCGGCGGAGGAAGAGGAGTAGCTTACCCATGGCCGATATTCCCGCGCGCACTGAACTCCCCCTCGCGGGAGGCGCACTTAACGTCACCACCGGTCCGATCCGCGGCAGCCGCAAGATCCACGTCGGCCCCTTGCGCGTCGCCATGCGCCAGATCCAGCTCGAGCCTTCGTCGGGCGAGCCGCCGGTCACCGTCTACGACCCTTCCGGCCCCTACACCGACGAGACCGCCCGCATCGACATCATGGCCGGCCTGCCCGAGCTTCGCCGCGACTGGATCCGCGGCCGCGGCGATGTCGAGGAAGTCGCCCAGCGCGAAGTCCGGCCAGAGGACAACGGCCAGCTCGGCCCCGACCGCTCCGGCGGCGTCGCGCCCTTCCCCAACGTCCGCAAGCGCGTCCTTCGCGCGCGTCCCGGCGCCAACGTCACCCAGATGCACTATGCCCGCCGCGGCATCATCACGCCCGAGATGGAATATGTCGCGACCCGCGAGAACCTCGGCCGCGAAGCCGCGCTAGGCCAGGCCCGCGACGGCGAAAGCTTCGGCGCCGCCATCCCCGACCATGTGACGCCGGAGTTCGTCCGCGACGAAATCGCCCGCGGCCGCGCCATCATCCCCGCCAACATCAACCACCCCGAAGCCGAGCCGATGGCGATCGGCCGCAACTTCCTGGTCAAGATCAACGCCAACATCGGCAACTCCGCCGTCGCCTCCGACGTCGCGGCCGAGGTCGACAAGATGGTCTGGGCCACCCGCTGGGGCGCGGACACGGTGATGGACCTCTCCACCGGCCGCAACATCCACGACACGCGCGAGTGGATCCTGCGCAACTCGCCCGTGCCGATCGGCACCGTCCCCATCTACCAGGCGCTGGAAAAGGTCGGCGGCATCGCCGAGGACCTCAACTGGGACATCTTCCGCGACACGCTGATCGAGCAGGCCGAACAGGGCGTCGACTATTTCACCATCCACGCCGGCGTCCGCCTGCCCTATGTGCCGCTCACCGCCAAGCGCGTCACCGGCATCGTCAGCCGCGGCGGGTCGATCATGGCCAAATGGTGCCTCGCCCACCACCGCGAATCGTTCCTCTACGAGCGGTTCGACGAGATCTGCGAGATCATGAAGGCTTATGACGTCAGCTTCAGCCTCGGCGACGGCCTCCGTCCCGGCTCGATCGCCGACGCCAACGACGAAGCCCAGTTCGCTGAGCTCTACACGCTGGGCGAGCTGACCAAAAAGGCGTGGGAGCATGACTGCCAGGTCATGATCGAGGGCCCCGGCCACGTGCCGATGCACAAGATCAAGGAGAATATGGACAAGCAGCTCGCCGTCTGCGGCGAAGCGCCTTTCTATACGCTCGGGCCGCTCACGACCGACATCGCGCCCGGCTACGACCACATCACGTCAGGGATCGGCGCGGCGATGATCGGCTGGTTCGGCACCGCCATGCTCTGCTACGTCACGCCCAAGGAGCATCTCGGCCTCCCCGACCGTGACGACGTCAAGGTCGGCGTGGTCACCTACAAGCTCGCCGCCCACGCCGCCGACCTCGCCAAGGGCCACCCCGCCGCCAAGGTCCGCGACGATGCGCTGAGTCGCGCCCGCTTCGAGTTCCGCTGGCGCGACCAGTTCAACCTGTCGCTCGATCCCGACACGGCCGAGGAATATCACGACCAGACGCTCCCGGCCGAAGGCGCCAAGACCGCCCACTTCTGCTCCATGTGCGGCCCGAAGTTCTGCAGCATGAAGATCACCCAGGAAGTCCGCGACTTCGCCGCCAAGCAGAACGCCCCGCTGGAGAACAGCATCGCGGTCGAGGAAGCGGAGAAGGGCATGGCCGAGATGAGTGAGCGGTACCGGGCGGGTGGGAACGAGCTCTACATCGGTGCAGGCGGGCGGGAGCGGGATTGAGAAGCGAAAAGCGAACGGTCCTGCTCTCTCACCGCGCAACGTGTCGGCACCATGGCGGTGTCAAGGCAGGGCCTGCCATGCTCAAGGTCCTTGCAGGAATGATATTCCGCTGTCACCGAGTAGGCACTGAACTGTTAGAGGCGGGGGCTTCACTTGATCGTCAATGACCTCAACTACGGCAGCCTGAAGAAGCTCATTGCCCGTTATCAGGGCAAAGGCCGATCAGAGTCGGCCACTTTCTTGAATTGGTTTCTTGAGAATATTTATCGGCTCAATGACGTCGAGGCCGACGATGCCATCTGTGATCAGAGTAATGATAAGGGTATCGACGGCCTCTACGTCGATAACTCCACGCAAGAGATCCATCTATTCCAAGCAAAGATCACTCAGAAGGATGGTCGAACGATTGGCGATAGTGACCTTAAGAACTTCGTAGGTTCTATCGAACAGTTTAGAACACCTGCATCGATCGATTTGATACTGGCTGGCAACGCTAATCAGGATCTTAAGAGAATTCTGACTAGGCAGAATATCAAGGCGCTTCTTGAGTCTGGCTACCGCGTTCGTGGTATCTTCGTGACGAACCAAGATCCTGATGGGAATTCTGAAGAGTATTTGAAACACCATCCTGAGCTCGTGATCTACGATCGGGCAAACATCGCATTAGAATACGTGGACTTCGATGCAGATGAAGGCGTTAAAGCCACCTTCGACTTCGATGTATCCTATGCGGGTTACCTCGAGATGGCGGGGGATGAAGGCATCAAGATCTTCATGCTCCCGGTGCAGGCCTCTGAACTCGTGAAGCTTAGTGGTATAGTCGATACAACGCTGTTCAAACAAAATGTAAGGCTGACGCTCGGGAACACCGCTGTGAACAAGTCAATCGAGAAGTCGATACTTGACGCACAAGAACATCGGAAATTCCCTCTGTATCACAACGGCATCACTATCCTCTGCCAAGAAGCGGCAGTCATTTCCGACAGCGTGCTTCGCATCTCCGATTACGTCGTTGTGAATGGCGCTCAGAGCATCACGACCTTCTTCAAAAATGCGAAAAGCTTAAGCGAAGATCTCAGGGTCTTCGCGAAGGTTATTGCACTCCGCGATGAGCAACTTGCACGCAAAATAACGATCAACAGCAACAATCAAAACGCGATCAAAGCTCGCGACCTCAGGTCCAATCATAACATCATGTTGCGACTGAAGGCGGAGTTTGAAGCCTTCGAGCCGACCTACGACTTTGAAATCAAGCGCGGGGAGGAGGCGTCGGCAGGTAAGACTTCAATTACGAACGAGGCTGCTGGACGACTACTACTGGCCTTCGACCTCGATGAACCACATTCTTGTCACCAGATCTACAAGGTCTTTGACGAAAAATATGCAGAAATATTTGGACGCCCTGAGGTAACGGCTTCCAGAATTGTCTTCATACATGAGCTCTTTGAAGTTATCGACTCTCGAATGGTCGAGTTAAATCCACGAGCAGATGCGAGGATATGCACTAACGAAGTATTTCATTCTTAATGCGCTTCGTCATGTCATGGAGAAGTCGCCCGCGAGTGCGGAGTTTCTTCGCGATAAAGAGAGAATGAAGGACTCAGCCGCGAGGAAGCAAATCATAGATCAAGTTCCAGTCGTCATTGACGAGATTCTGATCGACTTCAATTATGAGATTGATGAAGAGGGAGATGCTCTGGATTACAAGAGGGATCTCAAGAGCCCTGAACGTGTGAAGGCTTGGCGGAATAAGCTGCTGAGTTCGTATGAGAAGGAGCTAAAGAAGGGCAAGGCAGCGAAGTTCACTTGATTGATTGGCGTGAACTTTATCCGCCCAATTAGGGGCGCTTAGACAAGCTGCTCACCGTTTTCTCCACCGCCAACTTTCGCTTCTCCGCCCCCTGCACCTGGTGCAGCCGGTACAGCACCGAATAGCGCTCGGCTGCCTTCAGCGCCGCGAACGCCGCCTTGGCGTCCGGGCTCTCCTCCAGCGCTGCGGCCAAGTCCTCCGGCACTTCCATCCGGCTCGCCGGCGGGTAGGCGGCGTCCCACCGGCCGTCCGCCTTGGCCGCCTCGATCTGCTTCAGCCCACCCGCCCGCACCTTGCCCGCCGCCAGCAGCGCCTCGGCCCGCTCGACATTGATCAGCGACCATTTCGACCGCGGCCGCCGCGGGGTGTAGCGGACGAGGTACCAGTCCTCGTCGAAGCGGTTGATCAGCCCGTCGATCCAGCCGAAGCACAGGCCCAGATTGATTGCCTCGCTGACCGACACCGAGGTCACCCCGCGACCCTTCTTGGCAAGCTTCAGCCAGACGCCCTTATGCTCGGCCGGCTGGCACTCCAGCCACCCCTCCAGCGCCGCCGCATCGGCGAAGTGCAGGATCGGCAGACCGCCGCGTTCGCGTTCCTTGCCCGTGTCACTGGCCGGGTCGCTCTGGCGCGCGCTCACCGCACCTGCACACCCTTCCAGAACGCGACCCGGCCCTTGATCTCCTTCGCCGCCTCCTTGGGCTCGGGATAATACCAGGCGGCGTCGCGGTTCTCCGCGCCGTCGACGGCCAGCGTGTAATAATGCGCGGTGCCCTTCCACGGGCAGACGCTGGTGGTGGCGCTGTCCTGCAGCACCCCGGGCGTCACCGCGTCGAGCGGGAAATAGGCATTGCCATCGACCTTCACGATGTCGTCGCTCCGAGCAATCAGCCTGTCGTTCCACCATGCTTCGGCCATGTTCCAGCTCCTGCGAAAGGTTCGTCTCTCCGCAAACCCATGCGCCGTAAGCGCCGTTGCCGCCAGCGGGTCCGAAAAGCCTCTTCACTAGTAGGATTTCGCTTGGCACTACCCTGGTCGATGCGCGATTCCCCCGCCCCAACCCGTCTCAGCTGGACGCCCGAGCGGCAGCGCATCTTCCTTCACTGGCTGGAACGCACCCGCTCGGCGAGCGAGGCGGCGGCCAGGGCGGGGCTAAGCCGCGAAAGCGCCTATCGCCTCCGCGCGCGCGATCCCGGCGGGCTGTTCGCCTTGATGTGGGACGACATCATGGCCCGCCCCTTCCGCATCCTCTGGAATCACAGGGTGAGACCTTCACTGTGACCGCCGGCGGGCGCCTTCACCCTCTGTGTGCCGATCCCCAGGGCGTCACAACGGACATGCCGCCCTATGCGACCCTTGTGACCCGGCTCCGGCCCCGCCCGGAGGGCCCGGTTCAGTCGAACAGATCTTCGAGGAAGCTCTTCTTCCGCTTGTAAGGCTTGTGCCCATAGCGCGGGTCATAATGGCCGTGGTGCTGCGGCGGGTAGCCGGGCTGGGCCCAGGGACCGCCCTGCGGCGGCATCGGAGCCTGCGGCGGCATCGGGGGCTGTGGCGGCTGGGGGGCCTGCGGCGGTGCCGGGGGCGCTTCCGCCTCGACCGACTTGGCGATGATCTTGTCCAGCTCGCCCCGGTCCAGCCACACGCCGCGGCATTCCGGGCAATAATCGATCTCGATCCCCGACCGCTCACTCATCTGGAGCGTCGCTCCGTCCACCGGACATTTCATCTTGGTCGCCTCCTCCTCAGGAGCGATCAAAGTAAGGCGGGCGCGCCGGTCCGCAAGGAGGGCCGCTAGCCCCGCATCCGGGCGCCCAGTGCCTCGCTCCGCCGCGCCAGGTCGGCCACGTCGCGCGGGTCCAGTTCGGCGGCAAAGGCCAGGCCCGCCAGCCGCCCTTCGCGCCAGCGCACCGTCGCCTGCGCGCTCGCCCCGCCCCAGTTGAGGGTGACCACCGCCCCGGCGACCACCAGCGCGGTGCCGCAGTCGATCTTCGCGCCGCCTGCCGACAGGTCGTTGATCTGCACCGAATATCGCCGCCCACCGATGACCAGAAACGCCGGCAGGGCGACGGTGACGCGCGGATGGGCCCGCTGCTCGGCGAATCGCGCAGGCTCGGCTGGGGCTCGGAGGGCAGTCATCGGCGGTCCATCGCCAGCGGCTTAGCGCGCCACCTGCTTCCAACAGGTAAAGGAAAGCCTCGGCACGGAGTTTGTCGGCAGGGCCCGGGTCAGCGCCGCTCCAGCCGCACCAGCGCTTCGTCCAGCGCCTGCAGGAAACGCGATCGATCGGCCTTGGCGAAGGGCGGCGGTCCACCCACTACGTCGCCGCCGGCGCGAAGGTCGGCCATGATCGCCCGAAGCGCCACCGCGCCCCCGATGCTCGCGGCCGTGAACGGCTTGCCGTTGTGGCCGAGCACGGTGGCACCGACCTTTAGGCAGCGTTCGGCGAGCAGGATGTCGGCGGTGACCACCACGCTTGCAGGTCCCGCCGCCTGCGCGATCCAGTCATCCGCCGCATCGAAGGCGTCGCCGACCACCACCCGGCTGACCAGGGGATGCTCCGGCACCCGCAGCGCCATGTTGCTGACGATGCTGACCGGCACGCCGCGGCGAAAGGCGACGCGGTACACCTCCTCCTTCACGGGGCAGGCGTCGGCATCGACCAGGATGGCGGGTCCGCTCAATCCTCGCGCTTCGGGCTGCCCTTGGTCGAAGGATTGGCGGCGATGGTCTTTTCCTTCTTCGCCTTGGGTTTGCGCGCTTCCTTGTTCGACTTCACCTGACCCTTGGCCATGGCTCTTGCTCCTCATCTCGCTCAGCAGCGGTTCGAACGCCCTTGCCGCAGCCGGGTTGCCCGGCGACGGGTTCGGACAAGGCTAGCGCTTGTTCAGCGCCTGCACCGCAGCGAGGGTCTTCGCGACATGATCCTTCCAGTTCAGGTCGGAGTGAACGAAGACCACGCGGCCGTCCCGCCCAATGACATAGGAGGTGCGGTTGCTGATCGGCGCGACCGGTAATTTCACGTCATAGGCCTTGATCAGGTTCGGATCGGCTGTCGCCACCGGAAACTGACCGCGACAGGCCTCGACGCTGAACTTCTTCAGCGTGTCGAGATTGTCGGCGCTGAGGCCCACCACCCGCGCACCGGCCTTGCGAAACTCGGGTATCGCGTCGCTGAACGCCTTGGCCTCCAGCGTGCACCCCTCCGTGAACGCCTTGGGGTAGAAGTAGAGCACGAGCGGCCCATGCTTCAGCTGCTCCTTCAGGGACAGGCGAAAGGGCTTGCCGTTGAGCGATCCCATGGTCGTGAAGTCAGGCGCCCGCGCCCCGACCGGAAGCGCGGCGGCGAGCGGGGCGGCGGCAAGCATCGCCACCAGGCTGAAGATCGCAACTCGGCGCATCGGAAAGCTCCCTATCCTGTCGGTGACCAGGTCTCGGCTGATCGGCAAGGCCGCAACCTAGGCTGCCCCTCCTTGCCCGTCCATGCCGCTCCCATCCGGGAAAAGGACCTGGTCCGGGTGCCGGGGCTTCAGCGTGCGGAAGAAAGCCCAGGCAGGCTCCAGGTCCTTGTCCGGGTCACCGGTAGGCCAGATCGGCGGGGCGAAGATCGCGACCTTTCGGGGGTAATCTGGACCAGCGGGAACGATCGGAACGCCGGCGGCCAGCGCGATGCGGTAGAAGCCCATGCGCCACTCGGTCGTCGGCTCACGCGTCCCCTCGGGCGCGATCACCAGCAGCATGCGTTCCGCTTCGCGGAGCCGTCCTGAAACTTGCGCGACAAGGTCGTTGCGGACCGACCGTTGGACCGGGATGCCGCCAAGCCCCTTCATGAAGCGCGCCATCGGCCCCCACCGGAACAGGCTCGCCTTTCCGATGTAGCCGGCCTCCACGCCAAGCTTCTCCATCGCGCCGACGAACACCAGGAAATCCCAATTGCTGGTGTGAGGACCCCCCATGATCACGGCCTTGGGCGGCAGCGGAAGCGCCCCCTCGCAGGTCCAGCCGCCACGATCGAACCAGCGGACGAAACGCTCCTTCACCCACGACGCAAGGGGAGACAGAGGTGGAGAGGATGTTGGCACGGGTCCGTACCAACCGCGATACGGGCCTGAAGGCAAGCGGAACCGCCTGCGCCCCCTCCGGTTGATCGCCCGAGCCGTAAGAGGAGCGTGCCATGACCAAGCATGTGGAAGTCGACCACACCAACCCTGACGCCGTGCACCAGGAGGTGAACGTGTCACCCGAACTGGCGGAGATCGTCGGTGAAGGACCCATGGCCCGGGGCGAGATCACCAGCAGGATCTGGGATCACATCCGCAAAAACAAGCTGCAGTCGGAAGCGGACGGCCGCGACATCGAGCCTGACGAGGCACTCGCCGCCGTGGTCGGCAAGGGCAAGCTCACCATGTTCGAAATGACCGCCAAGGTGAACAAGCACATCCGCGCGCCGGAAAGGACCGACCGCTAGGACCTCGCGTCAGCTCACCAGCGCCAGGGTTCGCCGGTCCCGCTCGCCGCCGTAGAAGGCGTCGAGCGCCCCGGCGAACAACGGGCCGCCGCCTGCCGCTTCGAACAAGGTCAGGCAGCTGTGCAGCTTGATCGCATCGACAATCCCCATCACTTCTGCTGCGCTGCGCTTGCCGGCGTGCCTCATCAAGGCGACCACGCATTGCCGCAGGCGCTCTCCCAGAAGAGGATGCGCGAGATAGGCCCGGGCTTCTTCAATCCCTTCGAGGCCATAGCGATCCGCCATCAGGCTATGACCAAGCCCGCGCAGCTGCGGAAGAACGAACCACATCCAGTGGGTCCGCTTCTGCCCGGCGCGAAGCTCGGCAAGGGCAAGGTCGTGAACGCCGCTTTGTGCGGCGACGAAGCGGGCGAGGCTCAGCCTGTAAGGGCCGGAACGATCCACATCGCTGACATCGCCACGATGACCAGAAGCAGCGAGATTACCAGTACCCAACGCACTACCCCTTCCTGGCGTGCTCCGGTCACCTGCTCCGCGCTGTAGTGACGCTCGTCCGCACTCATGTCGGCCTCCCTTCGTGAAAAGACGAAGAAGCCGCCACTGTATCGTAAACTCGCCTGCCCAGCCAGCGGGCCCCGGCACGGCACAAAGGGCAGGAGCTTTGCGGTCGCTGTGCGTTGATGAAGCCACAACCACCATCACCGTGAAAGCAGCACTGCCATGCCCACCCTTTTCGTTACTGGCGCCAACCGCGGACTCGGGCTGGAGTTCGTCCGACAGTATTGCGCCGCCGGGTGGGACGTCATCGCCACTGTCCGGGAAACCTCGCCCGAACTCGAGTCCCTCGGAGCCGAGGTAAGATCGCTCGACATGGGCAATGCGGCTGCGGTCAGCGCGGTGCGGGCCGGGCGGCCGGTCGATCTCCTCATCGCCAATGCCGGCACCTACGGTCCACGCGATGCCTCCGATGCGCAGCAGGCCGGCGAATGGCTCGACACTTTCGCCGTCAACACGGTCGCGCCCTATCTGCTGGCGAAGGCCCTGCTTGCGGAAGTCAGAGCTGCGGGCGGCAAGCTGATCGCCATCAGCACCCGCATGGGCTCGCTGGAGGACAATAGCTCGGGCGGGTTTCTCGCCTATCGCTCCAGCAAGACCGCGCTCAACATGGCCTGGCGCACGCTGGCGCTTGCCAATCCCGATCTCGTCTGCGTGCCCCTCCACCCCGGCTGGGTCCAGACCCGGATGGGCGGGCAGAGTGCGCCCGTCACTCCCGAGCAGAGCATCGCCGGCATGCGCAAGGTGATCGACGGCCTGACGCAGAAGGACTCGGGCGAATTCTTCGACTTCGAGGGCAAGTCCGTTCCCTGGTGAGGGCAAGACTTGCCATCCGCGCCCTCTCCGGCTAGGGGGCTGCGCTTTCCAGATCATTGGAAAAACCACCAGGCCGGCCGTCCAGGGCTGCCGTGTCCGGTGCGAAACGTCGCCTCGCCAAGCGGGGCCACACAGGAGACGAAAATGCCCAAGCTCAAGACCAAGAGCGGCGTGAAGAAGCGCTTCAAGCTTACCGCCACCGGCAAGATCAAGCATGGCGTCGCTGGCAAGCGCCACCGGCTGATCAGCCACAATGCCAAGTACATCCGCCAGAACCGTGGCACCGAAGTTCTCGCCGTTGCCGATACGGCGCGCGTGAAGCTTTGGGCCCCTTACGGTCTCAACTAAGGAGTATTTGAGCAATGGCACGCGTCAAAAGGGGTGTAACCACCCGCGCCAAGCACAAGCGCATCCTTGAGCAGGCGAAGGGCTATTATGGCCGTCGCAAGAACACCATCCGTATCGCCCGCCAGGCGGTCGAAAAGGCCGGGCAGTACGCCTACCGCGACCGCAAGGTGAAGAAGCGGAGCTTCCGCGCGCTTTGGATCCAGCGCATCAACGCCGCGGTTCGCGCCGAGAACCTGACCTATGGTCAGTTCATGCACGCGCTGAAGCTTTCGAACATCGACCTCGACCGCAAGGTCCTGGCCGACATGGCGATGCACGAAGGTGCCGCGTTCAGCGCGCTGGTCGCGCAGGCGAAGAGCGCGCTCCCGAACAATGGCGATCGTTCGTTCCAGGCTGCTGCCTGAACCAACGCGCTTCGGTGAACAGATGAGGGCGCTCCGGGCAACCGGGGCGCCCTTTTTGCTTCAGGTCGCCTTCACCCGCGCGCGGAAGCGGTGCAGCAGCGGTTCGGTGTAGCCACTCGGCTGCTCAAGCCCTTCGAACACCAGCGCGCGTGCCGCCTGGAAGGCAAGGCTGCCCTCAGGATCGGGTGCCATCGGTCGGTAGAGCGGGTCGCCAGCATTCTGCGCGTCCACCTTTGCGGCCATGCGCCGGAGCGACTGGTCGATCTGCTCCGCCGTGCACACGCCGTGAAGCAGCCAATTGGCCAGGTGCTGGGAGCTGATCCGGAGCGTTGCGCGGTCTTCCATCAGGCCGATGTCGTGGATATCGGGCACCTTGGAGCAGCCGACGCCCTGGTCTACCCACCGCACGACATAGCCAAGAATGCCCTGGCAATTGTTGTCGAGCTCCTGTGCGACCTCTTCCTCCGACCAGTTGGTGCCGGGCGCGAGCGGAATGGCGAGCAGGTCGCCGAGCGGCGGCGTACCCTGATGGCGCAACTCCTCCTGCCGCTCGAACACGTCCACCTGGTGATAGTGCAAGGCGTGCAGCGTGGCCGCCGTCGGGCTGGGGACCCAGGCGGTATTCGCACCGGCCTTCGGGTGCCCGATCTTCTGCTCCAGCATGTCCGCCATCCGGTCGGGCGCGGCCCACATGCCCTTGCCGATCTGCGCCCGCCCGCCGAGCCCGCAGGCAAGCCCGATCGCGACGTTGCGCGCTTCATAGGCCTTGATCCAGGCGCATTCCTTCATGGCCGCCTTGCGGACCATCGCGCCCGCCTGCATCGCCGTATGGATCTCGTCGCCGGTGCGATCGAGGAAGCCGGTGTTGATGAACATGATCCGGTCGCGCACGGCCTGGATGGTCGCGGCCAGATTGGCGCTGGTGCGGCGTTCCTCGTCCATGACGCCGACCTTTATCGTGTGCCGCTCGAGCCCGAGCAGGTCTTCCACCGCGTCGAACAGATCGTTGGTGAACGCCGCTTCCTCCGGTCCGTGCATCTTGGGCTTGACGATGTAGATGGAGCCGGCGCGGCTGTTGCGGTGACGGCCAAGGCCGCGCAGGTCGTACAGCGCGATCAGACTGGTGACGATGGCGTCGAGTATGCCCTCGGGCGCTTCGCGTCCGTCTGCGAGGCGCACCGCAGGATTGGTCATCAGGTGCCCGACGTTGCGGACCAGCAGCAAGCTTCGACCGGGCAATGTCACCTCGCCGACCTGCCGGTCAGGGTTCATGGTGCGCTCAAGCGTCCGTCCGCCCTTGTCGAAGCTTGCGGTCAAATCGCCGCGCATCAGGCCCAGCCAGTTACGGTAGGCCGCGACCTTGTCCTCGGCGTCGACGGCTGCGACGCTGTCTTCAAGGTCGCAGATGGTGCTGAGCGCACTTTCCAGCACAATGTCCGCAATGTGCTGCGGATCGTCACGACCGATGCGATGTTGCGGATTGATCGACACTTCAATGTGAAGACCGTTGTGCATGAACAACACGCTATTGTCGTCCCGGGCGACAAGCTGCGGATGGTCTTCGCCTGCCAGTGCACCCAACCAGCCCGGAACGATCTGGTCAAGGAAGCGGCGTGCGAAGGCGACCACCTCTGCGCCCCGGGCCCTGTCGTAAGATCCCGCGGGCGGTGGGCTCCCCATCGCATCGGTGCCGTAAAGGGCGTCGTACAGGCTGCCCCAGCGCGCGTTGGCGGCGTTGAGGAGGAAGCGGGCGTTGAGGATGGGCACGACCAGCTGGGGCCCGGCGAGAGTGGCAATCTCCGGATCGAGGTTGCGGGTGCCGATGGTGAACGGTGCTGGCTCCTCGACCAGATAGCCGATCTCACGCAGGAGGCCTTCATAGGCAACTGCGCCATGCGGCTTGCCGCGGTGCTGCCGGTGCCAGTCATCGATTCGAACCTGGAGCTGGTCGCGCTTCTCCAGCAGCGCCGCGTTGCGAGGCGCGAAGTCGCCGAAAACCCGCCTCACGTCGCTCCAGAACGATGTGGCCTCGATCTCGAGGCCCGGCAGCACCTCCTCGTCGATGAAGCGGGACAAGACGGGGTCGACGGTGATCGTGGCGGGCGCATTCATGAACGCAGGACTTCCTTCGTAAAAACAAGGAACGGCGGCCCGGGACTAACCCGGACCGCCGCGCTGGGGAACCTTCAGCCTCGCCCGCTCAAGCGGCGAACTGGTTCATCGTGTTGTTGGCGCCGCCCGCCTTGAGCGCAGCCTCGCCGGCGAAATATTCCTTGTGATCATCGCCGATGTCGGATCCCGACATGTTCTGATGCTTCACGCAGGCGATCCCTTGCCGAATTTCCTCGCGCTGCACGTTCTTGACGTAGCCGAGCATGCCGGCGTCGCCGAAATACTCGCGGGCCAGATTGTCGGTCGACAGCGCCGCGGTGTGATAGGTCGGCAGCGTGATCAGGTGATGGAAGATGCCGGCCCGCGCCGCCGCATCACGCTGGAAGGTCCGGATACGCTCGTCCGCTTCGGCGCCGAGCTCGGTCCCGTCATAGTCCACGTTCATCAGTCTGGCGCGGTCGTAGGCGGAGACATCACGGCCCTCCTTCTCCCAGGCGTCGTACACCTGCTGGCGGAAGTTCAGCGTCCAGTTGAACGACGGGCTGTTGTTGTAGGCGAGCTTGGCATTCGGGATGACCGCGCGGATGCGATCCATCATGCCGGCGATCTGCTCGATGTGCGGCTTTTCCGTCTCGATCCAGATCAGTTCGGCGCCGTTCTGGAGCGAGGTGATGCAGTCGAGGACGCAGCGGTCCTCGCCAGTGCCCGGGCGGAACTGGAACAGGCCCGACGGCAGTCGCTTGGGCCGCATCAGCTTGCCGTCGCGGTTGATCAGGATGTCGCCATTGGCCTGGGCGACATCCTCCAGCTCCTCGCAGTCGAGGAAGGCGTTATACTGGTCGCCGATGTCGCCCGGTTCCTTGCTGACGGCGAACTGCTTGGTGAGTCCGGCGCCCAATGAGTCGGTGCGGGCGACGATGATCCCCTCGTCGACGCCCAGCTCCAGGAAGGCGTAGCGGACGGCGCGCAGCTTGGCGATGAAGTCCTCGTGCGGCACGGTCACCTTGCCGTCCTGGTGGCCGCACTGCTTTTCGTCGGAGACCTGGTTCTCGATCTGGATGGCGCAGGCGCCGGCCTCGATCATCTTCTTGGCCAGCAGATAGGTCGCTTCGGCATTGCCGAAACCCGCGTCGATGTCGGCGACGATCGGCACCACGTGCGTCTCGTGATTGTCGATCGCGTTCAGCAGGCGTTGCTCCTCGACCTCGTTGCCAGCGCTCCGCGCCTTGTCGAGTTCGCGGAACAAGCCGCCGAGTTCCCGCGCGTCGGCCTGGCGGAGGAAGGTGTAGATTTCCTCGATCAGCGCCGGCACCGAGGTCTTTTCGTGCATCGACTGGTCGGGCAGGGGCCCGAACTCGGACCGCAAGGCGGCGATCATCCAGCCGGACAGGTACAGATAGCGGCCCTTGGTGGTGCCGAAATGCTTCTTGACCGCGATCATCTTCTGCTGCGCGATGAAGCCGTGCCAGCAGCCGAGCGACTGGGTGTAGGCCGCAGGATCGGCGTCATAGGCGGCCATGTCCCGGCGCATGATGCCGGCGGTGTAGCGCGCGATATCCAGTCCGCAGGCGAAGCGGTTCTGAAGCCGCATCCGCGCCACTGCCTCGGCATCGATCCCGCTCCAAGGCTCACCATTGCCGCCGATAAGCTGGGCGGCAGAACTGATTTCGGACTGATAAGACAAGCACATACCCCTTGTTGAACGCTCGATTGTCAAAGATTGTCAGACCCGCGAGGCACTCGGCTCCATCGCGATGGTGTAGCGCTCGGTCGCTGCGCACTTGTCGCGGAACGTCAGGCGCTGCCATTCCATGCGCGCCTTGAGCTCGTCGCCAAACGGCCCGCTGACCCGCTCCGTACCGGGCTCGATCTCGCTGAAGGCGCAGTCGCGATATTCACCGCCGATCACCCAGAAACGCTGTCCCATGATGGCCTCCAGAAATTGTGGTTCGAGCCCTTCCAATCATCGATGGGGTGAGTCGGGTGCGCTGAAAAAGGCACATGTGTCACGATGTGACTTGTAGCTTTGTAGCGTTTTTGACATTGTACAGGCATGGCGAAGAAGCTTTTCCTGGGCGCAAGGTTGAAGCGCCTGCGCCGCGAGCGAGGATTGCAACAAACCGCCATGGCCGCGCAGCTCGGCATTTCCCCAAGCTATCTCAATCACCTCGAGCGCAACCAGCGCCCGGTGACCGCGGCCATCCTGCTGCGACTTGCCCAGCAATTCGAGGTCGACATCCGCAGTTTCGCCAGTGACGGCGGCGAGCAGGGATCGGCGGAACAATTGGCCGAAGTGTTCGCCGACCCTATGTTTGCCGACCTCCAGATCGGCCGGCAGGAGATCGTCGAGTTGAGCGACAACAGCCCCGGTATCGCCGAAGGGGTGAGCCGGCTGTACACGGCACTGCGCGAACGCAGGCTTGCCCCTGCGACGATCGATGCCGAGGGCGACGAGCGCGCGCTGATCACGCCCGAGACCTGGGTTCGCGACTACATTCAGTCGCGCGCCAACCACTTCCCCGAACTGGAGGAGGGCGCCGAGACCCTTGGCGGTGCCCTGGGCGATCCGCTGTCGGTCGCCGAACCGCTCCGTCGCCGCCTCAAGGAAGCCTATGGCGTGTCGGTCACCGTGGTCGGTCCGGAGGAATTGCAGGGCGCCAGCCAGGTCTACGATCCCGAGCGGCGGCTGCTGATGCTGAGTTCGCTGCTGCGGCCGGAGAACAAGACCTTCGGTATCGCCTACCAACTCTCGCTGCTCGAGTTTCACCCGATCATCGCCCGCCTGCTCGACGTTGCGCGCCCTCCCGATGCGGGGACCCGCCACCTCCTCCACATGAGCTTCGCCAATTATGCGGCGGGCGCGATCATGATGCCCTACGGCACCTTCCTCGAAGCGGCCGAGCGCTTCAATTATTCGATCGACCGTCTGACCGCCGAATTCGGCGCCAATGTCGAGCAGGTGTCGCACCGCTTCACGACCCTTGGCCGGCCGGGCGCGCGTGGCATTCCGTTTTTCATGCTGCGGATCGACCCTGCCGGGAACGTCTCCAAGCGCTACGCCGGCGAGCGGTTCCCGTTTTCGCGCTTCGGTGGCACCTGCCCGCGCTGGAACCTCCATGTCGCCTTCCAGTCGGCAGGGCAGGCGGTGACCCAGCTGATCGAGACACCCGACGGCCACCGTTACTTCACCGTTGCCAGAACCATCGAGCGGCCGATCCGGAGCGAGCTGTCGGGTGGCCTTCTTGCCATTGGCCTCGGCTGCAGCATCGAGCATGCGCACAAGCTTCACTGCGCCGCGGGGCTCGATCTCGGCCGCGCGCCGGTCACCCCGGTCGGCCCCGCCTGCCAGATCTGCCCGCGCCTCGATTGCGCCTTCCGCGCTACGCCGCCGGCGGGCGCGCAGCTGGCCGTCCACGAACACCGCAAGACCATCTCGCCCTACCCGTTCGTCGGCTGAGCTTTGCACCTCCGGCGCCAGTCGCTAAACGCCCGGCCATGTCCGACCTCGCCACAACCTTGCAGCGCATCGCTGCCGCCCCTGACCTTGCTGCCCTTGATGCGGAGCGGGTGTCGGCGCTCGGCAAGAGCGGCTGGGTCACCGCCCTCCTCAAAACCCTTGGGCAGATGAGCCCGGACGAGCGCCAGACCCAGGGACCAGCCATCCAGGGCCAACGTGCCGAGGTCGCCGCCGCCATCGACGCGCGCAAGGCCGCGCTCGAGGCGTCAGAGCTGGAGCGGAAGCTCGCGACCGAGCGGCTCGACCTGTCGCTTCCTGCTGCCGAACAACCGCAGGGCAGCGTCCACCCGGTGAGCCAGGTGATGGACGAGCTGGCCGAGATTTTCGCCGACCTGGGCTTCGCGGTGGCAGAAGGCCCTGAGATCGAAAGCGACTGGTACAACTTCACCGCGCTCAACATGCCGGAAACCCACCCGGCGCGGGCCATGCACGACACCTTCTACGTCGAGCCGCGCGAGGGCGTCGAGGGCACCTTTGTCCTCCGCACCCACACCTCGCCGGTACAGATCCGCGCGATGCAGAAGCTCGGCGCGCCCTTGCGGGTGATCGCGCCGGGCCGGGTCTACCGCTCCGACAGCGACGCCACCCACACCCCGATGTTCCACCAGGTCGAAGGCCTCGTCATCGACCGCAACATCACCATGGGCCACCTCAAGTGGACGCTCGAGACCTTCCTCAAGGCCTTTTTCGAGCGGGACGACATCGCCATTCGTCTGCGCCCCTCCTACTTCCCCTTCACCGAGCCGTCGGCCGAGGTCGATGTCGGCTGGTCGATGGAAAACGGCCGCCGCGTGGTCGGCGGCAGCGAAGGCTGGATGGAGGTGCTGGGCAGCGGCATGGTCCACCCGCGCGTCATTGCCGCCGCCGGGCTCGACCCTGACGAATGGCAGGGCTTTGCATTCGGCACCGGGATCGACCGGCTGGCAATGCTCAAGTACGGCATGAACGACCTCCGCCAATTCTTCGACGGCGACCTGCGCTGGCTCAAGCATTACGGGTTCAGCGCGCTGGCCGTACCCACCCTTAGCGCGGGAGTGGGCGCATGAAGTTCACCCTGTCCTGGCTCCGCGACCATCTCGACACCGATGCATCGGTGCAGGAGATCGCCGACAAGCTGACCGCACTTGGCCTCGAGGTCGAAGGGATCGACAATCCGGCCGAAAAGCTCGCCCCATTCGTGGTGGCCGAGGTGCTGAGCGCCGAGCGTCATCCGCAGGCCGACAAGCTGCAGGTGCTGCAGGTCGATGCCGGCAACGGTCCGATGCAGGTGGTGTGCGGCGCGCCCAACGCCCGCGCCGGCATGAAGGGCGTGTTCGGGCCGCCCGGCGCCTATGTCCCGGGCAGCGACTTCACGCTCAAGGTCGCGGCGATCCGCGGCGTGGAATCGAACGGCATGATGTGTTCCGAGCGTGAGTTGGAGCTTGGGCAAGGCCACGACGGCATCATCGAGCTTCCGGCAGAGGCGCCGGTCGGCCAGAGCTACGCCGCTTATGCCGGCCTTGAGGATCCGGTGTTCGACATCGCGGTCACTCCGAACCGCCCCGATTGCTTCGGCGTCCGCGGCATTGCCCGCGACCTCGCCGCCGCCGGCCTCGGCACCTTGCGCGAACTTCCGAACAGCGCGGTGGTAGAAGACGGCGCCAATCCGGTCGCAATTACGGTCGAGGAAGGCAGCGGCTGCGAAGCCTTTGCCGCGCGCCTGATCCGCGGCGTGAAGAACGGCCCGTCACCCGACTGGCTGCAGGCGCGCCTTCGCGCGGTCGGCCTGCGCCCGATCTCGGCTTTGGTCGACGTCACCAATTTCTTCTCCATCGATCAGGCCCGCCCGCTGCACGTCTATGACGCGGCGCTGCTCCACGGCGGTATCCACGTCCGCCGTGGCAAGGGCGAGCGCTTCGACGCACTCAACGACAAGGCCTACGAAGCCGCATCCGACGATTGCGTCATCGCGGACGACAATGGCGTGCTCGGCCTGGGCGGCGTGGTCGGCGGCGTGTCGACCGGCGTTACCGAAAGCACCACCGACGTGCTGCTCGAATGCGCCTGGTTCGATCCGGTTTCCATCGCCCGCACGGGGCAGCGGCACCAGGTCCACACCGACGCCCGCGCCCGGTTCGAGCGCGGAGTCGATCCGCTGACGCTGGAGGCGATGACCGACGCCGCGGCGGCGATGATCGTCGAACTGTGCGGCGGCGCGCCAACTGAGCGGAGCGTGACGACGTCCGAGCGCTGGAGCTACGTCACTGCGCCGCGTGTTATCGTGCTGCGCCCAGAGCGCGTGCAAAGCCTCGCCGGGCTCAGCCTGCCTGCTGAGGAACAGGCGCGTATCCTGACGGCTCTGGGCTTCCGACAGGCGGACGATGGCTGGACCGTCCCCGGCTGGCGTCCCGACATCGATGGCGAGGCTGACCTCGTCGAGGAAGTCGCCCGCGTCGCCGGGCTCGACCATCTGCCCTCGACGCCCCTTCCCCGCCTGCCGGGGGTTGCCACGGCAGTCGCCCTTCCCGCGCAGAAGCTCGAGCGCCGGGTCCGCCGCGCCGCCGCTGCGCGCGGGCTTCACGAGGCGATTACCTGGAGCTTCATCTCCGAAGCCGATGCGGCGCTGTTCGGAGGCGGATCGCACGTCCTCGCCAACCCGATCAGCGAGGAAATGAAGGTCATGCGACCCTCGCTCCTTCCCGGCCTCGCCCGTGCCGCCACCCGCAATCTGTCGCGCGGCGCGACCTCGGTCCGGCTGTTCGAGCTTGGCCGCCGCTATCTTGCCGAGGCCGAGCGCCCGACCCTGTCGCTGCTCATGGCCGGCGACGCGGACCCGCGCTCATGGCAGGGGGGCAAGGCTCGCCCCTTCGGTCCTTTTGACGTCAAGGCGGCAGTGCTCGCCTTGCTTGGCGAAGCCGGCGCGCCGGTCGCCAACCTCCAGCTGGCCCAAGGCGCTGGCGAAGCCTTCCACCCCGGTCGCTCGGCAACGCTGCGCCTCGGCAAGGCCGAGCTTGCCCGGTTCGGTGAGCTGCATCCCGCCATCGCAAAGGCGCTCGATTTGCCCGCTGGCACGCAGGCGGCCGACCTGTACCTCGATGCGCTACCAGCCGCTCGCGACAAGGGGCGCGCCCGCCCCGCCTTCACACCGCCCGCGCTTCAGCCGGTCACCCGTGACTTCGCCTTCGTGGTTCCGGAAAGTCTCGCGGCGGGCGACCTGGTCCGTGCGGTTCGGGGCGCCGACAAGAACCTGATCACCGACGTTCGGCTGTTCGACCGCTACCAGCCCAACGGTGGGGACCTCAGCCTGGCGCTCGAGGTCACGCTGCAGCCGACCGAGAAGACGCTGACTGAGGCGGATCTTGCTTCACTGTCGGAAAAGGTGGTGGCGAGCGCGGCCAAGCTCGGGGCGACGCTCCGGGCTTAAGCCTCCAGCGCGTTGATCGCGCGGTGCACCCGTTCCTCGATCTCGCCGCGCTTCAGCCCGGCGGAAATGGTCTCGCCGACCTTGAGGCGGATCACGCCCGGCCGCTTGACCAGCCCCTTGGGCCAGACCTTGCCGCTGTCGTGCGCCACCGGCACCACCGGCATCCCGAGCGCACGGTAGAGGCCCGCAAAGCCGGGCCGAAGCTCGGGTGTCTCGCCGACCGGCACGCGCGTACCCTCGGGAAAGATCACCACCGGACGACCTTCGGCGATCGCCTGCCGTCCACGCTGCATCATCTCGCGCAGCGCGCTCGCCCCTGCCTCGCGGTCCACTCCGATCACGCCAAACCGGGTCATGGTCGGCCCAAGCAGCGGCGTCTTCACATACTGCTGCTTCATCACCACCACCGGCGTGTCGATCAGCAGCAGCACCTCAATCGTCTCCACCATCGCCTGGTGCTTGACGGCGAACAGCACGGGGCCGTCCGGAATGGTGCCCTCAAGCTCGAACCGGATGCCGAGCAGCCGCGTCACCAGCAGGTGGTGGAAGCGGGCCCAGCTTCGGATCACCGCGCGAATGGGCCCGGTACCGACCCGCGCCGCAATCAACGCGGCCAAGCAGTAGAAGACCGTACCCGGATAAAAGATCAGAAAGTAAAGAATCGAACGCAACGGGGCCATCTGCGTGCCTACACATCCAGCCACAGCGCCGCGCGCCGAAGCAGATACTTGTTATATTCGAGGAACAGCAGCCACAGGCTCGGCCGGGTCTGCACGGCATCCTCGATGATCCGGGCCTTCGGCAGGTCCTGCCGGAATTCATAAGCCGCCCGGCGCATGTGCCAGTCGCTGGTTACCAGGCGCACTGACTGAAAGCCGCGGCGCACCATCCAGCGGCGTGCCTCCTCCGCATTGCTGCGCGTGTCTACCGCTTCCGAGCCGAGATCGACGCAGCAGCGCAAGGTGGCAAGCGTTCCCGGCCCTAGCCGCCGGGCAAGGTCGGCGCGGGTGACGCTGGGGTCGGCTCCGGAGATCAGCATGCGCTGCGCATGGCCGCGCTTCATGATCGTCATGCCCCGCTCGATCCGGCCCGTGCCGCCGGTCAGCACCACCACCGCCTCGGTCCGCTCCGCACCAGCAGGCTTGGCCAGCGTCACGCCGAACAGGACAAAGCCGAGCGTGTAGAGGATTCCGAGCAGGGCCGTCAGGCGGATGGTCATATCTTGTCGGCCAATGCCTGCACGAGGGCACGCCTGGCAACCAGTGTCGCGAGCGCCGCCTGCACCAGGGGCAGCAGGGCCAGGATCGCCAGTCCGCCCGCCGCGAGCGCTGGTCCTCCGCTCCACCCGCCCAGCAAGCCACGGGCCGGTATCAGCGCGGCGACCAGTACCACCGCCGCCGCAAGGGCTCCGGCCGCGCTTCCGGCAAGCACGTCGAAGGCGATCCGGCGCTGGACGAGCGACAGCAGCTGCGTGTCGGTTGCACCGATACCGTGCAGCACGTCCAATGTAGCGCGATTGGCATCAAGTGTCGCCCTGGCTGCGAGGGTCACCGCGCCTGCCAGCGCGGCGGCGAGCACGAGCAGCAGCCCTCCGGCCAGCAGGGCAAGGCCTCGCAGGGTCGTCAGCAGCGGTGCCAGTTCGGCCGAGTAGGGCGTGAGGCGGGCTGCAGGCACTTCACGCGAGAGCCGCGCGGCAAGTGCCTCTCCGCTGGCTCCTTGCGCGAGGCTAACCTCGGCCAACACCGGAAGAGGCAGGTCGAGCTGCTGGGCCGCCGGGCCAAGCCACGCTTCAAGGGTCTGGCGGAGTTCACGGTCCGGCACACGCTCGATCCGCTCAACTGCTGGCGCACTGCGAAGCACGGCTTCGGCCCGCGCCGCATCAGAGGGCGTTCCGGTCACCTGCAGGGACCAGCGCCCGTCGGCGGCTGCGGCGAGATCGGAAACCGCACCCATGACGGCAAGGCCCGCCATCCCGACGACCAGGCTGACAAAGGTCATCATGCCGACGATCCAGGGCGCCGCCCGACGCTTCTGCTCGGGCAGGAGCCGGCGCATGGAGGCAGAGGGGAACAGCGCCCCTCTCACGCCGCTGCCCCTTCCACTCCGGGCGTCGGTGGGAACCGAAGCTCGCCGGTCGGATCAGACAAACGGCCATTCTCGAGCCGCATCATCCGCGAGCCCTTGACCGCGCCGAGGAGGGACATGTCGTGGGTGGCGACTACCACTGTCGTGCCGAGGCGGTTCAGCGCTTCGAACAGGTGGATCAGGCGGGTGGCCATGGCGGCATCGACATTGCCCGTCGGCTCGTCCGCGACCAGCAGTTCGGGGCGGGCGATCACCGCCCGGGCGATGGCCACGCGCTGCTGCTCCCCGCCGGACAGGGTCGGCGGCCGGGCGCTGGCGCGATCGGCAAGGCCGACCCAGGCCAGCATTTCGCGTACCGGGCCTTCGATGTCGCGATCGTCCTGCCCGGCAATCCGGAGCGGCAAGGCGACATTGTCGAAGGTCGAAAGGTGCCGGATCAGGCGGAAGTCCTGGAACACGACGCCGATGCGGCGCCGAAAGGCCGGCAGCGCCTCGCGCGGGGCCTCCCCGACATCCTCGCCGAACAGGCGCAAGCGCCCGCGCGTCGGCCGCTGGGCGAGATAGAGCAGCTTCAGAAGTGACGTCTTGCCGGCACCGGAAGGGCCGGTGAGGAAATAAAATCCGCCGGGCGCCAGACGCAGGTCTAGGCCCGCCAGAACCTCGGCCCCGGTCCCGTAACGCAAGCCCACGCCGTCGAACTCGACCACTGCGGCCAGGACCGCCCCCTCTTTCTTCTGCTGCCCAAACCCGCGTCTAGCTTGCCAATGGATTCACGAAAAGGTTACGCAACGTTTCCGTACCCGGTTCACGAGAGAAAGCGCCCGACCCATGATCCTGACCTGCCCATCGTGCGGGACGCGCTACGTGGTCAAGGACGGTGCGATCCCGCCCGCCGGCCGCACCGTTCGCTGCGCCCAGTGCAAGCATAGCTGGCACCAGGAGCCGGAAACGAATGCCGATCTGGCCGAAGGCGAGCCGGTGCAGCAGATACCCGGCGAGGACGGCGGCGCTTCAGACCACCCGCGTGGCGAAGAGGGCGGTACGTCGCGCGCCGGCGAGCTGGGCGACACCGCCCATCCGGCCACGGCGATGTCGGGCAACGAGACTGCACAGGACCCGCTGCCCGGCCCTGATGTCACGCCGCCGGCAAGCATCCTTGCCGAGCAGGAAACCGACGCCAGCATGCCGCAGGAGGCGTCCGCCGCACCGGAGCCCTATCCGGAGACGGCGGTTCCGCTCGACCAGGGTCCTCAGCCGAGCCTGGAGCCCGAGCCGGACCAGCAGTCAGAGGTGCCGCGAGCGTCCCACCCGATGCGCGCCGCGCGGATGGAAACGGACGATCTCTACAGTCCCTTTGCCGCGCAGGACGAGGAAGAAACGCCCGCTCGCCGCTGGCCCCTGCTGGTAGGCGCCTTGCTGTTTGTGATCGCGCTGGTCGCGGCCGGTGTGTATTTCCTTGCGCCAGCCGAACTGAAGGGGCGGCTGGGCCTGGCCCAGGGCGATGCCTCGACACGGCTGACGGTGCAGGTCCAGCAGCATGGCCGAACCCAGCTGGCGAGCGGCAATCAATTGTTCGAGGTGAGCGGCATCGTTCGCAACGAAACCGACCAGACCCTGCCGGTGCCGCCGCTGAACGCCCAGCTGCGCAGCCTTGAGCAGCAGGTGGTGTATCGCTGGACCATCCCCATCTCGCCGCCGCAGTTGGCGCCGGGAGCGACCGCCAGCTTCAACAGCGCCAACCTCGACGTGCCCGCCGCAGCAGCCTGCCTGGAGGTATTCTTTGGCCAGCAGCGGAGCGTGCCCCGCTGCCGCGACGAACAGGCGGTCGGCGCCTAACCTATTCGAATTGCAGAAGAATGAGCGTCTCGCCCGACACGTCGTCGCGGCGAACGCTGCGCTGGTGCGGGGTGTCGCTCCGGCCGCCGCGAACTTCGGCCGCCTGGATGATCTGCACCATGACCTGAGTCTGCGCACGGGCCTGCACCGCGGGTGGCGGAGCGGGGGCCTGGAGCGTTGCCGCAAGGGCCATGTGCAGAGCGGGAGCCAGCATGGTAAGCCAAGCTTAGTGGTGCGCCGGCAAAGGTAAACGGCCTCTTTACCTTTGCCCCACAATGGAACGTTCCGTGGCGGTTGCGCTGCGCAAAGGGCACTGCTAGAGGCACGCGCCTTGCCACCGGCGCTCTGTCCCAGCAGCGCCGACAAACATGCGGTCGTGGCGGAATTGGTAGACGCGCAGCGTTGAGGTCGCTGTGGCCGAAAGGCCGTGGAAGTTCGAGTCTTCTCGACCGCACCACCCCCTCCCTGGCCGGGAGGGGGCACCTCCCCCAGAAGCTTTGGATCGTGCCTAGCGAACAGCCGCGAAGTCGCCTGAGACGACTTCTTGGTTAACGGCTGCGATCCGCGCTTCCGCCTTCACGATCAAGGGCCCAAGCCGCAGCACGGCCTGCTCGGGCTGAAGCTCGAGCGTGGAGCGAAGCGAGGCGGCGGCTGCCTTGGCGGCGGCGCGGCTGGCTTCGGTCAGGCGCAGCGAATAGCGGCCGGGGGCGACGCGATCGAACAGGAAGAAGCCATCGTAATCGCTGGTAGCAACGGCAACAACCGTGCCGCTACCGTCCACCAGTTCGAGATCGAGCCCCTCGAACCCATTTCCTCCGTCCTTGAGCAACATCCCTTCGATGGCGCCTCCGCCCGTCAACGGGATCATCAGCTCGGCCGAAATGCCCGGGCGCGGCACGATCACCTGGCCGGCCACCGCGGGCACCAGGTTGGGATCACTGAGCGAACTGGTGTCCACGCCGATCGCGACCGGCCTGAAATTTTCGAGCCCCGCAACGGAGGCCCAGCCGTCCTTGCCGCTCGGGCGGTCGGCCGGCCGGCTTCCGGCTGTCAGCACCGCGCCCTGTTCGAGAGCTTCGCCCTCGTCGCGGCGCCCATTGCCATTGTCGTCACGGAACAGCTGGGCGCGGACACTCCCGGCCGACGCGAGCGACTGGCGGCTGACCCGCCACCCCGCCGTCCCGCGATCGAGCGCGAAGCTGACGTTGAGCCCGGCCGCGACCGAACCGTCCGTCGCGGCTTCCAGCGTCCCGGCGATCGCCAGCGCATCGAACCGGCGGACATGGGTCAGCCGGCCGCGCAGCTTGCCGGCCTTTCCTTCATAGGCGAGCGCGCTTTCCCAATCTGCATTGCCGCTGCCGCGCCAGTAGCCCGACAGCTCCACCCGTCGCAGCTTGGTGGTGGGCGCAATCTCGACCTCGGTGGTGCCACGCAGCCGGATCGGACCGATACGGCCGCTGCCGATCAGCCCAGCCTCGACCTGCTGACGCCCCGGCAACCCGCCCGCCGGTCGCTCGTCCCGCCATCGCACCAGTGTTGCTAGGTTGAACCGGCTGAGCATGATGCTGGTCCGCGCATTGGCTTCAATCGTGCGGCCGCCGTTCCGGCGCTCGGCAAGGCGAATGTCGCCGTGAAGCGGAAGCACGGTGTCGCCCCCAAGCTTCAGCGGCGCATCGATGCTGACGCGATGTTCGCTGGTCGCCGACAGGCCCTGCGGCCGGGCGGCGAAGTCACGGCTCCAGAAGCTGCTCCAGGAAAGGTTCGTCGCGCCGATCTTCGCCAGCGCCTGGCCGCGCACGGCCATGCCGCCGGCACTGTCTCGCGCGGCGCCAAGCTCGGCCACGGCGGGCCCGATCGATCGGCGCACCGTTCCCTCGACATAGGTGACGCGCTGGTCGTCCACCGCCAATGTCTGGACCAGCGCCGCCACGGAGGTGCGCTGGTTGAGGCCATGTTCAATGCTTGCCGCGGCTCGCCAGCCGCCGTCGCGGATCGGCGGAGCGCCTCCGCGTTGCAGCTCCAGGAGGTCGCGCCCGGGGTCCACGACGCCGGCCCAGTAATGGGTTTCGCCCGGCGGCACCGCACCCTGCCCGACCGTGACGTTCTCGACCCGGCTCTTGACCTGTCCTTGCGGACCATAGGTGATGATCTCGAAGCGATTGTCACCGAAGCCAAGCGCAACCTCGTCGAAGCGGTACTGGCCGTCGCCGCCCGCGCTGGCGAAGGCGACCAGTTCGCCGTTGCGGTACAGTTCCGCATCCCACCCGGGTGGAAGCTCGCCGCTGAACTGGGTTCGGTCGAAGGCGACGCTCTGGAACAATGGCCGATTGGTCAGCATCGCCCCGCGCCCGGTGGTGGTGCCCCCGGCGAGCGGGCTGCCGATACCCTCCACATCGCCAACCGCGGCATGGGTCGCCTTGAGCGGGCCGAGCAGCCCGCCATCCGGGTCCGACCGGTAGGCGCGCAGCCTCAGACCCGTCGGCACCCCGCGCCGGTTGGTGGCGACGCGTGCCTCGTAGCTCATCTGCAAGGCTTCGCCCGCGGCAAGGATGCTGGCGCGGTGATCAATCCGCGCGCCGCTGCCGGCGGAATAGGTGATCCCGGCGTCCATCATCACGTCGACGCTGGGCGTGCGCCACATGCGATAGGGAAGCTTGACCCGCGGCAGGGACGCGAAAGGCAGGGCTGCCCTGGTCAGCCGCGCTGCCCGCTCGCGCCGTTCGGCGGCAAGCTCGACCGGCAGCTTGTCCTTGCTGTCGAGAAGAAGAAGCGCCGCATCCGTACGCGGCTGCACGGCAAGGCCGAGCCAGCGGGACAGGGTCGCCGTCTCGACACACCAGCCCTCGGGTGCATCGCGGATGGCACCGGGACCAATCGCTTCCGCGCTCTTGGCGCCATAGGCGACCTTGCCGGCGGCTCGATCGATGATCAGACGGTTGGTTTCCTGAAAGGCCCAGCCTTCCGCTCTCCTGGCGGACAGGTCCACCTTGATCGGCAGGTCGAGCGCGGTGAGGAGGTCGCCCAGGATGACACAAGTGCCCTCGGGCACGGGGTAGGCGCGCACTCCGTCGCCCAGCGCGCGCTGGCGGATCTGCAGGTCGAGGAGATACTGGCTCTCGGGATCGGCGCTCCAAACGGGCCCGGTCGGCGGCGCGGAGGCGGGCGCGGCCATGCCGAGGCCCGCTGCGGCAAGCAGCGACACCGGCAGCCGGAGCCAGCCCTTCAGCATGGGTACGCGCCTACGCCTCGCCCGACCTGCCTAGCGCAGGACCGCGCTGGTTTCGGCGAGCATGGTCGACACGCCGTCCGCCGTCTCAAGATATTGCACGGTGACCGGGCCGGAGGCTTGGGCGGCGAGTTCCTCGCTGATCGGGACGGTGACCAGGCGGCGGTCTAGTTCGGTATATACCGCAACCCCACGCTGCACGGCGATCGGCTCCTTCACGCCGGCTTTCAGCACGCGAACTTCGCCAAAGGTGGAGCGCGATCCCGACCGGGTAAGCTCCATCGACACGGCCGGGCGACCGTCAAGCATGACCTTGCCGACATTGGCAATTCCTGCCGTGGCGGAAAGGTTGCCGAGGCGGACGATGACCGGGATGGTGACGCCGTAGACGGGGGTGAGCGCAAAGCCGATGCCCTTGAAGTCGGCCGGCGTGGCAACCGGCGGCTGCGCTGGCGGAACCGCGCGAAACAGCAGGTGCACGCGATATTCGCCATCGGCGAGGCCGGCCGGCGCGCGCGCGGCAATTCGGATGGTCTGCGGCTGGCGCGGCGGCAGGACCACGCGGCGGGGCGCATAGACGATCATGTCGCGCGCGGTGGCTTCCTGAGCGTTGGGCTCCACGACCTCCTCGAACGAGCCGTCCTTGCGCATCCGCTTCAGCTCGACGCTGATCCGGTAGGTCGCGGTCTCCTCGCCGATGTTGTTGAGGATGATCTCGGTCCCACGGCCGCTCGTCAGGATGATTCGGGTGGGCGCTACCAGCAGGTCGCCAACGCCGGCGGTGGCGGGGGTGCCAAGGGCGATGAGCGGCGCCAGCAGGGCGGCACGCAAGGCAAGGCGGGCGGTGATGGACATGGCTTCCGGCGAACTCCCCCAAAGGTGACACAATCGTCACCATTCCGGAGCTTTCTCCCAGTTAATGGTTGACGAAGCGCTAACCATGGCCCCGCCGCGACAGGCCACGCACGCAAAAGGGCGGCTCCTTGCGGAACCGCCCTGCTGGTCATTGTCGATGACGTCTGGCTGCTTATTGGTAGGCGACCTGAACGTCGACCTCGCCAGCGTAGACGCCGTCAACCGTGCTGCTGGTCACGGTGATCGAGCCACCGACGTTGAATTCGTTGCCGGCACTGCCGGAGCTCTGCAGCGTCAGGCTGGCGGGCGCGATCGGCGTGAAGAGGAGCGTGCTGCCGCCGGCATTGGTGGTGCTGAGGCTGCTAGGCGAACTGGAGATCACCACGACTTGGCCCTGGGTGCCCGTCACGCGGTAAGAAGCCGCGGAAGCAGTCGCCTGGGCGGTGTCGGTGCAGGTCAGGCTACCGCCCGATCCGCAGGTCACAATGCCAGCGCCGCTGATCGTGACAACCTGGTTGTCCGTGATCGCGCCCATCACGATGGTCCCGAAGTTGAGGTCGGCGAGCTTGGTCAGTGTCAGCGGCTTGATCAGCCGGGCGCCCGCAGCCGCCTTCGGGAGGGCTCCGACGGCGGCATTCTGCGCGCTGGCCGGAGCGGCGGCGGCAACAGCGGCGACGGCGGCCGCGGCAAGGATGATCTTCTTCATAGTCGTTCTTGTCCCCACATCAGGCGTGCCGGCTTCTTCACCGGTCAACGCGGTAAGCCGCCTGTTAACCCTGAGCCCTTTCCGCTTCGCTGGCGAGGATGGTTAATTTGCCGTTGGGGAAATCTCCGAAGCCGACCCACGGATTGGCAAAACTTCCCAACTGCCTTGGTCCCACTGTCATGGGCCTCATGACACTCTCAAGCCAAGCCATTGGCAGCGCTTGCAAAACCAAAACTGGCACGGGTCCTGCATTGTCCCTGGTGTGGCCGGCACTTCCGCCTCCACACACAGAAGGAACAACGAAATGCTTACCCTCAACCTCCGCCAGGTCGCCGTTTCCATGTCGAGTGCCTTTGTCGCCGCCATGCTGTTCGTCAGCGCCGCCGTTGGCCCGCTTCCGATCGCCTGACCTCACCCACAGCAGTCAAGAAAGACCCAAACAATGGACCGCCGCTTCATTCTCAACCGCACCGATGCGAAGCTGATGGGTGTTGGCGCCGGCCTTGCCGACATGACCGGCACCGACCCCTTGCTGATCCGGCTGGCGCTGATCCTCGCGCTGCTGGTGACCGGCCCGATCGCCGCCATCCTCTACGTGGCCGCAGGCCTGCTCGCGCCCAACCGCTGAGCCCGACCGGCTGTCGGCCAGCGTCTCGGCGCGGCCGGCTCCGGATCAATCAAACAAGCTTGAAACGCTCGATTCGTCGGCGATCCGGCGCATCGCTTCCGCCAGCAGCGGGGCAATGGTCAGGCGGCGGATCTTGGTTCCGGGCAGGTCGATCTCCCCGGCGTAGATGCTGTCGGTGACCACCAGTTCGGTCAGCTCGCTCGCCGCGACACGGGCCGCGGCACCCCCCGACAGGACGCCGTGCGTGACATAGGCGACCACGCCAAGTGCGCCTTGCGCCTTCAGCGCCGCAGCGGCGTTGCACAGGGTGCCGGCCGAATCGACGATGTCATCTATCAGGATGCAGAAGCGCCCCTCGACGTCGCCGATGATGTTCATCACTTCCGATTCGCCGGCTTTTTCGCGGCGCTTGTCGACGATCGCCAGCGGCGCGTTTTCCAGCCGCTTGGCGAGGCTGCGGGCACGAACCACGCCGCCGACGTCGGGCGACACGACGGTGATCGGCTGCTCCCCGAAGCGGGCCTGGATGTCGGCGCTCATCACCGGTGCGCCGAACAGATTGTCGGTCGGAATATCGAAAAAGCCCTGGATCTGTCCGGCATGGAGGTCGACCGAAAGCACCCGGTTGGCGCCGGCGGTGGTGATGAGATTGGCGACCAGCTTGGCCGAGATCGGGGTGCGCGGCCCCGGCTTCCGGTCCTGCCGGGCATAGCCGAAATAGGGCAGCACCGCGGTGATCCGCTTGGCCGAGGCGCGGCGCAGCGCATCGACGCAGATCAGCAGTTCCATGAGGTTGTCGTTGGCCGGATAGCTGGTCGACTGGATCAGGAAGACGTCCTCGCCGCGGACATTCTCGTGGATTTCGACAAAGATTTCCTCGTCGGCAAATCGGCGCACACTGGCCTTGGTCAGCGGAAGTTCGAGATAATCGCTGATCGCGCGTGCAAGCGGCGCGTTGGAATTGCCGGCCAGCAGTTTCATGAAGCCTCCCCGATTGTGCCGCCGCTCTAGCCACGTCGGGCGTTGGACGAAAGCCCGCGATCTCGCCTAGGAACAGCCGCATGACCGAACGCCTGACAATTGCGCTCGCCCAGATGAATCAGCGCGTGGGCGACTTGGCCGCCAATGCCGAGGCAATCCGTGCCATGCGCGGCCAGGCGAAAGGTGCCGACCTGCTGCTGGTGCCCGAGTTGCAGCTGGTCGGCTATCCGCCCGAGGACCTGGTGCTGAAGCCCGCCTTTTTGCGCGAAACCGAAGCGGCCGCGGCAAGGCTGGTGGCGGCCACCGCTGAGCCCGGTCCCGCGCTCGCTTTTGGTTCGATCGTGGTGCGTGAGGGCAAGGCCTTCAATGCCGTGATCCTGGCAGACGAGGGGCGCGAACTGTTCGTCACGCTGAAGCGCGAGCTTCCGAACTACGGGACCTTCGACGAGAAGCGCGTCTTCTCGCCCGGACCATTGCCCGAGCCTTTCACGTTCCGGGACGTGCGGTTAGGCTTCCCCATCTGCGAAGACCTTTGGCTGGAAGACGTGCCGAAGCACCTGGTGGAGCGCGGCGCCGAGATCCTGCTAAGCCCCAATGGCAGCCCCTACGAGATCGACAAGGACGACCTTCGCCAGCGCCTGTTCGGCGGCCGCGTCGCCCAGGTCGGCGCGCCTTTGGTCTATCTCAACCGGGTCGGGGGACAGGACGAGTTGGCGTTCGACGGCAGCTCGATGGTGTTCAACGCCGACGGCGAGCGGGTGGTCCAGATGCGCGATTGGGAGGAGCAACTGCTCTTCACCGAGTGGCGCAGGGATTCGGCCGGGCGCTGGTCGTGCATCACGCGCGACGTGCATGCTCTGTCACCCAATCCGGAGGACATCTACCTGGCGATGGTCGTGGCCTTGCGCGATTATGTCACGCACAACGGCTTTCCGGGTGTGATCCTTGGCCTTTCCGGTGGCATCGATTCGGCGCTGTCAGCAGCGGTAGCGGTGGATGCGCTGGGGGCGGACAAGGTGTGGGGGGTCATGATGCCGTCTGCCTTCACCAGCCAGGAAAGCCTCGATGATGCGGCAGGATCGGCGCGGCTGCTCGGCATCCGTCATGACGTCATTCCGATCGCGTCGGCGGTTGGCGCGCTGGACGACATGCTGGCGACCACCTTTGCCGGGCGCGACCGCGACCTTGCCGAGGAGAATATCCAGGCCCGCCTGCGGATGGTCACCCTGATGGCGCTCAGCAACAAGTTCGGCCCCATGCTGCTCACCACCGGCAACAAGAGCGAGATGAGCGTCGGCTACGCCACCCTTTATGGCGACATGGCGGGTGGCTATTCGGTGCTGAAGGACGCGTACAAGACGACCGTGTTCAAGCTTTCACGGTGGCGCAACGGGACGCGGCCCGATGGCCTGCTCGGCCCCTCGGGGGCGGTCATGCCTGAGCGCGTGATCACCAAGCCGCCCTCGGCCGAGCTGCGCCCCGACCAGAAGGACGAGGACAGCCTGCCGCGATATGACAAGCTCGACCCCATCCTGCACGGCCTGATCGATCGCGAGCTCAGCGTGCACGAGGTAGCGGCGGAGACCGGCAGCGAGATCGCGCTGGTCGCCAGCCTCGAGAAGATGGTGCTGCGCGCCGAATACAAGCGGCGACAGGCACCGCCGGGGGTGAAGCTTGGCGGCCGCAACTTCGGGCGCGACCGCCGCTATCCCATCACCAACGCCTTCCGCACTGGGGAGTGATGATCCGGGCCGCTGGCCTCTGCCTGCTTCTACTGGCCTGCAGCAAGCCTCCAGCCGAGCCCGCCGAGCCAAGGCAAACCTCCGTATTCCCCGGGCCTACAGCGCCGGCGTTGCCTGCAGGGGAAAAGGTGGGGAGCAGCGATGAGATCCGGGGCGAATGGCGCATTGCCGGCGTGGCAGGCCAGTCAGTCGACCAGTCTGAGGCGATCACCGCGAGCATTCTGGCCGAGGAGATCCACGCGGTCGCCGGCTGCGTTCGCTGGAACTGGCGCTATCAGGTCTCCGACGGAGCGCTGTCGATCGAGCGACGTCCAAGCGCCTCCCCAACATGTCTCCGCCCGCTGACGCCAATCGAGCGCCGCTTTGAGACGGCGATGCTTCGCTCGACCTTCGCGGTCCGTCGGCCGGACGGAAGCCTGGTCCTGGCCGGCGCGAGCGTTGAGGTGGTGCTGTTCACGCAATGACAGCTTGGGTCCGCTCCGCTAGTCGAGCGGGATGACCGTAGTAACCCGTTTCGCACCGTCCCCGACCGGGCGCCTCCATGTCGGCAACATCCGGACCGCGCTTCACAACTTTCTGTTTGCGAGGCGGCACGGCGGCAGGTTCCTGCTGCGCATCGACGATACCGACCGCGAGCGGTCGACCGTCGAGGCCGAGGGCGCGATCCACGCCGATCTAGCCTGGCTCGGGCTCCACCCGCACGCGCACGTCCGGCAATCCGACCGCTTCGACCTGTACGAACGGGAGTTCGAGCGGCTCCGCGCAGCGGGGCGTATCTACGCCTGCTACGAGACGCCCGAAGAGCTGGATCTGCGTCGCAAGGTGCTACTCGGGCGCGGATTGCCGCCGATCTACGAGCGCCCGGCGGCTGAGAACGTCGCCGTCGAGGGTCGCTCGCCGCACTGGCGCTTCCGCCTCGACCATGACCGGGCGATCCTGTGGGACGATCTGGTCCGGGGCGAGCAGAAGTTTGATCCGCGGCTGCTGTCCGATCCCGTGATCCGACGCGCGGACGGCAGCTGGCTCTACCTCTTGCCCAGCGTGATCGACGACATCGACCTTGGCATCACCCACATCGTGCGCGGGGAGGACCATGTCTCCAACAGCGCCGTTCAGCTGCAGATGTTCGCGGCGCTCGGGGCCGAGCCGCCCCGCCTCGCGCACGAAGCGCTGCTGGTGGCGGCCGAGGGCAAGCTCTCCAAGCGTCTGGGCGCCGTAGGGGTGGGCGAGATGCAGGAGCGCGGGCTGGAGCCGATAGCGCTGCTCAGCCTGCTTGCCCGGCTCGGCACCAGCCAGCCGGTCGAGGCCGTACCGGATCTGGAGCCGCTCGCCGAGACGTTCGACTTCGCCCACTTCGGTCGCGCCCCGGCCCATTTCGACATGGCGGAGGTCGAGCAGCTCAACGCCCGGCTGCTCCACCTCATGCCGTTTGCGGCGGTACGTGCGCAGCTGCCCGCCTGGGTGGACGAGCAGGGCTGGACCGTTCTCCGCACGGCGCTCCGCCACCGTGGCGAGATCGAGGAGTGGCACGCCGTGGTGCAGGGAGAGGTTGCGCCGCCCGTGCTCGACCAAGAGGACCGCGCGTTCCTCGCCGAGGCAGCGAGAGTGGCTGCCGCGACGGATTGGGGTGCCGATCCCTGGCACGCGCTCGCCGATGCGCTGAAGGGCGCCACCGGCCGCAAGGGCAAGGCGCTGTTCCGGCCCCTGCGCCTGGCGCTTACCGGGCGGGAGAGCGGGCCGGAAATGGCACCGCTGGTTCGCCTGATCGGTAAGGAGCGCAGCGTCGCGAGATTGGCGGCAAGCGCGGAGGCCTAGCGACGGGGCGGGTCACCAGGCGGCTTGCACCCCCTTTCGATCCTGTGAGTGCCAGGAGGGCTCAGGAGCGGCTCTCCTGCATCCTCTTGCCAAGTTAGTGTGATGATGTAACATCTTCTTTAGCGACTCGCGTTGAAGAGGAGGTTGCCATGCTTGCCTATGCCGCCAACCAGAGGAGCCGGCGCCGGCTCAGCCCTTCCGCCCTGCTGCTGATCGGCGCCGGGCACGCGATCGCCATTGGCCTGCTGATCACGGCCAAGATGGACATCGACATATTCACGCCGCCGCCCAGGACCGAAGTCTACAACGTGCCGCTGCCCCCGCCGCCGCCCGAACCACCCAGGCCGCAGCCGAGGGTGCAGCAGCAGGAACGCCTGCTCCCGCCACCACCCGACAGCCGGATCGACAATCTGCCACCGATCATCCCGACGCCGCAGCCGCCGCAGAGCCTGGATGTCGGACCTGCCATCAACAGCAGCTTGCCCGACATCGGTCCGGCGCTCGCCAACAGCCTGCCGCCGACGCTTCCTCCGCCGCCACAGAAAGCAGCGGTGGTCAAGGTCGGCCCACGGGCGACCACCCCCGCCGACCTGCTGCGGCCGCCCTATCCCGAAGCCAAGCGGCGCACGGACGAGGAGGCGGTGCTGCGCCTTCGCCTGACAATCGACGAGCGTGGCCGGGTCACCGCGGTCGAGCCGATCGGCGCGGTTGATGCGGCATTCCTGGCTTCCGCCCGCAGCCACCTGGTTCGCCACTGGCGCTACCGCCCGGCGACCGAGGACGGGCGGGCGGTGTCCTCGACCCTGGCGATCACCCTGCGCTTCAAACTCGAGGACTGAGCACAGGCGCCGTCGTAGCCAGCCCGGGACGGCGTCGTTTGCGGAGCGGGGCGCGACCTCCTACATCCCGCCCATGCCTTTTTTCCCCCCGATGCACAGCCCGCGGGCGGCCTGGCGCGACCTTCGTGCCGTCATGCGCCGGCGAAGCCGTGAACAGGCAATCGCCGCGGCGCTTGCTGTCCTGTTCACGGTGCTGATCATCGTGATCTTCTTCCTCGACGCAAAGGTGAACACCGCGCCGCCGGTGACCGTCACCTATGTCGACAGCTGGTCGTCGAATCGCACCGATGCCGAGATTGAGGCCGATGCGGTCAAGGACCAGCAGGCGCGGGAAGAGCGGGCGCGAGCGCGGCAGGAGCAGTTCAAGGAGATCGCCAATACCTTCGGCATCGAGGAGTGACTCCGAGTGGATGGCACAAGCGGCAACGCTCGGGTTCGCCGCGCGCGGGACCACGGCGCCCAATCCCAATGTCGGCTGCCTGATCGTCTCGCCCGACGGCGAAATCGTCGGACGGAGTGCGACGGCGTCAGGCGGACGCCCCCATGCCGAAGCGATCGCGCTAAAACAGGCTGGCGAACGGGCAAAAGGCGCCACGCTCTTCACCACCCTTGAGCCCTGCAATCATCGCAGCACGCGCGGACCGACCTGCACCGACCTGATCCTTGCCAGCGGCGTGACCAGCGTCGTCGCCGCCATCGAGGACCCGGACGAGCGCACCACAGGCAAGGGCCTCGCCCGCCTCAATGCGGCCGGGCTCAACGTCCGGGTAGGCGCAGGCGAAGCGCTTTCCCGCAGCAGCATGGCCGGTTGGCTCACCCGCCAGGCGCTTGGCCGACCGCGCATCACCCTGAAGCTGGCGTTGTCGATCGATGGGAAGATCGCGCTGCCCTCGGGCGAATCCAAGTGGATCACCGGCGAGGATGCGCGTGCCCATGTCCACCTGGAGCGCGCGCATTGCGACATGATCCTTGTCGGGCGCGGCACCCTGGCCGCCGACCGGCCACGGCTGGACGTGCGCCTGCCGGGCCTGGAGGAACGCTCGCCCCGCCGCGCTCTGCTGAGCCGGGGCGAGCCGGTCGAGGGATGGGAGATGCTGCGCTCGCCCGGCGACGTGTTCCGGCTTCATGACGTCAACGACCTGCTGGTCGAAGGCGGCTCGGCTACCGCCACCGCCTTCCTTGCCGAGGATCTGGTCGACCGCATCCTCCTCTACCGCGCACCGATCATCATCGGCGAAGGGCGGCAGAGCGTCGGCTACATCGGCCTCGACGCGATCGGGGATGCCCATGGACGGTGGGAAGCGGGCGACGGGCGCCAGCTTGGCATCGATCGGCTCGAGGTCTACGAGCGCATCCGCTCGCCAGAAAGGTAAGGCATGTTCACCGGCATCATCACCGACATTGGCTCCGTCCGCTCCGCCGACCAGCGTGGCGACCTGCGGATCGTCGTGGAGTGCGGCTATGACATGGCAGGCGTGGACCTTGGCGCCTCCATCGCTTGCTCGGGGGCGTGCCTCACGGTGGTCGACAAGGGCGAAGGCTGGTTCGCCGCCGACCTCAGCGTCGAGACCGTGTCCAAGACGGCGCCTGGCCTGTGGGGTGAGGGCGCCAGGCTCAACCTCGAACGCGCGCTGCGGCTTGGCGACGAGCTTGGTGGGCACCTCGTCACCGGCCATGTCGACGGCCTTGCCGAAGTCATCGGCCTCTGCCCGGAAGGCGATAGCCTCCGCGTCGGCCTTGCAGTTCCTGCCGCGCTTGGACCCATGTTGGCTCCCAAAGGCTCGGTAACGCTGGATGGCGTGTCCCTCACCGTCAACGATGTCAGCGACGAGGGCGAACGGACACACTTCAGCGTCAACATCATCCCGCATACGGCGCAGCAGACAACTCTGGCGGACCTTCGCATTGGCAGGATGTTAAATGTCGAGATCGACGTCTTGGCCCGCTACTTACAACGCATGGTTAGCGCCCGCGCATCACATTGAAAGAAGCGAAAGCTGACTGGATACTCACATTGTGATGTGATAGCGGATCGCAATGGCTACCACTCTTATTGACCGCCTGATCGCCATCATCGAGACCGGCGAGATAAGCCGCAGCGGGCTTGCTCGCGCCGCAGGGCTGCACCCTAACTCACTCCGTAAATTGGGTTCCGCGGACTGGAATCCGACTGCCGATACGCTCGGCCGGCTCGAGAAGCTGCTTGCCCGCGGCACTGCCGAGGTGCTGGTCGGCCCTGAGGCAATCATCAACGAGGCGCGCAACGGGCGCATGTTCATCCTGGTCGACGACGACGACCGGGAAAATGAAGGCGATCTCGTCATCCCGGCCCAGATGGCGACGCCCGACGCGATCAACTTCATGGCCCGTCACGGGCGCGGCCTGATCTGCCTCGCGCTGACCAAGGAGCGGGTGGATGCGCTCGGCCTGCCGCTGATGAGCCGCACCAATGGCACCCGTCACGAGACGGCCTTCACCGTGTCGATCGAAGCCAGGACCGGCGTGTCGACCGGGATCAGCGCCGCCGACCGCGCCCGCACCATCGCGGTGGCAATCGATGCCGGCAACACGTCCGAGGATCTGGTGTCCCCCGGCCATGTCTTCCCGCTGGTAGCGCGACCTGGCGGCGTCCTGGTCCGCGCCGGCCATACCGAGGCAGCGGTCGACGTCAGCCGCTTGGCCGGCCTCAATCCGTCGGGCGTGATCTGCGAGATCATGCGCGAGGACGGGACCATGGCGCGGCTCGACGACCTGGTCGAGTTTGCGCGCACCCACGGGCTCAAGATCGGCACCATTCGCGATCTCATCGCCTATCGCCTGCGCCGCGACCATCTGGTCGAGCGGGTCGCCGCCACTCCGTTCAACAGCCCGTCCGCGCGGGAATGGCAGGCGCAGGTCTTCCGCGACAAGGCGACCGGGGCCGAGCAACTGGCGCTGATCCTCGGGCCGCTCAACCCCGAGGAGCCGGTGATGGTCCGGATGCACAGCCTCGACCTGTTCGCCGACGTCCTCGGTGAGCCGTCGGAGCGCGGCGGCCTGCTGGGCGGGGCGATGCGGATGATCGAGGAACAGGGATCGGGCGTCATCGTGGCGCTTCATGCCGCCAGCCCGGGATCGCTGTCCCGCGCGGCTGACCGGCGGGTCGGCAAGGACGTCGAGGAAGGCGAGGTCTTGCGCAGCTATGGCATCGGGGCGCAGATCCTGGCCGCATTGGGCATCCACGACATGATCCTTCTTACCAACACGCGGCACTCCCCCGTCGGGCTGAGCGGCTATGGCCTCGCCATTGTCGAGGAACGCTGCATCGGAGGACAGTCCTGACATGGCCCATGTGCTGATCGTCGAAGCCCGCTTCTACGAGCATCTGAACAACCTTCTTCTCGCTGGCGCACGCGCCGCGATCGAGGGGGCCGGGCATAGCCACGAGACGCTGACGGTGCCGGGGGCGCTGGAAGTGCCCGCCGCCATCGCGCTGGCCGACGAGAGCGGCGACTATGACGCCTTTGTCGCGCTGGGCGTCATCATTCGCGGCGAAACCTACCATTTCGAGATCGTGTGCAATGAAAGCGCGCGCGGGATCATGGACCTGACACTGTCGGGACTGGCGATCGGCAACGGCATCCTGACCGTCGAGAACGAGGCGCAGGCGCTCGCCCGCTGCGATCCGGCTCAGCTCGACAAGGGAGGCGGGGCGGCGGCCGCGGCGCTGGCGATGATGGACTTAAGGCAGCGGTTCGTAAGCTGAATGGCAGGGAACCGCGCAATTCAGAGCGCATTCAAGCCGCTCGATCTAGTGCCAGGCCCAAGATGACCTCAGGAGTAGCCATGTTTCACGTCCGTTTCGCGCGCCTGCTTGGAGCCGCCGCCGCCCTGTCGCTGGCCGCGCCCGCAGCCGTGGCGCAGCAATCCTCCCCGCTGAAGGCGGTCGAGCAGAGCCTCGCCGCCACCAACTCCATGACCGCACGCTTCACCCAGGCCGATGGCCGTGGTCGCACGCAGTCGGGCACGCTCAGCCTCAAGCGGCCGGGCAAGATTCGCTTCGAATATGGGGCGGGTGCCAACATGCTGATGGTGGGTGACGGCAAGAACCTCACCTTTGTCGATTATGAGGTTGGACAGAAGTCGGCCTGGCCGATCGCCCGCTCGCCGCTATCGGTGCTGCTGTCGCCCCAGCCGAACCTGGCGCGCATCGCGCGGATCGAGCCGCAGACCAATCCCGGCGTGGTGATCGTCCGCGCCCGCGACGCGCGCCGGCCTGAGTTCGGCACCTTGCTTCTCGCCTTTTCCCGCAACGGCTCGGCACCCGGCGGCCTGATGCTGGAGGGTTGGACCGCGATCGATGCCCAAAACAAGCGCACCACGGTCAAGCTGGATGGCCAGCGCTACAATGTGGCGATCCCCGACAGCGCTTTTACCTACCGCGAGCCGGTCAGGGCCAAGCGCTAAGTCGCGGTGATCCGTATCAAAAATGCTACTGTTCACCGGAGCTTCAGGCACGCTCGGCTAGGTGGACATCTGACCGCGGAACGAGCTTGGGTTTCCCCCTGTTACCGGGCTCACCGCAGGTCCCTCGCGTGACGAACGCTTGGTCGGCCCTCGCTCCATGCCCCCGGAGCGGGGGCCTTTTCCGTTTCGCGTGCCGGAGCGGCGACCTTTGCGTTCCTGCGGGCGCGCTTGCTAGAGGCGCCTCGTGACCAAACTCAAGATCGCCAGCTGGAACATCAACAGCGTCCGTGCACGGGTGCCGATCGTCGGCCGCTTTCTCGACGAGGAGCAGCCCGATGTGCTTTGCCTTCAGGAGACCAAGGCGGAGGACAAGGTGTTCCCCGCCGACCTCTTCACCGCGCGTGGCTATGTCCACCAGGCGCTGAACGGCCAGCGCATGCATCACGGCGTGGCGATCCTCAGCCGAGTCCCGCTCGAGGAGCATGGCCGCCACGACTGGCAGGACAATGGCGAAGCGCGGCACGTCGGCGTGCGCCTGCCCGGCGGGCTGCGGCTGGAGAATGTCTACGTGCCCGCCGGCGGCGACGTGCCGGACCGCAACGTCAACCCGAAGTTCGGCCAGAAGCTCGACTTCATCGAGCGCATGACACGCTGGTCGGAAGGCCTGCGGGAGCCGACCCTGATCGTCGGCGACTTCAACGTCGCTCCGCTGGAATGCGACGTGTGGAGCCACAAGGCACTGGTCGACGTGGTCAGCCATACGCCGATCGAGATCGAGGCGCTGGCTCGTCTCCAGGCCGCCCACGACTGGGTCGACCTTGGCCGCAAGTTCGTGCCGGCGCCGGAGCGCTGCTTCACCTGGTGGAGCTATCGTTCGCCCGACTGGACGAAGAACGATCGCGGGCGCCGCCTTGATCATATGTGGGCAAGCCCGGGCGTTGCGGCGCAAGCCACTGCCCACAAGGTGCACGAGCCCTGCCGCGCTTGGGAACGCCCGTCCGATCACGTTCCGCTGGTGGTCGAGCTCTCGCTTTGAGCAAGGGCGCGGAGGCAATCGCCGCGCTTCGGGCCGGCAAGCCGATCCGGGTCGGCAGCCTGTGCCTTGCCGCCGTCGAGACCCTTGCCGACGAACACCTCGCCCGTTTCGATCCGGAGGGCCGGGCACAACTACTGCTCAGCGGAGCACGGGCGGCAGCGCTAGGCCTCGCCAACCAGCGTGATTCTGCCAGCCTTGACGCTCCCGTTCAGATCGAACGCGCACCCTGGCTCGACCCGGCAACGGCGCGCGACCTGGTCGATGCCGGTCGTGACTTTGCCCGCTTCAGCGCCGGTCCGCTGCAATCCACCCGGCCGGCAGACGAAGGGGCAGCCCGCGCCGCGCTCGCGCTGGCGCGACGGGCAGGACTGATGCCTGCGCTGTGGATCCTCGATGCCGACGAGGGCCTTTCATTGTCGGTCGCGGACGCACTTGCCGCCGCAGACCCCTGCGACGTCGTCATCGCTGCCCGCGCGGTGCTTCCGGTCGAGGGCCTGGACGCGCCCACCCAGATCGTCGCCATGCGGGCGGTGGAGGATGGCAGCGAGCATGTGGCCCTGCTGGTCGGGGCGCCAGGCGGCTCTGCCCCGCTGACCCGCCTTCACAGTGAATGCCTGACCGGTGACGTGTTCGGCAGCCTCAAGTGCGACTGTGGCCCACAGTTGCGTGCGGCGCTTCGGCTGATGGCGGCGGAGGGGGGCGGCATCCTCCTCTACCTGCGGCAGGAAGGGCGCGGGATCGGCCTGGCGAACAAGATCCGCGCCTACGCCCTGCAGGATCGCGGGCTCGACACGGTGGAGGCCAACCAGCGGCTCGGCTTTGCCGACGACGAGCGTGATTATGCGCTGGCGGCCGCGATGCTCCGGGCGCTTGGTGTGGAACAGGTGCGGCTGCTGACCAACAATCCCGCCAAGCTCGCTGGCCTGCAAGCACAGGGAATCGCAGCCGAGCGGGTCGCGCATCGACTGCCGGCCAACCCGCACAACGCGCATTATCTGGAGGTCAAGAAGGCGAAGAGCGGTCACCTCGACTGACGAGGCGCCCGATCAATCCCCGAACAGCGCAGTCCCGATCCGGACGCTCGTCGCGCCAAGCATCACGGCGGCGCGGAAATCCCCGCTCATGCCCATCGACAAGCCGGTGACGTCGTGCCGCCGCGCCAGCTTCGCAAGCAATGCGAAAAAGGGGGAAGCCTCGACCCCGTTGGGGGGTATCGCCATCAGTCCGGCGACCTCCATTCCCTTGCCGCGGACGTCGTCAAGGAACGCAGGCAGTGCGTCGATGGGAAGTCCGCCCTTCTGCTCCTCGGCCCCGATATTGACCTGAACGTAGGTCGGTCCCGTCCAGCCCGCCTTGGCGAGCGCGGCGGAGAGGCTGGGGCGGTCGAGCGAGTGGATGACGTCGAACAGCGCCGCCGCCTCCTCCGCCTTGTTCGATTGCAGCTGCCCGATCATGTGCAGGGTGACATCCGGATAACGCGCCCGCAGCTGAGGCCATTTGGCCGCCGCTTCCTGAACGCGATTCTCACCGAAATGGCGCTGGCCCGCCTCGATCAGCGCTTCGATCTCCGCGGCAGTGCGCTGCTTGCTGACGGCGATCAGCGTGACGTCCGACGGTTCGCGCCGGGCGACGCGGGCGGCCTCGTCGATGGCAGAGCGAATGGTGTGGAGGCGGGCAGCTGCGTTGGGCATGGCGGGCTGCTAAGGGCAAAGGCGATGCAAAGGCAATCTTGGCCCACCGCCTGGCTGATGACCGACGAGCGGCTGGGCAATCGGCTGGCTGCCGCGATCGCGCGTGCGGCGGCCGCAGGCGCCGGGGTGATCGTGCGCCATCATGCGTCCTCCGAGGCAGAGCGGCACACGATTGCCGCGCTGGTGGTGGAGCGGGGCGCCCCGCTTGGGATCTCACGTGACGTGCGGATGGCGGTGCAGCTGGGCGCGGGCCTGGTCCACAATCCTGAGGGTGACGCAAGCGGCTTGCCCATCAGCCTGTCAGTCCACGACGAGCGCCAGGCGATAGCGGCGGCGGCGCTTGGTCCCGCACTGGTGTTCGTATCGCCAATCTTTCCCACCAGCAGCCATCCTGGCGCCTCGTCGCTGGGCGAGGAAGAAGGGAGGCGACTGGCTAGGCTAACGCGCAGCCCCGCTTACGCCCTGGGCGGAATCAGGGCTTCGATGGAGAAAGACTTGTTGACGCGGGGATGGGCCGGCTGGGCCGGGATCGACGCCTGGTCCTAGAAGCGGAAAGCGGTGCCGACGTAGACCGCCTGGCTGTCGCGCCGCTGGTCACGCAGGGTCGCGAGCTGTTCGCGCTCGATCTTGTATTTGACGCCGCCAGTCACCGCGATGTTCCGGCTGATGTTGTAGGCGCCGCCGACGTCCAGCGCATAGGTCGTCGGATCAGCGATCACGCTCTTCCGTTCGGTGTCGGCACGGTCAGCACTGGCGGCAACACGGCCAGTGAACTTCTTGACGCTGTAGCTGACACCAACGGAGGCACCTTCGCGTGGTGCAAGCGCCGGCGTGACACCTTCGGCCTTGCTGACATCGGCCGAGACGGCGAAGCGCTTCCATCCGACGGCGGCGCCGAGGTTGTACGAAGCCGGAGTGAGCGCCAGGCTGGACGACATCGGCGCGGCCGCCGCAGCACGATCACGCAGCGCACCTTGGGTCGGCGAGGTCGCACGCGCCCGCACCGCGATGCGAATTTGCGAGGGACGCTGCTTGGCGGCCGAAGGCGTGAAGCGGAAGTCGGAAGAAAGAGTCGGTCGGCTGGCAAGCGCCGCAGCGAGTCGCGGATCGGCCTGTGCCGGGGTGAAGCCGCCATCGAAGCTGAACGCAACCGGAGCCGGGCGCTTCTTCTGAGGTGCCGCGATCACGACGGACGCAGGCAGCAGGAGGGAGGCCGCGGCAATCGCCACTGCCCATTTACCCTTGTCCTGACCCCGGCGACTCATGATGCCCCACTTCCTTTCACCCGGTACATAGAATGGCGAAGATGAATGTTCCACGCACCACTGCCGTTAGCGCGGCGCTGTGGCAGGGAATCCACAAGCGCGTTGCAAAGCGGAACGGGTTGCGGGTCAGGGCCCAGCTTCTATAGAGCGGGGACACGATTGTTCACCGTTTCACCCGGGAAGCTTCTTATGCGCCGTTCGCTCGCCGTCCTTTTTCTGTCGGCAACCCTGCTGGCGACTGCCGGCTGCAGCCGCAACCGCGACATTCCGGTGGAGCTGGCGCCGTCACGCACCACCGCCATCGGTGTGAACAGCTATCTCTGGCGCGCCGCCATCGACACGCTGAGCTTCGCGCCTTTGGTCACCGCCGACAGCAATGGCGGGGTGATCGTGACCGACTGGTACGCCAACCCCAACACGCCGGGCGAGCGGGTCAAGCTGACCGTCTCGATCCTCGATCAGGACCTGCGCGCCGACGCCCTGCGTGTCGCCGCCAGCCGCCAGGTCAACCAGAGCGGTCAGTGGGTCGATGCGCCGGTCACCGCCGCAACCGTCCAGAAGCTCGAGGACATCATCCTCACCCGCGCCCGTGACATCCGCCGCGCCGCCGTTGGCGGCTGAGGACCACCCACCCAACTGAAGGAAGCCGCATGACCACCGACCGTTTCGATCCGGCGGCGAGCGAAGCCCGCTGGCAGGAGCGGTGGGAGGCCGACGGCTGCTTCCGCGCCGACAGCGCCAGCCCCAAGCCCAAGGCCTACGTGCTGGAGATGTTTCCGTATCCCAGCGGACGCATCCACATGGGCCATGTGCGAAATTACACCATGGGCGATGTCCTTGCCCGCTATCGCCGCGCACAGGGCCACGAAGTGCTCCACCCGATGGGATGGGACGCCTTTGGCATGCCGGCCGAGAATGCGGCGATGGAGAAGGGGGTGCATCCCGGCGCCTGGACCCTCCAGAACATCGAGCAGATGAAGGCGCAGCTGAAGCGCCTTGGCTTCGCGCTCGACTGGAGCCGCGAGCTCGCCACCTGCAAGCCCGACTATTACGGCCACGAGCAGGCGCTTTTCCTCGACCTGTTTGAAGCGGGCCTGGTGTTCCGCCGCGAATCGGAAGTGAACTGGGACCCGGTCGACATGACCGTGCTCGCCAACGAGCAGGTGATCGACGGTCGTGGCTGGCGCTCGGGCGCGCCCGTCGAGCGGCGCAAGCTGAACCAGTGGTTCCTGCGCATCACCGACTTCGCCGAGGAGCTGCTCGATGGGCTCGGCAGCCTCGACCAGTGGCCCGACAAGGTCCGGCTGATGCAGGAGAATTGGATCGGCAAGAGCCGCGGGCTGCAGTTCCGCTTCCAGCGCCCCGAAGGCGGCGAGATCGAGGTGTTCACCACTCGCCCCGACACCATCTTCGGCGCCAGCTTCCTCGCTATTTCGCCGGGCCATCCGATCGCCGAAGCGCTTGCCGCCGAGCGGCCGGAGGTCGCCGAGTTCATCGCACTCGCCAAGCAGGGCGGTACCACCGCCGCCGAGATCGAGACTGCGGAGAAACTCGGCTTCGATACCGGCCTCACCGTCACGCACCCGCTCGATCCCCACTGGCACCTGCCTGTGTGGATCGCCAATTTCGTGCTGATGGATTATGGCACCGGCGCGCTCTACGGCGTGCCTGGCCATGACGCGCGTGACTTCGAGTTCGCGACCAAATATGGCCTTCCGATCACCCGCGTGGTTGCGCCCTCCGCCGACCAAGCTGACGCGCCGCTGAGCGAAGCCGATAATGCTCCGGGTGTAGCGGTCAACAGCCGCTTCCTCGACGGCATGGCCACCGACACGGCCAAGGCCGCGATCATCGCCAAGGCCGAGGCTGAAGGCTGGGGCGAGGGCAAGACCCAGTATCGCCTGCGTGACTGGGGTGTCAGCCGCCAGCGCTATTGGGGCACGCCGATCCCGATCATCCACTGCGATGCCTGTGGCGCAGTGCCGGTGCCAAAGGACCAGCTACCCGTGGTGCTGCCCGAGGACGTCAGCTTCGACGTTCCCGGCAACCCGCTCGACCGCCATTCCACGTGGAACAAGGTTGATTGCCCGTCCTGCGGCAAGCCCGCTCGGCGCGAAACCGACACGCTCGACACCTTTGTCGATTCTTCCTGGTACTTCATCCGTTTCGCCTCCCAGCCGGAGGACAAGCCGTTCGACCGCGCGGAGGCCGAGGCGTGGCTTCCGGTCGGTCAGTATATCGGCGGGGTCGAGCACGCGATCCTCCACCTGCTCTACGCTCGCTTCTGGACCCGCGCGCTGGAGCGGATCGGCAAATTGTCGGTGAAGGAGCCGTTCAAGGGCCTTTTCACGCAGGGCATGGTCACGCACGAGACCTACAAGTCGGCCGACGGTAAATGGCTTTCGCCCGAGGAAGCTGCCGAGGCCCGCTCCGTAGGGCAGGCGGTCGAGTCCGGCCGTGTCGAGAAGATGTCCAAGTCGAAAAAGAACGTCGTCGACCCGGACTCGATCATCGACCGCTACGGCGCCGACGCGGTGCGCTGGTTCATGCTGTCGGACTCGCCGCCCGAGCGCGACCTCGAATGGTCGATCGGAGGGATCGAGGGCGCGGCGCGCTTCGTGCAGCGCGTGTGGCGGCTCGCGACCACTCCGGCAGCCGCTGAAGGGAAGGACGCGGCCCTCGCCTGCAAGCTCCACCGCGCGATCGCCGCGGTCGGCGCGGCGATCGACGGCCTCCAGTTCAACAAGGCCGTCGCCGCCCTTTACGAACTGGTCAGCGCGATCGAGAAGGCGGCGACCTCCGCCGACCGAAGCGCCGCGATCCGCACCCTCATCGTCCTCATCGCGCCCATGGCTCCCCACCTGGCGGAAGAAGCCTGGGCGGCGCTTGGCGGCGAGGGGCTGATCGTCGACCAGCCCTGGCCGGCCTTCGACCCCGCGCTTCTGGTCGACGAAGAGGTGACCATCGCGGTGCAGGTCAATGGCAAGCTGCGCCATACGCTTACTGCGTCGCGCGGGATGGCTCGCGAGGACCTCCAGGCCATGGCGCTCGGCGCCGAGAAGATAGCCGGGCTCCTTGGCGACGCCGCGCCCAAGAAGGTCATCGTCGTGCCCGACCGCCTCGTGAACATCGTCCTGTGAAAAGGCTCGCTCTCCTTCTTGTCGTCGCAAGCCTGACGGCGGGCTGCGGGTTGCGGCCGGTCTACGGCGGCGGCGCGAGCGGTCCCACCGCTTCCTTCCTGTCCTCGGTCGCGGTGCAGCCGATCGATGGAGGGAGAACTGGCTGGCTGATGCGTGCGGCCTTGGTGGACCGGCTTGGCGAGCCGACTCAGGGCGACCGCCGCTACCGGCTTGAAGTCGAAGTCGACGACGATCTCACCAGCTTCGGTATACGCGGCGACACCGCCGTCACGCGTGAACGGCGCACGGTACGGGCGCGCTATCGGCTGGTCGACAATGCCACCGGGCAGGTAGTGCTGGACGCCACCGCCGGCTCGGATGCCGGCCTCGACGTGGTGAGCTCGGACGTTGCCACCGTCGCTGCCGAACAGAATGCGGCAGAGCGCCTCGCGCAAGTCGTGGCCGACCAGATCGTCGCCCGCCTCAGCCTTTATGCTCCGCGTGGTGGGCGCCAGTGAGGGTCAGTCGCGATCGGGCCGCTGCTGTGCTCGATCAGCCGGACCGGGACGTGCGATACTATCTCTTCAGCGGCGCGGATAATGCTTCAAGCAGGTTGTTCGCCCAGCGTCTGCTGGTTGCGCTAGGGGCCGAGAAGGTCAACGCATCGGGTGCGCAGCTCAAGTCCGATCCGGCGTGGCTTGCCGATGAAGCCGCAAGCCTGCCGATGTTCGGCGGAGCGCGCCTGATTTGGATCGAGCCGGCGGGAGAGGAAGTCGTTCCGGCCCTTGAGGGATTGCTCGCGCTGGAGCGCATCGAAGCGCCGGTGGTGGCCATCACCAACGGCTCGCTCAAGAAGACCAGCGGGCTGCTCAAGCTTGCAGAAGGGAGCAAGGCCGGGCTGCACGTCGCCAGCGAGGCCCAGACCCCGCGTGAGCAGGTGAGCGCGGTCCAGGAACTCGCCCGCAAGGAGGGGTTGATCGTGGTCCCGGCCTTGGCGGAGCGCATCGCTGCGGAGGCGGGCGGCGACCTCATCCTCGCGCAGCTCGAGTTGCAGAAGTTCGCTCTCTACGCCGGTGTGTCGCCCGATCAGCCAGGCGAGCTTGATGAAGCGGTGGTGGACGCCATCGGCATCGATCAAGCGGAAGCGGAATATGGCCGCGCCGGCGATCTGGCCCTTGCGGGCGACCTTGTTGGCCTGGCGACCGAACTCTCCCTGATGGAAGCAGCATCGATGGATGCGATCGCCGTCGTCCGGGCGCTTCAACGGCGCTTGCTGATGCTTGCACCGCTTCGCGCCAGGGTCGAGCAGGGCCAGGCGCCAGGCGCCGTCGCGCAGGGCGTGTGGCAGCGCGACAAGGCCATTGTTGCCCGCATCCTGCCACGCTGGACGGGGCCGCGCTTGTCTGAAGCCTTTGAGCGTCTGCAGGCGCTTGAACGCGACCTGTTGCTGCGGCCCGTGCCGCCAGGTGCCGCACTGGGCGAGTTGCTGATGCAGATGGCCCGCGTGGCCGCCAGCCAGCGCGGCTAGATCGGCTCGCCGCTGAGCCGCTGGCAGATGAGATCGAGCTGGTCGAGGCTTGAGAAGGCCACGCTGACCTGACCGGCACCGGCCTTGTGCTGGATCGACACCTTGAGGCCCAGCAAGTCACCAAGCTGCCGCTCCAGTGCAAGAAGGTCGGCATCGCGCGCCGCGGCGTTCAGCCGGGCACGTCCCCGCCCGTCATCGAACGCCTCCCCCGGTCGCCGCTTGCGGGCGAGGGCCTCGGCCTGTCGCACCGAAAGGCCGCGGCTGACGATCTGCTCGGCGAGCTGTTCGGAGTCCGCCGACGAGGCAATGGCCCGAGCATGGCCCATGGTCAGTGTTCCAGCCTCGAGATGCGCCCGAACACTTTCGGGAAGATCCCGCAATCTCAACAGGTTGGAGACATGACTCCGGCTCTTGCCAACGAGCTTGCCCACCTCTTCGGGCTTGTGTCCGAAGCGCTCGACCAGCGCGGCATAGGCGTCGGCTTCCTCCAGCGGTCCGAGATCGGCTCGCTGCACATTCTCGATCAGCGCAACTTCCGCTGTGCCAGCCTCGTCGAAGGTCCGGACGATGGCTGGGATCTTGTGCAACTGCGCTCGTTGCGCGGCGCGCCACCGACGTTCGCCGGCGACGATCTCGAACTTGCCGGCGGCCGCTGCCGGCCGCACCAGAATGGGCTGGAGCACACCGCGTGCGGCGATCGATTCTGCAAGCTCGGCAAGTGGCGCCTCGGCGAAGACCCGGCGCGGCTGGCGTGGGTTGGGCGTGATCAGCGCCACCTCGATCTCGCGCACGCCTTCGGCACTGCCCACGGGCGGGGCGGCCGGCACGTCGCCGAGAAGCGCCGAGAGCCCTCGGCCCAATCCTCTCGCCTGCTGGCTCATGCCGCTTCCTTCAAAGCCGGCAGCCTTGCCATCAGCTCGCGGGCAAGGCCGACATAGGCCGCCGAGCCAGAGCAGCGCAGGTCGTAGATCAACGCCGGTAGCCCGTGGCTGGGCGCCTCCGACAGGCGGACGTTGCGAGGCACTACCGTGTCGAACACGGCGGCACCGAGGCAGGCGCGAACGTCTTCGGCGACTTGCGCGGACAGGCGATTACGGCGGTCAAACATCGTCAGCGCCACACCCAGGATCGAAAGCTCGGGATTGAAGCGCGTGCGAATTCGCTCCACCGTCTGCAGCAATTGACTGAGACCCTCCAGCGCGAAGAACTCGCACTGCAGCGGCACCAGGAGGTGGCGAGCGGCGATGAGTGCGTTGACCGTCAACAGGCCAAGCGACGGCGGGCAGTCGATCAGGCAGATGTCCCAGCGCTGCGAAGATGCGTCGAGCGCGTCCGCCAGCCGGTGGGTCCGCCGCTCCAGTTCCACCAGCTCCACTTCGGCTCCGGATAGGTCCTGGGTGGCGGGAAGGAGTTCAAGGCGCGGCACACGGGTGGTTTGAACCGATGCCTCGACGCTCTCGGTACCGATCAGCACCTCATAGGAGGATCGCTCGCGAGCCTGCGCACCAACTCCCAGACCGGTGGACGCATTACCCTGTGGGTCAAGGTCGATGAGCAACACCTTCCACCCCATCGCCGCAAGGCCAGTGGCAAGGTTGATAGCGGTCGTCGTCTTGCCGACCCCGCCTTTCTGATTGGCAATAGCGACCTTGATCATCCCCGCCCCATCCTTCGACGGACCCCTTCCGCAACAAGGATTTGTGCGTCCGGATCCGTTCGGCTGGGTACCAGCCGGAAGTCACCTTGCCACGTGGAGCGTGCTTCTTCCAGTTCCTTCTCTGCGCTTCGACCCTTGGGCAGCACCCATCGCCCCCCCGGTGCCATCAGCGGACCTGCGAGATCGAACAAACGTGTGAGGGGAGCCACTGCCCTCGCCGTGATTATGTCGAAGGCTCCGGTCAACTGCTCCACCTTGCCGATCACCACCGTCACGTTTGTGAGGCCGAGCGATACGCGGCTACGTTCAAGAAAGTCCGTGCGCAAGCGGCGGGGCTCAACGAGAGTGATGCTCCGAACTCCGGCAATCGCGAGCACCATGCCTGGAAGCCCTGCACCACTTCCGATATCGAGCCAACGCGCCTCCGCTGGAGCGTGGTCGAGAAGTTGCAACGAGTCCTCGATGTGGCGAGTCCACAAATGCTCTGCACTGCTGCGGCTGATCAGATTTTGTCGTTCGTTTTCGGCGAGCAACAAGGACACATAGTCCTGAAGTATCGCCCGTGTTTCACGTGAAACACTCACGCAGCCACCCGTTGCGATCCGACATATAAGGCTGTGAGTGCAGCGGGCGTGATGCCGGGAATACGCGAGGCCTGGTCAAGGGTTTCCGGCCGGGCTGCCTCGAGCCGTTCGGCCATCTCCGCTGACAAGCCCGCTAATGATCGGTAATCGAAGTCCGGGGGAAGTCGTAGCGAACGGCTGCGGTCCACCGCCGCCCATTCGCGCTGCTGGCGCTCAAGGTAGGGCGCATACAGGCGATCGGCCTGCCCCTCCTCAGTGTCAGCGAAGGCCGCCGTGTCGCGATAGGCAAGGTGCTGCTGCACGGCTTGCGCGCGCTCAGCGGTAAGGCAGCCCGCCACGAGGGCCTGCTGCCCGAGGCGGCTCACCGCATTGTCGGCGCGCAGCCCTAGTCGATATTCGGCGCGAGCGGTCATCATTCGATATGGCTCGGAGACGCCTTGAAGGGTCAGGTCGTCGATCATCACCCCGATGTAGCTGGTACGTCGATCAAAGGTGACCGGGTCGCACCCACTCGCAAGCCGTGCCGCGTTGAGCCCTGCCACCAACCCCTGTGCAGCGGCCTCCTCATAGCCAGTGGTCCCGTTGATCTGTCCTGCCAGGAACAGGCCGCTGAGCTCATGCATCTGGAGGTCGCTACCAAGCCGGCGCGGATCGACATGCTGATACTCGACAGCATAGCCCGGTCGGACGATGGCTGCTCGCTCAAGACCCGGAATGCTGCGCACAAAGGCCTGTTGCACGTCGAGGGGCATCGAAGTCGAAATCCCATTGGGATAGACCAGTTGATCGTCGAGTCCTTCGGGTTCGAGAAATATCTGATGACCGTCGCGATCGCCGAAGCGACGAACCTTGTCCTCGATCGACGGACAATAACGTGGACCACGACCCTCGATCGCTCCTGAGTAAAGCGGCGACTGGCCCTCGGCTTGGCGGATGATATCGTGCGTTGCTGCCGTGGTGCGGGTGATGGCGCAACGCAGTTGGGGAAGGCGCGGCGACGTTCCGGGATGCGCCGAGAACCGCCACTCGTCCGCATCGCTCGGTTGCTCCTCAAGCCGAGCCCAATCGATGGTGCGCCCGTCGAGCCGGGGAGGGGTACCCGTCTTGAGTCGGCGATCCGCGAGTCCAAGCTCACCGATCTGCCTGGCCAGTCGGACGCTCGACCGTTCGCCTGCCCGACCCGCCGCTTCGCTCTTTTCACCAATGAAGATGCGGGCCTCGAGGAAGGTCCCGGTCGCGATCACGACGGAACGGGACCGCAGCCGACTGCCATCGGCAAGCTCGACGCCCGTGACAGAGCTACCTTCGACCAGCAATGCCGCGGCCTCGCCGATGAGCTTTTCCATTGGCAATGCTGCCAGCATCTGCTCGACCGCTGTGCGGTAACGTGCCCGATCGGCCTGGACACGCGGGCCCCACACTGCCGGGCCCTTGCTTCGGTTCAGCATGCGGCGGTGGATGGCGGCGGCGTCGGCTGCACGCGCCATGAGGCCATCGAAGACGTCAAGTTCACGAACCAGATGACCCTTGCCGACGCCTCCGATCGAAGGGTTACAGCTCATCTGTCCAGCGTCCACGTTCCGGAAGCTGACAAGACCTATCCGCGCGCCAAGGCGTGCCGCTGCGGCCGCAGCCTCACAGCCTGCGTGGCCGGCACCGATCACCAAGACGTCATACATGACGTGGCTGTAGCCTCGATCACCTAACGCATCGACCTGTTTCACGTGAAACAACTATTTGCCGAGGCAAAATCGTCCAAACAGCGCATCAAGCACATCCTCGGTACTGCTATGTCCTGTCAGCCGGTCGAGCGCTGCCAAGGCGTGGCGAATGTCCTCAGCCATGAGCAACAAGTCTCCGCCCACTTGAGCGAGCGCCTGCGATGCTATTGACAGAGCAGCCTTCTGCCGGCGGTTGAGTGCGACGTGGTCTGGCGGTGGCAGCAGGCGACGAGCTTCGCGCGAAATCGCCTCTCGAAGCAGGGCCAGTCCGTCAGCTTCAAACACGGAGGCCGCAATAGAACCGGATGGAGCAGGACCCCGCTCATCCGCACGCGAGTGGATGAGGATCACTCCGTCACGAACCGGCGCATCCTCGGGTGTACCGAGCCAGAGCAGCAAATCCGCATCCGCCTGGGCTTGGCGCGCGCGGACAATGCCGATCCTCTCCACCTCATCGCCGCTCTCATGCTGGCCGGCCGTATCGACGAGGATCAGCGGAACACCATCCATATCGAGACCTGCCTCGAGCAAATCCCGCGTGGTTCCGGCCACCGGTGTCACGATAGCCTTTTCACTGCCGAGCAAGGCATTGAACAAGCTGGATTTCCCACTATTGGGCGGCCCGGCAAGAACCACCCTCAAGCCGTGCTCCAGCAACTCTGCTGGAGGTTGTGCAAGCCAGCGCTCCCACTCCGCACGCAATTGCTGGGCGTCACGTTCCAGCTTGAGAAGGTCGACCGCCGTCTCGTCCTCGTCGCCGACATAATCGATCGCAGCCTCGGCCTGTGCCGACAGGGCGACGAGCCGTTCGCGCCATCCCTCAACCTGGCGGCGGAGGGCACCGCCAAAGGTGGCGAGAGCGGCACGGCGCTGCCACTCCGTTTCCGCACTCAGCAGTTCGCCAAGCCCCTCGGCCTCGGTCAGCCCGATCCGGCCGTTAAGAAGAGCCCTGCGCGTGAACTCACCAGGCTCCGCCTCACGCAGGCGCGGCATGGTGGAGAGTTCGGCAAACAGGCGCGCCACCACCGCCCGGCTCCCATGCAGATGGAATTCGACCAGCGGCTCACCGGTGGCGGTTCGGTTTCCGGCAAAGCGAAGCAGCAGTGCTTCGTCGATGACGCTGCCGTCGCTGTCGCGGAGCTTTCGAAGGGAGGCCTGGCGAGGCGGGGGCAGGGCTCCCGCAAGTCGGCTTGCAGCTTCCTCGGCCAGCGGCCCGCTGATCCTGACGATGGCGATCGCCGCCGGCAGGGGCCCGCTCGACAGTGCGTAGATGGTGTCGCTGCTCACCCCGCCAGCGATGCCCCCGACAGGGGCACCCTGGCAAGATCAGGTGTCAGGCGAACAGTCGACCCAGGCCAACCTGCGGATCGATCCAGCCGTCGTAGATCATCTTCAGGGCGACATAGAGGATCACTGCCAAGCCGACATAGGCGATCCAGCGGTAACGCTCGATGTAGCGGGCGATGACATTCGCGGCGAGACCCATCAGGGCCACCGCAAAGATCAGGCCGACGATCATGATTCCCGGGTGATCGCGCGCCGCACCGGCAACGGCGAGCACATTATCAAGGCTCATCGACACGTCGGCCACGGCAACCGCCCAGGCGGCACCGGCGAAGCTCTTGGCGGGACGAAGGCCGCTATGCTCGTCCCCGACAATCTCGGGGCTGCCGCCGCTTTCGCCGGTGTGGCGAAGTTCACGCCACATCTTCCAGGCCACCCACAGCAGGAGAAGACCGCCGATCAGGATCAGCCCGACGATCTGCAGCAGCTGCGTGACGATCAGGGCGAAGAAGATGCGCAGCACCAGTGCGGCAAGCACACCGATCAGGATGACCTTCTTGCGCTGCTCGGGCGGGAGGCCGGCGGCGAGCGCGCCGACGACGATCGCATTGTCGCCCGCAAGGACGAGATCGATCATCAACACCTGGAGGAAAGCCGACAGGGCCGCCGGCTCCGTGATGTTGCTGAAATCCTTGACGATGGAGGCCCAGATGTCGGCCGGGCCGCCGAAGCCGGCAGGAGCGACGGCAACAGCGGCGAGAAGAGTTTCGAACAAGCTGGTCACTCCGTCGATCTGATCAGTCCTGGCGCACCACGGTCAACCGAAGGGCGCGGGGTAGCAAGATGGAACGCTGATACTGGATCACCCCGCCAGTCACCGCAACAGTGACCCGCCGGGTGATCGAAGGTCCTCGCGCCCAATGCGCGAGGGGCTTACTGGTTCATCGAGGCGAAGAAGTCCTCATTGCTCTTCGCGTCGCGCATCTTGTCGAGCAGGAACTGCATGGCGTCGACCGTGCCCATCTGCATCAGGATCCGCCGCAGCACCCACATCTTGGTAAGGGTGTTCTGAGGCACCAGCAGTTCTTCCTTGCGGGTGCCGCTCTTGCCGACGTCCAGCGCCGGGAAGATGCGCTTGTCGGCGACCTTGCGGTCGAGCACGATTTCGCTGTTACCGGTGCCCTTGAACTCTTCGAAGATGACCTCGTCCATCTTGGAGCCAGTGTCGATCAGCGCGGTGGCGATGATTGACAGCGAGCCGCCTTCCTCGATGTTACGGGCCGCACCGAAGAAGCGCTTCGGTCGCTGCAGGGCGTTGGCATCGACACCGCCTGTCAGCACCTTGCCCGAGCTCGGCACCACCGTGTTGTAGGCGCGGCCAAGGCGGGTGATCGAGTCGAGGAGGATGACGACATCCTTCTTGTGCTCGACCAGGCGCTTGGCCTTCTCAATCACCATTTCGGCGACCTGGACGTGACGCTGCGCCGGTTCGTCGAAGGTCGAGGAGACAACCTCACCCTTGACGCTGCGCTGCATGTCGGTGACTTCCTCTGGCCGCTCGTCGATCAGAAGGACGATCAGGAAGACCTCGGGATTATTGTCGGTGATCGCCCGCGCGATGTTCTGCAGCAGCACGGTCTTGCCGGTGCGCGGCGGGGCGACGATCAGGGCGCGCTGGCCCTTGCCGAGCGGCGAGACGATGTCGATCACCCGCGCCGACTTGTCCTTGATGGTCGGGTCGAGCGTGTCGAGCTTGAGCTTCGCGTCGGGATAGAGCGGCGTCAGATTGTCGAAATTGACTCGGTGGCGCAGGGCATCGGGCTCGTCGAAGTTGATCGAGGTGATGCGGTTCAGGGCGAAATAGCGCTCGCCGTCCTTGGGTGCGCGGATTTCGCCTTCCACCGTGTCGCCGGTGCGCAGGCCGAAGCGGCGCACGATCTGCGGCGTGACGTAGATGTCGTCCGGACCGGCGAGATAGTTCGCCTCGGCGCTTCGGAGGAAGCCGAAGCCGTCGTTCAGCACCTCGATGGTGCCGCTCCCCATGATCTCGGCGCCGGATTCCGCGCGGACCTTGAGGATGGAGAAAAGGAGGTCCTGCTTGCGCAGCGTCGACGCGCCCTCGATCCCCATCTCTTCCGCTTGCGCGACGAGTTGGGCGGGGGTCTTCTGCTTGAGGTCCTTGAGATGCATGGAGAATTGCTCTGAATTGGAAGGTTTTGGGCAGTCAGGAAGCTGCCGAACCGCGGGAGAAAGCGGTCACACCGACGATGGAGGGAATACGGGCCGGTGCAGCCGTACCAAGGGCGGGTATGCCCAGCGGCGAGCCAAGTCAACCAGCTACAGCCGTACCTGCAAGAGGGTGGATGCAAGCAGTCCGGCAAGGAGCAACGAGCAGAGACCCATGAGCGGTACGAAGCGCTGAACAAGCGAGACCAGGCGCGGCGCCAGTCGCCGGTGGTATTCGGGAGCAAGCAGCAGGACGACAGCGCTGATGGCGAGAAAACTTCCAACCACCATGCCCCACGGCGTCCAGCCGCCTGGTCCATCCAAGATAAGAAACGCAAGTCCAATCACAAGGCGGCTGACGCCTTCAACCAGATTGGCGGCCCGGGTCTGGGCGAACACGAACAGAAACGAGAGCGCCCGCTGGGGCTGAACCAGCGCCAGAACCCCGAGCCACAGGAGATAGGCAACCAGCAGCCACAGGATCGCCAGCGCGGCGGTGACCAGCGCCATGAACTGTCAGAACGGCTTGACGATCACCAGCACCACGATGATCGCGGTCATGATCCCGGGGATCTCGTTCATGATCCGCAGCGTCTTGTTCTCGAGCGGGCGGTCGCCCCGGGCGAGCTTGCGTCCGTAGGCCCCAAGCCAGCCCTGGAAGCCGCTAAGCAGGATCACCAGCAAGAGCTTGGCGTGGAACCAGCCCTCGCTCCAGGCACCCAGGTGGAATGCCAGCGCCAACCCGAGCAGCCAGACGATGACCAAAGCCGGCCCGAGGATGATGGAGCGGGTGCGACGCTCGCGGTCGACCCAGGCGCGATCCTCGGCCGAGCCGGGCGCGGTCGCATGGTGGTAGACGTAGAAACGCGGCAGCAGGAACAGGCCGGCAATCCAGAAGATCACAAAGGTGACGTGAGCGGCCTTCACCCACAGATAGGCATTGCCCATGAAACCGATGGCGCTGTCGAGCATCAGGCGGCCTTTCCAAGCAGGCGGAACATCTGTTCGACGTGCGCGATGGGGGTGAACTGGCCGATACCATGGCCAAGGTTGAAGACGTGGGGCCGCTCCTCCAGCGCCGAAAGGACGCGGCGCACCGCCTTCTCCAGCGCCTCGCCCCCGGTCATCAGCGCGAGAGGGTCGAGATTACCCTGGACCGGCATGTTGGCGGGCAGGTTGGCATGGGCCCAGACGGGATCGACTGTCTCGTCGAGGCCGAGTGCATCCACGCCCGTTTCCCGCGCATAGGCCGGGAGCTTGCCGCCCGCGCCTTTGGGGAAGCCAATGATGGTGAGCTCTGGCCGCAAGGAGCGGAGCTTCGCCACGATGCGAGCGGTGGGGGCGATCACCCAGCGTTCGAACTCGGACGGGGCGAGGCTGCCCGACCAGCTGTCGAACAACTGCACCGCATCCACCCCCGCATCGGCCTGCCCGACGAGGTAGGTGACGGTGGCCTCCTCGATAGCGGCGACGATGGCGCCGAACTTGCCCGGGTCTATGTAGGCGAGGGTGCGTGCCTCCGCCTGCTCGCGGCTGCCTTCGCCAGCCACCATGTAGGTCGCGACCGTCCAGGGAGAGCCTGCAAAGCCCAGGAACGTCGTCTGGGGGGCCAGCTGGGCCTTCACCTGCCGCACCGTCTCATAGATGGCCTCCAGCCGCGCAGGCGCGGGCGTGAAGGCCGTCATCTCGGCACCGCTCAGCGGCGGTGCGAGGCGAGGTCCTTCGCCGGCCACGAACGTCAGCTCCTGACCCAGGGCATGGGGCACGATCAGAATGTCGGAAAAGAGGATGGCGGCGTCGAGCGGAAACCGGCGCAGCGGCTGGAGCGTGATCTCGGCCGCGGCGGCGGGATCGTAGACCATGTCGAGGAAGCCACCCTTGTCGGCCCGTAAGGCACGATATTCCGGCAGATAGCGTCCCGCCTGGCGCATCATCCACACCGGCGGAGGGTCGCGGCGCTCACCCCGGAGCACTGCCAGCAGCGGCTTGTCGGTCGCTTGTCCCGTAGACTGGTCGGCCACCCTTATCTCTTTCTCTCTTAGATTCTTAAAAAAGGTAGTTGGAGGCAGTTGGCGAGCCGATCATGGGGAATAAGGTCCCCTCCCGCCCTTGCCAACAGGTGGCCGGAAAGCGCGCCGCTCGCAAGACCGGCGAGTCGCGGGCGGCAATTCCCGCAATCCACAAGGCTGTGGATGACCTTTTCCACCGTGGATAAGCGCCTTGGCGAGTTGCGGCCGAGCGGGGGACAGCGGCGCGGTTGGTCTTGTCCCCGCCGCCGCGCTAGGGGTTGAGGGCTTCTTCTCCACAGGAACGAACATGGAACTTGTGCTCGCCTCGACGTCACCGATCCGCGGCGCCCTGCTGGCCAATGCCGGCGTCGCCTACGCGGCCGAAGCGCCGGGCGTGGACGAAGGTGCGATCAAGGCGGGGTTCGCGGGCGACGATGCGGCACTCACCATCGCGCTGGGCGAGGCCAAGGCACAGGCCGTGTCCGCTCGGCGACCCCAGGCGCTGGTGATCGGCAGCGACAGCCTGGTCAGCGTCGAGGGACGGCGCTTCGACAAGCCGGCGGGGCGGGAGACGGCGGCCGAGCATCTGCGCTTCTTCTCCGGCAGGACCATGGAGCTGACCAGTTCGGCGGTGTTGGTTGAGGGCAGCGAGACGGTCTGGCGCCACGCATCGCGCGCCCGGCTCAAGGTGCGACCGCTGAGCGAGGCGTTCATCCACCGCTACCTCGACCAGGACTGGCCCGAGGTCAGCTATTGCGTGGGCGTGTTTCGACTGGAGGGGCCCGGCGTGCAGCTGTTCGACACAATCGAGGGCGACCATTTCACCATCCTTGGCCTACCGCTGCTACCCTTGCTCGGCGCGCTGAGGGAGCGCGGAGTGCTGGCAGCATGACGTCAGCCGTGCCCTATGCCGAGGTGATCGGCGACCCGATCAGGCACAGCAAGTCACCGCTGATCCATGGCTTCTGGCTGACCAGGCTTGGCATCGACGGCGAGTATCGCGCCACGCAGGTCGGCAAGGACGACCTTCCCGGCTACCTTCACGACCGCCGCCGCGACCCGCTCTGGCGGGGGTGCAACCTCACCATGCCGCTGAAGGAGCTTGCCTTGCCTCATGCCAAAGAGTTGAGGCCTGAGGCCGAGCTGGTGAAGGCTACCAACTGCCTCGTCCCCGCCGCTGATCGGTCATTGATCGCCTACAACAGCGATGTGGATGGCATTCGAGCCGCCATCAACCAGGGTTGCGAACGACGAGAACGCAGCCCGGATCATGTCGTCACCCTGTTCGACGTGATCGGCACGGGAGGTGCAGCGCGTGCGGCCCTGGCCGAACTGCGTGGCCTTGAGGTCACCGTCTTCGGTCGTGACGTGTCCAAGGCTCGCGAGCTTGCCAGGGAATTCGGACCAAGCGGCGACGAGCTCCATCACCCACTGGATGTGCTCGCCCGGTTGCCGTTCGTGCCAGACCCCGCTTTCTCCGATAGCCATGAGCCCATCCGGGACCGGCCTCAGCACCACGATTACGTCCTGATCAATGCCACGAGCCTCGGAATGACGGGTCACCCGCCGCTCGACATCAGGCTCGACGCCTATCCTGCGAACACCGTCGTCATCGACATGGTCTATGATCCGCTCCAAACCGACCTGCTGAAGGAAGCGCGGCGGCTGGGGATGGTGGCGGTAGATGGCCTCACCATGCTGATCGGGCAGGCTGCGCGTGCGTTCGAGCTCTTCTTCGGAGCGCAGCCGCCGCGAGAACATGATGCCGAGTTGCGGGCGTTACTCACCGCATGAAGACGCTCGCGCTCACGGGATCCATCGGCATGGGCAAGTCCACCGTCGCGGCGATGTTCGCGGCGCGCGGCATTCCGGTGTTCGATGCCGACGCGGCCGTGCGCCGGCTGCAGGGGCCAGGTGGCAAGCTGGTCCCGGCGATCGAGCGGCGCTTTCCCGGCACCACCCAGGGCGGCGCGGTGGACCGGGAGGCGCTGGCTGCTGCCGTGCTTGGGCGTCCCGTCGAGCTCGCCGCGCTGGAGGCGATCGTCCATCCCGCCGTGCACCACGAACGCACCCGCTTCATCGTCGAGCATGGCGATGCGCCGGCCTTGCTGTTCGACATACCCCTGCTGTTCGAAACCGGCGGCGACAGGACGTTCGACCAAGTCATCGTGGTCTCGGCGCCAGCGGAGGTGCAGCGCCAGCGCGTGCTCGCCAGGCCGGGGATGACCCCGCAGAAGCTCGACCACATCCTTGCCCGCCAGCTGCCCGATGCCGAGAAGAGGGCGCTGGCGGATCATGTCATCGACACGTCGGTCAGCCTTGCCGACACCGAGGCGCAGGTGGATGCGATCCTTGCTGGACTGGGACTCTCGGCGGGCGCATAGATTTCTCCATGCGCGAAATCGTGTTCGATACCGAGACCACCGGCGTCAATCCGGCCAGCGGCGACCGCATGGTCGAGATCGGCTGCGTGGAGCTGGTCAACCGCTGCCCGACCGGCCGGGAGTATCATGCCTACTTCAACCCCGAGCGGACGATGCCGAGCGAGGCGGAAGCGGTGCATGGGCTCAGCAGCATCTTCCTGTCCGACAAGCCGCTGTTCGGCGACAAGTGCATGGAGCTGCTCGATTTCATCGGTGACGCGCCGCTGATCGCGCATAATGCCGGGTTCGACTTCGGCTTTCTCAACCATGAGCTGCAGCGGTGCGGGCGCGATCCCGTCTGCCTCAGCCGCATGATCTGCACCCTGGTGCTGGCGCGGTCCAGGCATCCCGGTGCCAAGCACAGCCTTGATGCGCTGTGCACGCGCTTCGAGGTCGATCGTACCGCCCGCGTGAAACATGGCGCGCTGCTTGATGCGCAGCTGCTGGCACAAGTCTATGTGGAGCTGACCGGTGGTCGGCAGATCGGCCTCGGTCTGGTTGCCGAGACCCGCGACACCGAGCGGGCGGAAGCGGCCGCGGCGGCGCTCGTATCGGCGCGGCGGACCGTTCGCCCGGCGCGGGTTCACGCCCCTTCGCTTGACGAGTTGGCAGCCCATGCCCAGTTCATCGGCAGGATGAAGGATCCGCTCTGGGCCGCGATCGGCACCGTTTGAGGGGTTCTCGCAGAAGGAGAAGGCAGACATGGACATCAGGGTCTCCGGGCACCAAGTCGACACCGGAGCGGCGCTTCGCACCCATGTCAGCGATCGCCTCCAGGCCCTGACCGAGCGCTACTTTTCCCGCGCCACGGCCGCCAACGTCACCTTCGGCAAGGGGCCGCACGACCATGGCTTCACCTGCGACATCGTGGCGCCGGTGGTGAATGGCGTGGTGCTGAAGGCCAATGGCCGGGCGCAGAGCGCGCACCTTGCGTTCGAGGGAGCGGCCGACAAGATCGAGCGGCAGCTCAAGCGCTACAAATCCCGGCTTCGCGAGCGCAAGGGTGCCGAGGCGATGGGCGGACCGGGCTATGACGCCACCGCCTCCTACACGATCTTCGCGCCGCCGCCGACCGAGGAGGAACCGGCGCCCGAGCATCCGCCGGTGATCGCCGAAACCCGCGTCGACATTCCCGATTCCAGCGTGTCGGACGCGGTTATGATGCTCGACCTCAGGAACACCAACGCCCTCATGTTCCGCAACAGCAAGACGGGCGCCTACAACATGGTGTATCGCCGGGATGACGGCAGCATCGGCTGGGTGGAGCCGCGGGACCGCTAGACCCCCGAAGCGCGTTGAGGCATCTGCCCGCCCAATTCTGGCGGAGCATCTGAGTAACTGTTGATCATGCAGCTTTCGACCTTTCTCGATTTCGATGCGAACCGTCCCTCGCTGGTGGCGGCGAACAAGCGCGCCCTGTTCCATGCCCTGGGGCAGATCGCCGGCCAGCGGCTCCAGCTCGACGTCGGCGAGATCGTGTCGGCGCTGGTCGAACGGGAGCGGCTTGGCTCCACCGGCTTCGGCAATGGTGTCGCCATTCCGCACGGCAAGGTCGCGGAGCTGCGACGAATCTACGGCCTGGTCGCGCAATTGCCGGAGCCAATCGACTACAAGGCGATCGACGGCGCGCCCGTGGACCTCGTCTTCCTGCTCTTGTCGCCGCCCGACGCCGGGGCAGACCATCTGAAAGCACTGGCCGCGATCAGCCGGGTGGTCCGTCACGCGCCGACGCTGGAGAAACTGCGCGGCGCCCACACGCGCGATGCGCTGACCGCGGTGCTGATGGGGGTCGATGAGCCGCACGCCGCCTGAATCCGGCGCTTCGATGCCAAGCGGAGCCGATGCCCATTATCGTGCGCTGGAGCAGCTATACGCGTCGGCCCCGATCAACCTCCTCTTCCGTTCGTCGCTGACGCTGGAAGAGGCTGGTCGGTCGCGGATCGACTTCACGGTGGAGCCGGCAAGCTTCCACGCGGCGGGCGCGGCGCATGGCACCTTGTATTTCAAGATGCTGGACGACGCCTCCTTCTATGCGGCGAATAGCCTAGTCAGCGACCGCTTCCTTCTCACCACCGCCTTCAACCTCCACTTCACCAAGCCGATGCGTGAAGGGCCAGCAGTGGCCGAGGGGCGCTGGATTTCGGGCAAGCGGCGGGTGTTCGTCGCCGATGCGCGGATCGTCGATGCCAGCGGCGAGGAATGTGCGCGCGGAACCGGCACCTTCTTGCGGTCGCACATCGCCTTGGCCGGCCTGCCCGGCTATGCGCCGGCATGAGCGATGCCCGGCTGGCGGCGGGCGTGGAAGCGTCGGCGCTGCTCGCGCGGGCCCGTGATCTCGGCGGATTTGGTACCGTGCTGAAGCGCGGAGATGCCGAGCGCGGAAGCCTGATGCTGGTCGTGGCCGAGCGTGGACAAGCGCGATTCCTGCTCCAGCGATTGCTTCAACCCGACGGCAGCTACGGCTGGGAAGCGCAGTTATTGGCCGATTCGGAAGTGCTCGCCTCGCAGTCCTCCCGAGCGAGTGATCGGGACCCGGATCTCTGGATGATCGAACTGGACGTCCCGTCGGCGGAACGATTCATCGCTGAAATGACCTGAGCAGCTTGCCTCCCCGGCAAAATGCGACGAACCGAGGAACAGCTTTCAGCGGGGTGCTCCGCCGGGTTGGTTCGGCCAGCCGGTGAGCCACGCGAGACGGGGGATCAGCCCAGGCGACGTGACGCGGCCTTTCAGGCCCGATCGAACGCGCGGACGGCTATTCACCGCACAAAGACAGGTTGTCAGTGGTTCGTCGTTTCGTCCTTATGCTTGCCGCCGTTGCGCTCGGCGCCTCATCCGTTGCTCCCGCCCAGGTCCTTCCTGCGCAAGCCACTGAACGGGCCGTCACCGCCGCTGCGGAAACGATGAACGAACCGCTTGTCACCACTCCTCTTGCCAGCAACCCACTCGCTCCTGCCCAGGTGGCCGGAAGCGAGGAACCCGCCGTTCCCGCCGATGAGCAGGAGCAGCCGGTCGTCATCGCCCGCGGCGCAAGCCTGTCGGAATCGGTTGCCAAGCTGCGCAGCAGCGATCCCGGCAGCCGCGAACTCGAATGTCTCGCCGCCGGCGTTTATTTCGAAAGCAAGAGCGAGCCGCTGGCGGGCCAGCTCGCCGTCGGTCAGGTGATCGCCAATCGCACCAACAGCCGCGGCCGCTTCCCCTCCAGCTATTGCGGCGTGCTGACCCAGCGCGGTCAATTCAGCTTCGTTCGCGGTGGCCGTTGGCCCGCGATCAACAAGAGCGGCCTGCAGTGGAAGAATGCCGTTGCGGTGGCCCGCATCGTCGATGCCGACCTGCATGACAGCAGCGTCGGCAAGGCGCTCTTCTTCCACGCCCGCCGGGTTAGCCCGGGCTGGCGCCTGACCCGCGTGGCTTCGGTCGGCAATCACATCTTCTATCGTTAAGTGCCTGTGATGCGGCGAAGGTCGCCGCACCGCTGGTCACCGTTCCCGTCCTGTTCTAAGGACGGGTCGTGTCCACCGCGCCCAATCCCCTCGTCCCAGCCCCTTGCTTCCAGGATCTTGCCCCGGTGGCGATCGAAGTCGCCCGAGGGGTAACCCGGCTGTTCTGCCGGCGTGACCTATTCGCCATGTGCGAAGTACCATTGCCCAACGGTCGCCGCGCCGACCTCATGGGGATCGACGGCAAGGGCAAGCTCACCATTGTCGAGATCAAGGTCAGCAAGGCCGACCTGACCGGCGACGCCAAGTGGACCGATTATCTCGACTATTGCGACAATTTCTTCTGGGCAGTGCCCCCGGCGCTTGCCGGCCTGCTTGAGGAGGAGCGTTTCCTTCCAAACACGGCGGGAGTGATCGTCGCTGACCGCTATGACGCCGCGGTGATCCGCGATGCGCCCGAACGGCCGCTCGCCCCCGCGCGCCGCAAGGCCGAACTGCTTCGCTTCGCCCGGCGGGCCGCGCGCCGGCTCAGCGCGCAGATCGATCCGTCCCTCGGGTGGGACAACTGACGGGCTGCCGTCAGAGCTTCGGCCCGGCGACCTCGACCGGCTTTGCCGCTGCCTTGGCAGTGTCCATGACCCGCAGCATTTCGGCCCCGCGGCTGTCCATTCTTGCGTAATCGCGGGCGCTGCGGCCGGTGGCATTGTCGGTGCGATCGGGACTGGCGCCCCGCTCCGCCAGAAGGCGGATCAGCGCCAGGTTGCGCTGCTGCACGGCGATGATCAGCGGGGTCTCGCCCCGACGATTGGTGCGATCGACCTGTGCCCCCCGGCTCAGCAAGGCCCCGGCGCCTTCCGCAAATCCGATCCGCGATGCGATGATCAGCGGCGTGTCGCCGTCGCGGTTGCCGACGTTCACATCGGCTCCCTTGCCGATCAGGAAGCGCAGCCATGTGAGGTCGCGCTGTGCGGTGACGATGTGCAGCGCGGCGTCGCCGCTATCGTCGCGATAGTTGACGACGTTCGAGCCCGGCTGCTGGATCAGGTCCGTGGCCTTGCCGCCGTCGCGCTCACGCACGGCCTGCAGAAAGCTGTAACCTGCGCTTGCGACCTGCGCCGCCGCCGGCACGGCCAGGCTCATCAACAGCAGGGCTCCAAGGGCTGCGATCCGCTTGCTCATTGCTCCACTCACCCGCCTGATCTTCGGTAAATGCTTGATTGCCGGGGCTTAGCAGACCAAGTCTTCGTGGCCAATGAACAAGCCGACGCCTCCGACATCCCGCTGGTGGGACCAGCCCCTCGCCGCGCTCGACGCGGCGCAGTGGGAAGCGCTATGCGATGGTTGCGGCCGCTGCTGCCTCCATAAGCTGGAGGATGCCGACACGGGCGAGCTGTTCCCGACCAACGTCGCGTGCAAGCTGCTCGACCGGCGGAACGGACTCTGCACCGATTACCCGAACCGCAAGAAGTGGGTGACCGATTGCGTCCAGCTGTCGAAGGACAAGTTGGAGGAGCTGGAGTGGCTGCCGACGACCTGCGCCTACAAGCTCCGAGCCTTTGGCGAGCCGCTGCCCGCGTGGCATTACCTCGAAAGCCGAAACCGGGAGAGCGTGCACGAGGCAGGCATGTCTACCCGCGGCTGGACGATCAGCGAGGTCGATGCGGGTGAGCTCGAGTTCCACCTTACCGATCGTGATCTCTGAAGACCCACGCCTGCCGCTGCCGATCCGTCTGGTCCGGATGCGGCGGTCGCGGCGATTGCGGCTGCGGGTCGATCATGACGCCGGTCTGCTGAAGTTGACCATGCCCTGGCGCCACTCGGCACGCGCGGCGCTGGAGTGGGTGGCGGGGCAGAAGCGGTGGATCGAGCGCCAACTGGCGGCAGTGCCGGCTGGCACGCCCTTGCGCGAGGGAGCGGTTGTTCCCGTTGAAGGTGTCATGCTGCGGATCGTCCACCAGCCCGGCACCCGCCGCGGCGTTCGGATCGAGGGCGAGGCACTGCTGGTCGGCGGACCTGCCGAGAGCGTGCCGGCCGCAGTGGAGCGCTGGCTGCGCGCGCGTGCGCGGGAGCGTCTCAGTGCGGAAACGGCGCGCGTGGCGGCTCTGGCGGGCGTGTCAGTGCGCTCGGTCAGCGTCGGCGATTCGGTGAGCCGCTGGGGCAGTTGCTCCTCATCGGGCGCCATCCGGTTCAGCTGGCGGCTGGTGCTCGCCCCGCCTGAGGTTCTTCGCTTCGTGGTCGCGCACGAAGTTGCGCACCGTCTCCACATGGACCACTCGCCCGCCTTCAAGGCTGCGGAGGCGCGATTGTTCGGCGGGCCCGTCGCGGCCGCCCGCTCAGAATTGCGTCGGCTCGGTCCGGCGCTGAGGGCTGTCGGCCGGGATTGAGCGCAGCGGCTCCCCGCGCGGCGCGGGCGGCGGGGTCGGTGCCGGCGGCGGCGTGGTCGCTCGCTGCGTCGGCGGCGGGGTGCCGAAGATACGATCGACCTCCGTCGGCTCGGGCTGCGAACCCTGCTGCTGTGGCTGTTCGCCGAAGGGGGCGGGGGCGAGGGGGTCTACCGGAGTGTCGCCGATCGGATTGCCATTCTCGTCGACCAGCGGCTCGAGCGGTAGTTCGTCATTGCTGAGGTAGCTTTCCTCGCCCGGCTCCAATTGCCAGTCGGGCATCGGTACTTCGGTCTGGAACTGCTCAACGGGACGGTTGGCGACGGCGCGGCTCATGAAATCGCGGAAAGCGCCGGCGGGCGCCGTGCCGCCCTGCAGACCGGAGATGGCCCGGGCATCGTCGCGGCCCATCCACACGCCGGTGGTGATGCCGCTTGAAAAGCCGATGAACCAGCCGTCCCGGTTGGACTGCGTGGTGCCGGTCTTGCCCGCAACCGGTCGACCGATCTGCGCGGCGCGGCCGGTGCCGCTCATCACCGCGGTCTGGAGCAGGTCGGTCATGCCGGCCGCGACCCACGGCGCGACCAGCGTGCGTTCTTCCGAAGCGCTGTGCCGGAATAGCAGGCGCCCGTCGGCGCTGGTTACGCGGGTGATCGCATAAGGGCTGACCGACACGCCCCGGTTCGCCACCGCGGCATAGGCGCGGGTCATGTCGATCAGGCGCACGTCGGCAGTGCCGAGCACCATGGAGGGATAGGTCGAGATGGGCGAGGTGACGCCGAAGCGCCGCGCCATGTCGGCGATGGTGCCGAAGCCGAGTTCGGCGCCGATCTTCGCGCTGATGGTGTTGATGGAGCGGGCAAAGGCCTCGCGCAGGGTCACCGCGCCAAGATAGCTGCGGGTGCTGTTGCGCGGCCGCCAGCCTTCCACGTCGACCGGCTCGTCGACCATGGTGGTCGTCGGCTTCATCCCCGACTCAAGCGCGGCGAGATAGACAAACAGCTTGAAGGCCGACCCCGGCTGGCGCTGCGCCTGGGTCGCGCGATTGTAGATGCTGGTCACATAGTCCCGCCCGCCGACCAATGCCCGGACTGCCCCGTCGCGGTCGAGTGCGACCAGGGCCCCCTGCGCCCCGCGCGGCGTGTTGGCGTTGATCGCGCGGTCGGCGGCCGCCTGCATGCTGGTGTCGAGCGTGGTCCACACCTCGATCGGCTCGTTGGTCTCGTCGATCAGGGTGTCGAGCTGCGGCAGCGCCCAGTCGGTGAAGTAGCGGACGCTGTTCTGCCGGGTGCTGGGCTGGACCACGATCTGGGCGGGATCGACGTCTGCCGCCACCGAGGCGGAGACAAAACCATTGTCGACCATCGACTGAAGCACCACGCCCGCCCGGCCCCGCGCGGCCTCGACATCGGCTGTGGGCGAGTAGTTGCTCGGGGCCTTGACCAACCCGGCAATGATGGTCGCCTCGCCAAGGCTGAGCCGGGTGGCGGGATGGCCGAAGAAGGTGCGGCTGGCGGCATCGATGCCGTAAGCGCCGCCGCCGAAGTAGACCCGGTTGAGGTAGAGTTCGAGAATTTCGTCCTTGCTGAACTTCGCCTCCAGCGCGAGGGCGAGCACCGCCTCGCGCAGCTTGCGGGCGAAGGTGCGGGTGTTCGACAGGAAGATGTTGCGGGCAAGCTGCTGCGTGATGGTCGAGCCGCCCTGGCTCCACCGCCCGGTCTGTGCCCGCACCTTGAGCGAGCGGGCCATGCCGATCGGGTCGACGCCCGGGTGCACCCGGAAGCGCTTGTCCTCGACCGCGATCATCGCCGAGCGCATGGTCGCCGGGATCCGCTCATAAGGAATCCATTGGCCGAGATTGGGCCCAAGCTGCACCAGCAGGCTGCCATCGGCCGACCGCACGCGGATATTCTGCCCAAGGTCGCTGCGGTTCGAAAGGCTCTGGTAGGAGGGCAATTGGGTGTAGGCGACGGCCACGGCGACGCCGAGCGCGACCAGACCGAGCAGCCCGGCGACCAGCCCCCATTTCAGCAGTCTCACCAGCCAGCCCCCGAACCCGACAGGGGGCGCGGCGGCAGCCGGTTTGGTACGAGGACGGACGGGCTGCCTTGCCATTAGCCCCGAGGGTTAGGGTCTAAGTCGAGAGGCGGCAAGACTTGGCTTCCATGGCACTGACTGCCCTGTCCTCGGCATCAGTCCTCCGGCTTGAAGTCGAGGCTGGCCGAATTGATGCAGTAGCGCAGGCCTTCCGGTCCAGGACCGTCGGGGAAGACGTGACCGAGATGGCCGGCGCAGCGGGCACAGCGAACTTCCACCCGGCGCATTCCGTGGCTGTCGTCCTCGACCTCCGTCACGGCCCCGTCGTCCACCGGATTGGTGAAGCTCGGCCAGCCGCTGCCGCTCTCATATTTGGTGTCGCTCTCGAACAAGGGCGCGCCGCAGCCGCCGCAGACATACTCCCCCGCCTGCTTGTTGCCGAGCAGCGCACCGGTCCAGGCGCGTTCGGTGCCGTGACGGCGCAGGATCTGGAAGCGTTCGGGCCCAAGCTTCTCCAGCCACTCCTGATCGGTATGGGGCAGGTCACGGGTGGTTGGCTGATCGCTCATCGAGGCGTCTCTCCTTTGCCGAAGATGTGGGGAGTGGAGGCGCGGCGGCAATGGTTAGCGGCGCTTTTACCAACTTTACACCATTGTGGACGTATTCCGCTCCCATGCGCTGGACCCTGTCCATTCTCGCCGCCTGTCACCTCGCTGCGGCGCCTGCCGTGGCCGAGCCGACCTCGTGCCGCTTGTGCGCGGGCGGCGACAAGGGCCTGACCGGCGGCGAAGCTGCGGGGAACGCTCCCGTCGCGCTGGAGGTACAGACCAGTCTCGATTTCGACCGGGTCATCCTGACCGGTCCCGCCGGGGGCACCGCGCGGCTGGCGCCTGACGGCTCGCGCCAGACCAGCGGCGCGCTGGCGGCACTGACCGGGCGCGCGATGACGGGCGAGGTGGTGATCCGCGGTGAGCCGGGCCGCCAGGTCCGTGTCGATCTGCCGGGCCGCATCGACCTTTACGGCCTTACCGGCGGTGCGCTCGCGCTCACCCGCATCGTCAGTGACCTCCCGCTCCTTCCGCGGCTCGACAGCGACGGACGCCTGCGCGTCCGCTTCGGCGGCGAGCTCTTCGTAAGCGGCGATGCCGAAGGCGAATATCGCGGCGACGTTCCCATAACGGTGGATTATCTATGAATCAGTCAGTCATTGTTCTTGGCGTCGCGCTTCTGGCGCTCGCCGCCACGCCCGCAGCGGCGCAGACCAGCACGACCGGGCCCAAGGCGACCGCCACGGTCAATGTTCAGAAGCCCCTGCAGCTGACGGCCGTGCGCGACCTTCAGTTCGGAACCGTGCTGGTGGGCAGCTTCACCGGCACCCAGAACGTGACCATCGCGACGGGCGGGCGGACCTGCGGCACCGGCTCGGGCCTGACCTGTTCGGGCGTGTTCAATACCGCCCAATATCGGCTGGTCGGCACCAACAATCAGATCGCCCTGATCAGCTCGCCCACGCCGACCGTAACGCTGAGCAACGGGGCGGGCGGAACGCTGGCTTTGACGCTCAGCTTTCCAGCGAGCCTTTCGATCGACAACAGCGGCAATCCCGGCCGCATCTTCGAGGTGGGCGGAAGCCTGCCTTTCACCTCGACCATGCCGGACGGCATCTACACCGGCACGATCGATATCCAGGTCGCCTATCAGTGACGCTTAGCTGGAGGTCGTATCCCCACCATCGGGATGCAGCACCTGGCCGGTCATGTAGCTTGCATCCTCGCAGGCCAGGAACAGGAAACTGGGCGCAACCTCGTTGGGCTGGCCGGGCCGCTTCATCGGCGTGTTCTTGCCGAACTCCGGCATCTTCTCGGGCGGCTGACCGCCGAACGGGTTGAGCGGGGTCCAGATCGGTCCCGGCGCCACGGCGTTCACGCGAATGCCCTGTTCGACAAGGTTCTTGGCGAGGCTGCGGGTGAAGGCGGTGATCGCGCCCTTGGTCGCCGAATAGTCGAGCAGGATGGGCGCGCCCTTGTACATCGTCTCCGACGTGCAGTTCACGATTGCGGCGCCTTGCTTCAGATGCGGCATGGCGGCCTGCACCATGAAGAACATCGAGAAGATATTGGTCTGGAAGGTGCGGCGAAGCTGCTCCTCGGTGATGTCCTCGATCTTCTCGTCCGGATGCTGCTCGCCCGCATTGTTGATCAGGATGTCGAGCTTGCCGAAGGTGTCGACCACCTGTTGCACCGCCTTGAAGCAGAAGTCGCGGTCGCCAAGGTCGCCGGGAATGCAGATGGCGCGGCGGCCTTCGGCTTCGACGAACTTCTTGGTGTCGGCCGCATCCTCATGCTCATGGAGGTAGAGGAGGGCGACGTCGGCCCCTTCGCGGGCGAACAGAACGGCGACCGCGCGGCCGATACCGCTGTCGCCGCCGGTGACGATCGCCACCTTGTTCTTGAGGCGGCCGGAACCGGCGTAACGCGGCTGCCACTCGGGCTTGGGGTCGAGCTCATGCTCATTGCCGGGCAGCGCCGGCTCTTCGCGCGTCGGGGGATCGAGAACGTCAGCCACGTCGGGTTACTCCTTGGCCGCGATACCCGCGCCTTCTTCGCCAAAGGCTTCGATCGTGTCCTGGTCCTGCTGATCCTGCTCGGGACGAGTCTCGACCGGAGTCTTGCCGTCTTGCTCCGCCGTGAAGCTCACGCGGCTGCCGTCACGAGGATCATCGTCGGACATCTGATTGTTCTGGTTCGCCTGGATCAAAGTGTCCTTGTGGCCGTGCTGGCTCTTGCTCATGGGATTCAACCTTCCTTGACGGTGATGCCGCGCGGAACGGGCTTGCGCTCCACTGCTGCGGGTCCCTTGGCGGCGCGGCAGCGCGCAACCAGCGTGGGAAAATCGAATTCGGTGCTGCCGGCGAGGACGTCGCCGGTGGCTGCCTGGCAGGCAGCGGCGCTCTCGTAGCGTGCAGGCGCCACTGCGACCTGCTGGCAAGCCGCGCCGCCGTCGGCGCAACCCATGATGGCAATGACGTAGGAAACCGGACCCATGTGCTTAACCTCGTAAGGTGACTTGTCGGTGGAACGGCGGAATAATGCCGATGTTCCAGTTGTTTCGGCGGCAGGTTTGCGCCGCTTCGGGTGCACACCTACGTTGGGCCGACATGCCCCCGTCCGAACAAGTCCCGACCAGCCGCGAACCGAGTGGCCTCAAGGTGCTGCTGCGCTTTCTGCCTTTCCTGTGGCCGGAAGGCAGGCCGGCGCTGAAACTGCGCGTGGTGGTGGCGTTCCTGATGGTGGTGATCTCGATCACGCTCACCACCATAGTGCTGCCCAAGGCGTTCGGCGGCGCGGTCGACCAGATGACCACCGGCGCACCCGATGCGGCCGCGGTGGCGCTGGCACTGGTGGCGGCCTTTGCGCTTGCGCGGTTCGGCGGCGTGCTGCTGGACAATCTGCGCAACGGCATCTTCGAAACGGTCGGGCAGGAAGCCACGCGGCAATTGTCGGAGCAGACCTTCTCGCACCTGCATGGGCTGAGCCTGCGCTTCCACCTCGAACGACGGACGGGTGCGGTGACCAAGATCATCGAGCGGGGAAGCAAGAGCATCGACATGATGCTCTATTTCCTGCTGTTCAATCTGGCGCCCACGATCCTCCAACTCTTCATCGTCGCAGTGCTGTTCTGGACCGAATTCGGCGCAGGGCTGGTCGGCGCGACGGCGGTCGCGGTGGTCGCCTATATCTGGTTCACCAAGGCGGTGACCGACTGGCGGGTGCGGCTGCGCGAGGAGTGGACCAGCCACGACACCGCGACCACTGCGCGGGCGGTCGACAGCCTGTTGAACTTCGAGACCGTCAAATATTTCAACGCGGAGGAGCGCGAACGCCGCCTGTACGGCAAGGCAGTCGAGAACCTCGCCCGCTCCACCGTCAAGATCGAGACCAGCCTGGCGGCGATGAACATCGGGCAGAGCCTGATCACCAACCTGCTGATGGGCGGGGCGATGGCCTATACCGTATGGGGGTGGAGCCGGGGGCAGTTCAGCACCGGCGACCTGGTGGTGGTGAATGCGCTGCTGACCCAGCTCTTCCGGCCGCTCGACATGCTCGGCACCGTTTACCGGACGATCCGCCAGGGCCTGACCGACATGGACGAGATGTTCAAGCTGCTCGACACGCCGGAGGAGGTGAGCGACGCGCCCGGTGCGCCGCCGCTCCACGTGGAACGAGGCGCGGTGCGGTTCGAGAACGTCCGCTTCGGCTATGAGGACGGGCGCGAGATACTGAAGGGCCTGACGCTCGACGTGCCGGCCGGGCAGACGGTGGCCGTCGTGGGGCCGAGCGGCGCGGGCAAGTCAACGCTCGCCCGGCTGCTGTTTCGCTTCTACGATCCCCAGGGTGGCCGGATCACCATCGATGGCCAGGATATCGCAAAGATCCGCCAGGCCTCGCTTAGGGCGGCGATCGGGATCGTGCCGCAGGACACGGTGCTGTTCAACGACACGCTCGGCTACAACATCGCCTATGGCCGCGACGACGCGACGGCCGAGGAAGTGGCGGCGGCGGCGACCGGCGCGGCGCTGGACGGTTTCGTCCGTGCGCTTCCCGAGGGGTTCGAGAGCCGCGTCGGCGAGCGCGGGCTCAAGCTGTCGGGCGGCGAGAAGCAGCGCGTCGCCATTGCCCGCACCCTGGTCAAGAACCCGCCGATCCTGATCCTGGACGAAGCCACCAGCGCGCTGGACAGCCGGACCGAGGAAGCGATCCTCGACACCCTCAGCGCCGTGTCGACCGGGCGCACCACCATCACCATTGCCCATCGGCTGTCGACCGTGGTCGATGCCGACCGGATCGTGGTGCTCGACGGGGGCCGGGTGGCGGAGGAAGGCAGCCACGCCGAACTGCTGCGGCGCGGCGGCCTCTACGCCGACATGTGGGCACGCCAGCAGGCCGAGAGCGAGCAGGCCGAAGCGGCGGAGTAGTTCACGATGGTCACCGGGGGCGGGTGATTCGGGCGGAGTGACCTTTGCCCCTGCAGCGGCTGTTTCGCGCGGATTTCTTGTAGGTCACAAAGGTCGCACGGTGTGACCTACGCCATCGGGGAGCAGCAAACATGAGAAGGAGCCTAGCGGAGTGCCGCTTTGGTTGATGGAGCAGGCGAAATCCTACTTTGCAAGCGGGGGCTAATGTCCGCTTTGGGTGGGAAGCGGACATTCGGCGAACAGGAGAACTAACCGTCATAGCGGTGCTTTCTCGCTCTGTTTGAGCAGGTTCGAGCATTTCAGGCCACTTTAGCAAATACACGCGTGAGACGGCGGCGGCGGATCGAAGCTCCGGTGGCGCCGAAACCGAGCAGCATCATCGTCCAAGTGCCAGGTTCGGGAACAGCCCCGCTTGCCGAAGGAAGTTGTACGCCCGAGGCATTACTGAATGAAAGCGGAACTATGCTACCCAAAGCATCGTACGCTGTAACCCTCGTTATTGTGGCTGTATTGAAGAAGTCCACGTAGCTCGATGGACCACGTACTTCTGCTAACATACCCATCGAATAGTTTAGGTTGCTTCCGAAGACAATGTTATGAACAAACGTTATGTTACCGACATAGAATGCCGACTGCCCGAAATTGTTGGTAAGATTGAACACATTGTTGTTCGAAGAATTAGCATTTATGATGCCGGTTGTTCCGTCCTCAAGTCTGTAGTCGAGAGTAGAATACCATAACGCGTTCTCGTTTAGGTATGATGCAGCGGAAGTGGCCGTGGCAGGTCGATATGTTATGGTGCTGCTGCCAAGGTTGAGCCGTGCTGGTGAGGCGCTCAGGATGCTTCCATCAATGGCCAAGGTGAAGGCGATTGTTCCAGCTGTGCCAACAAGGTCCGTCGGAACGTCCTCGATGCGCATGTTGTCGGTGAAGTTGGCATAGGCATAGTAGGAGCCGCTGACAGCAGCATCGGAAGTGGACACAGAAGCTTTGAGTGCGGAGAAGCTTGTAGTTGCCATAGCCTCTGCGCCATTCGCGGAGCAGCTTGCCGATTGCCCGACCTGACTGGTGTAAAGCAACGCAGGTGAGCAATCGGCGTCGACCCGGCTCGTTGGTGCCACTACCTGAGCAGATCCAGGAGATATGGCCTGTAAAGACGCGACTGCAAACGCGAGCAGTTTCACCTCGATACGCATAGGTAAGAGTCCTTCCGAATCAGTCGCTGCGCCAACTTATAATTAACATTCAGATAATCAAACAAGCATTAACGTGTGTAATCTTGAATGATTCGACGCGGCAGCCTGGCGAGGCCATGATCGTCCGCAATGGGTCGAAAGCAGACATAAGCAAAAGAAGCGGGACCCCCCCGGGTCAAGTTTGGCGTGACGGCTGACGTTAGCAATGGGTCGAGGGCGGACGTTCGCCCCTAAGCCGCTGCGGTGCTCCACCCCAGCCGCGGAATGGCGATGCTGCGCTTGCCGCTGAGGTCGGTGCGGGTGACGATGAGGTCGCGGCTTTCGATGTAGCTCAAGAGGCGGCGGGCGCGGCCGAGGCTGGCGGTGCCGTAGCTTTGCGCGATGGCCTCGTCCGAAGGCGTCGGTGCGCGGTCGCGGGCGGCGCGGGCGAGGAGGAGAAAGGGGCCGAGCATGTCCTCGGGCAGCCCTTGCGCGGCGTCGAGCGCGGGCTGCCAGTCGGGATCCTCGGTGAAGATGCCGGCGCGGGCCATGGCGAGCCGGCGCGAGAAGGCGGGCAGGTCGAGCGGCGACAAGGCCACCCCGGCCATGCGCAGCCGTACGGTGAAGTCCTGGAACAGCACCGCGGCGGAGCGGCCGCTGCTGTCCGTGTCCGCGACCATCGCCTGGAGCGTCTGCGCGACGGCCTCGGCCTGTTCCTCGTCCGACTTGGCGGGAAGCGACGGCGCGGGCGCGGCCCTGGTGGCGGCGAGCTGCTCCAGCAGGGTCTCGGAAGGCGGCGGCGCAGGAGAGTTGGGCCTGGGCGCAGGCGGCAGGTCGAAGTCGAAGCCCGGCTGGAACAGCAGTTCCTGCAGGTTCTCGCCCGGTGTCGCCGCGGGCAGCGGAACCAGCTTGGGGCTCATGGAACGCGCGCGGGTCTCGACCTCACCGATCGCCACCGACAGTGGACGGCGCGAGATGGCGGGACCGAGCGCGAGGAAGGTGCCGCGCGGCAGGTCGCGGATGGCTTCGGCCTGACGCCGCTCCATGCCGAGGAGGTCGGCGGCGCGGGCCATGTCGATGTCGAGAAAGGTCCGGCCCATCAGGAAATTGGACGCTTCGGCCGCGACGTTCTTGGCCAGCTTGGCGAGGCGCTGGGTGGCGATGATCCCGGCGAGCCCGCGCTTGCGGCCGCGGCACATGAGGTTGGTCATGGCGCTGAGCGAGGCGCGGCGGACCTCCTCCGCAACCTCGCCGCCGCCCGAGGGGGCGAAGAGCTGCGCTTCGTCGACCACCACCAGCGCCGGGTACCAATGGTCGCGCGGAGCATCGAACAGGGCGGAGAGGAAGGAAGCGGCGCAGCGCATCTGTCCCTCGGCCTCGAGGCCTTCAAGGCTGAGCACGACGGAGGCGCGATGTTCGCGAATGCGAAGGGCGGCGCGGGCGATCTCCTTCTCGTCATGCTCCGACGCCTCGATCGCGAGATGGCCATAGGGGCCGGCAAGCGTCACGAAATCGCCTTCGGGATCAATGATGATCTGCTGCACCTGCCCCGCGCTCTTCTCGAGCAGGCGGCGCAGCAGGTGCGACTTGCCCGAGCCCGAATTGCCCTGGACGAGCAGGCGGGTCGCGAGCAGTTCCTCAAGATCGATGGTGATGGGCTGGCCTTGCGGCGAAAGGCCCATGTCGACGGCGACGGTCATGTGAATTGTCGTTTGCGCTGCGTGCAGCGGCAATACAAGCTTGCGCCGCTCGGCTCCCTGCCGCCAAGGGCAATGCTGTGACCGACCCGCATCAGCTCCTCAAACAAGTCTTTGGTTTCGATGCCTTCCGCGGCGTGCAGGAGCAAGTGGTCGAGCGCGTGCTTGGCGGGCGGCACACGCTGGCAATCATGCCGACGGGCGCGGGCAAGAGCCTGTGCTACCAGCTTCCCGCGCTGGCGCTGGAGGGGACGGCGCTGGTCATCTCGCCGCTGATCGCGTTGATGCACGACCAGATCCGTTCGGCCGAGGCGCTGGGCATCCGCGCCGCGTCGCTGACCAGCGCGGACGATCGCGAGGCGGTAGTGCGGCGGCTGCGCGAGGGCGAACTCGACCTGCTGTACGTCGCGCCGGAGCGGGCGACGGGCGAGGTGTTCCGGCGGCTGATCGACCGGGTGCCGGTCTCGCTGATCGCGGTCGACGAGGCGCATTGCGTCAGCGAATGGGGGCATGATTTCCGGCCCGACTACCGGTTGCTGCGCGGGTTGCTCGACGACCATCCCGAGCTGCCGCGCCTGGCGCTGACTGCCACCGCCGATCCGCGGACCCGGGCCGATATCCTGGTCCAGCTCGGCATTTCCGAAGACGGGCTGATCGTGTCCGGCTTCGACCGGCCCAACATCCGCTATCACATTCGCGATCGCGACAGCGGCGGGCGGCAGATCCTGGCGTTGCTGGCCGAGCGGCCGGGACCGGCGATCGTCTATGCCCCCAGCCGGCGCGAGACCGAGAGCCTTGCCGCGCAGATCGCCGCAAGCGGACGGCCGGCGCTGCCTTACCATGCCGGGCTTGATCCCGCCGTGCGCGCGGCGAACCAGGCCGCGTTCGTGGCGTCGGAAGAGATGGTGATGGCCGCCACCATCGCGTTCGGCATGGGTATCGACAAGCCGGATGTGCGGACGGTCATCCATGCCGGGACCCCCAAGTCGATCGAGGCCTATTACCAGGAGACCGGGCGCGCCGGGCGCGACGGGGAGCCGGCCGAGGCGCATCTGTTGTGGGCGGCGAAGGACTTCGCACTCGCCCGCCAGCGCATCGAGGAAGTGCCGGCCGAACGCCAAGGCGAAGAGCGCGCACGGCTGGCGAGCCTTGCGGCGCTGATCGAATCGACCGAATGCCGCCGCGCCATTCTGCTGCGGCACTTCGGCGAGGACCCGCCCCGGCAGTGCGGCAATTGCGACAATTGCCTCCATCCGCCGCAGACGGTCGAGGTGACCGAGGTCGCGCGCAAATTGCTGTCGGCCGCCTTCCGGACCGAGATGCGGTTCGGGGTCGGGCATCTCGCCGACGTGCTGGCAGGCAAGGAGACGGACAAGGTGTTCTCCAACAACCATCACCGGCTAAGCGTGTTCGGCATCTGCTCGGGCGACGAACTGGCGCTGGTGCAGCCGGTTGCCCGCGCGCTGATCGCCCGCGACGCGTTGCGCGCGGATGCTTATGGCGGCTTGAGCTTCGGTCCGGGTGCGCGCGGCATCCTCAAGGGCGGTGACGAGGTGCGGATCGCGCTTCCGCCGCCCAGGAAGGCTCGCAAGCGGCGCGGGAGCAGCGACGATGGACCTGCCGATCCGCTATTCGACGCCCTGCGCGAGGAACGCCGCCGCCTGGCCAAGGAAGCCGCGGTGCCGCCTTATGTGATCTTCCACGATTCCACGCTTCGCGAAATTGCGGCGGCCCGGCCGGGCTCACTGGCGGAACTTGGCCGGGTGCAGGGCGTCGGCGCCGCCAAGCTCGAGCGCTATGGCGACGCGATGCTGGGTGTCGTACGCAGTCACGGCTAAGATCTGAATGTCGACGCGACGCACAGCAAGGGAAACAAGGGATGACCGAGTTGAAGCAGCTTGACGAGCATACCCTGGTCGCCGGGCAGATCAGCATCGCCGACCTGGAGGAAGCGCGGCGTCATGGCGTCACCATGATCGTCAATAATCGGCCCGACGGCGAAGACGCTGGGCAGCCAACCAGCGCCGAGATCGAGGCGGCGGCGGAAGCGGCCGGGCTTGACTATCGCCACATCCCGATTGCGCGCGGCATGGGTCCGGCGCAGGTGGAGGAGATGGTCTCGGCGCGCACTGAGCTGGGTGACGGCAAGATGCTGGCCTATTGCCGCTCGGGCATGCGCTCGACGCTCGCCTGGGCGGTCGCCTGCCGCGAGGCCGGTGTGCCGCGTGAGCAGCTGGAGGAGAAGGCGCACGGCGCCGGGTTCAGCCTGGCGGCAGTAGATCACCTTCTCTGAGGATCGCCGCTGCCTCGTCGTGGTCCTCGTCCAGTGCCATCAACCGTACCGGCATGAGCGCGCCCACGCCGAGATAGCTGTGCACCTCGGCGTCGAACAGGATGCTCTCGATGCCGTGGCTCTCCAGCAGCATTCGCGCCAGGTCCGCTTCGACCCGGGTCTGGAAGCGCGCCAGCTCGACCAGGCTCAGGCGGTGCCTCCCACGGTCAGGCCCTCGATCAGCAGGGTCGGCTGACCGACGCCGGCGGGCACGCTCTGTCCGCCCTTGCCGCAGATCCCGACGCCCTCGTCCAGCTCAAGGTCGTTGCCGATGCCCTTGACGCGGGTCAGCACGGTCGGGCCATCGCCGATCAGCGTTGCGCCCTTGAGCGGCTCGGCCAGCTTGCCGCCGCGGATGCGATAGGCCTCGGTGCAGGAGAAGACGAACTTGCCGCTGGTGATGTCGACCTGCCCGCCGCCGAAGCTCCTGGCGTAGATGCCGTCCTTGACCCGGCCGAGCAGCTCGGCTGGATCGTCCTTGCCGCCCAGCATGAAGGTGTTGGTCATCCGCGGCATCGGCGCATGGGCGAAGCTTTCGCGGCGTCCGTTGCCGGTGGGCTCCACCCCCATCAGCCGGGCGTTAAGGCGATCCTGGAGGTAGCCGACGAGGATGCCGTCCTCGATCAGGGTGGTGCGGCCGGTCGGCGTGCCTTCGTCGTCGATCGACAGGCTTCCGCGCCGCTCGTGCATGGCGCCGTCGTCGACCACGGTGACGCCGGGTGCGGCGACTCGGGTGCCGAGGCGGCCGGAGAAAGCGCTCTGCCCCTTGCGGTTGAAGTCGCCTTCCAGCGTGTGGCCGACCGCCTCGTGCAGCAGCACGCCGGGCCAGCCGGGGCCGCAGACCACCGTCATTTCGCCCGCCGGCGCGGCAACCGCGTCGAGGTTCACCAGCGCCTGCGCCAGGGCGATGTCAATTGCCCGGTTCCAGGTCGCCTCATCGAACAGGCGGTTGAGGTCATAGCGCCCGCCAAGGCCGTGGAAGCCCAATTCGCGGCGGCCATTCTGTTCGGCGACGATCGACACGTTGAGGCGGACCAGGGGGCGCACGTCGGTGGCGACAAAGCTGTCGGCGCGGACGATCTCGACCACCGACCAGCTCGCCTGCACCCCGACGCTGACCTGCACCACGCGCGGGTCGCGGGCGCGGGCGGCGGCGTCGATGGCTTGGCACAGCGCGACCTTGTCGGCGAAGGGCAGCGCGCCGAGCGGGTCCTCGCTGCCATATTGCGCGCGGTTGGTGCGCGGCGGCGCGGCGGTCGGGTTGCCGCCGGGGGTGAGGAGGCGGAGCGTCTCGGCCGCGCGGTCGATGGCGGCGGCGCTTAGTTCGTTGGCATGGGCAAAGGCGGTCGCCTCGCCGCTGACGCCGCGCAGGCCGAAGCCTTGCCCGACGTGGTAGTCGGCAGTCTTCAGCCTCCCATCGTCGAAGCCGAACGCCTCGCTGCGGCGATACTGCAGATAGAGCTCGCCATCGTCGTGGGCCGAAAGATGACGGGCGGCGAGCCGGCGGGCGTCGTCGGGGTCAAGCCCGGCGGAATAGAGGAAGCGGCGCGGGTCGGAGAGCTCGGTCATGCCACGACATATAAGCCCGGACGCGGCCCGGACCAGTGCCGTGCCGCGGCTGGCGCAGCCTCAGGCGGAGCTGCCCGTGTCCGCCGGGCCGCCTTTCAGCACGAAACGGCGATCGCAATAGCCGCATTCGACGAAGCCCTTTTCGTCGATGCGGAGAAACACGCGCGGGTGGCCGAGCGCGGGGCTGATGTCACCGCTGCCGTCGCAATGAACGGCATTGGTGGTGACGAAAACGACTTCAGGAGGCGGTTGCATGATCCCCGTGGGGTAGCAACCGCCTCCCGTCGCTTCAATAAGCTGTGGGGTGCTTATTGAAAATCGGCATTGACGGTGACGACACCGCTGTAGCGGCCCGGCATCTGCTGCGGGGCGACCGTCAGCGTGCCGCCGACATAGACGTAGAAGACGCCGGTCGAACCGATCGTCACCGATCCATCCTCGGCATCGCTGTTCAGCACGCCCGAGAACGGCATGGTGGCGGTGGGATCGTCCTGGTTGACCAGCACCAGCGGGAAGGTGCGGGTGATGTTGACGATCTGGGTCGGCAGGCCGTTTCCGACCAGGCGGCCGCGCAGGGCCGAGCCTGCGCCGGCGGTCAGCGTACCGGCATTGACGGTGATGGTGCGGGCGCTCGTATTGGCATTGACGTTCACGGTGCCGGCGGCGGTCGGCGAAGCGATCAGCGTGCCGAAGTCGAGATTGTCGAGGCCTTCCAGAGTCGCCGGCTGGATCAGCAGGGCAGTGGCTTCGATCTGACCATTGTCCTGCGACGGGAGTGTCGCATTCTGGGCGGCGGCCGGAACGGCGATGAAAGCGGTGCTCGCGGCAAGCGCCGCGAAGGCGAGAAAGTTGCGCATGTCCTTGGTTCCCCACATTTGTTGAACCCCGCAACAATGGTGGAGCAGGCCGTAACGGGGCTTGAAGACTCCTCCTCAAGCGCTTGTTAAGCGTGATCGGTGAGGGTTTGCGTCGGCTCAGGGATATTGAACGGTGACGTCGAATTCGCCGCTGTAGACGCCTTCAACCTGCCCGGCGGCGACCACCAGGGTTGCGCCGACTTTGAAGTCGAAGGCTTCCATTCGCGCCAGGGTGCGCTTGTCCTGCCCCTGCAGGGTGAAGTCCCGGACCACCATGGTTTCGGTACCCCCAGCGCGGCGGATGGTGATGGGCGCCTTGGGGATGCGGATGATCACCACCGACGCGCTGCGCGACGCTCCGACGAAGGTCGCGGGCCGCGGATTTCCGCCAAGCGAGGTGACCAGGCCGGTCGTGGACAGGCGGCTGGTGTTGGGATCGATCACGACTGTTCCAGCGCCGGTGGAGGCGACCAGGCCGAAGTCGAGGTTGGTCCGGGTGGTCAGGGTCAGCGGATAGATGAGCGCCGCACCAACCAACGCGCGCGGCACTGCCGGACGGGGCGCAAGCTGCTGCGCCGCGGCGGTTGCCGGAAGCGCAACGAGCATCGCCAGGGCGAGGAGGGTGGGCAACGGCCGCATGACACCCCGCTTTGGCTGGTTAACATCAAATCCACCCTACGAAGTAAGGTGAATCGGTGATTCACCACTTCGGCTTCCGTGGCGGGTGGCGCCCCGCTAAGCGATTCAACCCATGACCAGCCCAGTTCCAGCCATCCGAATCACCGACCTCGGCAAGACCTATGCGGGGGGCAAGCGCGCGCTCGACGGAGTCTCGCTTGATGTGCGCCAGGGAGAGTTCTTCGGCCTGCTCGGACCCAATGGCGCGGGCAAGTCGACCCTCATCAACATTCTTGCCGGGCTGGTTGGCAAGAGCGAGGGCAAGGTCGACATCTGGGGTTTCGACATCGACCAGCACCCGCGCAACGCCAAGCTGTCGATCGGCATCGTGCCGCAGGAGATATTGTTCGACCCCTTCTTCACCCCGCGTGAGGCGCTGGAGATCCAGGCTGGGCTCTACGGCATCCTGCCGCGCGACCGGCGCAGCGACGAGCTGCTGGCGGCGATGGGGCTGAGCGACAAGGCCCATGCCTATAGCCGGACCCTGTCGGGCGGCATGAAGCGACGGCTGCTGGTCGCCAAGGCGATGGTCCATTCCCCGCCGATCCTGGTGCTGGACGAGCCCACCGCGGGCGTCGACATCGAGTTGCGCCAGCAGCTTTGGGCCTATGTGAAGGCGCTTCACGCCTCGGGCGTGACGGTGATCCTCACCACCCACTATCTCGAGGAAGCCGAGCAGCTGTGCGAGCGCATCGCCATCATCAACCATGGCAAGGTGGTAGCGAACGAGCCCACCCGGACCTTGCTGTCGCGTGCGCAGGAGAAGAATGTGGTGGTGACCGTCGACCGGGACCTGGCCGAGGTTCCGGCCAACATCTGCTTCGACAGGGTCGTGCTGGAAGGCGAGCGCAGCCTCGCCATCACCTACCAGAAGGACAAGGTGAATGCGGGCGATGTGCTGGCCGCGCTGCAGCGAGACGGGCTGGGGATCGTCGACGTGGTGACGCGCGAGCCGGACCTGGAGGACGTGTTCCTCAGCCTGACCAGACGCAGCTGACCCGCCCGCTGGTTGGCGGACGGGTCAGCAGATTACCGATGGTGGAAAGCGTCAGGCGAGCTGCGCGATCGGACGGCGGCGGCGGCGCATCGCCGCGCCGATGGCGCCGAAGCCGAGCAGCATCATCGCCCAGGTACCCGGCTCAGGAACCGCGGCGGTGACATAGACACGGTCGATGCCGAAGTCGGCGGCGGTGACGCCAAGGCCGTTGAACTGAAACGACAGGTTCTGCGGACCGCTGTTCAGCGCCACGAACGAGGTGCTGAAGTTCTGCCAGCTCTGCACCGGGGTGTTGGAAGCCGGACCACCGGCGGTCAGAAGGTTGCCGATCTGAACGCCATCAAGCAGGAAGCCGAGCGTCGCATCGTTGGGGTTATTGGCCCCATTGAGCGGCGCGTAATAATCGAAACCGATGTTGTAGGTGACGCCAGCCACCAGGTTCACCAGCTGCGAGATGGTGTGCGGGTTGGCGGTGTCCGACGAAAAATAGGCCAGCTTGGTGCCAACGGCGTCGGGGCTCGCGCTCGCGACATTGTTGGTGTTGATCGCCTCTCCGAAAGCACCGGTGGGGTAGCCCGAAGCCTGGTTGTAGTCGATCGCCACCGGAGCCGTACCGCCGCCGGTGAGGCCGATGTTCCAGCCGGTCAGCCCGCTTTCGAAGCTGCCGTTGCTGAGCAGGTTAGTCGCCGCGCTGGCGGGCGTGGCGGCAAGGGCAAGGCCCACCGCGGTAGTCAGGAGTGCGAGCTTCACGACATATCCCCTTTGGTCATTATCTTCACGAGTCGGGTAATAAGTTACCACTAAATTAACCATCACGGAAGAGCAGCAAGAGTCCCGAATGGGGACGTTTTTCGTCCATTCTGAGTCATCTAGCCGTCATACTTGCCACGTCCGGCCCCGCTGGGCTTTCCCTCCAAGCCGTTCTAAGTCGCTTCGGTTAGGAGCCTGGATGGATCGGCAGTTCGACGTCATCGTCATCGGCAGCGGCGCGGCAGGGCTGACGGCGGCCCTCAATCTCGCCACCAGCAAGCGGGTGGCGGTGATCGCCAAGGGGCCGCTGTCCGACGGCGCGACCGGCTGGGCGCAGGGAGGCATCGCGGCGGTGCTGGAAGAAGGCGACAGCTTCGAAGCCCATGTCGAGGACACGATGGTGGCAGGCGCCGGCCTCAACGACCGGCACGTGGTGGAGCATGTGGTGGGGGCGGCGCCGGCCGCGATCCAGCGGCTGATCGACCTTGGCGTCCCGTTCGCGGAGGAGGGAGGCGCCCTGCACCTCACCCGCGAGGGCGGGCACAGCCATCGCCGGATCGTCCATGTCGCCGACGCCACTGGCTGGGCCGTGCAACAGGCGCTGGAGCGGGCGGCGGACGCCAATCCCAACATCCTCCTCCTGCCCAACATGGTCGCGGTGGACCTGATCACCGGCCGGCACGAGGAGCGTTTCTCGACCGGCGGGGCGGTGCACGGGCTTTACGCCTTCAACCGGGCAAGCGGGCGGGTCGAAACCCTCACCGCCCGCGCGACCATTCTCGCTACCGGCGGAGCGGGACGCGTGTACCTCTACTCAACCGCACCGCGCGGCGCGACCGGTGACGGCATCGCCATGGCCTGGCGGGCGGGTTGCCGCGTGTCCAACATGGAGATGATGCAGTTCCACCCGACCTGCCTCTACCATCTGGAAACCAAGAACTTCCTGATCACCGAGGCGGTGCGCGGGGAAGGGGGCATCCTCCGCCATCCACTGACCGGCCATCGGTTCATGCCGGATTATGACGAACGCGGGGAGCTTGCCCCGCGCGACGTGGTGGCCCGTGCCATCGACAATGAGATCAAGCGCGATGGGCTTGAGTTCGTCCACCTCGACATCTCGCATCGCGATCCCGCCTTTGTGCGCGGCCACTTTCCCAACATCCATGAGAAGCTCACCAGTCTTGGCATCGACATGACCACGGAGCCGATTCCGGTCGTGCCGGCCCAGCACTATACCTGCGGCGGCGTGGTGGTGGACCTGGCCGGGCGAACCGACGCGCCGGGCCTCTATGCCGCGGGCGAAGTGACGGAAAGCGGGCTGCATGGCGCCAATCGCCTCGCCTCCAACTCGCTGCTGGAGTGCCTGGTGTTCGGCGAAGCGGCGGCGCGCGACATCCTTGCGCGGTGGGACGAGCTGCCGCCGCTGGCCAAGGTTCGCGAGTGGGACGAAAGCCGGGTCACCAACAGCGACGAGGAAGTGGTGATCGCCCAGACCTGGGGCGAGATCCGCCGCTTCATGTGGAATTATGTCGGGATCGTTCGCACCACCAAGCGGCTGGAGCGCGCCAAACGCCGGATCGACATGCTGCGGCAGGAAGTCACCGACTATTACGCCCACTTCCGGGTGACGCCTGACCTGATCGAGCTCCGCAACCTGGTCGAGGTCGCCGACCTCATCATCCGCTCGGCCCTGTCGCGAAGGGAAAGCCGGGGGCTGCACTTCACCCGCGACTGGCAGCGGACGCTGGCTCAGGCGCGGGATACGGTGCTGGTGCCCTGATGGATCAGGGGCAGGGAAGGCTGGTGCAAGGACGCGAGCGGTCGGCCGCCGCGCGGTCCTGGACCATGGCGTCGATCTGCTCCTGACGCCGCTCTTCCCACTGCTGCTTGGTCGCGCAGGTCCGCCGACGGTTGATGCGCGTTCCCGTATCGACATCCGAACGGCAGATCTTCTTTTCCTTGGCGTCGCTGCCGGCGGCGGGCACAGCCTGCGGCGCGGCCTGGGCGGCAAGGGCAAGGCTGAGCAAGGTTACGAACATCACAAGTCTCCGGAGAATGGCGGCTCACGGCAGGTGATTCGCCAAGTTGATCGAAGTTAAAGGAAACGGTGCCTTTTTGCTAGAAAGTTCCGCGCGCCGATAGGCGAAAAATGGGTCCGATCAGGCGGTTGCGGTCTTCCACGAAGTCGATCGCCGAGACATTACGGCGACCGGTGTAGACGATCCGGTCCCACCGGCTGCGGGCATTGGTGAGGTTGCCGACCTCGCCCCGCACCGTCAGCCCGAACACATCCTTGTTCTCGACAAAGACGCTGACCCACACCGGTCCCTCATACTGCCGGCCCACCTCGGTCAGCCGGTAGCTCAGCGCATTGTGGCTGTAGCTGGCATTGCCGCCATAGGCCCAGTCGCTGCGCGGAATGTCATGGCGGTAGCCCAGTTCAAGGATGCGGGTGGTGAAGCCCGAGTAATTGCGCCTGATCCCGGTCAGGGGATCACGGACGCGGCTGGTCTGCGCCAGCGCGCGCAGGTTGATCCTCGCCCCCTTGAGCCCCATCGGGTCGAGCTGGAAGGTGCTGTTCCAGTCGATCGCATAGGCCTGTCCCTTGTCGATGTTGCCCGGCGTCTCACCGGCCAGGCCGACCGGAATGATGTCGATCAGGTCTTCGGACAAGGCCGCCACGAGATTGAGCCTGGTCTTGCCCCAGGCGGCAAGGTCGCGTGCCAGCTCCAGCTCGAACCGCCATTGCTGGGTCGGCACGAGGTCCGGATTGCCGGCATTCTCATTCTCGTTGTCGAGGAACACGCGAGCGAGGAACTGGCCGAAGTCGAGCTGGCCGACACGGCGGATGATCTTGAAATTGCCGTTGAAGCGCGGGCTGAACTGCGCCGCGATATTGAGCGAACCCTTGGGCCGGACAAAGGTCCGTTTCTTGCCGCCCGGACCCTCCTGGACGATGGTCGAGCGTTCGGCGCCGATCACCAGCTGCGCGGTCACCGCCGACGACAGGGGGCGGCCGATGGTGAGCAGTCCCTCGTAGCGGTCCTCGCTGACCTTGCCCGATCCGCCAGGGAAGGGCAGCTCGTTGAACTGCCCAAGCGGATCGAGCGAGAACAAGCGGCTGACATTCTCGAGGCTGTTGAAGGCCGCCTCGCCGGAAAGTTGAAGGTCGGTGCGCCCGATCTTCCAGCGATATTCGGCGCGGCCGATCTTCTCGCTCGACGTCCCGTCCTGCAGGTAGCGACTGCCAACGTCGGCGCTGCCATCGACAAAGCTGGTCCGTGCCTGCTGGAGGAACGGCTCGTCCGAGGAGCGAAGCAGGCCGATCAGCTTCAGCCGGCCGCCGGCAAGCGCAAAGTCGCCATCGCCGCCGATCTCGTAGTTCCAGCCTTTTTCCTCCTGGATCAGGCGGCGGTTCTGGTCGGGGCCGGTGACGCGGTCGCGAAAGCTGTCCTCCTTGAAGCGGTAATCGAACCGGCGCAGCAGCAGGTTGAGGTTGCCGAGCGAGGAGCCGGGCCCGTCGATCTTGAACTGGCCGGACAGCTGCGGCTGGTCGAAATTGCCGTGCCAGCGGTCGTCGCGAAGCTCGAACAAGGTGCCGTCGCCGCGGGTGATGGTGGTCGGCCCGCCCGCGCCGCTGCGGCTCGCGTCGTTGCGCAGGCCGACCGTATATTCGACCGGCCCGCTGGTGCCGCTGACCGATACGTCGCCGCGGGTGAACAGGGGATCGGCATAATGGGCGCGGAACTCGGGCCGGTAGCTCCATTGCCCGGACAGCCTTGCCTTCGCCTGATAGATGACATTGGCGACCTGGCCCGTCAGCCCTGGCACGTCGAGCTCGGCCGCATCGACGATCTCGATCCGCTCGACGTTGCCGGCCGGAATCGCCTGCAGCGCGGTGACCGGGTCGGTCGACTTGCCCGACAAGCGCTTGCCGTTGAGCAACACGTTGCCCGACGCCTGACCGAGCCCGCGCGAGCTGGTGTCCTCGCCGCGGATGGAGAAGCCCGGCACCTGCGCCAGCATGTCGAACGCGGTGCGCGGGGCGAAACGCGCGAAATCGGCCGGGGTGAAGACCTTCTTGCCGGAAGCGGTCGGGGTCGAGACAGGCGCGGGCGCGTCGCCGGTGGTCGGCGCGTCCTGCGCGGCGGCGGGAACGGCGGCGGCGAGGGCCGCAACGCAACAGGACAGCAGGCAGGCGCGACGCGTCGCCGCGTGCCCGGACACAAGAATCATGAAGGCTTCCCCAGTTCGCCGGTCCGGTCGGGACCTGCCTTACCGGGCTAAGACAGCGGTTCGGGCCGGTGAAGAAGCTCTAGACGGAGCGTCGCCGCCCTTCGACAGACTGCCGGAGCGACGGACGAACGACGGTTCAGCGCAGCTTGGCAATCTTGAGCTTCAGCACCTTGGCCTGGGCCTGGGTGCTTTCCTCGCTGCGGGTCAGCGCCTTGGCGATCGCCTTCAGGCCCATGCCCTTGGCGGCAAGGGTGTGGAGCTTGGTGTTCTCGTCGGCGGTCCACGGCTGGCGGTGGCGGGTGAACTTGTCGGACATGGCGCCACTGTCGGTGCGATTGGGGCTGCTGGCAAGGCTCATCGGCAAAGGCGCGGCACCGGGTGGCCGGTGCCGCGCCGCTGGGGAGCTAGTCTGCTCGACGAGCCAGAAGGTCAGACCAGTGCCGCAACCGTGGTCACGGCAATCCCCCAGAACAGGATGCAGGCGGGCAGCAGCAGGACCAGCGTTGCCGCTTCGGCAGCCGGCGTGCGGCCCGTCTCCGTCTCGATGCCCTTCGCGCGGAAGTGGGCCATGTCGAGCGCCCGGTCGCGGTGATCGGGCTTCATCGTCGCCCACTTGGCGGGAACGACGGCAAAGGCGGCGACAAAGATGAAGTTCACCACCATCGGCAGGATCAGGCCATCGGCCGCGAAGCCGATCCACATCACCGCGAGATAGGCGAAGAAGAAGGCAAAGGCGCCCAGCAGCAAGGCGGGCGGCATGCCGAAGTTGCGGTCGGTGCAATAGGGCCGCGCATGAAGCTGCGGCGCCGCCACCACCTCGCCCCTTGCGAGTAGCAGTTCCTTGTCGAAACGGTCGGTCATCTGAGGTCTCCTGGCTGTCTGGCAGGAGATGGCAGGGCTCGGCCCCACCCGCGTTGACCCAGATCAATTCGGCATGGCGACGGCGGGCGTTTCTTGATGCTTCGAACCTGCTAAGGCCGTGCGCTCATGCCTGACGCCCAGCCCCACCTCTATCTCGTCGACGGATCGAGCTACATCTTCCGCGCCTATCACCGGCTGCCGCCGCTGACCAACCGCCACGGCATGAACGTCGGCGCGGTCTACGGCTACACCGCCATGCTGTGGAAGCTTGCCGAGAGCCTCAGCAAGGCCGACGGGCCGACCCACATGGCGGTGATCCTCGACAAGGGCTCGTCGTCGTTCCGCAACGAGATGTACGACCAGTACAAGGCGCACCGCCCGCCCGCGCCCGAGGACCTGGTGCCGCAGCTTCCGCTGATCCGCGTCGCGACGCGTGCTTTCTCTATCCCTTGCATCGAGGAAGCGGGGCTGGAGGCGGACGACATCATCGCCTGCTACGTCACCGAGGCGAAGAAGCAGGGCTGGAAGGTCACCATCGTCAGCTCCGACAAGGATTTGATGCAGCTGATCGAAGACGGCGCGGTCGACATGCTCGACACGATGAACGACCGCCGGTTCGACCGTGCGGCGGTGGTGGAGAAGTTCGGCGTCCCGCCCGAGCAGCTGGGCGACGTGCTGGCGCTGATGGGCGACAGCGTCGACAATGTACCGGGCGTGCCGGGAATCGGCCCCAAGACCGCGTCGCAGCTGATCCAGGAGCATGGCAGCCTGGAAGCGGTGCTGGCCGCGGCCGAGGGCATCAAGAAGCCCAAGCTCAAGCAAAACCTGATCGAGCATGCCGACGCCGCCCGCCTCAGCCGCGAGCTGGTGCGGCTGGTGTGCGAGATGAATCTGCCCGAACCGCTGGACGCGCTCGAGCTCAAGAACATTCCCGAGGAGCCGCTGCGCGAGTTCCTGGTCGAGCAGGGCTTCAAGACCCTGCTCAACCGCATGGTCGGGCAGGGCGCGCGTCCCTCGAACGGCGAGCGGCCTGCACCCGCGCCGCTGCCAGCGGGTCCGGGTGAGCCGGAGACGATCAGCGTCGATCGTTCGGCCTATCTCACCATCTCGGACTCGGCGACGCTGGAGCAGTGGATCGCCGAGGCGCAGAAGCAGGGCAAGGTGGCGATCGACCTGCAGGGCGATGGCGGGCACGGCCTTGCCGAAGGGCTGGCTGGCGTCAGCCTCGCGCTTGCGCCGGGCCGCGCCGCCTATGTGCCGCTCGGCCATGGTGGCGGCGACCTCCTCAGCGAGGGACCGGCGCAGCTTCGGCTTGCCGACGGGTTGGCGCTGCTGAAGTCACTGCTGGAGGATGATGCCGTCCTTAAGATCGGCCACAACCTCAAGGACCAGTGGCGCCTGCTGGCCGATCACGGCATCGGCATCGCGGCGGGAGAGGACGTGATGCTGGCCAGCTTCGCCCTCGACAGCGGGCGCTTCGGTCACGGCCTCGACGAGCTGGTGAAGCGGCACTTCGAGCATGCCTGCCTGCCGCTGAAAGCGGTCTGCGGGACCGGGCAGAAGACCATCCGCTTCGGCGACGCACCGATCGCCGCGGCAACCGAATATGCGGCCGAGAATGCCGACATGGTGTGGCGTCTATGGCACCGGATCGAGCATCGCCTCGCGGCCGAGAACAGCACCCGAATCTATCGCCTGGTCGACCTGCCGCTGGTGCCGGTGATCGGGCAGATGGAGCGCGAAGGCATCAAGGTCGACCGTGCTTACCTGGCCGAACTGTCGGAAACCTTCGCGACCGAGACCGCGCGGCTAGAAGAAGTGATCTACGAGGTGGCGGGCGGCCCGTTCACCATCGGCTCGCCGCAGCAGCTGGGCCAGGTGCTCTACGACCGGCTGGGGCTGAAGGGTGGTCGCAAGGGCAAGTCGGGCGCTTATTCGACCGATCAGGCCGAGCTAGAGCGGCTTGAGGCCGAGGGCGTCGAGGTCGCGCGCCGGGTGCTCGAATGGCGCCAGCTGACCAAGCTTCGGGTCACCTACACCGATGCGTTGCAGACGCAGATCGACTCGCGGACCGGCCGGGTCCACACGCGCTACGCGCTTGCCGCCGCGCAGACCGGGCGGCTGTCGAGCAACGATCCCAACCTGCAGAACATCCCGATCCGCACCGAGATCGGCGCGCGCATCCGCAACGCCTTCATCGCCGAGGAAGGCCACAGCCTGCTCAGCGCCGACTATGGCCAGATCGAGCTCCGCCTGGCCGCGCACATGGCCGACGTGCCGCAGCTCAAGGAAGCGTTCGCGCGCGGCGACGACATCCACACCATCACCGCCGAGCAGGTGTTCGGTGACGCATCCAAGGATAGCCGCAACAAGGCCAAGACGATCAACTTCGCCATCCTGTACGGCATTTCCGCCTTTGGCCTTGCCGGACGGATGGGCATCGGCCGGGACGAGGCCAAGGACATGATCGACCGCTATTTCGAGCGCTTTCCGGGCATCAAGAACTACATTTCCACAACGCTCCAGCAGGTGCGGGAATGCGGCTTCAGCACCACCCTGTTCGGCCGCAAGACGCACTTCCCCAACATCCGCTCGGGCGTCATGAACCTGCGCCAGGCGGCCGAGCGGGCGGCGATCAACGCGCCGATCCAGGGCACCAGCGCCGACATCATCAAGCGGGCCATGGTGAAGATGCCCGGGGCGCTGCAGGAAGCCGGGCTGAGCGGCACCCGCATGCTACTGTCGGTCCATGATGAACTGGTGTTCGAGGTCCCGCAGGGCGACGAGGAGCGCGCGGCGGCGGTGATCCGTGACGTCATGGCCTCGGCCGCCGAACCGGTAGTGACCCTCGACGTTCCGCTGAGCGTCGAGGTGGGCTGGGGCGCCAATTGGGGCGTCGCGCATTGAGCGCGGAAAGCGCGGAAGCCGGACGCAACGACCTTGCGGCCTTGGCGCGGGGCGGCCGGATCAACTTTCTCGGTTTCCTGCTCCGGCTGGCGGCGCGGCTGCCGTTCCTGTTCATTGCCGGTCGTATGTATGGCGCAGAAGCGCTTGGCCGCTTCGCCTATGCGGTTCTGGTGGTCGAGTTCGTGGCGCAGATCGCGACGCTTGGCCTCAAGCGCGGTCTCGCCCAGCAGCTCAGCAAGACCGACAAGCCGCATGTCTGCATAACCTGGGACGCGCTGCTGGTCGCCTTTGCCGCGTCGGTGGTCGGCATGGCGCTGCTGTTCCTGTTTCCCCGCATCATGTTCCCCAATTCCGAAATCTACGGGATGGAATGGCTGCTGCCGGTCGCGGTGCTGGCCCTGGCGTGGAGCGACGTCATGCTGGCCGCGCTCGCTTATCGCCACGATGTCGGCGCCACCGTTCGCGCCCGCGCCATCGTGGAGCCATGGACGATCAGCATCGCGGCCTTCGCCTTTGCCTTCATCTCCAAGCGTGATGGCCTGATCTTCGCCTATGCCCTGTCGATGATCGGAGCGCTGATCGCCTCGGCCATTCCCTTTTTCCGAACCTATGGCCGGGCTGCCGGATGGCGGCCCAACCCCTCCGAAAGCTGGGGCCTGGCCCGCCGCTACATGCCGATCGCCGCCGCCGACACGGTGGAATGGGCAAGCCGGCGCATCGACCTTGCCATCCTCGGCCTGTTCGCGACACCTGCCCTGGTCGGCATCTACTATGTCGCGCAGAACGTCGCCTCGCTGCCGAGCAAGCTCAAGACCAGCTTCGATCCGATCCTTGGGCCCGTGATCAGCCGCAGCCTGGAGGAAGGCGACCGGATTGGGGTCGCGCGCCAAATCCGGCAGGTCGGCTTCTGGGTGATTGCCGCGCAGGCCGCGGTGGCGCTGGCGCTGGGAATCCCGGGCGAGGGCGTCATGGGGCTGGTTGGCCCGGTCTTCGTCGCCGGCACCGCGGCCCTGATCTTTCTCCTGGGGGCGGAAGTGATCGCCGCCACTGCCACCACCAGCGAGGCCGCGCTCATCTACATTGCGCGAAACCGCAACATGATGCTGAGCCTCCTGATGCTGGCGCTCCAGGCCGTACTGACGGTGTCCTTGATCCTGTTGTTCCGCCGCCTTGGCTGGCCACCCGAATGGCAGGCAACGGCGCCCGCCGTGGCGCTTTGCCTTGCGCTTGCCTTTGCCGCGGTCAGCAAGGCGCGGCTCGCCGGCAAGCTGCTCGGAGCGCCGGTCAGTGGCTGGCGCTGGCCCCTGCTCTGGGCCGCCGCCGCTGCCGTCGTGGTCGGGCAGCTTTCGCACCTTGCGCCCGAATGGCTTCAGCTCAGCCTCGGCATTCCGCTGATCCTTGCCGCCTTCGGGCTGGTCATCTGGAGCAAGGGTTTCGGACCCGACGACCGCCTGCTGTTCAAGATGAAGAAGAAGGATATCGCCGTTAACCTGCCGGCGCCCGGCACCAGCGGAGGTGCGCCCCGCTAGAGCCTAGTGGCGGAAGTGGCGCATGCCGGTGAACAGCATCGCCAGGCCAGCCTCGTCCGCCGCCGCGATCACCTCGTCGTCGCGGATCGAGCCGCCGGGCTGGATCACCGCCGTGGCCCCGGCCTCGACCGCGGCGAGAAGCCCGTCGGCGAAGGGGAAGAAGGCGTCGCTCGCCACCGCCGAGCCTACGGTGCGAGGCTGATCCCAGCCGAAGGTCTCGGCCGCCTCGCGGGCCTTGGCCGCGGCGATCCGCGCCGAGTCGCGACGGTTCATCTGGCCGGCGCCGATTCCAGCGGTGACGCCGTCCCTGGCGTAGACGATCGCGTTCGACTTGACGTGCTTGGCGACGGTCCAGGCGAAGCGGCAATCGGCCACTTCCCGGGCGGTCGGCTGGCGGCGGGTGACGACCTTCAGCTCCGAGGGCAGGATCACGCCATTGTCGCGTGACTGGACCAGCAGCCCGCCCGTGATGCTCTTCACCAGCAGGCCCGGGCGCTTGGGATCCGGCAGCTCTCCCGTCAGCAGCAGGCGAAGGTTCTTCTTGCCCGCGAACACCGCCAGCGCGTCGGTGTCGGCGTCGGGGGCGATCACCACTTCGGTGAAGATATCGGTGATCGCCCGCGCCGTTTCCCCATCGAGCGGCCGGTTGACCGCGACGATGCCGCCGAACGCGGACACGCTGTCGCAACGGAACGCGGCTTCATACGCTTGGGCCAGCGAGCCGCCCTGCGCCACGCCGCACGGATTGGCATGCTTGACGATGACGCAGGCGGGCTCGCCGTCGCGAAACTCGGACAGCAGTTCGAGCGCCGCGTCCGCATCGTTGAGGTTGTTGTAGCTGAGCTCCTTGCCCTGCACCTGCCGGGCGCCCGCGACCCCTTGGGCGCCCCGCGCCTGCGGCACATAGAGCGCCGCCGCCTGGTGCGGGTTCTCGCCGTAGCGCAGCTCGCTGGCCTTGGTCATCGCCAGCGGCAGGGTGGCGGGCAGCTGCTCGCCCTGGTCGGCAAAGGCGAACCAGCTGGCGATCGCACTGTCATAGGCGGCGGTGCGGGCAAAGGCGGTGGCGGCGAGCCGCTTGCGCAGCGCCGATGACGTCGCGCCGCCATGGGCGTCGAGGTCGGCGAGCAGCGCGGGATAGTCAGCGGCGTCGGTGAGGCAGGCCACGTAGCGGTGGTTCTTGGCGGCCGAGCGGACCATCGAGGGCCCACCAATGTCGATATTCTCGATCACCGTGTCGCGGTCCGCGCCGCCCGCCACCGTCTTCTCGAACGGGTAAAGGTTGATGGCAACGAGGTCGATGTAGCCGATCTCGTGGTCGGACGCAGCGGCGGCGTGGGCCGGCTCGTCACGCACAGCGAGCAGTCCTCCGTGCACCTTGGGATGAAGCGTCTTCACCCGCCCGTCCATCATCTCGGGAAAGCCGGTCAGCTCACTGACGTCGCGCACCGGGTGGCCAAGCTCGCGCAGCCGGGCCGCGGTGCCGCCGGTGGAGATCAGTTCGACGCCGTGCGCGACGAGGCCCGCGGCAAGCTCTTCGAGGCCGCTCTTGCCGGACAGTGACAGCAGAGCGCGGCGAACGGGGACGAGGTCGGTCATGAGGGTCCTAGCTGGAGCGGCGGAATTGCCAGCCGATCTCGGCGCCGAGGTGCGAGACCTCGCCGACCAGCACCAGCTGAAGGGTGGAGCGAAGCGCGCCCGTGCCATCGACCATCACGCTCTCCTCGAGCCCGAGCTGGGCACCGCGGCAGCGGAAGCTCCAGGGCGGGGCGCCGGGCGAGCGGATCAGCGCGCCGAGTCCGTCGGCGGTCGGCACGGCCTCCACTCCGGGTGCGAGGTGGAAGCGGATGGCAAAGGGCACGTCCTCGCGGATCTTCTTGCGGCCGCGCGGCGTCAGCCGGTCGAGGCCGCGGACCTCCTTGCCGTCGTTGCCGAGGCTGAGCGCTCGGCTGTGCACGAGGCCGAGCCCGCGCAGGTAGCCGTCATGCTCCGCCTCGATGCGGCTGGCGTCATTGTCGTCCGAGCGGCTGACGGTCACGTCCTCGACCCCGCGGCCAAGCGAGCCGTCGGGCTGGATGGCGGTGCTGTTGGTATCGGCCAGCGTCAGCGTCGAATGCGCGGCCGTCGTGCGCAACGCGGCGGCGAGGCCCTCGGGCAGGCTGGTGGTATGCGCTCCGGGCCCGCCGCAATTGACCACCAGCTTCTGCTGACCGTCGCTCAGTTCCAGCGCAAGGGTGGAGGCGGAGCCGATCCGGGCGAGCTTGCGCGACGGCGGGGGCGCGGCGTCGATCACGACAATGGTGCCGAGCGCGCTCAGCCGGTGATACCCCCAGCCGCGCGGATGGCGTAATGGACGGGCGCGGAAGCCGCAGCCCTCGATCAGTGCGGCAAGGGCGGCGCGGCTGCCCTCGTTGCCGCCTTGCCAGGCCGACAGGGTGCCATCGCCCATCGTGACGCCATGAAGCGCCGCCAACGCCGCCGCACCCGCGTCCTCGTATCCTTGCGGAAAATCATGCCGGGCGGCGGCATAGGCGGAGCGGAGCAGGCCGAGTCGATCAACCAGCGCAGCCTGCTCGGCTGGCGAGCGGCTCATCAGGCCGCCATCGTCGTGCTGGGCGCTGGCCAAGGCGCGCGACAGGCCGGTTTCCGCCTTGGCCAGCCGCGCCGTGCCGGAGGAAAGCAGGAGGCAGGCGGCGGTCAGGCCGGCCCAGGCGGTGATCCGGGCAAGTCCCGGCGCCGCCTCGTCCGCGGTCCCCGCAAGATGGCGCGCAGCCCGCGCGGCGGTGTTGAGCAGGGCCGAGCGATACTCCGCGTCCCGGCGGGACAGGAGATAAGGGGCATAAGCGAGCCAGTAGAGCAGCCGCTCACCCCACAGCGCCGGCGCCCAGGCCAAGTCCACCTTGCCGCCGTGCGCAAGCAGCCAGCGCCCGGTGAGGTCCTCGGCGAGCGGTGCACCCTTTTCGCGGGTGGCGGCGGCGGCAAGGTCGCGCAGCCACCCGAACCCGTGCAGCTCCGCGCCGACGGGAGTAGCGGGATCGATGTTGCTCCAATTGAGGGCTGCCAGCTCGATCGCCTCGCCGCCTCTGACGAAACGGCCCGCCAGCAATTGCTCGCCGCGTTGCTTGGCGCCGGTGACGTGGTCGCGGGCCACCCCGATCAGGCGCAGCGGCGGGCGTCCGCGGGCAGCCAGCCGCTGCAGCAGGGGCAGCGTCGCCAGCCGTGCCAGCCCGCCGCCGCCCTCACTCATTCGGCGCCTTTCAGGGCCGCGATGTTGGAGGCGTAAAGGTCAGGCCCGCCACGAAAGGCCGCAGTGCCGGCGACCAGCGCAGTGGCTCCGGCGTCGATGCACTGCCGGGCAATCTCGGCATCAACGCCGCCATCGACCTCCAGCGTGACGTCGAGCCGTTCCTTGGCGATGCGCTTGGCCAGGGCCTCGATCTTGCGCAGCTGCGAAGCAATGAACTTCTGCCCGCCAAAGCCCGGATTGACGCTCATCACCAGGACGAGGTCGATCTCGTCCAGCACATAGTCGAGCATCTTGGCCGGGGTGGCGGGGTTGAGGGACACGCCCGCCTTCTTGCCCAGTCCGCGGATCCGCTGGAGCGTGCGGTGGAGATGCGGCCCGGCTTCGGGGTGGACGGTTATGATGTCGGCCCCGGCTTCCGCGAAGGCGTCGAGCATCGGATCGACCGGGCTGATCATCAGGTGGACGTCGAACGGCTTGGCGCTGTGCGGGCGAAGCGCCTTCACCACCATCGGTCCGATGGTGAGGTTGGGCACGAAATGCCCGTCCATGACGTCGATGTGGATCCAGTCGGCGCCGGCCGCATCGATTGCCCGCACCTCCTCGCCGAGCCGTGCGAAGTCGGCGGACAGGATGGACGGGGCAATGATCGGCTGGGCCATGGGACCGATTAGACGGGACTAGCCCCCGCGCACAAGGCGAGCGGTGAAGAAGCCGTCCATTCCGCCCGCTTCCTCCAGTTCGCCGGGGAGGACCCGGCGCTGTTCGGCAAGGCTGAAGTCGGGCTGAGCGGCAAGGAAGGCGGCGATCTGGTCCTCACCTTCGGACGGTTCGAGGCTGCACACGGCATAGACCAGCGTCCCGCCCGGACGCACCCATTGAGCCGCGGCGGCGAGCAGACGGCCTTGCAGCTCGGCACTTTCGGCGATGATCCGCTCCGACGCGCGGAGCAGCACTTCGGGGTGGCGGCGAAAGGTGCCGGTGGCCGAGCAGGGGGCGTCGAGCAGGACGGCGTCGTAAGGTTGGTCGGGGGTGTAGCCGAGGACGTCGGCAACGAGGATCGTCGCGTCCAGCCCGGTGCGAGCGAAATTTGCTCGAAGTCGCGCCAGACGACTTTCCGACCGGTCGAGTGCGGTGGTGGCGTGACCGGCGGCGGCGAGTTGGAGAGTCTTTCCGCCCGGTGCCGCGCAGGCGTCAAGGACCCGGCGCGCCTCGGCCGGGATCATCCGTGCGGGAAGGGTGGACGACAGGTCCTGCACCCACCAGCGCCCTTCGGCAAAGCCGGGCAGGCCGGTGACCTGGCGATTGTCGGCAAGGCGGACATGGCGTTCGGCCAGGCTCGCACCGCCCTCCGCTTCGGCAAAGGCGAGCGCTTCGGCGTGGTCACGGAAGCTGAGGTCGAGCGGCGGACGGCGGATGATGGCGCGGCGGGCGGCCTCGACGGCCTCAGCGCCCCAAGCGTCGGCCCAGCGCTGCTCCACCGCTGCCGGCAGTTCGCCTTCGTCAGCGCCTGGCAGCGTACCGCGCAGCAGGGTGCCGAGCACGCCATGGACCAGCCTGCGCGGCCCGCCCTCGACCAGCGGCAAGGCGGTGGCGACCAGCGCGTGGTCCGGGACCTTGAGCGCGATTCGCTGCGCCAGCGCCAGGCGCAGCACCATGCGCGCCTTGGCATCGTCGGGAAGCGCCTGGCGCGTCGCGCCGTCGATCAGCCGGTCCAGCAAGGGCAGGCGGCGCAGCGTTTCGCCCGCGATCGCCAGCGCCAGCGCTTGGTCGCCGCCCTCGACCTTGAGGCCTTGCGCCGCCGAGTCCATCGTCTGGCCGCTACGCACCACCTTGTCGAGAATGCGCAGCGCCGCGCGGCGCGCCTCCACCCCGGCTTCGGTCCCTCTTGGCTGCGGCCGCTTCAACGCCCATCTCCTGTCCTATGCCGCGCCCAGCCGATCACCAGCCGCCCGCCTATCTCAGCAAGTCGCCGCCCGTGCCGGAGCCCGAGCCTGCCGAGCCCGCGCCGCCGCCCGCCGGCGACAAGCCGCGGCTCGATCCCACGCGTTATGGCGACTGGGAGAAGAAGGGCATTGCCTGGGATTTCTAGGCCCTCTCGAGCCGCAGGGGACGGCTCAGCAGCCGTTCCAGCACGGAGTCAACATCGGCGCGGCCGGCCAGCAGGTCGTCCACCGCCGCAACGATCGGCATGTCGACACCTTCCTCCTCGGCGAGGCGGCGCAGTACCGGCGCGGTGAACGCGCCTTCCGCCACCGTTCGGCGATCGGCCATCAGTTCGGCCGCGGCGCGGCCCTCGCCCAGGCCTTTCCCGAGTGAGAAGTTGCGGCTGCTGGTCGAGGAGCAGGTGAGCACCAGGTCGCCTAGCCCCGACAGGCCGGCCAGCGTCTCCGCCCGGGCGCCGCGCGACAGGCCGAAGCGCGTCATCTCCGCGAAACCGCGCGCGATCAGCGCCGCGCGGGCATTCTGGCCGAGGCCGCGGCCGTCCACCACGCCGCAGGCGATCGCCAGCACGTTCTTGACCGCCCCGCCGACTTCCGCCCCGGCTACATCGTCGCTGAGGTAGATACGGAACGCCGGGCGCGCGAGGCGAGTGCGGACGGCTTCGGCCTCGGCTTCGATCTCGGCCGCAAGGGTCAGCGCGGTAGGCAGCCCCGCCGCCACTTCATGCGCGAAGGTCGGGCCCGACAGCACCATGACCGAGGCGCCGGGGCAGCTTTCCCGCGCAACCTGGTGAAGCAATCGCCCGCTCTCCTCCTCGATGCCCTTGGAGCAGAGCAAGAGGGCCGCAGGGCAGTGCGGAAGCGCTTGCAGCACCCGCCGCATATGCTGCGCCGGCGTGACCACCAGCAGGGCGTCGCACCCGGCGAGGTCGGCTAGGTCGGTGGTCGGCCGGATCGCCCCGGACAGCGGCACACCTGACAGGAACAGCTTGTTCTCGCGGGCGTCGGCGATGCTGGCGGCCACCTCGGGCTCACGCGCCCACAGCAGGGTGTCGCCCCCCTGCGCCGCGACCTGCGCCAGGGCGGTGCCCCAGGCTCCGGCTCCGATCACGCCTACCCGCATCTTCTGGCCTTCATGCCTTCACTCCCGCGCCGCGCACCGCTTCGGCGCGCTCATCAAGTGGCCAGCGTGCCCGCGCCGGAGCGTCAAGCCCGTCGACCAGCCCGGCCGTAAACCGCTCCGCCCCGGCCCAGGCGATCATGGCGGCATTGTCCGTGCACAGCCAGCCGGGCGGCACGGAGAAAGCGCGGCCCTCGTCCGCGGCCAGCTGCTGAAGCGCCGCTCTGACCGCGGCGTTCGCCGCAACCCCGCCCGCCACCACCAGTGACGGCGCGTCACTGATCTGCAGCGCGCGCCGGGTACGGTCGAGAAAGCAGTCGACCACCGCCTGCTGGAAACTGGCCGCGATGTCGGCTGGCCTGTGCGTGCCCGCTGCGACCGCCCGCTGCACCGCGCTCTTGAGGCCCGCGAAGGAGAAGTGCGGCTCGGGACTGCCGACCAGCGGGCGCGGTAGGGGCACGGCCTTCGCGTCACCTTCCCGCGCCAACGCCTCGATCGCGGGCCCGCCGGGGTAAGGCAGGCCCAGCAGCTTGGCCGCCTTGTCGAACGCCTCGCCCGCCGCATCGTCAATGGTGGTGGCGAGCCGGCGGTAGTCGCCGACCCCGCGCACCTCCAGCAGCTGGCAGTGGCCACCGCTGGCGAGCAGCAGAAGGTAGGGAAAGTCGAGGCTTTCATCGACCAGGCGCGGCGACAGGGCGTGCCCTTCGAGATGATTGACCGCCACCAGCGGCTTTCCCGAAGCCAGCGCCAGCCCCTTGGCGGTCAACAATCCCACCATGACGCCACCGATCAGCCCGGGGCCGGCCGTGGCGGCAATCGCATCGACCTGCTCCAGCGACACGGCCGCTTCGTCCAGCACCTCGCGAACGAGGCCCGGCAGCACTTCGACATGCGCGCGCGCCGCGATCTCGGGCACCACGCCGCCGAACGGCGCATGGGCCTGGTTCTGCCCGACCACGCGCTGGGCCACGATCCGCCGGTCGCTGGTGACCAGCGCCACCGCGCTGTCGTCGCAGGAGGATTCAAGACCAAGGATCGATGCCATTCGGGGCAGGCCTTTGCGGTTCGCAGGCGCTCTGGCAAGAGGGAGCGCATGAGCCAACGCCTCCTTGTCGGAACCCGCTCCTCCCCGCTGGCGCTTGCCCAGGCCCGGGCGACCGCCGCCGCGCTGGAGGCAGCGCACGGGTGGGAGCCTGGCGCGGTCCAGCTGCACGAGGTCAAGACCACCGGCGACAAGGTGCAGGACCGCGCGCTGGCGGAAATCGGCGGCAAGGCGCTGTGGACCAAGGAGCTCGACCAGTTCCTGCTCGGCGGGACTACGCAATTGTCGGTGCACAGCTGCAAGGATGTGGAGAGCGAGCGGCCAGACAATCTCTGCATTGCCGCCTTTTTGCCGCGCGCCGACGTGAGAGACCGGTTGATCGGGGCGCCTTCGATCGCGGCGCTGAGCCAGGGGGCGAAAGTCGGCACTTCCTCGCCGCGCCGCACGGCGCAACTGCTTCGCCGCCGCCCCGATCTGCAGGTGTCGATCATGCGCGGAAATGTCGCGACGCGGCTCAACCACATCGCCAGCGGCAGTTACGAAGCGACCTTTCTTGCCGCCGCCGGGCTCGACCGGCTCGGCATCGACGAAGGCCATGCCATTGCGGCGGACGACTTCCTGCCCGCTCCCGGTCAGGCCGCCATCGCCATTGAGTGCCGGAAAGATGACGAGCAGACGCGGGCGTTGCTCAAGGCGATCGACGACCAACCGACCCGCCGCGCGGTGACGGCCGAGCGCGCATTCTGCCGCGGGGTCGGCGGTTCGTGCCATTCGCCCGTCGCTGCGCTCGGCCTGATCGAGGGCGATGGCAGCCTGTGGCTTCGCGCCGAACTGCTCAGCAGCGACGGCGCGGCGCACGTGGCCGGCGAAGTGCGCGCAGCCGAGGGCGAGGAGGAAGCCGCCGGGCGGGCGCTTGCCGCCGAACTGCTCGGCCGTGCCCCGCCCGACGTCAGGCTGCTCTTCTCCCCCGCGTGAGACCGCTTCTCATCCTACGCCCCGAACCCGGCGCCACCGCCACCGCGGCACGTGCCAGGGCGCTCGGGCTGGAGGCGCGACGCCATCCGCTGTTCGCGGCCGAGCCAGTCGCCTGGACCATGCCGGAAGAGCCCTTCGACGCGCTGCTGCTGACCAGCGCCACCGCCGTGCGCATGGCGGGGCGCCTGCCCGACTTGCCGGTCCATGCCGTGGGCGAGGCAACGGCGACGGCGGCGCGCGCTGCAGGCCTTGCGGTGGCGACTGTCGGCGAGGGCGGGGTCGAGGCCCTGCTCCGCCAGATGGCCCCCCGGCTTCGCTTGCTCCACCTGGCGGGAGAGGAGCGCATCATGCCGGCCTCGCCTGAGCAGCAGATCACGTCGGTGACTGTCTACAGGATGGCCGAACTCCCCCTCCCTTCAGCCACGGCGCTTCAAGGCAATGTGGTCCTGGTCCACTCGCCGGCGGCAGGTCGCCGCCTCGCTGCCATCGCCGCTCGGCGAGAGCAGGTGCGGGTGGCAGCCATCAGCGCGGCGGCGGCGGCGGCATGCGGCTCCGGCTGGGAGCGGCTGGAGGCGGCAACGGAGCCCACGGACCGCGCCTTGCTTTCCCTCGCCGCCAAGCTGTGCGAGGAACAACAACAATGACCAGCGCCGCGACCCGACGCACAAGCTTCAGCGCCATCCTGCTCGGCGCGCTCCTGCTGCTGGTGCTGGGAGGCGCGATGGCCGTATGGGCGTTGGCCCGGTTCCCGCAGGCGGCGCAACTGGCTGGATTGCAGCCGCCGGCCGACGCTTTTGAAGTGGCTCGGCCGCAAGCAGCGGCAACCCCGGCGCCAACAGCCGCACCGCCAGCACAGACGCCGACCCTTGCCTTGCTGCCTGCCACCGAAGCACGGGTGGCGACACTGGAAGAGCGGCTCGCCCGGGTTGAAAGCGCCACCGCGCGTGCCGAAGGCTCGGCCGGACGCGCGGACGCACTGCTGGTGGCCTTTGCCGCGCGCCGGGCGATCGATCGCGGCGTGGCACTGGGCTATCTCGAACCGCTGCTGGCCGAGCGCTTCGGTCGAAGCCATCCACAGGCGGTCGCCACCATTGTCACCGCGTCACGCCGCCCGGTCCGCCTCGACCAGCTGTCGGCCGACTTCCAATCGCTCGCCCCGCGGCTCAAGGCGGCGCCGGAAAGCGACAGCCTGTGGCAGACGGTGCGGCGCCAGATGGGCGACCTTGTCACCATTCGCCGCGCCGACCAGCCAAGCCAGCGGCCGATCGCCACCTACGACCGGGCTGCCGGCCGGCTTGCCGCGGGGCAGGTCGACCAGGCGCTGGCCGAAGCGATGCGGTTGCCGGGCATCTCCGCTGCACCCAAGTGGGTGGCCGACGCCCGGGTCTATGTCGCCGCGCACCGGGCGCTCGACCAGATCGAAAGTGCGGCGCTCCTCGCACGCTAGGGCTTGCGCCGGCGACTTCTCCCTGCGAATCAAGGTGCAAGCTTGGGAGGGCGAGACGCCATGACGTCAGCAATCATCCGCTTCGCCGCGGCTGCATTCGCCGCGATCCTGTTCGTTGCTCCTGCCACCGCCCAGCAGCGCGGGCCCGCCGTGGCCCCGGCAGAGCTTGCCCACCGCATCGACCAGCTTGGCGCCGGCTTCGATGGCCGTGTCGGCATCTCGGTGCAGTCGGTGGAGCGGGGCTGGCGGACCGGGTGGAAGGACACGGAGCTTTACCCGCAGCAGAGCGTCAGCAAGTTCTTCGTTGCGCTCACCGCCATGGACGCCGTGGATCGCGGGCGGCTGACGCTGACCGGTCCCGTGACGCTGACCCGCGGCGACCTCACTCTGTTCAACCAGCCCATCGCGCAGCGGGTGCTCAAGTCGGGTACCTACACCACCACCGTTGAAAATTTGCTGGTCGACGCCATCACCAAGTCCGACAACACCGCCAACGACAAGCTGATGCGGGTTGCCGGGGGTCCGGCGGCGGTGCGCCGGTTCATCGAGGACCGCAAGCTTGGCGCGATCCGCTTCTACGAAGGGGAGCGGGCGCTTCAGTCGCGCATCGCGGGCATCGCCTGGCGGCAGGACCTGTCGATCGGTAACGCCTTCTACGCCGCCCGCGAAGCATTGCCGATGAGCGTCCGGCGCAGCCTGTTTCAGCGCTACATCGACGATCCCTATGACGGCGCCTCGCCCGCGGCGATCGTTGCGACGCTGGCGCGGCTGAAACGCACCGAGCTCCTTTCTCCGGCCTCGACCGCACGCTTGCTGACCATCATGAGCGACACCCGCACTGGCAAGAACCGCCTTCGCGGCGGGCTCAAGCCGGGCTGGAGCCTGGCGCACAAGACCGGCACCGGACAGGTCCTCGGCGGGGTGCAGGCAGGCTACAACGACATCGGCCTGCTGACCGCGCCCGACGGGCGCAGTTACGCCGTCGCCGTGATGATCAAGCGCACGGCCACGCCGTTGCCGGTGCGCATGGCGCTGATGAACGAGGTGGTGCGAAGCGTCATCGCCGCGCACGACGCCGAAGCTGGTGGAATCGCGCTGCGATAAGGAACCGCTGGAGCGGGCGAAGGGATTCGACCCGCAGCGTAGCTCTTCGGACGAAGCGCAACTAACGATTTCGAGGGTTCGCAGCCGAACGCTGCTGGAGCGGGCGAAGGGATTCGAACCCTCGACCCCAACCTTGGCAAGGTTGTGCTCTACCCCTGAGCTACGCCCGCTCTGGCGTGTGTGCGACGGCGCTGGTCCGTCGGGGTGGCGGTCCGTTAGCAACGGCTTTGGGGGCTGGCAACCCTTTCCATGGCTGCGCGGTTGATAGACTTGGCGGCGAGGGGCTGCTGGCCCATATGCGCGGCAGCACCAACGGCAAGGAAGCACGAGGCACGTGGCGACACTCGGACTGAGCGCGGACGAACGGGAAGCGATTCGCAGCTTCCAGGAGCGGGTGCTTCAGCCCTCCCTCGACAAGCTGGTCATTCTCGACTTCTGGGCGGAGTGGTGCGGGCCGTGCAAGCAGCTCGGCCCCGTGCTGGAGAAGGTCGCCGCCGACTATGCCGACAAGGGCGTGGTGCTGGTCAAGGTCGACGTCGACGAGGAAAAGGTCGTCGCGGCCCAGTTCCAGATTCGCTCCATCCCGACCGTTTACGCGATCTTCGGCGGGCAGCCGGTGGCCGACCTGACGCAATATCGTAGCGAGGGACAGATCAAGCGCGTGCTCGACCAGCTGCTCGGGCAATTGCCGGTCAAGGGCGAGGCGCAGGCGCTGGAGGCCGAGATCGAGCCGCTGATCGCCATGGGCGAGGAAGTGCTCGCGGGCGGTGACGCCGAGCGTGCCGAGAACATCTTCCGGCAGATCGCCGACATGGACCCCGATCATCCCGAGGTCGTCGGCGGCCTTGCCCGGGCACTGATCGCGCTGGGCCGGCCGGACGAGGCCCGGGCGCTGCTCGATGGCTTGCCCGAGAGCGCTGCTGGCGACCCTGCCGTTGCCCGCGCTCGCGCGGCGCTGGACATCGCCGCAACGCCTGCCGTCGACACCAGCGAATACGAACAGCGGCTGGCCGCGGACCCCGATGACCATGAAGCGCGCCTTGAGCTCGGCAATGCGCTGATGGCGGCAGGGCGCCGTGACGAGGCGGCCGACGCACTGCTCGAGGTTGTGCGCCGCGACCGCAACTGGAACGAGGGCGCCGCGCGGACCCGCTTTCTCCAACTGCTGGAAGCGCAGGGCCTGGAAGATCCCTGGGCCCGCTCCCAGCGCCGGCGGCTGTCGGCCCTGCTGTTCACGTGAGCGGGTCGCCCCTTCGCGTTCCCCTGTTCCCGATTGGCGGAGCGATCCTGTTTCCGCGCAGCCACTTGCCGTTGCACATCTTTGAGCCGCGCTATCGCCAGATGGTCGAGGATGCGGTGGCCGGGGGCGGCCTCATCGGGATGATCCAGCCGCGGGCCGCGCCCGACGACGGGCTCGGCAATCCCGAGCTCTACCGGGTCGGCTGCATCGGTGAGATTGTCGGGCTGGAGGAGCTTGGCGATGGCCGCTTCAACATCGTGCTCCAGGGCACCACCCGCTTCCGCCTGATCGCCGAGGCGGATGTCGGCACGCCCTACCGCCAAGCCGACGTAGTGCCAGGCGACGATGCGGAGAATGAGCCGGACGCGCTACCCTCCGTGCTGCGCGCCGCGGTGGAACAGGAAGCGCGCCTGCTGGGTGACGCCATGGGGCTGACCGTCGACTGGGAGGCGGTGGAGCGGCTCGATGACGAGATGCTGGTCAACGCCATCGCCCAGGTCGCGCCCTTTGACGGCGGCGCCAAGCAGGCTCTGCTGGAAGAAGAAGCGCTCTCGGCCCGCGCCGAACTGCTGATCCAGCTCATGCAGTTTCTCCGCATGGCGCAGGGCGGCGGGGACATCAGCCCCCGGCTGCAATAAGCTAAAGCGCTTCGCCCGTCAGCAGCTTCGGCAGATCGCCGCTGTTGCCGCGCGCAGCGGCGTTGAGCTTGTGCTTGAACGGCCCGAGGCGGTCCACCACTCCCATGCCCAGCCGGCGCACCACCGACGCCGCCTTGCCCGGCACGCCGTAGAGCCGGGTCAGCCCGTCCGTCGCCAGTGCCACGCTGAAGGCGTCGAGCGCCCGCCACCGCTGGTAGCGGGCGAGCAATTGCGCGTCGCCAAGGTCGAGCCCCAGCCGCGCACCATCGACCAGTACCTCGGCCAATGCCGCCGCATCACGGAAGCCGAGGTTCACGCCCTGGCCGGCAATCGGGTGGATGGCGTGGGCCGCATCGCCGACCAGCGCCAGCCGCCGGTCGGTGATGCGCACCGCATGGTGGAAGCCGAGCGGGTAGGAGGAGCGCGGCGTGAGGAGCTGGATGTCGCCCAGGAACCCGCCCATCGCCGCCTGCGCTTCAGCCGCGAAGGCCTCGTCGTCGAGCTTCAGCAGCCCCGCGGCCTTGCCGTTCTCGATCGACCACACGATTGCCGAGCGATGCGTGCCGTCGGCAAGGTCGTTCATCGGCAGCAGCGCGAACGGTCCCGCCGGATAGAAGATCTCGTAGGCGATGTTCTCGTGTGGCCGCTCGTGCGCGAGGGTCGAGACGATGGCGGTATGCCGGTACGACCAGCGTGCCATGCGGATGCCGGCGGCTTCGCGGCTGGGTGACTGCCGTCCTTCCGCCGCGACGATCAGCGGCGCGGTGATCTCCTCTCCCGACGCGAGCTGGACCCGGCCCGAGAAATCGTCTCGCACGACTTCTGCGATCTCCGCCCTCCAGATTAGGCGAACGTGAGCGCCCGCCTTGGCCCGCGCCAGCAGCGCGGCGCGAAGGTGGCGGTTCTCGTGCATCACGCCCAGCGGCTCGCCATCCTCGCCGGGTTCAAAGGTCAGCGCTCCCGGCGCCAGGCCGTCGGCGACACGGATGGCATGGATCGGGCAGCCGTCTTCCGGAAGGTGGTCCAGCACTCCGATCGAGCGGAACATGCGCATGCTGGACGACGAGACCGCGGTGGTCCGGCCGTCGAAGGCGACGCCCGTTCGCTCCGCCGGGTTGGCTGGATCGATCACGACGGAGGTCAGCCCCGCACTGTCCAGCGCGGAGGCGAGCGCGAGCCCGACCAGTCCCCCGCCGAGGATGATGACGTCCGTGCCCGTGCGCTGATCCTGTGTCATGGAAGCCGCATGTAGGCGTTCCGCGTCACCTCGTCATCCTTGACCATGGACTCGGGTGAGAGGCACAAGGGGGGAACAAACGAACGCACGGGGCGGGACAGGCAAAAGACGACATGGCGACAGCAGCAGCACGCACCCGCGCGGACCGGCGCGAGCTGGAACCCGACTGGCGTGACCGGCTGGGCGGCGCTGTGCGCAAGCTGATGGTCAAGCTGGCGGGCGTGCTCGCCATTGCGGCGGCGGTGGCGCTCGCCGTATCGCTGCTGACGCACGAGCAGACCGATCCCAGCTGGAGCACGGCGGCGGGCGGACCGGCGCAGAACTGGCTCGGCCTTCCGGGCGCCTACGCCAGCGATCTGCTGCTGCTTCTGCTCGGGCCGGGCGGCGTGACCCTGCTGCCGGTGCTTGCGATTGCCGGCATCCGGCTGCTCGGCGGGCGGGCCACCGGACGGGTCGGGCGCGCGCTGCTGGTGGCTGCGGCTGGTGCGGTGCTGATCGGCATGGCGCTTGGCCTCACCACCCGCTCGGTCGCCTCCGGGCTTCCGGCGGGCCTTGCCGGCGTGCTTGGCCTGGCCGGCGCAAGCGGCTGGGAAGCCCTGCTCGGCCTCATCCCCGAACCCGCGATCGCCGGGCCGAGCCGCATCGCGCTGATCCTGCTGCTTGGCCTTGGCGGGCTTGTCCTCGCCTTTCTCGCGCTCAACCTCGACGAGGAGGAGCGTGCCTTTGTCACCGACCGCCTCCGCCGCGACCGCGACGCCGCGCCGGCTCCGCGCCGCACCGCCGCCGAGCGGGACGAACCCCGTTCCGTCCAGCCGCCGCGCTCCAAGCCCGAAGTGACCGTCAAGGAGCCAGGCACCGCCATTGTCGCTGCCGCGTCCGCCGAGAAGGCGCGCGGCCGCAAGGGAGCGGCGGCGCAGCAGCAAAGCCTGGCCCTCGGCGATAACTACGCCCTGCCGCCAATCGATCTGCTGGCGCCCCCGCCGGAATCGGGCCGCAACCAGGTCGATCGCGCGGGGCTGGAGCGCAACGCGCGCCTGCTCGAAAGCGTGCTGGAGGACTTCCACGTGCGCGGGGACATCGTCGAGGTCCGCCCGGGGCCGGTGGTCACCATGTACGAGCTGGAGCCCGCTTCCGGCATCAAGGCCAGCCGTGTGATCCAGCTCGCCGACGACATCGCCCGCAACATGAGCGCTCTCAGCGCCCGCGTCGCGACCATCCCCGGGCGCAGCGTAATCGGCATCGAGCTGCCCAATCCCAAGCGCGAAAGCGTCGCGCTGCGTGAGCTGATCGGCAGCCAGGCCTTTGCCGACCAGGCGATGAGCCTGCCTCTCGTGCTCGGCAAGAACATCGCCGGCGATCCCGTCATCGCCGACCTCGCCCCCATGCCGCACCTTTTGGTCGCGGGCACCACCGGCTCGGGCAAGTCGGTCGGCCTCAACTGCATGATCCTGTCGCTGCTCTACCGGATGGGACCGGACCAGTGCCGGATGATCATGATCGATCCCAAGATGCTCGAACTCAGCATCTATGACGGCATTCCGCATCTCCTCGCGCCGGTCGTGACCGAGCCGCCCAAGGCAATCCGCGCGCTGAAATGGGCAGTCGAGCAGATGGAGGAACGCTATCGCATGATGGCGAGCCTCGGCGTGCGCGCGCTCAAGAGCTTCAACGACAAGGTGCTGGAGGCCAAGGCCCGCGGCACCAAGCTCGGGCGGAAGGTGCAGACCGGTTACGACGCCGACAGCGGCCAGCCGGTCTACGAGACCGAAGAGCTCGACTACGAGGTGCTGCCGCAGATCGTGGTGGTGGTCGACGAGCTTGCCGACCTGATGATGACCGCCGGCAAAGAAGTTGAATTCCTGATTCAGCGGCTGGCGCAAAAGGCGCGCGCGGCCGGCATCCACCTCATCATGGCGACCCAGCGACCGTCGGTTGACGTCATCACTGGCGTCATCAAGGCGAACCTGCCGACCCGCATCAGCTTCCAGGTCACCAGCAAGATCGACAGCCGCACCATCCTTGGCGAGCAGGGGGCGGAGCAGCTGCTGGGCAAGGGCGACATGCTCTACATGCCGGGCGGCAAGCAGATCCTGCGCGTCCACGGCCCCTTCGTCAGCGACGACGAGGTGCGCCTGATCGCCGATCATTGGCGCAAACAGGGCACCCCCGACTATATCAGCGCGGTCACCGAGGAGCCGGAGGATGGCGGCTTCGCGCTCGACGGCGCGCCCGAAGGCGATGACGATCCCGAAAGCCAGCTCTACCGCAAGGCGATTCAGGTGGTGGCCGAGAGCCAGAAGGCCTCGACCTCCTATCTCCAGCGCCAGCTGCGCATCGGCTACAACAGCGCGGCGCGGCTGATCGAGCGGATGGAAAAGGACGGCAAGGTCGGGCAACCTGATCACGTAGGCAGGCGCGAGGTGCTGATGGATACCGACGGCCACCCGATCTGAGTGGCCGTCGTCCGGCCGCCTAGCTGAGCGCCAGCAGCACCTCGTTGCGGCGCAGCGCGGATGGGATCATCGGGCTGTTGTAGAAGCCATATTCGGGCTCGGACTGGACGTCTTCCTCGCCATGCCGCGCAAGCCAGCCGCGCAGGCGATCCTCGGCCGCCTGCAGCCGCTCGTCATGCGCCGTCCCGTGAAAGGTCGCGGCGCCCATCCGCCGCGCCGGCACCTCGACGATGGTGACGCCTTCGGGCGGGGGGTCAAGCTCGCCAGCATCGTCTGGAAGGATGAAGCGCACCCGCCAGCCGCCTTCGATCGCATCGTCGAACACCGGGGGATCGGTGGCCATCGGATTGCCCGCATCCTGCAGCACCGGAACGGTCATCGGCAGGTTCTCGCCAAGCACATAGGCGGCAAGCAGGCGATAACCGTTGTTCAACGCTTCCTTGCGGGGACCGGTGATGATCGTCTCGGCCACGCGTACGGCGGGATAGGCACGGATCTGGAGGTCGCCCTCACTCACCAGCACCCGCCAGTTCGGACGGGGGGCGGCCTTCTCGCGCAGCACATAGGCCACGCCGAGGCCAACCAGGGCCCCTGCCGCAATCCCGCCCGTTGCCTTCCAGTTCACCTTCATCGTGGCTGTCTCCATGCCCCCCACAAAGGTTCAGGCCGCCGCCTGTTCCGCTGCCGTCGGATAATCGCTGTAGCCTTCGGGGCCAGGCGTATAGGCTTTGAGCGGATCATAATCGGCCAGCGGCAGGTCATGCCGCAGCCGCTCGACAAGGTCGGGATTGCCGATGAACGGCCGACCGAAGCTGATCGCGTCCGCAACGCCCTCGCCCAGCCGCTGCTCGGCGGTGGAGCCGACATAATCGCTGTTGAGGATCAGCGTGCCGCCGAACACCTTGCGGATTTCCGGGCTAACCGGCGGCACGTCGGTAGCGAGGAAGCTCGACTGGCTGCCAGGCTCGCGCAGCTCGAGGCTGGCGATGCCAAGCTCCCCGCACACCGCCCCGGCGGCGGTGAACAGGCTCGCCGAATCGCTGTCGTCGCAGCCCTGCACCGCTCCATTCGGGCTTAGCCGGACGTGGGTGCGGTCGGCGCCGACTTCGGCCACCAGGGCCGCCACCACCTCTCGCAGCAAGCGGACGCGATTTTCGATCGGGCCGCCATAATCGTCGTCGCGCCCGTTGGTCCCGTCGCGCAGGAACTGGTCGATCAGATAGCCATTGGCCCCATGCAACTGCACCCCGTCGAAGCCGGCAGCGATCGCGTTGCGGGCGGCGCGGGCATAATCGGCAACGGTGCGCTGGATATCGTCAAGCGTCGCCGCGCGCGCGGCCTCGTACGGCTTCTTGCCCCCGTAGGTATGCGCCTTGAACGGGGCGGTAGTGGCGCTGGCCGACAAGGGCGCCGCGCCGTCAAGGAAGTCGGGATGGACCAGCCGGCCCATGTGCCAAAGCTGAGCGATGATGCGGCCGCCGGCCTGGTGCACGCGCTCGATCACCGGCTTCCAGCCCTGGACCTGCGCCTCCGTCCACAGCCCCGGCGCATTGGGCCAGCCGAGCCCCTCACGGCTGATGCCGGTGCCTTCGCTGATGATCAGCCCGGCGCTCGCGCGCTGTGCATAATAGTCGCCCATGATCTGCGTCGGCACGCCGGCCGGGTTCGACCGCCCGCGGGTCAGCGGCGCCATCAGGATTCGGTTGGGGCAATCGAGGCTGCCGATACGGATCGGGTCGAACAAGTTGGGCATGGGTCTTTTCTGCGTCCTCAAGCTTGTGTCGGCAGGCATTTGGTCGCACTCGCCGCGCGGAACAAGGTGAGCGGCGAGGCGGCGGGCAAAGGGCATGGCAGGCAAGGTCTCCACGCGCGCCTTTGCGATCCTGATGCTCGGCAATGTCGCGCTGGCGTTCGGTCCCTGGATGGTGCGGCTGAGCGACGTTGGACCCAGCGCTGCGGGCTTCTGGCGCCTGGCACTGGCACTGCCCTTCCTGGTGGTGCTGGCGAAGGGCATGGGACAGCCGGCGCACTGGCCCGGGCGCTCGGCGGCCTGGGTGATCGGGGTGGCCGCCTTCTTCTTCGCCGCCGACCTCGCCGCCTGGCATGCCGGCATCCACCTCACCAAGCTCGGCAATGCCACCCTGTTCGGCAATGTCGCGAGCTTCGCCTTTGCGGCTTACGGGCTGTGGCTGGCACGGAGGCTGCCCAGCCGGCTGCAGGGCGCTGCGCTGGCCCTCGCCGCGCTCGGCTCCGCCCTGCTGATGGCGGGAAGCGCGGAATTGAGCGCGCGCTACCTTCACGGCGATCTCCTCGCCCTTCTCGCGGGGCTGCTCTACGCCGGCTATCTGATCGCGGTGGAGCGGGTTCGCGGAACGCTTCAGCCCTTGCCCGTGCTGATCCTCGCCAGCGCGTTCGGCGCCGCCATGCTGCTGCCCTTCGCCGCGGCGATGGGGGAGACCATCTGGCCGAGCGACTGGACGCCGCTGCTCCTGCTCGCGCTCGGCAGCCAGGTGGTGGGGCAGGGGTGCCTGGTCTACGCCCTGGGGCAGGTCCCGCCGCTGGTGGTCGGCCTCGCTTTGCTGACCCAACCGGCCGTATCGGCAGCCATCGGGTGGATCGCCTATGATGAGGTCATGACGTCACTCGATTTCCTTGGCGCCTTTGCCATCGCCGCCGCGCTGGTGCTGGTCCGCTTGCAAGGGGACGCGCCCGGCCCCAAGTCGGTGGTCGCATGACCGTCGACACCCTTTCACCCGTGCGCGAAACCGCGCTCGACCTCGCGCTCGCCATTGGCGAGAATGCCGCGTTCGACGGCTGGACCGCCGCCGCGGTGGAATCCGCAGCGATGGGGGAGGGGATCGATCCTGCTGTCGCAGCATTGGCGGTGCCGGACGACGCGGTCGGCCTGATCGACCTTTACGGACAGGGCGTCGACCGGGCGCTGGCTGAGGCGCTTCCGCCCGAAAACCTCGCCGCCATGAAGATCCGTGAGCGGATTCGCAGTCTGGTGTGGGAGCGGCTTCGGATCCAGGAGCCCGCCAAGGAGGCGATCCGCCGCGCCCACGCGATCCTCGCCATGCCGCAGAACCTGCCGGCCGCCGCCCGCCTGTCGTGGCGCAGCGCCGATGTCATGTGGCGCATGGCCGGCGACACGGCGACGGACTACAATCATTACACCAAGCGGGCGATCCTTTCGGCCGTTTATGGGTCGACCCTGCTTGCCTGGCTGTCCGACGACAGCGAGGGCGCCGCCGACACCGCCGCTTTCCTCGATCGCCGGATCGACGAGGTGATGCGCTTCGAGAAGTGGAAGGCCGGCCTTGGCAAGTCCGAGCGGCCGAGCCTCACCCGCTTCCTTGGCCGCCTGCGCTATCCGCCGCGCTAGGGAAATATCCCTACTGGACCCACGCTGCTGTTATTGATAATCAGTTGCAGCAATGACCGTGCAGCCATCTCCATCGGATTTCGCGCTCGCTCTCGACCAGCTCCAGCTTGGCCGCCGTGGCCGGGTGTCGGCCATCGACTGGGCACTTCTCGGCACGCATGAGGCCGCCCGCCTCCGCCATTTCGGCTTCGATCCCGATGTGGTGGTGGAGCCGCTTCATGCTGGGCCGTTCGGGCGTGATCCGCTGGCGGTGAAGGTCGGCCGCATGACCGTCGCCATCCGCCGTGCCCATGCCCGCGCCATCCGGGTCGTTCCGGCCGACTGATTCGGCGTTCCAGCCACCCGTGACCCTGCCCGCCCCCCTCGTCGCCGTTGTCGGCAACCCCAATGCCGGCAAGAGCGCGCTGTTCAACGCCTTGACCGGCGCGCGGCAGAAGGTCGGCAATTATCCGGGCGTCACCGTTGAGCGGAAAAGCGGCCGAACCGCGCTGCCCGATGGTCGCCCGGTCGAGCTTGTCGATCTTCCCGGCACCTATGCGCTTGAACCCTCCAGCCCGGACGAGGCGGTCACCCGCAATGTCCTGAGCGGCCATCAGGCCGGCGAGCGCAAGCCCGACGCCTTGCTGGTGGTGGTGGACGCCTCCAACCTCGACAACCACCTCCGCTTCGCGCTGGAACTGCGCGGCCTCGGTATTCCGATGGTCGTGGCGATGAACATGGTCGACATGGCCGCGCGCGACGGGCTGACGCTGTCGGCCGAGGCGCTGTCGGAGGCGCTTGGCCTGCCGGTGGTCGAAACCGTTGCCGTTCGCCGCCGCGGCCTTGAGGGCGTGCGCGAGGCGCTGGAGCAGGCGATCGGACGAATTGCCGCGCCGATCACCGTGCCGGCCGACCTCGCCCGAGAAGCGCGCCGGATCGCTTCGGCCGCGATCGTCAGCGAAGCACCGGTCCGCCGCTGGACCCACCGCCTGGACCGCGTTCTGCTGCATCCAGTCGCCGGGATCGCCATCCTCGCGCTGGTTATGTTCGCCATGTTTCAGGCGGTGTTCGCCTGGTCCGAGACCCCGATCGGCTGGATCGAAAGCGTCGTGTCCGCGATCGGCACCCTCGTCACCGTCGTGCTCCCGGAAGGCGCGCTCCGTTCGCTGCTGGTGGATGGCGTCATTGGCGGGGTCGGCGCGGTGGTCGTGTTCCTGCCGCAGATCCTGATCCTGTTCCTGTTCATCCTGCTGCTCGAAGGCACCGGCTACATGGTCCGCGCCGCCTTCCTGATGGACCGGCTGATGGGCACCGCCGGCCTCTCCGGCCGCGCCTTCATCCCCCTGCTGTCGAGCTTCGCCTGCGCCGTGCCCGGCATCATGGCGACGCGCACCATCGACAATGAAAAGGACCGGCTGACCACCATCCTCGTCGCGCCGCTGATGACCTGCTCGGCGCGCTTGCCGGTCTACACCCTGATCATCGCCGCCTTCATCCCCAACCGGGAGATCGCGCCCTTGGTGAACCTGCAGGGCGTGGTGATGTTCGGCCTTTACCTTGCCGGTATCGTCGGCGCGCTGGTCGCCGCGCTGGCGCTGCGCAAGACGGTGGCGCGGGGCGCCGCTTCCTCCTTCATGATGGAACTGCCCAAGTATCAGATGCCCGCGCTCAAGGACGTCGCGCTTGGCCTGTGGCAGCGCACGATGATCTTCCTCAAGCGCGCGGGCGGGATCATCCTCGTCACCACCGTGATCCTGTGGGCGCTGGCGAGCTATCCCAAGGCCGGCCCTGGCGAGAGCCAAAGCGAGGTTTCGATCGCCGGGCAGATCGCCAGTGGGATCGAGGTCGTGGTGAAACCCATCGGCTTCAACCACGACATTGCGCTGGCGCTGCTGCCCGCCATGGCCGCGCGCGAGGTGGCGGTTGCCGCCATCGCCACCGTCTATGCGCTCGATCAGTCCGACGAGGCCCAGCTCGAACAGAGCCTTGCCGAGCGGCTGAGGGGCGCCTGGCCGCTGCCCACCGCGCTCGCCTTTCTCGCCTGGTTCGTGTTCGCGCCGCAATGCGTGTCGACCATCGCGGTCACCCGGCGGGAGACCAACAGCTGGCGATGGCCGGCCTTCATGGTCGCCTACCTCTTTGCGCTGGCCTACCTCGCGGCGGGCCTCACCTACTGGACGGCGGTCGCGCTCGGCCTATAGCTGCTCCTCAAGCATAGAGGAGTCGTGAAGCGATGGCGGGAAGCGTCAACAAGGTCATTCTGGTCGGCAATCTGGGGCAGGACCCGGAAAGCCGCTCGTTCCAGAACGGGGGCGAGGTGGTGAACCTGCGCATCGCCACGTCCGAGAACTGGAAGGACCGCGACGGCAACCGCCAGGAGCGCACCCAGTGGCACTCGGTCGCGATCTTCGCCGAAGGCCTCGCCAAGGTCGCCAAGAGCTACCTCAAGAAGGGCAGCAAGGTGTATCTCGAAGGCCAGCTGGAAACCCGCAAGTGGCAGGACCAGAACGGCCAGGACCGCTATTCGACCGAGGTGGTGCTGCGCAACTTCAACAGCTCCATGGTGCTGCTCGATGGCCGCGGTGAAGGCGGCGGCGGTGGTGGCGGCTTCGGCGGCGGCCGTAGCAGCGGCGGTGGCGGCTATGACGATGGCGGCTTTGGCGGTGGCAGCAGCGGCGGCGGCTATGGCGGCGGCCGCTCGGGCAGCTCGGCCAGCAGCGCAAACCGCCCCGCGCCCGCCGCGTTCGACGACCTCGACGACGACGTTCCGTTCTAAGGGCGCTACTTTCCCTTCAGCGCTGCCAGCGCCGCAAAGGGCCCGGCCTGCTCCTCGCTGAGCACGCCCGCTTCCTTGAGCGCATCTTCGGCGCCGGCGCTGCGAGGATAAGGATCGAGCGCGATGCTGAGCTCGTCCGCCACCGCTGCCGCAAGATCGATCTCGCGGCCATCGTGGAAGATGACGTCCAGGTCCTCGGCGCTGAGCTCGACTTCCTCGTCGGGCGTGCCGGCGGGCTCGGGCATGAACAGCAGCGCGATCTTTTCGTCCACCATCGCCGGCACCGGGTCGCCGGTCGCGACGCAGGCTTGGGTGACACTCGCCCGCAGCCGTCCTTCGGCGCGCACCTTTTCCCCCTCGCAGGCAAGGATCAGCACCGCTTCCAGCCGCTGCAGGCCGAGCAGGTCGAGCCGCTCGGCGACCGCCGTCCGCTCGGCCTCGTCGGCGCTATATTCGATCCGCTGCCCGTCACGCAGCTTGGCGAGCGACAGCCTTGTCCCGCTCACGGCAGCACCCCGCCGACCAGCGCCTCGTCGCCGCGCCCCTGCAGCGCCTGCCAGTAACGCCTGAGCTCGCCAACCGAATAGGCCAGCGCTTCCGGCGACGGCACCTGATCGCGGTAGAGCGAGCGGCCGGCCACCGCTTCCCAGCTTTCCTCGCCCTCGATCGCCCGGCGCCACGCTCCGACCCGCCCTCCAAGCGCGCCGACTAGGCTGCCGACGCGCTTGCCCATCACCGGATCGCCGACGCCGTCCTGGCGAAGCTGCGAATCCATGTCGTGGACGAAGCATTCGGCCAGCCCCACACTCGCCTTGTGCGCGTCGCTGCCACCCTGTTCGAGCCGGATGTCGGTCAGGGCCAGCAAGGTCGCAAGCACGGAGAACCGCCCTTCCATCGTGTCGGGCACGCGTCCTGCCACATACCAATGGGGCTCGCGCGCCCTGGCGACCACCTGGGCGTAAAGCGGCTCGGCGACATTGGGCTCGCCGCGGAACAGCCGCATGAGCGACTTCATGATCATCCTCCGTTCAGGCAACCCGCTGCACTTGGCGGACCGGGTCCCAGCCGATATTGAGCGGGCCAACAGCTGGCGCAAGGGTGTCGGCATCCGGAGCATGGCAAACACGTGACCACCAATCGTTTCGTCTTCCTCGCCTCGATCGTCGCCGCTGGCGCGCTCAGCGGCTGTGCCGGCTACCGGGAGAATCGCGGCTTCATCCTCGATGAGCAGCTGGCCCAGTCGGTGCAGGTCGGGACCGACAACAAGACCAGTGTCGAGCGCACGCTTGGCCGGCCGACCTTTACCGGCCAGTTCAGCGACAACGAATGGTATTACGTCAGCCGCAAGACCTCGACCTTTGCCTTCCGCACTCCGCGGGTGACCGACCAGACGGTGCTGCGCATCCGCTTCGATGCGGCCGGCAACGTGGCGGCGGTGGAGCGGACCGGCGAGGAAAAGGTGGCCTCCATCAATCCCGACGGCCGCACCACTCCGACGCTCGGGCGCCAGAAGAGCTTCTTTGAGGAATTCTTCGGCAACATCGGCACCGTCGGCAGCGTCGGGCCGACCGGCGGCGGACCCCGCCAGTAAAGACGCATTCGGTGGCCGGGGTGACGCGGCGGCCCGATCGGCCTAGACCGGCCCCATGACCGCGCACCCCGCCGGCATGACCTATGCCGATTACCTCCAGCTGCCGACCCTGTTGTCGGCGCAGCAACCCAGGTCCGACCTGCATGACGAGATGCTGTTCATCGTCATCCACCAGACCAAGGAGCTGTGGCTGAAGCAGATGCTGCACGAGGTGGATCTCGCGATCCAGCTTGTCGCCTCAGACGACTTTGCCGCGGCCTACAAGTCGCTCGCCAGGGTCAGCCGCATCCAATCGGTGATGACCCTGTCGTGGGACGTGCTGGCGACCATGACCCCGGTCGATTACTCCGCCTTCCGCCATGTGCTCGGCACCTCGTCGGGCTTCCAGTCGGCCCAGTTCCGCGAGCTTGAATATCGCTTCGGGATCAAGGACCCGCGCTTTCTCGACTATCAGGAAGGCGGTACCGAGGGGCGGGCCCGGCTGCAGGCGGCGCTCGACGCGCCCAGCCTGTGGGAAACCGCCGACGCCGCCCGCGTGCGGCAGGGGGCGGCGAGCTGGCTCGACGTCTACCGTAACTCCGAGCAGTGGTTCGCGCTCTACCAGCTGGCCGAGAAGATGGTCGATATCGACGACGCGCTGGCGGGCTGGCGTCACAAGCACCTGCTGACGGTGGAGCGGATCATTGGCATGAAGCCCGGCACCGGCGGGTCGGCCGGGGCCAGCTACCTCGCCTCCACGCTCGAAAAGCGCGCCTTCCCCGAATTGTGGGCGATCCGTACCGAGCTATGAGCTTCAAGCACCTCTTCACCCGCAGCCTCGGCGCGGCACCCGGCCGCTTGCACATGGCCGCGCACAGCCACCACCTGTGGCCCGACGCCAGCTTCGCCGGACAGGTGGAATGCTGGGAAGACGCCGCCCGCCTCGCCGACCGCAAGTGGGACCGGGTGATGGGCGAGCTGTGGCCCGAAGCGCAGGCCGAAGTCGCGGCGGAGCTCGGCACCGGCCGGCCCGACGCCATCGTCTTCGCCGGCAACACCCACGACTTCCTGATCCGCCTGTGGGCCGCCGCGCCGCGCCGCACGAGCGGTCCGCTCCGGGTGCTGACCACCAGCGGCGAGTTCCACAGCGCCCGCCGGCAATTCGCCCGCTGGTCCGAAAGCGGCGACATCGCTCTTGAGGTGCTGCCGTCCGATCCGGTGGATACCCTCGCCGAGCGGCTGGCGGAGCGTTCCGGACAGGCCGACCTCGTCATGGTCAGCCAGGTCATGTTCGGCACCGGGCGCCTCGTTACCGGTCTCGACGCACTTGCCGCGGTCGCCGCGCCGGACGGGCCGTGGGTCGTCATCGACGGCTATCACAGCTTCATGGCCGTTCCCGAACCGCTCGGCACTCTCGGGACAAGCTGCTTCTACCTCGCCGGCGGGTATAAATATGCCATGTCGGGCGAGGGGCTTGGCCTGATGCACTGCCCGCCGGGCTTCGGACCGCGCCCGCCGATCACCGGCTGGTATGCCGAGTTCGAGGACCTGACCCTGCCGCCCGGCCAGGTCGGCTACGCCCCTGATGCGATGCGTTTCATGGGCGCGACGTTCGACCCCTCGGCGCTCTACCGCTTCCTGCACGTGCGCCGGGTGCTGGCGGACGAAGGGCTGACCACCGCTCGTGTCAGCGCACGGGTGGAGGAGATCAAGTCCGTTCTCGCCGACCGCCTTCCCGGCACCCCGCTGGCGACGGCCGAACTGCTCGACCCCCCGTCCGGTCCCGCCCGCTTTCTGGCCCTGAGCCACTCCCAGGCAGTCCGATGGCAGGCCGCCCTTATGGCGCAGGACTGCATCACCGATGTGCGCGGCGACGTCCTTCGCATCGGTCTTGGCCTCTACCATGACGAAGAGGATGTGGAGCGCTTCGCCGCGCTGGCGAAGGCGTTGGATTAGGGCCTTCTAGCCTTCGCATCGGCCCTAGATGATACCGCCCACCGCAAGGAATGAAGCGGCTTGCCTTGACCTCAGGAAGTCGGGCCGACCGGCGACCAGGTGCAGTTTCCAACTTTCACAGGAAGTGCGCTGCTGCACATTCGAGCAGTCGCTTCCACAAGGGGGACGGTGATAGTGGCTCCCTTCAGGATCGTCCCCATCGTTATCCTGTTCGGACGCTCGATCGCGAAGTGGCAACCACTCGTGCTGGAGCGTTCGCACGTGATGGCAAGTTCCAGGGAGGACGAGTCATAGGCGGTCGCCACCTCGACCGAGGACGGCGGCGTGTCCGGGGGCGTGCAACCGGCAAGAAGAACCAGCAGCGTCAGACTCGCGGTTCGGGGGGATTTCAGAGCTTCCGCCACCGTGCATCACCCCGCAGGAGCCGCGCCATTCCACCCAGGGTAACCGCCGCAAGGGAGCTTAGGCAACCGGAAATGGTTCCTAGCGAAGCGCTAATCGACACCTGATCTCTCAGTCCCGCCCCAGCCCCTCACGGATCAGCCGATTCGCCGCCGCCGCCACCTCAGCCGGGTCCTCCTCGCCCCAGACGCCGAAGCGCAGGCCGAGAAAGACGTTCATCCCCATGATCGCCCACGCCCGGACCTCGGCGTCGAGCGGATTGCGCGGTGGCTGCATGACGCCAGCGGCCGCGCCCTCGGCAAGGCGCTCGGCGATGCGTGCGGCGGTGTTTTCGTAGTGGGCGCGAAAGCCTGCGGGATCAACGAATTCGGCTTCGTCGATGATCCGGTAGACCTGCTGATGCTGGCCGACGAAGGCCAGGAACGCTGCCAGCGCCCGCTCCTCCGCCTCCAGCGTCCCGCGGCCCTCCGCCAGTACCGGCGCCACCGCCAGACGGACCTGTTCGCTCATGTCCTGCACCAGCGCCCGGAACACTTCCTCCTTGCTGTGGAAGTAGGTGTAGAAGGTGCCCAGCGCGACCTTGGCGGTGCGGGTGATCTCGGTGATCCCGGTGTCGGCAAAGCCCCGGCTGCCGAACTCGGCCCGTGCCGCATCGAGGATCTTGCGCCGGGTGCGCTCGCCCCGAGCGGTGCGCGGCGCTTTGGCGGAGTTGGTGAGCGGCACCGCTTCACCGGTCCGCTCCACCATCGCGCGGCCGGACGAAGCCGCCTTCGCCTTGCCGGTTCCTGCCTTCCCGCGTTCAGCCATCCACCGGTTCCCATGGGCGAGCCGAAGCCCGCCGCCAGCACCGCGCAACCCCCGCCCGGCACATGATCGAGTGGCGAAGATGCACGCCCGGACGAACCCGATCAAGACTTGAAAGGTGATTCAACTTTCAGTATTCGGGTGATCTCAGATTTGCTTCCGGCGAAAGGAGACTCGCCGGCGGCCTGTCAGATCGAGGGGGAGAAATCATCGTCATGCGCGCCATCACCGTCCGTTCGGCCTTGTTCGCTTCGGCAGCCACCCTGCTTGCCGCCACACCGGCGTTGGCACAGGAAGCGCCGGCCACCGTGGACACCGCCACCACCGCCGCTGCCAACGATGCGCAGACCCGTGACGAAGCGGCCACGGCGCCCGATGGCGAGATTGTGGTCACCGCCCGCCGCCGCACCGAAACGCTGATCGACGTGCCGATCGCGGTCACCGCTTATTCGGGCGAGCAGCTCGACCGCCAGGGCGCGATCGACATCAGCGACATTGGCGACACCACCCCCAACGTTACGCTGGAAACCTCGCGCGGGACCAACAGCACGCTGACCGCCTTTATCCGCGGCGTCGGCCAGCAGGATCCGGTTGCCGGTTTCGAGGGCGGCGTTGGTCTCTACCTCGACGACGTTTACCTGAACCGCCCGCAAGGCGCGCTGCTCGACGTCTACGACGTGGAGCGGATCGAGGTGCTGCGCGGGCCCCAGGGCACGCTCTACGGCCGCAACACCATTGGCGGCGCGATCAAATATGTCACCCGTTCGCTCGCCGCCGAGCCGGAGGGCCGGGTGCGGGCGGTGGTCGGCAATTACGGGCAGCGCGAGCTGGTGGTCAGCGGTTCGACCCCGCTGGCCGACTTCATGCGGGTCGGCGGCGCCATTGCCCGGCTCCACCGTAACGGCTTCGGGACCAACCTCACCACCGGCGCCGAGAATTACAACAAGGACGTGTTCGCGGTCCGCGCCACGACCGAGCTGTTCCCGGCCGACACGATCAAGATCAGGATCGCCGGCGACTACACCTGGGACAACAGCAACACCCGCGGTGGCCACCGCCTGATCCCCTCGCTTCTGTCGCAGGCGCCGGTGCTGGCCAACGTTTATGACAGCCGCGGCGGCCTGGTGACCCCGGAACAGGATGTGAAGGGCGGCGGCATCTCGATCCGCGGCGACGTCGGCCTCGCCGATGGGGTCACCTTCCGCTCCATCACCGCGTGGCGCAAGGACAAGAGCGTCACCCCGATCGACTTCGACGCGCTCCCCGCCGCCGACGTCGACGTGCCCGCCATCTACCGCAATCGCCAGTTCAGCCAGGAAGTGCAGCTGCTGGTCGAGAAGGGGCCGCTGAACGGCCTGGTTGGCGCTTATTACCTCAACGCCAACGCCAACAACATCTTTGACGTGCTGCTTGGCACCACGGGCGCGGTGCTCAATCTGCCGGGCTTCACCGCTTCCACCTATGGTGATGTCGACACCAAGACCTGGGCCGGCTTTGCCGACTTCACGTACGATCTGACCGAACAATTTTCGGTGTCGCTCGGCGGGCGCTACACGTCCGACAAGCGCGATGCGGTGGTGATCCGCAAGAACCTGATCGGCGGGGTCTCGCCTGCGCTCGGCGGCGCTGGGGTTCAGCTTGGCGCGCTCACTTCCAATTTCGTGGGTGAGAAGACCTTCAAGCAATTCACTCCGCGCGCCTCGGTCAGCTGGCAGCCGAACGGCGACACCAACCTGTACGCAAGCTGGTCCAAGGGCTTCAAGGGCGGCGGTTTCGACCCGCGCGGCCTCAGCACCGCGGCACCCGACCTCAACGGCAACGGCACCCGCGAGGCGTCGGAAATATTCGACTACTTCCTGTTCGAGCCGGAAAAGGTCACCAGCTACGAGATCGGCTACAAGGCGGCCCTGTTCGACCGCCGCCTGCGTGTCGCGATCGCCGGCTTCATCGCCGACTACAAGGACGCGCAGGTGCCGGGATCGGCCGGTGCGGTGATCAACGGCGTGCCGACCTTTGTTGGCGTCACCACCAACGCCGGCAAGGCGCAGTTCAAGGGCATCGAATTCGAAGGCACCGCGGCGCTCGCCCGCGACTTCGCCGGCGCCGGATCGCGGCTCAACCTGTCGGGCTCGATCGGCTACCTCGACGCCGAGTACAAGAGCTTCATCTCCAACATCGCCTTCTTCGATGCCAACGGCAATCCGGCGCCGACCTCGCTCGGGCAGCCGATCGACGTGGCCCGCTTCCGCAAGGTGCAGAACACGCCCAAGTGGAGCAACAGCGGCACCCTTGACGTCACGGTACCTGCAGGACCGGGCCTGCTGTCGGCCAACACGACCCTGTCGTATCGCAGCAAGACCTACCAGGCCGAGATCCCCAATCCTTATCTCGACCAGAAGGCCTATTCGCTGCTCGACGCCAATCTGATCTACGACCTTGGCCGGTTCCGGATCGGGCTGCACGGCAAGAACCTGACCGACAAGCGCTACATTACGTCTGGTTACCCGTTCCTGGTGATCAACCCGGTGACCGGCCAGCCGATCCTCGCGGCCGCGCCGCTCCTTGCCACCGGAGCTGCCAACCCGGCCTTCGCAGTGCCTGGTATCGCCCCGAGCCTTGGCCGTGAAGGCGTGGTCACCGGCTTCTACGGCGCGCCGCGGCAGGTGTTCGTCTCGCTCGACGTCAAGTTCTGAGCCCCCCTGGCACGGGACGCTTGGCAGCCCAGGCGTCCCGTGCCACCACCCTCGCCATGACCAGCCCAGCAAGCTCCCTGCAGCGCTCGCCGACGATCATCCTCGTCTTTCTGCTGCTGGCCTACATCCTGAACTTCCTCGACCGGCAGATCCTCGGCATCCTGCTCGAGCCGATCAAGAACGACCTCCAGTTCACCGACAGCGAGCTCGGCATTCTGACCGGGCCGGCCTTTGCCCTGGTCTACAGCCTGTTCGGCATCCCCTTCGCGCTGCTCGCAGACCGCACCAGCCGCTCGGGCGTGATCACCGCCTCGCTGGCGCTGTGGTCGGCCTTCACGGCGCTGTGCGGCACCGCCACCAGCTTCTGGCAGTTGTTCGTGTTCCGCCTCGGCGTCGGCCTCGGCGAAGCGGGCGGCGTGGCGCCTTCCTATGCCCTGATCGCCGACCGCTTCCCGCCCGCCCAGCGCGGCAAGGCGATGGGCATCTTCTCGCTTGGCGTGCCGATCGGCCTGGGCCTCGGCGCCGTGATCGGCTCGTGGATCGCGCAGAACTTCGACTGGCGCACCGCTTTCCTGGCGATGGGTCTCGCCGGGCTGATCCTCGCGCCGATCTTCAAATGGGTGGTGCGCGATCCGCCCCGCGTCGCGGGGGCCGAACCGCCCTCCATGCGGACCCTGGTCGCGACCTTCCCGCTGGTCGCCCGCAAGCCCAGCTTCTGGCTGCTCGCTTTCGGCGCATCGCTGAGTTCGCTGTGCGGTTACGGCCTCGCGACCTGGGTCGCCTCCATCCTGATCCGCAGCTATGACATGAGCCTGGTCGGGGCCGGGCAATTCCTCGGCTCGCTGCTGCTGATCGGCGGCACCGCCGGCGTGTTCCTGGGCGGGCTGCTCGCCGATCGCCTCGGCGGCAAGGACAAGCGCTGGTATGCCTGGCTGCCAGCGATCGCCTGGCTGATCACCGCCCCGCTCTACGCGCTCGGGCTGATGGTCGAGAACCTGACCCTGGTGTGGGCCCTGCTGCTCATCCCCAACGCGCTCAACATCCTCTGGCTAGGGCCCATCACCACCGCCGTCCAGCACCTGGTCGAGCCATCCAAGCGCGCCACTGCCTCCGCCTCCTTTCTGCTGATCAACAACCTGATCGGCCTCGGCGTCGGGCCGTTCCTGATCGGCTTCATCTCCGACGAACTGCGCGCCACTTACGGGGCCGACAGCCTGCGCTACGCGGCCCTTGCGGTGCTCGCCTTCTACCTGGTGGCGGCGCTGCTGGCGCTGGTTGCGACACGTTACCTGCGCCGGGACTGGGTCGAGGAGCCCGCCCTCTAAGCGCAGAAATCTGCGGTTCATCGTGGAGCGACGAGTCGTGCCGCATGGCCCGTCAGGTTTGGAACGGTCGCATGCGGCGAGCCGTTATTGGCCTCCGAAAGGAGCCAAGGCTCATGAAGAACAGCATAATCCTGGCCGGCGCCGCGGCGCTGGCCTTTACTGCGCCGGTCCTGGCGCAGCCCGGCAAGGGCGGCGGCGGCGGCGGCAAGGGCGGCGGCGCGCCCGCCAAGGTTGAGCGCGGCGGAGGCGGCGGCGGCCAGCAGGCGCGCGGCAATCGCGGCAATGGTGGCGGCCAACAGGCCCGCGGCGGCGGTAGCCAGCAGCAAGTCCGCGGTGGCGGCCAGCAGCAGGTGCGCGGCAACGGCAGTGGCCAGCAGGTCCGCGGCAATGGCGGCGGACAGCAGCAGGCCCGTGGCAATGGCGGCGGCGCCCAGCGCGAAGCGCGCGGCGGCGGGGCGCGGCAGGTCCGTGGTCCCGAACGCCGTGACGTCCGCGTTGAACGCCGGGCCGAGCGCCCGCAGCAGCAGCAGCAACGGCAGCGCGGCCCTGTCCGTGAAGCGCGCGGCGGCGGCAATCGCGACGTGCGCATCGTCCAGGACCGCGGCGGCCGCCAGCAGGTCGAGCAGCGCGTGGTCCAGCGCCAAGTGCGCGTCGACCCCAACATCTTCACCGGCGAGCGGCGAACCGCTTACTTCGCCAGTCCGACCTTCCGCACCACCGGCCTGGTCGGAGGCTGTCCCCCGGGCCTCGCGGCCAAGGGCAATGGCTGCCTTCCCCCGGGCCAGGCCAAGCGGCTGGTCGGGGCGGCCATCCCGGTCGCGCTCGGGTCGGCGCTGCTTCCGATCGACTACCGCAGCTGGTATCCGGACAATGACGATTATTACTATCGGACGGCCGACGGCTATGTGTACCGGGTCGATCGCGACCGGAACTATGTCGATGCCTACTGGCCGCTCGCCAATGAATGGAACGGCGCTTATTATGTCGGCGCCGCCTATCCGAGCGACTACCTCGGCTACTACAACGTCCCGGTCCAGTATCAGCCCTGGTATGCCGACACCGACGACTATTACTACCGCTACGGTGACGGCGCCATCTACCAGGTCGATCGCCAGCAAGGGCTGATCGAGAGCATCGTGTCGCTGCTCGCGGGCGGGTTCGGCGTGGGTCAGCCGATGCCCGCCGGCTACGACGTGTACAACGTCCCCTACGATTATCGCGATCGCTACGTCGACAGCCCCGACAGCTGGTACCGCTACAACGACGGCAACATCTACCAGGTCGATCCCACCACCCGGATCGTCCAGGCGATCGTGGAGACCCTGGTCTGATGCGGCGGCTCGTCGCAACAAGCCTTGTCGCCCTCCTGCTCGCAGCCTGCGGGCAGGAGGACGGCAACGGGGCTGCGGGCACGGCGGAGTCCGAAACCAACGTGTCGGTTTCGCCCGGCGCACCGTCGCAGGATCTTGCGGCGGTGGTTGGCGCCACCCCGCGGCTTGCCCAGCTGGTCAAGGCAGCGGGCATGGAGCGGGTGCTGTCGGGCAAGGAGCCCTATACCATCCTTGCCCCGACCGACGCGGCGCTGGACAAGCTGCCCGCCGAAAGCCTCCAGGGTCTCGACCAGCCGGCCCGCAAGGCGGAGATCACAGCCCTGCTCCGTGCCCACATCCTGCCGGGTACCATCCTTGCCGCCGACCTCGCCCGCGCGGTCGAGAGTGGCGGGGGCAAGGCAACGGTGGCGACCATGGCGGGCGACCCGCTCACGGTGACGCGGGACGGCAATGGCTTCCGGATCGCAGGGCCGGGCGGGCAGAGCGCCCGCATCACGGGAACCGAGCAGCCTGCCCGCAACGGCGTCGTGCACGAGGTCGACGCAGTGCTTCCACCGGCGACCTGAGCTTTCGAATCGGCGCCTTGCGGCAGTGTTTCTTCCGCAAGGCGCCGGTCACGCAATTCCGCCGCGGAAGGGTGCCGAAACTCCTCCACGCATAGCAGCGAGCCTGGGCGACAAAACACCGGCTCAAGCCCCTTCCACCGCTCCGCCCGCCCGCTATAACGAGCCCACAAGATGAAGCCGCCACGCTGTCGCCTCCCGTGAGGCCGGGGCAGGCGGCTCCGGGGCAAAAGGACTGAGCAGCAGCGATGAAGGCGACGATCGAACGGGCCACCCTCCTCAAGAGCCTCAGCCACGTCCAGTCGGTGGTGGAGCGCCGCAACACCATCCCGATCCTGTCCAACGTCCTGCTCGACGCGCGCGAGGATGGTTCCCTGCGGCTGATGGCGACCGACCTCGACCTCCAGGTCGATGAAAGCGTGCCGGCCAATGTCGCCACCGCCGGCGCGACCACCGTCTCGGCCCACACCTTTTTCGACATCGTCCGCAAGCTTCCCGAAGGCAGCCAGGTCGAGCTTTCCGCCACCGACGGCAAGATGCAGGTCGTCGCCGGCCGTGCCCGCTTCAACCTGTCGACCCTGCCGCGCGACGACTTCCCGGTGATCGCCGAGGGCGAGCTTCCGACCCGGTTCGAGCTGCCGGCCGCGACGCTGCGCCAGATCATCGACAAGACCAAATTCGCCATCTCGTCGGAGGAAACCCGCTACTATCTGATGGGCATCTTCCTCCACGTCGCCGACGACATGCTCAAGGCCGCCGCCACCGACGGCCACCGCCTCGCGCGCGTGACGGTCGCCAAGCCCGACGGCGCCGACGGTATGCCCGACGTGATCGTCCCCAAGAAGTGCGTGCTCGAACTGCGCAAGCTGCTCGACGAGGTCGAGGGCACGGTCGAGGTCACCTTGTCGGCGACCAAGATCCGCTTCGTGCTGGGCCATGCGGTGCTGACCAGCAAGCTGATCGACGGCAGCTTCCCCGACTACAACCGGGTCATCCCCACTGCCAACGACAAGCTGCTGAAGCTTGATCCCGCCAGCTTCAAGGCCGGTGTGGACCGCGTCGCCACCATTGCCAGCGAGAAGACCCGCGCGGTCAAGATCAGCCTCGACCGCGACCGCGTGACCCTTTCGGTCACCTCGCCCGAGAATGGCCTCGCGACCGAAGAACTGGCTGCCGACTACAGCGCCGACGGGCTCGAGATCGGGTTCAACGCCCGCTATCTCCTCGACATCCTGGGCGAGATCGACGGCGACACGGTGGAGGTGCATCTTGCCGATGCCGCCGCCCCGACCCTGCTGCGCGAGAACGACAAGTCGAGCGCGCTTTACGTTCTGATGCCGATGCGGGTCTGAGCTTCGCGCTCGATCCGGCTGGCTGCCAGCAGAAGCCCGAACAGGAACCACAGGTGACGCGCGTCCTCGAACGAGCCGCCAAGCCCCTGGTAGACCAACCCGTTGAGGAGCCCCAGGCCCGCGGCCACCCTGACAACCGCGGCAGGGTCGCTGGATAGTCGCAGCGGCCCCGTGCGGCGCGCCATGTGCACAACCAGCGCGACCAGCGCGGCCAGCCCCATCGCGCCGCACTGAACCGCGATGTTCAGGAACATGTTGTGTGCGTCGGTCAGCTGCTGCAGCCGGCCCGACGGGTCCAGGTAGCTGACCTCCACCGCAGCGGCGCCGTAGCCTTTCCCGAACAGCGGATGGGCGAGGAAGTTGGTTGTCGCTTCCAGCCAGATCAGGAGCCGCGGCGAAGGCGCCAGAAGAAGGTCCGCTCCCGGCACCCGGATCAGAAAGGGCGCGGTGGGATGAAGCAGCGGCGTCACTGCCATTACCGCGACAAACAGCGCGGCAATGGCAAACCCCGCGGCCAGAATCAGGCGAGCCCTGGCCGGCTGCACGTCGCGCCTCAGCATCCAGAACCATGCGGCCACCAGCAGTGCAAAGCCGCCGAAACCGGGTGAGATGGTCGTCGCCGCCGCGACCAGCAGGCCGCCGGCCAGCAGCCACGCCGTGCGCTTGCCGACCCACCCCTTGCCCTGCGCCGCCAGCAAGAGGGCGAAGGAAGTAGTCAGGTAATTGCACGCCATGTTGGCATTCAGGAACGTCAGTCGCAGCCGCGGATAGGGGCCGGGCGGCAAGGTGCCGAACGGGAACCGCGTCCACTCCAGCAGGGGATGCCCGGGATCGACCGCGAACAGCGCCAGGCTCGCCGCCGCGACCAGCACCACGGCGCTGGATCCGGCCAGCCAGGCCAGCACCACCCTTCGCAGACCTTGTTCGTCGCGGATCAGGCAGCAGGCGACCACCGGCATGGCGAACAGGACAAGCTGCGTCGCCAGCCTGGAGGGGCTCGCCTGACCTCCGCCCATTGCTGCCGACAGCAGCATCGCGGCGAAATAGAGGCCGACAAAGACGAAGGCGCGATCGCCGACCAGCCGGAGCCGCCGCGTGATCACCAGCAGCGCGCACGTCCCCACCAGTGCTGCGAACAGGAGGTCGCTCGCGACCAGGCTGTAGCCGCCGGCAAACAGCGGCGGCTGCATGAAGGCAAGCGAAAAGGCGAATGCCGTCAGCAGGGCCTGGGCAAGCCCGGCCGCCTCGCCTGCGCTTTGCGCTCCACCCCGCTCCGACGCCGCCATCACCGGTCCACCGTGCGACGGGGGCCGCCTTGCCGCAACCCGCCCCGCCTGCCGGCCGTCTGGCCACGGCCTCCTGCCTCTGCTTAATGCCGCGGCCATGACCGACGTTGTCGACCAGGCCGCTCCCGGCCGCCGCATGTGGCTCTACAAGCGCCCCTTCTGGGTCGGTATCGAGCATGAATGCCTGGTGCTGATCGACGCTCGCACGTCCGGCACGTACAGCAGCCTGTGGGTGGACGGCGAGCAGCGGGCCGCCGACTTCACCCCCGCGGTCGGAGAGGAAGCCGTCCGCAATCATCGTCTGTCGACCACCCTGCCGGGCGGACGCCTGCTGGAGGTGGACGCCGGCTATATCAACTGGGTGACTGCCGCCATTGCGGTGCGGGTCGACGGCCGGCTTGTTCACGAAAGTCACCCGGGCCGCCGCATCGCCCTGCCGGACCGCGCCGCCCGGATGATCCGCAAGGGCGAGGTAAAGGGCGACGAGGCTTATGATCCGTCCAAGCTCAAGCGCAACAAGGTGCCGATCGCGGTCGATGTCGCCACCGGGCTGTTGTTCTTCGTGGTGGCCAAGCTGACCGACCTCAAGACCGCCGCGCTGGTCGGCGCCGCGGTCGGGCTCGCGCTGGTGGTCGTTCAGCGCTTCGTCAAGGTCGACCTGATCGGCGGCATGATGCTGTTCGGCGTCTTTATGCTGCTGGTCAGTGCCGGTTTCGCCATCGCCTTCGAGGACGAGGAGGTGATCAAGCACCGCTCCACCATTGTCGGCCTGGTCGGGGCGACCTGCTTCCTGTTCGACGGGCTGGTGCTGAAGGGGCGCAGGCTTGGCGCCGGGCTCGACCGCTACATGGCTTATTCCGACATCGACCCGCGCCGCCTGAGCATCGGCATGGGGCTGACCGGCCTTGTCATGGCTGGCGGCAACAGTCTGGTGGCCTGGGCCTTCTCGACCGACTTCTGGCTGCTTTACACCACCTTTCTCGACATTCCGGTCAGCCTTGCGCTGATCTTCTGGGCGATCAGCTGGGCGCGGAAGGGGTCGTCCGCGAAGGCGTGGTCGCCCGCCTGATGCTCGCCCGGCTGACCCTCACCGACTTTCGCAATCACGCCGCGCTGGACCTCGCGCCCGGCCCCGGCTTCGTCTGCCTCCACGGAGCAAATGGCGCGGGCAAGACCAACATCCTCGAGGCCGTCTCGATGCTGGCCCCGGGCCGCGGGCTGCGGGGAAGCCCGCTTGGCGAGATGGCCCGGAGCGACGGCCCCGGCGGCTGGAGCGTCAGCGCGGCACTTGGCGATGGTACGGTGCTCGGCACCGGCACGCTCGCCACCGCGCCCGAACGCCGGGTCGTCCGCATCAACAGCGCGCCCGCCGCGGTCAACAGCCTCGCCGACTGGCTGGCAATATTGTGGCTGACCCCCGCCATGGACCGGCTGTTCAGCGGCCCCGCCGGTGACCGCCGCCGCTTTCTCGACCGGCTGGTGCTGGCGCTCGAGCCTGGCCACGCCCATCACGCCTCCCGCTACGAAGCCGCCATGCGCGCCCGCAACAAGCTGCTGGCCGAGCCCGACGGCGCCGATCCCGAATGGCTGTCCGCGCTCGAGGCCGGGATGGCCGAGCATGGCGAAGCGCTTGGGGCCGCCCGCGCCCGCACTGTTGACGCGCTTGGCCAGCAGCTCGCCGCCACCCCCGAGGACCTGTTCGCCCGCCCCGCCATCACCCTCGACCAGCCGCTTCAACCCGACCTCGCCGCCCGCCTTCGCGCAAACCGCGGGCGCGACGCGGCGGCCGGTCGCGCCACCGAAGGCCCGCACCGCCAGGACCTGGCCGTCACCCACAGCGCCAAGGCTCAGCCCGCCGCCCGCTGCTCCACCGGGGAGCAGAAGGCGCTGCTGCTCGGCCTCGTCCTCGCCCACGCCGCGCTGGTCACGACCCGCCGCGGCGCGCCGCCCCTGCTGCTGCTGGACGAGGTCGCAGCCCACCTCGATCCCGGTCGCCGCGCCGCCCTGTTGCAGCGTCTCGTCGGCCGCGGGCAGGTGTGGATGACGGCGACCGAAGCCGCGCTGTTCGAGGGGATAGGCGAGGCCACCACCGTGCACATCGGCTGACAAACTGGACAATCGGGCAAGTTTCACCTACATGGCCCCCAGCGAGACGCCACAAAGCGGCGTGATCGGCAGCCCCTCAGGCTCCGGCCCGCGTCTCGGTTCACTCAAATAAGTTCTCCACATCACGCGGGGTTCTTCTGAAAAACCCCACTCCGGCAGCGGTTTGCGCTCGCCGGCGTGTCTATGTTGAGAGACTAAGAATGACGTTTGAACAACTCGGGCTGTCGAAGCCCCTGCTGACCGCGCTTGCCGCCAAGAACTACACCCAGCCCTCGCCGATCCAGGCGCAGGCCATCCCTCACGTGCTGGAAGGCCGCGACCTCCTCGGCATCGCCCAGACCGGCACCGGCAAGACCGCGGCGTTCATGACGCCGTCGCTGCAGCGCCTGGCCGCCGACCGCCCGGCGATGCTCAAGCCCGGCCAAATCCGCATGCTGGTCCTCGCCCCGACGCGCGAACTCGCCAGCCAGATCGCCGCGAGCGCCGAAGCCTATGGCGCCGGTCTCAAGACCACGGTCGGCGTGATCTTCGGCGGTGTCGCCAATGCCAAGTCGGTGCGCACCGTGTCGCGCGGCCTCGACGTGCTGGTCGCCACCCCTGGCCGCCTGCTCGACCTCGTCGATCAGCGCGCGGTGAACCTTTCGATGCTCGAGATCCTGGTCCTCGACGAGGCCGACCAGATGCTCGACCTTGGCTTTATCCATGCGCTGAAGCGGATCGTGAAGATCATCCCGGCCAAGCGCCAGACCCTGTTCTTCTCGGCCACCATGCCGAAGATGATCAAGAGCCTCGCCGACGAATATCTCAAGAACCCGGCTGAAGTGGCGGTGACCCCGGTCGCCACCACTGCCGAGCGGGTCGAACAGCGCGTCACCTTCGTCAACCAGGCGGAGAAGACCGCGCTGCTAACCCTGTTCTTTCAGAACGGCAAGGACATCGAGCGCACGCTCGTCTTCAGCCGCACCAAGCATGGCGCGGACAAGATCGTCCGCATGCTCGGCGCGGCCGGCGTTCCCGCCAATGCGATCCACGGCAACAAGAGCCAGCCGCAGCGTGAAAAGGCGCTTGAAGCCTTTCGCGACGGAAGCGTGCCGATCCTGGTTGCGACCGACATCGCCGCGCGCGGGATCGACATTCCGGGCGTCAGCCACGTCGTGAACTACGACCTGCCCAACGTGCCCGAGCAGTATGTCCACCGCATCGGCCGCACCGCGCGTGCCGGGGCCGACGGCATCGCCATCGCTTATTGCGACCGTGAGGAGCGCCCGTTCCTCAAGGACATCGAGAAGCTCACCCGCCAGAAGCTGACGGAAGAAGCGCTCCCGGCCGGCTTCATGCAGGCGGTCGAGGCGCTGAAGCGCCTCAAGCCCGAACCCAAGCGCGAGCCGCAGCAAAACCAGCGCAACCGCCGGAACGAAAGCGGCGCGCGCGGTCACAACCGCGATCCGCAGCGCTTCGGCCTGCCGCGCAACGATCCGCGCCGCGACATGCCCGAGGACCGCAGCGGCCCTCGTGAAGGCGGCCGCTCCATGCGCGGCGTGCCCGGGGCGGTGCGCGGCCCGGTCGGCAATCCCACCCGTGCGGCCGCTCCGGCGCGCGCGGCTCCGCCCGCCAGCGGCCATGGACAGCAGGGGCAGCGCCATGGCGGCGGCCAGCGTCCGGCCGGGCAGGGCGGTTCGGGCGGCGGCGGTCGTCCGGGCGGCGGCGGTCAGCGTCGTCGTGGTGGCGGCGGCGGCGGCAACGGCGGTCAGCGCCGGGCCGGCTAAGGTCTGCTGCCCGACACGGGCTTAAGTCTACCATTGCAACTCAAAAGGGCTGCGCTGGGTTCTCCTCCAAGCCATTCAGCTTGAAGGAACAACCCATGCGCAGCCTTTTCGTAGCCGCGAGCATGCTCGCCCTCGCCGCATGCGGCGACACAACCGACACCGCCGCCAACGATGCGGTGGTCACCAACGACATTGCCGCGGTCGACAACATGATCGCCGATGACGGCATGAACAGCGGCATGGCCGGCAACATGGCCAGCGGCGGCTCGGTCGTGACCGTCACCGTGGACGGCGTCACGGCCAACGGCGGCCCGGTGCTGGTCGCGCTGCAAAGCGAAGGCGAGTTCGGCAAGAGCGCCGGCTCCTACACCACCAAGGTCGAGCCGACCGGCACCTCCGTCACCGCGACCCTGTCCGGCGTCCCGGCCGGTCGCTACGCCGCAGCGGTGGTCCAGGACACGGATCGCGACGGCACCTTCACCATCGGCGCCACCGGCCCGACCGAACCTTATGGCTTCAGCGGCACCGCGCAGAGCGGCCCGCCGTCCTTCGGTCCGGCAGCCTTTGACGTTGCAGCCACCGGCGGCACGGCCAGCGTGACCCTCAAGGGCCAGTAATGCCCTAGGCGGGCGGCGCGTTGCCCCCTTGCGCGCCGCCCGCCACCCTTTTCGTCAACGTGCCGGCTGAAACTCCGGCACGCCCGCCTGCCACAGGACGAAGCCCAGCATGTCGGCCATCACGGCGTCGGCCTGGCTGCGGCTCGATCCGAAGCCGGCGCCATGCCCCGCATCGAAGTCCAGCCGAAGCAGCACGGGTTCCCCGCTGGTGCTGGCCGCTTTCAGTCGCGCTGCATATTTGGCGCTGTGAAAGGTTGCGGCGCGGGGGTCGTTCAGCCCGCTGACGACCAAGGTCGCGGGATAGCGAACGCCCTTCTTGATGTTGGCATAGGGGTCGAGTGCCCGCATGACCTCGAAGGTCCTCGCGTCTGCGATCGGCCCGCCCCATTCCTCGATATCGGCGTAATTCTGCTCGGACACATAGCGCGTCGGGTTCATGAAGCCGACGTTGGCGATGGCGCCGCTGAACAGGTCGGGACGGGCGTTGATGGCCTGCCCCACGGTGACCCCGCCGGCCGACGTTCCGATCAACGTCATGGTCGCCGGTGACGCAATCCGGTCGGCGACCAGCTTCTCGCCGACCGCAATCGCATCGAGCCAGGTATTGGCCTTGGTCTCGGCCTTGCCGGCATAATGCCAGGCCCGGCCGAATTCACCGCCGCCGCGGACATTGGCAACGACGTACACGCCGCCGCGATCGAGGAACGGCAGGTAGGTCAGCCGGGAGCGCGGCAGCTGGCTCAATCCGTAACTGCCATAAGCGTCGAGCAGCACCGGTCGCGGACCGTTCGCCGGTGCCTTGCTGCTGGTCAGCATGGTGTAGGGCACCATGGTACCGTCATGCGACCTCGCCATGCCCCGCGTCGCAACATAGGCCGACGTGTCGAACGGCAGTTCGGGCATGAACCCGATGTCGTGCAGATCGCCATTCTCCGCCAGGTGATAAACCACCGGCGGCTTGAACCATCCCGCCAGCGACAGCAGGGCGTCGTCCTTGTTCGGGTCGGTCTCAAGGAACCCGAGCGAGCCGTCGAACGGCAGCGTGATCCGCCGTGCACTCCCGGTCTTGGGCACGAACCACAAGCCCGCGACCCCACCTTCGATGGTGCGGACCAGCACGCCTGTCTTGGTTGCGGTGATTCCGTCGATCACTGGATTGCCGGACAAGGTCACGATCGTCGCCCGGCCAAGGTCGGGAGCCGCCGCGTCTAGTCGCAGCAGCTGGCCGTTGGGGTTGGTCTTCTTGGTCGTCAGGTACAGATCATCGCCCGCCACCGCGGCGTCGGTGACCGTATCGCCGAAATCCGCCACCCGCTGCCACCTGGCGCTGCCGTCGAGCGCGGCGGCCAGCGGCGCGCGGTAGAGCGCGAACTCCGACCGCCCGTCGCGCACGCCGAGAAACGCATGCTGGCTGTTGCGGGAGGTCAGGACGTTGGCGAACTGCTCGGGCCGGACCGCGACTTCCGCCAGTCCGCGGGTGGTCAGCTTGCGATCCTCGCCGCTGGCGATCCGGTGGAACCGCGCCTCGTTGTTGACCAAGTAGCTCGGCGTCCCATGCTCGCCGATATAGCGGTTGTAGACGAAGCCGCTGCTGTCGGGCAGCCATTGGACCCAGCCGGCATCGGCGATCCGGAGCGGACGGCGAACTCCGGTCGCAGTCTCGATCAGCGACACGCCGGAGCGCTCGCTGCCGCGTACGCTGCTTTCCAGCGCGACCCACTTGCCGTCGGGTGAGATCGACCAGCTGTCGATGACCTCCGCGCCGGTCTGCCCCGGCGTCACCTCGAACAGCGTAACCGGCGCCTGGCTCTTCCCAGCCCGAGCCATCAGCCGGAAATCCTCCGCTCCCGCCGGCCGCTCCTGCCAGACCATAACGTCGCCGCTCATCCGCACCGCGGTGACGGCAGGCAGGGCACCCGACCGCGCGGCAATGTCGCGCAGCAGCGCGGCACGGCCGGGCAGGCTGTCCAGCACCGCGCGGCTGTGCGCCGCCTGCGCTTTCAAATGCGGCATCCAGCGCGGATCCTTGCCGCTCTCCATCCAGCGATATTCGTCGGTGACCTGGCGGCCATGGATCGTCTCGGTCACCGGTTCGGCCGGGGCCGGCGGCGCAGGCGGCGGGGCCGCGGCGATCAGCAGCAACGCGGCGGCAGGCAGCATCAGGCGCATGTGGAACGACTCCCCTTTGTCGATCCGTGGAGCATCGCACAGCAGCAACCCGCGTCAAGCAGGTCGCTCACGCGCGTACACGCGGGCGCACGTGACTTGGCCGTGCCTTCCGCTATAGGTCTGGCATGGCAGAAGAAGCGAACCAGAACTCCTACGGCGCCGACAGCATCAAGGTCCTGAAAGGCCTCGACGCGGTGCGCAAGCGGCCGGGCATGTACATCGGCGATACCGACGACGGCTCGGGCCTCCACCACATGGTGTTCGAGGTCAGCGACAACGCCATCGACGAAGCGCTTGCCGGCCACTGCGACCGCATCCTCATCCAGCTCAATCCCGACGGTTCGGTGACGGTCGAGGACAATGGCCGCGGCATCCCCACCGGCATCCACGCCGAGGAAGGCGTGTCGGCGGCCGAGGTCATCATGACTCAGCTCCACGCCGGCGGTAAGTTCGAGAACACCAGCGACGACAACGCCTACAAGGTGTCGGGCGGCCTTCACGGCGTCGGCGTCTCGGTGGTCAACGCCCTGTCCGAATTCCTGGACCTCACCATCTGGCGCGACGGGCAGGAGCATTACATGCGCTTCCGCCACGGCGACGCGGTCGCGCCCTTGAAGGTCGTCGGCCCCGCGCCGGAGGGCAAGAAGGGCACGCAGGTTACCTTCCTGCCCAGCCCCGCCACCTTCAAGATCACCGATTTCGACTTCGACAAGCTCGAGCACCGCTACCGCGAGCTGGCGTTCCTGAACTCCGGCGTCCGCCTGGTCCTCGCCGACGCGCGGCACGAGGAGCGCAAGGAAGTGGAGCTGTTCTACGAGGGCGGGATCGCCGCCTTCGTCAAATATCTCGACCGCGCCAAGACGCCGTTGTTCCCCGATCCCATCGCAATCTCGGCGGTGCGCGACGGCATCGGCATCGACGTCGCGCTGGAGTGGAACGACAGCTATTACGAGAACGTCCTGCCGTTCACCAACAACATCCCGCAGCGCGACGGTGGCACCCACCTCGCCGCCTTCCGCGCGGCGCTGACCCGCACCGTCAACGGCTATGCCGAGAAATCCGGCATGCTGAAGAAGGAAAAGGTGACGCTGACCGGCGACGACATGCGCGAGGGCCTGACCGCCATCGTCTCGGTCAAGCTGCCCGATCCCAAGTTCAGCAGCCAGACCAAGGACAAGCTCGTTTCGTCCGAAGTCCGCCAGCCGCTCGAAGCACTGATGAGCGACAAGATGACCGAGTGGCTGGAGGAAAATCCGGTCAACGCCCGCGCCATCATCCAGAAGATCATCGACGCCGCCGCTGCCCGCGAAGCCGCCAAGCGCGCCCGCGAACTGACCCGCCGCAAGGGCGTGATGGACATCGCCTCCTTGCCCGGCAAGCTCGCCGACTGCCAGGAACGCGACCCCGCATTGAGCGAACTGTTCCTGGTCGAGGGCGATTCCGCCGGCGGCTCGGCCAAGCAGGGCCGCAATCGCCAAAACCAGGCGATCCTGCCGCTCCGCGGTAAGCTGCTCAACGTCGAACGCGCCCGCTTCGACCGCATGCTCTCCAGCCGCGAAATCGGGACCATCATCCAGGCGCTCGGCACCGGCATCGGCCGCGAGGAATTCAACCTTTCCAAGCTGCGCTATCACAAGATCGTGATCATGACCGACGCCGACGTCGACGGCGCGCACATCCGCACCCTGCTGCTGACCTTCTTCTACCGTCAGATGCCCGAGCTGATCGAGAACGGGCACCTGCTGATCGCCCAGCCGCCGCTCTACAAGGTCGCCCGCGGCCGCTCGGAAGTCTATCTCAAGGACGACGCGCAGCTTGACGATTATCTCGTCGACGCCGGCCTTGAAGGGCTCCAGCTCGACAGTTCGGGGGAGGTTCGCCAGGGCGCGGACCTCAAGGCGCTGGTTGACCATGCCCGCCGCGTCCGCACCCTGCTGCGTTACGCGCCCAAGAAATACGATCCCGCGCTTCTGGAAGCCTTGGCGCTGGCCGGCGCGCTCGATCCCGAACTCGGCACCAGCGGACGCCTCGCCGCAATCGAGAAGGTCGCCGCCTGGCTTCAGCAGGGCGATACCGAGGGTAGGTGGTCGGCCGAACTCGCCCACGAGGGCGGGTACCTCCTCCGCCGCCTATGGCGCGGAGTCACCGACGTGACCATCATCGAACCGAGCTTCATCGCCTCGGCCGAAGCCCGCAAGCTCCATACCCTCGCGGCCGAACAGCGCGACACCTACGCCCGCCCCTCGACGCTGCGCACCCTCAAGAAGGGCGCCGCAACCGAGGCAGAGCCGACCGTCGGCGCGGGGGAAGGCGAGGAAGCGCTCGACCAGGCCGCTGCCGATACCAAGGGCAAGCCGGTCGAGATCACCCGTCCATCGGAGCTGCTGAACACGGTCCTCGCCGCCGGCCGCAAGGGCCTCAGCATCCAGCGCTACAAGGGCCTCGGCGAAATGAACGCCGAGCAATTGTGGGAAACCACCCTCGACCCCGCCAACCGCTCGCTGCTGCGGGTCGAGATCGGCCAGGCCGACGTCGCCGACGAGATCTTCTCCCGCCTGATGGGCGAAATCGTCGAACCGCGCCGCGAGTTCATTCAGGACAATGCGCTGAGCGTCGCGAACCTCGACGTCTGAAGGCTCGGCCGCTCGCCCATCCCGGCGAGCGGCCCCTGCGATGACCCGAATGCTCCTCTTCAACAAACCGTTCGGGGTCCTGTCGCAATTTACCGATCGCGGTTCGCCGACGACCCGCGCGACCCTGTCCGACTACATCGACGTCAAAGGCGTCTACCCCGCCGGCCGGCTCGACCGCGACAGCGAGGGGCTGCTGCTGCTCACCGACGACGGGCGGCTCCAGGCGCGGATCGCCGACCCGCGTTTCAAGCTGCCCAAGACCTATCTGGTGCAGGTCGAAGGCGCTCCAGACGACCCTGGGCTCGAACGCCTGCGCCGCGGCGTCCAGCTCAACGACGGCATGACCTTGCCCGCCGAGGTCACCCGCATCGACGCGCCACCACTTTGGCCGCGCGACCCGCCGATCCGCGTCCGCAAGGCGATCCCCGATCACTGGCTTCGCCTCACCATCCGCGAAGGGCGCAACCGGCAGGTGCGGCGGATGACCGCGGCGGTCGGGCTGCCGACGCTGCGGCTGGTGCGCTGGTCGGTCGGCGACTGGACGGTAGAGGGCATCGCGCCCGGCCTGTTCACCGAAATCTCGGTCTAGCCGGGCGGGCGCAGCCGCTTATAGACCTCGACCGACACCCGCCCGCCGATGAACTATCGCCATTCCTTTCACGCTGGAAACAGCGCCGACGTCGTCAAGCACAGCCTGCTGATCGCCCTCGTGCGCGCGCTCCAGCAAAAGCCCGGCGCGCTGACCCTGATCGACACCCATGCGGGCTGTGGCCTGTACGATCTCGAAGGCGACACCGCAAAGCGGACCGGCGAGGCGCAGCACGGCGTGGTGCGGGCCTTTGTCGACTCCAATCCGCTGCTCGACAACTATCGCGCCGCCGTCCGCGCCGTGAACGAGGATGACGCGAACCCGCGCCTCTACCCCGGCTCGCCGCGCTTCCTGTCGCAGCTGCTGCGCCCGCAGGACGGGCTGATCCTCAACGAGAAGCATCCCGAGGACGCCAAGGCGCTGCGTGCCGCAATGCGCGGCACCCCGGCCGCGGTGCATCAGCGCGACGCCTACGAATTGTGGCTGGCGATGCTGCCGACCAAGACCCCGCGCGGGTTGGTGGTGGTTGATCCGCCCTACGAACAGACCGACGAGCGCGCCCGGATCACCGCCACGCTGGCCGCGACGCATCGCAAGTGGGCGCATGGCGTGACGGCCATCTGGTATCCGCTGAAGGACCGCGACACGCATGAAGGGTGGAAGCGGCACCTCGCCCGGATCGGCATTCCCAAGATCATGACGGTCGAACATTGGCTGTACGACGTCGATCAGCCCGGCATCTACAATGGCGCGGGCCTTTTTTTCGTCAATCCACCTTATGCCTTCTCGCAAGGCCTGCCGCCGATGCTCGACGCGCTGCGGGCCGCGCTGGCGCCGGAGGGACATCGCGGCGCGTTGACCGGCGAATGGCTGGTCCGCTGAGCTGGCCGTGGGAGCAAGGCGGAAGGTGAAGGCGTTCACCGCGCAATGGAACAGCGGCAAAGTCCCATGAGCGGTCCATCGCTCACCCTTGCGACCTACAATATGCGCAAGGCCGTCGGCCTTGATCGCCGTCGCGATCCCGCGCGCATCCTTGCCGTGCTGGAGGAAGTCGGCGCCGACATCATCGCGCTGCAGGAAGCCGACCGACGTACCGGGGGCCGCGCCTCGGCGGTGCCGCACGACTTGTGGGAAGGCCATGCCCACTGGTTGCCAGTTCCGCTGGGGGTCAGAAACCGCCGCGCGCTCGACCGCTTGCCCAAGGTGGGCGCGCAGGTCGACGAGTGGCTCAAGGTCGATACCCGCAACATCGGCTGGCACGGCAACGCCATATTGGTTCGTCCCGATATAGGGGTGCTGGACGTCGCGGCCCTTGACTTGCCGACCCTGGAGCCGCGCGGCGCGGTGCTGGTTGAATTGCTGGTCCGTGACCGCCCGATCCGGGTCGTCGGCCTCCATCTCGATCTCAGCGGGCTGTGGCGGCGCCGCCAGCTTGCCGCCATCTGCGAGGCGGTGCGCGCCCGCCCCCACGCCATGCCGACCGTGATGATGGGCGACACCAACGAGTGGCGCTCGACTGCCGCCTGCCTGCGCGATCTTGAACCCGACTACAGCATCGTCGCGCCGGGCCCGAGCTTCCACGCCCGCCGCCCCATGGCGGTGCTCGACCGCCTGTTCGTCGACCGCAGCCTGGAGGTCGAGGCTTCCGGCGTCCACGACAGCGAGCTTGCCAGGGTCGCCAGCGACCACCTGCCGGTGTGGGCACGAATTGGCTGGTAGGGCCCATGCCTTGCGGTGTAGGATTTGCCGGTATAGCAAACCCATATGGTTCATTCGGCAGGCTCCAGTTGGATCGGGTCGACCGCCTGTCATTCAGCACCGCCCGCGCCGCGCCGAACGCCGACCCTATGTGAACTTCGTGAACTTCGGCGGCTATTCGACCCCGCGCCCTATGTGAACTTCGAGAACTTCGCGCCCGGCCGGGTAAGCGTCGCGCCTCGAGGAATCAGCGGCTCAGGCCGCCTTGCCCTGGATTGCTCGCTGTCGGCGGCGCTGCACGCTCGACCCGATCCCCACCGCCTCGCGATACTTGGCCACCGTGCGCCGGGCCAGCACCATGCCCTGCTCCTTCAGCGCATCGACCAGCTGGTCGTCGCTCAATACCTCGGTCTCCGCCGCGACCAGCCGCTGGATCGCGGCCTTGACCGCGTCCGCGCTGGCGCCCTCGCCGTCGTCGGCCGCGACCCCGCTCGCGAAGAAGGAGCGCAGCTCGAACAGACCATGGTCGCACAGCAGGCTCTTGGCCGCGGCGACTCGGCTGACCGTGCTTTCGTGCATCTCCACCGCTTCGGCGATCTTGCCCATGGTCAGCGGGCGCAGCGCCGACACGCCGTCGCGGAAGAAGCCTTCCTGCGCGGTGACGATGGCGCCGGTGATCTTGACGATGGTCCTGGCCCGCTGGTCGAGCGCGCGGACCAGCCAGGAGGCGCTCTGATACTGCTCAGCTAGCCACGCCCGGCTCTGCTTGTCGCCCTTGGCGGCGGTCTTCAGCTCCTGGTGATAGCGCCGGTTGACCAGCACGCGGGGCAGGGTCGCGGGGTTGAGTTCGACGGCGAAGCCGGTGCGGGTTCGGTGAACCAGCACGTCGGGCTCGGCGGCGGTCTGGGGCTCGGCGGCGAAGCGGCAGCCGGGCTTGGGATCATAGGCGCGAAGCTCGCGGATCATGTCCGCCAGGTCCTCGTCATCGACCCCGCAGATTCGCTTCAGGGCGGCCGTCTGCCCGCGCGACAGGAGGTCGAGATTGGCGATCAGCCGGGCCATGGCGGGATCGTAGCGGTCGGCGGCCTTGGCCTGCAGGGCCAGGCACTCGGCGAGGTTGCGCGCCCCGACGCCCGGCGGGTCGCAGGCCTGCACCTGGCCGAGGGCCGCCTCGACCTCCTTGACCGGCACCTCCATCGCCTCGGCTATGTCCCTGAGCGGGGTGAGGAGCCAGCCGGTCTCTTCCAGCTCATGGACGATCGCCTCCGCCACCCGCCCCGCGCCATGCAGCTGCGCCATCAGATGCTCGCACAGGCCCGTCTCACAGGCCGCCAGCCGGTCGAAGTCGAACCCCTCCTCGTCACCGCCGCCAATCTCGTAGGCAGCATCCGTCTCCGCGGCCCCCTCGCGCCAGTCGGCGTCGAGCGCCTCGTCACCCTTCCCGCGCAGCTCATCAGCGCCCATGGGATCGGCCGGCTTCTCGCCGAACTCGACATCCTCGCGCACCACCACGCCGCCCTCGCTGCCCATTTCCAGCAGGGGGTTCCTCGCCAGCTCCTCGGCGATGGCGGCTTCGACCTCGAGGTTGGTCAGCTGCAGGAGCTTGATCGCGGCCTGAAGCTGCTGGCTCATCACCAGCGACTGGGAAGCGCGGAGTTGAAGTCCCGGTCCCAGTCCCATGTGCCGTGCCTACGCCCTTACAGTTCGAACGATTCGCCGAGATACAGCCGGCGCACGTCGGAATCGGCGACCAGTGCTTCCGGTGTTCCGGCGAACAGCACCTGCCCGTCGTAGATGATGCAGGCGCGGTCAACGATGTCCAGCGTTTCCCGGACATTATGGTCGGTGATCAGCACCCCGATGTCGCGCTGCTTGAGGTCCTTCACCAGGTCGCGAATGTCGCTGATGCTGATTGGGTCGATGCCGGCGAACGGCTCGTCGAGCAGCATGATCTTGGGGTCCGCCGCCAGCGCGCGCGCAATCTCGCACCGCCGCCGCTCGCCGCCCGAAAGGGCCATCGCGGGGGAGGCGCGCAGGCCGGTCAGCCCGAACTCGCCCAGCAACTGCTCAAGCCGGGCTTCGCGGGCACTCCGGTCAGGCTCGGCGACTTCCAGCACCGCCATGATGTTCTGCTCGACCGTCAGGCCGCGGAAGATGCTTGTTTCCTGCGGCAGATAGCCGAGGCCGAGGATGGCGCGCCGGTACATGGGCAGCGGGGTAATGTCCCGCCCGTCCATCATGATCCGGCCCTGGTCGGGCTTCACCAGCCCCATCACCGAATAGAAGCAGGTGGTCTTGCCCGCGCCGTTGGGGCCGAGCAGCCCGACCACTTCGCCCCGGTGCACTTCCAGGCTGACGTCGCGCAGGACCTGGCGCTTGTCATAGCTCTTGGCGATGCTGCACACTTCCAGGCCGCGCATCGCCACGGCTCCGGTGCTCTCTGCCGGCAGGGTAATGGCGCTTGCCTCGTTCACGGGCTCAGCCGCCGGTGCGCTGGGGAACGGTGAAGCGACCGGTCACGCGTCCCCCGCTCTCGCCGACCCCGGCCGGTCCGCCGTCGACAACCGCCCGGCCGCTATCGAGATCGATCGTCATCCGTCCGCCGCTGATCCGCGAATCGCCGCGCTGCAACTGCACCGCACCGATAAGGGTGATCAGCCGCCGGTTAAGGTCATAGATACCGAAGTCGCCACGAGCGGTCTCCGAAGGGCTGCGCACTATCACACCGCCGCTCGCGTCCAGCCGGTCGATCTGCAGCCCGCCGGCGCTGGTGTAGGCAACCGTCAGGCGTTCGGTGTCGAGGCTCAGTTCGGCCTGACGTACCTTGACGTTGCCAGCGAAGATCGCGCGGTCGGCGCGGTCCTGAACCTCGATCCGGTCGCTCGCAACGTCGATCGGGGCATTGCTGTTGTGGCCCTTGAGCGCCGACACCGGCCCACCCTGCGTCTGGGCAAGCGCGACTCCGCCGGCCGTGGTGGCGGCCAGCGCAATGGCGATGCCGAGGTTCGAGAGCTTGCCCATTTGGCTCATCTGACGGTGCCGGGCGTTATTTTCAACCGCGCGCCGCCATCCAGCACGACCACGCGGCTGTTGAGATCGGCCCGCATCCGCGCCGCGCTGAACGTGCCAAGCTTCAGCGTTCCGGTGACACCGCCGTTCAGCCCCACCTGCCTGGTGCCGAGATCGGCGTTGAGGCTGGCGGCATCGAAGCTGCCGACCGGCATCCTGCCGCTGATCCGCCCGGTGCTCCGGACCTGCCGGCTTCTGAGGTCGATCAGCACGTCGCGGGTGAGGAGCTGCTCGCCTTCGGGGCCGCTGACCCGCACCGGGCCGTTCACCGCCACTTGCTGCCGATCGAGATCGTAGCGCCCCTGCAGGGCCTGGATGGTCGCGGCGCCTTGGTCGAGGCCAAGCCGCGCGCGCATTCCGCTGATGTCGACCACCGGCACATCGCTGGTCTGCTGCACCGCCCGGTCGGCGACTAGGACGAACGGTTGCCCCGCATTGTCGGTGCCGCTGTAGCGCGCGGCCTCGATCTTCATCCGCTCCTCGGCCCGCCCGACATCCTTCTTGTCGAGGATAAAGCTGACCTCCTGATCCTCGGTCAGCGGCAGCATCAGGAAGATGGCCGCGACCACGCCAACCGCTGCCGGAAGCGCAACCTTGAGCGTCCCGACCAGCTTGTCGTGCCGACTGCCCGGCTCCGCCCAATGCTGTGCGCGCTCGCGCTGGAGGTTGGCGGCTTCGCTCATCAGCTGTGCGCGAAGATGTCCGTCTCGGGCCAGCCGGCGATGTCGAGCTCGGCCCGCGCCGGCAGGAAGTCGAAGCAGGCCTGGGCCAGCGCCACGCGCCCCTCGCGCCGAAGCCGCTCGTCCAGCTTCTCCTTGAGCGCATGGAGGTAGCGCACGTCGCTAGCCGCATAGTCGCGCTGCGCGTCGTTGAGCTCGGGGCCGCCCCAGTCGCTGGTCTGCTGCTGCTTGTTGATGTCGGTGCCAAGAAGCTCCTTGACCAGCTCCTTCAGGCCGTGGCGGTCGGTGTAGGTCCGCACCAGCCGGGAAGCCGTGCGGGTGCAATACAGCGGCGCGGCCACGATCCCGAGGTAGTGGCGCATGATCGCGACGTCGAAGCGCGCGAAGTGATAGAGCTTCAGCCGATCAGGATCGCCGAGCAGCGCCTTGAGATTGGGCGCGGCATAGTCGCTGCCCGGCGAGAATCGGACCAGATGCTCGTCGCCGCCGCCATCGCTCAACTGCACCAGGCACAGCCGGTCGCGGCCCGGATGAAGGCCCATCGCCTCCGTGTCGACCGCAATCGGCCCGGGGCCGAACAGCGCCTGCGAGGGCAGGTCTTCTTCGTGAAAATAGATGGCCATAGAATGTCCCGGACCCTGTGCGTCGGGCCCGCTTAACCGGTCATGACGAGAAGGCCTAGACAAACGGCTAGAGCAATGACCTTTTTTCCTGTAAGGTCGTTCACGGAGTCATGTCTCCCAAGGCATGTCATGACCGGTTGCGCCGTTGAGCCCAGCGCGTTGGTTTGAAGAGAAAACGGGTTCGAGGAAGTTTGCACGGGCATGGGTTACGATCGAGGGCGTAAGGGCGACCGCGGTGGTCGCGGACGCGACAGCAAGGGTGATTTCGGCGGCGGCGGCGGCGACTTTGGCGGCGGCGGATTCGGCGGCGGCGACTTTGGTGGCGGCGGCTTCGGCGGCGGTGACCGCTTCGGCGGCGGCGGCGGCGGTGGTTACCGCGGCGGCGGCGGCGGAAGCAGCTATGGCGGTGGCGGTGGCGGTGGCTATCGCGGCGGCGGTGGCGGCGGCTTCGGCGGCGGCGGTGGCGGCGGTGGTCAGCACCT